>NZ_LT799418.1:4521715-4757230 GCF_900162725.1 Parabacteroides sp. Marseille-P3160 | reverse complement strand
TGGTACTGCGTCATAAGTGGGAGAGTAGGTCGCCGCCGTTTTTTGAAGACCGGGGAAGTTCACCCTCCGCAAGGAGCAGGAACTTCTCCGGTCTTTTTTGTGTTAAGGTGGGAAGCCGGGAAAGATCCGGATTAAGGTAATAATTTGAATATTTATAATAATTGGCTAAAATACTTTTAGTTTTCCTCTTTTAAATCTGGTATATTTGTGCATAAACTTTAATAACTATTCACATGAAGGCAAGCGTAAAATTATTTTTTTGTTTACTGTTGGGTTTTTTATGCAGTCTGGGAGGACAGGCGCAAGAACAGATAAAATCCGCTCCGAATTTGAGCGGGACATGGGATTATGCGGCACCCGAGGCTCCTTCGGGATATGAGAAAGGGACGATTACATTTGTGAAAGAAGGTAATCGATTGAAAGGAAAGGTTCTTATCCAAGGGACAGAGTATAAAACCTCGGAGATTAAATCTCAGGGTGATAATACATATGCAACCGATTTGGAAGTCGATGGTTATCCGGTACAAGTCTCTTTAAAACTTGAACCGAAAGTGATTATGGGCATTGCTGTCGGCGGAGGAATGAATATTCCTGTCACTCTGACTAAGGCAAAAAAATAACAACAATCCGATGTTTATTGTCATTGGAATTATGTTTGCCGGGGTTTCTTGTGGCTATCTTTTTCGAAAAAGAAATGAGTTTCAGAACCTCGGTAAAGTGATTTTCTATGTTATCTGCTTGCTTCTTTTTCTTTTGGGATTATCCGTTGGCCATAATGAAGAGATCATCCGGAATCTATCCACATTGGGGTTGGAGGCCTTTTTGATCGCTTTTGTCGCGACCGCTGGTAGTGTTCTGGCGGCATGGGGAGTCTACTCTTTCTTCTTTAAACCAAAGAGGCGCGCATGAAAGGGAGTTTGACAATCGTTGCCTTTTTTATTGCAGGTTGCCTGATCGGTTGGGGGCATTTGCTCCCTTCCTCATGGGCGGAAAATGACCGCTCAATCTATGCCCTTTATCTATTGATGTTTTTGGTCGGCTTTGGTATCGGTAGTGACCGTAAGCTGAAAGAACTGCTGGCCAACCTTCGTCCCCGTTTCTTATTGATTCCCGCTGCGACGGTTCTCGGAACTTTAGTCGCATCGGCGCTTGTCAGTTTCCTGTTTTCAAAATGGAATATGTTTGAATGTATGGCAGTCGGGAGTGGATTCGCCTATTATTCCCTGTCTTCCATTTTAATAACTGAGATGAAGACGGCTACCCTTGGACCTCAACTGGCGGCGGAACTCGGGACAATCGCCTTGATGGCAAATCTGTTCCGGGAAATCATCACCTTGTTATTTGCCCCCTTGCTTGTTAAATGGTTTGGCCCTTTATCCCCTATCTGTGCGGGAGGAGCGACGACTATGGATACGACCTTGCCGGTCATTGGCCGTTATTCGGGGAAAGAGTATGTCTTTATAGCTGTCTTCCATGGAATACTGATCGATTTTAGCGTGACGTTTTTTGTTTCGTTTTTCTGTTCGTTATAAGAGGCATGTCTCTTCGGAACTGTTATCTTTACTGAAGAAGAAATAGGCCCTTGATTATAAAAATAAATAAGTTTATTCGCTATCTGAATCAATATGCACCGGTCATGGAAAGACGCCGGATGGTTGTGTTGGTTTCTTCCTTTATTGTCTGTTTTTCGCCTTTTGGAGTCTGATACCTCTATGTTTCCGTTGTAATAGACGTTATTTCCATTCTTTTTACAGGACGTGCGATTTTTTTGCAAGAGAAGGAGTGATGAATTCTATCAGTGAAAATCATTATCTTTGATTTTTAATTGTAAAAAAGATATGAAGCAACTCTTTTTACTTCTACTAATCTTATTAGCAACAACGATGTGTACAAAAGAAAAAGGGACCGTGGTCCGGATTGAGACAAACCAAGGGACAATTCGTGTGAGGTTATATGATGAAACGCCTTTACACCGCGATAATTTTATAAAGTTAGTGAATGAAGGATTCTATACGGACAAGATCTTTCACCGAGTGATTAAAGGCTTTATGATTCAGGGAGGAGATACGGCTACGGGGCATTTTTTGGATTATACGATACCGGCTGAGTTTCGGATGCCTGCCCGTTTTCATAAGCGTGGCGCTTTGGCTGCTGCCAGGTTTGGGGATGATACCAATCCGGAGAAAGCCTCTTCCGCTTCTCAGTTCTATATAGTGACGGGTGAAAAGTATTCGGAGTTTGGGTTGGATGCTTTGCAAAAAGAACGCTATGAACGGTTGAAACAAAATATTTATAACGAACTTCAATCCCAAAAGCGGGATACGATGAAAACCTTATACCGAGAGGGCAATAAAGCCGGGTTGGCAGAACTACGTGCCGGTATCTTAGCCGAAGCGGAAAAGCAAGCGGAATCCCGTAAAACGGAGACTCTATTTACCGATGAGCAGCGTGAAATCTATATGAAAGAAGGCGGAACGCCCCATTTAGATGGAGAATATACTGTATTTGGAGAAGTCGTGGAGGGTATGGATGTGGTGAGTAAAATTGAAAGCAGCCCCA
Source organism: Parabacteroides sp. Marseille-P3160 (assembly GCF_900162725.1). Lineage (GTDB taxonomy): Bacteria > Bacteroidota > Bacteroidia > Bacteroidales > Tannerellaceae > Marseille-P3160. Next base: position 4,754,671 of record NZ_LT799418.1, on the reverse strand, counting down.
CTTCGGTGAGAAATCGGCCGCTGGAACCTGTGATTATTCTGCGTGCCCGGGTAGATCACTAAGAAGGACTTTTCCTGGTGGTCGGGACTGTCAGTGACTTTTAAATGAAAAGGCATAATAAATGCCTGCTATTTCAGGAAAACAAGATATATTTGAATTATTAATCAGGTATTGGATACATTTATTAAAAACAAAATAAAATGGCAAACGAGAACGAATTAAGAATTGTTGCGGCGGTTATAATCAAACCGGAGCATAAGGAGGAACTGTTGAAAATCTTTCAGGAAGTAGTGAAGGAAACACGCAAGGAAGAAGGAAATGTATCGTACGGTCTGTACGAAAATGTAAGTGATCCGAACAAATATACCTTTATCGAGGTATGGAAATCGCAGGCGGCGATTGATTCCCATAATGCAAGCAAGCATTTCCAGGCTTTTGTCAAGGCGATCGACGGAAAGGTAGAATCTCTCTCTGTGGATGTACTTCAGGCAAAGTATTAAAGATGGTTCATTCGGATAAGTTGAATTTTTATGATTAAAAAATACTTACTGGGGCTTTTTCTGCTGTCTGCCGTCTCGCTGCAGGCTATGCCGGAGGAAGCCCGCCTATTACGTTTCCCGGCGACAAACGGAAACGAGATCGTTTTTTCTTATGCCGGGGATCTTTATAAGGTAGGCATCGGGGGCGGAGAAGCGAAACGGCTGACGTCTCATGTCGGATACGAGATGTTTCCCCGTTTTTCTCCGGATGGTAAAACGATTGCTTTTACCGGTCAATATGATGGTAATACGGAAGTCTTTACTATCCCGTCCGAAGGAGGGGAGCCGCTTCGTCTTTCCTATACGGCTACGAATAGCCGGGACGATCTGGGAGACCGGATGGGACCGAATAATATCGTGATGGGTTGGACGGCTGACGGACAGAAGATCATTTACCGGAACCGGATCGGCTCCGGTTTTGAAGGTCGTCTGTATACCATTGATAAGACCGGAGGAATGCCAGAGGTGATTCCTTTGCCGGAAGGCGGTTTTTGCAGCTATTCCCCTGACGGTAAACTATTGGCATATAACCGCGTCATGCGTGAGTTCCGTACTTGGAAATATTATGAGGGGGGGATGGCTGACGATATCTGGATCTATGATGCCGGAAAGCAGTCGGTTGTAAATATAACGAATCATAAGGCGCAGGATATTTTCCCGATGTGGATAGGCAATGAAATCTATTTCCTTTCCGATCGCGACCGTACGATGAATGTTTTTGTTTACAATACCCAAAGCAAGCAAATCTCCAAAGTAACCGATTTTACCGAATACGATGTAAAGTTTCCCAGTTCGAACGGGAAAATACTTGTTTTCGAGAACGGTGGTTATATTTATACGTTAGACCCTACTACCAAAAAGGTGGTGAAGGTAAATATCACGCTTGCTTCCGATAATGTTTATGCCCGTAGTGAATTTAAAAAGGGAGCGGATTATCTGCGGAGCGCCAGCCTTTCGCCCGGAGGAGAGCGGTTGGCCATCACTGCGCGGGGAGAAGTATTCAATGTCGCGGCCGGCAAGGGAGTGACTAAGAACATCACCCGTACGCCGGGAGGAAACGAACGGAATGCCCAATGGGCGCCGAACGGTAAATCCATCGCTTATATTTCGGACGTGACCGGTGAAACGGAACTGTACCTCCAGGAAACAGAAGGAGGCGAACCGGTGGCGCTCACAAAGAACAACGATACTTACATCCGTGATTTCGTATGGAGTCCCGATGCCCGCAAGATTGCCTATACGGATCGTAAAAACCGGATCCGGGTAGTGGAAGTCGCCTCTAAGAATATAACGACAATCCTGCAGGACCCGCTGGGTGAACCGCGCGGGCTTGGTTTCTCTCCCGACAACAACTGGGTGACTTATGTGCGACCGGCGGAGAATGATTTCAGCGTCATTTATGTCTATAACCTGGCAGAAAAGAAAGAATATCCGGTGACGGACAAATGGTATTCCTCCTTTTCGCCGACCTTCAGTACCGACGGGAAATATCTGGTCTTTACATCTGCGCGCGACTTCGACCCGATCTACGGGCAAACGGAGTGGAACCATGTTTATACGACGATGAACGGCGTTTATCTGGCCTTGTTGGCGAAGGGCACTCCTTCTCCGTTCCTTCAGAAGGATGCGGAAGATCCGGCAGAGAAAAAAGAGGATGCCAAAAAGGAAGAAACCGGCTCCAAAGAAAAGAAAGAGGCAGCCAAGCCGGCCGTCAGCGTTACGATCGACACGGAAGGCCTGAGCGACCGGATCGTGAAGCTACCTTTGGCACCTGCTTTTTACCGCAATTTTTATTCCGACGGAAAAAAGGTTTATTATGGGAAGGAACGCTCCACTTTTGTCTATGATTTGGAGGAGCAGAAAGAGGAGTTGGTGGCGGATGCCAACATGTCGATAGAGCCGGGAGGAAAGAAAGCGCTTTTCCTGAAAGGGCGGAGCGATCTTTATGTGACCTCCATTCCTACCGGGAAGATCAGTCTGACCGATGCGGTCGATCTTTCCGGCTTACAAATCCCGGTCGATTATCCGAAGGAATGGGCGCAAATCTTCAATGAAGCGTGGCGAGCCTACCGGGACGGCTTTTATCTCGAAAATATGCATGGATTGGATTGGAAAGCTATCCGGAAAAAGTATGCCGCCCTGCTTCCTTATGTGAAAAACCGGCTGGACCTGAATTATGTGATCGGCGAGATGATTGCCGAGTTAAAATGTGGACATGCTTATGTCAATCCGGGTGAACTGGAGCGGCCGGAACGCATTAAGACCGGACTGCTCGGCGCGGAGATATCGAGGGATAAGAGCGGATTCTTCCGCCTGGAAAAGATTTTGACCGGCGCTTCCTGGAGTAAGGAATTGCGTTCGCCTCTTACCGAGCCAGGTATAAAGGCCAGTACGGGAGAATTCATCGTAGCCGTAGATGGCGTTCCCACTAACGGGGTGAAGAACTTTTTCGAACTCCTGGTTGGAAAGGCGGACGTTCCGACGGAACTTTCCATCAACGACAAACCCCAGTTGAGCGGAGCCCGCAAAGTGGTTATCCGTCCCTTGGAAGAAGAATATTCCCTGTATCATTACGAATGGGTGCAGAATAATATGAAGAAAGTCGATCAAGCTTCGAATGGGAAGATCGGATATATTTATATTCCCGATATGGGACCGGAAGGCCTGAATGAATTTGCCAAACATTTTTATCCGCAACTGGATAAAGAAGGTTTGATTATTGACGACCGGGCGAACGGCGGAGGGAATGTGTCCCCCATGATTCTGGAGCGTTTGGCGCGGGAACCTTACCGGATGACGATGAGACGCGGGTCGAGCCGGGTCGGAACCGTACCTGATGCTGTGCAGGTCGGCCCGAAAGTCTGTCTGATCAATAAGTATTCAGCCTCGGACGGGGATCTCTTTCCGTGGGGATTCCGGGCCCTCGGATTAGGAAAACTGATCGGAACCCGTACCTGGGGAGGCATTATCGGGATTAGCGGTTCCCTTCCCTTCATCGACGGAACGGATTTGCGCGTACCGTTCTTTACCAGTTTTGATGTGGAAGGAAACTGGATTATCGAGAACCACGGCGTTGATCCGGATATCGTTGTCGATAATGATCCGGTCAAAGAATGGAACGGAGAAGACCAGCAATTGGACCGTGCCATCGAGGAGGTACTGAAGGAACTTAAAAGCCGGAAGCCGTTGCCTAAGGTGCCGGCTCCCCGCGTATGGAATAAATAAACCGTTCTATTTTTTGTATTTTAACACATTGAGTGCAAATATTACTAAAATCTCGGAGATTGTTTTTCCCTCCGTCTCTGCCTTTTGAACGTTCTTTCATCCGGATTCATTTTGTGTCCCTATTCTGTTTTCCGGATTGGGGTTCCGATTTTATCAAGCGGATTGCTCCGCTATCCGGTTTGAAAAACGGAAAGGAAGAGATGGGGAGAAAAGCTTTCTCTAAAGGGAGAAAAGTCCTTTTCAGAGAGAAATTTGCCATTAAAATGGGGATATTTAGGTTTTTTTTTGTTGATTGAATTATTTTAGGGAGTATAGCGTACAATTTATTGATTAAATTAATAACTTTCGCCACGAAAGATCTATTATCATCATGGGAAAGTATGTACGCCAATTGTTGTCATCACTATTAATCGGGTAGCATCAAAGGATGAATGCTCTAAAACGGGGTAAGTCCCCTTTTTTATCAGTTGTTTTTATGGGCAATTGCAAATGTGTTCAATAGATTTATTTCTTATTGGAAAGGAAAGAGTTGTGTAGTCGAGGGGAAGGAGGAAGAGTCACTTCCTATAATAATTGTTAAAGACGCCTTTAGTCATGAATCAATTACTAATTTTGCACGTAAGTCTTTTGTTTCGGATATGAAACTTTAGATACTACTCTTTAATAACAAATGAATAGATGAATGTAATATAGAATAAACAATTAATTAACAATTATTATTGATCATTATGGAAACAAAAAAAGGAACAAAGGTAAAAACGAGATCTAAAGGAGCTTCTGCCGGATTTATTATTGCAGGGTGTTTTATTGTAGCGTGTGTGTTTTTCTTCGGAATATGTGGAGATCCGGGGAATTTTGATGAAAAAGGACATCCTCTGACAGGTAATGTCTTCGGTACGCTTTATCAAGGTGGTGTCGTTATTCCTCTAGTTATGACTCTTCTTTTAACCGTACTTTCTCTTTCTGTTGAGAGATTTTTTGCATTAAACAGAGCAAATGGAAAAGGAAATGTAGATAAATTTGTGTATTCTGCAAAGCAAAAGATTGAAGCAGGTGATATCGCAGGAGCAAGCAAGCTTTGTGATGATCAGAAAGGTTCTGTTGCTAACATCCTGAAAGCCGGTTTGATCCGTTACGAAGATGTAGAGAAAATAACCAATTTGAATAACGATGAAAAAGCAGCGATCATCCAGAAGGAGATTGAAGAGGCAACGACCTTGGAATTACCTTATTTGGAAAAGAATATGAATATTATCGCGGCTATTTCCAGCTTGGGTACATTGTTCGGACTTTTGGGGACTGTGCTTGGTATGATCCGTGCGTTCGCCGCATTGGCCCAGGAAGGTTCTCCCGACTCGCTTGCCTTGTCAACCGCTATTTCCGAAGCCTTGTTGAATACCGCAATGGGTATCGCGACCGGTGCCTGTGCTATCATATTCTATACTTATTTCTCCGGTAGAATTCAAAATCTTACCAATGCAGTTGACGAAGTAGGTTTCGCAATCGGTCAGACTTATACAACAACTCACAAATAAGTATTGGTTCTTCTCACCGGGCAAATAAACCCCCGGATAGTTGGAACATAATAAAGAAAAAGAACGAGTATGTCAAAAGTAAAAACAAAGAAACATAGCGTCTGGATTGATATGACTGCGATGAGTGACGTGACCGTACTTTTGCTGACATTTTTTATGCTGACGTCCACTTTTATTCCTAAGGAACCGGTGCAGGTAATAACGCCCCAATCCGTTTCCGAGATTAAAATACCGGAGGCTAATATCTTAACTGTATTAGTGACTCCCAAAGGACAAATCTTTTTAAACTTGGATCGACCGAGCGATAAGAGGGAAGTATTGGAATTGATTGGTAAAGATTACGGAATTACTTTCACGAATAATCAGATCGCATCTTTCATTAATCAGACTACGATTGGGGTTCCGGTAGCCTCGCTTCCCAAATTCCTGGATCTTTCGATGGATGAGCAGGATGATGTCTTGAAGACGGGAGGCATACCGATTGATAGTACGAATAATCAATTTAAGCGGTGGGTAGAGCACGCAAGGGATGTCAATGAAAATTTGACGATCGCAGTAAAGGCTGACCAGGAGACTCCCTACCCGTTGGTTCGGCAAGTGATGAGTACCTTGCAGGATATCAAGGAAAACCGCTTTAACTTGGTTACAAACTTGAAAGGAATGCCTGAGGGCTTTTAAGCAACAAAGCAGAGAACATGCTGTATAAGTTTAATCAAATTAAAAACAGAAAAACATGGCTAGTATAGAAACAGGCGGCGATGGAGGAAAAAAAGGTAAACCCAAACAACAACAACTCAGGGTTGACTTCACACCGATGGTTGATATGAACATGTTGCTGATCACCTTCTTTATGTTCTGTACCACGATGAGCAAACCTCAGACGATGGAACTTGTTTTACCGACAAAGGATACAAAAGACATGACAGAAGAGGAGAAGAATAAGGTAAAAGACTCGAAGGCTATAACCGTCATCTTAGGTGAAAATGATAAAGTTTATTATTATTTTGGGAAGCCGGATTATGATGATTATACCTCGTTGAAAGAGACCGATTTTTCTCCGGAAGGCATCCGCAAGGTGTTAGTGGAAAGAAATATTGAGAATGTCCGTAAAATGCAGGAATTAAGGAAAAAGAAATATGCCAAGCAGATTTCTAATGAAGATTTCGACAAAGAGGCTAAGGAGATTCGTGCAAGTAAGGATGGACAGGTTGTTTTAATAAAGCCTACCGATGGATCGACCTTCAGAAATCTGGTCGATATATTGGATGAAATGGCCATTTGCAGTATTGGTGTTTATGCGATAGTGGAAATGACCGATGGCGATAACTTCCTGGTGGAGAATTTGCAGAAGAGCGGAGCTTTAACACAGCAGGCAGCTGCGGTTAAGCATTAATAATTAATCACATCTAAAGAAAAAAGAAATGTCAAAAGAAATTCGACTGGATTCGTCAGATTGGTGTGATTTTGTCTTTGAGGGTAAGAACAAAACATACGGCGCCTATAAATTGCGTGAATCGTCTTCCAAACGACACATGATCGCATTTGCAGTTGTTGTAGTCTTTGCTGCCTTCATTGCGGTCCTGCCGACACTGATCGAAACAGTTACACCAAAGAAAGAACGTACGCAGATGGTTGAGGTAACTCAACTTTCCGACGTGAAATTGGAGGAACAGATCAAGGAGCAAGACATTATTCGTCAACAAGAAGCTCCGCCGCCACCTCCATTGAAGAGTACAATTAAGTTTACGCCTCCTGTTATTACGGATGATGATAAAGTGAACGAAGAAGACCAGATGAAATCACAGGAAGATTTGATGGAAACAAAGATTCAGATCTCTGTGGCTGATATCAAAGGTACGGATGAAAAAGGAGGAGTGGACATCGCAGACTTGAAAGAACATAAGGTGATCGTTGAAGAAAAAGAAGAGAAACCGTATGTCGGAGTAGAGCAGATGCCGTCATTCCCCGGAGGTGATGCTGAATTGATGAAGTATATTACAAAGAATTTGAAGTATCCCGTTATTGCAGCGGAAAATGGTATCCAAGGACGTGTTATCATTCGCTTTGTGGTTAGCAAAACAGGAGATATCACGAACGTGGAAGTATTACGCGGGTTGGATCCTTCCTGTGATAAAGAGGCCGTTCGCGTTGTTCAATCGATGCCTAAATGGATTCCGGGTAAGCAGAACGGACGTAATGTTCCGGTTTACTTTACCTTGCCAGTGCAATATCGGTTGCAGTAATTTTAATGTATAATTAAAAGAGAAGGCATTGATAAGTAAATGTCTTCTCTTTTTTACCTAAAAAAGAATGATACAACAAGAAAAATCGAAATGGGGATTAATCTGGGGAGTCCTGATGGTCGTTATCTATGGAGGAATGGCCTATCTGTTGATTTTTACCGCTTTTTTTGAGGCGATTTTACCATTGGCGTTGCGTATCATTTTCGGTATTGTCTTTCTATTATATGGTATTTACCGAGCTTACCGCATTTGGAAAGGAAGATTCTGACTCGATTGTTTAGGCAGAAAGGAAAATTTGACTTCTGACAGTTGAATAAAGGTTGAAAATAAAAGGAGGAATAAATGAGAAAGCTATCGCTAGCTCTTGTTATATTGATAATTGTGCTTTTCTCATCCTGTAGAAGGAATAAGATAACACGGACGGATACTCCCACGAGCGGGGTTGCTACAATCGTTTGTGATGAATGTTACGCTCCTATCGTGAAAGAGGAGCTTGCCGTATTTCAGGGGATGAATCCGGATGCGGAAATTACTCCTGTTTTTACAAATGAAGTGGAAGCCATTAATTTGTTGTTAAAAGATAGTGTGCGTTTAATATTGGCGGCGCGAGAACTATCTACCGATGAGATGAATCTGATAAGGGAACGCAAACAAATCCCGCGGGTTCAGAAACTGGCAACTGACGGGGTTGCATTGATTGTGAATAATGCAAATGTGGATACCTTGATTAGCGTATCGACTTTGAAAAAAATAATGTCCGGTGAGATTACTCGTTGGAGCGAAGTGAGCCTGAAAGGAAAATCAGACTTAGGGGATGTAAAGGTGGTCTTTGATAATCCGAATTCGAGTACCATTCGCTTTGTAAAGGATTCCATATTGAAGGGGATTCCCCTTTCCGACCGTTTAGTCTCACAACCTTCGAATGCAGATGTCTTGGATTATGTGTCGAAAGTACCGAATGCCTTAGGTGTTATCGGCGTAAATTGGATCAGTAATCCGCGAGATACGACGAATCTCAGTTTTACGGAAAAGGTACGGGTTGTATCAGTCAGTTCATACGATGACCCGGATTTGGATAACAGCTATAAACCCTATCCGGCCTATTTGCAATTAGGTTTTTATCCGCTTGTCCGGAATCTTTATGTGATACTTACAGATGTGAGAGGAGGGCTCCCGGCAGGTTTTACCCATTTTTTGGGAGGAGATATAGGCCAGCGGATTATATTGAAAGCCGGTTTGGTTCCGGCCACAAGGCCTACCCGTTTAATTTCATTGAAAGAGACATTCGAGTAGAAAATAATATAAATAATAAATAATTAGAAAAATGAAGAAACAGAAGTATTTATTTACAACTCTTTTAGCCCTATTGGTAACCTCTTTTTCAACAGCCCAAAACAATATTGGCATTGAATATTTCAGTATGGGCGAATATGAGTCTGCAAAACAAATTTTCGAGAAAGAATTGTCGCAAAAGCCGGCGGAAGCCAACTACTATTTAGGAGAGATTGCTTTTGCACAAGGTAAATTGGAGGATGCTAAAACATATTATGCAAAAGGGTTGTCTGCTGATCCTGAATATCCTTTGAATAAAGTAGGCGAAGGAAAGCTTCTTTTGAAAACAAATAAGAATGCAGCCGAAGATGCTTTTTCTGCAGCGTTGAAGAAAAACAAGAAGAGTCCGGAAGTCAATGTAGCTATTGCACGTGCTTATTTTGAAAACGGATTATTGGAAGATGCGAAAGCAAAAATAGAAGACGCCCGGAAGTATGATAAAAAATATCCGGGGATTTATATCTTGGAAGGCGATATCTTATTTAAATCCAATCCGGGAGAAGCGGCAGGGAGATACGAACAAGCGATCTATTTCGATTCCAACTATGTGTTGGGTTATCTGAAGAGTGCGAAGGTTTATGAATCCATCCATCCTGCATTGGCTGTAGAAAAACTGCAAACGGTCATAAAGTTGAATCCTGACTATGTGCTGGCATATAAATACTTAGGTCAGATTAATACGTCGTCTGGACATTGGGAAGATGCTATTGCAGCATACCAGAAATATTTTGCTGCTTCTACTTATAACGTCGAAGATATTACCCGTTACGCTTCTGTCCTCTACTTTGCAAAAAAGTATGATGAATCGATTAAGCTCCTGGAAGAAGGTTTGAGTAAAGAACCGGATAACTATGTTTTAAACCGGTTATTGATGTATAACTTGGCTGATACGCAACAATTCGAAAAGGGCCTGCCGGTTGCAGACAAATTCTTTTCACTTAGCAATGGAAAAGAACATATCGGAAAGGACTATACGACCTATGCTATCCTTCTAAAAGAAGCAAAACAGTTTGACAAAGCTTTGGAACAATATAAGAAAGCGATGGAAGTGGATAAGGAATCTTCCGAAATATATGCTGAAATTGCAGATTTATACAGAGCGAGTGGAGATAATGCTCAGGCAGCCGAGGCCTATAAAAAGTATATAGAACTTCTTGGCGAAAATGTCGAAGCAAAAAATTATTATCAGTTAGGCTATTATTATTTGAACGCTGCCACGAATATTGATTCTTCCAAAGTAGATGCCGCTCAGATTAAAACACTGAGTGCAAGTTATCTTCATTCGGCTGATTCTGCTTTCGCAATCGTAATAGAACGTTTACCGGAAAGCTATACGGGTTATTTTTATAGAGCTCGCGTTAATTCATTATTAGATCCTGATACTGAACTCGGATTGGCAAGACCTTATTATGAAAAATTGGTAGAAGTTCTTACCAAAAAAGGAGATGATGAGGGAAGTAAAGACATGTTGCTTGAGTCTTATAAATATTTAGGATATTATTTCTATCTGAAAGAAGACAAACACAATGCCATCAACTACTGGGAAAAAATACTTTCATTATCTCCCGGTGATTCTACTGCAATCCAAGTGTTGGAACAGTTGAAAGGGAAAAAGTAATAATCATATAAACTGAAAGTGGCCTGTCAAGTAAAGAGACAGGCCCTTTTTTCTTGAATAGAGAGAGTGGCGGTTTTTTTTGTTAGTCATAAAAAAACGTTTACCTTTGCCGTCGAAAAAGAAAATACATTTTTAGTTTGTGTTTTTATAGTGTAAAAGTCTTTTTTTATGCCAAGAAAATAACAAAAACCGATATTATAAGATTACCGTATGAATTCTTCTTTATTTTTAGTTGTTCTTATTACGGGTATGTTTTTAGTCTGTGCGGGCTTAGGGTTGGCTTTGTTGCTTTCTCCAAGGTCTTTCAATGCACAAAAAGGTGAAGCATATGAATGCGGGGTACCCACTAAAGGCACTTCCTGGATGCAGTTTCGAGTAGGCTATTATTTGTATTCGATTTTATATTTGATGTTCGATGTGGAAGCGGTCTTTTTGTTTCCATGGGCGACTGTCGTTCGCGAACTTGGCGTGCCGGGTTTGATCAGTGTAATCTTTTTCTTATTTATCCTGGGCTTAGGCTTAGCTTATGCGTGGAGGAAAGGAGTCTTGAAATGGGAATGAAAAACATAAAAATAAAAGGCATAGCATACGATGAGTTCAAAGACAACGAATACCTGGAAAAGTACGTTGAAGAACTCAGATCACATGGTGTGAACTTGGTTGTGGGCGCTTTGGATGACTTGATCAATTGGGGACGCTCCAATTCTCTTTGGCCTCTGGCTTTTGCGACGAGTTGTTGCGGTATCGAATTTATGGCTGCTGCCGCTGCGCGGCATGACTTGGCCCGTTTTGGGATGGAGGTCACCCGAAACAGCCCCAGGCAGGCAGACGTGATTATTGTTGCCGGGACGATCGTCAATAAAATGGCTCCTCTGTTAAAACGTGTTTATGACCAGATGGCGGAGCCTAAATATGTCGTATCCATGGGAAGTTGTGCGATTTCCGGCGGGCCGTTTGTTAATTCTTACTATGTAGTAAAAGGAGTGGATGAGGTTATCCCGGTCGATGTCTATGTACCTGGTTGTCCTCCGCGTCCGGAAGCTCTTTTTTACGGATTAATGCAGTTGCAGCGAAAGGTTAAAGTTGAACGTTTTCTCTTTAAAGGCAATAAATGAATTTTCAGGCAGGGAGATTAATAATGGAAAAAATAAAAGAGATTATTTTGGCAGCCGTTCCTGAGGCTATTCTTGAAGACAAGCAAGTCTTAACCGTTACTGTTGAAGCAGACCAATTGCGTCTTCTGGCGAAAACTCTTCATGATAATAAGGAATTACCCTTTGACTTTTTGTCCCAACTGATCGGAATGGATTGGGGGGATTCTTTAGGAGTATTATACTTGCTCTCTTCTTCTGCTGATTTATCGAAGCAACTTCTGATAAAAACAGCCGTCAAGGATCGTCAAAATCCATTATTGTATACTGTTTCGGATATTTGGGAAACGGCAAACCTGAATGAAAGGGAAGTGTACGCTTTCTTCGGAATCCGTTTTATTAACCATCCGGATATGCGTCGTTTTATTCTTAACGACGACTGGCATGGTTTCCCTTTTAGAAAAGATTATGATGAAGATCCGGCTATCAATCCTCTGAGCCTTGAAAGCAAGGAGATTGTGGATGTGGCTCCACGCATTATAGAAACTCCCAACGGGCTGAAAGAGGAAAAAGTTCCGGTCTTTGATAAAGACGACTATATTATCAATATAGGGCCGCAGCACCCGTCTATGCACGGTGTGATGCACTTCAGGACCTCTTTAGAAGGTGAAATCGTAAAAAAAATAGATGTCCATAGCGGTTATATCCATCGGGGAATCGAGAAACTAAGCGAAAAGTTGACTTATCCGCAAATACTTCATTTTACAGATCGTCTGGATTACCTCTCGGCAAACATCAACCGGCATGCCCTTTGTATGTGTGTAGAGAAGGCCGCTTCCATCGAGATCCCGGAACGAGCCGAATATATTCGTGTTATTATGGATGAATTAAACCGTATCGAGTCGCATTTATTAGCTTGGGCTTGTATGTGTAATGATTTGGGAGCCATTACAGCTTTTATTTACGGGATGCGGGAACGTGAAATGATCCTTGATATTTTTGAGAAGACGTCCGGCGGACGATTAATCATTAATTATAATGTAGTCGGCGGAGTCATGTTTGATATCTATAAGGATTTTCAAAAAGATACAAAGGCCTTTATTATTCATATGCGGGAAAGCTTGAAAGAGTATCACCGCTTATTCTCCGGCAATGTCATCGCTTTAGGGCGTATGGTCGGAATCGGAATAATGAAAAAGGAAGATGCCGTTTCTTATGGAGTTACCGGTCCTGCCGGCCGAGGCTCCGGCTGGTCTTGCGACCTGCGGAAGTATCTCCCTTACTCAATATATGATAGGGTGGAATTTACAGAAGTTATCCGTACAGAATGTGATTCCTATGCGCGTTATTTGAATCGTTTGGATGAAATTGAAGAATCTTTGAAAATTATTGAACAGTTGGTCGATAATATACCTGAAGGAGATTTTCAGGCGAAGACCAAGGCGATCATTAAAATACCGGAAGGCCAATATTTTCAACGGGTGGAGACGGCAAGAGGTGACTTTGGCGTCTTTATCGAAAGCCATGGAGACAAGAATCCCTATCGTTTGAAATTCCGTTCTCCTTCAATGGCATTGGTTTCTATTATGCCTTTGATTTGTAAGGGAGAAAAACTTTCAGATTTGATTGGTATCGGAGGATCGATGGATTATGTTATCCCGGATATTGACCGTTAATAAGAATATTTACTCAAGCAAGAAAGATATATGTTGTTGGAAATTTCACATCCCTTGGAACTCTTTAAGCTAACCGCTTGGTTGGATAGTATGCTCCGAAGCCTTATGCCCGATTGGGGGGCACTCTTAATAGAGTTTGTGCTGATCGGACTTGTCTTATTGCTGGCTTATGCGGTGATTGCATTGGCTTTGATTTATATAGAAAGAAAAATTACAGCCTTTTTCCAGTGCCGTTTAGGACCAAACCGGGTGGGGAAATACGGAATCATCCAGTCGGTCGCGGATATGGTTAAGATTCTTTTAAAAGAAATCATTCCGATAGATCATGTAGATAAGATCTTATTTTACCTGGCACCATTCTTTGTTATTGTTTCTTCCATGTTGACTTTTGGGGCTTTGCCTTTCGGTAATGGGCTGCACGTTGTAGACTTTAATATCGGTCTATTTTATTTGATCGCAGTTTCTTCATTGAGTATTATTGGCGTTTTATTAGCCGGATGGTCCAGCAACAATAAATATTCGATGATCGGAGCCATGCGAAGCGGCGCGCAATTCATAAGTTACGAATTATCGGCCGGCCTTTCACTGATGACAATTGCCGTACTTTCCGGTTCTTTGCAGTTATCTACTATTGTTGAAAGTCAGACTTACGTATACCATTGGAATCTTTTCAGAGGACATATCCCGGCGCTGATTGCCTTTGTGATCTATTTGATCGCAGGCCATGCCGAGACAAACCGCGGGCCTTTCGATTTACCGGAAGCGGAGTCGGAACTTACGGCCGGATATCATACGGAATATTCCGGATTGCAATTCGGATTTTTTTATTTGGCGGAATACCTGAATATGTTTATCATTGCGGGTATCGCAACAACAGTCTTTTTGGGAGGATGGAATCCTGTCCAAATAGAAGGATGGAACGGCTTCAATGAAGTGATGAACTGGATTCCTTCTTATGTTTGGTTTTTTGCTAAAACAGGCGTATTGATCTTCTTAAGTCTGTGGGTACGTTGGACGTTCCCCCGTTTGAGGATCGATCAACTGTTAAATCTGGAGTGGAAATATCTGTTGCCGATCAATTTGGTGAATCTTGTTGTGATGGCGGTATTGGTCGTTTTCGGATTATATATTAAATAAGAATAGATTGATATACATCATATGAGTTCAGTTGGAAAATATTTTACGGGTATATTTAAGGGCATCGGGTCGTTGCTGTTAGGTATGTCTGTTACGCTTAAAGAGTTATTTACGAAGAAAGTAACCCAGCAATATCCCGAGAATCGGGCTACGCTTGTCATCTCCGACCGTTTCAGGGGAGAGTTGGTCATGCCGCATGATGAAAATAACGAACATGCATGTACCGCTTGCGGTATCTGTGAAATGAATTGCCCGAACGGAACAATTACCGTTAAATCGAAAATGATTGAAACGCCGGAAGGAAAGAGAAAGAAAGTGTTGGATGAATATTTCTACGATTTAGGGCAATGTACTTTTTGTAACCTTTGTGTAATTAGTTGTCCTTCTCATGCGATTCTATTCAGCAATCATTTTGAGAACGCCGTTTTTACTCGTTCCAAACTTCTTGAAAGATTAAATCATGAAGGTTCCAAGCTGCGGGAGAAAGCACCTGTAAAGAAGCCGGCTCCGGCTGTGGTTCCTTCGGACGGTGGAGAGAAGGTAAAGACGGAGGGAGAAGCAAAGCCTCAGCCTAAAGCGGAAGTGAATGTGCCGGTGAAAGAAAATAAAGAAGAAAAAGAAGAGAAAGAACAATAACCATTGGATATTCATACATCATGATAGAGCAAGTTATATTTTACATTTTAGCATTCTTTATTGTTGGTTTTTCCCTGTTGGCGGTTACGGAAAGACGCATCATTCGTGCGTCCGTTTACTTGTTATTTGTACTGTTGGGAACGGCCGGTTTGTATTTAATACTGGAATACCATTTTCTGGCTGCGGCGCAAGTTGCCGTTTATGCAGGAGGAATCATGGTCTTGTTTGTCTTTTCCATTCTTTTGACCGACCATCCCGGAGCTGAAGTAAAATATGAAAAACCGAAACGAATGATCATTTCGGCTTTTGCCGCTTTGGCAGGCATTGCCATTTGCGGGCATATCATTTATTATAATGTAAGCCGTGCATACCAATACATCGCCCAGGGAGAGATTGACATGAAGGACTTGGGGATGACTCTGATGGGGACGGGAAAATACCAATACATGTTGCCGTTTGAAGCAATAAGTTTGTTGTTGCTTGCCTGTATCATTGGTGGAATTTTGATTGCAAGAAAAAAATAAAAGATAGATATAGTTATGGGAGAATTAATTACAAGTTTTTTATCGGGAGGGCCGATACCCATGTTTGCTTATCTCATAGTGAGCACACTCATGTTCTTTATCGGGGTCTATGGGTTTCTCTCCAGGAAGAACATGTTGATGGTTTTGATCTCGATAGAGCTGATGTTGAATGCAGCGGATATTAATTTTGCCGTTTTTAACCGTTACTTATATCCGGAGCAGCACGAAGGACTTTTCTTTGCCTTGTTTGCGATAGGTATCGCTGCAGCGGAGACCGCGGTTGCGATTGCGATTATCATCAATATTTACCGGAATGTGAAGAGCATTTATATTGATGAGAATATAACAGAAATGAAAAACTAATTCAAAAGGCTATAAAATTAGATATGGATACATTTAATTATTCGATACTGATCCTCCTGTTTCCGGCAATATTTTTCATTATTATTGGCCTTTTCGGGAAATATATGAAGCCGATTGTGGCCGGAACATTAGGTACGATCTCACTTTCTGTTATTACGATATTGGCCTACATTACTGCGTACCAATATTTCTTTGTTGTAGGAACCGGAGCGGATGGAGCTTATCAGGCAATCAATGTTTTCCATTTCGAATGGCTTCGCTTCACAGATACTTTGCATATTGATTTGGGAATGTATTTGGATCCTATTTCAACCTTGATGCTGGTGGTCATTACTACCGTCTCGTTAATGGTACATATCTATAGCTTAGGCTATATGAAGGGAGAAATTGGTTTTCAACGCTATTACGCCTTCTTGTCTCTTTTCAGTTTTTCCATGCTGGGGTTAGTTGTTGCGACTAATATTTTCCAGATGTATATCTTCTGGGAGTTGGTGGGAGTTTCCTCTTTCTTACTGATTAGTTTTTATTATGTGAAACCTTCTGCGGTTGCCGCTTCCAAAAAAGCATTTATAGTGACCCGTTTTGCCGACTTCTTTTTTCTGGTCGGCATCCTGGTACTTTCTTTCTATACAAAAACGTTTGATTTCGAAGTTCTTACTACTGTCGGTTCCCCTGTCTTCGCCTCCTTTGCCGGAGCCTCTTTCCTGGGAATTTCGGTTCTTTCCTGGGCGATGATGCTTATCTTTATGGGAGGCGTAGGTAAATCGGCCATGATGCCTTTTCATATATGGTTACCCGATGCCATGGAAGGCCCAACTCCGGCCTCTGCTTTGATCCATGCTGCGACGATGGTCGTCGCAGGCGTTTTCCTGGTAGCCCGCCTATTCCCTATTTATGTATTCCAGACGCCGGAGGTCTTGACAATTATCGGATATGTCGGCGGTATTACTTCGATTTTCGCGGCGGTTGTCGCTTGTACACAAACGGATATTAAACGCGTACTCGCCTTTTCTACTATATCCCAGATTGCTTATATGATTACTTCGCTGGGTGTTTCCGGATGGGGCGGTCATGAAGGATTGGGCTATATGGCCTCCATGTTCCACTTGTTTACACACGCCTTCTTCAAGGCTCTGTTATTCCTTGGAGCCGGCGCGATCATTCATGCCGTGCATAGCAATGAGATGGATGCTATGGGAGGCTTGAAAAAATATATGCCGATATCACGTTGGACATTCCTTATCGCCTGTCTGGCGATTGCAGGTATCCCACCGTTCTCCGGCTTTTTCTCAAAAGACGAAATCCTGGCGGCTGCTTTCCACCATGATTTGTTTCTGTTTGCCTGTCTGTTTATTGGGGCAGGTTTGACCGCCTTTTATATGTTCCGTCTCTATTTCCGGATTTTCCATTACGAAAACGACAAAGTTTATCATCATACGCCGCATGAAGCGGAACCTTCCATGACGATTCCGTTAATTGTTCTGGGTGCATTCTCCGCTTTTTCCGGTTTCGTGCCTTTCTCAAAATTGATAACGACGGATGGGAAACCCTTCGAAGCGCATATCGATCCGCTTGTCGCCGGATTAAGCATCGGGGTGGCTGTGATTGGAATTGCCATTGCCTTCGTCATGTATCGTAAGAAGACATCCATCCCGGATCAGATTGTGGAGAAGATAAAATGGTTGTACACCGGAGCTTATCATAAATTCTATTTTGATGAACTCTGGCTGTTTGTAACCCGGAAAATCATATTTGCCCGGATCTCCATTCCGATAGCCCGTTTTGACCGCCGTTTTGTGGATGGATTCATGAACTCACTGGCTTATGTGACGAATGCGACTTCGGAAGCAATCAAAGGATTTCAGTCCGGCAGAATCCAGCAATATGCCTTTGTATATCTATTGGGTGCATTGATTCTGATCATCGGATTTACTTTCAGTATTTGGCAATTGATTTGTTAATAGATAGAAAAAGATAAAAAGATGAATATTCTTTCGTTATTTGTTCTCGTCCCTACATTGATGTTGCTGGCATTTATTCCTTGCCGCGAGATTAAACAGGTTCGTACCGTTGCACTGACCGGTGCGTTGATTAATATAGTTATGGCTTTGGCTTTGCTGTTCCTGTTTTATGCAGAACGCAATGCCGGGAATACAGCCGAAATGCTTTTTACTTATGACGCCGTATGGTATCAATCCCTGAATATTCATTATGCCATAGGAGTGGACGGTATCTCTGTCTTAATGATTCTCCTGACGGCTGTTATTGTATTGACGGGGACATTTGCTTCCTGGAACCTGCAACCTCTGACCAAGGACTTTTTCATGTGGCTGACAATGCTTTCCATTGGAGTTTACGGATTCTTCATCTCACTGGATATGTTTACGATGGTCTTCTTTTACGAAATAGCCCTGATCCCCATGTATTTGCTGATAGGCCTCTGGGGAACCGGAAGAAAAGAATATTCGGCAATGAAACTGACCCTGATGTTGATGGGCGGCTCCGCATTCCTTATGGTCGGAATCTTCGGAATTTATTACGCAACTTCTCCTACGGGAGACTTTACGTTCAATATACTGGAAATAGCGCATAACCATCCCATTGACGGAGCGGTTCAGCATTGGACATTCCCATTGGTTTTCCTTGGATTTGGCGTTTTAGGCGCTTTGTTCCCGTTTCATACCTGGTCTCCCGACGGTCATGCTTCCGCACCTACCGCGGTTTCCATGCTTCATGCCGGGGTGCTGATGAAACTAGGCGGATACGGTTGCTTCCGTATTGCCATGCGGCTTTTACCCGAAGCGGCTACCGAATTATCCTGGATATTTATTATCCTGACAGGCATCAGCGTTCTTTATGGAGCGTTCGGGGCGATTGCGCAGAATGACTTGAAGTATATCAATGCATATTCATCTGTGAGTCACTGCGGACTCGTATTGTTCGCCATTTTGATGGCGAATCATACGGCGATGACCGGCGCTGTTATGCAAATGCTTTCCCATGGATTGATGACTGCCTTATTCTTTGCTTTAATCGGCATGATTTACGGGCGAACCCATACGAGGGATATTCGTGAACTGGGGGGATTGATGAAGATCATGCCCTTCTTGGCGGTGGCTTATGTAATCGCCGGCCTTGCTTCCTTGGGATTGCCGGGACTAAGCGGTTTCGTGGCAGAGATGACCATCTTTGTCGGCGCTTTCCAACATTCCGAATTGTTCTATCGGATATTCACGATCATAGCCATTTCTTCGATTGTGGTGACCGCTGTCTATATTTTAAAAGTCGTTGGAAAAATATTATACGGCCCGGTGATCAATGAGCATCATAAGGAGCTGACGGATGCCGTCTGGTATGAAAAATTAGCTGTGATTACATTGATTGCTTGTGTAGCAGGAATGGGACTGTTCCCCGGATGGATTTCGAATCTGATCGGATCGAGTTTGGCCTACATTCATTGAACAGTAAAGAAGAATAGTTTGTAAACGTTGTAATATTAATAGATAAGATGGATTTAAGTAATTACTTGTTGTTGAAGCCCGAATTGTCACTCTTGGCGGTTTTTTCCTTGCTTATGCTTTATGATTTGTTCGCTTCAGACAAAGCTAAAAAATACTATTTCCCCATAGCATGTACCTTGTTTCTGGTACATACGGTCGTTTGCTTTTTCTTTCAGGATGCGGGAAGCTCTTTTGCCGGCATGTATGTGACGGGAACAGCTCAGATCACAATAAAATGCATTTTGAATATCGGAGTATTCATAATTTTCCTGCAGGCGAACGAATGGTTATCCAAACCGGAATCGGTGCTTAAACGGGGAGAGTTTTTCCTCTTGACCTTGCTGACATTGATGGGAATGTATTTGATGATCTCCTCCGGAAACTTCCTTCTGTTTTATATCGGGCTTGAAACCGCTTCCTTGCCGATCGCCGCTTTGGTCGCTTTTGATAAGTTTTTTCACCATTCGGCCGAAGCCGGCGCCAAATTCATCTTTAACGCCATCTTCTCTTCCGCCATTACGATCTTTGGACTCTCTTTTGTCTACGGCGCTTGCGGAACATTATATTATACTGATCTGACGACAAGCATAAGCGCCTCGCCTCTGATTATCATGGGGATGATCTTCCTTCTATCGGGGCTCTGCTTCAAGATCTCTTTGGTGCCGTTTCATTTATGGGCGGCCGATACTTACCAGGGAGCTCCGACAAATGTCACCCTTTATTTGTCTACCATTTCCAAAGGTGCGGCTGTTTTTGCATTGATGGTTATTTTATATACTGTCTTCCCTATTCTTGCTGAAATCTGGAAGCAAATGTTCTGGCTATTGATCTTGTTGACCATTACGATCGGTAACCTGTTTGCGATTCGCCAGAAGAATATGAAACGGTTCCTGGCTTTTTCTTCTATTTCGCAGGCCGGTTACATTATGCTGAGCGCCTTTACCGGAACAGCGCAAGGGATGGGGGCTACCATGTATTACATCTTCGTCTATATCTTCTCCAATGCCGCTGCTTTCGGAGTCATTTCGGCAATTGAAAACAAGACAGGGAAAGTAAATATGACGGATTATAACGGCTTGTACAAGACAAATCCCAAATTGTCATTGGCAATGATGATTGCCATGTTTTCGTTAGGAGGTATTCCTCCTACGGCTGGATTTTTTAGCAAGTTGTTTGTTTTCATGGCGGCGATGGAGCAGGGACAGGTGGTCATTGTCTTCTTGGCCTTATTGAATACCGTTATTTCTTTATATTATTATTTATTAGTTGTTAAAGCGATGTTCATTACGCCGAACAATACTCCGATTGAGACTGTTCAAACAGATAAGTACCTGAAGACTTCATTGGTGATATCGCTTGCGGGTATTGTTGTAATCGGCTTGATTAGTTGTTTCTATGAATATATAAGTACAACAGGATTTGGAATTATTAAAATTGGATAAAAATAAATAGGATTGCGATTGAATTCGACAAATATTCCCCGTAGAATGTTTGCCGGATTTTGTCGTGAGGTACAGGTAATTTAAATACTATGGATAATATGCTTTTAATATTGCTTCAAGCTGTGTCGGCAGAATTGACACCTCCGGCCGCAACTGAACCGGTAGTGACTCAAAGTTATTTTGATCTTTTATTAAAAGGAGGATGGATCTTATTGCCTCTCTTTTTATTGTCATTGTTGTCACTATACGTTATCATCGACCGCTGTTTAGTGCTCAAGAGGCTGGGATCCAAAGATCCGGTCTGGTTCTCGCGCGTATGGGAATTGGTGCAAGAGCAGAAACCGGAGAAAGCCGTCAAATTCTGTCACGGACGTTCGAATGCTTCGGCCAAAGTAGTCGCCGCCGGACTCAAGGAATATAAAAGTGATGACCAAGCGATACAGGATGCCATGCAAATAGAGGCCCGGCAACAGATCTCGATTATGGAAAGCCAGATGAACTATCTGGGAATTACAGCCTCCATTGCACCGATGCTGGGTTTTTTGGGAACTATCTTCGGAGTAATCACGATTTTTTATAATATTTCGATTACAAACGATCTCAGTATCGCGAGTATTTCGGATGGATTGTATCAGAAGATGATCTGTTCAGGAGCGGGTCTTTTTGTAGGTATTATCGCCTACACCGGTTATTACCTTTTAAATAGCCGGATTGACAGGATTGTATTGGGAATCGATAAAGACTCCAATGAAATACTGAAAGCCATCCGCTCGATTAAGAGGGGAGAAATCGCCGAGGTCGAGGCGGAAGAGGATTGAACAAGGAAAGAATAAAAAGCGGAGAATATGAAAATAGAACGTAGAAGAACCAGAAGTGCGGAGGTTTATACCGCCTCGTTAAACGACATCATGTTTTTCTTGCTGTTGTTTTTCCTGATTATCTCGACGATGATTACGCCGGCTGCTATTCGTGTTGCTTTACCTAATTCCAAAACCTCCAACGAGGTGGCGTTGAAGAAAAACATCAATCTAATCATTACGGCGGATCGCCATTATTTCATCGACAAGAAGGAAATAACATTCGAACAAATCGAACCGGAGCTATCCGCTATCCTTGCAACCAAAAAAGAAGGTGAGGAAGTGAATGTCCTTCTCCAGGCCGATCGTTCCCTGAATCTTCAGGATGTTGTAGATGTTATTGACATAGCCAATCAATTAAAGATAAAAATGGTACTCTTTACCCAAAAAGAGAAATAAGAATAAATCATAGTGAAAAAGTTAAAAAGGTTATTTTGCCCGGCAAAATAACCTTTTTTTATGCCCATTCTTCAAACTTTCTCCGGTGGAAATTGGAATCTTTCCGTTTGGATATGTGAAAAAGTTTACCTTAATAATAAATCAAATTGTAGATAGTTAACAACCTCTCTCTCTTATTCCTCATTTAGTGACCATTCGGAAGGAGTTTATTTGCTTGTTTTTGCGACAAAAGGTTTTCAAATATCATAAAAAGCGACTAAAATGAATTTAAAACAAACAAAATGCTTTCTATTTGGATAATATGATTATCTTTGCGCAGAGATATATTAAAAAGTGTGCCGGTAGGTTAAATTTAATCTGTGTTTTATGAGAAAAATGATCTTATGTTTTATCTCTCTAATGGTTATAGTAGGGATGAAGGCCCAAACATCTAAAATCACCGGAAGGGTGCTTTCAGAGGAAGATAAAGAGCCGATTATAGGGGCCTCTGTATTGGTAAAAGGAACAACGCGGGGAAGCGTAACTGATATCGATGGAAAGTTTTCGATTTCAGGCATACCGAGTGACGCAAAGACATTGCGTGTCTCATTCCTTGGCATGGAAACAGTAGAAATGCAGATTAAGGAAGGAGAAATGCAGATTCTATTGAAGTCCAACGCCGAGATGTTGGACGAGGTAATGGTCGTAGCTTATGGTACGGCCCGGAAAAGCAGCTATACAGGTTCGGCTTCATTAGTCAAATCAGATGCTATTAAAGATCTGCCGACGACCAATTTCCAAAATGCCTTGAATGGTAAAGTTGCCGGACTTCAGATAACCAATTCGTCCGGTCAGGCGGGCTCGACTCCAAGCATCCGGATTCGGGGAAACGGTTCGATTAATGCAAGTAATGAACCTCTTTATGTGATAGATGGAGTTCCTGTAGTTTCAGGAAATATCGGTCAGATGAGTGATTATACCTATTCTACGAATAATGTAATGAATTCTTTGAATCCTGAAGACATAGAATCAATATCCGTATTGAAAGATGCCGCCGCTTCTTCTTTATATGGTTCGCGTGCTGCAAACGGTGTGATTCTGGTTACAACGAAAAAAGGGAAAGTAGGGAGACCGGTTGTCAGCCTGAAAGCTACAATGGGGTTTACTCCATCCTGGGCTACCGATAATTATGAAATAGCAGGAGTGCAGGAACAGGTGAATATGCTGTATACAATCTTCCATGACTATCGTACGACTGGCAGGGGTGAGACAGATGCTCAAGCAAGTGCTTATGCTTTAGGCCAGTTAAATACGCGGTTTAACAAACATGGCTATGCTTTCAGTACTTCCGGTCCGGGAGCTTATGAAAACGTAGCCATCACGGAATATGACAATTCGGGGCGGGGCGGTAAATATTATGACTGGGAAGACGCCTATTTCCGTACCGCTATGTACCAAACCTATGACTTGGCGGTAAGCGGCGCCACGGATATTACGAATTATTATTCCTCTTTATCCTATACGAAAGATGAAGGACGTTTAAAGATCAACAGTTTCGATCGTGTTTCCGGACGTCTCAATTTATCCCAGAAGGTCGGAAAGCTCTTGGAATTCGATACGAATGTCAGTCTTTCGCGTACCTCTAAAAGCGGCTATAATGATACGCGTAATACCGGGGCAAACTATTTCATGCAAACGCGTAATTTATTATGGGGGCTTTACTGGCCTACCGACTATAAAACGGGAGAGCCATGGACGATCCGTTATGGAAGCTATGCCCAGAATGGAATTTATTATGATAAGGAGTGGGAAAATGAATCTCTTAACACACGTATTTCCGCCATCGAGACTTTGACTCTTCATCTTTTTCCGGGCATGGATGTACGTTCTATTTTTTCATACGATAATACGGCGGTAAAAGACCATTTGTATTATAGTGCCAATCATTTCTCCGGATCGTCTACCAGCGGGAGCGTGAACGAAATGCGTACTATTTATGAAAAAATGGTTTCTTCCACTACAGCTAACTATAACGCCAAATTCGGCGTTCATACCATTGGCGCTTTAGCCGGTTTCGAAGCCGAGAAGAACAAAACGGACTTTGTGCGTGCCACGGGCGAAGGACTTCCAACCAGTACGTTACATACGGTATCCACGGCCGGAACCCTTTCTGCCGCCGGGTATGACTGGGGATATGCGATGGTTTCCTTTCTTTCCAAATTGGATTATAACTACGATCAACGTTATTTTGCATCCGCTTCCTACCGGCGTGACGGTTCTTCCCGTTTAAGTCCGGATACCCGCTGGGGCGATTTCTGGTCGGTGGCCGGTGCATGGAAAATAGCGGGAGAAGATTTTCTCAAGGACAATCCGGTAATCAGCGATTTACGCCTTCGTGCTTCATACGGCGTAAACGGTACGCTTCCCTCCAGTAATTATGGGTATATGAATTTGATGTCTTATACCAGCAAATATATGGGTAGTCCGGGCGGAGCCATCACGACGCTGGCTAACAAGAACCTTTCGTGGGAAACAAGTTATACCTCCAATATCGGACTGGAGTTCGGCTTCTTCGGACAACGCCTCCATGGATCGGTAGAGTATTTTAACCGGGATTCCAAAGATCTTTTGCAGGACGTTCCTATTTCAACGGTAACCGGATTCTCTTCTACTTTGCAGAATATCGGCGAAATAAATAATAAAGGGGTCGAAATTGAAATAAGCGGAGATATTTTTCGAAACGCGGATTTCGTATGGAGCGCTTCGGCAAATGCGGCTTTAATTAAATCGAAAGTGACCAAGCTTTATAATGGAGCGGATATTATCTGGTATGATCCGACGGGAGGGGATGGCCGTGCCCAATATCTTTATAAGGAGGGAGAATCCACCCTTGCTTTCTACGGTTACGAATGGGCGGGCGTTGACAAGACGAATGGAAAAAGCGTTTATTATGTGAACGATCCGGATGACCCCAATGCCGGGGATTTTGAATTGAACGGTCGGGGGGCTACCTATGATTACAATAAGGCCAATTACAAGATCATCGGAGATGCCATGCCTAAGATGAGTGGCGGTTTCAGTACGAATGTTTCTTATAAAGGAATTGACCTGGGATTAAACTTTATTTACAAGATTGGCGGCAAATTATATGACGGGGCCTATAAAGATGTGGCGGATGACGGTTATTATTGGGAACGGATCCGTTCGAAGAGTTATTATGAAAACATGTGGACTCCGGATAATCCGAACGGTTCGCAGCCGGCGCTTTCAGGTATGGACCTCATGGATGCCATGCAGTATAGCACCCGTCAGATGCATGATGCCAGTTTCCTGCGTCTGAAAAATGTATCTTTAGGATATAATCTGCCCCGGACATGGACAAACAAGGCTTTGATCAGTAACGCCCGTCTTTTCTTTAACGCTTCCAACTTGCTGACTTTCTCAAAATATAAGGAAGCCGATCCCGAGGTGAACCAGTATGGGACCCGCGGTTGGGAAACACCCTATGGAAAAACATTTGTATTCGGTATTGAGTTGAAATTTTAACGAAGGAGGACACGAACAATGAAATATATTAAATCTTTAATTCTTTTTGCCGCTCTTGGAGTGCTGGGGCTTTCATCTTGCGATGGCTTTCTGGATATGCAACCCACGAGTTCCGGTAATGCGGAAACGGCTATTGCAACCCCTGCAGATGCGCAAGTGGTGATGAACGGTATCATGCGAGGGATGAGTTCATCCAACTATTACGGACGGAATTTTATAATGTACGGAGACGCCAAAGGGGGAGACCTGACGATCTATTCCGCCGGCCGGGGATTGGATGCCCTATACTCTTTTAATCATTCGGCGACAAGTAACAGTTATTCGGGATTTTGGAGTACAGGATATTATTGTATTATGCAGATTAATAACCTGCTTGAAAATATTGAGCGTTTGGAAACGGAGGGGGTAGAGGGTTTCTCCTTCTATAAAGGACAGGCCCTGACCTTGCGGGCGCTTATATATTTTGATTTGGTACGCCTGTACGGCCTGCCTTATAATTATAATAAGTCTTCCTACGGAGTCCCCAATGTAACAGAGACGCTTGGTGCAGACGCCCAGCCGGTACGTGCTTCCGTGGAAGAAAACTACAATCAGATTCTCGCCGATCTGGAGGCAGGGAAATCCCTTTTGGAAAGTAACAAATCTCTTCAAAACGGATATGTCGGTTATTATGCGAATATTGCCTTGCAAGCCCGAGTGAAACTTTATATGGAGAATTATGACGGAGCGCTTGCAGCAGCGAAAGAGATTATAGAAAAGAGCAACTATAAACTTTACGGACCGGCTGACTGGGTTGCATCATGGACTAAACAATACGGTTCGGAATCGATCTTCGAGATAGGTATCGATACGGAATCCGACCTGGGTACGGCCTCTCTTGGCCTTTATCTGATGCGTTTCAGACAAATAAGCGCTGCGTCAGGTTGGTTCCTGGCAAGCGACTATTATCTGGATCGGCTGAATGAAGACAATACGGATGTGCGCTGGGGTGTGATGGGCAATGACGAATATTGGGTGAATAATGGCATAGAACGCAAGGGCGCTTGCTATAAGTATCTTGGAAGCACTTCTTTGGATGGTGACGGCAAAGAGACGTACACGGCAGTTAATATCAAGGTTATCCGTCTTTCCGAAATCTATCTGATCGCTGCTGAAGCGGCCTTGAATGCTTCCACTCCGGATAAGGCCGCCGCTGCAGGTTATTTAAATGAGATTCGCAAGCGTGCTCCGGAATTACCTCTGGCCACGGCCGCTACCATTACGGACGATTTGATTTTGGAAGAACGCAGCAAAGAACTTTTCTGCGAAGGACAGCGTTTCTTCGATTTGATAAGGAAGAATAAAACGATCGAATTTAATGATGATTTTCAGGGCGTACCGGTCAGCAGACGCGGAAAGACGATCGATCGCACGTTCGGCATGATTGTTCTGCCTATTTCTCAAAGTGAGATCAATGCCAATCCTGCATTGAAAGATCAGCAGAACGAAGCCTACAAATAATAGGTATAGACTAAAACTATGCCGGAGAAAATGTGTCAAAAGTCATCATTTATCAACTGAAAAAATTGATAGCTATGAATGAATTCATTCATAGCTATCAATTTTTTCAGTCATAACTATGAACAAACGCATTCATAGTTATGAGTTTTTGTAGAATTTTCTTTTGATACATTTAGCCTCTTTTTCATGCCATCCCTATCTCTTTCAGTAAATTTTCAAGAAGAACGAATGCTTTATTAAAAAAATCTTTAATATTGTGCAACGTTAACTGTAATGGAAATCGAACAACTGATATACTTAATCTCCCAAGATGATCAGAAGGCATTTGAAAGCTTTTACCACCATTATTATGAGCAGATTTTTCGTTTTTGTTTTTACCTTCTAAAAGAGAAAGAGGCCTGCCGGGAGGTTGTCAGTAATGTTTTTTTTTCCGCATGGCAATCCCGGAAGAAATTACCGGAGGTACGGAATATGGAAACGTATCTATACGTGGCAACCCGTAATGAAGTAAACCGGTATTTATCCCAATCCTCCGGCTTTCGGGAAACGTCATTAGGAGAGATTCCGATGCAGTATGAAGCCTCCGATGATCCTTCGCCCGAAGAGGAATTGCAACGCAAGGAATTATCCGGACTGATAAGCCGCTTCGTCAGCGAACTTCCCGAGAGATGCCGTGTCATTTTCCTTCTAACGCATCAGGACGGGCTAAAGCCCAAAGAAATAGCCGAAATACTCTCCATAAGTGAGAGTACGATCCGCGTACAATTGAAGATTGCGCTCGAAAAGATTGCCAACCAGTTAAGGCCTTATTTTCCACAACTTGGTTTGCTGATTTTGCTTCTGTTAAATATAGTTAAGTAGGAGGTCTGGTTTAAACGGATTCCTTATCCGTTTACTCCTCATTATAAGAAAACAAAAGAATGAAAGACCTGGAAGACAAAAAACTTTCTGATTTGCTGGACTGCATCCATGTTTCATCCGAGGTGAAAGCGATGGGCGAAGAACTGCGCGATCCCATCTTCGGGGAAGTGCGTGGGAGAATCCGGAGGGCAAGCCGTCGCACATTACGCATGAGGATTGCTGTTGCCGCCGCTTCCGTCGCATTAGTGCTCGGCCTGACCGGTTATTTTTCCTATCAGGAAGGGTATAGGCAGCAAAAAAACCAATTGGTAGAAATGATGAATCCTTTAGGGATGAAATCTTCTGTCATATTACCGGATGGAAGTAAAGTTTTATTGAATGCCGGTACTGTCCTTCGGTATCCTTCCGCATTCGTGTCAGGTAAGCGGGAAGTTGAAGTCGATGGCGAAGCTTTCTTCGAAGTCACACATGACGCCGGTAAACAGTTTGTCGTGAAGTCCGGTGAGATCAGCGTGAAAGTCTTCGGAACCCTATTTAATGTAAAGTCATATAAGGAAGATCCGACGGTCGAAATCACGTTAGTGGAAGGGAAAGTAGGAGTCGGACTTTTGGAAAATCCGGATTTGGTTTATATCCATCCGGAATACCAATTCACTTTTGAAAAAGGCAGCAATAAATATGTTGTTCACAAGGTCGACATTGATCAATATACCGGATGGCGCGATGGCAAATTTCATTTCAGAAACCTAAAACTCGCCGAAATCGTTAAGCAATTAGAAAGAAGTTTTAATGTAAAGATACATATTGCTTCCGATTGTTTAAAGAATACCCTCTTCACTGGCGACTTTGTAAATGGTGAGAATATAAATCAGATCTTACGTGTCATGACAGCCGACCGGCGAATGAACTATCGAATGGAGAAAGATCAGATATATATAGAAGAAAGTAAAGAACTTAAATAAAATAGCCTATGGAGAATCCCCATTGAAAGAGATAAAAGAAAAACGGAAAATGTTTGCCGCATTTTCCGTTTTAGAAAGACTTTAAGTCTACATTGTCACAACACAATTTAATAACCTAAAATCAATACAAAGATATGAAATTATTTTCAAATCGTAGGCGGATCACGCCTAATTCAATGCTTGGTAAAATCCTTACTATTATGAGATTGTCAGCCTTGTTTTGTCTTTTGTCCATTTATTGTGCCTCTGCATCTATCAGCTATTCGCAAGTCACTAAAATTTCATTGAACATGGAAGACGCGACCTTGGAAGAAGTTTTTGATGCTATAAAAGCGCAAAGCGAATATTCATTCTGGTATCGAAATGAAGAAGTCAATTTAAACCAAAAAATATCAATCCATGCGGATGCCCAGAATATCGCCACAGTACTTGATCGTGTTCTTACAGGAAATAATCTTTCTTATAAGATAGATGAAAAAAGTATCATTATCTACAAAAAAACAGCTTTAGTTAGACAAGTCCCAACTCCTACCCAAATAAATCAACAGGTCCGGCGAATAATTGGGACAGTTAAAGACAGAAACGGAGAGCCTTTAGTAGGAGTAAATATCCAAGAAGTAGGCACTAATAACATTACTGTATCCGACATAAATGGCAACTACACAATAAATATAACGGGAAGTTCTTCTATACTAAAATTCACTTATGTCGGATTTAGATCTTCAGAAATAAAAGTGAATGATCAAAAAACCATTGATGTTATCTTATCGGAAGATACACAAGGATTAGAAGAAGTCGTGGTCGTCGGATATGGAACTCAGAAGAAAGCCAGCATCATTGGTTCTATTGCGACCATAGAACCTAAAAAACTGATTACATCGAATGCTAATTTAAGTAATAACCTGGCCGGACAATTAGCCGGAGTACTAGCTGTTCAACGTTCAGGAGAACCAGGTAGTGATCAGAGTGATTTTTGGATCAGGGGAGTCAGTACATTCAATGCGGGTTCACAACAAGCTTTGGTATTGGTAGATGGGATTGAACGAAGCATTGACGATGTGGATCCGCTTGATATCGAATCTTTTTCAATTCTGAAAGATGCCACCGCAACTGCTATTTATGGGGTAAAAGGTGCGAACGGGGTAATCCTGATCAATACAAAGAAAGGTGCAACCGGTGAACCCAGCATTCAGTTTCGATTTGAAAGTAATCTGAATGCTCCTGTAAAACTTGTTGATTATGTAGATGGGGTAAAATATATGCAAATCTTCAACGAAGCATGCCGGAATGTCGGGATACCCGAAACATATTCGCAAGAAACAATTGATCAAACCAGCTCCGGGAAAGATCCTGATTTGTATCCTAATGTGGACTGGATGAATGAGGTTTTCCGTGATTTTGCCCAAGATCAAAAAATAAACCTGAACATCAGCGGAGGTGGTAGAAATATTCGTTATTATGTATCCGGCGGATATTTACACCAAAATGGGATATTGAAAACCGATGAAATGGAAGATAAAAAATCAGAATTAAAATTTGACCGTTTTAATTTCAGAAGTAACATAGATATCGACTTGAGCAAAACAACTTTGTTCCAGCTAAACCTCGCCGGTTTTTATAAAGAAAAAAGAAATCCGGGATATAATCTATCCACTATTTTCACAATGGCGTCGGCCGTAACTCCGATCAGTTATCCCAAAATTTATTCGGATGGTTCGTACGCCCATTTGAAGGGTTCTCAATGGAATCCATGGATGGCTTCTACGCATTCGGGTTACCAGATGAATGAAGAAAACCAGGTTGAATCGAGTATTTCACTTCAGCAAAAGCTTGACTTTATAACCAAAGGTTTGAGCGCGAAAGGCGTTTTTTCGTTTGATGCATATAACAATCAAACAACGGTTCTAGGAAAGAATCCGACCACTTATTATGCAACAGGGCGGGACGAGGATGGAAATTTAATTTTTACATCAAGCGAGGAAGGTACAGATTATATAAGTCTGAACGGGGAAACGAATGCCAGTACAAGAAGTACCTATCTGGAAGCCCAGTTAAATTATCAGAGGACATTTTACAAAGTGCATAATGTTTCAGCTCTACTTCTTTATAATCAACGTGGCGAAAGAATCGCTCCGGCAAGCAGCGAAGTCGGCTCACTACCCTATCGGAACAATGGTATCGCAGGACGACTAACCTACAATTATGATGAACGTTATTTTATAGAAGGTAACTTCGGATACAACGGTTCTGAAAATTTTGCTGCCGGTAAAAGATATGGATTTTTCCCTTCTTTAGCCGTCGGTTGGTATATCTCACAAGAACCTTTTTATAAAGACGGATTAAAAAAATACATGAACAAACTTAAGCTGAAAGCCTCTTCCGGGCTGGTAGGAAATGATCAGATCTCAGCGAGTCGTCGTTTTGGTTATCTCACTCTTTTTTCCACGGGATTAAGTGGATATTCATGGGGAGCCGATGGAAAATACACCTGGACTGGCGTCGGGGTTAATGAATATGGTGATACGGATATGTCATGGGAGAAAGCGAGAAAAACCAATGTGGGGATAGAGCTTGGGATGTTGAATATGATTGACCTTAATGTTGATTACTATTGGGAAAACAGGAATGATATTTATATGAGAAGAAACTCCATACCTGCAACGACAGGGATCAAAAATTTGCCTTATGGCAATGTGGGTAAAATGTCGAATCATGGAGTTGATATAAGCCTGATTGTTAACAAGCAAATAAATAAATCTTTGTTTTTGTCGATAAACGGTTCATTTACTTTTGCCCGGAACAAAATAAAAGAAATGGATGAACCAGAGTCAATATATTCTTACCAGAATCAAACAGGAAAACGGTACGGACAATATTTTGGATTGATAGCCAAGGGGCTGTATACTGATGATGATTTTAATGGAGATGGAACTTTAAAAGAAGAAATTCCTGTGCCGGCTTTTATGAATAAAGTCCAACCAGGAGACATTAAATATGTCGATGTTAACAAAGATATGGTGATAAATGATTACGACCAGATAGCCATTGGCTATTCTGCAATTCCGGAAATTGTATATGGATTCGGTGCTACTATTCAATATAAGAAATTTGATTTAGGATTCCTTTTTCAAGGCGCTAAGAACACTTCTGTCATGTTGGGGAAAAACTCCTCTTTCTTTTATCCGGCCGAAACCAGCGGAATCCAAGGAAACATCTATGCGAATATTGATGATCGCTGGACAGTGGATAATCCACGTCAGGATGTATTCTGGCCACGTCTGTATACTGGAGGTACAAATAGTAACAACAGACAACCATCCACTTGGTGGTTACGGGATGCCAGTTTTTGCCGCCTGAAAAATGTGGAAGTCGGTTATAATATTAAACTAAATATAACAAAAAATAAAATTATCCCGACAAGAGTCTATTTGCGTGGGACGAACTTATTGACCTTTAGTAAATCTTTCAAAGATTTGTGGGATCCGGAATTAAATTCTACAGATGGGATGTCATACCCCATTAGTAAAATTATAGCCTTGGGCATTGATATAAATTTTTAATCTGAAAAACTTACAAACATGAAAAAAATACTTTATATATCATTCATTGTAGCTCTTTCAATGGTTACGTCATGTGAAGATTACCTTGACCAGGTACCGCAAGGATTGCTGACCCAAGAAGTCGTTTTTGACAATTCGAAAACGATAAAAAGATGGATTGCAAATTGTTACTCATATATTCCTATTAATCATTTGAGCATAGGATATCCGTATGGAGGCTCTCCTGTTGGTCAGGGAGGATGGAATGCCATGTCGGACGAATTGGATTATACCAGTAACTTCGGCGCGAGTTATTGGGCAGACGCCATTCAAAAAGGAAACTGGACTTCCAGTTCTCCAACCAGCACTTATTGCGATTATTGGACTTACTTCTATACAGCTATACGGCAAATACATTTATTCTTAAATAATGTACATACAACAAATGACTTTAATGAAGAAGATATGAATAATGCCAAACTGGAAGTTCGTTTTTTGAGGGCTTATTACTATGCCTACCTGTTACAGGTTTATGGATCGGTACCTCTTATTCTGGATGAGATTTCATTTACTGAAGACATGAATGTTATGCGTACCCCCTATGATGAAATTGTGGACTGGCTTGACAACGAGTTAAAAGATATAGCTGCCTCACTACCTCTCAAAGCTGATGATAAGAACTGGTATTACGGCCAACCGACTAAAGGTTCTGCTCTGGCAGTGAGAGCCCGAATGTTGTTATATGCTGCACGTCCGTTATTTAATGGGAATAGCGATTTGAAGGATGTGAAGAATCCGGATGGTACGGCGTTATTTAATGCGACCTATAATGTTGAAAAATGGAAACGGGCGGCCGATGCGATCAAAGATCTTTTCGATCTGGGCGTTTACGACTTGCATAAAGAATATAATGCCGATGGTTCTATTGATCCGTACATGTCATTGATTAATACATTTTTTGACGCTGACAATAAGGAGATTATATTCGCAAGAACCGACGGGAATCAAAATTTTAATTGGGATAGTTTTTGTACTCCGCCATGTGCGGATTATACCGATGGGAATGCTTTAGGGTTCCTATCAATAACGCAGGAAGCTATTGATGCTTTTTTTACTAAAAACGGATTGGATATTAAAGAAGATCCTGATTATTCCGAAACCGGATTTTCGACTACCGATCTTTATGCAACAAATACCGAATGGGAAGATGTCTCCGATTACCCCGGCCTACTTGCTCCCAAAGGGACCTATAATATGTATATCAATCGTGAACCTCGTTTTTATGTAGATGTCATGTTTAACGGACAGATGTGTCCGCAATCGAAAGTAATTGTTGATTTTCAATCATGGGGTGGAAATTGGTATCACAATCAAACGGGATATACACCTAGAAAACAAGTCGATCCTACTTTTTCCAGTTTCAAAAGTGTACTTTATCGTCCGGTCGTTCTATATCGTTTAGCCGAATTCTATCTAAGCTATGCCGAGGCTTTAAACGAATATAATCCCGGTAACCCCGATATCCTGAAATACATAAATTTAGTAAGAGAACGAGCCGGGATACCCGACCTTTCCCCATCACTGGATCAGACGGCAATGCGTAAGGCTATTTTAAAAGAACGTCAGGTAGAACTTTTCTGCGAGAGCCATCGTTATTTCGATATAACCCAGTGGAAAATGGGTACAACTCTCTTAAATAAAGAATTTTATGGAATGAATATCAGTACGACAAAAAATGCTGCAACAACGCCGAGTTTCTATGCACGTACGGTTTATCAAACGCGGGTATTCAAAGAATACTTCAATTTATGGCCCATTCCTTTCGATGAAATAAATACAAATAAGAATTTGGTACAAAATACGGGATGGTAACATTCTTTTTCTATAAAGTACCACCTAATTCGGTTAAAGTATATCGATTTATTAAAACGACTCGAAATGAACATTAAATTTTTTTTTCTAATCATCTTCTTCCTAATTGGATTCCTACTGCCTTCTCAAGCGCAAGATCAATATGGTAAAACCGATATTGCCGATCTTGTCCTTATATACCAAGGAGGGGTACACCGTCCAATGGAGTGGAGTAAAGAGCAGTTTTTGCCTTATGTGGTTCATCAGGATCAGAAAGGAAATGTAAATTGGCTTTTCGATGGTTTTTTGTTTCTGGAATTTACTGATGGTAAAGGACGGAATTTCGCCCCTGGTTATAACAAGCAGAATGCACGTAGAGGTGAATGGGAATGGTTACAAGGTAGGCAATTCGCCAAAGACAAAGCGTTCTCCGCCTTAGATCAATGCATTACAGAACAAATCAAAATACTGGGAAAGCCGGGATTCAAGCATAAATTGGTAGTAGGTATCCCTTCTCCGATATCAGATCAAAAGGATTGGGGCGAGATCAACGGTAAAGTCATGGATTTTTCTAAAACAGAAGACCGGATTGAGGCTGGTAAGTGGTATATTGACCGTTTTTTAGAACAGTATACAAAACAAAAATATAAAAACTTAAAATTGGCAGGTTTTTATTGGGTGGATGAAGATGTCATCCGTTGTGCAGACATATTGATACCACTTGGCGATTATATTCGTTCTAAAAAGCTCAAATTTTATTGGATACCCTATTGGAAAGCCAGGGGTTATGATAAATGGAAAGAATATAAATTCGATTTTGCCTGGATTCAACCGAATCATTTCTTTGATACAAAAATCGGAGACGAACGCATTGATCAAGCATGTGATTTTGCCCGGGAAATGAATATGGGTGTCGAAATGGAGTTTGATAGCCGTGCGATGGCCGACAACAAGGCTAATATGCGCAGCCGGTTAGTTAGTTATATCAAAGCTTTCGAAAAGAATGGGACTTTTGAACAATCATCTATCGCCTA
Source organism: Parabacteroides sp. Marseille-P3160 (assembly GCF_900162725.1). GTDB lineage: Bacteria > Bacteroidota > Bacteroidia > Bacteroidales > Tannerellaceae > Marseille-P3160. The sequence goes on along the minus strand of NZ_LT799418.1, from coordinate 4,719,282 downwards.
TTATGAAGGTGGAAATGGTATCTACAATTTCTATAAATCGGATAATCCGATGGACAAAGAATTAATGGATATCCTTGCGAACTATATCAGTAAACGGAAGCAAAAAAAATCCTTAAGGAGATAACAATAGGCAAATAATGTCGAATTGCAACTAATTAGAAAAAGATTATGCGAATAACACAACCAAAAACTACATTTTATGTGGTAGCACTTATTAGTGTTTTCCTGTCCGCTCCGGTATCAGCTCACCTCAGTGAACAGAATCAAAACGTATACATAGAAAATGAAAAAATAAGATTAGGTTTTGATAAAAAAAACGGAACTTTTGCGGTGTTCGAAGATTTGTCTTACCATCAGTCTTTATTGGAAACGCCTGGTAAGGTAGAATCTCCCTGGCAGGTTAACTTACAAGGTCCTTCGGGCATAGTATCTGTCGATATGACATCTTCTTCGCATTTTAGTTTTGAGAAAACAGATGCTTCAACTTTACTTTTGCATTGGCAATATTTTCATGGAGTTAAGAACCCGGATTTTGAAGTGACGGTGTCTGTAAGGTTGGAAAAGGATCAATCGTTTTCTTTCTGGAAAATATTTCTTAACAGCATTAAAGGAGAGGAGATCGAGAAAGTAATTTTTCCCAAGATCACCGGCCTGAAAGATCTTGGAGAAGAGAACCTGGCGGTTGCCAGTTGGATGGGATACCTTTTGAAAAATCCGCGTTCTTACTTTTTGAATACGAATCAGAAATATTTTAGTTGGCCCTATCCGGGGCACATGTCCATGCAATTACTCACCCTGTATAATCCTGATAAAGTCGGTTTTTATGCATCATGTAACGACACCTTGTCTTACCGGAAAAACTTTGCCATAAGCCTGGATGCTTCGAATAATATGGTTTACCAAATTGATAATTTCCCGGAATTCGATCCTTCCCTTACTGCATATTCGCCTGCTTATGAGGCCATAGTAGGTTCTTTTAAAGGAGATTGGATTACTGCTGCCGAGCATTATCGTCAATGGGCAAACATTCAGGGATGGTCTAAAAGAAGTCGGTTGAAAAGGGGCTTGGTTCCGTCATGGGCGGAACAGACCGCCTTATGGGTTTGGAACCGGGGTAAGTCGCAAGGAGTCTTGTCTCCCGCTATGGATCTGAAAAAAAGGTTGGGATTACCGGTGAATGTACTTTGGCATTGGTGGCATGGATGTTCTTATGATGACGGTTTTCCGGAATATTTCCCTCCCCGTGAGGGTAAAGCTTCATTTATCAAACAGGTAGAAGTCGCCAGGAAGCAAGGTGTAAGGCCTTTACTATATATGAATCAGATACAATGGGGAACATCTACCGAAAGTTGGAAAAAAGAAAATGCATTCCGTTATTCGGTAAAAGATATAAATGGAAAAGAAATAACGACTGTTTATAATATCTTTTCTGGAAAAGCAATGACGACGATGTGCTTAGGTACTTCTTTCTGGAAAAATAAATATGCTTCTTTAGCAGATAGCGCCATCAATAACTATCATGCCGCCGGTATCTACATGGATCAGGCCTGTTTAAGTTATATGTGCTTTGACTCTACCCATACGCATCCGTTAGGAGGGGGTAATTACTGGGTGAGGAATTTTGAAAAACTAACGGAGCAAATACGTTCTCAGTCGAAAGGAGAAGAAAAACCGGTACTGTCGGGTGAAGGAGTCGGCGAAAATTGGTTACCCTATCTCGATCTGTTTCTTACCCTTCAGGTAAGTAAAGAGAGATACGCAGGAATCGAAGGTTGGGAAACCATACCCTTGTTTCAAGCCGTCTATCATCCTTATGCTATTTCTTATGGGAGTTATTCTTCCCTGCTTACACCCCCGTATGACGAATTATGGCCTGAGAAATTTGCTCCGACCGATACACTTCAACTTTTAGATAAGGAATTTAACGAACAATTTCTTATGGAACAGGCCAGAGCTTTTGCATGGGGAATACAGCCAATGATTTCAAATTACAAAAGCTTTTTGGCTACAGAAAGGGAAGATGAGATTAATTATTTGATGAAATTAGCTAAAGTCAGAGCACGCGGACTAAAGTATTTGCTACATGGTGAATTCGTAAGGGCACCGGAAATGCAATTTCCCGAAAAAGAACTGAAAATTTCCAAGTTGTCGATTTATGCCGGACGGGAAGGAAAAAGGGTGACTGAATTACAAAATAAATATCCTTTGATTTATTCTTCTGCTTGGAAAGCTGACGATGGAATGGTGGGTATTGCATTGGCCAGTATAAGTGATGAAATATTCCCGCTAAAATTCCATGTCAATGCCAATACATATGGACTTCCGCCCTCAGGGAAAGTTTTTGTAATCACTGAAAAAGGAAGAAAAAAATTGATTTCTTATCGGAAAGGAGAGATCAATATTGATTTTAAATTATCTCCTAAGAGTGTTTGTATCATAGAACTTGATCCTCTTAACAATAACCCTGAAAAGGAATGAGATAATGATTTTCAAAAAAGAGAATATCTAACTATTATTACTAAATCAATTAATATTAAAAACATATGGAACGTATAAAAACTTGTGAAAAATGGGTGGGATTGGCATTAGTCAATATCCTGCTATTTGTAGTTTCTATATCCTGTTCAGATCCTTTGTACAAGCTTCCTGACATAAAAGCAACCGGAACGGATATAACGGAATTCAACCTAAATGGACTGTTATGCACTATAAACGAGGAGAAAGGAACCATAACCATCGAAATATCTCCTGATTACGATATTAACTTACTGAAAAATCTGACGCCATCTTCCTTCAAGTTATCGCCCTATGCAACCGTTAGTCCAGATCGATCGGCAAGTCAGGATTTTTCGAAGGAGGTACAATATACAGTAACAGCAGAAGACGGAAATCAAAAAGTCTGGACAGTAGCGCCTGCAGAATATGAAAGGCTGAACGAAGGATTAGGCTATGCCAGGTTGCTATGGTACAAATCTTTGGCTGAATTGGGTTTAACCTCTAATACTGAAAACACAGTGGCTACATTTGGTGACTATATTGTTTTATCACGTACCGGACTTATCTTCGACGGTAAAACAGGTAATAGGACCGGTACACTTAATATGGAAGGTATTGTAGGTCCTATTGATTCTCAAAAAGTTCCTTTTATATTAACCAATGATTCGGAAGGGAATTTAATAGGAGGAACTCTATCTGCATGGAGTAATAATGTGTTTTATGTATATAAATGGACGGCATTGGATCAGCCGCCCTCACTGATATTGACGTATCCGTTACAATCAGGAAAAGATACGCAGTTTGGACGCAAAATGTCAGTAGTCGGAGATATAAACAATAATGCATTTATAATAGGAGACGATTATGCTGCCAATAACAACCAGAAAATGAATTGTTGGAAAGTTACCGGCGGAATAGTTGATCCGATACCTGAGATTATAGAGACAGACATGGAAAACTATAACCAAGCTGGCTATTCCCTTGTACTCCCTATAAGTGCTTTATCCTTAAATCCATATTTTTATTTCGATAGCGGCCATACAAGTGGAAGCAATCCGAGCACAGTATTAAAATATGTGGATGAGAATAATAATTCGACAGCCATCTTTCCTGAAGGCGGATGGGGCAGAAACATTCTCCATGCTTTGTATTTCAACTTTAATAATAAGAACTATTTATCCGTAATTTCGATAACAAGTGATTTTAAATATAAATTCTTTGTGATTGATCCTTCTGATTTAAGTAATCCGATTGTGAAATTTTCCGATATTATAGAATATAATTCTACTACGGAAGGCAATGGAAATAATACAGGAGGTGTGGCCATAAGAAAAGCCACTCTGGATGTAGTCTATGTGTATACATTAATGACATCGAAAGGCATAGCTTGCTATATGTTGACAGATTATTCTTTAATCAGCGAATAACATCAGTCTGAGGGCTGTCTCAAAAGTCGTGAATTGTACGGAAAAAATCCAGTGCACTGAATTTCATAAATGAGTGCACTGGATTTTATAAATGAGTGTACTGGATCAATTCATTGAGTGCACTGGATTTTCAGGTCGGCGCAATGCTTTTTAGACAGCCTCCTGGTATGGCGATTTCGTGAAAAACAGGATGAACCCCCTCAGAAAACTTCGTCGTACCTTATTTTTTGTGATTAATTTAATGACAACCTCTACCTATAGTTGAAACAAGAGCCACAACCGCCCGGATTGGGCTATTGTCGAATTTTATCTGCCTAATTTATCCGGCGATCCTCTTTAAAATGTTAGATGGTAGGACCATCACAATAATGATACTTTCCCATGAGAGTCATAAAAAGGCTATTCTTTATTATAGGAAAATATATCTTTGGCCTATTAAACAAACTTATATCGATAATAATCCTAACTTAGCGCCAAATAAATTTTGGCAAATTGGGGAAGTCCCATTTTTACTTCTAAGAAGGGCTGTTAAAAGAAGAACAGTCTTTCCTTGAAGCGCGGGTTTAATTGTCATTTTTAATCTTAAAATAAAAACTATGGTAACAAGACGAAAATTCCTCCGTCAATCGGCTTCAGCAATAGCTGCCGGATTAACGATTCCCTCTATGTTAGGAGATAATAAACTATTTGCACATCCGGTGGGCGCTAACGATAAGGTCAGAGTCGGTTTAATCGGATGCCGGAACATGGGTTGGAGTGATCTTTCGGATTTTCTTATCCATCCGGAAGTGGATTGCGTGGCCCTTTGTGATATTGATAAACAGGTTTTAGATGGTAGAGCGGGGGATATAAAAAAACTGCGGAATACAACTCCCGAATTGTATGGGGACTACAGGAAACTATTGGATAGAAAAGATATTGATGCGGTTATTATTGGTACACCCGATCATTGGCATTGCCTGCAAACAGTGGATGCCTGTGCAGCAGGAAAAGACGTGTATGTGGAAAAACCCATTGCAAATTCAATTGCGGAATGTGATGCAATGGTTGCAGCAGTCAAGAAATATAATCGTGTGGTTCAGGTCGGGCAACAACAGCGGAGTGGAAATCATTGGCATGAAATGAAACGCTATATAGATAGCGGTAAACTGGGAAAGATCGCTCGGGTAGAAGTTTGGGCGAATTTTAATTACGGAGCCTTGTCATTGCCCGTACCGGATAGTCCGGTCCCTGCAGGCGTTGATTTTGATATGTGGTTGGGGCCTGCTCCCAAGCGGACATTTAACAAAGAGCGTTTTCATGGTTCCTGGCGTATGTTCTGGGATTATGGCGGTGGCTTGTTGACCGATTGGGGAGTGCATCTGCTCGATATGGCTTTGTGGGGGATGAATGTAAAAGGAATGCCGAAGCGAGTGATAGGAGCGGGTGGAAAATTTGCTTATCCTCAGAATAGTCCGGAAACGTTTGACACCTTATCTGTCGTGTATGAATATGATGATTTCCTTATTCAATGGAGTAATGTAGCTGGCACGGAAACCGGTCCTTACGGTCGTAATTATGGATTGGCATTTAAAGGAACGAATGGAACCTTAGTTGCTAATCGGGAAAGTTGGGAAGTGATACCGGAAGGAAATAAAGCAGAAGCGATAAACTCCCTACCGAATTTTCAAGACCATAAAGACCATGTCGCTAATTTCCTTTCCTGCATGAAAAGCCGTAATTTCGATACGGCTTGTACGATTGATAACGGAAGCTTATGTGCAAAATATGCCCATTTGGGTAATATTTCCGCTCGGGTCGGCGCTTCATTAGTCTATGACGACCTGAAAAAAACTTTTAATAACAAAGAGGCGGATAAACTGATCAAACCAACTTATCGGAACCCATGGAAATTTCCTCAATTGTAAAATAGATAATAATTGCTTAGAAATGAATAAGAAACAAAGGACCATTAGATTAAATTTAGCATTAATTCTCTTTTCCATGGGCATGGCCCTTTATGCCCAGGATTTCTATACTGCAGGAGAGCGGCGTCATTGGTTGGAGAAAGCCCATGAATACACTCCGAAATTAGTGGAGACGGATATGAAACCGATGAATATAGTCGATATCGTAAAAGACCAACAAGCTTTTCAGGGCTGGAAAGCTGTCCGGGGATCTTCTATGGAACTATTTTATAAATCACCCATCAAAGAACAGTCAGGGGTTGTTGTCGATTTTGGAGAGCACATGACCGGTTATTTTACCTTTTCGGTTGCCCCGTTACAAACCACCCCCGATGCTCCGGCCCGATTTAAGTTTACCTTTGGAGAAGTCCCCGCAGAATTGGCTACCCCATTCGATCCGTATCCCGGCGGACTGAGCCGTGCCTGGTTACAGGATGAAATAGTTACTGTGATGACGGTCCCCGATACGATTACTATCCCGCGCCGGCTGGCATTCAGATATGTGAAAATAGAGCTGATTGCTGCTCCCAATTATGAGTTTACGATTTCGGATATGAAATGCAAAGCTGTTACGTCGGTTTCTACGATACCCGAATCTTTACCTGCTACTGTATCACCCATTATTCAAAAAATCGATAAGACTGGATTGAATACGTTAAAAGAATGCATGCAAACAGTATATGAGGACGGTCCTAAAAGAGATCAGCGCCTATGGATTGGAGATCTCTATCTGGAATCAATGGCCAACAATTATTCATATAAACAATATAACCTGACTCAACGGTGTTTATATCTATTAGCCGGTCTTGCTGATGAGAACGGGTATTTGAATGCAACCGTTTTTGAACGTCCACAGCCGCATCCCCAGGCGAAGCAATTTCTCTTTGAATATGCGCTATTGTATAATGTTACCCTAAAAGACTATCTGGTTGCTACCGGAGATCAGGAGACCGTATTGGATTTATGGCCGGTTGCCAAAAGGCAACTCGACATTGTCCGCCAATATTTGCAAAAAGATGGTATGATGGATTTTGAGCGGGTTTGCAAAGAATGGTGGGTCTTTTTTGATTGGAAAAGTGACTTGTATAAAGAAGTCGCCCTCCAAGGAGTCTCGATATATGCTTTTGCTGAATCATACGAATTGGCCAAAATGATTGGAAAAGAAAAAGAGGTTGCGGATTTACCTGTATCCGTGAAAAGAATGAAGCAAGCAGCCCATAAAAATTTCTATGATAAAAAGAGAGGGCTCTTTGTCGGAACAAAAAACAAACAAATATCTTATGCATCACAGATTTGGATGATCTTAAGCGGAGTCGCTTCCAAGGCTGAAGGCCGCCAGGCTCTCAGCGCATTGACCTCAACGGCGGATGTTTGCCGTCCGGGAACGCCATATCTATATCATTATTACATACAGTCGATGGTCGATTGCGGTATGGATAAGGAAGCCAAAGAAGCTTTAGTGAATTTTTGGGGAGGAATGATTGAAAAAGGAGCGGATACCTTTTGGGAAGCTTATGATCCGGATAATGACATTATCAGTCCTTACAACTTTTATCCGATGAATAGTTATTGCCATGCATGGAGTTGTACTCCGGTTTATTTTATCCGGAAGCATCCTTCTATATTCCAATAGCATAATAGAACGTTCACTTGTACTACTGAACATGTTAAAATTTAGTTTATTTTTGCATGATAGACTTTTGGGGGAAGATTGTCCAATGGTTTTTCAAGGCAATGCAGATAAAAAAGGAACTTACTTAAAAATGATACATGTATGAAAAAAATTACTTTGGGATTATTACTCCTCTTTCTTTTGGCCGTTTTCTCCTGCCCTTTATCAGCCAAGATTAGTTTGCCGGGTATTTTTACGGATAATATGGTGTTGCAACAACGGGCGGAGGCGCCGATTTGGGGAAAGGCTTCCCCGGGAAAGAAGGTGACGCTTCAGACTTCATGGGATCAACGGCTTTATCAGGTGGTAGCGGCGAAAGACAGTACCTGGCGGGTGGAAGTGAAGACTCCGGATGCCGGCGGGCCATATGAGATCACGATCTCGGATGGGAAAAAGCTGACGCTTCGGAACGTCCTTATCGGGGAGGTTTGGATATGCTCCGGGCAATCCAATATGGAGATGCCTTTAGCCGGTTGGGGAAAAGTGCTCAATTATGAACAGGAAATTGCAGCGGCGAATTATCCGCAGATACGGCTTCTTTATGTCGAGAGAGCAACTGCCGTACAGCCGAAGGAGGAAATGGAGACAAGAGGGGGTTGGCAGGCATGTAGTCCTGCAACGGTTGCCGAGTTCTCCTCTGTCGCTTATTTCTTCGGACGGGAATTGAATAAGAATTTGAATATACCGATTGGTCTGATCAATACCTCTTGGGGAGGAACGATTGCTGAGGCTTGGACCAGCGGTAAGTCTTTGGAACAGATGCCTGATTTTGCAACAGCCGTTCAGACGCTTGCCGAACCGGCAACGGAAAAGGAGGCGAAGAACCCTAACCGCCCCACGGTCTTATATAATGCGATGATAAAACCGATTATCCCTTATGCTATCCAGGGTGCGATTTGGTATCAGGGGGAAGCGAATGCCGGGCGTGCTTATCAATACCGGGAGCTGTTTCCTCTGATGATCCGCGATTGGAGAAAGCAATGGAAAACGGATTTCCCCTTCTATTTTGTCCAGTTGGCGAATTATATGGAGAGAAAGACGGAGCCGCAGGAGTCCAATTGGGCGGAGCTTCGGGAGGCCCAATTGCAAACGCTGTCCCTGGAAAAGACTGGGATGGCGGTAACGATTGACATTGGAGAGGCCAAGGATATCCATCCGAAAAACAAGCAAGAGGTCGGGCGGCGGCTGGCTTTAGCGGCTCTCGCACAGACCTACGGGAAGGCGATTCCTTACTCCGGGCCGATTTATGAGGCTTACCGGATTGAAGGAAACCGGATCAGAATCCAATTCAAACAAACCTCCGGAGCTCTTCAGGCAAAAGGCGGTTCGGAATTGCAGGGGTTTGCCATTGCGGGCCCGGATCATCAATTCCATTGGGCGAAAGCGACGATCGATGGCGATGAGGTGCTCGTTTCTCATCCGGATGTAGAATATCCGCTCGCCGTGCGTTACGCCTGGGGGGATAATCCTTTATGCAACTTGTATAATGCGGCCGGTCTTCCGGCATCTCCTTTCCGGACAGATGACTGGAGGAATGCTGACGATAAGTAGTGGAGAAATATTTTTCGCCCGCATCATGGGACTTCTCATAGAGTATCAAAAGAAAATCCGGCCCCTATTGATAACTATGAATGAGCGCATTCATAGTTATCAATTTTTTAAATGGATAAGCGATAGCTTTTGACACATCCCTCTTCATGTGGATAGGAAAATGGATATCATTGGATGCCTTCAGTGATAAGCCTTTAGCTTTTCGGTCAGTTCCTTCACCCCTTCTGTGGCTCCCTTATGGATAAATTCCACATCCCGGCGATACGTTTGCACCTCTTTCGGGTCGATTAAGAAGATCGGTTGGCCGCGGCGGACATAATTCAACAGTCCGGCGGCGGGATATACATTCAGCGACGTGCCTATGACCACCATGATATCGGAGGCTTCGACCAGACGGATCGCCGGCTCGATCATGGGGACAGGTTCGCCGAACCAGACGATAAACGGGCGGAGTTGCTGCCCGTCCGGATCCAAGTCACCCAGATGGATATCCGGATGGTCGGGAGATAAGTCGTAGGTCTTGTTCAGGTTATTCACCGGACAAGCCTTCATTAGTTCCCCATGCAAGTGGATCACGTGGCTGCTCCCCGCCTGTTCATGCAGGTTGTCGATGTTTTGCGTGACGATATGCATTTCAAAATCTTTCTCCAGGGCGGCAAGGCCGATATGCCCGCCGTTGGGTTTGGCTTTCAATAACTCCCGTCGCCGTTGGTTATAGAAGTCGAGAACGAGAGAAGGATTGGTCGCAAATGCTTCCGGGGTCGCTACGTCTTCCACCCGATAGCGTTCCCATAAACCATCCGAGTCTCTGAAGGTGGAAATTCCGCTTTCGGCACTCATTCCCGCGCCGCTTAAAACAACAAGTTTTTTCATTGGAGTACGTTTTTATATTGTTCGACTCTTATGGGTCGGATATACAAAAATACGATAATACTCCATAGGATGTCCTGTGTTTTCCCATTAACATCTTTCAAGATATTAAAATCACTTAATTTTTATTGCTTCTCTTTTTCCTGTCAGGGCATAGGCTAAATATTTCCGGGTAGTTCCGATTTATATAAAAACATGAATAATTTATTCATATTGGTAAGTTGCAATAAGACAGGGGGGAGCGGATCCATTGGCAAAACTTAAATAAAAGAATAGTATGCTAAAAATTAAATCGTTCCGGAGATTTTGAGACAAAAGCATGCTTTTCCAGCTAAAAAGAGGGAATTAAGCGAAATTTTTTGTTCAAAACGTAAGCCATATCATTAAAAGAGTTACTTTTGTGCCCTATAATCGGTTAAATAAAGAGGATGGATAAAGTAAGTTATGCGCTTGGATTGAGTATCGGAAATAATTTTCGCAGTTCGGGAATCAATGACCTGAACGTCGATGATTTTATCAAGGGAATAAAAGATGTTTTGATGGAGGGACAGCCTGAAATCAGTTATGATGAGGCAAAACAAGTAATTAACGAGTTTTTTATCAAGCTTCAGGAAGAAAAAGGTGTAATCAACAAAGCGGCCGGCAAAGAATTCCTACGAATTAACCGGGAGAAAGCAGGCGTTGTGGAACTACCGAGCGGTTTGCAATATGAAGTGCTGAAAAAAGGTACGGGCGCAAAGCCAAAGGCTTCGGATAGTGTGAAATGCCATTATCACGGAACGTTGATCGACGGAACCGTCTTTGACAGTTCGGTTCAGCGTGGCACGCCGGCAACCTTCGGCGTATCGCAGGTTATCCCGGGTTGGGTAGAAGCTTTGCAATTGATGGAAACCGGTTCCAAATGGAGATTATTTATCCCGTCGGAACTTGCCTACGGGGCAAACGGTGCGGGAGAGGCGATCGAACCGAACAGCACCCTGGTTTTCGAGGTCGAACTATTGGATATTGTAAAGTAAAATAATATTGTCAAATGAAAAAAATGAATGTTTTAGTTGCTACGGCTCTCGTAGCGCTGAGTGTATCAGCAACGTCTTGTGATTCAAAAAAAAGTGCCAATCTAAAGTCAGCCGTAGATAGCGCCAGCTATGCAATCGGGGTAGCGAACGGAGCGATGTTCAAGGAAAACCTGCACGGAATGCCGGGAGAGCCTGTTAATGTAGATGTTTTACTGGCTGGCTTCGAAGCCGCAATGAAGGGTGATTCCGCCAATTTCAAAATCACGCCGGAGCAAGCCCAGACTTATTTGCAGACTTATTTCGTAGAAGCGCAAGCAAAAGAAAGCGCTGCCCAGAAAGAAGCCGGCGACAAGTTCCTTGCTGAAAATAAAAAGAAGGCCGGTGTCGTTACGACCGAAAGCGGATTGCAATATAAAGTAATCACAGAAGGAACCGGTGTTAAGCCGACTGCCGATGATACAGTGAAAGTACATTATACCGGTAAAACTTTGGAAGGAAAAGTCTTTGATAGTTCTGTAGAACGCGGAGAACCTCAAGAATTTGTTGCTAGCCAGGTAATCAAGGGATGGACGGAAGGCTTGCAAATCATGCCCGCCGGTTCTAAATATATCTTCTGGATTCCGGCAGAATTGGCTTATGGCGATCGCGCTGCAGGGCCGGACATTAAACCGAACAGTACTCTGGAATTTGAAGTGGAATTACTTGAAGTCAAGAAAAAATAAGGAATAACCCTCCGATAGGAAAAGGCGGTAAGTAGGCATTAGGCGCTATTTACCGGCTTTTCTTTCTTTTTTTGTGTGTTTTTCTTTCATGTGGATATAAAGAATGATTTTTTTTTGTATTTTTGATAGGATCTATGGAAAGAAAACCAAATAAAGTCCAAAATATTACTAAAGATGGAAAAAATAGATAAGTTGGATCGGCAGATTCTAAGTATCATTTCGAAGAATGCCCGGATACCTTTTAAGGATGTAGCAGAAGAATGTGGCGTTTCACGCGCTGCCATCCACCAACGTGTACAGCGATTGATCGATATGAATGTGATTGTCGGATCCGGTTACCACATCAACCCGAAAATCCTGGGATTTAACACTTGTACCTATATCGGTGTTAAATTGGAAAAGGGTTCCATGTACAAGGATGTCGTCCCTGAGTTTGAGAAGATTCCGGAAATTGTGGAATGCCATTTTACCACAGGGCCATACACGATGTTGGTTAAGCTATATGCACGGGATAATGAACATCTTATGGAATTGTTAAACTCCAAAATCCAGGAAATACCGGGAGTCACTGCAACAGAGACGTTGATATCGCTTCGTCAAAGCGTTAAACGTGAGATCCCAATCATTTAATTGATTTTTTCATGAATAGACGGAACCCGGCCCTACTTCTGTAGGGCCGGGTTTTTCGTAATGTTTGCTGAGTTCGTAAAGGTTTATTATTTTTGTCGGTATAATCCATGAAAAGACAAAAGGATGGGATATCTAAAATTTTTGAAGAGAGTGACGCTTTTGGGGTGTCTCTTTCTTTCTTTCTCACATACCCTTTGGAGCGATAAGAGTTATTGCTTTCGGGTTTACCTGAGTGATAAGGGAGAAGCCGGCTTCCGGGTTGAGGAGCCGGAGGCTTTCCTGTCTGCGGATGCGGTTGCTCGGCGGACAATTCGGGGCATTCCCGTTACGGAAACGGATTTTCCGATTGCTCCGGCCTATAAGGACTCCCTTCTCTCTTCCGGAGGAACAGCGGTGACCGAAAGCAAATGGCTGCAAACCATTGTGCTGGAGTTGCGGGATAGCCTGGCTTCGGAGAGACTCAAACGATTTGCTTTCGTGGATTCGGTCAAATGTGTATGGGCCGGTGTAGACCGACTGGTCCGTCCGGAGGAAAGACCCGACACTTCCCGTTTTCTGACGCCGGATGTTCCGCTGGAAAATCTGTACGGTTATGCCGAATCGCAAATCAAGATGCTGAACGGAATCAAGTTGCATCAGGCCGGTTACCGGGGCAAAGGCGTCCGTGTGGCTGTGATTGATGCCGGTTTTATGAATGTAGACCGTCTGGCAGTTTTCGATTCGCTGAACGTGATCGGTACGCGTAATTTCGTATTTCCCGGCGCCGATGTCTACCGGGAGGATGATCACGGAACCAAAGTCCTTTCCTGCATGGCCGCCAATCTACCGGGTGTCATGATCGGGACGGCGCCTGAGGCTTCCTACCTTTTGCTTAAGAGCGAAGACTCCCGTGCGGAGTTCCCCATTGAAGAGGATTATTGGGCGGCTGCTGCAGAATACGCAGATAGCGTAGGTGTCGATGTGATCACCTCTTCCCTGGGATATTTCGAATTTGATACGGACGATTCCCTTTATTATACCCAAAACGACCTGGACGGGCGAACCGCTTTTATCAGCCGGGCGGCGAGCGCTGCGGCCAAGTGCGGGCTCATGCTTTTTTGCAGTGCAGGGAATGAAGGGGGGAGCAAGTGGGGAAAAATCACTTTCCCTTCGGATTCGCCGGATTTGCTGACGGTCGGTTCCGTAACGGAAGAACGGGCAAAGAGTGAATTCAGTTCCGTCGGCTTTACAGCCGATTACCGGATAAAACCGGATGTGGTGGCGTTGGGTACGATGGCTTGTGTCGTCGATCCGACGGGTAATATCCGTTATTCGAACGGCACTTCCTTTTCGACGCCTATTCTGGCCGGATTGGGTGTTTGCCTGGTGCAGGCATTTCCATGGATTCGTAATAGGGATCTGATTACCCTGTTGCAGGAAACGGCCCATTTGCACCGGCAACCGGATGCGGAATTGGGCTATGGTATCCCGGATGTATATAAAGCTTATAAAAAAGAATGCAAAGATGCTGTACGGAACTGATGAGCGTGAAGAACGGGAGGCCTGTTCCCTGTCGGAACTCAATACCCGGGTACGGGAAGCCGTTCACCGGGCACTTCCGGAAACCTATTGGGTCCGTGCCGAAATGACAGATGTCCGGATGAATCTGTCTTCCGGGCATTGTTATCTGGAATTCGTGGAGAAACATCCGGTAACGGGACAGCTCGTGGCTAAAGCCCGGGGAATGATCTGGAGCCGGACTTTCCGGATGTTGAAACCTTATTTTGAGGGAGAAACCGGGCAGGTTTTTGGTTCCGGATTGAAGGTACTGGTTAAAGTGTCGGTCGATTTCCATGAATTGTACGGATACAACCTTACGGTGCAAGACATCGATCCTTCCTATACCTTGGGGGATCTTTACCGGAAACGGATGGAAATCATCCGCCGCTTGCAGGAAGAGGGCGTTTATGCATTAAATAAAGAGTTGGAATTGCCTCTACTGATTCAGCGGATTGCGCTGGTGACTTCCCCTACGGCAGCGGGCTATGGAGATTTTATGAACCAGTTGCAGTCGAACCGGGCAGGTTATCAGTTCTACGTAAAGCTCTTCCCTGCCATCATGCAGGGCGGAAAGACGGAAGAATCGATTATCCGGGCGCTGGACCGGATTTATTCGCGGATGGATCTGTTTGATGTCGTGGTAATCCTTCGGGGAGGCGGGTCGGTTGCTGACCTCAACTGCTTTGATTCATACGCGCTGGCATCCCATTGCGCGCAGTTTCCGCTGCCAGTACTTACCGGCATCGGACATGAAAGGGATGATTCGGTGGTCGACTTGGTAGCACACACCCGGATGAAGACCCCCACCGCTGTTGCCGAATTCCTGATTGCGAAGCTGGATGAAACCGCTGATGAATTGCAGGAATTACAGGAAAGGGCGTTAGGCTCCGCTACGGAACTCCTGACCCGGCAGAAGACGCTTTTGCGACTGTTGGTTACCCAATTACCGGTATTAGCGGTAAATCGTCTGGAAGGGAACCGTTCCCTGATGCAACGGTGGGGCAACAAGCTGTCGGCTGCGGCCAATACGCTGTTGAATCGGCGAGGCACTATGTTAGCCGAGATAAACTACCGACTTAAGAACAATGTGCAGGCCGGATTGACAAAATCGGTCCGCTATTTAGACCTGACCGAACAATATATAAAGATGGCTTCCCCCGATTATATTTTGAAGCGGGGATACAGCTTGACGCTGAAGGATGGAAAGATTGTGAAACGGGCGGATGCCCTCCGGGTGGGAGATATCTTTGTTACCCGTTTCACGGATGGCGAACATACCGGGAAAGTGATAAAATAAAAAGGAAATGGCAACAAAAGAAGAAACCTATAATGAAGCTATCGAGAAACTGAGGTTGATCGTGGCGGATATAGAGAAAGGTGAACTGGACGTGGACGTGCTTTCGGACAAAGTGAAAGAAGCCAGCCGGTTAATCAAGCTCTGTAAAGAAAAGCTTTTCAAAGCGGACGAGGAAGTTAAAAAGGTATTGGAGGATCTGGAGTGAAGGACTATGTGCTGATTATGGCGGGAGGAAAAGGGATGCGTATGGGTGGAGAACTACCCAAGCAATTTATTCCGATGTATGGGAAACCGATCCTAATGCATACGCTGGAGTTGTTCCATCGTTGGAATCCGGCGGCGGAATTGATTCTTGTCTTGCCCGAGGCCTATCAGTCTTACTGGGAAATGCTTTGCCGGGAAATCGGCTGCCGGGCGCCGCACAAGATAGCGACCGGCGGGGATACCCGCTTCCAGTCGGTTCGGAACGGCTTGGAATACGTTGTCGAGCCGGGATTGATCGGCGTTCATGACGGTGTACGCCCGTTTGTTTCCCTCGAAGTGATTGCCGCCTGCTTTGAGGCGGCGGCGGAAACGGGCAGTGCTGTTCCTGCCGTCCCGATGGTCGAGTCGGTGCGTGAGATCCGGGCGGAAGGGAGCATAAGCGTCGACCGGGAATGTTACCGACTGATCCAAACTCCCCAGGTATTCCGGTCCGAAATCCTTCTGAGAGCCTATGAACGGGCGGATCTTCCGAACTTTACCGATGACGCTTCGGTGGTCGAGGCGGATGGAGGAGTGATTACATTAGTACCCGGTAACCGGGAAAATATAAAGATTACCACCCCTTTTGATTTGAAAGTGGCGGAAGCCCTTTTTACGGAATGGACCGATTAAAAAGAAGCGCATGCTGGAATTGGACAAACGATCTCTCATGTACTTGCCCGGCGTGGGACCACGAAAGGCCGAAGTACTGAAGAAAGAAGCCGGACTGGTTTCCTATGAGGATTTATTGTTCTATTTCCCCTACCGCTATGTCGACCGGAGCCGCTTTTACAAAGTGTCCGAGGTGGATGGAGAGATGCCGTATCTTCAATTAAAAGGCCGTATCCTGTCCTTTGATACGATAGGGGAAATGAGGGGAAAGCGGTTGATTGCCCGTTTTACGGATGGAACCGGAGTTATCGATCTGGTCTGGTTTAAAGGCTTGAACTATATAAAAGACAAGTACGTGATCGGGCAGGAATATATTGTTTTCGGTAAACCGACGGAATTTGCCCAGTCCTATAATATTGTGCATCCGGAGATCGATCCCGTTTCTCAGGAGGGACAAGTGGCTTCCGGTCTGACTCCCTTCTATAATACGACGGAAAAGATGAAAAAGTCTTTCCTTAATTCCCGTGCGATCCAGGATCTGGAATATACACTACTGAGCAATTTGAATTTCCAGATTCCCGAAACGCTTCCTCCCTACCTTCTGGGACGGATCCGCATGGTTTCGGTGACGGAGGCCATGCGGAATATCCATTTTCCGGAATCGACTGAAAAGTTACGCCGGGCCCAGTTGCGCCTGAAGTTCGACGAGCTCTTTTTTATCCAGCTGAATATCCTTCGCACTTCCCGGCTTCGCTCGATGAAGTTGAAAGGAATCGTGTTCCCAAAAGTCGGAGAATACTTTAATACTTTTTATAAAGACTACCTGCCCTTCGAACTGACGAACGCCCAAAAGCGCGTCATGCGTGAAATACGGGCGGATATGGGGAGCGGGCGGCAGATGAATCGCCTACTGCAGGGGGATGTCGGCAGTGGGAAAACCCTGGTCGCCTTGCTTGCCCTGTTGTTGACGATCGACAACCATTGCCAGGGTTGCATTATGGCGCCGACCGAAATCCTGGCGAACCAGCATTATGCAACAATCAAGGGATTCCTAAAAGACATGGATGTGCGTGTCGAGCTGCTGACCGGCTCGACGGGCAAGAAGGAGAGGGCCCGTATCCTTCCGGCGATCGCCTCCGGCGAGGTGCAGATCGTGATCGGTACCCATGCTCTGATCGAAGAGACTGTGGTTTTCGCCTCCCTCGGATTAGCAATCATCGATGAACAGCACCGTTTCGGCGTAGAGCAGCGCTCCCGGCTTTGGATAAAGAACCGTATTGTGCCGCACGTCCTTGTCATGACGGCGACCCCTATTCCGCGTACTTTAGCCATGACGCTCTACGGAGATCTGGATGTTTCGGTGATCGATGAGTTGCCTCCCGGCAGGAAACCGGTTAAGACCTTGCATCGGTACGACAATAAGAAGGCGGAACTTTACGAGTTTATGCGTCGGGAAATCCAAAAGGGGCGGCAGGTTTATGTCGTCTACCCTTTGATCGAAGGGAGTGAGAAGTTGGATTACAAAAATCTGGAAGAGGGGTTCAAGGTCTTTAAAGAGGTCTTTTCCGAATGCAAAGTCTGCATGGTTCACGGAAAAATGAAGGCGGTTGACAAAGAGGCGCAGATGCGGCAATTTGTTTCCGGACAGGCGCAGATATTGATGGCGACGACCGTCATCGAAGTAGGCGTCAATGTACCGAATGCATCGGTGATGGTCATCGAAAGCGCCGAGCGTTTCGGCCTCTCCCAATTGCATCAATTGCGTGGACGGGTCGGACGGGGTAGTGAACAGTCTTATTGCATTCTTGTTTCTTCCTATAAACTTAGCAGCGATACGCGGAAGCGGTTGGAAATTATGGTCAACAGCAACGATGGTTTTGAGATCGCCGAAGCCGATTTGCGCCTGCGCGGGCATGGAGATCTGGAAGGGACGCAGCAGAGTGGGGAAGGTATCGGCCTGAGAATTGCTAACTTGGCGAGTGACGGACAGATCCTTCAATTTGCCCGGGATCTGGCGAATGAGGTGTTGGATGCGGATCCGGAGCTTACTTCGGAGCAAAACCGCCCTTTAAGGGAGCGGTTGGCTTCCCTTTTCCGCCGCAAAATCAACTGGGGACTGATTAGCTAATTCTTAAGAGGCTGTTAATAAAGCAAGATGGCAATAAGATGTTAAATCTTGTTTTTGTTTATCCTTGTGTTGTATAACATAAAGCGTTTCTAACTTATTGAAGTATAGTTATTGGGGAGCATGAATTCCCTAAATAGCTCTTTTTTACATAGTTGTTTTTTTGTTAATAAGATTGGATTTTTGGATTGGATTTTGGATATTTGAATCCATTAAGTGATAAAACAGAACATTTGTCTATTATTTCCCGGATAAAAAACTCATATCACGGGAGAACTTCTATTAAAAAGGAAAGAATGAAACTAAGAAAATTACTATTCTTAACTTGTGCTGTTGCAATGATTTCTGCTACACAAGCCCAGGTTGCACCAAATAAGAGAGTACAGCATTCTACTCGTAAAGCAGCGAAGGCAAAAACACCTATAAAAAAGATAGAATACAACGTTTCCGAATTAATGGCGGATCGCGTTGGATTTAAAAAAGAGGTTGTCGCAAGTGATATGACAACGATTCAGGAGGCCGATTACGAAAGTTTGCTGAAAACAGAATCTTTAATGTTCCCCGCAGAAGAATTATATGGCTCCGATTGGGATAATCGTTTCGTCGATCCTTTCCGCAATAAAAATATCCATTTCCCTGATTCCTGCACAATTGATTGTTCTTCCTTTATCCTTCCTGTACTTAATGAGATTAAAGTTACTTCCGTCTATGGCCCGCGCCGTCGCCGGATGCATCGTGGCATCGACCTGAAAGTAGAGGTTGGCGATACGATCCGTGTAGCATTTGACGGGAAAATAAGGATCAAGAATTATGAACGCCGGGGATATGGTTATTATTTGGTAGTGCGCCATCCGAACGGATTGGAAACAGTCTACGGCCATTTGTCCAAATTCCTGGTTGATGAAAACGACATTGTTCGCGCTGGGCAGCCGATTGCTTTGGGCGGAAATACGGGACGTTCGACCGGCTCGCACCTGCATTTTGAAACCCGTTTCTTGGGACAAGCGATCAATCCGGCTGAAATTATCGATTTTGAAAATGGAGTTCCCCACAAAGACCTTTATGTTTTTCATAACGTGAAAGTCAATGGGCGGAGCAGTAATATTTATACCTCTTCCAACCAGCAACTGGTATACCACCGTGTAAAATCCGGCGATACATTAGGAGCGATCGCGCAGAGATACGGAACAAGCGTAAGTCATTTATGCCAGCTTAACGGAATAAAATCGACTACAAGGCTGCGGATCGGACAATCGCTACGTTGCGGTACGCACGTCGTAAGGGATGCGGGAAATCAAACGCCAAAAGAGGAAATTGCAAAAGGAAACTCGAAAAAAGAAGACAAGGTAACGTCAGAAGCCGGATCCGACGAGTCAATGGTGTCCACTACGGTCGAAGCCCGTTCGTCCGCCATTGCAGATCTATCCCAGGATAAAGCGTCACAATCTTCGGACCAACCCGTTTACCACCGCATCAAATCCGGCGATACATTAGATGCTATCGCCCGCAAGTATGGTGTTTCGATTCGTAAGATCTGCGAATTGAACGGAATCACAAAGTCGACGATCCTGAAAATCGGACGTCCGCTGCGGTGCTCCTAACGTTAATTTGTAAGAAATCACAAGAGGCATAGATGTTTTCACATTTATGCCTTTATTGTTTTTATTATCTTTGTCTTCACATTCGCAAATTTATGGAGGATACGAAGAAACAATTTGAGGCGGTCATTGCCATTTGTAGGGATGTTTTTGAGAAGAAGTTGCAGGATTATGGAACCTCCTGGCGTATCATGCGTCCTTGTTCCATTACCGATCAACTTCTCATCAAGGCCAACCGGATCAGAAGCCTGGAAATGAAAAAAGTGAGCAAGGTAGGCGAAGGCGTCCAGCCTGAATTTATCGCAATTGTCAACTATGGGATTATCGGGCTGATCCAGTTGGCTCTTGGCTTTTCCGGATCTGCCGACTTGGGCAAGGAGGATGCTTTGGTGCTTTATGACAAGTATATAACCGAAACGAAGGAACTGATGTATGCCAAGAACCATGATTATGACGAGGCTTGGCGCGGGATGCGGATTAGCTCTTATACCGATCTGATCCTGACGAAGATCTACCGTACCAAAGAGATCGAGGAACACGACGGACAGACGATTATCTCGGAGGGTATAGAGGCAAACTATATGGATATGGTCAATTACGCTTTATTTGCTTTAATCAAATTGGAATTCGGAGAGGGCTGAGCGATGAATAAGAAAGACATGATCCTGAAAATTGTGACTGAGTTTTGTCGGGTGCTGATCGGCTGTGTCTTTATCTTTTCAGGATTTGTCAAAGGAATCGACCCGATGGGCGGAGCGATTAAGATTGGAGAATATCTTTCCGCCTTCGGTTTGAAAGAATTGTCATCCTTGTCCGTAACCTTCTCCTTTCTTCTTTTAGCGGCAGAATTTGCCTTGGGTGTTTGTCTTTTGCTGGCGGTCTACCGGCGGATAACGACCTTCCTGATTCTACTTTTCATGTGTGTGATGACTCCCCTGACGCTTTACCTTGCGTTGTTCAATCCGGTTTCGGATTGTGGTTGCTTTGGCGACGCGCTGGTTATTACCAATTGGGAGACTTTCTTGAAAAACATCATCTTATTGGCGGCTGCGATTCTTGTCTTTATATATAACCAACGGATTACGCCTTTCTATTCCTATAAGGTTTACTGGGGGGTTGCTTTGTTTGCCTACCTGTTTGCCATTGTTTTTTCTTCCTGGAATTACAATCATCTACCGATGATTGATTTCCGTCCATACAAGATAGGGGTGAATATTTCCCGGCAGATGGCGATTCCGGCCGGAGCGTCGCAGGATGAATATTCCTACTCCTTTGTCTATGAGAAGGACGGAGTAAAGAAAGAGTTTTCTTTGGAGAATGCGCCGGTAGACGACAGTACATGGACATTCGTCGAATCCAAAACCGAATTGTTGAAAGAGGGATACGTCCCGCCGATTCTCTCCTTTGATGTACGTACGATGGAAGGGGAAGACCGTTCCGAGGCCATATTGAGCGATTCTGCTCTTTTTCTGTTGATCTCTTCAGATCTGGAGCAGGCTAATGACGATCCGGTCGATGAAATCAATACGGTGTACGACTATGCGCATGAGAATGGGATTTCGTTTTATTGCCTGACTGCCTCTTCGGAGGCTGCGATTCGCAATTGGACTGACAATACGGGAGCGGACTATCCTTTCCTGATTGGGGACGGTGTCATGCTTAAGACGATGATCCGCTCCAATCCGGGACTTATTCTGATGAAGCGGGGTACGATCCTGGCCAAATGGCATTATAATGATATTCCCGAAGAAGAGGCCTTGCCGGCTATTGTAACAAGTTATCTGCAGTCGAAGGAGACTCCTCGGAAAGAAGAAGCTCCTTGGCTTTGTATCGTATTATGTTTTACACTACCTTTGTTATCCATATGGATTTATGATTTCTTCCGTATTCGAAAAGGTAAAATGAATGCTAATATATAATTATTAATTTTAGAATTATGAGAAAGAATATTGTTGCAGGAAATTGGAAAATGAACACGACGCTTCCTGAAGGTCTGGCTTTAGCAAAAGGCTTGGATGAAGCTTTAAAAGGGAAATCCGTGAATTGCGATGTGATCATCGGAACTCCGTTTACTCATTTGGCAAGTATAGCCGCCGCAATTGATACGACAAAGATCGGAGTAGCTGCGGAAAACCTGGCCGACAAAGAAAGCGGAGCCTATACCGGTGAAGTTTCAGCCGCCATGGTTGCTTCCACAGGTGCTAAATATGTTATCTTAGGGCACTCTGAACGGCGCGCTTACTATCATGAAACGCCTGAGATCCTGAAACAAAAAGTATTATTGGCTTTGGCCCACGGATTGACTCCGATATTTTGTATTGGTGAAGTTTTGGCCGAAAGGGAAGCCGGCAAGCACTTTGAAGTGGTAGACAGCCAGATTACAGCTTCTTTATTCGATCTGTCCACCGCCGATTTCGGTAAATTGGTTTTGGCATACGAACCGGTTTGGGCAATCGGTACGGGTAAGACGGCTACGGCTGCACAAGCCCAGGAAATTCATGCGCATATCCGTCAGACAATTGCTGCCAAATACGGTAAAGAAGTCGCTGAAAATACTTCCATACTCTATGGTGGTAGCTGCAATGCCGGAAATGCAAAGGAACTGTTCTCTAATCCTGACGTGGATGGAGGCTTGATCGGAGGCGCTTCTTTAAGTGTAGATAAATTCTTGCCGATTGTAGAGGCATTCTGATCGATTTCTTAAGAATAGAGAGGGGAGAGGGATCCGTTCCCTCCTTCTTTTCTTTCGAAAAAAGCTTATAGGAAGCTTTATTTCCTATCTACTTTTAATAATTGTATCTCCAGCTATGAGAAAGTCTTATTTTCTTCTTCTTTCATTCGCATTCAGCGTAACATCGCTTTTTGCCCAGTCGAACTCAACGATTATTGATGATTTGCAGCGTTCGGAACCGGGAAAAGGGGAGGTGAGCATCCATCAATCCGAAGCGATTCGTAATTTGGTGGGAACCCGTATGAAGGGAGATAAAATAGAACGGATCAAAGGGCGGGACTATCTGCTTGCCCAAGGGTACCGGACGCAAGTCTATTCGGGAAATGATCCGCGAGGTTCCAAGGCGGAAGCTTTTTCGCGTGAAAGGCATATACAGGAGGCCTTTCCCGGTGTGCCGACCTATGTCACTTATGTAGCCCCGTTCTGGAGGTTGCGTGTGGGAGACTGTGCGACGCGGGAGGAAGCCTTCCACTTAATGCAGCAGATAATAAGTATATTTCCCTCTTATGGGAAAGAAATGTATATTGTAAAAGAGAATATTCAAATCCCCTTGGATTGAAAAGCGCGGACGGAGATGGCAATGATTGAAAACGAAATCCTTTTGGAAAAAAGGAAGAAACTGGCAGGGCATTATAAAGAGATACTCGGCTTGTTAGGTGAAGACAGTGGGCGGGAAGGACTGTTGAAAACGCCCGAACGGGTAGCCAAGGCCATGCAATTTCTAACACAGGGCTATGAGCAGGATCCGCAGGCGGTGTTGCGCTCCGCCATGTTTCAGGAGGAAGATTATAAGCAAATGGTAATCGTGAAGGATATCGATTTCTTTTCGCTCTGCGAACATCATATGCTTCCTTTTTTCGGTAAGGCGCATGTCGCCTATATTCCCCGTAAATATATTACCGGACTTAGCAAGATCCCTCGTGTCGTGGATATTTTCGCCCGCCGTTTACAGGTACAGGAACGGCTTACCTTGCAAATAAAGCAATGTCTACAAGATACCCTCGATCCTCTCGGAGTGATGGTTGTCATTGAAGCGCAGCACATGTGCATGCAGATGCGGGGAGTCGAAAAGCAAAACTCCCTAACGACCACTTCCGACTTCACCGGAGTCTTCCAGCAGGCCAAAACGCGGGAGGAATTCATGAACCTGATCAAACATTCCCGCTGATTCCTTCCCTACATGAGCACGATGGAGGCCAGATAATGCGTGTCTTGGCGGACAGGGCAGAGCGAGAGATAACCGGAGACGATCCGGTTTCCTTCCATTTCCAAGGGATAGGCTTTTCCCCTGATTTTATGATTATAGAGCGCATCGCCCCGGTGGCTGAAATATTCGATGCTAAAGTTTCCTATTCCCCTTTTCTCTTTGAGATGTTTCCGGCTGATTTGAAGAGCTACCAATCCCATTGTATAGCGAAGGTTGATTTCCACCAGCGGATGAATCCGCATAATCCCGTCCTCATTGACATATAAAAGCATATCCACACCGAAATATCCCTCATAGACGGAGGCTAGGGCGGAGCGCATGACGGCCATAACCGCCTCCCGGGTCTTTTGCAAATCAAGAGGAGTAAATGCTGTGTTGAAAAGCAAAGCGCTTTCCATTTCCGCTTCCGTACCCAACGCACAATTCTGAAATTTTCCTTTGCTATTGTTTCCCATTAAAGACAGGCCTTCGTAGGATACATTTCCTTTCCCGTCAGAATAGAACTCCATGGCAAAGTCATTCCTTTTTTTCAGTACCGGTTCGATGCTGACCGAACCTTGTTTGCGGAAGGCCCCCCGAAGCCAAATCCGTTCTTTTTCATTTAGCGTTTGGTTCTCAATCCATAGCAAACCTCTTCCTGAACTGGAGTAGGGCGTTTTTAGCAGAAAAGGAGGGCGGTGAAGCCGTAAATATTCTTCCACTTCTTGTTCCGTACTACTAAAACGCGGAGTAGAAATCTCTTGGGCAAGAGGTAATATTTCCTTTATTTTGTCGAGACAGTCCGCTGCTGTTTGACGCCCGGTCAGCGTCCGGTATTCCTCTTTCCAAAGTGGAGGGAGGATCGATTCATGATTCAGGCGTTCGAACAAGGAAACGCTTTGGGGAGAGATACCCCAGGGCATTGCTTGGACGGGGGTTGGAAAAGGATTTTGTCCGCGGAGCAGGTTTTCTTTGTATACAGGTTTAGGAAATGTCATCCCCCATGTCTTAGTCAACGAAGAAAGAAAAAGGGGAGAGGCCTTCTCTTCCATGAAAATATAATCTTCCGAATCGGCATACCAGGCTGGAAGTAAAGCCAATTCATGTGTCATCGACCGTACCGTCTGGGTCGGTGTATAATTCGGCGAACCATCTAAGATTGCCGTTTCATGTCCCGGATTGAAGAAATGCAATTTGGGCATAGGACAAGAAATAAAAAAGCTACCTTCCGTTATGAGATAGCTTCTTTATTGATTAAGTTACTATTGTTCTAAATTTTCATCGATGGCATTGATTTTCTGTACCACCAGTTCCATATCTTTTTTAAGCTTTTCGATTTTGTGTTCCATCTCTTTGACCAATCCTCCTCCGCCTTTGGAAGAGATACTCAGGAATCCGATGTTGTTTTCATACGTCTGCAACTCGTTTTTCATCCGCTCGTAGGTGCGCATCAGCCGATCCCGTTCGTTCAGGATCTTTCCCCTGCCCTGTTCGCCCAGCCCGCTGAGGTTGGATCGGAACTGCTGTATCTTGCGTTCGCCCCGATCGATGTTCAGCGCCTCGAACTTCTTATCTACCTCGGCATGGAAGACCTTGTATATTTTATCCTTTTCCTTGAACGGAACAAATCCGATGGCATTCCATTCGGCGATATATTCTTTCAATGTTTCCAGTGCCTCGCTTGTATTTGTTGTTACGTCCAGATTGATGATTTTGTCGATCAGTTCCTTTTTGGCCGTTAGGTTCTCCTGCTCTTCCGACTTATGGGAGGCAAAGACCTTGTTCTTCTGTTCGAAGAAATAGTCGCAGGCAGTAATGAATCGTTTCCATATCGTATCCGAATACTTGCGCGCCACCGGTCCGATTGTTTTCCATTCGTTTTGCAGCGCAATGAACTGTTCGGTCGCCTTTTTCCAATCCGTACTGTCTTTCAGCTGTTCGGCCTTTTCGCAGAGCACCTTCTTCTGTTCCATATTCCTTTCCATATCTTCCTTGATGGATTTATAGAAGGCCGCTTTCTTGCTGAAATAGAAGTCATATGCCGCACGGAAGCGCTCGAATATCTTTATGTTCTGTCTCTTGGGAGCATAGCCGATCGTCTTCCATTTATCCTGTAATCCGATGATCTCTTTCGTCTTGCTGTCCCAGTCCTTAAAGCTTTTCAGGGAATCATAGTCGATCGCTTCGATCTGTTCGCAGATCGCCGTCTTTTCCTCCAGGTTTTCCTGTTCCCTTTCCTTTAATTTGTCGAAATGAGCTTGGTGCTTTTTATTGATGATGGAAGAAGCCGCCTTGAATCGGTTCCATATATCTTCCCGTATCTCTTTGGCTACCGGCCCGATTTCGCGCCATTGGCCATGCAATTTCTGTAATTGGTGGAATGCGGAAATGACATCCGGTTCTTCATCCAGCCTCTCTACCGTTTCGCAAAGCGCCGTTTTCAGTTCCAGGTTTTTTTTGAAATCATAATCGCGGAACTGGTTGTTTATTTTGATAATATCATAGAATTGTTCGGTATAGAGCTGGTATTCTTTCCACAACTCTTTGGCATGTTCTTGCGGAACCTGCTTGGTTTCTTTCCACTTGGCCTGGATGCTCTTAAATTCATTGTACAGCTTGTTGAAATCCTCCTGACTATTGATCAACGCTTTTAATTGGTCTATCAGTTGGAGTTTCAGTGCATAGTTCGCCTCTCTCTGCCGTTCTTCTTCAGCGGTCAGGTTGGCTTTTTTCTCCTTGATTACGTTCAATAACTCTTTTACCTGCGATTCGATTTCATCTTCAGAAGGAATAAATTCACTTTCAACCCCTCCGTTCTCCAGAAACTCTTTCTTTTGTTCTTCCACTTCTGCCCTATGAAGTTTATAGAAGGCCTGTTTAAGAGAATCCACTTCACTGCGTGAGGATTCCTCCACTTTTTCGGCAAGTGCTTTTAGCTTGTTTACAATTTCCTGCTTTGTTGCAATTTGGGGTGTAGGTGTGGGTGCTACCGATTCTACCAGCGGCGTTGTTTCTTCCTTAGCCATTTCAATCACTTCGTGTTCCGCAGTATCAGCTTTGCTTTCGTTTTCCGGGTTTGTGCCATTTACCGGAGCCTGAGTTTCTTCTAACTTACCGGTTTCTTCCGGTGGTAAATTAGTTTCATGAGAGTCCATCATATTCAATCGCATTTAACTATAAGAACAATTGTTCTTATGGATTTGTTCCGACTACAAATTAAACTAAATATTTTTTGATTCCACCAATTAAATAAAAAGATTTAATGACAGATTGCAAATCCATGGGCTTTTTAGCCCTGTTTCCACCTTTGGCCGACGTACGCTTTGTCTTTTTAGAATCAACAAGAAATCCAAAAGATAAAAACCAAAGGTTTTCAAACCAGTTAAATTCGGTCTGGCTGTCGACTGGGGTTACCGGACGGTCCGGGTAGACCTTCCCGTAGGGATCAGGTTTAATGTGTAATGTTGCAGTTGCTGAATAGAGATTTATCCGCACCTTCCTTGAATTGAAAATTCAGTTGCCTGAATAAATGCAACCAGTTAACTGAATGAAAGAATTCAGTCAACTGAATTTTCATAATGAGTTAACTGAATTTTTTCTATACAAATAACTGTGAACACGAAGTATCCGGCAGCCTCTAAATATAAAAAAACAATTGATTTTTGAAGTAAAGGAACCGTTTACCGATGTCTTTAGAATAAAAAAATGTATTTTTGAAAGCAAGAAGAATAGAGGAGGATTGTATCTTTCGATTTTAGAGATTAGCTAGGCAAGTGATTCCGACTCCTAAAAGATAGAGAAAAATGAGAAAAATTACATTACTGGCGTTGTTAATCAATGTGATAATAAGTCTGAGTGCCGCTCCCATTACTATCTCTTTTTCGGGCAATGCCTACGTAACGGAGGGCAAGGAGGGTGCACAAATTACGGATAACGGAGTTGAAGATTGGAAAGAGTCATCCAGCGTGATCTCTTCATGGTTTAAAGTAAACAAGTCCGGTAGTTTAAACCTGTCATTACGCGTGAAATCTTTATCAAAAGAGTCCCGTATCAACGTTACCATACAGGGGGATGTTTATCCACTCACGCTGGAGAGTTCCGAGTGGGCTATTATTCCCGTTGCCAACCATATCCTGATCGAACGCCCCGGATATGTAAGGGTCGACCTGCAGGGAATAAGTAAAACGGACGAATATTTTGCTGTTGTATCGGATTGGATAATCGATGGCTCTGTTGTTGAAGAACCCCTCAATTACATACATGACTTTTCTACCTATTGGGGGCGCCGAGGGCCTTCGGTTCATATGAAGTATACCTTTCCGGATGAAGATGTGGAATATTTTTATAATGAAGTAACCGTACCCGAAGGTGAAGACGTGGTAGGCAGTTACTTTATGGTGAATGGTTTCGGTGAAGGATATTGCGGCATACAAGTTAATTCGGAAAAAGAAAGAAGGATCCTTTTTTCGGTATGGAGCCCTTTTGCTACCGATGATCCGAAAGTGATACCCGAAGACCAAAGGATCAAAGTTCTGGGAAAAGGAAAAGATGTTCATATCGGTGAATTCGGCAATGAAGGGTCCGGGGGACAGAGTTTTCTCCGTTATATGTGGAAGGCGGGGGTCACTTATCGGTTTATAACCCGTGTACGCCCCGATAAAAAGGGAAATACTGAATATACGGCCTATTTCTTTTCGCCTGATGAAAATAATTGGCGCATGATCGCCAGCTTTCTTCGCCCTTTAACTCAAACATGGTATAAAAATGCGCATTCGTTTCTTGAAAACTTTAATAAGGAGCAGGGATATATCGAACGTAAAGTTTATTTCTCCAATCAATGGGTGGTAACAGCCAAGGGGAAATGGGCCGAAATAACCGAGGGACGTTTTACATACGATAATACGGCCCGGGCAAAAGTGAGAATGGACTATTCGGGAGGAATTGACGAGTCAAAGAACAGTTTTTTCCTGCATAATTGCGGTTTTTTTGATGATAATACCCCATATGGAAGCCTCTTTCACCGTACTAAAACCGGAAAACGCCCCGAGGTCAACCTGAAAAAACTGAAATAACATAAAGCGGTCTGTAATTGTTATGAATTAGTAAAGGGTGGATGGGCTTGTTTTATGCGAATGAAATAGCGGGAAGGGAGGAGTAAAAAATTATAATAAGATGAAGAGGTGGTTAAAGTGGATTGTGATTATAGGATTGGCGCCGATAGGATTGGTGCTTCTTGTCTCTGTCCTTTTGTATATACCCGCTATTCAGAATTATGCGGTTAAGAAAGCCACCACTTACGCTTCGGAAGTGTCTCAAATGAAAATCGACATTGAAAAAGTGCGCTTGTCTTTTCCTTTGGACCTGACAGTGAAAGGTGTGGAAGTGATCGCACCGCCGGCGGATACTTTGCTTCTGCTGGAAAGCCTGAGAATCGGCATCCACCCGCTTCCCCTCCTTAAGAAAGAGATTTCTCTTTCCGGTATGACTTTAAAAGGCGCCAGGGTAAATACCGGACAATTTATAGACGGCATCGAAATTAAAGGGCTTGTCGGAACTTTTAAGGCTTATTCCGACCGGATTAGCTTAACCGAAGAAACAGCCCGGTTGAACTTGCTGGAATTATCGGATGCCTCCCTGACAGTCATTATTACGGATACGACTCAGAAGGATACTACGGCCACTGCTCCTCTCAATTGGAAAATCCTTCTGGATGAGGTCTCCCTTCATAATGTTTTGTTTGCTTTACAAATGCCTCTTCTCGA
This sequence comes from Parabacteroides sp. Marseille-P3160, assembly GCF_900162725.1. Lineage (GTDB taxonomy): Bacteria > Bacteroidota > Bacteroidia > Bacteroidales > Tannerellaceae > Marseille-P3160. The sequence goes on along the minus strand of NZ_LT799418.1, from coordinate 4,689,859 downwards.
TTCGATGCAGATAAGTACGGCTATCAATAAAGCCGTACTGGCGGGAGGGACGGTTGACTTGGCTTCTTCTACTTACGAAGCTTCCCGCCTTACTCTCGATGCAGCCCTGTTAAATTATGATGCTAATACGCATGCTCCTGCCGAAGGTTTGGATGTGTCGCATATACGGCTGAAAAATATCAACTTCCGTATCGATTCGATTTTTAATCGCGGATTGGAAGCAAATGCTTCGATCCGGGAGTTTCGGTTGGAAGAACGTTCCGGCTTATCAGTTACTTCCCTGGCCGGGGAAGTATATAGCGATAGCATTTCATTACAAATTCCCCGGCTTTCGTTACAGACTCCCCATTCGGAGGCGGAACTTGCAGTTGCTTTGCCTTGGAGTGCCTTGGATAAGGAACCGACGGATGTCCTGTCTGCACTTTTTTCCGCTAAAATAGGGAAAGAAGACATCCTGATGGCGGCGGGAGAACTAAAACCTTATTTCCTGGAAAATCTACCCGAACGCCCGCTTACCCTCTCGGCAAAAGTCGACGGAAATTATAATCGGCTGAATATAGCCCGGCTTGAAGGAGATTGGCCGGGCGTCCTCCGCCTAAACATATTCGGTGTTGTTAAAGCATTGAACGATAGTCTGAGAACCTCCGGTGATTTCAGCCTGACGGCGGAAGGGGGTAACCTGAACTTCCTTAAAGGGCTCTTGCCTGTTTCTATACGGGAAACATACCGGATTCCTTTCGGAATGAAACTGTCGGGAAAGCTGGCGTTCCAACGGAATGCTTATCAGACGGCGCTTCTCCTGAAGGAAGGAAATGGACGTGTGCAGTTGACAGGGCGCTACAATACGTCGCTGGAAAGTTATAAAGTGGATCTGAAGGTGGATAGCCTGGAGCCGGTGCATTTTATGCCGAAAGATTCCCTCTTTTGGATAACTGCCCAGGTGCAGGCCGAAGGCAAAGGGTTGGATGTGTTTAAGAAAAAAACCTGGGCGACGGTGGATGGAAAACTGACCAACATTCGTTATGGGAGCAACGAGTTGTCGGACGTTACCCTCTCGGGTTCGTTGAAGGAACATGCGCTGAAAGCGAATTTGCATAGCTTGTATCCGTTGGCTGTCATGGATATTCTGTGGGATGGGACGCTCCGAAAGGATTCATTGGACGGGATGCTGATCGCAGACGTGCAGAAATTGGATATTCAGGGATTCCATTGGGTGGATATGCCGCTGACAACTTCGTTCCAGATTTTCTCCGAGGCGAAGAGCAACCTGAAGAATAATCACCAACTGGATGTATCGCTGGGAAACTGGAAAATGGAGATGCAGGATAAAACCTATGAGCCCAAAATGTTGACGCTCCATTTGCGTGCCGATGACGATACGACCCGCCTCTCTTTTCATGCCGGCGACTTTGGCATCCTGCTGACGGGAAATGCCAATGCACAGAAGATGGTCGACCAGTTGACGAAAACATCCGACCATCTTTTCACCCAGTTCAAGAGGGATTCTCTGATCGATTTTACCACGCTTCGGCCCTTGCTTCCCGAATTGCATCTACAGGTTCGCGCCTCGACGGATAATCCGATTTACAACTACCTACAGGAAAACCATATCTTCTTCGACAGTCTGTCGGTCGAAGGCTTTACCTCTCCGGAAAGCGGAATCCAACTGAATAGTTCGTTGTTTTCTTTTATTAATGATACGACCAAAATAGATACCATCCGGCTCGCTGTCTGGCAGGATTCATTGGGATTGAGATTTACCGGAGATGTCAAGAAAAACCGTTTCCGTATGCAGGAACCTTTCACTGTCGATCTGAAAGGGCAGCTCCAATATGGCTGGGGGGAAATGGAAGCGACTTACCTGAACGGCGAAGGAGAAACCGGATTGCAGTTGGGCGTGAGGGCAACGAAGATACCGGGCGGCTTTAGTTTTCACCTCTATCCTGAGAATCTGACCATTGCCTTCCTGCCTTTTACCATAAATAAAGATAATTATTTCAACTTCAGATCGATGAAGGATATGGATGCGGATGTCAGGCTGACGGGACAACGTTTTGCCTCCCTGGCTTTCCATACTGAACGGGATAGCAGTAAAATGGTTTCCTTACAAATGGAACTAAGCCAGATAAGCCTAGATACCATATCAAGAGGTTTTGCCGGCTTCCCGGAAATGAAGGGTAACCTGAACGCTTCGGTACGCTATGAACCGTCGGAAACTTCTTTCATGGTGGCCGGCGGACTGACGGTCGACAGCATGATGTATCAGGGTTCACGCGTCGGGGAGATATTGCTCTCGGCTGTATATCTCCCGCTGGAAAACGGGGAGCACCAGTTCGACGTGCATCTGTTCCGGGATGAAGCGGAAGTTTCTTCCTTATTCGCCCTTTATAGTGCCGGGAAGAATGACAAGGTGGAAGGGAATTTGTCGGTTCATCATCTACCTTTGGAGATGGTGAGCCCGTTTATCCCGAATGGGATGGCTCGGATGAATGGTGCGCTGGTGGGGGATATGGCGATCAGCGGAAGTACTGAAAAGCCACTGATCAATGGTTTCCTGCGGATGGATACAGCGACGATGTATGTGGTTCCCGCCGGGACAACTGTCCGGTTCGACAGTATTCCTGTTGATATTAAGGATAACCTATTTACATTCAGGAAATATAAGATCAATACGGAGGGAAATAATCCGTTTATTATTGATGGAACGATTGATGCACAGAATTTAAACCGTATGACCGCCGATTTGAAACTGACGGCAAACAATATGCTTTTGCTAAATGCCAAAAGGACGAACGAGAGCTTGGTCTATGGGAAATTGCTGGTGAATTTGAATTCAACCGTGAAAGGACGGCTCGAAGCGCTTCAAATGAGGGGAAACCTCGAGGTGCTCGGCAGTACGAATGTTACTTACGTAATGAAAGATTCCCCCTTGGCGGTGCAGGATCGTTTGTCCGGATTAGTTACTTTTACCTATTTCGAGGATACGATTCCGCAGAGCACCAGCCGTTTCCGGCGGGGAGATAGGTCGGCTTCGGTGGGAGGTATGGATATACTGCTGACCATTCATGTTGATCCGGTAGTACGCCTGAATGCGGATTTAAGTGCCGATCAGTCCAACCAGGTGGAATTGGTGGGAGGCGGCGACCTCACCTTCCAGTATACCCCGCAAGGAGATATGAACCTGACCGGGCGGTATACGATGACCGGTGGTAATGTAAAATACGCTTTCCCAGTAATCGGTACGAAGGATTTAGTGATAAAGGATGGGAGCTATGTGGATTGGAGCGGGGATATGATGGATCCTTATCTAAACTTAACAGCAACCGAACGGGTACGCGTTTCGGTGGCTCCGGCCGGGCAAAGCTCCCGTTTGGTGAACTTCGATGCCGGAATTGAAATCAAACAGCGGATGGAAAACCTCTCCCTGCAATTTACATTGGCCGCTCCCGAAGACATCTCTATTCAGGATGAACTTACGGCCTTGGGTGAAGAAGAACGGAACAAGCGGGCTATTGCCATGCTGGTGACCGGCATGTATCTGGCGGACGGCAGTAGTGGCAGCGGTGGCCTGGATATGGGCAATGCGCTGAACAGCTTCCTGCAGAGCGAAATCAACAATCTGGCAGGGAGTGTCCTGAAAGGGGTGGATGTCTCGTTCGGTATGGAGAGCTATAATGATGGAAGCGGAGCTTCGGATCGGACGGATTATTCGTTCCGTTTCTCCAAGCGATTCTATAATGACCGGATCAATATCATTCTGGGCGGACGAATCTCTACAGGAAGAGAGGTAGAGCAAAATCAGAGCTTTATTGATGACGCTTCGATTGAATATCGCCTCGACGAAGGGGGGACCCGTTACGTAAAACTTTTCCATAACAAGAACTTCGAAAGCCTGTTAGAGGGAGAGATCATCGAGACGGGGGCGGGTATTGTCTTCCGGCGTAAAATGAAAAACATGGGCGAATTGTTTATCTTCAGGAAAAAGAAACCGCAACCTGTAAATGAAGTGGAGGGCGAAAAAGATGAATAGATTAAGACCAAAACAACTGAACTTTTATCTCCTCATGGGAGTAATCATTATGATCTGTTTCTCCTGTTCGACCACGAAGAATTTGCCGCAGGATGAAGTTTTATATACCGGTATCTCCAAGATGGATTGGGCGGATAAGAAAGAAAAGACGGAGCGGGAAGCGGATGACGCCTGGGAGGAGGTAAGCGTTGCTCTGGCTTATCCGCCGAACAATGCATTGTTGGGCAGTTCTTCCGTACGGGTGCCGTTTCCTTTCGGGTTATGGGTCTATAATTCCTTCGTCCATTCGGAAAAGGGACTGGGTAAATGGATATTCAAAAATATGGCCGCCAAGCCGGTTTATATCTCGACCGTCAACCCCGAAGTCCGGACAAAAGTCGTACAGAATATACTGAAGGAGAACGGCTATTTCAATAATTCCGTTTTTTTTGAGGTCGTGCCGCATAAGAATAACCCTAAAAAGGCAAAGGTCAATTATATAATCCGGATGAATGAGCCTTATGCATATGATTCCATCGAATACAGGCGAATGCAGCATCGGGCGGACACGCTGTTAAAGATGACCGAGAGCGAACGCCTGATAAGAAAAGGGGACATTTTCAATGTCGTAAAACTTGAGGGAGAAAGACAGCGGATCTCTTCGCTCCTGCGGAACAACGGCTATTTCTATTTCCGGCCGGACTATCTTTCTTACCAGGCGGATACGAGCATCACAAAAGGAAAGGTCGCTCTCCGGCTTTCCTTGAATCCGGGAACTCCGAGGAATGCTCTGAGACCTTGGAAGGTGGGGAATATATCTCTTCGCTTGAATGGTTATACAAACGAAACTCCGACGGATTCCCTTCTATATAAAGATATGATGATTCATTATGAAGGGAAATTAAGAGTGAGGCCTTCGGTCATTTACGACAGGATCATGTTTAAAACCGGTGAAACGTATTCCCAGTTGGAACAATCCAGGACACAGTCGAGGCTTAATCAACTGGGAATTTTCCGGTATACGGAAATGCAATATGTCCCTCAGGATACCTCCCGGCGGAGCCGGAACGATAGCCTGGACCTTCGGATCAATACGGTCTATGATTTGCCTCTGGACGGTGAACTGGAGTTCAACATGACTTCTAAAAGCAATAATATGATGGGGCCCGGCATGATTTACAGCCTGACCAAGCGGAATCTGTTCGGCGGAGGGGAAACGTTTGGAGCCAGTATTCGGGGATCTTACGAATGGCAAACGGGGAACCGGATCGACGGAACCAATACGGCAATTAATAATTACGAATTTGGCTTGAGTACGACGCTGACTTTCCCGACGGTGCTGTTCCCCGGATTTCGTAGGAGGAGCTTTGATTTTCCTGCTACGACAACCTTCCGCCTTTACGGAAGTCAGCTTAACCGTTCGAAGTTTTTCCGGATGCTTTCTTTCGGCGGTACCATGACATACGATTTCCAACCGACAGTGACGAGCCGGCATTCGATTATCCCGTTTCGTCTGACTTTTAATAAGCTGACGAACCCGACCGCCCGTTTTGACAGTATCATTAATGAGAACAAGGCGCTGGCCCAAAGCCTGGAGGATCAGTTTGTCCCTGCAATCGGCTATACATATACCTATGATAACTCGTCCCTGCGGCAGTGGGGCAATTCATGGTGGTGGCAGGTTTCAGTTACCGAATCCGGAAACCTGCTCTCCGGACTGTATGCTTTGGCCGGGCAGGGATTCAATACGAAAAAGAAGTTGCTGGGAAGTACCTTTTCCCAGTTCCTGAAAGTGACCAATGAGCTTCGTTACAATCTTGCTATCGACCGGAACCAGTCGATTGCTGCGCGTTTGGGCGTCGGCGCCATTTATAGTTATGGAAATGCAATGGTTTCTCCTTATAGCGAACAATTCTATGTCGGAGGAGCCAACAGCATTCGCGCCTTTACCATCCGGAGTATCGGCCCCGGTAGGTTTAAACCTCAGGAAGGAAGCGCTTATTCGTATATCGACCAGACAGGGGATTTAAAACTGGAGGCTAACGTGGAATACCGGTTCCGCTTGCTTGGAGACCTTAAAGGCGCCGTCTTCCTGGATGCCGGAAACGTATGGCTCATCCGGGATGATGAGAATCGTCCCGACGGTCGCCTTAAATTGGGAAGTTTCCTGAACGACCTTGCGGTAGGAACCGGCGCCGGCCTGCGTTACGATCTCAGTTTCCTGGTCGTCCGTTTTGATGTGGGTGTAGCTTTGCACGTACCTTATGAAACCTCGAAAAGCGGATATTATAATATCGAGAAATTCGGTAAAGGCTTAGGCTTCCACCTGGCTGTGGGGTACCCTTTCTAATCGGCGTAAGTCAGATTGTTCTTTAAAGGATTGGAGTACATTTCCAGCATTTTGGTGCGCAGGAAAACATCGTCCTTTTCGGGCAAATCGATTTTATCCAGTTGCTTTTGTACGTATTCTTCAAATTCTTTCTTGTCTTTTAAACTGTAATGGCCATTAAAGCGACGGGTTCCGTTTAACCAGTCGTAGGCAATGTAGTTGCAAGGATAGAAGCGGTAGTATTTGAAAATCTGTAAATCGATGGCATGTGCAATCGCCGAGTATAGCTCGTTTTTCTCCATCTTAGGATCCAGCGTTGAGATCTGTGGATCCAACGGATCGCAGATCGTAAAGTGAACTCGTCCTTTATACCCGAGGATGCCGGTTCTCATACTGATCAAATCGTCATAAGGACTCTTCTGGAAATCCGGTTGGATACGTTTCTGCTGAAACTCTTTTGCCTTCAGGTAATCGCAAGGATCATACTCATAGGAGATGGAGATCGGAACGATATTCAGGGAGCGGAGATTCGTCAGGATGTCCCCGGTTCCGCCGAGATTCAACATCTTTAACACACTGTTCTGCGTCCGGTCGTCAGAATCCTTTGCTCTTCCTTCCCGTTGGGCAATCCAAAGGGACTCTTTCGTCTCCTTGATCGTATGATGTATGTAGGCGGATAATGTCTTGCTGGTTTCCAACATTTGGCGCATAGGCACATTCCGCTTGACAATGAAGCTGTTGTTCAGGCGGACCAACGTTTTGATCCACGGGCGGACGAGCAGATTATCTCCGATGGCGACTTGGGTTAATCCATGGCCGACATCATACATCAGTACATTTAGGAAGGCGACATCCAATACGATATCCCGGTGATTGGAGATGAACGTACAAGGGTTTTCCGGCAAACGGCTCCGCCCGGAGATCGTCAATGAGAAAGCCGTTTGTTTGGCGACAGCCATAACCGCATTATAACTGAAGGTCGCCTTAAATTCCTCCTTCGTCTTGCTGGCGAGCATTTGTTTTGCCAATTCTTCATAATCGATCCCCGGCATAATGACTTTTAGGCCATCCTTGAATGCCTGGTCGTTTACAAGTTCTTTGATGGCTTGCGGTACTTCGTCATTATTTAACGGGCGAATATCTTCAAAATCGTAAGCTGTCGTTTCTGTGTTCATCTCTATATCTTCTTTTATACAGTTATTCTTAGCTGTTCAATCTGTTTTCAATAATTTCCGTCAGGACTTTCCGAATGTCCAAGCCTGCCGCTTTGATTTGCTGCGGAATAAAGCTTGTGGCGGTCATTCCCGGCGTAGTGTTGATTTCCAATATGACAGGTTCCCCGTCCGGTAAGATAATATAATCAACCCGGATAAGCCCCTGCGCACCGAGGATATCATAAACGCGGGACGTTTCGCTCTGTATGCGGGACGTTAACTCCGTGGAAATACGCGCCGGCGTAATTTCCTGCACCTGTCCGTTATATTTTGCGTCAAAATCGAAGAACTCGTTCGGCGTTACCACCTCCGTGACCGGAAATACCTCCTCTTTTCCTTTGACCTTGTAACAACCGCAGGTGACCTCCGTTCCTCCCAGGAAGCTCTCGAGTATCACCTCTTTTCCTTCGCTGAACGCTTTGGAAATTGCTTCCTGCAAGGCTTCCGCTTCCTTGACTTTCGTCACGCCGAAGCTGCTTCCGCTATCGTTCGGTTTCACAAAGACCGGTAATCCCAGCCGATTGACCACTTCTTCCGTATCAATCGTCTGCCCTTTGAATAAGCGTATCGAGTCGGCTACCCGGAGGCCTTGGCTACGCAGGAAGCTGTTGCATACGAACTTGTTAAATGTCAATGCACTGACTAATGTGTTACAGGAAGAATAGGGCAGACCGATCAAGTCGAAATACCCTTGCAGAAGTCCGTCTTCTCCTGGTGTCCCATGAATTGTAATATAGGCAAAGTCGAACAACTTGGGCATCCCGAACTCCGTAAAACCGAAGTTATTCTTGTTGATCGGGATGAGTTCTCCATCCGGCAGTTTGACCACCCATTCATCTCTCTTGATGATGACAATATACAAATTATATTTGTCTTTATCAATAAAAGAATAAAGTCCTTCAGCACTTTTTAAAGAAACAACGACTTCGGAGGAAAAGCCTCCGGCAACAATGGCGATGTTTTTTTTCATTTTATAATTCTTTAGTGTTTACATAATTTGTCCATTTCTCTTTCAACGCTTTCAAGTCGTCGGGGATCTCGGAGTCGAAAAGCATTTGTTTGCCTGTCGCCGGATGAATAAATCCCAGCGTTTTGGCATGCAGCGCCTGCCTTGGGCAAACGGCAAAGCAATTTTGCACGAAAAGCTTATATTTGGAGAATGATTGCCCTTTTAGGATCTGGTCGCCTCCATAGCGGGCGTCGTTGAAAAGAGGATGTCCGATATACTTCATATGCGCCCGGATCTGGTGGGTACGCCCGGTTTCCAGTTGGCATTCGATCCAACTGACATAGCCCAAGCGCTCTAATACCTTGTAATGGGTAATAGCCGTTTTCCCTTGGTCTCCTTCCGGAAAGACCGTCATTTGCATCCGGTCGTGCGGATTGCGTCCGATATTTCCTTCAATCGTTCCTTCGTTGTCTTTCATTATGCCCCAGACAAGCGACACATATTTCCGTTGTGTCGTTTTATGGAAGAACTGAAGGCTGAGGTTGGCTTTTGCTTCCGGCTTTTTGGCAATAACCAATAATCCGGATGTATCTTTATCGATGCGGTGCACTAATCCGAGACGGGGATCCGCGGGGTCATAGAAAGGATCGTCCCGGAGGTAATAAGCGAGGGCATTGACCAGCGTCCCGGTGTAGTTCCCGTGCCCGGGATGCACTACCAGCCCCGCCGGTTTGTTGACGACCAACAGCTCCTCGTCTTCATATACGATATTCAAGGGTATATCTTCCGGGATGATCTCGAACTCGCGGCGGGGACGGGACATAACAAGAGAAACCGTATCCAGCGGTTTCACTCGGTAGTTACTTTTCACCGGACGGTCGTTCACCAGGATACAGCCCGCTTCTGCAGCTGCCTGGATGCGGTTACGCGTAGCATTTACCAGCCGACTCGCTAGAAATTTGTCAACCCGCAGCAAACTCTGTCCTTTGTCTGCGATAAACCGGAAATGCTCATATCGTTGAGATGAACCATCGACCGGTTCGTCTTCATCCGGAAAATCGTCATTTATCTGATCGTCATCCCATTCTTCCAGTTTTTCTTCCATAACTAAAACCAAGTTTCTTCTTCGCTGTCAATGGGGGTTGGTTCGCTGGTTGACAGGGAGTCGGTGTAGATGCCTCCGCCGTCACTCACGAGAAGTTGCAGTGGAGTTCCTATCGGCACCAGGGTTCCGGGAGACAAGGTTTTTCCTCCGGAAGCGACGCCGATTGCCAGATCTTTATAAGTCCCTGCGATATAACTTATTTCAATAGACGTGAAGCCCCTTGCCTGGAGAAGAGCCTGCGCCTGCCGGTAAGACAAATCCTCAACGTCGGGTATCGACGCTTTCTTTGAGGAAGTCGCATTGATCGTTACAAAGATAATGCGTCCTTGCTTTACTTTGGAACCTATGGCGGGAACTACTTCGGCAATGGCTCCCGGAGCGACTCCGGATGTATATACCGAGTCGACTATCGTATAATCAAGCTGGTTGTTTCTGAAAAATTCGGCGGCTTCCCCGATGGATAACCCTTTCACGTCCGGGACGGTTACCGACTGGTTATGCCGTGTGTAACCGTTCAACCATTGGAGCGTTAAAACAATCAGAATGAGGGTCACGAGAACCGCCAGCATGAAGTTGAGGAAAAACGGATTTTTTATCAGCTTAGATAGATTTTGTTTCATAACCCATTTCTGTTATCAGTAAGACAAAAGTAGAGAATAAAGAGACACTTTGCAACAGGAGCTGTGTACTTTTTAATGGTTTATACGGATAAATAGAAAAGGGTGCCCTCTTGCAAGGGCACCCGCTTCTTATAACACTATTATGCGCTTCCGTCTGCTTATTTCGGATATTCGTCCGAGACGGTTAATTTAGATCTTCCTTTCGCACGGCGTGCAGCTAATACGCGACGGCCGTTAGCGGTAGCCATACGGTTACGAAAACCATGCTTATTTTTTCTCTTACGATTGGAGGGTTGAAATGTTCTTTTCATCTTATTTTATATTTGTTATTATTATTCCTCTTTGAATCGAATCATAAGATTATGATTTGGGCTGCAAAGTTAGGCGCTTTTTTGTAATAAACAAACAGTTATTCCTAATTATTTGAAATATGGCAGACTGTACGGATTGCGATATTCATAATGGTACAGGCGATGGGCGGCCGCTTCCGGATCGTTGGCGAAACTGAGGGTCGCCGGATCCCATTTCACCGGACGCTGCAATTCCGTAGCGATATTTGCCAGGCAGCAAAGCGTATTGGTGCTACATCCTACTTCCACCGGGGCAATCGGATTCTTCCGTGAGCGCACGCAATCGATAAAGTTCTGCATGTGCGGCGCGTTAGTTTCGTAGTTGGCGGCTCCTCTCTTTGTGTCGTCTTCCGAGATCTTGGATGGGTCGGAGCATTTCAGATATCCGCGGGCTACTTCGATCCAGCCTTTATCTCCGATAAATTTGAGACCTTGGGCATTCGGATTATTATCCAAATAGGGTTGCTCCGTCATCACGATGCCGTTGGCGTATTTCATGGTCAGGTAAGAGGCACCGTTGTATCCTTTCGGAATATATTCGATCGGTCCCGAGCCATCCATGCCGATCGCTGCCTGGGCGATGTCAAACATGTGCGCTCCCCAGTCGGCGGTGAAACCGTTTCCGGTCTCCCGATACCAGCGCCAGGCGCCCCATAGCTTTTCGTTCTGTTCCGGATCGAGCGAAATCGGCGGACATAAATCGGGATGATAATGAATTTTCGGATCATTCAACGGACCCATCCACTGGTTGAAATTGAGATTAGCGGGAATGGCTAGTTCGGGAAGGTCCAATGGTTTTGGGGGATCTCCCACCTTGGCATAAATCTTTTCGATATGGCCGATCGCACCGCTGCGTACCAGTTCGATAGCTTTTTGGAATTCACGGCTGGAACGTTGCTGGCTTCCCACCTGCAGGACGCGTTTGTTTTCCCGGACAGCTCTTACCATGGCCAGTCCTTCGGCGATGGTGAAGGCTAACGGTTTCTGGCAATAGACGTCCTTCCCGGATTGGCAGCTATGGATAGTTATCAAGGCATGCCAATGGTCCGGCACAGCTACCTCTATAGCGTCGATATCTTTCCGTTCCAGTAAATCTTCATAAAATTCGTATGGGTCGCAGCGTTCCGCCATCCCTTTGGAGGCTTGCCATTTCCGGATACGTCTTATGAAACGTTCCCTTTTGATGGAGTCGACATCTGAGCAGGCGGCGACCTGTACGCCCGGACAACCGGAGAATCCCGCAAAATCCGATAATCCCTGCTGGCCGAGGCCGATAAATCCCAGTACTACTCGGTCACTGGGAGGGATGCGTATCCCGTCTGTTGTCCAACTGGGGAGGATGGTTAAACTGGCTAATCCTAATGCGGATAGGCTTAAAAAATCGCGGCGGCTGATGTTCTTTTGTTCTTGTGTGCCTTTTTCTTTCATGTTTAATTTCGTTAACATTGTTTTTTATTAAGGTATGTAAAGATAAGAAAACCCTTTATAAGGAAGATGCTTTTGCCCCATTATTTTGAGGAAGGAACTTTTAAAAAAAATAAAAATGAAAAGTTTCAGTATTTTTACTTAAGTTTGTTTTCCCAAAAATAAGGTTTCTTGATATGAAAGATGTGGTAAAAATAAGGAATAAGGTAAAAAATAGTTTCGGGGTATTCTTGTTATTTCTTTGCATTCTATGTGGCTGCCAGGGTAAACAACAGGGTGAGGAGCCGCTTATTTCGGTCACGATTGAGCCGCAACGCTATTTTGTGGAGCGGATCGGCGGCGAGCGGTTTAAAGTGAATTGCGTAGTGCCTTCCGGGCAAAGTCCCGAAACCTATGATCCGACACCCCAGGAGATGGTTCGCCTGGGCAAGAGCGTCGCCTATTTCCAGGTCGGGCACATTGGGTTCGAACTGGCATGGATGAAAAAGATACAGGAGAATAACCCCCAGCTAAAGCTCTTCGATTTATCCGAGGGGATGAATATCATTAAAGACGAAAAGGAGGAAGAAGGACATGACCACGAGTTCGAGGGCGGGCATGATCATAAGCAGGATTCTTCGGCAGAAGAAGGAGAACCTTCCTTTCATCACCATCATCCGGGCGGAATCGACCCGCATATCTGGAGCTCGATTCAGGGCGGTAAGGTGATCGCCCTCAATACGTTGAATGCGTTGATCGCCCTTGAGCCGGACCAGGAGGCTTATTTTAAGGCGAATTACGAAAGGGTTTTATCCGAAATCGAAGAAACGGAAAAAACAATCCGTACATTGCTGGAGCCTCTCCGCGGCCAGGCATTTATCATCTATCATCCTTCCCTGACTTATTTTGCGATGGAGAACGGACTGGTACAGCTATGCATCGAGATGGACGGGAAAGAGCCTTCACCGGGGCAACTGGAAGAACTGGTACGGACGGCCAAAGAGGCCCATGCGCGTGTCGTTTTCATCCAAAAAGAATTCGACCGGAAAAACGCCGAGCTGATTGCAAAAGAGGTTGGTTGCCGGCTCGTGCAGATCAATCCCCTGGCTTATGATTGGAAGGCTGAAATGATTCATATCGCAAAAACGCTGGCGGAGAATGGAAAAGCTGATTGAAATAAAAGGCGTCACGACTGCGTACGGAACCAAAATAGCTCTGAGAAATGTTTCGCTGGAGGTCTTCAGTGATGATTTCCTTGGGATTATCGGTCCGAACGGCGGTGGAAAAACGACGTTGCTGAAGGTGATCCTCGGTTTGTTGGAACCGGTGTCCGGCACGGTTACTTTCTTTTCGGAGGGGCATGAAGTGCCTTCCTTGAAGATAGGATATCTTCCTCAGTTGAATCAGATCGACCGGAAGTTCCCAATTTCCGTAAAGGAAGTGATTGCCTCCGGACTTGCCTCCGAGAAACGCCGTTTCCGTGATTTTACCGGAGAACAGAAGCTGCGGATCGGGGAGGTTATTACCCAGATGGGGCTGGACGACCTGGCCGGGAGGGCTATCGGAGAACTTTCGGGAGGGCAGTTGCAGCGTGTTCTGCTGGGGCGTTCTATCGTCTCACGTCCCCGGTTGCTGATCTTGGATGAACCTAATTCGTATGTGGACAAGCGCTTTGAGTCGCGTTTTTACGAGTTGCTGGGTGAAATCAACCGGGAGAGCGCCATCATTCTCGTTTCCCATGACATCGGAACCATCCTGGCCATGGTGAAGAACATTGCTTGTGTGAATGAGACCTTGCATTATCATCCCGGGACGGATGTTACGACGGATTGGCTGAACGAAACGTATGCTTGTCCGATAGAACTGATCGGTCATGGCGACTTGCCTCACCGGGTACTGAAAAGGCACGATCACTGAGGAAGGGAATCACGATGTTAGCTATGATCTCTTTTCCCGAAATCGGATATATTGTCGGAGTTGCGGTGATCCTCTTCGGGATTAAAGCTGTGCAGCAGAATCCGATACTCACTATAAAGCAGAAGATTCTCTGGATGTTGACCATCGTGTTCCTAAACTGGATCGGCCTCCTATGGTATTATTACATCTATTATATGAAAGGAAAAGACGAATGAGACTATTGATTACCGGAGCCAGCGGCTTCATTGGGGGGTATCTGGTAGAGGAGGCGCTGGGGCGTGGCTATGAAGTCTGGGCAGGCGTGCGGAAAAGCAGTCCCAGAGAGCGCCTGCAGGACGGACGGATCCGTTTTATCGACCTGCATTATTCCGATCCGGAAGCGTTGACCGCCCAACTGAAGGCATTCGTGAAAGAATATGGCGCCTGGGACTATGTGATCCATAATGCGGGATTAACGAAAACACCCCGCAAGGAAGATTTTTTCCTTGTGAACGCTGAATATACCTCCCATTTGATTCAATCCCTGGCCGCCGCCGGGGCCTCCCCGAAGAAATTCCTGCTGATGAGCAGCTTGAGCAGCTACGGGGCTGGGGATGAAAAGACTTTCCACCCCATCCGCCTGGAGGATCCGCAAAACCCGGATACGGCTTACGGCCGTAGCAAATTGCAGGCGGAGAAATATCTTCGCGAGCAATCTTATTTCCCTTATATCATTCTTCGTCCGACCGGAGTCTATGGACCCGGCGATAAGGATTATTTTCTGGAAATCCAAAGTATCAGGTCCGGCTTTGACTTTACGGTCGGACTCAAACCGCAACGGATCACGTTCATCTATGTGAAGGACTTGGCACGGGCAGCCTTTCTGGCCTTGGAGAAAGAAGGACTGGTGAACCGGCATTATTTCGTGGCGGACGGGGATGTGTATACCGATACGTCTTTTGCCCGCCTGATCCAGCGTTTATTGGGGAAGAAGCAGGTGTTGCACCTGCGTATCCCGCTTGGCTTGGTGAAGCTTGCCTGCCTTTGTTCGGAAGGGATAGGGAAACTGACAGGGAAGGCAATGACCCTGAACAGTGATAAATACCTCATCCTGAAACAGCGCAATTGGATCTGTGAGACCGCACCGCTTCAGGATGAGTTGGGTTTTGTTCCATCTTTCCTGTTGGAGAAAGGGTTGGAAGAGAGCATCGCCTGGTACCGTGAGAAAGGTTGGCTATGATTTCTGAGATTAATTGGAAGCTTGGACTTTACCGGAACCCATCGTGCTTTTCTTGACTTCCGGATCTCCTTTGTAGTAAATATCTCCGCTACCGATGATGTTTGCGCTCAGTTTGTTATCGGCATAGGTTTCCACCGAACCGCTGCCTGCAATGCTGCAGGAAACCGTATTCGCCTTGCAACCGTAGGCCTTTACACTCCCGCTGCCGCTGAGGTTAAAGGAGGCTTTGTCCGTTGTCCCGGCCAAAGACGCCGAACCGGAACCAGCAACATTGCAGGATAATTCATCGGCTTTCAGGTTATCGGAACGGATGCTTCCGCTTCCGGCTGTGTTAAGTTCAAGTCGGGAGACGGCAAGTGGTTTAGGCAGTTGGATATTTCCGCTTCCCGCCAGGTTCAACACAAGCCGGTCTGTCGACAAGGTGCTGTTTATGATAAAATCCCCACTCCCAGCCGTATTCAGTTCCTTCAATGTTTTGGAATTGGATTTAACCTTAAACACGGTAGGCTGGAGGTTATAAGAAGTGTTGCCCAAAATAGTCATTACACTTTTCGGCCCGATTTTAAGTTCTTTCTCTTTTACTTCGACTTTCAGGTATTCGAAGAGGTTTTCATCCAATGTTACTTCCAGGTAGGGACTTGCACTCGATTGTTCATATACGAAGACGACCGGGCCTGCACTCGAAATTTTTTCATAATCTTCGATTGAGAAGACTTTCTTTACCGCTTTCCCATTTCCCTTGATTTTGTTATTTGCAGCAAAAGAAGTAGCAATCCCAAAGAAAAAGAAGATTGCTAAACTGATAATCCATTTTGTTTTCATCTTTTTAAAGCATTTGTTTTTAATAAAGACGTAAGGACATGGCCGGCGTTGCATCTTTTTGAAAAAATATCGATACTTGTTCGATTTTATTTCCGTTCGGTGCAATATGGACGTTACGCCGAGGGGAGACACATGGCAATGCGTCTCTACTGACTTGTACGGAAAATCCAGTGCACTGGATTTTATAAATGAGTATACTGGATTTCAGAAATGAGTATGCTGAATCAAGTCATTGACTGCACTGGATTTTCAGGGTGGTGACCTTTATTGGAATCTTGCTGCTTGGGTATGTGGAAAAGAGATTTAAGGGAAGGAAAGGAAATTCCTGGGTACATATAAAAGGATATTTCGGTAAAATTTAAACAGATTCTCCGCTTTTCCAAGAGTATTTCGTTGTACCTTTGCATCTAATTCGTTAAAATAATTACTTTTGCGATCAAACTGTGAACCAATGAGTATAGAAATCAAGGAGGTTACATCCAGGAAAGAGTTAAAGAAGTTTATAACTTTTAGCCTTGACTTGTATAAAGATAATCCATATTATGTGCCGGGCTTGATTGATGAGCAGCTCGTTACATTAAGCAGGGATAAAAATCCGGCCTTTGAGGTCTGTGATGCTGTTCTTTTCCTTGCTTATCGCGGGGAAGAAATCGTCGGGCGCATTGCCGGCATCATTAATTATCCGAGCAATCAAGTTTGGAATGAGAAGAATGCCCGTTTTGGTTTTGTGGACTTCATCGATGACGCCGAAGTAGTTGACAGCCTGTTTTCCGCCGTGGAAAACTGGGCGAAAGGCAAAGGCATGGAAGCGATTCAGGGGCCGTTGGGTTTTACGGATATGGACTATGAGGGGATGTTAATCGAGGGCTTTGACCAATTGGGTACGATGGCAGCGATTTATAACTATCCCTATTATCCGGAGCACATGGCCAGGATGGGGTATGTGAAGGATCAGGATTGGAACGAATATAAGATCTATATTCCGGACGAAATTCCTGAGAAGCATTTGCGTATCGGGGAGATCGTAAAGCAGAAATACGGACTGAAAATAAAGAAGTTCAAGCGGGAAAGGGAGGTTTACCCATACGCCCATCAGATCTTTGAAACGCTGAATGAAGCCTATACGCCTCTTTACGGCTTTGCTCCGCTGACGCCAAAGCAGATTGACTATTATGTCAATATGTATATTCCGATGATCCGGCTGGATCTGGTGACGTTAATTATCCGGGAGGCGGACGACCGGGTGGTAGGCTTCGGGATCTCTCTGCCTAATTTGTCGAGGGCTTTGCAGAAGGCGAGGGGTTCTTTTTTCCCCTTCGGCTTTATTCATTTGTTAAAAGCGTACAAATGCAAGCCGAAGGTGGTGGATCTGTATCTGGCCGGCGTTCTTCCCGAATATAAGAATAAGGGAGTGAATGCCCTTTTGTTTAACGACCTGATCCCGGTATACCGGAAATTGGGAGTGGAGTATGCGGAAAGTAATCCGGAACTGGAATCCAATAATGCGATACAGTCACAGTGGGATTATTTCCGGAGAGAGCATCATAAAACAAGGAGAGCTTTCATCAAAAAGATATAAAAAGGAGAATGTATTTATGAATGAATTAAATTCTGCCATGCAGCAACAAACAGCCTACGAAGAAGATGATATCAAAACGCTGGACTGGATGGAGCATATTCGGCGTCGCCCTGGCATGTATATCGGTAAGCTGGGAGACGGAAGCTACGCAGATGATGGAATTTATGTTTTGTTGAAAGAAGTTCTGGATAATTCGATCGATGAATATATGATGGGTTATGGAAAAACAATCAAAATTACGATCGAAGAAGGAACAGTGGAAGTCCGTGACTACGGACGTGGAATTCCGCTCGGAAAAGTGCTGGATGTCTCCAGTAAGATGAATACCGGAGCAAAATATGACAGTAAGGCCTTTAAAAAATCAGTCGGGCTGAACGGCGTGGGTATCAAGGCTGTCAATGCACTAAGCAGCTTCTTTTCCATCGTCAGCTATCGTGACGGCGAGAAGAAAGAGATCGAATATTGTCGTGCGGTTGTGAGCAAGGATTCGGAGGTCGAAGCGACGACCGAACGGAACGGGACGTCTGTTTACTTCATTCCTGACCGGGAGATCTTCCAGAACTACCATTATAAGGACGAATATGTGGAGAGCCTGTTGAAGAATTATGTATTCCTCAATGCGGGACTGACGATTGTGTATAATGGGAAGAAGTTTTATTCCCAGAATGGCCTGGCGGATCTGCTGAATGAGAATATGACCACCGAGCCGCTTTATCCTGTCATCCATTTGAAGGGAGAGGATATTGAAATCGTGATTACGCACAGCAACCAATATGGGGAAGAGTATTATTCCTTTGTGAACGGGCAGTATACGACGCAGGGAGGAACACATCTTTCCGCTTTCCGCGAGTCGCTTTGCCGGGTAATCAAAGAGTATTATAACAAGAACTTCGAATATGCGGATGTCCGGGCCGGTATTGTAACGGCCATCAGCATCAAGGTGGAGGAACCGGTCTTCGAGAGCCAGACGAAAACAAAACTCGGCTCGAAGGATATCGCTCCCAACGGTGTGACAATCGCCAAGTTCATCGGGGATTTCCTAAAGAAGGAACTGGATAATTACCTGCATAAGCATTTGGAAACGGCCGATCTCTTGCTTAAAAAGATCCTGGAATCCGAGAAAGAGCGGAAAGCTATTGCCGGCATCTCCAAACTGGCGCGCGACCGGGCGAAGAAGGCGAGCCTGCATAACAAGAAACTGCGTGACTGCCGTATCCATCTGAATGATCCGAAGGGAGAGAAAAGGGAAGAAGCCAGTATCTTCATTACCGAAGGGGATTCAGCCAGCGGTTCGATTACGAAAAGCCGGGATCCGAATCTGCAAGCGGTATTCAGTTTACGAGGGAAACCGTTGAACAGTTTCGGCCTGACAAAGAAGATTGTCTATGAGAACGAGGAATTTAACCTGCTTCAGGCTGCATTGAATATAGAGGACGGATTGGAGGGCTTGCGCTATAATAAAGTGATCATTGCAACCGATGCGGATGTGGACGGGATGCATATCAGGTTATTGTTGATTACTTTCTTTCTGCAATTTTTCCCTGACTTGATCAAGCGGAATCATGTTTATATCCTGCAAACGCCGCTTTTCCGTATCCGGAACAAACAGAAGACTTTTTATTGTTATAGTGAAGAAGAACGCTTGGCCGCAATTCAGGCTGTCGGGAAGAACCCCGAAATTACCCGTTTCAAAGGGCTGGGCGAAATTTCACCCGATGAATTCGTGCATTTTATTGGAAAAGACATCCGGTTGGATCCGGTGACGATGAAAAAGGAGGATTTGATCAAAGAAATGCTTGAGTTCTATATGGGTAAGAATACAATGGACCGGCAAGGTTTTATTATTGATAATCTGGTTATAGAAGAAGACGTGGTGAACAATTGACGGAAATCACGCACAAAAAAGATGGAAGAAAATAAAGGCAGGGTGGTTAAAAGAGCCCTTTTTCCGGGTACTTTCGATCCTTTTACGATCGGCCACCAATCCTTGGTGAGACGAGGGTTGGAATTAGTTGACGAGATCATTATTTCGATCGGCATTAATGAACGGAAAAGCACCTATTTTTCTCTGGAAAAACGCTTGGAAGCCATTGAAAATTTATACGGGAATGAACCGCGGGTGACGGTCCGCTCTTATAATTCCCTGACGGTCGATTTTGCGACAGAGGTGGGAGCGCGGTTCATCATGCGCGGTATACGCACGGTGAACGATTATGAATACGAAAAGACGATTGCTGACGTGAACCGGGTTCTGACCGGCATCGATACATTCATCCTTTTTACTGAACCGGAATTTACTCATATTAGTTCCAGCATTGTCCGGGAATTGCTGAGCTACGGGAAAGACATTTCGATGTTTGTTCCGAAAGAAACAAAATTATATTAATTAAAATAGAAGAAGAATTCCATGAAACAACCGGTATATATATTATTGCTTGCCGCCATGGCATGTTTTTCTGCCAACAGTCAGAAAATCAATCAGGATGTCCGTAAATTGTCAATGGCACTTTATGCTGTTTCTACGTTCTATGTGGATCCGACAGACGATTCCAAACTGGTAGAAGATGCTATCGTCGGGATGCTTGAGAAGCTCGATCCTCATTCCGTTTATTCGGATCCGGAGGAAACAAAAGAGATGACCGAACCTTTGCAAGGGAATTTCGACGGCATTGGCATCCAGTTTAATATGCTTACGGACACTGTGTATATCATTCAGGTCATTGCCGGCGGACCTTCGGAAAAAGTAGGCCTATTGGCCGGCGACCGTATTATCATGGTGGACGACACCTTGATTGCCGGTGTGAAGATGAAGACGAATGACGTAATGAAGAAGCTCAAGGGGCGGAAGGGTACCGAAGTCCGGATTAAAGTGAAGAGAAATCATTATCCCGATCTATTGGAGTTCAAGATTATCCGTGATAAAATTCCGGTCTATAGCCTGGATGCCTCTTATATGGCGGATAAATCGACCGGATATATCCGGTTGAGCCGCTTTTCCGCTTCGACGGCGGATGAGTTCCGTACTGCGCTGGAGCAATTGAAGAAGAAAGGGATGAAGAATCTCATCCTCGACCTCCAAGGGAATGGGGGAGGTTACCTGAACATTGCGATAGACCTGGCGGATGAGTTTCTGGGAGATAATAAACTGGTGGTATACACGCAAGGCAGCAAGCAGCCGCGTGAGGATGCGAAAGCCAGTGCAAGAGGAAGCTTTGAAGAGGGGCGCTTGGTCGTTTTAGTAGACGAAACATCGGCTTCCGCCAGTGAGATCCTTGCCGGAGCGGTGCAGGACTGGGATCGCGGTGTCATTCTCGGACGGCGTACGTTTGGAAAGGGATTGGTGCAGAAACCGATTCCGCTGCCCGACGGTTCGATGATCCGCCTTACGGTAGCCCGCTATTATACTCCAACCGGGCGTTGTATCCAGAAACCGTATGAGAATGGGAAGATGGAAGATTACCAGCATGACCTGATCGATCGTTATAATCGGGGCGAGCTGATCAGTGCCGATAGCATCCATTTTCCGGATTCACTGAAATATAATACCCTTGTCTCAAAACGTACGGTGTATGGCGGCGGGGGGATCATGCCGGACGTCTTTATCCCGATCGATACGGCGAAAGTTACCCTGTATTACCGCAAGGTTGCCGGGCTTGGGATCGTCAATCGCGAAGCGATGAACTATATCGACAAAAACCGTACTTCGCTGAAAAAGAAATATCCGTCTTTCGACACATACAAAAAGGACTTTGAAATAACGGAAGATATCTTGCAGGATCTGATTGCATTGGCAAACGCTGAAAAGGTGGAGTATAACGAAAAGGAATATACGGAATCCAAACCGCTATTTAAGCAATATCTCAAAGCGTTGATCGCCCGTGATCTTTTTGACATGAGCGAGTATTTCCAGATTGTCAATGACAATAACGACAGCTTCAAGGAAGCGCTCCGCCTGATCAATGACCCGGTAGCTTATCGAGAGATATTGGAATAGGGTTTGGAGGGAGAAATTGTTTCGGGGTGACGTTTATATTTAAAAATTAAACATCATCCCGAAGTATATGATCCTGCAATCATAGTAATCATAGGAAAAACGACTGTAATCGCCATTGTATAATCGTTCCTTGTTATTCTTGATATTAAGGATATTATTGATGGCGCAATAGGTGATCAAGGTGCTTTCCCCGATAAATAAGAGTTTGTTTGCCGTAAAGTCGATCCGATGGTAAGGTCTCATCTGTGCCGAATTAATAGGCTGTTCATAAATAGGAGCATAGAATTGTGTAGCCGGATCGTATTCACTTCCCGTCACTGGAGTGAAACGAAGCCCGGAACGTGCCATGTAACTAAGAGCAAAAGTCCCAACGCGCAGATTTTGATAGCTTACCGACAGTTTGACGAGATAGGGTAGACTGTTGGATGCCGGAAATGTGGAGCCGTTTATCTTTTCTTTCGAACGAAGATAGGTATAGGAGCCCGATACATTGAAATGAGTGATCATCTCTTGTTGCATGAATAGCTCCGCTCCGAGAATTTTCCGCCGGTTACTCCGGTCGATGTAATTGGTGGTATAATCTCCGGTCTCTTCTTTGTAGTAAACTGCTCCCTGAATCTTTGTTTTCCCTCTGCTGAACTGATAGTCTAGCGTATAATGGGTGGCGGTTTGCGGAAGGTAAGAGAGATTATAATAATTAGGCTCCGCCTGTCCGTAATACTTGCCTATTCCCAATAAAGTCGAATGCTGTTTATTCCAATTATATCGCAAGCCCACCTGCCTGGAAAGACGGAAAGATTGGCCGGACAGTGGTAAACCCATCCGCACTCCACCGCTTAAGATGAATCTCTTTGTAAGGTATCCTTTTCCGTATACATAGGCTTCCGCACGATGTTGACTGATCAAGGAGTCTTGCATGTGGAAAGGCGAGCGGGGAGACATGGCATAGTAATAACTCGGCATACGACTGTCGTTCATATCAAAACTCGCATACTCATGGGATATGCCGGCCTGTGCGGTTATCCGGTCTTCTACGCGCTTATAGCCTGCCGTTGTATAGAACCGGACGGAGCGGGGTTGGTAAAGCATATTCCCGAACTGTAAGTGTTCCCGGCTAAAGTCATTTCCGTGGCTGAATGAAATCCCGTTCCGCTCTTTCTGATAACGGAACGAGATGATATTAAAATTACGTGTTTTCTCTTTAACGGCATTCTCTTCCCAAGTGTACATCCACATCCGATAGTTACTTTTTTCCCGGGTAACATAGCTATAAAGATTCAAAGAACTATAGCTGCCGGTCTTTAAATGTAGATTGACGCCGCCGTCTAATGTGTGATAACTGTTCAACCGGTCGTCAATGGTTTTCTTGTTCAGCCGGATTAGCCCGTCACCAAAACCGTAGTTTCCGTATAGCTGAACATAATTGCTGTCGGAATGCAGGCGTTGATTCCTCATAAATCCGGCGCTTCCTAACGAAAGAGACGCTTGTGTCCCACTTTTAGGCAAGGGGTCGGAATAAGTTTCAATTTCCACTATGCCGGCGGTCGAGTTTCCATAAGCCAGTGGGGGATTACTTGCATAGACATATTCGTGGCTAATCATTGCCGTATTGAACAAACTGAAATTACCGATATTGTTGAGTTGGGAAAAACGTACGGGACTATTTACCGGCATTCCATTCACAATCACCCGGCTTCGTTCCGCATTGCTTCCTCTCAATGACGGATTAGCTGATTCATCGGTGTTGGTAGAGGCCGGTAACAAGGTTATCGCTTTTAACGGATCGGCGTTGGCCGCCGGATTTTGATAAATATCCAGTTGGCTGAGCCGTTGTACGGAAAACTCTTCACTTATGGGACGGCGAGCCAGAACGCTCACCTCTTCCAGACTCATGGAGGATTCTTGGAGAACGATTTCCTGTTCTTTATCCAGGTCATAATACTTTAAAGCTGTTTTTAATGTCTCGAATCCCAGACAAGAAAATACGACCGTATCTTTTTGTAGATCGACGGCATTCAATAGAAGTGTGAAACTTCCGTTTTCATCCGTCAGGGTCCCTCGATCGTGTCCGGGAATCCAGATACCTGTTCCGGGAATCGTATTCCCCTTCTTGTCTGTTACTTTTCCTTTCAATGCCTGCCCCCGGAGCGGGAATAACAGGAGGCAGGCGAAGCAGATAGTCCATAAATATTTCATGGGATTTGTTTTTTAGAATTTTTCTCTCAAGCTTTCAATCATCCTGTCTTCAGGGTATTGCTTGATGGCTTCCTCCCAATATTTTCTTGCATTTACCTTGTCTTTGTTCTTCAGGTACAGAGAAATCAGCATTTGATAGGAAGAGTCTTTACCCCAGGTAGGAAGGTCCGCCGCATTACCGTATTGCTCTTCCAATGTGACGGCTTTCAATAATAGTTTTTCGGCATTTGTTCCGCCTCCATATTCTTGGGGCGTATAGTAATCAATGCTTGCCAGCGCATAATAAGCCCGGACATTCTGCCCGTCCAAAGTGATTGCTTTTTGAGCTTCGTCTTTTACTTGTTCCGAAATCATACCTTGCTTCATGGCGTTCTTTACGAATTGCATAGAGAAGGTACGCAGAACCGAAACCAGGGCGTAACTTTCAGAGGTTTTCTCTTTCAATTTCTCCAATCGTTTGATTCCGTTTTCAATGCTCTGGCGGCTTTTCTCCTTTTCTCCACTCTTCAACAGATAAATGGCCTTGTAATAGTCACAATAGGAACGCCAATAATCACTTGTCAGTTCTTTCTCCACCTGTTCCATCGCAGAGGGATTTTGTTCCCGAAAAGCGATTCCCAAGGCTTGTCCAATTCGTTGTTGGCTGTTTTGAGCCTTTCCGGTAATTGTTGATTGCAAGCTGATACAGCAGGCAATCAGAATCAAAATTGTTCTCATTTTCGTTTAATTTAATGTTCGTAAATTAGTTTATATTATAAATCACCAGAGGCATAACATCTCCTGACACATAAGAAATGTGCATACGAAGAATTCAAATTCGGTTATAACCGGAGATGAAAATCTCTTTTAATCCATTTTATTGATATAGCTTTTTAAAGCGTCTACGTATTCTTCAAAAGCATTCACCCCTTTCTCCGTGATTTTACAGGTTGTACAGGGCATATTCCCTTTAAAAGATTTGGTTACGTTGATATATCCCGCTTCATTCAATTTATTCAATTGGACGCTTAGGTTTCCGGCCGTCGCTTTCGTTTGCTCCCTAATGAAAACAAAATCAGCTTCTTCCACCGATAGTAACAACGACATAATAGCCAGCCGAAGTTCCGAATGAAGCAGGGGATTTAATTCTTTAAACATCTCTTTTCTAATAAGCTGGATCATTTACTCTGTAAAACCATCGATTGCCGGGGATTTCTTATTCTCTTCGTTATGCTTCCTGCAAATATAATTTAACCAGTGCCCGGCAATGACCATCAACAAAAAGGAGGCGGCAAAAACCAATATTTGAGAGAATCCGGGAACAAACAGCAAAACATAGGATAGGAGAATACCTCCTATACCGCACACAATAACCGGCTTAAAACGAATGGTAATGCCGGTAAGTACGGTTCCCGTATTCATACAGAAGAGAACGAAAAACAAAATCGGTATCGGTATTATAAAGGCTATAACGGATAAGATTAAAACCGAGACTCCCAGCAATAGCCAGATATAATTAGTCAACCGGTCAATGTACGTTTTGGCAAACACGGTTTTTCTCCTTTGTTTGGAGTGGAAATATGAAATCAGACCACCGATTATGGGAATAAGAAACCAGGCGAAGTTCCATTGTACATTTCCTGTCGTCTTCCAAAAATACCATACGAACAGGCTTACGAAAATAGTTGTATACCCCCATATAATGAAGGGGGCGCCACTGTTCTCGATAAAACGGTTTCTCGTGTTTTCTATCATTTGGGTTATTAAGGCCAAACTCTCTTTTTCATTTAATTTTCTATCTTCCATCTATTTAATTGTTTTTCAGTGAATAATTTTTATTTAAACAATCCAATTACTCTGCAAAGATAATAAGTTTATAATATAAACCAAATTGTTTTATAAAATATAATATGTTTTTCTTCTATTGAATAATGGATTTTTTCTCCGGTAAAAATTTATTATCCTATAAAATAGATAGCCCAAACTCTTACCCATCTGTTCTCTGTTCGGCGTAGTATCTTCGCCAATGTCACCAATCTATGCATTACAAAGCACGTTCCACTATATCCATTTTATCTGTAGGCTGTTCTGAATTTTGTCTCTGGCAATAGATAAATTGGATTTTCAGTAACGACAATTTAATTTTCTCCGGCCAGTCGAAGATCTTTTCACCACGGGTCGAAGATCTTTCTCCAGTGAGTCAAAGATC
Source organism: Parabacteroides sp. Marseille-P3160 (assembly GCF_900162725.1). Classification (GTDB taxonomy): domain Bacteria; phylum Bacteroidota; class Bacteroidia; order Bacteroidales; family Tannerellaceae; genus Marseille-P3160. Next base: position 4,663,964 of record NZ_LT799418.1, on the reverse strand, counting down.
TTCGACTGGCCGGAGAAAACTGGGTTGACAAGTATGAAATTCGAACATCGGTATGAGGAAGGAACGTAATGAGGTTGCCGGACAAAGAAATTGGGTAGATTCTCCTTCTTTTTGTACGGGCCAGTCTTTTTTATTATGTTCAATTCTTTATTTGATAAACAATGTTTTGTAGGCGTTATTCCAATAAGAATTATAAGAAAAAGAACAGATAAAAATAGTCTTTTAACTGTTCTTTCAGCCGTTTTAAGGCTTGAGAAATCTGACTGTTTACGGTATTTGGAGAAATTTCAAATTTATCGGCAATTTCCTGATGGCTTAATCCTCGAAAACGACTTAACATAAAAATTTCCCTGCATCGTTCCGGAAGTGACTGTATCGCCTCTTGGATGAGCGAATTGAGCTCTTTTTCATACAATATATTATCATCAAATTGTTCCATGGAACGTAGCCTGTATTCAAATTCATGTATTTGAATTTCATGTAATCGTTGTTGTGTTTCTGCGCTTGTAATTTTATGCCGCAAAAAGTCGATACATTTATTCTTTGTTAACTTAAGCAAATAGGAGGGAATATGCTGGATATATGATAATTGGCTCTTTTGTTTACAAAGAAAGAGAAATACGTCCTGAACAATATTTTCCGCCTCTTCCTCCGATAAAACATATTCTTTGGAAAAACGGACTAGTTTAGGATAATACAACAAATAGAGCTGTTCAAAGTCATTTGTGTTATTTATATCCATACATAAGAATCATATTTAGATAACAAATATCTATTTTATTTTTGTATTATTTGCATCTCACCGCATTTTATTTATTTCCCATAACCGAAAAGGATGAATACCCCGCACAGAGTTAGCGCAATGCCCAAAATTCCATAAAAGAAACGGGCGCCCTTCCGGCCGAACCAACCTACAAAGGTTTGCGTCTGGCGGGTTTGGAAGAACCAGTTCAAGTCCAGTACCGAGGCGATAAGGGAAAACAGTCCGGTAAAGAGAAAAAGAAGGCTAACAATCAGATCGAGTGTTTCCATAGACCGCGGTTCTTTGTTTTAATCGGTGAGTTCCACACGGCGGCTGCCGTCCGGCTGTTCGGTAATCGTTACCTGTATTGAATCCGCCGGCAAAAGCTCTTCGATCTTCTCCGGCCATTCGATGAAGCAAAGCGCTCCGCTGTAGAAATAATCTTCCGTGCCGATGTCCTCAGCTTCACTCAGTTTATTGATGCGGTAAAAATCGAAGTGGTAGATAAGTTCGCCGGTGGTGTCGCTACGGTATTCATTGATGATAGCAAAGGTCGGGCTATTGATAACTTCCTCAACGCCCAACTCCTCACAAATCGCCTTGATGAACGTGGTCTTACCTGCGCCCATGGCTCCGTGAAATGCAAACACGGTATGGTCGCCCATTACCTGAATAAATTCTTTGGCAGCCGGACGTATTTCCTCCAGACTGCGAATCTCTATTGTCTTCATTTTATTTTGGTTCCATCGTAATAAAAGGAATCATCATTTCCTCCATCGAAATGCCTCCATGTTGAAATGTGTTCTTATAATACGATACGTAATAATTATAATTGTTCGGATAAGCGAAAAACGACTCATTCATTGCAAAGATATACTTACTGCTTAAATTAGGCGAGGGTAAGCCGGCTTTATTTGGCTCCCGTATTTCAAAAACTTCTTTCGGATTATAATTCAGGTTTTTCCCGACCTTGTAACGAAGGTTGGTGTTAGTGTTTTTATCGCCCACAACTTTGATCGGATCGTCCACTCGGATCGTTCCGTGGTCGGTCGTCAGGATGACTTTATAGCCCATCTCGGCTGCACGTTTGAACAATTCCAACGTTGTGGAATGCTGGAACCATGAAAGCGTCAGACTGCGGTAAGCCGCCTCACTCTGTGCCAATTCGCGGATCATCTTGCTCTCTGTCCGGGCGTGGGACAGCATATCGACAAAGTTGAGCACCAATACATTCAGGTTGTGATGTTGCAAGGACGACAGGTTGGCCAATAGTTTCTCTCCGTACTGGGAATCGTAGACTTTATTATAGGAAAAGCTGTATTTCTTGCGGAAACGGTCGATCTGTGTTTGGATAAGCGGCTCCTCGTTCAGGTTTTTCCCCTCCTCGCTTTCCTCGTCTACCCAAAGTTCAGGGAACAATTGTTCGATTTGCACCGGCATCAGCCCGGAGAAAATAGAATTCCGTGCATATTGCGTCGCCGTCGGTAAGATACTGTAATACAAATCTTCGTCGAAGGTGAAATACTCTGTCAAGAGTGCCTTGACCACCCGCCACTGGTCGAGCCGGAAATTGTCGATAAGGATAAAGAACAGTTTTTCCTCTTTATCCAATAAGGGGAATACCTTCTTTTTGAATAGGTCGGGACTCATCAGCGGACGTTCGTCCGGAGACTTCATCCAGTCCATATAGTTCTTCTTTATGAACTTGCAGAACGCATGGTTGGCCTCCTGCTTCTGCATCCGCAGCAGGTCTGTCATTTGCGCATTGCCTGCCTCCAGTTCCAGCTCCCAGTAAACGATTTTCTTATATACCTCGGTCCAGTCCGCAGCGGTCAGAGAATCGCCGATCTGCATGCCGATCCGTCCGAACTCCTGCTGGTATCCGACTGTCGTGGTTTCAGAGATGATATCATTCTTATGTACATTCTTTTTGATGGAGAGCAGCAACTGGTTCGGGTTGACGGGCTTGATCAGATAGTCCGCAATCTTGTTACCGATGGCTTGGTTCATGATGCTCTCTTCTTCGCTTTTGGTCACCATTACCACCGGAACATTGGGATTTAATTCCTTAATAGAAGACAGCGTCTCCAGGCCGGTCAGTCCCGGCATATTTTCGTCCAGAAAGATAATGTCGAAGGATTGCTCCCGGCAACAGTCAATGGCGTCCTGTCCGCTATTGACCGGAATAACCTCGTACCCTTTATCCTGTAGGAAAAGAATATGCGGTTTCAGTAATTCGATCTCGTCGTCCGCCCAAAGTATTCGATCTATTTTTGTTGCCATGGATTATCAATTAAATTTCAAGTTTCTATCAAAGATAAACGTAAATGTAGATATATCCGTATAACAGAATTGTCTTTTTTGAAAAGACATTATTTTTTTACATAAGGAAGCAGAGTTTACTCTTTTCTATCCCAATAAAAACATTCGTTTCATATAAAAAATACAGGCTGCTTTGCATAAACAGCCTGTATTTTTTATAAAACCGGGTGAAATAACTTATTGTTTTTCCTATTTCTGAACGATAATTTTTAATTTACACTTTTGTCCATAGAGCTTGGTTACTCCTATATAGTCAAATCCGGCTTGGTTTGGCCCTTTATAATAAGCCGATTTTCCAGGATCGGTACTGACTCCTACTATTTTATTTTGATTATTCAGGGCAGGGGTATCGTCTACTGCTTTAACAACCTTAATAATTCCGTATTTCTTTATGGAAGCATATTCGCGTCTTATAGCAATATAGGTCCCATCTACAATTTGAAGATTAACATCATCCGTCCGATCTGCCGAAGCACCTGTACGTTGGAGGCATTGTTTGTCACCGGTTGCCGTGCCTGTGACAAATGATGATAATGGTTCTAAAGCCTGATAAGTTTCCCAATTGCCGGTCGCTGTTTCAAATAGCTCTTCCAATTTCATGGCTGAAACAATCTCCGAAGGTATAATCTTGAAAAATACGGCATTGTTAGTTATTACGGATAGCCATGGGACATCTACCTGCCTTCCTACCGTACCTGAAGAAATTCGGTCGGCGCTGGCAAATCCCGGCCCGCGATTTGCGATTGGAACGAATCCGCTATTACGCCAGAAATTTACGAATGCAAAGTCGATACTTCCGCCGCTTGAATTGACAGCATCTTGCAGGGTAAGGATATTCTTTAATTGCCCGCCGACCGTCACGCCGTCAAAAGAAAACAGATAAGGCTGTGTCGGATTGTCAGGGCTTTCCCATTCCGGCGCCAGTTCAATATTATCAAAGATCGCAGCTTTTCCTTCCGGTACGCCTGTTATCGATTTAATCTCGACATAGGCTGTTTCTTTATAACCGTCTTTATCGGTTGCAACTACACTGATTGCATCGGCTCTCTCATCATTTATTACTATGCTAAAACTAAATTCTTTTTCTTTCTCCGATGGGGATACCGCTATATTTCCCGATGTAGACAATTCCAAATAAGGAGACTTTTGTATCAACGTATAAGAAATGGAGCTTAACCCGGTGCCGGATGATGCGGTTCCTTTAATGGTTAGAGATTGGTTCAGATCGACCTGGGCGATTTCAGACGGCTCAAGAGTTATAACGGGAGGTATCCCGACCAAATACCCTATCGTTACCTGTTGCATAATCGTTTTGGTATAAATATCCGTTGCAAAGACACCAATGGCGGCCGTTAACTTATCGGAGACATTAATTGTAAAAGAGGCGTCCAATTCATTTGGGAAACCATCCAGCGATTGGTATACCCTCAAGGATTTGTCAATTTCCTCATAAGTGTCATTTTCTGCCTTTTTCAGCAATGTGGCATAAACATCACGTAACCCATTGGTTGATTCGAAAGAAGCTGTTACGGTTTGCTCTTTTTTGAATTCAGCGCCACTTAAAGAAGTGGGTGAAGTGATGGTCACGACAGGAGGCGGATAGACGCTATCGTCTGTATAATCTATCGCCTCCTTGTCATCATTACACGCGGTTATTCCTGTGAGGATCATTGCCAACAGGATGTAAATTATATTTTTAATGTTTACCATAATTCTTGAAATTTAATTTTTAATAGTCATTTCTAAAGTCAGATAGATAGGGATAACTCTATTTTAGGATTTCTGCTTGGAGCAAGAAACTTTTAATGCTACCATTATCAATGGTCTCTTCCGTAAAATCACGGAGCTTCCATTTCGTAGTGCCTAACAGGTAAATACAATATTCGCTGTTTTTATCGGAATGCTCCATGATTTCTAATCTATATTCAGGAACCAGTGTTGTCATTTTTGACTCTAAAAGAGGAACCAAAGACCTTTTTATCGTTCCGGTAACCAGTGTGGCAGTTGTCTGAACAGACTGCATACAATCGGCAAAAGCATTAACTTGACTGTCTGCATCAAAAGATACTGTGGCTATGTTTGCAGTAAGGCTTTCCCCTATTTCGACAGATGTTTGCATCATGCGACAATCTTCCGAGATTACAATTTGTTCCATCTGAGGAACGGTATTTTTAAAGAACATGCTGTTGCCAATATATTCTGTAGCCGTTTTGGAGATTGGAATGAAAATCGGATATCTATGGGCGATAACTGCAATTTCCGCACCTGTATTTACTCTTGCCCCATTATAGATTACATTCGTTTTATCCAAAATAAGGATATGCCCGTCACTTTTTGAGGCAATATTTGCCACTGTATTATAATTACTCCTATTATATGGATTGCCTGTAGCCAGGGTTGAGATGAACAGAATCCTGACTGTTCTTGTTTTGTCCCATACCGTTTCAGGCTGTCCGGGATTATCCGGTTCGTCGCCTTGATTCCCGGAACAACTTACAACGGGAAGGCAAAACAATAAAGCAATTAGATAAGCACTTATTCTATTCATTTCTAATCAATTGATTCTACTTCTGCCAATAAAGCGCAATGGTCGGTTATTTCCGTCGTATTCGTTAATACTTGGTATGATTTGACAATCCAACTACCCGAAGGTTTCGCAAAAATGTAATCGATTTTACTCGACGGAGTGGGAGCTGGAAAGGTAGCAAAATTGTTACAGATTCTTTGCCAGGAACTCATACCGGTATGAATCGATGTTTCTGTTGGTTTTGCGTTGAAATCACCAGCCAGCAAGGTGGGTATACCTGTGCCCACGGCGGCATTGAGTTGCTGTATCATCGACATTCTAACTCCTTCGGTTGAATGATCAAGATGGGTCACAACAACACGCACTTTTTTCTTTGTTGCCGGTATAATTACATCCACAAACAAGGCCGTTCGCTTTTCTTTCATTTCCGAAGCATTGCCTGTTAACTGTGTATTGGATATTTTCTCAATCGGATATTTGGAAAGAATCGCTACGCCATACTCACCTTCAGCGTATGGCATGGCCTTTCCAAATGCGGAGAAATAGCCTAACCCGGCAGCCAGCTCCGTCGTAAAATCCTTGAATCCGTTCCTTGAGGTCCTGTAATCGATTTCTTGCAAAGTCACAAAGTCCGGATCATACTTTTTTATATATTCTACAAAAGGGGTTGCGTCATAACCAACCATTTGTCCGGACATCCGGGTGTTCATATTTAATAATCGGATTAGAGTCTGGGAATTTAATTCTCCGCATAAACAAAAGAATAGCAGGGAAACGATTATATATATTCCTTTCTTTTTCATCTTTATTCTTTCTTTCATTTTAAATTAGTCTTCCCAACCGGGATTGTTTGGTCTTAAATTGGGGTTTAACTCCATCTGACGATAGGGTAAAGAAAATAAGTAGTTTTTTGGATTTATAAAGACACGGGAGTCATCAAAAATCAAAAAGCCGTCGGAATCAAATTTCGTACTGGAAGAGAATACCGATGGGTCGAACGCATAATCTTTTCTAATCCCTTTTAAGATTCCCATTTCCTGGCGTGCCGCCGGTTCCGATTTGTCTACTCCCAACTCATAACCTTGCTTCCACCGTATAAGGTCAAACCATCGTTGTCCTTCCATGAATAATTCGACGCGGCGTTCGCGTTGTAACTCCGTCTTTACATCCAGTCCGTTTGCCTGCAATTCGCTTAATACCATTCTTTTCATGCCTACCCTGTCTCTCAACAAATTAATGGATTCATCGACTACATTTTGATTCAATGCATTTAAATTATACATCGCTTCGGCATAAGTTAACAGAACCTCTCCATAGCGGATAAAAATGATATCGTTATCGTCTTGATTATAAACCGGAACTTTTGACGGTTCACAATACTTTAAACAGTAATAACCTGTATATGTCACGGCGCCTTTACCGTCATTGTTAAATTTAGGTGACCGGAATACCTCGGTTTTGGAAGCATCTTCGGCAGGATTATTGCTGCCTCTTCCGTCTACTTTGCCATACCATTTATCATAGCCCGGATATACAATGGATTGTTTTAATCGGGGGTCACGATTTACAAAAACACTATCGTATGCACTATAGGCCGGCGTATACTTACCGTTTCCTTTGTAAAGGGGAGATTTTTCGATAGGTAATCCGTCCGTACATAAATAACTGTCTACCATTGATTTTGTCGGATTGAACCGAATGATTTGATCCGGAACCTGTAATTCGCGGCTCAGATTATGTCTTGTCGGCGAAGCTATTTCGAAATTAAAGACATACGATAGAATCGCCTCTTTATTATTTGCTTTGCGGGAAGCTCTCCCCTCGAAGGTAAATAAATCAAAATAATCTTGTTTGGGGCGGCCTGTCGAATAAAGTTGGTGATATGCATATTTACCGCCGGGCATGAGTGCTTTGCAAGCATCTCTGGCTACTTCCCAGCGTTCGTTTTGCAATGCCGTACGAGCCTCCATCGCTTTGGCTGCAGCCCCCGATATACGTCCGAAATTTGCGGTTGCAGGTTCTATATAGGGTGGTAGGTCTTCAGCGGCTTCATTTAATTCTTTCAATATGAAATCAACAATTATTTCGCGTGACGTACGTGGAGCCATGGATGCTTCATCACCGGCATCGATCGGTTCCGTCGTAAAAGGTACATCACCCCAGAAACAGGTTAGATAGTAGTAGGTAAATGCCCTTAAGAAACGTACTTCGGCCGCATATTGTTCCAAGACTTTGTCATTGACTGTTGTTGCTCTCTTATAATTTTTCAGAAAGTAGTTACACCGTCTTAATTGTTTATAAGCATCTTTATATCGGGTATCTAATAAACTAAAATCAGACCCATATAAACCACTGCCTATTTGTCTCCAACCACTCATCGTATACCAGGGCGCATTATCACTCAATCCTTCAGATATATTGATAGGCAAATCTTTTCCAATTAAAGCCCAATAGCAGGCATTCGCCGCATTTTTTATCTGCTGTTCAGTTTCCCAGAAATTCTCATCTGATAATTCATCTAACGGAGCTCTCTCCAGAAAGCTATCATTACAAGAGAAGAGAAAGGCAGACAGAGCAAATATCAAACTGTATAATATTCTATTCTTTTTCATATTCAATGGTTTTATATATTAATGAAGAGTAATATTTACTCCAAAGACATAAGTTCTGATTTGTGGATAGTTTCCTCCGGCCTGTATTGGAATTTCAGGATCTGCCGAAGAAAAATAATCTGAGATTGTAAACAAATTATCGGCAGAAGCATAAAAGCGGCACTTATCTATCCTTATTATCCGGGTCAGGCGGGAAGGCAGGGTATAGCCTATTTGAATGTTTTTCATCCGCAGATAGGAAGCATCTTCCATCCAGAAAGTAGAGAATCGCTGATTGTAGCTCTGATTATAGGTAAAACGAGGATAGCTTGCATTCGGATTCGGATTCGAAGCCTGGTATCTATCCGCATGGAACCATTGAGGGTAGGTGGACTGGTCTGTGAATGCATGACGAGCGGGACCATAAATGTATCCGTCTACTTTACCTACGCCCTGAATTAAGAAACTGAAATCGATTCCTTTATAAGCCATGTTTCCTTTGAAGGAAAAGGTATAACGGGGAATGGAACTTCCAAGCACTTTCCGGTCATTATCCAAATCAATCGTTCCGCTATTATCCAAGTCTTTATATTTGATATCTCCGGGTTGGACAAGACCGGCGTCGCCGGACATAATCGGGAATTTCGGATTTTCATACTTTCCTGTAACCGGGTTATATTTTTCGAAATCGGTTGGCACAGCAATGCCATCTGCAACTAACCCATAGAGAGCCAGATTACTATAACCGGCGGTTGTTATCGTATTACTGCCAAATAATACACCGTCCCATTCGGTAATTTTATTCCTTACATCTGCTAATGAGAAAGTGGCCCCGTATTCAAAATCATTATCTATCCTGTCTTGCCATCCTAATTGAATTTCCCAACCTTTGTTTTGCATCTTACCTCCGTTCTCGTCCATCGTGGAAGGAGAACCTATGACTCCCGGTAATTCCCTTTGATAGATCATCCGCCGGGTTTCCCGGACATAGTAATCACCCGTAAAGGAGAGTCTATTGTTCAAGAGATTGGCATCCAATCCTATATTCGTCGTATAGACCATTTCCCATAGCAGGTTGGGGTTTCCGATATACATTTCGGCATATCCGTCATTAGGTAAAGTTCCTATCGTAGGGACACTCGTATACGCTATACGGGATAGATAAGGATAATTATCCGATCCTGTAGAAAATTGGTTTCCAAGTGTTCCCCACGATACGCGAAGTTTCAACTGATCTAAGTAATCTTTTGTCCGGCTCATAAAATTTTCTTCGGAAATACGCCATCCTGCGGAAAAGGAAGGAAACCATTCCGCTCTGTTCTTTTTTATAAAACGGGACGTGAGATCGTAACGCAAATTTGCTTCAAACAAGTAGCGGTCTTTAAATATATAATTGATTCTGCCGAAACCGGATCGCATCGCCCAATGATCGGCTGAAGCCGAATTAGCCTGAGTGTCCGCCGAGCCGAAATCTAAAACCGGATCTTTTTCCGTTACCAGGTTTTTCCGGGAAGCATTAAACTGGTTCGATCTTTGCCATTCCTGTTGATAACCGCCCATTGCGTGAAAAGAATGATTCCCAATTTTGATTTCATAATCGGTTTGTGCAAAAAGATTTTGACTTAGTGTTCGGTAATCTCTGTTTTCCAATGAGTTCGGAGTATTAGTAGTATACCACAAATTTTCTGTTTCCGGGTAGTAAAAACGTATCGTTTTGCTTAACAATTCCCTAAAACTATTCGATTGGCGTGTGATATAATTCATGGAAGCAGTCCACCCTTTAAGTAAATCGGCCTTCAGGGAGAAATTTCCGGTAAACTCTTGTGAAGAGAAGTTTTGGGCACCTCCATCTGTCAGGTAAGCCACCTGATTGCTTTGACCTCCACCATATCCCCATCGACCATCTGTAAAACGAACAGGAACTAAAGGGCGGGTTCTCATTGCATTATATAGTACTCCGCCCGTGCCTTCAAAGGATGCATTGGGGGCCGTATAATTTCGGTTTATATAGCCCATATTAGCCGAGATCTCGAACCGGTCCGCGACTTTTGTGTGTAGTTTCAATCGGATATTGTGCCTTTTTGAATTCGTGGATTCTCCGACAGTCAATCCGTTTTGATCTAAATAGCCGTAGGAAATTAAATAACCCATATTTTGGGCTTTTCCATCTACACTCAGATTCAAGTTATATTGTGGGGCGGATGATTTAAAAGTTGCGTCTATCCAGTTTGTATTTGCATAATAATTGGGGTCCGACCCATCGATTGTCTTTTGAATATCAGCTTGCGAATAATTCTGATTGCCTCCCACATTAGCCTGAGCTTCATTTTCCCATGCCATAAAGGTAGGACTATCCACCATTTTAGGCATTTTAATAGGCTCTTGAGTGCCTATATATGTATCTATATTAATCCGGGGCGGACGGTCCTTCCCGGTTACATTTTTAGTTGTAATCAAGATGACGCCATTAGCCGCCCTATTTCCATAAATGGCTGAGGAGGCTGCGTCTTTTAAAACGGAAATACTCTCGATATCATTCGGATTAATGATATTCATGTCACCTTCGGCGCCATCGATTAATATCAAAGGATTATTATTACCCCTGGAACCGACACCACGGATCTGAATGGAAGCACTCGATTGTCCGGGTAGACCTCCATTGGCGCTTGCTGTAACAGTCATACCCGGGACAAGCCCCTGAAGGCCGGTAGAGACATTGGTTATCGGACGTTTTACGAGCTCTTCGGAAGTAACAATACCTATAGCTCCCGTCAAATTTATTTTCTTTTGTACTCCATAACCTACGACTACTACTTCATCCAGGTTTTTTGATGACGGGAGCAGCTTTATTGTCAAGGAAGCTTGATTTCCGATAGCCACCTGTTGTGGATTATAACCTATATATATGAATTCCAAAATACTGCCTGAAGTTACATCTATACTGAATTTTCCTTCCGTATCGGTTATGGTTGCATTTTGTCCCCCCCTCTCTTTTACAGTAGCTGCAATAAGAGGCTCTCCTTGTTCGTCTACAACAATACCGGTTATTATTTTTTTCTGATTGACTCCGGCTATTTTATCAGTTTCTTTTTTATTTTTCAGAATGATTTGATAACCGGATATTTGATAATGTATCTCGCTCTCTTTCAATGCTTCATTAAGTATTTCAGAGACGTCTCCTTTTTTTAGGTTTCCGGATACAATCGAAGCCATATTCACCGAATTATCGAATATGAAAGTATAATCTGTTTTTGCTTCTATCTCTTTGATGAATTCTTTTAACGATATATTTTTAGAGGTTATGGGCAATACCTCCTGTGACATTGCATATAGGGGAGTATATAACAGTAAGAACATTAGCAAAAGCAGGAAAGAATAAAATTTAAATTGATTCATAATAATCTTTTTTATATTAAATAATACAATAACCTCTTGATTGATAAAGAGATTAAATATCTGATGTCCATGTATATGTTTGATTGAAATAGTTAATTCGTAAAAAAGAAATTATTTCTTTCATTTGTATCGTATCATCACCTCCTCTCCTTCAACAGTGTATTTAATCGGGGTTATTCTATTTATAAGCTCGAGCATTTCGTTTAACGATTCTGTTTTAATAGTCAGCCAATAAAGTTTTCCGGTATCTTTTCCCTCCATTTGTATATCTACACCATACCAGCGTTCCATTTTCTTTATCACTTGTGTCAGAGTGGCTTGTTCTATTTTTAAGCGTCCTAATCGCCACAAACTTTCTATCTCGGCATCACAAGTTTCAAGCTGGTATTGATAGGATGTTTTGTTGACTACTATTTTTTGGTTGGGTTCTAGCGACACAGCATCCCTTTGGTCGTATGATCTATCGATCATTACGGAGACAGAGCCTTCGAGTAGGGAGACGGACGCATTCGGGTCATCATGATATGCATTTACATTAAACTTCGTCCCATGGACCTGTACTTTCAATTTGTTCTCAAGCAATACGTCAAAAGTTAGTAACCGGTTAGGCGAGACTTCAAAAAAAGCTTCCCCTTGAAGTTCTACTGTCCGGTTATCTTTATTATAGTCTGTATGATAAGTTAGCGTAGATCCCGAATTAAGCCATACTTTCGACCCGTCGGGGAGTATTATTTCCGACTTTTGTCCCCGGGGAGCATTTATTTGGACAATCTCTGCCGGTGAGACTCTTTTTGATTGGTAAATATACGCGATACCCATTGTTATGATAATGGCTATTAAGGCTGCGATACTTGTTGTTTTCAGAAGCATCGATTTCGTATACATTTTAACCGGTTTTGAAATAGTCCTGCTTATTTGATTTACTATGTCATTCCAGGTTTTTTCTTTATTGGGTATCACCCAGTTGGAAGAAGCATGAATCAGATGCCAGCTCTCTTTTAGGCCTTGATAGGTTTCTTCGTTTGCTTCTGATTCGCTACGCCATTTTTTTAACAAGGCGGTTTCTTCTGCAGTTGTTATACCTGCGAGTTCTTTTGCTATTAGTGTATATTGATCAATCATTTCGATATTATTACAATACGGAAGGAAGACACGTAAGGAGCGGAATACCCCCAAAGAAAATTCCAGCAGATTTTATTCTTAACAAAAAAGAAAAAGGAAGTATCAAAAATAAGATTATCCTCTATTTTTCTTAACCATTATGAAGCGAATATTTAATAATAAGTCAACAACATAATAAAATAAAACTCTTTACTTTTGGAGTAAATATTCAGATCCGTTAATTTTATATAATTATGGATACAAACAGTATCAATATCGAGAACTTTAAAGAAATCTATAACGCTTACTTTGATCCGCTGTGTAAGTATCTGAATTTTTATACAAAAGATCAGCAAACGATAGAAGATATCGTTCAGGAAGTATTCTTACGTTTATGGGAAAATAAAGAGGTCATCAAGGTTTCTCATTTTAAGGGATATTTGTTTAGATCGGCTCGAAATAAGATATTGAATTATCATCGTGATGAAATAAACCGGTATAAGATATTGGAAGAATGGTTTGAAAGTCAATTGATAGAAAATCAGGAAGAAGAGGAGAGGTTTCAGATAGAAGAATTAATTCAGACATTATTAGATGCTATCGCAGCTCTTCCACCCCAATGCCGGGATATCTTCCTCTTATCCAAAAGCGATAATCTCACTTACAAACAAATTGCGGAGCAAAAACAAATATCGGTGAAAACGGTTGAGAACCAAGTCGGAATAGCACTAAAAAAGATTCGTGACTACATGTTCGTGAATGTGAAGTTCCATTATCCGGTCTTACTCATATTGCTTGACCTACTTAATAATAAACCATAGAAACAGCAGAAAACTTCTTTTAAAGGCCATCTTCAGTGGTGATTTGGAGGGGTAATGTTGAAAAATATTATCTTTGGAGTGGAAGAATCACATAATATAACACTGTTAAGGGGACAGCATGAAAAATATTGACGAAAACGGTCATTGGGAATTTTCAAGGATATACTCCGTGTATTTCCCTAAAATGGTACGTTTTGCCCAGGAATATGTTATATCTCCTGAAGATGCTCAAAATATCGTACAAGATATTTTTCTTTATTTGTGGGAGCGCCATGAAACGTTGGAGGCAATTTCTAATCCCGTGGCTTTTCTTTTTACCTTGACGAAAAACAGGTGCATCGATTTTTATCGTCATAAATCCCGGTTGGACAGATTGAAAGAATCTTTGGATGAACTTCAAGTGAGGGAATTGAATCTTAAAATGCAAGCACTCCAGCAATTTGACGAGAACCTTTTTTCTTCCGAAGACGAGGAAATTACCCGTCAACTCAATGTTTCCGTTCATACGGTACAAAACCATAAAGGATCTGATTTTGAATTATATGATGATGATTTTATTAGGCTGGTGCAGAATAAGATAAATAGAAGGCCAAGAGAAAAACTCACGTTTCAAATACCTTCTAAAATATTTTATGCATCTTTGGATTAAATTATTGTATTGGGTTATTAAATCTGCGAAGCAATAAAAACTAAGCATTTTTTGTCCCTTTTGAAATAAATAGTTAATATTGGAAACTTTTATTATCAATGTAACATCTGATTCTTTAAATTAATACTATGAGAAGAAGAAATTTCATCTCTGTTAATCTTGCTCTTCTCGGGGGAATAGCCATCGGGCAAAACAGGGCGTATGGCGAGGCGTTGAGTGAATTTGCCGATATTTATAAAGAGGTTGATGGGTCCGGCTATGATTTGGTTATAAACGGGGGCGGATTGACCGGATGCTTTGCCGCTCTGGAAGCTGTAAAACAAGGATTAAGGGTCTTGCTTTTGGATAGAAGAACTTTTGTCGGCTTCGATATCACGGCGAAACGAAAGCTTTGGATTAAGGCTAACGGATCGGAAAACTGGCCGGAAGATTGGGGGGAATTGTTTGCTCCGGATGCCGAGAAAAAGGAGGTCTTTAATCATGAGCTTACAGGCTTTAAAGATAGTTGCTATGGGGATGAATTGCTTTTATTCGCTGGCAGCCTGAAAAAGGGGCTGTTACGTACGCTGCTGGTAAATAAGGTGGATGTCCTGCTGATGACGGATGTTTTCGGAGTGCTTACGGATCGCAAAAATAATATAACTGGTGTATCGATTGCTTGTAAGCAGGGCACTTTTGTCGTTCCTTGCAACGCTTTTATTGATGCGACGGATCATAATTTCTTTACTCGTAATCTGGTGGGGGAAAAATACAGAATTCAAAAAGCCGGCTTCGTGATGGAGTTGGAAAATGCTTTATTGAAAGAGAAAACGCTAACTGTCAATTCTTCATTAGGCCTTATAGGGGATCGTATAAACGTGCATCAGGGGAAAAAGTATACCGACCAATGCTTCCTTGAATTTGAAATCCCTGCGGAAACTTCCGACTTAAGTGCAATTGAGCAAAAAGCGAGGTTGACAGCCGCTGCCATAAGTAAGAATTTCGCTCAAATCGATTCACGTCTCAGCGGGGCAAAATTCCGTTTCCACGCCTTGGAATGTTCTTTCTATTTAGAGAACACAAAGATTCCCCAGGTTCCGATTGCAGGATATACTTACATAGATAATCTAACGGTGGAAACTCATACTTGTGCATCTCTTTTGGATAAGTGGAAAGATTCAGCGAATCACGTGAAAGGCATTTCTCCTAATAAGGGGGAAAGACGAGAGCATTATCGATTTTACTTTTCCGGGAAAAAAGTAGATGCAATAAAAGGAATAGAAAAGAGCTTTGTCAATGAAAAAGGAATAAAGCTTCCTCTTTCCCGCTTTTCCATTTCCGAGCTGGAAGCGGAGGAACACCCCTGTTCTTTATTGGTTGCCGGAGGAGGAACGGCTGGGGTGACGGCCGCTTTGGGAGCGATCGAGCAAAAAAATAAACCGACGATTGTCGATTATTTCTACGATTTGGGTGGTACTAAAACCATGGGAGGAGTGCTCGGCTATTATTTGGGATTAAGTAAACATCCTTATATCTTGGCTTTTGAGAAAGAGGTGAAGACGATCGCCTCCGAGTATCACCTGGGAGGGCCCGTGGCGAGAAGCCTATCGCATTTGATCGCTTTGAACCGTTCCGAATACGAGATGATCGGCGGAGCCATCTTTTGCGGAGCAACAACATCGGGAGACCGTTTGGAGAAAGTGGCCATTTGCGAGAACGGGCAATTGAAATGGGTCGAAGCCGGTTTGACAATCGATGCTACCGGTGATGCCGATATCGCCTATTTCGCCGGAGAATCCTATCATTTGGGAAATTCCCGCATCGGGATCACTCAAAATTATAGCCAGTGGGATCTTCCATACCGGAAAGAGGGTTTCCCTTCTTTTGCCATCAATAAAGATTATGATATTTTGGATACCACCGCAATCAATGAATTGCAGCGAGGATTGTTCCTGTCTCATTACGAGTCTGTCTATTATGATTTTTATCCCATGTTGACGGTGCGGGAATCAAGAAGGCCGGAAGGTTTGTACACTCTGAAATTGACGGATGTCTTGTCGGGTGTTTATTTTGAAGATACAATTGCTAATTCGTTCAGCGATTTCGACCCGCATTATTATGGGGAATCCGAGTATACGCGTTGTGGGTTTATGCTGCCTCATTCAAATGAAACGACAGTAAGCATCCCCTATCGCAGCATTGTCCCTAAAACGATAGACGGGCTGCTTCTCTCGGGGAGAGGTATCAGCCAGACGCATAATGCGATGCAATTTACAAGAATGTCTGCTGATGTGGCTTTGCTGGGTTATGCTACCGGGCAAATTGGGGCGGAAATTATTCGGGCGAAGGTTAAGCCCCGTGACTTTTCCGTATCGGCCTTCCATAAGAAATGGGAGCAGGAAGGTTTCATTTCAGAAGAGAACAAAAAACAAGAGGAGATCAATTACATTGTAGATCAATTGGCCCGGGGAGATGCCGCCTATTTGGCTATATGTTGCAGAATGGCAAAAGAAAAAGCTTTGCCTGCCTTACGTGAAAAATATCGGCAACAACCTTCTTTATTAATTGCAAAAGCCTTGTCCTGGTTCAGCGATCCTATTGGAAGTTCGTTGTTGAGGAAAGAGCTGGAATCGTTATTTAAGGAGGAGTTACAGATCGGACATTCTGCCGATTATTATGAAGAATATAGCCGGGGGGATTTGAATAGCCTTTATTGGAAAATCAATCAGGACGTTGCGCTCCTGGGGATGACAAAGGATAAGGAAAACAACGATCTTATCCATTCGATACTAAGCCAAGCTATAAGCGGAGGGAGAAAAGTTCCGGCTAAAGATGCATACAATCAAAATCGAATCGATTTATTCCTTATACCTTATTATAACCGTATTTTAAATTTATGTTTCTATATCGAACGCAATCCAGACGCTTTATTTATAAAAGAGTTGGAACGATTAATAGATGATGAAAATATTAGAAGCCAGATTTCAACGGAATATGAACAGACCCGATGGCGTATATACGGTTCTCTGTTGGAAATTATGCTTGCTTCTTCTTTGGCGCGCTGCGGTTCTAAAAAAGGATATATCATACTGAAAAATTATTTGGATGATGTACACGCGAATTTAAGGGATTTTGCTTCGAGAGAGTTGACCGCTATATCCGGAAAAAACTTTTCTTTTGATAAAAACCAATGGAATAACTATATTCAAAGAACGTCTTTCCCCGTAAAAAAGGCTGTTCCTGTTCTAAAAGAAATCGACTTATGAGCTCTTTTTTCCTGTCTACAAATTCCATAGCCTAAAATATTATGGAGTAGAAAAAGAATATTTCTACTCCATAAATAACAGGTTTTTTAGTACATATAATATGAAAATCTAATTCTTTTAGCTATCCATTCAAATACTTTTCTTATTTTTAATGCGAATAACCTAATAAATACAATGAAAGATAGAAAGATGCTTTTACATTTACTGGCAGGTATTTTCTTTATAATCACAATACCAACCATAAGCCAGGTACCAGCCTTACCTTCAAATGAAGAATTAGTACGTCCTTTCGGAAGTCAGGATTCGAAAACCTTTAAATCCCCTCCCAACGTTTATCATCCGGAAACGTGGTTTCATTACATCGGAGGGAATGTTTCCCTCGCCGGCATTACGGCCGATCTGGAAGCGATTTCAGGCGCCGGCATTTCCGGAGTCCAACTGTTTCACGGGCAGTTTGGGGGACCTTGGCCCGGAGTGGAACCGCAGATCGCTTGTCTCAGCCCGTTATGGGATGATGCGGTGAGGCATACGGCGGAAGAATGCCGTCGTCTGGGATTGCGATTTACTATGCAGAATTGTCCAGGTTGGGCTATGTCTGGCGGGCCGTGGATAGAACCGTCCAACGCCATGCGGAATCTGGTGTGGAGCCGGACCGATATTGATGGAGGAACTGCCGTAGATGAAATTTTGCCCGTTCCACAACCGAGCAACGAACCTTGGCGTGACTATAAAGATATTACGGTACTCGCTTTTCCTACTCCGCTCGATGATACCGGGCAGCCTCTCAAACCATCTTCCGTTAAAAGTAACCGGGAAATGGCTTGGAAAGATTGCTTGTTGGGAACGGCTACAGAACCGCTCCTATTTGCCCCGACGACAGCAGCAGACCCTCATTGGATAGAAGTCACTTTCCCGAAAGCGGTAACGGTTCGTACCGTCGAGTTTCCGAGTATTAACAGCCTTAACCACAGTTGGTGCTATGAGCCCGGGGTCGATGTGACCGTACAGGCCTTTCTTCCGGACGGGAAAACGGAGACCATCCTTCAGACTGCTTTGCCCCAAAGTAGTTGGCAGGATGATTATCCGATCTCTATCGCCTGCCCGGAAGTGAAAGGGGTAAAGAAATACAGGATCAGTATCGTCAACCGGCATGACATAGCCCTCCGGTCACTTCGTTTGTTTGCTGCCGCCCGCAAGAACAATTGGGAATCCGAAGCCGGATGGACGCTGCGCAGCATCGAACGGACAGGGGCGCATCCCCGCCAATCGGCTGAAGCGTTTATCCGTCCGGATAAAATTCTTGATTTATCGGGAAGCATGGATGAAAAGGGAAATTTGAAATGGAAGGCCCCGGCCGGGAAATGGACGATTCTCCGTGTCGGCCATGTAAATGCAGGTATGAAGAACGCTCCGGCGCCTGCTGAAGGGACCGGATGGGAATGCGATAAGCTTTCTGAGGCTGGGCCCAATGCTCATTTTGCCGGATATATCGGTCGGCTTTCCAACGGACCGCTGAAGGGCGGTTTGCTGAATGGGATGCTTTTAGACAGCTGGGAATGCAAAACCCAGACGTGGACAACTCAGATGGAACCGGAATTCCAACGAGTCACCGGCTATTCCCTTCGCAAATGGCTTCCGGCCGTATTCGGATATGTCATCGGCAATCAGGAGACGACGGCACGATTCCTGCTCGACTGGCGTTCGACTCTTGGCGACCTTTTCGCTAATAAATTCTATGAACGTATGTCCAAGCTGGCGAAAGACAACGGATTGAGCGTCTCTTACGAAACGGCTGCCGGCGATATATTTCCCGCAGACATTATGGAATACTATAAATATGCCGATATCCCCATGTGTGAATTCTGGCAACCTTTTTCCGAAGGATTTGTCGGTTCGCTGAACTTCAAGCCGATAAAACCGACCGCTTCCGCTGCGCGCCTTTACGGCAAGCCCCGTGTCGCCGCCGAGGCGTTTACTTCCTTCTCTCTGACATGGGACGAACATTGGGACATGTTGAAAGAAGTTGCCAACATCAACAGTGTGGAAGGTGTTACCCATCTGGTTTTCCATACCTATACGCATAATCCGCGTACCGATTTCCTACCTCCCGGAACTTCTTTCGGCTCGGGAATCGGTACGCCGTTCCTTCGCGGGCAGACCTGGTGGAAACACATGCCTGAGTTTACGACCTATCTTTCTCGTTGCACTTATCTGCTCGAACGGGGACGGCCGGTCTCCGACGTACTCTGGTACCTGGGTGACGAAATGAATCATAAGCCCGATCAGAACGCTCCCTTTCCTGAAGGATTCAAGTATGATTATTGTAATCCCGATGTCCTCCTGAACCGGTTGAGCGTGCTTGACGGTCAGTTGGTTACTCCCGAAGGGACCGCTTACCGTATCCTTTGGATACCCGATGCGCCGCGTATGCTTCCGGAGACCTTAGAAAAGTTACAGATCCTTATCCGTGAAGGAGCGACTGTTGTCGCCGATGCGCCGCAGGGACTTGCAACCCTTACTGGAGGTAAAGAAGCGCAAAAACGGTTTGATGACGCCGTAAAAACTCTCTGGGGAAAGGTATCCGGGAAAAGCGTCCGGAAGATAGGAAAAGGGAAAATACTTTCCGGCATGGCTTTGCCGGAGGCTTTACGGGAATTGCACCTCTCCCCCGATGTGAAAGGAGAGGCGCTTTGGGTGCATCGCAAGGCTGAAGGCGCCGACTGGTATTTCGTCTGTGCCCCGAAAGGACAGGAGTTCAAAGGGACGCTTGACTTCCGTTGCCATGGACAGGTGGAATTATGGGATCCCGTTACCGGCGAATGCATTCCCAAAGCCGGCAAGCATAATGGTGATTATACTTCCGTAGAACTCGATCTCCCCCGGGCAGGTTCTTGTTTTATCGTATTCAGGCCTGGAGAAGAAAGTCGTGTTCCTGGAGAAGGGACGCCTGCGCTCACTTCCCGCACGCTTGATAATCCATGGACACTCTCCTTCCCTTCCGGGTGGGGAGCGCCCGCCGAACTCCGGATAAAGGATTTGCAAGCTTGGAAGGAATTAGATCTTTCACCCGAAGGTAAGGCTTTTTCGGGAACGGTTACCTATACGACAACCTTTAATCTTGATGAGGTAATGCCTGCAATGCACTATTTTTTGGATCTCGGCCGGGTGGAAATGATTGCTGTCGTTTCACTCAATGGGAAGCCGCTTCGTACGTTATGGGCTCCTCCTTACAATCTCGACCTGACCGATGCCGTTAAACCCGGGGAAAATACATTGACGGTAGAAGTCACCAGTACGTGGTTCAACCGTCTTGTTTATGATGCCGGACAACCGGAAGCAAACCGCAAGACTTGGACGATTAACGGCCCGGATAAGAAGGAACCTCTCAGGAATAGCGGTTTACTCGGGCCGGTTGTCTTAAAAACTGAATCTTCAGTTCAAAAGTGAATGCTAACACGATATAAATGAAAAAGGTTTTCTTCGGTGGACCACTCGGTAATGAACCGGATCGGGTATCATATCCGTCCTGGGAAGCATGACGTAACCGATGTGGACGGGACAAACTATATCCTTTTTGCACGTAAACATTGCGCCTTATCCGAATAGCAGCCTATTTTTTTGCCGGCTGAATCAATAAAAAAACACCCGGCAAGGCTGTTGGAATTCAGTTGGCTCAATACCGGAAATTCGCCGGTTGAATTAAAAAGATCAGTTAACTATTTATTATTATGAAGTTAACTGGTTTTTTTATTCGGTACAAGTTGTGATTTAACAAGGAGATTCGGGGCGTGTAAGGCATTGGTGAAAAATTTCTTTAATCGTTTGTTTGATATATGGATTTAATCTACCTTTGCGGCATAGTTAAAATCCCTTTTGGAGGGTTTGATTGTGTAAATTCTATAACAATTAAATAACTTAAATTATCATCTTATGTGGTTACTTAATTCTTCTATCGGGAGGAAACTGATAATGAGTATATCAGGAGTTTTCCTTCTTCTGTTTTTAATTTTTCACTTATGCATGAATGTGACAGCTGTCTTCTCGGAGGAAGCATATAACATGATTTGCACGCTCCTGGGCGTTAATTGGTATGCCGTGGCGGCGACAGTGGTTCTGGCGGCGATCATTGCGATCCACTTCATTTATGCGACGCTGCTGACTTTGCAGAACCGGAAAGCGCGGGGTAATGACCGGTACGACGTCAATGTGCGTCCCAAAGGCGTTAGCTGGGCTTCGCAGAACATGTTTGTGTTAGGAGTCATCATTATCGGGTTTATGCTCTTGCATTTCAGCCAGTTCTGGTACAAGATGATGTTTGCCGAACTGCTCGGGAATCATGAGGTCGAGTTGGGTGGAACGCTGGTTTCGCCGCAAAACGGCGCTGCTTTTATCCGGTATTATTTTAGTCATCTGTGGGTTGTCATTGCCTATTTGATTTGGTATGTCGCTTTGTGGTTTCACTTGACACATGGCATCTGGAGCGCTCTTCAGACGGTGGGTTGGAATAACACGCTGTGGTATAACCGTTGGAAAACGATCGGTAACATCGTTGCCACTCTTATTTTCCTTGGTTTTGCTTTCGTAACCATCGTGTTTTATCTGAAAAGCCTCTGTGGCGGCGCTTGCTGACAAGAGGAAAGTAAAAAGGATATCTAACTGACGAAAATTATCAAATTATGGATCAAATAAATTCTAAAATTCCAAAAGGCCCGTTGGCCGAAAAATGGAAAAGTTATAAGGATCATCAAAAATTGGTGAATCCTGCAAACAAACGTCGTTTGGACATTATTGTCATAGGTACGGGATTGGCCGGAGCATCAGCTGCCGCTTCCCTTGCCGAAATGGGATTCAATGTGTTGAATTTTTGCATTCAGGACTCTCCTCGCCGTGCGCACTCCATCGCCGCTCAGGGAGGTATTAATGCCGCTAAGAATTATCCGAATGACGGCGACTCGGTATACCGTCTGTTTTATGATACGATCAAGGGAGGCGATTATCGCGCCCGCGAAGCCAATGTATACCGCTTGGCTGAAGTCTCAAATAGTATTATCGACCAATGCGTAGCGCAAGGAGTTCCTTTCGCCCGCGAATACGGGGGCTGGTTGGACAACCGTTCGTTCGGCGGGGCACAGGTATCCCGTACGTTTTATGCTCGTGGCCAGACGGGGCAACAATTGTTGCTGGGAGCTTATTCTGCATTGAGCCGTCAGATCGGCAGCGGAAAGGTGAAAATGTACACCCGCCACGAAATGTTGGACGTTGTGCTGGTTGACGGCCGCGCCCGGGGAATTATCACACGGAACCTGATCACCGGTGAAGTGGAACGTTATGCGGCGCACGCTGTCGTTATTGCGACCGGCGGTTATGCCAATACGTTCTTCCTTTCGACGAATGCAATGGCTTCCAACGGATCGGCTGCCTGGCAGTGTTATAGAAAGGGAGCTTATTTCGCTAATCCTTGTATGGCGCAGATTCACCCGACTTGTATTCCGGTACATGGTGAGTTCCAGTCCAAACTGACTTTGATGTCTGAATCCCTTCGTAACGACGGTCGTATCTGGGTACCGAAGAAGTTGGAGGATGCCAAAGCACTCCGTGAAGGCAAGTTAAAGCCGACGCAGATTAAAGAGGAGGATCGCGACTATTACCTGGAACGTCGTTATCCGGCCTTTGGTAACTTGGTGCCGCGTGATGTCGCTTCCCGTGCTGCCAAGGAACGTTGTGACGCCGGTTTCGGTGTAAATAATACTGGCCTGGCCGTTTATCTGGATTTTGCCGATGCGATCGATCGCTTGGGCAAAGAAGTAGTTGCTGAAAAATACGGAAACTTGTTCCAGATGTATGAAAAAATTGTAGATGATAATCCATACGAAACCCCGATGATGATCTTCCCGGCATTGCACTATACGATGGGAGGTATCTGGGTTGATTACGAATTGATGACTTCGATACCGGGGTTATTTGCTATCGGCGAAGCTAACTTCTCCGACCACGGAGCGAACCGTTTGGGCGCTTCTGCGTTGATGCAGGGTCTGGCCGACGGTTATTTTGTCCTTCCGTATACGATTCAAAATTACCTGGCCGACCAGATTCAGGTTCCACGTTTCAGTACCGATCTGCCGGAGTTTGAAGAGGCGGAAAATCATATCCGCAAACGGGTTGCCCGTTTGATGGAGGTCAAGGGAAAACGTTCGGTGGACAGCATTCATAAAGAACTTGGACACATCATGTGGAACCATGTCGGAATGGCTCGCGATAAGGACGGTCTGATTGAAGCTATCAAGATGCTGAAGGATCTGAAGAAAGAATTCTGGAGCAATGTCCGGATTCCCGGTAAGGCGGACGACCTGAATGTAGAGCTTGAAAAGGCGCTTCGTCTGGCTGATTTTATCGAAATAGGCGAACTGATGGCGCGCGACTCGCTGGACCGCGAAGAGTCCTGCGGAGGACATTTCCGTGTAGAGCATCAGACTCCGGAAGGGGAGGCTCTGCGGGATGATGAACATTTCGCCTATGTCTCCTGCTGGAAATACCAGGGAGAAGACCAAGACCCCGAATTATTAAAGGAACCGCTGGATTATGAATTTGTAGTACGTCAACAACGGAATTATAAGAACTAAGCGGGAAAGTCGATTCGTAAAATTGTAAAGATTAAAATCATGGATAAGAATATAGA
Source organism: Parabacteroides sp. Marseille-P3160 (assembly GCF_900162725.1). Taxonomy (GTDB): domain Bacteria; phylum Bacteroidota; class Bacteroidia; order Bacteroidales; family Tannerellaceae; genus Marseille-P3160. Next base: position 4,639,894 of record NZ_LT799418.1, on the reverse strand, counting down.
TATCACACTAAAGGTATGGCGCCAGAAAGGACCGAAAGAGAAGGGCTTTTTTGAAACCTACCAATTGAAAGGGATCTCTCAGGGCAGTTCATTTCTTGAAATGCTGGACGTGCTCAATGAACAGTTGATCAACGAGGGCAAGGATCCAGTTGTCTTTGATCACGATTGCCGCGAAGGTATTTGCGGTATGTGCTCGCTCTATATCAACGGCCATCCTCACGGGCCGGATACGGAAATTACTACCTGCCAGCTTCACATGCGTAAGTTTAACGACGGGGATACGATTACGATCGAACCGTGGCGTTCCGCCGGTTTTCCGGTGATCCGCGATTTGATGGTCGACCGCTATGCATTCGACAAAATCATCCAGTCCGGAGGATTTGTTTCGGTCAATACCGGCGGTACCTTGCCGGATGCCAATGCCATTCCTATTCCCAAGCATAACGCTGAAATGGCGATGGACGCCGCCGCTTGTATCGGTTGCGGAGCCTGCGTGGCTGCCTGCAAGAACGGTTCAGCCATGTTATTCGTTTCTGCTAAGGTCAGCCAGTTGGCGCTCTTGCCTCAAGGCCGGGTAGAAGCCACCAAGCGGGCGAAAGCAATGGTCGCCAAGATGGACGAATTGGGCTTTGGTAACTGTACCAATACTCGCGCCTGTGAGATGGAATGCCCGAAAGGAATTTCTGTCAGCAATATCGCACGGCTGAATCGTGAATTCATCGGCGCGAAGTTGAAAGATTAAACCAGTCATCTTTTTACATACGAAAAGAGGTCGTTTCCTTCCTGGGAAATGGCCTCTTTTGCATATATTTGGATGCATTCAAGGCGTCTCTACGGAGAATCTACCGGATGTCTTTATTCTTGCCTGACAATTTTTTCTTTGGATTCACCAGGGCAAACTCTTGTTATGTTCGGCGGAAGCTCCAGCTTCCGTCGGTGATAAAAGCGAGGCTCCTGCCTCGCAATGATTATCCTTCTTTAAAGATAGTCGAAGCAGAGCTTTGCTTCCAACACGACGGAGTGAGGATACTCCGCCGAATGTAAAGGAATAAATGCGAATCCCTGTTGGATTCACCATGTATATTTTTGACCCGGTCAAAAATAAATTAAACGGAAGTCAAAAATATATTTGAGTGGCAATTCTTCAAATTTTCTCAGGCGCCAAACGAATAAATGTTACGTGGGAATATGAAGATGGATCAAACCGATAAGCTATTTTTCCATCGGATTTCTGTCGTTTTAACATCTATGAATAGAAAATGGATGTTTCTCTGGCTTCTTTACGATTTATTGCATGTTGAAAAACATAATTTAGCACTTTTTCTATTGACAAACCATTGACACTGCCTTATCTTTGTACTGTGGTTTTTTCATAATAGTATTAGATTTAAGGTTAACAAAGTTGGTTAGGGGATGTCGGGAGACATCCTTTAATTGTTTTTAGACGTTTCTGTTTCTTCTCTAATCGAAAGTGCAATTTCACAAGATTTATTGTCCGGTATGTAAATGCCCTGATGAAGCGGCTAATCTGTTCGTCAATTCGATGACGCTTTCATAGCTGAGATCTCCGACCAAACGCTCCCGCTCTTTGAATGTATATGAAAACAAGCTGCGGGAGTCATCATATCCGTCATAGCGTAGCCCCGCCAAATCAGAGAGCGAATAAATGAAATCGTCGGTAGAATAGGGGCGGTTGATATCAAAACAGAGATCTCCCCGGCTCCGGCGGTAATTATCCGGAATCCATACCAAAAACGGAATTTCGCACATCGGCGTTGTTATTTTCTCATAAGCATGCCCGGCAAAATCCCGGTAGTCATAGACTTCTTCCCCATGGTCGGAGAAATAGACAAGCAAGGGATTTTCCCGCTTCTTGAGTAATTCGATCGCCTCAGCTAATATGGAATCGTTATATAATACGGTATTGTCATAGCGATCGATGGTTGTTTTGGCTCCATCTGTCAGATAGGGTGCCCCGGATTTTACTTTTCCGTCTTTCCTGTGATTAAAGACATTGAAAGCAACGGGATAGCGGAATTCGTATGCCATGTGGCTGCCGATTAGATGTATTACGATTAGCTGGGAGCGGACAAGCGGTTGGGTGAGTATTTTTTTGAGAGGTTCCAGTATTACTTCATCCGGCTTTTTACGAAGAGACAGGTTTTTGATATGTTGTGCCTGTTCCAGTAAGTTATCGTAGCTCGTACGGTAATTTCCTCCGAAAGGTTGATTGCTGATAAAGTATGTTTCATATCCGGCACGGTTGAAAAGTTCAAAAAGTGAAGGACGTGTTATAATATAATCCGGATTTTTTTTATCGGCAAAACTCATGACCGAACGAATAACCGGTATGGTATGCACTTGTGGGGAAATTACATCTTTATAAACAAGTAAATCGGATTCCTTGGAAAGCAACGGGTTGGTCGGCCGGTTGTAGCCATATAGAGACATATGATGCCGTGTCTCCGACTCTCCGATGATGACGATAATCGTTTTTAATTCGGAATTGGTCGTTGTTACAGCAAACGGGACGGTTTGCCGTTCCTTGATTGCTTTGTCTTCGATTGCTGTCCTCATCTTATATTCGAAGAAAATCCGGTAAAAGTTCACGAAATAAATAGACTTGGCGATCCGTTCAATAGAAAGGGAAAAAAAAAGGATGGTCATACAACCCAGGAAAAGATATTTATGTTTCCATACGGACAACCTCTTCGTGCGTTTCATTTTGCAGATGAGAATAATGGGGATTACTGCATAAATCCCCACACCTAAAAGAACCCAGGGGCTTAGGTAATAGGCTACGAATTCTTTCGATTCCTCGGGATTGGTTTCAAAGAGGCTGATAATGCTGTCTTCAAATAGGAGTACATGGGCAAAAAGCAGATATGCAAGGAAAATGACTCCGGGAACGAGGGTAATGAACAAAAGTAGTGAAGCGATAACCTTTTCCGTTTTACTCGTCATAAAGAAAAAGAGAAGAAAGAGAACAGCCAATAAACCAGCATTCACAAAAATATTTGCGATCAAATACCGGGCAGGTACATTTTGGGCAATCGGACTGACCAATGGGATAACAAGTAGGATATATATTAGAAAGAAGAGTTGAAGCTTCCTTTCCTTAATAGCTTGAAGCATTATCTTTTTCATTCATTCCTTATGTAAGGTTTATAAGAAACATTTCAATTTTCAGGTTTGATTCAGGCGCGTAAAGATACTTGCTTTATTTGATTTCCAAAAAGTATTTGCCCTTTTTATGGGTTATATGGTTCGGATCGGGATCGTTTTATCGGGAATAATACGGCATTCATCGCTATTTAGCTTGTATCTGACGCTGAATGTTTGATCGAGGAATTACAAAGCCATACATTTACCGAATATTAATAATAGAAAGAATGGAAACAAATCAGGGAAACAAATTGCATGGCCAAAGGAAAAGATTACTTTGGGCTGTTTTATTTATTGTAGCTGGCTCATTGCTCTTGGCAAATAATATGGGATATATAAATGATTCGCTTATAGATATCCTTATTTCCTGGCCAATGCTGCTCATTGTATTAGGTTTTTCTTCTCTTTTCGGAAGAAGCGGATATGTTGGCGGCTCGGTGCTGATTTTAATCGGTACTTATTTTCTTTTGCCTAAATTAGGTTGGATAGATTACGAACCGATTCGGGTGTATTGGCCTATCGTGTTTATTGTTGTCGGAATTATCCTATTGCTTAGGCCGAAAATACGGCATAATAAAGATTGGAAAAATGACTTTAGAAGGATCGAGGAGAATCGTTCGTCCGATGGATTTGTCGTATCGGATAATGTTGCAGGAGGAGTCAGGCAGGTTATACTTGAAAAAACGTTTAAAGGTGCCCGGATCAGGAATACGTTCGGAGGCACGATTATTGATTTGAGACGGACGGAACTGGAGCAGGAAGTAGCTTACATCTATATTTATTGTACTTTCGGCGGAGTAGAACTTTTTGTTCCGCCCGAATGGAATATTCTGAATGAAGCGAATGTGCTCATGGGAGGATTGGAAGACAAACGATATGGCGGGGCGGAAAAAGATCTTTTGCATAAGGTTATCTTACGAGGAAATATTACTTTTGGTGGTGTCGAACTCAAAAGCTAAATGATAGAGCATCCATTCATCTCTTCTCTACAATACCGGATGGCAGGCGTTGTGACCTGCCTCTGTGTAATGGCTGTCCAATGGGGATTATTGGTGTGCTATACCGGATTATCTCCCGATGAAGCTGTGATAGATAGTGTTGTTTCAATCGGATTGTTTGCTTTTTTCGGTTTCCTGAGTTGGCCACTATTTGGATTGGTTCATTCTTTTGGAATTAAAGTTTTGTTTCTGGGAGTTGTACTTTTTGTTAATTTTCTCGGAACTTATGGTTTGTTGTTTCTATTCGGAAATACGTCTGTTTTTCTTTCAACTCTTCCTTTCCGTCTTTTATTCGGCGGTCTGAGTTGGATTATCCTTTTCCAATGGTATGCTTCTATACTTCGTGAAGCGCGTTTCTTCAGCGAGTTGAGCGAAGAAGAAGACGAAGAGAAGGATAAAATTCCTGCCGAAGCGGAAAAGTTATCGGATTGGATTTCCGTAAAAGACGGGAGCCGTATTCATCTGATTCGCCTGAACGAGATTTTTTTTATTCAATCCTGCGGTGATTATGTAACCATTTTTGCTGTTTCGGGACAACATATTAAAGAACAGACCATGAAATACTACGAAACAAATCTTCCGCAGCCTGCCTTTGTCCGTATTCATCGTTCTTATATTGTGAATACCGGGCAGATTGCAAGAGTGGAATTGTACGGTAAAGATAATTATCAGGTTTTGTTGAAAAACGGTATTAGCTTGCGTGCCAGTAGCAACGGCTATAAACGGTTGAAAGAGCAGTTATCCCTTTAATCGCCGATAATTCGGTAAATGCCTCCCGGCAAGGACTTGATTTTACCGTCCATTTCCAACTCAAACAGAATGGAAGAAAGTTGCTGGACAGGTAGCCCTAATTCAACGGCTAACAGGTCGATTTGTACCTCTTTCTTTTCATGGAAGAGTTTCAGTACCGGATGGGTTTCTTCCGCATTGTTAAAAGGCAATTGAGGTTCTTCATTGGAAGGCGGCGTTTTCTTAGGAAGGGCCCAATTCAAACTTTCGATCAGATTGGCCGCCGAGGTGATTAGGCCGGCCTTGTTCCGGCGAATCAGTTCGTTACATCCTTTGGAGCGTATGTCTCCAGTGCGGCCGGGAAAGGTATAGACCTCCCGTCCGTAGGATAAGGCCAGATCGGCAGTTACGAGCGAGCCGCCTCGTTCGGCCGATTCAACCACAACAGTAGCGTCTGCCAAGCCGGCAATCAACCGGTTGCGCTTCAGGAAATTCGGCTTGTCGGGATTGGTCCCGCTGGGAAAATCGGTCAATAATCCTCCCTGTTTCAGCATTTCTACGGCAGTCGAGCGGTGGACGGGAGGATAGATCCGGTCCAAGCCGTGAGCCAGAACGCCTACCGTCGGCAGTTGGTTCGCTAAAGCCCGGCGATGGGCTTGTACGTCTACTCCGTAAGCCAGGCCGCTGACAATGAGTAAATCAGGAAAGACTGCAGCCAGGTCGCGGATCAGTACATCAGTCAATTCTTTCCCATAGGGTGTGATGGAGCGGGTACCCACGATACTGAGGATATGCCGGGCCTGCAGGTTGGCGTTTCCCTTGAAATAGAAAAGAACCGGAGCATCCGGGCATTCGCGGAGGCGGGTAGGGTAGGCTTCGTCCGTCAGGAAAAAGGTGGAAATATGATTCGCTTCGACGAAAGCCAGTTCTTTTTCCGCCCGGGCCAACAAGCCGGGCTGGCGGATGGCGGCGGCAGTTGATTCGCCGATGCCGGGGACTTTTTCCAATAGTTGTTTCTTTTCGGTAAAGACGGCTTCTGCGTCTCCGAAATACTGTAATAGATGGCGGGCCAGGATATCTCCGACCCCGTTGATCATAGTTAAGCCGATTTGGTAAATACGTTTGTCTGTCATTCTGTATTGGGTTGCCGTTTGAGCAATTCGTCGAAATAATCCCCCCGCGTGAGCTTGCCATTTTCCACGACTACCGTTTCGATACGGCCCCTTGCCGCCAATACCAGGTCCGGAATCCGGAGTATATCCTGGAGGAAGACCCACTTCGGGCCCTCTTTAGCCATGTTCAGGCAGGAGAGAAAGTGATCCCCGCTATGCAAAGGAGTTTTATATCGGATGTCCACGCGTGATACGAATGCATCCACATTCCTGTCATGCATCCGTCCGAAGTTTTCTCCGAGCGATTCGAGAAATTCGTGGCGGGTGTGTTCCATATAATGTTGATAATTGGCATTGTTTACCACCCCTTGCAGGTCGCATTCGTAATCGCGGACTTTCATTTCCAGTGTAAAAAGATACTCTTTCATATTTAATTGTTGGAAGTATGAGTAGAAACCATTTTATAAAGGCGGTCGGAAGGGCGTAGTTTTTGCCCGATTTTAAAGGAGAAACGCTCCCCTTTGACCGTTTCCTTCACAGGTTGCAGGTTTACGCGTATTTCGTCGATAGTGTGGAAAATCGCACCGGTAGTCGGACCGGTAATGAGGATTTCGTCTCCGGCTTTCAGCGAGCCCGATTCCATTTCGAATTCAGCTACCTGCAGGCCACTGAAATATTTAATGCCTTTGGCGACATATACCTTTTTCCGGGTAGCACTGGAACCGTACTGGCTGGTCCATTCCCCTAGCCGTTGCCCGAGGTAATAGCCATCCCAGAAGCCGCGGTTGAAGACTCTTGCCAGCCGTTCGTCCCAAACGGCTATCTTTTCTTCGTTGAAAGTCCCTTCGCAATAAGCCTCGACCGCCTCTTTATAGCAGGCGGTAACCAAGCGGACGTATTCCGGCCCGCGGGCGCGTCCTTCGATCTTGAAGACCCGGACGCCGGCATCCATCATTTTATTCATGAAATGGATCGTCTTCAAGTCTTTCGGCGACATGATGTATTGGTTCTCGATATCCAGCTCGATCGAACTGTCTTTGTCCTTCACCGTATAAGCCCGGCGGCAGATCTGGTTGCAGGCCCCCCGGTTTGCGGAGGCGTCCATCTCATGCAGGCTCAGGTAGCATTTGCCGGAGACAGCCATGCATAAAGCTCCGTGCGCAAACATTTCGATGCGGATCAGTTCCCCCTTCGGCCCCTTGATCTGTTGCTCAATGATCTTCCGGTGGATTTCGCTCACCTGGTCCAGGTTGAGTTCGCGCGCCAATACAACTACGTCGGCAAAGCGGGCGTAGAACTTCAGCGCTTCGATATTGGTAATATTCAGCTGGGTGGATAGATGTACTTCGACGCCGGCTTCGTTGGCATAGTTCATTGCCGCCACGTCAGCCGCAATAATGGCGGAGACTTCCGCTTCTCTGGCCGCGTCGATAATCTTGCGCATCAGCGACAGATCGTCCTCGTAGATGACGGTGTTGACCGTCAAGTAGCTTTTTAGCCCATGCTCGCGGCAAATGGATGCGATCTTCCGTAAATCCTCGGTCGTGAAATTATTCGAAGAGCGTGAACGCATATTCAGCCCCTCGATACCAAAATAGATGGAACCGGCACCCCCTTGTATGGCCGCCATCAACGATTCATAGGAACCGACAGGCGACATGATTTCAAATTCTTCTTTCTTATGCATGTAGCAACTCACTCGTTCTAACCGGCTACAAAGATAGCGCTTCTTTTCGAGTCGAGCGAGAAGCAGCGGGAAGAAATAAAAAAGCGGAAAGTCCTCTTTTGAGAACCCTCCGCTCGATTTCTATCGGTGAATCACCGTTTTATCTGCGATTGGCATTGTTGTTTTGTCCGTTTCCGTGAGGGCGCGGCGCTCTGGGAGGACGTTCTTCGTAACCTTCCGGCTTCGGAAGCAGAACTTTACGGGATAACTTGAACTTGCCGGTCTTCGGATCGATATCCACGAGCTTGACTTCGATCGTATCGCCTTCCTTGAGCCCGGATTCTTCTACTGTTTCCAGCCGTTTCCAGTCGATTTCCGAAATGTGCAGCAAGCCGTCCTTGCCTGGCATGAATTCTACAAATGCTCCGTAGGGCATGACAGAGGAGATTTTCCCTTCGTACACTTCGCCGATTTCCGGTACCGCAACGATGCCTTTGATTGCCCTGATGGCCGCATCGATCGTGCTCTTATTGGTTCCGGAGATCTCGATTTTGCCGACGCCGTCGATTTCCTCGATATTAACCGTAGCTCCGGTCTTTTCCTGAATACCTTGAATGATTTTTCCGCCCGGGCCGATGATGGCGCCGATGAACTCCTTACCGATCGTCATGGTCTCGATACGCGGGGCATGAGGTTTCAGATCCGGACGTGGAGCGGGAAGCGCTTCCGTGATTTTATTTAAGATATGGAGACGTCCTGCTTTTGCCTGCGCCAAAGCATTTTCAAGGATTTCATAAGATAATCCGTCCACCTTGATGTCCATCTGGGTGGCGGTGATGCCGTCCTTCGTGCCTGTTACCTTGAAGTCCATGTCGCCTAAATGGTCTTCATCTCCCAAGATGTCGGAAAGGATTGCATAATTGGTTCCCTTGTTTTCGGAAATCAATCCCATCGCAATACCGGATACCGGTTTCTTGATTGCCACGCCGGCATCCATCAGAGCAAGTGTTCCTGCGCAAACGGTAGCCATGGAAGAAGAACCGTTCGATTCCAAAATGTCGGAAATGACGCGAACCACATACGGATAGTTCTCCGGGATCATGCGCTTCAAAGCGCGGTGGGCCAGGTTTCCATGGCCGATTTCCCGGCGTCCGACTCCGCGCGACGCTTTTGCTTCTCCGGTAGAGAACGGAGGAAAATTGTAGTGTAAAAGGAATCTTTCTTTTCCGTAATTCAATACGTCGTCTACCAGCTTTTCGTCGGATTTGGTACCCAAAGTAACCGTCGCCAACGCCTGCGTTTCACCGCGGGTAAAGATGGCCGATCCGTGAGGCCCCGGCAGATAGTCCGTTTCGATCCAGATCGGGCGGATTTCGGTCGTTTTACGGCCGTCGAGGCGTTTCCCTTCGTCAAGGATGGCGCGGCGCATAGCCTCTTTTTCCACGTCGTGGTAATAGCGGTCGATCATCGCTTCTTTTGCCGCCAGGTCTTCTTCCGAAAATTGAGTCTTATATTCCGCTACGATTGCTTCGAAGGCTTCGGTGCGTTCCTGCTTCCCTGTTCCTGAAACCGCAATGGCATAGGCCTTGGCATAGCATTTGTCATGAACGTCTTTACGTAAATCTTCGTCGTTTTCTTCGTGATTATAGGTGCGTTTCACCGTTTTTCCGCAGGCTTGCGTCAGTTCGATCTGTGCCCGGCATTGAACCTTGATCGCCTCGTGAGCTATCTTGATGGCTTCCAGCATTTCGGATTCCTGCACTTCGGCCATTTCTCCTTCTACCATCATGATGTTGTCGATGGTTGCCCCTACCATTATGTCTATGTCGGCTTTTTCCAATTCGGAGGAAGTAGGATTAACCAGGAATTTCCCATTGACTCGGGCGACACGCACTTCGGATATCGGGCCGTTGAAAGGGATGTCCGAAACCGCCAGAGCAGCAGATGCGGCCAGTCCGGCCAAAGCGTCCGGCATATCTTCGTTATCTGCTGAGAACAGGATGATGTTGACAAAAACCTCTGCATGATAATTATCTGGGAACAAAGGACGGAGTACCCGGTCAACCAAACGTGACGTTAAAACTTCATAATCCGACGCTTTTCCTTCTCTTCTCGTAAACCCGCCCGGAAAACGTCCTATCGCAGAAAACTTCTCTTTGTATTCCACCTGTAGCGGCATAAAATCAACCCCGGGATTTGCATCCTTTGCGGCACAAACAGTAGCAAGTAAAACGGTATTCCCCATTCGCACGGTGACGGCGCCGTCTGCCTGTTTTGCCAATTTCCCGGTCTCGATGGTGATGGTCCTTCCATCCCCTAACTCGATCGTCTTGTTAATTGGATTAAGCATAATAATCTTTTTTTCTTTTTCTATCTATCTAAATTCGGGCAAAGGTAGTGAATGTTTGCTGAATATAAATAGAAAAGCGAAAGATTTACAGCCTTGTGGATGAAAAAAACGGTTGATTGAACGTGATAATCCGGATATTTTCTTTTTTTTGTTTTTCCAATCGATTCAGTACGCCCGCCATTTGGTAAGTCTGTCAAGACAGACAAATATACGGGAGTTTCACTTTTGTTGATTTACAGTAGGAAAAGGGTGTTGCTGTAGGCTGATTTTTATGTGGATATGCGCCCTATGCTTTGTTTGACTCAGGTCGTTCACGAGGGCCATCAGGTGTGAAAAATTATTTAGGCGCACCAGACGGGTAATCGGTAAGAAAAAACTTGAGGTGTTGTACAATTTTTGATAGAATTTCCCGTATTTATCTATAACGATGTATCTGCTTTTGTAATAAATAAATTATATTTGCATCTGTTAAAGATATTTTGAAATAAAAGATTGCTTTTTATATACTGTATATGAAACAAATACCCAATCGCCTACTGCTGGCATGTAGTGTTTTGCTGCTGCTGCTTTCCGCTTGTAGCCGCTCTTCTGATTTTAAGGTCAAGGGGGTTGTCACCGGTGCTGATGGCCAGCTTTTGTATCTTGAGAATGTAGGGCTTTCCAGTGTAATAACCTTAGATTCGATGAAACTGCCCACCGGAGGAAAGTTTTCTTTCAGGCAACATCATCCGGAATATCCCGACTTTTACCGCTTGCGGTTAAACGGAAATTTAATCAATTTTGCCGTGGATTCGACCGAAACGATCACAATACAGGCGGATGGCGGTACCTTCTCCACTTCTTACACGATAGAAGGCTCAGAAAACAGCAAGGCGATCAAAGAAATTACATTGGCCCAACTGGATGCGAACCAGACAATCAGCCGGTTGCGGAAAGACTATGAAGAAAAACTGATAGCTGATACGACTTATCAACGCAAAGTCTTGGCTGCGGTGGAAACTTATAAAGAGACCGCCCGCCGCTTTATTTATAGCGCTCCCATGTCTACGGCTGCTTATTTCGCTCTGTTTCAGAAGGTCGACGGATTACTGTTCTTCGACTTGTATGACCGCACCGATTCCAAATCCTTCGGGGCGGTGGCGACCAGTTATGATCATTTTTATCCTGAAAGCCCTCGCTCGAAGCATCTGAAGAATCTGGCCTTGCAGTCGATCAAAGTCACCCGTGCGGCCCGGGACAGGCAAATGGATCTCTCCAAAGTGGAGGCAAAAGAGATCGGTTTCCTTGATATCAACCTGCCGACGTTGGACGGCTCCCAGATTTCCCTTTCTTCCGTTTCCGGGGAGGGGAAAGTTGTCTTGGTTAATTTTACCGCTTACCAGACCGAATGGTCGGGGGAATTGAATATAACCCTGCGGGATATTTACAACAAATACAAGGGAAAAGGGCTTGAGATTTACCAGGTTTCCCTTGATAATGATCTGCATTACTGGAAAAATGTCGCTGTCAACCAGCCATGGATATGCGTGCGCGATCCGGAGTCCGTCTATTCCCAAATTGCGGCGCTCTATAATGTCAAGAAGCTTCCCGCTCTTTTCCTCCTGGATCGCAAAGGAAACATGACCAAGCGCATTGATGCAATCAATACGATTGATGCCGATATCCAAAAATTATTGTGATTGGATGACCGGGCGAAGGCCTGAGGGGATGTTATAAAGCAGCATCGGAAATTTGCATCTGACAAAACCTTCTTGTATATTTGCCCACATAATAGAATATAAAGAGTTCCGGCCATAACGTTGGTCGGGATTCTTTTTTTATTGCATGTATAACGAACTAACTAATTATAAATAAGGAGGGTTAATTATGGCTGTTTCTTATATGACCGAAGAAGGTTACAACAAGATTCTGGAGGAGATTAATTATCTGGAAACAATCAAACGTCCGGAAATCTCCGCACAAATTGCTGAAGCGAGAGAAAAAGGAGATCTATCTGAAAACGCAGAATATGATGCGGCCAAAGAGGCGCAAGGTATGATGGAGGCAAAGCTCGCACAGTTGAAAGCGCTCATCTCGAATGCCCGACTCATTGACGAATCGCGGATTAAAACGGATGCGATTCAGATCATGAATAAGGTAACGCTGAAAAACAGGAAAAACAATATGAAAATGACCTATACATTGGTTTCAGATTCCGAAGCGAACTTGAAAGAGAATAAGATCGCAATCAGTACGCCGATAGCTAAAGGGTTGATCGGGAAAAAGGTAGGGGATGTGGTCGACATCAAAGTCCCTTCCGGCGTTATGAGTTTTGAGGTACTGGATATATCTATTTAAAGGTAAGGAAAGATGGCAACAATTTTTAGTCGTATCGTGGCTGGTGAAATACCCTGCCATAAAATTGCGGAAAATGAAGAGTTCTTCGCCTTTCTGGATATCAGTCCGTTAGTCGAAGGGCATACGCTGGTGGTTCCAAAACAGGAAGTCGATTATATTTTTGACTTGGATGACGAGCGCCTGCAACACATGATTATTTTTGCCAAGCAGGTTGCAAGGGCACTTCAGTCGGCAATTCCTTGCAAACGAATAGGGTTGGCTGTTTTTGGCCTGGAAGTACCTCACGCTCATATCCATCTGGTTCCGATTAATAAGGAATCGGATATGTTTTTTGGAAATGAAAAACTGAAAGTGACGCCTGAAGAATTGGCTCGGACTGCCGAGAAAATACGTAAATTCATATAAATTAGGATAAAGAGAGTGAGAACACAATTTGTTTAATTATCTTTGTAGCCCTTCCCTCTTCATCATGATTAGGAAGGGGTAAGGTAAATATTCATTAGTGGTTTTTACTCATAATTTGTTAACCTTAGGAGAATGGCCCCTCTGAGACAGAGCGGCCTTCTTAGTTTTTAGACGAACCATGTACTATGAACTATAAAGGATGGTGAAGGATAAAACGATTGGTTTGACTGGGCTGGGGATGGCAGTTGGAAAGAGGACTTTATGAAATAACAAAGGCTGCACCTAACAGTACAGCCTTCATCCAAACAATTAATTATAGAAACAAATAATTAAGATCTTTTATTTTATATGATCGACCAGGGGAGCCAGTCTATATGCCCCCAATGAGGTGGGTATCCCACATGGTAGGCATATACCAGGCATAGGATGAGCGATACGATCCAGAGGCCGAGAAGAATCCATTTCGCCGGATTGGGCATCGGACTGAGCTTGAATATCTTGCCGCACAAGAGGTAGATCAGGGCGATAACCGGGATACCCAGTAGGAGAATGGCTCCGATACTGCCTAGCACTGTCAAATAGGTCGGGACTGCGGTGATGAAATTGATCTCGGGGCCGATGAAGGGTAAGGTACCGATCAAAGCTCCGGCTCCACCGGCAAATAAAGCGAAAATGACAATGAAAAGGACGAAAATAACAAGGACAAGCACCGGAAGCAAAATTATGCCGATAATGATCGCGAAGACCTTCAGTAGTACGCCGACGAAAGTGACAAGGAAGTCCGCGAATTTTTGAAGAGTTGTTCTCGGTTTGTCCGAACTGATATAGTCGTTGATCTGTGCCGACGTTTTCTCAAAGCCATCGGTCACGCTTTTCCCTATGTTCTGCAGGTTGACGCTCTTCCCTCTCATGATGAGCCGGTCGGTTGCCGTCTGTGCAAGTGGCATGACAAGCCATAAGATTAAATAAGGAATCACAACCGGTATATAAGGAATGAATAAAAGCAGGATTAAAGCCAGACGGACGGCTGTCGGATCGATGTTCAGGTAGGCGGCGATCCCGCTGGCTACTCCTCCTAAGATCCGGTCTTCGCTGTCCCTCATCAACCGCTTTTTCTTTTTCTTTCCCGTTTCGTCTCCTTCTTCTTCCAAGGGAATATCCTTTTCGGCATGAGGATTGCCTTCCTCAAAGATTTCTTCGGGGCTTCCCATCCGTTTGATTACGTCCTCCACATGGCCGATATTGATCACTTCGTAGCCGAGGCGCTTCCTCTCTCCCAGCAGTTCCGAGATGCGGGATTCGAAATCATTCATGATTTCATCCGAGCCTTCTTCCTTGCGGAAGTGTATTCGCAGGTTTGTTAAATATTTATCTAACAACTCATAAGCATCTTCATCTATATTGAAAACGCTTCCTCCTAAATTGACAGTTAGAGTCTTCTTCATTTATTTATGGATTTACTTGTTTTATATGGGCGATTGTCTCATTCAATTCTTGCCAGGATATCTCCAATTCCTTCAGGAAGTCTTCTCCCTTTTCGGTTAATTGGTAGTATTTCCGTGGAGGGCCCTGCGTTGATTCCACCCACTGATATGCCAGAAGTTCGCTGTTTTTTAACCGGGTTAAAAGAGGATAGAGAGTCCCTTCTACCACGATTAATTTTGCTTCTTGTAACTTCTGTATAATATCGGAAGTGTAAGCCGGTTCTTTTTTGAGAAGTAAAAGGATGCAATATTCCAATGCTCCCTTTCTCATCTGTGATTTTACATTTTCCGCATTCATCTCTTTATTCTTTTGATGCAAAAATATGCATTACTATTGTACTATGCAATACATGCTACTGATATTTAATTTATATTAACTATAAAAGAAGAGTTTTGAGTGTTTTTCTTTGAAAATGACCTTTAATACATGGAGAGATAACCCGGGATTAGGTTTAAAAGTGTATTTTTGTATTTACCAAATACAGGACAATATGAGGAATTATCATTTTGCAGAACTAATTTTCCGACAAGCGGAAAAGTACGGCTCCCGGACAGCTTTGAAACAAAGAGATGACGCGACGGGTAAATGGATAAAGATCTCGTGGTTACAGTTTGCCGAAAGAATTCTTTGTACTTCCCAGGCAATGGCCGAGTACGGAATTGAAGCAAAGGAGAATATCGGGGTTTATTCACAGAACATGCCCCAGTGTCTCTATATAGATTTCGGAGCCTTCCGGAACCGTGCAGTCACTGTTCCGATGTATGCAACCAGTTCATTTAAACAGGTCGAATATATCGTAAAAGATGCCAATATCCATTTTTTATTTGTTGGTCAGCAACTGCAATATAATAATGCCTTTAAGGTACAAAAAGAGAACGGTGGCATATTAAAGCGATTAATTATCTTTGATCCTTCCGTCAAGATATATCCTGACGATACAACCTCCATTTATTTTGAGGATTTTATCCGCTTAGGTATTAATGGAAGCGCCGAAAGCCTGGCAAATGCGCGGGCCGTACAAGCCGAACCGGACGATATCGCCACCCTTATTTATACTTCGGGAACGACCGGAGAGCCTAAAGGGGTGGTGATAACGCATCGTAATTACCTTGAAGCTATGCGTATCCATGACATACGGCTGACTTATGTGACGGACAAGGACCTTACGGTCTCTTTCCTTCCCCTTACCCACGTTTTTGAGAAGACATGGGTCTTTTATTGCCTGCATAAAGGAGTCAGGGTAGCGATTAATCAGGATCCGCATCAAATACAGCGTACCTTGAAGGAAATCCATCCGACGCTGATGTGCAATGTTCCCCGTTTTTGGGAGAAAGTCTATACAGGAGTGAACCAGAAGATAGAACATTCGGGCAAGATCATGCAGAAGCTGTTTTTAAATGCGATACAGACAGGAAAGGAGTATAATCTGAACTATCGCCGGTTGGGTATTTCCGCCCCCTTCGGTCTGGCATTCAAGTTTTACCTTTACAAACACTCTGTATTTCTTCTTTTGAAGAAAGTGCTTGGATTGGAGAAAGGAAATGCTTTTCCGGTAGCCGGTGCGCCCTTGTCCAACACAATCGCCGAGTTCCTGATTTCGGTCGATATTCCGATCGTTTACGGATATGGTTTGTCGGAAACGACAGCAACTGTTTGTTGCTTTCCCGAGAAAAACTATACGATCGGCTCCATCGGTACGATTATGCCGGATATCCAGGTGAAAATCGATCCGGAAACGAATGAAATCCTGGTAAAAGGGGAGACGGTAACGAAAGAGTATTACAAAAAGCCGGCGGAAACAGCGAAAGCTTTTACGGAAGACGGCTTTTTCCGTACGGGTGATGCAGGCCGGCTGGAAGGTGATACCCTTTATTTCCTGGAAAGGATTAAGGATTTATATAAGACTTCGAATGGAAAATATATCGCCCCCCAGGTAATCGAAATGAGCTTTAGCGGGGATACCTATATCGAGCAGATCGCTGTAATTGCCGATGAACGCAAATTTGTGAGCGCCCTGATCGTGCCTTCTTTTCCTGATCTGGAAGCATATGCCAAAGAACATGGTATCGAATATGAAGGCCGCGCTGATTTGATATCCAAGGAGGCGATCTACCGGATGATTTTTTCCCGGATCGAGGGATACCAGAAAGATTTCGCCACTTATGAAAAGATAAAACGGTTTACGCTATTGCCGGAGCCGTTTTCTATGGAAAAAGGAGAGCTGACCGATACTCTTAAATTGCGCCGCAATGTGATCGCCCAACGATATAAAGATAAAATAGATGCCATGTATGTGGAAAAGGACTTTTGAAAGAGAGAAGAAAAAGCTACTTTTGCATCAAATTAAAAAAGAAACGAATTATGATTACAGTAGACCAACTACACGATGTGTTGGAGCGCAGTGAAGCGCTGGGGAGGTACCTTTGACATCGATAATAAGAAAATCCAATTAGAAGAAGAAGAGCTTCGCACCCAGGATCCCGGTTTTTGGGAAGACGCCAAGCGTGCCGAAACACAGATGAAGGTTGTGAAAGACCTGAAAAAGTGGATCGAATTATATAAAGAGGTTTCCGATTCGGCCGAGGAACTGAATCTGGCATTCGAATACTCCAAAGAAGGCATTCTTTCGGAGGAAGAAGTCGAAACGACCTACAAGCATACCCTTGCCTTAGTCGAGAATCTGGAGTTTCGTAACATGCTCCGGGAGGAAGCCGACCAGATGAGTTGCGTACTCAAAATCAATTCGGGAGCCGGAGGGACCGAAAGCCAGGACTGGGCTTCCATGTTAATGCGTATGTATATGCGTTGGGCGGAAGCCAACGGTTATAAAGTGACCATTAATAATTTGCAGGAAGGAGACGAAGCCGGAATCAAATCGGTTACCATGCAGTTGGAAGGCGACTATGCTTATGGTTATCTCAAAGGAGAGAACGGTGTACACCGCTTGGTGCGCGTCTCACCCTATAATGCGCAAGGGAAGCGGATGACCTCTTTTGCCTCCGTCTTTGTGACTCCTCTTGTTGACGATACGATTGAAATAGATATCAATCCGGCGGACTATACTTGGGACACTTTCCGTTCAGGAGGTGCCGGCGGGCAGAATGTGAACAAAGTGGAAACCGGCGTCCGGATACGTTATAACTATAAGGATCCGGATACCGGCGAAACCCGTGAGATTCTGATAGAGAATACCGAAAGCCGTTCCCAGTTGGATAACCGTGAAAATGCAATGCGCCTTTTGCGTTCCATGCTCTATGATATGGAACTGAAACGCCGGTTGGCTGAGAAGGAAAAGGTGGAAAGCAATAAGAAAAAGATTGAATGGGGCTCCCAGATACGTAGTTACGTTTTTGACGACCGGCGGGTAAAAGATCACCGGACAAACTACCAGACTTCGGATGTCACCGGAGTGATGGACGGTAAGATCGATGGCTTTATCAAGGCCTATCTCATGGAATTTGCCGGTCAGGAAGCCGCCGAAAAATAAAATAAAAAGAGGGAGACAGGCATGGGAAATTTCTTTAAATCATTGTTTTCTGCCTCACCGAAGGATACGGAGGAGGAAGAAAAGGAGAATAATCAGAAGAACTTTGATGTATTTAAATACGATGGAGTCAGGGCGCAACAAATGGGACAGATTGCTTATGCAATCAAATGCTACGAACAGGCGCTGCTGATCGAGGAGGATTACGAGACGCTGGGCTTTCTTGCTTCTGCCCTTACGCAGTCGCATGAATTGGAGAAAGCTTTGGATGCGACCGGAAGGATGGTCGTGCTCGAACCGCAAAACCTTATGGGGCGGACGATGCGGATCAATCTCCTGCTCCTTCTGGATCGTCCGGCGGACGCCCTTTCCGAATGCAATGATATTTTGAGCTTTGCCCCGGACAATTATCTGGCCTATTTCCTGAAAGGCAAGGCGGGTAAGTTGACGGGCTCTCCAGTGGAAGCGCTTTCCGACTTGACCCATTGCCTGGAGCTGAAGGATGATTTTGCGGATGCGTATCTGCTCCGTTCGGAGGTTTTGCTTTCGCAGGAGTTGGCCGATAAGGCGTTGGCCGACGTTGAGAAAGTACTTTCGATTACTCCGGAGGAAGAGGCCGCTTTCCTGCTGAAAGGAAAGATCTTCCATAGCATCGAACAACCGGAGAAAGCGGAAGCGAATTACCGGCAGGTACTCGACCTGAATCCTTTCAATCGGGATGCAACCCTTTTGGTCGGTGAACTGTTGGTCGATCAGGGACGGTTGGAGGAAGCGCTCGAGCTGTATAATGACGCCGTTGATATAAATCCCGATTTTATCCAGGCCTACCTGAGAAGGGCGGAAGTGCATGATTTGAAAGGGAATGCTTCCGAAGCCTCCGAAGATCGGCAGAAGGCAAAGGAACTGGCGGAAAAAGCGCATGGCGCGGATGAGCAGAGCGAACCGCTGAATGTTAACGAACTATATAAAGGAGGAATTTATTGAGATGAGGCGAGTGTCAGGTAAAATCCAAAGCCTTCTATGGGTTGCTCTTTTTCTTTTTGTCATTACCTCTTGTGCCACGCGTCGCCAGCCGGTCTCTCCGGAGAGGGGAAAAGACGCTAAACATGAATTCCGCGGAGCCTGGATACAGACCGCTTTCCAAAGCGAATACCAGTCCATGAGCCCGGCCGAGATGAAGAAGAGCTTCATGCGGAAGCTGGACTATCTGCAATCTTGCGGAATCAATGCCATTATTTTCCAGGTACGTCCCGAGGCGGACGCCTTCTATCATTCCGAACTCGAACCATACAGCCGTTTTTTCACCGGCGAGCAGGGAGTCGCTCCGGAAGGTGGTTTCGATCCGATGGCCTTCCTGATCGAAGAATGCCACCGGCGGAACATGGAGTTCCATGCCTGGTTGAATCCCTACCGGGTTAGTACGGGAGGACGTACGGATTTCGCGCCTTCCCATGTCTATTATCGTCATCCGGAATGGTTTGTGGAATATAACAAGCAGATACTGTTCGACCCGGGAAGGCCCGAATCCCGCCAGTTTATTTGCTCGGTTGTCCGCGATATAGTCTTGCGTTATGACGTAGACGCCATTCATATGGATGATTATTTTTATCCCTACCCGGCGCCGGGATTGTCATTCCCTGATGACGAGAGTTTCTATCAATACGGGCTTTCCAAAGGGTATAAGGAATCGCAACGGGGAGATTGGCGACGCGAAAATGTCAACCAATTGATCCGGGAGCTGAAACGTACCATCCTGTTGGTCAAGCCTTGGGTGCGCTTCGGCATCAGTCCGTTCGGCATTTACAGGAACAAGAAAAGCACCCCGGACGGTTCCGGAAGCGAAACGAACGGCTTGCAGAATTACGACGATCTTTATGCCGACATTACCTATTGGGCAAAACAGGGATGGATTGATTACACGATGCCGCAGATCTATTGGGAGATCGGGCATTCGGCTGCCGATTACACGACTCTGCTGGAATGGTGGAACAAACATACGAACGGCAGGCCTCTCTATGTCGGTCAGGACGTGGCGCGAACGATGAAGGCACGGCAACTGACGCAAAAAATGCGCCAGGAACGAAGCCAGTTGAATATAAGCGGGCATTGCTTCTGGCCAGCCAATGAACTATTATGGAACAATGGCGGCGTGGCGGATAGTTTACGGCAAAATTACCACCGGTATCCGGCTTTGATCCCGGCTTACACGCATCTGCACAATCGTCCTCCGGAGGAAGTGAAGAAATTGAAGGGGGAATGGACGCCGGAAGGCTACCTATTGCACTGGCAAGCGGAACAGAGCGAGCTCAATCCCGAACTGGCGCGTTACTTTGTCATCTACCGCTTCGGGAAAGGCGAACCGATCGATCTTTCCAACCCGGCGCATATCGTGGCGACTACGCGTAATCTGCATTATTTTGTCCCTTACGACAAAAACGATCACAACCACACCTTCCATTATGTGGTGACGGCAGTCGATCGTTTCCATAATGAGAGCCTGAAGGGAAAAGGAAAGAAGGTAAAACTGTAGTAAAAACCGTTTTTACTTCCTTTCAACCCATTGAACGATCTTGTCGGAAAGCGGACTTTCTTTCGGGGGCACAAAGCCGGCCAGATGTCCGTTTTCGTCGATCATGAATTTCTGGAAGTTCCATTGTACCTCCGCATCCAGCAGTCCGTTCTTTGATTTCTCTGTCAGCCATTGATAGAGGGGAATTTTCTTTTCTCCTACCACCGTGACCTTATCCATGATCGGGAAGGTGACACCGTAATTAAGCGAACAAAACTCTTTGATCTCCGCATTCGTCCCTGGTTCCTGCCCCTTAAAATCGTTGCTGGGGAAGCCGAGGATGACGAAGTTCTGGTCTTTGTATTTCTTATACAATTCTTCCAACTGTGCGTACTGGGGAGTCAATCCGCATTTTGACGCAACGTTGACAATGAGTACTTTTTTCCCTTTAAGACTTGATAAATCGAACGCATTACCGTCTATATCCTTCACTTTGAAGTCATAGAGTGTTTTCTCCTGCGCTGTCAAACCGATACAACTCAGAAAGAAAATGAAAGAAAGCAGGAATGATTTCATTTTTGATTCGTATTATAGTTACTTTATAATAACATCGGAGATAAGCAAACAGTTTTAGCTGTGGTGATTCTATTTTCGACCAAGGTCAGCCAGGTGGTCAACCAAGGTTAACCTGGTGACCAACCTTGGTCAGTCACCAGGCTAACCAAGGTAGAACAATTGGTTATATTCTATTGTGCAAATCTAAGAGTTTTCCCTGATGCATATTTATAAATCACTATGTAGCGATTGCTCTACTGCTACTGATTGACAGTAGAGATTCGGACCTATTTCCGTATATGCGGGAATAGTTTATGATAAACCAACCTTTTTGACTCGGGATGGCAGAGCTCGGCCCGGAAAAGATAGAACCCAGGAAGTGAAAAATCGTCGAAAGCGCTGTCGTCCCAAAGGAGAACGCCCACCGTATCCTGCAGGATTTGTTCCGGCAGGGTCGCTATCCGGCGCCCTGATAAGTCGTAAATGAAAGCCTTACAATGATAGTCGGGCTTGTCCACGCTATAGCGCAGGCCGATTTTGCCTTCGGCTTCATACCAACTGACCGGCTCGTTGGCCGACGGAGCTTCGACGGGGCTGCCTTCTTCTGCCGAGTTCTGATAGCCTGGCGTGCCGTATCCGGAAGCGGCCGTGGCGGAAATCCAGTTCGAAGCGTCTTGCGTCTCTTTATCGGGGTCGATACGCTCGAGGGACACACCTTTCGCGTCTTTGACCGGAGTGGTGTGCCATTTGGATGAATAATTGAGTTGGTCGATCATTTCTTCGCCTTCACTTCGGAAAAGAAGCAGGGTGGACGAGGTGTTGGCCAAGACCGGAAGCTTTATCTCATGCACGGATTCGGGCGACAGGATGGCGTAGAAAGCGGTGACGCCGGAAGCGCTTTTAGTCAACAATGCATATCCGCCGGGGAGGAGGGAGTCCGTCAGGCTGGCTAGCGGATAACGGGGACCGATGCTGCCGTCGCTTTTCCGGGTCGCGACAGTCAGGCCGTTTAATGACAATGTTTTTGCTGAGCGGTTATATAACTCAATGTATTCGCTTCCTCCGGCGAAAGGATTCGGCAGGACTTCATTGAAAATAATCTGTCCCGGCAAGACCGGAGCCGGTTCCGGGTTTTCCGGCTCTTGGGGTTCTCCGGGTTCGTCTCCTTCCTCCGCTTCGAAAACAACGTCCCATGAGTCGTTCGGAATGGAATGCCCTTCCATATCCTTTAATCCGCTCCAACCGATCGTATATTCATTTCCCAACACTAAAGGAGCCGGGAAACGGGTGTTGACGATGGCC
Organism: Parabacteroides sp. Marseille-P3160; assembly: GCF_900162725.1. Classification (GTDB taxonomy): domain Bacteria; phylum Bacteroidota; class Bacteroidia; order Bacteroidales; family Tannerellaceae; genus Marseille-P3160. The sequence goes on along the minus strand of NZ_LT799418.1, from coordinate 4,617,797 downwards.
TGCGTTGCGCCGTATGTCTTCCGTATGGCGTCGCCTATGCCGGAGACGGAGAAGGTAGCCTCCATCATGTCTACCGGAGCGGAAAAGATAAATTGGATTTCGGTGTTGCTGAGCGGTTCGAGGCCGATTAATTCGGGTAAATCCGAAGGAATTTCCGGTTCGGTTGGCTCCGGTTCTTCCGTTGAGGGAGAAAGGGGTAAATCGGAAATATCGGGTAGTTCCGTTAATTTGTTATATACCCGGATGCGGTCAATGAAGAATGTGGAGATTCGCGCTTTTACATACCGGAAAGTCATATTGAGCTTGCCTCCTTCCCTGAGACCGGTCAAAGGGTTTGTATGGCTGCCTTCCCTTGTAAAGTCCTTTTCTCCAGCCCTGCAGGTATAAAGAGTCCAGATTCTATTATTTTCCAGCGTGACGACAATACGGACCGTTGTAGCTATTTGTTCGAGCAATCCTTTTCTCCCGCTGATGCATGGTTTTTTACTCTTTTCCCATTCATAGAGGGATATTTGTCCGTCATTATTTCCAACTTGTACATAGTAGATGGTTTGGTTGCTTTCCGGATTCGTTGAATAGAGATAGATCAATAAGTTGTTTTTATTGCTTGGATTAAAATCTAATTGAACATCGAACATCCAGGTCATGTCCGGCGAATAAGTAGTCGGGACCTGAATGACATCTTCTCCCGCCTTTCCTTTGGGAGAGGTGAATTGCAACTGCCCGGAATCATTGATGAAAAACCGGTTGCTGTCCGTTTGCCAGGGATATTTCGAATCGGGTAACGGTCCGTCGAAGTCTTCGATGAATTGGGCGGATAAGGAAAAAGTAAAAAGAAAAGAGAACAAACAGTTTAATAGTATCGCTTTCATAGTATAAGATATTTGGTATAAATTCGTATCTTCGCACTCTCAAACAAAAAGGCCTGAAAATGGTTATTTTATTATAAGTTAAAGCAAAGATAAAAACAATCGATTTTTTTATATACTAATTATTGTTTAAAATGACTGTAGCTATTGTAGGTGTAAGTGGTGCGGTAGGACAAGAGTTCCTCCGCGTACTGGAAGAGAGAGATTTTCCGATAGATGAACTGCTTTTATTCGGTTCGTCTCGTAGTGCCGGACGTGTTTATTCTTTTAAAGGTAAACAGTATACAGTCAAAGAGCTGAAACATAATGATGATTTTAAAGGGGTCGATGTTGCTTTTGTTTCGGCCGGAGGGGGCACTTCCCTTGAATTTGCAGAAACTATAACGAAGTATGGAGCGGTGATGATTGATAATTCGAGCGCATTCCGTATGGAGAAGGACGTTCCTTTGGTTGTACCGGAAGTCAATCCGGAAGACGCTTTGAATCGTCCCCGCGGAATCATTGCCAATCCGAACTGTACGACAATCCAGATGACCGTAGCGTTGAAAGCGATTGAAGGTCTTTCTCATATCAAACGAGTCCATGTGTCGACTTATCAGGCGGCTAGTGGTGCAGGCGCTTCGGCAATGGCGGAACTGGCGAAGCAATATGAGCAGTTGCTTAAGGGAGAAGAGCCTACGGTAGAGAAGTTTGCCTACCAGTTGGCATATAATGTCATTCCCCAGGTAGATGTCTTTACGGAAAACGGTTATACGAAGGAAGAAATGAAAATGTATAACGAAACGCGCAAGATCATGCATTCGGATATCGAGGTGAGTGCAACCTGCGTACGTGTACCGGTGATTCGCGCACATAGCGAAGCCACTTGGGTAGAGACGGAACATCCGCTTGGCATCGAAGAGGTTCGTAAGGCGTTTTCGGAAGCGGAAGGTGTGATCCTGCAAGACGAAACGGCAAAAAAAGAATATCCGATGCCTTTGTTCGTTGCAGGAAAGGATCCGGTTTATGTCGGGCGTATCCGCAAGGATCTGACGAATCCGAACGGAATTACCTTTTGGACGGTGAGTGATCAGATAAAAAAAGGAGCTGCGCTGAATGCGGTGCAGATTGCCGAATATCTGATTAAGGTGAAAAATATCGGATAAAAAGGAGGAAATGATAATAGGAGAAAAGGGTTTCCTGAGTATAAATTTACTTGAGAGGCCCTTTTCCCGTTTTATTCCATAGTTCAAAAGAATTTGTTTAGGTATTCAATAAAATTGTTTTAATTATGAGTTTTAATATTCCACGAACAGAAAAGAAGAGAGTCGTGATTGTAGGTGGAGGTTTTGGCGGGTTAAAGCTTGCGCAAAAGCTCAAAAAGGCCGACTTTCAGGTTGTATTGGTAGATAAGAACAACTATCATCAATTCTTGCCTTTGATTTATCAAGTCGCTTCTGCCGGGATGGAGCCTACTTCGATTTCCTTCCCGTTCCGTAAGATATTCCATAAACGTAAGAATTTCTATTTTCGCCTGGCCGAAGTCCGGGCTATTTTCCCGGAACGTAACATGATTCAAACGTCTATCGGCAAAGTCAGTTACGATTACCTGGTTTTTGCGGCCGGAACGACTTCTAATTTCTTTGGCAACAAGAATGTTGAAGAATATGCCATCCCGATGAAGACGGTCTCCGAGGCGATGGGGCTTCGCAATGCATTGCTTTCGAACTTTGAAAGGGCTGTGACTTGTGCCGACGAAGAGGAGATGCACGAGCTGCTGAATGTCGTGATTGTCGGCGGAGGCGCCAGCGGGGTGGAGATTGCCGGGGCGATCTCCGAAATGAAACGGTTTGCCATTCCGCAGGATTATCCGGATATGGATAAGAATCTGCTGCATATCTATTTGATCGAAGCGGCTGACCGTTTGTTAGCCGGTATGTCTCCTGAATCTTCCGAGAATGCGCTGGAAGCCTTGACTAAGATGGGAGTGGAGGTTAAACTGCACAGCAAGGTGGTCGATTACTGCGATCATAAAGTCATACTCGAAAGCGGCGAAGAGATTCCGACTCGCTCTTTTATATGGGTTAGCGGTGTGTCAGCTGTCGATATAGGCAATATGGACCATTCCTGGCTTGGGAGAGGGCGACGGATCAAAGTCGACGAGTTCAATCGAATAATTGGGAGTGACAATCTTTTTGCGATAGGCGACCAATGCCTGATGACTTCCGATTCAAACTTCCCGAACGGCCATCCCCAAATGGCCCAGCCTGCTATTCAGCAAGGTGAATTATTAGCTCAAAACCTTGTTCGCCTGGACAGGGGGGAGCCGATGGAGCCTTTCCGTTACAACGATCTGGGTTCGATGGCAACGATCGGCCGTAACCGGGCGGTTGCCGAGTTCGCAAACATGAAACTGCACGGCTGGTTTGCCTGGCTTATCTGGCTGGTTGTCCATCTCCGTTCCCTCCTGGGCATCCGCAACAAGGTCTTGGTACTGCTTAACTGGACCTGGAATTACATCACCTATGATTACTCCATGCGCCTGATTATTTACGCACGCCGTGCCAAAGAAATCATCGAGCGTGAAATTCGTGAAGCCAACTGTCACTGGGGCGAGGATGTCCTCGGCCCGAAAAAGGACGATGAAACATGATAAAGGACGGTTTGTCATCTATATAAGATTTGATCTGCGTTTGAATCCAAAGTAAAATCCGTTCCTACCCAATCAGACTATTTAATTGCGGGAATGTAATATCTTTTCTTTCTTACTGGCGGAATTTCAATCGATCGTTGTTGACTTTTTCTGTTTTGATTCTTGTCTTTTTATGCTTTTTTTTCTTTTCTGTTTCTTTTTGAGAGATTATGAGTAATTTTTTATCTGTATTTAAACTGCGGTTGTCGTTCGGTTTTATTAATAAAGAACAGACCCTCTTATTTACTCGATAAGTGCAATGAGTTATAAGCAAAGCTTATGTATATTTGAAACCTTCGAGCATTTCTTGCTCGGATACGTTTTTATGGACTAATATGAATATAGAATTAACAATATGCGTAGAAGTGGGGGAGAATCCAGGTTCTGGGACTGTACTTTAAGAAAGATGGATGTCATAAATAATGTTTATAAAATCACAAAGTACCTTTGTGTTGGAGCTATAGGAATTCTGATAGGTTGTACATCGCCTAAAGAAGTGTTGTATCTCCAGGATATTGACTCATACAAGGCCCAAAAAATAGAGTCTATTTATCAAATGTCCATTCATAAGGATGATTTGCTGGCTATTTTGGTAAACAGTAGAAATCCGGAGTTGGCATTACCTTTTAATATGCCGATGGTTACCTATCAATTAGGCTCGGAAGAAGCCGGAGGTTATGGACAACAGCGGATACTCGGATACCTGGTAGATACGAATGGAGATATAGACTTCCCTATCTTGGGTAAACTTCATGTGGAAGGGCTTACCCGGTTGGATCTGACAAATTTGATTAAAGAAAAATTGATGGAATCCGATCTGATCAAAGATCCTATTGTGACGGTTCAATTTCTTAATTTTAAGATATCGGTGATGGGGGAAGTTGATCGCCCCGGGAGTTTCACTATTAAAGGAGACCGGGTGACCTTGTTGGAGGCATTGAGTATGGCTGGTGATCTGACAATCTACGGAAGACGGGATCGGGTTGCTGTCATCCGGGAAAATAATGACGTCCGAACGGTTTTATATCATGATTTGCGTTCGGCGGATATATTTAACTCTCCTTGTTATTATTTACAGCAAAATGATATTGTATACGTGGAACCGAATAAAGTGAAAGCGGCACAAAGCGGCATTAACCAGAATAATTCTGTCGGAGTCTGGCTTTCGGCCATTTCTGTGATTGCCTCGGTTACAGCGATTATTGTGAACTTATCCAAATAAATGCAGGAAAAGATCTTATATTATGGAAGAAATAGAAAAAGAAATCAACCTGAGTGATTTATTGTTGATTCTTCGGAAAAACTGGATGTTGTTTGCCGGTTCTGTCCTGTTTTGTTTAATCGTGGCTTTTATTTATTTGCAATGGGCTCCTAAATCATATACACGTACGGCAACCGTACTGATCAAAGACAATTCCAAAGGGGGAGCGCCGAGCGAATCAGCTGCGTTTGATGAGTTTAATATGTTTAATATTAAAAGTAATGTGGACAATGAAGTGCTGGTGTTCCAGGCTAAGCGATTGATGAAAGACGTGGCTAGCCGGCTTCGCCTGGATGTCAGCTATACCATTCGGGAAGGAATACGTACGGTCGAGTTATATACGCAATCTCCGGTAATGGTTCAGTTTCCGGATGCGGAAGAGCATGAGTCTTTTTATTTTACGGTGATCCCTTTATCTAAGGAAAAGGTACAATTGTCCGGTTTCTCGACAGAGAATAGCGAAATCCTGACCGTAAATTTAAAAGATACGGTTAACACACCGGTCGGACGTCTTTTTGTCCAACCTACACTTTATTATAATGAGACCTATTTCAATAAAGATATTCAAGTTACAAAATCCGATTTGGAGGCGGTTGCCTTGGCTTTCCGGCAAAGCCTGCAAGTGTCGTTAGCCAGCAAAACGGCTACCATTGTCAATCTGACCTTGACGGATCAATCAATTCCCCGTGCGGAAGATGTGGTGAATACGTTAATTGCCATTTACAATGAAGATGCCATTAACGACAAAAACCAAATTGCAATCAATACATCTGAATTTATTAATGAACGTTTGATTATCATCGAAAAAGATCTGGGAGCCGTGGATTCGGATATAGAAACGTATAAACGTGATAACCAATTGACGGATATTTCTTCAGAAACCGGTATGTATCTTCAGGAATCCAGTTCATACAACAAAGATGCACTCGCTTTGGAGAACCAACTTACTTTAGCTCAATATATACGTTCGTATCTGGTAGATCCTTCAAAAAATGCCAACTTGATTCCGGCTAATACCGGCATTGCCGATGCGAATGTGGAAACGCAGATCAACGAATACAACGCTGTTTTATTAAAAAGGGATAGACTGATCAATAATAGTAGCGATAGGAACCCGGTTGTTATGGATTTGAACAACTCCCTGAATGCGATGAAACAGTCGATTATCCGGACAGTAGACAATTTGATCATGGGGCTGAACATACAAATGAAGAATACACGCCAACGGGAAGCTCAAACGGCCCGTCGAATTACGGCTGTACCGACACAACAAAAGTATGTCTTATCAGTAGAGCGGCAGCAGAAAATCAAGGAAGAATTATACCTCTATTTACTGAATAAACGCGAAGAGAATGCCTTGACTCAAGCAATCACCGAAAGTAACGCCCGGATTATTGATGCGGCGTCGGGAAGCAATCAACCGGTATCGCCGAAATCAATGATCGTGATGTTGGCTGCTCTCATTTTAGGCTGTGTCATCCCGGCCGGAAGCCTTTGGCTACAAGAGTCATTGAGTACTACCGTACGCAATCGTAAAGAGGTGGAAGATGCGGTAAAAATACCTTTCTTGGGCGAAATTCCTTTGCGTGAAAAGAAAAGCAAGGCGGAAGTCGTGATTCATAAAAGCGGAAGGGATTCCGTGTCCGAGGCTTTCCGTATTCTTCGAACGAATATGGATTTTATGCGTGTGAAGACTGAAGAGTTAAAAGTGATCACTTTGACCTCTACCAATCCGGGAGCGGGGAAGACTTTCATATCTATTAATTTGGCCATGAGCCTCGCCCTGATTCATAAGAAAGTCGTATTGGTCGATTTGGACATTCGTAAAGGAACGTTAAGTGAACGGACTAACATAACGGGGGAAAAGAAAGGGGTAACGAACTTCTTGTCCGGTCAGGTAAATTCAATTGACGAAATCATCCACAAGGGGGTCTTGGACGAAAACCTGGATATAATCGGAGGCGGTCCGGTTCCTCCCAATCCGGCGGAACTTTTATTGAGTGACCGTTTGGATTTTATGATCGAAGAGTTGAAAAAGCGGTATGATTATATTTTCCTGGATAATGTTCCTTCTCAGGTAGTCGCGGATGCAGCGATCGTGGATCGTGTTGTCGATCTGACAATTTACGTGATTCGTGCGGGTCGGTTCGATCGCCGAATGCTACCCGACTTGAATAAATTGTATGATCAGAAGAAATTCCATAATTTAGCTCTGATACTAAATGGAGTAGATTACAAACATTCCGGTTATGGCTACGGCTATGGCTATGGATACGGTTATGGCTACGGTTATGGAAATGAAAAAGAAAAGTAGTTTATTTTATTGTTTCATACCTAAGAAGTCTGCCTGGCAAACAGATTTATTGGAAGGTATGACGGACATTCACTCCCATTACTTACCCGGTGTGGATGACGGAATGCGCACGGTGGATGAATCGGTAAAAGCTTTGGAAGAAATGAGAAACCGGGGAGTAAAACATGTTTACCTGACCCCTCATATCATGTCGGAGCTCGAATCGAATCGTCCGGGTTTCTTGCGACAACAGTTTTCTTCTTTACTGCAAAAGGCACCCGAAGGCATTGCATTGCGGTTAGCCGGCGAATATATGTTGGACGCTGCTTTCGACGGGCAGATGAAAGAGGGATTGCTTACCTTGTCTGATAAATATGTGTTGATAGAAATGTCATACATGTATCCTTCTCCCGAGCTGAATAGCGTGGTATACAATCTGCAAGTGAAAGGCTTTCAACCGATTATTGCACATCCGGAACGTTATATGTTCATGGAAAGAGCGGATTATACGACTTTAAAAGAAAAGGGTTGCCTGTATCAGCTTAACCTCTTGTCTTTATCAGGGCAATACGGGAAACGTGCTTATGACGTTGCCTGGTATTTGTTGCAGCATGGGTTTTATGATTTTGCAGGAACAGATATACATAGTTATCGGATTTTGCGGGAAGCGTTGGAGCGGCTGAAACTAAGTTTGCCGGAAAAAAATTTGATCCGTAGTTTGATAGGCCGGAATGACCTGTTATGGTAGGTGTGAAAACGATTTCTCAGGAAATAGAAAGAAAAACCACGCCGGTGAATGAGTGGATTCACCGGCGTGGTTTTTTTATAAAATAAATGGAATTCACGATTGCAGGCAAAGATCCCAGTCCTTCCAGATGACCTCGTAGCCTTGGACTTTTACTGCTGCGGCAACGACTTCCGGCGCGCGGTCATCATTGATCATGAATTGTTCCAGCTCGGATTTGTAGACGCTGTAACCTCCCGGATCGGTTTTGGATCCGGCGCTGATGGACGTCAATCCCAAGGTTGTCATGTGATCGCGGAAATCGGGGCTTTCACGGGTGGAAAGCGATAAGTCGAGATCATGATCGAAGAGGCGAAAAGCAAAGATGGATTGCGCCAGTTCCCGGTCATCCATGATTGAATTCGGCTGGAACTCTTTTCCTTCATGAGGACGTATCCGGGGAAAAGAGACGGCGTATTTCGTTTGCCAATAGGTTTTCTCCATATAGCGGAGATGAAGCGCCATCATCGTTAGGTCGGTTCGCCAGTCTTCCAATCCGATCAGAACCCCCAGTCCGATTTTATGTACGCCGGCCAGCCCCATCCGGTCATAGGAGTTGACCCGCCAGGTGTAGTTGGATTTTTTCCCTTTGGGATGATAGACCTTATACCGAGCTTCGTGGTATGTTTCCTGAAAACAAGTCACTCCGTTTAGTCCGGCGTCAATCAACTGTTCATATTCATCTACCTCCATGGGAGGTATTTCCACTGATAAATTGGAAAAATAGGAGCGGAGCAGTTCAAGAGCCCGCCTGACATAATCCACATTCGCCACTTTCGGATTTTCTCCGGTGAGGACGATCACGTTCTGAAAGTCCCCCAATTGTTTGATTGCCTGCGCTTCCTCGAGGATTTGCGTTTCGTCCAGTACGATGCGATGGATGTCGTTATTGATGTTGAAACCGCAATAGATGCAGTGATTCGTGCATGAATTGGTGATGTAAAGCGGGATGAACATCTGCATGGTTTTACCGAACCGTTCCTGCGTATATTTCCGGCTGAGCGCCGCCATCGGCTCCAGATAGGGTTTGGCAGCAGGGGAAATCAACGCCATGAAGTCATCCAACGTTAAACGGCCTTGTTTGGTGAGTGCGTTTTCCACTTCTTGGGCCGTCTTTGAATAGATTTTTTCTTCGGTCTCTTCCCAATTATATTGATCGATTAAATCTTTAAACATTCTTTATTCTTCTGTTAAAACGTTACATGTATGCATTTCTTTTGTCAGCTTCATAGCGCAAAAATTCGGCCCGCACATGGTGCAATGGTCACTTTCGTCGCCCAGATGCCCGAGGCGGTAATATTCCAGCGCTTTCTCCGGATCGAGCGAAAGGTTGAACTGGTCTTTCCAGCGGAAATCATACCGAGCCTTGCTCAGGGCGTTGTCACGTATCTCGGCGCCGGGATGTCCTTTCGCCAAGTCGGCGGCATGCGCAGCAATCTTGTAGGCAATTACGCCGGCGCGTACATCCTCTTTATCCGGCAGGCCGAGATGTTCCTTTGGAGTCACATAGCATATCATCGCCGTGCCGTACCAGGCGATTTGTGCGGCGCCGATCGCCGAGGTGATATGGTCGTATCCGGGAGCGATGTCGGTCGTCAAAGGACCCAAGGTATAGAACGGAGCCCCGTGGCAATGACTGATCTGCTCGTCCATATTGGCTTTAATTTTGTGCATCGGTACGTGTCCCGGCCCTTCGATCAGGACTTGTACATGATGCTTCCAGGCTATCTTTGTCAGTTCGCCTAATACTGAAAGTTCGGCAAACTGTGCGCCGTCGTTGGCATCCGCCGTACAACCCGGGCGCAAGCCGTCACCCAACGATACCGCCACGTCATACAGGGCGAGTAATTCGCAGATCTCTTCGAAATGCGTATAGAAGAAATTTTCTTTCCCATGTTGCGACATCCAATTGGCGATGATCGATCCTCCGCGGGAGACAATGCCGGTCGTCCGGCCTTCGATCAGCGGGAGATGCCTCCGGAGCAATCCGGCATGGATAGTGAAATAATCGACCCCCTGTTCGCATTGTTCGATAAGCGTGTCCCGGTAGATCTCCCATGTCAGGTCACTGATGCGCCCCTCTACCTTCTCCAACGTCTGATAGAGCGGTACCGTGCCGACCGGCACCGGGGTATTCCGCACAATCCATTCCCGCGTTTCGTGTATGTTGTTTCCGGTGGAGAGATCCATTATGGTGTCCCCTCCCCATTTACAGCTCCAAACTGCCTTTTCCACCTCCTCGTCGATGCCGGAAGAGAGGGCCGAGTTGCCGATATTGGTATTTATCTTGACCAGGAAATTTGTCCCGATAATCATCGGCTCGGCTTCCGGATGATTGATATTTGCCGGGATGATAGCCCGCCCGGCGGCAACTTCGCTACGCACAAACTCCGGTGTGATGGAAGTTTCGATCCCCAGGAGCTCGTTCTGTTGGTTTTCGCGGATTGCCACATATTCCATTTCCGGAGTGATGACACCCTGCCGGGCATAATACATTTGTGTAATCTGCTTATCCTCCTTTGCTCGCCGGGGAAGATGCGTTACCGGGAAACGGATGGAATCCAGGTGCGGATCCGCCCTTCGCTCGTTGCAATATGCGGAAATGAAGTCCGGAAGCCGTTTGGTGTCCTGTCTTGCCTCGATCCACGGCTCGCGGAGGCGGGACAATCCCCGGCAGATATCGACTTTTACTTCCGGGTCGGAGTATTCTCCGCTGGTATCATAGACGACTACCGGTGCGTTCTTTTCCGCTTTCCGTACGCCGTTCTCTTCCGATACCGTATCTAACAAACGGATGGAGCGCATCCCTACGGAAATGTCATGCAGTTTTCCGTTTACATAAATCTTGCGTGACGATGGGTAAGAGATCCGTTGATATCGATTCTTCATTATTTTGAGGATATTAAGAAAGACGTTAACGGACTGGTTGCTCCGGCGATTTCCAAGGTGCCGGCCAACCGGGCTTCGTAGGCAATCCGCCCGCTTTCGACGGCCAGACGGAAAGCGTATGCCATGGCGACCGGATCACCGGCAATGGCGATTGCCGTATTGACCAAGACGGCATCGGCCCCTAATTCCATCGCTTCGGCGGCATGAGAAGGAGCGCCTATGCCGGCATCTACGACTACCGGAATCGTACTCTGTTCAATGATGATTTCCAATAAATCCCGTGTACGCAAGCCCTTGTTCGTCCCTATCGGAGCGCCCAAAGGCATTACGGTAGCCGCACCGGCCGATTCCAGCCGCTTGCATAAAACGGGATCGGCCTGGATGTAAGGCAGAACGATGAATCCGAGTTTAGCTAACTCCTCCGTTGCCTTCAATGTCTCTATCGGGTCGGGAAGTAGATACTTGGGATCCGGATGGATCTCCAGTTTCAGCCAGTTGGTTTCGAACGCTTCTCGGGCCAGCTTGGCGGCGAAGACAGCTTCTTTGGCGTTACGTACTCCGGAAGTATTCGGCAACAACTGGATGCCCGGCTTACGAACATGGGCCAACAAGTCGTCCTCTTTGTCTTTCAGGTCGACCCGTTTCATCGCAACGGTAACCATTCCGGTCCGGGAAGCTTCGATTGCCCGCCCCATCAGTTCATTGGAACTGAACTTGCCTGTACCGAGAAAAAGACGGGAATCGAATTCCTGTCCGGCGATTATTAATTTTTTCATATTGCTGGTTATATATTGATTAATAATATGATTCATGCATTTTCATCCGTTCTACAATCTCCCGGGTCTTTTTTACGGGATCATCCGCCTGAAGGATCACGGAAGAGAGAGCGATCCCGCTGATTCCCGTCTCCATCAGGCAGGGGATATCGTCGGGAGTGATCCCTCCGATAGCAAGAACCGGAAGACGGATGCCGTTCGCTTGGCACCGTTTAAGGATGGTCCGGTAACCATTCAGTCCCAGAAGCGGACTTAGATTTTTTTTTGTTTCGGTGAAACGAAACGGTCCGAGTCCGATATAATCAACTCCTTTTTCCGCAAGCCGGCAGATATCGTCAAACGTATTGGCTGTTCCCCCGATCCGGTACGCTTTGCCCAGATAGGTACGCGCCTGCTCCGGAGGCATATCCAGTTTGCCTAGATGGACGCCCGCAGCGCCGACTTCACGACAGACGTCGACGTGGTCGTCTATGTACAATTCCGCTCCGACCTTCTTGCATAAAGCCATGGCTTCCCTCCCGACCAGGGCGACCGCCTCTTTGGCGGCATCCTTCATTCGCAGCTGGATTTGGCGGCATCCGCCTTCCAATGCGATCCGGACAGAGTCCAGCGTATCGTATTGGTTATTTTGGTGAGTGATAAAAAGTAGTCCTTTCATAATCGATCACATTCTTGTCTTAAATCCTGGAAAATAGGGATCCAGTCCTTTCTTGTATTTCCCGCCTTCCAGAGGGTACCGAGTATGGCCGCTCCGCCGAAACCGTAAGCTGCAGCCTGAGGGAGCGTTTCCCGGCTGATCCCCCCTAAGGCGATGACCCGTCCGCTGAGGATTCCTTCGTCTTTTGCCCGGAAGAGTTCCGCATCGGAGAAGGCCTGCCCATACTTTTCTTTCGAGATGCTTTGGAAGATGGGACTGAGGAAAACGTATTGGAAAGCCCCGGATTCCCTCACCTCTTCCAGCGTATGGCAAGAGCGGCTGACGGAACCGGTATATCCTTCCGGCCGGTGCGGATTGCGCCTGTTCAGATGGATTCCTTTCAACGGATAAGACTGTGTCAATTGGAAATGGTCGTGCAAGACAATCCTGCCGAGGAAAGATGGCAGGATACTGTCCAGCAAACGCTTTACCTCTTCCGCTCCGGATGCCGGTTTCCGCAGGTGGAGCGTCTCCAAGCCTTCTCCGAAAAATGCGTTTAATACGGCCGCTTCTTCCGGAAGAAACTCCTCCGCTGTCAAAACAATCAGTTTCACAGGCGGACGCTTTTGCCGGAACCTCCGCAGACGGCACGGATCATCATTAGCTCCATACCGTCGGTCAGTTTGGTCTCCTTCCAGTTTTCACGCGGGATTACGTCGTAGTCGATGGCGATGGCAAGCCCTTCGGGACGGAATCCATGGCTTTCCAGGAAAGTAAGAAGCGTACTTTCTTCCGCTATCTCATAAGATTTGTCATTTAATTTAATAGTAGTCATCTCCGAATTTGTTTATTTCTACCAATAAACAACCGAGGGGAGAGTGTCCCAAAGGACAAAAAGATAGGAGTATATCATTCCTACGGCGGCATTATCCGCATCAGGTTCGAGGGTGTAATCTCAGCCTATACTTAGGCACCCCTTGATTGTTGTTTCGCAAATATATTGTTTTTTTCTCAGAAACGATAGAAAAAAGTACATAAAACGCGGTGGTTGGTTACCCCGTGCGTATCGCGCACTTTCCCGTCGAAGTTGTCGATCGTCCCATAGTCGGCAGTTGTTGCCAGGTATTCTATTCCGACCGTCCAGTTAGGCAGGTTATAGGTGATTTGCGCCCCGCCGGCTTTCAGTTGGTCCACTTGAAGTCCTCCGCCGTAAACGCTGCCGACCAACGGCTCGTCCGTCCCCAGGTTCTTCGTATAACCGGCAAAGAGGCCGCCTTGCCATTTGGTTCCGTAGGTAGCGTTTACCCAGGTTGTCGAATGGCGGAAAGGCGTATAATCCTGTTGCCCGGTGACCGGGTCGATGGCCGTTACGCCGTAGCCTCCGAGCAGGGAAGTATGCGTCAGGTTAGACGCGAGGAGTGTTTTGGCGGCAAGATTAAGCTCCTTTGTTGCATATCGGGCATGCGCCTCGTAGGAAAAGGTGGTAATCCGCTCGTCTACCTTGTATATTTCATTGTCCACCACCGACTGCAGGCGCGGTTTAAGGGAAAGCATATCGATGCCTACTCCGGCCAGGAAGTTGCCTTTTGAATAGTCGATCCCGGCATAAAGTTCCGGTAAGACGCCGTTCTTCTGGTATTCCTCGCTTTTCCCGGCAGGGCCTTCGGATTTATAAATTAGTTGGTAAATCGCCGATCCGGTGAGGGTGAATCTTCCGGCCTGATATTTGTATCTTATTTGCGGACTACGGTTGAAAGGTTGGAAAGGGCTCCCGGTAGCCAGGTTCAGTACGTCGGGCTTTACTTCTCCGAAAAGCGGATGCCAGGTTTGCCCCAGCAATAGCGTCGATCCGTTTTCCCATTTCAACTGTGCATAGGCATGGCGGATACGAAGCATAAAATTGATGGACGTTGTCCCGCTCAGGTCGGTTTCAATCTTGGCGGAGGTCTGTGCCGAACCGATCCGGGGGCCTGCTATATCCAATCCCAGCCGGGTGCAAAAAGAATAAAAGGAACTGTTTGGATTCGCATTCAAGTCTTTCCCGTTCGGATCCTTCACCTCGTCTTTGGGATAGAGGTAGAAAACACCATCTACCGTTTCGTAATTACTGCGTGAATTATAGTAAAGGTCACCCCGGACGAATCCGTAAAACTGATAAGAAAAATTATCTTTTTGCGCTTTGGCGCCGGTTAAGAGAAGAAGAAAAGATAATATAAGAAATGTTAGACGTTTCATCAATATTTCAGGCTATTCTGTCATTGTTTTCAATAGAGGACACAAAGGTATGCATTTCTTCAGAGAAGTTAAATAAACCGTTTAAGTTTTATTTCCAACTCTTTTTCATGCCGCGGCATAGGCAAAAAAGTAATATGGCAACGACTTTTTCTTTAACAGATAGTGGAAATCTGATTTTCACCGGCCGGTGAAAGTTGAGTAACCAGTATAAAAAAATAAAAGCAGTCCGTTGAAATAATCAAAAGCCAACGCGCAAAAAACGTTTTCCCTTGCAGGCATTTGATGTAAAGAAATATTATTCGTTTCTTTGTTAATAGGTATGAGTATACTAACATTAATAAAGAATCTTAGAGCATGAGCACAAAGAAATTCCTGTTGCAGGAAAAAGACATTCCGACGGCATGGTATAATATCGTCGCGGATTTAAAGAACAAACCGTTACCCCTTCTGAATCCCGGAACCAAACAACCGCTTAAGGCGGAAGAACTTTATCCCCTATTCGCCAAAGCGTTGGTAGAACAGGAACTGAACCAGACTGATCCGTGGATCGAGATTCCGGAAGAGGTGCGCGATATGTACAAGAACTGGCGTCCCACTCCGCTTGTCCGCGCCTATGGACTGGAGAAGGCGCTGGATACGCCGGCCCATATCTATTTCAAAAACGAAAGTGTCAGCCCGGTGGGTTCCCATAAGCTGAATTCGGCCATAGCACAAGCTTATTACTGCAAAAAGGAAGGCGTGACCAATATCACGACGGAAACCGGCGCCGGGCAATGGGGAGCTGCCCTTTCGTATGCAGCCAAGGCTTTCGGGCTGGAGTTGGCTGTCTATATGGTAAAAATCAGCTATGAGCAGAAGCCTTACCGCCGGTCGATCATGCAGACCTTCGGTGCGCAGGTGATCGCTTCCCCCAGTATGAGTACGAAAGCCGGGCGCGCGATTCTGACGGCTCATCCGACTTACCAGGGCAGCTTGGGAACGGCTATTTCGGAAGCCGTCGAGCTGGCGATCCAGACGCCTAATTGCAAATATACCCTGGGAAGCGTCCTCAATCACGTGATGCTTCACCAGACTGTCATCGGCCTCGAAGCGGAAAAACAGATGGAGATGGCCGGGGAATATCCGGATGTCGTCGTTGCTTGCTTCGGAGGCGGAACGAACTTCGCCGGCATCGCGTTCCCTTTCTTGCGTCATAAACTGACGGAGGGAAAAGAAGTTCGTATCGTTGCCGCCGAACCTTCTTCCTGCCCGAAATTGACACGCGGGGAATTCCAATATGATTTCGGAGACGAGGCCGGTTACACCCCGTTGATCCCGATGTATACGCTGGGGCATAATTTCGCTCCGGCCAATATCCACGCCGGAGGCTTGCGATATCACGGTGCCGGTTCTATCGTGAGCCAGTTGAAGAAAGACGGTTATATGCAGGCGGTCGACATCAAACAGTTGGATTCCTTTGCTGCAGCTACTCTTTTTGCACAAGCGGAAGGCATCATTCCCGCTCCCGAATCGGCACACGCCATCGCAGCGGCCATTCAAGAGGCCAACCAGGCGAAGCTGGAAGGGAAACCCCGTACGATCCTGTTCAATCTTTCCGGCCATGGCCTGATCGATATGGCGGCTTACGACCAGTATCTTGCCGGAGACCTGAGCAACTATGAGTTGTCAGAGGTCGAGCTGGAAAAAAATCTGGATCAGTTGGAGCAAATTATCAAATAGGAAAAAGAGACGGTTAACCGTATTCTCATCGCCTTAGAAGTGATGGAATTTGGAAATTAAAGTCCTGAATTATGAATAATTACGATACAATAACTATTTACTGTAAGAACAATAAAACTTATACGGATGTTCCGATCGGATCTTCCCTGCTGGAGATTTATGAATTGCTGGGAGGTAATGTGCTGCACTACCGGCCGATGAATGCGCAGGTAAATAATAAGGTGGAAGGATTGAATTACCGTTGCTGGCGTTCAAAGGACGTGAAGTTTCTTGATTGTACGCACCCTTCCGGCTTCCGCACCTACGTCCGTTCAATCTGTTACGTTCTTTCCAAGGCGGCGCACGATATGTATCCCGGCGTCAAACTGAATCTGGAACATCCGATATCCAAAGGGTATTATTGTGCGCTGGCCAATGGTGAAAAGCTGGATCCGGAGGCGATCGGTAAGATTAAGGAACAGATGTGGAGGATCATCCGGCGGGATCTCCCGTTCGATCTGAAAAATGTACGGACGGAAGACGCGGTCCGTCTTTTCCGCAGCCGGGGAATGATGGATAAAGCCTTGCTGATTGAGACGGCCGGCATGGCCTATACGTCCTATTATGAAATGGAAGGCTACGAGAATTTCTTCTATGGTTGCCTGGTGCCTTCTTCGGGTTATATCCATCTGTTCGATTTGATTCCTTACGAAGACGGCCTGTTGATCCGTGTGCCGCAAAGAGACAACCCTTATGAGCTGGAGCCGGTTATCGAGCAGAAGAAAATGTTTGCCGCCTATAAGGAGCACCTGACTTTGCAGCGTACGCTGAACCTGAATGATGTGGGTGATTTGAACCGGGCGATAGAGAACGGCTTGACGCAAGAGGTCATCATGGTGTCCGAAGCGGTGCAGGAGAAACAGGTCGCGCGGATTGCGGTGGAGATCGCCGAGCGTTATAAGGAAGGGGTTCGCATCGTATTGATTTCCGGCCCTTCTTCTTCTGGAAAAACGACTTTCTGCAAGCGATTGCAAGTGCAGTTGATGACTAACTTATTACACCCGCTGGGCATTTCGCTGGACGATTATTACGTGAACCGGGTCGATACGCCGAAAGATGAAGACGGGGAGTATGATTTCGAGTCGCTGTATGCCATCGACCTGCCCTATTTCGACCGTGACATGCGGCGTCTGATTGCGGGGGAGGAGATCGACTTGCCGACGTATGATTTTAATTCGGGCATGCGCATATACCGGGGACAGAAATTGAAGATGAGGGAAAATTCCATCCTGTTGCTGGAAGGTATCCATGGGCTGAATCCTGAACTGGTGTCGGAAGTGGAGGATAAATATATCTACCGGGTGTATGTTTCAGCGTTGACGACTATCTCTCTCGACGGGTACAACTGGATTCCGACGACGGATAATCGTCTGCTCCGCCGTATCGTGCGGGATTACCGTTTCCGCGGATACACGGCCAAAGAAACGATCTCCCGTTGGCCGAGCGTTCGCCGGGGAGAGGACAAATGGGTCTTCCCTTACCAGGAAAATGCGGATGCTACCTTCAACAGCGCCATGCTTTATGAACTGGCTGTCCTGAAGAAATACGCCGTCCCGATGCTGAATGAGGTGAAGCAGGTAGATACGGAAAATGCCGAAGCCTATCGTCTCATCCGCTTCCTCCAGTATTTCAATAGCATTCCGGACGAAGAACTTCCCGGTACTTCGCTTCTTCGCGAGTTCCTGGGGGGAGGAATGTTTAAATATTGATATCCGGTTAAGATTCGGGTATATGTTTATGATATCAAGGATGCATTGTGAATAGTCGGGGCTATAAAAGATGAGGGACCATAATATCGATCGTGTTTTAATTCCGGCTTTTAATTTATTTTTCAAATAAAAAAGCATAAAGTCCGCTCTTATACAATCGAGTAAGAGGAAAATAAACTATTTTCCTCTTACTCGATTTTTCGATCTCTTACGCCGACTGGCATACTGTTCAATATTAAGCGGAATTCTTGCTTGGGATTCATTAAACTATTTATTTGCTGAATATTCCCAAATAATTCTGCTACTATTTGCGATGAACGCGACCTGATAAAAAGTTTTTACCCGATTTCCGTATCCCGCCTTCCTGTTTATTGCTTGCTTTTCCGGATATACGAGAGTGCATTTTCACAGAGGGTGGTGATGGCTTGCCAGTCTTTGGCAGCAATCGCTTCCTTCGGAAATAGTTTGGAGCCCATTCCTACGCAGGTGACGCCTGCTTTGAACCAGGCGGAGAGGTTTTCTTCCGTAGGTTCGACGGCTCCGGTCGCCATGATCAACGACCAGGGCATGGGGGCTTTGATGTTTTTCACGAACGAAGGACCTCCGACGTTGCCGGCCGGGAAGATTTTGCACAGGTCGCAACCTACTTCCTGGGCGAATCCGATCTCGGATACGGAACCGCACCCCGGGGTATAAGGCACTAGGCGACGATTGCATACTTTTGCGATTTCGGGATTGAACAGCGGGCCGACGATGAAGTTCGCTCCCAACTGCAGGTATAGGGCGGCTGTGCCCGGGTCGACAATCGAACCGATTCCCAACACTAATTCCGGACATTCCTTAGCGGTATATTTGACTAATTCGCCGAAAACTTCCTGCGCAAAGTCTCCGCGGTTGGTGAATTCAAACGCACGTACTCCGCCGGCGTAACAGGCTTTTACCACTTCTTTTGCAATCTCAACATCCTTGTTGTAGTAAACCGGGACCATTCCCGTGCCGATGATTGCGTTCAGCACTTCGATCTTGCTAAATCTTGCCATTCTTATTATTCTCTGTGTTTATGATCTAATCTATAATCTAATTTTTAGTGAGTACAAAAGTAACTATTTTCGTCTTATCGTTTTTAGGAAATGATTACCGGATTAGTTACAATTCGTTTTTATCAGCCGGTCGGCCAGCGGGTCTCCTAATTCTTTTGCTTTGTTAAAGAAGGTGCAGGCTTCTGCTTTCTTGTTCTGGCGCATCCGACAGATGCCTTTCAGCCGGTAGCAGGATGCAAATTCCGGGGCTAACTGCAAGGCTTTGTCCAGATACTCCTCCGCTTTGGCATACTCTTCGAGTCGGATATGGATTGAGGCGGCTTCCGCCTGGTAATCCGGGGCTTTTGGGTCGCGGAACATAGCTTCTTCGATGTCGGCTAAAGCTCCTTGCAGATCGTCCGCCCGGTATTTGGCTTGCTCGCGGTAGTAATAAAACGGGGCGTTCACTTCACCTTTGAGCAGGTCGTAGTAAAGATTATAATCCTCTACCGCTTCTTTGTAAAGCATTAGTTTCATTTTCCAGTCGATACGTTCCAGGACGTAGGAGGCGGCGGATGCGGTAGGCGGATTGCCGGTCCGGTTAATAGCGGAATCCAGCAGGGCAATGATTTCGGCGGTATTGAATCCGGGGGTATTCTCCCTTGCTTGGGCTGCCATATAGAAGGATTGCGGAGAGGCGATATTGCTTGCATTGACTAGTTGGTACTCCTGATAGGCTTGCTCGAATTGGCTGACATAGAAGTTTATATCACCCTGTAATTGGTGGTAAAGAGGTAGGTCTTCCGCTTCAATCGCCTTACGGATGGATTCCCCGGCGGCCTGGAGCGTCCATTGAGGATCAGTAATCGTCGTATCCGTAGACGCCACTTCGAAAATAAGTTTGGCTTGACTGTATAGTATATTTCCCTTATTATCTGTATGGCGGGAGGCCTCTTTCAGGTCGGAGATGGCAAGGCGCAGGTATTCGTTGGGGTCGCCGCTGCCTGCCAGTTCTTTCCGGCTGTGCGCATAATGGGATGCCCGGTTCAGGTAGCCATCCGTTGTCGAAGGAAATGTCCGGATGAAATCGTTGAGTGTTTCCAGGTATTCCTGTGCATTCTGGGAGTTGCGTAGCAGGAAGAGGGCGACAAGAGCCTGGTCGGCATTAGCCGGCCAGGCCTTCTTTATCAGAAGGGATTGGTAATTAGAGTTCAGTACATCCATCGAGTTAATATGTAGGCTCTTCAGGTATCCTGCGGATACGGCGTAGGAGACATCTTTTCCCTTTCCGGCACTCTCCTGTGCCAATCCCAGTACTTCTCCGTTTTCCAGCAGCAATGGTGCATTCTTCTCCGTTATATCCAGAGGAAAAGACACCTTATAATAACCGAAAGATTCTTTCAGTTTGGAGACTTCCAGTATTTGCCCTTGCTTGAAAGCGACCGTTTTCCCGGTGGAGTATGGCAGCAGGTAAACCTGAGTCTGTAGAGCGACCGGTTCTTTTGCCAAAGGCAGATAGTTCACCTTTTTCGGGGCGGCCACCTGAAAACGGATGACATCGTATAGCTCATCTCCTCCCAGGATCTGCTCTACCGGATAGGTCTTTCCTTCCGTATCCGTAACTTCGGCCCGCGTTACTCCCTCGAAGAGGGTATAGGAGGAAAGTGCTTCCCCCGTTTCGGAGATGAAAAAACCCGTACCCGACTGAATTTTTCGGTTCTCTTTATCGTAGGTAGTGATCGAGATAACGGCATTCCGACTTTTAGTCAGCCATTTGGGCGCACTCTTCTGCGCCGTCAGCAGCAAGCATTGGGAGATAGCAAATAGAGTAAGGATAATTTTATTCATTCTGTTTATATTTCGTTTAGTACAACCTATGCAAAGATAGTCAGAACGCTTCTTTCCCAAATGGATATATCAGAAAAAAATAAAGAATGGTCTGCAACAGTTAAAGATTTCATGAGAGTAGACATCGGACATTGGCGAAAAATTGTACTTTTGTATTCAAATTCTAATCAATGCGAAAAGTTCATTTGATCTCAATCTCCGAACCGCTCCTTTCGGACTTGGCTTCCGCCATTCATGAAGAGGGGTATGAGGTGACCGTTTCCGGCGATAAAGTCACGGAAGAGTTAGCGGCGAAGCTGTCGGCTTTGGATTTTCGTTTTCCAGGTAGTGGATGGTTTCCTGAAAGGCTGACGAAAGATATTGAATTTGTAGTGATAGGAAACGAGGTAAAACCGGATAATCCCGAATTGCTTCGGGCAAAGGAATTGAACTTGTTGATCATGTCCATTCCCGAATTTGTTTTTCTGCGCAGCAAGTCGAAAACACGCATTGTAATCGTCGGTAGCTACGGGAAAGAAGAGGTGCTGTCCCTGATCATTTATGCGTTGCAAAAACAGAAATTTGCCTTTGATTATGCATTGACCAGTAAGATCGATCTGCTTTCCGGGCATTTTAGCTCGAGTTACGAAGCCCGGATTTCCCTGATTGAAGGGAATGAGCACCTTAATTCCACCTTGGAAAAGAGATATCAGTTAGAATTTTATCGTCCCCATATTGCCGTCATTACCGGTTTGGAGTGGAGGCAGGCAACCGACCATGTGACGCCGGAAACTTATTTTAAGATGTATAATGACTTTATCTCTTCGATCGAGCGGGAAGGAAAGTTGGTCTATTGTTCCGACGATGCCGGCTTGGTGGAATTGGCCGATGAAGCGCGCGAAGATATTACGGCGATCCCGTATACGGCCCATCCTTTTATAGAGAAAGAAGGAAAAACTTTCCTGACGACTCATTACGGAGAAATTCCGGTACGCATACCCAATCCCTTTTTCTTGACGAATCTGAATGCGGCGCGAATCGTCTGCCGCCAATTAGGCGTAAAAGACGCCGATTTTTACCAATCCGTATCTGCCTATAGCCAGTCCTTATGATTGTAGCTCACCAAAAGCGAAAAGAGAATATCGTAGAATATCTGCTTTATATGTGGGAAGTAGAGGATTTGATCCGCGCGAACCGCTTGGACATGGATTCCATCCGGCGCACCGTCCTTCCCCAATATAACCAATCGCCCGAAGTTATGGCGGAGATCGAGCAATGGTATGAGAACCTGATTGAGATGATGCGGCGGGAAGGCGTGGCGGAGAAAGGACATATCCAACTGAACAAGAATGTGATCCTCACCTTGACCGACCTGCATTTGCGCCTGTTAAGATCACCGAAGGAGACGGTTTACGGCGCTACCTATTATAAAACGCTTCCATCTATCGTTCAACTGCGTTCCAAATCGGGTGGTGAGGAAATCCCCGAGATCGAGACCTGCCTGACGGCAGTATACGGTTATCTCCTGTTGAGGATGCAGAAGAAGCCGGTATCCCCGGAGACGACGGAAGCCGTCAAGCAAATCATGCTATTCCTCAACCTGCTGGCTGCAAAACAGAAAGAAGAGCAAAACGGAGAATTGAACCTCGATGAATAAGAAAAAAAGAATCATTGTCACGGGAGCCAACGGGCAATTAGGAAACGCCATTCGCCGGTGGGCTCCTTCTTTTCCCGATTGGGAGTTTCTCCCGACGGATGTCGACCGGCTCGATATCTGCGATGCGGAGGCTGTCCGGAGTTATGTACGGGAGGCCGGGGCCGGATATTTAGTGAACTGCGCTGCTTATACGGCCGTCGATAAAGCCGAAGAGTTTCCCGAACTGTGCATGCGACTGAATGCCGATGCGGTACGCAATCTGGGGGAGGCTGCGCAGGAGACCGGCGTCAAGGTGATCCATCTCTCTACCGACTATGTCTTCGACGGGCGGAGCTATCGTCCCTATGTGGAGACCGATCCTACACATCCGCTTTCCGTCTATGGAAAGACGAAGCTTGCCGGGGAACAGGCCCTGCGGGCAAGCTGCCCCGATTCGGTGATCCTCCGTACGGCCTGGCTCTACTCTGAGTTCGGGAATAATTTTGTGAAAACAATGTTACGCTTAGGCGCCGAAAAGGAGCAATTGAACGTCCTTTTCGATCAGATCGGAACGCCGACCTATGCAGTGGATCTGGCGAAAGCGATTCTGGATGTGATTTCCGGCGAACGATTTATCCCCGGCATTTATCATTATTCTAATGAGGGCGTTTGCAGTTGGTATGACTTTGTCGTACGTATCTTTGCCCATGCCGGACTATCCTGCCGGGTAATGCCGATCGAAACGAAGGATTATCCGGCTAAGGCTCCTCGTCCGTCTTACAGTGTATTAAACAAAGGGAAAATAAAACAGACTTACGGCGTCCGGATCCCCCATTGGGAAGAGAGCCTTTGCCGCTGCTTGGAAGAAATAAAAAAGAATCAATAAGATATGGGTATCTATTCCGAAGAGATAGAAAGAAGAAGAACGTTTGCGATCATCAGCCACCCTGACGCCGGGAAGACGACTTTAACCGAAAAACTGTTGTTATTCGGAGGGGCGATCCATGTCGCCGGAGCGGTCAAGTCGAACAAAATCAAGAAAACGGCTACCTCCGACTGGATGGAAATAGAGAAACAGCGTGGAATATCCGTCGCCACTTCGGTGATGGCCTTTGACTATAATGAGCACAAGATTAATATTCTAGATACTCCCGGACACCAGGATTTTGCGGAAGACACGTTCCGTACTCTAACGGCGGTGGACAGCGTGATCATTGTCATCGATGCCGCCAAGGGTGTTGAGGCGCAGACGAGGAAACTGATGGAAGTATGCCGGATGCGTAAGACACCTGTCATTGTCTTTATCAATAAAATGGACCGTGACGGGAAAGACCCTTTCGATCTGCTGGATGAGATCGAAGAGGAGTTGCATATCCACGTCCGCCCTTTAAGTTGGCCGATTGATATGGGACAGCGCTTCAAAGGGGTCTATAATATCTTTGAACGAAAACTGAACCTCTATACTCCTAGCAAACAATACGTAACGGAAAATGTGGAGATCCGGGATATAAACTCGACCGAATTGGATGGGCATATCGGAGAGCCGCTCGCCGAAAAACTGCGTTCGGACATCGAACTCATCGAAGGGGTATACCCCGTATTCGAGGTCGAAACTTATTTAAAAGGAGATATCGCACCGGTCTTTTTCGGTTCGGCGCTAAATAATTTCGGAGTGAAGGAATTACTGGATTGTTTCATCCGTATCGCCCCTTCGCCCCGCCCTGTCCAGGCGTTGGAGCGCGTGGTCGATCCGGAAGAAAATACCTTTTCCGGTTTTGTGTTCAAGATCCATGCCAATATGGATCCGAACCATCGCAGTTGCATCGCCTTTGTCAAGATCTGTTCCGGCCGCTTCGAGCGGAATGCCAACTATAAGCACGTGCGTTTCAACAAGATGATGCGTTTTAGCAGTCCGACCGCCTTCATGGCTCAGAAGAAGGAAACCGTGGACGAGGCCTTTGCCGGGGATATCATCGGTTTGCCGGATACGGGTAACTTTAAGATTGGGGACAGCCTGACTGAGGGGGAAGACCTGCATTTCAAAGGACTTCCCAGTTTCTCTCCGGAAATGTTCAAATACATCGAAAATGCGGACCCAATGAAATCCAAGCAGTTGAACAAGGGAATCGAGCAACTGATGGATGAGGGCGTTGCCCAATTATTTGTGAATCAATTCAACGGACGTAAAATCATCGGTACTGTCGGGCAGTTGCAGTTCGAAGTTATTCAATACCGCCTCCTTCATGAGTACGGCGCCCAATGCAAATGGGAGCCCATCAGTTTATATAAAGCCTGTTGGATTGAGAGCGAAAACAAGGAAATGCTTGCTAATTTCAAAAAACGGAAGTCACAGTATATGGCTCTCGATCGCGAAGGGCGCGATGTCTATTTAGCCGATTCTCCTTATGTTCTAACCATGGCCCAAAACGATTTCCCTGATATCCGTTTCCACTTCACATCCGAATTTTAAACAGAGACGGATAAGAGGGATTATTCCGGTGAGATTCCGGTTAAGCCTTAACAACAAGCACTTTTTGTATCTATCACAGCTGGTTCGGCTGGGACAAAAAGGTCATTCCCCAATATTACCCGGCAATTTCTTTTAAAGATTATCGAATCAAAATAGATTGCATCTTATTTATGTACAAATAAGAACTATTTAACAAAGGAACGTTCCAAAGCGTCCAATAAATAGAGTTTTGACCATCCGTTATTATTTTATTTCCCGAACGAGAAAAATAAAATAACGACTTTCAAATAGCTTCACATTCGTTTATTAATGCATCAAATCAATTTTATTATTGCCATTTCTGTTTCTTTATGGGCGATAAATATATTTTTTGGCACGCATATTGATTTTATGATATTATTCTAACTCATATTATTCATACTAAAAATTATCATTTATGAAAAAGATTGCTTTTTATGGGAAAGGTGGTATTGGAAAATCTACTACTCAACAGAACACGGCTGCTGCTATGGCTTATTTTCACGGTCAAAAAGTTTTTATCCATGGTTGCGATCCAAAAGCCGACTCAACACGTATGATATTGGGGGGAATGAATCAGAAGACAATTATGGATACATTACGCGACGATGGAGCTGAATTGGTTACTGCAGACAAAGTTGTAAGTTCCGGTTTCGGCGGAATTATGTGTTGTGAATCAGGGGGCCCGGAACCAGGTGTAGGCTGTGCCGGACGTGGTGTAATCACGGCCATTGATCTGATGGAGCATCAGGGCGCATATGCAAAAGATTTGAACTATGTATTCTATGATGTATTGGGAGACGTTGTATGCGGTGGATTTGCCATGCCGATTCGTGATGGAAAAGCACAGGAAGTTTATATCGTAGTATCGGGAGAGATGATGGCAGTTTATGCTGCAAATAATATTTGCAAAGGACTTGTCAAATATGCAAAACAAAGTGGCGTTCGTTTAGGAGGGCTTGTTTGTAATAGCCGTAAAGTAGACCGGGAAAGAGAATTTATCGAAGAATTTGCAGCGGCGATTGGCACTCAAATGATTCATTTTGTTCCTCGCGATAATATTGTTCAAAAAGCTGAATTCAACAAGAAAACAGTGATTGAGTATGATGAAGAGTGTAATCAGGCGCATGAGTATAGTGAATTGGCACGTAAGATTATTGCGAACGAGAATTTTGTTATACCTAAGCCGCTTACAATGCCTGAGCTTGAATTAATGGTTGTAAAATATGGTATTGGAGAATGATTTGACCGACTAAAAGGATTAAACATTAAAATATTATTGAACTTATGAAAATGATAAGAGCAATTGTACGTCCCGAAACTGCGGATAACGTTACGGATGGTTTGGCTGAATCGGGATTTTATTCCATGACGAAGATGTCGGTCTTCGGCCGAGGTAAACAAAAAGGGTTAACAGTCGGGAATGCACATTATGATGAACTTCCCAAGGTCCTCATCATCATCGTTGTAAAAGACGAATCGGTAGAAGAAGTAATAAAAATTATCCAATACAAGGCTTATACAGGAAGTGAAGGAGACGGCAAGATATTCATTTCGCCGGTCGAACAGGTACGGACAGTCAGAACAGGTTCCAAAGAACTTTAAAATAAACAATGAGATGAAGGAAATAATAGCGATCATTCGTCCCAACAAAATGAATGCCACGAAGAAAATTATTGATGAACTCGAAGTTCCTTCCGTTACGGCTATGCCTGTTTTGGGCAGAGGAAACCAACGTGGATTGAACGCTATACTAAATGGATTTGATGTTCATCCGGGATTGATAGCCAAAGGACATACGATGGGAATGAAATTTGTTCCGAAACGAATGCTGATTATCGTGGCGAGTGATGAAAATGTAGAAATAATTATGAATGCTCTTATAAAAGCAAATCGTACCGGATACATCGGCGATGGTAAGATATTTGTTTGCCCTACCGACGATGCAGTCCGAATTCGAACTAATGAAAGCGGTGATACCGCATTGTAAACAAGCAACAATTTAAAAAGTAAAGATTATGCCCTATCATCAGTTTAAATGCAGTGAAAGTATTCCGGAACGGTTACAACATGCCGTAGATAAAGCGCCGGGTGAGCAATTGACAGACGCCCTCCCATTAGGGTACTTGAATACAATTCCCGGAACCATTTCGGAACGAGGATGTGCTTACTGTGGTGCGAAGCATGTAATCGGCACACCGATGAAAGATGTGATTCATATAAGCCATGGACCTGTGGGATGTACCTACGATACATGGCAGACCAAACGTTATATAAGCGATGATGGAAATTTCCAGTTGAAATATACGTTTGCTACTGATATGAAAGAAGCGAACGTAGTATTCGGAGCCGAAAAAATGCTGAAAAAAAACATTATCGAAGCTTTCAAAGCTTTTCCAGATATCAAGAGAATGTCGATTTACCAAACCTGTGCTTCGGCGCTGATTGGGGATGACATAAATGCTATTGCGGACGAAGTAATGGAAGAAATGCCGAATGTTAAAGTGTTTGTATGTAATTCTCCCGGATTTGCAGGGCCGAGTCAGTCGGGTGGCCACCACAAGATCAATCTAGCCTGGTTGTCGCAAATGGTAGGCACCGGAGAACCGGAAATTTACAGCAAATATGTCATCAATTATGTGGGCGAGTACAATATTCAGGGTGACCAGGAAATTATGAAAGACTATTTTCATCGGATGGGGATACAAATCTTGTCCACATTCACAGGGAATACTCATTTTGACGATTTACGTTCAATGCACCGTGCCCAGTTGAATGTGTTGGAATGTGCCCGGTCGGCTGAATATATCTGTGACGAGTTGCGTGTAAGATATGGAATTCCACGAATGGACATAGATGGGTTTGGATTTGAAGCACTCTCGGATTCGTTACTGAAGATCGGCTACTTCTTCGGCATTGAAGACAAGGCACGTGAGATCATTGCTGAGGAAACGGCACGCTGGAAACCGGAATTGGATTGGTATGCCGCCCGATTGAAGGGGAAAAAAATATGTCTTTGGCCCGGAGGATCCAAACTGTGGCACTGGGCACACATGATCCATAAAGAAATGGGTATTGAAGTGGCATCCGTATATACCAAGTTCGGTCATCAGGGAGACATGGAAAAAGGTATTTCCCGCTGTGAACCGGGCGCTTTGGCAATTGACGATCCGAATGAACTGGAAGGTTTGGAGGCCATGTACGAATTGAAACCCGATGTAATCTTAACAGGGAAACGTCCCGGTGAAGTAGCTAAAAAAATTCGTGTACCTTATCTGAATGTACACGGCTATCACAATGGGCCGTACAAAGGCTATGAAGGATGGGTACGTTTGGCAAGAGATCTTTACAATGCTATTTATTCGCCGATGCATAAATTAGCTTGCCTTGATATCAGCAAAGATGAAATTCCTACTGATAAAGGTTTTGAAACACAGCAAATATACTCTGATGTTATGCTCAGTGATGAAATCAAAAACTCAACTGAATTAAGAAAATGCACAAGTAAATATGATCCGATACCCGGAATAAGGAAGAAGGCGGAAGATGGTCTTTATTTGTTTCCGGATCCTAAGACCGGGGAATTGAAACATGTGCCGGTTGAGAAATTGAGAAAAAATAAAGTGGTTGATGTAGAGTAAAAATCAATTATAAAAGAGATGGATAAAAAAAGTGCCGAAGAAAAAATGTCCCAATTAGAGTGGTATATTACAAAGCATTGCCTTTGGCAATATAATTCGCGAGGTTGGGACAGGGAGATACAAAACGAGCGTATCTTGACCAAAACGAAGCAATTGCTCTGTGGCGAAAATGCGCGGGAAGATGATAGCTATGCCGACAGATATTATTGGAGTGAAGCAAAGACTTTAGTGGAAGCATTCAAAAGGTATTTTCCATGGTTAGAAGAAACAAGTAAAGAAGACATTGCTGAAATTATGCAAATGCTGAAAGAAAAGATGGATTATACAATGATTAAAGGATCTTTGAATACGGAGCTCATCAAAGAGCAATATTGATAATAGCCTTATCATTGTAGAACCAATAGGTATTATTGGGCTTATAGAGAATATAAAAATCTATTCATTGTTGCGATTTAGAACGGGATATAGCCTAATCGGTCTGTTTTTAACGGGCAGTGAAAATAATAATAAAAAAATTATGAGTTGTGAATTAAAACCCAAAGAACGGGTAGGGGTCATTAACCCTATATTCACCTGTCAACCGGCAGGTGCTCAATATGCCAGTATCGGTATAAAAGATTGCATCGGGATTGTTCATGGAGGTCAAGGGTGTGTCATGTTTGTTCGCTTGATCTTCTCTCAACATTTCAAAGAAAGTTTCGAATTGGCATCATCCTCTTTGCATGAAGATGCCGCCGTGTTTGGAGCGCTGCACCGTGTAGAACAAGGAATAGATGTTTTACTGATGCGTTATCCCCACGTAAAAGTCGTCCCGATTATTACAACCTGTTCAACTGAAATTATCGGTGATGATATTGATGGAGTAATATTAAAACTGAATAATGGCTTGCTGAAGGAGAAATATGCCGGCCGGGAAGTGCATCTTATACCCATTCATACCCCCAGTTTCGTAGGAAGTATGATTAGCGGATATGACATAGCTGTAAAGGATTTCGTTTCTTATTTCGCTAAAAAAGAAGATTCCTTAAATGGGAAAATCAACCTGATCACCGGTTGGGTCGATCCCGGAGATGTAACAGAATTAAAATCCCTGTTATCAGAAATGGAAGTAGAAGCAACTGTTCTTTTTGAAATAGAAACTTTTGATTCTCCGCTGATGCCGGATGGCAACCACGTGTCACATGGCGAAACAACGATTGAAGATCTCCGCAGCACGGCAAATGCCATCGGAACCATTGCCCTGAACCGTTATGAGGGAGGAAAAGCCGCTCGATATCTCGAACAAGAGTTTGATGTTCCGGCTATTATCGGACCTACGCCTATTGGCATCCGTAATACGGATACTTTCTTGCAAAATGTGAAGAAAATGACCGGCAAACCTATTCCCGAATCGCTTGTAATAAAAAGAGGCATTGCTATTGATGCTATTGCGGACGTCTCCCACATGTTTTTGGCAGGAAAGAAAGTGGCGATATACGGAAGTGCCGATTTGGTGATAGGACTTGCCGAATTTTGCCTTGATCTGGAGATGGAACCCGTCCTTCTTCTTCTGGGTGACGATAACCCCAATTATGCGAAAGATCCCCGCATTATAGCCTTAAAAGAAGGAGTGGCCTTCAATATGGAGATCGTGACCAATGCCGATTTCTGGGAATTAGAGGATCGTATAAAAAATAAGGGTTTGGAACTGGATCTTATTCTGGGACATTCCAAAGGGCGTTATATTGCCATTGACAATAATATACCTATGGTCAGAGTCGGATTTCCTGTTTATGACCGTGCCGGATATTTTCGTCATCCTGTCGTTGGCTATGCCGGTGCAACCTGGCTCGCTGAACAAATGGCAAATGCGCTGTTTACCGACATGGAGTACAAACACAATAAAGAATGGGTGCTGAATGTATGGTGATTTTAGAAAACTGATTATGGATAATATAGAATATGATTACGGAATAGAATCCCTTTTTGAGGAAGACTATAAAGATGCACAAGCGTATCACAGGCGGGCATTGCAGTTTCATCATAAAGGTCAGGCATTTAGTTTGGTATTTAATATAGCATCTGTTGCTCTTGAAAGATATTTAGTTGCTATCTGCGAACTATATGGCGTGGAACCTATGAATCACAATTTCATTACCCTGATGATAACAGTGGATAAATTAATAGAGGTTCCCCGGAAACTGAGTAAAGAGGTAAAGTCATTGGACCAGATCTTCGGCATTTGTTTTCTTGATAATTACTTTCATGGGACACCGGATGAAGCAGATGCTATAAAGACATTACGGATGTGTGAGGAAATGAAAAAACTGTTTGACCAGGAAAAAATCAAATCAGTACGGGCTGCTTTGGCACATGCAGAACAATATTAAAGTCAAATTTAGAATAAAGAACTAATTATGGGAGAACATATGCTGACACATCCGCATGGAACAATGCGACGCAAAGAACGCGAAATAACGGATAGAAAAGAAATAGACGAAATTATCCATATCGGAAAAGTGATGCATTTAGCTTTTTCTGATAATAATTTACCTTTTCTCGTTCCTGTGTTTTATGCATACGATGGGACGTCCCTTTATTTTCATTCGGCCAAAGCCGGAACGAAAATAGAGATAATGAAGAAGAATGATAATGTATGTTTCGAAATATCCATCGATAACGGCATTGTTGAAAATGATATGGCCTGCGATTTTGAGGCTAAACACAGAACCGTGATTGGTTTCGGTAAAGCGGAATTCATAGAGGCTGAAGAGGATAAGATTGCTGTTCTAAACAGTATTGTAGCCCAATTTACGGATAAGAAGTTCGAATTTCCAAAAGGAAACCTGAGTGCTACAGCTGTTATTCGCATCAATATAATATCTATTAAGGGGAAGAAACATGGTGTTTGAATAGAACAACGAAAAAGAAAAGAGATGAAAATAGCAGCTTTTGTCGATTCCGAGGGAAATACATTGTCATTTGATTCGTCAGGAATAGTTCTTGTCTACGAAAAAAACTATAATGATTTGCAATGGCGTTGTGTATGTAAGGTTCCTTTTTACATCAATAAGGAAATGAATCTGGCGGATATAAGGAAAAGTATCTATACAATGGCTTCCGGTTTGGAAGGCTGTAAGGCGTTTATAGCCAAACGTGGTATGGGTATATTTAATGCCATTTTTGAAGAAGAATTGCATATTCGTATCTTTTCAGTAAAAGGTTCTCCTCTTACGGCGCTGGATCAGGTTCGGGATCGTGTCAGAACAGATATTATTGAGGCAATAAAGAAAGCTGAGCTTTGTAAACAGCAAAATGACAGTATCAATCCTATTGCAATAGGAGATTCGACGAAGGGATGTTATCAGATTAATCTGGTGAAAGTGCAAGAGAAAAATGAGTCTATGAATTCGAAAGATATTCTATTGCCGTTTTTTGAGAAGAATAAATTTGTAGAGTTGGAAATCATTTGCCTCCATACACCAAAATGGATAGAAAAAGAATTGGGGAATTTGAATTTTAAGGTGAAAACAGAGGTAAGAAAAGATGGACTCTGCCATGCCTTTGTCTATCCTGATAAATAAATTACAATAGTAGAGCTGCTTCTGTATAAATACAAAAAAGTTCCGCACACTTTCATTCCACAATAGTAGATATATGGAGGTAGCTCTTATATTATTTGATTGAAGAGATAATTAAAAAATCGGTATGAAAGATTTATCATTACATCCCTGCTTTAATGAAAAAGCAAAACATAGCCAGGCGCGTGTACATCTCCCGGTAGCGCCGAAATGTAATATTCAGTGCAATTACTGTAACCGGCTATATGATTGTTGCAATGAAAGTCGGCCGGGAGTTACAAGCTCCGTACTTTCTCCCATTCAAGCATCTCACTATTTCAACGAATTGGAGAAGAAAATGGATAATTTGCGTGTGGTCGGAATTGCCGGTCCGGGAGATCCTTTTGCGAATCCAAATGAAACATTGGCTACTATCGAATTAATCGAAAGGAACTATCCGGAAATGATTTTTTGCCTCTCAACAAATGGCTTGGAACTGGCTCCTTATATTGACCGGATTGCCGGATTAAATGTCTCGCATGTGACTATTACTATTAATTCACTAAACATCGAAACCTTATCCAAAATATATGCATGGGTACATTTCCGGGGAAAGACCTATAAAGGGCGGGAAGGAGCGCGTATCTTGCTCGAACAACAATTGGCTTGTATTGAACAGTTAAAGAGAAAAGGGATGATAGTCAAGATTAATACGGTTGTTATTCCCGGAGTAAATGAGAGTGAAATTGGCGAATTGGCTGAGAAAGTTGCGGCAATGGGGGCTGATACGATGAATTGTATTCCTCTTTATCCGACGGAAAATACGTTGTTTGGTGCATTGGAAGAACCATCGAAGGAGATGATGAAAAATATTAAGGCGACCATTGCTCAATATATCCGTCCGATGGGGCACTGCGCGCGTTGCCGGTCGGATGCTGCCGGATTATTGGGGCATGACGATACGGAAGCCATTTCATTGATCAAAAAACACGCGGCTATGACAACTGAAGAAAGCGATATGACCAGGAAAAATGTAGCTGTTGCCACATCAACCGGTTCGCGTGTAGATCTGCATATAGGCGAAGCTTCCGAGTTTTGGATTTTTGAGCAATCGAGGAATGGATATCGCTTCATTGAAAAGCGAACGACAGCGGGTGCGGATACATGTGACGATAAGTGGGCAAATTTATCCAAAAGTGCATTCTCCGATTGTCAGGCGGTTCTGGTAAGTGGTGCCGGCAGAACGCCTATAAATGTTTTACAACGGAATGGAATACGGGTGATACAGATGAAGGGATTGATCGATACCGGATTGGATCTGATTTATCAAAAACGACCGATAATCGATTTATGTAAAGTGGGACCTTTTAAATGCGGGGCAACCTGCCATGGAGACCAGAAAGGATGTGGATGATGGAACGAAGGCCTATTTTGTTAGACACAACACTGCGGGACGGGGAACAATCTCCCGGCGTGTACTTCACACATGAAGAGAAATTACATATTGCCCGTACACTCGATAGCTTAGGTATCGAAATTATTGAAGCCGGTATTCCATCCATGGGGAGAGAGGAAAGACAGAATTTACGTGCTTTGAAACGGCTCGGCTTGAATGCCGAGATACTATCTTGGAATCGCTTGTTAATCGAAGATGTGGTTAATTCTTTAAAGGCCGGTGTGCCGACATTGCATGTTTCAGTACCGACAAGTGACCTGATGATTGAAAAGAAAATGGGAAAGAAACGTGATTGGATCATTCCACAGATGGAGCGCGTTTTTTCTTTTGCGATTGAAAGGGGAGCAACTATCTCTTTTGGTGCGGAAGATGCTTCACGGACGGATTTGTCTTTCCTGCGGCAGGTGTTTTTGGCTGCACGCGATTTAGGAGCAAAGCGAGTACGGTTTGCAGATACTTTGGGAATTATGACACCATCAATGGTTTCCCGGACGATCCGGTTTTTAGCGCAGGATTTAGGTATTGCAATCGATTTCCATGGGCATAATGACTTTGGAATGGCAACAGCTAATGCATTAAGCGCATGGGAAAGTGGAGCCGATGTGATTTCATGTTCCGTATTAGGGCTTGGAGAACGGGCGGGAAATACTTCATTAGAGGAATTCGCTTGTATCATGCAATGTCTTGAAAACCGGATCCAAGGATTTAATTTTGTCGCATTAAAAGAGTTATGTTTGCTTATTTCAAGTTGGATAAACAGTCCGATTTCCGAACGAAAACCTATCGTGGGAGAGAAAATATTTATGCATGAATCCGGAATACATGTGGATGGGCTCTTGAAAGAGCCTTCGACTTACGAATTTTTCCCTCCTGAGTTATTAGGGGAAAGCCGGACTTTTGTTCTGGGAAAGCATTCCGGGCGTAAGGCAGTTCGCTACTTTGCAAATAGTGAGGGATTTAATATGACAGATAAGCTGATTGATGATTTCCTAAAAGATATGCGACACTGTATGGCGCAGGTCAGAGGCGTAGATGCATCCTCCATGCTCAACCATTATCTCGTATCACAGATAAAAAAGCAATGAAGTGATTACAGCATTTTTCTCCAGTAAAACATAGAAGGATCAGCTTCTTCGAAACCTATGATTTTGTAAAGTTTTTGTGCAATAAAATTATCATGACGAACTTCCAGCGTCACCCGGCTACATCCTTTTTTCCGTCCGATCTCTATAATCGCTTCTAAAAGTGTTCGTCCTATCCGTTTACCCCGGTATTGAGGAAGTACGATTAAATCGTGAATATTAATCATCGGCTGAACTGTAAAAGTAGAGAAATTCTCAAATGCAATAAGCATACCGCAAAATATGTCATTTGCTTTCGCTAATAACACGATGGAGGTGGGATGCCGGTTCAATCCGTCCACTAAACGGAGCTTTTTTAAAGGCGAAAGTAATTGCCCCCCTCCCATATCGTCTTCAATATATGCATTGATTAAATTTCCGATCGCAGTCAGGTGCTCCGGGTCTGAATAATTACAAGATAAAATTTCCAATTCAGTTTTGTTCATTCGATAGATGTTTATAGTTTTTGACTTGAATTTTATACCTGGCAATCAGCAGACCCATAATTCGTCGTGTAATACCTAATTGCTCTGCCGATTTTGTGATGTTTCCTCTCATTTCAATAAGCGAATCAATTAACATCTGCTTCTCCACCTGTTCCAAAGCATTTTTAAGCGTTCCTTTGTTTATTGTATTTGAAGACATACCGGTTTGTAAAGTCGGGGGAAGATTATAGGAATGAATCACGCAATCTGTAGACAATACCATTGCACGTTCGATCACATTTTCCAACTCACGTATATTCCCTGGCCAAGAGTACATCATCAACATGTCCAATGCACTTCCTGTTATCCGTTTCACATTTGTCCCGTTTATTTTATTTAGCTTGGCAATGAAATGATCCGTTAAAATTGGAATATCTGCGGCTCGTTCCCGTAAAGCAGGAACATAAATCGGAAAAACATTAATCCGGTAATAAAAATCTTCGCGGAATAAGTTTTGCTTAATCATTTCTTCCAGATTACGATTTGTCGCCGTAATGATCCGGACATCAATATCGATCGTTTTGTTTCCACCGACTCGCTCGATTTGCCGCTGTTGCAGTACCCGAAGTAGTTTAACCTGTATGGATATCGGTATGTCTCCTATTTCATCCAAAAAAATAGTTCCTCCGTTAGCCATTTCAAAACGTCCGGTATGAGATAGATTAGCTCCGGTAAACGATCCTTTCTCATGCCCGAACAGTTCACTTTCAATAAGAGATTCGGGCAGGGCGGAGCAATTAACTTTTATAAAAGGCTTGGATGATCTTCCACTTGCATTATGGATTGCTTCGGCGATCAATTCTTTACCAACGCCACTTTCTCCACGAATCATAATGGAACTATTTGTTGGCGCCACTTTCTCTATCAGCCTATATAAGTCGTTCATCGATGATGAATTACCAATAATATTATCCGGTTTATAGATTCTCTCTCCTCTTAACAGCCGGTTTTCTTTACGTAATTCATCCACTTCTTCTATTTGTTTGCGCCGGATGGATACATTTTTGGCAATTAAAGTTCCTACAATATTCAAAAATTTGATCTCGGCCGAGAAATCGGTCATTCCATTGTGAGCTTTATGAATACTCAATGTTGCTGTGATCTCA
Organism: Parabacteroides sp. Marseille-P3160; assembly: GCF_900162725.1. Taxonomy (GTDB): domain Bacteria; phylum Bacteroidota; class Bacteroidia; order Bacteroidales; family Tannerellaceae; genus Marseille-P3160. Next base: position 4,581,597 of record NZ_LT799418.1, on the reverse strand, counting down.
TTCCGTATAACTAAAGGCACACAGAGAAAAGCCATTGGCCCACTCGAGTCACTTGTTACTCCTGTTTTATTTAAAAAACGCTTACTTTTGGATATATCATTGATAATGATAGCCTTTTCTGTCTGTACAACTTCACCTATAATACCTTCACCAATTTTATAAACGCCCCTGTTTTTTTCCTCCTTTGTTAAACCATAAGCTGCACTGATCATTATTTTGTCATCGTTGCGATCAACAATTGCTATCATACTATATTGCGCATCTAAAAATTTGCACAAGTCTTCCAACACCACCTCCAGATTTTGGTAAATGTCCTGACTATGGCCTATGATGTTACTAATATTCACGAGAAAAGTTAAGTCAGTCTCTACATAACAATTCCTTTTAATTCTATCACAAAGCATAAAAGACCTCCTATTTTTGAGAATAAAACCAGTACCTATTATGTCTTCACCTATTCTTGTAGTAGACACAAATGTACGCTAATTTAATTATAAAAGGTAATTTTTGATATTAAAAATAACAAATCACTGTCTTTTTGTTTTTCGTCTCTTATGCAAGGCCGACAGTAGAATGACTCATCTCTAAAAGTCAATTTACAAGAGAGGAGAGAACAAGCGCATGAAGGATTCACACATTCGTTGCCAGCGGGGACGGAGCAGCCAGCGGGAGGGGATGAGCCGTTCGCACGAGGCCAGGTCTTTGGTGAACATGCGGGTCATTTCGAGGGCGAATTCCTTTTGATACACAAAGAGGTTCATTTCAAAATTGTGTTCGAAACTGCGGAAATCAATATTGGCCGAACCGATGGACACCACTTCCTCGTCGAAAACAAGCAACTTGGAGTGCAGAAATCCGGCAGTATAGAAAAAGACTTTTACCCCGGCCTTCACCATATCGTCGAGAAAAGAATGGGAGGCCATATTGGCCGTCTGCGTATCCGAGCGCTTGGGAAGCATTAGTTGTACGTCGATTCCCCCCAGGGCAGCCGACTGTAGAGCCTGGTTTAAACCTTCAGTCGGCATGAAATAAGGGGTCTGGATAAGGATGGATTTTTTTGCATTGGCTACGCAGAAGATGATTGCCTGTAAAAGGGTACGCCATGGACCGACAGGTCCGCTGGTCGCCACCTGCATCAGATTGTCGCCGAAGCTTTCCACCGGCGGATAATAGCGCCGCCCCTGCACCAGTTTTTTGCTTAACACGTACCAGTCGATCAGGAAGACGGACTGCAAGCCATACACACCTCTCCCTTCTATCCGGAAGTGCGTATCCCGCCAGATTCCCCAAGAGACGCCCTCGTTGTACCGGTCGGCTATGTTCATTCCGCCGGTAAAACCGATTTTGCCGTCGATGACGACAATCTTCCGGTGATTTCGGTAGTTCACTTTGCTGGTTAATGTAGGGAATGCTACCGGGAGGAAGGCGAATACCTCGATTCCCGCTTCTTTCATCTCCCTGAAGAAATACTGCTTAGTGTTCCAACTACCTACGTCATCATAGATGAGGCGTATTTCCACTCCCTCTTTTGCCTTGTCGATGAGGGCTTCCTTGATCCGGTTACCGATTTTATCGTTGGAGAAGATATAATACTCGATATGGATATGGTCACGGGCCTGGCGGATGGCTTTGAGCAGCGCCTCGTATTTCGATTGTCCGTTGATATAGGTTTCTATTTTACTCCCGTAGAGTAGGGAAGATTCATTGCTCCGGCTTAACAGATGCACCAGCGGGTGGTAGGATTCGGGGATGAGAGTAGTGTCGATCGAAGGGGTACCCTGTTGCGGACGCTTCATGATCCGTTTATAAATCCGCCGGGAAATAATCCTTTGCTTCCGGTTATCCTGCCCGAAGAAAAAATAAAGAATCAATCCGATACCCGGGACAAACATAAGTACGACTACCCAAGGGATTGTTTTCAGCGGGTTCCTGTTTTCCGTTATGATCACGGTCACAAGTCCGATGATGGTGATCATGTAAAGGATCAAGACGATTAGCCCGATGACAGCGCCTATTTGAATCGTTGTTAACATACCGTTTTAGATGTGGATGCTAAGATAAGAAGCATTTTGATAACCGCCTTCCCTGGAAGAATGTTTTTTTAAGTTTTGATTACATTAGATGGATTCGGGACAGGGGAGCATTTGAAATGCCGAATAAAATAGTATTTTTGTAAATAACATGAAAGAATAATATTGATGAGGACGAACAAGAAACCGCTTATTTTGATTACAAATGATGATGGTCTACAGGCAAAAGGAATTAACGAATTGGCAAAAAGCCTACGTGAGATAGGTGATTTGGTGGTCTTCGCACCCGACGGCCCCCGTTCAGGGATGTCAAGCGCTATTACTTCGGCGGTTCCGATTTCCTATGCATTAGTAAAAAAAGAAGAAGGGCTGACCGTTTACCGTTGTACCGGAACGCCGGTAGATTGTGTGAAACTGGCGATTAATGAAGTGTTGGAACAGAAGCCGGATCTGTTGGTCTCCGGAATCAACCACGGCGGCAACCAGGCGATCAGCGTCCATTATTCCGGAACGATGGGGGCAGTGATCGAAGGCTGTATCTTCGATGTTCCGTCTTTGGGGGTTTCTTTGCTGAATCATACGGAAGATGCCGATTTCAGGAATAGTGGGCGCCTGGCGAACCTCTTGGCGCGGAAAGTGCTGAAGGAAGGATTGGTGCATGGGACCTACCTGAATCTGAACGTACCGAATGTGGAAGAGGTAAAAGGGGTCGCGATTTGCCGGCAATCGGACGGGCGTTGGGTGAACGAATTCCATCGTTCGAGCGATGCGAAAGGGAACCCTGTCTTTTGGTTGACGGGTGAGTTTCAACCGAAAGAACCGGTTGCACCGGATAACGACACGCTGCTGCTGGCCGAGGGATATGCCTCCCTGGTGCCTTGCAAGGTAGATGTGACGGATTATGCGTTTATGGACACATTGAAAGTTTGGAAACAAAGCTTGGATTGACTTACCAATAGCGTTGGCACATGAAATATTATCTGATAGCCGGAGAAGCTTCCGGGGACTTGCATGCATCGAATCTGATGGCGGCCCTGAAGGAAAAGGACGCCGCGGCGGATTTCCGTTTTCTTGGCGGCGATCTGATGGCCGGAGTGGGCGGGCATCTGGTCCGTCATTACCGGGAGATGGCCTTCATGGGGGTTATTCCGGTCTTGAAAAACTTGAAAACTATTCTGAGAAACCTGAAATCCTGCCGGGAGGATATTCGTTCTTATGCACCGGATGTCGTTATCTTGGTGGATTATCCTGGATTTAACCTGAAGGTTGCCAAGTTTGTTAAGACGGAACTTCATCTTCCGGTCTATTATTATATTTCCCCTAAGATCTGGGCCTGGAAGAAATACCGTATCCATTCGATCCGGCGGTACGTAGACCGCATGTTCTGCATTCTTCCCTTTGAAACGGATTTCTATGCCGGGCTGGGCTATCGGGTGGACTATGTGGGGAATCCTTCCGTCGATTCCGTAGCTAACTACCGGAAAGGGAAGGAAGAGAAAGAAGATACATTCCCGGTGGAGGCCGGACTGGCGCCCGGCCGGCCGGTCTTGGCGTTGCTGGCCGGGAGCAGGAGGCAGGAGATTAAGGATAACTTGCCGACAATGCTCGAGGTGGGGGCCTCGTTCCCGGAATACCAGATGGTGATTGCCGGTGCGCCGGGTATCGAGCCGGACTACTACCGGATCTATACGGATGGCAAGCCGGTAAAGATTGTTTTCGGGCGTACCTATCCGTTACTGGAGCATAGTGCGCTGGCGCTGGTAACTTCGGGAACCGCCACGTTGGAGACCGCCCTCTTCCGGGTGCCGCAAGTAGTCTGTTATTACTTCTGGGGAGGAAAGCTGGTTAATTTCATCTTCCGTCATTTTTTTACGACTCCCTATATTTCTTTAGTCAATCTGATTGCAGGACGGGAAGTCGTGCGGGAACTATTCGGAGCCCTTTTCTCCGCACAGCGTATCCGGGAAGAGTCGGAACGGTTGGCCTATCAGGCGCCTTATCGTGAGCGGATGCTGGAAGGTTACGATGAAGCGCTCGCCAAATTGGGTAATCCCGGAGCTTCCGTCCGGGCGGCCGACTTGATTTATCAATCGCTCATATCTTCAATTTAGGCGTTTAATCCGCCTCGCTGCCGATCAACAGCAGGAAAATAACCTTGGGATGTACTGATTTTCATACAGGTATATACACTACCTGTGATTTCACTGCACGCAATTGAGTGTTTGACGGCTATAGAACACGTGTTTTACAGCCGTCAAACACGTGTTTCACAACTGTAGAACACCTGTTTCACAGCCGTCAAACACCTAACCGGATTTATCGAACAGGGCAAATGCATTTCCCCATTTGTTCGGCGGAGTGTCCTCACTCCGCCGTGTTGGAAGTAAAGCTCCCGCTTTGCCTATCCTTAAAAAGGATAATCATTGCGAGGCGGGAGCCTCGCTTTTATCACCGACGGAAGCCGGAGCTTCCGCCGAACATAACAGGAGTTTAAATCTTCGACCAAATATGCTTTTAATTCCTCTTTTGTCGCTTCTGCCGAACATAACAGTTTGCCCTGATTTACCGAAACCCAAAACCGATGGGACGATTTATCAATCTGTTCATCGTTCATCATCCATACTTCTTCTCGTTTTGTTTGGCTTTTTACTCGCCAAACTTTAATTAACAATTATTAATAACCCTCGTTCGCAGCATTTTCCGATCAATATTCATCTACTTAATTATAAAAAGGAAAATAATTTTAAAAAGAATAGATGCTATGAAACGATTTAAGTTTTTTACGGCAATTGCAGGAATCCTTTTAGCATCGATGACATTGAATTCCTGTTCGGATGATGGGTATTCGCTAGGGGATTTCTGGGTTGAAGTTGCTACCGTATATCAAGAAGGCGATGATTGGTATTCTTTGACATTGGATGATGGAACGACCTTGTGGCCTGCGTCTCCTTTATATCGGCCTGCAGGGCTGAAATATAACCAACGGGTATTGGTGGACTATACAATTCTTTCCGATTCCATGTCGGGGTTTGATCATTATATCAAAGTAAATGCATTACAGAAGATACTGACCAAAGAGGTCGCCGAAAACAAGGGAGTGGAGAACGATTCCATTTATGGCACCGACCCGGTGAAGATTTACAATCTATGGACCGGCGACGGTTTTCTGAATATAGACTTTGGCTTTAATGCCGGAGGCGGTGTATCGCATTTTGTCAACTTGCTTCAGGATAGTACTTCTTCGGCAAGTCCTTACGCCTTTGAATTCCGCCATAACGCCTATGATGATCATGCATCCTATGGACAAAGGGGATTGGTCGCCTTCAAACTCCCGGATTTCGAGACCGGCGAGGAAGAAATCACATTGCTCATCAAGGTTAAGACATTTGAAGGAGAGAAGGAGTACGAACTGGTTTACACTCCACAACGAAAAGCAACCTTTACAAATCGTAAAATAAGCAAAGAAACTTATTCTACGGAAATTAAATAAACATACCTTTCCACATGACTTTTATTTTTATCATTTAGTACGGGAGAAGAGGCGTCGCGAGGATGCCTCTTTTTTATATATATTCGTCCCATCAGATGCAACGTTTGTTTTTTTGTTGCGTATATATATATATACAAATGGAAGCAGAGACAGCAGAGTTAATCAAAGAATGTCGCAAGGGCAAGCGTGTTGCACAATTGAATTTGTATTCGCGCTATGCCGGATGGATTTATGCGACGTGCTTGCGGATTGTCGGTAATTCGATGGAGGCTGAAGAAGCGATGCAGGACTCTTTCTTGAAGGCGTTGACCCGATTGGAACAGTATCATGAAGGACAGAGCTTTGACGCTTGGCTGAAACAGATTGCCGTCCATACCTCGATTGACTATGTCCGCCGGAAGGTTCCGGATTGGGAAGAATTGAAGGAAACGGCAGACATCCCGTCTGAAGAGGACGCCGATGCCGCCGAGATTACCTGCACAGTCGAACGGATCAAGAGAGAAATTGCCAATTTGCCGCCGGGCTATCGTTTAATTCTTTCCCTGTCTCTTTTCGAGGGTTATGATACGGATGAGATCGCATCGATCTTGAAGATAAAGCCGGTTACGGTCCGAAGCCAGTATTTGCGGGCTAAACGGAAATTGTTAGAAAGAATAGGAGATAAATAAGAGAATGGATAAGTTAAAACAGTTTATAGATCAACATATCGGAGAGTTCCGGGAAGAGGCATTGCCGGAAGGGCACCTGGAACGCTTCGGAAAGAAATTGCCGCCCTCCCCGGCAAAGAAGCGAAAATTGCTGATCGGGGTCTGTTCGTTCGCGGCTGCCGCTACGTTAGCTCTTTTGCTGTGGGTAAGGCCTTCCTTTGTCATGGATGATTCCGGGGAAACCGTATGCGAGTCAGCCCAGGAAATCCGGGAAGTACGGTTGTATTACCAGATGCGGATAGACGAGGTGATTGCACAGATGCAAACGATTTATAAGGAGAAAAAGGCTCCGGGCACTGCCGATCTTTGGCAGGAAACCAACCGGGTACTTTCGGAGACCGAGCGCTTTGAGTCGGATATCCTGCCGAAGCTGCCTTGTTCCAACGATGGGCTGTATGCTATGAACCAGCATTACAGCAATAGTTTGGAAAGCTTGACGATTATGCTTCAACAGATGGAACGTGTTACGAATGAATATACAAATTATAAATGATGAAAACAAAAATGAATAAACAAAACCGGTCGCTTGTATGGATGATTTTGCTTTTCTTCTTTTGCGGACAAATGCTATTTGCCTTTGAATCGGAGAGTATAAAAAGGAAAGAAATCGTAAAGACTTACCCCATGGCGGCTAATGGGAAGCTGGCGATAGAGAATAAATACGGAAATATAGTTGTTTCCTATTGGGACCGGAAAGAAGTATCGGTAAAGGTCGTGATCGAAGCGAAAGCCGGAAGTGAACGGGTCGCTCAGGAAGCGGTCGACCGAGTACATATTAACTTTCAGCAGGCAACAAATTATCTTTCCGCTGTTACTTCATTGGAGAACAGAACCTGGGGAGGAAATGGGAGAGGACAACAACTTGTGATTCATTACTACGTGACGGTTCCTTCCCTATTAAATCTGGATTTGAACCAGAAGTATGGAAATATCAATTTGCCCGGGGATAATGCGGGGAGCTACCGCCTGGATGTGAAATATGGGAATATCAATGCCGGCAACTTCAAGGGAGGGCTGGCGGTTGTCGCCCAATACAGCAATGTCTTGTTGGGAGATGTCGTTTCGGCAAGCTTCGATCTTGCCTACTGTGGTAAAGTCAAGCTCATGAAGGGGCAAAAGATCGAGGTGAACAGCCGGTACTCCAATGAAGAGTTGGGGCACGTCGGGTCCTTGTCCATACAGAAAAAGTACGGTAATGGAACGATTGAAGGAATCGATGCGGCATCCATTGATGCAAAATATAGTAATATCGCTTTGGGGACGGTGCGGAAGACACTCCATGTCGATGCCATCGATTATGGGACATTGGACATTAAAGAGCTGGATCCGGCCTTTGAGCGTGTGCAGGTAGATGCCCGTTACGGGAACCTGAAAATTGAAATCTCATCCAAAGCCTCTTTCAGTGTGCGCGCTAAGAGCATGAAATACGGAGACTTTGAACTGAAGGGTTTGCATGTAACCCATTCGAATGATGGAAAGGAAGAACATTCCGCAGAGATCAACGGCGGCAAAGGGGGGGAGGTCCTGTTTGACGGAGGAGGATATAGCAACTTGACGATCAAGGCGAAATAAAGAAGTATTGTTAATTATTTGTTTATAGTAAAAAAGGAGTTGCCCGGTTTCGGGTAACTCCTTTTTTACTGGTTGAAAAATTAGGTTGATTAATCCAGGATTTTAATCCGGATATTACGGAACCATACATTGTCGCCATGATCTTGGAATCCGATGAATCCTTCACGATCCGGGCCGCCGCAATTTGACAGCAATTCGTAAGCCAACGGCTCTTTCTCTTTGCTGAATTTGCTTTTGCTCAACAGGTCAATCCATTGTTGCGTCCACAAATGATATTCAACTACGTTTTCACCATTCTGTGAGTGAACGATCGTTCCTTTGTAAGACATGATCTTACCCTTGTTCCATTGGCCGAACGGTTTGGCGTTCTGCGGTTTGGCGGGAATCATATCATACAGGGAAGCGGATTGGCGGATGCCTTGCTCTGCGCCTAATTTGGCATCCGGATGATTTTCGTTATCCAATACCTGGTATTCGGGAGCGGAGATAAAAGAAGGTTGTCCTTCTACTTCCTGAATCATATAAAGAACACCCGAATTGGAACCTTTATCCACTTTCCATTCAAACTCGAGTTCATAGTTCTTGAACTTGTGGGCAAAGATAAGGTCTCCACCGTCTTTTGCTCCGGCTTCACCTTCACCTGAACCTTTGATATGGATTGCTCCGTTATCAATCACCCAAGCCGACGGAACAGTGTCACGGTCATATCCTCTCCATCCGTTAAATGTCTTTCCATCAAATAACGTAATCCAACCTTCCTTATCCTTTGGGAAAGTAGATAAATCTACAGTCGGAAGATCAAGCAGTTTGTATTCCGGAGTAGCTGCTGTAGCTACCTCCGTTGAATCTTCAGCTGAAGCTTCTTCTGTTTTTTTACCTCCGCCACAAGATGTGAAATAACACATCATGACTGCAGCGCTTGCTAATAAAACTGACTTTTTCATCTTTGATAATATATTAATATTTGACTTTTAATCATGGCATATCCGGTAGTTTCCAACCTGTACGATAGTTATGTTTGATTAATTCTGTGGCAAATTGGTTTGCATTTATAGGATCGGTCCAGATCTTATTGAATTTAGGATCTCCGTCTACAATCTTGAAGTCGTCTTTGATTAGTATCTTCAGGGTCTCATTATCCTTAATGTTTGTAAACCTCATGTTCGGACCGTCCCAAGCTAACTCTTTATGTAATTCTTGCAGACGTATAGCTAATACCCCCATTACAACCATTTCGTTGAACGGACCTGCTTCGCTGAAATCAGAAGCTGTTTTTACTCTGTTGGCCGGACTTTCCTTACATGCCCGGATCCAGTCTTGTTCGTGGGAAACCGGAACTCGGCGGCATACTTTCGGAGCGTTCGGCACACGTCCGGACAATAACCAAGGATCCTTACCGTAGCATCCGCAGATCAGTGTGTCTTTAGTTCCATGGAAGATCACGGCTCCACCGGCATCATTCATGTTTTTGCCTTCCGGATAACCTTTCGGAAATTCAGGTTTCAAGCCTCCGTCATACCAATGTACTTCTACCTCCGGCAGGGCTACCTTTGCCAGGTTATCCCGTGCGGGGAATAGCAATTTAACATGCTGGGCCTGGGGAGCGCAGTCTTTCAGCAACAAGGTAGAAGAACCTTGTACCTTCGTCGGGTACTGCAACTTCAGAGCCTTGAATACCGGGTGCAGAATATGGCAGGCCATATCGCCTAAAGCTCCGGTTCCGTATGCCCACCAGCCACGCCAGTTCCATGGGTGGTAGATATTGTTGAAAGGACGCATTTCAGCAGGGCCGGTGAATAAATCCCAATTGAGGGTAGACGGAATCTTGTCTGCCTTCTCAGGAGCATTTAAGCCTTGCGGCCAGATAGGGCGGTCGGTAAATGCTTCCACTTTGGTGATTTCACCGATTTCTCCGTTCCAGATCCATTCGCAAGTGAGGTTTACGCCTTCGCCGGAAGAACCCTGGTTACCCATTTGGGTAGCTACCTGGTATTTTTCTGCGAGTTTGGTTAATAAGCGGGATTCATACACGGAGTGTGTCAAAGGTTTTTGGCAGTATACATGCTTGCCTAGCGTAAGGGCATCGGCGGAGATGATTGCATGGGTATGGTCGGCTGTCGCTACCAGGACAGCATCGATGGATTTTGCCATTTCATCATACATCTTGCGATAGTCCCAATATTTTTTTGCGTTGGGGAGACGCTCGAATACGCCTTTTGAATATTTCCAATCCACGTCACACAGAGCGACTATGTTATCCGTGGTTTCCATATTCTTAAGGTTAGCGTTTCCCATTCCTCCGATGCCGACGGCAGCAATGTTCAACTTGTCGGTAGGAGCCGTGTGCCCATGGCTTTTACCTAATACGGCATTCGGAACAATCGTGAGGGCGGCAGCAGCCGCTGTTCCTTTCTGCAGAAAAGATCTTCTTGAAATGTTTGACATAATAATAGTTTTTATAAATTAGCAATAATGATTTTTTATAGTGATTTTGTAATTTACCCATACAAATTGACGCAAATATAGCGAAGTGTGTGTTGATACACAAAAAAGGGGAGTGTAATCTCTTTCGGATAAACATTTTTAACACAGGGGATAGAAATAACTGATGGCGTGATAGCAAAAATAGATGGAATAGGAATGGTATTTTCCTCTTTTCTTTATATGTTTGTTAGATGCTCTGCCGGGTAAAGGCGGAATTTGTTTTTTATGAATTATTATTCACAGTCAAATAATAAAAGTACCTTTACAGACGAGTGGCAACATGATAGTACGCATCAAAACATACTAATATGGAAAAAGTTCCGATACCTCTACGTATTTTCCGGTTCTACATAGAAGGATTCCGTGAGATGAAGTTGGGGAAAACTCTCTGGCTCATTATTCTCATAAAGTTATTTATTATGTTTTTTGTCTTGAAAATTTTCTTTTTTCCCCGCTATTTGAGCCAATTCGAGACGAATGAAGAGAAACAGGAACATGTATCGGACGAACTTGTCGAACGCGCATTATTACCCTAAAAAAACAATATTATGATTGAAACGATTGACTCTTCTCTAATTGACTGGTCGAGGGCCCAATTTGCTCTAACGGCCATGTATCATTGGCTTTTTGTCCCCCTTACCCTCGGATTAGGGGTCATTATGTCTATTATGGAATCGCTTTATTACAAGACCGGAAATGAGTTTTGGAAAACGACGGCTAAATTCTGGATGAAGCTCTTCGGCATTAATTTCGCAATCGGAGTGGCTACCGGAATCATCCTGGAGTTTGAATTTGGGACGAACTGGTCGAATTACAGCTGGTTTGTCGGAGATATCTTCGGTGCTCCGCTAGCGATCGAAGGCATTCTGGCCTTCTTCATGGAGGCGACCTTTATCGCAATTATGTTCTTCGGATGGAATAAGGTCAGCAAGGGAGCCCACCTTGCTTCTACCTGGCTGACGACTCTCGGCGCCACCCTTTCGGCCCTTTGGATCCTGGTAGCGAACGCTTGGATGCAGTATCCTGTCGGGATGGAATTTAATCCGGATACGGTGCGGAACGAAATGTTTGATTTCTGGGCGGTTGTCCTTTCTCCTGTGGCGATCAATAAATTCTTCCATACGGTTATTTCCGCCTGGGTACTGGGTTCTGTCTTTGTCATCGGGGTGAGCAGTTGGTATTTGTTGAAGAAACGGCATGCGGATTTTGCCCTTTCAAGCATTAAGGTCGCTGCGGCCTTCGGTCTGGTTTCCTCCCTGTTGCTTTTGTGGACGGGTGACGGCTCAGGCTATCAGGTCGCCCAAAAACAACCAATGAAGCTGGCCGCTATGGAAGGCCTTTATAAAGGGCAGACAGAGGCCGGCCTGGTAGCAATCGCTGTACTGAATCCGGAAAAGAAAAGTTATAAGGACGACGTCAAGCCTTACCTCTTTAATATTAAAATTCCTTACCTGCTATCTTATCTGGCGGAGCGGGACGTGAAAGCATTTGTCCCCGGGATAACGGATATTATCGAGGGAGGCTACGATACCGACAAGGGGATAGCCCTTTCGGCGGAGGAGAAGATCGCCCGCGGAAAGAAAGCCATTCAGGCGCTGGCGGGATATCGCGAAGCGAAGCAGGCTAAGGACGAGGCCCTCGCCGCTTCCCACCGGAAGGCGCTGGACGAGAATTTTGAATATTTCGGTTATGGGTATATCAAAGATCCCGCACACCTTATCCCGAATGTCGGCATGACTTTCTATGCTTTCCGTATCATGGTGATCCTCGGCGGGTATTTTATCCTGTTCTTTATTCTTACGTTGATTTTTAGCTGGAAGAAACAACTTCAGCATTTACCGTGGTTCCAGTGGGTCGGGTTGCTCTCCATTCCTTTGGCGTATATCGCCAGCCAGTCCGGATGGGTTGTGGCCGAGGTCGGGCGGCAGCCTTGGGCGATCCAGGATATTCTTCCGACGAGTGCGGCGATCTCCAAACTACCGACTTCTTCGGTGCAATTGACCTTCTTTATTTTCTTGATCCTCTTTACGGTTCTGTTGATCGCAGAGATCGGTATCATGCTGAAAGCTATTAAAGGCGGACCCGATTTTTCTGAAAAGTTACCAAATCAATAAAAACAAGCACAATGGATACGACATATATTTTATTACAACATTACTGGTGGTTTATTATTTCTCTGCTCGGCGCTATCCTGGTCTTTTTGCTCTTTGTGCAAGGAGGGCAATCCCTTTTGTTCACCATCGGGAAAAGTGAGATACAACAAAAGATGCTTTTGAACTCAACCGGGCGGAAATGGGAATTTACTTTTACGACGCTCGTTACTTTCGGAGGCGCCTTTTTCGCCTCTTTCCCTTTGTTTTATTCAACCAGTTTCGGTGGCGCTTATTGGGTATGGATACTGATCCTGCTCTGTTTTGTAATCCAGGCCGTCTCTTATGAGTTTCAAGCAAAGAAAGGAAATCTGTTGGGGAAGAAGACCTACCAGGTCTTCCTGATTATTAATGGAGTAGTCGGCCCAATCCTTTTGGGAGCGGCTGTCGGTACCTTTTTTCATGGGGCTGAATTTCTTGTGGATAAAGGGCGGCTGACGGAAGTCGGTATGCCTGTCATTTCTTCATGGGCCAATCCTTTGCATGGATTGGAGGCCGCCTTTGTCATCTGGAACCTTTGCCTGGGACTGGGCGTCTTTTTCTTGTCCCGCGTATTGGCTTTGCTTTATTATATTAATAATATCAATGATACAGAGATCGAGGTCCGTTGCCGGAAACGGCTCTTTCCGGAAGCTGTTCTCTTCCTGGTTTTCTTCTTGACTTTTCTAATTCATTTGTTATTGACACAAGGCTTTGCCCTGAATCCGGAGACCGGGGAAGTGTTTATGCAACCTTATAAATATTTCCTTAATCTTATTGAAATGCCTATCGTTTTGGCTGTTTTCCTGATAGGTGTCGTCTTGGTGCTTTATGGGATCATCAGCGCCTTGTTGACCAAGACCCGTTTGGGCATCTGGTTTTCCGGCATCGGAACCGTATTGACCGTATTGGCGCTCTTCCTGATTGCCGGTTGGAATAATACGGCTTACTATCCTTCCTTAGTGGACTTACAAAGTTCGCTTACCATTTACAATAGCTCATCCAGTCCGTTTACCTTGAAGGTCATGTCTTACGTCTCCATCCTCGTACCTTTTGTACTCGCCTATATTTTCTATGCGTGGCGTGCACTGGATCTCCGCAAGATAGACCAGAAGGAAATCGAGCAAGATGACCATGCTTATTGATTGACAGCTTTTGATTATAAGGGAAATCCCCGGAAGCGACCTTCGCTTCCGGGGATTTTGTCATGATTCGGCCATCCATCCTATTTTTCGATAAAATAGAACAAGAGGGGGATAATTATTCCCATTTTATTTCTGAAAATGATATATCTGCAGCGTACATTTTTCATTGGGTTTACAGACGAATCAATCCGGCCCTTTGGGGAAGCCGGATTAATTGGGGTTTCTTTCAAGTGGAAAGAAACAAGTATATAAAATCGAAACAAAGGTTCTACGGATATCTATCTTTAGAATGGCCCTCCGGGGCCTCCGGGCCCACGACCTCCGCCAAATCTCCGGGAACCGCCGTCACGCATCATATCTCCTTCGGTTGCGCCGCCTTTGAAGAGCGTGAACCGGTAGATGAAATGAACCATCACATAGCTGGTCAGAGTATTATAAACCGAGTCGGTAATGTAGTCTGTCCCAACGGAGCGTGAGATATTGCTTCGTTCCTGTAGAATATCATAAATCTTGACTCGCAATGTTCCCTGATTCCCCTTGAGGAAATTCTTGGAAACCGATGCATTCCAGAGCATTTCTTTTTGTTTATACCCATCGGAATAACCAGAGTTGGTGGAATAATTAAGGTCGCTTTCCACTTTGATATTCCAAGGGAGGTAAATTGTCGTCGTTCCGCCTAACCCATAGTTATAAGTCGCCTGGTCTTGCTGCGAGCTGAGCGTATTCTGGATATTATTATACCGGATATTTCCATTGATCCCGAGATCCAGGTAATCCGAGCGGAAATCGATCCCCGCACGCTCGGAAAGCGTGAAGTTATTGCTTTGGTTCTTTTCTTCGTTCACAAATCCGTTGCTGTTGGAATAGGAGGTCATAGTCATGGAATTGATAGTGAACTTTCTGTTTTTTAATGGAGTATTGAACATCATCCGTATGTTTCCACTGTAATTTCCATTGACATTCGTATAGGTCGTCAGCCGTTTCGCCGTTTCGGCATCCCGGACGCTGGTCGTCACAATATCATTGACCATATAGTTTCCATTGGCCATGATAAAGAAGGCGCTTTGCTGCTCCGGAACGAATTTCTGGAACCGGATAAAGAGGTCATTGCTATAGGACGGTTTCAAATCCGGATTACCAATAATTATATTCTGCGGATTCGATAAATCGGGCACCGGTAGTAACTGCTTCATGCTGGGCTGGCTGGTTCGTCCGTTATAGTTGATCCGGAGATTCGTCCGTTTGTCGAAAAGATAGTTAAACTGCAATAAGGGAGAGAGATTGAATACATTCCGGCTCAGGCTGGAAAGGATCGTATCTCCGATAAAGTTTTCGCTTTTCGTGTATGAAGGATCCATATTCAGACCGATCGTATAATTGTATTTTTCACGCTGAGCCTTGAAACTCAATCCAATGCGCTGGCTGATGAAATCGTTCCGGTAATTCTTGCTATAAGTCGTATCCAATTGGTTATAAATGCCTTCCGTATCTGCATTGTAGGCGTTTTTCAGGGATTCCTGCCGCCGTTGGCTGAAGCTGTAGGTGGCCTGCAGGAAATTATTCTTTCCCAAGGGTTCTACCCATGAAACGAATGCCCGGTAATTGAATCCGTTATTATCATAGCGGACACGCTGGTCGATCAATTCGGTCGAATCGGTCTTAAAATATTCCGTGCTCGAATAAGTGTTCTCATTGTTGTAGGAGTCGCTATACCCCCCTGATAAGGAGGCGCTGAACACCCGTCCCCTGTCGTTCAGTTTCCGGCTGAATTCCAATTCTCCCGAAAGGTCGTATCCTTCGCCTTCCGTATAATTCGTGGCGTAGCTCTTATTGATCGTATCGCCTACTTCATAACGTTCCATTGAATTGCTCTCTTCCCGGCTACTGCTTTTGCTATAGCTGAAATCGGGACGGAATAGGATCTGGGTTAATGTATCAGGCTTCCATTCCATACGGAAGTTCGCTCCGATATTATCGCTTTTTGTATTGGCAAAGCTTAACTCCTGGCTGTAGGACGTAGAGTCACCGGGCAAAAACTGTTGGGTACTGGAATTGCTTTCCGCATCGTTGTCCGAATGGGAATAGCGAGCATTTCCTCCTACTGTCAGTTTAGGAGTAAATTCTTTGCTGAAGTTGATGCCTCCATTTCCCGAGGTCGTGATACCATTCCCCGTACCGCCTCCTCTGAATCCGCGGCGTCCGCCTCCACTCATTCCTCCGAACATCGTCGAGGCCAAGTCGGAGAATCCCATATTATTGGTATTATTGAATCCGCCCAGAAAGGTGAACTGGTCATTATTGACGAAGCGGTTCACCATCGCGTTTCCTTCATACCGGTCTTTGCTGCCATAGCCGGCAAAGGCATTACCAAACCAGCCTTCCTTCATTCCTGGCTTGACTGTCAGATTGATGACCGTTTCTTCCTCTCCGTCGTCGAAACCGGTCATGAGAGTCATGTCGCTCTTTTTATCCAATACCTGTACTTTATCCACCATCTTGGCCGGCAGATTCTTCGTGGCTACTTTCGGGTCGGCAGAGAAAAACTCTTTTCCATCTACCATTACCTTCTTCACCTCTTTTCCGTTGACCGTTACTTTTCCATCGGTACCGACTTCAACGCCCGGCATTTTTTTCAGCAGGTCTTCCAGGGCGGAACCCTCTGTCACTTTGTAGGAATCGGCATTATATTCCATCGTATCATTACGTATGACCACCTCGGCCGCTTTTCCGATGACTATAGCCTCTTGTAGGAGAACGCCGTTGTCACTCATTTCCAGTTTCCCTACATCTTCTATATTCTTCTGTCCTGTGATCCGTAAAGGTTTAAATATAGGATCGAATCCCAGAAAAGAAATGTTCAAATAGTAATTGCCCGCCTTTACGTCTTTCATGGAAAAACTGCCTTTCGTGTCACTCGTGATACCTCGGATCAAAGTACTGTCTTTCTGCGTATACAAACGTATGGTAGCTTGCTCTACCGGTTCTCCTGTCCCCTTCTCAACAATCGCTCCCCGAATTTCCACACTTGATTGCTGAGCAAAGCAAGTGATGGATAAAAGAAAGAAGAGCATCAACATACCGTATTTCCCTTTGTTCATATCTATCTTCTCTATGAATATTTGAAAAGATAGACCTTTTCTTTCCCGAATGGTTTAAGAAGCTATGATTACATTTTGTTTTTATTAACGAAAACACTCAACACTTCATACGGATAGCTATCCGTATGAGTCGTTTTTTACTCAGATTCGTAGGAAAAACAGAAAGAATGGCAGGTAATCCTTTAGTCTCTTCCGCAGGATTTTCAACGATTGGGAGATTCTGTATTCGACTGTTTTCACGGATACGGATAATTGGCTTGCAATTTGGGCATTGGTTTGATCGCTCCAACGGCTAAGAAGAAAGGTTTCTTTGTATGTTTCCGGTAGCTGTTCAATCGCTTTTTCTATGTTTTCCGCCAATTCATTTGCCAGATAGTAGTCCGGATCATCAAATTGATCTTTCAACTTTTCATAAATGATAGAATGGACTTGCGAATGATATTGCTTGTCGCGTATGGCATTTAAACAACGGAATTTTATAGAGGTAAAAAGATAGGATTTCACCGATTGGGTGATCATAAGCTGCTTCCGGTTTTCCCAAACGAACAGCATCAGGTCTTGCACAAGCTCTTCCGTTTCCATATCTGTTATGAATTGCGATGCATATTCACAAAGCGGTGAATAATATTTGATAAACAGCTGTTTATAAGCGGCTATATCGTCGTTTTGTATTTGTTTGATCAGCTCTTCATCCATACGCAAGATCCTGTTCTGCTAGCAATAATCAAAGGCAAAGTTACATATTTAAAGAATAGATTTTGTAATAAAATGGAATTTCTCTTTAGGGTGTCATGAATCTGAGGTGTCTTATTATAAAGGGATAAAAAAGTGGATCCAAAAATACCTATGACAAAACACGTCCCGGATGATATGCATTTATTAGCATATATCAAAGGAGATGCTTCTTCCGAAATCCAGAAGGAAGTGGAAGGTTGGTTGTGTGCCGATGAATCCCATGAATCGATATTGCTTAATCTGGCTAAGATCTATTTTGCGGGTCGTACGAACCGGAGAATAAAAGCCCGGGAGCCTGAAGCTGCCTATGATGCCGTTCTGAATAGAATAAAGGGACGGAAGAGGACGCTTTGGCTGCAACGAGTTTCAGTGGCTGCCGCCTGTCTGCTCTTTTTTGTGTTGGGAGGCGCAACGGTTTACTGGATGAATCTTTCGCAAGAAGAATCTCAGATGATCACCGTGAATTCCAACGCTGGAATGCGGACCCACCTGGAACTTCCCGACGGTACGAAAGTCTGTTTGAATTCGGGGAGCCAGCTGATTTATCCTTCTGTTTTCCGTTCATCGAAACGAAATGTTTCCCTTAGGGGAGAAGCCTATTTCGAAGTGGATCATCAACCGTCACGTCCATTTATCGTACATATGGCGGACGATCGTGTCCGGATCCAGGTGCTGGGAACTACCTTTAATGCTCAGGCTTATCCGGGTGAGGACCGGATCGAAACCACATTGGTCGAAGGGAAGGTCGTTTTAAATATAAAGAATCAAGAGGGAAGATTCAGTACGAAGGAGTTATCTCCTTCCGAAAAAGCGATCGTCGATATGCCTACCGGCCGCTGCGAGGTGAAAAAGATTGAACCCTCGTTGGAGACGGCTTGGGTGGATGGTAAGTTGATCTTTAAAAATACGCCTTTGCCGGATGTCCTGCGAAAAATTGCTTATTTCTACAATGTGAAATTTAAAATAGAAGATCCGGTGATTAATAGTTATAGTTTTACCGGAACGTTTATAAACCGGCAAATTCCCCAGATTCTCGATTATTTGAAAATATCTTCCAATATTGATTATACGATCCGTTATTCAACGGAAGACGATAGCCGGGGCATGAAATATACGAGTATCCAATTAAGAAAAAGAAAATGATTTTTTAATCTTAAATCCATCAGATATGCACAACAGTTCATAAGGAAATAAAAAAAACATACGGAAAAATGCTACCAACAGATTCCCGTATGAAACAATTCATCGCAACAATACACGATGAAGGCAAATGAATTATTTTTTTAATATAAAATCAATACAAAATTATGACAAAAAACGGTTATATCCAATCGGATAGAGTCTTTTCTGTTTTATCCGAAGGAGGTAAATTTATAAATAGAGTTATGAAATTAACCTTATTCTTGTTTTGTTTTTCCGTGAGTCTGATTTCTGCCAGTACTTATGCGCAAAATACATACTTGTCACTTAAATTGACAAATAAAACGGTTGCAGAAGTATTGGATGCAGTTGAAAATCAGACTGATTTTCATTTCTTTTATAATAATAAATTGGTAAATATGGATCGGAAAGTTTCGGTCGATGTTCATAACAAAGATGTATTTGCCATATTAGACCAGATGTTTAAAGGTTCTACTGTTGATTATAAAGTAGTAAACAAAGATATAATTTTAACGGTTAAAGAGAAAGGACAAACACTTCAGCAAACCCAAAAGATCTCAGGAAAGGTCGTAGACTCAAAAGGTGAACCGATCATAGGGGCCAATGTCATGGAAAAAGCATCAAAGACGAACGGGACTATGACGGACTTGGATGGTAATTTCCAATTGGAAGTACCGGCAAATGCGACTTTGGTCGTTTCCTATATCGGCTATAACCCCCAAGAAGTAGCGGTTGCCAACCAGTCTTCTTTTTCTATTACTCTCCAGGAAGACCAGTTAGCTTTGGAGGAGGTCGTAGTGGTAGGTTATGCCGCTCAAAAGAAGGTGAATTTGACTGGTTCTGTTGCCAGTATTAACTTTAATGATGAGAAGTTGGCGCGGCCTGTTACCACTATTGCTTCTTCCCTGTCCGGTATGGCTGCAGGTGTGAATGTGATGAACACCAGTAGCCAACCTAATTCGGAGGCGGCTTCAGTTCTCGTCCGTGGTACAGGTACAATGAATAATGCCTCCCCTTTGATATTGGTCGATGGTATGGAAATGGGTCTCAACGAAATCAACCCGAACGATGTGGCTTCCATCTCTATATTGAAAGACGCTGCTTCTTGTTCTATTTACGGTAACCGTGGAGCGAATGGCGTTATCCTGGTAACTACAAAACGGGGAACGGATGGGAAGGTCAATGTTTCTTATTCGGGGAAATTTTCTTATAATACTCCTGCCAAACTGATTCGTCAAGTCACAGATTATGCAGATTATATGGAATTCATCAATGAGGGTTATATAAATTCGGCACAAGCGGCGAAGTTTTCACAATCTACCATCAATGAGTGGCGGGAAGCATCCCAAAGCCCGAATGCCCTGAACTCAGAAGGGATTCCAAACTATGTAACGCACCCGAATACGGATTGGTATGATGAAGTCTATAAGCCTAAATGGATGCAGGAACATACCATCAGCTTGATGGGTTCAGAAAAGCGTACGACGTACTCCTTATCCGGGACATATCTTGATAATCCGGGGATGGTGCTTGAATCCGGTGTGAAGAAATATTATTTCCGCAGCGACATAGAATCGAGAGTGACAGACTTCATAACGGTTGGTATGCGTGCATGGGGGTATAATGCAGACCAAGATCGTAATAGTGTCAGCGACTTGTGGGGCTTGAATATGCAGAAAGTAACCCCGGGTGTATACCCTTACTATAATGGGATGTATGGTGGTACCGAAACAAATGAAGAAGATGGTCAGGCTGGTAACCCGGTGCTTAATATGAGTAATTCTAATGGGTTTTACAAACAGAACAAGTATTATATCAATCCATATGTAGAGGTAAAGTTCTTGAAAGATTTCAAATTCTCGGCAAATTTATATTATGATAACTTTAACAACCATCATAAGTGGTTGCCATCCTCATACAAACAGCAATACAGCTTCAATCGCGGGATGACGCTGAATACGCCTCCTACGTCGACAGATTTGTCTACTTATAGAGTATATGATTGGGAACACCGTGATAAAAGCTGGAAAACAAACTTTTTGTTGAATTGGGGACATAAGTTTGGTAAACATGATGTAAGCGCATTGGTCGGTTATGAAGAGTATCGTAAATGGGGTGATGAGGTAGATATTAGTAAAGAAGGTATGTCCAGTGTAAACCTGACGGATTTTGACGCGATGACAGATCCGTATTATATCAAAGGTTCTTCCTTTGAATACTCCTCCCGTTCGCTTTTCGGACGTGTTAACTATTCGTATGACGAACGCTATCTTGCCGAATTGAATATGCGTTATGATGGTTCTTCCCGCTTCTCTCCTGATTCCCGTTGGGGCTTTTTCCCCTCTTTCTCGCTTGGATGGCGTATTTCGGAAGAGGGCTTTATGAAAGATATTGACTGGATGGACAATTTGAAAATTCGTGGATCCTGGGGAAAGCTGGGTAATAACTCCATCGGTAACTATGAATGGCAGGCTCTTTATGGCTCGGGTTATAATTATGCATTTAATGGAACTAAAACCAATGGTCTGACGATGACCACTTTCTCTAACTATAGTTTGGAATGGGAAGAGACGGCTATCACCAATCTCGGAATTGACTTCAGTGTGTTAGCTAGCCGTTTGAATGGTACGGTTGAAATGTATAATAAGAATACAACAGGTATATTGTATCGTCCGACACTTCCTGAGTCATTGAATCAGTTTACCTCTCCTTTGCAGAATTTAGCTGATGTAAATAATAAGGGATTAGAGTTGACCTTAGGCTGGAATGATCATGCTGGTGATTTCACTTATTCAGTTTCAGGAAACTTTACATACAATGTGAACGAAGTAACTAAGTACAAAGGAACGCTTGTCCGTGAGTGGAGAACGGATGAAAATGGTAATCGCGTTTGGTATCAGAATGTAGGAACAGTCTCTAATGGCTCGACTACACGTATTTTGGAAGGACATCAGATGAACGAATTTTATATGCTTAATGTATATAAAGGAAATGGTTCCTATTTCAATGCAGACGGTTCTGTTAATATCAACGGCGGCCCGAAAGATGGTATGATCCGTACGGAAAATGATATGGCTTGGTTGCAGGCTATGAGTAATGCTGGTTATAAATTCTACCCGAACCAAGGTATTGCAAAAGACAAGATCTGGTATGGTGATATGATATATGCAGATTATAATGGTGACGGTATTTATGGTAATGATAACGATTATGACTTCCAAGGCGTATCCAGCACTCCGAAATATTACTTCGGTTTGCAGGCTAGCATGACTTGGAAAGGGTTTGATTTGTCAATGAACTGGGCCGGTGCGGCAGGATTTAAGATTGATTACTACAAGGTAACTCAAAACAGCGTAAGTGTCATCCATGGTTATGGTCTTGGCGAGGATGTGGCTTATAATCACTATTTTTATGATCCGCAAAACCCGAATGATCCGCGTACGAATATCTCTTCTGCAACCCCGCGTTTGGTTGCAACGAGTAACGGACAAGCAAACGCAAATAGTGCATGGCATCTGCAAAGTGGTAACTATATTAAGTTGAAAAATCTTACAATCGGTTATACACTCCCGAAGAATTGGGTTAAGGCTGCCTACATGCAGAATGCTCGTATCTATGCATCCAGCGAGAACTTATTGACGATCACCGGATTCGAAGGATCTGATCCTGAGCGAATGAGTGGTGACGGATATATGCCGATGCGCCAGTTTGCACTGGGTGTAAATGTTACATTCTAATAAACGTAAAGATTATGAACACAAATAAATTTGATATAATGAAAAATACGGCAAAACTTTTCTCTTCAGCGGTTTTGTCTGGTTTACTCCTTTCCGGATGTGTCGATATGGATCTTACTCCCAAAAATCAACCGAGTGAGGGCGAGGTCTGGAATGATGCAACAATGGCGGAGCAGACAGTCACCGGTATATACAACGGATTGAATCATTTATATAATGATAACTATAATATGTGGTTCGATTGTTTTGCCAGTGTCATGGATCGTGATGCCAACTGGCGTAACTTCGGCATGTTGTTTGGTTGGCAGACAACGTCAGGGGATGGGCCAGGCTGGATTTGGCATGATAACTATAAATTTATCATCCGGTCGAATGATGTGATAGCCAACCTACCTTCAGTCGATGGTATTTCTGATGCTACTAAAGCGAGATTAGTCGCAGAGTGTAGAGTGTTGCGTGTTTATTGGTATTACCAGTTGAATGTTCTTTTTGGAGGAGTTCCTTATTATACCGAGCCAATTAAAAATATTGATGAAGCCCAAGGTAGCCGTTTGACGAAGACGCAGATGTGGGAAAAGCTTATTGAAGATCTAACGGTTAGCATCAATGAACCCAACTTGCCCGATAAATATACGAGCGGTGACTCTAATTATGGGCGCATCACGCGAGGGGCTGCTTATGCTCTACGTGGCAAGATTTATTTATGGATGGAAAATTGGGCTGCGGCAGAGGCTGATTTCAAAAAGGTAGGAGATTGTGGATATAAGTTGTTTACAGGGGGTGCCGATGCTTACAAGAAATTATTCAAAGAAGCAAATGAACAATCTGATGAAATGATTTTCTCCGTTCAATGTATCGAAGAAGACGGCTATTGGAACGCAAAAAATCGCGGCTTCGGTAATCGTTGTACTTACGGTTCTATGTGGAATAACTACTTGGTGAATCCGGATTTTGTTGATTCGTATGAAAATGCGGATGGTAGCAAGTTTAACTGGAGCGAAGTTATTCCCGAATATTCCAGCCTTTCGGTATTGGAGCGTCGTGTGTTTTTCTTACGTGACAATTTAACCGAGAGTGAAATAAAGAGCGCTAAAGAACAAGGGGCTAATATGGATTACTATTTGCCTACTGGAAACGAAGCCCGTATCCGCAAAGCGTATGACAATCGCGATCCGCGTCTGGAAATGAGTGTGATTACCCCGTATGCCCGGTATCTTGGCGGTGACGGTGGCGCGGATAATTACTTTACCAGTCGTTTCCCGTTCCGTAGCCAATGGACGGAAACAGTGAATGCGGATGGTACTATTACCCGTCTGCCGAATGATGTACGCACTGATACGCAAGCAATGTTCTACTATCTAAACCGTAAGTTCGTGACAGAAGGTACAGGTGAAGGTAGCCAGAAAGGGACGGCTATTGACGAGCCTTTGATCCGCTATGCCGACGTGTTGCTGAATTTGGCAGAGGCTCTGAATGAACAAGGTAAGACTGATGAGGCTGTAAGTGTGGTCAATCAGGTTCGTGCGCGTGCCGGTGCTAAGTTGTTAAATTCGAATGCACCGACTACTGTAACTGGTCAGGCAGATATGCGTGAACGTATCCGTAACGAGCGTTATTGGGAGTTGTTGGGTGAGGATTTAATCTACTTTGATGAACTGCGCTGGGGTACCTGGAAGGATAAGAAATTCTCTACTTATAACAACGCTGGTACAACAGAAGTGAACGGCCTTCGGCAGGTTTGGGGACAAGCTACCTATCATTATAGTTGGGGAGGTGATCATTACTGGTTATACCCGATACCGGAGAATGAAATACAGATGAACCCGAATATGGTACAAAATCCGGGTTGGAAATAAGTAATATAAAGAGTAGTTTCCTTCTCATAAGGAAACTGCTCTTTGTCGTTTTATCGTTTTAAACACTTTTAAAATATTGTAAATACATGAGAATGAGATGCATGATAACTTTTTTTAGTTTTCTACTAGCTATAGCATGTAGCGCAAATGACCATTCAAAAGATGAAAATGAACTGCCGATACCGGAAGTGGATGATTCGAAGATCGCTTACCATAATCCCGTGATACGGATTGCGGCTCCCGATCCTACTGTCATTAGGGCGGAAGATGGCACTTATTATTTATATGCGACTGAAGATATTCGCAATCTGCCGATATTTAAGTCTAAGAACATGATCGATTGGGAGGAAGTAGGTACCGCTTTTACGGATAAGACACGCCCGGACTTTATCGATAATAAGACGAACGTACATGCCGCGATATGGGCACCTGAGATACGATATATAAAAAACAAGTATGTGTTGTTCTACTCTTTGGCACAGTGGGGAAATCATTGGATCAGTACGGTCGGTTATGCCGTTTCCGATTCTCCAACCGGCCCTTTTACGGTAAAAGGGAAAGTGTTTGACAGCCATGAAGTGAATGTGGAAAATTCAATTGATCAATTCTTCTATGAAGAAGACGGAAAATATTATATGCTTTGGGGTAGCTTTTTTGGCATTTATATTATGGAATTGAATATTACGGACGACTTTCAAATTACTCCTAAACTTGAAACCAAGCGCCAGATAGCAGGAAATGCGTACGAAGGTATTAATCTTTGGAAGCGGGATGGCTATTATTATTTGTTGGCTTCCATCGGTTCTTGTTGCGAAGGGGCAAAGAGTACGTATAAAACGGTGGTAGCTCGTTCAAAAGATTTATTTGGACCGTATGTCAATAAGAGCGGAGATAAAATGTTGGACAATGCCCATGAAGTGATTATTAAAGGAGATGATCGTTTTGCAGGTACCGGACATAATTCCATTTTACAGGAGGATGATGAAAAGAATACCTGGATCATTTATCATGCTTATCAGTTAGATAACTTAGGTGCCCAGCGGCAGGTTTTGTTGGATCGTGTTTTGTGGGATGAAGCGGGATGGCCTTATGTAGAAAAGCAACAACCTTCTTATGGAGCTTTTCGTCCCGTTATTAATAAATAAGATTGAAAGATGAATAAAAAATTGATTTTGCCTTTATTATTAATCCTCTTTATCGGTATCGGTTGTAAAGGAGACGATTTGGAAAAAAACAATCCGACGCCCGGAAAGAATCCCCTGACGGTGCTGTCGAAAACGGTCCCTCTTGCAGATCCATATATATTGCTTTATGACAGTATTTATTATATATACGGGACGAATGTCGGAAATGGTTTCGACGTCTATTTTTCAAAAGATCTGGAGTACTGGGAGCGAGCCTCCGCTTTGTCCCTAAGCCATACGAATTCTTATGGTGAGTCTAATTATTGGGCGCCGGAAGTCTATTATGTAGAAAAAGAGAAGAAGTTCTATATGTTTTATTCTGCGGAAGAGCACATCTGCGTTGCTACTTCGGATTCTCCGTTAGGACCTTTTAAGCAAGACGAGAAGAAGCCGATCCGTGAAGAAAAGAGTATCGATACGTCTGTCTTTTTTGACGATAACGGCAAAGCTTATCTGTACTTTGTCCGTTTCAACGATGGAAATGTTATTTGGTGTGCCGAGCTCAAAGACAATTTGAAAGAAATAAAGGAAGAAACCTTAACACAATGTTTCATGGCTGATAAACCGTGGGAATTAATATTACCTAAGGTTGTGGAAGGTCCTTCTGTCTTTAAACAAGACGGGATCTATTATATGATGTATTCTGCCAATGGTTATACCAGTCAGGACTATGCAGTAGGTTTTGCGACGGCTAATTCTCCTTTCGGTCCATGGGAAAAATATGCGGGGAACCCTATCCTACATAAATATATGGACTTGTTTGGTGTTGGACACGGTGCACCTTTCTATGATAAAGAGGGAAACAGGCGATATGTCTTCCATGCGCATAAAAGTCAAACGGAGATACATCCCCGTGATGCCTATATTGTAAATATGTTGGTGAAAGACAACGTTATCTCATTGGATGGAGGCTTAGTCCGCCCCATGGTCGTTGATAAGCTCCCTTAAAGTAAAAGTTTATAAGCGTTCCAATCTTTTCTATTGAGGCATGAAAAAGCCCCTCCCAACACTTTATGGATGGAAGGCTGATTCCCTCTAAAAAAGTTAAAGCGCCATTGTTATTAGGCATCTCCTATCATAACAATGGCGTTTCTCATATGAATAATGTATCCCAAATTAAGAGAGAAATAATAGAAGGAGGGGCAAATAATCCTTTAATTCATTTTTTAATATTTCAAGAGCTTTGTTCCGGTATCTCTCGACAGTCCGGATGGAAACTCCCATTGTTTTTGCTATTTCATCCATGCTTTTTTGTTCCAGACGACTCATTTCAAATGCAACACGATACTCGCTTGGCAACTTCTCCAACGTCTGCGTGAGTAATTCCTGTAATTCCTTTAATGTATAAATATCCTCTTCCCCGTTTGAATAGACCGGTGCATTTTCTATGAATTCGTTTTGATAGTTTTGTAAATATTCTTGCTTTCTTAAATTATTGATACATAAATTTTTAACACAAGTGATCAGGTAATTTCTGGCAGAAATATTCGGGGCGATAGATTTCCTTTTTTCCCAGATATAGGAAAAGACATCCTGTACAATATCCTCCCTTGTCGCTTTGTCTTCTATATAGCGTTTGGCGAATATGCAAAGAGGGGGATAATACTGTTCGAATAAAGAACGGTAAGCGGATTCATCATCATCTGATATGCGCCATAGAAGATGGTTTACATTAATAGCATCAGTATTTTTCATTAATTATTAGTTCTAACTCTTTCTCCTATATTGACAAAAGTAGCAAAAGAGAAGAGTTCTAAAAATCTTTTTTTTAAAAAAATAAAAATAGGTGTCGGGTTTATCTGGGTTATGTGTCTATATAGAAAAGGGAAATTGGATGGAAGATCCTATTGATGATATAAAAAGAACGATTCGCATAGCGAAAGCAATTGAGGATGATATTCATGAATATAAATCATTTGATGTAGAGGCTGCCTATATTAAAAACCGGAAAAGATTGAATGCCGACCGGAAGAGACGGTCTTTAACTTATTATATGTTGCGGATTGCCGCTATTTTGCTATTGCCGTTAATCATTTCAACCGGAATATTATCCTATTTATATATACAACAATCCAAACAAATAGATCGTATATCATACGTAGAAGCCTTTTCTGCACCGGGTATCATAACTAAAATCCAATTGCCTGACAGTTCGTTCGTATGGTTAAATGCAGGTAGTTCGCTTCGGTATCCCTCCCGTTTCAAAGGACAAAACAGGCTCGTTTACTTATGTGGTGAAGGATATTTTGACGTGCAAGCGGATAAGAAGCATCCTTTTTATGTCTCACTTAATAATGGCATTCAAGTGAAAGCCCACGGTACGAAATTTAATGTGAACGCCTATGAAGAGGACTCTGCTATTAAGACTTCACTCGAAACAGGTTTAGTAGACATAATGGCTGGGGATCAGGTTGTCCTATTGAAACCAGATGAACAGCTTCTTTATGATAAAAACACAAAGAAACTAACGGTTCGCCTGATTCATATTGAAGAAGAAACGGCTTGGAAAGACGGACGGTTAGTCTTTAGAAATACCACTCTGGAAGAAGTGCTTAAACAATTATCAAGAAAATATAACATAGATATATTTCTTCATAAGGAAAGTCAGAAAGAATATAAATTCAGGGCAACCTTTTCTTCGGAAAATATCACGCAGATATTGAATTACCTCAGTATGGCTGCTCCGATTCGTTGGTCTTTTGCTGATGTGAAACAACAACAGGACTTAACCTATCCTCGCCAACGGATAGATGTCTGGTTAAAATAAGTAGAGGATGTTCAACTTAATTAAAACAGAAAGGAGTGTATGATGATATGATGTAGCCTTAAATCAAAAAAACAGAACAAGCATAAGCGCTAACTTATGCCTGCTCCATGTGAAAAAATTAAGTCCGACACCCATCGAACTTAGTAGAATTATAAATAAATCTAAATACAAAGTTATGAAATTTTTTAAATTATTCAAGAAGAATATTTCTTATTATTTACCTAAATCTATGCATATTATGAGGATAAGTCTATTCTTGTTATTCATCGTAATAGCCCAACTTCACGCTGAAAATACCTATTCACAGAAAGCGGTAATTAACTTGTCGCTAAGAAATGCTACCGTTGAACAAGTACTGGATCAGATTGAGAAGAATACGGATTTTTCTTTTTTGTTTACAGATAAATCTGTAGATATCCAGCGAAAAGTAGATATAGAAATCAATCGGAAAAACATTAATGAAACGTTAGCAATTTTATTTAGAGGGACAGATGTCCAGTATAAGATCGTAGACAAACAGGTTATTTTATCAAATAGGAAATACCAATCAGACGAAGTGCATCAGACAAAACGAATAACAGGGGTTATCAAGGATGCTAATGGGGAACCGATTATCGGAGCCAACGTGATTGAAAAAGGCTCCAAAACGAATGGTACAATCACAGATCTGGATGGTAATTTCCAATTGGAAGTACCGACAAATGCGACTTTGGTCATAACCTATATTGGTTACACATCCAAAGAGGTTGCGGTTGCCAACCAATCTTCTCTTTCCGTTACTCTTCAGGAAGATCAGTTGGCCTTGGAGGAAGTCGTAGTCGTAGGATACGGTGTCGTGAAGAAGAAAGATTTGACCGGAGCTGTCGGAGCACTGAAAGGAGATGATGTCGCTAACCGTAAAACGGCTCAACTATCTAGCGCTCTTCAGGGAGCTATTGCCGGTGTTACGGTTACCCGTGACAATAATGCACCCGGGGCCACGGCCGGAAGTATTAAAGTCAGAGGAGTAACTACTATTGGAGACACTAATCCGCTGGTTATTATTGATGGCGTTCCTGGAGATATGAATCAAGTGAATCCGAACGATGTGGAAAATATCTCCGTATTGAAAGATGCGGCATCCGCTTCCATTTATGGTTCACGCGCTGCGGCCGGTGTAATTTTGATAACGACTAAACGGGCAAAAGAATCCGATTTAACCTTGGGCTATAATTTTGAATATGGATGGGAGATCCCGACAAAACAACCTCAATATGTGGGTATTCAACGCTATTTAGAAATGACCAACGAGTTACGCTATAATGATAATAATACGGGAGGAATGTATCAGGCTTATTCTCAGGATCAAGTGGAAAACTGGGTGAAATATAATGCAACGGATCCGAATAACTATCCGATTACAGATTGGGTCGACATGATTTTAAAAAGTTCGGCTCCGCGTCAGACGCATATTTTCAATATAGCGGGAGGTAGTAAAAATGTCAGGACGAAAGCGTCTTTTACTTATGATAAGATAGATGGTTTATATATGCACCGTTATTATGAACGTTATATGCTTCGTGTTAATAATGATTTTTCAATTAATAAGTATCTTGGCGCCACATTGGATTTCAATTATAAACGATCTAACTCACATGAGCCGGCCGATTTTAGTCCATTAGATAGAATGAGAATTGCGCCCCCTGTATATGCAGCTGTCTGGAATGACGGTAGAGTCGCCGAGGGGAAAACCGGAGCCAATCCGTATGGAATTTTAAAAGACGGTGGAACGGAAGATAATTGGTATAATCAAATTGGAGGAAAAGCCTCTTTGGATTTTAAACCTATTGATGGATTAACGGTTTCTGCTGTCTTTGCTCCTGTGTTGAATTTTGAAAAGCTTAAAAGTTTTAGATTGGCTGCACCGTATACATTGGCCAATGATCCGAATGTGATCGGCGGATATTTTGAAGGTCATGCAACCACAAAATTAACGGAAAACCGGAATGATGATTATAATTATACAATGCAAGGTATAGCTAATTATCTTAAAGCCATTGGAAAACATGATTTTAATTTAATGGCTGGATATGAAAACTATTATCAGTTTAATGAATCTTTGATGGCATCACGTGACCAATATGAATTGACAGGTTATCCTTACTTGAGTATAGGCCCTGAAACATTGAGAGATAATAGTGGATCTGCGTTTGAATATGCTTATCGATCCTGGTTTGGGCGCATCATATACAACTATGATAATAAATATTTGCTTCAGGCAAACATACGTTATGATGGCTCTTCTCGTTTTGCATCTGATTATCGCTGGGGAACGTTCCCCTCTTTCTCTGCAGGATGGGTGACGAGTGAGGAAGCTTTCCTGAAAAATGTCAATTGGGATTGGCTTTCATTCTTGAAAATAAGAGCTTCATGGGGAACGTTGGGCAATGAGCGTACAGGAGTATGGGATAATGGAACATGGAAACCTAATTATTATCCTTATCAGGCGACTATCGGATTCAGCAATGTTGTGTTTTATCAAAACGGGCAGCCTGTATCTCAATTATCTGCCGCTCAATGGAGATATGCGATTGAGAACATTTCCTGGGAAACGACCGAATCGTATAATTTCGGCTTGGATGCTTCGTTCCTG
Source organism: Parabacteroides sp. Marseille-P3160 (assembly GCF_900162725.1). Classification (GTDB taxonomy): domain Bacteria; phylum Bacteroidota; class Bacteroidia; order Bacteroidales; family Tannerellaceae; genus Marseille-P3160. The sequence continues at coordinate 4,550,870 of NZ_LT799418.1, read as the reverse complement.
AATAATCGCTTACGCTTTTCTGGGGATTATTACAAGAAAACGACGAAAGATATGTTGTTAGCCCTTGAAATTCCAGATTATGTGGGATTTGACAATCCGGACAAGAATACGGGCAAAATGCATACGAATGGATATGAATTGGAATTAAGCTGGAATGACCAGGCTGGCGATTTTAATTATTCAGCGGCAATTAACTTCTCCGATTTTATCTCTAAGATGGGCGATTTAGGTGGAACCGAATTCTTGGGCGATCAAGTGAAAATGGAGGGCAGCGAATTTAATGAATGGTACGGATATAAATCGGATGGTCTTTTCCTGACGCAAGAAGACTTGGATAATTCCGCTAAAATAAACAGTAATGTAAAAGTAGGAGATGTCAAATACGTGGATATCTCCGGGCCGGACGGTGTGCCTGACGGCAAAATATCATCGGAATATGATCGTGTTTTATTAGGCGGATCTTTGCCCCGTTATATGTTTGGGGGGAATTTATCGGTTGGCTATAAAGGGCTTGATTTATCTTTGGCTTTTCAGGGAGTTGGAAGTCAGAATGTCCGGTTAAGTAGTCCGATGATTGAACCTTTACGTGAAAACTTCGGTAACATACCTAAGATATTGGATGGGAAATACTGGACTTCCCTGAAGACGGATGCAGAGAATGCAAAAGCTGTTTATCCGCGTTTGACACGTTCAAATATTGGTTCGAATATGGCAATGTCTGATTTCTGGATGTTTAACGGAAGATATGTGCGTCTAAAAAATATAACGTTGGGTTATGCTTTGCCGGCAGCGCTTACTCAGAAAATAAGCATTCAAAAAGCCAGAATTTATTTTAGTGCAAACGATTTATTTGTGATTAGTAATTTCCCGGAAGGATGGGATCCGGAAATGGGTACAGGTTCATACCCTATAACTACCTCTCTTCTTTTTGGTTTATCTGTTAACTTCTAAATAAAGCAATGTTATGAAACAAAAAATATTAATGGTAGCGTTCGGTTTCACCCTTTTGTTGAACGCATGTACCGATCTAGATTTAAATCCGCTTTCCGAGGGCTCCAGTGAGAATTGGTATTCTACGGAAACGGAAATAGAGATGGCTTTGAAGGATTTTTATCGGGATGTTTTCTGGCCGATGGACAGTGAAGAGTGGACGGATGATTATGTCTATCGTGAATCGAATCATGCGATTGTGAATGGAACATTAAATGGGCAAGATGGTTCGGTAACCGACCTATGGACAAATCAATACAAAGCCATTGCCCGCGCTAATACGATTCTAGCCAATATGGAGAAAGCGGCGTCTATGGGAATTTCACAGACAAAGATAGACCAGTATACGTCGGAAGCCTATTTTGCCAGAGCAAGTATGTACGCCCGTTTGATTTCACATTTTGGAGATGTTGTGTATGTGACGGAAGTAATTAGTATAGAAGATGCTTTTAAGATCGGACGTTCTCCTAAATCGGAAATCATTCCGAAAGTCTATGAGGATTTTGATAAAGCGGCCGCTCATTTGCCGGTTTCTTATAGTGGCTCCAGCTCTCAAAGGGCGACTAAAGGAGCGGCATTGGCATTAAAAGCCCGTTTTGCATTGTATAATGGTGATTGGGCGATAGCGGCTGAAGCGGCTAAGGCCTGTATGGATTTGGATAAATACAAATTGCACTCTGATTTTACGAACTTGTTTTTGACAACAACCCGAAATGCGGAAGAATCTATTTTTGTCATTCCACGTTCGATTGTAAACAAAGTCACGATTGGTAACGGTACGGTTCTGAATGCAATTACCCGGAATCCGGGAGGTTGGGCAGCCATGGATCCTTCGTGGGATCTATTAGCCGCTTTTCTCTGTACGGATGGACTTCCGATCGATGAATCCCCCTTGTTTAACCCTCAAAGGCCGTTTGATAACAGGGATCCACGATGTAGCGCCACTATTGTTGCTTTCGGTACCGGCCACCTTGGTTTTGATTATGATCCGCATCCGGATGCGATCAACGTGATGAATTATAATACGGGTAAGATGCAAAAGAATAATGATAATCGTGCGAATGCGCAGTTTGCTTCTTTTAATGCGTTGGTATGGAAAAAAGGAATAGATGAAACCTGGTTGGAGAATGGAAATGATGCCGATCCGGATAAGATTATCATTCGCTATGCCGATGTCTTATTGATCTATGCCGAAGCTAAGATCGAATTAAATCAAATTGACGAATCGGTATTGAATGCGATTAATTTAGTCCGGGCGCGGGCCTATGGTGTGCCTGTTTCCGCTTCCGGTCAATATCCTAAAGTGATAACAACGACACAGTCTGAATTACGTAGGATTGTACGTTTGGAACGTCGGATGGAATTTGCAAAGGAAGGTCTTCGTTATATGGATCTTGTCCGTTGGAAATTGGCAAGCAAGGCCTTGAGAAACAAAAGTTACGGAATTTTGTATCCGGCTTCTTTATTGAAAGAAAAAGTGGCGGATAAAGGACTTTGGTTTTGGCCGACGACTCCTAAAATTGATGAAGATGGCGTTCCTGATTTCACTGAGATGGAAAAAGCCGGACAAATTGCGGTCTTGTCACAACGTGCTTGGGACGATAGACAGTACCTATGGCCAATTCCTACAAAAGAAGTACTTATTAACGAGAATTTGAAGCAAAATCCCGGTTATTAAAAGAAAGAAGGAATAATTTTAGTCTAAAAATAGTAGGCTCCTCTATTTATCCTTATAAATTTGAGGAGCCTTTATTCTATAAATGATCATTATGAATTTAAAAACTTGTGCTTTAGGAGTGGCAATATTGACCACTTTGAGTTGTTCAACTCAGAAAAATAATTCTGAAATACCCGATTCGATTTCGGGTATTTATCCCGGTTTAGCCTATTATAATAACGAGGGCGAATGCGGTACGGGTGCAGTTGTTCCCTGGGCGGGTCGCCTCTGGGTTATCACTTACGGTCCCCACTTGCCTTATGGCTCGTCGGATAAGCTGTATGAGATATCGTCGGACTATAAGCAAACGGTTCGTCCGGAGAGTATCGGTGGAACGCCTGCCAACCGGATGATCCATAAGGAATCGAACCAACTGTTTATCGGCCCTTATGCAATTGATAGTGTCGGTACCGTGCGGGTCATTCCCTGGCAGGAAGCTCCGGGCAGATATACGGGAACAGCTCGTCATTTGACTGATCCTGCGAATAAATTGTATATCGGAACGATGGAGGAGGGTTTCTATGAGGTAGATGTCCATTTGTTAAAGGTCACGGAGCTGTATAAAGACGGGAATGTAATTAAAAAAGAGCATAAGGATTCCGATGTCAATCCACCCAACGATTTGCTGAAGGGCGCCCATGGGAAAGGCCTGTATTCCGGTCAGGGCGTTTTGGTTTATTCCAATAACGGGGAAGCGACACAAGAGGCTTTGCATAAATTCGATGTGGAAGCCGGTTCTCTTTCCGAATGGAATGGGAAAGACTGGAAACTGGTACGACGGAATCAGTTTACCGAAATAACGGGTCCCGGTGGAATCTACGGAAATCCGAATCCGGAGACTGATCCCCTTTGGGCGGTCGGTTGGGATCATAAATCCATTCTTTTGGGTGTTCGTGAGCCTGATAGAGGATGGATATTTTATCGTTTACCGAAAGCAAGTCATAGTTACGACGGAGCCCATGGATGGAATACGGAATGGCCTCGGATCCGGAATGTGGGTACGGAAGAAAAGCCGGATTATCTGATGACAATGCACGGTATGTTCTGGAAATTTCCTGGAACCTTTACGGTGGGAAATAGCGCCGGTATCCGTCCTCGTTCGGCTTATCTGAAAGTGATTGGTGATTTTGCCAGATGGAACGATCAACTGGTTTTCGGTTGTGACGACTCCGCCCAAAAAGAATTCCTGAACAAACGGAAAGCCAAAGGGAATATCGAAGGCCCCGGTCAATCGAATTCAAATCTATGGTTTACTTCCTTTTCCAAACCGGATGAATTAGGGCCTTCCACGGCAGAGGGAGCCGTTTGGGCGAATGAAAAGGTAAAAGCGAATGAATATTCGGAACCGTTTCTCTTCAGTGGTTGGGCCCATCGTCAAAGCTGGGTGAAAAATGAAGGGACTACTCCGGTAACAATCACGTATGAGGTTGATAAAGCAGGTAATAATCAATGGACTATTCTCAAAACACAAGAATTGACAGCGGGAAAATCGGCAACTATTGATTTCACATCAGGGGAAACCGGCGAGTGGATACGGGTCAAATCCGACCGGAATAGTATCCTTACTCTGACTTTTGCATACACAGCGAAAGATTGGAGGGAGAATACACCGGATAAAGCTTTTAATGGACTAACGGATGTCAAGTCCTTGTCAACCACCGGAGGATTACTCTATGGGTTAGGAGATAACCGCCGGGCGCTCGGATTATTGGCCAACACGACAACCGATGGTAAAGTCTCTGAAACGGGTTATTATGAGATGGGTGAACAACTGAAACTGGAACGTAAGGAAGATGTTAAAACAGCTGATTTTATCCGGGAGAAATTTGCGATTCCGCAGCAAGCCGTTGAGATAGAGAAGGGCTCTGTGCTGATTGTAGATGATAAAGGACGCAGATGGCGGCTTCCATTAGGCGATGAGACCTATACTTCTCTAACCAATCAGGGAGTATTACGCATTTGCCGTGAGGTGGCAACCGAGCGTGATTTGTTAAACTGTCATGGTACTTTCTATGAGTTGCCGGCCGAAAATGCCGATGGATATGCTAAAATCCGTCCGATCGCCTCCCATTCTTACCGGATCAACGACTATGCTTCTTATCGCGGAATGCTTATCTTTACAGGCCTTACGCCGGAAGAGGGTAAAAACAATCCGCATGTGATTGTATCGGAAGACGGGAAAGCGGCTGTATGGGCAGGAGTGATCGACGACCTTTGGAAATTAGGGAAACCGGTTGGCAAGGGAGGTCCTTGGGTGGAATCCGATGTAAAGGCGAAGATTCCTTCCGACCCTTACTTAATTGGTTTTTATGACCAACGTACGTTAACCTTATCGCATCAATCTTCAAAACCGGTAAAAATAACGGTGGAAGTGGATCCGACAGGGAATGGGGATTGGATGGAATACGCCGTCTATACCGTTCAGCCGGGAGAAAAACAGACAGATCTGTTCCCTGAATCTTTTCAGGCCCGCTGGATCCGGTTCATCTCGGATACAGATACAAACGTGACTACATGGTTGGAATATAAATAGAATATTATTATGAGAAAAAGCAATGCAATCTTACTTCTTTTGTTATTTATAAGTGTGATGTCGGCACGAGCCGCCTCTCTTTTTGTGGAGGCGGAGAGCTTTCAACAAAAGGGAGGCTGGGTAGTTGACCAGCAGTTTATGGACCTGATGGGCTCTTCCTACTTGCTGGCTCATGGGCTGGGAAAAACGGTGAATGACGCTACGACATCTATTACTTTCCCGGAAAAAGGAACCTATTATGTATTCGTTCGTACGTATAACTGGACTTCCCCCTGGCATAAGGGGGAAGGTCCGGGGCGGTTTACGCTTTTAGTCGGTAATAAACGATTGGCGACCGATCTGGGAACGCAGGGTACGGAATGGATGTGGCAGTCCGCCGGAAAGGTTTCAGTGAAGGAGGGTGAGCAGAAACTGACCCTTCGTGATTTGACGGGCTTTGACGGCCGATGTGATGCGATTTACTTTACGACCGATGAACGGGATGTGCCGCCTTCCGATCTGAAACAACTATCCTCTTTCCGCAGGAAGGCATTGGGACTTCCGGATCAACCGCAGGATGCCGGAAGTTATGATCTGGTGGTCGTCGGTGGGGGAGTAGCTGGTATCAGCGCGGCGGTATCGGCTGCCCGCCTGGGGTGTAAAGTGGCTTTGATCCATGATCGCCCGGTACTAGGGGGAAACAACAGTTCGGAGATCCGTGTCCATCTGGGCGGACGGATCGAGGCGGGCCCTTATAAGGAACTGGGCAATCTCCAGAAAGAATTCGGACCGGAAAAGGGAGGAAACGCCCAGCCCGGCGATTATTACGAGGATGCAAAGAAATGGGAGGTTGTAACGAATGAGAAAAATATCAGCCTGTTTTCCAACTTCCGTGCCTTTGGAGTGACAATGGATGGAGGCGCGATTCAGTCCATACAGGCAAAACATATCGAGACGGGCGAAGAGTTGAGCTTCTCGGCCCCGGTATTTTCGGACTGTACGGGCGATGGGACGATCGGTTATTTGGCCGGTGCGGACTATGCGATGGGACGCGAAAGCAAGGAGGAGTTCGGTGAAGAGACAGCCCCTGAAGTAGCAGATAAAATGACGATGGGCTCCTCGGTGCAATGGTACTCGGTAGATAAGAAGGAACCGGCCGGTTTTCCTTCCTTTAGCTATGGCCTGACCTTCAATGATCAGAACTGTGAGAAGGTGACGATGGGAGAATGGACTTGGGAGACAGGAATGAACTTTGACCAGATCAAGGACTTTGAACGTATCCGTGACTATGGTCTACTGGTCGTTTATTCAAACTGGAGCTATCTGAAGAATAACCTGAAAGAGAATAATATGTACAAGAACCTGGAATTGGAATGGGTGGCGTATGTCGCCGGGAAACGTGAATCCCGCCGTTTGTTGGGAGATTATATCCTGAAGGAAGACGATCTCCGCAAGAATGTGGTTCATGAAGACGGAACGGCTTCCACGACCTGGACGATCGACCTTCATTACCCGGATCCTAAGAATACGGCCAATTTCCCCGAAAAAGAGTTTAAATCCATAGCCAAGCATACTCCGATTTATCCTTATCCGATCCCGTATCGTTGCCTTTATTCCCGGAACATTGACAATCTGTTTATGGCCGGTCGTAACATAAGTGTGACGCATGTTGCCCTGGGTACGGTGCGCGTCATGCGAACGACGGGCATGATGGGGGAAGTAGTCGGCATGGCTGCTTCGCTCTGCAAGAAATACNAATATTATCAAGTACTTACTCTTGATAATTTAAATTTTACTACAAAAGAATACCTTTGGCCGATACGTACTTATTCTATTCGTGTGAATAATAATTTAGTTCAAAATCCATTTTGGGATTAAAAATCTTTTTAAAATAAAAACAATGAAGAATATATATATAAATATAATGATTCTTTTTTTGCTACTTTGCAGTTGTAAAGAAGAATATGTTGGGCAATATCCGGTTGATGATATAGCTCCTCAACAAATATCAGAACCGGTAGTAGAGAACATGGAAGGGAAAGTGAAAATATCCTATAAGTTACCGAATGAAACAGATCTTTTATATGTTAAGGCTGTATATAAAAACACGTTAGGTAATATAAAGGAGGAGAGAGCTTCGGTTTTTAAGAATGAACTCTATATTTATGGTTTCGGAAAATCTAAGAAACAAACAATTGAGTTAATAACTGTTGATCGGAGCCAAAATGAATCAGCTCCTCTTTATATAGAAATAGAACCATTAGATTCTCCTATCTATAAGATTTATGAATCTTTGAATGTCTATGAAAGTTGGGGCGGAATTAAAATGATTTGGGAAAACCTTCTAAACGAACAAATAGTAGTTGAGGTTTATAAAAAAGAAGAAGATGAATTTATTGATCTGGAAACCATTTATTCGAAAGAAAAAGAAGGAAGCGGTGCTGTCCGTGGTTTAGATACTATTCCTCAAAAATTTTGTATCTTTATCAGAGATATTTATCAAAACTATACGGATACTTTAATCACTATTTTAAAGCCTTTGTTTGAAGTGAAACTACCAAGTAATGAATTCAAAGAATTGCCATTAGCCCCAGGGTATGCTGCTTCTGCGTGGAGTAATGGTTGGAATAAGTTATGGGATGGCATTGCGACTGGTGATGATAGTAAATATTATCTCTCTGCCGGGGATCCGAAACCTTATTTTACAGTTGATTTAGGGCATATTTATAAATTATCAAGAACTAAAGTCTGGGGACGTACAAATTATGCTTATTCATTGCATAATCCTCGTTATTTTGAGTTTTGGGGTACAACTGATTTCAATTCAGTAAAAGATCCGGCAAATTGGGATGGCTGGGTTCGGCTATTGGAATGTGAGAGCCATAAACCTTCAGGTAATGAATCTACTGTTGTTACAGCGGAAGATAAAGCTTATGCTGAAGCTGGAGAAGAATACGAATTTCCGGATGATGTTATACCTGTTCGTTATATACGCTTTAGATGTATAGAAACATGGACTAAAACAAATGCATTGCATTTAAATGAATTATCATTTTGGGGTAAAGCGATAGAATAAAAAAACAATTAAAAACAATGATTATGAAAAAACGATATTGCGTGAGTATAATTTTATTGTTGCTATATACAGCTTGTTCAGATATGAACGAAAGCTTAGATCCATATCTTTCTAAAGGAGAGATAATTTATATAGCGAAATCAGATTCGGTTAAGATATATTCCGGTAATGAGCGCTTCCTTTTACAGTTCTGGATGTCTGATCCTCGTGCGGTGGAATTATGCGTTTATTGGTCTCAGAAAGGAGATTCTCTTATTATACCTATCGCAGAAGATCGGAATATAACTGAACCTATTGAACTTTTTATTGGGAAAAACGAGAAGATCATCTCTGAAGGAAATTATACATTAAATCTTGTTACGCGTGACAAATATAAAAATATGTCAGTTATTGATGAATATAATGCAAATGTTTACGGAGAAAAATTTGCATCATCGCTACTAAATAAATATGTTAAATCAGTAGAGGCTATAGGGGATTCTATCCTGAAGATAGCGTGGGGAGGTGCTTATTCTTCAACAGAATATGGTATAAAACTATTTTATGTTTCAAAAGAAAATTCCAATGAAGAGCAAATATTTACAACAGAAATATTGAAAAAAGAGATGAATTTAACGGATGTTGATGTTAAGCAACCTATTTATTATTCAACGATTTATTTACCTGAGCCCACCGCAGTTGATACTTTTTACACAGAAAAAGTTCTTTTGAAAATTACAAAATAGCATCAATTGTTTTTAGGTAGAATTCTGTTTGGTGTATGTATAAAAAAGATGGATCGACCATGAAAGTAAAAATAGTTTCTTTCTGTTTCTTTATTTTGTTATTTGACGTTGCTTATTCGGCTTCAAAGCAATCACAATTTATTGCCGATTCGATTTCGGGTATTTATCCCGGTTTAGCCTACTATAATAACGAGGGCGAATGCGGTACGGGTGCAGTTGTTCCCTGGGCGGGTCGCCTCTGGGTTATCACTTACGGTCCCCACTTGCCTTATGGCTCGTCGGATAAGCTGTATGAGATATCGTCGGACTATAAGCAAACGGTTCGTCCGGAGAGTATCGGTGGAACGCCTGCCAACCGGATGATCCATAAGGAATCGAACCAACTGTTTATCGGCCCTTATGCAATTGATAGTGTCGGTACCGTGCGGGTCATTCCCTGGCAGGAAGCTCCGGGCAGATATACGGGAACAGCTCGTCATTTGACTGATCCTGCGAATAAATTGTATATCGGAACGATGGAGGAGGGTTTCTATGAGGTAGATGTCCATTTGTTAAAGGTCACGGAGCTGTATAAAGACGGGAATGTAATTAAAAAAGAGCATAAGGATTCCGATGTCAATCCACCCAACGATTTGCTGAAGGGCGCCCATGGGAAAGGCCTGTATTCCGGTCAGGGCGTTTTGGTTTATTCCAATAACGGGGAAGCGACACAAGAGGCTTTGCATAAATTCGATGTGGAAGCCGGTTCTCTTTCCGAATGGAATGGGAAAGACTGGAAACTGGTACGACGGAATCAGTTTACCGAAATAACGGGTCCCGGTGGAATCTACGGAAATCCGAATCCGGAGACTGATCCCCTTTGGGCGGTCGGTTGGGATCATAAATCCATTCTTTTGGGTGTTCGTGAGCCTGATAGAGGATGGATATTTTATCGTTTACCGAAAGCAAGTCATAGTTACGACGGAGCCCATGGATGGAATACGGAATGGCCTCGGATCCGGAATGTGGGTACGGAAGAAAAGCCGGATTATCTGATGACAATGCACGGTATGTTCTGGAAATTTCCTGGAACCTTTACGGTGGGAAATAGCGCCGGTATCCGTCCTCGTTCGGCTTATCTGAAAGTGATTGGTGATTTTGCCAGATGGAACGATCAACTGGTTTTCGGTTGTGACGACTCCGCCCAAAAAGAATTCCTGAACAAACGGAAAGCCAAAGGGAATATCGAAGGCCCCGGTCAATCGAATTCAAATCTATGGTTTACTTCCTTTTCCAAACCGGATGAATTAGGGCCTTCCACGGCAGAGGGAGCCGTTTGGGCGAATGAAAAGGTAAAAGCGAATGAATATTCGGAACCGTTTCTCTTCAGTGGTTGGGCCCATCGTCAAAGCTGGGTGAAAAATGAAGGGACTACTCCGGTAACAATCACGTATGAGGTTGATAAAGCAGGTAATAATCAATGGACTATTCTCAAAACACAAGAATTGACAGCGGGAAAATCGGCAACTATTGATTTCACATCAGGGGAAACCGGCGAGTGGATACGGGTCAAATCCGACCGGAATAGTATCCTTACTCTGACTTTTGCATACACAGCGAAAGATTGGAGGGAGAATACACCGGATAAAGCTTTTAATGGACTAACGGATGTCAAGTCCTTGTCAACCACCGGAGGATTACTCTATGGGTTAGGAGATAACCGCCGGGCGCTCGGATTATTGGCCAACACGACAACCGATGGTAAAGTCTCTGAAACGGGTTATTATGAGATGGGTGAACAACTGAAACTGGAACGTAAGGAAGATGTTAAAACAGCTGATTTTATCCGGGAGAAATTTGCGATTCCGCAGCAAGCCGTTGAGATAGAGAAGGGCTCTGTGCTGATTGTANACGTTGGGTTATGCTTTGCCGGCAGCGCTTACTCAGAAAATAAGCATTCAAAAAGCCAGAATTTATTTTAGTGCAAACGATTTATTTGTGATTAGTAATTTCCCGGAAGGATGGGATCCGGAAATGGGTACAGGTTCATACCCTATAACTACCTCTCTTCTTTTTGGTTTATCTGTTAACTTCTAAATAAAGCAATGTTATGAAACAAAAAATATTAATGGTAGCGTTCGGTTTCACCCTTTTGTTGAACGCATGTACCGATCTAGATTTAAATCCGCTTTCCGAGGGCTCCAGTGAGAATTGGTATTCTACGGAAACGGAAATAGAGATGGCTTTGAAGGATTTTTATCGGGATGTTTTCTGGCCGATGGACAGTGAAGAGTGGACGGATGATTATGTCTATCGTGAATCGAATCATGCGATTGTGAATGGAACATTAAATGGGCAAGATGGTTCGGTAACCGACCTATGGACAAATCAATACAAAGCCATTGCCCGCGCTAATACGATTCTAGCCAATATGGAGAAAGCGGCGTCTATGGGAATTTCACAGACAAAGATAGACCAGTATACGTCGGAAGCCTATTTTGCCAGAGCAAGTATGTACGCCCGTTTGATTTCACATTTTGGAGATGTTGTGTATGTGACGGAAGTAATTAGTATAGAAGATGCTTTTAAGATCGGACGTTCTCCTAAATCGGAAATCATTCCGAAAGTCTATGAGGATTTTGATAAAGCGGCCGCTCATTTGCCGGTTTCTTATAGTGGCTCCAGCTCTCAAAGGGCGACTAAAGGAGCGGCATTGGCATTAAAAGCCCGTTTTGCATTGTATAATGGTGATTGGGCGATAGCGGCTGAAGCGGCTAAGGCCTGTATGGATTTGGATAAATACAAATTGCACTCTGATTTTACGAACTTGTTTTTGACAACAACCCGAAATGCGGAAGAATCTATTTTTGTCATTCCACGTTCGATTGTAAACAAAGTCACGATTGGTAACGGTACGGTTCTGAATGCAATTACCCGGAATCCGGGAGGTTGGGCAGCCATGGATCCTTCGTGGGATCTATTAGCCGCTTTTCTCTGTACGGATGGACTTCCGATCGATGAATCCCCCTTGTTTAACCCTCAAAGGCCGTTTGATAACAGGGATCCACGATGTAGCGCCACTATTGTTGCTTTCGGTACCGGCCACCTTGGTTTTGATTATGATCCGCATCCGGATGCGATCAACGTGATGAATTATAATACGGGTAAGATGCAAAAGAATAATGATAATCGTGCGAATGCGCAGTTTGCTTCTTTTAATGCGTTGGTATGGAAAAAAGGAATAGATGAAACCTGGTTGGAGAATGGAAATGATGCCGATCCGGATAAGATTATCATTCGCTATGCCGATGTCTTATTGATCTATGCCGAAGCTAAGATCGAATTAAATCAAATTGACGAATCGGTATTGAATGCGATTAATTTAGTCCGGGCGCGGGCCTATGGTGTGCCTGTTTCCGCTTCCGGTCAATATCCTAAAGTGATAACAACGACACAGTCTGAATTACGTAGGATTGTACGTTTGGAACGTCGGATGGAATTTGCAAAGGAAGGTCTTCGTTATATGGATCTTGTCCGTTGGAAATTGGCAAGCAAGGCCTTGAGAAACAAAAGTTACGGAATTTTGTATCCGGCTTCTTTATTGAAAGAAAAAGTGGCGGATAAAGGACTTTGGTTTTGGCCGACGACTCCTAAAATTGATGAAGATGGCGTTCCTGATTTCACTGAGATGGAAAAAGCCGGACAAATTGCGGTCTTGTCACAACGTGCTTGGGACGATAGACAGTACCTATGGCCAATTCCTACAAAAGAAGTACTTATTAACGAGAATTTGAAGCAAAATCCCGGTTATTAAAAGAAAGAAGGAATAATTTTAGTCTAAAAATAGTAGGCTCCTCTATTTATCCTTATAAATTTGAGGAGCCTTTATTCTATAAATGATCATTATGAATTTAAAAACTTGTGCTTTAGGAGTGGCAATATTGACCACTTTGAGTTGTTCAACTCAGAAAAATAATTCTGAAATACCCGATTCGATTTCGGGTATTTATCCCGGTTTAGCCTATTATAATAACGAGGGCGAATGCGGTACGGGTGCAGTTGTTCCCTGGGCGGGTCGCCTCTGGGTTATCACTTACGGTCCCCACTTGCCTTATGGCTCGTCGGATAAGCTGTATGAGATATCGTCGGACTATAAGCAAACGGTTCGTCCGGAGAGTATCGGTGGAACGCCTGCCAACCGGATGATCCATAAGGAATCGAACCAACTGTTTATCGGCCCTTATGCAATTGATAGTGTCGGTACCGTGCGGGTCATTCCCTGGCAGGAAGCTCCGGGCAGATATACGGGAACAGCTCGTCATTTGACTGATCCTGCGAATAAATTGTATATCGGAACGATGGAGGAGGGTTTCTATGAGGTAGATGTCCATTTGTTAAAGGTCACGGAGCTGTATAAAGACGGGAATGTAATTAAAAAAGAGCATAAGGATTCCGATGTCAATCCACCCAACGATTTGCTGAAGGGCGCCCATGGGAAAGGCCTGTATTCCGGTCAGGGCGTTTTGGTTTATTCCAATAACGGGGAAGCGACACAAGAGGCTTTGCATAAATTCGATGTGGAAGCCGGTTCTCTTTCCGAATGGAATGGGAAAGACTGGAAACTGGTACGACGGAATCAGTTTACCGAAATAACGGGTCCCGGTGGAATCTACGGAAATCCGAATCCGGAGACTGATCCCCTTTGGGCGGTCGGTTGGGATCATAAATCCATTCTTTTGGGTGTTCGTGAGCCTGATAGAGGATGGATATTTTATCGTTTACCGAAAGCAAGTCATAGTTACGACGGAGCCCATGGATGGAATACGGAATGGCCTCGGATCCGGAATGTGGGTACGGAAGAAAAGCCGGATTATCTGATGACAATGCACGGTATGTTCTGGAAATTTCCTGGAACCTTTACGGTGGGAAATAGCGCCGGTATCCGTCCTCGTTCGGCTTATCTGAAAGTGATTGGTGATTTTGCCAGATGGAACGATCAACTGGTTTTCGGTTGTGACGACTCCGCCCAAAAAGAATTCCTGAACAAACGGAAAGCCAAAGGGAATATCGAAGGCCCCGGTCAATCGAATTCAAATCTATGGTTTACTTCCTTTTCCAAACCGGATGAATTAGGGCCTTCCACGGCAGAGGGAGCCGTTTGGGCGAATGAAAAGGTAAAAGCGAATGAATATTCGGAACCGTTTCTCTTCAGTGGTTGGGCCCATCGTCAAAGCTGGGTGAAAAATGAAGGGACTACTCCGGTAACAATCACGTATGAGGTTGATAAAGCAGGTAATAATCAATGGACTATTCTCAAAACACAAGAATTGACAGCGGGAAAATCGGCAACTATTGATTTCACATCAGGGGAAACCGGCGAGTGGATACGGGTCAAATCCGACCGGAATAGTATCCTTACTCTGACTTTTGCATACACAGCGAAAGATTGGAGGGAGAATACACCGGATAAAGCTTTTAATGGACTAACGGATGTCAAGTCCTTGTCAACCACCGGAGGATTACTCTATGGGTTAGGAGATAACCGCCGGGCGCTCGGATTATTGGCCAACACGACAACCGATGGTAAAGTCTCTGAAACGGGTTATTATGAGATGGGTGAACAACTGAAACTGGAACGTAAGGAAGATGTTAAAACAGCTGATTTTATCCGGGAGAAATTTGCGATTCCGCAGCAAGCCGTTGAGATAGAGAAGGGCTCTGTGCTGATTGTAGATGATAAAGGACGCAGATGGCGGCTTCCATTAGGCGATGAGACCTATACTTCTCTAACCAATCAGGGAGTATTACGCATTTGCCGTGAGGTGGCAACCGAGCGTGATTTGTTAAACTGTCATGGTACTTTCTATGAGTTGCCGGCCGAAAATGCCGATGGATATGCTAAAATCCGTCCGATCGCCTCCCATTCTTACCGGATCAACGACTATGCTTCTTATCGCGGAATGCTTATCTTTACAGGCCTTACGCCGGAAGAGGGTAAAAACAATCCGCATGTGATTGTATCGGAAGACGGGAAAGCGGCTGTATGGGCAGGAGTGATCGACGACCTTTGGAAATTAGGGAAACCGGTTGGCAAGGGAGGTCCTTGGGTGGAATCCGATGTAAAGGCGAAGATTCCTTCCGACCCTTACTTAATTGGTTTTTATGACCAACGTACGTTAACCTTATCGCATCAATCTTCAAAACCGGTAAAAATAACGGTGGAAGTGGATCCGACAGGGAATGGGGATTGGATGGAATACGCCGTCTATACCGTTCAGCCGGGAGAAAAACAGACAGATCTGTTCCCTGAATCTTTTCAGGCCCGCTGGATCCGGTTCATCTCGGATACAGATACAAACGTGACTACATGGTTGGAATATAAATAGAATATTATTATGAGAAAAAGCAATGCAATCTTACTTCTTTTGTTATTTATAAGTGTGATGTCGGCACGAGCCGCCTCTCTTTTTGTGGAGGCGGAGAGCTTTCAACAAAAGGGAGGCTGGGTAGTTGACCAGCAGTTTATGGACCTGATGGGCTCTTCCTACTTGCTGGCTCATGGGCTGGGAAAAACGGTGAATGACGCTACGACATCTATTACTTTCCCGGAAAAAGGAACCTATTATGTATTCGTTCGTACGTATAACTGGACTTCCCCCTGGCATAAGGGGGAAGGTCCGGGGCGGTTTACGCTTTTAGTCGGTAATAAACGATTGGCGACCGATCTGGGAACGCAGGGTACGGAATGGATGTGGCAGTCCGCCGGAAAGGTTTCAGTGAAGGAGGGTGAGCAGAAACTGACCCTTCGTGATTTGACGGGCTTTGACGGCCGATGTGATGCGATTTACTTTACGACCGATGAACGGGATGTGCCGCCTTCCGATCTGAAACAACTATCCTCTTTCCGCAGGAAGGCATTGGGACTTCCGGATCAACCGCAGGATGCCGGAAGTTATGATCTGGTGGTCGTCGGTGGGGGAGTAGCTGGTATCAGCGCGGCGGTATCGGCTGCCCGCCTGGGGTGTAAAGTGGCTTTGATCCATGATCGCCCGGTACTAGGGGGAAACAACAGTTCGGAGATCCGTGTCCATCTGGGCGGACGGATCGAGGCGGGCCCTTATAAGGAACTGGGCAATCTCCAGAAAGAATTCGGACCGGAAAAGGGAGGAAACGCCCAGCCCGGCGATTATTACGAGGATGCAAAGAAATGGGAGGTTGTAACGAATGAGAAAAATATCAGCCTGTTTTCCAACTTCCGTGCCTTTGGAGTGACAATGGATGGAGGCGCGATTCAGTCCATACAGGCAAAACATATCGAGACGGGCGAAGAGTTGAGCTTCTCGGCCCCGGTATTTTCGGACTGTACGGGCGATGGGACGATCGGTTATTTGGGCGGTGCGGACTATGCGATGGGACGCGAAAGCAAGGAGGAGTTCGGTGAAGAGACAGCCCCTGAAGTAGCAGATAAAATGACGATGGGCTCCTCGGTGCAATGGTACTCGGTAGATAAGAAGGAACCGGCCGGTTTTCCTTCCTTTAGCTATGGCCTGACCTTCAATGATCAGAACTATGAGAAGGTGACGATGGGAGAATGGACTTGGGAGACAGGAATGAACTTTGACCAGATCAAGGACTTTGAACGTATCCGTGACTATGGTCTACTGGTCGTTTATTCAAACTGGAGCTATCTGAAGAATAACCTGAAAGAGAATAATATGTACAAGAACCTGGAATTGGAATGGGTGGCGTATGTCGCCGGGAAACGTGAATCCCGCCGTTTGTTGGGAGATTATATCCTGAAGGAAGACGATCTCCGCAAGAATGTGGTTCATGAAGACGGAACGGCTTCCACGACCTGGACGATCGACCTTCATTACCCGGATCCTAAGAATACGGCCAATTTCCCCGAAAAAGAGTTTAAATCCATAGCCAAGCATACTCCGATTTATCCTTATCCGATCCCGTATCGTTGCCTTTATTCCCGGAACATTGACAATCTGTTTATGGCCGGTCGTAACATAAGTGTGACGCATGTTGCCCTGGGTACGGTGCGCGTCATGCGAACGACGGGCATGATGGGGGAAGTAGTCGGCATGGCTGCTTCGCTCTGCAAGAAATACGATGCGACTCCCCGGGATATCTACCGTTACCATCTGAAGGAATTGAAATTATTGATGAAGGAAGGTGTCGGCAAAAAGGGATTGTCCAATAACCAGCAATACAATGAGGGCGGAACATTGAAGGAAAAACCGATAATGAAATAATAAGATAGGTAGAATAGTGGAAGAGTTGCATTCCGATTATGTACATCTGGTTAATCAAGCGCAGGATTTCTGTCATTATTTATTTCTTTAGAAGAGGCATGTAATTTGGGTACACCGTTGCAGGAAATGATCCAGTATTAACACTTATTATAGAGT
This sequence comes from Parabacteroides sp. Marseille-P3160, assembly GCF_900162725.1. GTDB lineage: Bacteria > Bacteroidota > Bacteroidia > Bacteroidales > Tannerellaceae > Marseille-P3160. The sequence goes on along the minus strand of NZ_LT799418.1, from coordinate 4,533,451 downwards.
AGGCGTACTATCACTACATAGAATGCTTAAATAAGAGGATGTTCGAGTAAAGTTCAATTGATTTCTAACATCGGCTCTCTTTTTGGGTTATTCTATAAAAGAAAGATTGTGATGCCTACAATAAAGAAAACATATCTTTTCCTATATATGTCCTTCGCTTCTTGCGGCGTAAATATAAAATATGCTGATTAACAATAGTGTAAGCGTTTGAAGTATGTTATTAATCCTAGTAAACTTACAAGGATAAATATACTAGCGAAGCTTAAATGAAAAGTCCAACTTTAAAAAGTCATTTTTCTGAATCTAGTCCCTTATCAGAAGTGGCTATAAGGGAACTTAAGGCTATCAAATTTAACTTTTTAGTGGATTCAATAAGAGAACTAATATTAGCAAAAGGAAGGAATAATACTTTAGAATATATAGGAATTACTTTCTATCATACTATGTTTGGAAAGTTATAGATAAATTATGTTTAAAAGGACCTCTTCTCGAAAAGAAGGGGGTGCATGTCAATATTGCTTACAAAACAGGCGTAAAAATAGAAAAAAATTTAATTGCAAATAAATATTTACATCTTTTTTTTAAAAGAAAGCTTTCTATTTCTTTTTTATCCCATGGTATAGAATAGGTTCTATAAAATGTTCTGCCATTTCTATATCCTACAATCTCTATTCTCCTGTAATACAGTAATCGAGAAAAGAATTTTTTAAAAAAACTTTTTTTGTTTAGAAATCATTTGAATGCCGAATCTTTCATCCGGTGGCTCGTCTTATTGTTTGCCGGGTGAAAATAATGGCATTCGATAGTAGCTATGAATATTTAAATATCGCCCCCCTTCTTTTCGAGAAGAAGAATTATAAGGCATGAATTATTTTGCATTATTGTTAACCGAAGTTGTTTATGACGTCATAATTAGTCGACTATGACAAGTTTTGTTTATAGAGAAGCATTCGCGAGGAATCATTGATATAATTGATTGACTATCTGATTGTTTAACTAAATACTATTATTATGTGTAAATTAAATGATTTATTTTTTTGTACAATGTTATTTCTTCTTGGCAACAATGAATATCCTATCGTCGATCGAAGAGAAAAATTCATGAAAACTTGCAGATTTATTTTATAGGGAATAACCCTTCTTTGAAAAAGCCCATGATTGAACTTATCCGATTTTGGAGATTGGGATGAATGATCTTTCATTTCTCTGATTTTCATAAAATCTGATTCTAAACTGAATTTTGTTAAATTTTAATCTATTAAAGCTATGATGAAAAACAAATGGTTTATGGAAACAAACCAGGTAACTTTATCTATTTTTCTAAAAATTCTCTTTCTCTTCATTGGAATGCTCTTTTACTCTCCTGCATTCCCTTCGGTGGTACAAAAAGGAACCACTATTTCCGGTAAGGTTGTTGACGAACAAGGAGAATCTTTACCAGGTGTAAATATCACTGTTGTAGGTAGTACAAGAGGAGTTGCGACAGATTTGGATGGAACATTTCAAATTAATGTTTCCTCTGAAGATAAATTAAGTGTTTCTTTTTTAGGAATGCAAGACCAAGAGATTCCTATAAAAGGGAAAAAAGAATTGCTTATAATAATGAAACCCAAAACCGATGAACTAGAAGAAGTAACCGTAGTTGCTTTTTCCAAACAAAAAAAGGAGAGCGTTCTCGCATCAATATCAACAGTTAAACCGGGTGATTTGAAGATACCAAGCAGTAATCTGACGACTGCATTGGCTGGACGTATTGCTGGTTTAATCTCCTATCAGCGTACTGGCGAGCCAGGGCAAGATGATGCAACTTTCTTTGTCAGAGGAGTAACATCATTAACCTATGCAAAGGGACCTCTAATCTTAATAGATGGAGTAGAGATGTCTTCTTCGGATTTAGCACGTTTACAACCAGATGATATTGCTAGTTTTTCAATAATGAAGGATGCAACGGCAACTGCTTTGTACGGAGCGAGAGGGGCTAATGGTGTGATTCTTGTAACCACAAAAGAGGGGAAAGAGGGACCTGCAACAATCACCGTGCGTTATGAGACTTCAATTTCCAAACCTACTAAAGACGTTAATTTTGCAGATCCTATAACTTATATGGAATTGAATAATGAAGCTGTACTTACTCGTAATCCGTTAGATATGGCTCCTTATTCCAGAGAAAAGATAGACAATACTATAAAGGGAAAGAATTCGATGGTATATCCGAGAANACGGGCATGATGGGGGAAGTAGTCGGCATGGCTGCTTCGCTCTGCAAGAAATACGATGCGACTCCCCGGGATATCTACCGTTACCATCTGAAGGAATTGAAATTATTGATGAAGGAAGGTGTCGGCAAAAAGGGATTGTCCAATAACCAGCAATACAATGAGGGCGGAACATTGAAGGAAAAACCGATAATGAAATAATAAGATAGGTAGAATAGTGGAAGAGTTGCATTCCGATTATGTACATCTGGTTAATCAAGCGCAGGATTTCTGTCATTATTTATTTCTTTAGAAGAGGCATGTAATTTGGGTACACCGTTGCAGGAAATGATCCAGTATTAACACTTATTATAGAGTAGGCGTACTATCACTACATAGAATGCTTAAATAAGAGGATGTTCGAGTAAAGTTCAATTGATTTCTAACATCGGCTCTCTTTTTGGGTTATTCTATAAAAGAAAGATTGTGATGCCTACAATAAAGAAAACATATCTTTTCCTATATATGTCCTTCGCTTCTTGCGGCGTAAATATAAAATATGCTGATTAACAATAGTGTAAGCGTTTGAAGTATGTTATTAATCCTAGTAAACTTACAAGGATAAATATACTAGCGAAGCTTAAATGAAAAGTCCAACTTTAAAAAGTCATTTTTCTGAATCTAGTCCCTTATCAGAAGTGGCTATAAGGGAACTTAAGGCTATCAAATTTAACTTTTTAGTGGATTCAATAAGAGAACTAATATTAGCAAAAGGAAGGAATAATACTTTAGAATATATAGGAATTACTTTCTATCATACTATGTTTGGAAAGTTATAGATAAATTATGTTTAAAAGGACCTCTTCTCGAAAAGAAGGGGGTGCATGTCAATATTGCTTACAAAACAGGCGTAAAAATAGAAAAAAATTTAATTGCAAATAAATATTTACATCTTTTTTTTAAAAGAAAGCTTTCTATTTCTTTTTTATCCCATGGTATAGAATAGGTTCTATAAAATGTTCTGCCATTTCTATATCCTACAATCTCTATTCTCCTGTAATACAGTAATCGAGAAAAGAATTTTTTAAAAAAACTTTTTTTGTTTAGAAATCATTTGAATGCCGAATCTTTCATCCGGTGGCTCGTCTTATTGTTTGCCGGGTGAAAATAATGGCATTCGATAGTAGCTATGAATATTTAAATATCGCCCCCCTTCTTTTCGAGAAGAAGAATTATAAGGCATGAATTATTTTGCATTATTGTTAACCGAAGTTGTTTATGACGTCATAATTAGTCGACTATGACAAGTTTTGTTTATAGAGAAGCATTCGCGAGGAATCATTGATATAATTGATTGACTATCTGATTGTTTAACTAAATACTATTATTATGTGTAAATTAAATGATTTATTTTTTTGTACAATGTTATTTCTTCTTGGCAACAATGAATATCCTATCGTCGATCGAAGAGAAAAATTCATGAAAACTTGCAGATTTATTTTATAGGGAATAACCCTTCTTTGAAAAAGCCCATGATTGAACTTATCCGATTTTGGAGATTGGGATGAATGATCTTTCATTTCTCTGATTTTCATAAAATCTGATTCTAAACTGAATTTTGTTAAATTTTAATCTATTAAAGCTATGATGAAAAACAAATGGTTTATGGAAACAAACCAGGTAACTTTATCTATTTTTCTAAAAATTCTCTTTCTCTTCATTGGAATGCTCTTTTACTCTCCTGCATTCCCTTCGGTGGTACAAAAAGGAACCACTATTTCCGGTAAGGTTGTTGACGAACAAGGAGAATCTTTACCAGGTGTAAATATCACTGTTGTAGGTAGTACAAGAGGAGTTGCGACAGATTTGGATGGAACATTTCAAATTAATGTTTCCTCTGAAGATAAATTAAGTGTTTCTTTTTTAGGAATGCAAGACCAAGAGATTCCTATAAAAGGGAAAAAAGAATTGCTTATAATAATGAAACCCAAAACCGATGAACTAGAAGAAGTAACCGTAGTTGCTTTTTCCAAACAAAAAAAGGAGAGCGTTCTCGCATCAATATCAACAGTTAAACCGGGTGATTTGAAGATACCAAGCAGTAATCTGACGACTGCATTGGCTGGACGTATTGCTGGTTTAATCTCCTATCAGCGTACTGGCGAGCCAGGGCAAGATGATGCAACTTTCTTTGTCAGAGGAGTAACATCATTAACCTATGCAAAGGGACCTCTAATCTTAATAGATGGAGTAGAGATGTCTTCTTCGGATTTAGCACGTTTACAACCAGATGATATTGCTAGTTTTTCAATAATGAAGGATGCAACGGCAACTGCTTTGTACGGAGCGAGAGGGGCTAATGGTGTGATTCTTGTAACCACAAAAGAGGGGAAAGAGGGACCTGCAACAATCACCGTGCGTTATGAGACTTCAATTTCCAAACCTACTAAAGACGTTAATTTTGCAGATCCTATAACTTATATGGAATTGAATAATGAAGCTGTACTTACTCGTAATCCGTTAGATATGGCTCCTTATTCCAGAGAAAAGATAGACAATACTATAAAGGGAAAGAATTCGATGGTATATCCGAGAATTGACTGGAAAGAAAATCTGTTAAAAAATCAAACATTAAATCATCGTGTAAATTTTAATTTGAGCGGTGGTGGCAAAATTGCTCGTTATTATATAGCGGCTACTTTTAATCAAGACAATGGAATTATGAAAATGGATAAAAGAAATAATTTCAATAATAATATTGATTTGAAGCGATATTTATTACGATCTAATGTGAACATTAATGTTACAAAAACAACAGAAGCTGTTGTTCGTTTGCATGGGGCATTTGACGATTATTCCGGTCCGTTAGATGGTGGTAGTGATTTATATAAAAAGATAATGCGTACAAATCCGGTATTATTTCCTCCTTTTTATATTCCGGACGAATATAACAAAAACACAAAACATATTTTATTTGGAAACTATGATAAGGGGAAATATTTAAATCCATATGCTGATATGGTTAAAGGATATAAAGAATATTCAAAAACAACGATGTTAGCACAATTCGAATTAAAACAGAAACTGGATTTTATTACTGAAGGTTTAAATGTTCGTGGATTATTTAGTACGACACGTTATTCTTATTTTGACGTTTCTAGAGCATACTCACCATTTTATTATTCAGTCGGAGGGTATGACAAGTATGAAGATTCTTATACCTTATTAGGATTGAACCCAACTACCGGGACAGACTATTTGACCTATTCACCGGGAACAAAACAAGTAACCGCAAGTACTTATTTCGAAGGAGCTATAAACTATGATCGTACATTTGACGAAAAACACGGTGTAAGCGGATTGCTGGTCTTTACAGCCCGTAATAGCTTGGATGGTGGAGCATCTTCTTTAACACAGTCGTTGCCTCAGCGGAATTTGGGTATTTCTGGTCGTTTTACCTATGATTTTGATACTCGTTATTTTAGTGAATTTAATTTTGGTTATAATGGCTCTGAAAGATTTGCTAAAAATGAACGTTTTGGTTTTTTCCCTTCAGTTGGAGTCGGTTGGATTGTCTCTAATGAGAATTTTTGGGGGAAAGGACTTTCCCAATATATTAATATGTTGAAATTGAAAGGAACGTATGGACTTGTCGGCAATGATGCAATAGGTAATACAGAACATCGTTTTTTTTATTTATCAGAGGTAAATATGGATAACTCTAGTTTTGGAACAGATTGGGGGGATGAATATGGCTATCATGTAAATGGAATTTCAATAAGTAAATATCCAAATGAATTGATTACTTGGGAAAAATCGACTAAAGTGAATTTAGGTGTCGAAACTCGTCTGTTTAATATGGTTGATTTTCAAGCAGATTATTATACGGAAAAAAGAACGAATATCTTACAAACGAGAAGTTATTTGCCTACAACAATGGGATTGATGGCAACACCTCAATCTAATTTAGGAGTAGCGAAAGCTAAAGGTCTGGATTTATCAGTGGATATACAAAAAGTGTTTAATAAAGATTGGTGGCTAAGCGGACGTTTAAACTTTACATATTCGAAATCGAAATATACTGAATACGAGGATATTGATAAGACCGATACTCCTTGGTTATCTCATATTGGCCGTCCTGTATCACAACAATGGGGATTTGTCGCAGAACGTTTATTTGTGGATGAAGAGGAAGTTGCCAATTCTCCTGTTCAATTTGGTGATTATATGGCCGGAGATATTAAATATAGAGATATTGATGGAGATGGTAAGATTACAGATGAAGATAAGGTCCCTATTGGTTATCCCACAGAACCGGAAATTGTATATGGTTTTGGTTTTTCCACAGGATATAAGGCTTTTGATTTCTCCTGTTTTTTTCAAGGATTGGGCAGAGAGTCTTTTTGGATTGATGTAAATGCAACAGCTCCTTTTGTTTCATATACCTATGATGATACAGAAAAAAATTCAGGGATTATTTATCAGAACCAATTACTTCAAGCCTATGCAAAGGAGCATTGGTCTGAAGATAATCGTAACATATATGCCCTTTGGCCAAGATTATCAGGGAAAGTGATTGAAAACAATGCTAAACAAAGTTCTTGGTTTATGAGGGATGGATCTTTTATGCGTTTGAAATCATTAGAAATAGGATATTCTTTAAATGAACAATGGATAAAACGCCTTTATTTAAAGAATTGCCGTCTCTATTTTAGTGGGACAAACTTATTGACCTTTAGCAACTTTAAAATGTGGGATCCGGAAATGGCCGGAAATGGACTTGCTTATCCGACGCAGAAAGTTTACAACATAGGGATTCAGGTAACTTTTTAAAATATAAATGAATATGAAACAATTATATTACAATCTATTCTTGGGAATTATTCTTATTTGTGGTTCTTGTTCTGATTACTTAGATATTGCACCAGATAATATTGCAACAATAGATTACGCATTTCGGGACAAAGTCGGAGCTGAAAAATTCTTAGCAACATGTTATAATTATATGCCTAATATCGGGGAGCCTGCAAGGGATCCGGCAATTATGGGAAGTGATGAAACTTGGAATTTTGAAGATATGAAAGAAGCATCTGGAAGCGTCGGAGACTATTATCCTTTTTATATCAAATTAGGTCGTCAAACGAGTAATAATCCTTATTTGAATTATTGGGATGGGCTTAATTATGGGAAAAATCTTTGGCAAGGAATTCGTAATTGCAATACATTTATAGAGAGTGCTGATCAAGTTGGACCTCAACTTGAGGGCGAAGAGAAAGAACGTTGGATAGCGGAGGTCAAATTTCTAAAGGCTTTTTATCATTATTATTTGATGAGAATGTATGGCCCAATTCCTTTAATGAAGACGAATTTCTCGGTTGAAGCCACTACGGAAGAAGTGCGTGTTTATAGGGATACTTGGGATGATTGTGTTAATTATGTTATTCAACTTATTGATGAGGCCGTTCCGCACTTACCAATTTCAATAGAACAAGTATCTACCGATATGGGACGTATTACACAACCGATTGCCCTGGCGATAAAGGCAGAAATATTAGTTACTTCAGCTAGTCCTTTGTTTAATGGGAATCCGGATTATTTTTCTTTGGCAGACAATCGTGGAACAAAATTATTCCCTCAACAATATGATGCTTTAAAATGGGAAAAAGCGGCGATCGCTTGTAAAAACGCAATTGATACATGTCTATTAGCTGGTCATGATTTATATGAATTTGATGATCCGATATATACATTATCTGATACTACCCGTCTTTTGAATACTTTACGTTGTGTCTATTCCGATCGATATAATAGAGAAATGATTTGGGGAATGACGAAAAACACTACCTATAATTATCAATATCATGCAACGCCTTTTTTTACTGTAAATATGCAAAACACGGCTCCATGGAAAGGTATGATCGTTCCTACATTCAGAATGGTTGAGCTATATTATTCAAATAATGGAGTTCCTATCCAAGAAGATAACTCTTATGATTATGAGAATCGATTTTCCGTGGATAAAGCTCCTGATTCTCACTTTTACTATATACAAAAAGGATTTCGTACAGCTAAAATTAATATGAATAGAGAACCCCGATTCTATGCTAATCTTGCTTTTGACGGGAGTTATTGGTTCGGTAATGGACGTTATAAAGATGTTGGGGAAACTCCGGTCACTGATGCTGCTTGGCCAATGGCAATGAAACAAGGAGAAACTTCAGGAAAGGCCGGAAGTTATCGTTATTCCATTACGGGATATTGGGCAAAGAAACCGAGTCATATTAAAACGACAGTAAATACCAATGGGGCTGCAGTTTTTTATAGATATAGCTGCCCTATTATTCGGATGGCTGATTTATATCTATTATACGCTGAAGCATTAAACGAAATAGACGGACCTTCCGAAATGGCGTTTAGATTTATTGATTTAGTGAGAAGGCGTGCAGGATTAGATGGAGTATTGGATAGTTGGGAAAAACATTCTAAAATTCCTAATAAACCTGAAACAAAAGAGGGCTTACGAGATATTATTCAGCAGGAGCGTATGATAGAATTAAGTTTTGAGAGTAAACGCTTTTGGGATTTACGGCGATGGAAAAAAGCTCAATCAATTATTCCTGGCCCAATTCGAGCATGGAATATTGAAGCAAATAATGAAGGAGAATATTATCAAGTACTTACTCTTGATAATTTAAATTTTACTACAAAAGAATACCTTTGGCCGATACGTACTTATTCTATTCGTGTGAATAATAATTTAGTTCAAAATCCATTTTGGGATTAAAAATCTTTTTAAAATAAAAACAATGAAGAATATATATATAAATATAATGATTCTTTTTTTGCTACTTTGCAGTTGTAAAGAAGAATATGTTGGGCAATATCCGGTTGATGATATAGCTCCTCAACAAATATCAGAACCGGTAGTAGAGAACATGGAAGGGAAAGTGAAAATATCCTATAAGTTACCGAATGAAACAGATCTTTTATATGTTAAGGCTGTATATAAAAACACGTTAGGTAATATAAAGGAGGAGAGAGCTTCGGTTTTTAAGAATGAACTCTATATTTATGGTTTCGGAAAATCTAAGAAACAAACAATTGAGTTAATAACTGTTGATCGGAGCCAAAATGAATCAGCTCCTCTTTATATAGAAATAGAACCATTAGATTCTCCTATCTATAAGATTTATGAATCTTTGAATGTCTATGAAAGTTGGGGCGGAATTAAAATGATTTGGGAAAACCTTCTAAACGAACAAATAGTAGTTGAGGTTTATAAAAAAGAAGAAGATGAATTTATTGATCTGGAAACCATTTATTCGAAAGAAAAAGAAGGAAGCGGTGCTGTCCGTGGTTTAGATACTATTCCTCAAAAATTTTGTATCTTTATCAGAGATATTTATCAAAACTATACGGATACTTTAATCACTATTTTAAAGCCTTTGTTTGAAGTGAAACTACCAAGTAATGAATTCAAAGAATTGCCATTAGCCCCAGGGTATGCTGCTTCTGCGTGGAGTAATGGTTGGAATAAGTTATGGGATGGCATTGCGACTGGTGATGATAGTAAATATTATCTCTCTGCCGGGGATCCGAAACCTTATTTTACAGTTGATTTAGGGCATATTTATAAATTATCAAGAACTAAAGTCTGGGGACGTACAAATTATGCTTATTCATTGCATAATCCTCGTTATTTTGAGTTTTGGGGTACAACTGATTTCAATTCAGTAAAAGATCCGGCAAATTGGGATGGCTGGGTTCGGCTATTGGAATGTGAGAGCCATAAACCTTCAGGTAATGAATCTACTGTTGTTACAGCGGAAGATAAAGCTTATGCTGAAGCTGGAGAAGAATACGAATTTCCGGATGATGTTATACCTGTTCGTTATATACGCTTTAGATGTATAGAAACATGGACTAAAACAAATGCATTGCATTTAAATGAATTATCATTTTGGGGTAAAGCGATAGAATAAAAAAACAATTAAAAACAATGATTATGAAAAAACGATATTGCGTGAGTATAATTTTATTGTTGCTATATACAGCTTGTTCAGATATGAACGAAAGCTTAGATCCATATCTTTCTAAAGGAGAGATAATTTATATAGCGAAATCAGATTCGGTTAAGATATATTCCGGTAATGAGCGCTTCCTTTTACAGTTCTGGATGTCTGATCCTCGTGCGGTGGAATTATGCGTTTATTGGTCTCAGAAAGGAGATTCTCTTATTATACCTATCGCAGAAGATCGGAATATAACTGAACCTATTGAACTTTTTATTGGGAAAAACGAGAAGATCATCTCTGAAGGAAATTATACATTAAATCTTGTTACGCGTGACAAATATAAAAATATGTCAGTTATTGATGAATATAATGCAAATGTTTACGGAGAAAAATTTGCATCATCGCTACTAAATAAATATGTTAAATCAGTAGAGGCTATAGGGGATTCTATCCTGAAGATAGCGTGGGGAGGTGCTTATTCTTCAACAGAATATGGTATAAAACTATTTTATGTTTCAAAAGAAAATTCCAATGAAGAGCAAATATTTACAACAGAAATATTGAAAAAAGAGATGAATTTAACGGATGTTGATGTTAAGCAACCTATTTATTATTCAACGATTTATTTACCTGAGCCCACCGCAGTTGATACTTTTTACACAGAAAAAGTTCTTTTGAAAATTACAAAATAGCATCAATTGTTTTTAGGTAGAATTCTGTTTGGTGTATGTATAAAAAAGATGGATCGACCATGAAAGTAAAAATAGTTTCTTTCTGTTTCTTTATTTTGTTATTTGACGTTGCTTATTCGGCTTCAAAGCAATCACAATTTATTGCCGATTCGATTTCGGGTATTTATCCCGGTTTAGCCTACTATAATAACGAGGGCGAATGCGGTACGGGTGCAGTTGTTCCCTGGGCGGGTCGCCTCTGGGTTATCACTTACGGTCCCCACTTGCCTTATGGCTCGTCGGATAAGCTGTATGAGATATCGTCGGACTATAAGCAAACGGTTCGTCCGGAGAGTATCGGTGGAACGCCTGCCAACCGGATGATCCATAAGGAATCGAACCAACTGTTTATCGGCCCTTATGCAATTGATAGTGTCGGTACCGTGCGGGTCATTCCCTGGCAGGAAGCTCCGGGCAGATATACGGGAACAGCTCGTCATTTGACTGATCCTGCGAATAAATTGTATATCGGAACGATGGAGGAGGGTTTCTATGAGGTAGATGTCCATTTGTTAAAGGTCACGGAGCTGTATAAAGACGGGAATGTAATTAAAAAAGAGCATAAGGATTCCGATGTCAATCCACCCAACGATTTGCTGAAGGGCGCCCATGGGAAAGGCCTGTATTCCGGTCAGGGCGTTTTGGTTTATTCCAATAACGGGGAAGCGACACAAGAGGCTTTGCATAAATTCGATGTGGAAGCCGGTTCTCTTTCCGAATGGAATGGGAAAGACTGGAAACTGGTACGACGGAATCAGTTTACCGAAATAACGGGTCCCGGTGGAATCTACGGAA
>NZ_LT799418.1:4516905-4521687 GCF_900162725.1 Parabacteroides sp. Marseille-P3160 | reverse complement strand
AGCCTATTTTGCCAGAGCAAGTATGTACGCCCGTTTGATTTCACATTTTGGAGATGTTGTGTATGTGACGGAAGTAATTAGTATAGAAGATGCTTTTAAGATCGGACGTTCTCCTAAATCGGAAATCATTCCGAAAGTCTATGAGGATTTTGATAAAGCGGCCGCTCATTTGCCGGTTTCTTATAGTGGCTCCAGCTCTCAAAGGGCGACTAAAGGAGCGGCATTGGCATTAAAAGCCCGTTTTGCATTGTATAATGGTGATTGGGCGATAGCGGCTGAAGCGGCTAAGGCCTGTATGGATTTGGATAAATACAAATTGCACTCTGATTTTACGAACTTGTTTTTGACAACAACCCGAAATGCGGAAGAATCTATTTTTGTCATTCCACGTTCGATTGTAAACAAAGTCACGATTGGTAACGGTACGGTTCTGAATGCAATTACCCGGAATCCGGGAGGTTGGGCAGCCATGGATCCTTCGTGGGATCTATTAGCCGCTTTTCTCTGTACGGATGGACTTCCGATCGATGAATCCCCCTTGTTTAACCCTCAAAGGCCGTTTGATAACAGGGATCCACGATGTAGCGCCACTATTGTTGCTTTCGGTACCGGCCACCTTGGTTTTGATTATGATCCGCATCCGGATGCGATCAACGTGATGAATTATAATACGGGTAAGATGCAAAAGAATAATGATAATCGTGCGAATGCGCAGTTTGCTTCTTTTAATGCGTTGGTATGGAAAAAAGGAATAGATGAAACCTGGTTGGAGAATGGAAATGATGCCGATCCGGATAAGATTATCATTCGCTATGCCGATGTCTTATTGATCTATGCCGAAGCTAAGATCGAATTAAATCAAATTGACGAATCGGTATTGAATGCGATTAATTTAGTCCGGGCGCGGGCCTATGGTGTGCCTGTTTCCGCTTCCGGTCAATATCCTAAAGTGATAACAACGACACAGTCTGAATTACGTAGGATTGTACGTTTGGAACGTCGGATGGAATTTGCAAAGGAAGGTCTTCGTTATATGGATCTTGTCCGTTGGAAATTGGCAAGCAAGGCCTTGAGAAACAAAAGTTACGGAATTTTGTATCCGGCTTCTTTATTGAAAGAAAAAGTGGCGGATAAAGGACTTTGGTTTTGGCCGACGACTCCTAAAATTGATGAAGATGGCGTTCCTGATTTCACTGAGATGGAAAAAGCCGGACAAATTGCGGTCTTGTCACAACGTGCTTGGGACGATAGACAGTACCTATGGCCAATTCCTACAAAAGAAGTACTTATTAACGAGAATTTGAAGCAAAATCCCGGTTATTAAAAGAAAGAAGGAATAATTTTAGTCTAAAAATAGTAGGCTCCTCTATTTATCCTTATAAATTTGAGGAGCCTTTATTCTATAAATGATCATTATGAATTTAAAAACTTGTGCTTTAGGAGTGGCAATATTGACCACTTTGAGTTGTTCAACTCAGAAAAATAATTCTGAAATACCCGATTCGATTTCGGGTATTTATCCCGGTTTAGCCTACTATAATAACGAGGGCGAATGCGGTACGGGTGCAGTTGTTCCCTGGGCGGGTCGCCTCTGGGTTATCACTTACGGTCCCCACTTGCCTTATGGCTCGTCGGATAAGCTGTATGAGATATCGTCGGACTATAAGCAAACGGTTCGTCCGGAGAGTATCGGTGGAACGCCTGCCAACCGGATGATCCACCGGGAATCGAATCAGTTATTTATCGGTCCTTATGCGATAGATAGTACCGGCGGCGTGCGGGTCATTCCCTGGCAGGAAGCTCCGGGCAGATATACGGGAACCGCTCGCCATTTGACTGATCCTGCGAATAAATTGTATATCGGAACGATGGAGGAGGGTTTCTATGAGGTAGATGTCCATTTGTTAAAGGTCACGGAGCTGTATAAAGACGGGAATGTAATTAAAAAAGAGCATAAGGATTCCGATGTCAATCCACCCAACGATTTGCTGAAGGGCGCCCATGGGAAAGGCCTGTATTCCGGTCAGGGCGTTTTGGTTTATTCCAATAACGGGGAAGCGACCGAGGAGGCGTTGCATAAATTCGATGTTGAAGCCGGTTCCCTTTCCGAATGGAATGGAAAGGAGTGGAAACTGGTTCGGCGCAATCAGTTTACGGAAATAACCGGCCCCGGCGGAATCTATGGAAATGCGAATCCGGAGACTGATCCCCTCTGGGCGGTAGGATGGGATCATAAATCCATTCTGCTGGGTGTTCGCGAGCCTGATAAAGGATGGACGTTTTATCGTTTGCCGAAAGCAAGTCATAGTTACGACGGAGCCCATGGATGGAATACGGAATGGCCTCGGATCCGGAATGTGGGTACGGAAGAAAAGCCGGATTATCTGATGACGATGCATGGGATGTTCTGGCATTTCCCCGGGACGTTTACTGTCGCCAACAGCACAGGCATTCGTCCCCGTTCCGCCTATCTGAAGGTGATCGGTGATTTTGCCAGATGGAACGATCAATTGGTCTTCGGTTGCGACGACTCTGCCCAAAAGGAATTTCTGAATAAACGGAAAGCCAAGGGGAATATAGAAGGTCCCGGACAGTCCAATTCCAACTTGTGGTTTACTTCCGTTTCCAAGCCTGACGAATTAGGTCCGGCGACAGCCGAGGGAGCTGTGTGGGCGAAAGAAAAGGTGAAAGCGAATGAATATTCGGAACCGTTTCTATTCAGTGGCTGGCCCCATCGTCAAAGCTGGGTGAAAAATGATGGCAATATCCCGGTTTCTATTACGTATGAAGTGGATAAGAAGGGGAACAATCAATGGACGGAGCTCAAGACCGTAAAGTTGGAAGCCGGAAAGGCGGTGAATGTCGATTTTGTTTCCGCAGAGACGGGAGAATGGATTCGGGCCAAATCAGATCGGGGAACAACATTGACTCTAACGTTTTCCTATACCATTGCCGACCGGAGACAGAATGCTCCGGATGCAATCTTTAAAGGTCTGACGGAAATCAAGGAAACATCTGCTTTGGGTGGATTGCTTTATGGTTTAGGGGATAATCGCCGGGCGCTTGGATTATTGGCCAACACGACAATCGATGGTAAAACCTCTGAAACGGGTTATTATGAGATGGGTGAACAACTAAAGCTGGAACGTAAGGATGATGTTAAGACGGCTGATTTTATCCGGGAGAAATTTGCGATTCCGCAGCAAGCCGTTGAGATTGAGAAGGGCTCTGTGTTGATAGTGGATGATAAAGGACGCAGATGGCGGCTTCCATTAGGCGATGAGACCTATACTTCTCTAACCAATCAGGGAGTATTACGCATTTGCCGTGAGGTGGCAACCGAGCGTGATTTGTTAAACTGTCATGGTACTTTCTATGAGTTGCCGGCCGAAAATGCCGATGGATATGCTAAAATCCGTCCGATCGCCTCCCATTCTTACCGGATCAACGACTATGCTTCTTATCGCGGAATGCTTATCTTTACAGGCCTTACGCCGGAAGAGGGTAAAAACAATCCGCATGTGATTGTATCGGAAGACGGGAAAGCGGCTGTATGGGCAGGAGTGATCGACGACCTTTGGAAATTAGGGAAACCGGTTGGCAAGGGAGGTCCTTGGGTGGAATCCGATGTAAAGGCGAAGATTCCTTCCGACCCTTACTTAATTGGTTTTTATGACCAACGTACGTTAACCTTATCGCATCAATCTTCAAAACCGGTAAAAATAACGGTGGAAGTGGATCCGACAGGGAATGGGGATTGGATGGAATACGCCGTCTATACCGTTCAGCCGGGAGAAAAACAGACAGATCTGTTCCCTGAATCTTTTCAGGCCCGCTGGATCCGGTTCATCTCGGATACAGATACAAACGTGACTACATGGTTGGAATATAAATAGAATATTATTATGAGAAAAAGCAATGCAATCTTACTTCTTTTGTTATTTATAAGTGTGATGTCGGCACGAGCCGCCTCTCTTTTTGTGGAGGCGGAGAGCTTTCAACAAAAGGGAGGCTGGGTAGTTGACCAGCAGTTTATGGACCTGATGGGCTCTTCCTACTTGCTGGCTCATGGGCTGGGAAAAACGGTGAATGACGCTACGACATCTATTACTTTCCCGGAAAAAGGAACCTATTATGTATTCGTTCGTACGTATAACTGGACTTCCCCCTGGCATAAGGGGGAAGGTCCGGGGCGGTTTACGCTTTTGGTCGGTAATAAACGATTGGCGACCGATCTGGGAACGCAGGGTACGGAATGGATGTGGCAGTCCGCCGGAAAGGTTTCAGTGAAGGAGGGTGAACAGAAACTGACCCTTCGTGATTTGACGGGCTTTGACGGCCGATGTGACGCGATTTACTTTACCACGGATGAAAAAGATGTGCCGCCTTCCGACCTGAAACAACTATCCTCTTTCCGCAGGAAGGCATTGGGGCTTCCGGATCAACCGCAGGATGCCGGAAGTTATGATCTGGTGGTCGTCGGTGGGGGAGTAGCTGGTATCAGCGCGGCGGTATCGGCTGCCCGCCTGGGGTGTAAAGTGGCTTTGATCCATGATCGCCCGGTACTAGGGGGAAACAACAGTTCGGAGATCCGTGTCCATCTGGGCGGACGGATCGAAGCGGGCCCTTATAAGGAACTGGGCAATCTCCAGAAAGAATTCGGACCGGAAAAGGGAGGAAACGCCCAGCCCGGCGATTATTACGAGGATGCAAAGAAATGGGAGGTTGTAACGAATGAGAAAAACATCAGCCTGTTTTCCAACTTCCGTGCCTTTGGAGTGA
>NZ_LT799418.1:4500129-4514218 GCF_900162725.1 Parabacteroides sp. Marseille-P3160 | reverse complement strand
CTGAAACAACTATCCTCTTTCCGCAGGAAGGCATTGGGACTTCCGGATCAACCGCAGGATGCCGGAAGTTATGATCTGGTGGTCGTCGGTGGGGGAGTAGCTGGTATCAGCGCGGCGGTATCGGCTGCCCGCCTGGGGTGTAAAGTGGCTTTGATCCATGATCGCCCGGTACTAGGGGGAAACAACAGTTCGGAGATCCGTGTCCATCTGGGCGGACGGATCGAAGCGGGCCCTTATAAGGAACTGGGCAATCTCCAGAAAGAATTCGGACCGGAAAAGGGAGGAAACGCCCAGCCCGGCGATTATTACGAGGATGCAAAGAAATGGGAGGTTGTAACGAATGAGAAAAACATCAGCCTGTTTTCCAACTTCCGTGCCTTTGGAGTGATGATGGATGGAGGCGCGATTCAGTCCGTACAGGCAAAACATATCGAGACGGGCGAAGAGTTGAGCTTCTCGGCCCCGGTATTTTCGGACTGTACGGGCGATGGGACGATCGGTTATTTGGCNAAAACGGTGAATGACGCTACGACATCTATTACTTTCCCGGAAAAAGGAACCTATTATGTATTCGTTCGTACGTATAACTGGACTTCCCCCTGGCATAAGGGGGAAGGTCCGGGGCGGTTTACGCTTTTGGTCGGTAATAAACGATTGGCGACCGATCTGGGAACGCAGGGTACGGAATGGATGTGGCAGTCCGCCGGAAAGGTTTCAGTGAAGGAGGGTGAACAGAAACTGACCCTTCGTGATTTGACGGGCTTTGACGGCCGATGTGACGCGATTTACTTTACCACGGATGAAAAAGATGTGCCGCCTTCCGACCTGAAACAACTATCCTCTTTCCGCAGGAAGGCATTGGGGCTTCCGGATCAACCGCAGGATGCCGGAAGTTATGATCTGGTGGTCGTCGGTGGGGGAGTAGCTGGTATCAGCGCGGCGGTATCGGCTGCCCGCCTGGGGTGTAAAGTGGCTTTGATCCATGATCGCCCGGTACTAGGGGGAAACAACAGTTCGGAGATCCGTGTCCATCTGGGCGGACGGATCGAAGCGGGCCCTTATAAGGAACTGGGCAATCTCCAGAAAGAATTCGGACCGGAAAAGGGAGGAAACGCCCAGCCCGGCGATTATTACGAGGATGCAAAGAAATGGGAGGTTGTAACGAATGAGAAAAACATCAGCCTGTTTTCCAACTTCCGTGCCTTTGGAGTGATGATGGATGGAGGCGCGATTCAGTCCGTACAGGCAAAACATATCGAGACGGGCGAAGAGTTGAGCTTCTCGGCCCCGGTATTTTCGGACTGTACGGGCGATGGGACGATCGGTTATTTGGCCGGTGCGGACTATGCGATGGGACGCGAAAGCAAGGAGGAGTTCGGTGAAGAGACAGCCCCTGAAGTAGCAGATAAAATGACGATGGGCTCCTCGGTGCAATGGTACTCGGTAGATAAGAAGGAACCGGCCGGTTTTCCTTCCTTTAGCTATGGCCTGACCTTCAATGATCAGAACTATGAGAAGGTGACGATGGGAGAATGGACTTGGGAGACAGGAATGAACTTTGACCAGATCAAGGACTTTGAACGTATCCGTGACTATGGTCTACTGGTCGTTTATTCAAACTGGAGCTATCTGAAGAATAACCTGAAAGAGAATAATATGTACAAGAACCTGGAATTGGAATGGGTGGCGTATGTCGCCGGGAAACGTGAATCCCGCCGTTTGTTGGGAGATTATATCCTGAAGGAAGACGATCTCCGCAAGAATGTGGTTCATGAAGACGGAACGGCTTCCACGACCTGGACGATCGACCTTCATTACCCGGATCCTAAGAATACGGCCAATTTCCCCGAAAAAGAGTTTAAATCCATAGCCAAGCATACTCCGATTTATCCTTATCCGATCCCGTATCGTTGCCTTTATTCCCGGAACATTGACAATCTGTTTATGGCCGGTCGTAACATAAGTGTGACGCATGTTGCCCTGGGTACGGTGCGCGTCATGCGAACAACGGGCATGATGGGGGAAGTAGTCGGCATGGCTGCTTCGCTCTGCAAGAAATATNCCCTGAAGTAGCAGATAAAATGACGATGGGCTCCTCGGTGCAATGGTACTCGGTAGATAAGAAGGAACCGGCCGGTTTTCCTTCCTTTAGCTATGGCCTGACCTTCAATGATCAGAACTGTGAGAAGGTGACGATGGGAGAATGGACTTGGGAGACAGGAATGAACTTTGACCAGATCAAGGACTTTGAACGTATCCGTGACTATGGTCTACTGGTCGTTTATTCAAACTGGAGCTATCTGAAGAATAACCTGAAAGAGAATAATATGTACAAGAACCTGGAATTGGAATGGGTGGCGTATGTCGCCGGAAAACGTGAATCCCGCCGTTTGTTGGGAGATTATATTCTGAAGGAAGACGATCTCCGCAAGAATGTGGTTCATGAAGACGGAACGGCTTCCACGACCTGGACGATCGACCTTCATTACCCGGATCCTAAGAATACGGCCAATTTCCCCGAAAAAGAGTTTAAATCCATAGCCAAGCATACTCCGATTTATCCTTATCCGATCCCGTATCGTTGCCTTTATTCCCGGAACATTGACAATCTGTTTATGGCCGGTCGTAACATAAGTGTGACGCATGTTGCCCTGGGTACGGTGCGCGTCATGCGAACGACGGGCATGATGGGGGAAGTAGTCGGCATGGCTGCTTCGCTCTGCAAGAAATACGATGCGACTCCCCGGGATATCTACCGTTACCATCTGAAGGAATTGAAATTATTGATGAAGGAAGGTGTCGGCAAAAAGGGATTGTCCAATAACCAGCAATACAATGAGGGCGGAACATTGAAGGAAAAACCGATAATGAAATAATAAGATAGGTAGAATAGTGGAAGAGTTGCATTCCGATTATGTACATCTGGTTAATCAAGCGCAGGATTTCTGTCATTATTTATTTCTTTAGAAGAGGCATGTAATTTGGGTACACCGTTGCAGGAAATGATCCAGTATTAACACTTATTATAGAGTAGGCGTACTATCACTACATAGAATGCTTAAATAAGAGGATGTTCGAGTAAAGTTCAATTGATTTCTAACATCGGCTCTCTTTTTGGGTTATTCTATAAAAGAAAGATTGTGATGCCTACAATAAAGAAAACATATCTTTTCCTATATATGTCCTTCGCTTCTTGCGGCGTAAATATAAAATATGCTGATTAACAATAGTGTAAGCGTTTGAAGTATGTTATTAATCCTAGTAAACTTACAAGGATAAATATACTAGCGAAGCTTAAATGAAAAGTCCAACTTTAAAAAGTCATTTTTCTGAATCTAGTCCCTTATCAGAAGTGGCTATAAGGGAACTTAAGGCTATCAAATTTAACTTTTTAGTGGATTCAATAAGAGAACTAATATTAGCAAAAGGAAGGAATAATACTTTAGAATATATAGGAATTACTTTCTATCATACTATGTTTGGAAAGTTATAGATAAATTATGTTTAAAAGGACCTCTTCTCGAAAAGAAGGGGGTGCATGTCAATATTGCTTACAAAACAGGCGTAAAAATAGAAAAAAATTTAATTGCAAATAAATATTTACATCTTTTTTTTAAAAGAAAGCTTTCTATTTCTTTTTTATCCCATGGTATAGAATAGGTTCTATAAAATGTTCTGCCATTTCTATATCCTACAATCTCTATTCTCCTGTAATACAGTAATCGAGAAAAGAATTTTTTAAAAAAACTTTTTTTGTTTAGNTACAGGCAAAACATATCGAGACGGGCGAAGAGTTGAGCTTCTCGGCCCCGGTATTTTCGGACTGTACGGGCGATGGGACGATCGGTTATTTGGCCGGTGCGGACTATGCGATGGGACGCGAAAGCAAGGAGGAGTTCGGTGAAGAGACAGCCCCTGAAGTAGCAGATAAAATGACGATGGGCTCCTCGGTGCAATGGTACTCGGTAGATAAGAAGGAACCGGCCGGTTTTCCTTCCTTTAGCTATGGCCTGACCTTCAATGATCAGAACTATGAGAAGGTGACGATGGGAGAATGGACTTGGGAGACAGGAATGAACTTTGACCAGATCAAGGACTTTGAACGTATCCGTGACTATGGTCTACTGGTCGTTTATTCAAACTGGAGCTATCTGAAGAATAACCTGAAAGAGAATAATATGTACAAGAACCTGGAATTGGAATGGGTGGCGTATGTCGCCGGGAAACGTGAATCCCGCCGTTTGTTGGGAGATTATATCCTGAAGGAAGACGATCTCCGCAAGAATGTGGTTCATGAAGACGGAACGGCTTCCACGACCTGGACGATCGACCTTCATTACCCGGATCCTAAGAATACGGCCAATTTCCCCGAAAAAGAGTTTAAATCCATAGCCAAGCATACTCCGATTTATCCTTATCCGATCCCGTATCGTTGCCTTTATTCCCGGAACATTGACAATCTGTTTATGGCCGGTCGTAACATAAGTGTGACGCATGTTGCCCTGGGTACGGTGCGCGTCATGCGAACAACGGGCATGATGGGGGAAGTAGTCGGCATGGCTGCTTCGCTCTGCAAGAAATATGATGCGACTCCCCGGGATATCTACCGTTACCATCTGAAGGAATTGAAATTATTGATGAAGGAAGGTGTCGGCAAAAAGGGATTGTCCAATAACCAGCAATACAATGAGGGCGGAACATTGAAGGAAAAACCGACGGTACAATAATTAGAATAATAATACCATTACTATGGCGACATGCAGGTACTCATAGTGATGGTATTGCATGACATAAGATATCCCTTTCTCCTGACTCTTAAATCAAAAAATAATATTATTTTTGAACCTTAAGACCATGAAATATTAATATGAATCAACAGAAAAACTTTGGAAACCACTCTCTCTATGCGGTGGTAATTTTGTTTTTATTATCATTTATCTCTTCTATCCCCGGATTTGCCGGTGATTCTTGCTATAGTTATCTGAGTCGTGATACAATGGTGATAGGGAATAACTTGATTGAACGTAAGTTCTATTGGAATAAGGGGAATCTTATTACCCACTCTCTGACCGACAAGGAGAATCATTACACCTGGTTCAATACGGCCAAGCATCCCGATTTCCTTATTTCGGGAGAGAATGTTCCCGTCTCGGATGCCGGCTGGTCGCTGGAACGGAAGCCGGAAACGGAAATCCGGCCGGCTTGCCTCGAAAGCCAGGTCGTCTATACGCTGGGCAAATTGCAGGTAAAGCGGGTCTACCGGATTTATGAAGGATGTCCGGCGATTGCATGCGACACCTATTTAAAAGGAGAGACGGACGATGTTTGGGTAGGAGGACGTGAGAACCAGGCGGATTTAAAGAATATAGAATCGACTAAAGATATGGGGCAAACGGCATTGATGCCGATTTTAGACCAATTGTCTTTTCCCGGCAGGCATTGGAATTTGGAAACGGTAGAGTTTTTCGATGTGACGGATCGTAATAATACATTGGTGAAGCCCTATACGGCTCTTTCTTACCGGAAAAATTATTTTCGGGGAAATCTTCTCTTCGCACGAAATGAAGAGAATGAAAAAGGACTCTTTTTCCTGAAAGAAGCGCCTTGTTCGAGTGTGCAGTTGTCTTATCCGGAAGCGGATTTCATCTCGGAATTCGGCCAGTTGATGGTGACGGGGCTGGGGATCGACGGGAAAGATTTGAGTGCAACGGAGTGGACTAAAACGTATAGTACGGTTCTGGGAGTCTATGCGGGAGGTGAATTGAACCGCCTGGCCGCTTTACGATTATATCAAAAACAGGTGCGTAAACTTTTACCGGAAAGGGATGAAATGGTTATGATGAATACCTGGGGAGATCGAAGTCAGGATAAGAAAGTCAATGAGGCTTTTTGCCTGAAGGAGCTTGAAACGGCGGCGAAGTTAGGCATTTCTCATTTTCAGATCGACGACGGTTGGCAATCGGGAAAGAGCGCCAATTCGGCCTTTCAGGGAGGTTCGTTCAAGAATATCTGGAGTAATCCCGATTATTGGAAACCTGATAAGGCAAAATATCCGGACGGACTGGGTCCTATTGTACAAAGAGGGAAGAAGCTGGGTATTGAGGTCTGCCTCTGGTTCAATCCCAGCTATCAGAACGACTATGAAGATTGGGAAAAAGATGCGGCGGCAATGATTGATCTTTATAAAAGATATGGCATCCGGACATTCAAGATCGACGGCCTGATCATTCCCAATAAACTCTCTGAGATCCGCGTGCGGAAGATTTTCGACAAGGTTTTGTCCGAAACAGGGAATCAGGTTGTTTTTAATCTGGACGCAACAGCCGGACGCCGGGGCGGATACTTCTTTTTTAATGAATACGGCAATATCTTCCTGGAAAATCGTTATACCGATTGGACTAATTACTATCCTTACTGGACTTTGCGTAACCTCTGGATGCTTTCCAAATATGTTCCCGCAGAAAAAATACAAGTGGAATTCCTGAATAAATGGCGCAATGGAAAGAATTACGGAAACGACCCGTTTGCTCCCGCCAATTATTCATTCGACTATCTTTTTGCCATTACGATGGCGGGGCAGCCTTTGGCTTGGATGGAAGGAACCGGATTACCGGCGGAAGCCTTTCCAACCGGAAAGCTGATCGAGCAATACCGGACGATTCAACATGATTTTCACGAAGGGATCATCCTTCCTATCGGGGAGGAGCCTTCCGGAAAGTCATGGACGGGCTTTCAATCCTTGAAAGGGAAGACGGGTTATTTATTGGTTTATCGGGAAAAACACCCCGATCAGACGGCCGAAGTCAAAACTTGGTTTGCCGAAGGCCAGACGGTGGATTGCACTCCGCTGTTCGGAAAAGGGGAACATTTTACCGCAACGGCAGGTAAAGAGGGTATGTTGAACATCCATATATCCAATGAAAATGATTTTGTGATTTATGCCTATTCAATCCGTTAATTTCTTAAAATAAGAGTTGATATATAGTATAATAGATAATAAGGGGGCTGACTAAAAAAGCACTGCGCCGCCTTGAAAATCCAGTGCACTCAATGAATTGATCCCGTATACTCATTTGTAAAATCCAGTGCACTGGATTTTACAAATGAGTATACGGGATTTTTTCCATACAAATCACTTCAGGTAGTTTTTATTTCAGCTCTATTACGCTTCTTTCCTTGGCAATGGAAGAATTGGTTGGGACTGTTGATTTACGTGTGGAATAATTGAATTCGGCAGACTTGTCTCCACTGAATGATTTCCATTTCAATTTCAACTTGACTGTCTGACCTTCCGTATCCGGCAAACTGCCTAAATTAAATGCGACTAACCCATCTCTTTCTACACCGTAAACATCGCCATAGGCATTGTGACGGAATTCCACTTCATAAGGTTTGGCCGGATCCGTACTTGCCAACAAGTTTACAAAATGAGCTTTCCTCTGATCTCCAAAGAGTGTTCTGAAGCGGAGAGTCAGATAACCGTCTTCTGCAATGGTAACCCAGTCATTAATGATCTCTACGGGATCTGTTCCGTATACGCTATCGTTATCCAATCCCAAATCGGGAACAATCGGTTTTGTAAGAATACTATCCATCCAATTGATTTGAACCGCCTTACTGTATCCCTGGCTCGGCTTGTCCACTTCGCTAAAGTTGACAAGAGCCCTTACTTCTTTATTCCCATAAGGAGAGGCGGCCATGTTTAC
Source organism: Parabacteroides sp. Marseille-P3160 (assembly GCF_900162725.1). Taxonomy (GTDB): domain Bacteria; phylum Bacteroidota; class Bacteroidia; order Bacteroidales; family Tannerellaceae; genus Marseille-P3160. The sequence continues at coordinate 4,506,512 of NZ_LT799418.1, read as the reverse complement.
AGGCAGCAGGGTCGTACTATCATCCAACTGCAAAAAGAAAGAATTGTCACCCAGCGGTTTTACCGTTACAAGCGCATTGGGATAAACAAGATCCCAGTTCGTATCATTATCATCATCCAGACAGGACTGGAAGGTCATGGAAGCAATCATAACCCCCGCCATCATTAAAAAGAATTTCAACGTTTTCATAATTTAAAATCTTATTTCATTGTTCATTAATCTATTCTATAAATAAGATGAACAAGAGATCGAAATCGTTGCAACGATATTTGGTAAAATGTGTTAAGAAGCCGTTATTATGGTTTCTTCCGGAAAGACCGGGTTGCCTGTGGATTTTCTTACCGTTAGCCATAACGCCCGGATCCTTTCGATCCGGGCGAACGCAGCGCTCATCCGCAATCAACAAAAAAGTCATGCATTCTTTTTCCTTTATATGATAGAATTATAAGTTTAGACCCAATTGCGCTTCTTGGATAATTAAAGTGTTTTCAGTTTTAGATTACGCCAAAGTACTTTGATGCCGCCACCGTCATGAATTTGTAAGGCGATGCGTCCCTGTGCAGCACCGATCTTTTCATCGTCGAGGCTGACCATTTGCTCGCCGTTTAGCCAAGTGGTGACATTATTTCCCTTGACTTTGATCCGAAGGGTATTCCAATCCCCTTCTTTCAGGATATTCTCTTTATCGTCAGGTATCTGAACCAGCCATCCACGGCCGTAGGACTCATAGATGCCTCCCGTGTCATTTCCTTTCGGGGCAACTTCTACCTGCCAGCCGTTTACTTTTACGCTATCTTCGATGAATGAACGGATGAAGACACCGGAGTTTCCGTCCGCTTCCTGTTTGAATTCAACACTCAAATCGAAATCATCATAATATTCCCTTGTCCCAAGATACCCATATTTTTTATCCGGACCGCTTTCGCAAACCAATAGGCCATCTTTTACATACCATAATTCCGTCCCATAAACATCCCAGCCTTTCAGGTCGACACCGTTGAATAATTCCACTTCTTTTCCTTTTCGGGGGAGTTCTTTGATTTTGATATTACGGAAAGAAGCCGGATAACCATGGTCTTGGAGGCAGATGACTCCCTTCTTAGCCAATCCGTATTCAGGTGCATTATTCCATTTGCCACTATTCTTACGGGCAAACCAATCATCGGTCCATGCTTCAAATTCCAAAATCTTTTCACCGTTCAACCAATGTTCTACATGTCCATTGTCAAATACGATCCGGGAATTATTCCATTCTCCGGCCGGATTTACTTTCATTTTGCTTGTGTCGGGCAGATACATTGCATAGTCGACGCCTAACCGTTGCCAAGGCTCCAACGCTTCAGGGAAGTTCGGTTCGTCAATCAGTTGATATTCGGGGCCTGTAACATATGGAACCTTGTATTGCGGACGCTCTACTACATGATAAAGCATACCGCTGTTACCACCCTTAGAAAGTTTCCAATCCCAGGATAATTCAAAGTTTTCATACTGTTTATCCGTAACAATGTATCCACTAGCATCACTACCGTCTCCTTTAGCTTGGATACAGCCGTCTACTACATGCCAGGGTTCTGTCAAGGTCGTTCCGTTGTAATCCCGCCAGCCATCCAGCGTTTTCCCATCGAAAAGTAATTGCCAACCATCCGCCAACTCTTCCGGAGTGAGTACATTTTGTTTTTCTGCACACGAAGACAGAAAAAAAAGAAATCCCGTCCCGACAACCAGTAAGGGAGTTGTGAGTTTTTTTAAATTCATCTTTCTCATTTTTATCGATTTAATGTTTTCAAGCAAAGATAAATATTTTATGTGAAACAGAAAGGATTCCGGTGGAAATGGAGAACCGGTAAATGAGGTATATAGCAAAGTCTGACTTACGGGAGGCCGTGGATTTTAATTATTTTGCCTACCTTTAGTTCCTCAAAGGCGGAAAGGCTTTATTGTGAATAAAGCGTAAAAGAACTTGTTTTTCTTTGAAGATATTACAATTTGTTTATTCTCTTTGTTCTATAGTAAAGATATGGGTTATAAAGTATTGATTGTTGAGGATGATGCTTCTTTCGGAGTTATGTTGCGGAATTGGTTTCGTAAAAACGGAGAGGAAGCAACCTTATGCGGTAAAGTGAGTGATGCGCAGAATGTCTTGGAAAAGAACTCTTTTGACTTGGTTTTGACCGATCTTCGCTTACCGGATGGGGATGGCATCGATTTGCTTACATGGATTCAAAAGCAAAAGAATCCTCCTCCGGTCGTCATTATGACCAGCTATGGGGAGGTGAAAACGGCTGTCTCGGCAATCAAGCTGGGGGCGGTGGATTATCTGGAGAAACCGATCCAGCCGACTATCCTGAAAGAAAAAATAGAACAGATATTCAGTCGTCCGACGGAAAAGTCACCGGTCGCCACAGCTGCTTCTCCGAAGGATAATCAGGAGGACGGAATGCCGGAAATGGTCTACGGAAAAAGCCCCGCCGCCAAAGTATTACTTGACTATGTTCAGTTGGTCGCCCCGACGAATCTCTCTGTCCTGATTACCGGAGAGAGTGGCACGGGGAAAGAATATGCCGCCCGGATGGTGCACGAAAGAAGCCGGCGAAAAGATAAACCGTTTCTTGCAGTCGATTGCGGTAGCTTATCTAAAGAACTGGCTCCGAGTGAACTGTTCGGCCACCTGAAAGGATCTTTTACCTCGGCTGTCTCCGATAAGAAAGGCGTTTTTGAATTAGCTAACGGAGGAACGGTCTTTTTGGATGAAGTGGGGAATCTTTCCTATGAAGTACAGGTGCAGTTGCTCCGTACGATTCAGGAGTGGAAGATTCGTCCGGTCGGAGCCGCTACCGATATTAAAGTCGATGTGCGGATGATTGTGGCGACGAATGAAAACCTTGAGACAGCCGTATCGGAAGGGCGTTTCCGTGAAGATTTGTTTCATCGCCTGAACGAATTTCCCATTAAACTGCCTCCGCTCCGGGAACGATCGGAAGATTTGCCTCTTTTCCTTGATTTCTTTTTAAAGAAGGCAAATGAAGAATTGGGACGTCAAATCGCCGGTTTTACTCCGGAAAGCTTTCTACTCTTGAGGCAGTATCGCTGGCCGGGTAATCTTCGTGAACTAAGGAATGTCGTCCGGCGGGCTGTCCTGATGACGCAAGCGGAGCAAATCACTCCGGCCGACCTTGCCTCTTTTCTATCGACTGCTTCCACGACGGAAGAGGTTCCGTTCCTTCACTTGGGGGAGAACGAAAGGCAGCAGATCGAAGAGGCCCTGAAAATTGCCAAGGGGAATAAGACTCATGCGGCCAAGCTTTTGAAAATCGATCGGAAAACCTTATATAATAAGCTCCACCAATATGGCATCGACCTCTAACGGGCGGAAAGTTGCAGCCGGATTTTTTCCCTCCATGCTTCCGCCAGGCGGACGGCTTCTGCCATATCTTCTTTCCATTGGGGATAAACGTCGGCTTTTTTTCCACGCAATGAATCCATTCTCTTTAAGAATACCGTCACATCGGATGCTCCTATTTGCATGAACATGGAGAGCATCTTGTGGCAGATCGTTTGGGCATTGGCGAAATCGTTTGCTGCCACCGCCTGTTGCAGATAAGCTATTTGCGTAGCGGAAGAAGAAATGAACAGTTCCAGGACGTCCCGCAAGGATTCCGCGTCATCGTCCAGCATCTCATCCAGCAAGCCGAAAGAATTCTCTTTCGGCACCTGCCCGCCGAACTGTTGGCTGAGGACTTGCATGGTGATCGGTTTGGGCAGGTAGGCGGCAAAGCCCTCTGCCCGGATGGCTTCCGGATCGATATTCGCCCGGGCTGTCATCACAAGCACCGGAATAGGGGAGGACGTATTCTGTACCGCCTTCAGGACGTCAATCCCGTTAAAACTTCCCATTTCCATATCGGTCAGCACATAGTCGTAGGCAAGTGGTCGGGAGATCTCTTTTCCGAACTCGGACAGGTTGGAGCAGGTAATGGGATGGTGCCCCAACTGGGTCAGCATATTTTTGATCATTGTAAGGAATGGATAGTCATCATCGACAACCAATATGTACTTGCCTGCTTCTTTCGTTATAGCCTCGCTCTTCTCTTCTTTTACCGGGATTCGGATTTCAATGCGTGTACCCCTTCCCTTATCCGAAACGAGATGAATCTCTCCTTTAAGCAAGTCAACCAATCCTTTGACGACAAACAGGCCGAAGCCGCTTCCTTCCGCCAGGCTATTATTGCTTTCGACGCGGGCAAAGGCTTCAAATATCCGCTCCTGTTCCTCTTTCGGAATTCCGGCTCCGGTGTCGATAATATGGAAATCAAGGCTGTTCTCTTTATAGGAAGCGTTGAACATTACCCCTCCTTCCGTTGTATATTTGAATGCATTCGACAAAATATTACTCAGTATTTGTTTGATCTTAAGCGAATCCGACGAAACCGCCAGCAACTCCTTCATGTCGAAATGATAGGTGAAGTGCAGCTGTTTCCGCCGGGCGATCGGTTCAAACATCCGGGCGATCTCCGCACAGATTTCTCTTGGGCTGAAGACGGTTTGCGTCAGCCGTAGGGTACCTTGTTCGATGCTGGAAAAGTCCAGCAGGTTATTCAACAGGGAAAGAATGTGTTGCCCGGAATATTGCATGGATCGTATTTCTTCCTGCGATAAGGAGCTGCCTTTTTCCTTTAGTTCCAGATAGCCCAGAATAGAATTGAGTGGAGTCTTGATGTCATGCGATACCGCCAGCAGCAATTGATGCCGGCTTTCCATAATCTGCTTGATCCGTTGGTTGGCCTCTTCCAGCGTTTTCCGTGCGCGGTATCCTTGATTGACATCATTGATGATCAGTAGGATGAAAATGAAGATTAATATAAGGGCGATGATTCCGCTAATGATGGAGTAGAGGTTGTTCTTACGTATCCATTCCTCGCTTTCGTGGATTTCTCTTAAGCGGGAGAAGACGGTCTGGCTATAAAAATCAATGACCAGATTCGTGATCTGGAAGGATATCTTTTGCTCGGAGGCCAGAAGCTCCCGTACATGTTTCTCTATGGCCCGGATTTGTTCCGTATAGTTGCTGCTTGCTTGGGCGGCGTATCCTTTGATCTCAGGGACAATCTCCAGGCTGTCGGTTGTCGGGATTTTTACCATTTCCGTTTTTACGGTCGTTACAGTCTGAACGGAATCCGGCTCCTTGGGAGAAATCAGCTCGGAAAACCGTTTCCAGAATCCTTTCTTTTGAGGCGTTTTCGTGACCGTATCCTGTTTCAAGGTGGTGATCGCGTACGATTGTGTCTTCTGGGGAGGAACATAAGTGCTTAGTACCTCACTGATGGTATCGATCGGATTTGCTTGCATGAATTGCTGGTTCAGCCTGGCGACTACCGTTCCTTTTGCCCGTAAGAGCGTGCGGATTGTATCTAATTTCTTGTATTGCACGGAGTCTGTAATAATAAGTTTCAGGGAGTAAATGAGGGAATCGACTTCCTCCAGATTCCGTTGGTAGCGCGTATAGTATCTGGTTACCCGTGTTGCTGCATACTGGTTGATTTCCGCTTGCGTCTGATTTACTTCCCTGATAAATCCTTCCGCTAATATAAGTTCGTTTGTATATTGCTCCAATTGTTCTCTTTGCTGGTCAATATTTTTTCTGAACTGGAAAACAAAAAAGGTTACTCCGCCACAGATTCCGGCGACTACGATATAAATAAGTGCCGCCTTTAATCGGATATTTTTTTCAATCGTATTACTCATATTGAAATAAATTTGTGTATAAAGATAAAGAATATCCCCAATATAAGCCTATTGTGGAAAATCAACAAGTCTGAGTAAGTGTTTAAATTTTCCGGAAGCCGGGCATTCCGCCGAACAAATGGGCCAATGCCTTTCCCCGTTTCCCCGTACTTGTTTTTTTATTACACCGTGGTGGGCCTGCAGACACACCAAGGTTGACCTGGTGGCCCATCATGGTGAGCCACCAGGCCCACCTTGGTAAAATAAAACATGGAGTACCTGAAAATACGGCACCGGATTGGCCGAATGATTCCGCTGGATATGTAAATTACCCATAATCAGTTTATTCCCATGTCTTTGATGCAGTCGAAGGCTGTTTTTCCGCCGTTCTTCCGCTTTTTCCCTTGCCTCTGGCGGAAGAAAAACAGCCATTCCCCCGTTCAGAAAGAGCGTTTAATTACGAATCATCCCCTTTCTATTCCATTCTATCCCATCCCTTTATCTTTTCCCTGTAAAAAAAGCTCAAAAAAACCGGTAAAAAGATTTGTACAAGCCAAAAAGAAGGTTTACTTTTGCACCCACGTTCGACAATAACCAGCCGGACGCAAGCAAAAGAGTTCATTGAAAGACTGATCATAAAACAAGATGTAGTACAAGGGTTT
>NZ_LT799418.1:4495367-4497355 GCF_900162725.1 Parabacteroides sp. Marseille-P3160 | reverse complement strand
CTTGTAAAAAAAGCTCAAAAAAACCGGTAAAAAGATTTGTACAAGCCAAAAAGAAGGTTTACTTTTGCACCCACGTTCGACAATAACCAGCCGGACGCAAGCAAAAGAGTTCATTGAAAGACTGATCATAAAACAAGATGTAGTACAAGGGTTTTGCCCATTCTTTTTTCCGGTGACGAAAAGAAAGAAGGGCAGGATAAAAAAGAGGTCTTCCTTTAAAAGAGGGATTAGTCAATCACTTTTCCCCGAAAGGTATTCTCTCTCTTTTTTTTTAAAAAAAACCAGCCAATAATTTGTACCGTCAATCATCCAAAAAAGGTAAGTAAGGAAAAGACAATAAAGAACGGGATTTTGAGCCAAGGAAATAAAAAGAAAACAATTTTGACAACGAAGAGTTTGATCCTGGCTCAGGATGAACGCTAGCGACAGGCTTAACACATGCAAGTCGAGGGGCATCACGGGATAGCAATATTCTGGTGGCGACCGGCGCACGGGTGAGTAACGCGTATGCAACTTACCTGTCAGAGGGGGATAATCCGGCGAAAGTCGGTCTAATACCCCATAAAACAGGGACCCCACCTGGGGTTATTTGTTAAAGGATTTATCGCTGACAGATAGGCATGCGTTCCATTAGGTAGTTGGTCGGGGTAACGGCCCACCAAGCCATCGATGGATAGGGGTTCTGAGAGGAAGGTCCCCCACACTGGTACTGAGACACGGACCAGACTCCTACGGGAGGCAGCAGTGAGGAATATTGGTCAATGGGCGAGAGCCTGAACCAGCCAAGTCGCGTGAAGGATGACTGCCCTATGGGTTGTAAACTTCTTTTATAAGGGAATAAAGTGCGGGACGCGTCCCGTTTTGTATGTACCTTATGAATAAGCATCGGCTAACTCCGTGCCAGCAGCCGCGGTAATACGGAGGATGCGAGCGTTATCCGGATTTATTGGGTTTAAAGGGTGCGTAGGTGGGTAATTAAGTCAGCGGTGAAAGTTTGTGGCTCAACCATAAAATTGCCGTTGAAACTGGTCACCTTGAGTATGTTTGCTGTAGGCGGAATGCGTGTTGTAGCGGTGAAATGCATAGATATCACGCAGAACTCCGATTGCGAAGGCAGCTTACAAAACCATCACTGACACTGAAGCACGAAAGCGTGGGAATCAAACAGGATTAGATACCCTGGTAGTCCACGCCGTAAACGATGATTACTAGGGATTTGCGATATAGTGTAAGTCCTACAGCGAAAGCGTTAAGTAATCCACCTGGGGAGTACGCCGGCAACGGTGAAACTCAAAGGAATTGACGGGGGCCCGCACAAGCGGAGGAACATGTGGTTTAATTCGATGATACGCGAGGAACCTTACCCGGGTTTGAACGCATTAGGAATACGATTGAAAGGTTGTAGCTAGCAATAGCCTATTGCGAGGTGCTGCATGGTTGTCGTCAGCTCGTGCCGTGAGGTGTCGGCTTAAGTGCCATAACGAGCGCAACCCTGATTGTCAGTTGCTAGCAGGTAAAGCTGAGGACTCTGACAAGACTGCCGGCGTAAGCTGTGAGGAAGGTTGGGATGACGTCAAATCAGCACGGCCCTTACATCCGGGGCGACACACGTGTTACAATGGGGGGGACAAAGGGGCGCTACCTGGCGACAGGATGCCAATCTCAAAACCCTCTCTCAGTTCGGATCGGAGTCTGCAACTCGACTCCGTGAAGCTGGATTCGCTAGTAATCGCGCATCAGCCATGGCGCGGTGAATACGTTCCCGGGCCTTGTACACACCGCCCGTCAAGCCATGGGAGCCGGGGGTACCTGAAGTACGTAACCGTCAAAGGATCGTCCTAGGGTAAAACCGGTGACTGGGGCTAAGTCGTAACAAGGTAGCCGTACCGGAAGGTGCGGCTGGAACACCTCCTTTCTGGAGACTCGAAGTTCCGTGAAGTCTTTTCTTTACGAAAAAGAAGAGGATGAACGACAAAAAGGTACGAATG
>NZ_LT799418.1:4490913-4493049 GCF_900162725.1 Parabacteroides sp. Marseille-P3160 | reverse complement strand
AGAGGCCCGAGTGTGCAGGAGTGCATCACAAGGAATCGTAAGCGAAGCAATTCAGGTGGTTATAGCATCAGGGATCCACCTCTTCCCATTCCGAACAGAGAAGTTAAGCCTGATCGCGCCGATGGTACTGCGTCATAAGTGGGAGAGTAGGTCGCCGCCGTTTTTTGAAGACCGGGGAAGTTCACCCTCCGCAAGGAGCAAGAACTTCTCCGGTCTTTTTTGTGTTAAGGAGGGATTTGAAATTTATATCGTTTGTCATAGATAGAGGTCTTTTTTAAAGATATAATCTTCCATTAGGAAGCCTTTCCCTATGTCGATATTTTCTTCTCCGATAATCCTAAACCCGAGATGGGTATAGAAGTTCAGCGCTTTATTCATACGATTCATATTCAAAAGAATGGCTGTATCATTATTCTTTTTTGCTTCTTCGGCTACCTTATCTATTAATATTCGGCCTATACTCCGGCCATGGTACTCGGGTAATACATAGAGTTTGTGGATTTTTGTTTCGGGTCTTTCCTTATAATGAAGTTCATAGGACACGTATCCCTGAAAAACCGCAGAATCCTCTTCCTTAGCCAGAAGAAAGCGATGCTCTAATTGAAGCATCTGTTCTTTCAGGGCTGAAGCGCTATACATCCAATCGAGCATATATTCGCTTTGCTCCTCCGTTAATATGTTTAGATAAGCTTCAGGCCATGTTTTATAAGCGATCTCTCTGATAACGGGTATATGTTCTTCCTGAGCGGCTATTATTTTCATAGTATTATTGTTTGGGTTTAAAAATACGAAAAATGATTTGTTATTTGATTTGAAGGAAAACTTTTCTTTATAATATTGTTCTTGTTTAGCCGTTCTAAAAGAATATTGTATTTTTATCGACATGAATAGCATTTATGACTCCCGTCAATTACTGAAATATATCTTTATTGTCGTTGCAATGGTTATTGCGATCGGCTCTTTGGTTGTTTCCGACCGCCTGATCAAACAATTGGCGCAGGAAGAGCGCCAACGTATGGAAATATGGGCGGAAGCAACCCGTACGATTGCGAGCGAGACTTCTTCTACGGATATGACCCTTGTTCTGAAAATTATAGAAAGTAATACGACGATTCCGGTCATGCTTTGTAATGAGGAGAATGAAATCCTGACCCATAAGAATATGGAAATCCCCGAGCAAAGCAATGAAGAGGCTTTTCTTGCTGCGAAATTGAAGGAGTTGAAAATGAAAAATCCTCCGATTATTAATGATTTGCAAGACGGGACGGTGCAATATGTTTATTATGACGATTCGATTCTATTGAAACGTCTATTGATCTACCCTTATATCCAACTGTCCGTCGTGTTTGTTTTTATTCTCATCGCTTTCCTGGCATTGGCCAGTACGAAAAAAGCGGAACAGAATAAAGTATGGATCGGATTATCGAAGGAGACAGCCCATCAATTGGGTACCCCTATCTCATCGCTGATCGCCTGGATTGAATATTTAAAGACAAAAGAATTGGATGCCTCCTACTTGAGTGAGATGGAGAAAGATGTGGCAAGGCTCCAAACGATAGCCGAGCGTTTTTCGAAAATCGGTTCCAATCCGGATCCGGTGCCCTTGGATCTGAACCAATCGATCCGGCAGGCATGGGAGTATATGGAGAAACGTATTTCCCATAAGATAAAAGTAAATCTCAACTTACCATCCCAACCCGTGCTTGTCCTGATGAACGATTCTCTTTTTGCCTGGGTGATAGAGAACCTGACAAAAAATGCGGTAGACGCTATGGAGGGGCGGGGTGAGATAACCTTTCAGGTAGAAATACGGGAAAAGAAAGTCCGGATTGATGTAAGCGATACCGGCAAAGGATTACCCAAGTCCAAATTCAAGACTATTTTCCATCCGGGTTATACGACAAAAGCGCGAGGTTGGGGGTTAGGCCTTTCCCTTGTGAAAAGGATTATAGAATCTTATCCCGGAGGCCGGATTTTTGTAAAAAGTTCCGAAATAGGCAAAGGCACGACTTTCCGCATCGAGTTCCGGAAGTATAAAGAGTGATTATTTAAGACAGACTCTTTCTTAGGTTACCTATTTATAGCATTTTATTTGTCCGTATTTCGGAAGTCCCTTTCTGATTCATCCCTTTTTGT
>NZ_LT799418.1:4087277-4487632 GCF_900162725.1 Parabacteroides sp. Marseille-P3160 | reverse complement strand
AGAAAAATCTTTCTTCGTGAAGGCGGCATTTGAGCAACAATCGATTGAATCGATTTTACTAATATTTGATAATCGAGGTGTTTTTCCGAAGCATTCCCTGCTTCCGAAGGCCGCTGCTCTTGGCTTTTGTTATATAGGGCTTTTAATTCCTCGCGGCTAAAATAATTGTATAGTTGGTTCTTGGCTATGGTATAAATATAGGCTTCCGCATTCTTTTCCAAATCGATATTCTGTCGATTCTCCCAGACTTTTAAAAAAGTAGATTGTACAATCTCTTCTGCCAGATACTGATTTCCATTGGAAAGGCCGATAATAAAATTATAGACTTTGCCACTCCATTCTTTGTATATTGTCTCAAAATGACTAGGATCGATCATATTGCATCAAATAATAAAGATTCATAGAATTTCAGCACAAATAAGAACTTCACTCTTTCATCATGAAGCCAATGGATGCAGAGCCTTTCCGTACTTGTAGAAATACAAACAAGCCGCAAATCACAACGCTCCAGAATATTTTTCTTTTCATAATAAAAAGGTTAACCAATATATTCGTTACTTACTCTACTTCTCATATAGAAGAGGTCTTTTGTTAACATGGTCTATAATAGTAGAACAAAACTAAGAAAGATTTCAATAAATAAGAAGTATTATGAATATATTTTTCCATAACGCGGGCTAAAAATAGTTACTATAATACACTTCAGTTAAAAAAAGAATATTTAACGAGCTATTGATNCGCCAGGTGCACCGCCGGGTAGCTAAGTCTGGCAGGGATAAGTGCTGAAAGCATCTAAGTACGAAGCCCTCCCCAAGATTAGATATCCCTTGAAGGGTGGTTATAGACGATGACCTTGATAGGCTGCAGGTGTAAGGGCAGTAATGTCCGAGCCGAGCAGTACTAATAGCCCGTGACTTTCTTTGAAAAGAAAAAAAAGGACGGCTTTAGACTCTGTATATTTACTTTATTGCGTCCGGTATGTTTATATAAAAGACAGGCTTACGTGAAGGCCTTTAAGAGGCCCGAGTGTGCAGGAGTGCATCACAAGGAATCGTAAGCGAAGCAATTCAGGTGGTTATAGCATCAGGGATCCACCTCTTCCCATTCCGAACAGAGAAGTTAAGCCTGATCGCGCCGATGGTACTGCGTCATAAGTGGGAGAGTAGGTCGCCGCCGTTTTTTGAAGACCGGGGAAGTTCACCCTCCGCAAGGAGCAAGAACTTCTCCGGTCTTTTTTGTGTTAAGGAGGGATTTGAAATTTATATCGTTTGTCATAGATAGAGGTCTTTTTTAAAGATATAATCTTCCATTAGGAAGCCTTTCCCTATGTCGATATTTTCTTCTCCGATAATCCTAAACCCGAGATGGGTATAGAAGTTCAGCGCTTTATTCATACGATTCATATTCAAAAGAATGGCTGTATCATTATTCTTTTTTGCTTCTTCGGCTACCTTATCTATTAATATTCGGCCTATACTCCGGCCATGGTACTCGGGTAATACATAGAGTTTGTGGATTTTTGTTTCGGGTCTTTCCTTATAATGAAGTTCATAGGACACGTATCCCTGAAAAACCGCAGAATCCTCTTCCTTAGCCAGAAGAAAGCGATGCTCTAATTGAAGCATCTGTTCTTTCAGGGCTGAAGCGCTATACATCCAATCGAGCATATATTCGCTTTGCTCCTCCGTTAATATGTTTAGATAAGCTTCAGGCCATGTTTTATAAGCGATCTCTCTGATAACGGGTATATGTTCTTCCTGAGCGGCTATTATTTTCATAGTATTATTGTTTGGGTTTAAAAATACGAAAAATGATTTGTTATTTGATTTGAAGGAAAACTTTTCTTTATAATATTGTTCTTGTTTAGCCGTTCTAAAAGAATATTGTATTTTTATCGACATGAATAGCATTTATGACTCCCGTCAATTACTGAAATATATCTTTATTGTCGTTGCAATGGTTATTGCGATCGGCTCTTTGGTTGTTTCCGACCGCCTGATCAAACAATTGGCGCAGGAAGAGCGCCAACGTATGGAAATATGGGCGGAAGCAACCCGTACGATTGCGAGCGAGACTTCTTCTACGGATATGACCCTTGTTCTGAAAATTATAGAAAGTAATACGACGATTCCGGTCATGCTTTGTAATGAGGAGAATGAAATCCTGACCCATAAGAATATGGAAATCCCCGAGCAAAGCAATGAAGAGGCTTTTCTTGCTGCGAAATTGAAGGAGTTGAAAATGAAAAATCCTCCGATTATTAATGATTTGCAAGACGGGACGGTGCAATATGTTTATTATGACGATTCGATTCTATTGAAACGTCTATTGATCTACCCTTATATCCAACTGTCCGTCGTGTTTGTTTTTATTCTCATCGCTTTCCTGGCATTGGCCAGTACGAAAAAAGCGGAACAGAATAAAGTATGGATCGGATTATCGAAGGAGACAGCCCATCAATTGGGTACCCCTATCTCATCGCTGATCGCCTGGATTGAATATTTAAAGACAAAAGAATTGGATGCCTCCTACTTGAGTGAGATGGAGAAAGATGTGGCAAGGCTCCAAACGATAGCCGAGCGTTTTTCGAAAATCGGTTCCAATCCGGATCCGGTGCCCTTGGATCTGAACCAATCGATCCGGCAGGCATGGGAGTATATGGAGAAACGTATTTCCCATAAGATAAAAGTAAATCTCAACTTACCATCCCAACCCGTGCTTGTCCTGATGAACGATTCTCTTTTTGCCTGGGTGATAGAGAACCTGACAAAAAATGCGGTAGACGCTATGGAGGGGCGGGGTGAGATAACCTTTCAGGTAGAAATACGGGAAAAGAAAGTCCGGATTGATGTAAGCGATACCGGCAAAGGATTACCCAAGTCCAAATTCAAGACTATTTTCCATCCGGGTTATACGACAAAAGCGCGAGGTTGGGGGTTAGGCCTTTCCCTTGTGAAAAGGATTATAGAATCTTATCCCGGAGGCCGGATTTTTGTAAAAAGTTCCGAAATAGGCAAAGGCACGACTTTCCGCATCGAGTTCCGGAAGTATAAAGAGTGATTATTTAAGACAGACTCTTTCTTAGGTTACCTATTTATAGCATTTTATTTGTCCGTATTTCGGAAGTCCCTTTCTGATTCATCCCTTTTTGTAAAAAAATTACAATCTTATGTTTTAATAGTCTTTGCCTTATCGGAAAAATCTTAGTCTTTAGAAATAGGTTGAGTGTAGAATCTACTTCTCATATAGAAGAGGTCTTTTGTTAACATGGTCTATAATAGTAGAACAAAACTAAGAAAGATTTCAATAAATAAGAAGTATTATGAATATATTTTTCCATAACGCGGGCTAAAAATAGTTACTATAATACACTTCAGTTAAAAAAAGAATATTTAACGAGCTATTGATAAAAGATAAATAACTCTTGGCTGAATATTTGTTTTTATTCCCCTTTACCTCTCTTTTTTTAATTCATGATCTCCAATAGATTTCTATAATTCATAATTACCGTTTCTACTTCTATATGAGAAGTAGAGTAAGTAACGAATATATTGGTTAACCTTTTTATTATGAAAAGAAAAATATTCTGGAGCGTTGTGATTTGCGGCTTGTTTGTATTTCTACAAGTACGGAAAGGCTCTGCATCCATTGGCTTCATGATGAAAGAGTGAAGTTCTTATTTGTGCTGAAATTCTATGAATCTTTATTATTTGATGCAATATGATCGATCCTAGTCATTTTGAGACAATATACAAAGAATGGAGTGGCAAAGTCTATAATTTTATTATCGGCCTTTCCAATGGAAATCAGTATCTGGCAGAAGAGATTGTACAATCTACTTTTTTAAAAGTCTGGGAGAATCGACAGAATATCGATTTGGAAAAGAATGCGGAAGCCTATATTTATACCATAGCCAAGAACCAACTATACAATTATTTTAGCCGCGAGGAATTAAAAGCCCTATATAACAAAAGCCAAGAGCAGCGGCCTTCGGAAGCAGGGAATGCTTCGGAAAAACACCTCGATTATCAAATATTAGTAAAATCGATTCAATCGATTGTTGCTCAAATGCCGCCTTCACGAAGAAAGATTTTTCTTTTAAGCAGAGAAAAACAATTTTCCAACAAACAAATAGCAGGAATATTGAGAATATCAGAAAATACGGTTGAATCGCAGATGAATAAAGCCTTAAAATTTCTTCGTAAAAAACTACAGACTTTAGGATATAGGGAAGGGCTAAAAGATCCATGGAGTTAATTTGTGTTAATTTGCGGGTCGGACATAACGGTTGCCTTTAGCTCACTTGTATACTAATCAAAATAAAAGGATTTCAAAACATAAAGTATCAGGGGATAAAGAGATGGAGGAAAAAACCCTTTCTAATGAAGAGCAGGTTATATTAAATGATTCAAATTCCAACCATTCATTGGATCAATGGTTGGAAGATTGTTGGCATGCTTCATCAATAGAAATGGATTGTGAAGTACAAGAAAAACTGTTCGAAACAATAAAATCAAGACAGTCGTTTAAAGAAAAACGTCCTTCTTCCCCACTGGGCGTTGGAGCCCATCAAATTTATTTGAAGATAAGCCGATATGCCGCTATTCTCGCTTTAATGTGTCTTACCGGGCTATGTGTGTATTACTATATGGAAAGAACAATGACAATAAAAGATTTGGTTGTCACTGTCAATAAAGGACAAAAAACGAATGTAACACTTCCGGACGGTTCTCTCGTCTGGATAAATTCCGATTCCAAGTTAAGTTACGGATCACGGTTTGATACAAAAGAACGGTTTGTGATCTTAGAAGGAGAGGCCTATTTTGATGTTGCGTATGACAAAAACAGGCCGTTTATAGTGGAAGCAAAAGGTATGCGAATCAAAGTTCACGGTACGGAATTTAATGTAAATACCAAACGTGAAAAAATGAGTGTTAGTTTGTTCTCAGGGTCGATTTCTCTTCAGTATGAGAATAAAGAAGGTTTGATAAAGCCGGGAGAAGTAGCTTATTGTTCCATTGCAGATAATACCATGGAAATTATGCGCAAAGATATTCGGTTGACTGCTTTATGGACACGGGATTATCTTCAGTTTGAAGGGCAATCTTTTAAAGAAATAGCGCCGTTCTTATCGGAATGGTATGGAGTAGAAATTATAGCAGACTCCAGCCTTTCACAAAAGGAAGCTTACACTTTTACGCTTAAGAATGAATCCTTGGAAGAGGTGTTAAAAATGATGTCAATGATTAATCCTATCTCTTATAAGTATGAAGGGATCGATAGAATTCGTGTTTTTCCATCAAAAAAAAATAACCATTAATTAGAATTGCCTATGATATAAAGATGCATGTATTATTGATTTTGTATTAACCTTATTATTTCCTTAAATATTTATTATATGAAAAAAACAGTCGTTAGAAAATCAATCTTTAGTCGATGCTTAATCGTTCCAGTTATAGCATTAATACTATCTTTTCAATCCTTTGCATTAAGTTATGCAAATCAAAAAGAGACCATAGTCTCTTTAGACTTGAAAAATATATCTTTACGCCAAGCGATTGAAGAAATTGAACAAATCAGTGGGTATACTTTCTTTTATGATGCGAATACAATTGATTTTTCAAAGAAAGTAAATCTCGATGCAAACAATGAAGAGCTTCATGCCGTTTTATCTGAAATGCTTTCTTCTGTAGATCTCGATTATGAAATAAGAGGCAAACAAATCGTTTTATATGCAAGAGAGAAAGCAAATTCAAGCATAAACCAACAGCAACAATCAATAAGAATTACAGGTGTTGTAAAAGACCAAAGAGGAGAAGCTATTATCGGAGCTTCGGTGACCGAAAAAGGAACGTCGAATGGGATTATTTCGGACATGGATGGAAAGTTCTCCTTGACTGTCCAACCAAACAGTACCGTTGAAATCTCTTATATAGGCTATCTAACCCAAACTTTTGTGGTGAAAGATGATACCCCTCTCAATGTAGTGATGAAAGAAAATGCACAGCAATTGAGTGAGGTGGTTGTTACGGGTTTTGGACTTGCACAGAAAAAGGAATCCTTGACCTCTGCCATATCGGTTATTGGGGCGGAAGATATCAGCCGTTCCAAAGCTTCAACCTCTTCCGGGGCTTTGGTTGGAAAAATTGCCGGTATTAACTCGCGCCAAGCAGATGGACGTCCCGGCAGTTCCACAACGATACAAATTCGTAATATGGGAACGCCTCTTTATGTAATAGATGGTATCCAATCGGATGAAGGACAATTTAATAATATTGATTTTAATGACATTGAAACTATTTCTGTCTTGAAAGATGCTTCCGCTTCTATTTACGGGGTTCGTGCTGCTAATGGAGTAGTAGTTGTAACGACGAAAAAAGGAACAAGAAATTCTAAGAATACCGTTACTTTGAATACTTATTATGGTTGGCAAAGTCTATATGCATTTCCTAAACCAGCAAATGCTGCGACTTATTTGACAAATTATATACAGTCGGAAACCGTTCAGGGTGTCACCAACTATCGGTATACAAAAGATGATTATGATAAATGGTTGCAAGGAACTGAGAAGGGGTATCAACCTTTCGACTGGTACGATTATATCTGGGAAGTTTCTCCTCAGACTTATGTCAATGCGAATGTGTCCGGTGGTTCGGATAAGATAAATTATTATTTGAGTGTCGGACATCTGGAGCAAGACGCAATCATTGTGAATTATGGAGGATTCGAGCGTACCAATGTACAAATGAATGTAAATGCGAATATTACCGATCGTTTGAAAATAGGAGGTGGCATGAACGGACGTATCGAAAAGAGGGAGAATCCAGGAGTTCCGGGAACGGACGATTATTGGCTTCCCCGTTTCGGGACTTATCGGAATCTACCGACAAAAAGACCTTTTGCCAACGATAACCCGAAGTATCCGACAATGACTTCGACGGAGGCCGGAACAAATTTTGCATGGTTGACTTATGATTTATCGGGTAAATACGAAGAAACATGGCGGGTGATGCAATTGAATTTTGATGCGGAGTATGATATTTTTGACGGATTAAAAGCGAAAGCAATGGTTAGTTATTATCTGGCCAATCAGCGCTTAGATAACCAGGAATATACCTATAAACTATATGGATATGATGAGGATACAGATACCTATCCGGTTATTTTCGAAAACACTAATCCTTGGAGAGAACGGACTCAGGGGTATGTTGAAGAGATTGCAACCAATATCCAACTTTCTTATAATAAGAAACTCGGAGATCATACCGTCGCAGCAGTTGTCGGAGCTGAATCTATTAAGCGCGATACACCAAGTACATGGGTACATTCAATACCTACCTCCAACGCCTTGCATTTAATTGACTATGAGACAATGGATACTTATAATGACACGGGCAATAATACACAAGCCAGACTCGGTTATATGGGGCGGTTTAACTATGATTATGCCGGAAAATATTTAGTTGAATTCTCCGGTCGATATGATGGCTCCTGGAAGTTTCCGCCGAATCACCGTTGGGGCTTCTTCCCGTCAGGGTCTGTTGGATGGAGAATCTCGGAAGAATCTTTTTGGCGTGAAAGTAAAATATCAAATATATTCAGTGACCTGAAACTTAGAGGTTCCTACGGACTATTAGGTGATGATAATGTCAGTGGTTATAATGCTTTCGACTACTTAAGTGGATATACGTACAAAAACGGAGGATCAGTTATCGATGGAACTTATACTATAGGGACTGTTCCCCGCGGCCTTCCTGTAACTACTCTATCCTGGATTAAAGCTAAAATATTAGACATTGGGTTCGATGCCAGTTTTTTCAACGGAAAACTAACCGGATCTTTTGATTTCTTCCGTCGTAAACGGACAGGGCTTCCTGCATCTAAATATGATATTTTATTACCATCAGAAGTTGGATTTAGCTTACCGCAAGAAAATTTGAATTCAGATGTACACAAAGGATATGATTTTGTAGTTAAATGGACTGATAACGTAGAGGATTTTAATTATTCAATTGGGGCAAATGTCACTTATTCCCGTTTCTATGATTGGGAACAATATAAACCCCGTTTCAGTAATTCATGGAATGTCTACCGTAACTCGATAGATCATCGCTATGGATACTTAAACTGGGGGTTAGAGTCGGATGGTCAATTCCAAAGTTGGGAGGAGATTGCAACATGGCCTATTGATAATGACAGACAAGGGAATAAGACTTTACGCCCGGGCGATATAAAATATGTGGATCAAAATGGTGACAAAGTAATTAACGGAATGGATGAACGCCCCATTGGATATCGTCAGGATTCCACTCCTGTTTTGAACTTCGGCTTAAACTTCTCATTCCAATGGAAAGGTTTTGATTTAGCGTTTGACTTAACAGGCGGCGCCATGTCCACCTGGTATCAGGAATATGAACAGCGTAATCCATTCCATGATGGTGGTAATAATCCCCAGTATTATATGGAGAATACATGGCATCTTGCTGACATCTGGGATGCCAACAGTGAATTAATTCCTGGGAAGTATCCGATGTTGTTAATCGGTAATAGCAGTCACAGTAATTATTGGAATAGTGATTTCTGGAAGAAGAATGTAAAATATATCAAATCGAGGAATCTTGAATTCGGATATAATGTACCTAAGCCCATTCTTGATAAACTTGCGATTTCTAATGTCCGATTGTACGTTGCAGGGCAAAACCTGTTTGGCTTAACAAACTTAAAAGGTGTAGATCCTGAGATAAACGACACCAATGGATTGACCTATCCGACCATGCGGATTATCAATGTTGGTTTAACTCTTAAATTCTAAATAAAATGAAAATAAAAAATATAGTGATAGCCACTCTGGCCATATTAGCAACCTTAAGTAGCTGTTCAGACTTTTTAGACAGGGATCCTGATACAATTTTGACCGATGATCAGGTTTTCGGGGATGCAGTTATGATCAAATCCGTTCTTTCTAATTTCTATGGGAGAATAACCTGGGGGCAACATATTGATGATACATATCTATATACAATTTTAGACGAAGCTTCTAAGTCAGATGGAGGACCGGACACCAGACAAGATTTCGAGAACGACCGTTGGCGGGTATATGATTATACTTTGCTCCGTAATTTAAACCAATTTTTAAAAGGTGTGCGTGAAACAAACGTTTTGGATGCTGATACCCAAAAGGAAATTGAAGGAGAGGCTCGTTTTATTAGAGCGTGGCTTTACTTTAATATGTGTAGAGGAATGGGAGGTATGCCAATCGTGGGTGATGAGGTGTTTGATTATGCTCCCGGAATGGATATTACTGCTTTACAATATGCCCGTTCAACAGAAGCGGAATTATATGATTACATCATCTCCGAATGTGAAGCTATTAAAAATTTTCTTCCAACAGATCCTACGATAAATGCTGCAAGAGCAACCAAATGGGCGGCATTGATGTTGAAAGCCCGCGCTGCTGTATATGCAGGTTCAATCGCAAATTATAATAATAAAATGCCTACTCCGATAAGAACTGCCGGGGGAGAAGTGGGTATCCCGGCTAATCTTGCAAATCAGTATTATGAGACCGCTTTGTCTGCTGCGGAAGAAGTTATAAATGGAGGAAAGTATCAGCTTCAACTGACAAAGCCGGATGATCGGGGGCGGAATTTTTATGAAGCTCTTTCCGTAAAAGAAAATAACAAAGAGGTTATTTGGGCACGAGATTATAAATATCCGGGACAAACGAATGGGTTTACACAATCCAATATTCCGGCATCTCACGCTGAAGATATTGACCGTTGTTATGCCGGTCCGATATTGAATCTGGTGGAAGATTTTGAATATATAAATGACCGGAATGGAGAGATTAAAACGACAGATGCGAATGGTAATTATATCTTTTATGATAAACCGGAAGATGCCTTTGCCAATAAAGATCCCCGTTTATGGGGTACTGTTATCTATCCGGGAGCAGTATTCAAGGGAACTCCTGTTGTTTTACAAGCAGGGCAGAAATATTTAGATAATGGAGTATGGAGGGTGAGGACAAGTGAACCCGGTGAAAAAGATGGAAACGGTCTTCTCATTACATCGGTTAACGGACCTACGACAACTAATAATCAGTTTGTAAATAAGTCCGGCTTTTTCTTCCGTAAATTTCTAGATGAAACGCCATCTGCTTCTACCCGTGGGCGTAGAAGCGATATGTGGTTTCCCCGTTTTCGTTTTGCTGAAGCAGTGATGATTGCTGCGGAAGCTTCTTTCGAACTTGGGCAAGCAGCTAAATCCCTGACTTATATAAATCAGATTCGTGAGCGGGCAGGTATTCAAAACTTAACATCTGTTACATTTGAAGATGTTGTCCAAGAGTATCGTGTGGAATTTGCTTTTGAAGATCATCGTTATTGGGATTTAAAACGATGGAGATTGGCTGACAAAATATGGAATGGAATCCAGAACGATCCGAATGCACAGCAATTTGCTTTATTCCCTTATTTAGTGAATATGCCGGGAAATGCAAATGACGGCAAGTGGATTTTTGATAAATTCCCAACGCATATGTCACCTTATCCAAGATATTTTCAAATGAGGAATTATTATAATTTTATTGATCAGGGGTGGATTAATAATAATCCTAAATATGTAAAAAATCCATATCAATAAATAATGAAACGAACTTATAAATAAGAACCCTGCGTCAAAAGGTGACGCTGTTTACGGTGAGTTTTATATATACCTTTTAAATCAATTATTCATATGAAACTATATAAATATTTCTTATTAATATCTGTTGCCGCATTTACGATTAGCAGTTGTGGGCTCGATAATTACGATGAACCAAAATCAAAGATATTTGGGAAGATTACTTACAATGGGGAAATGTTGAATCTACGGGGAACCGGAGAAGCGGTGCAAGTGCAACTTTATCAGGATGGATATGAACTGAGGGACAATATTACGGCCTATGTAGGGCAGGACGGAACTTTTGAGGCGCTTCTTTTTGATGGTGAATATAAAGTTGTAACTAAAGATAATAATGGACCTTGGGTTAATTCGAGAGATACGGTAGTTGTGAATTTAAAGGGAACAACCGAGGTCGAACTGAAGGTGACTCCTTATTTTACCATCTCTAATGAATCTTTTTCATTATCCGGATCTAATTTGAACACGGCATTTAGTATTAACCAAGTTGTAAATACAGCGCAGATTGATTATGTAACCTTATTGGTTAGCAGAACTTCTTTTGTCGATGATGTTAACAATATTGCTCGTAAGGATTTTAAAGATCAAAAGGCTGGGACAGTGACTTTGTCAATGGATATGTCAGATAACAAAGATTTCGCTTCAGCTGCCGCTCTATTTGCAAGAGTTGGCGTACGGACTGTAGGTGCAGATCAGGCTATTTATTCAAAAATTGTACGGATAAAATAGCAATAATTTAAAACAGAAGGGCTATCTTTAGCCTCCGTTTGTGAGGAAGAGATAGCCCTAATTAATAATATATCATGAGAAAAATAGCTGTGTTTTTATTGCTTCTGTCTTTTTTTCTGTCCTCTTGCGTACAAGTAAAAGAAACAAAAACGTATACTCCGGCTGCGAATAATGCCCTTCGAGCTCCGGCTTATCCTTTAGTAACGATCGATCCTTACGCAAGTGCCTGGTCATTTGCTGATAAGCTGAATGAGGACGCGGTGCGCCATTGGACGGGCAAAGAACATCCCCTGATTGGGGCGGTACGGGTGGATGGTAAGTCTTACCGTTTTTTGGGTAAGGTACAACCTCCGTTACAGACCATCCTGCCGACAGCTCAAAGTAACAAGTGGGAAGCTGCTTATACAGAGAAACAACCGTCCGGTGACTGGAAAGCTCCTGCTTATTCAGATGCCGACTGGAAAAAAGG
This sequence comes from Parabacteroides sp. Marseille-P3160, assembly GCF_900162725.1. Taxonomy (GTDB): domain Bacteria; phylum Bacteroidota; class Bacteroidia; order Bacteroidales; family Tannerellaceae; genus Marseille-P3160. Next base: position 4,475,751 of record NZ_LT799418.1, on the reverse strand, counting down.
TACGGGTGCTTTTGGCACAAAAGACCAACCAAATTTAGCGACTCCCTGGGAGAGCAAAGACATCTGGGTACGCCGTTCTTTTGAATTGGCGGACGATCTAAATGCGAAAAAAATCATTCTGGAGTATTCACATGATGATATATTTGAATTATATATTAATGGAATAAAGGTCGTTGCTACGGACTATACATGGAAAAACAATGTTTTAACCGACTTGTCCGACGAAGTAAAAGCCACACTGAAGAAGGGAAAGAATGTGATCGCTGCCCACTGTCATAATAAGACCGGAGGAGGGTATGTCGATTTTGGTCTGTTTACCCTGCCTGAAGAGGCAGATCCTTTTGAAACAGCGGCGACGCAAACAGCTGTTGTGGCAATGCCGACGCAGACATATTATACGTTTGAATGTGGGGGAATCCAGTTGGATGTCATTTTCACGGCTCCTTTCTTGATGGATGATCTGTATGCAATGACTTCTCCTTATAATTATATTACGTATCAAGCCCGTTCGATCGATGGAAAATCGCATGAGGTACAAGTCTATCTGGAAGCCACTCCCCAGTGGGCAGTTAATTCCGAATCACAAAAGGTTACGTTTGAAAAAATAGACAAAGGAGGAATGACTTTCCTGAAAACCGGAACGGAAGAACAGGCTATCTTGGGTAAGAAAGGAGATGATGTCCGGATTGACTGGGGCTATTTCTATCTGGGCGGCAAAGAGTCTGCACAGACAAAAATGAAGCTCGGTGATTATTATACGATCAAGAAAGAGTTTGCTTCAACCGGTAGTTTCTCCGGAGAATCCGGTGAACTTTCTTCCAATATGAGAGAACGGATGAGCGTGCTTGCTTATACGGATGATCTTGGCAAAGTCTCTTCAAAGAATAGCCAGGGATATTTCTTAATCGGATATGACGATCTTTATTCTATCCAGTACTTTGGAGAAAACCTTTTACCTTATTGGAAACGTGGTGGAAAGGTCGACATTTATACTGCTTTCGCTGATGGTTATCAATCTTACGCCGATATCATGGAACGTTGCGACTCGGTCGATGCAAAGTTGATGAAAGAAGGGGTTGAAGCGGGTGGACAGAAATATGCCGAACTTTGTGCATTAGCCTACCGTCAGTCAATAGCAGCGCATAAGTTGGTCACAGACAAAGAGGGTAATCTCCTTTTCCTGTCGAAAGAAAATTTCAGTAACGGTTCGATCGGAACCGTGGATATCACATATCCTTCGGCTCCTCTGTTCCTGATTTATAACCCCGAATTGTTGAAGGGAATGATGAACCCTATCTTCTACTTCAGTGAAAGCGGGAAATGGACCAAACCTTTCGCGGCACACGATGTCGGCACTTATCCGTTAGCGAACGGACAGACTTATGGAGGAGACATGCCGGTAGAAGAATGCGGTAATATGCTCATCTTGACGGCTGCTATTGCCGCGGTGGAGGGAAATGCGGATTATGCGGCCAAACATTGGACAGTGTTGACAACTTGGGCCGATTACTTGATGAAAGAAGGTTTGGATCCGGCCAACCAACTTTGTACGGATGATTTTGCCGGGCATTTTGCCCATAATGCAAATCTTTCCGTTAAGGCGATCGAAGGAATTGCCGGTTATGGGAAATTGGCGGAAATTCTGGGGAAGAAAGACATCGCGACCAAATACCTGGATGCCGCCAGGGAGATGGCCTCCCAATGGATCAAGATGGCGGATGATGGGGATCATTACCGGCTGACTTTCGACAAAGCCGGGACCTGGAGCCAGAAATACAATCTGATCTGGGATCAACTGTTGGGCCTGAATATTTTCCCGAAAGAGGTCGCCGAAAAGGAATTAGCCTATTATCTGACTAAGCAAAATACGTATGGCCTGCCGTTGGATAACCGTGAAGATTATTCGAAATCCGATTGGATCCTTTGGTCAGCCTGCCTGACGGGTTCTCCCGAGCACTTCGACGCCTTGATGCAACCGGTCTGGAAATATGCAGACGAAACGCCTTCACGCGTACCGATGAGCGACTGGTATTTCACTTCGACGGCCAAGCAGCGCGGCTTCCAGGCCCGTTCCGTTGTCGGAGGCTATTTTATGCGGCTGCTGCAACACAGGTTGGAGAATAAAAAATAAGAATCATCATTATACATAACTTAAATTCGAATAACAATGAACAAGACTTTCCTACTATTATTAACCTTCTGTGTAACAATAAGTGCTGGTGCGCAATGGAAACCGGCGGGTGACAAAATAAAGACGTCATGGGCCGAAAAAGTAGATCCGCAGAGCGTCTTGCCGGAATACCCCCGTCCATTGATTGAGCGTGGAGAATGGCAGAATCTGAATGGCCTGTGGAGCTATGCGGTCGCACCGAAAGGCCAAGCGGAACCGACGGCTTTCGACGGACAGATTTTGGTACCTTTTGCGATCGAATCCTCTTTATCCGGAGTGCAGAAAGAAGTAGGTGAAGCCAATGAACTTTGGTACAAACGTGAATTTACGATTCCTTCTTCCTGGAAAAATCGCTCGGTCATACTTAATTTCGGTGCGGTAGACTGGAAAACAGATGTCTTTGTGAATGATATCTTGATAGGCTCCCATGAAGGCGGTTATACTCCTTTCTCCTTTGATATTACCCCTTATTTATCCTCTCAAGGGAAACAAAAACTGGTCGTCCGTGTTTGGGATCCTACCGATAAAGGATACCAAGCAATCGGGAAACAACGGGTAAAACCGGAAGGAATCTGGTACACTTCCGTCACCGGGATCTGGCAAACCGTCTGGATCGAGCCGGTTGCAGAAAACCATATTACCACCCTCAAAACGATTCCGAACATCGACAACGGGACGTTGGCCGTAACGGTTACGACCTCCGTGCCCTGCCGGACGTCTGACATCATTTCTGTTGAGCTCCTGGATAAAGGTAAGGTCTTGGCGACAGCCAAAGGCGTTGCGGGGAAAGAACTTCGCCTGGCGGTTTCCAATCCGACCCTTTGGGATACGGAAAACCCTTATCTCTATGACCTGAAAATCTCTGTGCTTTCATCGGGTAAGAAGACGGATGAAGTGAAGTCCTACGCCGCTTTCCGTAAGATATCCGCGAAACGGGATGCCAATGGTTTGATGCGCATGCAGCTTAATAACAAAGATTTATTCCAATACGGCCCGTTGGATCAAGGTTGGTGGCCGGATGGACTTTATACGGCTCCGACCGACGAGGCTTTACTTTATGATATCAAAAAGACTAAAGAATGGGGTTTCAATATGATCCGCAAACATGTGAAGGTGGAGCCTGCCCGTTGGTATACGCATTGTGACCGGGAAGGGATCCTCGTTTGGCAGGATATGCCGAGCGGTGATTTCGGAAATAACTGGGAACCGCATGTATATGGCGGCGGAACGGATAAAAAGCGTTCGGAGCAATCGATCGCTCATTACTATCAGGAATGGAAGGAGATTATGGACCTTTGTGCCTCCAATCCTTCGGTTGTCGTTTGGGTACCGTTTAATGAGGCATGGGGGCAGTTCGATACCGAGAAGGTAGTAGCCTGGACAGCGAATTACGATCCTTCCCGCCTGGTTAATCCGGCAAGTGGAGGGAATCACCGTCCTTGCGGCGATATCCTCGACCTGCATAACTATCCCGGACCCCGGATGTTCCTCTTTGACGCGGCGCGTGTCAATGTGCTGGGTGAATACGGAGGTATTGGCTTGCCATTAACGGATCACCTTTGGATGAAAGACCGGAACTGGGGATATATCCAGTTTAAAAATAGCGATGAAGTTACGGCCGAATATGTGAAATATGCAAAGCAGTTGCAGGATTTGGTGAAACGTGGATTTTCCGCTGCCGTTTATACGCAGACAACGGATGTAGAAGGAGAAGTGAACGGCCTGATGACGTATGACCGTAAGCAGATCAAAATCAACGAGGCGGCTGTTCGTCAGGCAAATCAAGAGGTGATTAAAGAGTTGAATCCATAATTCCAGACGTATGAGTTTCTATTCGAACATAGTCTCGGTTGCTGTCGGAGGGCTGTTTTTTCTATCTTGCTCTTCCGGTAAGACCGGCTCGCTAACCGTCGAGATGGTTGACCGGCCGGATGTTACGGTAGAAAATGTAAATTACCAGGGAAACCGCACTCCTCTGAAACCGTTGAACTTTATCAAGTTGCCGGTTGGAGATGTTATACCGGCCGGATGGGTACATGAGTATTTGGTCCTGCAGAAAAACGGATTGACCGGCAAGTTGGGGGAAATCAGTGCCTGGCTGGAGAAAAACGACAACGCTTGGTTGAAGTCGGGAGGGGAACATGGATGGGAAGAGGTGCCTTATTGGCTCAAAGGCTACGGTAATCTCGCCTATATCCTGAAAGATACGGCAATGATTGCCGAAACGATGGTTTGGGTAAATGCCGCTCTGAACAGCCAGCAACCGAATGGCTATTTCGGACCGGAGAATATCCGGAACGGGAAACGTGAACTCTGGGCCAATATGATTATGCTTTGGTGCTTGCAGTCCTATTACGAATATTCGAAAGACCAGCGGGTAATCGACTTGATGACTCGTTATTTTAAATGGCAGTTGACTGTCCCGGATGAAGATTTCCTGAAAGATTACTGGGAAAATAGTCGCGGAGGAGATAATCTGCTAAGTGTCTATTGGCTTTATAATATTACGGGAGACTCTTTCTTATTGGATCTGGCCCGGAAAATCCACCGGAATACAGCTAACTGGGAAGATAAATCACGCCTTCCCAACTGGCATAATGTAAATATCGCGCAGAGTTTCCGGGAACCAGCGTCGTATTATATGCTTTCAGGTGATTCTGTGGATCTGGAAGCCAGTTATAATGTGCACCGCCTCGTACGCCGTGTATTCGGACAAGTACCGGGCGGCATGTTCGGCGCGGACGAAAATGCCCGGCTTGCCTATATCGATCCTCGGCAGGGAACGGAGACTTGCGGCTTTGTCGAACAGATGGCTTCCGACGAATGGATGCTGCGCATCACCGGCGATCCGTTCTGGGCGGATCATTGCGAGAATGTGGCATTCAACTCCTATCCGGCGGCCGTAATGCCCGACTTTAAGGCTTTGCGTTATATCACTTCCCCGAATCAGGTCGTAAGCGATTCCAAGAATCACCATCCGGGGATTGATAATAATGGTCCTTTCCTGGCTATGAATCCGTTCAGCAGCCGTTGTTGTCAGCATAACCATTCGCAGGGCTGGCCTTATTTTGCCGAACATCTTGTGTTGGCCTCTCCGGACAATGGGTTGGCGATTGCTCTCTACAGCGCTTGCGAGGCCAAAGCGAAGGTCGGAAGCAAAGGCGTCGAGGTTCGCCTCGTCGAGGAAACGAATTATCCTTTCGAGGAGGCGATCCGTTTCACACTGCATGCGCCGGAACTGGTGGAATTTCCGCTCTATCTCCGTATTCCTTCCTGGTGCGAAGGCGCCTCCGTTTCGGTGAACGGAAAGGATATCCGGATTTCACCGGAAGCCAATAAATACGTCCGCTTGCAAAACCTGTGGAAAGACGGCGACCGGATTACGTTGAATCTCCCGATGCATCTCTCCGTTGACCGCTGGGCGGTCAACCAAAACAGTGCCAGCGTCAATTACGGCCCGTTGACTTTCTCCCTTCTAATCGGAGAGGAGTATAGGAAAGTGAAAAGTGACGAGACGGCGATTTCTGACTCCAAATGGCAGAAGGGGGCGGATGCGAACGCCTGGCCGACGTATGAGATCTATCCGGAAACCGTATGGAATTACGCTTTGCTGCTGCCGGAAGACAATCTGTTAAAATACATCGAGGTCGTCCGGAAAGAATGGCCGGGCGATAACTTCCCGTTCGCGATTCAAAATGCGCCGATCCGATTGAAAGCGAAAGGCCGCAAAGTGCCTTCGTGGACGCTCGACGACACCGGCCTGTGCGATGTCCTACCGCCCGAAACCGTGCAGAAGTCGGATACCCTGGAAGACCTGACGCTCATCCCGATGGGTGCCGCCCGGCTGCGTATCTCGGCCTTCCCGGTCGTCGGAAAGTAGATCCGGGAAAAAGAGGATTCTTTATAGCCGAGGATTTAATTTTTAGAAGTATCGAAAATGACAATCTTAGAGGTTCGGTTGGCTCAAAAGGAAGAGATTGATACCCTGATGGAGATGTTCGATTATTCCAGGAACCTGATGAGGCAGGCGGGGAATATGGTGCAATGGACGAACGGCTACCCGAAGAAAGACCTGATCTTAGAAAGCATTGGAAGGCACGAACAATATGCATTTGTCCGGGAGGGAGTGTTAGTCGGAACCTTCTGTTTTATACTTGGAGAGGATCCTTTTTATAAATACATAGAGAACGGTGAATGGCTCAATGACCTGCCTTACGGAGTCATTCACCGGATCGCCTCCAACGGCAAAGCGAAAGGGATCGCCGAAGCCTGCTTCCGCTGGTGCTTCGGCTGCCATCCCAATATCAGGGTAGACACCCACGAGACGAACGGAGCTATGAGGCACGTCCTCGCAAAGTTGGGATACACCGAATGCGGCACGGTCTACGTCGCAGACGGCACCCCGCGCTTAGCCTTCCAAAAAACGTCGGGGAGATCGGGATAAGGGAACCCGTATTAAATATTCGCAAAAGTTGATTTCTCATTTGCTTAATTGTATCCAATACGCTACATTTGATCATCATCTCATTCTTTCAAAGAAGATATTACTCTTGAATGGTTTTCTAAAGAAATCCACGAAAGACTACTGCAAACAAATAAAGGTTGCAGAACGGATATTAAAAGAATTTGAGTTATGAGAAAGTTAGATGAAAATAAGTTAGCTAAGTTGCATACAGCAGGTGAACTCCTGAATAATAAATATGGAGAGCTTGGGACAGAAGGACGTACCGCTTTTCATGAGAAGTCAATTGCATGGTATTATGGTGAAATACTACGTGACCGGCGGAAGCAACTAAAGATAACCCAGCAGGAGTTGGCGGAAAAGGTTGGTACAGCAAGAAGCCACATTGCCCGTGTGGAAAAGAGAAAAATAGATATTCAGCTTTCGAGTTTCTTCCGCATTGCGCGTGCTCTCGGAATCGAGTTTACCCCTACATTCTTATGAGAGATTGCCTTTTCTTTTTATAAATTGCCCCAACCTTATGAGTCTTATCTTTAATAGATTCTGTTTTATTATACTGCCGGGAGGCTCATGCCGGTGATTTTACGATAGAGATCGAGCGCATAGACGTCAGTCATTCCGGAGATGTAATCAAGGACACATTGTATCTTGCCGTAGGTCGTAGGGGCGTGGATGTCGTATTGCTCGGGTACCCGTTTCAATAATAGTTTGCTGTAGGCATGATCGGGGGAAAGCACCGCTTCAATCAGCGTATTGATTAAACTGCTGAAGATATGATAACCGGCCAGCTCGATGTCGACGACTTCATTGGCTTTGTAGATTTTCCGGTAGGCCGTTTCGGTGCAAGTCTCATATGCCTTTCTGGCTTGATCGCAGATTTGTTGGATCAGGGAACCTTCGAAAGCGCCGGCCAGGAGTTTCTCTTCGTTCTCCATGAAAACGCGGGAACACTCATCCACCAAATGGCCGATGATGCTGGAGCGCAGGTAGGCGATCTGTTCGTTCGTGTCATCCACCATGCTCATAACCTGTTTGATATGCTTCAAGCGCTCCTCGTCGAAGAAATTGAGCAAGAGTTCAATCGTCTCTTCGCTTGTCAGGATACGTAGTTTGTGCGCATCCTCGATATCCATGATTTGATAGCAGATATCATCGGCAGCTTCTACGAGATAAACCAATGGATAGCGGGCGTATATAGGGCGCACCGGGTCAATCCGGCGAATGCCTAACTCCTCGGCGATGTGGGTATATGTCTCTTCTTCAGTTTGGAAGAATCCGAACTTGCCTTTGGGGGAAAGATCCGAACTGTAAGGATATTTGACGATCGAAGCCAGGGTGCTGTAGGTAAGAGCGAAGCCGCCTTTGCGCCGACCGATGAACTGGTGTGTCAGCAACCGCATGGCGTTGGCGTTTCCTTCGAAATGGATGAAATCCTCCCAGCGGTCTCCGTTATTGCGTACTTCCCATTCCAGGCGCTGCCCGCTTCCTTCGGAAAAGTAAGAGGAGATGGCCCGTTCGCCGGAATGGCCGAAAGGAGGGTTTCCCATGTCGTGCGCCAGGCAGGCTGCCGAAACGATCGATCCGATTTCCGGAAAATTAACGCTTCCGCCGGGGTATTTCTGCATCAGTTCCTTGGATACGTTATTTCCCAGCGAACGGCCTACGCAGGAGACCTCCAAGCTATGCGTCAGCCGGTTGTGTACGAAAATGCTTCCCGGAAGCGGGAATACCTGCGTCTTGTTCTGCAGCCGGCGAAACGGGGAGGAAAAAATCAGGCGGTCGTAATCGCGCTGGAAATCGGTTCGTTCATGCTTGCGTTCATGATATTCCTCCATTCCAAAACGTTTCCCGGAAAGTAATTGTGACCAATTCATCATGTTGTCCGTCTTATTGTTCTGTAAAGAATCCAGACAAAGATAAACATTATAAGATCAATTCTCCCTTTCCCTGACGGATGATTTCGAAATCGGAAGCAGTACAGTCTATCACCGTGGAGGCCTCCGTTCCGCCATAGCCTCCGTCGATCACCATATCGACCTGGTTCTCATATTTCTCATGAATCAATTCGGGATCCGTGGTGTATTCGATAATTTCGTCCTCGTCATGGATAGAGGTGGTAAGGATCGGATTGCCTAACTGGCGGACCAGTTCGCGGATAATATTGTTGTCCGGGACACGGATACCCACTTCTTTTCTGTTCTTGTAGATCTTCGGCAACTCGCTGCTGGTCGGCAGGATAAAAGTAAAAGGCCCGGGCAGGTTCTTTTTCATCAACTTGAAAGCGGGATTGCTCACCTTGGCGTATTCGCTCAGGTTGGACAAATCGTAACAGATGATGGAAAGGTTGCTCTTGTTGGGGTTAATCCCTTTCATTTGGCAAATTTTCTCTACCGCCCGTACATTCAATGCGTCACAACCCATGGCGTAGACAGTATCCGTCGGATAGATAATCAGTCCGCCGTCCTTTAATATGTTCAATACTTTCTCGACCTCCCTTTGATTAGGATTCTCCGGATATATCTTCAGCAACATAGGTTCGTGGTTTTATAATTATAAGTAAATAGTCATTAAATAAAGCAGTCGACAAATATACCTTTTTTGTTTGATATACTCATCAACTGCTTCGGGAATCTATAGGGTTCCGAGTGAAATTAACCGTAAATGATTTTTCCGTTTTCGTCCTTGTAATCTTCCAGCCCCTTGCTGTATTGGGTGATTGCCCGGAGGCTCATTCCCATGCTTGAGAATCCGCCGTCATGGTAAAGATTCTGCATTGTTACCTTGCGGGTCAGGTCGGAAAACAGCGTAATGCAATAGTCCGCGCATTCGTCCGCATCCGCATTTCCCAGCGGGCTCATACGGTTGGCAAAGTCCATCAGGTGCTCCATTCCTTTTACACCGCTACCTGCCGTCGTTAGCGTCGGGGATTGGGAAATCGTATTGACGCGCACGTTCTTTTCACGCCCGTAGATATAACCGAAACTGCGGGCAATGGATTCCAGCAGGCTTTTGGCGTCAGCCATGTCGTTATAACCGAAGAAGGTACGCTGTGCCGCTACATAAGACAATGCGACAACAGAGCCGTATTCGGCAATGGCGTCCTGCTTTTTGGCAACCTGCAGCATTTTATGAAAAGAGATGGCTGAAATATCCAATGTCTTGTCCAGCATGGAATAATCCAGATCATCATAAGGATGTTTCTTCCGGACATTCGGACTCATGCCGATGGAGTGGAGTACGAAATCTATTTTACCTCCGAGAATATTTACGGAATTGGAGAATACGACCTCCAGGTCTTCCACATTTGTTGCATCCGCAGGGATCACCTCCGCTTTTATCTTTTCGGCTAATGCATTGACTTCTCCCATGCGTACGGCCACCGGCGTGTTGCTTAACGTTACCGTTGCGCCTTCTTCTACCGCCCTTTCGGCCACTTTCCAGGCAATGGACATTTCATTCAACGCCCCGAAAATTATTCCTCTTTTGCCTTTCAATAAATTATAACTCATACCTGATTAATTTATGATTATGGCACAAAAATACGTTTTTTGTGCAATATTCAGGCATAAATAAGGAAGAATCGTATCATTCCCTGTAATAAACCCTCTTTACACGGGGGGAAATAGAAGTCAGGATTTCGTAAGGAATCGTCCCCAGTTTGTCGGCCAATTCGCTCACAGGCAGGTCGTCGCCGAAGATGATGACGGGGTCTCCTTCGTTTGCTTTCACGTCGGTGACGTCGGCCATACAGGTATCCATGCATATGTTTCCGATGATAGGACACCTTTTCCCCTGGATGAGTACTTCCCCTATGCCGTTGCTTAGATGGCGGTCCAGCCCGTCGGCGTATCCGACCGGGACAATTGCTATCCGCGAATCGCGATGCACATAGCTGCGGCGGCTATATCCGATGGAGTCGCCGGCCGGAACCTGTTGGATCTGCAGGATGGTCGACTTCAGGGAACTGATGTTCTGCAACTTCCCGTCGCTTACTCCGGAGGAACTGATGCCATAAAGGGAGATGCCGAGGCGAACCATATCCATTTGGTATTCGGGGAAACGCTCGATACCCGCCGAGTTGAGGATATGTTTGATGACCGGGTAGTCAAGCTCCCGCTCCAACTCTTTCGCAGTGGCCGTAAACAGATTTATCTGATGAAGGGTAAACTCGTCGTGCTCCGGAGAGTCGCTTCCCACCAGATGTGAGAAGACCGAACGGACAGCCAATCCGCTTTGTTCTTTCAGGCGTTTGCAGAGCGCCTCGACCTCTTTGAGTTGGAATCCCAGGCGGTGCATGCCGGTATCGATCTTGACATGAATCGGGTAGGAGGTCAGTCCGCGTCGTTCCGTCTCTTTGATCAACGCATTCAGCAGGCGGAAGCTGTAGACTTCCGGCTCCAATTGATGATCGAACAGTTGGTTAAAGCTGTTAAATTCCGGATTCATCACCAGGATCGGAATGGAAATCCCCTCTTTGCGGAGGTCGGCCCCTTCGTCGGCCACTGCTACCGCAAGGCAGTCGCAGCGATGTTCCTGCAGGCTCTTGGCCAGCTCGAACGAACCGGCTCCGTAGCCGAACGCTTTGACCATGCAGGTGATTTTTGTTTCCGGTTTCAGAAGGGATCGGAAATAGTTATAATTATGGATGAGCGCATCCAGGTTGACTTCCAAGATCGTTTCATGCACTTTTTTCTCCAGTAGTTCCGTTATCTTTTCGAAATGAAACCGGCGCGAGCCTTTGAGCAGGATCATCTCATTCCGGAATGACTTGAGTAGGGGGGATTGGAGGAACTCTTCGGTGGTCAGGAAGAAATCCGCTTCCATTCCGGAAAAGGCGCTGCTGCATTCCTTGATATCCCGTCCGATTCCGATGATATGATTTGCTTTTTTCCGTTGTAGCAAGTCAGCTACTTTCCGATAAAGCGATTTGGGCAAGGCGCCGGACTGCAGGATGTCGGATAGGATCACCGTGCTCTTCAATTGTTCTCCCATGCAGCGGCTTTGCAGGAAATCCAGGGCGATGGATAATGAATTGATGTCCGAATTATAGGTGTCATTGATCAGGTGGCAATTATTGATCCCCTGTTTGATTTCCAGGCGCATGGCAACTGGTTCCAGTCGCGTAAACTTTTCTACGTCGTTTACGCTCGTCGGCTTCAGGTAAAGCATGAGGGCGATACAATGGATGGCGTCCTCGATCGAGGCGTCGTCGGTGAACGGAATACGGATCACCCGTTCATATCCAAGCAAAGTACAATGGATAATCGACTCCGTTTCTTTCTTTTCGATCTTTTCGATGAATAGGGGCGCTTCGGAATCGACCCTGCTCCATCCGATGGCCTTATGCGAAAGGCAGGCGGCCTCGATGCAGTCGGACAGAAAGGAGTCGTCGCCGTTATAGATAATGGCTTCGCTGTCTTTGAAAAGCGTCAGCTTTTCGAGACATTTTTGTGTGGGAGAAACGAAGTTTTCCTGATGGGCCTCACCGATGTTTGTAATAATCCCGATGGTCGGTTGGATGATCAACTGCAGCTTCTCCATCTCGTCGGGGAAGGAAATCCCGGCTTCGAAGATGCCCAATGTATGTTTTTCGTTCATCTGCCAGATCGAAAGCGGAACGCCGATCTGGGAATTGAAACTTCTCGGCGAACGGACGATATTGAACTCGCCATGGAGCAATTGATATAGAAACTCCTTGACGACGGTTTTCCCGTTGCTGCCCGTAATACCGATGACCGGGATATGGAAATGGTTCCGGTGGGCAATCGCCAGTTTCTGTAATGCTTGGAGCGTGTCTTTAACCAGGAGGAAGTTGGCTCCCGGCATTTTCTTCGCATCTTCCGGCAGTTGCGTCACCACGAAGTTGCGGACGCGTAAAGTGTATAAATCACGGATATATTTATGCCCGTCGTTCGTTTTGGTCCGGATCGCAAAGAAAAGGCTATAATCCGGAAAAGAAAGCGTACGGCTGTCTGTCAATAAAAAACGAATTTCAGCAGGGTAGAAAGTCTTATTTTCAGCTCCTATAATCTCTGCAATCTCATGAATAGTGTAAACCATATGTTAATCCATTTTCGACCGAACGGAATCAATGTCATTCCCGCTGTAAAGGTACGGTCTTTTTTCCCTGATACGTTCCATCTTTAACAAAGTTTGCATAAGGAAACGTTTGTGGGCGGGGCTTCCCGGATTGAACGGCTTATGGCTTAAAGCTCTCTCGATTTCTTCTACCTCTTTTATCACCGTCCGGGTTTCCTCCGTAAAATAATGGTCTCCGAACCGCTCCCAGATATACTTTACAGCCAGGGAGGAAGGATGGATCATATCATCGGCGTAAAACCGGTAATCCCTCAGCTCGTCCATCATGATCTCATAAGCCGGGAAATAGTCTGTCCGCTCGGGAAACAGGTTTCGCAATTCTTCAATCGCCATCAGGAGCGTCGATTTGCTGAGTTGATTGGCGTGAGCTCCGTCTTTCCAATGGCGGATAGGACTGACGGTAAACAGTATTTTTAAGGAAGGATTCGCCTTCCATAGAGCTGGCAGCAGGTCTTTCCATTCATCCGTAACCTCCTCCGCCGTCAGCCGGGTCCGGAGGAAGGATTGTTCCGGCAGTTTATGGCAGTTAGCCACCACCTGTCCGGTCGATTTCAAGCGGTAGACATAAGCTGTTCCGAACGTAATGATCAGCCGTCCGACATGATACAAGCCTTCCCCGGACGTTCGCAGGCGCCCATTAATCATCTGCAGGCAATCCTCTCCGGAAGGAGAAGAAAAGCGGCTGTGATGGTCAAAGCTATGATAGATGCCGTCCCGTTGGAAAAGGTCGGATGCCTTGTAAGGAACCGGGTGAAGCAACCGCCGCAAAGCCGCTGCGATGGATGCCGGATTATAAAGCACGCCGAACGGATTCAAGTCGGTCCTGAACCGAAGCGCCTCCAACTCCCGTCCGATGTTTTCGACGAAGCAAGAGCCGAGCAACAAATGCTCCTCCTCATACGAAAGGAAGAAGGAGGGCCGTTGAAACGTGACAAGTGTTTGCAAATCCATATCGCAGTCTATTAATCCAATCCTATGCGAAGCTACAAAAAAAACGGACTCCTTGTTCGGAATGAGTTAATAATTAATAATTAACAATTGGGCTTTTGTAAGTGGTTTTACTCGAATCCGTTCAGCATTCATCACTTTTTCACTTACCTTATGTGAGCTCCCTACCCATCAGGTATAGTCTTTTTAGGAACAAGTAATATCCGATTAAATCAACCGGCATAGGCGGTGGCCTATTTATGTGCGGGGAAATTAATTTTCTCCCAAGGCATGGAAATATTTTCCCCATGAGTCGGAGATTTTCATCCTAAGGCATAAAGATCTTTTACCCACGGGTGGGAATTAACTTGCCAGTGCTTGCATCTAAAATCAATATGCTATAATAACAAAATCAATAGCCTTAAAAATGGATTTGAGTTAAGGCAATCCGATAAGCAAATCTTCATATACCTGCTGCTTTATAGTAATCTACCCTAAAGTCTACCCTCGAGTTTACCCTAAAACTAGCCTAATCATTATAGAATAGCAAGGGAAAGGCTATTTTATGTGGGGTGAATTGCGTAAATTTGCAGCCAAATTAGAGGGAATGGCTGAATTTCAGGAAGAACATCTTTTGGAACAGATCCGGTATCCTGCCGACTTGCGTGCATTGCCGGCGGATAAACTGGAAGAGGTCTGTGCGGAACTGCGTCAATATATTATCGACGTGTTATCGAATACTCCCGGGCATCTGGGAGCCAGCCTCGGTACGGTTGAACTGACTGTCGCCCTGCATTATGTCTTCAATACTCCGTATGACCGGATCGTCTGGGATGTAGGCCATCAGGCTTATGGACATAAGATATTGACCGGCCGGCGGGAGGCCTTCCCGACGTTACGCCAGTTTCATGGCATCAGCGGATTCCCGAACCCGAAAGAGAGCGAATATGACGCCTTTATTGCCGGGCATGCCTCCAATTCCATTTCAGCCGCCTTGGGTATGTCGGCCGCTTTCTCCCTGGATAATGAGGAAAACCGGCATGTCGTTGCGGTCATCGGTGACGGAGCAATGACCGGCGGCATGGCATTCGAAGGCTTGAATAATGCCTCTTCCAACCCGAATAATCTGCTGATCATCCTGAATGATAACGATATGGCCATCGACCAAAATGTTGGCGGTATCAGCCAGTATCTGGTGGACATAACGACCAGTCAGACTTATAACCGGATGCGCTATGACGTATACAAGCAACTGAAACGGATGAATCTGATTACGGAGAACCGGAGGCAGAACGTACTTCGTTTCAATAACAGCCTGAAGGCGCTGATTACACAACAGCATAATCTATTCGAGGGATTCAGTATCCGTTATTTCGGCCCTGTGAATGGACACGATGTGAATTATTTGGTTAAGGTATTGAATAGTATCAAGGATATGAAAGGCCCTAAGCTTTTACATATCAAAACGATAAAAGGAAAGGGCTTTAAGCCGGCGGAAAAGTCGGCAACCGTATGGCACGCTCCCGGGCGGTTTAATAAGGAAACCGGGCAACGCATCCTGCCTTCCCAATTGGATACGCCCCAGCTCTACCAGGATGTTTTCGGACATACATTAGTGGAGTTGGCGGAGAAGGATGAGCGGATTGTGGGAGTAACGCCGGCCATGCCTACGGGTTGTTCGATGACTTTTATGATGAAGGCTTTTCCCGAACGCGCTTTTGACGTCGGGATTGCGGAGGCGCATGCCGTTACTTTCTCGGCCGGGATGGCCAAAGAGGGAAAGATTCCTTTCTGTAATGTATATTCGTCGTTTTTGCAACGGGCTTACGACCAGGTGATCCATGACGTCGCCATTCAGAAACTGCATGTCATTTTCTGTCTGGACCGCGCAGGCCTGGTAGGGGAAGACGGCATCACGCACCATGGGCTGTTCGATATGGCCGCTCTACGCCCGATACCGAATCTTACGATTGCCTCCCCGCTGAATGAATGGGATCTTCGCAATCTGATGTACACCGCTTATCAAACGCCGGATGGCCCGTTTGTGATCCGTTATCCGCGAGGAAAAGGCGAATTGAAGGACTGGCACAATCCGATGAAGATTTTACCTGTCGGGAAAGGCCGGCGGTTGCGCGAAGGAACCGATCTTGCAGTTCTCTCTATCGGTCCGATAGGGTACGAGGTCGCTAAAGCTATCGACCTGCTGGCGGGCGAACGCTCGGTCGCTCACTACGATATGATTTATCTGAAGCCGCTGGACGAGGAGTTGCTGCATGAAGTCGGACAGAATTTTAGCAGGATCGTCACTGTCGAAAACGGGGTGGTCGCCGGAGGACTGGGAAGCGCCGTCCTCGAATTTATGGCGGATAATGGATACACTCCCAAGGTAAAACGTATCGGAATAAAAGATACCTTTGTAGAGCATGGAACCATTCCCCAATTATATGAGTTGTGTGGATTGGATGCCGGGAGCATAGCCGAAACGATTCGCAGCTTTTGAACCGCTTCCATGTTCCGGATGCGATAAATAAAAAAGAAGGAAATGAGAATAGTGATTGCAGGAGCCGGAGAGGTGGGAACCCATTTGGCGAAAATGTTATCTCAGGAAAAACATGACATCGTATTGCTGGATGCGAATGCAGAACGATTGGGCTTCGCCAATTCGCGGATGGATATCATGCCGATGGTCGGTAACCCTACTTCCTTGAGGGATCTGGAGGATGCGGGTGTCAGGCGGGCAGACCTCTTCGTCAGCGTAACACCTGAGGAAACAGCTAATATCACAGCTTGCATGCTTGCCTCCAGCATGGGGGCACACAAGACTTTCGCCCGTATCAATAACTACGAGTATCTTCTCCCCAGGAATAAAGCGTTTTTCGAAAAGATGGGGATTAATACGATGATCTATCCTGAAATGTTGGCAGCCAAGGAGATCGTTACGGCGATCCGCCGTCCGTGGGCGAGACAGTATTGGGAATTGTTCGGGGGAGCCCTTATCCTTATCGGTGTGAAAGTCCGGGAGAATGCGAAGATTGTCCATAAGCAGCTCATTGAATTGATGATGAACGACAAGAAAATGTACCACATCGTAGCGATCAAGCGGGATAACGAAACGATCATCCCCCGGGGTGCGGATTATGTCCTTCCGAATGACATCCTGTTTTTTACCGTTACCCGCGAGCATATCGACGACGTACAGGAATTATGCGGAAAAAGCAATCCGGAGGTGAAGAAGGTTTTTATCATGGGAGGCGGCCGGATTGCTATTCGCGCCAGCCAGTACCTGCCTGATCATATCCGCATTAAAATCATTGAAACCAACAAGGAGAAAAGTTACCAGATAGCCGAATCCGTTCCGAGTAACGTATTGATCATCAATGGGGATGCACGGGATACGGAATTGCTCCGCCAGGAGGGAATTCAGGATGCACAGGCTTTTGTCGCGCTTTCGGAGAACTCGAGCAATAATATCCTGGCCTGTGTGGCTGCCAGGCAGTTAGGCGTTTTTAAGACGATTTCCCAGGTCGAAAATATAGATTACATCCCATTAGCTGAGCAAATGGATATTGGTTCCGTGATTAATAAGAAACTGATTGCCGCAAGTCACATTTACCAATTCCTGTTGGATGCCGACGTTTCCAATGTGAAGTGCCTCACGTTTGCTAATGCCGATGTA
Source organism: Parabacteroides sp. Marseille-P3160 (assembly GCF_900162725.1). GTDB lineage: Bacteria > Bacteroidota > Bacteroidia > Bacteroidales > Tannerellaceae > Marseille-P3160. The sequence continues at coordinate 4,458,417 of NZ_LT799418.1, read as the reverse complement.
GCGGAACTGATCGCCCGGCCGGATTCTAAAATTACACGGAAGAAGGTTAAAGACCTCCGCTTACCAAAGGATATGACTTTGGGAGGCTTGATCCGCGAAGATATACCCATGTTGGTGGAAGGGGAAACGCAGATACAAGCCGGTGACCGGGTGGTCGTCTTCTGCCTGGAGTCGGCTATGCGGAAACTGGAGGATTATTTTAATTAGCGCCCGGAAATGTCACGATTGAATATTCGTTTCATAATGAAGATGCTCGGCATGATGCTGATGTTCGAGACGCTGTTCATGTTGACGGCCGTACTGGTCGCTTTTATCTATAAAGGTTCCGATTTTTATCCTTTGTTATATTCCAGCGGGATTATGTTTGCTGCCGGACTGCTTCTTTATTTGAGTGGATTACGGGCGGATGAACGTATTGCCGGCCGAAGGGAAGGGATGTTGACGGTGACTTTGACTTGGGCGCTATTTTCCCTGTTCGGCATGTTGCCGTTCTATCTGGGAGGATATATCGACAATATTGCGGATGCTTATTTCGAAACCATGTCCGGCTTTACTACCACCGGCGCAACAATTCTTGTCGATATAGAGATCCTGCCGCATGGGGTATTGTACTGGCGCAGCCTTACGCAATGGCAGGGCGGAATGGGGATGATTGTCTTCACCGTGGCCCTGATGCCGATATTCGGCGGCGGGGCGGCCCAACTTTTCGATGCCGAAACGTCCAGCATTACGCATGAGCGTTTTCGCCCGCGGATCACGCAGGTGGCAAAACATCTGTCCGGCATCTACCTCTTCCTGACTGTTTTGGTCGGGATTCTGCTTTGGGCCGGTCCGATGGATCTTTACGATGCGGTAAACCATGCCTTGACGACCATCTCGACTGGCGGTTTTTCGACGAAGAATGCCAGCGTGGCTTATTGGAATTCATCTTACGTGGAATATGTGATGATGGTTTTTATGATCGTCGGAGCCACTAATTTCACTTTGATTTATTTTGCATTCAAGGGAAAATTCAAGAAACTTATCGACGATGAGGAAACCCGTTGGTTTTTTGCCTCTATCTTAATCATTATCTTAATCGTAACAGGCTGGCTGCTGTTGAACCAGTTTGAGGCTTCCCTCGAAGGAGCTTTCCGGAAAGCGGCATTCCAGATTATTTCATTGATCTCTACCTGCGGTTATTTTACCGCCGATTTTATACCTTGGGGGCCTTTCTTCTGGATGATTGCCCTGATCATCATGGTGGTTTGCGGTTGTGCGGGATCTACCAGCGGCGGGCTTAAGATGGGGCGCCTGGTGATTTTGGTGAAGAACCTACTCTGCGAGTTCAAGAAGCAAACCCACCCCCACGCCATTATCCCTGTAAGGATGAACGGGCGGGTAATTCCTCCGGATCTGGTGCAACGGGTGTTGGCTTTTGCCTTTGCTTATATCGTACTGGTGATTATCAGTTCCATCGTATTGATGCTCGACGGTTTTGACTTTGATGAATCGATAGGCGCCGCCGTCTCTTCGATAAGTAACGCCGGGCCCGGATTGGGAGTCTTGGGGCCGGTGGGGAATTATTCCAGCTTGTCGGATGAAGCGAAATGGTTCCTGTCTTTCCTGATGATGGTTGGACGTTTGGAGATTTTCACCGTGCTGACGATCCTTCTCCCCAGTTTCTGGAAACAATAAAAAAAACAGTAGGAAATGGATATGCAACCGGGCGCTGCCCGAAGAAGAAAACGTTTGGCCGTCTTGGCATTGGAGCTGATACAGGGGATGTGTTTTGCCGCCTGGTCCAGCCGTATCCCGGATATCCGGGAGGGATTCGGAGTCGAAAACCTGGCTCATCTCGGCTTGTTGATGGCTTTGATTCCGGTAGGAAAATTGTTGGCTATTCCGGCCGTTCACAGTCTTTTTTCCCTTGCTGGTTACCGGAAGGCCGTGCTCATCAGTATCTTGGGGTATGCTTTTTCCTTGTTGTTGGCCGGGATACTTCCGGCGAATCTATATATCCTGGGCTTTATCTTCCTTCTTTTCGGTATTTTCTGGAATATGACGGATATTTCCTTGAATACGCAGGCGATTGAGGTCGACCGGTTATATGAGACTTCCATCATGGCGACCTTTCATGCCGGGTGGAGTTTTGCCGCCTGTCTGGGGGCTTTGCTGGGATTCGCCTTGATAAACCTGAATATCGGCTATCCAACCCATTTTACCGGCATTGCCGTCTTATCTATCCTTGGAATAGGAATTGCCTATCGGTTTTTACCTTTAGATCATGAACATCCTGTTGCTGTTGCCGTGGCGGGTGAGGTTGCGCAAAAGAAAGACGAAAAAAAGGATGGGGGAAAGAAAAGGAAGTTACCTGAAATATTGCTGATCCAACTGGGGCTGATCTGGCTGGTAGCCTTGGGGGTTGAAAATACGATATTCGAGTGGAGCGATCTCTATTTTCAGTCGGTCATCAAGGCTCCTAAGTCGCTTCAGGTCGGCTTCCTGATCATTATGACCACTATCTTCATCGGTCGCCTGATAACCACCCTGCTTTATCGTTACTGGAAGAAAAGGACCATCTTGATCGTGGCCGGCTATCTTATTTTCGCCGGCTTTATGATCTCCTCCCTGTTGGTTAAGTTGACGGGTGATATGACGATCAATGTTATTATCAATGCATTGGGTTTCGGGCTCATCGGATTGGGGATTTCCTGTGTCGTCCCGACCCTTTACAGTATTGTCGGAGAGAAGGCGAAGACGCCTGTGGGGACAGCTTTGACGATCATGTCGAGTATCAGCTTTGTCGGTCCCTTTATTCCACCCTTACTTGTCGGAACCGTGTCGCATTATTTCGGCATGGATGTAGCCTATTTGATTATCGGTCTCTTCGGTCTCTGTATCGTCGGAATTACTTCGTTCAGTAAAACATTGAAAAGGGATGAAGGGATAAGTTATTATAAACGATGAATGATTGACAATCAATATAGGACCTAATGTTTAATCTTTTCCTATTAATGTTAAAATAGTCGGTTTTACCTTATAGCGATTTTATTCTCGGGAAAAGTATCTAATTTTAGCGTTTATTACTTACTATACAAAACAGATGATTAAATATTTTTTAATCCTTCTTTTTTATCTCTGCTCTATTATCGCTTTTTCGCAACAAATAAACCACTTGGGAGTAAAAGATGGTTTGAGTGGAAGGCAAACGTTCAATATTGTTCAAGATAAGAAAGATTTTCTATGGATTTCCACCCGTTTCGGTGTTGATCGGTATGATGGGGTGAGCATCAAAAGTTATCCTATGAGTATCATCTATAATGGTTCGATACCGATTAGAACAATAAGGGTTTTACTTGATAAGAAGGATAACCTTTGGGCTTACACAGATAGGGGAACGGTCTATAGATATGATAATCAAAGAGACGAATTTGTATCTTATGTCGATCTCAATATGTATATTCGATGGCTGTCATTTGATCATAATAACCGGATCTGGATTGTGACGCATACCGAATTAGGATTTATAGAGCAAGATTCAATTCTTTTTATTGAGAGTCAGCACTTGAAGGAGGAAAGCTATAGGAGCATTATTGATCTTGACAAAAATCATTTTTTACTACAAACAAATAGGAATATATATAAATATAGTATTTCAGAAAGGAAGGGGTATTCTGTTATTGACCCCGGTATCCTAAAGAAAGAAAACCTTTCGATTGAAACCTGCTTGTACGATAAAGAATCCGGCCATTTATGGATTGGTACTGTTAATAAAGGATTATACTTATATTCTTTAATAGAGAAAAAGCTTACCCCTATTAAAGATATGCGTCTGTGGTATCATCCGATATTATCGCTTGACCTGCTTGATAAAGATCATCTGATCATAGGGACAGAAGGCCTGGATGCATGCTTGCTTAATACAAAAACTTTGCAAATAGAAAAAATATACAATCAGTACGGGGAAAAGGGAAACTATATAAATGGGAATGCCATATACAATATCTTTAAGGATAAAGAAAGAAGAGTCTGGCTTTCTACTTTTTCGGATGGAGTCTATATTTTTGATTATTCGGAACATGGTTTTAGAACTATTAGAAATGAAAAGGGTAATAATAATTCACTAAGTCGAAATGTTATATGTGATATATTAGAAAATTCTGAAGGGAATATATGGTTTGCGACAAATAACGATTTATGCTTATGGAATAAAAAACAAGATCGGTGGATTAGACTCCTTGATTCAAGAAATATTCTTACGATCTATGAAGATTCCCGTCAAAATATTTGGGTCGGAACCTATTCTTCAGGAGTTTACAGGCTTGATAAAGATGGTCGTATCATCCATAATTATGTAAGAACAAATAATACAAATAATTGTATCGGCACAAACTTCGTCTATGCAATATTTGAAGATTCCCAAGGGAATATATGGTTTGGAGGGAAAAGAGGACATTTAACAAAATTCAATCCTATAACGAACTCTTTTACATCCGGAGGGATTAGTCAAATAAATCATATTATACAAAAGGATGAAAATACGCTATTAATATCTTCCGAATATGGAGTGTATCAAGTAAATATAAATTCGGCAAAACATACAGAGCTTCCTTTTAATAAAAATTTGAAAAGTAAATATATAGGTGATATGTATCTGGAGTCGGATTCTATCATTTGGTTGGCATCTTATGGGGACGGACTCAATAAATGTAACATGAATAATGGTGTAATCCGAAGTTTTACGCAAAAAGACGGACTACCTTCTGACATTATCTATGCGATGGAAACAGACAATAAAGGTAATCTATGGTTTAGTAGCGAGAACGGAATCGGTTGTTTTAACCCCAAAACATATAAAGTCACTAATTATTCCATTACAGATGGTATTTCGGATAATCAGTTCAGACAATTATCAAAAGAGAAGACGCGTAATGGGGAGATTTATTTTGGTTCCTATGATGGCGTTACGTACTTCCATCCGGAAAATATAAAAAAAAGACAGGAAAAGGCCCGACTCTTTTTAGAAAACTTTCGATTGTTTAATAAGATCGTCTTGCCTGGAGATAAAGATGCTCCCTTAACAGAGTCTTTGGATGAAACTGAATTGATAAAACTGAACTATAAACAACATTCTTTTTCGATCAATTTTACAGCGATAGATTACTCGACAAGTAAGATACGGAGGTATATGTGGAAACTTGAAAATATGGATCCGGATTGGACAGGGCCTACTACCGAACCTATCGCAAACTACACAAACATTATAGCCGGCAATTATTTATTTAAAGTCAGATATCTTGATGATAATAATAATATACTTGATGAGCGTTCTCTATCTATACAGGTCTCACCTCCTTTTTGGAACACACTTTGGGCCCGCATTCTGTTTGGGGCATTCATCTGTTTTGTCGCTTATTTAATATATAGGTATGCGGAACAACAACTTAAGAAAAAGCAAACCCAAGAAAAAATCAAGTTTTTCATTAATACGGCACATGATATACGGACTCCACTGACATTAATAAACGGACCGATTGATGAGTTGAAAGAACAAATTCCACCTTCAACGAAGAGCGACTACTTGTTGAACCTGATTACAAAGAATCTAAACAAATTGAATAGCCTGTTTTCCCAGCTTATTGATTTCCAGAAAGCTTATGAATCACAAAATCAACTCGTGGTTGAAAAACGGGATGTTCAAAAATATTTGAAAGAGAAACTGACCTATTGGAAATCATCTGCACAAAAAAAAGAGATATTGTTTGAATTGCGACTTCCGGATGAAGCTGTTGAGGAATGGTTTGATGTAGAGAAGATGGATAAGATTCTGGATAATCTCGTTTCGAATGCAATAAAATATACACAAAACAAGGGATACATTATTGTTACATTGTGTGTTGATGATAATTCATGGCGAATTGTTATAAAAGATAATGGCATCGGTATTTCAAAACAAGATCAAAAGAACCTGTTTAAAAGATTTTACAGAGCCAGTAATGCTATAAATTCTCATGTTTCGGGTTCCGGACTAGGACTTCTTTTAGTTCAACAATATGTAACTCTGCACAAAGGAGATGTCGGGGTTAATAGCTCTGAGTCTGGAGGTTCCGAATTTTATGTCCAATTTAAACGGGGGCATAAAGCTTATCTGCATAATATTCTTTTGGATGATCAAAATATACCGGTCTTTAACCAGAATATTATTCCCAATCCATCCTACGATACAGACAATTTAAGATTAAAAATATTGATAGTGGAAGATCATGAGGATTTACGTTCATATATGAAGCTGTCCTTGTCTTCCTATTATAGCATTTATACAGCAGAGAATGGACTTGTTGCATGGAATGAAATTCTCAAAGTCAATCCTGATATCGTTGTCTCGGATCTGCAAATGCCCGAGATGGACGGATTCGAACTTTGTAAGAAGATAAAAAGCACATTTGAAACTTCTCATATACCTGTGATTATGTTGACTGTCGTTAATGATAAAGAACATGTTGTAGAAGGATTTACCCTAGGGGTCGATGATTATATTGAGAAACCGTTTGATATCAAATATCTCAGGTTGAAAATTAATAATATCATTCAGAACCGGAAAATTTTACGTCAGAAATTCTTAGGGATAGACAAGAAAAAAATAGAAATATCGAGCCGGATCTCTGAAAACGAGTTGAATAATCAGTTTGTTGATAAGGCAACTTCAATTATTGAAGCGAATTTAGCGAATACTAAATTCTCAATATCCGATTTCTCTAAAGAGATGGGACTCAGCCGTACTATTCTTTATACAAAGTTTAATGCGATTACCGGCTATACTCCGAATGACTTTATTAGAATTGTAAGAATGAATAAAGCGATCTCTTATTTCAAGGAAAAAAAGTATACAATAAATGAAGTCTCACTAATGGTCGGATTTGAAGAACCTGCCTATTTCAGTACGAGCTTTAAAAAAATATATGGTAAATCTCCTAAGCAATTTATTGAAGAAAGCCTATCTTGAATTGTTTGTAATAAGCTGTAAATAATCTATCTGTATTATATTATAAATGTAATGAACTAGATTATAACTATGCCCCGTGATTAGATGGTTAGCTTTGTCCAGCTAATATTAATTAAATCTAATCGCCATGCAGAAAAAAAAGAAAAGTCTAATTCTACTCTTTTTGCTATTAATTACGACAACGGTAATTAATGCTCAGACAAACAAAAATCCAATAAACGGAACAGTAACTGATGAGAGTGGTGAACCTTTAGTGGGTGTAACAATAACGGTTGTAGGCCAAAATGCAGGTACTATAACGGATATTGACGGACATTACGCTATAGATGCACCTGCTTCTTCCTCTCTCTCTTTTACCTATATGGGTTTTAAGACTCAAACAATTCCCATTGGGACTAATCATGTTATCAATGTTGTAATGAAAGAGGATAGCCAAGTGTTGGATGAAGTGGTTGTCATCGGTTATGGAGTACAGAAGAGAAGAGATGTAACAGGCTCTGTCATGTCTGTAAAACCAGCAGATTTGGAAAATATGCCTAATGTAAACATTGTACAATCCTTACAAGGCAAACTTCCCGGCTTAAACATTGTTAATACCGGAACCAGTGCGGAAGGAAGTACTAAAATGAGAATAAGGGCGCAAAACTCAATTAATGCGGATGCTGGTCCTTTAATCGTTTTAGATGGAATACAATATGAGGGTTTTCTTTCTGAAATTAATCCAAATGATATTGAGTCGATTGAAGTTTTGAAAGATGCATCATCCGCCGCGATATACGGAGCAAGAGCCGCCGGTGGAGTTTTGCTTATAACGTCTAAAAAGGGAGCTTCGGGCAAGACTCATGTTGCATTCAATTCTACAATTGGGATAACGAATATCATACAGCGTCCGGATATGATGGATGCAACACAATTCTACAATTTTAAAAAAGAACGTACGGGTGTGAGTTCTTTCGAAACGGAACAATTCGAGAAAGGGGTGAATACAGATTGGCTTGATCATGCGATGCGAACGGGTATTAGTCAGGAATATAACCTGGCTGTATCCGGAGGAGCGGATAAAACAAGATATTATATATCCGGAAATGTATCACAAGTTAAAGGGGTTGCCAAAAACGATGAGTTCAATCGTTATATATTACGTTTAAACTTGGATACAGAAGTAACTTCCTGGTTAAAATATGGTACTAATACTATTTTGGGATATCACGATCGGCCCGGGGAAAAAGCGAACATAAGTAATGCTATGAAAATGAATCCTCTTACGTCCCCATATGATGAGAATGGTAATATTAAACTCCAGCCTAATATCGACGACATGGGTGTTACGAATCCGTTGGAAGGTTTAAATATTCAAAAAGAAGATGTTGCCCGAAGTATAAATACAATCAATTATCTACAAATTGATTTTCCTTTCCTGAAAGGTTTGTCTTTTAAAACGATAGGGGGATACAATTTCCGTTCGCGTTTAATAGAAACATACAAATCGTCAACAGCTACACTCGAAGGCAAAAGTAAAAAAGGTGTTGCCACGGTAAATAATCAATACAAACAAGACTGGTCGATCGAAAATATATTAAACTATAACCATCAGTTTGGGGTCCATGGGCTTGATTTAACCGGAGTATATACTTCTCGTGAATATGTTACCAAGTATCATGATAATACAGGAGTCGGATTTATCGGGGATTATATGACCTATTATCAGTTTAAACTGGCGACCACCCTTACGCCGAGTGATACATATAATAAAGAAACAGCGTTATCCCAATTGTTCAGGATAAATTACAATTATGATGGAACGTACTTGTTTACATTTTCTCTTCGTCGCGATGGCTTCTCATCGTTTGGCGCTAATAATAAGTACGGAACATTTCCTTCTGTTGCGTTAGGATGGAATATGGAGCGTGAGTCATTTATGAAATCAATTGATTGGCTTGATCGATCAAAACTTCGTCTGTCATACGGTGAAAACGGAAATCAAGCGATCAATGCCTATGAAACCATGCCTACTATGTCTAATGAATATTATTTGAATAATGAGGGTACTACTCTTGTCGGATTCTATCCGAATAAACTGGCAGACCCGACTTTGAGTTGGGAGACGACTCGCCAATTCAATGTCGGATGGGATTATTCTTTTTTAAAAGGGCGGCTATTCGGTTCGTTCGATGCTTTTTTCGCTAACACATTTGATTTATTATTATATAAAAAGATTCCTCAAATCAATGGGGTTAATTCAATTCGCCAAAACATCGGTAAAACGGAAAGTAGAGGTTTTGAATTTTCTTTATCTACATTAAACATTAAAACTGATGATTTTACCTGGCGTACTGATTTTAATATTTCACAGAGTAAAAACAAAATTGTCGATGTAGGCTTATTTGATGAAGATGGAAAAGCCGTTGATAATGTCGCAAGCAGATGGTTTATTGGTGAACCTATTGGTATCATCTATTCCTATGAGTTTGATGGAATCTGGCAGGAAACGGATGATATATTGAATTCGCATATGCCTGAAGCCCGTCCGGGAGATGTTAAAGTTAAAGACCATAATGGTGATGGGAAAATAACGACTGATGATATGCATATAATAGGACGTAAAGATCCGGATTATAGAATAGGATTAATGAATACTTTTACATACAAAGATATTACATTGAGTTTCTTCTTCAATGCGGTACATGGAATTACCCGTTACACGGAATATATGAATACTTATTTTGATGGGAAAGCCAATATTCGCCAACGGGAATGGTGGACGCCTGAAAATAAGCTGAATACCTATCCGGCTAATAGGGATGATTCAAATCCATATGGTTTGAATTATTTTGGAAAAACTAATGATGCTTCATATATACGTTTAAGTGATATTTCCTTAGGCTATTCTTTACCCAAGTCAATTACAGCAAAATTGGGAATATCCAAACTTGAATTATTCGGAAACGTTAAAAATATATTTACATTGACGGACTATATAGGACTTGATCCGGAGTTTGATTCGGATTATGGAGTTCCTCAAACCAGAACGTTTTTATTTGGCTTCAGATTAGGTTTATAATCTTAAAAAACACAATATCAATATGAAAAAGATAACCAACATAATATTACTGGCATTCCTTTTAATTTCATATACAAACTGTAGTGACAGTTTCCTGGAGGAAAAAGCGAAGGATGAAACCTATGCGGATAATTTATTTAACGATTACAACGGTTTTCTATCAGCAAAATACGCTTTGCTGCATTTTCCGCGGAATGAACGTCGGGAGCCTATACAATCGGCCGAGTTGGGAGTTATATGGAAAATAGGCACCGATATCGGTTGGGCTAACACGGAACTATCCTGGATTAGAGGTTTGAATCAATATACAACGGCGGATCTTAATTCAACAATGCAATTCCTGAATGGAGATGTGACCGATCCAAGTGGGCGTCCGGGTATATTTCTTATTTTGTATAGATGCATCAATTCTGCTAATTTAATTATCTCCAGGGCTGCTGAGCCGGATTTGGACTGGATGGGAGGAACTCCCGAAATGGATGAAGCGAACAAGAATGAGATAATTGCTCATGCCAAACTGATAAGAGCTTGGGCATACCGTCATCTGATAATGACGTTCGGATCTGTTCCAAAAAGCGTAGATGAAATTACAGGAGAAAACTATCGTGACGATTGGGAAAGAAATTCTGTAGAAGAGATACAAGAACTGATCGAGGAAGATTTGTTGTTTGCCGAAGAATGGTTGCCTGATAATTCCAAAGATGTTACACGTTTGTCAAGAGTTATTGCACAGCATTATTTGGCCGAACTCTATTTATGGCAAAATAAACCTGCCCAGGCCGAGATAAAGGCAAGAGCTGTTATAGATAATCCTAATTATAAGTTGATCACAGAGCGTTACGGAGTGAAAAAAAACGAACCGGGTTGTCCGTTTATGGATCAGTTCTATGATGGTAATATTTTGCCAACCGAGGGAAATACGGAAGCTCTCTGGGTATTTCCGAATTCCGAAGTAGATAATTTGCTCGGTCGATATTCGAATACGATGAGGCGCACATGGGTCTCCGCATACAATAATTTGAATGTCGCTTACTCTCCGGAATATGGAGGGCGTGGCATCGGGCGTGCAGCAATTACTGCATGGGTGTTTTCGATTTATGAAGATAAAGATGACCGGTTCAGCGAATATGCTATCCGTAAATCATACGTAACCAGAAATGGAGAAACGATCCTGTGCGATATGGATAAATCGAAAATGACAACCAATAATCACAAATGGGCAAGTACCCGTAAGTGGGATTGGACTTTTAACGATCCTGCCCGCTACGGAGAGTCTTATTCTTTTGCAGATCAAACCTATTTAAGGTTGGCTGATACGTACCTGTTGCTTGCCGAAGCGTTGCATGTGCAAGGCAAGAATAGTGAAGCGGATGGGGCTGCATTCTATATCAACGAAATAAGAAAGCGTTCGAATGCGACTCCAATCAGTGCAAATCAAGTTACGCTTGATTATATTCTTGACGAAAGAGCCCGCGAACTGGTAACTGAAGAGAATCGTCGTGAAACCCTTCTCCGTACGGGTAAACTTATCGAGCGTACCCGTAAATATAATCATATTGCTTCCGGAGAAAGAAATGGCGTAGCCGGTATACAAGACTACCATGTGTTGTTACCTTTCCCGCAGATAGTAATCGAAGCTAATACAGGTAAAAAGATGGAGCAAAATCCCGGATATAATTAATTATTCAACAAGAGATAATTTATGGATAAAATATTCATCTATATACCGTTCTTTTGGGTATTTATTTTCTCTTCTTGTGACAAAGAGGAATTTAATTCGGACAACGGTATTATTGAACCTCCAACGGCTCATATAGAGAATTTGCGTCAGGCGCCTTATCCTATCGGAGCTGCTATTAATGTAAACACATTAAAAAATAATTCGGAATACCGCAACGCCGTTATAAAAGAGATGAGCAGTGTTACGGCTGAAAATGCAATGAAAATGAATACAATAAGCGAAGGACGCAGACAATATAACTTTGAAGACGCTGATTATCTGGTGAACTTTGCCCAGGAAAATAATATGCGTGTGCATGGCCATACCTTGATTTGGTATAAACATACTCCTGGCTGGATCTCGGACTTTTCAGGTAATACTGAAGAATGGAAAACAATCATGAAAGAGTATATTCAGGATGTTGTCGGACGATATAAGGGTAAAGTTACCTCATGGGATGTCGTTAACGAGATAATAGATGACCAAGGTGAACTTCGTGATTGTATTTGGTTGCAAAAAATCGGTCCCGAATATATTGAATTGGCTTTTCGGTATGCCCATGAAGCTGATCCTGATGCACTACTTTTTTATAATGATTACGGGCATGAATATAGTGATACGCGGAGATATGCCGTGAATTATATCGCTGACAGCCTGGCTAAAAAGGGTGTGCCTATACATGGAATAGGATTACAAATGCATACGAATATAAACCGTTCGGTAGACGATCTTCGTTATGCCATAACGGCTGCTGCAATTACTAAACTGAAGGTACATGTATCTGAATTAGATGTCGCCGTCAATCCCGAAAAAAAGAATATAACATTTACAACCGACCTGGCTCTTAAACAAAAAGACAGTTATAGGGCTGTGATGAAAGCGATGATGGATATTCCTCAGGATCAACAATTCGGCGTGACCATGTGGGGAGTTCATGATCCAAGTTCTTGGTTAAGTAATAATCCGGATTGGGCTCTGCCTTTCAACAATAATTTTGAAAGAAAGCCGGCTTATGAGGGTATTTTGCAAGGAGTTTACAAATAGATAGTGAAAATGGGGTGTGTCACAAGGAAATGCTGTAAAAAATTCATAGTTATGACTGCGCGCAGTCATAACTATGAACGAATGGATTCATAACTATGACTGCGTTCATTCATAGTTATCATTTTTCAGTCAATAAGCGAATGGCTTTTGACACGCCCTTATTTTCTTTTTTTGAATCTTTTAATTAAATAACAGCATGAAATATTTAGTCAGGACCGTCTGTTTTCTGATCGTGGGAATCTTTATTTCTTGTCAAACCAAATTAGAACGTCCGGCGTTGTTCGTGGAATCCCGCAGGGATAACAAAGATACTGTTTGGCAAAAATATCCGGTTCGGACTATCGATGGATTAGCTGGATTTAAACAGGAGAAAGAGCCGCATACTTCCGGATATGGAGGATGGAAGGAGTGGCGAAAAGATGCTACGGGATTCTTCCGCACAGAGAAAGTGGATGGACGCTGGTGGATAATAGATCCTGAAGGTTATCCTTTTATACATAAAGCAGTCGTCGCGTTTAATCCGGGTAAATCAGAAAAACAAAAAAAAGCTTTCGACGATAAGTTTGGTACTATGGAGAATTGGGTGAATACGGAAAGCGGTTTGTTGGAAGGTTGTGGGTTTAATGGAACAGGAGCGTGGACCAATGTCGATATGGTACGCCGGGTGGAAAAACCGTTGGTCTATACTATAATCGTCTCACCAATGGGCGCTTATAAAAAAGAGCATTTAAAGAAATTTAAAGGTAAATATGAAGAAGCCGGTTGGCAGGGCTATCGGTTCGACTTGGTAATGGTCTTTGACAAAGAATTTGATGCGTATGTGGAACAGACCATTGAACCCGTCTCTAAATATAAAAATGATAAGTATTTGTTAGGTTACTTTACCGATAATGAATTGCCTTGGGTCTTTGATGCTTTGGATAGACACCTGGCAAAATTAGGAAAGAAAGAACAAGGGTATATAGCAGCCAGGAAATGGTTTGACGAACGTAAAGGAAGAAATGCTTCTGTTGAAGAAATAAATGATGACGACAGAGCAGCCTTTACGGCTTTCTATTTTGAAACTTATATGAAGAAAGTTACGGGTGCTCTTAGAAAGGCGGACCCTAACCATTTGTATCTGGGATGCCGGTTCAATCAAGATAAAAGAAAACAGGAGTTGACTAATCCTGCTATTTTCGAAGTAGCAGGGAAATATATGGATATTGTATCTATCAATCACTATCGTAAATGGGAACCGGACCAGGAATTACTGGACCATTGGGGGGAATGGGCTAATAAACCGTTTATTATCACAGAATGGTATACAAAAGCGGAAGACTCTGATTTACCGAATAATACCGGGGCCGGATGGCTGGTCCATACACAATACGACCGAGGTCTTTTTTATCAAAATTTCACTTTAGGACTTATTGAAAATAAGAATTGTGTTGGTTGGCATTGGTTTAAATATATGGATAACGATCCGGATGATCTGACAACCGATCCGTCAAACAGGGATTCGAATAAAGGGGTGGTCGACAGGTATTATAAGCCCTATTCAGATTTACTGGAACAGATGAAACAGATAAATAGGAATACTTATAACTTGATTAAGTATTTTGATAAATAATAGTATATGATGAAAAGATTGTCTTTAAGGATTTGCAGTCTATTCGTGTTTTGTGGGATGTTTGGTTATCTTTCTGCTCAAGACAATTTGGAGAACCGGATCGAGAAGATGCTGTCGAAGATGACTTTGCGTCAGAAAATCGGACAGATGAATCAGGTAAATGCACGTAAACCGGATGGAAAACTTTATCAGCAAATCAGGAACGGAGAGGTCGGTTCTATTTTAAATGCTGAAGATCCGGTTCTCCTGAATCAGCTGCAAAAAGCAGCTGTGGATAGTTCCCAATTGGGTATTCCCCTTCTTTTTGCAAGAGATGTCATACATGGATTCAAAACAATTTTCCCGATCCCGTTAGGACAAGCAGCTTCTTTTAATCCGGAAATAGTGGAAGAAGGGGCTCGTGTTGCTGCGGTTGAAGCATCGGAGAATGGCATCCGCTGGACTTTTGCTCCTATGATGGATATCTCCCGCGATCCCCGCTGGGGACGTATTGCCGAAAGTTTCGGGGAAGATACTTATTTGTCCGAGGTCATGGCTGTGGCTATGGTTAAAGGTTTTCAGGGTAAAGATTTGTCGGATCCGTCATCTATTGCTGCTTGTGCCAAACATTTTATAGGATACGGCGCGGTGGAAGGCGGACGCGATTATAATATCTCCAATATACCCGAAAGGCAGTTGCGTAATGTTTATTTACCTCCTTTCGAACGGTCGATTCAAGAAGCCGGGTGCGCCACGATTATGACTTCTTTCAATTCTAATAACGGGATACCGCCCAGTGCAAGCAAATTTTTATTAACGGATCTGCTGCGGAAAGAATGGAAGTTCGATGGGGTAGTCGTCTCCGACTGGGCATCAGTCAGTATTATGGTTACCCAAGGTTTCTGTGAAGATAAGAAAGAGGCGGCAAAAAAAGCGGCTAATGCAGGGTTGGAAATAGAGATGGTTTCCGGTTGTTTCATCGACCATCTGGAACAATTAGTGAAAGAAGGAGCCGTGTCTGAAGAAACGATTAACAAC
The DNA here is from genome assembly GCF_900162725.1 of Parabacteroides sp. Marseille-P3160. Classification (GTDB taxonomy): domain Bacteria; phylum Bacteroidota; class Bacteroidia; order Bacteroidales; family Tannerellaceae; genus Marseille-P3160. The sequence continues at coordinate 4,442,978 of NZ_LT799418.1, read as the reverse complement.
GCTGTAAGGAATATTTTAAGATTAAAATATAAGCTCGGACTTTTTGACAATCCCTATACGGATCTCCGGCCGGAACGGAAAATATATGCGGCTGAACATTTAAAGGCCGCGAAGAAAGCCGCTGAAGAATCTTTCGTCCTTTTGAAAAACGAGCAGGATATTCTTCCTCTTGGTAATGATATTAAGACTGTTGCCGTAATCGGCCCTTTGGCTGATGCCCCTCATGATCAGATGGGTACATGGTGCTTCGACGGAGAAAAAGAATATACCCAAACTCCGCTGGAGGCCTTGAAGAAACAATTCGGCAAAAATGTAAATTTCATATATGAACAGACACTCGCTTTTAGCAGGGATAAAGACAAAACCAAATTTCCGAAAGCCATAGAAGCTGCTCTCAAATCGGATGTCATACTTCTGTTTGTTGGAGAAGAATCTATTCTATCAGGAGAAGCCCATTCCCTTGCCGGGTTGGATCTTGTAGGTGCGCAATCGGAATTACTGTCGGAACTTAGTAAAACAGGAAAGCCGATTGTAACGGTTATCATGGCAGGACGGCCCCTGACTATCGCTAAAGAGCTTGATCTGTCGGATGCTGTGCTATACGCCTGGCATCCTGGAACAATGGGAGGGCCGGCTCTTGCCGGTATTTTATTTGGCAAGTCATATCCAAGCGGGAAACTCCCTGTAACTATTCCTCGCTATGTGGGGCAAATACCTCTTTATTATAGCCATGAAAAAATAGGGCGACCTGCAAAGAAAAATGAAGTATTATTGGATGATATTCCTTCGGAGGCTAAACAATCTTCCTTAGGCAATACTTCTTATTATCTGGACGCCGGTTTCGATGCCCTTTTTGATTTCGGTTATGGACTTTCTTATACCACCTTTGAATATTCTGACCTGACTTTATCTAAAGATATTTTATCTAAGGATGAGGTACTTCAGGTGAGTGTTGCTTTAAAGAATACGGGGAAAAGAGAAGGATGTGAAGTGGTTCAGCTATATACTTCGGATATAGCGGCATCGATAGCACCTCTTGTGAAAGAGCTCAAAGACTTTAAAAGAGTCACCTTGAAACCGGGAGAGCAACAGGTTGTAACATTTGACTTACCGATACAAAAATTAGCATTCTGGAATTATGAAATGAAAAAAGTGGTCGAACCCGGGAAATTCGATGTTATGGTTGGTGGTAATAGTGTCGATCTATTAACAAGAAGATTTACCGTTAAATAAAGATGGGAATTTTCGGTTACATTTATAGACTCATAGTACATTGCCGGAACTTCAGGCTCCATTTTTCACAGTAAATAAAAAATAGAACATTAAAACGATATAGATATGATGAAACGAACTCTTTTTGTATTTATCCTGCTTTTTACATTAGGTAATCTTTATGCTAAAGAAATACCTTTGGTGTCTAATATATATGCCCGTCAGCCGATCAGTCTTAACGGGAAATGGAACTACGTCGTAGACCCTCTGGAAAACGGCTATTATGATTATCGTTTGAAACCTTTTGAAAAGAATGGTTTTTTTGAAAATAAAAAGGCGAAATCTCCTTCCGATCTGGTCGAATATAACCTGGATACATCACCTTTGATGAATATTCCCGGAGACTGGAACACAAGAGACAGGCAATTGTATTTCTATGAAGGAACAGTGTGGTTTAAAAAAGACTTTAAATACACGAAAAGAACAGGACAAAGAGACATCCTTTATTTCGGAGCCGCCAACTATGATGCAAAAGTTTATGTAAACGGGAAGAAAGTCGGGGAGCATATCGGTGGATATACTCCATTCAATTTCGATATAACGGATGTGGTCAAAAACGGAGATAATTTTGTCGTGGTAAAAGTTGATAACAAGCGGGCAAAAGATAATGTACCGACGGTGAACATGGACTGGTGGAATTATGGAGGCATTACACGTGATGTAATGATCGTTCAGGTTCCGGATCTATATGTTGAAGATTATTCGATACAATTGAAAAAAGGTTCAAAAGATACCATTTCAGGCTGGATACAATTAAATGCTCAAACAGCGGGCCAGGGGATCATTGTCGAGATTCCCGAATTGAAGATAAAACAACAACTGATAACAGATGCCCAGGGCAGAGCTGCCTTCGAATCAAAAGCCAAATTAGTCTATTGGTCTCCTGAAAATCCTAAACTGTATGATATCGTAATCAACGAGGAAAATAGTGAAATCAAGGATCAGATAGGCTTTCGTAGAATTGAGACAAAAGGGAAACAAATCCTTCTCAATGGTAAGCATGTATTTCTTCGCGGGATAAGTATTCATGAAGAGGCTCCATACGAACGCGGACGGGCTTGGTCAAAAGAAGATGCTAAGACCCTTTTGACTTGGGCAAAGGAAATGGGATGTAATTATGTACGCCTTGCTCACTATCCCCATAATGAAATAATGGTTCGTGAAGCCGAAAAAATGGGATTAATGGTTTGGTCGGAGATCCCCGTTTATTGGACAATATCGTGGGAGAATCCTGCGACTTATCAAAATGCAGAAAAACAATTACATGATATGATCTATCGGGATAAAAACCGTTCTGCTGTTATTATATGGTCGATCGCAAATGAAACACCGCATAGTGATGCACGTGATAAATTCCTGAGCGATTTATCGAAATATGCACGTCAGCAAGATAATACACGTTTGATTAGTATGGCTATGGAAGTTACAAAAGCGCCGGATAACTTGAATAAACTTGTGGACAATATGAATGAATATGTAGATGTCATTAGCTTTAATCAATACATTGGCTGGTATCGCGCATCTAATGAAGCAGCTCATCTGATGAAATGGGAAATACCTTATGATAAGCCTGTGATAATAAGTGAATTCGGGGGTAGTGCTTTGCAAGGTCTCCATGGGGATAAAACAGAAAGATGGACCGAGGAATATCAAGAGGAATTATATATACGTAATTTGGAAATGTTGGAAAAGATCGACGGATTATCGGGTTTATCGCCATGGATCTTGGTTGATTTCAGGTCTCCTCGCCGACAACTTCCCGGTATCCAGGACTTCTTTAATCGTAAAGGTCTTATATCAAGCTGGGGAATCAAGAAAAAGGCATTCTATGTAATGCAGGATTACTATAAGAAAAAAGAAGCGGAATATAAATAACTGTATAAATGACAAAAGAGATAACATATTACTTAATCCGGTATTTGAACACTTAGCACAGAAGTATAGACATCGCTTATTCCTGGTAGAATCTTCACAAAAAAGAAACCGGATTACGGAAGACCTATTATTATAAACTTTATATTTGCATCTCAATAGGAGGTGAATTTATAATGAATGGAACAGGCTGATAATAAAAAGTGGATTGATTTAAGGCACGTACTATTACAGAAAGCACCTTCTCTTGCCGGGATTATGCCTGCCTTTCTTATTAATTATCTGATCCGTATCGTACATCAGGATGAACTGAATGAGATATTGAATCGATATAAGGATAAGGACGGCGTCGCTTTTATGCAGGAACTGATCCATTATTTCGACTTGACGCTGGAGTTGGTGAATGCGGAAAATATCCCGGAGGATAACGGTGGGAGATACCTGTTTGCGTCTAATCATCCATTGGGAGGTTTGGACGGTATCTGTCTATCGGCTGTTCTCGGCGAACGGTTTTATGGGAAAATAAAATATCCGGTCAACGACTTGCTGTTGTTTATCCCGAATCTTCGTTCGATTTTTGTACCGATCAACAAGCACGGTAGACAGGGCAGGGAAGCTGCGATTCAGATGGAAGAGACCTATGCTTCGGATAATCAGGTAATCACCTTTCCAGCCGGTCTTTGCTCGAGAAAGCAAAAAGGGCAAATACGGGACTTGGATTGGAAAAAGTCATTTATTCAGAAAGCGGTGGTGCATCAGCGGGATATTGTTCCTGTCTATTTTGAAGGACGGAATTCAGATTTCTTCTATCGGTTAGCTAACCTTCGGAAACGATTGGGTATCCGGGTGAACCTTGAGATGATCTATCTTTCCGATGAGATGTTTCGTAGCAAGCATAAAACGTTTCGAATTTATTTTGGCCGGCCTATTCCCTGGCAGTCTTTCGACAAAAGCCGCAAACCGGAGGAGTGGGCAGAATGGGTTAAAGACAAGGTCTATAAACTTTCAAAAGGATGATACAGAGTGAAGAAATAATCCAGCCGGTTTCCCGGCAATTGTTGAAGGAGGAACTGACTCCGGAGAAGAAATTACGGAAGACGAACAAGTCGGACAACGAAATTTATATTGTAACGGCGAAAGACTCCCCCCATATAATGCAGGAAGTAGGACGTTTACGCGAAATCGCATTCCGCTACTACGGAGGGGGAACCGGATTGGCCTGTGATATTGACGAATTCGATACAATGGAAGGAGGTTATCGGCAATTAATTGTCTGGAGCCCCTCCGACGAGCAGATCTTGGGCGGCTACCGTTTCTTATGCGGCACGGATGTACGATTCGATCCGTACGGCAAACCGCTTCTGGCTACTTCCCACCTCTTTAACTTTTCGAAAGAATTTATAGAAAACTATTTACCTTATACCGTAGAACTGGGGCGTTCTTTCGTTTCGCTTGATTACCAGGCGACACTGGGGCGATCCAAAGGAATCTTCATCCTGGATAACCTTTGGGACGGACTGGGCGCTTTGACCGTCATCGATCCTACACTGAAATACTTCTATGGTAAAGTTACGATGTACAATACTTATAATCAGGAAGCGCGGAACATGATCCTGTATTTCCTTCAGTTGCATTTCCCGGATCCGGAAGGACTGGTTATTCCAATCTGTCCCCTGGATGTACAAAGCAATCTGGAAAAAATGAAAGCACTGTTTCACTACGATAACTTTAAAGACAATTATAAGGTGTTAAATCAGGAAGTCCGTAAGTTCGGAATCAATGTTCCTCCTTTGGTGAACGCCTATATGAGCCTTTCGCCGAAGATGCGTACCTTCGGGACGTCGATCAATGGAGAGTTCGGCGATGTGGAAGAAACGGGAATCCTGATTGCCATCAATGAAATTCTGGAAGAAAAGAAGAAGCGCCATATCGAAACCTATCTGAAGGAATTAAAGGAAAAAAGAGCGAATGGGCAGGTGATAAGGAAACCGGCCTGCATGATTGTTTATCCCTCCGCGTTGTAAGCGGCGGCGCATTCGCTCAAAGCATGATACCACTCTTCACCGAACCTCCGGACCAGCGGCTCGCGTAAAAAACGGTAGAGAGGAAGTTTTTCGCGGGCTCCCAGCAGTTCTGCCGCCTTGCATATATCCCAACGATGATAATTGACGGCTGTGAAACCGGCATACTTCGTGATACGCACCGGGTAAAGATGGCAGGAGATCGGTTTGTAAAACCGGACGCGCCCTTCACGATACGCTTTCTCGATTGCACATTTGCACGTGCCGTCCGAATCATAACAGGTGAAAACACAATCTTTTCCATTTACGATGGAGGTGACTAAGTCACCGTCCGAATCCACGTAAGCTACCCCTTGTTCCTCAATGATTGCCTGCGCTTCTGGAGACAGGTCGTCCCATACTTCGGGCAATGCTTCTTCCAGCAAAGGCAACTCTTCCTCTTCCAACGGAGCGCCGGATTCCCCTTCGATACAGCAGGCGCCCTTGCATATTCCCAAGTCGCATATGAAATGCCTTTCGAGTAAATCAAGGCTAATTAAGGTATCGTCAATTTGAATCATTTTCTATGCTATTGTAGTCGGTAACCAAACCGGGCGCAAACTTAGGTAAAAAGAGCGGATTTTCCGGGAAAAGATGTCGGTTTTTTCCTTTGGAAACGGATTCTGCTTATCTTTAGCATTGAAATGGATAAAATAGTTCAAGATGCGGAATTAGGCGAGGTTGTCCTTCGCCGCAGTCCCCGGGCCAAACATTATACGATTAAGATTTCGAAGGGGAAAGTCATTGCGATCCTGCCCGAACGGACAGGAGAGGAGGAGCGGATGTTGGCATTTATCCGGGAGCAACGCCCTAAAATCAAAAAAGCCCTTCAGCGCCATCCGGAGCCGGAGCTATTGAACGAACAGACCTCCTTGCAGACGGCAACCTTTGGTGTCCGCATTTATTGCACAAAGCGTGATAATTTCTATTTAAGCTTGAAAAACAAGGAACTGCAGATCGCCTGTCCCGAAGGGACCCCTTTCGAGAAAGAGGAGGTGCAGCGAGTGCTCCGGAGCATGTTGGAACGCGCCCTGAGGCATGAGGCAAAACGACTTTTACCGCAACGTTTGATGGCTTTTGCCGCGCAATACCACTTTACCTGTATAGAGGTGAAAATCAACAACAGCCGGACGCATTGGGGGAGTTGCACGCCGCGCAAAAGCATCAACCTCTCCCTTTCCCTTCTTCTGCTTCCCTGGCATTTGATTGATTATGTATTGCTGCATGAACTTTGCCATACGGTGGAGATGAACCATAGCGAACGTTTCTGGAATTTGATGGCTCAGGTAACCGACGGAAAAGCCCGCCAGCTGCGCGACGAATTGAAAAGTTACCACATGCTTTGACCCGGAAATTACTTCTTCCTTTTTGAAATTTCTTTTTTATTGTGTCAATGAAATCCGGAGACTGACTCCGTAACTGGAGTTGGACGTAGGATAGGCGGCGCTGGATACCAGCGGTTCGTTGATCTGCAGGTCATAGAAACCGCGGAGCGTGAGCGATTTGCTGAAAGCGTAGTCCGCCGAAAATTGCAGCGTCTTTGCGATATTTCCGCTCGTTGCCTGGGTTGTTGCATCTTCTATTTTACGGATCAGTGATTGCATCTTCCGGTAGGAGAAATCCAGCCTTACGGTCAGGTCGTTGCTGAAATCGTTTTTCTTTTTCATCTTCAGCACCTTATTAAAGTCGGCATACTTATACCCCAAGCCGAGAACCACATCGTTTGAGAGTGACTCTACCAGTTGGAATGAAGAAATATTCAGGTTTAAGTTGCGGGTCCGCTGGAGCTTGAAAGAGGTAGTCACGTCATTCAATAAAGTGGCATCCACTCCGAATAAGGGAGTGAAGGACTCGGTCAGGCTGACGGCCGAAATGTCGTAAGGGGAAGAGGGCGTTGGATTTCCGCTTGCTACGCTGCGCACATATCCCAAACCATCCAAGTTGGCATCCACCCAGTTGAGGAAGGAAGAGAAAGTTCCCACCCGGTATAAAGAGGTGTACTGGTGATTGAGCGTGACATTCTTGAAATATTTCCTTACCATTTCCAAGCGTCCCAATCCGTCATAAGTGATCCTCCAGTTCGGGAGCAGGCTGGCGATAGAGGGGAAAGGCGATAAGGATACGCTTCCTGCGTTTTTTCCGGTATAGGCGGCAAGAAAAGCAGGAATCAATACATCCACCGAATTTTCGCTGATGACCGAGCGCTCCGGGTCGAAAGGTTTCCCGGCATCGGACGAACTTTGGAAAAATCCGGTTGTCGGATAGTTCGTTCCGATATATCGGTTGCGGATGCGATCGGCAATGATACTGCGGTTCGCGCGGAACTTCTCAAAAGCGTCGGAATGATAATTGTTTACCAGATCCCCGGAGCTTTGGAAAGCGGTTCCGAGTGTGATTGTCGTCATGGTGAAACTTCCGCCGTATTGTTCCGGCATACCGTCATTCATGAAATAGATTTCCGTATCCCGTGTATCTTGCCGGTTGGCATTCAGGTCGATTTTTAATCCCATGGCCGGTTCCAGGCTGGCGCGGATGGAGAACGTTTTGGATTTGTTGATCATGGCTGGAGTGGTCAGGTTTTCGTCGATGACCAACCATCCCTGGTCATAAGCCCGGTCTATGTACCCGCGGTCTACTTGCCCGAAAGCGAAGCCCACCCCCGGAGCCGTGCCGGCGGCTGTCGAACCCTGTCCGAACCAGTCTCCGATATTCGGGCGGAAGCCGGGCAGCATCATCCCGTCGGTCAGCGTATATTGTACATTCAATCGTCTTAGCATCATGGCAAAGCGGGAAGAATACTCGGCCGCTTCGGTCAGGAAGGTTTCCGAAGGAGGCGGGCCTTCGACTATGCTCAGTTTCAGTTTTACGGTGTCTTTGTTCAAGATGCGGATACGTGCAAAGTCTACCGGTTTGAAGTTTATCCGATACGTCCGCCCGTCTTCTCTTTTCGCTACGATACGGAGTTTTTTCGACATCATATTGTGGACGACAACCGTAGCGCTGTCCATGCTCAGTTGAACTTCTTTTTCCAGTTTCGGCTTAGCTTTCTGTGCCGGTTGCGGGCGCTGCCGGTTCTGGGTAGTCGCCGCGGTGAACTTTTGGTTTACCTTTCTCAGATAGAGATTCTTGTTATATAAAGACAGCAGGTTGAAATTACCCTGGAAATTGAATTGTCGCTGGTTCTTGATCGTGTTACCTAATTCGGCCTGTATTTCGGATTCCAGCAAGGCGCCGCGCTCCCAGTTGTACTGTGCGTTATAGGTTAGGGAGCCGTTTGCCCAGTCGAGGAAGGGGAAATATTGGAAAGGAATATTGAATGTCGCATTAAATGTTTGGTCGTAGGTCCACGGAGTTCCCAAGTTGCGGATGCTTTGTTGTACCGAATCTTTCCATACCTGGTAATCGTCCGGGTTCAATTCCTTGTTTACCTGCACATGAGGAGTTTCGATTCTGGCATTTGTATTGGATTGGTAAGAGAACTGAAGGTTATTGGTTATATTCCAATTGATTCCGATCTGGCGATCCCAAAGGAAGGTTTCGCTGAAAGAGGGTAGAAGTTTGCTTTGCCCGCTTCCGCTCAGATCCCTTAGCTGTATTTCGTAATAGTTCCGTATCATATCCGAACGGAAGCTGATATTCGATGGTAAATAATTCATGGAGAATTGCTTGAGGTATCTGCGGGCTCCGGCGCTGTTCTTCATGTTGGCAAACGGTTGGAGCGGCTTTGCGTAAGGCGAGTAACTATAACCGAAATTGCCCCTTTGGTCTTTGGTCGTTTCGTACTCCGTTTCTGGATTCTTCTTTTGCGTTTGGCTGTAAGAATAACCGAATACAAAATTGGCCGGATCATAAGGCATTGGATTTTTGCTCTTGATATTGACGCGTACATTGTTGAGTGCGAAACTGGTGGTTGTCGTCTGGTCATTGGCTAAATTCCGGATGGAATCTTTTTCGGCCTTTGTTTCCAGAATATCCAATGCATCCTTCAGTTTGATATCCTGATCCAACGGATTGTATTTCGGGGAATAGGTATCCTTGGAATAGGCATAATATAACGGGAGGCTCACCTGAGTCTTTTCGGGAAAGAATTTACCGAGTTCGATTGTCGTGGCCACATTGTATTGTCTGAAGTCTTCCATGCGGCGTTCGGCGACGGATTGGTCGAGGGCGCCGAATCCGGCCGTTTCGATATGGCCTCCCACGTTTACCGTTCCTAAATCGGATAAGGCGATATTCAAATTGGAACGGGCTGCCCAGCCTCCCGCCTCGTCAAAGTCGGTCAGACGAAGTTCATTTACCCAAACTTCCCCGCTCTTGACGTCTTTCGAATTGTTGCGTACTCCGATCATAATGGTTTTAACTTCAGACAGGCTGGGGTTACCGATGATGCTCACTTTGTTTTTCGTGTTCGACGGATCGTATTCCGAATAAATAGTCTGGAAGTTAACGCCGGGAACGCCTTCCCGTTTCGCCTTGTTCCGGTTCAGCTTCAGATCGGTCAACACTTCCATCGCAAAATTGATCATGTTGTCTTCCGGCCAAACCGCCTGCTGGTCGGCTGTCAGATAAGTGTTGTAACTCCGGTGGGGAGTCAGCGACAAAGGTACTTCGTATTCGTAATAATTGTTTTTCGTATCCGAACCCAGACGGATAAAGACGGACAGGTCGCCATTGGACAAATCGGTTACGTCATTGATGAATTTCTCTGCATGTACGAACATTTGCAAGCGTTTGTACATCCTGAGGTCATAGTAGGTCGTTTTATAGACTGCCCGCGCATCCAATGGATCCAGATTGTTTATTTTCATCGAAAGCGCTTGTTCGTTCTGCTGGCGCAGTTGCGGTTGCCCCGGATCCAACATACGGCTGACGCCTGGAGGAAGGACATAGTTAACCGGCGTGCGTTCGTTGTTCTCTTCGATGTTGACAGACGAAACATCTAACGTCCCGTGTCCGGAGGACGGCATGTTCGGGTTGGAGAGATCCCGCGTATAGGAACGCCATTCGCCCCGTACCAATTGGAAGGTTCCGAAACGCAAGACCGTCGGATCCTTGAATCGGGTCATGAACAGGCGCATGAAACGGATCGTTTTGAAGTCGCTGATCCCTCCGATCGCCCGCTCATACTCCTTTACCGGTACTTTGAACTGGTACCAGGTGACGGTGTCGGTCGTTCCGTTGGCCAACTTGACGGCGCGGCGTTGCATATCGACGATATGGTTTCCGCCTACGGACAAGTCTTTCGGGCGGAGCGATATTTTATATTCGAAATATTTCTCGTTTTCATTCAACGTATTATCCTGATTCAAATCTTCGACATCCGGAATAGTACGGGATGAGGTCGAATAGCTCTCATTGGACGACTCTACGTCTTTTGAATTGCCTTCGGTGCCATTATATCGCTTGTAGCGAGTAAGGATATCCGCCTTCTGTTGGTCGAGATCCGATCCCCGGTAATAGTGGAATAAATCACTGCCCGGATTCCTTAAGGGGGAATAGGCATCCTCTTCCATTTGTGTGATAACACTCGAGGATAACTTGCTTCTCAATTGGGTGACGAAATTCTGATAGGTCGGAAACTCCAACTCTTCCTGAGCGGAAAGGCCATTGAAGCCTACATCCTGTTTCTCGCGCGCTCCGGAGGTGTTGTCAAAGGCATATACCGTACTTTGCTGCTTCGGGACAAATCCCCAGGCCGTGGAATCGACTTTGCTCCGGTCTCCGTCGATCGGAAGCCCGTTTTCAAAGAACTTCTTCCCATCTTTCAAAATATCTTCCGATACTTCTCCCAGGTTGAAGTATAAATCCCCGCCCTCGGCATTCGTATCGTAAATGAACGGATCCATTAACCAGAATTCGATATATTCGATATTGGCCGTTTCAAAGTCGCTTTGGTCGATCTTTCGCATGATTCCTCCGAAACGCTGTTCCGGGTTGAGTAACGTGCCGTCCGTATTGATATTTTCGGCATCCAGGTTATAAGGTCCGCGTTCGTTGGGATAATAAGCCAGGTTCAAGACCGAGATCAAGTTATTTTCATTATAACCGATATCCTTGTTGGGAAACAATTCGCTATAGGGAACCGCGCGTACGTAATGGTTCGACAGGTCGTCAGATGTCATATACGAAGGACGGAGAGAGGACTTCGGACGGGTAAATATCCCGTCGATATAATACCAGGCCAGCAAAGCCCGGTTTTTCCCGTAATTAATGTCATTGATCAGGCTGGATTCCGGGAACATGCCTCCTTTGCCTCCTTCCGAAGGAACACTGGCCAGGGTCCATGGATAGGGGTTTAATAAGTCAAATCCGCTTTGCGTCGATTCGAAGTCGTCCAGATAGGAATATTTCCCTGTCGTCTCATTCTCGTAATGCCCGGCAATCAAATTGGCGAATTCGGCACTGAAGGAGATCTGGCTCGGCTTACTCAACTCCAGTAAAGGCAGTTTGTCCAACATATTGGTCAGCCATTGGCTTTCTCCCTTATAGGCCATGTTGAATCCCCATAAGGTATTTTTTACCGACTCGTCGCCGAAAGCGGTTTTGGTAGTCAGCGGCATTTCGGAGAGATGCATCAGCGTAGCTCCGACATTGAAGTTCGGTGAAAACTGATAGTTAAGATCCAATCCCATCATTGTTTTCCGCTGCATATTGAAATTCGACTGGTTTTCCAATGATACGCTGATGGGTGTTCCTGCCGAGACAATAGCTTCATTCAGAATAGTTACGACTCCCGATGTATAATCTACCGTATAGTCTGTGTTCTCCGCCAGTAAAACGCCTCCGGCGGTTACTTTTACGGATCCCCGGGCGACATTGGTCGAGCCTAACTGTATTTCCGATCCGGAAGAGGCCTTATATTCCCCCCGGAGCAAGAATTTATTCTTTTCGGCAATCTGCCTTGCGTAAGTCAACGTCGAGTCGTATAATTCCTCGAAGACATACTTATTCGCGACGGCGTCATTCCCTATTTGTTGCCTCAAGTATGAACCGAAGGGTTCCGTGACCGGAAAGATGATGCGACCGTTATCCGCCAGAATGGTATAGCCGCTGATAAAGTCGAAGATTCCGTCGGGATAGGGTTCGTTCTGCGCATCCAGGCGGTCTAATCTCATAACGCGCAGCAGTGTTTTTTCCTTGATATTTCCTTCGGAGATATAATTGACATAAGTTCCGGTCGTATCGCTTTGGTAGAGCACTTCCAACTTAAACTTTTCCTTTTGTACGGAAAATGCATTAGGCAAGGCGTATATATTCTTCATCATCAAATTCCAGAAAGGCATTGCGGGAGACAAAGTCGTCCCTTTCAGGAGCTTCACATACAAGCTGGATGTCGTGTTTTGGGTATTGTCGGAGGAAAACTCGCCCACCTGGTAAACCGTTCCCCGGTAGGTGTAATCGAAAGCGACCCCGAGCACTTCATCCGGTTGCAATTGTGTTTTAAGCGAGATGTAACCCAATTCGGAGTTCAGAGAGTATTCCGATTGATCCAGCAAACGGGCGCTCTCCACTTTTTCGTAATCTACCCCGCCATTGTAAATGCCGTCGCTGAATGCGGCCGTTACTTTACTTATGTCCCTCGCACCGGCATAAACGCTTCCTGCCCCGGTTAATTGGGAGTAGAGTGTGTTGGCATCGTTAACGGGGATCTTCAGGGAAGCGCTGGGCTGTACGGCCGGATTGCTGATATGCTCGGCTTCTCCCAAATCGGAAAAAGCCACGATATTGCGTGACTGGTCGTAGTTGCTCCGCTTATTGGTAATCCATACCTCGATCCGGTTGATTTTTACCGCCGATTGGATGAGCGGCAATGCCGAAAGCGCCTGATTGTATATATCCCGGAAATAGTGGGAAAGGAAAAAATGCCGGTTCTCATCGTACTGATCGATTGTCAATTCGAAATCTTTTGTCTGTACGCCGCCTTTCGACTGGACAGTTCGGGATTCCGATTGCTGTTGGGCGAAAAGCGTATTCACCCGGAGCTTCCCGAATTGCAAGTCGGCTTTCATACCGAAAAGGGCTGCTCCGCCGTTGATCAGGGAATTGCCGGTTGTCATGCTTACATTCCCGGCTTCCAGCGTCTTGATGATTTCATCCTCTTCGCCGGTATAGGCCAGATTCAACTTCTTTGAGTCGAAGTCGAAAGACGTTTCCGTATTATAATTCATCCCGAAATTAACCTTGGAACCCACTTTGGCTTGCATATTCAATTGGACATTCTCATCGAAATTGAAGAAGGTACGGTTCCGCGAGCGTTCCGGGAGAGTAGGGTTATCTGTTTTGTTTGTTTTCAGCCCCATCGTAATATCCGCCGAACCTTGCGTGGTTACCCGGACGCCTCCGGGGCCGAAGATCCGTTCAGCCGCCCCCAGTTCGAACTGAATATTGGACAGGTTGGTTTCCTTATTTAATTCCGCCTGATAGTTCTCGTCGTTTTTGCTTTTGAAGTAAGAGCGCATCGATTCTTTCAGGCTGTAACTCTGAAACTCTTCCGGTGTCAGCGTTATTGGCGTTTCCAACTCGGAATCTCCCATTTTGGTGCGGATAATGTAAAGTCCGGTTTTCAGGTCATATTCGATACTGGTTTTGACATTTTCCGGGTTACGTAAATCCAGCGGGTAAGGCTTATTCAAGTCTTTGACATTTTCCGGAATGGTCTTTTGAACCGGATACCGGCTCTTAGGGATCGTATCTTCCGGTTCCTGCACTTGGGATACGGAGAGCGGGCGATCCGGCTGCGTTTGTCCGGCGCCGGATGAATAAAGTACGACCGCATAAAGAAGTACGATCAATGAGGAGATATGTTTTAAATAGTTCTTCATTAAAGCATTCTGAGTGCGCTCTTGATCACTTGTTCGACCGGCAGTGTCGGCGAATTTTTACAAATGGTTGCTACCACTTTTTGTGAGGCTGCTTTCTGGAAGCCCAGCATTAATAAAGCGGCTATTGCTTCTTCCTGTATATCCTCCGATGGGATTCCTCTTGGTTCCGTAGCTACTCCGGTTAGTTTTACCTTATTTTTCAGGTCGACCAGAATCCGTTGTGCCGTCTTCAACCCGATCCCTTTTACGCTTTTGAGTACATTTTCGTTATTGGACGCAATGACTTGGACTAACTCAACGGGAGGAATGGACGAGAGGATCATCCGGGCGGTATTCGGGCCCACGCCGGATACGGAAGTCAGTAATAAAAAGAGTTCGCGCTCTTCTTTTGTCGCAAATCCGAAGAGCAAGTGAGCGTCTTCACGAATCACCTCATAGACATAAATCCGCCCCTCCGGCTTTCCATTGAAGGCGCTGTATGTACTTAAGGAAATGTTCAATTCATACCCTATTCCAGCACATTCCATGACCATTCGCGTAGGCGAAAGTTCTACAATTTCACCCTTTATATATTCAATCATCGCAAGTTTCTAATTAGAAATACGTAACTATAACGAAGAAATAGGGAAAAGCGTATACCGGAAGCAAAGAATTAACATTCTAAAGAATAGCATTGCTGTTGGAAATGCTGCCTTCCTGCAAGAGAGACGGAAGGCTTTAGATGCCTTCCGTTTTATTTTCCTCGGGTAATACCGGCAGATAGAGTATATGCTTTCCCTTTCCTTTGCGGACAAGGAGACCTTTTTCTACGTATTCCTGCAAGTGAACCTCCGCCTGATGACGGGAACAGCGAGTCAAGGCGCTGAACAGGCGGGGAGACAGGTAGCCGGCTTGTCGGGCCAGCAAGAGCATGTCTTCCGTCCAATCTTTCTCATTTATTTTCCTGCTTTCTTTTTCTTTTGCATAGTTACGCTCCAGACCGGCTTTCCGGAGTCGTTTCAATAAATTGGTGTCGCAATGGAAATTTACGTTATCTACCTCGACGGCCATATGGCCATTGTCGGTCCGGGTGGTGTGCAGAGACGGAGAGAAGCAGCCGATTCCTTCCAGTCGGACATGGTAGCCTTGGCTGAGGGACTCTCCCAATATCCAAGCGAATGAGTCCAATGCCGCTTTGACATCGGCCGGCGAGAGTGTGGAACGAGAACAAATCAAAGGGCAAATATCATCGATTCCCCGTGTGCCCGGCGAATAAACACGGGCATGCTGTAATGATTTCCCTTTTTCCCCCTTGGGGTCCGGAATGGAATGAACGGTAAATACAATAGACATGGTACTGAATATTTAAGGTTAGCAGTATGAAAATAGCTTCATGCTGTATTGAAATCCGTTTTCCTGTATACTCAATTTTTTATAGACCTTGGTTAGCCACCAGGCTAACCTTTGTTGACCTGGTGGCTAACCAAGGTTGGTCACCAGGTCAACCTGGGTATAAAAATCCGATTTCTAAGTACAAATATAAAAACAGATACTCCGAATTATTCCGGAGAATAGGGAAATTTGTAAAAAGGGATATAGTCAGGGAATCGGCGTGAGTTTTTATAATTTACTGCTTTACTATATCTTAGCGCTTCCCTTCGTGGTAAATGTACTATTTATTTCCTGAAAAAGTTTTCATTACTATATTTGGATGGAATGCTTCTGTAACCTTTTTCCTGGAAAGACGTCAAATAGACAAACGAGTTAATTAATCATTTAAAGTAAATAGTTATGATGGATTTTATTATGGTTCCTTTAATATTGGGAATTACCTGCGCTGCAATTTACGGGATATTTGAATTGTTTGTCCGGAGGAAAGAACGGATGGCAATTATTGAAAAATTGGGAGACAAAATTAAATCGGCTGATTTAAACGGGAAGATTGAATTACCAAGTTTCGGGCGAAAATTCTCTTTCGGCGCTTTGAAGGCCGGATGTTTACTGGCCGGAATCGGACTTGGACTTTTAGTCGGTTTTATCATCAGCACTTCCATTATTAGCTCCTATCAAAATGACGGTTGGTACAGAGGGGAGTTAATGAGCACCGCTTATGGAGCGTCTGTCTTGCTCTTTGGAGGGATCGGTTTGTTGATTGCTTTTGTCATTGAAATCAAAATGGGCAAGAAAGGCGAAAAGTGATTTTTTTTTGTGTCGTATTTTTCCAGAGATCAGCATAAATCCTGTTCACCTTGAGGTTGGACAGGATTTTTTAGTAAATGTACTTACGTCATAAATAGGAAAATACCTATCTTTGGATAGAAAGTAACTTTTTAAATCGTACACTATGAAAAAACACATTTGCTTCCTTTTTCTTCTTGCGTTCGCCAGCTTATCGGGAACTGCACAAGAGATTGTGATTGAACGACCTCCGTTTAGTATATGGAATTATACGAGTGTTGAAATTGACAAGATCATTCTAAGCGATACTGCTACGATCCTCTATATGACCGGGTATGAGAAACCGGGTCAGTGGATACGTATCGCGCAGGAGACTTATATCCGCGCCAATGGTGAAAAAAAAATGCTTCGCTACGCGACCGGAATGGAATTGAGTAAGGAAGTTTATATGGATGAAACGGGAGAACGTTCGTTTGTTCTTTATTTTCCTCCAATTGATCCCTCTACCGAACGAATCGATTTTATCGAAAGCGATTGCCCCACCTGCTTCAAAATTTGGGGAATTGAATTGAAATCGCCTGTTCTGACGAACCGGATCGGCGTCCCTGAGGGAGCCCGACGGGAACCGGAGGGAATCAATGACACGAAATCCCTTCCTACACCTGTATTTAAAGCAGGCATTGCTACCTTAAAAGGTCAAGTTCTCGGCTATATACCCGAACTCAACTTTGACGGACTCGTATATGCAAACGATCCCCTCACCGGTGAGCAATATGAGTATGAGTTTAAACTCGGAGACGATGGCCATTTTGAAGTCAAAGTCCCCCTCCCTTGTACGATGCAGGTAACGCTTCGCTTGCAAAATCTAAAGCAGATAAAAGTATTGCTTACACCGGAGCAAGAGTCATCCGTCTATGTTGATTTGCAAGGAATAGCTTGCCAGGAATCACGCGCACGCATAGATAAATGTCCGAAAGGACAATGGATCTATGTGAATGGTGCCAATGCGGAGCTGAATCATCAATTCTTGTCGCTGTCCGATTCATTAAACAATACGTTCAATTATGACCGGTTTATGGACGAAATACTGGGTATGTCTGCGAGCCAGTACAAAGAACATGTTTTAAACCTTG
Source organism: Parabacteroides sp. Marseille-P3160 (assembly GCF_900162725.1). GTDB lineage: Bacteria > Bacteroidota > Bacteroidia > Bacteroidales > Tannerellaceae > Marseille-P3160. The sequence continues at coordinate 4,425,662 of NZ_LT799418.1, read as the reverse complement.
CCGATAGCGCGATCAATCGTCTTAAAAACGAAAAGGGATCGCAACAAGTAAAAGAACTGGCTACCGCTGATGTGAAAATGCAGGCGATGGATCGGCTGTTTTTTGGAAGCTATTATTTAGAATCAGCCTATCGGAAAGCGAATAATATAGGTTATAGAGAAAAACTTACCGGTTATACACCTCCCGTCTTTTCTCCCGATTATTATAGCTTTCTGAAAGAATATGAGATCAATGACCCCCGCTATCTTTATACTGCGGACTATTGTTGGGCGATCAATAACTGCAAATTCATTCAGTTGAATGAAGTGAATAAAGAGGGGACTACAAAAGAGATGAAGGAGAAATTGGCCGGGATGGCCGATTTGACTGTAGAGGAATTGAACTATTTGAGCGATCGTGTAAACTCCAATTTTATCAATTGGCCGGAAGATAAAGTGAATTTGTTCAAAAAAAACTGCAATGAATATGTGCAGTCACTCAGACAGACGAATTTATTGGTAGAAAAATATCAAACGCTTATACAGCAAATAGATTCGTTAAATCAGTTACCTGGAAATAATATCCAATCCATTTTGGAAAAAGCCAACTTATTTGATTATCGAGATCTGTCAGTCGATAAACCGGCACATGATACGTTGGAAGCCATACAGATGAAGTTCTTTAAACAGATTGTGCAACCGGATACGTTTTCCAGCGACTTTAGACAGGCATTTTACAATAAGTACGAACGGCAGATCCGATACCTTTGTGCCGAAGAAGTTTTACAATCGCTGATAGGTACGGATAAAGGACTCGCGTTCGACTTGATGGCCACACAAATACTGGCTTCTCCTTTAGATGAAAAAACACCGTTGGCCCCCCGGGTGTTAACGTATGTATCGAAAATGGACAATCCTTTTTATTATACCTATCTGTCGCAGAAAAATGACGAACTTTTGCGTGAGATCGAAGCCAATAAAAAGAAAGGAAATTATACCGTACATACAGTTCCGGAGGCGCTTACCGGAGACAGCTTATTTTATGAGATCATCAAACCCTTTGCAGGGAAAGTCCTTCTTGTCGACTTTTGGGCAACCTGGTGTTCTCCTTGCCGATGGGCTATGAAACAGCTTGAACCGGCAAAACAACAGTTAAAAGAGAAAGGGGTTGCTTTTATCTATTTAACAGACTATACATCTCCGCTAAACACATTTAATTTTATGATTACGGGAATCCCCGGTGAACATTTCCGGCTCACAAAAGAGCAGCTTAATTCCCTGAAACAGAAATTCGGTGTAAATGGAGTTCCTTCTTATTTGATCTTAAATAAGAAAGGGGAACAAACTTACTTTCATGTCGGTTTTGAAGGAACTCAGGTCTTGACTCGTGAGATAGAATCGGCATTCTCCGACTAAAGGCCTTCCTCAGGGCAAACTCTTACCCCTTTGTCGGGCGGAGTGTCCTCACTGCGTCGTGTTGGAAGCTCCTGTTTTGCCTATCCTTAAAAAAGGATAATCATTGCGAGGGCGGAGCCTCGCTTTTATCACCGACGGGAGCTGGAGCTTCCGCCGAACGTAACAGGAGTTTTAAAAGTTTGCCCTGAGGCCTTCCTGCATCTTGCTTACAGAAAGAGTTCTCCGAAGAAAGGAGGGCAATGGAAGTCCGGTTTAGGCAAATCGATCGGGTTCCAGCTTAAGAAATGCGGATACTTTGTTTCGTCCGCACATTTATAGAAGTTTGCCCGGATTTTCTCCGGTAGATTTCCGGGGTCAAGATCCATGGTTGAAAAAGGAATAGCGACCAACAAACTCCAGGTATAAAGTCCTTCTTTTTCTTCGAACGGTTGGTCGCCTATCGAAGAATAGCGCCGGATGCCGGCATATTCTTCCGGCGTAAGCGATTCTTTTTCTGTGCGCGAACGCCTGCGCGAAGCATCACACGTTCCGATGCAATTGAATTCGAAATTACGGTAAATCTTTTCACCTTCCTGTTGCATGAAAAATTCCACGCAACTATCCTGGTATACCGGTGAGCCGTCTTTCCCATAGCTGGCCTTCAGGGAATTCCCTTTTACCACGTAATTGATATATAGACGCAGATTCGTTCGTCCGATGAAAAAGGATACTTCCGGGCGATAGGGGTATTCCGCCCAGTTCAGGCTGTCGATTTCCCCTTTCCGGCCTTTATCCTGCAGCAGGGAGGCAGCCGCCGAAAGCGATAGGACATCCAGTGTTTCGAGGTAAGGTACGTTCAATTTTTTCATTTGTTTCCGGTTTATATATGTAATAGTTGTAACAACGGTAAGTTCAGATATGATGAAAAAAGCGCCGACAATACTCCTACGACGGAAAGGCAGACGATCAGGGAGCCTATAATCCGGTTCAGCAAGTAGGTTCCCCGGATGTTGAACCATTTTCGTAGAGTCGACACGACAAAGGTAATGAAAAACCACCAGCAAATTGCCCCTACGCCAATTCCTCCCAACCCGACCAGGATCATCCACAACGAATTCTCGTGCGCCACAAAGCTGAAGCGGGCAAAGAGAGCGATATAGAGCAATACAATCAGCACATTGCTGAACGTCAGTAAAAAAGCAGAAATGAAATCCTGCGTAAAGGACAGTTTCCTGTCTTTCTGCTTGGCCAGCGCACGCGTTGGATTACTGCGGAAGATATAAAATCCGAATCCGGCCAGTACGACACTACCGAATAGTTGCAGGGGCGTCTGGTTTGCCTCCACAAAATTAACCACAAGCCCCATGCATAGACAGGTGAGAGCGGCGTATGTCAAATCGGACATGGTGGCGCCGATTCCGGTGATGAAACCGTGCCAGCGTCCCTTGTTCAGAGTGCGTTGGATGCAAAGCATGCCAACCGGCCCCATCGGTGCGGAGACCAGGATTCCGATGACAAAACCTTTCCAAAAAAATTCTAACATGCGCTTTCTTTTGCCGCAAAGATAGCATCAACTATTTGAAAAATAATGGAAGAATATGAAAAGGGCGTCATTTGAAAGGTATTTATAGATGTTTTAGCGTTTATTTTTCAAAAAGCCGAAAAATCCATTGCCCTGCTTTCTCCCACTGTTCAGGATAAGTGTAATGAGCGATTTCAGGTATGATAAGCAACTCTTTGGGGGCTTTGATTTCATTATAGGCGGAGAATGTGGAGGTTGGCGGGCAGACCATGTCGTTATATCCGAAAGAGTAAAATCCGGGAACTTTCAGGTTGCGTGCAAAATTAACGACATCATAGTAACCAGTAGTCTTGGCTTTCTGTTCCAGAATGGCAGGGGAATCGGCCGTTTCGCGGAAAAGATGGGGCCATCCTCCGGCACGGCCATGGAGGTATCCGGTCAGATCGGAGAGGGCGGGATAGAAGGAAACCAGTCCCTTCACACGCGAATCCAGCGAGGCCGTGATGATAGCCAAAGCGCCGCCTTGGCTCCCTCCCTGCACAGCCAGGCGGGTTCCGTCGAACTCCGGCATGCTGTAAAGATAGTCGATTGCCCGGACGCAACCCAAGTAAACCCGTTTGTAATATACCTGATCCCGGTTATCCCAATTCTGCGCCGGATAATTGAGAAGGGCGGATTTCGACAGGTTGTCGTAAATAACGGGATCCAGCGTCACCGGGACGCCGTGAATCCCGATCTCCAGCGTAATGACTCCCTTTTCCGCCGTGGCGATATTTCCTTGGTAGGGACGTACTCCGGCTCCGGGAACAGAAAGAAGCGCCGGATATTTGCCCGGCGCCTTGGGCACGCATAATATCCCGTAGATGCGTGAACCGTAACTAAAGTTCTGCACATTTAATTCATATACGTTTACCGATCCCGTACAACGGCCCAGCAGGAGTGTCAACCGTGCGTCGATAGGTATTTTTGCATTTTCCGCTTTTGCTTTATCCCAAAAGGCAGTGAAGTCTTCCGGCAGGATGGCGGTCGGCCGGATCGACTGGACGTCAAAACCTGCGGTAGCCCGGCTTTCATATTCTTTCCCGTCATAGGTTACATAAACCCGGCAGCGCAGGAATCCGGGCTTCTCCATCGTTCCGGCGTCTACTTTGGTTTTCCCCTCTTTCAAGACAAGGGATTTTACCTGAAAGGGGGTCATCATATCGTAGGAAAGCTCGTAGCGGACAGCAACGTCTTTCATTGGGACACTGTTTTGCGTCACCAATATTTCGAAAGATGCTTTCTGACCGGTTTTATAATTCCAGTCCTCACTATTCGGCGTAATGGCTATCTTGATCATCCGCTCGGCAGGCTGGGCCGCAACAGAGCCGATGAACAAGCTGAAAAGGAAGGTAAATAAAAATGTTCTCATGGATCTAAAGATTTAAAATAACATTATGAACCGGATAAGACCTTAGGTCCATCTGTTTCTTATCTATTTCTTGTCAAAAATAAATATTTTCATTTAAAATAAGCCATAAAAGAGTCAAAAAAAGCAAACTCTTTGCCGATACTCTGTTGAAGATCTGAAAGGCCGGCTCAGGAAAGGACGGATTGCTACTAAAAGTGGTAGATATAAAACCCAAGCGGAAATGAGAAATAAGCATACCGGTCGCTTTCGTGTTCTTACGGCGTATTCCTAAGAATCATATCAGGAAAAAATGTTCCTGGACGGATTTGAAATAGAACCTGGAAATAATCAGGCGGTCGGCCCTTTCAAAAGGATGGGACAGGATACACCTCTTGTTTTCAATTGCCAGGAGATAGGAGATGTTGATAATTTGTTGTGGATTAATCTGCGTGAAAACAGAAGAAAACTTTAAAATATTCTCAACCGTAGTTCCTTGCCTTAATTGGATCGTTTGGTCGGCAAAAATGGCGAACCAGTACTTTTTTTCCTGGTCATACTCAAAGTAACCGATGTCTTCAAGCTGGACGGATTGAAAACCATTGATGGTGGAAATCAAATAATAAGAACTCTGTTTCGGTTGGAGCCTTTTAATAGCTTCTTCAAAGGCGTTTGGTTTGGCTTCCTTTTTCATATAATCAAGAAACCGGTTGATTACAAGAGAGAATTCATTTTCCGTATACGGCTTCAATAAATAATCGAAAGCGGATTCGCGCAGTGCATCCAATAAATATTTTTCGTAGGCCGTATAAAAGATTACTTGCATCGGCCATTTTATCGTTCCCCTCATCTCCCTCAAAAATTCGATTCCCGTTTTATCCGGCATTTCTACGTCCAGGAAGAGCAGGTCGGGTCTGTCGGCGAGGATTGCCCCTTTCCCTTTTTGGACATTCGAAGCTATATCGACAATTTCTATCCGGTTGGTTTTTTCTAACGACGCATGGAGGTTAGATATGCTGGTTGGTTCATCATCCATAATAATGGCTGTATATATTTTTTTCATTGGCATTTGTATTGGTAGTTGAAGGGAATAAATAGTTCGACGCTTGTCCCGTTTTGTTTTTCTTTATTTTTCTTTGATAGAGAAAAGGTTATTTTCTCCGCGTTTTGTAAGTTTAATATTTCTATTGTTTGGTTCAGTACTTTTAAACCGGTTCCTGTTCCAGATGTACGACTTTCTTTTTCCGGGTAATACCCTGTTCCGTTATCTGTAATCCGAACTTTTATGCCTGTCCCTTCTTTTCTTATTTTTATGACAACTGTCTTTTTACCCTCTACTTGAGATAAACCGTGTTTCAGGGCGTTTTCCACCGGTATTTGAAGCATCATCGGAATGATCTGGAGATGATCGGTATCTATATTTTCATCGATATCTCATTTTATCGTAAAATCTTCTCCGAACTTTTGTTTTTCCAATTCAATATAATCTTTTACAAAATCTATTTCATCCCCCAGTTTTATATTGATTTGCTCCTCCATTCCAAGGCACCTCCGAAGCAGGTGTGCGAATGTTAACAGATGGTTTTTCGTCTCTTTGTCGGCCCTGCTTATCTCTTGGTTTAAAATGTTAAGCATGAAATGAGGTGATATACGGTTGCGTATGTTGCTGATCCTGAATCGGGTGATTTGTTCCAGGTACTTCAGTTTCTGTCGGTAATGCCGTCTCTCCATAAAGAAATAGCCAAGTAAGCTCCCGGGCAGGATCAAAAAAATCAGGAGATTCCGGACATATACATCGTGTTTTAAGGACTCGATCTCCCTCTTTTGTCTTTGGATCAGCATTATTTTTTCCGATAGATCTGTTTCAGAGCGGATGGAGTGAAAAGAGTCTTCTGTTTTGTGCGCCGGGATGTATAGGCATAGCTTGGTTAAAGCCCCGCTTGAAAATAAAAAATTCTGTTCCAGCAGTAGGACGAGAGAATTTTTATTTTCTTTTTCAGTCATTGAAAGCTCGTTGCATTCAAGTGACTGTGGACATAATAGAAAAGACAGGCAAATGAGTAGAGTGCAAACAGCCATATTCTTTGATAGAATGTATTAAAATTTGATGTGACGAAAAGCTATAATGCAAAAATATATATAATTTAGCAAGCAAGGGTGAATGATCCTCTTTTTTATATTCATTGTTGCATTCGTGGAAAATGTGTTTACCGGCAAATAAAGAAAAATAGCTATCTTCTATATAATATTACTTCGTTAAAAATTTGATGAAGTTCCTCAAGGGACTTCTTCGTGACTTTATTTTTTGTGTTTTCTTGACACTAAAAGTCGTTATCTATCAAAAATAGTTTTTACTATAAATGAAAATTGTATATTTAGAGCAATATTAATGCATTAATACTTACCTTAAATGAGTTTTAAGCTATATAATCAGTATTTAGCTAAAGCCAGCAAATACATTCTTTTCTTTTTATTTGTGTTATATGGGTGCAAATATGATAAAGGCCAGATAACAAGGAATGTGGAGACCCCTATTTTTGTTGATTTTACAAAAATAAAAGAGACTGACCAATCAATCAAATTATCACAATTTGCCGATTCTATTCTTTATATCCGATTGTCGGACGAACCCTTGATTGGAGATCTTAAACATATTGCAGTCAGGATATTTGATGATACGATTTATCTGGATTATGATAACATTTTTAAATACTCACCTGAAGGAGCTTTCCTGAAAAAAATATTTAAAGAAGGAGCGGGGCCTCAAGAAGCAAAGAAAATACCAGGAGACTATGCTGTCTTTAATGGAGCCAGTAGATATCTCATATTCAGCAATTATTATAAATATCGATTTTATTCTGCTTATTCTTTTAATGGAGATTTTTTGTTTGAAATTGATAAAAAGAAAAATGAATTGGAAATAAAACATGTTTTAGCATATATTGATAATTTCGAAGTTTTCTCTTACGATCGTTCTTTTGTGGATCTTGATTCGGTGAATAATATCATAGGACCTTATATTTTCTATGTAATGAATCTTCGGGATAGTTCAATCGTTTATAAATACCCGAGTCCGGTTGCCAATGAAAAAATTCCGGGAAGAATGCGTGGAATAACTATGTACGATAAACAATTTATTCAAATTGACTCTACGCTATGGTTCTCCCAAAATGCGATTGATACGCTGTTCAAAACTACTGATTTTAAGTCTTTCCTCCCAAAGTATATATTTATTACAGATAAGTCTTTTTTTAATTTTCGTGAATGCATTCAATTAATGGTCGGTGAATTTGACAAATCAAGAGTTATGAATATGAAAATATTAACGGGTACACTACCTTTACCTGATGGAAGTTTATTATATTCTATAAATGATAAATTAGGATATGCGGATCATACCGGTAAAGCATCCGATTATTCCGGCAAACCGATTGTGAATGATATTGATCATTATCTAAAAACAATTGATTTATGCAATCGTATTAACCATAGGACTTTTTATGTATATAAAAATTATTTATACATTTTGGTAGATGCATTTTGCTTTCTTGATGAAGGTTGTCATCCTCCGTTTGATGATCTGAAAGAGGAAAGCAACCCCATACTTTTAAAAATTAAACTTAAAACATAACATTGTGGATATTTATAAAAAAATCAAATATCAATTTGATATGCATGATTCCGTACCTTTAAATGCATTGATCAATTTGAGGCAATTGGTGTTTGAAGGATAAACAGATATTTATTATCCTGAATTAAGGCTATGCCATAAGTTCTCAAAAGCCAATTTCTCTTTTGCTAAGCATCTAACTATTTCTTATCTACAGAAGACAAATCAATATTTATTGTGGCTATCCGGGATTGTCGGCAAGATCCGAAAACCAATGAAAAGAAAATCAAATAAAGAAAAATAGCTATCTTTGCCTGTCAATTGACGTGTACCCCTAATAAAACACCGTTATGATTCAATTCTTTCAGTCTTCTGTAGAAACCGTACTGGCGGTTGAAACGTTGAAAGGTTTATCTCCTGAAGACATTCAGAAATTAATTTGGCTATTTAGTGAGGCGACCCCGGTGGAGGGCGCTACCCTTGCGGGTTGGTTTGTCGGCCCACGTAGGGAAATGATTACTCCCTGGAGTACGAATGCTGTGGAAATTACGCAGAACATGGGAATCCGGGGGATTACTCGTATTGAGGAATATATCCCGGCGGCTTCCGGTGAAGCGGCGCATGATCCGATGCTACAACGGATTTATAAAGGCTTGGACCAGGGGCTGTTTACAATCAGCAAACAACCTGATCCGATTGTCTATATCGACGATCTGGCAGCCTATAATGAACAGGAAGGACTGGCGCTCAGCCAGGAGGAAATCGATTACCTGAAGGAGGTCAGCGCCAAGCTCGGACGGAAGTTGACGGATAGCGAAGTGTTCGGCTTTTCACAGGTGAATTCAGAACATTGCCGCCATAAGATTTTCAACGGCATTTTTGTCATTGACGGAGAAGAGAAGGAAAGCTCCTTGTTTAAACTGATAAAGAAAACCTCGGAGCTGAATCCGAATAAATTGGTTTCCGCTTATAAAGATAATGTAGCCTTCAATGCGGGGCCGGCGATCGAGCAGTTTGCTCCCCTTTCCGGTGACCGGCCGGATTTTTTCGCAGTCAAGGAGATCGAGACCGTACTTTCATTGAAGGCGGAAACACATAACTTCCCGACTACGGTGGAGCCCTTTAACGGAGCGGCAACCGGAACAGGCGGGGAGATCCGCGACCGGTTGGGCGGGGGGAAAGCTTCGTTGCCGATTGCCGGCACGGCGGTATATATGACTTCCTACCCGCGTACGGAAGGAACCCGTGAATGGGAAAAGATATTGGATCCACGTCCCTGGCTTTACCAGACGCCGGAGCAAATTCTAATCAAGGCGTCAAATGGCGCTTCGGATTTCGGGAATAAGTTCGGGCAACCGCTGATTTGCGGTTCGCTGCTCACTTTCGAGCATGCGGAGAACGAACGGAAATATGGGTATGACAAAGTGATTATGCTGGCCGGCGGGGTTGGTTTCGCTAATCGGCGAGACGCCTTGAAGGGCGATCCGAAGCCGGGAGAAAAGATTGTCGTTCTCGGGGGGGATAATTATCGTATCGGAATGGGTGGCGGTGCCGTCTCTTCAGTCAATACGGGACAATATACGAGCGGAATCGAGTTGAATGCCGTTCAGCGGGCGAATCCGGAAATGCAGAAACGGGTAGCGAATGTGATCCGTACAATTGCGGAATCGGATGAGAATCCGATCGTCTCGATTCATGACCATGGCGCCGGCGGTCATCTCAACTGCCTTTCCGAATTGGTGGAAGCAACCGGTGGCCATATCGATATCGACAAGCTGCCTGTCGGCGATCCGACGCTTTCGGCCAAGGAAATTATCGGGAATGAAAGCCAGGAACGCATGGGCTTGCTGATTCCCGGAAAAGCGGAGGAGAAAATCCGCCGGATTTCCGAACGGGAACGTGCGCCGATGTATGTGGTCGGCGAAACGACCGACGACATGAAGTTTGTTTTCGAACAGGCCGATGGTAAAAAGCCTATCGATATTGAATTGGAATATATGTTTGGTAAACCGCCGCGTACGGTCATGAAGGATCATACGGTGGAAAATACCTACCAGCCTGTCATATACAAGGAATCCGAGTTACATCATTATCTGGAGAATGTGCTGCAACTGGAGGCCGTAGCCTGCAAAGACTGGTTGACGAATAAGGTCGACCGGTCGGTTACGGGGCGTATTGCCCGCCAGCAATGCCAGGGGGAATTGCAACTCCCGTTGAGCGATCTTGGCGCCGTCGCGTTGGACTATCGCGGCAAAGCCGGGATGGCAACCTCCATCGGCCATGCGCCACAGGTAGCGCTGATCGATCCGGCTGCCGGGTCGGTGATGGCCATTGCCGAGGCATTGACGAATATTGTTTTTGCCCCGCTTACTGAACGGCTGGATAGCGTCAGCCTGAGCGCCAACTGGATGTGGCCTTGCCGGAATGAAGGCGAGGATGCCCGGCTGTATGCAGCAGTGGAAGCGGCTTCCGACTTTGCCTGCGCACTGGGAATCAATATCCCGACCGGAAAAGATTCCCTTTCCATGACGCAAAAATACGGGGATGACAAAGTTTTGTCACCCGGGACCGTTATTATCTCGGCCGGTGGCGAAGTGAGCGATATCCGGAAGATTGTTTCTCCGGTGCTGGCGTATGAAAAGAATTCATCTGTTTATTATATCGATTTTTCCTTCGACTCCTTCAAACTGGGAGGTTCCGCCTTCGCACAAGCTTTGAATAAGTTGGGTGACGAGGTGCCTACCGTTACGGATGCGGAATATTTCCGCGATGCATTCGATGCCGTCCAGGAAGCGATTGAGAAGGGGCTGATACTGGCCGGGCATGATATCTCTGCCGGAGGAATGCTGACAGCCTTGCTTGAAATGTGTTTTGCGAATATAGAGGGAGGATTGGAAGTCAATCTGGACGCTTTGGCGGAAAAAGACCTTATCAAGATACTTTTTGCCGAAAACCCGGGTATCCTGGTCCAAGTGAAGGACAAAAAGACATTTGAGAAACAGATGCGTGATGCCGGCATCGGATTTGCGCGCATTGCCAAACCGACTGACGAACGTCATATCCTTGTTTCGAAGGATGGTATCCAATATCATTTCGGTATAGACTATATGCGGGATGTATGGTATGAATCATCCTATAAACTGGATATCCAGCAAAGCGGTTCGCTTTGCGCCGGCAACCGGTTTGAAAATTACAAGATGCAACCCCTTCAATATCGTTTTAATAAGGACTTTACCGGTAAACTCTCTTCCTACGGCCTGTCGGCCGACCGCCGTAAGGCGAGCGGAATCAGGGCCGCCATTATCCGCGACAAGGGGACGAACGGGGATCGCGAAATGGCCTATTCGCTTTATCTGGCCGGCTTCGATGTGAAAGATGTCCATATGACCGATCTGGCTTCCGGACGGGAAACGCTGGATGACGTGCAGATGATCGTCTTTTGCGGAGGTTTCTCCAATTCCGATGTCCTGGGTTCGGCCAAGGGCTGGGCGGGAGGCATCCTCTACAATGAAAAGGCGAAAGCGGCAATCGACCGTTTCTATGCGCGGGAAGATACGCTGAGTTTAGGTATTTGCAATGGTTGCCAACTGATGGCGGAGCTCGGATTGTTGTACCCGGAGCACGAAAAAAAGCACAAAATGCTGCATAACGACTCCCATAAGTTCGAATCCGGCTTTATAGGTTTGGAGATACCGAAGAACCATTCCGTCATGTTAAGCTCACTTGCGGGCACGAAACTGGGTGTTTGGGTCGCCCACGGAGAAGGTAAGTTTTCCTTCCCGTATGAAGAAAAGGAATATCATATTATTGCAAGATATAATTACGACGGCTATCCGGCCAATCCTAACGGATCCCCCGGAGCGATTGCCGGCGTTTGTTCGAAAGACGGCCGTCATTTGGCCATGATGCCCCACCCGGAACGGGCCCTCTTTCCATGGCAATGCGGCTATTATCCCGAAGATCGGAAGAATAGGGACGAGGTAACGCCTTGGATAGAGGCTTTTGTTAATGCGCGGAAATGGATTGAAAGTAAAAACATACAATTAACAATTAACAACTAACATAATGAAGAAGCTGATTTTGCTACTGGTGTGCTTGGTCTCATTGGGTATTCAGGCGCAGGAGTTTCATTTCATACCGAAAGTAGGTATGAATATTGCCAATATGACAAATTCGGATGGAGCAGATCCGAGGATTGGTCTGAATATCGGTGTGAATGGGGAGTTTGCCCTTACCGAACGGTTTTCACTTGAACCCGGGGTCTATTATTCTATGCAAGGAGCGAAAAAATCTGAATCGGGTGTTACCGCCACTTTAAAGAATGATTATGTGAATATACCGGTATTGGGAAAGGTTTATGCCTATAAAGGATTGAATTTCTTCGCAGGCCCTCAAATCGGCTTTCTGGTAAACTCTAAGGCGAGCGGAAGTTATTCCGGTATTTCGGTCGATGTAGATACGAAAGATGCGTTTAAGACTATTGATTTCGCCCTGGTTTTCGGCGCCGGATATCAGACCGATCTCGGTTTGAACTTCTCGGTCAACTATAATTTAGGCTTGGCCAATACCTTTGATACCGGGAGCTTTGATTTTGGAGGACAACCAATTAATATGGAAGGGGAAAATTCCAAGAACAGCGTCTTCCAGGTCAATGTAGGCTGGCGATTCTGATTGCCCGATTGAGATAGAGAATTAGAGATCTGTTTTTTGAACTGAACTTATGAAAAAGGGATGCATCAAAAGTCTGACTTGTACTGAAAAAATCGAGTGTACTCAATAAAAAAACTGAGTGCACTCGATTTTCAGGGTGGCGCAATGCTTTTTGGGCATTCAGCCTCATGAATTTTGGCAGGATTTCTTTTTTTGACGCATCCTCTGATTTTGCTATGACTAATTAACCTTGGATGAGAGCGAAGAGATACATTGCAACTTTTTTATTCTTTTTTTTCGTTTATGTTGTAAATGCGCAGACTGACGCATTGCATTCCCGCATGGATTCATTGGCGAACGAAACCGCTGCATTAGATAAAGTGGTGAGGAAGTTGAGTCAATTTAAAGTGTCCGGCTATATTCAGGGCCAATATCAGTACGGACAGGAAAAAGCAACCTTGAAGGTTGGCGATAAGAACGAAAATACGGATGAAGGCTTCAACCGGATGGGAATCCGCAGGGGACGCATTAAATTTGAATATAACGACGGGCTGGGTATGGGGGCCGTACAATTGGAAGTGAATGACAAGGGTGTTGATTTCAGGGACCTGTACCTGGGGTTGAAAGACCCGTGGACGAAACGATCCGGTTTTCAGTTCGGATTCTTCAGTGTCCCTTTCGGCTATGAGGTCTGTTATTCCACCGGCCGGTTGGAATCGCCTGAACGGGCAACGATTATTCAGACTTTCTTTCCTGACGAGCGGGATCTGGGAGGAATGATCTCACTCCGTACCCCGAAAGCAACCGATCCGCTTCATTTTCTCAGCCTGGATTTCGGGCTGTTTGCCGGAAATGCGATTCATGCGGAGACTGATAACCGAAAAAACTTTATCGGCCGTTTGGGCGCGGAGGATTCTTTTGGTAACGGCGGAGAGTGGGGGGCCGGTTTCTCTTATTATAACGGTAGTGTTTATAACCCGACGACCGAAGTCTATACATTGGACGGTAAGCAGTTTGTCAAATCGGAAAAAGAGAAGCCGGGCACTTATCTGAAACGGGAATACTTTGGCCTTGACGCCCATATCAGTTTTATCTCATCATTCGGCAAGACAACGCTTCGCGCAGAAGGCCTGATCGGGACGCAGCCGGGCATTGCCGGCAGTAGTAAAAGCCCCAATGCGGGCACCCGGCCGGAGAACCTGCCGGAGAATGCTTTATATAAGCGGCCTGTCCTGGGTTACTTTTTCTATTTGATACAGGATATCGGCGAAACGCCCTTCTCCGCCGTCTTGAAATATGACGCTTATGATCCGAATACGAAAATAGAGAAGGAGGAGATTGGCGCTTCCGGCAGCTATGCCACCCGGACGGATCTGGCGCAGAATACGTGGGGCCTCGGAGCTTTATATCGTTTCAGTAAAAATATCCGGCTCCAGGCCTATTATGAAATCAATACGAATGAGAAAAGCAGCTTTGTCGAAGGCTACGAAAAAGACAGGAAAGACAATGTTTTCACCTTACGCCTTCAATATCTATTTTAGCCGGTTAAATTTCCGCATGGGGATGGTTGATCTCGTCGAGTTCCACCAATTTGTTAACAATCGCGTAGATTGTCAGGCCGCTGGCGCTTCGTATTTGCAATTTACGGGCAATATTCCGTCGGTGGGTGATCACGGTATGCGTTGAGAGGAACAGCTTGTCCGCGATTTCCCTGTTAGTCATCCCTTTGACGACGCAGACGACGATTTCCTTCTCGCGCGTGCTTAATGTCTGCTGTTCTTCCGCATTGTCCTTTTCCTCATTTTGCTCATTCAGTCGTTCCAGTTTCTGTTCGATATCTTCCACGCTGTCATAAATATTGATGTTTTCATCATATTGGCTTAAAGTCGCCGGATCGAGGAGGCTTGAGACAAGGGCAATATAACGTATCGGCGTATTGATGTGCTCCTTTAGCCGGAGAAGTTCGAAATTACCGAGGAACAGAGGATTGATAAATAACAGATCCGGTTGCATTTTCTTGACCGTGTCGATCAACAGTTCGGCAGAGGGGATTTCAATCAGTTGTATTTTAATATTGTGGGTCCGCTTTAGAATAACTTCGAAGCCGCTTCTGATAACAAAGGACGGTTCTGCTATCGCGATTTTCAGATTTGTTATGTTCATTGAAGTCAGGCGTTAATCTCTTTTTCTAACTCTAAAATGGCCGGAACGAACAAGCTGTCTTCCACAATATTGTGTGAAGCCAAGTCTTGTTCCGTGTCAAAGATGTCATATAATACACTATTTAATAGATGGCCGCCGTCTATCGGATAATATTTTATGAGGATATTTTTCAGTTCTACAATTTTCAATTCAATCTGGTCGTGCCGTTTCTTGAACACCGTAATATTATAATGCGGATCTTTTTCGCCGGCCAACAATTTCCTGACGTAAGGGAATACCGTATGTTCTTCGTACATCATGTGTTTATTGACTTCCTCCGCATATTCGTCGAAGAAGCGTGTTATTACGAAAGCGACGTCCTTAGGACAATCCTTGATAGCTTCAACTAGTTTCCGGCGGATATTAGGCAGCCGGAAATTCAGGAAATAGTCGTGCGCATGTTGTAGGTAAACGATCAGGTGCTCTTTGGAAAGCGTCTTATAGTCTATTTTTGGCGGTACTTCCTCTAGTAAGAAGTTGACGACCGCAAGGAATGTAGGTGCATGAACGCCGTTTTCTTTACAAACCTCCTTAATACTCTTTTCTCCAACCCCGATAGGAATGCCAAAACGGCTCATTACGAGCAGCATGGAGTAGTTGTCACTAATCAGGTCGCTCATTTTATCCGTTTCTTTATATCTTGTTTTATGTAACATCTTTTTTCCGTTTGAAAATTATATAGGTATTCAAAGGTACTTTTTTTCTTTCATTCTATAGGTAATTGCGGATAAAAAGATTTTATTATTGCCATTGAGCCTTAACAAAAGTACAAAAAGGAGCGGAAAAAGTGAAACAATTGATTTTTTATTAATCCTGGCAGGTAGGAGAGGCTTGCAATAAAACAAGTGTCTTGAATTTACTTATGAAACTTCGGAAAGTTTCTTTGTCGGCTGAGTTTTATAACCGGAGGCAATGCTTCCGTTCTTTACTTTTTTAACATTTAAAGTTTTTCTTTTTTTACTGTAATAACTGTTTGTTAATTATTGGATTGTGAGTGTATTTTGGGTGTATTGAGATTTCATTTTCAAAGAAGGGTAAACTAATATTAATAAAACGGAAGATATAATTTACCTTTTTTGTGTGAATATTAAACTAAAACCTGCGTTATTTGTTTCGATATAAACAGGATATAATTTCTATGAAAAAGTCTATGATTTGGTTACTTGCCGGTGTGATGGCTTTTGCTTTTTCAGGATTACTTTTCCTGCAAGCTAAATATATCAGCACTATATTCAGCACAAGCAGTGAAAAGTTCAATGAAACGGTAAAGGCGAGTTTGCGCCAGGTAGCGAAAACGCTGGAGTTGGACGAGACTCGCAAGTATCTGGAAGAGGATATTAAGCGGAATCAACTAGGCTATATGTACCAGAATGCGCCGGACCCGAAAAAGGTAGGACAAAGCATTCGCCAGGAGAATCATCAGCTTCGCGTAATCCGTCAGGCAGACGGCAGCTACCTGCATATTGAACTGCAAGAGCAGTTTTCTACTACAGAGGAGCCGCTTTCCACTCTGAAGGCTCCTCCGAAGGACACGAAAAAAGATTTGGTGAATGCCTCCGAAGAAATACAGAAGACGCTTATGCAGCGCTATAGTTATCAGGGAGGTTTGGTGGACGAGGTCATTTATTCGATTGTGCAGACAGCTAACTTAAAACCGATTAATGAACGTGTCGATTTTAAAAAATTGAATAATTACCTAAAAGCGGAATTAATTAACAATGGTTTAAACTTACCATTTGTCTTTTCGGTTATAAATAAAGACGGGGTGTCAGTTTATCAGAGTGATACGTTGTTGAAGAAACCGAATGCCTCGGAAATGTTCACGCAGGTACTCTTTCCGGGTGATCTTCCGTCGAAGCAGAATTATATAAGGGTTTATTTTCCGACGAAAAGTGACTATATACGGGGTACGATTACATTTATTGTCCCGTCAGTAGCTTTTTCTTTGATTCTATTGATAACGTTTATTTTTACCCTTTTTATAATCTTTCGTCAAAAGAAACTTTCGGAGATGAAGAATGATTTTATAAATAACATGACGCACGAACTTAAAACGCCGGTATCTACCATTTCGCTGGCAGCGCAGATGATGAAAGATACCGATATAACGAAAAGTCCGGAAGTCTTTAAACACATATCGACCGTTATTAATGACGAGACAAAACGCTTGGGATTCCTTGTTGAAAAGGTACTGCAAATGTCTCTGTTTGAAAAGCAAAAAGCTGCTTTCAAATTGAAAGAGTTGGATGCTAACGATCTGGTCGCCAGTGTAGCGAATACCTTTACGCTGAAGGTTGAAAAATACGGAGGAACGATCGATGTAGATCTGGAGGCAGAGGATTCGAGAATTTATGTTGATGAGATGCATATCACGAACGTGTTGTTTAATTTGCTGGATAATGCCGTGAAATACAGGCAACCGGATGTCCCGTTGAATTTGATGGTACGTACGCGGAATGAAACTGGGAAATTGGTTATTTCGGTCGAGGATAACGGAATCGGAATAAAGAAAGAATATCTGAAAAAGGTCTTCGACCGTTTTTTCAGAGTACCGACGGGAAATGTGCATGATGTGAAGGGATTCGGGCTGGGGCTTGCCTATGTCCGTAAGATTGTGGAAGATCATTTCGGGAGTATTCGTGCGGAAGTCGGCGACAATAATGTAGGAACAAAATTTATTATTACTTTACCCCTTATTAAAAATTAGTTTATGGAAGAAAAGCTAAAGATCTTCTTTTGTGAAGACGATGAAAATTTAGGAATGCTTTTAAGAGAATACTTACAAGCAAAAGGTTATGTGACGGATCTGTTCTCCGACGGAGAAGCTGGCTACAAGGGCTTTACCAAAGGCAAATATGACCTTTGCGTATTGGATGTGATGATGCCTAAAAAAGATGGATTTACGTTGGCGCAGGAAATACGTTCGTTGAACCCGGATATACCCATTATCTTCCTGACGGCTAAGACGATGAAGGAAGACATTCTGGAAGGGTTCAAAATAGGTGCGGATGACTATCTGACGAAGCCTTTCAGCATGGAAGAGTTGTTGCTTCGTATCGAAGCGATCCTTCGCCGTGTAAAAGGGAAAAAATTGAAAGATGTTCCTTTCTATAAGTTAGGAAATTTCCTGTTCGATACGCAAAAGCAAACGCTTGCCATCGGTGATAAGGTGACCAAGTTGACGACCAAGGAATGTGAACTGCTGAGCCTGCTCTGCGCCCACGCCAACGAAATACTGGAACGTAACTATGCACTGAAGACTATCTGGGTGGATGATAACTATTTCAATGCACGTAGCATGGATGTCTACATTACGAAACTTCGTAAACTGTTGAAAGACGATCCGGGCATTGAAATCATCAATATCCACGGAAAAGGTTATAAGCTGATCACCCCGAACGGCGACGAACAAGCCCGTGAAGAAGGCATCCAGGTGCTGTAAAAGGGGACTCTCTATAGAAAGGAAAGGCCGTGTCATCATGACACGGCCTTTCCTTTTATCATAGGAATGAGGTTAGGCAAGCAAGCGCTTTACCGTATCCGAAATCAGGCGGCCTTCGGCCTTTCCTGCAAGGGTTTTGTTGGCTGCTCCCATGACTTTGCCCATGTCTTTCAGGCTGGAAGCTCCTGTCTCTGCAATAATTTTCTTCAGTTCGGCTTCCAGCTCTTCCGGGGATAATTGCTTGGGAAGATAGGCTTCCAGCACTTTTACCTGCTGTAATTCCTCTTCGGCAAGGTCTTCGCGATTTTGTCCGCTATAGATTCCGGCGGAATCTTTCCCTTGTTTAACTAATTTCTGGATGATTTTTACGGCGTCCTCATCTGTTAGGGTATCGTTGGCTCCCGGAGCCGTCTTGGCTTCCAGGAAAAATTTCTTTGCATTGCGAAGCGCTTCCAGTCTTACTTTGTCTTTTGCTAACATGGCGGCTTTGATGTCGTCGCTGATTTGATCAAATAAACTCATCTCTTTTATTTTTTTAGTCTGTCTATAATTTTTTTTACCTGAAACTGATCCGGTTATTGTCCGAGGGGGAGGCGTTTTTCCGTTTGGCAGAAGGCTCTTCCGTCTTGATTGCGCTCGGCGCGATCTCTCCGGAAAGCCTGCTCCTGGTACGTGAAATAATCTTTGGATCCCGGTTATAAGTCGGATTGTCCTCCATTACGGAAATCAGATTGTCGTCATCCAACTCCTCGGGGGATAAGACCACTACATTTACGCGTGTAGACATGCGTCGGATTTGTGCTCCGAAGTTTCGGTAATATTTTTCAATTAATTTCTTTTTCTCTTTTTCCTTCTTCAGGCGTTCATCTTCTTCCTGCAACTCCTGTTCTGTCATCCGGACGGCCTCGGCATGATGCTTATTGGCTATTTCAGGAATATCGTCTACCCCGAAACCGGTAGCAAGCAGAGTTATTTTCACATGGTTATCGAGCGTATCGTCAATCGCCGTTCCCCAGATCACTTCGATATCGCGGCCGAAACGCGCCATGAAGTCTTTAATGTCATTGACTTCATCAACCAATAGTTCCGCCGATTTGCTGAATGAAATATTGAACAGGATCTTCTTGGCATTGAAGATGTCGTTATTGTTCAGCAAGGGAGAATTCAAGGCGTCTTTGATGGCTTTCTGCACGCGGCCTTCCCCTTCTCCGAAGCCGTTACTCATGAGGGCGACTCCTCCGTTGCTCATCGTCGTGTGTACGTCGGCGAAATCGAGATTGATGATTCCCGGCAAGGTAATGATCTCGGCAATGCTTTTGGCCGCAATGGTTAGGGTATCGTCCGCTTTGCCGAAAGCGTTTGTAATCGTAAGATCCGAGTAGATTTCCAGCAAACGCTCATTGTTGATGACCAGCAGCGCATCTACATTCTTGGCTATTTCCTCGACTCCGTTCAGCGCCTGGATAATCTTCGGCTCTCCTTCGAACATGAAGGGAATGGTCACGATGCCGACCGTAAGGATACCCATGTCCTTGGCTATCTTAGCGATAACAGGAGCCGCTCCCGTACCGGTACCACCTCCCATTCCGGCAGTAATGAAGACCATCTTTGTACCGTCACTCAGCATCTTCTTGATCTCTTCCTTGCTCTCTTCGGCTGCCATCCTTGCCCGTTCCGGTTTGTTCCCGGCTCCCAGGCCTTGCGTGATTTCGCGTCCCAGTGTCAGCTTAAAAGGGACATCCGAACGGCTGAGCGCTTGGTTATCCGTGTTGCACAAAACAAAGGAAACATCATGAATGCCCTCCTGGTACATGTGGGTGACTGCATTCCCTCCTCCTCCGCCTACGCCTATTACTTTGATAATCCTGGGCGTTTCGGTTGGATAGTCAAATTTGAATATCGTATCTTCCATTGCTTTCCGTTTTTATTTCGTGTTATTTTTATCCCTCATCCTCGTCGAACAAACCTTTACCCAAGTCATCAAAACGCTTCTTAAGGTTACCGAACAAGCCTACCGACTTTTTCTTTTCCTTTGGCTTATTTAGGTCTTTCTTTATCCGGGTTTCTTCTTCTGTTTCTACAGCTGCGTTTTCGACCGTAATGGTCTCTTGTTTAGGCGGAGCGTAGGAGGCGCAGTTTTCGGTTCCCTCCAGTAACAGTCCGACTCCGACCAGAAATTCGGGGTTATTCGCAAAGATGGAGCCATTTTCTACCAACCCTTTGCGAAGGGAGGAGAAGCGTACGTCCATTTTAAATCGTTCGCGTATGGCTTCCGGTAAATTTTTCAAGGCTGCGCCACCACCGCTTAGGATGATACCTGCGCCTAAGGAGTCAATCGAGCCGGTAGCCTCCAGACGAGCATAGACATTTTCGATGATTTCCTTGACTCTCGCTTCGATGATGGTGTTGAGATCGCCTATGCTGATCTCACGGATCCCCATCCCTTCCGATGAATTCAGTTGGATCTGGAAATCGCTATCTTTATTGACGATGGCGCTTCCGTAAGTCACTTTCAGGCGTTCCGCCTCGGACTCGACGATATGAAGGCTGGTAATGTCCTTGGTGATCACATGGCCTCCGAAAGGAATGACCGACAGGTCGACCAGTTTTCCGTTCTTAAAGACGGACAAAGTAGTTACTCCCGCTCCAAAACCGATGAGGGCGCAACCTAAGTTTTTTTCGTCCTCACTCAGCACCGCGTTTGCCAAGGCGAGGGGAGAGACGATAAATCCGGCAATATCGATCCCAGCACGTTCTTTTATACTGTTGATCGTCAGCCTGCGGAGCGAAGGGCGGCCGACAATCAGCTTGTAGTGTGCCTCTATCCGGCTGCAGGGAATTCCGACCGGATTCGGCTCTTGTTTATCATCCAGAAGGTAATCCGGAGAGACGATCGACAGGACGTCCAGCATATCCGGGCGATAGGCCTGGCATTCTTTGGATAACGCATTGATCTCTTCAGAAGTGACAACGCCGTCTTTCCCCAAGGTTTTTACGACGGAATAATCTATCGAATGAATAGATTGTCCGCCGAGACCGATATAGACCTTTGCGATCTGGGAGCCGTTGAGTTTGTTTTCCAACTTGCGAATCAGTCGTTTCACCTTATTCGCCGTCTCCTCGACGTTGTATACACATCCCCGACGAATGCAAGAAGCCGAGTTCTCTATTTCGTAAGCCAAAATGGAAAAAGCTCCGGCACTGTTTTTAGCTCCCACCATACCGACGATGTGGGACGTCCCCAAGTCTATCGCTGCTATAAAGTCCGTGTATGACATATTCTCTTATTTTTTAGTGCAAACAATCTGATTCTTGTACTTTAAATCGATCAGGCTGTATTTCTCCCATCCTACTTTCGGGATGGCTTGCTCGTAAAATAACTTCAGATTCGCCAGTTTCTCTTCGAAATCGGTGAATGCGCCCAGACGGATCCGGAAATCTCCCACACGAGGAATTAACTCCACTTCCCCGTCCGGATGAACAAATATCTGATCGATTTGATCGTTCCAAAAATCATTCTCTCGCAAAAATAATGCAAATTTATATAAGTCAGTCATTGCTAACTCTTTTTCTACATTACCCGTGGCAATAGGGACATGGACAACATATCGCTGGCTAACAGGCATCAGGCTGCCATTGTTATCCACGTAGAAATTGCCGTAATTGCCTATTACCCGCAAGATAGGCATTTTTTGTCTTATTTCAAGTTTAATATAGCCGGAAGGTGTTTTATAAGCCTCAATATTGGCAATCATTTCGTTTTTCAGCAATTCCGTTTCGATCCGGTCCGTATTCACTTTTGCCAGCGGCTTTTTAATCGGATTCAAGCCGGCTCCCCTGAGCAGGGAGAGAATATCCGACTCGCTGACAAAGTGTTTATCCAGGCTGTCTTTTACTTCCACTATCACGTCTTTGCAATTTCCCGGCTCTCTTCTTTGATAGAAAAAGAGGGAAGCTGCCAGAAGATAGCAGAAGAAAAGCGTTGAAACGATGATGCTGATTACCCGCGTCATTTTCTTTCTATGATTTCTTTAACTGGTTCGACCAACTGTTCGATATCGCCGGCTCCAAGCATTAGAAGCACTTCGTAGTTTTCGTTCGAGATAATGGAAAGAAGTTGTTCTTTCGAGCATAATTGTTTTTTCGGAATGGTTACTTTATCGAATATGATCCGGGAGGTAACCCCGGGAATCGGTTCTTCCCGCGCCGGATAGATATCCAGCAGGATCAGTTCGTCCAGATGGGAGAGGCTTCTCGCAAAGTCGGCGGCAAAATCCCGGGTACGTGAATAAAGATGGGGCTGGAAGATACCCGTCACCTTTTTTCCCGGATACAGTTCCTTGACCGACCGGATGCTTGCCTCCAATTCAGCCGGATGATGAGCATAGTCGTCTATTAGTACAATATTGTCTTTCTTCAGATGAATGTCGAACCGGCGTTTAGCTCCGGGAAAGCTTGCCATTCCTTTTTTGATCTCTTCCGGCGTTACGCCGTTCAGCCAGGCAATGGCGATCGCGGCGATTCCGTTCTCGATATTGATCTTTACCGGGACGCCGAGCTGAATTCGCTCGATACGTACGTTCGGTCCTACAAAATCAAAATAAATTTCGCCCTTTTCGACACTGATACGCTCTGCATGAAAGTCGGCATTCTCCGTGGCCGAATAGCTGTAGAGTTTCACGTTCGGCTGCAACTGTGGAGTGATGCGCACCCCTTTCTTGAGCAAAAGCACTCCACCCGGCCGGATGAGGGGAGTGAACTTCTCAAAGCTAGCTCGATAAGCTTCCGGCGTACCATAAATATCCAGATGATCCGGATCGGCTGAAGTTACAACAGCCATATACGGCGTCAGCCAATGAAAAGAGCGGTCGTATTCGTCAGCCTCTATAACCACCAGGTCACTGCGGTCGGACAGCATCAGATTGCTGTCATATTCTTTGAGTATCCCTCCCAGGAAGGCATTGCAGTCCACGTGTGACTGTTTTAATAAATGGGCAATCATCGACGAGGTCGTGGTCTTCCCGTGGGTTCCGGCGACGCATAGCCCCCGTTCGTGGCGTGTGATCAGGCCCAGGGCTTGCGCCCGTTTCATGATTTCAAAGCCTTGCTTCCGGAAATACAGCAGTTCCGTATGCGATTCCGGTACTGCCGGCGTATAAATAACCAGTGTCTCTTCCTTGACTTTGAAGTCAGCCGGTATCAGATCCAAATCGTCAGTGTAATGAAGCGCCGCCCCTTCCTGTTCCAGTTGGGAGGTTAATTCGCTCGGCGTACGGTCATAGCCTCCGACTTTTTTCCCTTTGGAGAGGAAATACCGGATCAGGGCGCTCATGCCGATTCCTCCTGCGCCGATAAAATAAATCGCTTTAATTTTTTGAAGATCCATTCTTATCCTTTCTTTCTTTATCTATGATCCGGACGATTTCGTCCACTATATTTTCCGCACTATGGGGCTTGCCCAGCAGGGCGATCTGTTTACTTAACGATTGTAATAGGGTGTCATCCGAAAGTGTTTCCACCGCTTTGGGAACCAGTTGTTCCCTGGCGTCTGCATCGGCAATCAGAATCGCCCCTCCCTTATCCGCCACACTCCGGGCATTTTTTGTCTGGTGGTCCTCCGCCACATTGGGAGAAGGAACCAAGATGGCAGGCTTTTTCAGCAGGCAAAGTTCCGAAATCGAGCTGGCTCCCGCGCGGGAAACTACCAGATCAGCCGCTGCATAGGCGTAATCCATCCGCGAAATGAAATCGGAGCACCAGATGGAATCCTTCGGAAAATCTTTCAGAAATGTCTGTACTTGTTCTTTATAATACCGTCCGGTTTGCCAGATGATTTGGATGCCTGCTTCCAGCAAAAGATTGAGATGAGTCTCTATGCTCTGGTTGATCGTGCGGGCTCCCAGGCTTCCGCCTACGACAAGCAATGTCTTTTTTCCCGGGGATAAGCTGAAGTAGGCCAATGCCGCCTCTTTCCTGTCCAGCGCCTCTTCCAGATCCGGGCGCACCGGATTGCCGGTCAGTACGATTTTATCGGCAGGAAAGAACCGTTCCATCCCCTCATAAGCGACACATATTTTGGAAACGCGTTTGGCCAACAGTTTATTCGTAACGCCCGCATAGGAATTCTGCTCCTGAATTAAGGTTGGAATGCCGAACGAAGTGGCTGCCCATAAGGTCGGCCCGCTGGCATAGCCACCTACGCCGATTACGATGTCCGGTTGGAAGGAGCGAACCGTCTGTCTGGCCAAATTCAGGCTCTTGAACAGTTTCAGGAGGACGCTGACATTCGCAAAAAGATGCGAGCGGTCGAATCCTTTCACCGGAAGGCCGATAATTTTATATCCGGCGGCCGGCACCTTTTCCATCTCCATCCTGTCTTCCGCCCCTACAAAAAGGATCTCCGCATCCGGAAATCTCCTTTTAAACGTATTCGCGATAGCAACGGCGGGAAAAATATGTCCCCCGGTACCTCCGCCGCTTATGATGATTCGATAAGAACTCATGTTTGTTTTTTCTTTATTTATAACATCCGTCCTGTCAGCTTTGATTCGCTTTTGAGGGTGGATTTACCGCTTTAAGCGGATTTTTCTCGATTATTTCATAGATTTCCGAATCTTCTTCTTCTGTAGCAACAGGTAAATCTTGCTGTCCGGGATCCGGCCCTGTCTGATTTTCTTCCTTTTCCTCTTCACTTTCCTCATCCATTCCGATACCTTCTGCATAGCGACTGATACTGAGAATGATTCCAAAATAAACGCAGGAAATCATGGTCGAGGTTCCTCCCCTGCTGATTAACGGGAGGGGCTGACCGGTGACGGGAATCAGGTTGACCGCTACAGCCATATTGGCGATTGCTTGCACGACTATCAATAATCCGCAACCTAATACCAGGTATTTGGGAAATAGTTTATCACATTTCTTTGCGATCATGCCGACCCGGATCAGGAGCATGACATAGAGTAATAAAACGAAGAATCCTCCGATCAGCCCTAATTCCTCGATAATGATAGCGTATATAAAGTCGGAATAGGCCTGCGGCAGGAAATCCCGTTGTAGGCTATGTCCCGGCAACCTTCCGAAAACACCTCCCCGGACAATGGCGATCTTCGCATGAGAGACCTGGTAGTTGTCGTCGTTGATCACGTAAGTGTCTCCGTCTTCAGCCTTGTTCTCATGTTTCGTAAAATCGACCACGCGCTCTTTCCATGTCGCCGCCCGGGAGAAATATTTGGAAAAGACTCCTTCCGGAACGAAATACAGTACAGCGATAAAAGCGACTAGTGCAACAGCCAGAACGATAGCTACTTTCCCTAATTTTACCAGCGGCAATTGTCCGATAAACATCATCAGGAAACAGACCCCGAAGAGCATAAAGGCCGTGGAGAAATTCTCGGGAAGGATCAGGAAGCAGGTCACGCCTATGCCGATCAGTATGTATTTAAGCGATTTCTCGTCTGTGAATTTAACCCGTTTGCTGAGAATGAAAGAAACAAAGACAATACAAGCCAATTTAGCAAACTCGGAGGGTTGAAATTGGAATCCGAAGATCTCTAACCAGCGGTGGGCATCATTGGCGCGTACTCCTACAAAGGGAGTGATCAGCAACATAAAGATGGAAATCGGCAGCAGGAGAATGATAAGGGAAAAGTACCGGTAAGGAATATTATGCAGGAGCAGCACCAAAAAGAAACCGCCTAAAAGGAAAGAAGCGTGCCGGACGATCGGAGTCCAGAAATAAGCGTTCTTATAGGCAATCGTGCTGGTTGCGCTGAAGACCTCCGTGACTGAAATCAGGCATAGGAACATGAATATGACCCATATTACCCGGTCCCCCTTGAATAGTTTACTTGCCAAATCCATTCTTTGTCTCTCTCTATAAATTACGTACGCAGTTTTTGAATTGCTCGCCCCGGTCTTCGTAGTTCTTGAACAAGTCGAAACTGGCGCAGCAGGGAGATAGAAGAACCGTATCACCTTTCTGGGCTGATTGATAGGCTAGGCGTACCGCTTCTTCCATAGAGCGGGCGTCGGCAATCCGTGCCACTTTTCCGTCGAAGAATGTATGGAGCTTGGCGTTGTCGACGCCGAGAAAGATCAACGTGTGCACTTTTTTCTTGACAAGGGCCTCGATCTCCGAATAGTCATTTCCTTTGTCTGTTCCCCCGAGGATCAATACGATTTTGGTATTTACGCTTAGCAGGGCATACCAGCAGGAATTGACGTTTGTCGCTTTCGAATCGTTGATATATTCTACGCCGCGGATACGGGCGACCCGTTCCAACCGGTGTTCCACCCCGGTAAAATCGCTTAATGATTCCCTGATCTTGTCGTTTTGTATATCCACTACTTTGGCGGCAATACCTGCAGCCAGGGAATTATACAAATTATGCGTGCCGTTGAGCGCTAACAAATCTTGTTCCATCATAAAGGTTCCATTCGTTGTTTTTATAATTAACTCTTTGTTTTCCGTATAGCCTTTGACACCCGGCTCGAAAGTCTCTGCAAACGGGTAAAGGGTGGCTTCCGGATGTCTTTTCTCTATTTCCTTTTTGATCACCGGGTCGTCATTCCAGAAGATAAAGGCGTCTTTTGCCGTTTGGTTCTGAAGGATGCGGAATTTGGCATCCACATAATTCTGAAATTCGTAATTATAGCGGTCCAGGTGATCCGGAGTAATGTTCAGCAAGATGGCAATGTCCGCTTTGAACCGATACATATTGTCCAATTGGAAACTGCTTAGTTCAATGACATAATAGGGGTGAGGATCGACAGCCACCTGCAGGGCGAGGCTATTGCCTACATTGCCGGCCAGGCCTACGTCCAGTCCGCCCTGTTTCAGAATATGCCAGGTCAGCATGGTTGTCGTCGTCTTTCCATTGCTTCCTGTGATGCAAATCATTTTGGAATCCGTGTATCTTCCGGCCAGCTCGATTTCGGAGATAACCGGAGTCTGCTGTTCCCTCAACGCCTTAATGATCGGTGCCTTGTCGGGGATTCCCGGGCTCTTGACAACTTCGGAGGCATTTAAAATCAGCTCGGAAGTGTGTTTTCCTTCCTCCCAAGGTATCTTGTACTTGTTTAGTAAATCCTTGTATTTAGGTTGAATAGAAGCATTGTCCGATAAAAAGACATCAAATCCTTTTATCTTAGCAAGAACTGCTGCGCCCGTTCCGCTTTCGCCTCCTCCTAAAATCACAATTCTCTTTTCCATCTTATCGCATTTTTAACGTTACAATGGTGATGACGGCCAGGATAATCCCGATGAGCCAGAAACGCACGACAATCTTTGATTCCGGAACTACGTTGAATGGCTTTTGTATCAGAGCCTGAATGCCTGCATTCCCAGGTTTCTGGAAATGATGATGCAGAGGAGTCATCTTGAATATCCGGCGTCCTTCGCCATATTTTCGTTTGGTATATCTAAAATAAAAGACCTGTATCATGACGCTGAGGCTTTCCACGAGAAAGATACCACAAAGTATGGGAATCAGCAATTCCTTACGAATAATTATTGCATAGACTGCAATAATCCCTCCCAGAGTCAGGCTCCCCGTATCTCCCATGAATACCTGGGCAGGATAGGAGTTGTACCACAGGAAACCGACCGTCGCCCCGATGAATGCCGCGGCAAAGATCACCAGTTCTTCTGCTCCGGGAATAAACATGATGTTCAGGAAGGAGGAAAATTCCAAGTGGGAAGACATATAAGCCAGAATACCCAGCGCTACGCCGATGATGGCCGAACTACCTGCCGCCAGGCCGTCCAGCCCATCGGTCAGGTTGGCTCCGTTCGATACAGCCGTTACGATAAAGATGACGGCCAGTACGAACAGTATCCAGACCGCTATTTCCTGGTATTTCCCTGTCCACCGGACTAAGGACGAATAATCGAAATTATTGTTTTTCATGAAAGGGATAGTCGTCTTCATCGACTTTGTTTCCGCCGGATGAATCCGTACGTCCTCGATGACGTTGCCTTTGACCACTTCCACATTTTCGCGAATCACTACGTCCGGGGAGAAATAGAGCGTTATGCCGACGATCAATCCCAGGCCGACTTGTCCGATGATCTTAAACCGTCCGTGTAATCCTTCCTTATCTTTCTTGAATACCTTGATATAATCGTCTGCAAAGCCCAAGGCGCCGAGCCAGAGGGTCGTGGTGATCATCAGAATGATGTAAATATTGTCCAGACGCGTACAAAGCAATACCGGGATCAGGATGGCAATAATGATGATGATTCCTCCCATGGTGGGGGTTCCTTTTTTGCTCATTTGTCCTTCGAGACCCAAGTTGCGGACGCTTTCTCCGATCTGCATCACCTGCAGTTTGTTGATGATACGGCGCCCGATAGCCGTCGAAATGAACAGGGAGAGGATTAGAGCCAGTCCCGAACGAAAAGATACATACTTAAACATGCCGCTTCCCGGAATGTCAAACTGGTCTAAATAATGGAATAGATAATATAACATACCTTTCTTTTTTCTTAGTGTTGGGTTGAGAAAATAGTTCGTAATTTCTCCCGGTCGTCAAAAGGATGCTTTACTCCTTTGATCTCCTGGTAATCCTCATGCCCCTTACCGGCGACGAGGATCACATCGCCCTCTTTAGCTAATGCCGCAGCCGTACGGATGGCTTGGGTACGGTCGGTGATACATAAGACTTTCTCCTTATCTTTCTCGCCGACACCTTCCATCATATCCCGGATAATGGCGTCCGGCTCTTCAAAACGGGGATTGTCGGAAGTCAGGATAACCTGGTCGCTGAGTTTTACGGCTTCTTTCGCCATCAGCGGACGTTTTCCCTTATCCCGGTTTCCACCGGCTCCTACGACGGTGATGATTTTTCCCCGTCCGTTTAATAAGCCATGGATGCCGTTCAATACATTGGTCAGGGCGTCCGGCGTGTGGGCGTAATCCACAATAGCCCGATAACCGAGAGGGGACGGTATTGTTTCGAAACGTCCGGCTACCGGAACCAGATTGCTCATCTTCAGCAATACTTTATCCGGTTCTTCTCCGAGGGAAATGGCTGCGCCGTATACCGCCAGCAGGTTGTAAGCGTTGAACCGTCCTACAAACCGGACGAATACTTCTTTCCCGTTTATGACCAGATCCATACCTTCGAAATGAGATTCCAGGATTTTACCCTTGAAATCCGCTAGTGTCTGCAAGGAATAAGAGAGTTTCCGGGCGGCCGTATTTTGCAACATCACCCATCCGGACTTATCGTCCGCATTGGTCAGGGCGAAGGCGGAAGCCGGTAATCCGTCGAAGAATTTCTTTTTTGCCTTCAGGTAATTCTCTACTGTTTTATGGTAATCCAGATGGTCCCGCGTCAAGTTGGTAAAGATCCCTCCGTTAAAGTCCAGCCCGCTGATCCTTTCCTGGTCGATTGCGTGGGAACTGACCTCCATAAAGGCATGTGTACATCCGGCCTCTACCATTTGTGCCAATAAGGAATGCATAGTGATGGCATCCGGAGTCGTATGTTCGGTCGGGATAGCCCGGGAATCAATATAATTGCAAACGGTGGAAAGCAGTCCCACCTTATATCCCAACGCCCGGAATAATTCGTAAAGCAAGGTGGCGACCGTTGTCTTTCCGTTGGTTCCTGTTACGCCTACCAGCGTCAGTTTTTCCGAAGGGCGTCCGAACCATTCCGAAACGAGATGGCCTAACGCTTTGGCTGAATCCTTGACGACAATATATGGGACGTGTTGCAGGCTGCCATCCGGTATTTCTTCGCAGACAATGGCTGCGGCTCCTTTTTCCCAAGCGCTGCCTATATAGTTGTGCCCGTCAACGGCTGTACCTCTTACCGCTACAAATAGATTTCCGGGCTTGACGGCTCTCGAATCCGACTGTACGCCCGTTATTTCCACCGCATCGGACGCTCCTGCGGACGATACGGTTTCTATCGCTTGAATCAATTCTTTTAGTTTCATTTCCTGATTCTTTTATTTTTATTTGAGTGTCAATCCTACAGTTTGTCCTCTGACCACGCGATGTCCGGGAGGCAGCGTTTGGGAAGTTACCTTGCCCATTCCGGATAGGGAAACCCGCAATCCGGCGCTTTCCATAACATAGACCGCATCCTTGGCTCCCATGCCTACGACATTAGGTACCAGTCCTTTGTTCAGAGGGACATCCCTCAGTTGTAGCTCCAAACTATCTCTTTTTACCATTACCCAATCGCTTTCTACGCTATCCGCATTGAAATCGATCCGTAACTTCCCGAGAACTTTCTTTAATGCACTGGTTTCCCCCCCTTTGGCATGGGGAAGAAGTACCGCCATAGAATCCCGTTCCATCTTTTTTATATCCGAAGGCATCCGGCTGGCGAAGATCCGCTCGGCTATCGTCTTGACGACAGCGCCGGACATTGTTCCTCCCGACGGATAGCCGATGCGGGGGCGCCGGATGACGACGATGCAGGAATAAAGCGGATTGTCCGCAGGAAAATAGCCGCAGAAAGATACCTGGTGCGATTTCCCCGAAGCGGTATAACTACCCCCCGTTGCAATCTGCGCTGTTCCGGTCTTTCCCGCAATACGGATCACATCCGAATATACTGCTTTTCCCGTTCCGTTTTCGACAACACCCAGCAGCATGTTCTTAATGATGGCAAGGGTATGACTGGTACAAATCGTCGATTTGATGACCGTAGGGGAAAACTTTTCGATTGTTTTGCCGTTCTTTTGTATTTCTTTGGTAAACATCGGGCGCATCATTTTCCCGTCATTGGCAATTGCGTTAAAGAATGCAAGTGTGTTGATCGGAGGGATCTGTGTTTCGTAACCAAAAGACATCCATGGTAACGTCGTCTTTGCCCAGTAACGCGTACTGTCGTTCGGCATACGGATCTTGGCGCGGCCCGCTCCGGGTATCTCTATATGCAGGTCGGCGTTCATTCCGATGCGATAAAGGCCTTCCACAAACTTGGTCGGATTGTTTTCATAGCCTTTCAGTATGGTTTTGGCCACCCCGATGTTAGAGGAAAACCAGATGGCTTCTTCCACGGATATCCGTCCGTATCCTCCCTTATTCATGTTGTGGTCCGTCATCCGTGCACCTTTATACATGAAGATGCCATTTCCTACGTCTACGGTATCGCTGGGCTGACAAACGCCATCTTCCAGGGCAACCATAATGGAGGCGACTTTGAACGTCGATCCGGGTTCGATTTCATCGGCTACCGCATGGTTTTTAGTCTCTGCATAGACGCCCTCCCGGATGCGGGCCATGTTTGTGATACTCTTGACCTCTCCGGTCTTGACTTCCATTACGACCGCCGTGCCGGATTCTGCATCGATAGATTTCAGCATATCGACCAGGGCTTTCTCCGTAATATCCTGAATGTCTATGTCGATTGTCGTGACGACATCCATCCCGTCGATCGGTTCGATTTCAATGACATTCGTCCAGCCTCCGCCCAGGCGGCGAACCGAACTGAGTCCCGCCTCCCCCCGGAGCAGGGAATCGTATTGTAACTCGAGGCCGTTCTTTCCTTTCGTCGTTCCGCTCTCCTCTATCTCGCCGTAGATATCACCGATGGTACGGGATGCCAAAGAACCGAAAGGTTTCTGGCGTTGCACCATTTCCTTGGTGTAGAATCCGCTCCGGTAACGGTTGTAGCGGAGGAACGGATAGGTTTTCAGCTCTTTCAGGTCGGTGTAGGATATGCGTCCTTCAAATAAGGGATACTGGCGGCTTTTCGATTTCAGGCCCCGGAGTAGATGGGACTTATAGCCGGCTACGGTCTTATTCTTCAGCTTCTGTGACAGATAGACGGATAAAGAATCCACTCCGTCGGTTTTGGAATAGAGGAAAGAGTCCACAAGAAAACCGTCGGCGCCGAAATCGATATAGGTATAATAGCGCGGCACACTGGTAGCCATCAACTGCCTGTCGCAGGAATAAATATTCCCTCGTCCGGGAAGAACCAGGCGGTTCGGTCTCTTTTGGCTTTCCGCCACTTTTTCCCATTTTTCCCGTTCTATAAAAGCGGTTGTGATTGCTTTTACCACAATGCCGGCGATCGGTATCGCCAATAAAAGTACGACGATAGCGTATCGGACCAAGATGCGATTCTTGCTCTTTTCTTCTGCTTGTGTTTCTTTTTCTTCTTCCTCCGCCATGCTTTTACTTATGCAGTTGGTAGGGAGGCGTCTTGGCCCCCTCCAATTCAATGCCTTGTTCTTCTATTAATTGTTCAATCTGGGACGGCCTGCTGTTGCCAGTCAGTTCCGAAGAAATGGATAAATGTTCGAATTTGATATCTCTCAGTTGCTGTTGCAGACGGTCGATTTCCCTTAGCTTTTGCATGCAGGTATATCGGTTCCCGATAAAAAAGAAGATAAGGATAACGACCAGTACGATCATGCGGGTATGCCTGACGATAAAATCCTCTTTCAAGATGCCTCCGCCTAAGATATAAAGGGGGGAGAAGCGCTTTTCCTTCTTCCTTTTCGTCTTTTTCTGTTGTCGTGTTTCGTCCGCCATCTCTTTCTTTTTTACTTCTTTTCCGCAATCCGCAGCTTGGCGCTTCGGGAACGTGGATTTCTCTCTATTTCCTCATCTGCCGGGATTATTACCTTATTATTTATGGAGCGAAAGGGAGTCAGGAAGTTTCCGTAGAAATCTTGCTCGCTTTTACCTTCGAAGTTCCCGGTTTTAATGAAGTTTTTCACCAATCGGTCTTCCAGGGAGTGATAGGTAATGACGACCAACCGCCCCCCCGGTTTCAGCACCTGCAGCGCCTGTTGAAGCATTTCACGCAGGGCGCGCATTTCGTCATTCACTTCGATGCGGAGCGCTTGGAAAACTTGTGCCAGGAATTTTTTTTCTTTTTCTTTGCCGGTAAAAGGTTTGGCGGCCTCTATCAGATCGTTGCTTGTGGTGAAAGAAGAGGCATTTCGTGCAGAGACAACTGCCGAAGCCAGCTTTCTTGCTGATTTCAGTTCCCCGTATAGGTAGAAGACATCGGCCAAAGCCGTTTCTGTGTAAGTGTTTAGTATGTCCGCCGCCGTTTTCCCCGCCCGGTTATTCATCCGCATATTCAGGGAACCGTCAAAGCGGAAAGAGAAACCACGTTCCCGGTCATCAAAATGATGGGAGGATACTCCTAAATCTGCCAGGACTCCTTCTATGCCGTCGTCCTTTATTCCATAATAATGCAGGTAATTCTGTAAAAAACGGAAATTGCCTCTAACGAAAGTAAATCGGCTGTCTTCAGGTATATTCTTCTCGGCATCGGCATCTTGGTCGAACCCGAAAAGTTTCCCTTCCGGCCCCAGACGTTCCAGAATGCCACGGGAATGTCCTCCTCCTCCGAAGGTTACGTCTACGTAAACGCCGGAAGGCTGTATGGCAAGTCCCGCCAGACTTTCCTGTAATAAAACCGGTATATGATAGTCAATTTCTTTCTCACTCATATTTAAACCTGTGTGTCTGAACAAGACTGTTTTTCCCGATGGAAAACAATCTTGCTTTTAAGGGGGTAAAATTACACATTTCCACACTTTTATCTTTTGTTTTCTAAAGATATTCTACAAAAAGTTTTCAACAAGCCTTCTTCGCAATTTTACCTTTTTCTGTATGAACAGCTTCTCGAATGGAATTGTTTTGTCGTTCCGGAAATGTATGCCTCCGCCATCTGCGGGTCTATGCAGACGGAATATCTCCTGCGTATAGGAAATCAGTATGTTTTGCAGATAATCATTTTTTATTAATTAAAGGCCTTTTAGATAAAGCGAGCATTAACTAATCAAACTTTTATAAATAAATCACGCCAACGAAACATACAGATGTTTCACCGGCGTGATTTTTCTTTTCCGGCAACGCCGGTTTTTCATTTATTTTTTATTCCATTTCCGAAATAGGCGATCGATCTCTCCTACCCAGAGGATCAACGAGGTACCGGCTAATAAGACACCCCAGTCGTTCCATGTCAAAGGAACAACATTGAACATTTCTCCTCCGAAGGTGACGATCAGATATTGGCCTACCAAGATTAACAGGGCGACAACCAGGAATGTCCGGCTTGTGGAGAACTCGGCCAAAGCCGATTGGGTATCTCCGAACGCCTTGGCGTTAAATATATTCCAGAATTGAATGAAGACGAATCCTGTAAAGAAGTAGGAGAGGGAATAGGCATGCCGTTCTCCTTCCGGGATGTAGCTGAAATATTGGTTCAGATGTTCCGGATTGTTGATGTAATACAGGAATCCAATCAGGATGACAACAAAAAAGATGCCGGCTCCGAAGATATTGTATGCCATTCGTTTGCTAATGATGAAATCGCCTTTCGGGCCGCTTTTACGGGGTTTGTACCGCATTACCTTCTCGTGGGGAGGAAGCGATGCGAGCGCCGCCGCTGCGAAAGTATCCATAATGAGGTTTACCCATAACATCTGCGTGATGGTCAGCGGCGATTCCGTTCCGATCAGGGAGCCGATCAACACGATCAGGCAGGCAGAGACATTGATGGTCAACTGGAATAAGAGAAACTTTTGTATGTTTTGATAGAGCGAACGTCCCCACATGACAGCGCGGGTGATGCTGCTGAAAGAGTTGTCGAGGATCGTGATATCGCTGGCTTCCTTAGCAACCGAAGTGCCGTCTCCCATGCTAAGCCCCACCTGTGCGGCTTTCAGGGCAGGGGCGTCGTTGGTGCCGTCACCGGTGACCGCTACCACCTGATCCCGCTTCTGTAAGAGTTTTACCAACCGTTGTTTGTCCGTCGGGCGGGCGCGGCACATGATCTTCAGGTCGAGCACCCGGTCGAGCGCTTCTTTGTCGCTCAAGGCCTCAAATCCGGGGCCGGTAATGATATTCCGTTCCGTATATTCCGGTTTCCAGATGCCGATCTGGCGCGCAATTTCCCTTGCCGTACCGGGTGTGTCTCCCGTGACTATTTTTACATCGATACCGGCATTCAAACAGCTCTGGACGGCGGCCGGCACATCGGTGCGCACAGGGTCGGAGATCGCCACGATGCCAAGATAAGTGAGGTCGGTCGTATTTCTTAGCCGTCCTTCGGTAAAGAAAGCTGTGTCCTCGCCCTCTTCCACGATCTGGTAGGCGAATCCCAGCGTACGCATTGCCTGGTTCTGGTAGTCGAGCAGTTGTTTTTCAATCTCCGCCCGACTGGTTTCTACCGTTTGGTAACCGCCTCCGGTAGCCACCCGTTTGCTGTTTTTGAGGACAATTTCAGGTGCTCCTTTAACATATAGTACCTTTTTGGCCAGCAAGGGTGACTGAACCAGCGTCGCCATATATTTGCGTTCGGTGGAGAATGTCAGTTGATCCAGGACTTCGGCCTCCTGCCGGAGCTCCAGATAATCCTGACCCTGGCTATTCAGCCAGAGCAGTAAAGCCGCTTCGGTCGGATTTCCCATCGTTTTCACCTTTCCGTCCTCCGATTTTTGTAAGAAGGCGGTCGAATTGACGGAGATACCCTCTTTGATCAAGTTGCTTAAATCATCATTACCTAGCTTTTGGTCAGGAAGATTATAAAAATTCGTGCGGTAGACCTGCATCTGGTTTTGGGTTAGCGTACCGGTCTTGTCCGTACAGATAACAGTCGTAGCGCCCATCGTCTCGCAGGCGTGCATCTTGCGCACCAGGTTGTTTGTTTTCAGCATCCGGTTCATGCTCAATGCCAGACTCAGCGTAACACTCATCGGCAGCCCTTCGGGTACGGAGACCACAATCAGGGTGACTGCAATCATAAAGATATTAAGTATCTCTCCTGCCAGATCCATCCAGGATAATCCTGTCGAAGCCATCACCGCCCGAGTGAGCAAGGCGATAAAAGTAATAGCTGCGATGGTGTAGCCTGCCTTACTAATTACTCCGGCCAATCCCTTTAGTTGGATTTGCAAGGGTGTATCGATGTTATTGTCTATCTGCGAACCTTCATACACTTTTCCGTAGCCAGTGGCGTCTCCTATTTTTTCCACGATCATAACCCCGTGGCCGTCGACTACGGTCGTACCTCTCATCACTTCGTTGGAGGGATAGGTCGCATCCGGATCAAAGTCGGCTTCATGAATGGTTTTGTCAACAACCGGTTCGCCAGTCAGGGTGGATTCGTTGATTTGCATGGATACGGCTTCAATCAGTTTCCCGTCGGCGGGCACCTCTTCGCCGGTCTCCAGCACGACCCAGTCGCCGACGACGACTTCCCGTTTGGTTATTTCGGTAATCGAACCGTCGCGGATCACTTTTACCGGCGTATCGTCACTAACCGTATTTAATACGTTAAAAGCGCGGTTCGCTTTCACCTCAAAAGCGAACCCTACACCACTTGCCAGAATAATGGCAAAAAAGATACCGATCGGTTCCAGGAAGGCGCTGAATCCTTTCGCTTCCGGCCCCCAACAATGTACGCCGGCGATAATCATCGATAGGAACCAAGCTACTAATAGAATGCGGATAATAGGATCTTGAAACTTTTCCAGGAATAAAGTCCAAAGGCTGGTTTTTTCAGGTGGAGTCAAGATATTTTCTCCATATATCCTTCGACTTTCTTCTACCTGTTCGCGGTTTAGTCCGCGATGCGTTTGTTTATGCTCCATTACGTTTTGTCATCTTTAATCTGTTATGCAAATGTAATCAAACTTCTCCAAAAGCCGCGAGGCTTGGAATGCGTTTTTGTCTTCTCCCATAAAAAACGTTCTCGTTATCCGCATATCGTAAAAAATGATGGAGGTGCTGAAAAGAAAAGATATTTAAACAGGAGTAAGCGTTGGGAATATAAATGACGGACGGATTATAGACGGTAGTTATAAAAATAGCGAAGTCCGGAAAAAGACTTCGCTATTTGTTTATAACTTTTCGATTTCACCGGCGGAAAGGCCGGTGGTCCGGGCAATGAGATCGACCGGCAGGCCTTCTGCTTTCAGATTGCGGGCAACCTCTTCCAAGCCCTCCGTCCGGCCTTTTGCAAGGCCTCTGGCTTCGCCTTCTTTACGGCCTTTCTGTTCGGCATAGCTGAGGATGGCAAGGTTGTCACGGTAGACCTTGATGCTTTCGTCATATTTCTCCCGTTCCTCCTTTGTGAGAGAGGCGATGTCCACGATTTTCTCCAATCGTTCGAAGACCGACTTGCGGGCCTTAAAAGGCAATCTCTTTAATGTTTCCATATTCTTTAATACATATATCCATCGTTCGAAATCCGTTTCGCATTCTTCCTTTTCCTTTGTAAAGGAGGGAAGCTCTATAAAGATAAAACGCAGCTTGTCGCTGAATTGTTCATTCGTTTCGCGATCGGCCAGGATCACATCCGTCCGCAGCTTGTGGGGTATGTCTTCCAGACGGAAATTCATGAAGAAGACACCGTATACCGCTTTCAATCCGAACTGCCAGTCCATGCCTTTCTCGCCCTGACGAGCGACGGTGTGGGAAAGGTAGAACAAGGCGCGCTCCCGGAAGTTGATCTGCTGGCGGTTCTGCATTTCCACGATGAAATGCTCTCCTTTCTCCGTCGTGCAGTAGATGTCGTAAATCACGCCCCGGTCTCCCATGAACTCGGGCAAGAGCTCCTTGTCCAGGAAGGTGATGTCTTTGATCGCTTTTTCGCCTACTAGCAAGTCGTTCAAGAATTCAATCAGCAAATCTTTATTGATCTCCTGTCCGAAAATCTTTTTAAATCCTACATCCGTAAACGGATTGATGAATCTTGACATCGTTTTTGGGCTTTGGTTGTTCCAAAAGTAGGCATTTTAGTTGGCAAACGGAATATAAAATGGTTTTTATTTCAAGCGTTGAGAATATAAATGACGGACGGATTACAGACGGTAGTTATAAAAATAGCGAAGTCCGGAAAGAGACTTCGCTATTTGTTTATAACTTTTCGATTTCACCGGCGGAAAGGCCGGTGGCCCGGGCAATGAGATCGACCGGCAGGCCTTCCGCTTTCAGATTGCGGGCAGCCTCTTCCAAGCCCTCCGTCCGGCCTTCTTTACGGCCTTTCTGTTCGGCATAGCCGAGGACGGCAAGGTTGTCGCGGTAGACCTTGATGCTTTCGTCGTATTTCTCCCGTTCCTCCTTCGTGAGGGAGGCTATGTCCACGATTTTCTCCAATCGTTCGAAGACCGACTTGCGGGCCTTAAAAGGCAATCTCTTTAATGTTTCCATATTCTTTAATACATATATCCATCGTTCGAAATCCGTTTCGCATTCTTCCTTTTCCTTTGTAAAGGAGGGAAGCTCTATAAAGATAAAACGCAGCTTGTCGCTGAATTGTTCATTCGTTTCGCGATCGGCCAGGATCACATCCGTCCGCAGCTTGTGGGGTATGTCTTCCAGACGGAAATTCATGAAGAAGACACCGTAT
This sequence comes from Parabacteroides sp. Marseille-P3160, assembly GCF_900162725.1. Taxonomy (GTDB): domain Bacteria; phylum Bacteroidota; class Bacteroidia; order Bacteroidales; family Tannerellaceae; genus Marseille-P3160. Next base: position 4,387,133 of record NZ_LT799418.1, on the reverse strand, counting down.
ACCGCTTTCAATCCGAACTGCCAGTCCATGCCTTTCTCGCCCTGACGAGCGACGGTGTGGGAAAGGTAGAACAAGGCGCGCTCCCGGAAGTTGATCTGCTGGCGGTTCTGCATTTCCACGATGAAATGCTCTCCTTCCTCCGTCGTGCAGTAGATGTCGTAAATCACGCCCCGGTCTCCCATGAACTCGGGTAAGAGCTCCTTGTCCAGGAAGGTGATGTCTTTGATCGCTTTTTCGCCTACTAGCAAGTCGTTCAAGAATTCAATCAGCAAATCTTTATTGATCTCCTGTCCGAAAATCTTTTTAAATCCTACATCCGTAAACGGATTGATGAATCTTGACATCGTTTTTGGGCTTTGGTTGTTCCAAAAGTAGGCATTTTAGTTGGCAAACGGAATATAAAATGGTTTTTATTTCAAGCGTTGAGAATATAAATGACGGACGGATTACAGACGGTAGTTATAAAAATAGCGAAGTCCGGAAAGAGACTTCGCTATTTGTTTATAACTTTTCGATTTCACCGGCGGAAAGGCCGGTGGCCCGGGCAATGAGATCGACCGGCAGGCCTTCCGCTTTCAGATTGCGGGCAGCCTCTTCCAAGCCCTCCGTCCGGCCTTCTTTACGGCCTTTCTGTTCGGCATAGCCGAGGACGGCAAGGTTGTCGCGGTAGACCTTGATGCTTTCGTCGTATTTCTCCCGTTCCTCCTTCGTGAGGGAGGCTATGTCCACGATTTTCTCCAATCGTTCGAAGACCGACTTGCGGGCCTTAAAAGGCAATCTCTTTAATGTTTCCATATTCTTTAATACATATATCCATCGTTCGAAATCCGTTTCGCATTCTTCCTTTTCCTTTGTAAAGGAGGGAAGCTCTATAAAGATAAAACGCAGCTTGTCGCTGAATTGTTCATTCGTTTCGCGATCGGCCAGGATCACATCCGTCCGCAGCTTGTGGGGTATGTCTTCCAGACGGAAATTCATGAAGAAGACACCGTATACCGCTTTCAATCCGAACTGCCAGTCCATGCCTTTCTCGCCCTGACGAGCGACGGTGTGGGAAAGGTAGAACAAGGCGCGCTCCCGGAAGTTGATCTGCTGGCGGTTCTGCATTTCCACGATGAAATGCTCTCCTTTCTCCGTCGTGCAGTAGATGTCGTAAATCACGCCCCGGTCTCCCATGAACTCGGGCAAGAGCTCCTTGTCCAGGAAGGTGATGTCTTTGATCGCTTTTTCGCCTACTAGCAAGTCGTTCAAGAATTCAATCAGCAAATCTTTATTGATCTCCTGTCCGAAAATCTTTTTAAATCCTACATCCGTAAACGGATTGATGAATCTTGACATCGTTTTTGGGCTTTGGTTGTTCCAAAAGTAGGCATTTTAGTTGGCAAACGGAATATAAAATGGTTTTTATTTCAAGCGTTGAGAATATAAATGACGGACGGATTACAGACGGTAGTTATAAAAATAGCGAAGTCCGGAAAGAGACTTCGCTATTTGTTTATAACTTTTCGATTTCACCGGCGGAAAGGCCGGTGGCCCGGGCAATGAGATCGACCGGCAGGCCTTCCGCTTTCAGATTGCGGGCAGCCTCTTCCAAGCCCTCCGTCCGGCCTTCTTTACGGCCTTTCTGTTCGGCATAGCCGAGGACGGCAAGGTTGTCGCGGTAGACCTTGATGCTTTCGTCGTATTTCTCCCGTTCCTCCTTCGTGAGGGAGGCTATGTCCACGATTTTCTCCAATCGTTCGAAGACCGACTTGCGGGCCTTAAAAGGCAATCTCTTTAATGTTTCCATATTCTTTAATACATATATCCATCGTTCGAAATCCGTTTCGCATTCTTCCTTTTCCTTTGTAAAGGAGGGAAGCTCTATAAAGATAAAACGCAGCTTGTCGCTGAATTGTTCATTCGTTTCGCGATCGGCCAGGATCACATCCGTCCGCAGCTTGTGGGGTATGTCTTCCAGACGGAAATTCATGAAGAAGACACCGTATACCGCTTTCAATCCGAACTGCCAGTCCATGCCTTTCTCGCCCTGACGAGCGACGGTGTGGGAAAGGTAGAACAAGGCGCGCTCCCGGAAGTTGATCTGCTGGCGGTTCTGCATTTCCACGATGAAATGCTCTCCTTTCTCCGTCGTGCAGTAGATGTCGTAAATCACGCCCCGGTCTCCCATGAACTCGGGCAAGAGCTCCTTGTCCAGGAAGGTGATGTCTTTGATCGCTTTTTCGCCTACTAGCAAGTCGTTCAAGAATTCAATCAGCAAATCTTTATTGATCTCCTGTCCGAAAATCTTTTTAAATCCTACATCCGTAAACGGATTGATGAATCTTGACATCGTTTTTGGGCTTTGGTTGTTCCAAAAGTAGGCATTTTAATTGGCAAACAGAATATAACGTGGTTTTTATTTCAAGCGTTGGGAATATAAATGACGGACGGGTTACAGACGGTAGTTATAAAAATAGCGAAGTCCGGAAAGAGACTTCGTTATTTGTTTATAACTTTTCGATTTCGCCGGCGGAAAGGCCAGTGACCTCGGATATAAGGTCGGACGCTAGGCCTTTTGCTTTCAGATTGCGGGCAATCTTCAATTGGGTCTCTTTCAAACCTTCCGCCCGGCCTTTTGTAAGGCCTCTGGCTTCACCTTCTTTACGGCCTTTCTGTTCGGCATAGCCGAGGACGGCAAGGTTGTCGCGGTAGACCTTGATGCTTTCGTCATATTTCTCCCGTTCCTCCTTTGTGAGAGAGGCTATGTCCACGATTTTCTCCAATCGTTCGAAGACCGACTTGCGGGCCTTAAAAGGCAATCTCTTTAATGTTTCCATATTCTTTAATACATATATCCATCGTTCGAAATCCGTTTCGCATTCTTCCTTTTCCTTTGTAAAGGAGGGAAGCTCTATAAAGATAAAACGCAGCTTGTCGCTGAATTGTTCATTCGTTTCGCGATCGGCCAGGATCACATCCGTCCGCAGCTTGTGGGGTATGTCTTCCAGACGGAAATTCATGAAGAAAACACCGTATACCGCTTTCAATCCGAACTGCCAGTCCATGCCTTTCTCGCCCTGACGAGCGACGGTGTGGGAAAGGTAGAACAAGGCGCGCTCCCGGAAGTTGATCTGCTGGCGGTTCTGCATTTCCACGATGAAATGCTCTCCTTTCTCCGTCGTGCAGTAGATGTCGTAAATCACGCCCCGGTCTCCCATGAACTCGGGCAAGAGCTCCTTGTCCAGGAAGGTGATGTCTTTGATCGCTTTTTCGCCTACTAGCAAGTCGTTCAAGAATTCAATCAGCAAATCTTTATTGATCTCCTGTCCGAAAATCTTTTTAAATCCTACATCCGTAAACGGATTGATGAATCTTGACATCGTTTTTGGGCTTTGGTTGTTCCAAAAGTAGGCATTTTAGTTGGCAAACGGAATATAAAATGGTTTTTATTTCAAGCGTTGAGAATATAAATGACGGACGGATTACAGACGGTAGTTATAAAAATAGCGAAGTCCGGAAAGAGACTTCGCTATTTGTTTATAACTTTTCGATTTCACCGGCGGAAAGGCCGGTGGCCCGGGCAATGAGATCGACCGGCAGGCCTTCCGCTTTCAGATTGCGGGCAGCCTCTTCCAAGCCCTCCGTCCGGCCTTCTTTACGGCCTTTCTGTTCGGCATAGCCGAGGACGGCAAGGTTGTCGCGGTAGACCTTGATGCTTTCGTCGTATTTCTCCCGTTCCTCCTTCGTGAGGGAGGCTATGTCCACGATTTTCTCCAATCGTTCGAAGACCGACTTGCGGGCCTTAAAAGGCAATCTCTTTAATGTTTCCATATTCTTTAATACATATATCCATCGTTCGAAATCCGTTTCGCATTCTTCCTTTTCCTTTGTAAAGGAGGGAAGCTCTATAAAGATAAAACGCAGCTTGTCGCTGAATTGTTCATTCGTTTCGCGATCGGCCAGGATCACATCCGTCCGCAGCTTGTGGGGTATGTCTTCCAGACGGAAATTCATGAAGAAAACACCGTATACCGCTTTCAATCCGAACTGCCAGTCCATGCCTTTCTCGCCCTGACGAGCGACGGTGTGGGAAAGGTAGAACAAGGCGCGCTCCCGGAAGTTGATCTGCTGGCGGTTCTGCATTTCCACGATGAAATGCTCTCCTTTCTCCGTCGTGCAGTAGATGTCGTAAATCACGCCCCGGTCTCCCATGAACTCGGGCAAGAGCTCCTTGTCCAGGAAGGTGATGTCTTTGATCGCTTTTTCGCCTACTAGCAAGTCGTTCAAGAATTCAATCAGCAAATCTTTATTGATCTCCTGTCCGAAAATCTTTTTAAATCCTACATCCGTAAACGGATTGATGAATCTTGACATCGTTTTTGGGCTTTGGTTGTTCCAAAAGTAGGCATTTTAGTTGGCAAACGGAATATAAAATGGTTTTTATTTCAAGCGTTGAGAATATAAATGACGGACGGATTACAGACGGTAGTTATAAAAATAGCGAAGTCCGGAAAGAGACTTCGCTATTTGTTTATAACTTTTCGATTTCACCGGCGGAAAGGCCGGTGGCCCGGGCAATGAGATCGACCGGCAGGCCTTCCGCTTTCAGATTGCGGGCAGCCTCTTCCAAGCCCTCCGTCCGGCCTTCTTTACGGCCTTTCTGTTCGGCATAGCCGAGGACGGCAAGGTTGTCGCGGTAGACCTTGATGCTTTCGTCGTATTTCTCCCGTTCCTCCTTCGTGAGGGAGGCTATGTCCACGATTTTCTCCAATCGTTCGAAGACCGACTTGCGGGCCTTAAAAGGCAATCTCTTTAATGTTTCCATATTCTTTAATACATATATCCATCGTTCGAAATCCGTTTCGCATTCTTCCTTTTCCTTTGTAAAGGAGGGAAGCTCTATAAAGATAAAACGCAGCTTGTCGCTGAATTGTTCATTCGTTTCGCGATCGGCCAGGATCACATCCGTCCGCAGCTTGTGGGGTATGTCTTCCAGACGGAAATTCATGAAGAAAACACCGTATACCGCTTTCAATCCGAACTGCCAGTCCATGCCTTTCTCGCCCTGACGAGCGACGGTGTGGGAAAGGTAGAACAAGGCGCGCTCCCGGAAGTTGATCTGCTGGCGGTTCTGCATTTCCACGATGAAATGCTCTCCTTTCTCCGTCGTGCAGTAGATGTCGTAAATCACGCCCCGGTCTCCCATGAACTCGGGCAAGAGCTCCTTGTCCAGGAAGGTGATGTCTTTGATCGCTTTTTCGCCTACTAGCAAGTCGTTCAAGAATTCAATCAGCAAATCTTTATTGATCTCCTGTCCGAAAATCTTTTTAAATCCTACATCCGTAAACGGATTGATGAATCTTGACATCGTTTTTGGGCTTTGGTTGTTCCAAAAGTAGGCATTTTAGTTGGCAAACGGAATATAAAATGGTTTTTATTTCAAGCGTTGAGAATATAAATGACGGACGGATTACAGACGGTAGTTATAAAAATAGCGAAGTCCGGAAAGAGACTTCGCTATTTGTTTATAACTTTTCGATTTCACCGGCGGAAAGGCCGGTGGCCCGGGCAATGAGATCGACCGGCAGGCCTTCCGCTTTCAGATTGCGGGCAGCCTCTTCCAAGCCCTCCGTCCGGCCTTCTTTACGGCCTTTCTGTTCGGCATAGCCGAGGACGGCAAGGTTGTCGCGGTAGACCTTGATGCTTTCGTCGTATTTCTCCCGTTCCTCCTTCGTGAGGGAGGCTATGTCCACGATTTTCTCCAATCGTTCGAAGACCGACTTGCGGGCCTTAAAAGGCAATCTCTTTAATGTTTCCATATTCTTTAATACATATATCCATCGTTCGAAATCCGTTTCGCATTCTTCCTTTTCCTTTGTAAAGGAGGGAAGCTCTATAAAGATAAAACGCAGCTTGTCGCTGAATTGTTCATTCGTTTCGCGATCGGCCAGGATCACATCCGTCCGCAGCTTGTGGGGTATGTCTTCCAGACGGAAATTCATGAAGAAAACACCGTATACCGCTTTCAATCCGAACTGCCAGTCCATGCCTTTCTCGCCCTGACGAGCGACGGTGTGGGAAAGGTAGAACAAGGCGCGCTCCCGGAAGTTGATCTGCTGGCGGTTCTGCATTTCCACGATGAAATGCTCTCCTTTCTCCGTCGTGCAGTAGATGTCGTAAATCACGCCCCGGTCTCCCATGAACTCGGGCAAGAGCTCCTTGTCCAGGAAGGTGATGTCTTTGATCGCTTTTTCGCCTACTAGCAAGTCGTTCAAGAATTCGATCAGCAAATCTTTATCGATCTCCTGTCCGAAAATCTTTTTAAATCCTACATCCGTAAACGGATTGATGAATCTTGACATCGTTTTTGGGCTTTGGTTGTTCCAAAAGTAGGCATTTTAATTGGCAAACGGAATATAACGTGGTTTTTATTTTAATCTAAAAAAGGAAGCGCCTTACCCCCGAAAGGGCAAGGCGCCTACCATAAGATATATTTGATTAATTACTTAACCACTGCTTTTACAGCTTTTTCACCTTCTACGGCTACTACAACCACACCCTTAGGTACGGAGATGGTAGCCTGGTCGGAAGAAAGAACCGTATTGGCAACANAAGAATTCAATCAGCAAATCTTTATTGATCTCCTGTCCGAAAATCTTTTTAAATCCTACATCCGTAAACGGATTGATGAATCTTGACATCGTTTTTGGGCTTTGGTTGTTCCAAAAGTAGGCATTTTAGTTGGCAAACGGAATATAAAATGGTTTTTATTTCAAGCGTTGAGAATATAAATGACGGACGGATTACAGACGGTAGTTATAAAAATAGCGAAGTCCGGAAAGAGACTTCGCTATTTGTTTATAACTTTTCGATTTCACCGGCGGAAAGGCCGGTGGCCCGGGCAATGAGATCGACCGGCAGGCCTTCCGCTTTCAGATTGCGGGCAGCCTCTTCCAAGCCCTCCGTCCGGCCTTCTTTACGGCCTTTCTGTTCGGCATAGCCGAGGACGGCAAGGTTGTCGCGGTAGACCTTGATGCTTTCGTCGTATTTCTCCCGTTCCTCCTTCGTGAGGGAGGCTATGTCCACGATTTTCTCCAATCGTTCGAAGACCGACTTGCGGGCCTTAAAAGGCAATCTCTTTAATGTTTCCATATTCTTTAATACATATATCCATCGTTCGAAATCCGTTTCGCATTCTTCCTTTTCCTTTGTAAAGGAGGGAAGCTCTATAAAGATAAAACGCAGCTTGTCGCTGAATTGTTCATTCGTTTCGCGATCAGCCAGGATCACATCCGTCCGCAGCTTGTGGGGTATGTCTTCCAGACGGAAATTCATGAAGAAGACACCGTATACCGCTTTCAATCCGAACTGCCAGTCCATGCCTTTCTCGCCCTGACGAGCGACGGTGTGGGAAAGGTAGAACAAGGCGCGCTCCCGGAAGTTGATCTGCTGGCGGTTCTGCATTTCCACGATGAAATGCTCTCCTTTCTCCGTCGTGCAGTAGATGTCGTAAATCACGCCCCGGTCTCCCATGAACTCGGGCAAGAGCTCCTTGTCCAGGAAGGTGATGTCTTTGATCGCTTTTTCGCCTACTAGCAAGTCGTTCAAGAATTCAATCAGCAAATCTTTATTGATCTCCTGTCCGAAAATCTTTTTAAATCCTACATCCGTAAACGGATTGATGAATCTTGACATCGTTTTTGGGCTTTGGTTGTTCCAAAAGTAGGCATTTTAATTGGCAAACAGAATATAACGTGGTTTTTATTTCAAGCGTTGGGAATATAAATGACGGACGGGTTACAGACGGTAGTTATAAAAATAGCGAAGTCCGGAAAGAGACTTCGTTATTTGTTTATAACTTTTCGATTTCGCCGGCGGAAAGGCCAGTGACCTCGGATATAAGGTCGGACGCTAGGCCTTTTGCTTTCAGATTGCGGGCAATCTTCAATTGGGTCTCTTTCAAACCTTCCGCCCGGCCTTTTGTAAGGCCTCTGGCTTCACCTTCTTTACGGCCTTTCTGTTCGGCATAGCCGAGGACGGCAAGGTTGTCGCGGTAGACCTTGATGCTTTCGTCGTATTTCTCCCGTTCCTCCTTTGTGAGAGAGGCTATGTCCACGATTTTCTCCAATCGTTCGAAGACCGACTTGCGGGCCTTAAAAGGCAATCTCTTTAATGTTTCCATATTCTTTAATACATATATCCATCGTTCGAAATCCGTTTCGCATTCTTCCTCTTCCTTTGTAAAGGAGGGAAGCTCTATAAAGATAAAACGCAGCTTGTCGCTGAATTGTTCATTCGTTTCGCGATCAGCCAGGATCACATCCGTCCGCAGCTTGTGGGGTATGTCTTCCAGACGGAAATTCATGAAGAAGACACCGTATACCGCTTTCAATCCGAACTGCCAGTCCATGCCTTTCTCGCCCTGACGAGCGACGGTGTGGGAAAGGTAGAACAAGGCGCGCTCCCGGAAGTTGATCTGCTGGCGGTTCTGCATTTCCACGATGAAATGCTCTCCTTTCTCCGTCGTGCAGTAGATGTCGTAAATCACGCCCCGGTCTCCCATGAACTCGGGCAAGAGCTCCTTGTCCAGGAAGGTGATGTCTTTGATCGCTTTTTCGCCTACTAGCAAGTCGTTCAAGAATTCGATCAGCAAATCTTTATCGATCTCCTGTCCGAAAATCTTTTTAAATCCTACATCCGTAAACGGATTGATGAATCTTGACATCGTTTTTGGGCTTTGGTTGTTCCAAAAGTAGGCATTTTAATTGGCAAACGGAATATAACGTGGTTTTTATTTTAATCTAAAAAAGGAAGCGCCTTACCCCCGAAAGGGCAAGGCGCCTACCATAAGATATATTTGATTAATTACTTAACCACTGCTTTTACAGCTTTTTCACCTTCTACGGCTACTACAACCACACCCTTAGGTACGGAGATGGTAGCCTGGTCGGAAGAAAGAACCGTATTGGCAACAGCCTGGCCTAAGATATTGCTGATCGTTACCTTCTTGCCTGCAGCGTTGAAGATCGTTACGTTTCCGGCACCACCTACAACCGTTACATCGGTAGCAGAGATTCCTTCGTTAGCAACAGGAGCTTCGCTGCTCTCGTCTACATTGAAAAGTTCAGCTTCTGCATAACTAGCTACTATAACCGGTACTCCATTCTGGATTTTCACCCAGTTAGCGCCCGTAGTCGGAGCAACAATATTGGCTGATTCAATAAGGAAGTCATTCAATCCATCTTTAAGTAAGCGGAATTGCCATACTACATTTTTATTATCAGCAGCTTTTGTCAAGTCAAGCTTTTTAACACCTGTTGCTTTTTTCAAAGCAGCCAGATCAATGAGTCCATTATTAATGACAGGTTTGTAACCGTTCAGGATGAATAAAGAATCTTTTTGACGTACAGCATCAACAAAGGCTAAACGGGTGTGGTTATTCCATTTATAATCGTCACTTTTAGCTGCAGAATCAACTGCATTAATCAGATACTGACCATAGATATAGTTCTTTGTAGCAGAAGGAAGACTATCTGTCGTTACAGCAATCAAATATTGAGGATTAATTTGTTTATTACTATTTGTATAGGCTGTATCAACCAGGAATGAATAACCGCCATGTTTGATTGTCTCCTTTTCCAAATCCTCTTGTTTACCAACTCCCAAGAAGGCAATTTGGGCTTTCACTCCATAGTTATGTGCGCTTTCATACAATACTTCAGCCCTATTGTTTGCACGGACGAATCTTAATGTATCGGCATTATTGTCGGTAGCAAATTTTTTATACAAATCATGAGTTGTTTCTCCTAAAGCGAAGGTTGATACAGGTTCTGCACCTAAACCTTCCTTATACAAATAGAGTTTTAGTATATCATCGCTCTTAACGGAAACTTTGTTAGTAGCATCAATTAATGTATAATATTCTTTTCCGTCCTTTGCATAATATGATTTCAGATCAAAGACTACAGCGTCAGCAGGTTTCTTCGTAGTCACATATTTCCCCGCTGTGGCATCAAAGCCGATATAAACCTCTGTAGCGTCAAATTTCGCAGGATCATACACTTTAACATTATATTTATAGCGTTCCAATCGGACGGATTTATCTTTAATTGCATCAGCGCCATATGCTGTAGCACTACCAACTCTTACCAATTGGAATGGCGTTCCGTCCTCAGAGGAAGAAACGTATACTGCCGTATCCTTTCCCGTAGAAGCGACTAAATAAGCATTCTCGTTCGCCGGAACAAAATGTTTAAAAGTAAACGATTTCGTTTTTAGTGTATTGGCATCTCCTGTTACATTGAAATAGCCTAAACTCTTATCTTTCAGGGATGTTACGGGGATAAAGACAAGAGTGTCTATTGCCGCTGACCCTGTTAGACTCGTCGTAGCTTCGAAAGTATCACCGACTTTGTACAATTGGATAAACGATTCGCTCTTGTTGTCATATTCACGATTTTGAATTTTTATAGTAGAATTTTCCAACTCTGTTTCTTTAGTGATAACCCATTGAGCGGAAGGAAGATATTGAAAATCCTGATATCCTCCCTGGTGTCTGTATTCAACACTTCCTGCCAGATTGACAACCAGATAAGCATCATTCAACTCTCCACCGTTTATGGCCGTCTTCTTTTGGATCAGGTATATACCAGTTTCTTTTGTGGTTGCCGTTTTTGCTGCAGTAGCATCAGTTGTTTGGAAGCGAGCTGCATCAGTACCTAAAGTAATCACGTATCCATTAACAAGATAAGCTATACGCACAAAATTTGCATTGGTCACCGGCGTTCCGTACCAGAAGATATCATTAGATGCTGTAGATTGTTTTGTATAATACTCCTCGATAGCGATCGCTATAGAATCAGAAGAAGGATTATATGTAAATTTGAAATTATATGATTTTGTATTACGGTTGGCAGCATTTATGCTATCATAATTAAATGCAAGCAAGTTGGCTTCAGTTCCCGGAATATATGCTGTATCAACTACAACATAAGCTTCTTTTTTAGCTTTGCCAACTGTTGTATCTGCTTTCAAGGTTACATACTCTGAACTACCAACTTGCTCTGCATGCAAGCTTTTTTTGGTAAAGTAATTCGTGAGTAGATTATTCTTACCCTTCGGATCTTCAAACTTCAAATTAAAAGAAGATTTAGCATCCGGAGTTCCTGCTATTTGTCTGAATTGAGTATTCAGATCGTCTGCTGTTAACACAAGAGATTTATTGACAGCATAAGTATAAGGCTTGAGCACTAAGGCTTTATTCGCGGAAGTAAGATCTGCTGTTAACCCTTTAGCCACTCCTAAATTAGCACCATCCAGCGTTAAGAAATAAATAGAGTCGGTATTAAAATAAGAGTAAATTCCGTTAGCGTCGATTATCCATTCTTTAATCGTTCCTTTCAATGGTAACTCAGCGCCGGCTGTAGCATTTGGAGCGACAACCAAGTCACGACCGGTAGCCACGTTGATGAATTTGAGTTTTGACGGAGCTCCCTGTTGTCCGGCAGTAACACTTACCGTCCACAGAGCAAAGCGAAATTGCTCTAAGCTAGCAGGTTCATTCCCAAACTTTACGGTTCCGTAAGGTTCATTAACAACCGGAGCAACAGCCGTTAAGAATTTGTCGGCCGCAGTGCTCGCAAGAAAGTACTTTTTCCCATTCTCAAACTTTGGAGCCGCAGTAAAATCACCAGGTGCTGCATTGGCTATTCCGCTGCTAAATAGCAGTGTCAAAGCCGCTAATAAAGTAAAAAACCTTTTGTTCATAATCAATTAAATTAATATTAATACTAAAAGTAAATAAATTTCGATTTTCATTTCTTTTGCTACGAAGGGATGCCTCTAATCAGACAATCAGCCCTCTACACTTTCCATGACGGAAAATGAAAGGGTATATTAGGTTTTCTTTTTTAGAAATATTTTCGAACAATTATGCCAATGGAAAATTTGACAATCATGTATTTTGATTTTAGAAAGGAAATCGACAAAAACTTATTTATTGGATTTCGTACATTTATTAAATGTTTTAAAATGAATTATGGGAAATACTAAAGTAACTCTACGACAACGTTCTGTTTCCAAAGGACAAAAGTCCTTATATCTGGATTTTTACCCTCCCGTCCGCGACCCGCAAACCATGCGTATGACCCGTTGGGAAAGCCTAGGTATTTACGTCTATGAAACTCCTCAAACCGGATGGCAGAAGAAGTTTAACAAAGAGATGCTCGACAAAGCCGAAGTGATCCGCTGCATGCGCGTCACTTCGATCATCAATGAAGAGTATGGTTTTTTGGACAAGAGGCAGTCGAAGGAGGACTTTCTGGAGTATTACCAGCGGATCGCCTTTGCAAAGGGCGTTAAATGGATGGTCGTCCACACCCATTTCCGTCGGTTCGTGAACAACCGTTGCAGCTTCGGCGACGTAAACGTTGCACTGTGCCGACGCTTCAGGGACTATCTGCTAAACGCCAAACAGTTGAACCACGCCCACCTGCCGGTCTCCCGGAATTCGGCCGCCAGCTATTATTCCATTTTCCGTTCTTTACTGAAGATCGCTTATAAAGAGAAGAAAATGAGGGAGAACCTGAACGAATTTCTGGAAGGGATTGAGCGGAAAAACGTCCGGAAGGAATATCTTACCCTGGAGGAATTGCGCCATCTGGCCGCAACGCCTTGCGACGTCCCGGTACTAAAGCAGGCCTCTCTCTTTTCCTGCCTGACCGGGCTGCGGATCAGCGACATCCTTCAACTGACCTGGGAGGAGATCCTTCCGGCATCGGAAGGCGGTTTCTGCATGCGCCTCTGCACGGAAAAAACGGAAACGGAGGCTACGCTCCCGATCAGCGACGAAGCTCTGGCTCTATGCGGCTCCCGGTCTGTCGGCAAGGTCTTCAAAGGTTTGCAGCGTTCCATGACCCGCGTACCTCTGAAACGCTGGTTGGAGCAGGCGGGGATTCGGAAGAAAATTACTTTCCATTGTTTCCGCCATACCTTCGCCACCCTCCAGATCGCCTTGGGAACAGACATTTATACCGTTTCCAAGATGCTCACGCACAAGAACGTGACTACCACGCAGATCTATGCGGATTTGGTAAATGCGAAAAAGCGGGAATCCGCCAACAAGATCAGCCTCATCGCCAATTCCTGAACGTGTTTCCCGTTATTACGCTTTTTTGCATTATGCAAAAAAGTTATTTCCTCCCGGCTCGCCTTTCTTTATATAATTATGTACGTGCGTACATATTTAAAATGTAATGGTCTTCGCATTGTCTTGGACGGAAAAAAGGTGTATGCTTCTTTTTCAGGGAAGATGCATAAAAATCATCGCTTGTCGGCTTAAAAATTGATAACTATGAACAAATTCAGTCATAACTATGAATCTGTGCAATCATAACTATGAATGCACGCGTTCATAGTTATGAATTTTCAAAAGGTTTTTATATAAGAAAGAAAGGCATAAGGTCTCCTTTTTTTGTTAATAATACTTATTTGAATGGAGGAATATCCTTCTTTTGTTTAGTTTTGTAAACAAAGGAGGCGATAGGATTAAAGAGACTTCCTCCTTTCGCTTTATCGGGAAGAATCGGAGGCTTTTTCACCATTTAAGTACCGTCTATCCTTTGGAATAGAGCTATAAGAGGGGAGAAAACGATGGTTTCGTCTGGAAAAACAGCGGTTTCGTACTGGAATACCCCGTTTTTTGATAAGAAACAAACAATGTTTGTAAAAAATAGAACGTTTTCTATTGTAAACACAAAGGGAATATCTATATTTGTCGTCATGGAAAGTGTAGGGGGCTGGTTGCCTGATTAGAGGCATTGGCCTGTTACATGGGCATTAAAGATCAAAATTTATTTACTTTTAGTATTAATATTAATTGGTTAAAATTATGAACAAAAGGTTTTTTACTTTATTAGCGAGTGCTGCTCTGCTGTTTTCTACAGCAATTGCGGCGGCACCTGCAGGTCCCCAAAAGGAAACGGGGCCTCTTAATGAGAGCTACTTGTATCACTTATTGAGTGGTACGGAAGATCTCTTATATGTAGGGGAGGGCGATACACTCTTCGTGGGTGATACAGCTACTATTTCTGCCGCAAATGTTGAGTTCTTTAATTCTTTATGGTGTGTAAAAGCAGAACAACCGGGTGCATCTTTATTCCCCCAGTTTGTTTTTACCAATAAAGGAGCTGAGACCTATTTAAGCGTAAACATCGATAGCTTTGTTGTTGATGGAAAGAAGGTTTTCCCTGCTGTTGTAAGTGATGGCGATGTTTTCGAGTGGAAATTCTCAAGCAAGTATAAAACCAGCTTGGATGCTACTCCTAACTATTTAGCTTCTTATATTAAGGACGACACGATTGCTGTCTTGACGACAGACGGAGCAGGTAAAGTTTTTGTAGAAATTGTGGAAGCTCCGGAAGGAACAGCTGCTCCGGCTGTTACTAATACTTTATTGACATTCAACTTGGCTAGTGCTGCATCTCGTGTGTTGACAGCTGCTGAATTTAACACAGTTCTCGGAACAAAGGAAGCTGGTACTCAGAAATTGATTTTCAATCCTGACAAAAATAAAACGTCAGCACAAAATCCTTTCTCAGAAGTTGGTTTGAAAGCGGTAGATGCTGCAACTGCAGGTTATGTTAAATTTGCTAAAGGAAGTACTGCAAACGATACGCTGCGTGTTGATACCAGTTATGTAAATGCTCAAGGAACTCAATTCCTGGCATATGCATTCGGAAAGGTTGCTCCAAAAATTGCAAAACAATCTGAATTCCAATTAGTTTATTATCCTTCTAATGATAGTTTGACTATTCAGGTTGCTGAAGTTCGTTATAAACCGACTACAGGTGCTTGGGAAGATGCTCCTGCTACTACTGATTTATTTGTATCCGTTCAGGATTTGGTAAAAGCAGACCAAATTCGCATTGTAACAGTTGCTGCTGAACAGAATACTCATATCTCATTTGGTATCGGTGGATGTTCAAATGTAGGTGATAACAGAACAACTCTTGCTAACGGGTTATACTTCATTAAGAATGCAGAAGGTAAATACTTAGCTGCTCCGATTTATACGGATTCTTCTACAACTACTTTGGCTAAAGCTCTTTGGGTTAATTTGGAAGCAAATGTAGAACCTTCCCGTTTGCCGGCTTACCAATGGGTAGTAGAAAAAACGAGAACAAGTGCTAAATATGCTGAAACTTCACCGATAAAGATTACGAACCGTGAATATAAGGATATCGTTTTAGCTAACTCTTTACAACTTATTACAGGTAAGGATGTAATCCTTGAAGGCGTAAAATCTGCATTTACAACACTTTCTGATGCTGCTAAGAAAGATAGTCTCTTAGGCTACAAAGCTATCGGATTGGCAAATCAGGAATATAAGACTTATGTATATAGCTTCAATTATCTGCATCAATTCAACGACCAGAAATATCTGGAAGTTACAAATGACAAAAACGATACTTTAATCTACGTAGGTGAAGATAAGACTTCTTTCGAATTAGTACCGCAAAGCGCTTCTTTCGTTAACTACGGTAAGACTATTTCTGGTATTGCTCAATTGAAACGCGTTTCTTATAAGTTGAAAATAAAAGATTCTTATAAGTTCAATCAGGCTGGTAAATTTGTCGCTATTGATTTTGCTAACGACAGATACACCTTGGTTAATGACGAAGCTGACGCTTCCGTATTCTTCCTGAAAGAAAACAACTACAAGGATGGTAAGTCTTTCTATGCATTGGTAGATACGACTACATTGGATATTGTAAAATATCATAATGGTTTCGTAAAAGTTGCTATCGATGATAACAATGTTTATGCAAAGGTAAATCCGATTACTGAAATCAGAACTTCTGCATTTGCCGTTGAACCGAACGATGATCCTTTGTATAGAAAAATAGCTACGGCTGTAGATACATTGGAATTCTTCCGCGAAAGAGAACCGTCAGATGTATTGTATGAAAATGCACACTTGCAAGAAGGTGAATATGGTTTAGCTGATACAAGTATCAACTTCTTAGGTGTTCGTAACAAGACACTTTTGGAAAATGACGGTATCCAACGCGGCTATAGCTTCTTGGTAGATACTGCTTATGTCAACAGAGGTACAGGTATTGTGAAACCGCAATATTTGGTAGCTGTTCGTCCGGAAGTGATTGCTCCTAATACAACGAGAGCTTGGTTCTTGATCAATGCAACTCAATATGGAGTCGATGCTAAGAATGTAAAAGATTATCAATGGAATACGAAATGGGATCGCTTGGTATTTGCAGAAGGCGTTCGTAAGGGCGACAGCTTGTTTATCTTCCAGCCGGGATTCTCTCCTGAGACAATTAATTTTGCCGCTTTAAAGAGTGAGTCTAAGGCTCGTCTCTACAAGTTAGGTGACAACAAGCATAAAGATGCTGTATGGCAATTCCGTTTGATCAACAATATTACAACGGATCCTACTCAGACATTCTTGATCGAATCTGAAAATCAATTCCGTACAAGTGCAAATCCGACACCAAGTACAACTGGCGTTTCTAATTATGGTGATGACGTTGCTCCGCTTGTAGGTGGTTGGGTAAAAATCCAGAATGGTGTACCTGTAATCAGCCGTGGTTTCTATGAAGAAGCTATCTTAGATGCTGAAAAATTCAACGTCAAAGTATCNGGTGGATGTTCAAATGTAGGTGATAACAGAACAACTCTTGCTAACGGGTTATACTTCATTAAGAATGCAGAAGGTAAATACTTAGCTGCTCCGATTTATACGGATTCTTCTACAACTACTTTGGCTAAAGCTCTTTGGGTTAATTTGGAAGCAAATGTAGAACCTTCCCGTTTGCCGGCTTACCAATGGGTAGTAGAAAAAACGAGAACAAGTGCTAAATATGCTGAAACTTCACCGATAAAGATTACGAACCGTGAATATAAGGATATCGTTTTAGCTAACTCTTTACAACTTATTACAGGTAAGGATGTAATCCTTGAAGGCGTAAAATCTGCATTTACAACACTTTCTGATGCTGCTAAGAAAGATAGTCTCTTAGGCTACAAAGCTATCGGATTGGCAAATCAGGAATATAAGACTTATGTATATAGCTTCAATTATCTGCATCAATTCAACGACCAGAAATATCTGGAAGTTACAAATGACAAAAACGATACTTTAATCTACGTAGGTGAAGATAAGACTTCTTTCGAATTAGTACCGCAAAGCGCTTCTTTCGTTAACTACGGTAAGACTATTTCTGGTATTGCTCAATTGAAACGCGTTTCTTATAAGTTGAAAATAAAAGATTCTTATAAGTTCAATCAGGCTGGTAAATTTGTCGCTATTGATTTTGCTAACGACAGATACACCTTGGTTAATGACGAAGCTGACGCTTCCGTATTCTTCCTGAAAGAAAACAACTACAAGGATGGTAAGTCTTTCTATGCATTGGTAGATACGACTACATTGGATATTGTAAAATATCATAATGGTTTCGTAAAAGTTGCTATCGATGATAACAATGTTTATGCAAAGGTAAATCCGATTACTGAAATCAGAACTTCTGCATTTGCCGTTGAACCGAACGATGATCCTTTGTATAGAAAAATAGCTACGGCTGTAGATACATTGGAATTCTTCCGCGAAAGAGAACCGTCAGATGTATTGTATGAAAATGCACACTTGCAAGAAGGTGAATATGGTTTAGCTGATACAAGTATCAACTTCTTAGGTGTTCGTAACAAGACACTTTTGGAAAATGACGGTATCCAACGCGGCTATAGCTTCTTGGTAGATACTGCTTATGTCAACAGAGGTACAGGTATTGTGAAACCGCAATATTTGGTAGCTGTTCGTCCGGAAGTGATTGCTCCTAATACAACGAGAGCTTGGTTCTTGATCAATGCAACTCAATATGGAGTCGATGCTAAGAATGTAAAAGATTATCAATGGAATACGAAATGGGATCGCTTGGTATTTGCAGAAGGCGTTCGTAAGGGCGACAGCTTGTTTATCTTCCAGCCGGGATTCTCTCCTGAGACAATTAATTTTGCCGCTTTAAAGAGTGAGTCTAAGGCTCGTCTCTACAAGTTAGGTGACAACAAGCATAAAGATGCTGTATGGCAATTCCGTTTGATCAACAATATTACAACGGATCCTACTCAGACATTCTTGATCGAATCTGAAAATCAATTCCGTACAAGTGCAAATCCGACACCAAGTACAACTGGCGTTTCTAATTATGGTGATGACGTTGCTCCGCTTGTAGGTGGTTGGGTAAAAATCCAGAATGGTGTACCTGTAATCAGCCGTGGTTTCTATGAAGAAGCTATCTTAGATGCTGAAAAATTCAACGTCAAAGTATCCAGCGAAGCTCCTGTTGCTAACGAAGGAATCTCTGCTACCGATGTAACGGTTGTAGGTGGTGCCGGAAACGTAACGATCTTCAACGCTGCAGGCAAGAAGGTAACGATCAGCAATATCTTAGGCCAGGCAGTTGCCAACACGGTTCTTTCTTCCGACCAAGCTACCATCTCCGTACCTAAGGGTGTGGTTGTAGTAGCCGTAGAAGGTGAAAAAGCTGTAAAAGCAGTGGTTAAGTAAATTAATCATTAATTAGATATTAAATAGGGGAGGCGCCTTATCTTTCGGGATAAGGCGCTTCTTTTTTATGGGGTAGGAATCCGTTCTTACCCTTTGTTTTTTATATTTTTCTCAAAAACTTCCCGGAATGGTTAAAATTAATTGTCAGTTAAACCTTTCGGTGGGAATCGTTGTCTTATTATTAAGTAGGTTTAGGAGTTAGGTTATGAGAGAAATTAGGTTATTTGTTTTTATGGGGATTGTTCTCCTGGTGGGAGGGCAGTCCCTTTGTGCGCAGAGCAAAGCGGAGAAAAAGGCGGAGAAGGAACAACAGGTGAAGATGAAGCTTGAGAATGGGAACTACGAAATCGATGTGGATTGGGCATTGCCCATGCAGGGACGCTCGGTCAATCTCACTTCCCCCTATTCGCTGGAGATCCGGAATGACTCGGTCTTTTCCTACCTTCCTTATTTCGGACGTGCATACAGTGTACCTTACGGGGGAGGAAGCGGCATGATTTTCAAGGAACCGGTGAGCGATTATACGCTTGTTTTTGATGAGAAAGGAACCGCGCAAGTCCGCTTTAAGACAAGAACGCAGGATGGAGTCCATGAGTTCAATATTCAGGTATTTTCCAATGGTAGCGCCTCCATTCAAGCCAGGCCTGCCAATCGGCAGGGAATCAGTTACCGGGGAAACCTTTCCCTTGAAAATGATCAGGAACGTGGAGAGTAAAGTCGCCCCTGAAATGTGTTGCGTTCTTTGAACCGGCGCTTTACTTTGGCGGTGAATTCGAAGTTTTTTAATCCCCAGGCCGGTGCAATAAGCAACTCTTTTGGGGATTGGGAGACAAAACGTTCCACGGCAATTGCCGGATGTAACCGTTCCATGAAATCGATGACCAGATCGATGTATTCTTCCACGGAATACAGGTGAAATGCTTCGGGATGTCCGGCATATTCCCTACCCATCCGGGTATTTTTAATCAATTGCAGTTGGTGTAGTTTCAACGAGGTGAGCGGTAATTCCGATAGCCGGTCGGCGTGGGAGAGGATTTCCTCTCGGCTTTCGCCTGGCAGTCCGAGGATCAGGTGTGCGCCGGCAGGGATACCTCTTCCGGCTGTCCGGAGAATAGCCGAAACGGAATCCTCGTACGTATGGCCCCGGTTGATCCGCTCGAGCGTACGGTTCAGGGTGCTTTCCAATCCGTATTCGATCAGGACGAATGTTTTCCTGGAAAGGCTTTCGAAATACTCCAGCAGCTCGTCGGGAACACAATCCGGGCGGGTGCCGATGATTAGTCCCTCGACTTTCGGATAGGCCAGCGCCTCTTCATACTTTTGCACCAGGCGGCTCATTTCCTCATACGTATTGGTATAGGCTTGAAAGTAAGCCAGGTAATTCATCTCCGGGTATTTCCGGGAAAAGAACCGGATCCCTTCTTCCAGTTGTTTGGTGATACTCTTCTCGGTATGGCAGTATTCCGGACTGAAAGTCTGGTTATTGCAATAGGTACAGCCTCCCCAGCCCTTCGACCCGTCCCGGTTCGGACAGGTAAAACCCGCGTGGATGGAAATTTTTTGTACTTTCCCGGGAAACCGTTGTTGCAGGAAGTCCCCGAATTCATGATATGCCTTCGTTTCCGCCATTCCGGGGCAAAGATAGTGATTAACGGGAATTAGACCTGTCGGCAGTTTATTTATTTCATTTTCCATCTAATGCTAATTTACATGATTATCTTTAATAATCAAAGGGCTCATTTATAGATGGATAAAAACGCTTTAAATATTTTGTTTAAGAGATTTTTTAGAGAAAGAAATCTAACAAAGTATAAGTACGGAGGGGGAGAGCGTGATGTTAGAGTTTTTATACTAAATTTGCAAGGACAATAACATTTGGAATTATGAATAGATTCTGTTTGGCTTTTTTACTGTCAGGATTGTTTGCCATGGGTTTGACGGCACAGGACGGAAATAAGCGTATTGATTTGAAAGAGGTGACGGATGGTGCTTTTAACCAGATTTCTTCCATCGGCGAGCTTCGTTCCTTGCCTGATGGTGAACATTATACGGTTTTGAATAAAGATAGGAATAGGATCGTGAAATATTCTTACCGTACCGGCCAACCGGTGGATACATTATTTGATGTGAAGACGGCGCGTGAATGCACGTTTGATAAAATCGAGGGCTATGATATCAGTTCGACGGGTTATCGTATCCTTGTGTGGAACGAAAAGGAGCCCATCTATCGCCATTCCTTCAGGGCAATGGTCTATGATTATGATGTGCGCCGGAACTTGGTGAAACCGTTGTCGGAATCAAAAGAGAAAATCATGATTCCGACCTTTTCACCCGATGGGCGGATGTGTGCCTTTGTCGTGAACAATAACATCTGGTTGAAGAAATTCGATTACGACAGTGAAGTGCAGATAACGAAAGACGGGGTTCCCAATCAGATAATTAACGGTACAACCGATTGGGTTTACGAAGAAGAATTCGGCATTACCAACCTGATGGCCTGGGCGCCGAACAGCGAATACCTGGCGTTCGTCCGCTTTGATGAAACGGAAGTTCCCGAGTATTCGATGCAAATCTATGGGGAAAATTATTATCCCGGTTTTTATAATTACAGATATCCGAAAGCCGGAGAAAAGAACTCGAAGGTCACGCTTCATTCCTATAGCATAGAAACGAAAGATATAAAGACGCTTACCCTGCCGGTAAAGGAAGAATATTATATTCCCGGCATTACATTTACGACGAATCCGGACCAATTGGCGGTCATGACACTGAACCGTACGCAAAACCAATTCAACCTCTATTATACGAATCCGAAGAGTGGTGTTTCCCGGTTGATTTTAAACGACCAGAGTGAAACGTATATCGATTCCGAGTGGTTGAATTCAATCCGTTTTTATAATACGGGATTTACCTATGTCGGCGAGAAGGATGGTTACGCCCATGTTTACCTTTATTCTCCCACGGGGGTACTGCTGCGCCAGGTGACGAGCGGGAATTGGGATGTGACGCGTTTGCTCGGTTGGGATACGGAAACCGGGGCGGTCTATTATGAGTCGGCGGAAGAGAGTCCTTTGCGCCGTTCCGTTTACCGGATCGATACGAAAGGCAAGAAAACAAAACTTTCCACGCAGGAAGGAACGAATGCCGCTGATTTCAGTGCGAACTTTGCCTATTACGTCAACCGCTATTCCAATGTCCGGGAGCCTATGCAGATCACAGTGCATGAAACCAAAACGGGCAAAGTTTTGCGGACGTTGCAGGACAATGCCGCTTTGAAACAGAAACTGGCCGGTTACCGTTATTCACCCAAAGAATTCTTTACGGTGGAGACGGCTTCGGGATTCGAACTAAATGCCTGGATCGTAAAACCGAAAGATTTCAGCGAATCCAAGAAATATCCGGTATTGATGGTACAATACAGCGGACCCAATTCGCAGGAAGTTCTGGATAAATACAACTTCGGCTGGGAGCAATATCTGGCGGGGAACGACATCCTTGTTGTCTGTGTGGACGGACGGGGAACCGGCGCCCGGGGAGTCGGCTTCCGCAAATCGAATTATCTTCGGATGGGGGAATTAGAGTCCAGAGATCAGGTGGAAGCCGCCCAGGCGTTGGCCAAATTACCCTATGTCGACGGTAAACGGATCGCTATCTGGGGCTGGAGCTTCGGTGGATATAATACCCTAATGTCGATGAGTGTCGGCAACGGTACGTTCAAAGCGGGCATTGCCGTGGCGCCTCCTACAGATTGGCGGTATTACGACACGGTTTATACCGAGCGTTATATGCGTACGCCACAGGAAAACCAGAAGGGCTATGACGCCACTTCACCTATAAAGTTGGCCGCTAATTTGCAGGGAAGGCTTCTTTTGGTACATGGGACGGCGGATGATAATGTTCATTTCAAGCAATCGATGGATTATGCGGAATCCTTGGTGCAAGCCGGCAAACAATTCGAGATGCAATTCTATCGCGACCGGGATCACGGCATTCACGGAGGAAACACCCGGTATCATCTATATACGAGAATGTCTAATTTCCTATTCGATCATCTCTAATGGCGGAACATGTACGTAAACCCGACTGGTTAAAGATACGGTTAGGCGGTAGTGAACGCTTTTCCGAAACCAAAAGTGTTGTGGAGAAGCATGGCCTCCATACGATTTGCTCGAGCGGAAAGTGTCCCAACATGGGGGAGTGCTGGAGCCGGGGAACAGCGACCTTTATGATCGGAGGGGATATTTGTACCCGTTCTTGTAAGTTCTGTAATACATTAACCGGTAGGCCATTGCCCTTGAACCGGAAAGAACCGGAGCAGGTGGCCGAAAGTATCCGGCTAATGGGCCTGAAACATGCGGTGATCACTTCCGTCGACCGGGACGACTTGCCCGACCAGGGAGCCGGGCATTGGGTGCGTACGATTGCCACCGTCAAAGCCGCCAATCCGGGAACAACGCTCGAGGTGCTGATCCCCGATTTTCAGGGACGTTTGGACTTGGTGGATTTGGTAATCGATGCGGCGCCGGAAGTCATCTCCCATAATATGGAGACTGTTCGCCGGCTGACTCCATTAATCCGGAGTGCTGCGCGTTATGATAGGAGCCTGGCCGTCCTGGCGCATATTGCGGAAAGAGGCGTGAGAGCCAAAACCGGCATTATGGTCGGATTGGGAGAAGAAGAAGGCGAAATATACGCCTTGATGGATGATGTACTGAAGGCCGGCGTTTCGATCCTGACCATCGGGCAGTACTTACAACCTTCCCGCAAGAGTGTACCGGTGTCCGGATATATTAGTCCTGCCCAGTTCGAAACCTATCGTCGGATAGCCTTGGAGAAAGGTTTTTCGAAAGTGGAGAGCGGTCCTTTGGTGCGCTCTTCCTATCATGCCGAAAAGTATCTTTAACTGACTGAACATTCCACCTGCCTGCTTGTTTTATAGCAAAGGAAATGTGGAATGAAACAATTAACTATAAAAGAGATACGACGGGGGCTTACGAATCAGGCGGGAGGTCTTTTGCCTTTGTTGTTATTCATGTTTTTGAATAACTACTTTCCTTATTTGTTATCTTTCTCCATAGGAGTTATCTTCTGTTTTTTCAGTTATCTTCTGTTTTACGGTCTGTACAGGGGGCGTGTTTATCAATTTATGCTCTTGCCGTCTGCTATTACCCTGGTCCTTTATTCTCTATTCCTGTTTTCAAAGTTGGAGCCGATGCTTTATCTCTATTCCGCTTTGATTACGGAGCTTCTGTTAGTGGTCGTGCTTTCCCTGGTTTCTTTTTTCCGCCGGCTCATCATGAAACGCATCAAGGAACATCAGGCGGGAAAGACCAACCGTTCTCCTTTACGCAATGCTTTGGGAGAGTTTTTTTATATTGCACAGATCGTCCAGAATATCTATACGCTTCATTTGTTTGCCATCCTGCTATACATAATCCTGCCGGAGACGATGCATTCGATGACGATCGAACGCTTTCTTTTCCGACAGTTAGGAGTGGCTATCGGCATAACTATTATTGTTTATGAGCAGATCCGTCTCTATATGATGAAGCGCCAA
This sequence comes from Parabacteroides sp. Marseille-P3160, assembly GCF_900162725.1. Lineage (GTDB taxonomy): Bacteria > Bacteroidota > Bacteroidia > Bacteroidales > Tannerellaceae > Marseille-P3160. The sequence goes on along the minus strand of NZ_LT799418.1, from coordinate 4,363,008 downwards.
CTGCACCAGGAGACCTGGATACCGGTATTGGACGACCGGGGAAAAGTGATCGGCCGGGTAGCTAAGTCGGTAAGCCTCCGGCGCAAGAACCAGATATACCGCCATCCGGTCGTGCGGGTAGCCTTGCTCTATCGCAATATGCTTTATCTTGTGAAACGGGATGAGAGTGAACTGGTGTCTCCCGGGGTCCTGGACTTTCCTTTCCACCAATATGTACAGTTTCATCAGACTATCGACCAGGCGGTAGCAGAAACTATCGGAGCCGATCGTTTGAAGGAAATCAGCAAACCCCGTTTCCTGATCCGCTATTCGTTCCGGAATGAGAAGGTCAACCAGCAGATTTCCCTTTATGTGATTTGTACACAGAATGAGGAACAATTCAATGCCTGTAAGCCGGAAGGCGGCAAGCTGTGGACAAGCAAACAGATCGAGGATAACTTGGAACATGGAGTCTTCAGCGAATATTTCGAGAAAGAATACCCCTATATGCAAAGCACCATCCTGTTGGCGGAACAATATTGCTGCAAAGGAATCTAATCCCAGCGGTTGCCCAACTCAATTACTTCCAGATCCTTGATCGCTTTCCCATCGATGACGAATCGCACTAGTGTGCGCACCTGGTGGAACCCGCTTTTTCCGGCAGCGCCCGGATTGATGCAAAGGCAGTGCAGCGATTTGTCGTAAATCACCTTCAGAATATGTGAATGCCCGGTGATGAAAAGATCGGGTTTTGTTTTTATCAGTTCCGCTCGGACGCCCGGGGCATACCGGCCGGGATAACCGCCGATATGAGTCATCATGACTCCTACTTGTTCCACCGTAAAGTGTAAGGTTTGCGGATATTGTATCCGTAATTCCTGACCGTCAATATTCCCATAGACACCGCGCAGCGGCTTGAGTGCCGCCAGTCGTGCCGCCAGTTCTTCGGAGCCGATATCACCGGCGTGCCATATTTCATCGCATTCGGCGAAATATTTTCCGTATTTATCATCCCAACAGGCGTGTGTGTCGGAAAGAAGTCCGATTTTAAGCATCTCTTGTATATTTGTATCACAAAAGTACCTATATTTATGGACCTTAGACGCGATGCTATGCAGAATTATTATCAATATTTCGGACGTGACGTTAGTTGGTTGTCGTTTAACCGGCGTGTGTTGATGGAAGCGGAAGAAGATGAACTTCCTGTTTATGAACGAATTAAGTTCCTATCTATCTATGCGTCCAACTTGGAAGAATTTTATGAAATCCGGGTGGCGGAACACCGGGGAGTGATTATGAGGAAGATCTACGCCGAGGAAAGTGTCGTCGAAGCGGTCGAAACGTTGAATGCCATTACGGAAGAAGTCAGGCGCCAACAAAAGGATTTCTATCATACCTTTGATGAAATCGTTCAAGGGCTGTGCTGCCGGCAGGTTTATTTGTACCAGGATTGCAAACCTTTGCCTTTTCATGAGTCTTTCGTACGGAATTATTTTAATGAGGAAGTGTTCCCTTTCTTATCCCCGGTACTGCTTCAGGCGGGAGATATCCGCACATTTATCCGCGACCGCCGGCTTTATCTGGTCGTACGCATGAGCCGTCGCAAGAAAGCGGCCGCAGGAAATGCATGCCATTACGCCCTGATCAAGATTCCCTACGCCAAGACGCCGCGCTTTATTGAATTGCCTGAGCGGGAAGGTATTCACTATTATATGTTTATCGATGATATTATCCGGGCGAATCTACCGAACGTCTTTCCCGGTTACATCGTGGAGTCTTGCTACAGTATCAAAATCTCACGGGATGCCGATATTTATATGGAAGAGGAAAAGGAGAAAGACATCGTACGATCCCTTCGGAAAGAGGTGAAAAAACGGAAAATCGGAGCATTGAGTCGTTTCATGTATGATCATGCCATGCCTCCGGACTTCCTGTCCTTTATCTGCGAGGCATTCAATATCCAACCGGAAGACCTGCTTGAGGGCGGGCGATATATGAATCTCCAGGATTTGGTCAAACTGCCCAATCCGTATGGTAAATTGATGGAGCAACCTATTCCGTCGCCGATGCCCGTACACTATCTCGAAGAGAAAGGGTCAATTTTCAAGGCGGTAAAGGAAAAGGAGGTCTTGCTGCACTTCCCTTACCAGTCGTTCGACTACCTGTTGCGCTTCCTGATGGAGGCGGCTTTCGATCCGAAGGTGGAGGAGATCAAAGTCACGCAATACCGGGTGGCGGAAAACTCGGCGGTAGTCAATACCCTGATCAGTGCGGCGCAGAATGGGAAGAAAGTGACCGTATTTGTCGAACTGAAGGCTCGTTTTGATGAAGAGAACAATCTGGAAACCGCAGAGCAGATGGAGCAGGCGGGCATCCGGATTATCTATAGTATTCCCGGGCTGAAGGTTCACGCCAAAGTGGCCGTGATTATCCGCCGTCCCTCCAAGATCAAGGGAAAACATACCGATTTCGCCTACCTCAGTACCGGCAACTTTAATGAAAAGACCGCCCGTATCTATTCGGATATGGCTTTGTTGACGGCCCGCGAAGAGATCATCGAGGAAGTGAAAGCCGTATTCCGTATTCTGGAAGGCCAGGCGGAGATGCCCGACTTCCGGTATCTGATGGTTGCCCGCTTCAACATGGTGTCGGAATTACTCCGGAGGATCGAGCTGGAAGCCGAGCATGTAGCAGAAGGACGGAAGGGACGCATTATCCTTAAGATGAACGGGCTTCATGACCGGCGGATGATCGATGCCCTCTACCGGGCCAGTGAAGCGGGGGTGGAGATCGACTTGATTGTCCGGGGTATCTGCTGCTTAATTCCCAACCAACCTTATAGCCGGAACATCCGTATCACGCGTATTGTGGACATGTTCCTGGAACATTCCCGCATCTGGTATTTTTATAACGACGGCGAAGAGGACCTCTATCTTTCGTCGGCCGACTGGATGAACCGGAACCTGAACCGGCGCATCGAAACCGCTTTTCCCATTTTGACGCCGGAACTGAAAGAAGAGATCCTCCATATCCTGGATATCCAGTTGCAGGACAATGTGAAAGCCTGCTGGCTGGATGAATCGTTGCGCAATATCTATAAACGCGACGACAGCCCGGTGAAAGTACGTGCGCAGTATGAGATCTACAAATACATCCGGGAAAAGACCGGGAAAGAAGATCCATTAGATATACACTGAATGACAGGTATGATTTTTTATCCGGTTATTCTCCTCCTACAATACCTATATTGTTTAAAAATCTATTGAAAATACCTAAAATAGGGTATTGACGGGATGAAGGAATGTTTCTACATTCGCCCCCTTGAATAATTTTCCCTGATTAATGAAAAGAGGTATATTTCTCTGTATTTTTCTGTTTAGTGTGATCCTTTCTGTTTTTAGTCAATCTTATACGGTTTCAGGGAAGGTTTTGGAAGAAAAGCGCCACACTCCTGTAGAATATGCATTGGTGTCCATTCCTGAAAAAGAGATAACCGTAATGACAAATGACAAAGGAAATTTTACCATACGGAATCTTCCTGCCGGTTCTGCAGAGATCGTCATCTCAAGTTTGGGTTATCAAAAGGTCACATTTCATTTGTCCATTGGTAAAGATCGGGACGATTTAGTCTTTTATTTGTCGGAAAGCAGCTTGGCCCTGCAAGAAGTGCAGGTCACAGCCCAACGCAAGACAGAAGACCTGGCTACTTCCTATACGATCGGACGGGCAGCATTGGAGCAGATGCAAGTGCTGAATGTGACCGAGATTGCCGCCTTGCTTCCCGGAGGGCAAACCAGCCGGCGCTCCAATTTGGCTGTTTCGCGATCCAGCACAGATCATTTCGCCATCCGTACCAACGGAAGCGGCGAGATGGGATTGCCCGAGTTCGGGACGGTAATCGAAGTGGACGGGGTAAGGCTGTCCGATAATAGTCTGTTCCCGGATCGAACGGCAGAACTTGAAAGGACGTCAAGCACTCTCCGGATTACGGGAGCCGATACACGGAATATCGGAACGAGCAACATCGAATCGATAGAGATCACGACCGGCGTCCCATCGGTAGAGCACGGCGACCTGTCGAACGGTCTGATCCGGATCCATACCCGTAAAGGCAAATCGCCCTGGCAAATAAACGCCGTTACCAAGCCGAACACTAAATCATTCTCTTTGAGCAAGGGGTTTGATCTGGGAAATAACAGAGGCGTACTAAATGCTGCCTTCGAACGGACAAAGTCCAATTCCGATTTGGCTTCACCCTATACGGCCTACGACCGTAATAACTTATCGCTTACTTACTCCAATACATGGAATACCCGGAAAACGCCGCTTCGCATGACGTTCGGGCTTTCCGGAAATCTGGGAGGCTTTGACTCCAAAGCAGATCCCGATGCCTTTACTGATACTTATAGCAAGGAACGGGATCATACGATACGGGGAAGCCTGGATTTAGATTGGCTTTTGAATAAACCGTGGATCACTAATCTGCAATTTTTATCTACGCTGAATTACTCCGACCAATTGTCGGAAGTAAAAAAGAATCAATCGAGTTCGAGCGCTACCGCCGCGATCCATGCCCGAAAGGCCGGCTATTTCATTGCGACGGATTATGATACCGACCCCGATGCCGAAATTATCCTCATTCCTGCCGGCTATTGGTATACGACCGGACGGGATGATAATAAACCGTTAACCTATACTTCTAAGCTGAAGGCCAACCAGGCCGGAAAAATCGGCCGACTGAATCACCGTCTCATGCTGGGAATCGATTATAGCCGTTCGAGTAATGAAGGACGGGGGCTTTATTATACGGATATGCGTTATGCTCCCACCTATAGGGATTACCGGTACGACGAGCAACCGGCCGTCCATAACTGGGCAGTCTATGCGGAAGAAACCTTGGCTCTCCCGCTTTCCGGAGGACGCAAATTTGACTTTTCGATCGGGTTACGCGGAGATATGACGTATATCAGCGGTTCGGAATACGGTACGGTCAGTAGCCTTTCTCCCCGGCTGAATGCCAAATACCTCTTTTGGAAGCGTCCGGAAAGTTTGCTTTCCGAAATGGGGTTGCGCGCCAGCTTCGGAGATGCGGTGAAGCTACCTTCTGCTTATATCCTGAACCCAATCCCCACCTACACCGACCGGCTGTCTTTCACACCTGGGACGATGGCGGACGGTTCGGTATACTATGCTTATAATACGATGCCGAGTACGAACATATACAATCCGGATCTGAAATGGCAACGCAGCCGGCTACTCGAATTGGAATGGAACGGCAAGGCCGGGCAGGTGACATTTTCATTGCTCGCTTATCATAGCCGGACGATGGATCCTTATATCCAAAGAACCTTATATATTCCTTATACTTATAAGCAGACCGACCAGTCGGCATTAAATAATTTCCCGATTCCCAGTATGAACCGGGTTTATAGCATCGACCGGGAAACAGGCATCGTCACGGTATCCGATAAAACCGGGGCGAATCCCGACCAACAACTGGTTTATAAAGAGAAACTAACCGCCAAGTCGAATTCGTATTACGCGAACGGCAGCGCATTCTCAAAGAAAGGGTTGGAGTGGATCGTCGATTTCGGACAGATCCCTTCCATCCGTACTTCTTTCCGCGTCGATGGTTCCTACAATCATTATAAGGGAATCGAAAAAGAACTGCAGGCTAATTTACTAACCAGCCAATATATGGCGGATGGCAATCTGTATAAATACATCGGTTTCTATGAAGGAGGCAATAGTGTCTCCAACGGGAGCTTGTCTAAGAAGCTGACGAATAATCTTTCGGTAACCACCCATATCCCAGCGATCCGGATGATTCTTTCTCTGCGTTTGGAGAGCAACCTTCTTAATTATGCGCGTAATTTAAGCGAATCGTCTTTTGGTACGCGGGGCTTCCCTATTGATAATGTCGAAAGTTATTTCCCTTCGGAAACAGCTACCGATATTTATGCCGGAGATCATTATGTAGCGGTTTATCCCCAGTATTATATCAGTTTGGATGATATGGAAACGAAGATACCTTTTGCTGAGAAATTTGCTTGGGCTAAGGAGAATGATCCTGCTTTATTCAACGAATTGGCTAAATTGGTATTGAAGACCAACCGGAATTATTATTTTAAATCACAGAATGTATCCGCTTATTATTCGGCAAATCTGAGCGTGACAAAAGAATTGGGAGAGTATGTTTCAATCTCTTTTCTGGCGAATAACTTTTTGAATAATATGAGCAAGGTGAAATATTCGCAGAGTGGAAACGAGGCTACTTTGTATGACAATTCTTTGATCCCGACTTTTTATTATGGTTTGACCTTACGGATAAAATTATGAATTGCATAGAAAATAATATAATTATTAAATACATATAAATTATGAAATTGACAAAATTATTATTTTTACTGATTATCGCCTTATTGTTGGGCGTCTCTTGTAGTGATAACGATGATCCGAGTGATTATCAGACATATGATGTAACTGTTAAACTGGTTTATCCTTCCGATTATGAGTCAGTTGAAAATGTAACAGTAACACTGGTTAATACAGGGAATAATACGACATATGAAGATTCTACTAATGTCTCCGGCGAGGCCACCTTTAGCGTACCGGTGGGAATTTACCAGGCAACGGTAACAGACAAACGTTCGGTCAGCGGAAGCTCTGTGGTGTTGAATGGTATGGCTAATATTTCCGTTGGAACGGATTGGGTTGCTACGACACCGGTGGAATTATCCCTGACTGCTTCTAAAGCGGGAAGCGTTGTTATCAAGGAATTATATGCCGGAGGTTGCCAGAAAGATGACGGTTCCGGTAAATTCCAGCGAGATCCTTATGTAATTCTCTATAATAATTCGGAAAATGAGATCTCTCTTGAAAATATGGCTTTGGGAATAGCTTTACCTTATGGTATGACAACATCTAATAAATATTACGGAACGGATGGAAAACTTTCTTATGAAGCGGAAAACTGGATTCCTGCAGGAGATGCGATCTGGCACTTTAAGAATACGGTCTCGATACCAGCCGGGGAAGAGATTGTCATTGCGCTTCAGAATGCGGTGGACAACACGGTAACCTATAGCAACTCCATCAATTTTGCCAATGCGGAATATTATTGTACTTATGATGTTTCAGGGCAATACAAAAATACGACTTATTATCCTTCCCCTTCGGAAGTGATTCCCACCGACCATTACTTGTCCTCAACCGTTTACGGTATCGCTAATGCTTGGCCTTTGAGTGTGAATTCTCCAGCCTTCTTTATTTTTTCGACAGAAGGAACGACTCCTGCCGCCTATGCGGCGAATGTGGCTAATCAGCAAAATTATCCGGGGACGACGCAGGTTGTCATAAAAGTACCCGTTGAATGGGTGGTTGATGCAGTTGAAGTAAAAGGGCAGGGCGTAGATGGATATAAACGCCTTACTTCGACTGTGGATGCCGGGTATGTTACGATGATAAGCGGCGTGGGATATTCTATATATCGCAACGTAGATAGGGAGGCAACGGAAGCGATTGAAGAAAATTCCGGGAAGCTGGTCTATAATTATTCCTTGGGTACGACCTCGGAACAAGAGGGATCGACGGATCCGAGCGGTATCGATGCGGAAGCTTCCATAAAAAAAGGAGCGCGTATTGTCTATAAGGATACTAACAATTCTACCAACGATTTTCATCAACGTAGCCGGGCTTCGTTGAAAGATTAATGTCTGTAATGGATATCCGACAGATGGTTAAAAGAAAGATAAACATACTTTGGTTATTTCTTGCCGGTCTTTATCTGTCATTGTGCACTTTATCGGCCCAATCGGAAAAGACCGGGTGGGAGAGCTATGAATATGTCTACGGATCGAATCCCTGGCTGCAATCTTCGAATGCAGCCGGGCTTCAATCATTAACCATTCCTGATATTTCAACCGCGGAAACTTTTTTTAATAAGAAGAATGGAAAGCTGGTTAACTATTACGAATCGGATAATAGCTTGGCGTATGGTGCGGAAGCCCGTTCGCTCTATCGTTTGAACCCGAAAGTCGTCTTCTTCGGCGAAGTCCGGTATACCGGTTTTGAAGGAAAAAACATGGGAGGTTCGGCTTTCATCGATCCGTATAAGAATCCGTTCGATCTGGTAGAGTATGCAGACAGTACCCGGGGAGAGAAGAGAAGGGAGTTTTACAATCTGGTCGGCGCATTCAGTGCGGAGGTTTATAAAGGAATTATCTTCGGGGCAAAACTGGATTATGCCGCTGCGAATTATGCGAAACGCCGTGACTTGCGGCATGAAAACAAAGAGATGGATCTGACGGCAGCGGCTGGGGTTGCATCCCGTTTGACTCCTTTCTTATCAGCGGGAGTCAATTATTCGTATCGAAGGAGGACGGAAGAAATCAGGTTTGATATGTACGGAAATACGGATCAGCAGTTTAATACCTTGATCGATTTCGGCGCTTTTTACGGACAGCAGGAACGTTTCAGTGATAACGACGGCTATACGAAAGGGAATGCTAAAACCCCGCTTTTCGAAGAGTTCCATGGAGTTTCCCTTCAATTAGACTTTACAATCACCCCGGAATGGTCTTTCTATAATGAGTTGGGTATGCAAGGACGGGATGGATACTACGGTAAACGCGGGACGACAAGTATTGTATATGACGAGCATGATTCGAAGATTCTGGAATATCGCGGTAATTTGTCATTTCGGAAGCAAAATGCATTGCATGCATTTTCTCTGAATCTCCGCCGGGAGCAGCTTGCCAATTATGAAAATTCATACCGGAAAGAGACCCAGGCTTCAGGCAATACCATTATCAAATATATCGGACAGACGCAAATGTTGGATCAAACGTTATGGAATATCAAAGGGGAATATACCGCCTATTTAGGAATTGAGGAGGAAAACCCCCGTTGGGTATTGAATGCATTTGCCGGTTACCAGGAAAGGAAGCAAACGGTTTCCCTTTATCCGAATTACCGGAAACAAGATATCCATCAAATCCATCTGGATGTTTCTGCTTCCCGGAACCTGATCAGAGGGAACAACCAATATAGTTGCTTCTTAGGGATCGGATATCTTTCGGGCGGAGGAAATGAAAAGCAGGATGGAAAATATGATTCTTCGCAAAGCCAGACCTCTCCGGCGAGCTTGGACCGGTATTTATACCGTGAATATGAATATTGGACGACAGATCGTGTCAGAGGGGATGTCGGTTTCTGCTATTCCCGGTTGCTCAGGGATCGAATGAAGGGGTATGCACGGTTGGATTATGCTTTGACGGAAGCCTTTTCTACCGACTATATAGGAAAAACATTCAATGAGCTGACGTTGACGATTGGCGTCGGTTTTTAAGTTTAGAACGGATAAATAGAAAAAGTCTCTTTTTTTACTTAGGTTAGATTAAAAAATAAATATGGATACAGTTATTCAGTGTGATAAAATAACACACTATTATGGACCGAAACTTATATACAAGGATCTGAGTTTCGAAGTCAAAAAAGGCAAGATTCTCGGCTTGCTGGGCAAAAACGGTACAGGGAAAACAACGATTATCAACATTCTGAACGGATATCTCCGTCCGCAGTCGGGCGTGTGCCGCATCTTCGGCGAAGAAATGGAGCATTTTACACCGGCGACGAAGGCACGTATCGGGCTTTTACTGGAAGGACACATTCAGCATACCTATTTTAATGTGTTACAGATCGAGCGCTTCTATAGCCGCTTCTTTCCGAAGTGGAACCGGGACGCCTATTTCGAATTGCTAAAGAAATTGCAGGTAACGCAGACGCAGAAGATCAGTACCATGTCCTGCGGTCAGCGTTCCCAAGTGGCGTTGGGATTACTTTTCGCCCAAAATCCCGATTTGCTGATATTAGACGATTTTTCGATGGGGCTGGACCCGGGTTACCGCCGCCTGTTCATCGAATATCTGAAGGAGTATGCAACTGCAGAGGATAAGACGATTTTCCTGACCTCCCATATCATTCAGGATATGGAAATGCTGATTGACGATTGTATCATCCTGGACTATGGGAAAATATTATTGCATCAACCGACAAACTATATCTTAGGAAACTTCAAGCGTTACCGTTTTACAGCAGGCAGTGACCGGATCGAGCCGATCGAAGGCTTATGGAATACGGAGCGGATCGGTGCGGCTTGGGAAACCTATTCTTTCCTTCCGAAAGCAGAGGTAAGCCGGTTATTGGCTCCGTACCAAACGAGTGAATTAAAGGAGGAGACGCTCTCTTTGGAAGACGCCTTCATCGGATTGACAGGTAAATACTAAAAAATAAAAACAAGATGTTGCAATCCTTATTATTTAAAGAATGGATTAAAACCCGGCGTGTGATCACGATTCTGGGGCTTATTTTTGCTGCTATGATTGTCTATGCGTTTATTACGAACGGGCAGCTCTTCCGTGTATCGGGAGCCGTTTCGGTCTGGTCGAATGTGATATTGAAAGGGATGCCTATACTGCCGGATCTAATGAAATGGTTGCCTGTGCTGGCCGGAATCTTGCTGGCCGTATCCCAATTTGCACCGGAGATGACGGATAAACGGCTGAAGTTAACGTTGCATTTGCCTCTGACGGAAGTGAGGATCCTAACGACGATGTTGTTGTACGGTGTCTTATCACTGTTTGTTCTCTATGCATTGACTTATATGGTTCTGTCTGCCGGGCTGTCGTTTTATTATCCGGGAGAAATCCTGGCGAATATGTTCCGGAGCTCTGCCCCACCTGTTCTGGGCGGGTTCTTCGGTTATTTGTTGACGTCCTGGATCTGCCTTGAGCCGGTATGGCGCCAACGGATCGGCTATGCTTTTGCTACGGCAGCCTTCCTGTCGGTTCTTTACACTTCCGCCTTACCCGGAGCATATAGCCCTTTTATTCCTTACCTAGTGGTCCTGTTACTAATCAGTTTTTCTTTTCCTTTCTATTCGATGGCCCGCTTTAAAGACGGAGCTCAATAAAAGGAAATTAATTTATAGAAGATTAAAACAATGAAATATAAGAAAAGTATCTATCTAATCATCCTGTTGTTTATTACCTTGATCGGAATGTGGGGCATTCCTTCTCTGGTACGTATTGCAACTTATACACCGGACCAATACCCCTTCATGTATTACAGTTCTATTCTCAAAAAGATCTGTCTGATCGATTATAAGAATAAAAAGTTCCCGATGAAAGATGTGGATGGGAACCAATATAATACGGCCCAATTTGATTCGCTGATGCCGATGTTGAACTACCGGCAGCTAATGACGGACGGGGCTCTGCCGGATTCCATCGAAGGGCATGAAATTACCCCGCAAATCTTACGTATGAAATCCGTGGTCTACCGCTATGACCCGAAAGACATTCATACACCGGTGAACGGCCTGTATATTTTATTTGAGAGTATGCCCAAGCGGGTCGGCCTGGAAATGCCGGACGATGTTTTCCGTCTGAAAGACCGGATAGAATTCATTGATGCAGAAAAAAATACGGTTAATGTAAAGAAGAGCGCCCTATTTCAGAAAGCCTTGGAGAAGGAAGGTTTTCGGTTCCCTGCACAATGGTTGGCGGGCAATCCGAATCCCCGTAAACCTTATGACGAGGGTTATTTTATCTTGGATGCCGATCATCAATTGTTTCATATGAAGATGGTGAACAACCGTCCCTATGTGAAGGATACGAAAATAGGCGAACGGATAGACGTCGCTCATTTTTCTATGTTGGAGGTGGCGGACAAGCGATTCTATGGGTTTCTGTTCAGCGAAAAAGGAGAGATGTTTATTATTGAAAATGACGGATCGGACTATAAGACGCTTCAACTTGGTATCGATCCGATCGACAAGCAACGAGATCAGGTGATCTTGATGGGGAATTTGCTGGATTGGACGGTTTCCGTAATTACACCCGAAAGGAAGAAATGTTTCGCCCTGGATACCGAATCGCTCGGACGGATTGCCGAATATACGATCGAGCGGACACCCGGCAAATGGGATGCCGTATCAAAATGGGCCTTCCCTTATTACTTGGCTTTTGAAAGCTCGGACAGTAATTATATCCAACCTCGTTTTCTCGTGACGGGTATATACGGTTTTGTTGTGAATGCCTTATTAGCTATCTTTGTAGCTATCGGAGTGCCGAATACATCCGGAAGAAAATTATTTCATGCAATCTACCTGCTCCTTACCGGTGTCGCGGGTTTGGTTGCCTTGCTTATTATGCCTAATTTTAAAAATAAATAAAGTATGAAGAAGATTTTTATTTTAGCCGCATTCGCATTATGCCTGGCTGCTTGTGGAAACAAAAATGCAGGGAACTCAGATAGTACCGTCGATTCGACGGAGGTAGCTGTCGTTGCAGACAATGTGCCGGTTTATTCTTTGGATAGTTTGCTGGCGGTTGCAGACCAGTTGGTCAACAAGACGGTAACGGTGAAAGGCAGTGTTACCCATACCTGCAAGCATTCGGGTAAACGATGCTTTATTGTCGGTGATCATGAGAATGTAACTATGCGTGTTGAAGCCAAAGGGAATATCGGCGGATTCAACCGTGAACTGGTAGGCTCGGAACTGGCGATTACCGGAGTCGTAAAAGAACGCCGCCTGACGAAAGAATATATCGATAATTACGAAAAAGAGGTGAATGAAAAGAAAGTGCAAGAAGACGGTTCGGCTGAAACCTGCCAGGCGGAACTTGCCAATATCAACGAGATGCGTGACTGGATGAAAAAGAACCATAAGGATTATTACGCACTCTATTACATGGATGGTGAAGAGTATAATGTCATCGGGCAGTAACACGATCCGCCGTTGGGCGAGGATCATCCACCGTGATGTGGGTTTCCTGATGGTCGGCGTTTGCTTGGTATACGCCATTTCCGGCATCTTGCTCAATCATATGAATGGGAAAGACCCGGCTTTCCGTACGGAAGAAGTGACCCTGCAGGCTTCAAAAGGATTGAACTCCGAAGAGCTTACCTATTGGTGGAATGATCGTAAGGAGCTTCCTCCGCTACGTAAGATCTTGCCTGTTGACGAACAGCATCTGCGTCTGATGCTGGAAGGCGGGGTAGGGGTATACAATTCTTCCACCGGGACGCTGGATTATGAAAAACATAGTAAGCGGCAGTTCGTTTATTGGATCAACAAGCTGCATTATAACCAGATAAAAGGATGGAGTGTGATGGCCGATTTCTTTGCCGTTTCCCTTATCTTCTTTGCCCTGTCCGGCTTGGTGATGGTTAAAGGGAAAAGCGGCATATCGGGCAGAGGGAAGTGGTATCTACTGGCCGGCCTGCTCATCCCGGTGGTTTACCTTATTTTGGCATAATTGCATAACAGATTGTTTAATTTCTCTCTCTCTCTCTCTTGTTCAGCACCAGCCTCCCGGCTGTGCTGGATGTAGAGACGAACCTCCCGGCTCGCACCTATTAAATGAGAATGTAGTTTTATTATAGGCAAAGCGGGAGCTTTTTATATACGGTGCAGCCGGGAGGCTGGCACCGAACGGAGATTTACCTGATTCTGGCTTGTCTAAAAGCCTTTCAATCTAATTAAAAAATGAGTATACTCAATGGAAAAAGTGAGTATACTCATTCTTCGCATTGAGTATACTCGATCAGAGCATCCAGTATACTCAATTTTTTTGTTCATGCGGGTGAATTTTTCAGCCGCTTATTGTTTTTTCTTTTCATAGAGCAAATGGCTGAGTACGGCCTTGATTTCCAGATAGGAATAGCCTTCCCCCAACCGCTGCTTGATGGGAGAAAGCGGAGTGGCGGGCTGTACGTCTTCGATATAAGGGATGATGGCGTTTACGCGGTCGACCGGGACAAGGTCGTAGACCGACAGTTCACCGGCGGCAATGGCTTGGGCCAGATGGGCTTCGATAGTGACGGGGGAGAGGTGGCGTTCGGCAGCTACCCGGAGAACAGACTGGTATTCCCGGTAAAGGGCGAGACTTTCCAGCGTGGAAGCTCCTTTGGGTTGCTTGGCTTTGGCCTCTTTCGGATTTTTCGTATCGGAGGGAGCCGAAGGGCCGGGCGCGGAAGGAACGATCGGTTTGTCGAAAGTCAGTCCTTCGGTCATCAATATATTTCCGAAACGCAGCTTTTCCAGTTTTTCCATGAAGCCGGCGATGGCGTCCCGGATGCTTCCGGCGGCCTTCAGGTATTGCTTGATACGGGAGGCCTGTTTCATTCGCATCAGGTGCGTGTCGAGTGGCGTTAAAAGTTGTTCCTGCATTTCCTTATGGAAATAGGTGACGGCTTTTTGTATGCGGATGCGAAGGTGTGCGATCGCTTCCTCCGTCAATCCGTGGGAGAAGAAGAAATCATCCAATTCTTTCTGGAAGCGCAGGGCGATGTTTTGTTGCCGTTCCGCCGCCTGCTTCATCTCCAGGGATAGACGGATGGCCGCTTCCTTTCCGGGGATCTGTTTGGATTGGATAAGGTCGGTCAGCGAGTCGACCGAGCGGACGACCGGTTGCCAATTGAATGCCATCTTCAGCCGCATGGCGCAATAGGCCGGCTTTTCTTTTTGAAGCACTTCTTCCAACACTTCGGGCGGTGTATTCTGGCTGGAAAAATCGACGATATCTTCATCTGTACGGATGGCTTGCGGATAAATCCGGGAGAAAAGGAGAATGCCTTCGAGGGAGGTACAGCGGCTCAGGGCGACATATACTTGCCCGGAAGCGAAAGCCTGCCCTGCATCGATCGCTACCCGGTCGAACGTCAGCCCTTGGCTTTTGTGGATGGTAATCGCCCAGGCCAGCCGTAGCGGGTATTGGCGGTAAGTCCCGATTTCTTCCTCGATGATCCGGTTGGTATCTGCGTGTAGCGTGTAGCGGATGTTCTTCCAGGTCTCCGGTTCTACTTCCATCGTATTCCCCTCTTCAAATTCAACGACAATCCGCCGTTCGCTGAGACGGATTACCTGGGCCAACTTTCCGTTGTAATACCGGCGTCCTTCCCCGTTGTCGTTTTTGGTGAACATGACCTGGGCGCCTTCCTTCAGCCGCAGCTCCGTATCCGCCGGGAGCGAATATTCATTGAAGTCGCCGGAAATGACTCCTTTAAACAAATATTCCTTCCCTGGTAACTTTGCCAGTTCTCCTTGGTTGATCCGGTCGACCTTGTAGTTATGGGTAGACAAGAGTACATACCGTTCTTCTTTAGGCAATTGGAATCCGGGTTGGAACTGTTGGTTCAAGCGTTGGATATCGGCATCCGTCGCCTCGTTATTGCGTACCCGGTTGAGGAGGTCGATAAAGACCGGATCGTTCTGGCGGAAGACGGTGGTCAGTTCGATATGCAGGATCGGATATTTCTTCAGAGCCTGCGCATGAAAGAAAAAAGGAGTCGGATAATACGCCTTCAGCCGTTCCCATTCGGCATCCTGCACAACCGGAGGAAGTTGGAACAGATCGCCGATAAACAGCATTTGTACGCCTCCGAACGGCCGTTGGTCATAGCGGTAACGGCGCAGGAGCGCATCGATGGCGTCCAGCGTGTCGGCGCGCAGCATACTCACTTCGTCGATGACGAGCAGTTCCAGTTCCCGAAGCATATTGATCTTCGATTTCCGGAGCCGCGCATGATAATCCAGTTTGCTTTTGCCTTCGAAATCGGGCGTATAAGCCTCGAAAGGGAGTTGGAAGAGTGAGTGGAGCGTTACGCCGTCGGCATTGATGGCAGCTACTCCGGTAGGAGCCGCCACGATTATGTTTTTGGTCGTTTGGTGGCGGATATGGTGCAGGAAAGTGGTTTTTCCGGTTCCGGCCTTTCCGCTCAGGAAGACGGATTGTCCCGTATTCAGTATAATATCTGTGGCTAATTGGAAGGTTTTGTTAGGATCGTTATTCATTTCTTTTCCTTTTTCTTATGCTCTAAGCAAAGATAGAAGTAATACGCTTTCATTGTATGTTCACCAAGGCAAATCTCCCTATAAAGTTTTCACGTTTTCCGGCCAATAACCGGTACGGATCCTCCATTCCGGTGGGTAAAGGTTGTTGGCGCGGTTACCCAGTTGTTTGGCAAGGTCCAGCGGAAAATTTTTGTAGGTCATCAATACGATTCCTTTAGGGATCTCGCCGGTTAGGATAAGCGTCTCTATCTTGCCTATATTCAACCCTGTTTCCTGTCGAGCCGATAATTTCCCCAGCAGTAGGCGGAGAAACGTTCGTCTATTTAGTATTATGCAATTGGTTTATTATCAATTGATTTTAACCGTTGAGGCTATAATGGGAAGTCTTAATACAAAAAAGTCCACTTCCTTTTAAGAAGAAGAAGAATTTTACTAATAATGCTTATAATATCGGGGTTAAATATATAAAATATTTTAATCGTGAACAAACGGTTGAATATTTTTTTAGAAAAAATATTTTTGTCTTTAGTAATACTCTCATAAATAGTTGTTTTATTAAAAGTTTAGTCTTAAATAAATGATATCAATATTATTCTCCTGATATTCAGTGACAAAATGAGGTGTTTGCGGAAGAATGCACTTTTTGCTGAAAAACTTTTTATCACAGAGTTTTCTGGAATGGCATACCCTTGATCCAATAAAGCTTTTTCTATAGCTAAAATAAGGAAAACCTAATGCAATTTATGTATTGCTGTAAATCTTTCTTCTTCTTAAAAGGAAGAAGTTTTTTATAGGGAAGATAAGATAGAGCAACGGTCGTAATCATTATTGTGTACGCACACAGGCGTGATTTGGATCAAATAATAATTTGTTAACTTTTAACTTGAATGATTCATTATGACAAAACAACCTTTATTTAATACCGTTTTAGCACACCCTGATTATAGTACTTCTTTTCAATTACTCTTTAACCGTATAAAAAATAATGCGGATGTGATTTCTTAAAATGAAACAATGCAAATCAATAAAAATCAATTAATTATTATGCTTATGAGGAACCTTTATTTGTTAATAGGAATTCTACATTACTCCTTTAGAGAAGTTTCGACTATAGTCCGCTCTGGAAATGATAAAAACAACGCGCTCCAGACCAAGGATAATCTATGTAAAATATGACCGTGATATGAATTCTAATACTTATTTATTTAACCTTAATACATGTAAACATGGAAAGAAAAATCAAAATCATTTTTTTACTTCTCTTTCTCTTTGCACCTTTATTGCTAATGGCGCAAACTCAAAAAACGGTCAAAGGGAAGGTTCTTGAAGCGAGTACCGGAGATCCTCTGCCCGGCGTCAGTATCCTGATCGATAAATCGACAAGAGGTGTCACGACCGATGTGGACGGAACTTTTGAAATGAAAGCCAGCCCTTCGGATAAATTAGTCTTTTCTTTTATCGGGATGACGTCCCAGATCATCGAAGTAAAAGAGAAAACTTATATTGAAGTGGCAATGGCACCTGCGACCAGTGAACTTGACGAAGTCACTGTTGTGGCTTTCGGAAAGCAAAAGAAGGAATCGGTGATTGCTTCCGTCTCTACGGTGAAGCCGTCGGACTTGAAAGTTCCTTCCAGTAACTTAACCACTGCTTTTGCCGGACGAATTGCCGGTCTAATCTCTTATCAACGTACGGGAGAGCCCGGACAGGATAATGCCCAGTTCTTCATTCGTGGTGTAACCAGTTTCGGTACGGGAAAAGTAGATCCGCTTATTTTGATCGATGGAGTGGAAATGACTACAGAGGATCTTGCCCGTTTAACGACAGATGATATCGCCGCTTTCTCCATTATGAAAGATGCAAATGCAACAGCGCTTTACGGAGCTCGCGGCGCCAATGGCGTTATACTGGTGACAACGAAAGAAGGAGCAGAAGGAGGGGTGAAGGTTCAATTCCGCTCAGAAGGTTCTTTTTCTTCTCCGACGGAGAATATCGATCTCGCAGACCCTGTTACTTATATGAAACTGCATAACGAAGCTGTACGTACGAGGACTCCGGGAACGCGTCTCCCCTATGATGAAAAGAAAATCAATTATACGGAAAGAGGCATTGATCCNAAGAAGAAGAATTTTACTAATAATGCTTATAATATCGGGGTTAAATATATAAAATATTTTAATCGTGAACAAACGGTTGAATATTTTTTTAGAAAAAATATTTTTGTCTTTAGTAATACTCTCATAAATAGTTGTTTTATTAAAAGTTTAGTCTTAAATAAATGATATCAATATTATTCTCCTGATATTCAGTGACAAAATGAGGTGTTTGCGGAAGAATGCACTTTTTGCTGAAAAACTTTTTATCACAGAGTTTTCTGGAATGGCATACCCTTGATCCAATAAAGCTTTTTCTATAGCTAAAATAAGGAAAACCTAATGCAATTTATGTATTGCTGTAAATCTTTCTTCTTCTTAAAAGGAAGAAGTTTTTTATAGGGAAGATAAGATAGAGCAACGGTCGTAATCATTATTGTGTACGCACACAGGCGTGATTTGGATCAAATAATAATTTGTTAACTTTTAACTTGAATGATTCATTATGACAAAACAACCTTTATTTAATACCGTTTTAGCACACCCTGATTATAGTACTTCTTTTCAATTACTCTTTAACCGTATAAAAAATAATGCGGATGTGATTTCTTAAAATGAAACAATGCAAATCAATAAAAATCAATTAATTATTATGCTTATGAGGAACCTTTATTTGTTAATAGGAATTCTACATTACTCCTTTAGAGAAGTTTCGACTATAGTCCGCTCTGGAAATGATAAAAACAACGCGCTCCAGACCAAGGATAATCTATGTAAAATATGACCGTGATATGAATTCTAATACTTATTTATTTAACCTTAATACATGTAAACATGGAAAGAAAAATCAAAATCATTTTTTTACTTCTCTTTCTCTTTGCACCTTTATTGCTAATGGCGCAAACTCAAAAAACGGTCAAAGGGAAGGTTCTTGAAGCGAGTACCGGAGATCCTCTGCCCGGCGTCAGTATCCTGATCGATAAATCGACAAGAGGTGTCACGACCGATGTGGACGGAACTTTTGAAATGAAAGCCAGCCCTTCGGATAAATTAGTCTTTTCTTTTATCGGGATGACGTCCCAGATCATCGAAGTAAAAGAGAAAACTTATATTGAAGTGGCAATGGCACCTGCGACCAGTGAACTTGACGAAGTCACTGTTGTGGCTTTCGGAAAGCAAAAGAAGGAATCGGTGATTGCTTCCGTCTCTACGGTGAAGCCGTCGGACTTGAAAGTTCCTTCCAGTAACTTAACCACTGCTTTTGCCGGACGAATTGCCGGTCTAATCTCTTATCAACGTACGGGAGAGCCCGGACAGGATAATGCCCAGTTCTTCATTCGTGGTGTAACCAGTTTCGGTACGGGAAAAGTAGATCCGCTTATTTTGATCGATGGAGTGGAAATGACTACAGAGGATCTTGCCCGTTTAACGACAGATGATATCGCCGCTTTCTCCATTATGAAAGATGCAAATGCAACAGCGCTTTACGGAGCTCGCGGCGCCAATGGCGTTATACTGGTGACAACGAAAGAAGGAGCAGAAGGAGGGGTGAAGGTTCAATTCCGCTCAGAAGGTTCTTTTTCTTCTCCGACGGAGAATATCGATCTCGCAGACCCTGTTACTTATATGAAACTGCATAACGAAGCTGTACGTACGAGGACTCCGGGAACGCGTCTCCCCTATGATGAAAAGAAAATCAATTATACGGAAAGAGGCATTGATCCGGTTCGTTATCCGGCTATAGACTGGCAAGATCTTTTGTTTGATAAAAATACTTTTAACCAGCGTTATAATTTGAATATCAGCGGTGGAAGTAAAGTGGCCCGTTATTATATCGCCGCTTCCTATTCCCGTGACAAAGGCATCCTAAAGGTGGACAAACGTCAAAATTTCAACAACAATATCAGCATGGATAAATATACTTTGCGGTCGAATGTCAATGTAAATCTGACAAAAACAACCGAAGCTATTATTCGTCTGAGTGGAACGTTTGATGATTATCAAGGTCCTTTGGACGGTGGTACGGATTTATACAATAAAGCGGTCTTGGCTAATCCCGTTTATTTTTTACCTTATTATGAACCCGATGCTGCCAATATTTATACGAAGCATATTCTTTTCGGAAATACAGGTTCCGGTAGTTATTTGAACCCTTATGCAGAGATGCTGAAAGGATATAAATCGAATGACCGGTCTTCCATGTATGTGCAATTTGAGATGAAACAGAATATGGATTTTATAACCAAAGGCTTGTCTGCAAGAGGTATGTTCAATGTAAACCGGTTTGCTCAGTTGGAAGTAAGGCGGCAATACAACCCTTTCTATTATGCCTTGTCTCCCCAATTTAGCGGTTCTGACGATTATAAATTATTAGCTCTCAATCCGGATGATGGTACGGATTATCTCGATTATGTGCCGGGAGACAGGAAAATGGAAAATACGATGTATTTTGAAGGAGCTTTACAATATAATACTACGATTGCTGAAAAGCATGCTCTTTCCGGATTGTTGGTCTTTACGGTACGGGAGAAGAAAGACAATACTTATAATACCCTTCAATTGTCCCTTCCCCAAAGGAATGCAGGGTTGGCGGGTAGAGCGACTTATAGCTATGAAGACCGGTATTTTTTCGAAGCAAACTTCGGTTATAACGGTTCGGAACGGTTTTCTAAAAACGAGCGATGGGGATTTTTCCCTTCGGCGGGTATCGGATGGATCGTTAGTAACGAGTCGTTTATGAAGCCTTATGCAAAAACAATTTCGAAATTAAAATTGAAAGCGACCTATGGCTTGGTAGGTAATGACGAAATCGGAGATAAAGAAGACCGGTTTTACTATCTCTCCAATTTGAGTATGAATGATGCCGGTAGAGGAATTTCTTTTGGTGACACTTATGGTTATTATCGTCCGGGCATCTCCATTTCCCGTTACGAAGATCCTTATATTACATGGGAAATTAGCAAAAAAAGCAATTTCGGATTAGAGTTGAACTTATGGAATAGCATGGAAGTCCAGGTGGATTATTTCAGGGAAAGCAGAAGTAATATATTGCAAACAAGGGCCGATATTCCGACTACGATGGGGTTGCAGGCTACGCCAAAAGCGAATATCGGTAAAGCCAATGGGAGTGGAATTGAATTTTCTATCGATTATAATAAATCGTTTACTCCCGATTTTTGGGCTGTAGGCAGAGGAAACTTTACCTATGCAGCCAGTAAATATGAAATATACGAAGAACCCGATTATTCGGCTACTCCCTGGAGATCGCATGTGGGGCGAAAGATTTCTCAGCAATGGGGCTATATTGCCGAACGGCTTTTCCTGGATGACGAGGAGGTGAAAAATTCTCCCACTCAGACATTCGGAGAATACGGCGCGGGCGATATAAAATATAAGGATATTAATAAAGACGGACGCATTGATGAGAATGACCGGGTTCCTATCGGTTATCCAACTACGCCGGAAGTCATTTACGGATTCGGATTCTCATTGGGTTATAAGCAGGTTGATATCTCTTGTTTCTTCCAAGGATCCGCCCGTTCCGCCTTTTGGATCGAGCCGGCTAATGTAGCTCCGTTTGTAAGCGGGGATCCGGATATTACAACGCGTACAAACGACCGGGCCCTTTTACAAGCGATTGCCGATAGTCACTGGTCCGAAGACAATCGCGACGTTTATGCCTTGTGGCCCCGATTGTCGGCTACGGCTATAAGTAATAATAATGTAGTGAGTACGTGGTGGATGCGCGACGGATCCTTCCTGCGTCTCAAAACAGCGGAAATAGGATATACGGTACCTGAACACTTCATTAAGCCGATGCATTTAAAGAGTATCCGTATTTACGCTTCGGGGAGTAATCTTTTCCAAATAAGGAAATTCAAATTATGGGATCCTGAACAGGCCGGTAAGGCGTTCAATTATCCATTGCAGAGAGTGATTAATGTGGGCGTTAATGTGGAATTTTAATTGTAAATATATTATGAAACAGATCATAAAGACAGCGAAACTTTTGGCTTTATTTTTTACCGCAGTTCTCTTCCCCGGTTGTTCCGATTATCTGGATGTGGTGCCTGATGGGGTGGCAACCATGGATAATGCTTTTTCCAACCGGATTAATTCCGAAAAGTTTTTGTTTTCGTGCTACAATATGTTACCCAATCAAAATGATCCTTTTACTTATCCGGGGAATGTAGGGGCCGATGAAATCTGGTGGGATATCGATGTCACAGGTTTAAATAATAGAAGCGGTGCGCGAATGGCCCGGAACGACCAAAATTCGGCGGATCCTTTTCAGAATTATTGGGATGGCAGACGAGACGGCCGAGGCTTATGGATCGGAATCCGTGATTGTAATATTTTTCTGGACAATATAGAACGGGTACCCGATTTAGAAGCATGGGAACGTGTTCGTTGGGTCTCGGAAGTGAAATTCATTAAGGCCTATTTGCATTATTTTCTATTACAATTGTATGGACCTATTCCTATTATGGATAAAAATCTTCCTGTAAATGCCGAGACGGAAGACGTGCGTGTATTCCGTGAACCGGTGGATTCGGTTGTCAATTATATTGTTAATCTGATAGATGAATCCGTGGAGAATCTTCCCGATCAAATAGAGGAAACTACTACTGAAATGGGACGGATCACTAAATCTATTGCGGCTTCGGTTAAGGCAAAAGTCCTGGTGTGGGCGGCCAGTCCGTTACTCAATGGAAACCCGGATTATGCAAATTTTAAAGACAAAAGAGGCATACAACTGGTTCCGACACAAGAAGATCGAAGCAAATGGAACCGTGCGCTGGAAGCTGTCAGGGAAGCTATTGAGATTTGTCATGCAAACGGGCATGCTTTATACCATTACCAGCGGGGATTCGAAACTATGTCGGATGCCACTTTGTTGAAATATACCTTAAGAGGAGCTGTCTGTGAAAGACCCGTCCAAAATCCGGAGATTATCTGGGCGCATCCGGCATATGCAAATGCAAATCAATTCCAAAATTATTGTACTCCGAAGTTTTTCGCTTCTTATGGAGGTACCTCGGAATTAAGCGCTACCTTAAAAGTTGCGGAACAATATTATACGAACCATGGAGTGCCTATTGACGAAGATCCCTCCTGGAATTATACGGGACGTTATGAGATGAGAAAGGACACGGGTTCTTTTCATCAATATTACGTTAGTAAAGGAGAAACTACGGCAAACCTGAATTATTACCGGGAACCTCGTTTCTATGCACATTTGGCTTTTGACCGCAGTTTGTATGAAATGTTAGCCCAGAAAGAGAGTGAAACCCTTGTTATTAAAAACCGTAGCGGAGATAATCATGGCGTTGTATATGCCGATTGTCACATTATAACCGGTTATTTTATCAAAAAACTAGTTAGTTTCAGATCTGGGACGACCACGACCTCGGCAAGTCCCTGGAGATTCTCAATACCTATTATACGGTTAAGCGATCTTTATTTGTTACAAGCCGAGGCTTTGAATGAAATAAAAGATGTTCCTGATAATGAGGTCTATCAGTGGGTAGATAGCATTCGTATACGGGCAGGTTTGGAAGGAGTTGTCGATTCCTGGGCGAAATATTCATCTATTCCGGCTAAACCTTCGACTAAAGAGGGAATGCGCGAAATTATCAAGAGAGAACGGTTAATCGAATTGGCTTTTGAAGGGCAACGTCCGTTTGATCTTCGTCGTTGGAAAGATGCGATGAGTTATATGAATAAGCCGGTAGAAGGATGGGACTATCAAGGGGTAAAACCGGAAGAGTACTATCATATTGTTACCTATTATAGTAATCGTAATTTCACTACCAAAGATTATCTGTGGCCATTATGGACGACAAGCCTTATACAGAATTTCAATTTAGTACAAAATCCAGGATGGTAAGTGTTTTATTCATTTAATAGAATTCATAAAATGAGACAAATAGCTTTAAAATTAGGGGAAAGATTTCTCCTCAGATATATTGCAGGGATTATTATGGTGATCTTGATAACCTCTTGTGATGAAGATCGGGTTGGACAAAATCCAATAGACAGCATACCGCCGTCGTCCATAACCCATGTACAAACAGAAGCCTTGCCCGGAGGAGGTAAAATTTATTATGATTTACCTAAGGAAACGGATATTTCTTATGTGATTTGCGAATATATGTTCAAAGGAGAAAAGAAAATAGTTCGCTCCTCTATTTACAATAATTATTTGATTGTTGAAGGATTGGGAGAGATTGCCCCTTGTGAGTTTACTCTCTATCTGGTAGATCATAGCGAAAATAGATCGGAACCTTATGTAGGTTCCTTTACTCCTTTGGAACCTCCTTACCAAAGTATATTCAAAACAATCACAATGGAGCCCAGTTTCGGAGGTGTAATTATACGGTGGCAAAATGAGACGAATGCATTGATCGGAGCTTTTCTGTATGCAATGGGTGATTCCGGGCAATGGGAAGAGCGGGATTTAGTCTTTTCAAGTGTGGAGGAAGAAAAACGGGCGATCAGAGGTTATGATACCAAAGAACGTTTGTTTGGAGTCAGTTTGCTCGACCGTTTTGGGAACACTACTGATACGCTTATTCTTCCGGCAATTCCGTTATATGAGAAAGAACTGGATAAAAAGAAATTTAAAGACGGCCATTTGTTAGGAGATAATACCACTTCTCACAATGGCCGGCCGATCCAAAACATATGGGACGGGAGTTTAACGGTATTATGGCATACAGTGCCTGATGCCGGATTCACTCCTCCACAAACCTTTACCATTGATCTGGGAGTAGAAGCTCAGTTGAGCCGTTTTATGCTTTGGAGCAGAGGAGAATCATATTATTATAATCAACACAATCTTCGTTATTTTGAGGTATGGGGAGCAAAAGAATTAAGCCACGATATCAATGATACTTATTGGAGCGGAACTGAGTGGCAAAATGAATGGGTAAAATTAGGTGATTTTGAAGTGATCAAACCTTCCGGTCTTCCGTTGGGACAAGTAACGGATGAAGATAAAGCAGCTCAGGATGCCGGATTTGAATTTACATTTGAACAGGGCGTAGGAGAAATACGCTATGTCCGTTTTGTTGTTAAAGAAACTTGGGCAAGGACTGCAGCCATGCATATCAATGAAGTCTCATTTTTCGGTGATGACGGTATAAGAGATGAAGGCAATTAATAATTTATACAAAATACAGAGAAAATGAATAGACATATAATTTCATTCTTTATAGAAAGCATAAAAAAGGGATTACCGGTAATTCTACCCTTGTTCCTTTTGTATATAGTATCGGCTTGTGATAACGTGAACAGTATTCATCAGAAATATTTTGATGAAGGGGAGGATATTTACACCGGAGTTGTCGATTCGCTTAAAGCATATGCAGGATATGAGAAGGTTAGGTTTACGTGGGAAGTTAATAGCGATCCGCGTATCGTGAGTACTGTAATCTATTGGAATCAACGGGCGGATTCTGTTGTTATTGACGTAAACCGTACGCAAAGCGGAAGAATACCCATTACGCATGATCTGACAAATATGGAGGAAGGCAATTATATCTTTGAATTTATTACAAGAGATGATGAAGGACATTTTTCTTTATCTAAAGAACTTACGGTTTTGATATATGGTGATTCTTATGTCCAAACATTGAGGAATAGAAACGTATCTTCTATCACAAAACAAACCGACGGCAGTAGGTTGATCCAATGGGACGCGATTGCGAGCAATGCTATTCAGTATGTCACAGTAATATATAAAATAGGAGATGCCGAGCAATCTATTCGAGTAGAAAATGGAGAAACCCAAACAATTCTTAAGGGGTTGAATACCGGTGATGAAATTCGCATATTTACTACCTATTTGCCGGATGGAGCTTTAGAAACGTTGGACTCTCCCGTAAGAGAATACATTATACCGTAAAGGAAAATCAGTAAAATTAATTTTACAATTGTTAGGTATAATGCTAATGAAAACGATGTTTTTCCGCCTATGATATTTAAGGCTGTTGAATATTGAAACTTGATTACTCCCGCTGATTAATAGATAAATTAGTGGGAGTAATTATTCAAGAGATTAAATTTTCATTCCTGAATTGATAATGAAATAAATATTTATCCTTTATAGTTTTTCGGACTTACTCCGAAATGTTTTTTGAACGCGTTGGAAAAATGGGAATGCGAACTGAATCCTGTCAAATCACTGATTTCGTTAATGGAATATTCACCTTTGAGGATGAGTTCCGCCGCTTTGTTCAATCGGTATATACGAAGAAAATCGTTTGGGGAATAGCCGGTCAAGGCTTTGATTTTTCGATAGAAATTAGTCCGGCTAAAACCTAACTCTTTTCCGAGAACACTGACATTCAATTCGCAATCCGTGATATGATGATCAATGTATTCGTGAAGCTTATGCAAAAACTTTTCGTCAAGAGGGTTTAGCATTAACTGCACCCCTTCTTCGGTCTTGTCATTTTCTTGGTTTTGTGTAATCTTTCCGCTTATGATCGTAGATTTTCTACGCTCAATATTTGCAAAAGTATTTTTTACAATCTCTAATAAAACCTGAGGATTGAAAGGTTTATTCAGGTAGATATCGGCTCCTTGCCGGTAGCCTTCAACAAGATTTTGATCCATTACTTTGGCCGTTAGAATAATGAAAGGAATGTGACAAAGTTCGGGATCATTCTTTATTTTGCCACAAAATTCATAACCGTCCATGTTCGGCATCAGGACATCACTCAGAATAACATCTATATTTTCTTCTTTTGTTTTGCGGTATCCGTCTAAGCCGTCAACTGCTGTGAGGACATGATAGTCCGGTGTTAGTAAGTCTGATAAGAAGCGGAGAAGATCCGCATTATCTTCTACTATTAGGATCGTTTCCGTATGAAGACTGTTTGGCTCTTGCCCTTTTTGATTCTCTTTCACCTCTTTATCGGTCGTTGCAATATCTATCGTTGCATCCGTCGTGTTCTTTATTTCTGAGTTTTGTTTAATCTGCTGTATGTCATATAAGTTTTTGTCGATAGGGATGATAAAGCTAAAGATCATCCCTTTTTCTTTGCCCAATTGTGCACAAATGGCTCCTTTATGCTTTTCGACTAATTTTTTTGCATAGTTCAAACCTATTCCTTTTCCTGAAATCGATTTGAGTGAAAGATCCTTCCCTTTAAAACGCTGGTATCTCTCAAACAGATGTTCAAGGTCGGATGGATTCATGCCGATTCCGTCATCGATCACTTTTACCTGTATATATCGGGAGGAGGTAGTCTCTAATTTAAACGGCTCATCAACATGCTCCGTCAGAAAAACTTCAATCGTTACATGTCCTTGATCCGGAGTGTATTTAAGGGCGTTGGATAATAAATTACTTGTGATTTTCGAGAACGCATCCGCATCCACCAGAACGAATAAAGGACCTTTAGGGAGATCCAAACTTATCTCTATATTCTTCTCATGTGCATAATAAGAGAAGCTGTTGACAAGTTTTTCTGTGAGACTTACGATATCCGTTTCCGTGACAGACAACGTTAAACTATTACTCTCCATTTTTTCAAAATCCAACAGTTGATCGATCAACCTTAATAAATACTCTACATTAGAATTAACCAATTGTAATAAATAGAGAGCATTTTGTGGGGGTTCTTTTTTATCGATCAGGCTCTTCACCGGGCCGTAAATCATGCAGAGCGGGTTTCTAAGTTCATGAGAGATGTTGGTAAAGAAACGTATTTTCATCTCGCTCATTTCCTTTTCGTTACGGCGTTCCTTCTCTATCAGTGCAATACGTTCGGCATCTAATTTCATTCGGATGTAGATGCTGATAGATAGATATACAAGATACAAGGTTGAAATGATATAGATCAGGATTGCAGGCGCGCTGAGCCAGGGTGCCGCTTTTATGGTAATATGTAGCTTAGTGGGGGTGTTGCTCCAGATGCCGTCGGGGCCCTGTGCTTTGACCTCAAACGTATATTCACCTGCCGGCAGGTTGGAATAGGTTGCCCGCCGGTAATCACCTACCTGGTTCCAATCTTTGTCAAAACCAATTAACCGGTAGGCGTAGTTTATTTTCTTGGACGAATTGAAATCGATACCGGCATAGTCGATACTGAAAACATTTTGTTTATGATTTAATATAATGGATTCCGTTTGTGAAAGTTGTTTTTGCAGGACGCTGTTTTTCAAGCCGATACTTTCGCTAACATGCAGTATTTTTAAATCTTCCAGGATAACCGGTATGGGAGTCGTTTCGATTTCTATGTTCTCCGGATTAAAATAGGTAATGCCATGGTTTCCTCCAAAATAGATTTCTCCCGATTTCGATTTTAATACGCTTTTTTCATGAAATTGGTTTCCTCCGATCCCATCTACTTCATAATAGTTAAAGAAAGTATAGTTTGTCGGATTAAACTTGGAGATTCCATAGGAGGTACTTAACCAGAGATTCCGTTTGCTGTCATTCACGATGGAAAGCACATCATTACTCGCCAACCCATCCTTCGGAGAATAAACTCTAAAGCTGTCGGTCCGGGGAGTATATTGTGTGGTTCCTTTGCCATAGGTTCCGATCCATATATCCGAATTGTCATTTTCAAATAAGAAAATGGTCCGATTGGAGAAGGAGAGGAGCTCTTTATTGGAAGACAACGGCCGGATCATCCGGGTTTTTTGGGGATCTATCATGTAAATGCCGTCATCATAAGCCGAGAATAACATCTTACCGGATTTTAACCGGATAATATGTGTTATATTATTCCATGAGCGATTATTTAACTTTAATTTTATGGGATTTTTACCCTGTAAGATGTCATAAATCGTAATACCGTCGGAGTCGGAGCCTACCCAGAGTCGCCCAATGTCATCTTCCGCCATTGATACGACATCGCTTATCGTCGGATAAACCCGGTAAGAAACGACCTTTTCATCCTTCAACTGGCAATGAATCAGTGTTTTATTGTATCCTATCCAAAGATTGCCTTTCGAATCGACAAAGAGGGATTGGATCAGATTATTGTTTGAATGCGTGAGTGGTTCAAAATTAGAACTGTTGTAGACTCTTACTTTTTTTGTCTGGTTATTATAGTAGATAAAACCGTTATACCGGGTTCCGAGCCAGAGATTCCCGGCAGGATCTTCCGCAATACGAGTGACGAATATCCCGTCAAAGATAGAATTCAGGATTCCGTCTTTATTAAACCGGTTGGGAGTATTCGGTTGTAAAAAATATCCTTTATCGAAGGTACCTACCCATAAATTATTCTTAGAGTCGGTATAGCAACAAGTGATCTGCCGGGATTTGTTATCTATAAAGTAGTTCTGTTCGGTCGCTTTTACTATTTTATCTGAAGAAAGCAGGTAAATGAACAATCCTTTGTCTTCTGTTCCGATCAAAAGTGCCGTGGAATCAATCGGATGAATCACAGTTACACGTAACCTGGATAAGACGTTTTGCTGTTTTTTTATGAAAGCTGGCTGATTCACCTTCTTGGTAGCCGGATTGATTACCAAAATTCCGTTATTGGTACCAAACCAAATTTCTCCGTTTCTATTTTTGTAGGAGCAATAAATCTCCATGGCTGGAGGGATCGGCATTTGTTCGAATATGGATAGGTTTTTGTCCGAATAAGAGATGCTTTGCCCGATACGCCCTCCAATCCAGATTTGTGAATAGTCATCCTGGATAGCTGTCGTGACAATGAAAGAGGAAGATCTCGAATATCTTGTGATTTGTAGATTCTCTTTGTTTATTTTCTTGATGCCATTAAAACCATAGACTAAGAGTTGGTTATCAGCCGCTATGAAGCCATATTCAAAAGGTTGGCTGTCAGTCATGTCTACATAATGGCACAGAGAGAAATCATTTGTATCATAATTATAGCGGCAGGCTCCTTTGTCGGTTGTAATCCATAATTGCTTGTCCGCATCCAAGTAGAGATTTGTAATAAAATCGGAGGGAAGGCTGTTTTTCTTTCCCTGGATATTATAGTAGTGCACGTATTCATATCCATTATAACGGCACAGCCCTTTTGCCGTAGCGATCCACATATAACCGAATTTATCTTCTGAGAACCCGTTGATATGCTGGTTGGAAATGGAGTTTTTGATGATGTAATTCTCATTATTTTGGCCTGCTGCCCGGAGAATGGAGAAGCAATACAACAGAAAAAAGCATAAAACTATTTTTATGAAGAATGCTTGTTTTTGTAGATGGATTAGAATCAAAGACTTCATCAAATTTCGGATTTGTGGTTACCCCAAAGATAAAATTATTATTTCATTTGGTAATATTTGTAGATATATTATTCTGTTGAATCAGGTTTCGTTCATTTAGCAACTGTTTTTAAATTTTCCGCAAGCATTTGAAGAAAGGTCATTTTTTTATTCGCTTATTAACTGAAAAAATGATAGTACTGAATAATTTCAGTCATAACTATGAACGAATGGATTCACAACTATGAATGCGCACAGTCATAGTTATGAATTTTTTACAGCATTTTCGATATTAATTGGAACAAATCCGATACTTCTTGAAACATCTCATACAATAAAAATCATTGAAGGGACTTACGTTTGCAGAACGTTATATATTACCAATTGTAAAATACAAAAATGAAACACGAATGAATGTGAAAAACCTGTTTCTTCGATTATTTGTCTTGCTTGCGACATTTTCTTTGACCTCATTTTCCCAGAATCCGATTAGCGACACCGCTGTGCACGATTCCTGGCAGAAGGATGAACGGACAGTCAGTTATATCTCTCCGGTTCGGATTCTTTGGACCTCCGATCAGACAGGCAATGGAGTTAAATCCCCGGAAAATTTATTAAGGCCTTTTTCCGGCCAGGTGGCGGTAAGTTCAAATAAATGCTGTGTCTTAAGTACGATTAAATCCGATTCGGCCGGGATTCTATTGGATTTCGGAAAAGAATATCAAGGAAGTGTACAAATCGCGGCTGCAATAAGGGAGGTGAAACAAGCCGTTCGTGTCCGTGTCCGGTTAGGAGAATCGGTTAGCGAGGCGATGAGTGAAGAAGGATCGACTGCGACGAATGAGCATGCCGTAAGGGATTATGTTGCCTATGTCCCTTGGCTCGGAACGGTAGAAGTAGGTGAATCCGGTTTCCGGTTTGTACGGATTGATCTATTGGACAAAGGAGTGGAGCTACCTTTGATTGCTGTCCGTACGGCTTTTAAATATCGGGACATTCCTTATATCGGCTCTTTCCATTCCAGTGATGAACGGCTGAATCAGATATGGAAAACCGGTGCCTATACCGTGCATTTAAACATGCAAGATTATTTATGGGATGGCATTAAGCGGGATCGATTGGTTTGGTTGGGAGATTTGCACCCTGAAGTCATGACGGTCAATACGGTTTTCGGAGCACAGGACGTAGTGAAAAAAAGTCTTGATTTTGGGAAAAACGATACACCTCTACCCGGATGGATGAATGGGATGTGCTCTTACTCACTTTGGTGGCTGATTATCCAACGGGACCTGTATTTATATCAAGGAGATCTGGCTTATCTGCGGGAACAGCAGGAATATGTGAAAGGACTTGTCTCCCAGATTATCCGGAATATAGATGGCAATAAAGAAAACCTGCAAGGGGGTGGGCGTTTTCTGGATTGGCCTACTTCGGAGAATCCGAAAGTAATTCATGCCGGTTTGCAGGCTTTGACTTTGATGAGTATGGAAGCGGGAGAGGAGATAGGAAATTGGTTGGGAGACCGGGAGCTTGCCGATAGTTGTCAGAAGGCCGTCCAAAGATTGAGGCTCTATAGACCTAAACATCAAGATAATAAGCAAGCAGCGTCCTTATTGGCTTTATCGGGATTGTTGGATTCTAAAATCGCTGATGGAATCGTTTCTCGTAAAGGAGCGGAAGGCTTCTCCACTTTTTACGGATATTACATGCTCGAATCCTTGGCCCAAGCCGGAAATTATGAAGATGCGATGCAAATTATTTCCGATTACTGGGGAGGAATGCTTGATTTGGGAGCGACTACCTTCTGGGAAGATTTGACTTATAGCGATTTGAAGAAAGCGGCTCGAATTGATGAAATCGTACCTCCTGGAAAATACGATATCCATGCAGACGGTGGGGCGTATTGTTATGTCGGTTTACGACATAGTTTTTGTCATGGTTGGGCTTCCGGTCCTACGTCTTGGCTGAGTCGGTATGTATTGGGGATACGCCCTTTGGAGCCGGGATTCAAAAAAGTGGAAATCAGGCCCCATTTAGGTAAATTGGAATGGGCGGAAGGGACCTTCCCGACGCCATATGGCGTTATCAAGGTGAGGCATGAACGTCAGGCGGATCAAACGATCAAGACCGAAATAGATGCCCCTGACGGGATTGTGGTAGTGAAATAATTTTTTTTTCATATTTGGAACATAGGTGATAGAATTTGGATAATATAAGCAAACTTGTTTGAGTAAGGATGAATAGTTTTGAAATGAAAACAATTATTGTTGAATATAAAAAACCGGATTTGCCTTAAGTGAGAGGTAGAGTATAAAGCCTCTTATAGTTTTTACTGAGTTAATCTATTTTATTAGTGATTTATTATTAATTGATACGTATGAATAACCATTATTTATTAGTTGAAATTCTACTTTTAATCTTTCCGAGGGCTTTAACTTTAGCTTGTTACGAAAATGATAAAAAAGATCGTGCTCCGGATTTTGGGAATGATATGGAAGCGGGATATTGTGATGGACAATTGTTTTGTCATAAAAGATGCCGGTCGATAATTTATCCTGTTTTGTGAAGTGATTTTTGGGAAATCGATGGAAAAGAGGGAAGCCAAGTCATGGTCGCGGCAAAACAATGGCTTACATAGGTGAGCAGGTGTGAAAATGTTAATCAAAATTATAATATATGAAAAACGATACTGCAAATAGTAAAATAAGCAATCGTAAAAAACCGAATTTGAGAGGGAACGTTATTTTATCTCTCTTGTTGTTAATCAATATAGGATTGCTTTCGGCTAAAGTGATTCCCGATACACAGAAAGATTCCCAAACTAAATACATTGTTTCGGGGAATGTTTCTGATCGGGGCGGAAATCCGCTAATCAGCGTGAGTATTGTAGAAAAAGGATCGGTTAATACTTCATTGTCGGATATGGATGGGAATTACAGCATAGCCGTAAGTTCTTCTTCCGCTATCTTGGTTTTTAAGTATATCGGCTTTGTGCAGAAAGAGATATTGGTGAAAGAGGCCAAGAAAATCGATGTGGTATTGGAGGAAGATATTCAAAGCCTACAGGAGGTGGTAGTTGTAGGTTATGGAACGCAAAAGAAAGAATCTATTACAGGTGCCATCTCATCAGTCTCTGTGACTGATATCAAAAGGAGTTCTGCTCCAAGGTTGGAAAATGCATTAGCTGGTCGTATTTCCGGTCTATCTATCATGCAGAGTGGAGGAGGGCAACCCGGAAAAGATGGAGCAACGATGTTTTTACGGGGTGCGGCAACCACAAATGGGACAAGTCCGCTTATCATGATTGATGGAGTTCCTCGGGATAATATCAGTACAATAGATCCAAATGAAGTTGAATCGATCTCGGTGTTGAAAGACGCTTCGGCAACGGCCGTTTTCGGAGTTCGTGGAGCAAATGGCGTTTTAATGATTACTACTCGTCGTGGTCAGGAAGGGAAAGCGAAGCTAAATATTAGTGCAGAGCAAAGTTTTACCTCTTTTACGAGGACACCAGAAAGATTACATTCGGTAGAATATCTGAATATGCGTAATCAAGCCTTAAAAAATGACGGTTTATCACCGGCTTTTAGTGAAGAAATCATTGCGAAATATGAGAATCCATTAATCGGATTGGATCCGAATGATCCGGATTACTCTCAAAAAGCTTTAGAGAGACAGTATATGTATCCGGATCACAATTATTATGATGAGTTGATTAAAGAATATACTCCCCAGACACGTATCAATGCAAATATTTCGGGGGGGACGAAGAAAGTTTCCTACTTTATGAATGCGGGCTATATCCATCAGGGAGGGAATCTAAATACAGAACCTAAATCTTTTTTAGGATATGACCCCTCTTCAAAAATGGACCGGTATAGTTTTCGTGCGAATTTGGATTATAAGATTTCAAAGACCTTGACCTCCTATCTGAATATCGGGACGTATATTGAGAAAGTCAATATGCCCTATGTCGGAGGAATGTATGGAGATGACTCCAACTGGATGATGCGCGATTTACTCTATCAAGCTACGACGATTTTACCAATTACCCCTGGTCCTACTACTATTGCAGGGTATGGTATTGAACCGAATCTTGTAGTGGATCCGGGTTACTTGGACCGTTCTGCTTTTGAAGTAATGAATAGGCGCGGATATCAAAATGAAACACGTGCTAATTTGAATTCAACGTTCGGACTCAATTGGGATTTAAGTACGATCATTACTCCGGGTTTAAGTATTAAGGGGATGATTTCGTATGACTCCTATGCCTATACAAGATTACAAGGAGGGAAAACCGAAAAATTGTATTTAGCGGACGTAAACTATGATACCGACGAATTATCCTACGCTGTAAAACGTCAGGATGCTAATTTGCTCTCAATGTCTCGAAACGCAGCATCTCAATACAATATTAATCTTCAAGGAAGTATTAATTATGATCGTATTTTTGGTAAACATCATGTGGGAGCAATGTTTTTAGCCCAAAGAGATAATTGGGAGAAAACAAATGGTGATCTTCCTTATAATATGGTTGGGATGGCCGGACGGGCAACCTATAATTACGATAGTCGGTATTTTGCAGAAGTAAACTTAGGATATAACGGTTCGGAACAGTTCGCTCCTTCTACTCGTTTTGGTTTTTTCCCAGCATTCTCTGTCGGTTGGGTCCTTAGTAATGAGGCTTTTTTTAAGGACAATGACTTTATCACCTTCTTAAAACTTCGATTTTCAAATGGACGTGTCGGTAATGATAAGATGGGAGATTCTCGTTTCCTTTATTTAGACAATATCACGATGGGGAATGGCCCTTTAGGAAGTTTAGGTTTAGGTAAAGGGGTGTCTCAAGGATTATTAGGAAATTATAACCTAAGTTGGGAAGTCGCTGACAAGAGGAACTACGGAGTTGATTTTCAATTGTTGAAAGATCTGTCCGGTTCTTTTGATATTTTTACTGAAAACCGGAGTAAAATTTTAAGGACCCGCCAAAGTGTTCCTTCTTTCCAAGGCGTTTCGTTAAGCAATATTCCCAAGGCAAATATTGGTAAAATCGATAATCGCGGATATGAAATAGAGCTATCATACAGTAAAGCGTTCAACAAGGATCTATCCTTTATCTTCAAGGGAAACTACGGATACAATAAGAATATAATAAAATTTGTGGATGAACCAATACGGGACGAAACGTATGCGTATCGGTATCGGACCACGGGGTATTCAATTGGACAAAATTGGGGCTATTTGATTGATTGGGATTCTGAAGGAAAAGGTTATTGGACTTCGGAGGAAGAAATCAAAAACAGTGGTTTAACCTATGATTTCGGAAGCCCACGAGTCGGAGATTTTAAATATAAAGATGTGAATGGGGATGAGGTTATCAATGACAAAGATGTATCTCCGGTTGGCTATTCTTCTACGGTACCCCGGATTAACTATGGACTTAATTTATCCGTGAATTATAAAGATTTTGATTTTAGTATCTTTTTCCAAGGGGTTGGAAAATATTCAAGACAATATTCATCTCAAAATGTGTATGAAAATATCAAAGAAGGTACTTATTATGGATATCATAAACAGGCTTGGACCCTGGAGCGTTACCAGAATGGAGAGAAGATCACTTATCCGGCTTTGAGTACTCAGACAACCGTCAATCACGTAGCTAATGATTTTTTCATTATGGATTGCTCCTTTATTCGGCTAAAAAACATGGAAATAGGATATACACTTCCCAAATATATATTGAAACCAATAGGAATTAGTTCCCTGCGGGTTTATTTAAGTGGGCAGAACCTGATCACTTGGGATCATATGCGTGCGGATCATTTAGATCCGGAAAAAGTAGATCCGATCGGGTACCCTATTACCAAGATGATGAATTTTGGATTAAATATTAACTTTTAAAATGGATTATTATGAAGAATTTATTTAATAGGATATTCATTATATGTACCGCTTTATCTTCTATTTTATTCGTATCCTGTTCAGATACCTTAGATCAAGCGCCGGATGGGAAAATATCGTTAGATGATGTCTTTGCCGACAATGATAAAGTAGGTGCTTTCCTAAACTCTTGTTAT
The DNA here is from genome assembly GCF_900162725.1 of Parabacteroides sp. Marseille-P3160. GTDB lineage: Bacteria > Bacteroidota > Bacteroidia > Bacteroidales > Tannerellaceae > Marseille-P3160. Next base: position 4,326,799 of record NZ_LT799418.1, on the reverse strand, counting down.
GACTATATACCTACACAGGGAACCCGGTACTATTTTTGGAGTAGAGGACCGGTGGTTTGGAGCGATGAAGCATGGGATACGGATGCAGAAGCGGAATCCGGACTGATGGCAGGAAGGATGTATAATGGAAACGCTTCGGCATCAAGTCATCCGATTACAGATATTAGTAGCGAGGGTGGAAACGGAGTTTATTGGGATCGATATTGGGCTGTAATCCGGAATTGTTCTATGTTTATTGGGCGGATTGAAACAGCGACTGTAAAGAGTGATACCGATCGGAAGAGATGGAAAGCGGAGGCTCATCTGTTGAGAGCTTTTTATTATTCCGAACTTCTTCGCTGGTTTGGTTGTGATCTTCCGATAGAAAGGGAAGTGTATGACTGGCAACAAGACTTTTCTACCGTTACAAGGAACAGCTATTATGAAATCGTAAAGTTTATACTTGAAGATTGTGACGTGGCCTTGAATACCTCTGAACTACCCTGGAGAATTACCGAGAGTTCCGAAAAAGGACGGGTGACGAAGGCTATGGCTGAGGCTGTTAAATCCCGGATGATGCTTTATGCTGCTTCTCCATTATATAATCAAGGCCAAAATTATTGGGCAGAAGCCTATTCGGTAAATAAAACATCGTTGGAAAATTTGCGAGCTAAAGGATATGAATTATATAATAAAATCAACTATCCTCAAACTTACTTGGTAACAGATGCTTTTTTACCGAATGAAAAAGCTGCAATTTATAATGAATATTTTACTCAAAATGTACAATATTCATCCAATTCGGTAGACAAGGAAACTATTTATATGCAAAAAGACGGACAGGGGAATATTTGGGATATTGATGGGATAGGTGCTCAGGATGGATATAAGTCAGGGACTTGTCCTTCCCAGGAATTAGTAGATGCATACGAAACAACAGATGGAGAACCAATTCTTGATTTGGCTAATCCCTATAAAGATGAACAACATATTCTGCCGAATTATAATCCTAAAAATACATTATATGATCCGGAAACCCCCTATGAAAACAGAGATCCCCGGTTCTATGCATCCATTTATTACAATGGATCCGCAAGAAAAGCATTGTTTGGTTTTACAGAGACGCCGGATTCTCCGGAAAATTATTTTGCACCTTTAAGTGGAAATCGGATTCGTTATATTATGACTTATGTTGGGGAACCTCAAACAGGAATTGATGGCAGTAAGCGGAGCGCGACCCGTACAGGATATTATGAGCGTAAGTTTTTACATCCGTTTGCCGGAAATGATATTCCGGTGGCTGGTGCTCAAACAAAAACATTCCGTTTGGGAGAGATTATTCTCAATTTTGCAGAAGCTGCTGCAGAGACCGGTCATTTGGACGAAGCGCGTTCCGCTGTCAATGAAATCAGAGCACGGGCGGGAATGCCGGCTCTTCCGGAGGGCTTATCCCAAAACGAAATGATTCTTCGTGTTCGCCAGGAAAGAAGAATAGAATTGGCTATGGAGGGATTCCGCTATTTTGATGTACGTCGTTGGTGTACTCCTACCGGAGATCTGGCCAAGACGGACCAGTGGATTACAGCAATGGAGATTACCCGGGTGGCAGCAAATAGATTTACCTACAAGCGACGTCCGGTAAGATCAACGGAACGCAAATGTTATACAAATAAATACCTGAAGGTTCCTATTCCTTTAAATGAAGTAAACCGGATGGTTTCTATTACAGGTGAGAATTGGCAGAATCCGGGTTGGTAAGTAGTTACAGGATCAAGATAATTCATAAAGGAAAAATAAGATGAAACATAAAAATATAATTTATATAATTGAAGCACTCTTTTTGTTCTTCGCTTTTATTGGAGGTCTAAGTGCACAAGAGGAGTCGTTGACAACAACCGGAGTGGTGAAAAATGAATTTGGAAAACCACTGCCCGGAGTCGTTGTCAGCACTGATAGAGAAGAGAATCAAACGACAACGAATGAAGAAGGAGCTTATTCCATCTTGGTCAATGATGGAAGCAAACAGCTGGTTTTTTCTTACTTGGGCTATTCCGATAAGAAAGTGGAGATCGGAACAGAATCCTTAAAAAATGTCGTACTCCAATTTGATCCTTATCAGTTGGACGAAAAAATAGACTTAGGTTATTCGATCCAACGTAAAAAGGATATTTCCGGATCGATTTCGACTGTGACCGGAGAGGAATTGCTCCGATCTCCGGTGAATAATATTAGTCAATCCTTAGCCGGACGATTGCCCGGTCTTTATACGAAAGAGACTTACTCAGAACCATCGAGAGCAACGACCAGTCTTTATGTGAGAGGAATTAATAATTCTCATGGCAATGAGGCAACTGTCGTGGTGGATGGAATTGTGGTGGGTTATAAGCCAAGTCAAACTTTAGATTACATTACCGCCGCGGAAATAGAATCCATATCTGTATTAAAAGATGCTGCTTCCCAAGCTCTTTATGGAATACAAGGAGGAAATGGAATTATTGTGATCAAGACAAAACGGGGAACGCCGGGTGACCTACGGGTGAATGTACGTTTAGACGCCTCTGTCCAGGAAGTAACTACTACTCCTGTCTTTATTAATTCGGCGGAATATGCACAACTAAGAAATGAAGCAGCTTATAATGATGGATTTGGGAAAAATTACTATTATTCGGTGGAACAAATTGAAAAATATCGTTCAGGAGAAGATCCTAATTTATATCCTAATACAAACTGGTATGATTTGTTCTTTAAAAAACAGGCTCTGACACAACGAGCCGGAGTAGATGTAACGGGAGGAAGTGATAAAGTAACTTATTTTTCGAATATTAATATATTGCATCAAGGTAGCCAGTTTAAAACAGATCAGGAAGACTATAATTCAAGTCCGAATTTCTTTTGGGCCAATTTCAGATCTAATATGGATGTTAAGTTAAATTCGTATTTAAGTTCGTATTTGAATTTAAGTGGTAATATCAAAAGAGAGCGTGTCCCGGGTGGGGGAACTTTTGGCGGAGATTTATATTCATCGTTGTTTAATATGCCTTCTTCCGTTTATGGCCCGGTAACTCCGCAAGTGACAGACCCTGTTACCGGAGAAATCACGGATGAGGGAGGGGCGGTTATTACGACAGACAAAGTGGGAAATCCAACTTATGGTACATTGAATAGATCGGGGTATACCAATCATACGGTCACGAATATCTATGCACAATTCGGACTAAAACTTGATTTGAGTTTTCTAACTAAGGGTCTAGATGCTTCGGGAATCATCGGGTATCAAACAAACTCGGTCAATAGTACTACAACTACTCAGAGCTATGAACGTTGGATGAAAACTACTGACCCGGAAGATTTTTCGTTTATAAAAAAGGGGTCAGAAACAAATACACCTCTTAGCTATGGCAAAGGTTCTTCTTTCTACTATCATTTAACCTATAAAGGAATGATAAATTATAAGAGAAATTTTGATAAACATCATATCGGGGCAATGGCTTATTTCTTTTATCAGGATCTGATTAAGTCAGATACCGGTTCTCCCGCAAATCTTCCATACGATCGGGTGGGTTCAGGTTTTGAAGCAACCTATGATTATGACAATCGATATTTACTTAAGTTTGATGTAGGTTATTCCGGATCGGAACAATATGCCAGAGGAAGTCGCTATCTTGCCACCCCTGCCGTATCTGCGGCCTGGATTCCATCCAATGAGTCTTTCTTCAAAGAGATCGGTTGGCTCAGTTTGTTGAAATTGAGAGCTTCCATTGGAAAAACAGGAAATGACCAGTCCGACTTGAATCGTTTTTCTTATTTAGATAATATTACCGTATCCGGAGGAGGAAATATAGGTTCTCTCCAATGGACGACCAATGAGTCTCAAAAAGCAAATCCCTATATCTCGGCGGAAGTAATTAAAAAGCAGAATTATGGAATAGATTTTGGTATTTTTAACTCGCTTAACCTTTCTGTAGATGTGTTTAAAGAACGAATGGACAATATGATTGTTAATCCGGCCTCTATCATACCCTCCTATCAGGGTATTCCCTTGAATTATTATCCAAGTACAAACAGTGGTTCTTTTGAAAATAAAGGTTATGAAATAGAGCTTAATTATGAGAAAGAAGTTGATAAAGACTGGACGATTCGTCTCGGCGGCTTCTTCAGCGATGCGAAAAATAAACAAATCAATACTTATGAAGCGGAGAAAGGGGAAGAGTATGTATATCGTCATTGGAATGATGGCTTTCCGGCCGGACAGGTCTTCGGCTATTTAGTAGATTATAGTAATGGGAATGGTTTTTTCAACTTTCAAGGAGAAATTGACCATAGTGGATTAACGTATGCAATGGGAACTCCCAGAGTGGGTGATCTGAAGTATAAAGATCTGAATGGGGACGGACGTATTGGTGAAGAAGACAAAGCACCGCTTGGTACGGGTACTGTACCCCGTCAGTACTATGGTATTTCCGGAGGATTCTCCTATAAATCATTTGATGTGAACTTTTTGCTGCAAGGTGTGGGTAAATGGGAATCAGTATTTACCGGTACGGGAGTATGGGAAAATCAATTGGATGGCATATATGGTTCGCTGCATCGGAATGCATGGACGGAAGAGCGATTTGCCAATGGAGATAAGATCACGTCTCCTGCATTGTCCCTATCCAAATCCGTAAATCATGAATGGTCTGATTACTACCTGTATGATAGATCTTATTTGAGATTTAAAAATCTGGAAATCGCCTATACTTTGCCGTTAAAAGTTTCAAAACGGATTGCTGCAAGCCGGATAAAAATAATACTGAGTGGGCAGAACTTACTGACTTGGGATCACATGAAATCGGATGATTTTGGTCCGGAAGGGAGTTATACGTCACTTCCTGTATACAGGGTGTATAATCTCGGAGTAAATATTCAGTTTTAATTTAATAAATAATGAATAATCATGAATATATATTTTAATATAAAAAAGCAAATTGTGCTGTCAACGATCCTCCTTCTTAGCTGTTTAACAATTGCTTGTAATGATGAGTTGGATTTACAGGCGGATGGTCGTATTACAATGGATCAAGTATTTAAAGACAGGAACTATACAAGGGGATATCTGAATGCTTGTTACGGATATGGAGCTGGTATTTCTCTCTGGCGCTCTGTTCGTTGTGATGAGGCGGAAGATGCGAGTATGAGTATAGGAGGAGCAACTATTTCGACATGGTATGATGGTGCAGTCACTGCACAAAATTATGGTAGTTATTCTTCTGATGGAGATCCATGGAGTAATTTATATCAAGGAATCTATAAGTGTAACGTATTTCTTGAAAATATTCAAAATTATACCGGACTTGCTTTTGGTGATGAGGTAGAAGGCTGGAAAGCGCAAGCGCATACCCTTCGGGCACTTTATTATCTTATGCTTATCAAACGTTATGGGGATGTACCTTTATTTGATAAACCGGTCGAAACAGATCATGATTTCACTCAGGATAAAAAAGCAAAGTTTTCTGAGATCGTAGAGTTTATTATTGACGATTGCCGGGCCGCTTTAGCCACTCCGAATACACAAGATGCTTTTTCATGGAATATCTATGAAAATCAGTTTAATATTATGCATCGGGCGGTTCCTTATGCAATCATGTCGGAAGCGATTACGTATGCCGCCAGCCCGCTATGGTCAGACGGTACTTATACTTGGGTCGATGCGACTGAAATTAATAAGGAAGCATTATCAGCTCTCTTGTCTAATGATTATAAGTTATTTAATATCCAGCCGGATCCGACGATCGCTCAAAATGCATATGCCTTGTATTTTTTTACGGATGCAAATGATCGGCGATCCGTGGATAAAGAAACGATTTTGCAACGAGGGGGGAAAATGTCCATTTGGAAAGATGCCGGAATGCCTTCGACTGCAAGTATGACCCAATCAGGTGCGAATCCTACACAGGAACTGGTCGATTGTTATGAAATGGCTGCGACTGGAGAATTGCCTATTCTCGGTTATAGTGACGCTTCTCATTTAAATCCTATTATTAATACAGAATCAGGATACGACCCCCTGAATCCATATGAAGGACGTGACCCCCGTTTCTATGCATCCATTTATTATAATGGAGCGACTCGTTATTTAGATCAACCAAACGGGAAGAAGGTCGCAACCTATACCGGAGGAGCAGAGGATCTTTCGGCAACTGATAGAAGGCATACCAGAACCGGATATTATTTGCGTAAGTTCAATAACTATAAATCTGCTCAAAACAATGAATTGGATGGAGCCATCCGCTTATTTCGTCTGGCAGAGATTTATTTGAATTTTGCAGAATCAGCTTATCAGGCATATGGACCTGATCAGGTAATTTCCTTAGGCTCAAATTTGAATATGAGTGCACGAGATGCCGTAAATGCTATTCGAAAACGGGCAGGAATGCCTGACTTACCTATCGGTTTGACTAAAGAAGACTTCGAACGGAGATATCGCAATGAACGCCGCGTTGAGTTGGCTTTTGAGGAACATCGTTTCTTTGATGTTCGTCGTTGGAAGATTTTGGAAAACACAGATGGACTCGTTTCCGGGATGAAAATTACAAAAAATGGAGACAATTATATTTATGACCGCTTTGCTTTCGAGAATCGCAAATCGAACACAACAAGATTCTTGAAATATCCAATTAATCAAACGGAGGTAGATAAAATATTCGGTTATACGGGAACAGATTGGCAAAATGAAGGTTGGTAATGCCATATAATCAATTAAAACAGTAACATGATGAAAAAACATATTTTATTTCTGATGCTCGTCTCGCTACTTGCGTTTTCTTGTAAAGATGATGATGACAACAAGGGTTTTGTAGATCCGGTAGCGAATGTAACAACTAAACCATTCATTGGTTCTGTTATATTAAGTTGGACTGATCCTATAAGTGAAGATTATTATTATACCTTAATCTCTTATAAAAATGCAGAGGGTGAAACGGTTAATAAGAAAGTGAGCCGCTATAGTGCGGATTCAACCGGTCTCACCACAGCGACCATCAGTGGATTCACAGATGTAAATGAATATTCATTTTCGCTGACAGCTGTGAGTTTTGAGGGAGCCAAGTCTTCTCCGGTAACCGTTTCCGGTATTCCCCAAAATACGAATGAGGCTAAAGACTATGTTCTTGGAACAGTCTCTGTAAAACCTGCTAATATGGGGGCAACCATATCTTGGGAAAATATATCGGGGGTTGGGGTAAATTTGTCTCTTTCCTATAAAGATCAAAATGGAGTAAATCAAAATCTCGGAGTTGATGCGAGCCAGACCGGGTCAACAATGATCACAGGCCTCCTTGCAAAGACAAATATTACAGTTAGTGCACAGAATGCTTCGGGAGGTGATAAATCGGAAATTGCTTTGGCTGTTGAACCTAAAATAGATCCGGATGATTTGATCGATCCTTCTGTTGAATATCTTACCTTTAAAGCTTCAGGTACTCGTTTGACAATCAGTCAACCAAATGTCTATAATCCGTTGTATGAATATAAAATAATAACAACTGCCAACGACCCCTATATAGCTACGAATGGATTGAAAAAAGCGAAAGTAGGCACAATGTTGGTCTTCAGATATAAAACAACAAGCGAATTTACTTTGGAACTTTACTGGTGTAATTCCGGAGGTGGAGCAGCCGGAGGACGTTCGACACGGGTTACTGTACCTAAGAATCAAAGTGGAGACTGGGAAACCTTTACTCATGATTATTCTGCGGACATGAGCACCCACAAATGGGCCGGTAGTATTGGTGATTTTGTACGATTTGACTGTGGGGATAGTGGTGGAGTCACAATTGAAATAAGAAATATAAATTTCCGCGTAGCTCAATAAAGGAAAGAATCGGTTAATCAGTTTGATTTTATAGAACCAGAAAGGATGTCCATAATATAAAGAGATAGAATGTCCATAAAAGCAAGAAATCATGTCACTTCTATAGCCTTTTTGTTAATATTTGGGCTTATGAGTGTAACAGTATTCTCCCAAACCCCATCACTCGGAGGAAGCGATGGGTTAGGGAGAGTACTTCCTCAAAATGAACAAACGGGAGATCTGAAAGATAATCGACAGGTTGCTCTGTTTTACTTTTTATGGCAAGGGGACCCCTCTTCCAAAACTTCAGAACGTTACTGGGATTTAGATATATTGTATAGAGAGCATCCCGAGGTTTTCGAAGATGCCGACCATCCGGCTTGGGGTGGAGGAACCGGAAAATATTATTTCTGGGGAAAACCGATCTACGGATATTACCGAGGAGATGATTATTGGGTACATCTGAAGAATATTCAATTATTAACCGATGCCGGCGTCGATCTGTTAGTGATCGATGCAACGAACCGCATTACTTATTTTAATCAGGCGAAAACCTTGATGCAAGCGATGCAAGCCATTCGTGGGCAAGGCTATAACCCTCCTAAAATAGCCTTTTATACCAATACGGTCTCAGGAGATGCGATGCAGGAAATTTATGATTCGTTCTATAAAGAAGATGCAGCTTTCAGAATGCAGGATTGTTGGTTCTACCTGGATGGGAAACCATTGATCATTGGCATTTCGAAAGAAGCTGAAAATAGAAACTATAAGGATTTTTTCACGATCAGGGAATCGCAATGGCCAACAGTCCCTCAACAAGCGAATGGATGGCCTTGGATTGAATTTAAACGACCACAACCTGTTTATTTTAATCAGGAAGGAGAGAAAGGAATTATCAATGTATCGGTTGCCCAACATCCGAATCCCGGTGCCGGGATGGGAGGGTCCGCCTTTTATGGAAATAAAGATAATTGGGGAAGAAGTTATCGGAAAGGGCATCCGGCGATAGATCCGGAGAAAGACATTTTGTACGGATTCAATTTTCAGGAACAATGGGATGTTGTACATCAGCAACAGCCTCTTTTGGTTTTTGTCACCGGATGGAATGAATGGATTGCAGGGAAATGGCCAAGTCATGACAATAACCCTGAGCACTCTTGGTTCTGTGACCAGGCGAGTCCGGAATATAGCCGGGATATCGAACCTACATTAACCGCTGGTTTGCAGGATCATTACTATATGCAGTTCGTGCAGAATATTCGTCGCTACAAAGGAGTAGCGCTCTTACCTTTATTAAGCGAGAAAAAAACGATTCGACAATTTGGAGACTGGACGGATGTTTTACCTGAATATACGGATTATACAGGAGATGTTTTACGTCGGGATCATCCCGGAGCGGAATCGGAACCATTAGTTAACTATACTAATGAAACCGGGCGCAATGATTTTAAAATGATGAAAGTCGCGAGAGATAATAAGAATGTTTATTTTTACGCTCAAACCGATCGACCTATTACTCCTTGTACCGGAGAGAATTGGATGACTTTATTTATTGATATAGACCGTTCGCTTCAAACAGGATGGAATGGTTATGACTTTCGGGTCACTTCGGGTAATAGTCTGCAATATTTTGCTGAAGGCGAGTGGGTGATTCTTGCCACGATTGATTTTCAATTGGAAGGGAATGAACTGATGATAACAGTGCCTAATAAGCTCTTGGGGATTGCTGATTCGGATCTGTTAAATTTTGAATTTAAATGGTCTGATAACAGACAATCGGATGATCCGATGGATTGGTATATCAATGGAGATGCTGCTCCTGGCGGGCGATTCAATTTTGTAGTCAGATCCTCTACTTAATTAATATGCTTATTATTAGTTATATATTAGATCAATTATGAAACGAGCATGTAAATAACTATCTACATCAAAGGCGATGAATCAAAGATCGGCCTTAGTCCAATAAAACGTACATTGAGTTCCAGGCCCACCTATAAAGTCAATATTCGTATGAAAATACAATATTTAATATTATTCTTCCTTTTACTTATTTCAGCTTGCTCTAAAACTTCAAAAATAGACCAAAGCTTAGCTTTATCCGGTAATAATCAGGCGGAATTAGAAACAGTTCTAAAACATTATTCTAATGCTCAAGATCTACTAAAGCTCAAGGCTGCTAAATTTTTAATTGAAAATATGATTTATAAATATAGTCTTGATAGTGAGTCGATGTCTTCAAATCAACCGTATTATGATGCATTGGAAGATTATAGAATCAAAAAGGGACGCTATGGAGAAGAAGGATTATATATAGTCTGCGATAGCGTTCGGGATAATTATTCAGATCAAATAAAACCTACGCCAACCTATTCCTCTGACTTGACTCGAATTTCCGCTCAATTCCTTATAAATCATATAGACCGCTCATTTGATGCATGGAAAAGACATCCTTGGGCTAAGGATATTGATTTTGATCTGTTTTGCAATTACATTTTGCCCTATAAATCAGGAAATACATATTGGGAAGATGCATATCCGTATTTTGAGAACTTTTACAATAAATTGACTGAATCCTTGCCATGCAAGACAAAAGCAAAGATGAGTGAATATATTGAGGCTAATATCAAAGGTGATTATACTGCTGATGGAACCTTTTTCAGAGAATTTTACCCCTTTTTAACCCCAATGAGTATTCAAAATGCAATTAAAACAAAATTAGGAGAGTGTTATGATATAAATTGCATTTGTGTAACCGCTCTACGTTCAATGTCTGTACCTGCCGTTATTAACATGGTCCCTCTGTGGGGAAATTCAAATGATCGTCATTTTTGGACAGAAATCATTGGCGATACCGTTAAGGCATTATACAATAATACACAAATAAAATATACAAATACGTTAGAAGAAACCGTTAACGATATGTTTTGGTTTAAATATAGTTTTTCAGATTCAGATACTATTTCTTCAAAAATATCTATACAAAACTGCCGTACCATTCCAAAGGTCTTCAGAGATTGTTATGCCATACAAGAATCCGGCTTGTTTTATAATGCGACAGAAGAGATCCCACCATTTTTTAAAAATCCCGGCTTAAAAGATATAACCTCTCATTACATCCAATCAACAAACATAAATGTTGATTTATGGAATATTAAAACGAATTCAAAATATGCCTATTTATGCTGCTACAGTCCTAATGAACAGGGCTGGACTCCTGTTGCTTGGGGTAAAACTAAAAGAAATAAAGTGACCTTTAAGGATATGGGTGTTAATATACTTTATTTGCCGGCTTATTATATGGAAGGGAAAATTGTTCCGGCCGGCATTCCATTTATCCTGACAGAGAATGGTGATGCCAGATTATTGACAGGCAATCTTTCACCTCATCAAGATATCATTTTATACAACAAGGTACCCTACCGCGGGCATACGCTATATTATGCAAAGAATATGGTGGGATGCAAATTTCAAACAGCAAATAAAGCAGACATGTCCGATACAACGACTATTTATGAAATAGACAAAATACCTTTTTATGAACAAAACATTGAAATAAAACAAACGATGCCTTCCCGTTATGCCATTTACAAATTTGATAGAGAGATGCACCGGTTCATTGCCGAATTGGAATTTTGGGGTAAAGATGACAATGGAGTAGATGTAAAATTAACCGGAAAAATGATAGGTAATAGGAGCTTTCATCAATATAACCGTGAAAAAGCGATAGATGGAGATCGGGTGAGTTATTTTTTTAGTATTCCTCAGGAAGAGACATATATTGGTTTCGACTTTGGAAAACCTTACCGGATCAATCGAATAAAATTTAGTCCAAGAAGCGATGATAATGGGATTGTCTCAGGTGAACTCTATGAATTATTTTATTGGAAAGGGGGCTGGATTTCATTAGGGAAACAAGTGGGGAGGGAAGATCATACTCTTATTTATAAGAATATACCTAAAGATGCTTTATTACGGATTCATAATCATACGAGAGGTAAAGAACACAGGCCTTTTACCTATGAAAACGGGAAACAAATATGGTTGTAAGATAAAACAAGAATTGGGTTGACGTTTTTTACTTATTACCCATTTAGTTTAAAACAACAAGGGAAAAAGGACGGGCAATTGTCGCCGCCGAAAACAGAGACAATGCCACCCGCCCTCACTCCCTTCTAAAAAGAAAGGAGATGCGCGACAAAAGTAGAAATTAAATCTTGAAATCTCGTCAGATTTTGTTCTGTTGAAATGATAAATACAGAATAAAAAACAAAGTTATTCACTATTAAATTTTTTTTATTATGAAAAAGAAAATTGTTGGCGGTATCGCTGTTTTAGCAATAGCTGCTGTGGCAGCGTTTAATGTAAATCTGAATGCACAAGAAGAGCGTTTATCCAACATAAGCTTAGCAAATCTGGAAGCACTTGCGTAAAATGAGAATGGAGAAGATCGTCTTTATGAAACAAAAAGAACTGATATAATTGAAGTTTGGGATGATCAATCACAAACATATAAGAAAGTAACTGTTACGATTTGCGAAGGCAAAGGTTCTTTAGAATGTTAAAATGAATTCATAGATATCTGGGAATATAGATATTCTCAGATATTTATTTCGAAGCAATTAATACTACAAATATCACTTTAAATTATTTTCTTATGCTACAAAAAACACTTAAAACATTTTTCCTGTTTTCTTTTATTTTTTATTCCTGTCAAAATAATTCTAATAACCAAGAAAGTGAAATACAAGAAACAAGAAACATAACAGTAAACATTCATAACCTCGATCAAAAGCTGGATTTTGATGATTTTTTCGAATATTCACATCATGTTATTCTTCAAACGACGGACAGTTCATTAATCTCAAAAATAGAAAAACTCCAATTAAGAAATAGTAAGTATTATATTCTGGATCGATCGCAATCAATTCTCTTATTTGACTTTACCGGAAAATTCATTCGAAGTTTTAACCATAAAGGGCAATCAGGGACGGAATATATAGGCGCAAACGATATGGAGGTGGATGATAATGGCGATATCTATGTATGTGATTTTTCCGGAAGTAAAATTATAAAATACAATGAAAAAGGTGTTTTTTTGGAAACTATTAAAATTCCTGTACAAACAAATTCATTCAAGTTACTATCTCAAGGCAGGTTTGCTATAAATCTCCAAAATGGTTCGAGTAACAATTCCGCAGAAACCTGTTACAACTACCATTGTTTCCAAAATGGCCGGTTTATCTGCCAGGCCATTCCGTTTAATAAGCATTTAAAAGGTTATAGCTATACTTATGGTTATGGGAAATCTTCTTTTTACAGCTATGGTGGGAAAATATACACAACTAGTACATTTAATGATACTATTTATGCCATACAAGAAAATGGATGTCTAAACCCCTTTGTCAGATATGACTTTGGGCAAAAAAGGCTTCCTCTTCAATCTTCGGCGAAAGAGGCAAATGAATATATGGAAAGAGTACGGTTAGGGGAGGCAGTTTCAAGCCTATATCATTTCTGTATGTTTGGCGATTATCTGTTTGTGTCTTATGATTATCAAAATCAGGGAAATTACATTATTTCAAAAGTAAATGAAACGCCAGTCTATATCGGTAAATTTAAGTCGGATAAAAACGGATTGTACATAATACCTATTATTTATTTATCGGACGCGCCTGTCTATCAATTCGCTACAATTGTAAATGCAGAAAGCTTCGAGTTTATACTTAAAAGGAATAAAAAAGTTCCGGGATGGATACATGAAATTTCCAAGTCGGTTGAAAAAGAGGACAACCCAGTATTAATATTTTATAAATGGATTTATCATACTACATAAACTATCAGAAGTTTTGCCAGACAAAACAGAAAGAAGGTGATACTGTAACAACCGGGATTCTTTGAAATTTCCCCCGCCCCCTCCTAAAAGAAAGGAGGATGCCGGGCAAAAGTAGAAATTAAATCTTGAAATCAGTTGATTTCGTTCCGTTGAAAGGATAAATACGAAACAAAAGAAATTCAATTATTAATTAACGGTTTAAATTACTCAAAAATGAAAAAGAAAATTTTTGGCAGTCTCGCCGTTTTAGCAATTGCCGCATTGACAGCTTTTAATGTAAATCTGAACTCACAGGAAATCTCAATTTTAAAGCTTGATTCAACAAGATCAGATTGTCAAGAAAGTTCCATAAATGCATATTGAACTTTGGGCATCCCCTTATTATCATTCATTAACCAAACAAAATAGTGATGAAAAAAACATTTTGTGTTCTATTTATCTGCATCCTGCTTTTTGAGAGTTGTTCTTCAAAAAAGAAGAAAGAAACGAATGAGACCGATGTCCTACCGTTAAATATAGATTTAAATCAGTCTTGGAATAAGAAAGTCGAGGACTTTTTTAATTATGATTCATTTATTTACTTAGAGCAAACGGATAAATCTCTTATATCCCATATCAGTAAAATAGAAATTCATAAAGGCCGGATCTATATATTGGATTCTAATCAGGCATGTTTAGTAGTTTTTAATTCACAAGGAAGCTTCCTTTATTCTATCCGGACAAAAGGAGCCGGTCCTAAGGAGTATCTTTATCTCAATGATTTCTATATTGAAAACGACGGATTATTTCTTTATGATGGAATTCAAGGCAAACTGTTACATTACGATTTACAAGCAAACTTCATAGCTAAATATGATGTTCCAGTGGGTTGTAATTTCACAAGGTTAAAAAATGGAAATTGGTTATTTTACTTAGGGAATGGTGCCAGTAAAAAAGGTAAAAGTAAAATGCTGTTAAATAATCTCTTAATCTGCAATAAACAATTTGAAATAATTGATGAATATCTACCTATTAATCAATATATGACCGGACGAAGATACGCTATGAATATCCAGAATATTTTCTCCACCTATGGAGAAAAACTATATATATTACCATTACTCAGCTATTATATCTATTCATATGATGAAGAAAAACAACAAATCATTCCCCAATATAAAATCATATTCAAAGGACAAGAGGATAAATTCATTGACGGAAATACATCTGAAGAAAATGTTCAACGCTATATGAGTCTATTGAAAAAAAGAGAGATTGCTACTCATCTAAACAGTTTCTATAAAGTGGAAAATATTCTTATTTTCTCCTTTTCTTGTAGTCTGAATGGCACGACTATGTGTCTTTTTAACGAGAAAAGCAAAAAAGCAGAACTTTGTCTTTTTAATAAAGATGCAAATGGAATTGCTTTCATCCCTGTTGAATATAAAACAGATAAAAAGGATTCTAAAATTTTAAGTATAATAAAACAAGGTGATTTTTTTAAATATAAAAAGAATAATCCTCGAAATTCTTTGATAAAAGAGATTGATGAAGTCATTGGTTCACAGGAAGACTCGAATCCTGTATTAATATTCTACACCTTGAAAAAAACGTTTAACTAAAACATTCATAATGAAAAGGAGCGATATTGAAACAATAGAGATGAAAGATTTCTGGATACAAAATATGAAATATAATGAACCATATATCTATATGGTAAATAACTGGATTCCCTCTGGTAATGCTAATTACCAAATTTGTATTTATGATATCAATAGTAAAAAATACTATCATTCAAATGCTCGGAATTAAACTATAACACATGTATCGATAAATAAATAGAGATCTTGAAAGAATACGCACATACTATAGGAGATAATAATATTATACTGTTGGTAACCACAAGAGTATTTTTGTGAAACATCATTAGAGTAATACTTTTGCCATAAAACAATTATTATGAAAGCATTAACGTCATGTTTATTTCTATTTACTGTTTTTCTTCAATCATGTACGACCTCACAAAAGGGACAACCGGACATGCTCATAAAAGTAAGCCGGAATGATACGACAATTAACGCATCTTCTTTTATCAAAGAGATCAAGGTGATTAAACTTGAGACCAATAGTGATTTGTTAATCTCTCAGATCGGCAAAGTCCAATATATTAAAGGCCAATTATATCTATTTGATCTACCAGGCAATTGTCTTTTTATTTTCAACAACGACGGGAGCTTGTACAAAAAAATTAAAAGAATCGGTGGTGGACCAGGTGAATATGTTCGTTTGATGGATTTTTATATTAGTAAATACAAATCGTTCATTTTGGATTTTGCTAAACAGACGATCATTCAATATGACAAAGATTTTAATTTCATTGAACAAAATAAGTATTCTACGTTCGGGAGTAAATTCGTATTCCATAATGGAAACTATTGGATTTACAATGAACCATCCGGGAGAAAGAATGATTATCAATATATCGTCGTTGACGAGAATGGTAAAACGATAAATCAATTCTTACCGAGAAACTTTACGCAACACACTTACAATTGGGCGGGAGTAAATTCATTTTATGAAAATAACGGCGTCGTATATTTATCGCCAAGGTACAACGATACAATTTATTCTATAAACCAAAATAAATTAAAGACAGAATATATCATTGATTTTGGGAAAGATAAATTACCTAAGGGTGATAATATAAACAGCTACGATATCACTCAAACAGATTTCGACTTCCTTGTAAAGGATAATTTTTATATCACAAACAAGTATGTCATTTTTGATCTCAATGTAAAGGGAAACAGGGAATATTGCATTTATGATAGAAACAGCAAAAATGCGATTTGCAGTACAATAAATAATGACTTAATAAAAGATTTCAGGTTCTTTCCAAGGTGGGGTAACGATAATTACCTTATTGAAGAAGTTTCATCGGAATTAGTTCTGAATGGTTTTAAATCTTCATTTCAAAAGGAAATAATAGAAGATTTAAAACCGGATGACAATCCTATCATTATTGTGTATGAAATAAAGGATTAATTTTATAAATGCAAAAACGATCTTATTTTAAGATTTGCTTATCCGACAAAATATATAAAGTGACAATGGGTGGTTATAACTTAGTTTACAAATGGATTAAATAACATAATCTGTGATTTTATATATGAAAGGGAAAACCAATCATAATAGAGACTTATAACAAAACATCTAAAGCACGATACAATGAAATGCCATTATATTTATATTGTTTGTATATTATTAAGTAGTTGTTATTCATCTTCTACAAAGGATAATAAACCTACTGTAACGGAAACAATAACAATAGATCCGGATCGATCTGAAAAACAACTAGACCTATCTCCTCTTTTAGAGGACAGTTTTGAAATTATTAAATTGGAAATGACGGATCAAAGTTTAATAGCCGATATAGATAAAATAGAGATATCAGACGATCAAATTTTCATTTCTGACAAAACAAGTTCAAAAATATTTGCTTTTGATCTGAGTGGAAAGTATCTGAGAACGATTGGGCAAAAAGGATCAGGTCCGGGTGAATTTTCATATCTGGGAGACTTTAATGTAAATGGGAATTCTATTTATGTGCAGGATGTCTATGGTCGTAAGTATATTGTATATGCAAAGGATGGTCATTTATTAAAAGAAATTCCTTACAAATCACATCATCTGGGATTGCTTTCTTTTGACCAAATACTTTATTATATCAATAATTACTTTGATTCGGGTACGGGGTATTATAATCTATACAGGGCAGATCTAACAAATGGAAAAACAGAGGGTCTTTTACCATTCAATAAAGAATTGGTCGATCTATACTCCAGATCGGCTCTTAATCATTATGCAAGCAAATATAAAGAGAATGCATTATTAATTTACCCAAGGAACGATACTATTTACAATGTAACAAAAAACAAGGTGACTCCCTTCTATATTCTTCATTTTACTAAAAGGACTATTCCCAAAGATCTAAAAGAAGAGATTTATAGCTCTCCCATAGAGAAGGGATATCTTAGTGGAGTTGAATATCTGCAAAATTCAAAAGATTATTTACTGGGAACTTATGTTGATAAAAAACGTTTCCGATATTTATTAATAAATAAAAAGACACTTGAATATAAGATCGGAGAAAGGCTTGTTATTAACAATCTCGGAGGTCTTATGATACATTCTTATACCACGACCAGTGAGGATGAACTCATTGTAGTTATCTCTTCATCTATACTAAAAGGGATTTGGGTAAGTATCTGTCGAAACAATACATTCAAGAATAAAGCAGATAAAGAAAGACTGGAAAAGGTTATATCCCAACTACAGGAAGAAGATAATCCGGTCTTAATTAAATTCAAAATAAAAGCAATATTATGAAATATATCCAGTTTATATTTATCCTATTAATTCTTTTAGGATGTAACGAGAAAAAAAATAGAGTGGATAAAATAATAACCGATAATACTATAAAATCGGGAAAACTCATATCGATTGAAAAAACACTAATAGATACAATGATATTTAAGAAAGTCTCTATCATTCCATTGGAAACAAATGATGAAAGTTTATTCCAGGAGATAAACCGTATAAGTATAAGTAATGGACGTATCTATATCTTCGATAACAAATTAGATAAGATCTGTATCTTCGATGAAAAAGGAAAATATATCAATCAAATTCACAAAGTCGGGCAAGGTCCCGAAGAGTATATTGCTATTTGGGATTTCTGTTTAGATAAAAAGAACAATGAAATAATCGTACTTTGTGATCGCCCATACAAAATAATGAGGTTTTATTTAGATGGGACTTTCATTAAGCAAACAGCTTTTTCAAACTTATATAATGAAATATCAATAAGTTCCGATTATTTGTTTTGCCAAATGGATAAACTTAAAGAAAGGGATGAAATTGGTTGTTTCGATCGGGAATTCCATTTGTTTTACAAAGGATTATCCCTTAGAAACAGAGTTAACAACAATTGTCATTCCATGGGTAAAAGCTTAGTTAAAAGTAAAAAGCTATGTTATACAAGACAATTTGATCCATATATATACTATCTCTCAAAAGAGGGCATTGAAAAGAAATATAAATTTGATTTCGGAAAATATACACTCCCTGAAGGCTTATCCTATCAAGAAGATTGCAGTAAAATTTACGAAATATGTAGTGAAAGAGAATATGTATATTCGATAACAAATGCGGTTGAATCGGATAAATACGTAATCTTTAATACCAATTTAGGGATTTGCTTATATGAGAAAGAGAAAAATAAACTAAGCGGATATAAATTGTTACAGAATCAATCTTTAAATCGGGGTAGTAACGTTTTTTATCCGAATGAGGGAGATGGAAATTCAATAATAACATCTTTTGAGCCTATTTCATTGTCATATTATAGTGAAAATACTATTAAAAACAATCCGATCATTTCTGATTTGGTCAAGAAAGTTAAATCAGATGATAATCAAATTCTTATTGTGTATGAATTTAAATAGGGTTCTTTGAATTATGAAACATCGTTTATTTTTTCTCCCCTGGATAAGTATCTTCTGTGTTTTTGCTCAGAAAAAGGAAAGTAATCCAGGAAACCGACTTCCGATAACAAACAGTCGGATGATCCGATGGATTGGTATATCAATGGAGATACGGCTCCCGGAGGACGATTTAATTTTGTCGTATTAAGTAAAAAATAGATATTATTCAATAATCATATTTATAATGGATAAGAGAATTTTGATCATCTGTGCTTTCTTTTTTTGTACTGTGATAGGTGTTGCACAAAAAGCAAATTTTGTTCTTTGGCAATTACCTTCCCGAATCAATACGATCGGGAATTCCTATGTCTTTAAAATGAATAATGGGAAAGTGATTGTAATGGATGGCGGAGTAAAAGAAGAATCGGAGTATTTACGAGGGTTCTTAGCCGCCTTAGGTAATGAAGTCACTATTTGGTTTGTGACTCACCCTCATCCGGATCATATCGGAGCTTTGACCGAAATATTAAAAAAACCGGAAGGTATAACGATACATGCTGTTTATCATTCGGCTTTTTCTCCGGCTTTCTGTGAGTTGGAACCGGATTATAAGCAAGCGGCTGAAGAGTTTTATAAGGCGTTAAAAAAGTCAGAGATTAAGACGGTCGACTTACAAACTACGGGTTTAGTTCTCACGGTCGATAAGACAAAATTCAAGATACTTGGAATAAAGCATGAAGAGATTAAAGTAAATCCGTATAATAATTCAAGTATGGTGATAAAAGTTTGGGATTCAAAGAAATCCATTTTATTTTTGGCTGATGCCGGCAGAGAATCCGGGGAGTTGTTGTTAAAAGGTCCCTATCGGAAAGACTTGGATTGCGACTATTTGCAAATGGCTCATCATGGACAGGCGGGGGTCAGCAAGGATTTCTATCGGACGATCAAGTTTAAAGCCTGCCTATGGCCTTCACCTACTTGGGTGTATAATAACGATGCCGGAAAAGGATTTAATACCCATACTTTTGAAACAGTAGAGATCCGTAACTTGGTTGATTCCCTTGGAATCAAAAAACATTATGTGAGCAATCAAGGATTATGTAAAATTGAATAAAATCAACTCTTATGAAATACCTTTTATTTTCTGTTTTTTTCTTTTGGATGAGTCTTGCTGCTGCTTCGGCACAAGATTCCAGTGTGAATCCGGGAAACGGCCTTCCTGCAACGGATGCTTTGGGGAGGAAATTAGCCGGGCATGAAGAGGTCGGAGACATAAAGAAAGACAAATTTGTCGCTATCTTCTACTGGACATGGCATCAGGGAGAGGACGACACAACCTATCAGGTAAAGAACATTACCGAGATCGTCCGGAAATATCCGGAAGCGATGAAAGATTATAATCATCCGGCCTGGGGTACTAAGAAACCGGGATTTTTCTTTTGGGAAGAGCCCTTGCTGGGTTACTACAAAACGACGGATCCCTGGGTTTTACGTAAACATGCCGAGATGCTCGCGGATGCTGCCGTGGATGCCGTGTTCTTTGACTGTACCAATGGAAACCTTACTTGGAAAGAATCTTATGAAGCTCTGATGAAGACTTGGGATCGAGCCCAAAAAGACGGTGTGAATACACCTAAGATCGCTTATATGTTACCTTTTGGCGCGGCTCCTCATTCTTTGGAGTCTCTTCGGCAGCTCTATCGCGATGTTTATAAGCCCGGACGGTATAAAAACCTCTGGTTTTTTTGGAAAGGGAAACCTTGTATCATGGCATACCCGGATAATCTGACGGATTCGGCTGAAGACAAAGAGATCCGTAACTTCTTTACCTTCCGTCCCGGACAGCCGGATTATGTAGATGGCCCCCGGCGAAACGACCAATGGGCATGGCTCGAAAATTATCCTCAACATGGATATATAAAGAATGCAGAGGGTCGTTTTGAACAGGTTTCCGTGGGAGTTGCTCAAAATGCGAGTCCGGAAACCAAAGGTCATTGTAGCGCGTTTAATCTGCCCGGCTCTCAAGGCCGCAGTTTCAGTAAACAGAAGGGGTTTGATCCCCGGGTGGATGGTTATCTCTACGGATGGAATTTTCAAGAGCAGTGGAACCGGGCTTTGGAGTTGGATCCGGAGTTGGTTTTTGTAACAGGTTGGAATGAATATACGGCCGGTATGTGGTTGCCGGAACACGGATGGACCGGGAAACCGTTTTCCTTTGTGGATCAATTTGACTGGGAACATAGCCGTGATATCGAACCCAACAAAGGATGGGGAGAGAAAGGGGATGTCTATTATTACCAATTAATAGACAATATCAGGAAATTTAAGGGAATGCCCGCATCGGAAAAGATATCAGTTCCTCAGACTTTGAAAATAGGAACGTTTAACGGTTGGGAAACCGTTTTCCCTTATTATAAAAGTTATAAGGGAAATACGTTACCTCGTAGCCATCGGGGACGCTATGATCGTTATTATACAAATACGACCGGCAGGAATGATTTGGTCGGAGCAAAAGTCGCCCGGGATGAGAATAATCTCTATTTCTATGTGGAGACTGCCGATAAGCTTACCCCCTCCACCGACAAAAACTGGATGATCTTATTGATCGATATAGACTGTGATAAAACAACCGGCTGGAATGGATACGATTATATCGTGAATCGTATCAATCCGGAAAAGAAGGCGACTCTTGAAAAAAATATTGGAGGACGGTGGAGCTGGGAAAAAGTCGGTCAGCTGAAATACGCTGTAAAGGAAAATAAGTTGGAGATTGAGATTCCCCGTAATCTGACCGGCCTTCAGACTAAAAAGATCTCGATTGAATTCAAATGGTCGGACAATATGCAGGAAGAGGGAAATATCATGGATTTCTATGTAAACGGGGATGTCATCCCAAGTGGAAGATTTAATTATTACTATAGGGAGTAAGAGTCTTTTAGTATAATTTATTACATTTACCGGACTAATCATATCATTCATTATGGAAAAATCAGATAAGCTCTATGCCGTTCATTTCTTTTTCTTTTTGTTTTTACTATTATATCCTTCATTAGGTAGTGCAAAACATTCGATAGCCTCTGTGGGCGTTACCCATTTGCGATGTGAATACCGGGAGAATCCGCAAGGTTTAGATGAGGGCTCTCCTCGCTTCCAATGGTTCTTGACGCCTTCCGATACGACTGCCTATGGACAAGCTCAAACGGCTTATCGTATTCTTGTTTCGGCCACCTTGCAGGGAGCGGAAAAGAAACAGGGGGATATGTGGGACTCCGGTTGGATTGATTCTGACCAAACCCATCAAATAGTTTATAAAGGCAAAGAGTTAGCTTCTGACCGCACGTATTATTGGAGAGTCCGGGTAAGAGATGAATCGGGACAAGAATCGGCTTGGAGTGAAATAGCCCGGTGGTCTACCGGATTATTTCATGCCTCTGACTGGACAGCCCGGTGGATTGGCAGTGAAAACCGCTTTGAACCGACTCAGTCTGCCGATTGTACGATTGCAGATCCTTGGCTTAGGAAAACGGTAACTTTGAAGAAAAAGCCTGTTAAAGCAACTTTATTTGTCGCTTCAATCGGTTATCATGAATTGTATGTGAATGGGGAAAAAATAGGCGAAGACGTCTTGGCTCCGGTAGTGAGCGATCATACGACACGCGCCCGTTATATCGCTTATGACATAGCCGATAAACTAAAACCCGGGAAAAACGTGATTGCTTTTTGGTTGGGCACTTCCTGGTCTATCTTTCCTCCCTATGCTACCGAAGATAAACCACAAACACCGATCGTTCTGGCGCAAGCCGACTTCTACGATCGTCCGTCGGATCTCGTAAATTTTACTCCTTCCCTACGTCTTGTGACTGATGCTACTTGGAAAACACACCCGAGCCCGAATCAATTATTGGGTAAATGGGAATCCAATAATTATGGAGGTGAAATCTGGGATGCAAATAAAGAGGTTCCCGATTGGAATTCCGTTGCGTATGAGGATCAAAGTTGGAAAGAAGCAACCGTTTATTCCCCTCGTCTAGCCTTGTCGGCACAGAATGCGGAAGGAAGCCGATTGGGGGAGGAGATCACCCCGGTTTCAATCGAAGAGCGTCCGGATGGATCGTACCGGGTGGATATGGGTGTTAATTTTGCGGGTTGGACCTCGATTAAAGTAAAAGGAAATCCCAAGGACCGGATCGATTTTTTGTTTTCCGAACGGGAACAGGAAGAGATGACCTTCCGTAATCATAGCGCTTATATTCTCGGCCCTACCGGAGAAGGATATTTTAGAAACCGCTTTAATTATAGCTCGGGACGTTGGATTACGATTAAGGGATTGAAAGAGAAACCGCGGCTCTCCGACATTAAGGGGTGGAGCGTTCGGAGCGGAGTCGAATCCGCAGCGACTTTTGAATGTTCCGATTCCTTACAGAACTGGATTTACGACCGGGTGCGCTGGACCTTTGAGAATCTTTCCATCGGAGGCTATATTGTGGATTGTCCCCAGCGGGAAAGGCTCGGATACGGAGGAGATGCCCATGCGACCTCCGAAACCGGAATGTTGAACTACCGGATGGGCGCCTTCTACACCAAATGGATGCAAGACTGGCGGGATGTACAGGGCTGGGAATCGATGGGCGGTAAAAAGGTCGGAGGAGGGATTCTTCCCCATACGGCGCCTACCCATATCGGAGGAGGCGGACCTTCCTGGGGAGGCATTTGCATTGTGCTTCCCTGGTCTATTTATCAACAAGAGGGTGATACCCGCATCCTGGAAAGGAACTTTGAATTGATCGATCAATGGCTACAGTTTTTAAATTCCCATACACAGGATGGTATCTTAAAACGTTGGGGCGGACAATGGGACTATTTAGGCGACTGGCTATGGCCCAATGCAACAGCTGAAGGGATGAATAATGACAAGCCGGAAACGGAATGTTTTAATAGTTGCTATTATGTGTACAATCTTCGTTTGGCCTCCCGGATCGCTTCCGTGTTGGGAAAAGCGGAGAAAGCCCGTGACTGGAAAGAAAAGGCCGATGAGTGCAGCAAGGCCATACACGAAAAGTATTATAATCCGGCCGATTTTAGTTATGCGGATCGTTCGATGGGTAATTTAGCCGTTGCTTTATTGGCCGAGGTAGTCCCCACCGGGTTAAGAGAAAAAGTGATGTCCCGCCTTGAAAAAGAAATTTTGATTATCCGCTCGGGACATATTCATGTGGGGATAACGGGAGGGGCTATGCTCTTTAAACTCCTTCGGAACGAGAATCGTCCTGATCTAATCTATTCAATGGTATCACAGGTCGATTATCCGGGTTGGGGATATATGAAGGCGAATGGAGCGACTACTATCTGGGAAATGTGGGAAAAAGATTTACCCGGCCATTCTCTGCTCCATAGTTCTTTCCTTTATCCGGGTGCATGGTATATTGACGGAGTGGGAGGCATTCAAAAAGATATAGACGAACCGGGGTTCAAGCAATTCGTGATTCGTCCGCCTCTTTTGGAAGAGACAGGAATAAAATGGGCAAAAACCTCTTTTGTCTCTCCTGCCGGATTGATAAAGACTGAGTGGAGAAAAGAAAACGGTGGAGTCACATTAAAGGTAACCGTCCCCCCCAATAGCCATGCCGTCGTTTATTTCCCAACGGAAGAGAATCGTTTCTTTCTAAATAATAGCAAGGCAGCAAAAAAGAAAGGAATAGAAGGGAAATATACTTTATATGAGCTTCAGGCAGGAACTTTTTTGTTCCGTAATGAATGAAAACAGGAAATATACTAACATCTAATAACCAACAAATAAAAAATCATGAACTCACTTAAGTGGACATTGCTTTTTTGCATTGTCGCTTTGCAAGCATGTAGCGGCCAACAACAGCAGAAAGAACAGAAGTATGATATAGCGGCGTTCTACTGGCCGGCTTATCATTATGAACCCCGATTGGAATTTATTTTCCCCGAAAAAAGAGGGGAATGGGAAATCATCGATCATGCGATCCCAAAGGAACCCGGACACCAACAGCCTAAAGTGCCACTATGGGGATTTGTGGATGAGGCTGATCCTGCAGTAATGGATCAAAAAATCAAGACTGCTGTTTCTCATGGCGTCAATGTGTTCCTGTTCGACTGGTATTGGTACGACAATAAACCATTGCTGGAAGATTGCATCGACAATGGTTTTATGAAGGCTAACAAAGGAAGGATGAAATTCTATCTGATGTGGGCCAACCATGATGCTACCTCTTATTGGGATGTTAAAAACCCGAAAATAGACTCTGTTTATTGGAAAGGATCTGTTGATCGAAGTACCTTCAATACAATTGTTGACCGCGTGATCAACAAATATTTTAAAGATCCGTCATACTACAAGATAAATGGCGCTCCTGTATTCTGTTTGTATGAATTGAATACTTTCATTGATGGCCTTGGAGGGGCCGAAGAAGCCAAAGAGGCATTGGAATATTTCCGCAAGAAAACGGTCGAGGCCGGTTTTCCGGACTTGCATTTGCAATCTATCCTATGGTCGGCTTTACCGTCCACTATTGCAGGAGTGCCGGGAGATAAAGTGGAAACACAAAGTGAAGTTTTACAGTATTTTGGCTTTAATAGTCTTACTAATTACTGTTGGGCGCATCTTCAAAATCCGGAGGGCGATTATGAAAAATGGGCGGATGCTTCTGTAGCCATGTGGAATAAATTTGACACGGATTTCTCCATCCCCTATTTCCCTAATATCACTGTAGGTTGGGATGCCAATCCACGTTTTCAGTTCAAAAGCGGATATATAACCAATCCGGCGCCTGATAAATTTGAAAAATACTTTCGCAAAGCGTTGGATTATGCCGATGCCCATCCCGACCAACCTAAACTTATTACCGTAAATGCATGGAACGAATGGTCCGAAGGAAGCTACTTAGAGCCGGACTCGGTTTATGGTAGGGGGTACCTGGAAGCGATAAAGAAAGTATTGGAGGAAAAAAGTCAAAGAACGGATTAACTTTTAAAACAAGAACTATGTTCACCGGCTATAATTTGAAATACATAACGAGCATTGTTTTCTTTTTTGTGTTTGCTCTATCGACTACATTTACTTCGGCACAGATTGAGGATCAACAGTTCCCTCTTCCTCCTAATTCCATTCATCTGTCTGGTTATCTTGAAAATGATATTCGGAATTCAATCACAAACTGGAACAAAGGTGTTGTTCCGTATTCTAAATTTGTTGATTTTTTTCGCTATGGCAGAGATAAGTTTGCCTTGGGCGAAATGTGGGGAAAGGCGGTACGTTCGGGGTGTATGTTTTATCGGTATACTCAGGATCCTGAGTTGAAAAACATACTGGATATCACAGTCCAAGATATGCTTTCTGTCCAACGGGCAAACGGAAGTATCAGTTGTGTGGAAATTGAACAGCAACCCGATGGCCCCGGAGGTGATATGTGGGAGCGTAAATATGTGATGCTCGGATTGGAAGAGTATTATGAATGGGTAAATGCCGATCCTAAAGTGCTTGAGAGTTTAAGGAGACAGGCCGATTGCATACTATCCCAGGTTGGAGGAACGCCTAAAGTCAGCATCACTGATTTGGGATGGAGTCCCAATCATATAGAATCAAGTACCTTACTGGAGCCGTTTATGCGTCTTTATAAATGGACTAAACATAAACCTTATCTTGATTTTGCTACTTATATTGTTGAATCGGGCGGTTCAAAAGGATATAACCTTTTTGAACAAGCATACAACAATATCGACCCATATAAAATGGGTGGACCTTATCCTAAGGCTTATGAGATGATGTCTCTTTTTGAGGGTCTTGTTGAATATTATAGAGTTACCGGGGACCCCAAATTGCAAAAGGCGATCCTGAATTTATACAATAATATTAAAAACAAGGAAATAACGATTATAGGTAATGCCGGTGCAGACCTGCCCTATCATCCTGCTGTCATGGGAGAAGCTTGGGACAATACAGCCATTGAACAGACTAATCCTGATATCAAGCGAATGATGGAAACTTGCGTGGGAGTGACCTGGTTGAAATATTGCAGCCAGATAGTACGTCTGACCGGCGATTCTTCCCCTATGGATGAGATTGAGAAATACGTCTATAACGGTTTGTTGGGGGCAATGAAACCGACAGGGGACGGATTCAGCTATGTTAATCTGCTAAATGGTCAGAAAGTAAATACTGTCGGTTGGGGGACAACATTCGGAGATTTGAGTGTCACTTGTTGCAATCTGAACGGCCCTATGGGACTGGCATATATTCCTTATATAGCCGTTACAAATTCCAATGCTGGTCCGGTGGTTAATTTATATAACGCCGGGAAAATTTCCATGACTACTCCGGGCCGACATCCGTTACACTTGGTTATAGATACGGAATATCCTAAGTCTGAAAAAGTTGTTATTAAAGTTGATCCCGGGAATGTAGAAAGATTCACATTGCAATTGCGCATTCCGGCATGGAGCAAAACCACGATTGTGAAGGTAAATGGGAAAAAGCAATTGGCAACACCTGGTAAATATGCTGAAATCAACCGTGACTGGAAGCCCGGTGACCGTATTGAAATCTCTTTTGATATAAGATGTCGTTTGGTAGATGCACCGTATGGAAGTAACCGGAAAGGCGACAATTTTCAGGCAGTGATATGGGGGCCTATTGTATTGGCTCGTGACGAGAATATAGATCCGAATTATGACCATCCGGTAACGATTAAAAGAGGGAAAGACGGATATGTAAAAATATCGAGGGAAAAACCGACTCTTAATACGACAAGAATGGAATTTAGCGTCCCTACCACCAAAGGAAAGATACGGATGGTTGATTATTCATCGGTGAACGGATGGCAGGGATCGGGGATTTGTACATGGCTACCTAAGGAAGGAAATTAGTATTTAAGTGGCATTATAACTATTGACTAAAATATAAAAGGATGAAACGAATTTTAATACTGTTTGCTTTTATCACATGGAATTTTTCAACTGCTTTTGCTCAAACGACAGATTACAGGGATATTTATTCTGATACCTGGGTGGGTGTCGATGCACTGGGGCGGCTGATGCCTACGTCGGAGAAAGTGGGTACGGTGAAAACCGATCAACGGAGAGTGACCGGTATCTTTTATATAACTTGGCACGGAGATCATCTGGCGACATTGAAATCTCCTTATACGGCTGATGTAACGAAAGTATTGAGCGCCGATTCTTCGGCGCGGTTAGATGCAAATCATCCGTTATGGACGGAGGGTTCTTATCATTGGGGAGAGCCCGAGATGGGATATTTCCTGAGTAAAGATGAGTATGTGATCCGGAAAGATATGTCTATGTTGGCCGATGCGGGAATTGATGTATTGGTGATGGATGTAACTAATGCAGTGAGGTACTGGTCGGAATGGGATGCGTTGTTTTCTGTGATGCAAAAAATGAAGTCGGAAGGAAATAAGGTGCCTCGGTTTTGTTTCTGGGCGTTTAACGGCCCTGTGATCACGGTTGTTCAGGATTTGTACGAGAAGATTTACAAACAAAATAAATACCGGGATTTATGGTTTTATTGGGATGGAAAACCTTTGTTATTATACAACGGGGAGCCTGTTTTCGATGCTAACGGAGGAGGCGTTGAAAACCCGAATCCTAATTATGATCCTAAAGCTTCCATTGATCCGTCGAACCCACATTTTCAAGATCCGGACTACACCGGGAAAAACTATGCAGATTATACGAAGGAAGTCAAAGAATATTTTACACTTCGCACGATGTGGTGGGGATATTATAAATGGGCGGACAAACGATTTGTTGGAACCGAAGATAATTGGAGCTTTGGATATGATTTGGGCGACAAAAAAGTACGGAACATGCCACCGGAAGGATTGGCTTCTACCCATCAAGGGAGAGTAGAAGAGGCGGCCGTAACGCCGGCGCAACACCCGATCAGCATAATCGGAAAGTCATGGACACGGGATAAGGGAGAGCCTGCATTGAATGAATATGATTTGCCGGAGCCTGCCTATGTTCCTTGGTTAGGGAAAACAGTGGACAACCCGGAGGCATATGGTATTTATTTTCAGGATCGTTGGGATGAGGCTTTAGCGGTCGATCCGCAGTTTCTGTATATTAACGACTGGAACGAATGGACGGCCGGGAAATATCCTTCGGGGAAAGCACCGGGAAGCGAATCCCCCGGTCCGACGGAATTCCTGGGGAGAAAGAATCCTTTTTATTTTGTCGACCAGTACAACGCGGAATTCAACCGGACGATCCAACCGATGAAAGGTGGTTATACGGATAATTATTATATGCAGATGGCTCAAAATATCCGAAGATACAAGGGGGTTCGTCCGATCCCTCAAAACAAAGGATATGCATCCATAAAGATCGATGCTTCCTTTCAGGACTGGGACCAAATCACGACTGAATTCCGTGATACAAAGGGAGATGTGGTTCATCGTGACTATAATGGGTATGGCGGCTTGCATTATATGAATACTTCCGGCCGGAATGATATCATAACTTCTAAAGTCGCCGTCGATAGCAAATACATCTATTTTTATGCCGAAACGGATCAGCCGCTGACTTCTTCTTTGGATAAGAATTGGATGCTCCTTCTGATTGATGCGGATCATGACCCTACTACCGGGTGGTACGGGTATGACTATTTAATCAATAAAGAGATAAAAGGAAGTAAGCAAACGACGCTGATGCGTTACGATGCTTCCAAAGCAAAGAACCCATGGGTACAAGTGGCGACCTTGGATTATTCGTATACACAATGCCAATTGGAGTTGAGAATTCCCCGGAAGAAGCTTGGACTTACCGGCAAAAACTTTATTTTCGACTTCAAATGGAGTGATGCCCCGGCTGATCTAATAGATCCGATTTCACTTTGTACGGATGGAGATACGGCTCCTAACCGGCGGTTTAATTACCGGTATATCTGGGAAGAATAGGAAAATAATTTTTCCTATTCTTCTACGACTGCCTTTACGGTTTCCCCATAGGCATCCTTGACCGTTGTATTGCTCCTGATCAATTGGATCCATTTCTTAAAGGCTCCCAGAAAAACAAAGAGCATCAATATTAAGGCGACAATGGCCAGGATGGCGAGGAGATACTGTTTGTTGGGCAGATAACTTCCTGTGATTTGGAGATAACCTGCCCAAAAGGTGATGACCGCCATAAAAAGGCCGGGAATGGCTGTACATAGGCTGTATAGTCCGCGATTCATCCTGATCAGCATCGTCGTACTGACAATCAAGGCACAGGCGGCCAGCAGTTGGTTGCTTAATCCGAATAACGGCCAGATACTGCTGATATTTCCGGTATATACCAAATAGCCCCAAGTCAGGGTGAAAGCGACGCTGGTGATAATAATCCCCGGAAGCCAGTGTTTATCGTTAAATTTTGGAAAAACCCGCCCGAGCATTTCCTGCAGGAAGAAACGTCCGACCCGGGTTCCCGCATCGATCGCCGTAAGAATGAATACGGCTTCGAACATAATTGCAAAGTTGTACCAATAGGCCATTAACTGATCCATATGGGGGATCTTATTGAAAATATGAGCCATACCGACAGCTAATGATACGGCACCTCCCGTCCGTCCATGCAGGTCGATTCCGATATGTTCGCTGAAATAGGGCAGGTCTACTGCTGCAAGGGAAGGGTGTTGCGCCATAAATCCGGCATATGCATCTGTGGGGGTGTTAATGGCGAAATAATCACCCGGTAATAACGTGCAAGCGGCAATCAAAGCCATCAAAGCGACAAAGCCTTCCGTCAGCATGGCGCCGTATCCTACGTAAAGCATTTCACGTTCGTTTTTAATCATTTTAGGAGTCGTTCCCGTGGCGATAATAGCGTGGAATCCGGAAATCGCTCCGCATGCGATCGTGATGAAGATAAACGGCAGTACTGGTCCACCGATCACCGGTCCTCCACCATGAATAAAGGGAGTGATCGCCGGCATTTGCATAACGGGATGCACAAAGACAATTCCGATGGCGAGCATCAGTATCGTTCCTATTTTCAGGTAAGTGGAAAGATAATCGCGTGGAACGAGCAGGAACCATACCGGAAGCACGGAAGCGAAAAATCCATAGATCGGGATAGCGATCGAAACGGTTTTGATGTCCCAGTTAAACATATTGCTTAGAAATTCGGACTGCATCAAATGGTGTCCGGAAATAATACCGGATACAAGCAATACCAATCCTATAATACTGGCAAGGGCAATACTGTTTTTCCGGTATCTCATGATTAATCCCATCAGGATAGCGATCGGTATCGTAATGAAAACGGTGAAAAGCGACCAGGGGGCGTTATGCATCGCACTGACACAGGCTAACGAAAGTCCGGCCAATGTCAATATCAGGATGAAAAGAATAGCAAAGCCGGCAACCGTTCCCGTCACCGGGTTAATTTCCCTGGTAGCGATGGTGGCCAGGCTCTGTCCTTTGTGGCGTACGGAAGCGAAAAGGACGACCATGTCGTGAACTCCCCCGCCAAGCACGCAGCCGATCAGGATCCATAGCGCCCCCGGAAGAAATCCGAATTGGGCTGCCAGCACCGGTCCGACCAAAGGGCCTGCCGCAGCAATCGCTGCAAAATGATGTCCGAAAAGAACATTTTTATCAGTGGCTACATAATCGTTTCCATCGGCATATTTTATCGCCGGTGTGACTCGATTCTTATCTAACTTCAATACTTTATTGGCTAAAAAGATACCGTAAAAACGGTAAGAAATAGCAAAAATACAAAGTGCGGCAAAGACTAAGGTTAGCGCATTCATTCCATTTAAAAATTCCACGGTCGTTTTTCTTTTATTGGTTCACAGTATAGTAAGGATTTCCTTTCGCAAATTTACAATTAAAAATTAAATCGGCAAATCATGTTCGGTTGATTCTTAAGGTAAAAAATAGCATCTGAAAATCTACAGTCCTGTTACGGTTATTGCGGCAAAAAGGCGTATTTTTGAGAGTTAATTACTGTGATTAAAAAATGATTGATGTTTGGTTCTAACTAATGTCGTCTTTAAATGTCTGACATAGAGAATAGATACAGCGATGATTCTTCCCTATGGGATCTCTTTCTTACAGGAGATGAGAGGGCTTACAGTCATATCTACGATTTGTACGTTCACTCCCTGTTTTGTTATGGATTGAGGTTTACGTCCGATCGGGAACTGGTAAAAGACTGCGTGCAAGATGTGTTTGTGAAGATGCACTTGAACCGGAAGAAACTTTCTCCGACAGATAATATCCGGCTATATTTATTTATCTCTTTGAAAAACCATTTATTAAACCGGTTCAAACAAGAGCAAAATAATGCTTATTTTATGGATGAGCTAAGTGTTTTGCCGGTTGAACCGTTCGAAGAGGAAACAATGGAAGACCTGCTGATCATGCGGGAAGAAGAGCAGCAGCAAAAAGAAACAATGGCTGGACTACTTGCTGTCTTAACACCCCGACAGCGGGAAGTGGTCGGTTATCGCTATATTGATTGTTTGCCTATGGATGAAATCTGTAAATTAATGGATATGAAAGCCCAATCAGTACAGAATCTTCTGCAGCGTTCGATAATTAAAATGAAAAAAAAGTTTGAAAAGTGAGTATAAAACAGATTTTGTACTGTTCTTTATTTGTATGACATTTGAGAAACTAAATATAGATTACACCCGATATTCATTTAAGGATTTTCTTCAAGATGATTATTTCATCCGGTCCGTTCGGTATCCGGAAGAAGAGACGGTCGCTTTTTGGCAAGCTTATCTGAAGAGACAGCCTGCGAATGAAAAAGCCTATAGATCTGCGAAATCATTTCTGGAAACTTTAGTTCGGGAGGAAGAGGAAAGCGCTATCTCAACTTCGGAGAAACAGACGCTATGGAAAGAAATAATATCTATAAATGAAGGAAAGAAGAAGGCGCGCCGTCAGAAAATACTCTATTTTGCCGGGATAGGTGTCGCTGCATCTGTGGCCCTCTTAATTATATTCATGCTTCCTTTTTTAAGAGAAGGCCGGTTCGGGCTTCAAGAAGAGAATATCCTTTCTTTTGTTGAAGCAAACAAGGATACAATGCAACAGGAGTCGACTACGACGCAGTTACTGCTATCCAATAAGAAAATCGTCACGTTGGAAGAAGAAGAAGCTATTATTACGTATGACTCGTCGGCCATTCATACCGGTGAAAAACAAATTTCGAAAGAGGAAGTTGCCTCCTATAATAGGCTTGTTGTACCTAAGGGAAAGCGTTCGATTCTTACGTTTTCCGATGGGACGAAAATTTGGGTGAATGCGTCTACTATGCTTGTTTATCCGGCGGAGTTTTCCTCCGATAAACGGGAGATTTATGTAGATGGAGAAATCTTTCTGGAAGTGCAACCTGACAAAAAGCGTCCTTTCATCGTGAAAACAAAAGAGGTGGATGTACAGGTATTTGGAACGAGTTTCAATGTTTCGGCTTATGAAAGCGATCCGGTAATGCAAGTTGTGCTTGCCTCCGGTGCAGTCCGGGTCACTTCCCGGGAGACGAAGGCGGAGCACCAGTTGCATCCTTCGGAAAAATATGAATATGTCCAGGGGCTTGGAACGGTCAAAAAAGTAAATGTATATCCTTATATTTCATGGAAAGACGGACTTTATATATATGACAGCGAGCGTTTAGACGCGATCTTTCTCCGTCTGTCCCGCTATTATGGGAAAGACATTGTTTGCGATTCATCTATTGCTGCGCTACAGTGTAGTGGTAAGTTGGACTTGAAAGATTCATTTGAGACCTTATTACAAGATATAGCCTATGCCGTTCCTATTTCCTATATCGAGGACGGGGATGGAAAAATACGGGTAGTGAAAGAAAAAATATAAATTATTTTGCTTATGATGAAATGAATTGTCTCTAAAAACAGATCGGATGACACCGCCAAGTAACATCCGATCCTAATTTAAAAATGTAGTTAATCTTATGTTCAATCATTCTTAAATCTTTACAAATGTATGACTAATACAATAGTTTTTAGCTTAAAAAAAGCTAATCTTACCAGACTATGCAGACTAATGAAAACTATGCTGATGTTTTTTTCCCTCGGAATCAGTTTCTGTTTTGCAGAAAGCAGTCATTCTCAAACTTTCTTATCTTTAGATATTACGAATAAAACAGTAAAAGATGTATTTACTGAAATAGAGAAAAAGAGTGAATATATATTCTTTTACTCCGATAACGTAAAAATGTTTTTAGATAAAAAGGTCTCTATTTCTTCTTCGGGAAGGAAAATAGAAAATGTATTAAATGAACTATTTGTAGGTACTGGAATGACCTATCGTCTTTCCGGAAGATAAATTATTGTATCTATCTCTTCCGATAATGCTTCTAAAAAAGGAGCTCAGCAAGAAGGCCTTCGTATTACCGGAAATGTCACGGATCTGAAAGGCGAACCTTTGATCGGTGTAAATGTAATGGTGAAAGGCACCCAGGCAGGAGTAATGACAGATATAAACGGTGCCTATTCTATATCTGTTCCTAATAAATATGCTATTCTAAGTTTCTCTTATATCGGATTTGTGCCGAAGGAAGAGAAGGTGGACAGTCGCCGGATTGTCAATATTATTTTAGAAGAAGATGTCGGCCAGTTGGAGGAAGTGGTCGTTGTCGGTTACGGAACGCAGAAGAAAGCTTCCGTTGTCGGCTCTATTTCTACTGTTGAACCGGGAAGGCTGGATGTAGGAACTACCCGGTCGTTAAGTAATAATCTGGTCGGTAATGTAGGTGGAATTATTGGAGCTCAACGCTCGGGGGAGCCGGGATATGATAATTCCGACTTTTGGATACGGGGTATAAACACGTTCGGAGGTAATAGGAGTCCGTTAGTCTTAGTCGATGGAATCGAACGTTCATTAAATGATTTGGATGTTGTAGAAATCGCTTCTTTCTCTGTTCTGAAAGATGCTGCAGCCAGTGCTGTTTATGGCGTACGTGGGGCCAATGGCGTTATTATCATTACAACGAAACGCGGAAAAGCAGGAAAAACAAATATTAGCGTAAAAACGGAACATTCGATTACCGAGCCTGTCAAGATGCCCTCATTTTTAGGATCTGCAGATTATCTCCAACTTCTCTATGATGTGGCAAAACAGGATAATGTTTCGCCATTGTATGAACAGGATATTATCGATAAATACAGAACCGGATATGATACGGAACTATATCCGGATGTTGATTGGGTGAAAGCCATTTCAAATGATCAGGCACAAAACACGCGTGTCTCTTTGGACATAAACGGAGGAACGGAAAAATTGCGTTATTCTTTTGTCGGTGCCTATTACAATGAAGAAGGCATTATAAAAAGAGATGAAGAGCAAAGTTGGAATTCCAGTCTGCGTGTGAATCGTTTTAATATGCGGTCGAATGTGGATATGAATCTCACGCCAACCACCTTGATCAATTTTAGTATTGGAGGATACCTTCAAAAAAGAATCTCTCCCCCGCAAAGTATTGACGATTTATTTTCGGCGGCATTTTCTACCCCTCCCTTTGTACATCCTATTGTTTATCAAAACGGAAAGATACCGAGACGCTCAGGGCGTGATAATCCATGGGCCAGAACTACTCAAACAGGTTATGAACGTAGAGCCAGCAGTAAGTTGGAATCTACCTTTTCAGTAGAACAAGATTTGAAAGTGATCCTTTCCGGATTGAAAGCAAAAGCGATCTTTTCATACGATTATTATTCGGCAAATGGCGTCACCCGGTCGAAAGAGCCAATTTACTATACGCCGGCTACCTCGAGAGATCCGGAAACGGGAGAACTCTTGCTTTCCGATGGCACCATCGGGCAAGAATTCTTAGGACATAGCTTAAGCTCTGAGTGGGGGAATAATAGTATTTATCTGGAAGGGAATCTAACCTATGATAAGACTTTCGGTGAGCATGCTATCAATGCTTTATTTTTATACAACCAAAGGGATTATGACGATGGGGATAAATTGCCGCATCGTCGGCAAGGATTTGCAGGTCGTGCCGCTTACACCTATGGCGGACGGTATATCGGCGAATTTAATTTTGGATATAATGGTTCGGAAAACTTCTCAAAAGGAAAACGATTCGGTTTTTTCCCCTCTATTGCAGTAGGATGGATTATGTCGGAAGAAGCATTTTGGGAAAACTACCGAAAAGCGTTTAATAAAGTTAAATTCAGGATGTCTTACGGATTAGCCGGAAATGATCAATTGGACGGCCGTCGATTCGCTTATGTTACAACAATTGGAGATACCGGAGGATATGACTGGGGTACCAATGGCTCTTTCTTTTACCGTGCAGGCCGCCGGGAAGGAGAAATTGGCATTTCCGACTTAACCTGGGAGACGGTTGCCAAAACAAATCTGGGTTTAGAATTGGGATTATTTAATATCGCAGAGCTTCAAATCGACTTTTTCCAGGAAAAAAGAAAAGACATTTTTATGCAACGCAATAATTTTCCTAATTCTGCCGGCTTTGCGACAATGCCATGGGCCAATTTTGGAAAAGTTACCAATAGAGGTTTTGAAGTTACTTTGGACTTGAACAAACAAGTAAACAAAGATTTTTTTATTGGAGCGCGCGGAACCCTTACTTATGCAAAAAATAAAGTGACCGAGAATGATGAAGCTATAGGTATAAAAGGTACCCATCGTTCCAGCATCGGCAAACCTGTAGGTCAGATATTTGGTTTGGTAGCCGAAGGGTTATTTACGGAAGATGATTTCGAAGATGTAGAAAAAGGTGTTTTAAAACCTGATATTCCGATGCATAAGTTTACCAATAGGGTGTATCCCGGAGATATTAAATATAAAGATTTTGATGAAGATGGAGAAATAACCGAAAAGGATAGAACCGCTATCGGAGGGACTACTAATCCTGAACTTGTTTATGGTTTTGGTGTAAGTACCCGATATAAAAATGTGGATTTTGGTTTCTTATTTCAGGGAAATGGCCGTACCTACCGTGTGATTGGTCGTGGAGCGGATTTTATACCGGGAGCTAATTCGGGAACTACAGGAAATATCTATAGCAATGCATATGATTCATGGACGGTTGATAATCCACGACAAGATGCCTTTTATCCGAGATTGCATTATGGATATAATGCGAATAATGCGCAAGAATCTACCTGGTGGCTGAAAGATATGAGCATGCTACGGCTAAAAAACTTAGAGATTGGTTATGCTTTACCTAAATCGATCACCAGACCTGCAGCGATAAGTTATGCAAGAGTATTCCTTAGAGGAACAAATTTGTTTTGCTTATCTGATTTTAAGCTATGGGATCC
This sequence comes from Parabacteroides sp. Marseille-P3160, assembly GCF_900162725.1. Taxonomy (GTDB): domain Bacteria; phylum Bacteroidota; class Bacteroidia; order Bacteroidales; family Tannerellaceae; genus Marseille-P3160. Next base: position 4,289,402 of record NZ_LT799418.1, on the reverse strand, counting down.
GGAAATTGATACCCCCAGTAATAATGGGTTGAGATATCCTATCATGAGATCCTATTCGATCGGACTTGAAGTTAATTTTTAATATACGACTAATAAAGAGATTATTATGAAACTGAATTTATATAAATACTCATTATTGTTCCTAATTACTTTGTTTGTTAGTTCTTGTGATTTTCTTGATAAATCACCGGATGATGAATTAACGATGGAGATGGTCTTTAACGATAAAACAAGGACAGAAGACTGGCTTGCAGGAATATATACTGCGATTCCGGATCCATATTTACCCATGTTGAAAAATTATGATGCTTATGCCGATGATATGTCTCCGTCTGCAGGATGGGAAGTCTATGGCTGGGATGCGATCAGCAAGATCAAAGGAAACTGGAACTCGGAAAGTAACTGGGGCGGTAATTTCTGGGGCGATTTTCCAACCAGAATCCGCGCTGCCTATGTTTTTCTTGAACAGGTAAAGCCTCTTCCGGAGCAAAACGTAACGATTCAAGATGTGAACCAAATGAAAGCCGAAGCTCGTTTTTTAATTGCCTATTATTACTATTTATTAGTGAATACTTATGGGGCTATTCCTCTTCAGACATGGCTTTCTAATTTTACTGATCCGGCGGAAACCTTGATGATCGGACAAAATCCATATGATGACGTGATCGATTGGATTGACAAAGAACTAAAAGAATTGTCTACGATTTTACCTACATATTATACCGATAATCAAAAGTACGGAAGAGCGACCTCTGTCGCTTGTCTTGCCATACGGGCACGCATGCTGCTCTTTGCTGCAAGTCCGTTAGTGAATGGGAATTCCGATTATTCCGATTATGTAAATGATAAAGGTGAACAAATATTTAATTCGATTTATGATGCAGGTAAATGGAGCCGGGCTAAAGAGGCTTGTAAAGAATTGATAGATCTTGCCCATTCATCCGGATATAAATTATACTATGAGTATAATAATGATGGAACGATCGATCCGTTCATGTCCTATTCTAATATGTCGTATGTCGAGTTTAGTCAGGGGAATAAAGAAATATTATTCGCACGTCCCAAAAGTGATTATGGCGGTTTTCAGCACGCTATACCCCGGGGAATGCAAGGCAACGGTGGATTGGGAGTTACTCAGACATTAGTCGATGCCTTCTTTATGAATAACGGTTTACCTGCTGTTACGGGTTATGAATCGGATGGCTCACCTATAATAAATACTGCGTCGGGATATACCGAATCCGGATTCTCAACACAGGATGATATTCGGAATACAAAGTGGATTGAAGGGGCTGAAGGAGCAAGTGCCGATAAAAGTAATAATGTCGTCGTTCCGGCAGGTATTTATAACATGTATGTGAATCGGGAAGCTCGATTTTATGTCTCCGTTCTATTTAACGAAGCATGGCTTCGGATTGCCAAACGAAAGGCTGATTTTTACATGAATGGGACAGATGGAGGGCCGACACATGATGCTCCTCAAAATGGTTACTTGTTGAGAAAAAGAGTACATCCCAATACAGATCCTAAAAATGGTATTTCGCCCTATCGACCGGGTATTTTATATCGTTTGGGGGAGGCTTACTTAAATTATGCGGAAGCTTTGAATGAAACGGAACCCAATAATACGGCGGAGATATTGAAGTATGTAAACTTGGTCCGGGAAAGAGCCGGGATTCCTGTTTATGGTCCGGGTGCAGGTCAAATACCGGTTCCACAAAGCCAAAATGAGATGAGAATAGCCATAAAGCGTGAACGTCGTGTGGAGCTTAACAGTGAGTTTGCAATTCGTTTTGATGATATTCGCCGGTGGAAGGAGATCGATTTGCTGCAAGGGGATTTTTATGGAATGAATTATCATGGCAGGAAGAAAAGCGATGATAAAAACGATCCGGAAGCTTTTTTTACAAGAAAAGTTTACATAACAAGGGGATTTAGTAAAAAGAATTATTGGTTCCCCATTCATCAAAATCAGATAGATAAAAACCCCAATCTGAGACAACTTCCCAATTGGTGATTTTCCTCTAAAAGACCTGTAATATTAATAAACTATTATTAGATGAAAACAATTTATAAAATAATATTTCTCTGCATATTAGGACTTTCTTTTGCGATGTGTAGCGATGATGATAATCCTCAAACAGGAACGCCGTTAGAATTGACTGTCTCGAGAGATACGATCATATTGTTAGAGAGTAATGCAACCCAGGAGGCCTTGAGCTTTTCCTGGAATAAAGGCCTTGATTTAGGATTAAACGATACTGTGTCGTATATCTATAGATTAGACCTGGCTAATAATAATTTTGAAACATCCACATCGCCTGAAGTGATTGATGATTTCAAAAAAAGTTATACTACTGAGGAGATTAATAATCTTATTATAAGCAAATGGGGTATTCATCCCGGAGAATATGCAAATTTAGAGGCTCGAGTTGTAGCAAAGGTAAAGAGTGACAAATTTGTGTATCCGGAAATAGCTACCGTAAATGTTATTATTCAAACTTATGCTCAACAACCTCAACCTTTGTTTATTTTGGGTACGGCTACCGAAGCAGGGATGAATACGGCGGAAGCGATTAAATTGAATGAAGTTTCTATTGGTAAAATCTATACATGGAAAGGTAGGTTGACTCATGGGAACTTTAAATTTATTACAACTTTGGAAACTATGTTACCTTCCCTTAATAAGGGAGCCGATGATAATACATTAGTAGAGCGGAGAAGTGAAGGAGATCCGGATAATTATTTTACCGTTACGGACAAAGAAGGGTTATACTCTGTCGAAATTGATCGAACCGCAATGAAAATTGTATATGCTCCTATTGTTTACGAGAATATGTATATAATAGGCAATTCGACTTCGGCAGATTGGGACATTGCAAAAGCAATAGAGATGCAATGGGATTATTCTAATCCGAATGTATTTACAGCCACGGTTGCGTTAAAGGAGGGTGAATTAAAATTCTATATACAAAGAGATTGGGGTGCATTAACATTTAGGCCCTTGGTTGCAAATGGGTCTATAGCAAGTAATGATGTTCAGGCTTATATTGGAGGAGAAGATCTGAAATGGATGATAAATGCTGATCAGGCAGGAGAATATAAAATCACTTTGGACGTAAATAAGATGAAAATAAAATTCGAGAAGCTTTAAGGTAAATTTTAACCTACTAATGAATCATTTTTCTCACGCGTAGAATTTACTACGCGTGAGTTTTTCTTTTTTATTTGTATGATGTCAATTTATTATAGGAAAATCTTATTGCTTTAACAACTCATCGACCGTCTTGTTGAAATCGGCTTTGAACTCGTCATAAAACAAACCGGTTGCCGGCCCGTTGAAGCCCGTATGGATTTTCTTTACTTCTCCTTTCTTATCGATAAAGAAGGTCGTTGGAAAACTCTTGAGTTTATCAATCTCCGGTAATACCTTGCCTGTATCCGCAATCTTTCCGCCGACCAGAATATCATACGTTATATCATACTTCCGAATCAAATTCGTCAACACTTTCCGGATATAGTCCGGATCATCTTTACGTTCAAAAGCCAATCCGATCAGTTCCACCCCCCGATCCTTGTTCTCTTTATACCAGGGTGCCAGAAAGGTGGTTTCGTCCAAACAGTTAGGGCACCAGCTTCCAAGGATACTAACAACGACAACCTTGCCTTTATACTTCGGGTCGGACAAGGAAACTTCATTCCCTTTCAAGTCCTTCAACTTAAATCCTAACGTCTTGTATCCTTTTTTCAGTTGAGTCAAAGAATACGGATTTGCTAAAGCTGCCTGGTTATTACGTGTGCCTTTGATTGCCTGTACGCCGTGTGTAGTTACATATTCTCCCTCAAAATGGTCTTTATCCGTGAATTTCCCTTGGATAAGATAAGGGCTTAGACCGGCAAAAGCGGACAATCGGAACCCGTTCCGGTCGATCACTCCCTCTAAGAAACGGAAATCACCGGAATTGGTCAGAATGGATCCGGCCAGTTGTGATCCTTCTTGTTTAAAGACGCCGACGTAGTTGTTTGTAACCGTATCGGTAATAAATTGTACTTCCCACCGGCCATCCAGCAAGTCGGGCGAAGTTCCTTCTATCGTAAAGCGGGGGCGGTCGCCGTAAACCGCGGTAAATGGAATGCCTTTATCCCGCTCGGAAAACAAACGGTGGAACGACCCGGCCAGGGAATCGCCGGCCAATACGCCTCGTAATTCCGTATCGTATGCCTTGATTGGAATGAAAACACTGTCACCTCGATAGATGACACTGTCCAATAATACTCGTTCGGTTCCATTTATCAAGGTCACCTGATTATCGGTAACTTCAAATAGAAAAGGGATCCGATGGCTCGTTTCCGTCCGGAACTCGGCATACCATTTGCCTTCCTTCAGTTCTGCGGTTTCTTTAGGCCTGTTTTGACAAGCGAATGAAAAATTCAACGCCATAATGCAGAGAATTAAATATTTATTTGTTTTGTTCATCTTTCGTTTTTTTATTTGGTTAGGGTAAATATAGCTATAAAATCACTCGTGTTCATTAAAAAAATAAGAGTTTATAGGAAAACGCCATACACAATTTTTTATTTTATCCAGGTTGGCCACCAGGTCAACCCAGGTACAATATTCGCTTGAGTACGTCGATTTTCTTTATCGTAGATTAATTTACATCGAACCAAAGCCGGGTCGTCAGCAAATCCCTCCCTTGATTTTCAACGGCAAGCTGGTAGTTTTTCCCGTTTAAGGATTGTTCCGTTCCGGGATAGTATAAACGCAATGGTATTTGTCCTTCCAAAACACTGGCCGGTCCGGCCTTCAGCTCCGGATAGTCGAGGCGTCTCCATTCGGCAAATGCGTCCAACCCTTGTCCGAAGAAGGCAATCCATTTTTGTTCTCCGATAGATTTTTTATAGTTGGCAGCATTGTATTTCACGCCCTCCTGGTTCAGATAGGAGGAGATTACCGCTTCATCCGTAATTCCAAACTGATTCAATGAGGCGGTGATTGCTCTCCGGTAGTAATCTTCCGCATTGCCGGTGATATATCCCCGGGCGACTGATTCGGAAAGGGCAAACAAGACTTCTGCATAAGAGAACAAAGTAGCCGGAGAGACATCGGTAAGGAAATACGTACCCGGTTTGGAAGTCTTTGCAAATCCTTGGTTGTTGGCATCACTGTTCGACAATCCGTTGGTAGCTCCCACATACCGCCCGACGGTAGGATCCGTAGGTAATTGCGCATAGACGGGCAAACGGGGATCGGAGAGCTCGTATAACTTATCGACTAACGTCTTTGACACGCGATAGTCGTCCCTCGTTTCAAAGCTTGCCGCCTGCGGATTCTGCTGGGGAGAGCTGGAATACGCGAATTTGAAATTCTCTTGGTTGCCGCTGATAAGGCCGGAAGCATCGGCTACTAATGCATTGATCGTTTGCTTGGCTAATTCCGGTTCGCGATCGGCGATGCGCAGGGCAATGCGGAGCTTTAAAGAGTTTACGAATTTCTTCCATAGATTGATCTTGCCGTTGTAGACCAAATCTCCGCTAATAGAACCTTTTCCGGCATCCAGGCTTGCTTGGGCTTCATCCAAATCATTTAGCAGGCCGGTATAAACTTCTTGCTGTGTATTGTATTTCGGCGTTACACTCTGTCCGGCCTCCGAATAGGGGATATTCCCATAAGCATCCGTTAATAGGACATACACCCAGGAACGTAAGGCCAGCGCGACCCCTTTATAGTTTGTGTTCGCCTCTTCTTCCGACATGGATAAAATTGTATTCAAATCGGTAATTAAGGTGGCGTAACCGGTGTTCCAAAGTGTTGTTACATTCGTACTGGTATTCGATATGTCATAACGGTCGGATTCCGTATATTGAATGGATGCCCAATGCTGTACAAAAAGCAGTTGCGTATTGTAATTGGCATTGTTTCCCCAATATAAGTCCGCCCCATGTTTTAAACTTCCGCTTAGTAGATAAGCCGGCTGGGGGTCTTCCGTTGCATTCGGATTTTCATTTATTTCGTCCAACTCATCGTTGCAAGAAAAGAGGACGAGCGGAAATAATAAAAGATAAATTATATTTTTAAGCATGACGTCTTGTTTTTAAAATTTCAGATTCAGATTAAAACCAATAGAGCGCGTGGTCGGTAAGGAAAGGCTTTCTATGCCTTGCCCGTTTCCGGTATTAAGCGCTACTTCCGGATCGATATTAGGTGCATCTTTATAGATAAAGAAAACATTACGGGCTACGGCAGAGAGACTGGCCCCTTGCAGGCCGACCTTTCTGATCAAACTCCTGGCGAATGTATAGGTAAACTTTATTTCACGCATCTTGATATAGGAAGTTTTATAAATAAAAGCTTCGGAAATATTGTATAAAGATTTATAGTAATCTTCAGCGCTTACCACTACCGTGTTTTTTGAGCCGTCGGCGGTTGTCCCGTCGACAATGATGCCATCTTCAAAGACCGTCTCGCCGCCAGGAGCTGAGCCGCCGTTAGGTAAAAGTATTTTCGGATTGTCATGATCGTCTCCGGCATAGTAATAATACAATCCGCCGTTCTCTGCATTACGTCCGGGGAGCGTACTCTTCAATACGCCGGTATAAATACCCGTCCGGTTGGTTCCCGAATAAATTTTACCTCCGATACTACCGTCGATTAAAAAGGATAGTTCGAGATTCCGGTAAGTAAAAGTATTGCTGATGCCACCGACCCATTTAGGAGTATAATGTCCTAATACTTTATAGCTTGGATCTGCGTTTGGAAGCCCGTCCGACCCGACGATGATATTGCCGTTGTTGTCACGCTGATAGGTAGATCCGTATAATGTACCGTAAGCCTGCCCTACGGAAGCCAGTAATTGGGTTGTACCTGATGAAGCGATCGTATAGCTTTTCAACAGGCCTTCTTTGTCCAGCTCTTTCACTTTGCTGCGGTTTAATGAATAGTTCAACCCTACATCCCATTTGAACTTGCTTATTTCCACAGGGATTACATCCAACTGTACCTCTAATCCTTTATTGTTGATTTTGCCCGCATTTAACAATTGGGAAGTATAACCGCTGGCTGCTGTCGTATTTACTTTCAGAATCTGGTCAAAACTATTCGTGTTATATGCCGCAACGTCTAAATGTACCCTGTTATTAAACAGTCCCAGCTCGATACCCAGTTCGGTAGAGCGGGTTGTCTCGGGTTTCAGATCCGGATTATTTTTTTCTTTGGAAGAAGTCTGGATCGGATTTCCTTCAAAAGCCGTTTCAAAATTATAAACAGTGGCCAGTTGGTAAGGATCCGCATCGCTTCCTACCTCGGACCATCCTCCACGTAGTTTTAAAAAGCTGAGAGTTTCGTTTTTAATGTCCAAAGCCTCGGATAAAACCAAGCTGGCATTTACCGAAGGATAAAAATAAGAACGGTTCTTCCGGGGCAAAGTGGAGGACCAATCGTTGCGGGCGGTCAGATTCAGAAAGGCGAAGTTCCGATATCCCAATTGGGCCGACGCATAGCCGCTGTATACTCTAAGTTTTGAGAAATTATTAGAGGAGACTAAAGGATCCCTTGAATTAGTCAGTGTATATAGATCCGGAACAGCTAATCTGGGTGCTTGCTGGTAGTTGTTTTCGTATTTTTTGTTACGTACATTGAACCCGGCGAGGGCGTCCAGGCTGAAATCGTTGTTCAAATCCCGCGTATAGGTAAGAATTGCTTCCGTGTTATTCTCGTTTATCGTATAAGCGTCTTCGGAATACGAACCATAGGGCGTACCGTTTGTTCCGTATTTTATCTTATATTTCCGGCGGTCGTTGTAATAGTCCGTCCCGGTCCTAAACCTGAAGTCAAGTCCTTTGGCTAAATTCAATTCCGCATGTATATCTCCGATCAGGCGGTTACGGTTTTGTTCGACGGTGTTGTAATAGGCTCTCCAATAAGGATTACTGTAATAGCTGTTATTCCAGTTGTTATTCCAATCTTTCTTCAGCTCATTCATATCGACTTGGCGCCCGAACCAGAGAAACTGGAGCATCACACCGGCGGCCCGGTTGCCGGAAGGACCTCCGGGAAGGTTGGGTACGTCCGTTACGATGTAATTGGCCGTTACGCCTACTTTCAACCATTTGGCTAATTGATAGTTCGTGTTGATGCTAAAATTAGTCTTCTTAATTTGAGTGTTGGGAACCGTTCCCCGCTGGTCTTCATGATTTACCCCTAAACGGAAATCGTATTTCTCATCCGATCCGGCGATAGAAATGCCGTTATTATAGGTAATTCCTGTTTCGAAGAAATCCTTCACATTATCCGGATGCGAAACAAAGGGAACAGCTACCCCGTTGGAATAGAATTGCGGAATTAGGCGGCCGTCCATTTCCGGTCCCCAACTTTCATCCACTCCGTCGTTAACGCCTCCGCCTTTTCCATCCACATAGCTGAACTGCCCCGTAGCTCCTTGTCCGAAAACGTCCTGGAACTTAGGGAGTGTCGTTACCCGGGAGAAATTTATGCCCGAATTAACTCCAATGCCGATTCCTTTTTGCTCTTTTCCGGTCTTTGTTGTAATCAGAACAACACCATGGGCAGCTCTTGAGCCATAGAGTGCAGCAGCATTCGGTCCTTTCAGGACACTAATTGATTCAATATCTTCACTGTTTAAATCAGCAATAGCGTTTCTGAAGTCGCGTGTCGCACCTCCGGCATTCAGTTGTGAATTGTCCGCCGGTACACCGTCTACAATGAACAAGGGTTGATTATTCCCTGCGATAGAGGTTTCACCGCGGATCACAATTCGCGAGGAACCCATATCTCCCTGGGAATTGGTGATGCGTACACCGGCCAGCTTCCCGGAAAGCGAGTTTAATAAGTTTGTTTCCTTATTACCGCTCAACGCCTCGCTTTTTAATTCCTGTGTCGTATAACCCAATGAAATTTTTTCCTTATTTATACCTAAGGCCGTAACGACTACTTCATTTAAAATATTGTTGTTTTCAGAAAGAACCGCATGAATAGGTTCATTCTGGTCGTAGATATCTATTTCCAAGGGTTTGTATCCTAAGTATTTGAATACAAGAGTCACTGGCAGTTCCTGAGAGATGGAGATGGAAAACCGGCCATTGATATCAGAAACAGCGTATGCTTGTTCAGCCGTTTTTATCGTAATATTTACGCTCGGAAGAGGGGCTTGGTTCTGGTCGACCACTTCTCCTTTCAGAATCGTTTGAGCGTGAAGGGGAATTCCGATCCCTCCGAATATAACGAATAAGACTATTCCCGCTATGAGAAAATAGCGATTCGATTTGTGTTTATACATAAAAAGTTTATTTTAAAATAAGTTGATAACTAAAAAACATTCTCATTCTTTCAGTCTAATGAGAATAAAAATGCGCATAACGTCCTGAGATTAATCAACAAGAAAAGAAATGCATTTGCATATGCGGACAGATTGCGAGATTGTTGAAAAATTCTTTGGTATAAATTTTGTGTGAAAAAAGTTTGTGTCTTTTCACTGCCGTAAATGTTTTTGTCATTATTAATCTTCTTTGTGTCTAATAATAGAATGTTTCTGCAAAGGAAAACTAAACCATGAAAAGAGTAAATACCCTTGTTATGGTATTTTGAGGTGTATAAGCGGTCTGGAATGTTAAAACCCCGGTGTGAAGATCTGTTTTCACACCGGGGAGTCGTTTTCTTTACCGACATGGGTTTCAAAACCATGCCGGCAATCTTAGTCAGGAAATGTTTTTATACTTCAAGCGTATGGCCTTTCCAGCAACGCATCACGAATTTTTCTATCTCTACGATCACAAAAACAAGGAAGCCCAACGCAACCGGATAAAGCCAGTCGTGAATTCCCAATGGGACTGTTCCGAATACATTATTCATAAAGGGGAGATAGCTAATGCCGGTTTGCAATAGGATTAATAGTGCACAAACCACGAAAACCGCCTTATTGGTAAAGAAGTCTTTGCTCAAAGCGAAATCACGGATCGTCCGGCTGTTAAATAAGTGGAACATTTGGGTGATGACGATCGTTTGCAGTGTGATCGTCCGGACCAGTTCTTCATTCATCCCGTTTGCAATCAACTTCATGCTCATCCATAAAGTCCCGCCCCCGATAAGTACGGATACAAATAAGATACGCCAGATAAAATATCCGCTAAGCAAAGGTGTTTTAGGGGAACGCGGAGGTCGTTTCATCGCATTAGGCTCTATTTTCTCGAAAGCCAGGGCCAAAGAAACCGTAACCGATGTCACCATATTTACCCATAGGATCTGGATAGGCGTCAACGGCATCATGAATCCGAACAAGATGCTGGCTATAATAAGAAAACTTTCGGCGCCGTTGGTCGGAAGGATAAATAGGATTGTTTTCTTTAAATTGTCATACACCCTGCGTCCTTCTTCCACGGCGGCGATAATCGTACTGAAATTGTCATCGGCCAATACCATTGCTGCGGCATCTTTGGTTACCTCCGTGCCCTTGATCCCCATAGCGATACCGATATCCGCTTTTTTCAAGGCCGGTGCATCGTTTACACCGTCGCCCGTCATGGCCGAAACGGCGCCTGTGTTTTGGAGGGCGGTCACCAACTTTAGTTTATGTTCGGGGCTGGTTCGTGCGAACACGTCATATTCCCGTGCAGCCACCTCAAACTCTTCGTCCGTCATGTTTTCAAGATCCTTTCCTTGCAGTGCTTTGGTGCCGTCGCCGATTCCCATTTCTTTGCCGATAGCCATGGCGGTATCTACATGGTCGCCGGTAATCATTTTCACGGAAATGCCGGCTTCGGCGCATTGCCGGATCGCTTCGGTCGCCTCCTCACGCGGAGGGTCGATGATCCCTGCCAATCCTAAAAACACAATACCGTCATGTATGTCCTCATGCCGGATCTGTTGTATATCCTTTCCTACCTTTTTATATGCTCCGCCGATGATACGTTGGCCTTTTCGAGCCAATTCCGTAATCTTTCCTTCCCAATAAACCCGGTCGAAATCGGTATAATTACCATCGGCTTTCTCTTTTTCGGCCATATTCAGTAACCGGTCGGGGGCGCCTTTGATATAGATAATAGATCCGGTTTCACCCTCGACCAAAGTGGCCATATACTTATATTCCGAATCAAACGGAATCGTCGAAATACGTTTAGGCGGATGATGATCGATGTCCGCTTTCTCGTATAGAGTGACCAAAGCCCCTTCGGTAGAGTCGCCTTTGACCACCCAATTCCCCTCCTCATCCTTACCCAAAGAGGATTCGTTGCAGATCCGGAAGCAGTCGATCAGCTCCTTCAGTACAGGCCGGATTGTGAAATCCACCTTTTCATCACCCTCCAGGATATCCCCATCCGGTGCATATCCGGTTCCTGATACGTGGAAATCACCTTCTTTTATTTCAACGGTTTTTACCGTCATCTCATTCTTTGTCAACGTTCCCGTTTTATCCGAACAAATCACCGATACGGATCCCAGCGTTTCTACCGAAGGCAGATAGCGGACAATGGCATTTCGTTTGGCCATATTCTGAACGCCGATAGCCAAAATAATTGATAGAATAGCAGGTAAGCCTTCGGGTATCGCAGCTACTGCCAGTCCGATCACCGACATCAGCAATTCGCCCGATTCGTAATTCCGGAAAAAATAGCCGAACAAATAAATCAGAACCGCGATGCCGACAATGACGACCGATACCGTTTTCCCGAATTGTGCCGTCTGTTTCAGCAATGGCGTTGTGATTTCTTCTACCTGGGAAATCATCTCGTTTATCTTTCCGATTTCCGTATCTTTTCCTGTTGCCGTAACAATACCTACGCCTGTTCCCGCGCTTACGGTCGTACTCGAAAACGCCATGTTAACCCGGTCGCCAAGCATCGTTTCAGCCGGCAGGGCCTCTGTCTTTTTTTCCGAAGGTACCGATTCACCGGTCAACGTAGATTCTTCGATTTTCAGGTTATCCGTCCTTATTAACCTTAGATCGGCAGGTACTTTATCGCCGGGGCTCAGCAATACGATATCGCCGATTGTAAGCTCGGTCGCATCAATCTCCTGGCGCTTTCCGTCCCTTCGTATGTGAGCCTTGGGAGAAAGCAGTTTCTTGATATCTTCCAAGGCTTTCTCCGCTTTGCTTTCCTGCAGGAATCCGATCGTTGCGTTTACGACGGCTACGATCAGGATAATCACCGTATCGGCGTAATGGGCTAAAAAAGCGGTAACAATGGCCGCAACAAAAAGAACATAAATAAGAATATCGTTGAAGTGTTTCAAGAAACGAATGAGGAGGCTTACCTGTTTCTTCTGAGGTAAGGTATTTTTCCCGTATTCCGACAGTCTGTTTTGGACTTCGGCTTCCGCCAATCCGTATTCCTTGTCTGATTTTAATTCATTAATTACTTCAGGAATGTCCAGTTCATACCATAGATGTTTCTTCTGCATAGTTTCTTTCTTTATAAAATAAAATTGGCCTCAATAATTTAACAGTCCCATTCGGAATTTGTTTAAGGTAACTTCTGAGTAATTGATAATAAATCAGGATATTAGTAAATCCGCTACTTTCTCCGGATTCAAGGATGAGAATGCAGGGTATAAAATAGCTTATTTGTGTAACAAAATAAGGGTATAAATGATGAAAACTTGTAATGGAATAAGGGTATGATTACTATTTAGATGATTACTCAATGTGATGCCTAACGATTAATTTCTATGGGACAGGTTGATTGTCATTGAGATAATGGAAGCCCCCAAACCCTGCAAAAACTCATAACTATGACTGCGCACAGTCATAGTTATGATTGCATTCGTTCATAGTTATGACTGCGTTCACTCATAGTTACCAATTTTTTAGTGGATAAGCGATGACTTTTTGATGCCTATGGCGCCTGAAAAAAGCTAATATGTAAAAAGATGTCTTAATCCTTATTCTATTGGATATTACTCTATGAGCGGGATTAATCAATGATTTGGAAGACAATTGGTAGTCTTAATCCTTATTCTATTGGATATTACTCTATGAGGTATCAAACAGAAGTTTTTCGATGAGATTTTAGCCGGGTCTTAATCCTTATTCTATTGGATATTACTCTATGAGTCCCTCTTTTATTTTTTGTTAGTCACACTTATGTCTTAATCCTTATTCTATTGGATATTACTCTATGAGAGTAAAAGCTGGAGAGTATTCCGATTATATCAAATCAAGTCTTAATCCTTATTCTATTGGATATTACTCTATGAGAGATCTTGTGTTAAGATTTTTAAACATAATACATCTTAGTCTTAATCCTTATTCTATTGGATATTACTCTATGAGAATGGCGGGTTAGTGAGGATTATTCCTTATATGTCTTAATCCTTATTCTATTGGATATTACTCTATGAGGTAAACTTAATTAGTTTATCACTACTTTCATCCTTGTCTTAATCCTTATTCTATTGGATATTACTCTATGAGCTGTCTTTGACGAGACAGGTACACGGAAAAATGCTGTGTCTTAATCCTTATTCTATTGGATATTACTCTATGAGTATCTTGCTAGAGTTGGGAATCGGAACCAACTCAAAATCGTCTTAATCCTTATTCTATTGGATATTACTCTATGAGTTAACAGTGCTTATAATAAGGAGTTAAAAAATTGTCTTAATCCTTATTCTATTGGATATTACTCTATGAGAAAAATTCGTATAATATATACGATGAAAAACATGCGGTCTTAATCCTTATTCTATTGGATATTACTCTATGAGGACTTTTTAAAAGCCTTAGGCACATTTTAGAAAAAGTCTTAATCCTTATTCTATTGGATATTACTCTATGAGTTATAGCAGCCAGGGATATCAAATCAAAATAGGGAAAGTCTTAATCCTTATTCTATTGGATATTACTCTATGAGTGTTTTATGATTCCAAAACTATTTTCGGTCAAAGGTCTTAATCCTTATTCTATTGGATATTACTCTATGAGAATAGACTAATTCGCAATTTCCTGCGGCTACTTCTACAGGTCTTAATCCTTATTCTATTGGATATTACTCTATGAGGTGAATGTGGAAGGTAAATATAGCCTTTCTGTAACTGTCTTAATCCTTATTCTATTGGATATTACTCTATGAGACTATGATAAATTAGCATTCATCCGGGTTATATTTCGTCTTAATCCTTATTCTATTGGATATTACTCTATGAGGTCTATTGTAGAAAATGAGACTGGCAAAACTGTGTCTTAATCCTTATTCTATTGGATATTACTCTATGAGTCCTATACACCGAAACCGTAAAAGGTTTTAATTGTCTTAATCCTTATTCTATTGGATATTACTCTATGAGTAGGCATAAACGAGGCTTTAGACGCCCTTCGGACGATAAGGTCTTAATCCTTATTCTATTGGATATTACTCTATGAGAATTATGGAATATCTGTGCAAATTTTGAAATCATAATGTCTTAATCCTTATTCTATTGGATATTACTCTATGAGGGTTACCTTCGAACAGGCATTCATACAAAAATGCGGGTCTTAATCCTTATTCTATTGGATATTACTCTATGAGGAGTAACAGTTTACGATAAGCGGTCAGATTCGACGTCTTAATCCTTATTCTATTGGATATTACTCTATGAGTTTTTAAAACGTTCATTACTTACGATATGTTGAAGGGGTCTTAATCCTTATTCTATTGGATATTACTCTATGAGGGCAAGTTTACAAAAGAAGAGTGGTCTTTCTTTGCCGTCTTAATCCTTATTCTATTGGATATTACTCTATGAGTTTTTACAAAAATCTCGCCGGAACCGTCAGAGAATTGTCTTAATCCTTATTCTATTGGATATTACTCTATGAGTATGTTTATTTAATCGCAGGTTGCTATTATCAGCAAAGTCTTAATCCTTATTCTATTGGATATTACTCTATGAGTGTATATTCTAACAGAGAACAGTAATCTCATAGTTCCGTCTTAATCCTTATTCTATTGGATATTACTCTATGAGTTAATTTTAAATTCTTTTTGATTGAGGTAAAATGAGTCTTAATCCTTATTCTATTGGATATTACTCTATGAGTTCTTTGAAATATTGGCACTTGCTTATTAACTTATCCTGTCTTAATCCTTATTCTATTGGATATTACTCTATGAGAATAAATTAGCATTCATCCGGGTTATATTTCACAAAGTCTTAATCCTTATTCTATTGGATATTACTCTATGAGTGTGTTAATATTCAACTTGTAAAAAGATAAATTATAGTCTTAATCCTTATTCTATTGGATATTACTCTATGAGTATTATTGGATATCGAATGCAAAACAATATGCGGTCTTAATCCTTATTCTATTGGATATTACTCTATGAGTTTAATGCGACATTGCTCCTTCGACAATGGAACGAAGTCTTAATCCTTATTCTATTGGATATTACTCTATGAGCAAATCCATTTACGTGGGACGGGTTTCAGTTTTTTGTCTTAATCCTTATTCTATTGGATATTACTCTATGAGAAGTAACCAAATAGTCACTATAACACCTACTATAGATGGTCTTAATCCTTATTCTATTGGATATTACTCTATGAGTGAGTCGATAATAGCGATTTGTTCGACGAGTTAGGTCTTAATCCTTATTCTATTGGATATTACTCTATGAGAACAAGCAGCAGCGCTTTTCAGCGCAGCAAAAGTAGATGTCTTAATCCTTATTCTATTGGATATTACTCTATGAGACTGCGACAAACTCAATGAAAATTACCTCAATATGGGGTCTTAATCCTTATTCTATTGGATATTACTCTATGAGAGGAAAAACTATAAATTGCTGTGTTCCTTTCTATTAATTAATCAAATTATAGATTTTGTTCAATGGATTCAAAAAAAATGATTGTTTTTTTGAGCCCTCAAAGGTACGAATAAAATCAATACGTCAAAGATCAATTATTTTTTTAAAAGAATAATGTATTCTTTATATGTGTAATCAAATCTATGTCAATACTCTGTCCGATTACTTTCATTGACTGAATATAGTCGGTTGAAATTGGCACTATAATGATACTATCCTTATTCTCATACACACTTTGAACTTCTTTCAAATCATTTTTTATCTCCTCATAGACTGAATTGCTTAGATCTGCAAGGAAAATAGATCGCTGAATGCGTGTGCATCCTTTCTTTAGTAAGTATTTTGAAATATACCTCCTTACTTTATTACTTTCTATATCATACATTACAAAAAACAACATATTGGTAGCAGATCTGTCTTTTTTATTTATTAATCCTAAAATTCGATTCACTCGTTCTTCTATAGATTCTAAATCATCGTATTTTACTTGTGTCCTATTCGGCGGAGGCGATCCTGACAGTCCTGATTGCTTCAACGTTTTAAGTATCGTGATATAATCGTATGCTTGTTTTTCTGCCATGGTCTATCTCTTCTATTGTGCTAAAAAGCCATTAATAAGATTTACCGTAAGCATATTCAGTTCGCTATTTGTTCCACATCGGGGAGATTCTACAACAGAAAAGCCCCGCTTACCATAAAACAAATTTATTTCTGCTTGCTTTAGTCCTAATTTCATTCGTATTTTTTTCCCATAGCTGATATTAATGATTTCGGTAACGACAATCCCGGTTTCTTCTATATAGATCTTAAGCTCTTGTATGATTTCATTCAACTGTTCAGGTATATATACCGGAATTTTTTCCGCTGGCTTTGATTTGAATTTTAATATATCTTTGATTCTTTGTATGGCTTCATCATCAGGGTCTTTGTTTTCTTTTATATCTACATTATCCACTAATGGTAATGTTTCAACCGTCTGCTTTTTCAAGTCAAAGAGAGCTGAAGGATTATTTATATCTAAGTATGTGTTGAGATCGATCCCCTCGGCCTCCGGATTAAAATAAACATCCGGATCGCAACTAATAAAACAAGCACGGCAGACATCGCTTGTTTGTGCGTCTATCACCTGTTCTATGTGATAGGTTTGAGAAAATTTAAGAATAAAAGACTTATAAAAAAGAGAATAGATCCCATGGTCATAACATCTTTCTTTTAAGTGAAACATTACTTTCAATCCATCTTCACCGGGTGAAATAAAAGAAAGTAAAGTTCGGGAGTCTTTCTCTATATCCTGGCGAATTTGTTTAACGGAAAGTCCTTTCTGCGTAATATGATCTATATCTACTATGAAGTATTCGATATATGCAAAATTATCTGTCCGGCGGAACGCTGGGTTGAATACTCCGCATACGATATAGGGAAGTTCTTTTTTTAACAAAGCATAGCTCTTTTTGTCAATATCCCGGACAATGCGTAATTGCCGTATCTTTGCCTCAATCTCACCTTTCGGATTTTTAATGCTATGATACAAATAATCAAGTGAAATTTTGGCTAATTGATCGGAACTGCTTGTGATTTTTTTTCCTGCGAATATCATAAGTACTGCTTTTATTCAAATTTCTTAAATGTTTGAGCAAGGTTTTGTGCGTAGAGAGAAATCTGAGTTACCCGACTTCGGGAGACTCCCCGTTGCTCAATTACTTCATCTAAATAATCGTTAACCGATTGTATTAAAACCCTTCGTCCAAGCGGTTCTAACCAATAGGAACCATCTTCTTGCACAGAATAGTACTCGTCCGTTATCACTTGTTGAATAGCCAGGCTATAAACTACATAATCGATCCAGACTCTGTATATTTCAATCACATCATATACTAAAACCGGGCGATTGTAATTATCCCGGTGCAAAATACCTACATATGGATCAATCCCGGCTTTGATCAGAGCCCCTTCTATTTTTCCGTACAGGAGTCCGTAACCGTAATTTAGCAAAGCGTTGATCGGATCCATCGCCGGATGTTGTGAACGGATATCAAACCGATATGTTTTCGGGATAAAAAGGTTTAGTATTTCAAAATAGATTTTAGATGAAACCCCTTCCCAACCTCGAAGGGTAGATGCAATATCCGACACGATTTCTCCATCGAGCAAGTCTATTTTGTTACGATAGTCTTCCAATCGATTGATAGCCCGCTGGACTGTTCTTTGTTCAATTTCTTTATCCGGCATCATCATCAGGATAAGGGCTTGTTGGTTCTCTATTTTCTTCCTTATGATGTCTTTTATCCATTGTACGGCATCATGTGAAAATGAAAAATTGATTTGTCCTTTACGTATTGTGGAGATGGAGCCATATTTTGAACTCCATATTCGTCCGACAGGGTTGCCTGATTTGTCTGTAAAAAGCACTTCAATTTCCCGTTCGATGGCAAGCAGTACGGCATCGCTCGTGATTTGTGCACCACGACTGATTTGGATGCATTTTATTCCTTCTGCCGGAATACGTTGTTTTCCATCCTTATGAGTTACTACAAAGCCCTCATTGTCTCGGTTAAGTGAAGTTCCGAAAGTGTTTAGTATTAGTTCCATTATTAACTATTTTATATAAAAATCATTGACTATATGCAGTTGTATCTTAATGCATGTCATTCCGGTATACTTTTTTTCATGGATACTTATTGATATTCTCTAAATCGCTTAAACCGAAAAAACACCTCTTTCTGTCCCGCCTCCGTTTCAGTTACCATCCGTTCGGAAGTAGAGGCGATGCAGGTAAAGCCCATTGTTTGTAGCTTTTTTACTAAGGAAAAAGTCAAAGTCATTTCCCCCATCACATGAATGGTGGTATCCTTGCCTTGGGATAATTCCTGAACGTTCTGTATATATTCGTCACTTAAAGCATCTATATAGGCTTTATCTCTTTCTGGGTCGACTGCGGGGAATGGTAGATCGACAGTTTCGCCATAAAGAACTGCCGCGGATTTTTGTTCCTCGCTCCATTGTGTGGAGGGATGGTTGGAGAGGTTGATTAGCATGAAAATTATTTGTTATATGAACTTTTTATTATTTCACTAATTAGTGAATCCATTTTCTTTTTATCATTAAAATATGAAATATCACAATAGTTGGTTCCCATATTCTTTGCTGTTTGAGCTAATGTATCATCTTCAGGGCTTAATGAAAATATATAAGAATTGCTTGGAAGACCCAATAGAGTTTCTTTTAATGCGGATGCTTTGTATACTATTTGATTGAAAAGAAGGACTCTTCCAACTCCTGTTTTACATTCGATTACAAACAGTTTGTTTCCGAGGGTGAAAACTACATCAAGGTCGTTCATATTGGTCGTTTTCGTATGCTGTATCTCCACTCCAATAGCAATACTTTGAGGGTCTATTTTTTCTTTTATAAGGTGATATACGTATTCTTCAAACCACCCTCCTGTAATGTATTGAGTTTCTTTTTTTGATAGTTTTTCTTTATCTTTTTGGGGGAATGAAATCGTTTCCAAAAAAGCACTTAGCCCTTTTATTTGCCGTTTCTTTTCCTCATCTTCTTTCTCTTCTATAATTTTTATTTCAATATTTTTTTCTCTATAATCACGCAAACAATCAATAGTCTCATATTCTGCATTGCTAAATTTATTTTGAGTAAATAATGAGAAAAAATAATGCGTATATTCTTTAGATTGCGTTATTCCTTTTTGTTTGATTTTTAGGCCGTATACATGCATATATTCTTGAACATTAATTCTATATTTTATTGGAATGGATCTGTCAAATTGTGACATCGGATTTAGTAAATAATTCTTAGGAAATGGTATATAAAAGAATTCACTATCAAAATTTTCAAAAACTTCTTGAACGGCTAAACTCATATACTTTGTGCCTCCGGTAAGATTTACAATGTATTTGTTCTGTTTATTAAGCGATTTCTTTATCTTTTCGATCATTTTATTCCATCGTTCTTCATCATCTTCATCATCAAATACGCATTTATCTACAATGCAATCGACATATCTTAATTCATTTAAAATCCAGTCAATTTTATTTTCCATTTTCTTTGATGAGATAAACATAAGTTCATCTCCGCTTGTAATTATTTCCTTGATAAAAAGGTAATTCGGAATGGTTTGTTCCGAGACTAAACTGACAATAACTCTGCTCATGATGCATTTATTTTTAAACGTTACTTTTTTCTAATACTTTATCCAATACTCCAACATAGTAAAACGGTATATTGAATAGCTTAAACTTTTTCCCATTGGGAGTTTCCACCGTATTAACCGAAAATGGTTGCGTCCATACACGCACGGCAATGTCGTGAGGAACTAAGTCCATGTACTGATGTAATGACTTAAGTTTTGAATTGTGTCCAGACTTGACTTCTATTGGAAGAGCCATGTTCTTATATTGCACCACAAAATCGACTTCTGCCATGGATTGTGGTTTATTGCGTACCCAAAATTGACGATGAGCCGAAACGTGTATTTTCCCCGCCAATAATTCTTGTCCTACAATATGTTCGGCAATCTTTCCACGCCAGGCTTCCATAATGTCAGATACGGAGAAAATCGTATCTCTTACACCTGCATAATAGTTTACTAAACCAGTATCGAGCCACAATAATTTGGGCTTACGTGACATCGTCGTTAACAATGGAATTTGAGGATTAGTAATAGGGTAAACCAGTTCCAGCAACATTGCTTTTTCAATGGTTCGGAAAGCTTCTCCAACTTCTCGGGATTTGTAGTTCGATTCTCCAAAACGCTCAAAAGAGATTGCTTCTCCGGCGTATTTCCATCCAACTTTTAAAATATATTGTATGACACGTGAAATGGTTTCATTTCGAGCATATTTTTGTACATCATCAATATAGGCATTTAATAAGATTTCGAAAATGTTGTCTGTTGCGACAATATCTCGATTAATTGCATATTTTACTATTACAGCCGGCATTCCTCCAACCAGGATATAATTCATAAAATGTTGCATCACACGATCGTGTACGGCTGTGACTTCCAGTTGTTCAACCAAATTTAAATCATAAGCTTCATTTATTCCATCCAGAAACTCAATAAAAGAACAAGGTCGGATCGCTAAATATTCGGCTCGTCCCACCGGAAAGGAAATGTGATTATCGATCAAACTTTCTAACAAAGATCCGGCGCAAATGACATGCAAATGTCCCATCTCTTCATAGAAATACCGTAACATGGCTACTGCTTGAGGCGAGTTTTGTATTTCATCGATAAAGAGTAGGCTTGGACTTTCTTTCTTTTGCTGTCGACAATGTCGATAAATAGCATCCGTGAGGTCTTGCACATTGGAGAAGGTTTCAAACAAAGCCTTGTCCGCTACTTTTTCCAAATTCAAGGATAAGAATACATCGTATTGTTTTGCAAACTCATTTATCAAAGTCGTTTTTCCAACTTGACGAGCTCCCCGCAATATCAATGGTCTCCTATCATCTCTTATTTTCCACTGTTCAAGATAGTTTATCGCTGTTCGTCGTATCATTTTTATTGTTATTTTATACCTCAAAGATACTTAATTTGTAATGGAATAAGGGTACAAATAGCTTATTCTTGTAATAAAATAAGGGTATAAACATTGAAAACTTGTAATGGAATAAGGGCATATAGAAAAATCTTCATCTATGAAACTTATCCAAGAACCGTTAGCTTCACAAATCCCAAAAGCGTACATTCATCATCCACTCTTCGGGTTTTAGGGAAACTATACTCAACATATTTATCATTTTCCGGACGAGCTATAGGTACAACTACATTCTTAAAATTATCCAATGACTCTGTCCAAGCTCCTGTAATAAACCGCCATCCTGATCCATGACCAATGCGAAGTAAACATGACTTTCCTTTTTCACAGGATTGAATCGTTTGCAAAATATTATTTATATTTTCCAAATATAGATCGATCTTTCCTTTGTCATCATCTGTCTTTCGATCATTCCAATAATCAATTTCCTGTTCAACCAACATTTGTGTATGTTTATTGATTGCTTGAAACAGAGAATTTATTGAGCTCATGCATATTGGTATTGGGTGAACTTTGCTTTTTACTTTTTCATAAGAATCGATATTTAATTTTAGTTGAAAAGTCGTTTCATCTCCGGAAACGATTGCTTCTATCAATTGAGATTTGCTCTCATCCCAAAAACTTTGATTGCGGCGTTCATTGATATTGACCATGCGGATGGCAACTTCATAATTGTCACCAAAATAGGCATCTCCAACTTGAAGAAAACGAAATACATCAGAGTTTGGATCTTTACCGAACAGTTCTGCTTCGATTGTTTTGGCATTAACTTTTCCTTTTTTATCTTTCAGTTTGTCTTCTATTCCAGATATATCATTTGCCAAACTTGCTAATACGGCTGTGCGAATTGCTCCTTTAATAGAGCTTCCCGGTATATAAGGTCTTCCTAAGCCATCGTGGATTTGCTCTTTAAGTGTATCGGTTTCTTTGACCTTAGACCACTCTAAGATAGTACGTTTTGCATAATCTTCAATTGTGGTATCTGGTGCATATACCTTTACAATCTTATCGGTGAATTCTTTACGTTCAATAGCAGTAACCCATCTGTCAATATTCTCGTATCCAATCAGTTTCATTATTTTGCCTGCATCTATAATTCCTAAAACGGACGAGCCATCTTCTTTTCCTTTCACAAAGTCATTGCCATATTGTAAAGTTTCACCAGAACCAATATGCACCGGCGTTAATGTTTCTATTTTAATATTACTCATGAGACTGAATTTTTATCGGTAAGCAAAAAGGTTTTCCACTGCGATAAACTGCATGCATTCGGCTATCGTTCCAATCGGGTTTTAAATCAACTATTTTCCCTAAAAGCTTTTCCTTCGTAGGAAAAACCGAACCGACTCCGAACATATAAATTGATTTTTTTCGCAAATGACGAAATGATTCTTCCTGACTTCCTGCCATATAGCCCCCTCGTAACAACAAATAGTATCTTGAATCAGACAAGTTCAATATTTTCAGTTCTTCTTCCGTGGGTATATATAGTGACAAAAGGATCGTGTGATCAGCATCGTGTGGGTTATTAATAGTAATTGAGGTCGTTTCAACTTCAAATCTTCCTCCGCCTACATTTTTATCCGTTCCCAAGCCAAATGTTCCGAGTAGTTGAAATAAATTGATAATTTCTTCTAATATAGTTCCGCTCGCATCAGTCAAACAAAAAAGTCCTGAATTTGGGTCAAAATATTTCCAATCGAAAAAGAACGGATCTGCATTTTGATTATCGCCACGAGGTACTGTTACACGCTGTGTTACCTGCGATTTTGAAATCGGATTTGACGAGAAAGGTTCAATTATCAAAAAATCACCTCTCAATTGATTTTCCGTAACAACAATTCTTTCTCCTTCAATAAGTTTTTGCCATAGTCCTACTTCAATATACTTCACCTTTTTCAACTTTTTGCGATACTCGTGTTTCTTTTGTTTTTCAACTTCAACATTTATTTTCCCTTGTGGTTTAGGTAAAAAATATTGATTTGAATAATATGGAAATGCCGAACTCAAACGAAAAGAATCAAGAAATTCTTTAACATCATTGCTCTTTCCTGTTTGAACTCGCAATGCTGCTAAAGCGGCAGATAATGTATCCGACAGCAGATCAGATGCTGAAAAGTCATAGTTTTCTTTTCCTGTTCCGATATGAAGTGGCGTGAGATTCTTTAATTTAATAATGGTGTATGCAGCCATAATTCAATAAGTTTTATCTTCGCCATCTTCCTTATCCAACTTAATTTCTACTTGTCCGTAACCTCTTGAACCGTTTCCACCCAAGTAATCATCTTCCAAGAGCTTGATTGCCTGCTTAAGGGTATCCTTTAATTGTTGTTCGTCTTCACCTTCAAACACATTCAACACCATATTCAGCTTAAACTGTGCTTCGGCAGGCACACGTTCATATGTACGCGGATTCGCTTTAGCCGTTATACGGTCAATATTTACCTCGGTTTTACTTTCTGTATAGGGCAAATCCGTATTGCTAAATTTATTTTCATCGCTAACATCCAATTCGGCATCGCGAACAATAAGGCGGGATGCTCTTTTTTTATCATCCTCTTTTCCGGCAGTACCAAATAAATAACCTGATTTAGAAGCTGGATCTTCGCTTGCTACAGCTTCCCTTTTTTTATTAATAGTTGCACAACCGTAATATAATTCAATCAGTGAGCGCATTTTCCCTTTTAAAGAACTTCCGGGAATGTATGGCTTGTTATTGATTGGATTACGAATAACAAACTTGTCAGGACCGCCAATGTTTAATGCTGCATTTGTTCCACCAATATGCAAACCGGTTTTTAAGGTGATCGTTCCGGTATATATAATTTTTTTATTTAATTTGATTGACATAATGTTTAATTTAATATGTTAATATATAGGTGTTTAATCTTTCCATTCATTTGCTTTGTGATAAGCAAGAATAGCTTCAAGAAGATTGCAAAAATTTAAATAGTCATTCTGATTTTGAATGTATTGCCAACTTTCATCAAAAACTTTTCTAAACAACTGCATCCCTTTCGTATTGTTTCTTCCTTCAGCATAAGCGACTTTGGGTTTTAATAAATAGAAAGAAGCCTTATTCTTATCAAATCCACTGAATTGAATGCGGCGGATTTCTCCGAAAACATTTCGTATTTGTGAATTACTTAGAGCGTCTCTATCCCCTTTATATAATGGGGCCATATATTTCCCGGTTTTTTCAGCAAAAAGGATTAATTGTTCATCGGCACCTTTTGTTATCCAATAGGATTGAAAATTCAGACTTTTATAAAAGGTATCGATCGGTTCTCTTTTATAATCCTGGTTTTGGCTTTCTCCCTGATAAGAGACTTTTTTTAAAAATTTATTATTTTCCATAATTTATTATTTAGTTATGTTGTTTATTATTTATTGACTTTTGATTCTTTATTTGTTCTTAGTTCCAGTTCTGCCCAGCGGGATGCAAATGCCCAAAGTTCCAATGGATGATAATCTGTTCTGATGGATTTTCCGTTCAGTACTTCTTTTTTTCCGCATACTTCTATTATACAGTTTTCTATCACTTTTCTTGCATTTTCGTCTTTTATTCTGTCTTTCATCCGGTTTAAATCATAAGTCAAGATCCAAAATGTTTTTATCTGTTTGATTGTATGATTTTCTATTTTTGCGTTAGCGGCATGTGCCATTATCTTTGAAATAAATGATTTGGGAATGATGTCTTTGTCGGTTAAAGTGACTATTTCGTTTTTCAATGACTCCACAACTGGAAATTCCTCATTCCAATTAAATGCCGTATCCATAAAAGAAATGGCATTTTTTTCTTTTTCTTTACATTTATGGTTTTTTGCATTTTTTTCTTCCTTATCACTTTCATCAGCGCCTTTCATTATCGGGAATTTAACCGGGAGAATAGCAATACCTCCGGAAAGAGAAAAAGCAGAATTGTTGCATGTGAATTCTTTAAAATCATCTCTGATCTTTTTAGCCAATTGAATAGTTACCTCCCAACTGCCGACAATAAAAACATCATCACCTCCGCTATATATAACAAACGATTTGTCCGGACTGGTTTCTTTCCAAATGGTATTCAAATAGCCTGAAAAAAAATAATCAAACGAGCGACTCAAAGCAGCATAACGGGAAAGTGTTGTTCTTTCCCGTTCGATTCCCGATTGAAATATGAACCCTAAATTATCCACATCCATTCTTAGAACTCCTAAACGAGAGAAATCTGGATTATCCTTTTCACACATATCTTCAAAAGATTGGCCATTAAAATCATTACCTCCGTAAAATTCGAATCCGTAAATATTGTTGATGCCATCCATGGCATGCATGAAATTACAACTACCATCCTTTCCATTCAGTGTAATTGCTGAAACTTTATCCGCAGATGCACGAAGTTGTTCTTTCATTTCAGCTAAGTCGCTTTCTTTCAAAAAATAATAATGAAAGCCTAGCTGAGCGGGTTCTATCTCCATCTTATCTTTCCAATAAGTGATTTTTCCATCTGAGACTACCATTATTTCTGATTCGCGTAAAGTCTTTCCTAATTCAATTTGTTGGTTTGTTGTGTTTTTTAATAATAAATCTTCTCTTTTTACGGGTTTTTCGTCCGGCATAAATTCCTCTCCGGTGATTGTATCTCGTTTGGCATCACCTCCTTGCATAACCGGAGAGAAAAATGATGCGTAATTACCTTCAATCAATTGAGCAAATTTATTTGTCTTCTTTTTATCCCGTTTCGTAAATAATTCATCCCAAACAGTTCTTAAATTTTCGCCATTATTGTGCATAAGCGCGTCTTTAGAGACTTCAATGCTATCAATTGCAACAAACAAAGATGTTCCGTGTGCATTAAACAATTGCCGTTCGATTGTTTTTACGGCGTTTGTCAATCGTTCTTTTATAAATGTTATGTTTGGAGCAACCAGATAGAAGCCTCCGCCCGAATTATAAACCACATTGGCCTGAAACAAATTCAATTCTTTCAAGAGATAGTGAACCGTTGCATCTGAAAGAATATGCAAATAGAAAGAACGTCCTTTCAAATTCTTCCCAGCATATTTTGATACAATCTGATAGATATAAGATTGAATGCCACTAAAATCTGCACCGACCAGCAAAAAAGGTTTATCACTTGCTTCTTGAGCCTCCTGATAATCATACAAACAAACAGCCAGTGCTGCAGTAGTTTTTAAATGGTCATAAAGCGATACATCCGGAAAATTGATCGTACTCGCGGGAATGCAACTTGTATATTTATATAATAAGTTTAGGAGTGTTTCTGAAAAAGCATGATAAGTATTTGCCTGAATAAACTTAAATTCTCCTTGAAAACTTTTCCATAAAGAAACGTAATCAGGATCTTCTTTAAAAGATTTCTTTGGAAAAGAATCTTTGGACAACGACATGGGTGCTATCGGTAAATGGTTGTTTACTGTTGTTGAATTTTTAATTGTCTCCAAAATTGAAACCATTCGTTTCTTTTTAAAAGCATCCCAACCACTCTCATCTTGCGAATCCTTCATTGCTTCTTCCGATTCTCTATCCATGCCTGATGAGAGGCAATCGGCTTCTTTAATAATTTGTCCTAATTGAGACAGTTGTTCTTTTTTTAGATGATGACAAGCTGCAAGGTTTATCAAATTATCTCTATTTGATAAATCGCTCAAATCACTTTTAAGCAGATTTTGAAATACCGATTTATTGTCATCGATAAATTGAGCAGTCCATAAACAGTGTTTATGTGAGTATGAACCCTTATATACAGGCAAAAATGTACTTTCAATCTTGTTTGTCTGCGACAATATTTTACTTGAAGCTACACTGTCGGTATCCGCCCGCTGATAAAACTTTCCGATATCATGCAGTAATGCTGCCAAATAAATAAGTTCTCTTTTATTTTCCATATTTATTTATACTTTTTATTTTTCTTCATCGTATTTCATTATTGAACGTTTCTTTGTCACTACTCCGCCGCCGACACTTACGCCTTTGCCCAACCCAATAAAGTCAGGTATGGACACGTTGCAGTCGAATTCTGCATCGAAACTAAGCATCTTTACACCTTTATACATCGACATGCGAGGATCGGCCAAATAGGTAATGCGACAGATTACCTGTCGATCGAAAAATATACCAATCCCCTTGGCAAAGGATAATATATTTCCTAACAGAATACTATCGAGCTGTTGTATTTTATCGGACAGACTTTCCATAGACTTATATTTTGCATAACTTTCTTGATTAAGGGGGAGCCAATTTAGAATCCGGTATTTAAAAGTTGAATCCCATAGCTGAACAGAGTATTGATGGGCCTTGATATTTTCAACCTCCATTTCTTGCTTGCGCTCACCGATCATGAATCTGAAATTGCAGGAAGAAAATAACTTACCAATTGCCTCTGTGCCTTCGTCAATGCAAATAATTGCAGCTTTTTGATTGATCCGCTTATATTGTATCAACGGATAAGCATAGCGGAATTTGTTTTTATTGTGGTTATGAAACAAAATATCATTATTATTCTCCAATGCATGGATGACTGCACCTCTGAAAAAAGATATTTCATTCTTTTGTATCTGATTTTTAAATCGGACAATCAACATTTTTGTGTTTTTCATACATATTATTGTTAAGAGAACTTGGTAATCTTTGTGAAAACGAGTTAACCGTATATGTTAAAGAATACAAACTGGCCTTTAATATATATTTAACGCTATAAAATTACAGATTTTTTTTTAAAAGATGATTTTCCCAAGAAAATTTAGTGAGTAGAGAGAAATAGCTTATAGTCAGAGTGCAATTGGGTCGTTATGAGTTAAATAAATTGCCGTTTATCAGATAAATAAGAGTTAATCTCTTTTATAAATATTGTAAAATAAAATACTTCCCATTTTGACAATATGAAGAAGAATGGGAAGTATCCTATAATAAGTAGAGAATAGTGTTGTATTAATTTGTCGTTAATCCCCCATCTAGATGAATGATTGTTCCAGTAACTTTTTTGCTGCCATTCTTACATTCTCAGACACGGATAAATCAGAAGAAATAACATAGACATTTACTCCATAAACCGACAAATGCTCTTTTTCTTTCTCCAGTTTCCCAATATCCCTCGATATTAAACATAGATCAGCTCCATTCTGAGCAAAAGCGGAGGTAATTCCTAATCCTATTCCATCGCTTCCACCCGTAATAACAGCGAATTTATTTTTCAGCATATATTTTATAGCTAATCTTTTAGTTATTTACATGTTTCATAGCCTCTGCCGGATAGCGGTCTCCTATATTTGGATATTTTGCAATAATAGACTCTATTTCGGCAATATCGCTTTTATTCAATTCTACATCGACAGCCTCTGCATTCAGTTCCAAATATTTGCGCTTTTTAGTTCCCGGTATCGGTATGATATTATCTCCTTTGGCAAGAATCCAAGCCAGAGCTAATTGTGATGTGTTGATATTCTTTCCATGCGCAAACGCTGTTAATTCTTTCATTAGCTTTTGATTATTGATAAGATGCTCACCCTGAAAACGGGGAAGCTCAAAACGTACATCCTCTTTCTTGAATGTGCTTACATCAAAGTTTTCGGTAAACATTCCTCTGCCAAGCGGAGAGAATGGGATAAGAGACATTCCCAACTCTGTTATCAGAGGATAGATCTCTTTTTCGAGATTCCGTGTCAGCAATGAATACTCGCTCTGTAATGCAGCAATGGGATGGACCGTATTTGCCTTTTTGATACTCACGGCAGAAGCCTCGGATAATCCTAAATAACGGACTTTGCCTTCTTTTACCAGTTCGGCCATTGCCCCCACCGTCTCTTCTACCGGGACGTTCGGGTCGACACGATGAGCATAATAAAGGTCTATATATTCGACATTAAGTCTTTTCAAACTTAATTCTATCGCTTGCTTCATCCATTTGGGTGAACCGTCGAATGTGCTTGCCAGGTGATTTCCTCCTGTGTATTTGAATCCGAATTTTGTTGCTATAAAAACCTTATCTCTGTTCGGCTTCAAAACAGTGGATATCAATTTCTCATTTTCACCATTGCCATAAAAGTCGGCTGTATCCCAAAAATTGATTCCCAGATCCAGCGCTTTATGTAAAGTGGCAATACTTTCTTCGTCATTTCGTTCACCATACACATGAGACATTCCCATGCATCCTAATCCGATTGCAGACAGTTGTTCATCTGTTGTTCCTAATTTACGATATTTCATAACTTAACTGTTTTAGACAGGACAAAGTTAGGTTATATAAGGGTGGATGGATTAAGATATTTCAAAGGGATTTTTATAAAAATCAAAGAAGATGGTTCCTGTATTCCTTGGGAGGCAGACCTGTATTCTTTTTGAAAAAGCTCGTGAAGTGGGATGGATATTCGAACCGGAGACTATATGCTATTTCGCTTATCGTCCAGTCCGTATTCTTCAACAATGCTTTTGCCTCTTCAGCAATACGGTATGCGA
Source organism: Parabacteroides sp. Marseille-P3160 (assembly GCF_900162725.1). Classification (GTDB taxonomy): domain Bacteria; phylum Bacteroidota; class Bacteroidia; order Bacteroidales; family Tannerellaceae; genus Marseille-P3160. The sequence goes on along the minus strand of NZ_LT799418.1, from coordinate 4,259,583 downwards.
TATGTTGTGATGGATTCTTTGCGGTGACTTCTTTTACGACATTATTCAGATGGTTTTCATGTACCGACAAGTTCTCTGCAAAATCCTGCACAGTCCGTAGTTTCAGAGGCATATCCGTATTTTCTATCGGAAATTGGTTCTCAAGTAACTCGAGAAAACGGTATGTTATGCGATGTGCCGCATCTACCTGTTTGTTTCTTAACCCTATCTCAGGGTGATGCTTCAGAGCTTCATGGACAAGCAGTTGTAAATAGTTGCGTAATTTGCTGTATTTATAGATATAATCGGAGTTGATTTCCTGTATCATCTTATGGAAAATATATGATATATCTTCAACAGCTTCTTCTTCGAGAAAAATCAGGGGATTTTCTCCTATGCGGAACATGGGATAGTCTTTTACCGAAAAAGAATGATCCCAAGACTGTATAAACTCTTCTGTAAACAGGCAAAACCATCCTTCCTGATTGCTGGAAGTTGGCTCCCATGAATGGGCTACTTGCGGATTGGAGAAGAATAGCCCCGGACGATCTATGATAAAGTCCTTATTGGCAAAATGTATAACACCGGTTCCTCCGGCTATTAATGATATCTTATAAAAATCGCGCCGATGGAAGGATGCTGTAGGAGAGCAATATCGACGGGGAAAGACATTGAAATGCCCTATACCGTCACTGTCTGTCCGGATGTCTACTTTTTCAGACAAAGTTTTATAAAATTCCTGAATGGTTTCAATCTGTTGCATGATACAAAGTTATAAATATCAAATGATATTTGAGTATGAAATAGGGAGATGTATGCTGGTTGCATAAAATAACGTTCATCGGGATGAAAATAGTTCATTATTGCTATCTTTGCTCACAATAGGACTTATTTATATGCAACCTGCTCTTTTTTTGATACCTGTCACACTTGGGGATACGGAACATTGGAAAGTGCTTCCCGGGTATAATCGCGAAGTAATTCTTCAGATCCGCCATTTCATTGTGGAAAATGTGCGGACGGCACGCCGTTTCTTGAAAAAAACGGATCCGGCGATCGATATTGATTCATTAACATTTTACGAACTAAATAAGCATACTTTGGCGGAACAGATCGCCTCCTACTTGGAGCCGCTCGCAAATGGGGAATCGGTCGGCGTCATTTCTGAAGCGGGATGCCCGGCCATTGCCGATCCCGGTGCCGATGTCGTGGCGATTGCCCAACGGAAGAATTATCCGGTGGTTCCCTTAGTCGGCCCTTCTTCGATCCTGTTGTCGGTGATGGCTTCCGGATTCAACGGACAAAGTTTCGCTTTCCATGGCTATTTACCGATTGAAGCCGGGCAACGGACTGAGATGATAAAGAAATTGGAGGGGCGTATCTATTCCGAAAATCAGACTCAGTTATTTATTGAAACGCCTTACCGCAACCAAAAGTTGCTGGAAGATTTGATTCGCATTTGCCGTCCGTCGACTAAACTCTGCGTGGCCGCCAATATTTCCTGTGAAGGGGAATATATCCATACCCGCCCGGTGAAGGAATGGACGAAGAATGCACCCGATTTGAATAAGATTCCGGCTATCTTTTTAATCTACAAATAAAAATACCACGTTATGGCAACTTATCAAGCACACGAAACCGCCGTCATCGATCCCGGCTGTACCATCGGGGAAGGCACCCGTATTTGGCATTTCTCTCATCTAATGACTGGATGTGTGGTCGGAAAGGATTGTAATATCGGGCAGAATGTAGTCATTTCCCCGGAGGTAGTGCTGGGCAATGGCGTGAAAGTACAGAACAATGTCTCCATCTATACCGGAGTCATTTGTGAAGACGATGTTTTCCTGGGACCGAGTTGTGTGTTTACCAATATACTGAATCCGCGTAGCGCCGTACCACGTAAAGATCAATATTACCGTACTTTGGTGCAGCGAGGGGCAACGATCGGAGCGAACGCAACGATTCTCTGTGGCATAAAGATTGGTGCCTATGCGATGATCGGCGCCGGGGCCGTCGTTACAAAAGAGGTGCCTCCCTATGCTTTATGGGTTGGCAATCCCGCCCGCCCGGCCGGATGGGTTAGCGCCTACGGGCATCGGCTTCAATTTGATGAATCGGGCAGGGCTACTTGTCCCGAGAGTGGAGAGATCTATCTTTTGGAGGTTGGCAACGTCACCCGCATTACCCAATAACCTCGTCATTCATTGTTCAGTATGATAAAAGAATCCTTTTAAAACAAAATCCAGGAATATTAACAGATGAAACGTATAAAACAAATAGCAATAGGCTCTATGCTTATGCCTATTTCTGTAGGCGCTGCAGAACCTGCAACAAATCAAGAAAAGCCGAATATCGTTATTTTTGTAGCCGATGATCTTGGAGCTAATGACATAACCCCCTATGGGAATGTAATCATACGAACGCCAAACCTGAATAGATTGGCTCAAGACGGTTTACTGTTTTCAAATGCATTTGCTGCTTCTCCGACGAGTGCTCCCTCCAGAGCTGCACTTCATACAGGGCTTTATTCTTTTCGAAATGGAGCACACGCCAACCATACAGGAATTAGAGAACGGGTCAAGACTTTGCCGTCTTATCTTCAATCCCAAGGATATAAAACGGCTCTTGCAGGAAAACTACATCTCGGCCCTATGTCCCAATACCCTTTTGAATTAATCCATAAAACAAATATTCCGGAAAATGGACACGACGGGAAGGACGTTCTCTGGACAGATTTAAAAATGCAACCAGTTGATGAATGGCTTCATAAGGCCTCACAAAAGAAACAGCCCTTTCTTTTAATGGTCAACGACCATAGCCCTCATGTACATTGGCCGGAAAAAGCCGAGTATGATCCCAAGACAATAGATATGCCTCCCTTCCATATTGATACAGAGGAGACAAGGATGGCAAGAGCTCGTTATTATACGGATGTTTCAAAGATGGATAATAATTTAGGCCTGTTATTAAAAAGTTTGGAAAAATATGGGATAGAAGATAATACAATAGTTATTTTTACATCTGATCAAGGTCCTCAATGGGCTTTTGGTAAATGGGGGCTTTACGATTATGGTATCCGCGTTCCATTAATTATTAAATATCCTGGCATCGTTCAAGGTAATAAGAGTACGGACGCTTTGGTTTCGCTAACAGATATCTTACCGACTTTATTCGAAATCGCCGGAGGGGAAAATGCTCAAATTCCAGAAATCGATGGAAAAAGCTTTCTTCCTCTACTTAAAGGCAAAACAAATGAACACCTTACTGAAGTATATGCTTCACATACCGGGGATGGAACTATGAATGAAGCGCCGATGAGGATGATTAGAACTAAAAGATATAAGTATATATTGAATTTGGCCCCGGAGATTTTATATACAACCCACATAGACAAGGCCAAGCCACCTGCAGGATATTGGAATTCATGGTTGGTTCAATCATTTAGGTCAGAACATGCAGCATCTGTCTTATGGCGTTATCATAATCGCCCCAAAGAAGAATTGTATGATATAATTTATGATCCCAATGAGTTAAATAATATAGCAGAAGATCCCAACTATATTAATATGATTAAGGAATTCCGGGCCAAGATGGAAAAGTGGAGAGTGCAACAAGGTGACGCAGAAGAAGGTCCTTATATTCCTATAAAAAACTCTAATTCTACTACTCCCTATATTTTTGACTAAAAAAAGAGGAATGCCTAAATATATTTATACCGCTTTCAGGCTCATATCCATGCCTAAGGAGTAGGTTAGAATCCCAACGTAGATGTAGTCCACGTTACATCGGCATAGTTGCGCATAGTATCAATAGATAATTTCGAGGAGAAGTAAATGATTATTAAAACGAAACAATCTTTTTAGCTGAGTATTATCTTTTATCCTTATATTTTAATGATTTATTAATTATTCTATATTCCAAAATATTTATTAGAATACTTCCTTTGTTAAATATATGATAATATCGAAGCTCTTTTTTATAAAAAAATAGGTTAAATATTTGTTTACATTTAAAATGTTTATTAGTTTTGACGCATCATTATAAGATCTATTGATAAAGATCACCTTCTTCCTAAGAAGAGATGCTGATAGAACTATGCCGATAATATGGTTATATATAGTTTGTTGTCAGTATATTGATAGATAATGTTTGCTTTATAGATAATATTAAACCTTATTTTTAATAGAAATAATCATATGATTAATAAAATGAAAAAAACTTACTAAACCTTAGATTTAAACTTATGAGAGTATAGTATGTAAAAATCCTTATTGTTAACTTGTCTAAAATCAGAAATGCCTATGAAATAAAAATAATGCTAATACATTGAAAAATAGTTAATCTCAACCAGTTTTTTTTAATAATCTTAACGCTAATATACCTTAAACAAGAATATCAAAATCTACGAATATAAATCTAAAAAACCTTCCTCTTTAGCAGGGGAATTCTTATGTCCTTTTCCTATCTAATATGTAAATAGTAAAATGTTTTTTGCTAATGTTTTAATTATTCGGTAAATATTTTAAATAAAATTTTATTATGAAAATACAGGATGAAAAAAATCCAGTAACAATACTTCTCATGATTATATTATTTTGTATTGTCTGTAGCTGTAAAGACGATGACAATGCGGGTAATAAGAATTATGATCCATCGCAACCTGTTAAAATAACAGAGTTTACTCCTAAAAATGGAGCCGCTCGTACCCGTTTATTCATTTACGGGGAGAATTTCGGGACGGACTTATCTCTCATTAACGTGACGATAGGCGGTCTTAAGGCTAAGGTTATCGGTAGTAATGGAGAGTGTATTTATTGTGTTGTTCCATCGCGTGCATATGAAGGAACGGTTAAAGTTTCCATTGGTACCGAGTCTAACATCTCTGAAGTGGAAGCCATTGAAAAGTTCAAATACGAAAGTAAAACAGTAGTTTCTACACTTTGTGGATATGTAAGTGAGACTGGGGAATATAAAGTGACCGATGGCCCGTTTGAAACGGCCGGTTTCAATGTTGTTTCCTGGTTATCTTTCGACCCGAAAAATTCGAAACATCTCTATGGAGTAGAAGAATATTCCAGTATTCGTCTGATCGATTTGGAAAAGCGGGAAGTAAGTACAACAGTAACGACTGGACAAATGAATATTTCGCGACCTCGTACGATTTCATGGTTTCCCGGCAGTGACAATATGCTTGTAGGCAATGACCAAGGGAGTGAGGACGGAATAAGTAATGTGGTATTGCCTCGGAGCGAAAATTTTTTAAGAGCCGAAGTGGTAACCCGGTCACGAAGTTGCAATGGTTCTGCGGTACATCCGGTAAACGGAGAAGTTTATTTCAGCCAATGGGAAGGAGGTTCGATTTGGAGATTCGATCCGATAGTTGATAAAGACAAGAAGGAACTTTTTAAGGTATGGGCTAACGGTTATGAAATCGGTATCGTGTTTCATCCTACCGGAAATTATGCGTATTTGATCATTCATAATAATCATTGCATTGTAAAAAGTAATTATAACTGGGCGGAAAAGAGATTGGATATTCCGCAACCTTTCGTAGGAAACTACGGAAGCAACGGCTGGGTTGACGGCGTAGGTACTGCTGCCCGGTTTGATACACCCTGGCAGGGTGTTTTCGTGAAGAATGAAAAGTATGAAAAGCAAGGAAAGTCGGATATCTATGATTTCTATGTTTGTGACAGACATACCGGTAGCATTCGGAAAATTACACCGGAAGGCATGGTTACCACATTTGCCGGACGGGGAAGCGAAGGTTTGGATAGTAAGCATTATGGATATATCGACGGTGATTTGCGTAAAGAGGCCCGTTTCGATCAGCCATGCGGACTTGCTTATGACGAAGAAACAAAGACATTTTATATAGGGGATGTCCAGAATCGTCGTATCCGTATGATCGCAGTTGAAGAAGATGTACAAAGTGATGGATCTGAAAAGGAAGGGGAAGAGTAAGCATGAAAAAAAGTAAAATTATGAACCGATTTTTTATTGCATTTATTCTGTTGCTTAGCCTTGCGTGGGAGGCATATTCTCAAAATGGGGGAAAGCAGATAGAAGTGACCGGTACAGTGATGGATGAGAACAAAGAGCCGTTAATCGGAGTAAATATCATAGTAAAAGATGTACCGGGTTTGGGAGCTGCTACTGATCTCGATGGAAAATATAAGATTAAAATGGAACCGTATAACCGTTTGGTATTTTCTTATATAGGTTATGAAAAGCAGGAAATATTGGTTAAGGACCAGCTTGTTGTGAATGTGGTAATGAAGCTGGCGGAATCCAATGCGATTGATGAAGTGGTCATTACAGGTACGGGCCGGCAAAAAAAATTAACGCTGACCGGTGCCGTTTCTACTGTAAAAGTGGACCAATTGAAGTCCAATCCAAGCGGTAGCATTGTAAATGCTCTGGCGGGTAATGTGTCCGGTGTGTTGGCAATGCAGACATCCGGTCAACCGGGGGAAAATATTTCCGAATTCTGGATTAGAGGTATCTCTACATTTGGAGCCGGAAGTAGCGCCTTGGTTTTAGTGGATGGCTTTGAACGGGATATGTCACAGTTGAACATTGAAGACATCGAATCTTTTACCGTGCTAAAAGATGCTTCCGAAACAGCTATCTACGGCTCACGAGGAGCCAATGGTGTCGTCCTGATTACTACCAAACGGGGAAATGAAGGTAAGATCACTATTGACGCCAAAGTGGAAGCTATTTATAATACCCGTACGTTCACCCCGGACTTTGTGGATGGCTACCAATATGCTTCCATGATGAACGAAGCGCGTATTACCCGCAATAGGGAGCCGATCTTTTTGGATAGCGAATTGGATATTCTCCGCATGGGATTAGATCCGGACTTGCTTCCGAACGTAGATTGGCAGGATCTGTTGCTGAAAGATGGGGCTATGACTTATCGTACTTCGCTGAATATGAACGGGGGAGGGCGGAATACACGCTATTTTATATCCGCCAGCTACTTAGAGGAACAAGGCATGTATAAAACCGACCAGACATTAAAAAGCGATTATCAGACGAATGCAAATCATAAACGTTGGAATTACCGTATGAACGCAGATATCGATATTACCAAAACAACCCTATTGAAGGTCGGTATAGCCGGAGCTTTAAGAAAACAAAATGAACCGGGGGCTTATGGGGACGATATTTGGAGATCTATTATGGGATATAATCCGGTTGCCAGCCCGGTTGTCTATTCAAATGGATATATTCCGGCATATGGATATACAGAATATGAAGACGGTATTAGTTATCAAATGAATCCATGGGTCTTGGCTACGCAGACCGGTTATCGTGAACGTTGGTGGAACGAGATCCAGACGAATGTAACATTAGAACAGAATTTGGACTTTATAACTAAAGGATTAAGCTTTACCGGTCGTTTCGGTTTCGATACCAATAATGAGAATACAATCCGGCGTGTAAAACGCCCCGAATTATGGAAGGCGGAACGTTTCCGCGACCAGAACGGTGAGATCGTATATAAACGTATCGTAAATAAGATGGAAATGACACAAACGGCCTATGGTGATGGGGATCGGAAAGAGTATTTAGAGGCAGAGTTTCATTACGACCGTATGTTTGCGCAGCATAATCTCAGTGGTACGTTCAAATATACACAAGATTCCAAAGTACAAACACAAAATATAGGCAATGATGTGAAGAGTGCAATTGCCCGTCGTCACCTTGGCGTTGCAGGGCGTGTTGCATATAATTGGAACAACCGTTATTTTGTTAATTTCAACTTTGGTTATACCGGATCCGAAAATTTGGCTCCCGGAAATCAATTCGGATTTTTCCCCGCCTATTCGATGGCCTGGAATATTGCGGAAGAACCTATTATCAAAAAAGGCATGGAATGGTTGAGCATGTTCAAGCTACGATATTCATGGGGTAAGGTGGGTAACGACCAAATGAAAGATGCTGCCGGCAATGACATACGATTCCCTTACTTATATACAATTGCTCAAGGAGAATCGTATAATTGGGGAGATTATAGTTTCAGTAATCTATATAATGGCTTGCGTTATACCCAACCGGGATCCAAGAACATAACCTGGGAAATCGCAGAAAAGCATGATGTCGGACTCGATCTTTCTATTCTCAATGATAAGTTTTCTCTGACGGCAGATTATTTCCGGGAGCAACGGGACGGCATATTCATGCTTCGTCAATTTCTTCCGCTCACGGCCGTCTTTGATGCTAATCCATATGGAAATGTGGGTAGTGTAAGAACGGAAGGTTGGGATGGAAACTTTGCGTTTAATGAAAAGATTGGTCAAGTGAATTTTACATTACGGGGGAATATGACATTTAGCAAGAATGAAGTTCTTGAAAAAGATGAGGAAAATAATGTATATCCTTATCAAATGGAAAAAGGCTATCGGGTAAACCAAGCCAAGGGACTTATTGCTTTGGGCTTATTCAAAGACTATGATGATATTCGCAATAGTCCGAGACAAAACTTCGGAACGGTCCAACCGGGAGATGTCAAGTACAAAGATGTAAACGGGGATGGAGTAATTGATAACGGCGATCGCGTTGCAATCGGTGCAACGACCAAACCTAATTTAATCTATGGTATAGGTACCTCGGCCAGTTGGAACGGTTTGGATGTAAATGTGCATTTCCAAGGGGCAGGCAAGTCCTCTTTCTTTATTGATGGACCAACGGTAAAACCTTTTAGCGGTGAACAATGGGGGAATATCCTGACAGATGTTGTAGGGAATTACTGGATATCGAGGGATATTTCAGGTACGGAAGCAACGGAAAATCCTAACGCAAAGTATCCGCGCTTAAGTTATGGTTACAATTCGAATAACTATCAGGCTTCGAGTATGTGGCTTCGCAACGGGTCTTATGTACGTTTGAAAACGGTGGAACTTGGGTATTCTTTGCCCAAAACCCTTTTGACCAAGGTTCGACTGAGCGGTTTTCGTTTTTTCGTAATCGGGACGAATCTTATCACTTGGTCCAGCTTTAAACTATGGGATCCGGAACAGGCCACGGATCAAGGAACCAAATATCCGCTTCCGAAATCTGTATCAGTTGGATTCAATATAAACCTATAATATATAAATAAATGAAAAGGATATTTCTATATATAATTGTTGCATTAAGCTTATGCTTCGGAATGAGCTCTTGCCAGGATTATCTGGATGCCGATCGTTTTTTTCAGGATCGCATTACTTTTGAGAAAGTCTTTAAAGACAAAGATTATACCGAACAATGGTTAGCTGATACGTATTTTCACCTGACTAAGTATAATCAGGATATTGGAAGCAAAGGATATGTATTAACCATGTTCGGAAGTGACGATATGTATTTTACGGATCATGGAAGTGGTGCCGGTGAAAAATATAATAAACTTAAAAACGGTCAATTACAGGATGCATACTTCACCGAGCCCATTAGGCTTTCATGGATGGACTGTTATAAAGGAATCAATAAAGCCACTATCTTTCTGAATTATGTCGATTTAAATGAAGAAGCGACCCCGGAGGAAATAGTAGACTACAAAGGCCAGGCCCGTTTTGTCAGAGCTTATTTATATTGGATATTGTTGCGTAGATTCGGACCCATACCCTTGTTGGGCGATGAAATACTGGATCAGACCGTCAGTTATGACGAAATGGCGATTCCCCGCAGGCCATATGACGAATGTGCGGAATATATTGCAAGTGAAATGGCTTTGGCCGCAAAGGACCTGCCTTTAAAACGTGAGTTACGTACGATTGCCCGTCCTACACGTGGGGCAGCCCTTGCTGTCCGGGCCAAAGCATATCTTTATGCAGCCAGTCCTCTTATGAACGGAGACCAGAGTTCATACGCTGCACAATTGGTGGATCACGAAGGAAAGCGTTTGTTGTCTGCCGAATACGATGAAAGTAAATGGGCAAAAGCTGCCGCGGCAGCCAAAGATGTAATGGAATTGAACCAGTACAGTTTGTATGTGGCTTCCTCGCGTACATCCGGAAATCTGGACTATCCGGCAACGACTGAACCGTATAAAGATGGGGAATTCTCGGAAAAGAATTGGCCGGAGGGTTATGCGGACATCGATCCTTTCGAATCTTATCGTTCTGTTTTCAATGGGGAATTGAATGCTTACGCTAATCCGGAGTTGATCTTCACACGTGGACAAAATCAAAATAGCGGGATAACGGATATGGTATTACATCAATTGCCTCGTTATGCAAAAGGATGGAATTGCCATGGCACAACACAAAAACTGGTGGATGCTTATTATATCAATGATGGTAACGACTGCCCGGGAAAAGACAAGGAAATAGGTCGTGGAGATGGTAGTGAGCGGCTGAAAGGTTTTGTAACAAAGGAAGATAAAGACGCTGGAAAGTATAAACAATTGGCCGAAGGTACATCTTTGCAATATGCTAATCGCGAACCGCGTTTTTATGCATCGGTCGCATTTAACGGTAGTCTCTGGAATTTCCAAAGTTCCACCAAGCAGGAACGCCGCAATCAGTATGTCTGGTATTACCGGGGACTGCAAGATGGGCGTAATAATACGGTGAATTGGCAAATTACCGGGATCGGCATAAAGAAGTACGTTAAACCTTCCGATTCACAGGATGAAGGAGGTACAATCTCAAATAAAGTGCCGACTGATATCCGGTATGCGGATATCCTGCTTGCCTATGCGGAAGCATTGAACGAATTGAATGGAACTTATCAGATTCCTTCCTGGGATGGCGCTAAGACATATACGATCAGCCGTGATATCAGGGAATTGGAGAAAGGTATTCATCCGGTTCGTATCCGTGCCGGACTTCCGGACTACCCGGACGAAGTGTATGCCAATAAAGATCAAATGCGTAAACGCTTAAAGCGTGAGCGTCAGATCGAATTTATGGCGGAAGGACACCGGTATTATGATTTACGCCGTTGGAAAGACGCTCCTCTGGAAGAATCCACTCCAATTTACGGCTGTAATACTTTGATGACACAAGATCAACCGGAATTATTCCATACACCGGTCGCCGTTACTTTCTTGCCTACTAATTTTACCGAGAAAACTTATTTCTGGCCGATTGATAAAACGGAATTAAAACGTAACAAACGTCTGACGCAGAACCCGGGTTGGGATACTTATGATTAATTTGAAAAAGAATATGAAGATGAAAAATATAGCTTATAAATGTTTGATTGCAATATCTATAATGTTTATTTGTAATGCTTGTAACGACGAATGGGAAGATGAACAGTTCGAACATTATGTTTCTTTTAAAGCGCCGATGGATCTTTCCATTGGTTGTACCAATATCTATCTCCGATATAATCCGGAAGGGAGAGTTACTTACAAATTACCGGTTATAGTCAGTGGGTCTACTCTGAATAATCAGAATTTGGACGTGCATATAGGGATCGATCTGGACACTTTGCAGAATATTAATAGAGAGCACTTCAATTTGCGTGAAGATTTGTATTACAGAACCCTGGATAAAAATCAGTATGATTTTCCCGGAACCGTTCAGATTCCGGCAGGTCAAGATGTGGCTTTATTGGATCTTAATTTTACATTAGGCAAGATTGATCTGGTTGACAAGTGGGTATTACCGCTTACTATTCTGGATGATATGTCATATAACTATCAGTCTAATCCGCGGAAGAATTACAGAAAAGCGATTCTACGCATTATTCCGTTCAATAATTATTCAGGGGTTTATTCCGCTTCTACAATGAATGTCTATTTTAAAGGAACGTCCTCTAATCCGATGACATCGAATACCCGTAACAGTTATGTCGTGGATGATAAAACGATCTTCTTTTATGCCGGAGTGCAGGATGAAGATCTTTTGGAAAGAAGTACCTATAAAATTCTGACTCGATTTAATAATGACGGGACATTGACTCTTACGGCTGAGGATCCTAAGATCAATCTGAATGTAAAGGGAACCCCTACTTACGAATTATCGGAAAGAGTGGATGATACATTGCCCTATCTGATGCATTATTATGTAACTGTAAAGATGGAGTATGAATTTGACGATTATACTTCGGTTCCCGGTCAGATTATTAGTTATACGGCGCAAGGGACTATGACGATGGAACGTAAGATTAATACTCAAATACCGGATGAGGATCAGGCCATCGAATGGTGATCGTTTAATCGTCATGGGGCTGTCTAAAAAGTCGTGACATGTACGGAAAAATCCAGTGCACTGAATTTTATAAATGAGTGCACTGGATTTCATAAACGAGTCTACTGAATCAATTCATTGAGTGCACTGGATTTTCAAAGCAGTGCAGTGCTTTTTAAACAGCCTCATGATGAATTTGATTTAAGAATTTAGAGCCGAAGTAATTAATCAAAGATTATATTACTTCGGCTCTGTTTTTTTAGTCTAAAAAATGATATTGGGATGAGTTTTTATTGGTTTATACCGCTTTCAGGCTCATGTCCAAGCTCTTTACGGAGTGAGTCAGGGCACCGACGGAGATGTAGTCCACGCCGCATTCGGCATAGCTGCGCAGGGTATCGAAGGTAATACCTCCGGAGGATTCCGTTTCGAAGCGTCCGTTGATGCGGCGAACCGCCTCTTTCGTGTATTGGGTATTGAAATTGTCGAGCATAATGCGGTCGACGCCTCCGACCCTCAACACCTGGTCCAGTTCGTCGAAGTTGCGCACTTCGATTTCTATTTTAAGATTTTTCCCTTTCTCTTTTAGATAATTGTGGGCCCGGGTAATAGCCTGTTCGATACCGCCGGCAAAATCCACATGGTTGTCTTTCAAAAGGATCATGTCGAACAACCCGATGCGGTGGTTGACACCTCCGCCGATTTTGACGGCTTCCTTTTCCAGCATCCGCATGCCAGGAGTTGTTTTCCGGGTATCCAATACCCGTGTCTTCGTACCTTCCAGCGCCTTCACATACCTGCGCGTGGTGGTGGCGATGCCACTCATGCGTTGCATTACATTCAGCACCAGCCGTTCGGTTTGCAAAAGGGATTGAGTCTTTCCTTCGACGACGAAGGCAATCTCTCCTTTTTTCACTTCGGCACCGTCGTGAATGAATACCGTCACCTTCAGATCCGGGTCGAACGTATGGAATATACGTTGGGCGATCTCTACTCCGGCCAAGACGCCGTCTTCTTTAATAATCAGTTGGCTTTTTCCTTGGGCGGTAGAGGGGATGCAGCATAAAGTCGTATGGTCTCCTTCTCCTATATCTTCGGCAAAAGCCAGTTTAATCAGCTCGTCAATCAGCGCTTCCGTTTGTGTATTCATCTATTATTCAATTCGAATGGATTGTATTTTAGCTTTATTTTCAACCACGCGATAGGTTACATTTGCCCGGAATTCGCCCCCTTCCGTTTGTATCTTGGCGACAAAAAATCCGGTATCCGGCTTATCGGCATGATGTAAAACGGTATATCCGGTCGGTTTATTTGCTTTGAAGAAATCAGTCAAAACAGCGACGGCCTCGGCGCCGGTTCCTTTTGTCGTTACCTTGGGTACGGCGATATCGACCTTTTCGTCCATCGATCCTGCCAATGCAGAAGCATTTCCGGCCTTGAACGCGTTCGTGATGGCTGTAATGTCGGCAGCCTGCATACTCAATGCGGAGAGTATCAATGCGAATATCAGTAAAATTCCTTTTTTCATTGCTCTTTCCTCCTCTTTTGGTTATTATTCAATGGCAAAGATAGCGATTTTATAGTATATTCGCTTAAGCAAACACTTAAATGAAAAGAAATGAAGATTGTGCTTGTCGTCATAGGTAAGACTGACGCTTCCTATTTTGTGGAAGCGATACGGGAATATAGCAACCGCTTGGTTCATTATATCCCTTTTGAGATGGAGGTAATCCCTGATCTGAAAAACGCAAGGAACTTGTCCGAAATCCAGCAGAAGGAAAAGGAGGGAGAGTTGATTCAAAAGGCTTTACAGCCGGGGGACTATCTGGTTTTGCTGGATGAACGGGGCAAGGAATTCATTTCGACGGCATTTGCTTCCTATCTGGAAAAGAAGATGCAGACGGTGCCCAAACGATTGGTGTTCGTGATCGGCGGTCCCTACGGTTTCAGTGAAAAAGTTTATCAGGCGGCTTCCGAACGGATCTCTCTCAGTAAAATGACCTTCTCCCACCAGATGATCCGCCTGATCTTTGTGGAACAACTTTACCGGGCGATGACGATCTTAAACAACGAACCCTATCACCACGAATAAAAAAAGACCCTGAGCTTATTGCCGGGTCTTTTGTATCAAAAGGTAATCGAGAAGGGTCAGGGCCGCCATCGACTCCACTATGGGTACGGCGCGGGGCAGAACGCAAGGATCGTGCCGTCCGCGTGCACGTAGGATCGTCTCCTTTCCGGCCCTATTGACAGTTTCCTGTTCCCTCAGGATGGTTGCGACCGATTTGAACGCCACGCGGAAATAAATATCCTGTCCGTTCGAAATGCCGCCTTGTATCCCCCCGGAATAATTGGTCAGCGTACTGATCCGCCCTTTATCGATGATGAAACGGTCGTTATGTTCGGATCCTCTGAAATAAGCGGCATCGAAGCCGTCGCCGTATTCAAAGCCTTTGACGGCATTGATCGTCAGCATCGCATGTCCTAACGCCGCATGAAGCTTGCCGAAAACCGGTTCACCGAGTCCTTCGGGCACTCCCCTCGCGACACAGGAAATAACTCCTCCGACAGTATCGCCCTTCGCTTTGACTTCCGCGATCAGTGCCTCCATTTCAGCCGCTTTCTCCGGATCAGGGCAGCGGACATCCGTTTCTTCCGTCCGGTTCAGATCGTAGGCCTGGTAGTTCTTCTCCAATTTGATCGGGCCGACCTGTGAAGTATAGGCTTGTATCTCGATACCATACGGACGCAGTGCCAACTTAGCGATCGCTCCGGCGATACAACGCGCGATGGTTTCCCGAGCCGAAGAACGACCTCCTCCCCGAGGATCCCGTATCCCGTATTTTGTCTGGTATGTATAATCCGCATGGGATGGGCGGTAGACATCCTTCATGTTGTCATAATCAGCCGAATGCTGGTTTTTATTCCAGACAATGAATCCGATGGGCGTACCCGTTGTTTTCCCTTCGTATACGCCGGAAAGGAATTGAACCTCATCTTTTTCGTCACGCGGAGTTGTTAACTTGGATTGTCCAGGGCGCCGTCGGTTGAGCTCTCCCTGGATGAAATCCATATCCAATAGAATACCGGCCGGGCATCCGTCGATTACTCCGCCGATGCCCGGACCGTGAGACTCACCGAAAGAGGTGAGCCGGTAGATCGTACCGAATGTATTCATTTCTATTCTTTAGTTGCAATTACAGGACCCGTCATTGCTTCCGCAAGCGCAGCCTTCTCCGCTGTTTTCGCTTCCGCAATTACAGTCTCCGCCGCAAGCGCAGCCTGTGCCTGCAGAGGCTAATAAAGCGGCGAGTTCTTCCGCTGTCGGTTCGCGTACGTCAATCACTTCTCCGTTGAAGTGCAAGGTCTCTCCGGCCAGCGGATGGTTGAAGTCCATGATGACAATATCATCCCTTACTTCCAGCACCGAGCCCTGTAAACGGTTTCCGTTTGAGTCCATCATCGGAACGGTATTCCCTTCCTGAATCCTTTCTTCGTCAAACTTTCCGTCGACTTCAAAGATATTCCGCGGCAATTCCAATACGTTTTCTTCGTCATATTCGCCATAGGCGTCCGCCGGTTCGATGGTGAAATTGAACTTTCCGCCCGTCTCCAGGTCTTTCAGTGCACTCTCGAAGGCCGGCAGCATATTGCCTGTGCCGAAGATAAACTGGAGGGGAGCTTCTACGGTTGCCTGTTCCATCAACTCGCGTTCGTCTCCTTCGCCTACGTTCAGGTCATATATGACGGATACAAATTTATCGGTTGTTACTTTCATCTTATTTTCTTCTATTTATTAATAATACCACCTATTAGTCGTACAAAAATAGATAAAAAAACAAGATTTCCCGGGGAATCGGATATATAATATCTATGGGACTGATTAGTTTCATTGAATCCGGCGTCTGTTTCGCGTCTCTTACCGGCCATCCAGAGCCTTTTTCAGCGAGTCCAGGGCTTGGGCGAGAACAGTCCGCGGGCAGCCCACGTTCATCCGCATATATCCTTCCCCTTCTTTTCCGAACATGACGCCGTCGTTAAGGGCCAGGCCGGCCTTATCTTCAAAGAGCCGTACCAGTTCCTTTTGCGGAAGGCGCAATTCCCGGCAATCCAGCCAGAGCAGGAAGGACGCATGGGGTTGGTAGGCCTTGATTTGAGGGATCTCTTTCTTCAGATAGCCATCGACAAACTCTATATTTCCGATGATGTATGCCAGTAATTGGTTCAGCCATTCGGCGCCTTGCGTATAAGCGGCTGTCGTAGCCGCATAGGCGAATATCGTTCCATCATTGAATTCCCCCGCTCTCATGAAACGGTAGAAGGTTCTTCGGATCGTTTCGTCGGGGACGATGGCGTAGGAACTGACGATCCCGGCGATATTGAAGGTCTTGCTCGGCGCCATAAAGGTGATGCTGCAAGAAGCCGCCTCTTCCGAAACGCTTGCAAACGGTTGGTGCGTATAACCCGGATAGACCAGTTCGGCATGAATCTCATCCGAAATAACCAGGATATGATGTTTGGTGCAGATTTCCGCCAGCCGTACCAACGTCTCTTTTGGCCAGACGATTCCGCCCGGATTGTGAGGGTTGCACAGGATCAGGATTTTGCACTTCTCGTCGATGACGGACTCCAGTTGCTCGAAGTCCATTTGGTAAATGCCGTCCACTCTCTTTAGCGGATTGTAGACCACTTCACGCTGCAGCCCGCTCGGAACCAGCCGGAAAGGGTGATAGACAGGCGGCTGGATAATGACTTTGTCTCCTTTTTGGGTGAAATGCTCCACCGCGAAAGCGATTCCTTTGACAATGCCGGGAATATAAGTAAGCCATTGCCTTTGTATCTTCCATTCATGTTTATACTCCACCCAGTCGATGATGCTCTCGTAATACGCATCCGAACCGTAAGTATACCCGAAAATCGGATGTTCGCAGCGCTTTTTCAACGCATCGATAATAAAATCAGGAGTCCGGAAATCCATATCGGCCACCCATAAAGGGATCAGCCGGTCATTCCCGTACCGTTCGTTCAGTAGATCATATTTAATGCAATCTGTTCCGCGACGTTCGATAACCTCGTCAAAATTATATTGCTTCATTTCTTCTATGTTTATAAATCTTCTCCTCTTGTTCAATTCCGGTTCTCAATCGGCAAGAGGTACAAATATCAGCATATTTTTTCGAATCGCAAGTCTGGGATTCCATTTAGTAAAGGCACGGCCATTCTACTTTTTATAGTACATTTGCCGGTAGATTTAGAAATTTCATAGAGTGATATGAATCAAACATCCAAACAGAGATGGGATCTTAGCATAGTTTGTATATTTTGCTTTGCCGTCATTTATCTATTTCTCTTTTCAACAAACAATTCAATGGATTCGTTGGCATACGCAAGTGATTTAAGAGATGCTATAGACATTTTCAGGCCGCATCACTTATTGTATAGTGCACTGGGGTTCGTCCTGGTACAAGCATTACATGTCGAAAACACATTGCTTTTTATGTGCCATGTAAACGCTTTGTTTGCAGTCGGATGTTTAATTATCGCCCGACTTATTCTACTCTCGTTCACTGACAAGAGGACCTGTACTTTCATCATCCTGTTTTTAGGATCATGCTACGGGTTTGCCCGTTTTGCCACCGATAACGAAACCTATATTATTCCTATTTTCTTTTCGCTATGGGCAAGCTGGGGAGCACTGAAAGGGAAAAATGTTTTTTATGTTTCCATGTTGGCTGCAATAGCCTGTTTGTTTCATCAAATACATTTCTTTTGGTGGCTGGGATTGCTATTTTTTTGTTTTTCCAGGCCCGGAGCAAATAAGACAAAGGTTTTTTCCCTTTATTTCCTGGGCGCTTTAATCGTGCCTGTTACCTATCTGTTCGTTTTTTGCCTTACCGATAATGGCTGTTCTACGATTATAGAATATATTTTTTACGATTATTTTAACAAGCAGAATGTGGATTTGGCAGTAAAGATGCTTGCATTATACATGACGCCAATAAGTTTTATTCGCACTTTCTTGCAAGTACACGGTTATATATACGCTTTAATCGTAAAGTATCCGGTTTTTGTTATCGGTTTAATCTCTTCTTGTTTTTGTTTTGTTATGGCTATGCTGAATATACGCAAATCCTTCAGAAAGAATGAAACAAACAAGTTGGCAACCAATTATGCAAATACTCATTTATTAATATTTACTTTACAGCTTGCTTTCGCATTTATTTCCGATGGGAATGCCGAATTTATGGCTATGTTGCCATTTGCCTTGTCTATTTTCATCTTTACAAAATACAAAGTAAAGACAAAGCTTATTTCTTACCTGGCTATCGGTCTGTTTGTCTGGAATATGGGTTATGGTTTGATTCCATACCGGTTTCTTGTCATAAATTCGGATATTCCGATGGCAAATTATATCGCAAAAAATCCAAACGAATTTTATTACCTGAGAGATAAAGTTACAGCATCAAATTTACTTAGGTATTATTATCCGGATACGACTTACAATATAGCGGCAACTGATCCTCCCAACCCCAAGGATGAGAAAATGGTTGAAGAGTGGGTGGAATCGGGCAAAACAGTCCTGACGAATATAGTCAAAACCACAACACCCATGTCCAGGGGTAAGATCTTATCAAGTACGGATTCTGACTATTTTAAAAGCAAATATACATTGTCGGAAATAGATCGTATTGAGTACGATTTGGGAGTGTTATATATTACTCAATTATCTAGCAAATAATGATTTTCTGCTAATTACCTTAAGAAGATTCACTTCTCTTTTTCACGCTTTCAGGTGCCAAGATCCCGATTGGTATTTGGGAGATTTTACAAGGTTGCTATCCAATTATATTTTTGGTAATTGTTGGATATATTTTTAACCGGGTCAAAAATATATTTCGGTGAGCCTAACAATTTATACTATTAGATTCAAGTCTGTTAGTAGTCATTGGGCGATAGAAAACAGGCTTTACCGGCACAAAAAAAGGCGCCTGCAACAGACGCCTTCTTTTATTTTTTAGGATCGACCGGATATCACACGGATATCCTTATTTCTTATTCCGGTTGCCGTAACGGTTCATGAACTTGTCGACACGTCCTGCCGTATCTACCAATTTGGCCTTGCCTGTGTAGAACGGGTGGGAAGTGCTGGAAATTTCAAGTTTAACCAACGGATAGGTGACACCGTCTAATTCGATCGTTTCTTTCGAATTGATCGTAGAGCGGGTGATAAACACATCCTCGTTAGACATATCCTTAAATACGACCGGACGATAATTCTCCGGATGAAGTCCCTTTTTCATTGCTTTATCTTTGTTTTTAATTATTATTCTCTTTCTGGTAACCGACGTTTTGGCTTGCAAAGGTATAGATAAGAGTTAAATAAACAATGGAAAAGCGTATTTTTTTTCGTTTACCCTTCTTTTGTGTTTTTTATGTCATGGTATTATCTGGTTTTGAGGATTGTTGTTATCTTTGTGCAAGTTTTTAATCTATAATTTATAAACATAAAGAAAATGGTTAGTTATAAAGAACTCGGCCTTGTAAATACGAGAGAAATGTTTGCTAAGGCAATCAAGGGGGGCTATGCAATTCCTGCTTTCAACTTTAACAATATGGAGCAAATGCAAGCTATTATCCAGGCAGCCGTCGAAACAAAATCTCCGGTAATCCTCCAGGTCTCCAAAGGCGCTCGCCAATATGCCAACGCTACCTTGTTGCGTTATATGGCGCAGGGGGCAGTAGAGTATGCAAAGGAATTGGGTTGCCCGAACCCTCAGATCGTTCTTCATTTGGATCATGGCGATAGTTTTGAAACTTGCAAATCTTGTGTGGATTCCGGTTTCTCTTCCGTTATGATCGACGGTTCCCATCTGCCTTATGATGAAAACGTTGCCTTGACGAAGAAAGTCGTTGAATACGCCCATCAGTTCGATGTAACCGTAGAAGGCGAATTAGGCGTTTTGGCCGGTGTTGAAGACGAAGTAAGCGCAGAACATCATACCTACACCCGTCCGGAAGAAGTCGTTGACTTCGTTACAAAAACAGGTTGCGATTCTTTGGCTATTTCGATCGGTACTTCTCACGGCGCAAACAAGTTCAAACCGGAACAATGTACCCGTGACAAGAATGGAATCCTCATTCCTCCTCCATTGCGTTTCGACGTATTGGAAGGCGTGGAAAAAGAACTTCCCGGATTCCCTATCGTATTACACGGTTCCTCCTCCGTACCCCAGGAAGAAGTTGCCCGTATCAACAAATACGGCGGCGCATTAAAAGATGCTATTGGTATTCCTGAAGAAGAATTGCGCAAGGCTGCTAAATCTGCCGTTTGCAAGATTAATATCGACTCCGACAGCCGTTTGGCTATGACGGGTGCGATCCGTGAGGTATTTGCAACTAAACCGGCTGAATTCGATCCCCGTAAATACCTGGGACCGGCTCGCGAAAGTGCAAAGGCTCTTTATATACATAAAATTAAAAACGTTCTTGGCTCGGAAAACAAACTGTAATCCGCCCCAACGGCATAACCTTAAAGCCATCTTTGCAAAGGATGGCTTTTTTTTTAATGAAAAGTGTCTATGGAAAGAAAAGAGGATAACGCTTTGATTCCGGCAGTCGATTCAGCCGCAGCAGCGGCCTTGCTGGAGAGGCAGAAGCTATCCTGGCCCTTGGTCGCAACGAACTACAAGGCGCTGGAAGAGGTGAAGGTGAAAGATTTTGAACTGGACGGTTTCCGTATCCGGGTGCAATTCAATCCTTCCCGCATTGTATCGTCGGGCGCGAAGGTCGACCCCCGCTCCATCCGGGAGCGTAAATGTTTCCTTTGCCGCGCCAATTTACCGGAAGAACAGGAGACGCTAGATTTGGGAGGCGGCTATCTGCTGCTCTGCAATCCGTATCCGATCTTCACCGGGCATTATACGATACCAAGCCTTCAGCATACCCCGCAATCCATCTTGCCGCGCTTCAATGATTTTCTACGGCTTATCAGGCAATTGGACGGATACACCGTTTTTTATAACGGCCCCAAGTGTGGCGCCTCAGCGCCCGACCATGTTCATTTCCAGGCGGGAACCCGTTCGCAAATGCCTATTGATGATGAAATCGATTCGCAGGTGCGGACGCATGGGCGCCTGCTGTCCGAATGTCCGGCCGGGAGTCTTTGGGAATATATGCACTACCTCCGCAACGGATTTGTAATCAAGGCGAAAACACCGGAGGTGGCCGCCTCCTATTTCCGGTTGCTTTACCGCTCTTTGGAGATACGCCCGGATGAAACGGAACCGATGATGAACCTGATCGGTCTCTACAGGGAAGGCGAATGGACTGTCATCATGATTCCCCGGAAGCTGCACCGCCCCTGGCAATATTCGGCCGAAGGGGAGGAGCGTTTCCTGTCCAGCCCGGGGGCAGCTGATCTGGGCGGGCTATTTATCACTTCTCGTCAGGAAGATTTTGGGAAGGTGACGCCGGAAATCGTGCGGGATATCTTCAGGCAAGTCTGTTATTCGGATGAAGAAATAGAACGGGTCGGACAGTCGCTCGTTTTTTCCGGTAAATAGGAAGATAATTAGTTTTAATTTCCGATTATTGGCTGTTATTACAAATTTTATTCATTATTTTGTGGAAATCGAAATCTTTAATGTCCGTAGGTTATAATTAAAATAGATAAAAGCAGATGAAAGAGTTTTTTAAAATGATGTTTGCCTCCGCATTGGGAGTCTTTGTCGCCATCGGTCTTCTTGTTGCTATCTTAATTTTTATTATGATAGGTGTGGTGGCCAGTATCAGTTCCTCCTCGAGTGCAACCTATGTTCCTAAGCAGGAAACGGTTCTTAACCTGAAATTGGAAGGAACAATTGTGGATGTAACGACGGATAACCCGTTTGCCGCTTTAATGGGTAAGGATGAAAAAGTTTATTCCTTGAAAGATATCCTGTATTCCATCCGCGTGGCGAAGGAGAATGAAGTGGTCAAAGGCATTTACATTGAATCCGGATTCTTTTCTGCCGGGACGGCAAGTCTCGAATCTATCCGCCGCGCCTTAATCGACTTTAAGGAAAGCGGCAAATTTGTCATTGCATACGGAGATAATTTTACGAGGGGGAGCTATTTCCTTTCTTCGGTTGCCGACAAGGTATTCCTGAATCCCCAGGGAATCCTCGAATTGAACGGGATTGCCTCCCAGACCATCTTTTACAAAGGCTTTCTGAAAAAGATAGGCGTCGATATGCTCGTCTTTAAGGTCGGAACCTATAAAGGAGCCGTCGAGCCGTTCATGTTGGACAAGTTAAGCGATGCCAACCGGGAGCAGATTTCTTCCTATATCGGTGGTATCTGGGATAATATAGTGAAGGGTGTGGCCGAAAGCCGCAAAGTTTCAGTCGCCGAAATCAATCGTTTTGCCAATGAAGGCCTTACTTTCGCCAAGCCGGAGCGCGCTATTGAATTCGGACTGATCGACGAATTGAAATACCGGGCAGATGTCGAAGAATATGTAAAAGAACAGGCCGGGCAGACGGGCGATAAGCTAAAGACGGTGGGCGTAGATAAGATGAAAACCGTCCGAAGCAATGAAAAGAAAAGCGCGGATAAAATTGCGATCTTATATGCCGAAGGTGAAATCGTACCGGTTGAATCCAGTTCGCCTTACGATTTCGAACAGACCATTACGGAGAAGGTGGCAAGGGAGTTGATTAAACTAAGGAAAGACGAATCCGTCAAAGCAGTCGTCTTCCGCGTCAATTCGCCGGGAGGAAGCGCCTATACCTCCGACCAGATCTGGCACCAGGTCGTCGAGTTGAAGAAGGTAAAGCCGGTGGTTGTTTCGATGGGTAATGTCGCCGCTTCGGGTGGATATTACATCTCCTGCGCTGCCAGCAAGATCGTGGCGGAGGCTAATACGCTGACCGGTTCGATCGGCGTGTTCGGTATATTCCCCAATGCAACCGGTTTGCTGGATAAATTGGACATAACTTCCGATGTCGTAAAGACTAATCACTTTGCCGATTTGGGAGATGCTACCCGTCCGATGCGGGACGACGAAAAGGCCTTGATCCAGTCTTACGTGGAAAGAACCTATGATATCTTCCTGGCCCGTTGTGCCGACGGCAGGGGAATCAGCAAGGACTCGATCGATGCCATCGGGCAGGGACGCGTCTGGACAGGAGAGCAGGCGCAGAAGATAGGATTGGTCGACGAACTGGGTGGAATCGACAAGGCGATCGAGGTAGCTGCCGGGCTGGCTAAAGTTTCGGACTATGAAGTGTCGACCGTAACCACGACCAAGGATTTCTTCCAGGAACTTTTTGAAAAACAATTCGATGAGGTAAAACTCTCGATCCTGAGAAACACATTGGGTGAAGAATATGAATATTTTAAAACGTTGGAGAAGGCCAAATCCGCAACAGGAATACAGGCCCGTATCCCTTATACGCTGAAGCCGTTATAAAAAGAAGTTGTAGTATTGAACAATGAGATCAGATTAAATGAAGGTTTGGCCCCTGTCGCCTTTTTGTATGGCATTGGGGTAGGCTTTCGAAACTTGCTTTTTAACTGGGGGATACTTACCTCCAAGAGTTATCCCATTCCTCTGATATGCGTTGGCAATCTGACTGTCGGGGGAACGGGGAAGACTCCCCATGTGGAATATCTCATCCGATTATTAAAGAAATCCTACCGGGTAGCCGTTCTGAGCAGGGGATACAAACGGAAGTCGAAAGGCTTTATCCTTGCCGGCGAAGGGAGCCGGTATCCCGACCTGGGAGACGAACCTTTCCAGATCTGGCAAAAATTTCCGGATATCTTGGTGGCGGTCGATGCGAACCGGAGGCGGGGGATCGAAAGGTTACTGGCTTTGCCGGAAGAGAGGCGTCCGCAGGTTATCCTTCTGGATGATGCCTTCCAGCATCGTTACGTATCTCCTTCACTGAATATCGTGTTGACGGATTATCACCGTCTTTACTATGAGGATCGTTTGTTCCCGGTCGGACTCCTACGTGAACCTGCTTCTTCGATCCGAAGGACAGATATAGTCGTGGTGACGAAGTGCGAGAAGGATTTGAAACCGATCGAATACCGGATTATCGAAAAGAACATGGCGCTATTCGCCCATCAACAATTATTCTTTTCCCGGATTGCTTACAAGAAGTTGCAACCCGTCTTCCCGGACGAATGTGTTCCACGGAAACAGGCCGCTATCCAGAAGGAGGAATCCGTATTATTGGTTTCCGGCATTGCGAATCCGTTACCTTTGGTTGCGGAGGTGAAGAAGAGGGCCCGGAAAGTAAAGGTGATGAATTTTGCAGATCATCATTCCTTCGATAAGAGGGATATAGAGAAAATCATACAGGCATACGATGCCATGGGCAGCTCGAATAAAATCCTGCTGGTAACGGAGAAAGACGCCGCCCGCCTGAAAGAAAATAAATATTTGCCGGAGAAATACCGTCGCGTTTTATACTACTTACCGATTACCATCGATTTCCATCTGGATAGAACGTCGGATTTTGACATGGCTATTCTCCGGCATGTACAGTCTTTCCCGGAGAAACAATCAGAAGTTTAAAGGTTTATAATAGAAAAATAAATGATGCAAAGAACAGAAATTGCCACTTTAGGCGAATTCGGACTGATCAAACACCTTACCGGGAAGATCGGACTGAAGAATGAAAGCAGCCTGAAAGGAGTAGGGGATGATGCGGCCGTACTTGATTATAAGGATAAATTGGTGTTGGTTACGACCGATCTTTTGTTGGAAGGAATCCATTTCGATTTAGTTTATGTGCCGCTGAAACATTTGGGGTATAAGTCGGCGGTTGCCAACTTCTCCGATATTTACGCCATGAACGGCCGTCCGAAACAAATGACTATTTCACTCGGCATTTCAAAGCGTTTCAGCATAGAAGACCTGGATGAGTTTTATGAAGGGATGAAGTTGGCCTGCGATATTTACGGTGTCGACCTGGTCGGCGGGGATACATCCGCCTCGCGGACGGGGCTTTCGATCAGCGTTACCTGCATCGGAGAAGGGGAACCGGGCAAGGTCGTCTACCGCAACGGAGCGCAGGATACCGATCTTATCTGCGTTTCCGGCGATCTCGGAGCGGCCTATATGGGACTCCAATTGCTGGAACGGGAGAAATCGGTATTCAAGGACGATAAGGATTTTACGCCCGACTTTTCCGGGAAAGAATATCTTCTGGAGCGCCAATTGAAGCCTGAGGCCCGGAAAGATATCGTGGAGGCGCTGGATGAGGCCGGCATTATTCCGACGGCGATGATGGATATTTCCGACGGATTATCTTCCGAATTGCTGCATATCTCCGAGCAGAGCCGCGTCGGCTGCCGCATTTATGAAGACCGTTTGCCGATAGACTATCAGACGGCGGTCATGGCGGAACAGTTTAACCTGAATGTAGCAACTGTCGCCCTCAACGGCGGTGAAGACTATGAACTGCTGTTCACCGTTCCGCTTACCTGCCACGACCAGGTGGAAGCGATTTCCGGCGTGAAAGTCGTCGGGCGCATCACCAAACCCGAATTCGGAAACTATCTCGTCGGCCGTGACGGCGGAGAAGTAGAACTAAAAGCACAAGGCTGGAATTCTCTTGGCTAATCTTTCCATTTCATTCCCAAGTTATAGAAGATGAACGAATAAATATCCGCCTGCTCGTCGATAACTTTGGAGATCGGTTTACCGGCCCCGTGCCCGGCTTTGGTCTCGATGCGGATGAGTGTCGGGTTCGTCCCCGCATTGGCGGCCTGCAGGGCGGCGGCGAACTTGAAGGAGTGAGCCGGAACCACCCGGTCGTCATGGTCGGCAGTCGTCACAAGGGTAGCCGGATAAACTGTACCCGCTTTCAGCGTATGAAGCGGAGAATAGCTTTTCAGGTATTCGAACATTTCCTTGCTGTCCTCGCTGGTACCATAATCGCTTGCCCAGTTCCATCCGATCGTAAATTTGTGATAACGAAGCATATCCATAACTCCCACCTGTGGAATGGCTACCTTGAACAATTCCGGGCGTTGGTTCATGCAGGCGCCGACCAGTAATCCGCCGTTCGAACCGCCCATGATCGCCAGTTTGTCGGAAGAAGTATATTTCTCCGAAATCAAATATTCTGCGGCGGCGATAAAGTCGTCGAATACATTTTGTTTCTGCAGCTTGGTGCCGGCGATATGCCACTCTTCCCCGTATTCGCCTCCTCCCCGGAGATTGGCTTGGGCGTAGATCCCGCCGCTTTCGAGGAAAGGAATGCGGGAGGTGGAAAAGCCCGGGTTCAGGCTGATATTAAACCCGCCGTACCCGTAAAGCAGTACCGGATTCTTTCCATTGCGCTGAAGTCCCTTTTTATAGACGAGAAACATCGGAACTTTGGCGCCGTCTTTGCCGGTGTAGAAAACCTGCTTGGTCTCGAAGTCGGCCGGGTTGAACTGTACTTTCGGCGCCCGGTATTCTTCCGACGCATTCTTCTCCACATCGTAGCGGTAGATCGTCGGCGGGAAGGTGAAGGAGGTAAAGGTGAAGAAGGCCTCCGTGTCGTCCGGCTCTCCGCTGAAGCCGACGGAACCTAAGGACGGCAGTTTGATTTCTCCCAATTCTTTCCCATTGAGGTCGTAAAGGTAGGGATGGTTCGAGGCGTCTTTATCATAAGTGAGAACTAACTTGTTGCCAATCAGCGAGGCATTGGAGAGCACATTCTCCATTTCCGGAACCAAAACTTTCCAGTTTTTCTGCTGAGGGACGGCTGTCGGGGTTTCCATGATTTTATACTTCGGCGCTCCGTCGTTAGTATATATCAACAGGCGGTTGCCAACCACTTCGACCGGGGAATAGATGTAGTCCATATTGTCGGCAATCTGCACGACCGGGGGATTCGCTTTGGTCAGGTCTTGGAGGTACAGGGCATTCCCACGTCCGTCACCGGATTCAAAGATGAAGAGGAATCGTTCGTCTTCACTGACTCCGGCGGTATAAAAACGCTTCGGATACTTGGGGTTTTGGTAAACCAGACGGTCTTTCGACTGCGGTTCTCCTATCTTGTGATAATAAATCTTGTGATTCTCATTCACGTTGGAGAACTCCTTGCCGGCTACCGGTGCATTATAGGCGCTATAATAGAAGCCGTCGCCTTTCCAGTCGGCTCCGGAGAATTTTGCCCATTCGATCTTGTCTTCGAGCAATTGGCCGGTCGCCAAGTCCAACACGTAGATTTCCCTCCAGTCGGATCCGCTCCGCGAAATGATGTAGGCCAGGTACTTGCCGTTTTTTGAAAAAGAGATGCCGCTGAGGGCTACCGTTCCATCATCCGATAGTTTGTTCGGGTCGAGGACGACCTTCGCTTCGGCGTCCAGCGTCTCCTGGACATAAAGGACGCTCTGGTTCTGCAGGCCGTCGTTTTTGAAGAAATAGTATTTCCCGTTTTTCTTGAAGGGAGAACTGTATTTTTCGTAATCGGTCAGTTCGGTCAGCTTTTTTTTCAGTGCCCCGCGGAAAGGGATCTTGCCGAGGTAGTCGAATGTAACGGCATTCTGCTCCTCTACCCAGGCGGCGGTCGCTTTCGAGGTGTCGTTTTCCAGCCAGCGGTATGGGTCAGGCACTTCCGTGCCGAAATAAGTATCTATGGTGTTGTCTTTTGCCGTTTCCGGGTAGGAAAGCGGACTTTTTGTCTGGCAGCTATTGAGCATTATCAGGCCTCCCAAAAGAATCAGGTAATTTATTCTCATACATATCGTCATTAAATTCTTCATGCAAATGTAATAAAAATACCTGTCTTTTATAACTGATTGCCGTATACCAGGTATTACGGGCTTTCTTTATTTAACGGAATACGGGTGGACAGCGTTTTCGGGGCTATCGGATCATCCTGTAAAACAAGAATCTTTTTTTGTATCTTTGCCCCATTGCAATAATTTACGATTGGTATTACATGACTATGGAACTCTCATTGGAACAAGAAAGTTTGGATACATTGCTGATGGTTGGGGATAAGGTCTTAATTAAGCCGAAAAATCCGCAAGCACAAACAAAGACTGGATTATACCTGCCTCCTTCCGTACAGGAGGGGGAGAAGGTCCAGGCGGGTTATATTATTAAAGCCGGTCCGGGTTATCCGTTGCCGTCACAAACCGATGAGACGGAAGTCTGGAAGAAGAAAGACGAAGAGATCCACTATCTGCCTTTGCAGGCGCATGAGGGTGATTTGGCTATCTTCCTTCAAAGTTCGGCGATCGAAATACAGTTCAACGGGGAAAAATACTTTATTGTGCCTCATGCAGCGATTTTAATGCTGGTGCGTGATAATAGCTTGTTTGAATAATATTAACATCCTCCCGTATAGATTGCTGTCTTTCTTTTTTTATATTTGTCAACTTAATAGTGTCACTCTTATCATTCTATATAATTAAATGAATAAAATTGTAAAGAAAGAGTATTTCTCGGCTAATGTCGTTTCCTTCGAAGTCGAGGCTCCGTTAATTGCCCGTTCGCGTAAAGCCGGGCATTTTATTATTTTGAGAGTAGGGGAAAAGGGAGAACGTATCCCTTTGACCATTGCAAGTGCGGATCCTCAGAAAGGAACAATTACCCTTGTTATCCAGGCGGTCGGGAAATCTTCCAAAAAACTTTGTGCTTTAAATGAAGGGGATTATATAACTGACCTTGTCGGACCGTTAGGGCAAGCCACGCATATCGAGAAGGTCGGGACGATAGTCTGCGCCGGTGGCGGTGTCGGGGTAGCTCCTCTGTTGCCGATAGTAGAAGCCTTCCATAAGGCGGGCAACCGGGTGATCGTCGTTCTGGCGGCGCGCACCAAAGACCTGATTATCCTGGAAGACCAGATGAAAGCAAACTCGGACGAAGTCATTGTCATGACGGACGACGGTTCTTACGGTACGAAGGGACTGGTAACGAACGGAGTGGAAAGTGTGATCTTACGGGAACCGGTGAATCTCTGTGTTACGATCGGCCCGGCAATCATGATGAAATTCGTTTCGTTACTGACCAAAAAATATAATATACCGACAATGGCTTCTTTGAATACAATCATGGTAGACGGTACGGGGATGTGCGGTGCCTGTCGGGTAACAGTCGGGGGTAAAACCAAGTTCGTTTGTGTTGATGGTCCTGAGTTTGACGCTCACCAGGTTGATTTTGATGAAATGATCATGCGTTTGGGAGCCTACAAGGAAGTGGAAAAATAATAAAAGTATAAAATGCCATGACGATAGAAGAAATTATAACTGCCCGCCGCGCAGAACCTTGGAGGGAGGAGTTGCGCAAGAGCCTGAAAAACAAAGACCGTATGGTCATCCCGCGGGTGAAAATGCGTGAATTGGATCCCAATACGCGGAATCATGAGTTAAAAGAGGAGGTGAATCTCGGGCTGACTCAAGAGGAGGCTTTGTTGGAAGCGAAGCGTTGCCTGGATTGTCCGAAACCTACTTGCATGAATGGCTGTCCGGTCAGTATCAATATACCCAGTTTTATTAAGAACATCGAACGTGGAGAGTTTTTGGAGGCGGCTAAGGTCTTGAAAGAGACAAGCGCCCTTCCGGCGGTTTGCGGACGGGTCTGTCCGCAGGAAAAGCAGTGTGAAGCGGAATGTATTTATCTGAAAAGCAAGAAAGAGGCGGTAGCTATCGGTTATCTGGAGCGTTTTGCCGCCGATTATGAGCAGGAAAGCGGACAGATTTCCATACCGGAGATCAGCCACCACAACGGCATTAAGATTGCTGTGGTCGGTTCAGGTCCCGCCGGACTTTCGTTTGCCGGCGAAATGGCCAAGTTCGGTTATTCCGTAACGGTCTTTGAGGCACTGCATGAGATAGGGGGCGTACTGAAATACGGAATCCCCGAATTCCGTTTGCCGAACCGGATTGTGGATGTGGAGATTGAAAGTTTGCGGAAAATGGGTGTCGAGTTTGTCAAGGATTGCATTGTCGGCAAGACGATCAGTTATGATGATTTGCATCAGGATGAATTTAAAGGGATCTTTGTAGCCAGTGGAGCCGGATTACCTAACTTTATGAATATCGAAGGAGAGAATCTGATCGGGGTAATGTCGTCCAACGAATACCTGACACGAGTTAACCTGATGGACGCTTCCAATCCGGAAAGCGATACGCCGGTCTTGCCGGGGAAAAAAGTCGCCGTTATCGGAGGCGGGAACACGGCTATGGATTCGGTTCGTACTGCTAAGCGCCTGGGAGCCGAACGGGCCGTTATCGTTTATCGCCGTAGCGAAGAGGAGATGCCTGCTCGTCTGGAAGAGGTAAAGCATGCGAAAGAAGAGGGCATTGAGTTCTTGACCTTACACAATCCGATCAAATATATTGGAGATGAGAGAGGCCGTGTGAAGCAAATGGTCTTGCAAAAGATGCAGTTGGGAGAACCGGATGCATCCGGGCGTCGTCGTCCGGAACCTATCGAAGGGGCCACTGATACGTTGGATGTCGACGAAGTGATCGTGAGTGTGGGCGTTTCTCCCAATCCATTAATTCCAAGCTCGTTTAAGGGATTGGAGATTACGAAATGGGGAACCATTGTCGTCAATAAGGAAACGATGCGGTCTGCCGTAAAAGATGTCTATGCCGGAGGCGACATTGTCCGCGGTGGAGCGACCGTCATTCTTGCGATGGGAGACGGACGCCGTGCGGCAGCTGCCATGCACGAGAGTATGAATGGGTAATGGGCAGGTCTTCTGTCGTTTACCAAAAATGATTATCTCTATTGTAGAGGCAATCTTATTGTTTGTCTCTACAATTTGAATAATTCTTCCAGGGCGGAGAAGTCCGTAATTACCGCATCGGCTGTTTCTTTTCCGCTATATTCACACCATCCCTTATTTTTCAGCCAGATGGTCTGGCATCCCAACGAAGCGGCAGGAACAATATCTTTGGAGTAGGAGTCACCGATCACGGCAATCCTATCGACGGGGAGTTGCAATTTTTCTACCCCTAACCTGAAAATAGCCGGATCCGGCTTACGAATGCCTATCACTGCGGATTCGATAATCCATGGGAAAAAAGAATCCAACTCAAAATCCTTCAGTACGGTTGATATATTGCCATAGAAATTCGAAACCAGGACAAGCGGATAGCGCTCGCAAAGCTTCTCAATAATGGGGCGGGCAGTTGTTGCCGTATGTTTGGCATAGCCATAGCACCAGAAGGAGATCGCCATTGCATTTTTCTTGGCCTGTATCTTGTCTTTCAGGAATCCTTGTTCCAATAGCCACATCATCTGGAGATCGATTTTGATCTCCATCATGTTTAGGAAATTATGTTCGGGCAGGACAAGTAAGCTCTTACCCATTGTCTGTTCGGCAAAGACATAAGCCTCGCGGAAGTTCTCCTTATCCACCGGTACGTGGAAGTTTTGGTAGCCTTCCCAAATCACTTCGGACCAGTGCCGTCCATTGCTGTCGATGGTCCCTCCATAATCGAATAGTATTCCTTTTACTTTTTCTAATTTGAACATGTTTTCAGATGGTTTGCTTCTTCAAGAATAAAACTGAATTTTGCGCAAATTTGTTCGTGGCGAACAATCATATAGAGAAGCATTATATTCAATACCGTAAGTTCGAAAACAAAATAAACCCAGGGAATATTTATCAATAGGCTAATGAATAAAACGATAATACGGGTATTGAATGAAAGCATGTTGGTGTATTTCATCAACGGCAAACTCTTCTCCCGGAACTGGATACGGAACCATTCGGGAGCATTGCCTCCGTAATCCTTTTTCAATAGATGCAACATTTTTTGCAATTGAGGTGATGTGTCCTCCTGTCCTTTGGTGTAATTGAGATAAAAGGCCTCGAATAATTTGTAGATAAAGTTCTTTTTCCAACTCAACCGCTTATAGTTTTCCTTAAGCTGCGCCGTATGAGCCAGCTCACTTCCTGATTTTCCCTTCAGGAAAAGCAGGTGGACATTCCGGTAATAATCCGCCATGGACGCTTGTTTGCTATGAAAGAAACCGGTGACGGCGGCGAGCGCCCAGATCCAGATTCCCCATTCGGGCGTCAGGCGCAGACAGATGGCGGCGTAGATCGAAATAAACCAAAGATCGCCGCAAGCGCCGTCCAGTATCCTTCCGAGTTGGCTTTTCTTTCCGGTCATCCGGGCTAGTTGTCCGTCTGCACTATCGTAGGTATTGGCCCAAACCAATAGGAACATCCCCAGGATATTGACCGGCAAGCTTTGAAAGTAAAAGCAGATTCCCGCAGCAATGCCGATAAAGATCGAAGCGATGGTAACCGCATTGGGAGAAATGTTGAGCTTATTAAAGAACAAGGCCCACCGGAAGCCCAGTGGACGGTAAAAATGAATATCGATAAATTCTTCCGTGTCGAGTGATTTGAGTGTGGACTCCAAAGTCGCTTTTTCGGATGTTTTTTTCATTACTTCATGATTGAGTTATAAATACATTCGGCTATTTTAGGGGCGGCCACCTCTCGACAAGGAGCGAAACTGGGCCAGTCGTTGAAGTCGATAATCCGGATGGAACCGTCGCTCGAAATAATGCAATCTCCTCCGTAAATTTTGACGTTCAAAAGTTCCGATATCTCCTTGCATAACCGTTTCAGTTGGTGAAGATCGAACGTAAAGCCTTGGGCGTTTCCATTGATTTGTTCCATCCCGAATTTACTGTAGTTGATGCTGGACGGATAAAACCAATAAAAGAAATCCGTGTCGGCAACCCCATAGAATTTAACAAGGTCTCCTATTAAATGTTCATTGATGACGGCTGTTTTGATCCCGCGGATCGCATACTCCTTCAGTATTCCTTTTACTTCGTCATGATTACGGACATAGGTTACGTCTTCCCTGTGGATGGCATGGAAATCGCCTCTTTTAATCCAGCAATTCGTGATGCCCAACTCTTCCAGCTCCGGTACCGGATCGGAGGAAGTCTTGACAATCAGGCTGACCGGTGACGGTTCCTGATGGCTTATCAGAAGACGGGTCATCTTCTCGCGCGTGCAGTTTTCGATGCCATAGCCCGAATTGATCACAATCCGTCCTTCATCTTCCAGATGCTGGAGCTTTTTGACGGAGTAGGTATCCCGCACCATGTTAAACAGGAAAGGTTCTTCTGTTTCCTTTTCAAAGAATTCCCTTTCCGAATATTCATTGACCGTACAGCCGCGGGCGCGCAAATGCATTGCTGTTAAGGAGAAAACCATCTCATCGTTACCGATATGATTAGGCGAAAATATATTTCCTCTCCGAATCCCGGCAATTGTTATTTTGTTCATGTTTCTGTTCTTAAAAAGGAGGCCGCTTTTTCAATATCTTCCGCATGATCCACATCCAAAATCTTTTTGAAAGGATAGGCTTTGAGCTTCAATCCGTTTTCTATCAAAAGCCGCTGGTAGTTGCGCATACGGGATACGCCGCTTTCTATTGCTTGTTTCAATATAGGCAAGGCGGAACGCCGCAAACCGTAAATCCCTCCCGATACGTAAGGACTTCCCTCGATGGGAAGGTCTGAAAATTGGCGGATGAATCCCTCGGAATCGATATCAATATATAAGGGCTTTTCGTCATCTATGAAATCGGTAACAGCCAACAGGCCGTCTTCCTTTGATGAAATAAAAGATTGGATATAGGAAGTGAATTCCTCTTCCTTAAAAACCGTATCCACGGTTGTCAGGCAAAAACGGTCTCCTTTCAGATAAGATGCCAATTCATAAAAACTATGCATGGAGCTAGGGGTCGATTTGATATGGAGATGAAACGGGACCGGTACGGTCTTTTCGTTCAGATGAGCCTGCACTTCTTTCATCTCTTCATTTACAATGACGTTGATGGAAGTCGCGTCATTCGCCAGAAAAAGGTCGATCAACCGGTCGATCAACGCAACTCCATTCAGCCTGACCAGCGGTTTCGGCCGTTTTACTCCCTCTTGTATCAGCCTGGATCCTTCTCCGGCTGCGATAATTGCATAATCCATATTTATGTAATAATAAAACGGGCATGGAGAATCTTTTTACTGGATTTCCATGCCTGCCCTTGATCATTCTTGGATAAAAAGGCAAGACAAAGATACAATATCTATCTTTATCAGCGTCTTTTTTTGTAACGGATATTTAACCGAGGTGTAACAATTATTCCATGTGGTCGATAGTCTTTTCTCCAATAATCGTACGAAGGGTATTCTTCAGTTTCGAGTATTGGATAAAGAGATCATGTTCCGGAATCGTCTCGAAATCGTGCATCGGACTCTTGAAATAGAATGACAGCCAGGTTTGGATGCCGGAAAATCCGCAGCGTGCCGCCAAATCGGCAAACAACACCAGGTCCAGGCATAAGGGCGCCGCCAGGATGGAATCACGGCACAGGAAATCGACTTTCAACTGCATCGGATAGCCTAACCAGCCGAACAGGTCGATATTATCCCAGCCCTCTTTATTGTCTTTGCGCGGAGGATAATAGTTGATGCGCACCTTATGGTAAACGTCGCCGTAGAGATCGGGATAAAGTTCGGGTTGCAGGATCGTATCGATAACAGACAGTTTGCTTACTTCCTTGGTTTTGAAAGATCCCGGATCGTCCAGGACTTCCCCATCGCGGTTTCCGAGGATGTTGGTGGAAAACCAGCCGCTCAATCCCAGCATACGTGTTTTCAACATCGGCGCCAGGACGGTCTTCAGCATCGTCTGTCCGGTCTTGTAATCCTTACCGCAGATCGGAACCTTTTTCTGTGCGGCAAATTCCCACATGGCCGGGATATCCACGCATAAATTCGGCGCTCCCATGATAAACGGGCATCCTTCTGCTAACGCAGCATACGCGTAGCACATGCTGGGAGAGATCACAGCCGTATTGTTTTCTTTCAGGGCCTTTTCAAAGACGGAGAGGCCTTTATGCTCTTCGCTCATGGGGATATAGACCTCCGTACTGGCAGCCCACATGACCACGATGCGCTCGCAGTGCTTTTCTTCCTTGAACTTCCGGATATCTTCGCGAACTTCTTCAACCAAATCCCAGCGGGTTTTTCCCTTCTTGACATGCGTACCGTGCAGGCGTTTCACATATTCCTGGTCAAATACGCCGGTAAACGGGCGGATAGCTTCCAGTTCGTCTTTTACCTTATCCAGGTCTTCCTTCTTTAATACTTCGGCATGCATGGCCGCCTGATAAATATCTTCAGGGAAGATATCCCAGCCTCCGAATTCCAGATCCTTTAAATCCGCAAGAGGAACGACATCTTTTATTTTTGGGAAGCGGTTTTCATTTCGTTTTCCTAAACGTATCGTTGCCAATTGTGTGATTGAACCGATCGGTTTACCCTGACCTTTGCGGACGGCTAACGTACCCGCAATAAATGTAGAAGAAACAGCTCCACCGACACCTACGACGAGGATGCCTAATTTCCCCTTGGCCTCTTTAATTTCCATTTTTTCCATAATTTAATCTCTAAAAATAAATTGAACAAAAGTACATGATAGCAATGAGTCTCTATGGTTATTAAATCTATAGTTTTAGGTAAAATTACTATATTTTGTTGGATTCTGTTAATGTTTCGGGGCTAAATAATCTTTAGAGTAGCCTGTGGGAAAAGCGTGCTTTTTTATTTGAGGAAATAAACAGATATTTGTATCGTCTTAAAGGCACAGATTATAAAAGAAAATACATGAGACGAGAAAGATTGTTTTTCTTGCTTGTTACTATATTATTTCTGTTTTCTGTTTCTGTAGGTAAAGTCAGAGCGCAAAATTTGATCCGAATAGAAGGATCTGTAATAGATTCCCTAACCCAAGAAAGACTCTCTTATGCATCCGTATCTATTAAAGGTACGGTGTTAGGAACGACTACAGACGAAGCCGGAAATTTTGTACTAAGGGTTCCCGAGGGCAGTGATTCCTTAATGGTCACGACACTCGGTTACCAACCTTATGTGATGAAATTGAACTTGGGGCGGACAAACCGGATCTCTATTTCCATGTTGCCTACCAGCTATGAACTGAAGGAGACGATTGTGAAACCGGGAAAAGAGAAATACTCCCGGAAAGATAATCCGGCTGTGGCTTTCGTGAAAAAGATCATCGATTCGCGCGACCGGGATAATCCGAGAAACAAGGAGTATTATTCATATGAGCAGTATGAGGATATCCTAATCGGTTTAAACGACTATTCCGATGCACGGGAAGGCAGTTGGCTATACCGGCAGTTAGGCTCCTTGTCCGATTTTGTCGATACCTCCTCGATCACGGGGAAGCCGATCCTGCCCATATCCCATAAGGAGCAGGTGGCGGACGTCTATTACCGTAAATCGCCTTTACGGGAAAAGCGGGTGGTCAAAGGCATGAAGAACGCCGGGATTGACGAGATGCTGACCGAAGAGGGAGTCAAGCAATTCCTTGACGAGGT
This sequence comes from Parabacteroides sp. Marseille-P3160, assembly GCF_900162725.1. Classification (GTDB taxonomy): domain Bacteria; phylum Bacteroidota; class Bacteroidia; order Bacteroidales; family Tannerellaceae; genus Marseille-P3160. The sequence continues at coordinate 4,223,089 of NZ_LT799418.1, read as the reverse complement.
ATTCAAAGAAGTGGATGTCTTCCAGAATGATGTGCCCTTGTTCCTGCAGCGGTTCGTCAGTCCGCTATCATCGATAGGGCCCCTGTTTTATAAGTATTATCTGATGGATACCCTTGTTGTCAACGGAGAGGAATGCATCGATCTGGGTTTTGTACCCTTTACCTCGGAGGGCTTCGGCTTTACCGGTCATTTGTATTTTACTCATGACTCCGTTAATTTCCTGAAGCGTATCGAGTTGAATATTCCCTATGAAATTAATTTGAATTTTGTCGACCGGATGAGGATTATTCAGGAATATGAACGTAGCCCCGAAGGTTTGCGGCTGTTGACGAAAGATGATATCGCGGTCGAGTTTAAGCTTACTTCCAAGTCGAAAGGCCTTTTTGCCCACCGGATTGTCAGCTACCGGAACCATTCTTTTGACCTTCCGCAAGACGCGACCGTCTTTAACGAAAGCGCTCCCAGTATAGAACTGGCTGATGCCCGCCGGAAACCGGAGGATTTCTGGGCGCAATACAAGGACGGGGAAGGAGTGCCGAAACAACGTTCGGTGGAGTCGTTGATGGCCCAAGTCCGCTCTGTTCCGTTTTTCTATTGGACGGAAAAAGTGCTTTCCACGTTGATCTCGGGTTATATTCAGACTTCGGATGAGGGAGGTCCCTTCGAGTTCGGACCGATGAATACAACGGTCAGCGGCAATACGGTCGAAGGCGTCCGTCTGCGTGCCGGAGGAGCGACTACGACCAAATTCAGTCCCAGGCTGTTTCTGGATGGCTATATGGCTTACGGGACGAAAGACCGGAGGCTAAAATACGATGCCCTTGCGGAATATTCGTTTGTCGATAAGAAAAAGTTCCGCAAAGAATTCCCCGTCCATTCGATCCGGGCGGAATACAGCTATGATGTCAATCAATTGGGGCAGCAATACCTGTATACGAATGCCGATAATATCTTCCTGGCTTTGAAACGGAAGGAAAACAACCTGATGACTTACCTGCGCAAAGCGGAACTGAGTTATAAGCGGGAATATTATAGCGGATGGTCCTATGCCGCCACGTTGCGTCATCAGAATGAAATGGGAACTGAATATGTCTCTTTCAAACAGATACAGGCGGACGGTTCCGTTTTGCCGGTCAAGGATTATTCCTCGGCCGAATTGGAACTGAATTTGCGCTGGGCGCCGAATGAGAAATTCTATCAGACGCGTAACTACCGTTACCCGATTACGTTCGACGCACCGGTGATCGCGCTGAATCATGTATTTGCAAGAAAAGGGATCCTGGGTTCGGACTTCAGCTTCAACCGTACCGACCTGAGCATCAACAAACGTTTCTGGCTTTCCGCTTTCGGATATATCGACGGAGTCGCTAAAGCTGGTAAAGTTTGGGATAAGGCGCCTTTCCCGATGCTGATCATACCTAATGCCAACCTCTCTTATACGATCCAATTGGAATCCTATGCCTTGTTGAATCCGATGGAGTTTATCAACGACCAGTATATGTCGTGGGATCTTACCTATTATATGAATGGACTTATACTCAATCGTATCCCTTTGCTAAAGAAACTGCAATGGAGGGAAGTGGTTACCTTCAAAGGCTTCTATGCCGATCTCAGTGACAAGAACAATCCGGCAATGGGGCATGAAGGTCTGTTCCTTTTCCCCGAAACCACTTACAGTATGGGCAATGAGCCTTATATGGAGTTAGGTTTCGGCATTAATAATATATTTAAGATCTTGCGTCTGGATTATATCTTGCGTCTATCCTACCGCGATCATGCCGATGCTTCCAACAGCGGCCTCCGCCTCCGTTTCGAATTCAGTTTCTAAAAAGAAGAAGAAGGAGTTTTTTCACGTTCTACTGCTCGACGTAAAATTTTACTATACCTTCTTTTTCATGCCAAGGCATAGGCAAAACAGGATCGTGGCAGTGCCTTTTTGTTTAACCGGTAGCGACAATTTAATTTTCACCGGCCGGTAAAAGATCTTCACCTGGTGAGTAAAAGATCTTCGTCTGATGGGTAAAAGATCTTCGCCTGGCCAGCGAAAATTAAAAATTCTATGCAAAACAAATAAAATCAGTATGTTGTAACACTCAAAAGTCAATGTGCAAATCACACATTCGATTGTACCCATTTGCAATCCTGAACTTGCTTTTTTTCGTATCTCCGGCTAAGGGTATTTTACATATATTTGCGTCTTTATATAAATAGGGAGATAAATACTCTGCATTGAAAAAATTGCCGGACAATATATTATTATGGATTCGTGAGATTGCGCAGTCGGATTCCCAGGCGGCTTTCAAATCCGTCTACATCGCTTATTACCAAAGGTTGATGCGGTTTGTCATACCTTATGTTTCGACGCCGCAGGAAGCCGAAGAAATTGTTTCCGATGCCTTTCTCTCTCTATGGGAAAACCGGAAATCATTGTTCGAGATCACTAATTTCGATGCTTACCTCTACACGATTGCGCGGAATAAGGCGATAAGTTATCTGAGAACCCTTCATGCGGAAGATTTTGGTATGGAAGAATCCTTCGATTCCTTTCTGTATACGGAAACAACGCCGGAGGAAGAATTGATCTCAAAAGAAAGTATCGAACGGTTGAATGCGGCCATCAATTCGCTGCCGACAAAATGCAAAATAGCCTTTCAATTGGTTCGTGAAGAAAAGATGAAATACAAGGATGTCGGCCAAATATTAAATATCTCGGTCAAAACGGTGGAGGCTCATATCACAACTGCCGTAAGGAAATTACGTGAATGTTTGTCTTTCGAAAGAATAGAAAAATAAATTTCCATCCGGGCTAAGGGGTATTTCAATTTTTTGCGTCTATGTAGATAGAAATAGGAAGAATGAATAATAATACGGAAAATATCGACCAGGTTATCGCCCGGGTTTTGAGTGGAGAAGCCTCTTCGGAGGATTACTTTTCATTAAGCCGTTGGCTGAATGAGAGCCCAAAGAACCAGGACGAATTTGCCCTTTTCAAGAACTATTGGGAAGCGGAAGTTTCCTTTAGCCATATTTTCCTTCCTGAAGCTTCGGCGGATAGAGTCATACAGGAAATCCAAAAGACCGGAAAAGAGCGTAAACGGAGGAAAATGAGACAATGGATTTTGCCTCTTGCCGCTGCCGTGGCGCTCCTCTTTTCCATTTCTTTGTCTATTTACTACCAGCATCGGAACGCTTCTTCCGTCTATTATACTTATTTGTCGGGAGACTCAAAATCCGAATTTTATCTGGAAGACAGCACCAAGGTGATCCTGAATAAGAACAGCCGGCTGGTTTATTCCGACCGGTACGGAGAGAAAATACGTTCGGTAGAATTGGAAGGAGAAGCTTATTTCGAAGTCGTCAAAAATCCGGAACTGCCCTTTGAAGTCAATTTCGGGGATGCCAAAATCAGCGTATTGGGAACAACTTTCCTTGCCAAAGGGAATCGGGATTGCGACCAGATAACCGCGACCTTGCTGACCGGCTCCATCCGTTTTGAGAGCCCGGAACAGCAAGTGATACTGGTACCCAATCAAAAACTGAACTTTACCCGCTCTTCCAACCTCATTGATGTCCGTTTCATTGATCCGGAGGAAGAAACCGCTTGGAAAGACGGCGTAATAAGATATAAATCAATACCACTGAGTCAGTTGGTAGTTAAATTGTCGGAATATTACCAGGTAAAGATTGTCATTAAGAATCGGGATTTACTGGATCCGTCGCTTGTTGTTTCCGGTTCCTTCGATGAGAAGCAGTCCATTGAAGAGGTATTGCACGTAGTCTCGAAAAGTCTGCCGATACGATTTAAAGAAACTAAAGGAGTCTATTATATAGAATAATTAACAATTAATAATTGGTGATTGAAAAACACATAAAGATGAGCCTATGAAGAAATACCGTAGTTAGCCTTAAAAGAGAGGGTGTACCGGAACGATACACCCCCGGATTTCTAAAAAAATTAACGCTTCTGCTACCTTGCGGCCAAACATTGTGACAGAAGTAATTTGTTAACCTTTTATGATACAAAAATATGCAGAAAATTTCGCATTTCGGATCTTTTGCTTTAAAAGATCTAAAAAAAATTGTTTCTATTATGAGAATATCCGTTGCCTTACTTTCTGTGACGCTTTTGCAAGCAGTAGCCGCAGAATCGTATTCACAATCGACTGCTGTCTCTGTTGAAGCGAACCAAATCAAACTTACCGAGTTTTTCTCGATGATCGAGAAACAGAGTGAGTTCCTGTTTTTTTATGTAGACGCCGATGTTAAGGATATCACGGTCAATGTACGCGCCAAGAATAAGCGGATTGACGAAGTCTTGCAGCAAGCCTTGAACAACACGGATCTGACTTATGTCATTCACGATCGGAATATCAATATCTTAGCCAAAACTTCTGATCTGGCTTCTATTCAGCAACAACAAAAGAAGCGTATTTCGGGGACTGTTACTGATCCTTCAGGCGAACCAATCATCGGAGCCAATGTGATCGAGAAAGGTACGACCAATGGCGTCATTACTGATTTAGACGGAAAATTCAGCTTAGAATTACCTTCCAATGCCATCCTTCAAGTCTCATTTGTCGGTTATTTAAGTCAAGAAATTCCTACTGTAAACAGGCAAAACTTCAACCTTGTATTAGAAGAAGATTTACGTTCTTTGGACGAAGTTGTTGTCGTCGGATACGGAACGATGCGGAAGAAAGATGTTACTGGAGCAATGACTTCCATCTCTACAGAAAAAATTGATAAATCTACCATAAAATCTGTTGACCAAATGCTGCAAGGGCGCTCGTCAGGACTGTACATGACGCAAAATTCCGGTATGCCGGGTGCTGGTTCTACTATCCGCATCCGTGGAGGTAACTCCATTTCCGGTGGTAATGAACCCCTTTACGTCATCGATGGAGTACCTGTGTATTCATCATCTTCTGGCGACCAAAGCGATCTTAATCCTTTGAATACGATTGCTATTTCGGATATCCAGTCTATTGAAATATTAAAAGACGCCTCATCAACCGCTATTTATGGTGCACGCGGTGCAAATGGCGTAGTGATGGTAACAACTAAGACCGGTGCTATAGGTAGAACAAGCGTAACATTGGACGCCAGTTGGGGGGTGCAAAATATCCGCAAGAAATATGATTTGCTAAACGCGCAGGAATTCGAAGCTTTTGCAAATGAGGCATATGAGAGGGCTGGTAGTCAACCGCCCTTTGATTTATCCAAGACGCCTGCAAATACCGACTGGCAGGAATTGGTTTTGAATAATAACGCCTTGATGCAAAACTACACTTTGTCTGTTTCGGGTGGAGATGCTAAAACGCATTTTCTGACAACTCTGAATTACATGGACCAGGACGGTATAATCAAAGGTTCCGAAATGGAAAAAATATCCTTGCGTACAAATTTTGACAGAGAAGTCAGCTCAACAGTCAAAATGGGATTGAACCTTTCATTAGCGCAAGTGAATATGGACAGGGTAGGAAACGATTTGCTAGGTTACAGGACACTTCATCCTAATGTGGCGGTCTATGATGCCGACGGTAATTATAATTCCATTAATACCTTTGATCAAAGCGGTAAATTTACTAATCCACTGCTTGTGTTGCGTGACGAAGTAAACGATAATGAACGATTTAGGACTATAAGTAATATATTTGGTGAGTGGCAAATAGTCAGAGGCTTGACCTTAAAATCAACCTTTGGAGTTGACCTTCAGTTTGCAAATCAAAATTCATATACTCCCATGTCTATACCGGCGGGCGAATCGACGAAAGGTAGTGCCAGCATTTACAATAGCAAGGATTATATGTGGGTGAATGAAAACACTCTGACCTATCTTAATGCTTTCGGCAAACACAGAATTAATGCGATGATTGCTATGACGCAGCAATCGTCAAGAAATCAAAATTCATCAGCTACTTCACAGGGATTTCTTAATGATAATTTGCAGATGTGGGATATGGGTTCGGGAACGGTCGCATTATCACCAAGCTCCGGTTCGAGCCGATGGGCATTGCTGTCGTATCTGGGACGCATCAACTATAATTTCAACGAGAAATATCTGACAACAATATCATTTCGTGCTGACGGTTCATCACGTTTTGGGCGCAATAATCGCTGGGCGTATTTCCCTTCGGCAGCCCTTGCCTGGCGTGCTTCGGAGGAGGAGTTTATCAAGTCACTCGGATTGTTTAGCAATCTGAAACTGCGTGTCAGTTATGGCGAGACTGGTAATCAGGATGGTATAGGTGTTTATCCATCAATGGCTTTGCTTGGCAAGAAGGCCTATTCTCTGGGTGATACCAAGTATATGGGTTATGCACCTACACAGGTTGCCAATTACAATCTGAAATGGGAAACGACCAAGCAGAGCGACTTCGGTATTGAGATGGGATTTTTCAAAAACAGGCTGAATCTGTCGGTGGACCTATATCATAAAGTGACGAGCGACTTGTTGCTTCAAGTGCAAATACCCAGTACCTCGGGTTATCGTACGGGATTAAAAAATATCGGTAAAGTACAGAACAATGGCGTGGAATTTAGCATGAATGCAACACCTATTGCTGATCAGTTCCGGTGGGACATTGATTATAATATCAGTTTTAATAGAAACAAGATATTGGACCTCGGTGGTGCAGAACAGATGTTTCCCTCAAGCTTAGGACCTAAGAATGCCGGCATGGACCAGACGCGTTTGCTCAAGGTAGGTGAGCCGCTTGGCATCTTTTACGGATATAAGACCGACGGCTGTTTTTCGACGGATGATGATATCGCTCATTCAGCGCAGCCAACAGCCAAACCGGGCGACCGTAAGTACGTTGATATCAGCGGTCCTGATGGTGTCAAAGATAATTCAATAGGCGAGTTTGACCGTGTTATTTTGGGAAGCGCCCAGCCTGACTTCTTCGGTGGTCTCACTAACACATTCTCTTATCGGAATTTCGATTTGAATGTTTTTATAGTTTATTCCTATGGGAACGATATTTATAATGCTACCAAGTCGGAGATGGAGAATCTGCAAAGCTCTCAGAATCAGTTTAGAACGATCCTGAATCGTTGGACAGAAACTAACCAGAACACCAATATACCTCGTGCCGTCAATATCAAGCCTGCAGAAGTGTCTTATGATCAATTAGTTGAGGATGGTTCTTACCTGCGCATACAAAATATCAATCTTGGCTACAAACTGCCAGCATCCATATTGAGACCGCTTGGAATAGTGCAGGCGGCACGCATCTATGCTTCGCTTAATAATTTCTTTACTTTTACCAAATACTCCGGACTTGACCCTGAAGTCAGTAAGTATGGACAGAATAATGTGGCTCTGGGTTATGACTGGGGTGGCTATCCGATGTCGAAATCCGTGATGTTTGGTTTTAATATTAACTTTTAATTTGAAAGCAAGATGAAAAAGATATTTTATTCTATAGCAATCACATCAATTCTCGCATCCTGTGTGGATTTGGAACAGGTACCATACAGTTCGCTGACGCCTGAAAACTTCTTCAAGAGCGAGGCTGATGCAAGTTCGGCTATCATCTCGGCTTACGCCGGATATACTAATCAGGATGTCTTCAATCAGTATTCCGAAACTATTCATAGCCAGGCTACTGACGATTGCGAGTGGGGTGACGGACGCAACACCAGTAATGTAAATAAAAATGAGTTCGATAAATTTATCTACACTCCCGATTCGAAGTTGGTGTATGATATATGGGTCGCCTATTACAGCGCCATCAACATATGCAATTATGCCATCGACAATATAGAAGCGATGTCCGAAGGAACGATATCGGAAACCAAACGCAAGAACTTTATTGGCGAAGCAAAATTCATGCGCGCTTTTTATTATTTCAACTTGGTGAGATATTGGGGTGACGTGCCTCTGCGTGAGCATCAGACTACAAGTTTGGAAAACCTGGAGGTTACACGCGATCCGAAAGAGACTATCTATCAGTTGATCATATCCGACCTCCAATATGCCGAAGAGAATCTTCCTTCAGTCAAGGAATATAGCAAGGGGGATATCGGCAGGGCTACGCGAGGCGCTGCATCAGGTCTGCTGGCAAAAGTTTATCTCACGCACGAAGAATGGGACAAGGCCATCACGCAAACCGACAAGGTTATCAACTCCGGTGATTATAAACTCAATACTTCTTATGCCGACAATTTCGACTTGAACAAGGAGAATGGTCCCGAATCGCTGTTTGAGATACAGTTTTTGGCAGGTTCCTCTAATCCGGGCAGCATATATAACGGCTTTTTCCGTCCTCCTTTTGTGAATATCAACGGTTGGGCTGGTTACGGCGATAATCCGGTTACGAAAAATCTATGGGACGCATACGGCTCTAATCCCGACGGAACATGCAGTGATACCCGTCGCAATGTGTGTGTCCGCCTTTATACTCGCGAGGAATATCCCAACATGGCGTCAACAATTCTGTATCCTTATTATTGTAATAAATACATTGACCTGACGTCGATTGCAACGCGTAGCAACAGTGGCAATAATCATCCTGTTTTGCGTTATTCGGATGTTTTGTTGATGAAAGCGGAGGCGCTGGGGCGCAAGAATCCCGCTGACCCTGAGGCATACAGGTATCTGAATATAGTACGTCGCCGCGCTTATGGCGTTCCTCTGGACCAGCCCGCCGAGTGCGATGTGCAGCCGGTTGGCAGCGTCGATGCTTTTGTGGATATCATACTTCTTGAACGTCGCCTCGAACTGGCGTTTGAGGCTCATCGGTGGTTTGACCTCGTGCGCACTCACAAATTGAAAGACGCACTAATGGCTCAAAATCCTGCAATAGGCAGCGTTATACAGGAAAAGCATTATATCTTCCCTATTCCGCAAATCGAACTTGATGCTAATCCCAAACTGGAACAACAAGATCTTTGGAAATAATATTATTATGACGAGAACGCGTAGAGATTTTATAAAAAACGCTGGAATGATGGCTGTGGCAGTTGCCACTCCATCGTTTGCGGCAGCTAATAGTAGCAACGGCATCACGGCCGTTGAAGTTAGAGATACTGTATCCTTGAAAAACAAGAAGATACCTGTCGATAATAGTTGGGATGTCATCGTAGTAGGCGCTGGCCCGGGTGGTTGTACGGCGGCAATCGCGGCTGCCCGCGAAGGTGCAAAGACGCTGCTTATCGAGGCAACAGGACAGCTTGGCGGCATGGGCACGGCGGGTATCCTGAATGCCTGGTGTCCATTCTCGGACGGCGAAAAGATTATCTATCGCGGTTTGGCTGAGAAGATTTTCAACGAATCGAAGAAAGGCGTTCCGCACGAACCGGCAGACAAACTCAACTGGGTCAGCATTAATCCTGAATATCTGATGTCGGTCTATGACAAAATGGTTATGGAATCCGGTGCGAAAGTGTTGTTTTTCTCGCGTCTGGCTGCTGTTGAGAAGTCGGCCAATGATACGGTTGATGCCGTGATTGTAGCGAATAAATCAGGGCTTACGGCTTTTAAGGCCAAGGTTTATATTGATGCTACCGGCGATGGCGATTTGGCGGCTTGGGCGGGTGCTTCGTTCAAACGAGGCGACGATAACGGTGTTGTGCAGAGTTCTACGCTCTGTTTTGCTATCGGCAATATTGACCAATACAGATACGGGAACGGTCCTGCCGTTCAGTCATCGTTTCGCTCCAAAGCCGGTGATTTAATTGAATCGGGCAAATATCCTCTCTTTGATAACTTCCTAAACGACAAACTTGTCGGTCCCGGTTTGTTGGGCATGAACGCCGGCCATCTCGTCAATGTGGACGCTACGGATCCTTGGGCTTTGTCGGAAGCCATGATGACCGGTCGTCAGAAAGCCGCTCAGTTTGTTGCCGCCTTGGCCGAACTCTATCCAGATATCTTCGCTAGCGCCTTTCTTTCGAAAACAGGTACTATTCTTGGCGTGCGTGATAGCCGGCGTATTGAGGGCGATTATATCTTTACGGTTGATGATTGGATGCAAAGACGTACTTTTGAGGATGAAATTGGACGTAATTCTTATTATCTTGATGTTCATAAAGATGGGTATAAAGAGACGCGCTATAAAAAAGGCGAATCACATGGCATTCCTTATCGCTGTTTGACGCCAAAGGGTTTGAAGAACGTATTGACAGCTGGTCGTTGTATCTCGACCGATGAAGAGGCTTTCGGCAGTTTACGGGTGATGCCTCCTTGCTTAGTGACAGGTGAAGCTGCAGGTATGGCTGCCCAACATGCGATTGTGCAATCGAAAAATGATGTTCATGCTGTTGATATTAAATATTTAAGAAAGAGGTTGAAAGAGGAAGGCCAATATTTCTTATAAGATGTTTCATATGAAGATAGAGAAAAATGCCTGTCCCATAAATTTTATAATATGAAAAAGGTTTTGACTTTTGTATCTGCTCTCCTTTGCATTGCTTGTATCTCTTGTTATAATCCTCAAAAAACGAAGGAACATAAAATGGAAGAGAGGGGAAATCCATTACCTGAATGGGCCTTAGGTGGATTTGAACGTCCCAAAGGAGTAAATCCGGTAATTGTTCCGCTTACGGATACCAAATTTTATTGCCCTATGCAAAAGAAGGAAATAAACTGGGAGGAGAGCGACACCTTTAATCCGGCGGCAATAGTAAAAGGAGATAAAATATATGTCCTTTACCGGGCTGAAGATAATTCAGGCGTCGGAATAGGCAAACGGACGTCCCGTATCGGTTTGGCGGAAAGTCCGGATGGGATAACGATGAAAAGGAGGACGACTCCGGTAATGTTTCCGGGTGAGGATTCGATGAAAAAATATGAATGGCCGGGAGGCTGTGAAGATCCACGAATAGTTATGACGGAAGAGGGTCTCTATGTAATGGCATATACCTCATGGAACAGAGACAAACCGAGATTGTGTATTGCTACTTCAGAAGATCTGATTACTTGGGAGAAGCATGGACCCGCATTCGAAGAGGCATATCAAGGCCGGTTTTTAGATATGCCTTGCAAGTCCGGTTCGATTGTAACTGAAATAAAAGGGGGTAAGCAAGTCATTACAAAAATAGGCGATTTGTATTTTATGTATTGGGGCGAACATCAGGTATGTGCTGCGACATCAGATAATTTGCTTGATTGGAAGCCCCTATTGGATGAAAAAGGAGATCTTAAGGCGGTAATAAAACCTCGGAATGGTTATTTTGACAGTGCATTAACGGAATGCGGACCTCCCGCGATAAAGACAGATAAAGGTATTTTGCTTTTATATAATGGTAAAAATCAGACGGATGATAAAATGCGTGATCCTCGTTTTAACGCTGGGACTTATAGCGCGGGTCAAGTTTTGATGGATTTAGAAGATCCTATGAAGGCAATAGCCCGCTTGGATGTTCCTTTTTTCCGACCGATAGAAGATTTCGAAAAAAGTGGCCAATATATTGACGGAACTGTTTTTATTGAAGGCCTTGCCTTTTTTAAAGGAAAATGGTATTTATATTATGGATGTGCTGACTCGCAAGTAAGTGTCGCTATATACGACCCTACGAAAAATATAGATGGAGATGTTCTGCCGGAATTAAATTAAGTTCCCCCGTTTCTATGGAAATAGTCCTTATGCACAATTATAGAATGCAATAAAATAAATAATAAGATGAAGCCAGTGAAAAAAATAATCTTTTTAATTACAATACTATACACGTGTTTGTGCTACGGACAGGAGGTTCGGAATGAACGGATTTATAATACAGTTCTGAAATCGAAGGACGGACATAAAGGGGAATTTGTCTGGAAAATGAAAAAGGCGGGCGAACTGTCAGGCAAGGCGGAAGATATTTCGACCTCCGGAGTCCCGATGGATGATTGGATGCCGGCTGTCGTTCCGGGAACGGTTCTCAACTCTTTGGTGTATAATAAGATTTATCCGGAACCTTACTACGGCTTAAATAACAAATTGGAATCGAACCTGATTCCCGACCTTTATCATACAGGCCGCGATTTTTATACTTATTGGTTCAGGACGGAATTTGATACGCCTGCAGAAAATTATAAAAATAAAAAGACGTGGCTGCAGGTCGACGGTATAAATTATCGCGCTGAATTATGGTTGAACGGTAATATGGTGGGTAATATCGCCGGTATGTTTTATCAGGATCATATCGATATTTCCGATTATATTCTTTTTGATCAGAAGAATGTATTAGCTGTAAAAGTCTATCCGATTGATGTTCCGGGCACCATTAAGCCTAAAGGTAAAAAGGCGATCGGGGCTTTGAATAATGAATTTCAAAATGGAGGAAACGGAGAAATCGGGAAAAATGTAACCCAATTAATGACTGTCGGATGGGATTTTACTTTCTTGGACGGCATCCGGGATCGTAATACCGGGATCTGGAAAGACATTTCTGTTTACACCACCGGGAATGTTGCGCTTCGCCACCCGTTTGTTAAATCTGACCTGTCAAAGCCCGGCTATGATTTATCAAAACAAACGATTTCCGTCGAAGTCATTAATCCGAATGCAAACTGGACCGTTCAGGAAGTCACTGTCAGAGGTGAAATAAAAGGAGAAAATATAACCTTTGAAAAGCAAATCCAGTTAATCAGAGGACAAAAAAAAGAAATTATTTTTACTCCAGAGGAATATCCTCAATTGGTTATCAAGAATCCCCGTTTATGGTGGCCGATAAATAAAGGAGAACAGGAGCTGTATGACCTTGCACTAACGGTGACGGATAAGGGAGGCAACGTCTTGGATTCCATTTCTTCGCGATTCGGCATACGGGAAATAACTTCCGATACCAATACACCGGACAAATCACGCACATTCTATGTGAACGGAAAGCCTATTTTTATCAGAGGAACCAACTGGCTTCCCGAAAATATGCTTCGAAATTCGGAGGAACGTACCTATGCTGAATTACGCTATACGGCGCAAGCCGGCATTAATCTGATTCGTTTTTGGGGAGGAGGAATCACGGAATCCGATTATTTTTTTCAGCTATGCGATGAATTGGGGATTATGGTATGGACAGAATTTTGGATGACGGGAGATACGAAGCATCCGGTAGACGAGAGTATCTATTATAATAATGTAATCTCTACCGTCAAACGTATTCGCAACCACCCCTCTCTGGCCTATTATGTTTCATCCAACGAATCAACGGAGATGCCTGAAACAGAGGAGTTGATACAGAATTTAGATGGGACCCGGGGATATCAAATGCAATCGGAGTGCTGCGGAGTTCATGATGGAAGCCCGTATAAACAGGTTAACATTATGTGCCATTATGAAAATACGGCTTCGGACAGGGGGAGCCGGGTGGATGGCTTTAATCCTGAATATGGCGCCCCTTGTCTGCCTACGGTGGAATGTTTACGTGAAATGATGGATGAAAAAGACTTATGGCCGATAAATAAGGAAGTATGGGATTATTCGGACGGAAATGGTTTCCACCTGATGACTACAATGTATACCGATATGGTCAATGAATACGGCGAGTCGAAAAGCATCGATGAGTTTGCAGAGAAAGGGCAATTGGTTGGCGCCTTCAATTATAAAAGCATTTGGGAAGTCTGGAATTATAATAAGCTGGGTTGGGGTGACCGCTATTGTTCCGGATTCTTATTTTGGTATCATAATCCGCCTATTCGCCAGGTATGCGCCCGTATGTGGGATTGGTCTTTGGAACCTACGGCTGCGTTGTATGCAACACAAAATGCCTGTGAACCCCTACATCCGCAGTTCGATTATCTCAAAAATACGGTTTCGGTAATCAACGACTATTACCGGGCATTTAATAACTATAAAATACTTGCAGAAATTTATGATTTGAATAGCCGGAAAGTGTTTTCAAAGGAAGCAGTTGTTAATCTTCCGGAGAACGGTACGGCAAAAGATCTTTTTAAAATAGACTTTCCCGTTAATATCTCGAATGTCCATTTCATTAAATTAAGATTGTTTGATGACAAAGGGAAAGAGGTCGGCAGTAACTTCTATTGGCGTTCCAATAATAAATACGAAGGGCGTAAGACCTTGACCGGGCCTACCACCGCCGGGTTCGAGGATTTGTCCGAACTTAAACAAACTCAACTTAAGGTGAATTATAAGACTCGCAAGGAGCAAGATCGTTATTTTGTGGAAATAGATCTTCGGAATACATCGGGAACCATTGCCTTTTTTACGCAACTTCAGTTTCTGGATAGTAATAATAAACCCATCCGGCCCTCTTTTTATACCGATAATTTCTTTTCTCTACTTCCCGGAGAGAGAAAGTCTATTACAATAGAAACGAACACCTCTAAGTTACCTGTAGACAGGATATTAGTTGTGAAAGGCTGGAATATTAAAAAAGAGGTGTATTCATTAAAATAAACTACCACTTAGAATATTTATTTCCTGATTCTGCCGGATTAAAAGTAAGCCTTTAGGCAATGGCATGTTGCCTGAAGGCTTACAATAATATAACATCCGTGCATGCGACTGACAGTAAAAAATATCCTTATCCGGTCAATTTTTCAAGCACCCTATCGGGACAACCAGAACGCCGTCTTTTCTGCGCCAGGCAAATTGTCCGCCGGTTAAGACAAGTAGAAACGAGGGTGGCTGCATTTAAAGAATGGTAGATTGGTCCATTAATTTCTGAACCTGCTCTTTCAGCATTGGTAAATCTTTACTGACGACACCCCATATAATGACGTTATCTACTTTATCATAGCCATGGATAACGAATTTTCGCAAGTTGATAATCTTTCGTGCATTACTAATCTCTATTTCAGGATTTAATTGGAGTAGATGATGGGGCGCTTCACCGATAATTTCTAATTCTCGCTCTACCGCCCGTCGTAATAGTTTGTTCTGTTCGTATGCAAAAAAATCTTTTTGATCTCCTATATATTCATTGATTGAATCGATGGATTGCAGAATGTCGTATAAATATTTCCGAGAGCTACGCCCCATACAGCAATTGTTTTGTCTGTTCAACTTCATTGATAAAGAAAGGATTCGATAAAGAGCGCTTAGTGACAAGATCGATCTTTTTGGAGAATAGGTTTGTTAATTGCTCATGCAATGCAAAAAAGTTGTCCGTATATTCTTCAATTGTTATTCCCGGATCGAATTCTAATAATAAATCGATATCGCTTTTTGCCGGATCAAAACGATTTGTGTTTATGGAGCCAAATGAATATAAACTTTTTACTTTGTATTGGCGACAAAGAGCTTTTATCGATTTCAACTTATTTTTTAAGATTATATTCATATGATTTAATCAGATGATTCCGTTTTGATTATCTTTACAAAGATATCTTCTCTTTTTATCAAAACAAAATGGAGGTATAAAACCTCCGTATCCATATTTCAAGTCGTTTTATGTTATTGAGCAGTTTACCGAATGCGCTCAACAAGTTCACAACCGTTGTTTTGTCGGGAACGTCGGCAAAATTATCGATCAGCGATTTCCGGTTTACCAACGGAATGCCGCCATGCAGGTATTCGTCTCCAATTCCGAGCTTGTCCGATCCGGATGCGCACCATGCGTTCTCCTTTGTAAGAAAGATATACCGAAGTGTAAGCGGCGTAATTTTGGGAGAGTTTTCTTTTTCAGCCGCTTTCTTGGGCGGCTTTTCCCTTTTTACTGGCATATATTTTGAAAGGTTGTATTTTGGCGGATAAATTTAGTAAAAAAGGAGAAAATCGAAAAGCTAAGTGTCCGGCATTTTTCTTCTGATCTTTGCATTTTTTTGTAGGATATGTGGATTCCTGTTTAAAAATATATAAATTCGCTTTGTGATAATCGTGAAGTTGGAAGTTGATGGTTATTGTGTGCATGAAAATAGAATAACATTTGACCTTGTAACAGAATAAAATAGTATGCCTGTATCTTTTGATTATGAAAAAATCAATGGTGGAGATTCTTCTGAATTTCGTCGGTTTTTCGATAATTTCTATCCGAAATTGCTCTCTCTTGCGTGTCGCTTTGTGGAGGAAGAAACGGCTGAAGATATTGTACAAGATACGTTTCTGTTCTATTGGGAGATGAAAGATTGTCTCGAGATTAATCAAATCCATTCATTTCTTTTTAAAATTGTGCAGAATAAATGTTTGAATTATCTTAAACATTGTGAAACGGTTCGTGCTTATGAAGCCCAAATTCATATTGCCCAACTTCGTGCGGATTATATAAATGAGAAAACAGATGCGAATGAAATATTCCAGCAAATAGAATTATATGAGATACAAGCGAAGCTGGAAGAGGCTATCCGGAAACTTCCGGAAAAATGTGGACAGGCCTTCCTTTTGCGTTTTTTTGAAGAAAAGAGTTACAAAGAGATTGCAGAAATGATGGGTATTTCCCATCGAACCGTCGAGGGCCATATCAATCGTGCCATAAATCAGCTAAGGCCATTGCTTCGGCATTTACTTGCCATTCTTATTTGATTTGAAAAAAAAACGATATCCGGGCAGGTAGTTTTTGTTCTTCAGTTGTCTTCTATATGTAAACCTATATAATAATATGGATGACCAATTGTTGATACGTTTTCTTACCCACTGCTGTACTCCGGATGAACTGGAACAAATAAGCCGGTTTATATCCGAGAAGAAAGAAAATGCGGAACACTTGTTCGAAGTCGAACAGCTTTGGAGTTTAAAGAAAGAAATACGATTTTCAGATAAAAAGAAACTGGATGAAGCCTATCATCGTTTTCTTTCTTCCCTTGAATCTTCCGATGACAAATCAACATCAATGAATGTACCTAAAAGAAAGAGCCGCCGTTTGTTTGCCGTTTCTCTTAGCTTGGCAGCTTCTCTCCTTATTATTCTTTTTCTCTCTATAAAACTCTATCAAAAAGATACCTCTTATTCTATGGTTGCAAATATAGTTGAGGTCCCTATTGGTCAACGTGCTTCCCTTACTCTGTCTGACGGGACAAAAGTATGGCTGAATGCGGGAAGCCGTTTGGTATATCCGTCTCAATTTTCTTCCAAGACAAGGACCGTTGAATTGGAAGGGGAAGGTTTCTTTGAAGTTACGAAGAATGAAAAGGTACCATTTATTGTCCATTCGTCGGATATAGATGTCAAGGTATTGGGAACGGTCTTTACAATGAAAGCCTATCCGGAAGAAGAGGTCTCTGTTACATTATCAGAGGGAAAAGTCGAACTATTGTCAGAGGATAAAGTTCTTTGTGCACTTCAACCGAGGGAGCAAGCTGTTTATGTCAAAACAAATAAAATGTTGAGTATACAAAAGGAAGTTGATACAGAGTCTATAAATAGTTGGATTAATGGCGGATTTGCTTTTTACAGACAACGTCTGGATGTGATCACACGAGCATTGGAAAGACAATTCGGAGTTACTATTACAATTACCGATTCGGCGTTGGCTTCCGATTTCTTTACTTGCCATGTAGCCCCCCAAGCTAAATTGGAGGATATTCTTGACTTATTAAAAAATACCCGTAAGCTTACATACAAAACGGAAGGAAGTAAAATAACCATCAAAAAACAATAGCCTATGTAAAAGGATCAACCGTAAAAAGCGAACCGGCAAATGTTCCCGCATCTACCGGTTCCGGATAGCAAGCAAAATTGCTACGTTTCATTAAGTTAACCCAATTTATTACTTACTAAACAATACAAATGTATGAATTTTATTAAGAAGGAGCGATTGTACCGTTATAAAAAGTACAGACCGCTAAAAAAATGCATGAATATTATGAGAGCCATTGTCTTATTTCTCATTGTAGGGACAATCCAGTCATTTGCCGTAACGAGTTATTCTCAATCGACAAAGTTAACCTTGAAAGTAGAACAATCGACGGTAGCAGAAGTCCTTTCTATGGTAGAAAAACAATCACAGTTCTATTTTACCTACAATTATAATCAAATCGATGCTTCACGCAAGGTATCCATTAATGTAAAAGACAAAATGATCACGGATATCTTGAAAGATTTATTCCCTGATGGAGATGTTGGTTATGAGATAAAGGATAAGCATATCGTTTTATATAAGGTCGAAAGGAAAGACCTTCCAGGGATACAACAGCAGAATCCACAAAAAAAGCGAATAACCGGAACCATTACAGACGAATCGGGTCTTCCAATCATCGGAGCCAATGTGGTGGAAAAAGGAACGACGAATGGTATTATTACTGATTTAGATGGAAAAGTCAGTTTGGAAGTCGCTCCCAATGCAATCCTTCAGATTTCATATGTCGGCTATTTAAGCCAAGATATATCTGTTGCAAACAGGCAAAACTTTAACATTGTATTAAAAGAAGATTTTAAGCAATTGGAGGAAATTGTCGTGGTCGGATATGGGACGACCAAGCGGAGTGACCTTACTGGCGCGATAAGTTCAGTAAGCGCTTCGCAGATACAAAAAGTGCCTGTGACGAACGTTGGTCAGGCAATGCAGGGACGTATGTCAGGAGTACATGTTGTAAACAACGATGGAAGCCCTGGCGCAGGAGTTCAGGTTCAAATCCGAGGTATCGGATCTTTTGGTGATAACTCGCCACTATATGTAATAGATGGTTATCCGGGGGGCAGTACTTCAAATTTGAATCCAAGCGATATTCTGACAATTGATGTGTTGAAGGATGCTTCTGCTGCTGCTATTTACGGCAATAGAGCGGCGAATGGAGTTGTTATTATTACAACTAAAAGAGGAAATAAAGATGGCGTACGAATTGCTTTTGACGCAACTTCTTCTGTCCAACTCAAACCACAAACATATGACGTGCTAAATACTCAAGAGTTTGCAAAATTAGCGACAGCTGTTGCATCAAAAGAAGGTTCTCCTGTATTAGCAGAATGGACAAACCCCGAATCTTTACGTACAATAGATTGGCAAGATCTGATGTACAGGTCAGGACTAAAACAAAATTATAATCTTAGTATTCGCGGTGGTTCGGATAAGTCACAATCTGCCGTATCATTAGGAATGATAGATCAAAAAGGGGTTGTTGAATTTTCGAATTATAAACGATACAATATAAGTTTTACCCAAGATTATGTTCCTTATAAATGGATGAAATCATCTACAACGGCTCGATATTCCTATACTGACGAGAAGTCTCCGTTTGGATCAGGGCAAGGAGGCATAGGGAGACTGGCAAAATTGATTCCTACCATGACGGGAAATCCTTTAACAGATCTTCCGGATGATGGAAACGGGAATTATGGTTATTATAGCAAAACAGAAAATGCTGTTAGAGATAACGAAAACGTATATGCACGTAATAAGTTAAATGATCAGAAAAACATAGGTCACAACTTAACCGCTTCTTCTGCTCTTGAAATTTATCCTATGGATGGGTTGACTTTAAAAACTAATTTTGGCATCAGTTATGGCGCTTCTTCCGGTTATAACTTTAATCCGCTGGATGATAGAGTCCCAACTACACGTAAGGCAACTTATAGCCAATATGCAACCAATAGTTTTGAATATTTATGGGAAAATACGGCAAACTATACTAAAACATTTGGTTTACATAGTGTTGAAGCATTAGCTGGTGTATCTATCCAAGAAAATACAGCTCGTAATATGTACTCCGATGGAGAAGGCGTTATAAGTGATGGCTTGAGAAATATTGCATCGATGCAGACCCTTAATTCCAGCGGATATCAGCAGACATGGTCGTTGGCTTCTTACTTCGGTAGAGCTACGTATAAATTCGCTGATAAATATATTATTACGGGAACTGTTCGCCGCGATGGATCTTCTCGATTTGCAAAAGGAAATCAATGGGGTACTTTTCCATCTATTTCCGCAGCATGGCGCATCAAAGAAGAAGGCTTTCTGGAGAATGTAGATCTCTTGAGTAATCTTAAACTGAGAGTAAGTTACGGAGAGGCTGGAAACCAGAATATCGGATTATTTCAATATCAATCTTCTTATACTACAGGTAGTCGCACCAGCAATAAAGGTTATGTTTTTGGGCAGGATAAAACTTATGTCGATGGTATGGTACAGGCATTTCTTCCTAATCCCAACCTAAAATGGGAAACATCCAAACAAACGGATATAGGCCTTGATTTCGGGTTTTTAGATAATAAACTAACGTTTGTAGCTGATTACTATGTAAAGAAATCAAGTGATTTCTTGTTGAATACCAAAATGCCTGCACAAACCGGATTCCTTGAGGCAACCCGTAATGTGGGAAGTGTAAAGAATAGCGGCTTTGAATTGTTGCTCAATTACCGTGACAACAGTAAAGATTTTAAGTATGAGGTTAGCGTAAATTTCACTACAGTGAAGAACAAGATCGAGAAGCTTGCACCTGGGATGAATGCTGTCGCCAATTTGCAAAATCTGAATTTTCCAACTACAGGTAATACGCCATGGGCAGTATTCAGCATGTCGGAAGTAGGTGGATCTATCGGTGATTTTTATGGTTTTAAGACTGACGGCATTATCCAAACACAAGCTGAAATAGATGCATTGAATGCAAATGCCCGTACACAAGCGAATGATCCTAGCGTCTGGTATAATACATCGAAAACAGCTCCAGGAGATAGAAAATTTGTGGATACGAATGATGATGGAAGAATAACAGATGCCGATCGTGTCGTGATCGGTAGCCCTATCCCTAAATTTTATGGGGGCATTAATTTCAACGGTGAATATAAAAACTTTGATTTCAATATCTTCTTCAATTATTCTTATGGGAATGATATCTTAAGCTTTGTGAAAAGGAATCTTTATAGTTTAAATGGTGAAGGAAGTATTGGGCTTCAGAATGTAAGTAAAGAATTTTATGATAATTATTGGAGAGGTGAAGGCAGTACAAATAAATACACTCGTGCCGTATGGAGTGATGTCGGCGGAAATAGCCGTGTCTCAGATGCATTCGTTGAAGATGGTTCTTATTTGAGATTGAAAAATATTGAAGTGGGATATACAATACCTAACGCTCTTTCTCGCAAAATAAATGGAGCTAAGTTGAGAGTCTTTGGCAGTGTCCAGAACTTATTTACTATTACCGGATATTCAGGGATGGATCCGGAAATAGGACAAAGCATGGGCTCGAATGGGATTGCCGGAGGAGTTACAGCTTCTGGTATTGATGTTGGGATATATCCTTATTCTAAGTTCTTCTCACTGGGTATTAATATTCAGTTCTAGTTTACTAATGAAACAATTAATTCGGAATACAATGAGAAAAATAGCTAAAATAAATACATTGGTGATCACGTTATTTGTGACATTCATGTTTTCCAGTTGTGATGGATTTCTTGAACAGAAAGATACGTCAAGCATAAATGAGGGTTCACTCTTTTTAAAGAAAGATGATGGTTATTCTTTAGTTACAGGTGTATACAGTACATTCCATTTCAATATAGAATATATGCTGAAGGGAATATGGTTTACTGCGAACTTCCCTTCACAGGACTTCCACAACGCAGGTTCTGATACTTTCTGGAATACATATGAGATACCGACAGATTTTGAGGCATTAAATATATTCTGGTCTGGTAATTATATTGGGATATCTCGGGCCAATGCTGCAATTCCTATCTTGAAAGATATGATTAACAGAGGCGTATTTACAGAAGCGGAAGGTAATCGACTGATTGGTGAATGTTATTTCCTTCGTGGCATATTTTATTATTATCTGGCTGTAGACTTTGGTGGAGTGCCATTGGAATTGGAGGTCGTAAAAGACAATGGATTACATCCGCGTAACACACAAGATGAAGTCTTTGAGGTGGTCAATAATGATATGCAAACTGCTTTCGAATTATTACCATGGAAAGCAGAACAGTCTTTGTCCGACAGAGGTCGTGCTACCAAAGAAGCTGCTTTGGCCTATAAAGGCGATGCGTTGATGTGGTTGAAAAAATATTCTGATGCTATTTCTGTTTTTGATCAATTAGAAGGAAAATGTCAATTGGAAGATACTTATCTCAATATTCATGAAACAGTCAATCGTAATGGTAAGGAATCTATATTCGAAGTACAATTTACAGAATATGGTAGTATGGGTTGGGGGCAATTTGGAGTAAACAACCAATGGATATCTTCATTTTGTATGCCAAAACCAATCTCGGATTTTGCTTATGCTTATGGTGATAAGAAATTATACGATTCATTTCAGGTAGGCGACCAAAGAAAATTGGCTACTATCATAGGTCCGGGAGACGAACATCCTTCGCCTTTAATTAATTTCAAAGACTATCCTCGGTTGAAATCATACGCAATAAATGGAGGTGCCGGACTCCCCGCATCATATTATCAAGATGAGAATGGGGATCCTATTAATACTTGTGGAACTATTGACAGACCATGGGTCGCTGACGGGTCCGGTTATTTTTGTGTGAAATATTGGCGTAATCCCGAAGTTTGCGGCACAAGAGGGCAAAATTGGTTTTTAAGTCCGGATAATATTATGATGATGCGTTATGCACAGGTCCTGTTGAGTAAAGCTGAATGCTTATACCGTATAGGAAATTCAAACGGAGCTATGAATCTTGTTCAACAAATACGTAATAGGGCTTTTGGCAAAACGATAGATCCGTCTATAAATGTTCCTACGCCAGTAGAATCAGATGTTATGAAAATTATTTTGGATGAATATCGCCATGAATTGGCTGGTGAATGTTCTCTTTGGTTTTTACTAAGACGCTCGGGTGAACATTTTCAATTTATTAAAGATAAACATGGAATTGCTATTCCTGCAGGTAAGGATTTAATGCCAATACCTCAAACGCAGATCGGTTTAAATCAAACATTAGTTCAAAATCCGGGATATTAATCTTAGCTTATGATTAAAGGTGGGTTGCCTTAATAACTAGGCAACTCACTTTTTATTGATTTCAGTGAACCTTATCTTTCTGATAATCCATTTACAATTACTACTATGAGAAATTTAGTTCTTCTTTTGTGCTTTTTATCTCTTGGGGGATCTCTTTCGCTAAGAGCACAAGACTTTAGGCTGGATACTTCCGGGTATTTCCGGAATAAAGGGGTGGATATAATGGCCTTCGATGATATATACCCAGAAGGACACCAAGGTGGAATATGCATTATTATGCACGGTAACCGAGTCGCTACAAACGGAGATATTCGCCTGGAAGCAACACCCGGACAGTGGCAACCTGTACCTGTTCAGCGTGATCGTAAGCTGGATATGAAAACCAATACCATTACGGTTCAGTTGAGCTACCCTGACTCTTCCCGTCATTTGAAAGGCTCAAATCCTATGATTTATCCAGATATAGTGTTTAATTATGCCGTGACGGTAAAAGGAGAAGGAGCATCTATTGTAGTTACGGTAGATTTAGACCGGCCTATGCCAAAAGAGTTTATCGGTAAAGTAGGTTTTAATTTTGAATTATTCCCCGGTGCATTGTTTGGTAAACCATGGATAATGGATAATCAACAGGGTCTTTTCCCTCAACAACCCAATGGACCGACTTTATCCGAACCGGCAAACTTTAATCATACCGGACACTTTAATCCTGATCCGAAGGCCGATCCGAAACGGTTGACAGGACATGGCTATAGCCCCATAATTGCCGACGATATAATTGCAGAGCCATATGCAGTCGGAAAACGTTTTGTCGTACGTCCGGATGATCCGTATAATAAATACACGATTGAATCTGAAGGAACCGAACTGAAGTTATATGACGGACGCATGAACCATAATAACGGTTGGTTTGTGGTCCGTAGTGAAGTGCCTGCCGGCGTTACTCGTGGAGCCATCAAATGGGTGATCACTCCCAATGTAGTGAAAGAATGGGTTTATACGCCTGTTATTCAAATATCACAATTAGGTTATCATCCGGAGCAACCTAAAGTAGCTGTCATTGAACTGGACAAACGGGATATGAAACGTGAAAAACCGGTTCTTTATAAAATCACGGCGGAAGGTGAAAAAGAAATAAAATCGGCAGAAGGAAAAGAATGGGGGCAATTTCTTCGTTATAACTACCTGAAATTCGATTTCTCGAATATAAAAGAGGAAGGACTGTATCAGATACGATACGGCCATGCTATATCTTCTATTTTCCGTATAGCAGAAGATATCTACGACCGGGGTGCCTGGCAACCGGTATTGGAATATTTTCTCCCGATACAAATGTGTCACATGCGTATAAATGAAAAGTATCGCGTATGGCATGACTTCTGCCACTTGGACGATGCCCGTATGGCTCCGGTCGACTTCAACCATATCGACGGATATGTACAAGGACCTTCCACCCTTACTAAATATCAACCCGGAGATATAGTGCCGGGACTGAATATAGGTGGATGGCATGATGCCGGCGACTTTGATCTCCGTGTGGAATCACAGGCCGGAGAGGTCTATATTCTGGCATTAGCTTACGAAGCATTTAATGTAAATTATGATGCGACCTCTATCGACCAGATAAGCCGGATCACTGAAATTCATCAGCCGGACGGAAAAGCCGATATGCTGCAGCAGATAGAAAACGGAGTCCTGACAGTCGTAGGTGCTTATCGTGCGCTGGGACGTTTATATCGGGGAATTATCTGCAATGATCTTCGCCAGTATGTTTTATTGGGTGATGCAGGAGCGATCACCGACGGTTTGATTGGTAACGAAGACGATCGCTGGGTTTTTACGGAAAATAATCCGTCACGCGAATTGACGACTGCCGCCCAACTGGCTGCTGCTTCACGTGTATTGAAGGGATTCAATGATACATTGAGCGTCCAGTCGCTGGAAACAGCCCGCGAATTATATAAAGTAACGGAAGTAACAGGACGCTCCAAATCGGCTAAGATCCATGCAGCTACAGAGCTATTTCTTACCACAGAAGAAAAAGAATATAAGGATTATTTACTTTCAGAGACAAATTATATTATTCAAAATATTGAACGTGTCGGATGGTTTATTGGACGGGCAGAAAAGAAAATAAACGATACGAAGTTTACTAAAGCAGTATATGACGCTCTCTTTGATTTTCGTTCCGAACTGGAAAAACAGGGAGCGGAAACGCCATATGGCATTCCTTATCGCCCTCATATCTGGGGGGCAGGTTGGGATATACAGGCTTTTGGCTACCGTCACTACTTCCTACATACTGGTTATCCGGATATTTTTGGCCCGGAGTATATCTATAATGCGCTGAACTTTATACTTGGCTGTCATCCTGGTCAAAATACATCCTCTTTTGTATCGGGTGTAGGTGCCAAATCGGCTACGGTCGGCTATGGGCTGAACCGGGCGGACTGGTCGTATATTCCCGGCGGGGTTATTTCGGGGACGGCATTGATTCGTCCTGATTTTCCGGAATTACTGGAATTTCCCTTCCTTTGGCAACAAACAGAATATGTATTAGGTGGCGGCTCCTCACATTATATGTTTTTGGTACTGGCCGCCCGACAATTGTTATCAGACCAAAAGCATTCTAAAGAGGAACATTCGGTGAAATAAGAATTTGGTGTTCATAATACATCCGGATTACATTCTTTATATAACTTCAATTTCTTGATAGTTTAGAATAAACCGATCCGACCCTCAATAGCCAAATAAAATTAGTCGGACAATAACATTTCATATGGAAAACTTGAGTTTATTATACGATATTTTTCTAATAATGCATATATTTGTTAAACCAGAAAACGATAGTATAATAATCGGATAAAAACTTCTTTTATTTTTGTCCGGTGTGTAAATATGAAAAATGATGAGACATAGGGTAATAATTGCTTCATTCATTCTAGGATTGCTGTTCTTTCACAATCAGGGTGATGCACAAAATAATTATGTACTTACTATTGATAGCAAAACGAGAGACGGCGTAAAATATGGAGAACATATTGCAACTCAATTTAAAGATTCTAAAATATTTCCCGGTACAATACGATATGTGGATGTATATGTACCTGCGGGATATGATGGGAAGAGTCCGGCTTGTGTTTGTGTCTTCCAGGATGGGATGAGCTACAAAGCAGACACAGTGGTGTCTAATTTGATTGAAAGCAAAGAGTTGCCGATGATGATTTTAATAGCTGCGTCTCCGGGTTGGATTCCAGGCGATTATGATGCAGAAAGTCCACGGGCAAATAGAACCTATGAATATGATACGCCATCTCCTCGTTTTGGCAAATTTCTTTTAGAGGAATTACTCCCCTTTGCTGAAACGCTGCAAACCTCAGATGGTCGAAAAATAGTATTATCAAATAAAAGAGAAGACCGAATGATAACAGGGTGTAGTTCCGGTGCTGCATGTGCCTTTAATGTAGCGTGGAATACAAATGCTTTTTCGAGAGTATATAGCTCCTGCGGATCTTTTACGGGGCTTCGCGGATCTTTTACGAATGCAACCTTGGTGCATAAGTTTGAAACAAAACCTATACGCTTTTTCTTTCAGAGTGGTTCTCATGATATGTGGACGTCGTTTGGCGACTGGTGGAGCGCAAATCAGGCAATGGTAAGGTCGATGGAGTTTGCCGGATATGATTTTGATTATAAATTCACCGAGAATGCCAATCATTGTGATGATAATGTTACACAAATATTTCCGGATGTTTTGAGATTTCTATGGAAAGGATATCCTGATAATATTCCATCACCCAAGCATAAATCCCATAATGGCATGATAAATCAGATATTACTGGAAGGAAAAACATTTGAAAAACTATCATTATTAGATGTTATGGGTGGTAAATTAGTGTCAAATAATGGATCCTTATTCGTAACATCAGAAAAAGAGACGTGGGTCCTTGATGAACATGGCGGGAAAGGTGAATCTTATCTGGATAAAAGAATATTAGCTTTTGGAAACGATGGGATATCTTTGGTTTATAGTACGCAAAAGGGATTAGAGATTTTAGACAAAAACGGAAAAACAATCAAGAGAATATCACAAAAAATCTACCCACATGCGGCAGTTGCTTTAAGAGACGGACGATTCTATATTGTTGGGGCTTTGGGTCGGACAGATAATCCGCGTATGTTATGGGCTTTGTCCTCTGAGGGTGCATTGTCTTTGGAAGATGAGAACTTGAAAGGGGCGAGATCATTAGGAATAAGTGCAAATGATAATTGGCTTTATGTATTTGAATACGATACACGTCGGGGTTTCAATTATATGGTTCAAAAAGATGGGAGCGGTTTAAAATATAAGCAAGAGTTTTTCTATATCCATCTTCCCGACGAGGCGGATGGTGCGGAAGTTTCCTCATCTGTTACTGATAATTATGGCCGTACTTATCTTGCGACTGCTTATGGCATTCAAGTGTGTGATTATAATGGACGAAGTGAAGCGATACTGCCTCTCCCGGATAATGTTAAGCCTATTTCAATCACATGGGGAGGTAAAGATCTTAATTATTTATATATACTGGGAGATGATAATATTGTATATAGAAGGCAATTGAATACAAGGGGAGCATCGGTAAATGATCTTGCTCCTAAGATACGTGTTGGTGCAGGTTAACCGTCGGTTTGTATTCATAGATAATGTATTACTCATAACCTAAGTATAATATGAAATTGAAAATTCGAGTGTATTTCTCGTCTACATTTTACATATCCATTATGAAAAAAACAGGATTTATCACCGGCATGATTATGATAACGCAGTTATGTATGGGCGATGGACACTTGCCCCAAACTGCCGGCTTGGAGGCCAGCAAACGGAAAATACAGATCGATGCCAATTGGACTGATCGTGCTCAGCTTTCCGGTAAGGGAGCTAAGCCGGATGGAAAGAATGTATTGTGGTATCGCAATCCGGCTAAAGTTTGGGAAGAAGCCCTTCCTCTCGGAAATGGAAAACTGGGAGCTATGGTTTTCGGAGGAGTAGCGGATGAACGTATCCAGCTCAATGAAAATACCGTATGGGACGGTTATCCTTTAGATGCCAACAATCCGGAAGCATTAAAAGCATTGCCTGAAGTACGACGTTTACTTTTTGAAAACAAGAACAAGGATGCTGTAGAACTGGCTGAAAAAACGATGCTGGGCATTCCCTCGAGAATCAAGTCTTATCAATCATTAGGCGAATTATGGTTTGACACTTCTGTTTTGGTTGCTGAAAATTATGTGCGGAGCCTTGACCTTTCCACCGCTATTGCTACAACTCGCTATTCTTCAAATGGAGTGACTTATACCCGTGAATATTTTGCATCGGCTGTAGAAAATGTGATTATTGTACGATTTACGGCTGATAAGAGAAACTCCATAAATCTGTCCCTTACGCTACGCCGGGAAAAGGATGCGGAATGCAAACCGGTTGCATCCGACCCGGCTTCTTTACTCTTAAGCGGACGCATTTCCACAAAAGATGAAGACGGTAATCCGAGAGGCATTAGTTTTGCTGCACAAGTAAAGGCGGTTGCTGAAAATGGTATGGTAAGACAGATAACGGACAATTCTAGCCACACAGAACTGCTTACTGTTAAAGATGCAGATGTACTTACCTTATACATTGCTGGGGCAACTAATTATCCGGGAATGGAGAATCTGGCGAAAGGCATATCCGAATTCTCGGAAAATCCGGAAAAGAAATGTAGCGAAACAATAGAAAAAGTAATAAATAGGCCATATTCACAACTGAAAAAAGAACATATTGAGGACCATCAGAAATATTTTGGCCGCGTAGAATTAAATCTGGCAAAAGCAGCTCCCGAAGTTGAACTGCTTCCAACCGACGAACGGCTGGACTTAGCCCGTAAAAGCGGTACTCCGGATTTAGGACTGGTAGAAACCTATTTCCAATTCGGTCGTTATCTTCTGATCGGTTCGTCCCGGCCGGGTGGTATGCCGGCTAACCTGCAAGGCCTTTGGTCCTGGCAAATGAATGCGCCCTGGAATGCCGACTTCCATACTAATATAAATTTCCAGATGAACTATTGGCCGGCAGAAATCACCAACCTTTCAGAATTGCATACCCCGATGTTTGATTTAATGGATCTATTGGTCATATCCGGTGAAAAGACTGCACAAATACAATACGGCGCTCGCGGTTGGGTGGTGCATCACTTAACCGATGCCTGGGGCTTTACAGCTCCTGCTGACGGTCCGCAAGGCATTTGGCCGATTGGATCAGCCTGGTTGGCCCAACATCCATGGGAACATTATGCCTTTACCGGAGACAAAGACTTCCTTTCAAAACGTGCTTTTCCTTTGATGAAGGGGGCTGCGCGTTTTATCATGGATTTCCTTGTGGAAGCTCCTGCCGGAACAGCCTATGCCGGTAAATTGGTAACGAACCCATCCTATTCACCGGAAAATGCGTTTTATCTTCCTGATGGTTCAACTTCCGTTTTCACATATGGGGCGACAATGGATCTGGAGATTATACACAATCTGTTGACAAACTGTATCAAAGCCTGTAAGGAATTGAATATAGACAAGGAATTCCGCATTGAATGTGAAAAGACATTAAAGCGATTGCCTACAATTCAAGTAAGTAAGACGACCGGACGTATTCTCGAATGGGCGGAAGATTATAAAGAGGTAGAACCTCATCATCGCCATACTTCCCATTTGTTCGGTTTACATCCCGGCAATCAGATTACAGTAGAAAATACTCCCGAATTGGCAGAAGCCGCACATAAAACCTTGCTCGCCCGTGGTGATGACGGAACAGGTTGGGGGCTGGCGTGGAAAATTAATATGTGGAACCGTTTATATGATGGAGACCACGCCTACAAATTATTGTCCGTATTATTGAATACCAAAACATTGCCTAATTTGTTCGACAATCATCCTCCCTTCCAGATCGACGGGAACTTTGGCGCTACGGCGGCAATAGCCGAGATGTTCCTGCAAAGCCATGCGACCACCGCCGATGGATTATTTGAGGTTCATTTATTGCCGTCTCTCCCCGTTATGATGGCGGCTGAAGGCTCCGTCAAAGGGCTTCGGGCAAGAGGCGGATTTATCGTAGACCTCTCATGGGAAAATGGCCGATTGGTACGGGCTTCGATCCAATCTACGCTGGGAGGGAAATTGAATCTTCATGTCGGAAATGCACATACAACTTATAACACGAAAAAAGGAGAAGTTATAACAGTAAACGGAAGCTTGAAAAAAGAGAGATAATGCTTTTCCTGTTTTCTCTTTTCATTTGACAGATACCCTCCATATTGTCTTAGCAGCATCATCGCTTACCAAAAGCGAACCGTCCGGCAATGCCGCCACACACACCGGACGACCGTATACTTCACTCTTTGAGAGATCGGCAATGAAACCCGTCAGGAAATCCTCAGATGGTCCTGAGGGTCTGCCGTCTTTAAACGGGACGAATATGACCTTGTAGCCTGATAATTCGGATCGGTTCCATGAGCCGTGTTGCCCGATGAACATACCTTTGTGATATTTCCGGGGAAAGGCGTCGGAATGATAAAACATAAGGCCCAGCGAAGCAGTATGTGCTCCCAACGGAACATCGGGGATAAGTGTCTTAGCAACTAAGTCCGGGCGTTTGCCCTTATGGCGCGGATCTTCATGAGCGCCGAAATATGCATAGGGCCAACCGTAAAAGCCTCCTCCTTTAACACTCGTGGCATAGTCGGGAACCAGGTCATCACCCAATTCGTCACGTTCGTTTACGGCTGTCCATAAAGTTTGTGTTCCCGGCGCCCAGTCCATCCCTACCGGATTGCGTAATCCGTAAGCATAGATGCGTTCGCCGCTACCGTCGGGATTGATTTCAAGGATACAGGCTCGCCTTCGCTCTTCTTCCATCCCGTGTTCTCCCACGTTACTTGCCGAACCGATAGAAATATATATTTTAGTCTGTTGAGGGTTGGAAATGATATTGCGTGTCCAATGATTGTTATATCCTCCGGCGGGTAATTCCAATATACGTTTTCCATCCGATTGCATTATAGTATCGCTTGCCTTGTAGGGAAAACGCAAGAGCCCGTCGGTATTCGCCACATAAAAATAATTGCCCATCACCAGCATTCCAAAAGGTTGGTTCAATCCTGATAAGTAAGAATACCGGCTTTCGTAGGCGCCATCTCCGTTTTTGTCCCGAAACAGAGTGATCCTGTTTGCACTTCCGAAATTCTGGGCTTTCGACCGGAAAAATTCATCCTTTTCATCGATTCGCTTCTCTTCGGGCATACGTGTTCCCGCCTCCGACACAAAGACATCACCATTAGGCGCCACATAGATCCATCGCGGATTCTCCAATTCTTTGGCAAACAAAGAGACTTGGAAACCCTCGGGTGCTATCGGTTTCTTTCCTTCCGGCCAGCCGATCACCGTGCAGAAATTGCTTGTCGGCCTTGTAGCATATGGCTCGGGTAAGCGAACCGTATGTTGTGCCAACAAGATATTGACGCTTCCTGCAATTATAATTAAAAGGAGCATAGCATATCGTGTCATAGCTCTCTGTTTTATGATATAACATGAAAATAAGCAGCTAAGTTTATTTTAACGTCAGTTAAGATTGGTTCTTAGCAGGCGGTGGCTTGACCGTTTGGGCCGGCATATAAAAATGTCGGATTCTTTTACCGGAAAGAGAAAGAAACTTATTTCTTTTGTTTGGCTTTTTGGGCGGCACGGCGGGCGGCTTCCCGTTCTTTAAGCTGCTGTTTGCGGAGTTTTTCGCGCTCGCGGAGCTCGGCTTTACGGGCCTTCTTTTTTTCTTTCTGCTCTTTTTCGCGCTGTTTCAGCTTCTCTTTTTGCTCTTTCTCTTTCTGCTTGCGGAGCTCTTCACGGGTTTGAGCTTCTTCCTTGCGTTGTTTTTCGCGGGCTTTCAGTTCAGCTTCGCGAGCTTCTTTTTCCGCTTTTTCCTGTGCTTGGGCCTCTTCGGTTTCCCGTTTGCGCATTTCTTCCAACTCCTTAAGGGTAATGCTATGACTCTCATCCGTCGGTGCGACGATAGGCGCCGGCACACTGTCTTGCGGCGTGGCGGCCGTCGTATCCATTTGTGTTTCCATAGGAGACTGGATGGAAACGGTGTCAATCCGGGTCGTATCCTGGCTAACCGGCCTTAATTCCGGAACAGGCTTTTCTTCCGGTAGGGAGTCGGAAACGCTTTCTTTTGTGGGCGGAACTTCTTCCGTGCGGTCGCTTGCTGTCTTTTCCGCCGGCGCCTCCTTTGCCGGTGCTTTGGTTTCTACCTTTGCCGGCGCTTGCTTCTGTTGTTCCTTCTCCGTCTCGGCAGCCTCTTCTTCCGCGTCTAAACGGGTCTGTTGGCGGGTAATGAACTCGGGCAGCAAAGCCTTGAAATGTTCGGCGAAATAGTCCATGTATTCATCCAGTGTTTTCCCCCTCATCAACGTTTCGTTGTTATGGTCGGAGATCGGAATGATGGTGATGATACGATCCAGGCTAACGGCATATCCATCCTTGCCGTAGATCATCCGATAGTAACGGATAATTTCGTCCATTGTATTGAATCCGCTGATCGTCAGTATACTCACCGGTCCTGATTCTTCAAAGCCCAGGTCAAAGCTTTTTACTTGGAAATTTGCAAAGTTATAGGCCGCCACGGCAAAGAGCAATTGGTTCTTGTCCACACTTCCGGTCGGATAAATCAGCAACATTCGATGCGGCGCCTCGGTTTCCGGGGAGAAGACACGCGCCGAGTCTTCGGCCGACAACGAGCCGTCGCTTCCCATGCCGAAACGTAGGTTCCAGGTCATGCCGGTAATGCCTCCCTGTACGATCGAACGGCCCCGGAGGATTCCCTTCAACATCTCGCTTGCCAGTTCGGTTACATCGGTATCCGGATACTTGTCGATCAACTCTTTCAGTGCCGTTTTAAAACCTTCGGCGTCGCCTGCTTGTACATAGGTCAAAGCATTCAGGAACATGAATTTCGGCATCAGCGTACCCAACGGATACTGCTCGCTGAAATTTTTGTAAAGGGTACGGACTTTTGTTGTATCTCCGGACAGATAGGAATTGTAAGTTTGCTCATAAATAGAGTTCTGAGCCGAATCCATGTTGCGCATGTTCTGTTCGTAGTTCGGATCGGCGATGGCAACGGCATAGTCGCTTTCCGGGAAAGCCCGGATCAGCCGGTTCTTATATTGCTCCGCGAGCGCATGATCCTTCATCTGAAGCGCCATCAGGAACTGGTTGAAGTAGCTGTCCAACCGGTATTTGTGATCGGGAAAACGTCTCTCCAGTTCATCGAACGCACGGATAGAGAGGGGCAAATCCTGCAGTTTATCCTTGTAGATCATCGCCATGTTGAACAAGCCGTCTATGATGATCAGGTTGGAAGCCTCGATATCTTCTTCCGTCAACGGCAACTGGCGCAAATAATACTCTCTCTGATGCGGGTCGGAGGCTAGCGAATCCAACACGGCCAAAGCCGAATCCGGGAGAAGCGGTTCACTGCCGGCAGCCTGGGAATCTACGGCAAGTGGTGAATCTGCGGTGAATGCCCCCGAATCATCGAAGGTACTCATTTGTTTCTTGCGCCGGCGCCAGTTATCTTCCAGCGTGCGCCGTCCCCATTTGTTCTGGAATTGGGTCTTTCCTTGGGCAATCAATTGCGGATTATAGAAGTAAAAACTCCCGTCCGACGAAGCCATCGGTAGGGTTGCCGGGTTGGCGGCCGGTGCCTGGAGAGCGGAGCCTTTGCTTTCCTGTTCCGCCAGGTAAGCTTCCTTCTTAGCCAATTCTTCCGCTTCTTTCTCCTGCTTGATAACGGCTTCGATTACACTGTCGATTCGTGCCAGGCGTTCCTTTTCAGGCATTTTGGCTACATATTGCAGGCTATCCTGCAGATGGACGGCTTCAGCGTAAACGACGAGTTCGTCCAATACGGCAGAGAGTTCGGAGACCCGTTCATAATCCTTGAATTCCTTGCCGATGCCGGCTAATGCTCCGCTGAAGCAAGGCTGGGCATGGATATAATCCTGTTGTTGGAAATAAATGTCACCCAGCCGGATTTGGCAGATCGCCTTATCAAGGCCGTTCTGCGTACTTTTTTCAATCCCGAGCCTATAGTTGTCGATAGCATTGGCCGTATCCTTTTCACTCATGTAAATATTTCCGATCGCATAATAGACCTGATCCAGGTAATCTTTGTTCTTCGGACTTTTGGACATCCGTTTCAAGCGGTTGATCACTTTCGGGGTGTCTCCTTTCGGATAAACCTCCGTCTGGCGGATACGCGCGGCAAATTCGAGTTCATAAGGAGGATTGGAGCGGGGAACAGTGCCGAAGGCTTCGTAGGCAAGGGCGTTTTGTCCCTGTTGGGCATAAAGTTGGCCTAACAAATAGCGTTGGCGGCTTCGTTGCCTGCTGTTTTTCTCCGCTTTGATAGCTTTGAGGAGATAAGGTATGGCTTCCTCTTCCTGCCCGTTCTTGATCAGGTAATCGGCATAGATCCGGTTGTATTGATTGAGATTTGCCCTGGGTATTCCGCTTTTGTTCAGCTTATTCAATACATCTTCAGCTTCATAGAGCCAATCCATTTCGGCGTAGCTTCTGGCTTGCCAGATGCGCGCCTCCGCCATGACTTCCGGATCTTCCTTGTAATGGCGGGCAATGTAGGAGAATGTCGCGGAAGCCTGCAGGAAATCGGCATTGTAGAATTGCCCTTGGCCGATCAGCAGCCAGCAATGTTTCAGGAAAGGATTATATTCTTCCTGGTTTTGAAATGCCACCTGCTTCGGATTGTTGCGCCAGCCGGCTTTCTTTTTCGGTTTTGTCTGAATGGAATGCAGTTTGATGGCTTTGGTTCCCTTTTCAATCGCCCGGTCGAACGGGCCTCCGGTTTCGGACTTGTCTTTCGGCTGTGCGCTGACCGGAAACATGTGAATCTGCTCCGTATAATTCTCCTTATACCCGTCCTGAAGAGCTTTCAGGGATTCGTCGAAAGAGACTTTTCCGTTATAATGGATATTATACCGCGAGGTAAAGGAATGGTAAAACCGGCTTGTTCTCGTGTTTTTCTTTGTACTACACGAAAACAGCAGGGCAAGAAGCAAGAACGGAATAATATATAAGATTCTTTTTTTCACAAACGCATGCTATCATTGTATAAACTGTAAAACCGTCTTTTTATTGCTTATGCGACAGGAATAATACCCCTTTGGCAATCAAAAAGAAAAGTACCAGCACGATGATGATAAAGGCGCCCGAAGGAACATTCAGGTAGTAGGAGAGAAGTAATCCGGAGATACACCCGGCGAAACCGATGCCGATGCTGCCGAAAATGACCTTGTTGAAGTTCTGCGTGAATAAGTTGGCTGTCATCTGTGGAATGGTCAGCAGGCTCATCAAGAGCATGATGCCGACCAGGCGGATGGATAGGACAATGGTTACGGCAATGAAGAACATCATGATCGACTCGATGGTTTTCACCGGCAATTGCTGTGTCTGGGCAAAGTCGCGGTCAAAAGCCGAATAGACGATCTCACGGAAAAACAGGATGAAGAGGACGGCCAGCAGTACCGAAAGGATCGCGATGGCATAGATGTCTCCCATAGAAATAGTAAGGATGTTTCCGAAAAGGTAAGCCGACAGATTGGGAGCGTAGCCGGGCGTCAGGAAAATAAAGAATACGCCGAGCGCCATCCCCAGCGACCAGACGGCTGCAATGGCCGAATCTTCCCGCACGTTCTGCGTTTTGCTCGCCCATTCCACGCCTAAGGCGGAGAGGATGGAAAAGACCAGTGCCATTCCGATCGGATTGACTCCCAGGTAAAAGCCCAGTCCCAGTCCGCCGAAAGAGGCGTGCGTAATTCCCCCGCTGATGAAGGCAAGGCGGCGCGCTACGATATAAGTGCCGATGATCCCACAGGAAATGGCCGTCAACAAGCTGCCGAATAAGGCGTTCTGGAAAAACGAATAATGGAGTAGTTCGATCATTCTTTTATTTATTTAATATGATTATCCGCATCGTGTCTTACGTGAAAAATCGAGTATACTGAATTAATATATTGAGTGCACTGATTTTTTCCAGGGATTTAAATACCTCTGCCGGGACATTATGCGGATAATTATTTTGTTTAATAAGCAGTCAACTTAAAACCGGCCCGTTCCAGACCTTGCCAGAAATGAGGATAGCTCTTACTGACCACTTCGGCGTGGGCTATCCGGAGGCCGGCCGGCCGTCTTAGTGCCACCGGGGCGAAAGCCATCGCCATCCGGTGATCTTCGTAGGTTGCGATCTCCGGATCAGTTTCCGGGGTACAGCGTTCACCGTTCCATTCCAAAATCCGGTCTTCCCGGTCGGTCAGGAGATAACCCAATTTTCTCAGTTCGTTTTGAAGCGCAGCCATGCGATCTGTTTCCTTGATCCGCAGGCTTTGCAGTCCGGTGAAACGGAAGGGAACGCCAAGCAAGGCGCAGGTAACGACTAACGTCTGCGCCAGATCCGGTGCATTCACAAAATCATACTCCAAGTGTTTGCTGCGGATTTCTTCCTTTTGCAAACGAACTCCTTCCGGAGTGAAAGCCGTATGGACGCCCAATTGGGCAAATAAATCGGTGACGACGGAATCCCCTTGCAAGCTGCAGGGCAGGAGACCACCCAAACGAAGGTCCGGTTTTTCCGATAAGGCTGCTATCTGATACCAATAGGAGGCGGAGCTCCAGTCGGATTCGACAGTATACGGCACCGGGCGGTATTCCTGTGGACGGACGGTCAGCGTAGCCCCTTCCCAAACGGTCTCTACGCCGAACTGCTTCATCAATTCGATCGTTAGCCGTATATAAGGTGCGGAGATCACTTCTCCGGTCAGGTGCAGCGTCAATCCTTTCTCCATCAAGGGGGCAATCATCAGCAGGGCGGAAATGTATTGGGAACTGACTCCTCCGGGCAGGGAAATCTCTCCTCCCTGCAAGGCGCTTCCGAAGATGTGCAGGGGAGGGAAGCCCTCTTTTTCCATGTATTCAATGCGGGCGCCCAGGCTGTTTAACGCTTCCACCAACAGTTTGATCGGGCGGTTCTTCATCCGCTCCGTCCCGGTGATGGTCCATTCGCCGACCACTTTCGACAAGAAGGCAGTCAGGAAACGCATGGCGGTGCCGGCAGCTTTGATATCGAAATTATGGTCATTGGAGTGCAATGCTTTCCAAAGGACTTCGGTGTCGTCGCAGTCCGACAGGTTTTGCACTTCATACGGGCTGTAAGCCAATGCATTCAGTATCAATACCCGGTTACAGATGCTTTTTGAAGCCGGTAACGGGATATTTCCCCCTACGGTCTTCCCCGCCTCAATCCTAAAGTTCACGTTCATAGTTCATCATTCATGTTATATACGTTCATCGTTCAAGCAAGAACGGCTTCTTCAAAGATCATCCCGCTTCCGAGGCAAAGCCGGTGATCCCGGTCGTAGACGACGGCAAACTGTCCCGGAGCAATGCCCTGGATCTTCTGCTCGCTGTCGATGCGGTAGAGGTCGCCGATACGCCGGATCCGCCCCTGCGTAAATTCCGGTGTGTGGCGAATCTTGAAGGTAATCTCTTTCGCGTCATCGAACTCTCCCCAGGGATCTTCCGTAATAAAATGGAATCCTTGCATCGGAATCACAGTACCGTATTGTGTTTCCGGATCGTATCCGTTGGAGACATAGATGATATTCTGCCGGATATCCTTCTTGATCACGAACCAGGGCCCTCCGCTCAGTCCCAATCCTTTGCGCTGCCCGATGGTATGAAACCAGTAGCCGTGATGCTTGCCGACCACTTTCCCGGTCTCCAATTCGATTATCGGTCCTTCCTGCCGTCCGAGATAGCGCTCGATAAAGTCATTGTAATTGATTTTACCGAGGAAGCAAATGCCCTGGCTATCTTTGCGCTGCGCGCTGGGCAGCTTTTGTGCGTTGGCAATGGCGCGCACTTCTTTCTTAGGCAGGTGCCCGATCGGAAACATTAACTTGGCGATTTGCAAGTTAGTGATCTGTCCCAGGAAATCCGTCTGGTCTTTCACTTTATCCTTGGCGGTGGAAAGCCAGGTCTTTCCGTTTATTTCCGTCGTCGTTGCATAATGTCCGGTCGCAATTTTATCGAAATCCTTTCCCCATTTATCCTCGAAACAACCGAATTTGATGTATTTGTTGCACATCATATCGGGGTTGGGCGTCAATCCCCGTTTCACGGACTCAATGGTATAGCTGACCACCTTCTCCCAGTATTCCTCATGGAGGGAAACTTCCTCGAAGCGGCATCCGTATTTCTTCGCGATGTAGGAGGTAATTTCGATGTCCTCCTCCGCCGGGCAATCGATATAGCCGTCCTTATCTTCCATTCCGATACGGATATAGAAGATAGTCGGGTCGTATCCCGCCTCTTTCAGTTGGTGTACCACCACCGAACTGTCGACGCCTCCGGAGACCAATGCTGCAATTTCCATGTTTTTAAAACCTTCCTCTAAATTTAGAATACAAAGGTAGGAATAATCCCCCGAATTTGCGTAGGGTCTTTAATGTATAACTATCCCGGGAGAGGATAACCGAGAGTCTATAAATATGGATACTCAATATTTAACTAAATGTAGGGCGCCTTTACCTTCTTACAGGTGCCCAAAAGTCATCGCTTATCCACCACTAAAAAATTGGTAACTATGAATGAACGCAGTCATAACTATGAACGAATGCAATCATAACTATGACTGCGCACAGTCATAGTTATGAGTTTTTGCAGGGTTTGGGGGCTTCCATTATCGCAAGGATAATCAACCTGTCTCGTAGAATTAATCGTTAGGCATCACATTGAGTAATCATTAAAAGGGAGTTTCGGATTCTATTTTTTAATAGACCGGTTTTTCAAGCCATGGGTGAAATTTGGATTGTCGCTGTCATAACGAAGGGGTAGGGTGGCGGAAAATCTTTATATTTGCAATGAGTAAGGATAAAAGCGATGGAGGAGAAGAAAAATAAAGAGAGGCAACACCTGACGGCACAGCGGGTTGCGGATTTGTTTCTTGATATCGGAACCTTTCTGCTGGCTTCGGGTGCACATAGCGGACGGTTGCAGACCAATCTCGGACGGATGGCGGAGACGTGGGGAATGAGGCTGCAAATCCATCCGACGTTCAAAGGGCTGTTGGTTAGCGTGCGCGATAAGGAAGATCCGCAAAATGCGGTGACTTGTTTCAAGACTTCACCGGCTCATTCCATTCATTTGGAAAATCTGACATTGGTTTCCCGGCTATCCTGGAAGGTTTGTGAGGAGAGGCTGCCGATCGATATGGCGGAAGAGGCCTTTGCCTCCATCAAAACGCAACCGCATTATTCGACTTGGCTCATTGCCATAGCCGTCGGCTGTTCCTGTTCGGGGCTCTGCCTCTTTGCCGGAGGCGATTTCCTTAGTGTCTTGGTGACTTTTATCGCCTCTTTCATGGGATACTTGGTTCAGGTGGAAGTGGTGCGCCGGCGGTATAATCCGATGCTGGCTATTACGATTGCCGCCTTCGTCACGACAATCGTCACCGGTTTGGGGACGCTGCTTCACCTGGGAGAACATCCGGAGGCTTCGATGGCGACTGCCGTTTTGTATTTGGTGCCGGGCGTTCCGTTGATAAATTGTGTCATCGACCTGATTGAAGGCTATCTGTCTTCTTCGATCAACCGGGCTTTGTTTGCCGGATTCATCTTGCTCTGTATTGCTGCCGGAATGACATTGAGTATAGGATTGATAGGGATCAGTAATTTTTGACGGACCATTCAAAGCAACTGAAAGATGGAAAATATAGTCTTATTGTTTTTACGGGATTTTGTTATCGCCTTTGTCGTCGGTTTCGGATGGGGAATCCTGTTCGGGACGCCGAGGCGAATTCTATGGATTGCCGGCCTACTGGGAGGGATGGGCCATAGCCTGCGCTTTCTCCTGATGCAGTTGGGGTTGGATATTATCCCGGCGACCCTGGCCGGCTCGGTGCTGATCGGTTTGACGGGGATTTATGTGGCTCACCGCGTAACGCATCCGCCGGTCGTTTTCACAATGCCGGCCTGCATCACTATGATTCCCGGGATGTACGCCTACCGTACGATGCTTGCGGGCATTAAGGTAACCGATCTCGC
Source organism: Parabacteroides sp. Marseille-P3160 (assembly GCF_900162725.1). Lineage (GTDB taxonomy): Bacteria > Bacteroidota > Bacteroidia > Bacteroidales > Tannerellaceae > Marseille-P3160. The sequence goes on along the minus strand of NZ_LT799418.1, from coordinate 4,183,180 downwards.
TACCGTCAGCCAAAAACCGGAACTCGTTTCGGAGATGATCCATAACCTGATGCTCACCTTATCCCTGCTTTTCACCCTGGCGATCGGCATCTGCATCGGCGCCCTGCTTTTCCGCCAGTCCAGCAGCAAATACATCTCTTTTAAGTGGAACATATTGAGACGTTCCTGAAGGTCCTAGTTACGTGTTAACATAGCTGAACAATAACTAATAAATACCATAAAGGGGGTATTTTTTCATTAAAAGAGAGCCTCTACTTTTGTTCCGGGAATAATTTAATCTAAACGGAACAAATATGACGAAAGCCAACAGGGATTTTATGGGATGCAAAAAGATTGTTTTCACTGTTTTAATATCTTTTCTTTTCTTCGGGACAGCCATAGCGCAACAGACGGTTATCGAAGGTGCAGTCGTTGATAAAGAAACGCAGGAACCCATTATCGGCGCGGGAGTGGTTATTAAATCCTCTAAAAGAGGTGCGAATACGGATTTGGACGGACATTTCAAACTTGCGGTCAACCAGGCGTTGCCGGTTACCCTCGTAGTTCGGTATGTCGGTTATCGCTCGGAAGAGATCGATGTGTATGACGCTTCGGAAGTTATAAAGATTGCGTTGATCGGGAATGCGAATCAGCTCAACGAGGTGGTTGTCTCCGCCCGGCGCCGGAAGGAGACCGTGCAGGAGGTTCCGATTCCCATTTCGGTGGTTAACGGAACTTTGGCGAATGAAGCGGGCGCTTTTAATGTAAACCGCCTGAAGGAAATGGTGCCGACCGTCCAATTGTATTCTTCCAATCCGCGAAATACGGGGCTTAGCATCCGGGGGCTGGGGACGACCTTCGGGCTGACAAACGACGGAATCGATCCGGGAGTCGGCTTCTATGTCGACGGCGTCTTTTATGCGCGGCCGGCGGCAACAACCATCGACTTTATTGATGTAGAGCAAATTGAAGTGCTTCGCGGCCCTCAGGGAACGCTTTTCGGGAAGAACACGACGGCCGGCGCTTTCAACGTTACGACACGTAAGCCCGCTTTTAAACCGTCCGCCACGTTCGAAAGTAGTTTCGGTAATTTAGGTTATATCCAGGCAAAGGCCTCCGTCACCGGGCCGTTGAGCAAGAATATTGCGGCAAGGGTTTCTTTCGTAGGAACCCAACGGGATGGAACCTTGTATAATGTGGCTACCCAGAAGCGGACAAACGACCTGAATAATTTGGGTATCAGCGGAAAAATTCTCTTCCAACCCTCGGAGAGGGTGGAAATTATTTTGGCGGCGGATGCTACGAGGCAGCGTCCGGACGGTTATGCACAGGTCTTTGCCGGTGTGGCGCCTACTTTAAGAGCCGATTACCGCCAGTTTGAAAAGATCATAGCCGACCTGGGGTATGATTTGCCGAGCCGTAATCCGTTCGACCGGGTGATCGACCATGATACGCCTTGGCAATCCTTTCAGGATTTGGGCGGCGCTTCGTTGAACCTGAATATCGGATTAGGCTCGGGGACGTTGACTTCGACTTCCGCTTGGCGTTACTGGAACTGGGATCCGTCGAACGATCGCGACTTTACCGGCTTGCAGGGACTTGCGCTTTCGCAGGCTCCGTCCAAACACAAACAATGGTCTCAGGAAGTACGCTGGTCGGGCATTTTCTCTTCGAAATTGAGCGGAGTGGTCGGGCTCTTTGCCTTTGCCCAGGATCTGAAAGCGGATCCGGCTCATACGGAAGAAGCCGGACGGGATCAATGGCGCTTCTCACAGAATACGACCAGCCCTCTGTGGGAAACTCCCGGTTTGTTCGATGGTTTCGGCATCAAGTCCTATCCTTCGCTGAAAACATTTAGCGGAGCGCTGTTCGGACAACTCGAATGGACAATCAATGACCATTGGAGCTTTCTTCCGGGTATTCGCCTGAACTATGATTATAAAGAAGTACATTTCCGGAGAGAGCCTTACGGGGGACTCGAAACAACTGATCCGGAACTCCTTGCCTTGAAGAAGGCGCTTTACAGTGCGCAGTCCTTCGATGAGGATGTGGATGATACAAACTTTTCCGGCCAGTTGACCCTCTCTTATTGGCCGGTACGGCCGGTTACCGCTTTTGCCACGTATGCCACGGGATTCAAACCGGTAGGGCTTAACCTGGGCGGATTGCCGAGTCTGGACGGAAGCCCGATGACCGAACTGGCCGTGATCAAGCCGGAGAAGGTGCATCATTATGAGGTTGGAGTGAAAACATCTCCTACCTCTTTTTCGACATTGAACCTGACGGTTTACCAGACAGATGTGAAGGATTACCAGACCCAGGTGCAGGCTGCCGATTTATCGGTTAACCGCGGGTATCTTGCCAATGCGGAGAAGGTACGTGTACGCGGTGTCGAGTTGGATGCCAATCTTGCCATTGGCGACTTTCTTTCTTTTTATGGAGCGCTGGCCTATACGGACGGGAAGTATGTGAAGTTTACTAATGCGCCTCCTCCACTGGAAGAAACCGGCGGTCCTACCTTTAAGGATATTTCAGGAGGAAGATTGCCCGGTATCTCCAAATGGGCCGGCTCTATCGGAGGCGAGGCTTCTGCTGCCGGACATTTGCTGGGGCAGGCGGGACGTTTCTTCATTGCCTTCGACACTTATACGCGTTCTTCTTTTTCGTCGAATCCGTCACCGTCCAAATATCTGGTCGTTCCCGGCTATGCATTGCTGAACGGACGCCTGGGATTCCGTACGTCGGAAAAGGCGTCTCTCTATATCTGGTCGCGGAACCTACTGGATAAGGATTACTTTGAGCAATTGTTACCCGGTGCAGGTAATGCAGGACATTACGCCGGCGTTTTGGGCGACCAGCGTACATTCGGAGCGACATTGAGGTATGCCTTCTAAAGGGGTTGCCCTATTCTTCCGGCAGGATAATATGGGTCGTATCCGCCCAGGCACCTCCGTCCTCAATGCTGATTTCAAAAGTATTTTCGGTGGTGCCGGGGGTATAGAGCGTTCCGGTATAACGGATCAGTTTGTTGGCGGCAATAGGCACTGCTTCTACTTTACGGTAATGCACCGTATCGCCGGTGGTGGTTAAAGCAGCTAGTTCCACCTGGTGGATGGTCTCCCCGTTTGGTACAAAAGTAAAGAAGGCGTGTATGTTTTTCACGCCTTTCTTTTTTTCTTCCGGAGTGAAGAGGTGGGAGAAGAGAGTCGCCGGTTCGGCTGCCGACGGGCCGTCAAGCAAATGGAAACGGTTATAAACGGGCGAGACGTTAATGGTAAAACGGCTGACCGATGGCGGGACGTCATCGATTGCTGCGAACTCTACCCGGCTGACGATCCGTTGCAATGTGATATCGATCGTCTGGTCTTCTTTTCCATCCACTTCAATCGCCTTTTTCAGAAAGAAGGCATCTCCCATTTGGTCGAATCGAAAGGCATTGTTCCCTTCCAGAAAAACTTTGGGAGAGGAATACGCCAGAAAACAGGCCGTGTAAGAACCGGCCTCAAGGCTATCATACAGGAAACTGCCGAAATCTTCCTCTCCCGTTTGTTGCTCTATCTTCCGAAGGGGAATGGTGTCTCCCGGTTTATACAAGGCATATTCCAGGGTATTATATAGTTCGTTTTCCGTAGATTCGTTTTCCACGGTAGGTTCGGGAATTGAATTTTCAGGCATCGACCTGGTTTGGAAAGGTAGTATTTCCGGAGACAGGCGTACACGGAATTGAATGGCGTGCAAAGCCGGTGTTATTTCTTCCGGAGAATCGTGTCGGCAGGAAAATAAAAGAATCGACAGGAACGATAAGTAGAGAACGTACTTTCTCATTTTGCATTAAGTATTTAAGGTTTCGGTTTGAATTGCTAAACTGAATTAGCCTTACAAAGGAAATGAAAACTTATCAAAAAAGAAAGACGAATGTTCCGAAAAAAGATTAGTTTTGAAAATTACTTATTTACGATGATTAAAAAACAAGTGAAATGAGAAGTTTTTTTAGTTGGAGCTTTTGCCTGGTCCTATTGATTTCAGGCTTTTCCGTGGAAGCGCAGAAGCCGGTTTTGAAGTTTAATGCCAATAAGGAGTTCAAGGTCGTCCAGTTTACCGATTTACATTTGAAATATCAGGATCCGGCTTCCGGGATAGCCTTTGAACGGGTCAATCAGGTGCTGGACATAGAAAAACCGGATCTGGTCGTTTTAACCGGTGATATTATTTACAGTAGGCCGGCAGTCGAAAATCTGCAAAGTATCCTGAAGGTACTGTCCGACCGGAAACAGCCTTTTTCGATCATATTCGGAAATCATGATGACGAGTTTGAGGCCAGCCGGGAAGAACTTTTCAAAGTGGCTGAGGCTTATCCGTATAATCTTTCGGAAGATAAATTTCCCGAACTCTCCGGCGTAGGTAATTATATTTTGCCGGTTCTTACTTCGGATGGGAAGAAGGAAGCGACGGTTCTTTATTTCTTCGACTCCCATGCGTATAATAAAATCGAAGGGGTCGGAAGTTATGATTATATCAAGTTTGACCAGATCCAGTGGTATCTGAACGAGAGTACGGCCTATACGAAGAAAAACGGAGGCGTCCCTTTTCCAGCGTTGGCATTCTTCCATATCCCCGTCCCGGAATACAGCTATGCCTATACGAAAGAAGATGCCCAGGTTTACGGCATTCATCGCGAAAGGGTCTGTTCTTCCAAACTGAACTCGGGACTGTTTACGGCGCTCAAACAGGCCGGCGACGTAATGGGAACATTCTGTGGACATGACCATGATAACGATTACGCAGTACTTTGCGAAAATATCCTTCTGGCTTATGGGCGGTATACCGGCGGGAATACCGTATATAACGACCTTCCGAACGGCGCCCGTATCATTGTTTTGCATGAGGGCAGCCGCACGTTCGATACCTGGATTCGCACGAAAGAAGGCGTTGAGCAACGCGTCCGTTATCCGGAAAGTTTTACGAAAAAGAAAGAGCCGTGATCCCTTACAAGCCGCAGGCAGAGAGAAAGATGTAAATGCCTGCCGCTAAGACGGCGCTTACCGGAATGGTCAGGATCCAGGCCCATAGCAAGTTCAATGTTACTCCCCAACGTACGGCGGAGAGGCGTTTGACGGCGCCGACTCCCATGATCGCACCGGTAATCGTATGGGTGGTGCTCACCGGTATCTTCAGGTATTCCGTTAAGAAGAGAGTCAATGCGCCGGCTGTTTCCGCACAGACACCCTCCAGGGGGGTCACTTTGGTGATCTTGGAGCCCATCGTCTTCACGATTCTCCATCCTCCCATCATGGTGCCCATACCGATGGCGGCAAAACAGGTGAACGGTACCCAATCCGGCACTTCGTTGACACTTCCGATCTGCCCGACCGAAATCATTGCCGTCGCAATAATCCCCATTACCTTCTGGGAATCGTTCAATCCGTGCCCCAAACTGAATAACCCTGAGGAAACCAACTGTAGCTTTTTAAAACTGTTTTCCGCTTTCCTTGCGTTCACTTTGCGGTAAGCCCACAACACCCCGATTGTGATAATAGCGGAGATCACCATTCCGATGATTGGCGCCAAGACGATGAACGCTGCGATTTTAATGATGACTGGGGCATGGATGGATCCGAACCCGGCGGCACAAATGGCGGCGCCCGCAAATCCTCCGATGAGGGTATGGGAAGAGGAGGAGGGGATGCCCAGCCTCCATGTCAGCAAGTTCCACAAGATGGCGGCAATCAATCCGGCGATGATAATCGGCAGGGTGATATATTCCCCGATAACGACCTTGGACACCGTATCGGCGATTCCGAATTCCCCTATGATATATTTAGCGACAAATAAAGCGAGAAAATTGAACGAGGCAGCCCAGAGAACGGCTTGGAAGGGTGTCAGGACATGAGTTGAAACAATCGTTGCAATCGAATTGGCCGCATCGTGAAAACCATTGATGAAATCAAATGCAACAGCGAGAACAATGACAACAAGAAGTAAAGTCGTAGCCTCCATCTTTAAGCGTATTTGACGAAAATGGTTTTTAAGACTTTACCCGTATTGTTTATTTTATTGGCCGTCTTTTCCAGACATTGGATAATTTCTTTTAGTTTGATCAGTTCTGTCGGATCCGTTTCCTTTTGGAACAAGTTCATGATGCCGTCCTCGTATATTCCATCCGCTTCTTCCTCAAGGCGTTTTATTTCCCGGTAATGTTGCTTGAACCGTAGATCCGTTTTCTTTATGCTTGCCAATTCGTTAACGCCTCCTTGTATTTCAATTGTTCCCTTATGAATAATTTCGGCTATTTTTATGGTACATGCCGGTAAGCTTTTGGGAAAATAAAGCAGGACTTTATGGGATGAGCGGAAGATCTCATCGTTGACATCATCCATTTCATCGGCCAACTTATTGATATCTTCCCGGTCAAACGGAGTAATAAACGTTTCGTTCAAGGCTTTAACAATCTGGTTGGTCACCCGGTCTCCCTTTATTTCTTCTTCTTTTATCAATCTTCCGAGTTCCTTCCTTTTTTCCAGGTCATCTGAATTTTTGAATAACTCCTCCAGATAAGCGGATGCTTGCAGCAAAGACGCCGCCGATTCATTCAATAAAGGAAAGAATATCACGTCTTTTGGCGAGAATAGGCTCAATAAAGAATTAATTTTCATTTGTTTATGTCTATTAGTTTATTTACATTGTTTCTATGGGAAAGAGCATCGCCTTGGTTAAAGCAGAGAGCTGTCCGTCGGGCGACTCGAATAATTCGAGTGCAAAAATAAGAAAAAACGGTTATATGTTTCGTTTATGTTTAGAACATGTTACGAAAAAGTTAAGATGATCTTGGGCGCCGGAATTTAGACCGTTCCACTGCTAAAATAAAAAGGCGTTGCAGCGTCAATATTTTTGATTTATTTTTTTTGACGGCATTTGAGGATTAATCTGCGTAAATTGAAAGCCACCTTCCCTCTGGCTTTCTTATCTTTGCTTTAATGATTAACCGTTCTTTCTTGCTCACATTTATTAGGTTGCTAAAATCTATACATTTAATAACCTATTGATGTGTTTGATGAAAGAAGATAAAAAAGCGAATGATGAAAAACAGAAAAAAAATCATTCATGGCAAGCTATTGACCCCATACCAAGAAATCGAAGATGGGGTAGTCTGCGTTGAAAATGGGAAAATCTGTGAAGTTGGGATAAATGATGTCAATTTTCCGGATGCTATAGTAATTGATGCGGGAGGCAACTATGTTTCGCCGGGTTTTATCGACTTGCATACCCATGGTGCCGGAGGAAGCGATTTTATGGATGGTACGGTGGAAGCTTACCTTCAAAGCGCCGAAACCCATGCCCGGCATGGTACCACCTCACTTTATCCTACGACTTTAACCTCTACGGAAGAGGAAATGTTCCGGGCGTTTGACGTTTATAAACAGGCAAACGCTTTAAATACAAAGGGCGCTTCCTTGTTAGGGCTTCATTTGGAAGGGCCCTATTTTTCCATGAACCAACGGGGAGCCCAGGATCCGAAATATATTCGTAATCCGGACCCCAAAGAATACCTTGCCGTATTAGGAGCAACTCATGATATTGCCCGATGGAGTTCGGCACCGGAATTGAAAGGAAGTAAGGCCTTTGCGGAAGCTTTGCTTTCCCATGGAATCTTACCTGCAATAGCTCATACAGATGCTATTTATGAAGAAGTACTTCCGGCTTTTGAATGGGGATATACCCATGTGACCCATTTGTATTCCGGTATGTCCGGAGTTACGCGTAAGAACGGATTTCGATATGCCGGAGTTATAGAATCCGCTTTTTTAATCGATGAGATGACCGTAGAAATTATTGCCGACGGCGCCCATCTTCCTCCCAGCTTACTACAATTGATCTACAAAATAAAAGGACCGGATAAAATTGCGCTGATAACAGATTCCATGCGTGCGGCCGGCATGCCTGAAGGGAAAAGTATTTTAGGAAGCCTGGATAAAGGACAGGAAGTTATTGTAGAAGATGGCGTTGCCAAATTATTAGACCGGACAGCTTTCGCGGGTAGTGTTGCTACAGCGGATCGTTTGGTTCGGACAATGCATTTTAAAGCCGGTATTCCACTATTGGAAACGGTGCGTATGATGACGCATACCCCGGCGCATATTATGGGAATAGAAGGGAGTAAAGGTTCATTAGTAGAGAATAAAGATGCCGATATTGTTATTTTTGATGAAAGGATCAATGTAAAAATGACGATGGTTAACGGCGATATAGTATATAAAATATAAAAAGAAGAGATGTCGTTAATTAAGTCTTTTAAGAAAGATCTGTTGCAAGTGAGAGTGTACGAATCACGTAAAGAAATGGGAGAGATGGCAGCAGGAGATGTCGCTGCGGCGATACGCGCCCTGTTGGATAGTAAAGAAGAGGTCAACATAGTGTTTGCTGCAGCACCTTCTCAAAATGAGTTTTTAGAAGCTCTTTCTAAAGAGAAAGGGATAGAATGGCAGCGGGTGAATGCGTTTCATATGGATGAATATGTAAATTTGCCGGAGGAAGCTCCACAGCGGTTCGGTAATTTTTTGAGAGAGCGTATTTTTAGCCGTTTACCATTCAAAACCGTGAATTATATTAACGGAAATAATCCGGATCAACAATTGGAATGCCAGCGATATACCCGATTGCTAAAGCAGCATCCTATTGATATAGTGTGCATGGGAATTGGGGAAAACGGTCATATTGCTTTTAATGATCCGCATGTTGCCAAAGAGAATGATCCGGAGTGGATTAAAGTAGTTGATTTGGAAAAAGTTTGCCGCCTTCAGCAAGTGAATGACGGATGTTTTGCCACTTTGGACGAGGTTCCGGCCTATGCCTTTACTTTGACCATACCGGCGTTGATGAGTGGAGAGAAGTTATTTTGCATAGTGCCGGGAAGAACGAAGGCATGGGCTGTATCTCATACGATCAACGATCCGATCTCAGAAGCTATTCCGGCAACATTCCTACGCAAGCATGAAAATGCCGCATTATATTTGGAACCCGATAGCGTGAAAGAATTTTCTCTGATATGCTAAATAATCAGCTTTAGGATCGTTTTCATCGGAAAAATAGGAAGAGTGGATGGACCCTATATAAATCTTTTAAAATCAAACAGTATAATGAGAACTACAAATATTATTATCTGCTTCCTACTTTTGGCATTCTCTCTTTCATCTTGTGTTTTAAAAACATCAGATGAACTGAAGAAGAATGAAATATGGGATAAACTGAAGGTTTATTTTTCTCCACCTATAGAATATCGTAATGTTTATGGAAATTATAGATCGCCTCTACTATTTGCCAATGGTAAAAAAGTAGAATCTGCCAGAGATTGGCAAAAGAGAAGGGACGAGATATTAAGTGATTGGACAAAAAAAATGGGAGAGTGGCCTCCATTATTGGAAAAATCTGAGTTAGAATTTCTTGATTCGATAAAAAGAGAGAATTTTAAACAATTTAAGATTCGTCTACGTTGGATGCCTAATGAGAATACTGAAGGATATTTGCTGATACCTGAAAATAAGGAGAAAATGCCAGCGGTAATAACTGTATATTACGAGCCTGAAACGAGTATAGGATATGGCAATAAACCTTTTCGCGATTATGCTTATCAATTAGCAAAAAGAGGTTTTGTTACTCTATCTTTGGGGACAGCTAAGGCAACGCAAGCTAAAATTTACTCTCTTTTTTATCCGTCGGTTGAAAATGCAACGATAGCACCACTTTCAACCTTAGCTTATGCTGCTGCAAATGCATGGTATGCTTTAGCAAAAATAGAGAAGGTCGATACTGCTCGTATTGGAATTATGGGACATTCTTTTGGAGGAAAATGGGCTATGTTTGCCTCATGCCTTTTCGATAAGTTTACATGTGCTGTTTGGTCTGATCCGGGTATCGTCTTTGACGAGTCCCGTGAATCCGTCAATTATTGGGAGCCTTATTATTTAGGGTACCAAACACCTCCATGGAGAAAGAGGGGGGTAATTACAGAAGAGAATCCGGCAACAGGATTGTATGTGGAATTAAGAAAAGAAGGATATGATTTGCATGAATTACATGCATTAATGGCCCCGCGTTCATTCTTAGTCTCCGGAGGATCTGAAGATCCTATCGAAAGGTGGGTCCCTCTGAATCATACCATAGCTGTAAACAAAGTGTTGGGATATAAAGATCGTGTAGGTATGACTAATAGGCCAACACATAGTGGAACATTAGAATCAAATGAACAGATATACCTGTTTTTTGAGTATTTTCTAAAATAGAAAGATGCATAAAAAAGCCGATCGATTAAAAACATTTTAATATATGATATTATGACAACCAGACGTAATTTCATCAAAAAAGCAGCATTGGGAACTGCGGCCATTTCATTTGGCGGCATTATTCCCGGTATGAGTGCAAAGAGTTATGCAAATGTAATCGGAGCAAATGACAAAATCCGGGTGGGTGCTATCGGCGTGAATTCGAGAGGGACGGCTGTATCTACAAATTTTGCCAAGCAGAAAGGGTGTGAGGTGATCTATATTTGTGATGTGGATTCGCGTGCAATTGGTAAATGTATAAACTCCATTGATCAGGCAGTAGGCTATAAACCAGAAGGAATAAAAGACCTGAGAAAAATGGTTGAGAAAAAAGATGTAGATGCAGTAATTATTGCAACACCAGATCATTGGCATGCGCCGGCTGCTTTGTTGGCCATGCAGGCCGGTAAAAATATCTACTTGGAAAAACCTTGCAGCTATGCTCCGGCAGAAGGAGAATTGCTAATGCAGGCAGCGAAGAAATACAACCGGGTTTTACAGATGGGGAATCAACGCCGTTCCTGGCCCAATGTGTGTGAAGGGATACAGGCTTTGAAAGAAGGAATCATAGGAAAGGTCTATTTTGGGAAATCCTGGTATACGAATAACCGGAAGCCGATCGGCATCGGGAAAGAAGTGCCAGTACCCGAATGGCTAGATTGGGAATTATGGCAGGGACCTGCTCCCCGGGTAGCTTATAAAGATAATATAATACATTACAATTGGCATTGGTTCTGGCATTGGGGAACCGGGGAAGCCTTGAACAATGGTACGCATATGATCGATATTCTGCGTTGGGGTATGGAGGTCGACTATCCTACTATGGTCAATTCGGCTGGTGGACGATATTTTGCAGAGGATGATTGGGAGACCCCAGATACGCAGATAATCAATATTGAATTCGGCAATAAATTTTCGATGTCATGGGAAGGGCGTAGTTGTAATGGCCGGACGATAGAAGGTAGCAGCGTAGGAAGTATGTTTTATGGAGAAAAAGGCAGTCTTTTGATCACAGGCAGTGATGGATATAAAATATTCGGATTGGATAATAAATTGATCAAAGAACAGAATAGCAAAATTCCTATTGATCCGCGTAACCTGATGAATCCGGCAGAGAAATTGGATGCTTTTCATATCCAAAACTTTTTTGATGCAATCCGAGAAGGAGAAAAATTGCATTCGGATATAGAATCGGGGCATAAAAGTACCTTGCTGATGCAGTTAGGAAATATTGCCCAGCGTGTAGGCCGTTCTCTACGGATTGATCCGACAAATGGTCATATTCTATCTGACCCGGAAGCCATGAAATTATGGAGCCGTGATTATGAGCCGGGTTGGGAAATGATAATATGAATATGATGCTGAATCAGAATATAGAAAAACTTGTAAACAAGAATGTCTCAATATTAATTGTTGAATATGCATGGAGAATGAATAATTCATAAGTTGATTTTTTTATTGGATCGTTAATGCTATTTTTATTTTACTATATAGTTGCTGTAGTTGTTTTCTCTTCTATGTAATAAGTGTTTGGAATATGTTTTGAAATCTAATAATTATGAAAGATTATATTTTATTTCTTTTGTTTCTGTCGTTTATGGTAAGTTGTTCATCTTTTTCATCAGAGAAAAAGGTTTTGTCGGAAAATAATGCAATATCCCAAGAAATCTATACTCCTGAAAGCTTAGGATATAAATTATATTGGGAAGATCATTTTAATGGAACGAAATTAGATTCGACTAAATGGGCATTGAGGCAACTTGGTCCTCGTCGTATTGGCTATAATGATACTCGTTCTGTTCGGATAGAGAATGGTAATTTGAATATTATTTATGATATTATCGGAGATAGCATTGTAATAGGAGCCATAGGATCTCAAGGACGCTTTGAAACGACCTACGGTTATTTTGAATGTAGGGCGCGAATGCCTAAATCCGTCGGACCTTGGGCTGCCTTCTGGCTGCAATCTCCCCATATATCCGAAGGAGAAGACCCCGGACTGTTTGGGGTAGAAATCGATATCTTTGAATATTTCAAGAAATATGGTGCTGATATTACAACTCATGCTTATCATTGGGCATACGGACCAAATCAGAAAGGAGTAGGGCCGTTGAAGAGTCGATTGAAAGGGCTTGATGAAGGATATCATCTTTTTGCAGTCGAATGGACCTCGGAAAAATATGTGTTTTATATAGACGGATTAAAATTCCATGAAGTGAGAGAAGCTATATCTCACGTGGATGAATACTTGATCGTGAGTTATGAACCGGTAGGTAAATTGGAAGAACAAAAGACAGCGTGTGCACCAGATACTTTTATGATTGATTATGTTAAAGTTTATAAGAAATAAGATGTTTAGAAATCAGTTTATTGACGGTTTTTGAAGATTAGTATGCGCAAAATGTCGCATTATTCCTTTCTTGCCTCATTATTTTTGTATTGTGCATTTCTATAGAAAGCATAAGAGATGCTTGCTGAATATTAAAAAGTGTTAACCTTCTAATTCGAAATGTAAAGATGAAAAAAGCTTCTTATCATTATTTGTAACTATTACTTCGGTTATTTGTGGGACTGCATTTACTCAAATCTGATTTATCGAAAAAGGTATACTTCGATGAAGTGAGAGTGAGTGGTAATTATCTATATTCTACGCTATTTCTGAATTAATTATAAAAAATTCGTTTTAAGTGTAGAAGACTACATTAAAAGTCAATTTCTCGGAATTCAAAGAGAGAGTATAATCCATTTTTGAAAACTCTTAACGCACTTTGTGCTAAATAATAAATATGATCTTGTGGAATTTTTTCTATCTTTCTTATAGACGCTTTTTGAAGATTTTTGTGCGCAAAGTGTGCGATTTTATGGTTTTTATGTTTCTATATTTGTATTGTAGTTGATTTTTTATAGATAAATGTAAAATAATTATTTCTCTTAATATTATAATATATATGAGTATGAATAAGATTTCTCGCCGACAATTTATGACTACTGCTTCAGCTGTTACTTTGGGTGTAGTTGCTTCCAATAATGTATCAGCTTTTGAAAAACTATCCTCTTCAGTAAACAAATTGGCTATTTTGGGAGGAACTCCTGTACGACAAAATAAGTCGTGGCCAAAATGGCCCTATGTGGATGAAAAAGTAGTTGCTTCAATAACAAAAACCGCACGTAGTGGCATTTGGTGTAGGATTGACTCTCCTAATGGTACTGTTCCAACTTTTGAAAAGGAGTATGCCTCTTTAATGGGTGCAAAATACTGTGTGGCTACAGGGTCAGGAACTCAGTCTCTTCATACTTGCGTTGAAGCTTTAGGTATAGGTCCTGGGGATGAAGTGATAACTACTCCCTATACGGATATGGGTACTATCTCTGGCATTATATCGGCAAGAGCTCTTCCTGTCTTAGCTGATATCGATAGAGAATCGTTTCAATTGGACCCTACGATTGTTGAGCGTCTAATTACCCCTTATACGAGAGCAATCATACCAGTTCATATAATGGGACAGCCTTGTGATTTGGATAGTATTCTCACGATAGCAAAAAAACACAAACTCTATGTGATAGAGGACGCTTGTCAAGCCCACTTAGCACAATATCGTGGAAAGAGGTTAGGTACTATTGGTGACTTGGGCTGTTTTAGCCATCAATCGTCTAAAACAATACCATGTGGTGAGGGCGGATCTATTCTAGGAGATGATGGAGGCCTAATGGATCAGTGTTATACTGTAATGAACCATGGAACGAATAAAAAAGGAAGAAGCGTGACAATTGGGCCGAAATATAGGATGAATGAATTTGAAGGAGCTGTTCTGTTGGCTCAATTGCCCAATGCAATGGAACAATGGAAGCGAAGAAATGAGAATGCTGCTTACCTGACTTCTAAATTGAAAGCCTGTCCGGGTGTAGTTCCTCAGAAATTATATAATGGGACAGAGAGTGGTTCTTTCTATTTATATACAATGGGTTATCGAAAAGAATATTTTAACAATGTAGATCGTGCTGTTTTCTTAAAGGCATTGGCCGCTGAAGGAATTAGTCTTAGCTCCTATATTCCGAACGGTTTGCATCGTGAACCGTGGGTTGACCATATTCTCGGGTTGAAAGTTTATCAAGAGATGTATTCGCCGGCACGGTTAAAACAATATAAGGAAGAACTTGCTTGTCCAGTCTGTGATAAAATTTGTTCGGAAGAAATGCTGATGCTATGGGCTTCTGGTCCATTATTGGGAACAAAGAAAGACATGGATGATATTGTAAATGCAATAATGAAAGTCTATGAAAATAGAGATCAGTTAGCAAAAGTAAAATTGTAATCATTGTTATATTATATTTTATCGATAGAAAATTTGGGAGAATGAAAAAATACTATCCAATCTAATTTAGGCACATGTGTTTTTATAATAATAAAATTGATGTTTAATTTAAAATAATAAATGTATGAACATTAGCATATAACCTTTCTCATCTCCATATCCTTTAATAATAAGGAAATAAAAACATATAATTATAAGGAATTCGAAATAATCGCTTACAAAACATGTAGGGGAATCTGTTTATTGCTTGATTGCATGCATATAATAAATATATGTTAAAAAATAAAAAGTGAACATATGAAAAATATCTTTTGTATAATATTATTTTTTCTGCTCTCTATATGTACAACCAATGCCCAAAATATAAATATAACAGGGAAGGTAGTCGATATCCAAGGGGAGCCTATTGTTGGAGCATCTGTGCGGTTGAAATCTAATCCATCTTTGGGAACATCAACAGATTTAAATGGACAGTTTTCATTAAGTAATGTTTTAAAACAAGGCATTCTTGTTGTATCTTATGTTGGGTACTTGACTTCAGAATACTCAATTAATTCTCAGAACTTTTTAAATATAACTTTAAAAGAAGACTTTCAGGCTTTAGACGAGGTTGTGGTAGTCGGATATGGGAGCCAAAAGAAAGTAAATTTGACTGGTGCCGTGTCTTCCATAGACATAGGAAAAGTTGCCGCAAGTCGACCGATCACTAATTTATCAGCGGGTCTTGCTGGTCTTGCTCCAGGTTTATATGTTCGTTCTCAGAATAATGACCCGGGGAGTAATGCTACGTTAATGATACGTGGGCAAGGAACTCTCAACAATTCGTCTCCGTTAATTATTATCGATGGTGTAGAAGGTGATATCTCAAGGGTATCTCCACAAGACATTGAAAATATCTCTGTATTAAAAGATGCTGCATCTGCTTCTATCTACGGATCAAGAGCAGCAAATGGAGTTATATTGATAACTACTAAACAGGGGAAATCAGGCAAAATAAACATCAATTACGATGGCTATTATGCAGCCCAACGAGTTGCTCATTTGATGCCGTTTGTCAGCAATAGTGTTGAATGGATGGAACTAATTAATGAGGCGGCAAAGAACTCTAAACAAGCCCAGATCTATTCGGACGCCAATATTCAACTATGGAAAGACCATGCCAATGATGATCCGATTCTTTGGCCTAATTCCAGTTGGAATGATGGGGCGTTCCGGACTGCAAATACAATGAATCATAATATATCTGTATCGGGAGGGACAGAGAGATCTAGTTCGTTTATATCATTCAATTATGCTAATAATCCCGGAATAATAGAAAATACAGCTTATTCCAGATATAGTATAAGAGCTAACAACAAACTCCAGATTACCCCATGGTTAAATGTCGGTATGAATTTGAATGGAATATTAACCAATAAAGATCGAGGTAGTAGTAATTTATCGGATATGTTTACAAACTCTATTTTGGCAATTCCGACTGTAACGGTTAAACATCCTGATGGTCGGTTAGGTGGTACACAAAATATTGAAGACAATCAGGTTGCTCGTTCTGCATTGGCTTACATGCGGTCTATTTCAGGAAGCAATACATCTCATGTCTTCAACGGACGTTTTTTTGCATCTCTAAATCCGATAAGGGGATTATTTATTGACGGTTCTTATAACTATTCATTATATGTTAATAAATTAACAACGATTCCTGTTCCGTTAGAACTTTGGAATTTCCAAACAAATACCCAAACAGTTATAGATTCAAAACAAAATATAACAGTTACCAACTCCGAAAGCCGGTATACACGAAATTTCATGGACTTAACAATTGCATATGAAAAAACAGTTTTTAATAAATTATACTTTAAAGCCATGCTTGGAGGTAGTCAAGAACAATATGTTTCAGAAAATTTTAGTGCATCGAAACAAAACTTGATAGATATAGCTCTTACTCAAATCGATGCTGCAACTGGTGATGCCACGGCTTCTGGATCATTATCCGATTGGGCCATGCGATCTTATTTTGGAAGATTGAACTTTAGCTGGGATGAAAAATACCTTTTTGAATTCAACTTCAGAAGAGACGGTTCTTCCCGGTTTATTGGGAATAACCGATGGGGTAATTTCCCTTCATTTTCTGCTGCGTGGCGTATAACGGAAGAACCATTTATGAAGTCGTTGCATAGTCAGTGGATTGATAATTTTAAATTAAGGATTTCTTATGGTTCATTAGGAAACAATGCTGTTGGAAACTATGATGCTATTCCAGTTCTTTCTACCACCCAATATGTTTTTAATAATGTTCCGATTGTCGGATTTTATCAATCTGCGATTGCCAATTCTAATTTGACTTGGGAATCAACCAAAGTTACAAATGTGGGTGTCGATTGGGCCTTTTTGAAAAATAAATTATCAGGAAGTCTTGATCTTTATAATAAATTGACGGATAATATTTTGATTTCGTTGCCGGCTCCGGCTGTTCATGGGATATCAAGTATTCCTACTCAGAATGCTGCAAAAGTAAGAAATAGAGGCTTAGAATTATCTTTGTCCTGGAGAGATAAAACAAATGAATTTAATTATTTTATAGAAACTAATTTTACATTTAATAAAAATAAGGTAGTTAAATTCAAAGGGAATGAATATTCTCTTTCAGGAACTCGAATGATTAAGGAAGGATTAGCTATTAATACTGACTATGTACTTAAAGTAGACAGGATTGTACAGACTCAAACCGATTTGGATTTAGTACAGCAAATAATTGATAACGCTCCGTTGGATCCGAGTACAAATAAAAAGATGAATCCATTTCCTTTTGGAACACCTCAATTGGGTGATTTTCTCTATAAAGATATGAATGGGGATGGTTTAGTGAATTCGGATGATAGGGTAAACATCGGGAATGGCCCTAATCCTCAATTGATGTATAGCTTCTCATTTGGAGTAAATTATAAGGATTTTGATGCTTCTGTTTCAATGGATGGTATAGGTAAAATAAAGCAATATTTTTATAATACGTATTATACTACACAACTTAGGCAATCAAGAATTATTAATCGTGAAGTCGCTGACGGAAGATGGTATGAAGGTCGTACAACGCAAGCTAGTTTTCCTCGTACGATGCTGGAAGGAGATAGTCGAAATCTTCAAAACAGTGATTTTTGGTTGCAGGATGTCTCTTACTTAAAAATAAGGAATATCCAAATCGGGTATTCATTCCCTCAAAAAGTAATTTCCCATATGGATTTGACGAAATTACGGATATATGGGGGCTTAGAGAATTATTTTACATTCACGAATTTTAAAGGAATGGATCCTGAAGTTCCTGGAATGTCATATCCTTCTATGAAACAGGCAGTTGTTGGTGTCAATTTATCATTTTAAATTGAGTTAATATGAAAAAGAATATATATATAATAGAAATTCTATCGTTAGTGTTCCTGGGGACTTTTACTGGATGTTATGATTTAGATCGTTTTCCGCAAGATAAATTAAGTTCAACGACTTTTTGGAAAACAGAGGATCAGGCTGTTGAAGCAGTTAATGCTTGTTATCAGGCTTTAAAATTACAAGAAACTTATTGGCGATTATTTAGTATGGATTGTGTCTCGGATATTGGAATAGGATATGATGACCCTGGCTACCTTGCAATCAGTAATGGGACTTTAACTTCTACATCTGGTTATGTGTCTAATAGATGGGCTCATTCATATGAAGGTATAGCACGGGCAAATACTGTGATTCGAAATGTAATGGATATGAATATAAGTGAAGGAGTGAAAAATGAAGTTATTGGACAAGCAAAGTTCCTTCGTGGTCTGTTTTATTTCTTTCTGATGCAACATTTTGGAGGTGTACCATTATATGATGAAACGACTGATTATAATAAAGATTATATGAATTTGTTAAAACCTCGTAGTTCTGCAGAAGAAACTAGAGCTTTTATATTAAAAGATTTGGCAGATGCGATTGGTTCACTCCCAATAAAGTGGGCACAAAGCGACTATGGTCGTGCAACTAAGGGGGCTGCTTATGCTTTAAGAGGGAAAGTCTATCTTTATAATAAACAATATGATTTAGCTACAAAAGATTTTGAAGAAATTGTATTGGACCCAGGAACTAAAGGATATGGGTATGGATTGTATTCGAATTATGGTGATCTTTTTACTCAAACAGGGCATAGAAGTAATGAAATGGTGTTTTCAATTCAAAATTATTATCAGGTAGGATATAATTTAGGAATGCCATATGCTTTTTATATGGGTAGTAATGCTTGCATCGGGACAAGTTGGAACAATGTAATGCCATCTGTAGGATTGGTTGATAGCTATGAATGTAAAGATGGACGTCCTTTTAATTGGAATGATTTTATTCCTGGATATAATGAGAGCACAAGTGTGAGAGAACAAACGCTAAAGGCTACTTTATCCCAAGATTTAAAAACGGTTGAATCTTATCCTAAATATTATAAGCAGCTTTTGGATATGTATGAACATCGAGATCCTAGAATGAAAGAAACGATAATTCTTCCTTATACCAATTATCTTGGTTATGTAGGAGGAAAAAATAAACTATGTGAATTTATTTATGCAACGGGCGTAAACACTATAAATGGATTTATCGTAATTAATCGCTACAAAAGTAATTATATGTATTTATACCGGAAGTTTGTACCGGAAGGGGACATGGGAATTTCGGGCCTTTCAAGGGCTAATATACCTATCGATTTCCCGATTATTCGTTATGCAGATGTTCTGCTGATGCTTGCGGAATGTTATAATGAACTGGGTCGGTTGAATGATGCTGTTAAATATATTAATATGGTAAGGCAAAGGCCCTCTGTGAATATGCCTGAAATTAATAGTGGACCGGCTTGGTTAGAGGCTAGAACGAAAGAGGCTGTTTTCAAGAGAATTGTTCATGAACGAGCCGTTGAATTTCCTGCCGAGGGGCTAAGGCATTATGATATTATAAGATGGGGCATTGCCAAAGAATTGATGAATGGAGATGTGACGGATGCGTTAGGTAATCACATCTATTATACGAAATTTGAAGATAAAGATTCTTTGTGGCCTATTCCGAGTACAGAAATAGATAAAAACTCGAATTTGACACAAAATCCTGGATGGCAATGAATTGCGAATAATAAATAGTTGAATAAACAGGAAGATGTCTCGGCATAAATTTATAAAATCGGGACATCTTCCTGATATATCAAAAATATGAAACCATTATTCTTTTTTTTGTCTTTTATTATAATTACTGTTTTTTCTTATGGGCAAAATTTTTCCAAAATAAGAGAATACACAGAGAGATATACCACTTATCCTTTTTCAGATCCAAATCCCATTCCAGTCTTTGGGAAAATATATCCATATTATAGATTTGATGGTTATACAATTAATTCTAAGAAAAAAGAATGGAGGATTGTAGAATTAGAAAATGATTATTTACGAATAAAGATCTTTCCTCAAATAGGAGGAAAAATATGGTCAGTTGTTGATAAGACGAATGGGAAAGAATTATTCTATGGAAACGATGTTGTCAAGTTTAGGGATATTTCATTGCGTGGGCCATGGACTAGCGGAGGAGTTGAATTTAATTATGGGATAGTAGGACATTCTCCTTCTTGTTCCTTCCCGATAGATTATATTACAAAAAAGAATAATGATGGAAGTGTGAGTTGTTTCATTGGAATGTTGGATCTATTAACAAGAACTCGTTGGGCTGTCGAAATAAACTTACCGATGGATAAAGGATGGTTTACTACTCGTTCTGTTTGGCATAATGCTACATCTATTAGTCAGCCTTATTATAATTGGGTAAATGCAGGAGTGCTTGCTAAAGAGGATTTGGAATTTATTTATTCAGGGAAATATATAGTTCGCCATGATGGTATTGCTTTACCCTGGCCCTTAGATTCTTTGAAAAATAAAAATTTGGCGCGGTGGGCAGAAAATGATTTTGTAGGATCAAAGTCCTATCATATTGTAGGAACTCATAGCCCTTTTTGGGGCGCATATTGGGCTTCGGAGGATTATGGAATGATGCATTATGCAGATAGGGAAGAGAAATTAGGACGTAAGATTTTTAGTTGGGCACTGTCTGATCAGGGAAAGATTTGGGAGGAATTACTGACAGATCATAAAGGTCAATATGTTGAGCTCCAAAGTGGAAGACTTTTCAATCAAAATATGATAATTAGTAGTTTGACACCTTTTAAACAAATTACATTTATGCCATATTCAACCGATGTTTGGTGTGAATATTGGTTTCCTTATAAGGGAACAAAGGGAGTAAGTAATGTCACATTAGAAGGTGTAGTAAATGTTAACGAAAAAAACGGAATGTTTACTTTCAATCTTTCTCCTCTTTATTCAATAAAAGATACGTTGAAATTCTATAATGTCAATAAAGAATTACTTTTTCAAGAACAAGTCACTTTGGGTATTGGGCAACCTCATGTGTCTCGTTTCTATTTTAATAGAATAGATTCAGTGTATTTTGTGACCTTGCAAAATAAAGAGTTGTGGAGTAAAGAGAATGTTGAATTGAAAAGGCCAGTTAGTAAAAACGATAAATTTAATTGGAATACAGCGCAAGGTCAATATTTTAGGGGCAGAGATCTCTTAGGATTAAGAATTTATGATCAGGCGGAAACCTTTATTCGGAAATCATTAGAGTATGATGAATATTTTATTCCCTCATTAACAGAAATGTCTCGGCTTTTTTATAATAAAATGAACTATGATTCGGCTTTTTTTTATGCTTATAAAGCTCTGACGATTGATACATATGACCCTGCTGCAAATTTTGAGTATGGAAAGGCTGCATTAAAATTAAAACAATATTATGATGCTTTAGACGGATTTGAGGTCGCTTCACTTTCTTCTTCTTATCGGTGCGCTGCTCTGACAGAGATCGCTAAAATTTATGTGTCAAAGAATGAATACGCAAAGGCAATTAGATATGCGGAAAAAAGTTTGATGGAGAATCAGTACAATATTGAAAGTTTACAATTATTATGTTTATTATATAAATTAACAAAGTGTGAAGATAAATTCAGGTTTTTTGCTGATCAAATTAAGGATAAAGATCCTTTAAATCATTTTGTTCAATTCGAAGAATATTTAGAAAATACAGTTTTAGCTGCTAAAGAAATTTTTTGTAAGAGTATAAAATGTGAAATGCCAGAGCAGATATATTTGGAATTAGGCATCTGGTATAATTCTTTAGGTTTAAAGGATCGGGCTGTAAATATTTTAACTATGGCTCCTTTGAATCCGGAAATTAAGTATTGGGTGGCATATTTGAATAATGACAGAGATGAATTATTAAAGGCTGAGCAATTGGATCCATCTTTTGTTTTTCCTTTTCGTGAAGAAAGCGAACCTGTTTTTAATTGGGCAGTAAATTGTCGAAGTGGATGGAAGTCTGTTTATTATTTATCATTGATAAATATTTTCCGGAATAATAAAGATGCAGCTAGAAAATTACTTTTGTCCGTAATGGATAAACCGGATTTTGCTCCTTTCTATATTATAAGATCCCAGCTTTCTACTAATGAGGTGGAACAAGAGGCTGATATTCAAAAGGCAATATCGTTGGATTCTAAAGAGTGGCGGTATGTACATCAACTTACGAGACTTTATTTAGATAAATCGGAAGTTGATAAAGCATTGAGTTTGATTTCTTTATTTTATAATAAAAATTCATCTCACTTTCCTACAGCTATTTTATATATTAGGGCCTTGATTAGAAACAAACAATATAAAAGAGCAGAAAAAGTATTAGAAAAGATTCGCATATTACCTTTTGAAGGATCAAGAGATGGTAGGCTTCTTTATGAAGAAACTAAGTTAATGTTAGCTGTGCAAGCCTTAAATAGGGGCAATTTGGCTATAGCATTAAGGAAAATAGAGGAAGCTAACCGTTGGCCTAGAAACTTGGGCGTTGGAAAACCATATGAGGAACTAATAGATTCACGATTAGAGGATTGGTTAAGCGCTATGATTTACCTGAAATTAGGTAATCAGATAATGAAAAAGAAAATTTTTCAAAAAATAGCTATTGTTGATTCTGATCATACTTCTATAAATACTCTGTTACAATGCATTTCTCTTTATCAATTGGATAAGTTAGGAGAGGCTGAGCAATTATTTCATGAATGGGAGAAATATCAAACTAGTGGGAATGTCAGAGAATGGGGAAAGGCTTTTTACCAAGAAAACAGAGAAAAAAATAACCCATTTGATTATAAGCGTATCATAAAAATTATCGGATTGATTTCCAGAACAGAAGATATGAGATTCTTTTAATAATTATAATAAAAATAGATATGTTTAAGAAGTTTTTTTTAACCGTTTTTTTCTGTACAATTACAGCATACGGATTTTGTTCTGAATATATTCATTTATATCAAGTGGACCCCTTGATTAAGGTTCTTAAGGAAAGAAGTTATTTCAAAGATGATATAGATACTATAAGAGTTGCAAAAGGAGAAATTGCGAGTGTTCAAGTAGTCGTGAAAGGGAATGCTGAAATACAAAATATGAGGATAGCTTTGAGTAGTATCTTATCTTCTAGTTCGGCACAATTAATGGGAGCGACGGCAGGGTGGGTCGGTTATGTTCCTGTCGGGCGTTCTTATAATCCTCCTTCCAAAGATATAATACGTTCTTCGTCAGGATATTTTCCTGATCCGATTTTGACAGATTCCGCTTTTTCTATAGCAGAAGAAGAGGTTCAGCCTTTATGGATTTCTGTTCCGACTGATGCAAAGACAGTTCCTGGACTGTATAAAGGAACTATAAGAATAACTGGGGATATTGATGGGAAAAGAAGAATATGGAATAAAGATTTTTATATACGTGTATATCCAATTACATTAGGTAAATCTCCTTTGTTTGTAACAAATTGGTCTGCACATTTTAATCCGGTTATTTTGGGCTATTTAAATAAGAATGAGCCTGTAAAACCTTATTCTTCTCTTTATTGGAAATTAATAAAGATGCATGCTGAAATTATGGCGTCACATAGGCAAAATGTATATAGGATGTTTCCTGTGTGGAATACTTTATATACTTACAATAATGGTATATATACGTTTGATTTTAGCAGATTTGATAAAGAAGTCGAAATTTTTGATGAAGCTGGTTCTTTAGAGAAGATAGAAGGGGGGCATTTGGCTTGGCGATCAGAAGCATGGAACAGTCCTTTTTATGTAGAAGTACCTCTTCCCGATAATGAAGAGAGCCGTGATTTAAAAGCATCTCCGAATCCTATAAAATGTGAAAATGGTATTCGGTTTACCCTACTCCCTGTTGACGACGTAAGAGCAAAGAATTTTATTGCACAGTTTCTACCTGCATTAAGAGAACATCTTGCTAATAAAAACTGGTTGAATAAATACATACAGCATATTGCGGATGAGCCAATATCTGATAATGCTCCTTCTTATAAAACTATAAGTAATTATATTCATAGGTTTTTACCTGGAGTTAAAATATTAGATGCTGTTTTGACTTCAAAAGAGCTTGCAGGTTCGATCGATGTTTGGGTCCCGGTTCTCAATGTCTTACATAAAGATTATGAGTTTTATCAGGATTTAAAAAAGGAAGGAAAAGAGATATGGTTTTATACTTGTGTTGGGCCACGAGGAAATTATGCAAATAGATTTATAGAATTACCTCTTATTCAGACGCGTTTTTTACATTGGATAAATTATAAATATGGCATAACAGGTTATTTACATTGGGGGCTTAATTATTGGATAGAAAATCAATTAAGTGTTGACGCCTCAAGAGATAGAGGGCGGCTGCCGGCGGGAGATAATTGTATAATATATCCTGGATATCATAAGTTATATAGCTCTATACGATTTGAAACGATGAGAGACGGCATTGATGATTATCAATTGTTAAAAATGGTAGAAAAAAAGAATCCTGAAAAATCAAAAGAGTTCGTGGATAGTTTGATTTTGAATTTTGATGATTATGATAATAGCGTGACCTATTTTAGAAAAATAAGAAAACAGATATTGGAGTTTTTAAGCGAATAGTTTGTGGATGAAATTGTGAATTGTTTTGTTTTTCTTTTATAAGTCTAAAATCTAATCTAGGATTAATACGCAACACTAAATATAAGATGATAATGGGTATAAAAAGACGTGATTTTATAAAAAAAAGCATAATGGGTGGTATAGGAATATGGACCACATCAATTTTTCAGACTCCATATGTTTGGGGACAAGGAGGCCGTGATGTTAAGCTTCCAGCTATTTTAGGAGGGAAAAAATCTCATTACGATTTATGGCCAGCATGGCCCGTCTGGAAATCACCTACTTATGATGAGCAAATACTGAAAGTACTACAAAGCGGAGTATGGTCACGAGCAACGGTAACTTCTGAATTTGAGAAAAAATGGGCTGAAATGGTGGGCACCAAGAGATGTCTTTCTGTGGTGAATGGTACAAATGCTCTAATAACTGCAATATCGCAGTTTAATATTGGACCAGGAGATGAAGTTATTGTATCACCTTATACTTTTGTTGCTACTGTCCAAGCCATTTTAATGAATGGAGCAATTCCTGTCTTTGCTGATATAGATTCCGAGACATTCCAAATAAATCCTAAAAAAATAGAGCAAAAAATCACATCAAAAACGAAAGCAATATTGCCTGTCCATATTTTGGGTATTCCTGCCGATATGATTAGAATAATGCAAATAGCGCGGAAACATAATTTGATTGTGATTGAGGATGCTTGTCAAGCCCATTTAGCCCAGATCAAAGATAAACGGGTTGGTTCCATCGGAGATGCAGGATGTTTTAGCTTCCAAACTTCCAAAAATTTACCGATAGGAGAAGGAGGAGCTGTGGTTAGTGATAATGATATGTTTGTTGATAAATGTTTTTCTTTTCATAATCTAGGTTTTCCTTATGGGGCATCAGTGGGTGCTGTTGCTAATGGTTCTTTAAATATAGGAACTAAGATACGGTTTACTGAATATCAGGCTGCGATCGGTTTAATGCAAATGCAGAATCTTGAGAAAGAAACGGAAATGAGGTGGGAAAATGGGAGATATCTTTCTGAAAGAATAAAAATTATACCTGGTATTTTGCCTTGCAAATTATATCCTGAAACGACTAAGGCTGCATTTCATCTTTTACCCTTACGATATGTGAAAAGTGAATTTAAAAATATGAGTAGATCGTTGTTCTTAGAAGCAATGAGAGCCGAAGGTGTGCCTTGTTCGTCTGGTTATACGTCGCTATATACTCAACCATTCATTAAGGCGGCTTTTGAATCGAAACTATATCAAAAGATATACTCAAAGAAAGAGTTAAATTATGCCGATTTCTTAGCAAATAATCAATGTCCGGCCAATGACAAAATATGTAATGAAGAAGCTATTTGGATAACACAAAATATGTTATTAACCGGTAAAAGTTCAATGGATGATATTGTTACTGCGATAGAAAAAATACATGATAATGCAGAAAAAATTATACAAAAATTTGAAAAATAGCTAGAAATGACAAAGATTAGAAGATTCTTTATTTTCATTCTTGTTGTTCTGTTTAGTCTCCATTACACTAATGGGCAAGAATTGCAGAAAGAACTGGATAAAAATGAAATATGGAAAATAGGAGTTGCAAAAAAGAGCATAACACCTACTTTCCCTATTTGGATGGCCGGTTATGCTGCTCGAACTTCACCTTCAAAAGGAATATTGCATGATTTATGGGCAAAAGCTCTTGTTCTTGAAGATGCTTTGGGGCATCGTTCCATTTTGATAACAATGGATTTACTGAGCATACCCAAAGATGTATCGGAGAGATTTAGAGAAAAATTGAAGCAGAAGTATGGATTTGAAAAATCTCAGATCATATTGAGCTGTTCACATACCCATTCTGGTCCGGTTGTGTCGCGTGCTTTAAAGGATATTTATCCCATGAGTCAGGCTGACTGGGATGTCGTAGATGAATATACTAAAGAGTTGGAAAATAATCTTATGCAATTGGTGGATGAGTCGTTGCAAAAAATTCAACCTGCACGAATTTATACTCAAAATGGGATTACTCGTTTTCAAGTGAACAGACGCAATAATAATGCATCAACACTAACACCTACGACTGTTTTAAATGGCCCCAATGATTATGCAGTGCCTGTCATTAAAATTGAAGACCTAAACAAGAGGTTGATAGCTATCGTTTTCGGTTATGCTTGTCATCCTACGGTTTTATCTGGGAATCAAATTTGTGGCGATTATGCTGGGTTTGCTCAAATTGAGTTGGAAAAGACATATCCAGGTGTAACAGCTCTGTTTTTCCAAGGAGCAGGAGCTGATCAGAATCCTTTGCCTCGCCATACGCTTCCTCTTGCAATGCAGTATGGTAAAGAATTGGCCAATGCTGTGGAACGAGTTTTATTAGAGGGCATGGTATTGCAAGAAAGTAAGTTAGAAACCCGATATAAAGAAATCAATCTTCCTTTTGATATACCTCTTTCTCTGGAAAGATTACAGGAGATGGCTAAAACTGGAGACTTTCATGCTAGATGGGCGCAAAGAATAATTGGATTTTATGAAAGAGGAGAGCCATTTATGAAATTCTATCCTTACCCAATAGAATATTGGAAAATAGGTCGCCAATGTTTATTTATATTGGGGGGAGAACTTGTTAGTGCTTATTCCGTGAAATTGAAAGAACTATTTGGACAAGATATATTTGTCATGGGATATGCTAATGATGTTATGGGATATATACCATCAGTAGTCATCCTTGAAGAAGGTGGTTATGAGGGAGATATGGCACAGCACGTATATGGATTACCTGCTAAATGGGATAAACAAATCGAATCGCTAATCATTGAAAACGCAAGAACTTTAGCGCAAGAAAAAGGAATGAGATAGACTATATTCATATATATATGTAAAGAATTAAATTATGAGACGATCTTTTTTATTTTTAGGGACATCATTACTATTGTTTACAGGGTGTAACCTGTCACACGAACAATCTGCTGCGGGAGAAGAAAAGACTCCAATTATACCAGATACAATGATCGCGAAACATTATTTTTCAGGATTTGCTGGTGCTCACGACACGTATAATGCCATATCCTATGCCAGTGATGGCAAAGTATATTATGTACTTTCTTCTACTCGGTATGATGTGGGTGGCCAATTTTACTGCTATGATCCTCTGTTAGATAAAACGGAGTTTATCGCTGATTTATCAGATGCATTGGGTGAAAAAGCTGAAAAATATATTGCTCAAGGCAAAAGCCATGTTGAATTTTATGAATTTGAAAAAAAGCTTTATTTTGCCACACATGCGGGATATTATCAAATGATAGATGGTGCTGAGCAAATGCCGCTTGTTGCTCCTGAAGGATATAAGTTATATCCTGGCGGACATTTTTTGTATTATGATATGAAGACAAAGAATTTGCATGATCTTGCTACCGCTCCAGGCGGAGAAGGAATTATAACGATGACCATGGATAAAGATCGAGGTCATCTATATGGACTTACATGGCCAAAAGGTTTATTTCTTGATTATGATATCAGCACAAAAAAGTTGAAAAACTTAGGGCCTGTGACTAGAGCAGGTGAAACTCAGTTAGGTACGGATAATTTTAGAGTAATTTGCCGATCTATGTTTGTTGACCCTCGTGATGGAAATGTTTATTATTCTACTGCCGATGGGGATATTTGTTATTATAATCCTAAAAGTAAAGTCCTTGATAAATTAGAAGGCGTTAATCTTAGATTGGATTATTTTGGTAAATATGATCCTAAGGATGCTGGCAGTATGGGATATAACTGGCGTAAAATATATTGGTATGGTCCTGAGAACAAGGCTTATGGCGTGCATGGGAATTCTGGTTATTTATTTACATTTGATCCCAAAATAAGGAAAGTAGAGATCATAGAAAGAATAACATCGGAACCTTCTAAAAAAAGTGGAATGTTTGATCAATTCAGTTATGGATACCTAGGATATAATATAGATAAAAATGGTGTAATATATTATCTTACAGGATCACCAATCTATAAAGGAGGCGAAAGGGTTACAGGTTTGGACAAGATAAACAT
Source organism: Parabacteroides sp. Marseille-P3160 (assembly GCF_900162725.1). Lineage (GTDB taxonomy): Bacteria > Bacteroidota > Bacteroidia > Bacteroidales > Tannerellaceae > Marseille-P3160. The sequence continues at coordinate 4,154,478 of NZ_LT799418.1, read as the reverse complement.
GGGAGCAGCAAAAGGTCTTGAATATATTCATTTAGTAACTTATAATATTCCTGAAAAGAAATATAAGGATTTGGGGCCTATTTTTTATCAAGACGGGACTTTTCCAACCTATGTAAATTCCATTGCTGTTGGTGCCAATTCGGATATATATACCTTAGGCAGATTTATGTATGATGGAAAAGAAATTGAGGACTTAGTGAAAATCATACTAAAAACAAATATATAGGATAGAGGAAGAATAATCAGAGTATTGTTATAATATCAATTCACAATAGATTTTTGTAAACTATTATGGATTTTCTAAGTAAGATTAATAGTTTTATCTCAAATATTAAGAGTGTAAATGAAGAAGATAAAAAATAAATTACAATGAGAAATAAATTTAGCTTTTTGTGTCTCATTTTTGTGGAGATTTTGCAGACCGTATTTTTACAACCTTCTTATGCCGCTGTATCATCAGATGCGATTCTTAAAATTTCAGTTTTTGATGTAAATGCCACACCGCCGGTAGGCTCACAACTTACATATGATCAAATGAGAAATTCAGGAGATCTTTCTTTACGGGCTAAAGGTATTGTATTGCTTGGTATGGAAAAACCGATTGTTTTATGTGCTATTGACTGGATTGGAATAGCGAATGAATCTCAGGATTCATTTAAAGTTGCATTGGCAGAAGCTGCTGGTACTATACCTGAAAGGGTTGTTGTCCATACGGTTCATCAACATGATGCGCCAATATGTGATTTTACTGCTGAAAAGATATTAAAAGAGCATAATCTTCCTACGGGTTGTTTTGATGGTACCTTTGCCCGGCAGCTAATAAAATGTATTCAGGAAGAGATCCGTCTCTCTATATTGCAAGCAGACACCATAACAGATATTGGCATGGGGAGGGCACAAGTATACAAGGTGGCCTCGAATCGGAGAATTAATATAAGGTATGGCAAAATTATATCGATGCGCGGTTCTTCAGAACATGATTCCGTTGTGCGCAGTATGTCGGAAGGAGTGATTGATCCTGAGATATCGTTACTTAGCTTTTGGAATAAAGATAAGCCATTGGCAGTCTTAAGTTTTTACGCTACGCACCCCCAAAGTTATTATTTAACAAAAGTTGCTAATCCGGATTTTCCAGGCATAGCTCGTTATATGCGGCAATTATCTGTCCCTGATGCATTGCACATTCATTTCAACGGAGCTGGAGGGAATATTGCTGCAGGAAAATATAATGATGGAAGTCATGAAAATAGACTAATTCTCTCTGAACGATTAGTCGATGGAATGAAACGTGCATGGGAAAGCACTAAAAAGTGCAAGGTAAAAGCAAAAGATGTTTGTTGGGTAACGGAACGGTTATATCTTCCTTATAATCCGGAAGTCTCTGAAATAGAAAAAACGATATGTAATATGAACGGTCGACTTTTAGCGAATAGCTTAGGAAGATTGGGATGGTATAAAAGACGTATGGCGGGTAAATATGTTGAGGCCTCTTGTTTAGCAATCAATGATGCTCGATTATTGTTTATGCCTGGAGAATTGTTCGTTGAATATCAATTAGCTGCCAAATCGATGAATCCAGATAAGTTTATTGCGATGGCCGCTTATGGTGATTATGGTCCGTTTTATATTGGAACGAAACGAGCATACAGTGAAGGAGGATATGAAATTGAATCGAGTCCTGTAACAGCTGATGCTGAAGAATATATATTGAATGCTATTCATACGCTTTTGAATAAGTCTAATAATTAGAATGTCTTATTGAATTTATAATAGTAAAGAACATGTATATGTATAAATATATTATTTGCCTATTTTTTTGTTTTTTTGTAAACCATTCTTTTGCTCACGGGAAACTTGGTTATGCATATCAAAAAGGAGATACATTTTGTATTGGTAACAATAAAATAGAACGTAATTTTTTGTGGAATGGAGGCAATTTAATCACGATTAATCTTTTAGATAAAGAAAATGGAATAAAATGGATAAATCAAAATAAAAAAGTTGATTTTTTTATTCCGGGACAAGAAGATGTTAAAAATGAGATGGGAAGTTGGAATATTCAAAGAGTCGAAAGATCTTCTTTTCCTCCGTATACAGAGGTTCTTGTAGAATATAGGTTAGAAAAATTATTGATTAGGAGAGTTTTTCGGATTTATGATGATTGTCCAGCTATAGCAATAGATACTTATTTGAAAGGGAAAGCAAATAATTCTTGGATTGTTCAAGACTTAGATTTGGGTGTTTGGAAATACCTAAAGCGAAAAAATATTTTATCGCAGTTGGATGAAATTCCGGTTTTGGATCATATAAGTTTTAAAGGCAAACATTGGAAACTTAATTTGGTGAATTTTACTGATAATTCTGATTCTAACAATACATTCGTAAATAGTTATTCTGAGACCGCCTATTTGGAGAATGTATATAAAGGCAATTTGTTGTTTTTAGAGAATATGGAAAACGATTTTGGATTGTTTTATTTGAAAGAGTCTCCGTTGGCACCGTCTCAATTAGCATATCCTGGCGCCGACTTTATTGTGAAATTTGGTGATGTTAAGCCTATTGGAATAGGTGTTGTTGCTTCTGATTTACAAAGTGATGAATGGGTTAGAACATATAGTGTTGTTTTGGGAGTTTCTGCAAATGACGAGTTAAGTCAGTTAAAGGCGCTGCAAAGTTATCATAAATGTAGAAAATATATTGCCGCCTCAAAAGATGAAATGATAACGATGAATACATGGGGTGACAGAGGACCTTTGGAACGCTTAACTGAAGATTTTTGTTTTAAACAGATTAACGCTTGTGCTAAATTAGGAATAAGTCATTTTCAGTTGGATTGGGGTTGGCAAGAAACGTCGGACTATATAGGCAAAGATGGACTTTCTAAAAAGAAATGGACTCCTAAAGGCTCTTTATTTCCAAATGGTTTTGAAAAGATAGTGGAAAAAGGCCAGAAATCGGGTGTTCAAGTCTGTTTATACTTCGTTCCTAATACTAAATATGACAATGAAGAGTGGGAAAAAGATGCAGATGCTATTATCTATTTATATAAAAAGTATGGAGTACGCATATTCAAAATTGATGGCCAACAGATGCAAAGTAAGGCTGCGGAAATCCGAACGCGAAGAATGTATGAAAAAGTAATGAAAGAAACTGATTATAATGTTGTTTTTAATTATGATATAACTGCCGGACAACGTGGAGGATATTTTTATTTGAATGATTATGGCAATATGTTTTTTGAAAACCGTTACACTGATTTTTCCAGTTATTATCCCTATAAAACGCTTCGCAATATTTGGATGTTATCCAAATACGTTCCTGCCCAAAAAATGCAGGTCGAATTTTTAAATAAGTGGCGAAATCAAACAAATTATTCGGACGACGTATTTGCTCCTATAAATTATTCAATGGATTATTTGTTTGCGATAGCGATGATTGGTCAACCTTTGGCCTTTATGGATGTTGCAGCTCTACCTGAAGATGCTTTTGAGTCAAAGAATATTATTAGGGAGTATAAAAATATACAGTATGAATTCCATAAGGGGATAATTTTGCCAATTGGGAACGAGCCATCGGGAAAATCATGGACAGGGGTTCAGTCTATTGGGAATAAAGAAGGATTTTTATTGGTGTTTAGGGAATTAAACAAAAATAGAATAGAAGATGTTGTGACATGGTTTCCTCCTTATACAGAGTTGGAGCTTTTACCTATTTTAGGTGAAGGGAAAAAAAATAAACAAAGAGTAAAGAACAATAGAAGCGTCTCAATCCAATTATCCAAAGAGAATAGTTTTGTTTTATATAAATATAAGATATTGAATTATTGAGTGAACCTTAAATAGTATTTGATGATTAAATTTAATAGTTTATGATAAAAAGTATTTTAACGATTGCGATTTTAATAATGTCTTATCCATGCTTGGCACAACAACATCATTTGTCACTGATTCCCGAACCGAAAGAAGTCGTCGCCCACACAGGCGATTTTACACTGAGTGCTTCAACCGCTTTGTATTACCCGGCAAAAATAGAAAAAACCGTTTCCTTGTTGAATAACTGCCTGGCAGACCGTTACTCTATCCACCTTAAAAAGGGGAATGCAAGTAAAAATACGATCCGGCTCACCATTGATACGTCCGTGCCCTCAGAGTCATACCAGCTGACGGTTGATTCTAAAGGTGTCTCCATACGGGGAGGAGAGGCTGGAGTATTTTATGCTACCCAGACATTATTACAATTAATAACCGAAGATTCTAAAGGAGCGTTATCAATTCCTTTTGTCGATATTAAAGATGAACCCCGCTTTGCCTATAGAGGTCTGATGCTGGATGTTGGGAGATATTTCTTCTCCGAAGAAAACATCAAACAATTTATCGACTTGATGGCCTATTATAAACTTAATATCTTTCATTGGCATTTGACGGAAGATGGCGGATGGCGAATTGAAATTAAGAAGCATCCGGAATTAACCCGGAAGGGGGCCTGGCGCAGCAGTACGCAAGTCTCACGCGATCCTAAAAACCAGGATCGTATTCCGCATGGAGGATTCTACACGCAAGAGCAAGTCCGCTCCATTGTCAACTATGCTTCGGATCGCCATATTACGATCGTTCCCGAAATAGAAATGCCGGGGCACAGCATGGCTGCACTGTCTGTATATCCTGAGTTGTCGTGTACCGGAGGCCCTTTTGCGGTTCCTCTTGCCTGGGGGATCAAAGAAGATATCTTCTGCGCCGGAAATGAAAACACATTTCGCTTTTTAGAGGATGTTTTAACGGAGGTTATAGATCTTTTCCCGGGTGAATACATTCATATCGGGGGGGATGAAGCGCCCAAAGCGAGGTGGAAAGCATGTGAAAAATGTCAGGCGCGCATCAAACATGAGCAACTGGAGGATGAACATGGGTTGCAAAGTTATTTCATCCAACGTATCGAGAAATTTATTAACAGCAAAGGGAAAAAAATTATCGGTTGGGATGAGATATTGGAAGGCGGCTTGGCTCCGAATGCTGCGGTGATGAGTTGGAGAGGTGAAGAAGGTGGCATTGATGCCGCCAATATGGGACACGAAGTAATTATGAGTCCGAATAATTATCTTTATTTTGATTATTATCAATCCTTAGACAAGGATAATGAACCCATAAATATAGGAGGTTACCTCCCCCTTTCCAAGGTATACGGTTATGAGCCTTATACCCCGAAGATCACAGAAGAACAACAGAAATACATAAAAGGTGTCCAGGGTAATATATGGATGGAATATATCCATACAAAAGAGTTGATGTATTATATGACTTATCCCAGGGCATTAGCGCTGGCGGAAATAGGCTGGTCGCCGGCATCTAAGAAAGACTATGGGTCATTTCTTACCAGGCTGCCGGCCCGGTTGGCAGATCTAGACAAAAGAGGCATCCTCTTCCGTATCCCGGAACCTTTCGGATTAGATAACCCCCAAATCGCGAACGGGGAGGCAACGATCAGATTGGTTTCACCGGTTGAAGGTGCAACTATCTATTACACAACAGACGGGTCGGATCCTACCAATGCTGGAGAGTTATATATAAAGCCTATTGTTCTACCGTTGAATATATCTGGTATTCATGTTAATTGTGTGGTCGTTTTACCTTCTGGACGGAGAAGTGAAATATACAAAGTTAAAAGTAAAGATTTTTAATATACCCTATTAACAAGTTGAAAAAGAATATTAAAAGCCTAGTCTTGTATGAGATGTTATGTCAAAAGAAAATTCTCTAAAAAAGTGATAGTTAATAAACAAATGACTTTTGATACGCTCTCTTTTTTAGAGACTTTTGGGACAATCCATTTCATATTTGTGAGTCCTTATTCTTTTAAATTTGCCAATAATCTGATTTTTCTCTTTGCTATGATTCACTAGTGTCCATTAAAAAATGGACGATTAAAAATTAAACAAATTTAGTTCACTATAATCAATTCGTTCTTTGATATTTTTGAAATTAGCTTTATTAAAAAGATCTTTCGGCGTACTTGTATCAGTTAACGATATGCTGAGTATCTGCAAAATTTCATAGGTTGACCGTTCAAGTTTCATGTCGTGTTGCACAATTGCAACTAAGCAATAAGCTATGATAGCAGCATAAATTTGAATACGTACTGCATTTTGGGAGCTACTCCCAAACTTTTGGATTTTGAGATGCTGCTTCAACCATTTGAAAAATAATTCAATTTGCCAACGGTTTTTGTAAAGTTCCGCAACTTGATAAGCTGTCAGATGCAAGGCATTAGTCAGATATGTGTACTCGCGTTGTTTTTCTTGTTCAAAGTAAGAAACTTTACGGATAAGTTCAGGATATTTCTTTTCTGAGTTGTAAACGGTAAGAACCCCGGTGCAATCCGATAGAATATTCTTAGGTAATTTCCGTACCCACTTGACAGCTTTAAACTGTAAACTCGGCTTGGCTCTTACCACAAAGAAAGCACCTATGGCGTGGGTTGTGAATAGGTGTTTAAAGTTATTGTAACCTCGGTCAAAAACCTAATAAGCGCCAAGTTCATAAGGTATTGCATCCTTGGCAACCATATCATTGACAGATGTTGTTGTGATGTGGAAGAATGTTGGAATCTGAGTCTCGATGTCATAAAGTGTGTGTAATTTGATGCCACCTTTATGCTTGCGAAACTTAGCCCACCAGAAGACTTCCAAGCAGAGGTCGATGGTTGTAGAATCGACTGCGTAAACATTTCCATTGAGTTTGAAGATGTCGTTTATGCGTTTCTTTCTCGCAATCTCAATCATATAATAAGCGAACTCTTCAAAGATTCGATAATCTCTGTTTTGATTTGCTTTGGTAAGATTGCTTCGAGTGACACTGTTTCCAAAGCTGGGATGATAAGACTTTCCTCGATTCGCCTGGACTGCTAAAATCAAATCCTGTAGGCTAATCCTTGTATATAGTTGACCGAACATAAGGATAAGCAGTTGGTTCCAGCAAGTAAAGGACTTCACATAATGGTTTCCTTTGTATTTATCGACGATGCGACGAAATTTCTAATAATCAAGGAAGGAAATTAGTTGTGCAAAAACATATTTAGCATTATACATGGCAGTCAGATTTTGAAACTGCAAAGTTACTAATTCAAGTCCCTGCGCCGGAAATATCGAAACAACAAGCTAATTTTCAATTATTTCAAAGAACTATTTCTGATTTTTAGTGGACAGTAATGAAAAATAATAATTGTAATTAATTGAGTTATGAAAAAGATAGAATGGTTACTTTCTAAAATGTCTTTAGTGTTGCTGTCGGTAGTGATATTGTCGTTTAATCAGTGCGTTTCTTCAACGGATAAAAAACCCGATGACAGTAAATCTCTTTCTGTAAAAAAAACACTTGTGGCAAAGCATTATTATTCGGGATTTAATGATGCACATGATACTTACAATGCAATATCAGCGGCAAGTGATGGAAAAATATACTATGTCCTTTCTTCTACTAAATATGATGTCGGAGGACAATTTTACGTATATGATCCGGAAACAGATAAAACTCAATTTATTGCAGATTTGTCTGAAGCTGTAGGAGAGAAAGATAAGAGATATATTGCTCAGGGAAAGAGCCATGTGGAATTTTATGAGTATGATAATAAATTATACTTCGCAACTCATGTTGGCTATTATGAGATGATTAATGGATCTGAGCAACTTCCGAAACATGCACCGGAAGGATATAAACTCTATCCTGGAGGGCATTTTGTTTATTATGATTTGAAGAGTGGAGGAATAAAGAGTTTAGCCATAGCTCCGCATGGAGAAGGAATCATAACTATGACAATGGATAAAGAACGAGGTCATTTATATGGTATTACTTGGCCGAAAGGATATCTTTTGGATTATGATCTGAAGACAGGCCAGCTTAAAGATCTTGGTTTGATAGATGAATTGGGTGAAGGTGGCGTTATCGGTAAGGATTATCGGGTTATTTGTCGTTCTATCTTTGTTGATCCACGAGATGGCCTCTTATATTATTCGACAGCAGAAGGAGATATTTATTCCTATAAGTCAGGAGATAGTGTCCCTAAAAAGGTAGAAGAAGTGAATTTGCGGTTAGACTATTTTGGTAGTTACGACTATACCGGTGCGGGTAGTATGGGATATAATTGGCGGAAAATATTCTGGTATGAACCTGAACAGGTTGCTTACGGTGTTCATGGTAACTCTGGTTATCTATTTAAATTTGATCCGAAAGCAAAAAGTGTTGAATTAGTGGAACGAATCACTTCTGAGCCTTCAAAAAAGAGTGGGATGTTTGATCAGTTTAGCTATGGATATTTAGGTTATATGTTAGGACCGGATTCTACAATTTATTATTTGACAGGTGGTCCTGTCTATAAGGATGGGAAAAGGGTAAAAGGAGTTGATGAGATCGCGATGGGAGCTGCCAGAGGTTTAGAAAATCTCCACTTGGTAACCTATAATATACCGCAAAAGATATACAAAGATTACGGACCTATATTTTATGAAGATGGATCTATACCGACTTATGTGAATTCGGTAGCGATGGATAAAAAAGGAAATGTATATACCTTAGCAAGATTTATGCATGATGGAAAAGAAATAGAAGATTTGGTAAAAATTCCGTTTGTTAACAGATAGATAAAGGAGGTATAATTGATGAAAGTAGTTTTCTTAATTTTGATAATTATTCTTCCAAATGTTTGTTATGCGACTAATGATGATTTAAAGCAAAAACGTCAAAAGGCATTTGAATGGGTGTTTGGAGAGTATGCAAGACTCTCTTCAGAGATGAGGGAGAAAGTGCTTGCTGGCAAACCGGGGGAACGCCATTATGTTGATCGTGATGGCGACGGGAAACCAGAAGAAGTTTGGTTCGTTGATATTTCTCCACGTCATAAAAAAGAAAACCAACCTATTCTGGTGCGTGTTATTGACGAGAATGGGAATTTGGAAGCGGGAGGTGAACCGGATCAATGCGGAGACCTTTATGTTGTTGACTGGCATGGAGATGGAACAGTTGACGCTGTTGTCGGTTATGAAGATTCAGATGGAGATCAGGATGTCGATCGAATGGGGCTCTATTTTTATGATGATAACTATGGATTACGTGTTTGGTGGAGTCGTGATGATGGGGATGACAATCTGTTATGGTACGATGTCGATTATTATTATTATCAAGATATTTGCCAGGATAAAACTCATTTTGGTGGAGATGAGTCTTTTATCTCTCTCTATATAAAACCAGGGGAAAATAGGTGGACTCCATTTTTTGAAAATCCATTTTTGTTTTTTGATAATAATAAAGATGGAGTAACGGAAGAGACGCTTCGTGTTTCCGGCAAGAAGAATGTTGTACAGTCTGTTCGTTGGAGTTTTGATGTGGATGGAGATGCAACTATTCATAAGCCGCGCGATTTTGATGTTTCTCTTTCCGCTTATGCGCCTGGATGGACAATTGAGAAACTGAATGAAAGTGACTTTCGCTTACATATAAATGAAAATCTTTCTGAAATTTTGAATATCAGGGGGCGACAGTCTTTTCCTGTACTTAAAAGAGAAGTTTCTCGCTCTTATTTGAAAGAGGTGACTTGGGCTAGAATGTTAATGACTTGGGATGAGAATGATCTAAATAAGTCTTTTAATCCCATAAGACCAGACATTGAACGATGGGAGGGCGTTATAGCTGCACCTTCCAATGATAAAGGATTTGAATTCCCGGTTATTGGAGGACCAGATTGTGGCCCTTATAATAAACGTTATGAATTGTGTCTGTCTCCAAGGGGGCCTAACGCTTATTATTTCAATCCGGCCGACCGTCGTATTCATCTTAAATACAGTGATAAAACTTGGTTGAAAGTCGATTATGATTACGATAACAAGTGTGATATGTATTATCTATGGACGGATACGGATCGGGACGGAGTGATGGATAAGTTAGAAGTGGATATTGACGGCGATGGGAAAATGGATGATTCTTTTATACTTGATGTTTCTAAAGTGAGACCGGTCCAATGGACTTTTGAAGATCTGAATACCAACTATGCTCCGATTGTAGTGAATGAACCTTTGCTTGTCTATGAATTAAACCAAGCCCTTATACAAGCATTAGAATCTATTCATAAAGGAATAGATAAGGAACCTGTTTGGGAAATGATAGAACACCGAATGTCCGGAGAACATTTAACAGAGAATTTATCCCAAAGGCTGGTCAATAGTGATGAAACAATGCTTTATTATTTGAGATTAGCTGCTGATCGCCGGATTGTCGCTTTAAAGAAAGCATATAAAAATAGAGTTTTTTGGAAGCATTTTGCTGATGCGAGAACCCATGGAAATCTGAAAGAAATGATACAACAGCTATCTAACCAGTTTAAAATAACTTCCACGAAAGAAAATTATAACTCCTGGCTTAAGAATTTACGAAGTGAACCGAGTCAGAAGAAAGTCGCATGGAATAACACATGGTTACCGCCGAATTGGGGATGGGAATCGGAAAAAGCTGCTTTTCGTTGTTATGATGGGCATTTCGATTTATTTGGAAAACGTGTGGATGGGCTTCTTTATCCGACGATTGATAATGCCAGTAGCTACCATCTCGATGATGGAGGGATCGGAATGGATATACTTCATGTCGGACAGACCGGTGGTTGCGGAGGTTTAGTTTTGTATGTGGACGGGATTCCTTATCCCATTCGGAATGAAAAAAGAGAGGAAGATCCTGTTTTTTCGGCCAGATTGTTTGAAGAAACATCCGATAAAGTGACTGTCGAGTTTACCGTGACAGGGGTAGGTCCGAAAGAGGCTCCCTATACAGTTTATATTCGACCTTCTGCTTTGGCGGGTAGATATGACTCTCCCGTTGAAGTTGAAGTGAAGGGAGGAGATCCGGATAGAAAGATACAGCTCGGGCTTGTTTTGAATGTACTGCCTACTGAAGAATTCTTTTTAGATAAAGCTGCCGGAGTAATGGGAGTCTGGGGTTTCCAAGAGCCTGTCATTGGTTGGATTGGTACAGGAGTTGTGTTTGATCCTGATAAATTATTATATGCTGACGAACAGCCGGAAGAACATCGAGTAGTTTTACAGTATGAAAAAGGAGAGATTTTCCGGTATCATATTCAGGGAGATTGGTTGAGGGGGCATCGATTTGGCCCTTCTGCAGGAATGAAGGACTGGTTGAAAACACTTCAAAATACATCGAAATCAATAAAATGGAGATAGAATCCAAACATATTAATAATTACCTGTGATGAAAAAAATTGTATTTGTACTTGTTCTTATGATGGGAATGGTTACGGTGTCTGTGGCCCAGCAGACACAGAGTACAAAGAGAGTCATTCTATTTATGATTGACGGGCTTAGTTGGGAGGCGCCGACAAAATTGAATATGCCGGTTTTTAATGGTTTGATTAAACAAGGCACTTATATCTCCCAGTCGTATGTCATTATTCCGCATCATCCTACGATTGGCGATTATAGTAAATATAACAGTTGCTCATTTCCGAATCCGGTATTGCATCAGGGTTCTTTATTTTTAAGTCCTGATAATAAAATGATACAAGAAGTCTTTTCACCTAAAGAGCAAACTGCATTGGTTGTTAATACGGTTGCTTATCGGAGCATTGGGCGTGGCTTTTCTACTGCTATTATGGATGATACGTTCTCAGATGCAGAGGTCGTGGATTGTGCCATACGAATCCTTAAGAATCAGCAACCGGTTTTTATGCGCATCCATCTTCAAAGTGCGGGTCAAAGAGGGTATGATATTTCACAAAGTACTCCAGATAAGCCCTATTATAGAAATATATTCTATAAGAATTCTCCCTATGTGCAGGCAATAGAAAATGCAGATAAATTGTTAGGAAAATTTATTGCATTTTTAAAAGAATCCAAAATGCTTGATGAAACCGTTTTAATTATCACATCAGATCATGGGCAAAGCAAAATAGGCTGGCATCCGCTTTTTGATGAAGATAGCTGGAAGACCCCTTTGCTCTTTCTTGGTTCGGACATAGCCAAAGGACGTGAATTGCCTTATTTTGAACAAACAGATATTGCTCCTACGATTGCCGGTTTATTAAAGAAACAAGCTCCGGTTAATAACGGAGGGGCAGGTGTCTTTATAAAAGAAATTTTAAAAGAGAATGAGGTATCCTCCTTTCATTCTCCCCGATATCTGAAAACAATCAATGAACAAATAAAAGAATATAATTTTCTGAGGGCCCGTTTGATTCTTGCTTCAAAGGAAAATGGATATTATGCTAATGTGGTTGCTTTGTTGGAAAATGGAGCTTTTATTGAACCGTTTTATCATCAGGATCGGATTTTGGACTGGTATAAGGCTGGCGATATAAAACATTTGATCGAATCGAATGATAAGGTTTTGAAGCAAATGAGACAAATATTATCGGATAATATATGATAATGGTTTGCTAAAAATGATAAAATATACAATAAATAAAAATTATCAAGAGATGAATAGACGCAAATTTATAAAAAAGACAATATTAAGTGGAGTAAGTGTATTAACTATTTCAGGCTTAAATAATTCATATATATGGGGACAAACAAAAGGAGATAGTCGATTACCTGCAATATTAGGCGGAGCTAAATCCCATCTTGATTTATGGCCCAATTGGCCAGTGTGGAGATCTCCTGATTATGATGAAAGTGTTTTAAAAGTATTGCGTAGTGGAATTTGGTCAAGATCGAAAATTACTGGCGAATTTGAAAAAAAATGGGCTGAATTGATCGGGACAAAAAGGTGTCTCTCGGTTGTAAATGGAACCAATGCGCTCATTGCCTCGATAGCACAGTTTAATATAGGACCGGGTGATGAAGTTATTGTGCCGCCTTATACATTTGTAGCGACTGTTCAAGCTATATTGATCAATGGAGCTTTGCCCGTTTTTGTAGATATTGATCCTGAAACTTTTCAGATAGATCCATCAAAAATTGAAACAAAAATCACTTCAAGAACCAAAGCCATTTTACCGGTACATATTTTAGGCATTCCCGCGGATATGACTAAAATAATGGCTATTGCAAAGAAACATAACCTGATCGTAATAGAAGATGCTTGTCAGGCTCATTTGGCTGAAGTCAACGGGAAAAGAGTGGGTTCTATCGGGCATGCGGGATGTTTCAGTTTTCAAACGTCAAAAAATATGCCGATTGGTGAAGGAGGAGCAATTGTTAGTGATGATGAGAAATTTATGGATAGGTGTTTCTCATATCACAATTTAGGATTACCTTATGGTACGCAAGTAGGAAGCGTTAGCAGCGGACCTTTCATGGTAGGCTCTAAAATAAGATTTACCGAATATCAAGCGGCTATAGGACTTGTTCAAATGAAAAATTTGGAAAGAGATACAAATATTAGATGGAAAAATGCGAAATATTTATCGGAGAAGATAAAAGCTATATCCGGTATATCTCCGGCTAAATTGTATCCGGAAACAACTAAAGCCGTATTTCATTTATTCCCGCTACTATATAATAAGAATAAATTTAAGGGAATGTCTCGAAGTTTGTTTATGGACTCGTTGAGGGCAGAAGGAATTCCCTGTTCTTCTGGCTATACTCCGTTACATACTCAACCATTTATCAAAGCAGCTTTCGAGTCTAAATTGTATCAAAAAGTATATACTAAAGAAGATTTGAATTATGAGAATTTTCTAGATAAGAATATGTGTCCGATGAATGACCTCATATGTAATGAAGAAGCAATATGGCTGACACAAAACTTATTATTAGGCGATGAATCATCCATGGATAATATTGCAAATGCAATTGAAAAGATATATAATAATGCTGATGAAATTGTCAGAAAATTTAAAAATAAAGCAATATAGATTCAAGATGAGATTAAATAATCTTTTTGTTTTTTCCATTTTATTTCTTGGAGGGATATTCTTCTCGAAGCAACAGACTTTTGGTAGTAATAATATATGGAAAGTAGGAGTCGCTTGTAAAAATATTACTCCTGTTGCTTCAGTCTGGATGGGTGGTTATGCAAATAGAGTATCTCCGTCTGAAGGTAAAATACATGATTTGTGGGCAAAGGCTCTCATGATAGAAGATGCGCGGGGGCATCGCGCTATATTAATAACAATGGATTTATTAGGGATTCCTAAAAATTTTTCGGATGAATTGAGAAATAAAATCAAACAAAAATATGGTCTGGACAGATCACAAATTGTATTAAGTTGTTCCCATACTCATTCAGGTCCGGTTGTCTCCAGAGCTTTAGAATATATTTATCCAATGAATTCTGATGATTGGAAAAAAGTAGATCAATATACCGAAAGATTAGAAAAAATGCTTTTTCAATTAGTCGGAGAATCAATGGAAAATATGAAATATGCAAGGATCTATACAAAAAATGGAGTTGCACGTTTTCAGGTAAACAGACGCAATAATAAAGAAAATCAATTGACATCAACAACTAATTTATGTGGGCCTAACGACTATGCTGTTCCTGTAATTAAGGTGGAAGGATTGGATAAAAGTTTAATAGCCGTTATTTTCGGTTATGCATGCCACCCTACTACATTGTCAATCAATCGATTTTCAGGTGATTATCCGGGCTTTGCCCAAATAGAATTGGAGAAATTGTATCCGGGGACAGTAGCAATGTTCTTTCAAGGGGCAGGTGCTGATCAAAATCCTTTGCCAAGACGTACTATTCCGTTAGCGATACAATATGGAAAACAATTGGCCGCAGCAGTAGAGAGTGTTTTGTCTGATAAAATGGATAATCAGGAAAGTATACTAACGAATAAATATAATGAAATAGATCTTCCTCTTGATAATCCTTTATCTATGCAACAATTACAGGAAATTTCAAAAGAAAATGATTATCAGGCGCGATGGGCAAAGGGAATGATTGCCGAATATGAAAAAAAAGGTTCATTTATAAAAACTTATCCATATCCAATACAATATTGGAAAATAGGAAGCCAATCATTATTTGTAATGGGAGGGGAAGTTCTAGTTTCTTATAGTATTCAGTTAAAAGAATTATATGGACAAGAAATTTTCCTTATGGCGTATGCCAACGATATTGTATCTTATATTCCCTCCTCAGCAGTTATTGAGGAAGGAGGGTATGAAGGTGATATCTCACAGCGTGTATATGGCTTACCTGCAAAATGGGATAAACAAATTGAACCTCTTATAATTAGTGGTTTAAAAAAGTTGGCCTATGAATAGCATTTGATAATTAATTTTAACATAAAAAGTAATGGTAAAGTATATTGTGTTTTTGTTACTCTCAATAATGTCTTTTGCTTGTTGGGGACAAGCGCAGAAAGTTTCCCTGATTCCGGAGCCCAATCAGGTTGAAATTAATTCCGGTGATTTTATATTCTCTGAATCCACTCGCTTGCATTATCCTGCTAAAGTGGGAAAGACTGCATTATTGTTAAATGATTTTTTGTTTGCAAATTATGGAATCAGTTTGAAAAATGGAGCCGCCGGAAAAAATTCAATTCAATTGACGGTGGATAACTCGATGAAACCTGAAGCTTATTGCCTGATAATAGACCATAAAGGTATTTCTATTCGAGGAGGAGAGGCCGGGATCTTTTATGGGACTCAAACTCTTTTGCAATTAATTTCTAAAAATAATTCTGGGCAGTTAATCCTTCCCTATGTTGTTATTAAAGATGAACCCCGCTTTGCTTATCGCGGGCTAATGATGGATGTTGGACGATACTTTTTCTCTGAAGAATATATCAAACAGTTTATTGATTTAATGGCCTATTATAAACTTAATACATTTCACTGGCATTTGACGGAAGACGGAGGATGGCGTATTGAAATTAAAAAATATCCTGAATTAACGAAGAAAGGTGCATGGCGCAGCAGTACACAAAAAACACGTGATCCCAATAATCAAGATAGAATACCTCATGGCGGTTTCTATACACAGGAGCAGGTAAAGTCAATTATACAATACGCGGCAGATCGTCAAGTAACAATAATTCCTGAGATAGAAATGCCCGGGCATGCGATGGCGGCTTTATCTGTTTTTCCTGAATTGTCTTGTACAGCAGGACCTTTTGCGGTTCCTCTCCAATGGAGCATCAAAGATGAAATATTTTGTGCTGGAAATGAAAAAACCTTTGAGTTTTTGGAAGATGTATTAACGGAGATTATAGACCTTTTTCCGAGCGAATATATTCATATTGGAGGAGATGAAGCACCGAAGAAAAGATGGAAGGAATGTGAGAAATGTCAATCCCTTATTAAACAAGAGAAATTAAAAGATGAACATGAACTGCAGAGTTATTTTATTCAACGCATCGAAAAATTCATCAATAGTAAAGGCAAAAAGATTATTGGTTGGGATGAAATTTTGGAAGGAGGATTGGCTCCGAATGCAACCGTGATGAGTTGGAGAGGAGAAAAGGGGGGCATTGATGCTGCGAGTATGGAACATAATGTGATTATGAGTCCTAATAGTTAT
The DNA here is from genome assembly GCF_900162725.1 of Parabacteroides sp. Marseille-P3160. GTDB lineage: Bacteria > Bacteroidota > Bacteroidia > Bacteroidales > Tannerellaceae > Marseille-P3160. The sequence goes on along the minus strand of NZ_LT799418.1, from coordinate 4,138,015 downwards.
CTGTATTTTGATTATTATCAATCTTTGGATAGAGCTAATGAACCTTTTAATATAGGAGGTTACCTTCCTCTTTCAAAGGTCTATAACTATGAGCCTTTCACTCCACAAATAACAAAAGAACAACAGAAATATATAAAGGGGGTTCAAGGAAATATATGGATGGAATATATTCATTCAGAAGCCATGGTCTATTATATGACATATCCAAGAGCTTTAGCATTGGCTGAAATAGGTTGGTCATCCGCATCCAAAAAAGATTATAATTCTTTTTTGAACCGACTACCCCCTATATTAGCGGAGCTAGATAGAAGAGGTATACCTTTTCGTATTCCTGAACCAGCAGGACTGAATAAAGTGAGTGTTGAGGATGGAAAGGCGATCATCGATTTGATTCCATTGGTAGAAGGAGCAAGAATTTACTACACAACAGATGGATCTGACCCTTCAGTTACCGGTAAGCTATATACAGGCCCTTTGATGCTCCCTCTTAAAGTATCTGGCATTCATGTAAACTGTATACTCGTTTTGCCTTCGGGCAGAAGGAGTGGAATATATACAGTAACAGATGAAAGTTAGTTAATTACTAGTATGGAAAAGATCATCTATTCAATTGAACATTATCATTGCCGGTTTTTGGGCATTCTATTTATATATAAATATTTTTGTTTTACACAAAAGAGTAAATCTTTATCTTAAATTAATATCAATAAACAGAATAGCTATTCTACTTATTATAGACTTTTATCAAACGGGAATTTTATTTTCTAAATAATATGTCTTTTCACTTTTTAAATTGCTATTTTTGATGATAATTCTCTATAAGAATAGTTATGGCTAAGATCTTATTGTTGACAGATTATTCCAGTGGATATAGCAGGGATTTATTGAAGGGATTGGTGAGATATGCAAAAGGGGTCGGCTCATGGTCCTTGCAGCGGATGCCTTTATATTATAGTCTGATGCATGGGGAACGTGGGGTACTGGAGTATGTTAAAAGATGGAAAGCGGATGCGATCGTAGCTCAACTCAATGAGGTGGATATCGATTTATTTAAGGAATTGAATATTCCAGTAGTTGTTCAAAATTATGAGGATCGAAACCAAGCAGTTTCTAATCTTACCGGGGATTATTTTAGTACGGGAGTAATGGCCGCTGGTTTTTTCTTGAAAAGGGGTTACCGGAATTTTGCCTTCTATGGCTTTAAAGATGCTATCTGGTCGAGGGAGCGTCTGGATGGTTACAGGCAGGAAATAGAAAAGCATCATTATTACTTATCCACACTTGAGAATAATAAGAATGAGGAGGAATGGAATTATAATCATACAGGTTTAGGCAACTGGCTGATGGCGTTGCCTAAACCTGTCGCTCTATTTGCATGTGATGATTATTATGCCTTACAGGTTTCTGAAACTTGTAATTTATATGATATCGATATTCCGGGAGAAATAGCTGTTTTGGGTGTGGATAATGATGAATTATTATGCAATATATCGGATCCTTCTCTTTCTTCTATTGTATTGGATGTGGAAAATGGAGGATATAGGGTCGGTGAATTGCTCCAGCGGTTGATTAATGAAAAGAATATAGAACCCGTAAATATTGTTATTGACCCCTTGAGAATCGAGTGTCGGGGGTCTACGGAAAAGTATATTATTTCAGATAAATATATTCAAATGGTAATGGAATATATAGAGGAAAATTTTTCCAATGCTATTTCTGTGAAGGATCTGTTGAAAAAAGTTCCTCTTTCCCGCCGGGTTTTAGAGAAAAAATTTAAAGAGGAAACAGGCATTACTTTATATCAATATATACAGAATTGCCGGATCGAGCAATTCTCCCGTTTATTATTAACTACCGATTCCTCCTTATTGGATGCGGCTTTTCTATCCGGTTTTGATAATTATAAGAATGTTTCCCGTGTATTTAAGAAATATAAGGATCTTTCTCCTGCGGAATATAGAAAGAAATATCGGTCAAAATGAAGTCTTTTATTCCTAATTGACGTTTATTGAAGATTTTGTTTCGTGTTTAGAGGGGGTATTATATGCCTATCAGCTTATTTTTGCTTTATCAAAAAAATGTAATTGTACGACGAACAAATTCTTATGGAATAAACTTAAAAATCTTTTTATTATGAATCATCCGACAGGTCAGCTCGCTTCTAAACATACAACGGCAATTCCGATAGTGATTATCGGAGCTATGTTTTTTATCTTCGGATTGGTTTCGTGGGTGAATGCAATCTTGATTCCATATTTTAAGATTGCCTGCGAGTTGACCCATTTCGAGTCGTATTTCGTGACATTTGCTTTTTATATCGCTTATCTGATCTTGTCTATACCTTCCGCTTTTCTTTTGAAAAAACTGGGTTATAAGCGAGGAATGGTATATGGTTTTTTTTGTATGGCAATCGGTTCCTTGCTGTTTATTCCGGCCGCGTTGACTCGTACTTATGGGATTTTTCTAACCGGTTTGTTTATTATTGGCACCGGCCTGACAATTCTGCAGTCTTCTGCTAATCCGTATATTACCATTGTGGGACCCATCGAAAGTGCGGCTAAGCGGATTAGTATAATGGGTATTTGTAATAAATTCGCAGGCATTATTTCTCCCCTTATTTTTGCGGCTGCCGTATTGAGAGTGACAGATAGTGAATTATTTACTTTACTGGATTCCGGTACACTGGATACTATAACTAAAAACGAATTATTAGATGAGTTGATCCGAAGGGTTATACCTCCTTATGCAATCTTGTCAGTTTTGCTTTTTTGCTTTGGCCTGTTCGTACGCTATTCCGTTTTGCCTGATTTGAATCCGGAGGAGAGTAATAAAGAAGAAACGGGGAAGATGGGGAAGAAATCGGTTTTTCAGTTTCCATATCTTATATTAGGTGCGCTTGCCCTTTTCTTTCATGTAGGAACACAAGTAATAGCCATCGATACGATTATTGGTTATGCCGGCTCTATGGGGATGAATTTGTTGGAGGCTAAAGTTTTTCCATCTTACACTTTAACGGCAACTATCTTAGGATACTTGCTTGGTATTCTCTTAATTCCTAAATATATATCCCAGACGAAAGCTCTCCAGATCTGTTGCATTTCCGGCTTTATCCTTTCTTTGGGAATTATTTTCATAAATCATCCGATTACTATCTTTGGACATTCCGCCAATCTCTCTATTTGGTTCCTCTGCGCGTTGGGATTCCCTAATTCTTTGATATATGCCGGTATATGGCCTTTGTCCATACATGGATTAGGACGTTTTACAAAAATTGGTTCCTCTTTACTGATTATGGGATTGTGCGGAAATGGGATTATGCCGGTTTTGTATGGTTATTTGGCTGATCATTGGGGAGTACAAAATGCTTACTGGCTACTTATTCCGGGATATATCTATCTGATATTTTTTGCAACTTACGGATATAAGATGCATTCTTGGCCTGTTGTCATAAAACGGAAATACGATTATTTTTAATAATGTTGATCTCAAAACAAATTGATATGAAATCTAAGATTTTTATTATTGCATTGTTTTTTTCTTTTTTTTCCCTGGGCATATTACAAGGACAGAAAGTTTTTAGAATCGGAATTATCGGATTGGACACCTCCCATTCCCCTGCATTCATAAAGATGCTAAACGGGGAAGATAAGAAGGCGGAATATGCTGATTTCCGTATTGTCGCCGCCTATCCTTACGGATCGAAAACGATAGAGAACAGTTATAAACGTATTCCTGGTTATACGGAAGAGGCAAAGAAATACGGAGTGGAGATTGTAGGGTCTATTGCAGAGCTATTGGATAAAGTGGATTTTGTTATGCTGGAAACGAATGATGGAAATCTACATTTGGAGCAGGCTTATGAAGTTTTCAAAAGCGGTAAACCGGTCTTTATCGATAAACCGGTAGCCGCCACTTTGGTAGAGACTCTTGCTATTTTTATGTTATCTGAAAAATATAATGTTCCTATGTTCTCATCTTCTTCTTTGAGGTATAATCTTGAAACACAAAAAATAAAAAATGGAGCTTACGGAAAGGTTTTGGGCGCTGATTGCTATTCTCCCGCGCCCGGAGAACCTTCCCATGCCGATTTTTCCTGGTATGGGATTCATGGAGTCGAAACCCTTTATACGGTGATGGGAACGGGCTGTAAGGAGGTGAGCCGTGTCTCTTCCGACGGAATGGATGTGGTAACCGGATTATGGGACGGAGGCCGGATTGGCACCTTTAGGGGGATCCGCGCTGGAAAACAGGCTTACGGAGGTACCGCCTTCTGTGAAAAAGAAAATGTTCCGGTCGGAGGATATCCTGGTTATGAAGTTTTACTGGTAGAAATCCTGAAATTTTTCAAGACGAAGGTTGTTCCGATAGCTCCGGAAGAAACGATCGAGATTTTTGCTTTTATGGAGGCTTCGAATGAAAGCAAACGGAACAATGGGAAATTAATTTCCATACAGGAAACCTTGCAAAAGGGAGAAAAAGCGGCCGCGAAAATATTGAAAAAAAGGAAGTGGTGAATATGCGTATCTTGTTATTTTTACCCTTCCTTCTTCTGAGTGCCTGTTATTCGCCATCAGACCGTCGGTCGGGAGAGAGCGATAAAATCCGTTTGATTACGGTCGCTCCGGCTCACTTCCATGCCGCTCTCCTGCAAAAACAAGCCTTAGCACAATTGGATACGAATGTTTATGTTTATGCGCCGGAGGGAGCGGAATTAGCTGCTCATTTAGATTTGATTCAGTCGTATAATGAACGGAGAGAAGAACCTACTCATTGGAATGAAATTGTTTATCAAGGAGCTGATTTCTTTGAGAAAATGTTGAAAGATAAGCCGGGGGAAGTCGTCGTATTAGCGGGCAATAACCAACATAAAAGCTTCTACATCCTTGAGTCGGTTAAAAATAAGTTGAATGTCTTAGCCGATAAGCCGATGGCTATAGATGCAGCTTCTTTTGGGCAATTGGAGGAAGCATTTGCCGTTGCCGCCCGGAATAATGTGTTACTATATGATATAATGACGGAACGATACGATTTACTTAACCGGATCAATCGTTCGTTGATTAATGATAAGGAATTGTTCGGTGAATTGCAGAAAGGTTCGCCGGATAATCCTGCCGTTCAAATGGAGAGTGTTCATCATTTCTTCAAGACGGTTTCAGGAAAACCTTTGGTTCGTCCGGCCTGGTATTATGATGTTAAACAGCAAGGAGAAGGAATTGTCGATGTAACAACCCATTTGATCGATTTGATTCATTGGAGTTGTTTTCCCGGACAGATTCTAGATTACAGGAAAGAGATACGGGTGCTTGACGCTTGTCATTGGCCGACTCGGATCAGCCGAGCGGATTTTCAGAAGTCAACACTCTTGGATAATTTCCCGGATTTTTTATCCGAATATGTGAAGGACTCTTTACTGAATGTTTATGCGAATGGTTCTTTTGAGTATGAGGTAAAGGGAACCTATGTGAAAGTGGCTGTTGCATGGAATTTTGAAGCGCCGGAGGGTTCCGGAGATACTTTTCATTCGGTGATAAAGGGAACGAAAGCGACTACTTGCGTTTTACAAGGTAAGGAGCAGGGGCCTGTTCCCCGGCTTTATATCCGGAAGGCAAAAGAGGTTAAGCAAGAAGATTTCAGAAGGCAGCTTGAGCATTTCCTCCAAAAGGAAGATGCCCCGTCCCTTTCGTTACAGGAGCATGAAGACGGCCTTATTGAGATAGTCATCCCTCAGGAGATAAGGGAAGGGCACGAAACGCATTTCTCACAAGTTGCCGAAAAGTATTTTGGCTTCCTGAAAGGAGAAAGCATGCCTGAATGGGAAGTTCCCAATATGTTAGCAAAGTACTTTATTACGACACAAGCGTTAATGTTAGCGAAAGAAAAAGCCGACTGTGTGCGGGAACAACATAATTTTGTATCTTTACCGGCAGAAAAACACTAATCTTTATAATTTTGGATTGGAAGATGACTGAATTAGGCAGAAGAGATTTCTTTAAACAGTTAAGCGTAATTGGGGGAGGCGGTTTATTATTGAGTAGTTTGCCCTGGCTGGAAGGATTTGCAACGGATAAGCAAAAAGAGTTGAAAGGGGAAAGGGCGAAAATTGCTATTATCGGTACCGGATCCCGCGGCCTTTATCATATCAATAACCTTTTGGCAATGCCGAATGCTGATATTGTCGCCCTCTGCGATATTTATCCGCCTCACCTTGAAGAGGCTGGCGTTCTTTGTCCCAAAGCAAAAAAATACACCGACTATCATGAAGTATTGGCGTCGCCGGACATAGAGGGAGTTTTGATCGCCTGTCCTCTTCATGAACATGCACCTATTACGATTGCTGCCTTGAATGCAGGGAAACATGTATTTTGTGAAAAATCGATGGCACGGACATTGGAGCAGTGCAAGGCGATGTACGATACTTATAAAAGTACCGGTAAAGTGCTTTATATCGGGCAACAGCGTCTTTTTGACGCCAAATACATTAAGGCTCTGGAAAAGGTACATCAGGGGGGCATCGGAGAAGTAGTCGGTATCCGTAACTTTTGGTTCCGGAATAACGACTGGCGGCGGCCGGTTCCGGAACCGGCCTTGGAGCGGCAAATCAATTGGCGGCTGTATAAAGAGTATTCCGGAGGATTAATGACCGAGTTGGCAACCCATCAATTGCAAATAGGTTCGTGGGCCTTGAAGTCGATTCCTGACTATGTGATGGGAAGTGGTGATTTGGCTTTCTGGAAAGATGGGCGGGATGTATATGATAATGTAAACGTCATTTATCATTATGAGAGCGGAGTAAAAATGACCTTTGAATCCATCATTTCGAATAAACGCTATGGGATGGATGAACAGATTTTAGGACATACCGGCACATTGGAACTGGCTCAGGGAAAATATTACCCCGAAGAGCCGAAACCGGCTCCCGGCATTCAGCAATTGATTAATCAAATTGAACATAAGGCTTTTGATAATATTTCGATAGCTGGCCCCAGTTGGGTTCCCGAAACGGCTGCTGACGTACAGGGAGAGTATATTGTCAAAAATGTAAAAACCCATGACGGTTCTAATACAACCGGAGCAGTGGGGGACGGATCGGTCGAGTTGGTTTCTTCTTTTTGTGATTCGGTGATTACCGGAAAGCCAATACCTGTTTTGGTAGAAGAAGCTTATTATTCTTCCGTTTTGGCTTTGCTCGGATTGCAGGCGATGGAAGAACATCGTATCATTGAGTTTCCCGAAGAATATAAAATTCCTTATTTAAACCATGCATAACCGATGAAAGATATTGTATTTACCCGAAAAAGACAGTGTACGGAATTGATCATTTGGGGAGGATGTTTCCTTTTTTCTTTTTTACTGAACCTTTTTTCCATCATTTTTTACGGTACGGAATGGAAAGAGTTGTATACCCAACTTCTTTGGGTTGTCTGCCTCAGTTTCTTCTTCTATTTTGTCCTTTTGTTTTTTCGTTTGCTTTATCTGTTTGTTTTTTCGCTTTTTTCTTCGAAACATCGGAGATAAGGATTTTATATGGTTGCTTTTTATGAATCCTCGAACTTGCTTCATGGTTCTCTCCCCTATATAATGGGGACCCGATTGGATGCACTGATACTCAATGTAGGGGAAGCTGAGGCCAAGGCTATTTGGGAGAGGATGAGCGGAGAGATAATACGTTTGGACGGGCTTCTGAATAAGTTTGATCCGGAAAGTGAGCTTTCATTTATAAACAGGCAAGCTTATGAGACTCCTGTGCCTGTTTGTGATGAACTTTGGAATATTCTATTGGATTGCGAACTATATCATAAACTATCCTTAGGATATTTTGATATTACCTTAAAGGATTTCCGGCAAATATACTTGGATAAGGAGGAACATACGCTTCGTTTTCTTGAGGAAGGGATTCAGTTGGATCTGGGAGGATATGCCAAGGGGTACGCTCTGGAGAAAATCCGGGATATTCTTCAACGGGAAAAGTGTTTCCAAGCTTTGATTAATTTTGGCAATAGTTCCATTCTAGGTCTGGGAACCCATCCTTATGGTGAAAATTGGAGCATCGGTATCCCGAATCCGTATATTCTACAGGAAAATTTAGGAACGATGCTTTTAAAAAACACGGCCATGTCCACCTCCGGCAATATGCCTACTCATACCAAGCATATTCTAGATCCTCATACAGGGCTTTATTCAGCAAAGCGCCGTGTTGTTTCCGTTTCATCCGCCAATGCAATAGAGGCGGAAATTCTTTCCACTACGCTGATGGTTGCCGACAAGGAAAACATCCCTGAAATTCTCTCGCATTTTCAGATAAATCAATATTTGTTATTCGATTTACCTTAATCATTCATTTCTTTTCGTTTGCCATTCGTCCAAATATGATTATTTTTGTCGTGTTTGCGAGTATAACATGAAAGGATAATCATGGGGAATGGTTTTGCGGACCGTGTCCCCAATAAAAGACAATGTAAGAATGGGAAAAAGAAGAGCGGCCATTGTCGGATACGGCAATATAGGCCAGTATGTACTGGAGGCGTTGGAAGCGGCTCCCGATTTCGAAATAGCAGGTGTAATCCGTAGGAACCCGGATGACGTTCCGGACGAGTTGAGGCCTTATAAAGTTGTGGGCTCCATTACTGAATTGGACGGGGTGGATGTTGCAATCCTGGCGACTCCGACCCGTCAGGTGGAGGCACATGCCAAGGAAATATTGGCGCTGGGTATCCATACGGTTGATAGCTTCGATATTCACGGGGATATCGTTTCGCTTCGCCATTCGTTGAATGAGGTGGCGAAAGCGCATAATGCGGTGGCGGTTATTGCTGCCGGATGGGATCCGGGAAGCGATTCGGTCGTACGCGCCTTGCTGGAAGCAATCGTTCCGAAAGGGATTACCTATACAAACTTCGGCCCGGGGATGAGCATGGGGCACACTGTGGCGGTGAAAGCGATTGAAGGTGTCAAGGCTGCTTTGAGTATGACGATTCCGTTGGGTACGGGCGTACACCGCCGGATGGTTTATATTGAAGTGAAGGAGGGATACGTTTTTGATCAGGTGGCTGCCGCTATTAAATCGGATGCCTATTTTGCACACGATGAAACGCATGTGATACAGGTCGAATCCGTCGATGCCTTGCTGGATATGGGGCATGGAGTCAATCTGGTACGGAAGGGAGTCTCCGGGAAAACGCAAAACCAGTTGATCGAATTTGATATGAAGATCAACAATCCGGCGCTGACTGCACAGATCCTGGTTGCCGTGGCTCGTGCCGGTTTCCGGCAACATCCCGGCGCCTATACGATGATAGAGCTTCCGGTTATTGATCTTTTACCCGGAGATAAAGAAGATTTAATAAAAAGACTGGTATAAAACCGGTCTTTTCCATATATAATTAAAAAGATAAAGTATGTTTTCATTCATCACCTGGACAGCAGATCCTGTTATTTTTTCCATAGGTTCGAAAGAAATACGATGGTATGCCCTGGCTTTTGTACTGGGCTTTGCTATTGGTTATAAAATTGTAGAACGGATGTTTAAACAGGAGAAGGTGAATCCGGCGTGGTTGGATTCCCTTCTTTTCTATACGATCTTCGGAACAATTATCGGCGCCCGGCTCGGGCATTGCCTGTTCTATGCTCCCGGATATTATCTGGCGAACCCGATTGAGATACTGAAAGTATGGGAAGGCGGGCTGGCCAGTCATGGAGGAGTCTTGGGTATTATGGTGGCCATCTACTTTTTCTCCAAGCGGGTGTCCCATCGGAGTATGTTGTGGGCTTTTGACAAGTTGGTCGTACCGACCGGGTTGGTTGCGGCGTTCATCCGATTGGGAAATCTGATGAACCATGAGATCTACGGACATCCGACGGACTATCCCTGGGGAGTCCGCTTTATCCAGAATCTGCATCAATGGATGCATGGGGCTGAACCGATCTTTTCACAGCCTTCTCATCCGACACAAATATATGAAGCAATTGCTTACCTGCTGACTTTTGTCCTTTGTATGTGGCTCTATTTTAAGAAGCAGCTATGGAAAAAGGAAGGATTCATCTTCGGCATTTTTATGATTTGCATCTTTACCGCCCGGTTCTTCATTGAATACCTCAAGGAAGACCAGGAGGCATTTGAAGCGGGAATGTTGTTGAATATGGGGCAATTATTGAGTATCCCGTTTGTGTTGGCTGGCATTTATTTCGTCTGGAGGGCGAATAAAAAGTCAAAGACTGTAACCATAACTAAATAATATAATGTATAAATTAAAAGAGATTACAGACAAAGTCTATTATGTGGGTGTAAACGACCGTACCAAAGAGCGGTTTGAAAATTTGTGGCCGTTGCCGCATGGAGTGTCTTATAACTCTTATCTGATCATGGATGAGAAGACCGTATTGATCGATACGGTCGATATCTGTTATTCCGATATTTTTTTGAAAAAAGTAGCCGACGCACTAGGTGGGAGAAAACTCGACTATTTGGTTGTCGATCATATGGAACCGGATCATGCCGGAAGTATCCGTCTCCTTAAGGAGGAGCATCCCGATCTGAAAATAGTAGGGAATAAGATTGCTTTTGGGATGCTGGACGGCTACCATGGGATTAAAGACGGATTGCATGAAGTAAAAGACGGGGATACCCTTTCGATCGGAAGCCGGGAATTGAAGTTCTTTATGGCCCCGATGGTACATTGGCCGGAAGTAATGTTTACTTATGACATGAAGGAAAAGACGCTTTTTTCCGCCGACGCTTTCGGAACATACGGAACGTTGGACGGAGGGATTATCGATTCGGAGATCAATCTGCAGCGTTTTTGGGGTGAAATGATTCGTTACTACTCCAATATCATAGGCAAATACGGTATGCCGGTACAAAAGGTGTTGGGTAAATTGGCTGGTGTGGAAATAAAGACGATCTGCTCCACCCATGGACCAGTTTGGCGGGAGCACGTTCAGCAAGCGGTTGGCCTGTATGACCGATTAAGCCGTTATGAAGGAGAAGAGGGCGTGACCATTATTTACGGAACGATGTACGGTCATACCGAACAGATGGCGGACGCGATTGCTTTCGGTCTGGCAGAGAACGGAATAAAAAATATTGCAATGCACAATGTCAGCAATGTACATGCCTCGTATATCTTGCGGGACGTATTCAAATACAAAGGGCTTGTCGTCGGCAGTCCTACCTATAGCAACCAGCTTTTTCCGCCGATTGACGCCTTGTTGCATCAGATGGAGTTGCGAGAAATCAAGAACCGTTACGTCGGTTATTTCGGCTCTTTCTCCTGGGCGGGTGCTGCGGTGAAACGGCTTGCGGCTTTTCAGGAGAAGATCGGATGGGAACAGGTAGGCTCCCCTGTCGAACAAAAGCAAGGCATGAAGGAAAGTATTTATGAGGCTTGCATTGCACTGGGAGCTGAAATGGCCGGTAAATTAAAGAATAATTGACTTTAAAAACACAAAAAATATGAGATTGATTATTGAACCGGATTATGAAAAGTTATCCCAATGGGTGGCCAATTATGTAGCCGCCCGCATTAAAAAAGCGGCTCCGACGGCAGGCAATCCTTTTGTCCTGGGTTTGCCTACGGGATCTTCTCCTTTGGGGATGTACAAGCGGTTAATTGAGTTGAACAAACAGGGCGTGATTTCTTTTCAGCATGTCCTTACATTTAATATGGATGAGTATGTAGGACTTCCGGACGGACATCCGGAAAGTTATCATTCATTCATGTGGAATCATTTCTTCAGTCATATCGATATTCCGAAGGAGAACGTACACATACTGAATGGGAATGCCGCCGACTTGGAAGCCGAATGCGCCGCCTATGAAGCCGCTATCCGCCAAGCGGGAGGAATCGATTTGTTTCTCGGAGGGATCGGACCCGACGGGCATATCGCTTTCAACGAGCCGGGATCTTCCCTGTCTTCCCGTACCCGGGTAAAGACATTGACGACGGATACGATCATTGCCAACTCCCGTTTCTTTGATAACGACGTAGACAAAGTGCCGAAAACAGCGGTGACGGTAGGCGTCGGTACGGTGTTGGACGCAAAAGAAGTCCTGATCCTGGTGAATGGGCATAATAAGGCGCGTGCGCTGCAACAAGCCGTAGAAGGAGCTGTCAGTCAAATGTGGACCATTACCGCCTTGCAACTGCATCCCAAGGGAATCATTGTCGCTGACGAGGCCGCTTGCGCCGATCTGAAGGTCGGAACATATAATTATTTTAAAGATATAGAGAAAGCAAATCTGAATCCTGCTTCTTTGCTTGCGTGAGGATTCGTCCGCATCCGGCCTTTTTCTTACCTTTGCAGGGAATTTAAGTAAAAGGTGAACAGATACTTTATTTATCTCGGATATAACGGTGCGAATTACTGCGGTTGGCAGATACAACCCAACGGCATTACGGTACAGCAATGCGTGGAGGAAGCATTGGCTACCTTATTGCGTCGTCCGGTGCCTATTGTAGGCGCCGGACGGACCGATGCCGGCGTACATGCACGGCTGATGGTCGCCCATTTCGATTCGGAAGCGGAAATTGGCGATCTCTCTTTTCTCATGAAGAAATTGAATCGGTTATTGCCTAAAGATATTGCTGTCTATCGCATCCGGCAGGTGCTGCCGGATGCGCATGCCCGTTTCGACGCCACCTCCCGGACTTATTCTTATTATCTTACCGATCGGAAAGATCCGTTTAATTATCCTTTTGTCTGGAATTTGCATGGAGCATTGGATATGGAAGCAATGAACTGCGCCTGCAGGGTATTGCCTGAATATACGGACTTTACCAGCTTTAGCAAGTTGCATACAGACGTGAAAACTAACAATTGCCGCATCGACCGGGCGGAATGGACGAGGGAAGGGGAACTGTGGACTTTTACGATCCGGGCCGACCGCTTCCTTCGCAACATGGTACGCGCCATTGTCGGGACATTAGTGGATGTGGGACGGGGTAAAATGACGGTGGAGGATTTCCGGAAAGTTATCGAATGCAAGGATCGGGGAAAAGCCGGCTCATCGGCGCCGGGACATGCCTTATTCCTGACCGGGATTACTTATCCGGAACATCTGTTTAAGGAATAAAAATAGCAAAAAGATATGTGGGTTTTATTAGCCTTTGTTTCAGCGTTTCTGTTAGGTTGTTATGAAATCAATAAAAAAATATCGCTGACGGATAACGCTGTGATTCCGGTACTCTTTATCAATACGCTGGCATGCAGTCTTATTTTTGTTCCGTTCATCATCCTGTCGTTTACAACGAATATGCTGGACGGAACCTTGTTTTACGTGCCTCAGGCCTCTTTCCGGACTCACCTGGCGATCCTCCTGAAGGCCGTCATTGTTTTATCTTCCTGGATCACCGGCTATTTTTCAGTGAAGAACCTACCTTTGACGATCACCGGCCCGATCAAGGCGACGCAGCCGGTATTGACCCTTACCGGAGCCCTTATCCTTTTTGGGGAGCGGTTGAACTTATGCCAATGGATCGGAGTGATCCTTTCGATCGCTTCCTTCTATCTTCTTTCCTCCTCGGGAAAAAAGGAGGGAATCTGCTTTTCACACAACAAATGGATTTTCTTTGCGGTGCTCTCTGCCCTGACCGGCGCTATCAGCGGCTTATACGATAAACATCTGATGACGTCGATGGATGTCATGACGGTGCAGGTCTGGTACAATATCTACCAATGCATCATCATGGGAATAATCTTATTGTTCCTGTGGTATCCGCGGCGCCGGCAGTCTACTCCCTTCCGATGGAAATGGAATATCCTCCTGATCTCGGTCTTCCTGTCGGTTGCCGATTGGGTTTATTTCTATGCGCTGACTTTTCCGGATTCGATGATTGCCATCGTTTCGATGGTTCGGCGGAGCAACGTGCTGGTTACTTTTGCGGCCGGAGCCCTATTCTTCCATGAAAAAAACTTAAAGAACAAGGCAATTGACCTTTTCCTCGTGTTGTTAGGAATGATATTCCTATATTTGGGGACGAAATAGAAAAAATATGAAACGAATCCTTCTCTCGATAGTTTTTGCCTTTTGTGCTATTTGGGTGTCGGCACAGGATATGGCGAAAGTATTCACCTCGATGCCGGATACCTTGATCCCGCAATTGGAAGAAGCTTGGCGGAAAGATTTAATCGACTTGTTTCAGAATAAGAAGGAAGCGAAGTTGAAAAATACAATGAACGGCTTTTCGGAATTGAATAACCTGACGGCGGATTATTTGCAACTTCAGTTAACTGAGCGCAGTTCTATCGAACTGAAGCTTTTACCGCTGGTGAATAACACCTATATTATCTGTATGGTCACGACAGTAAGCGGACCGGTGGCGGATAGCCGTGTCGCTTTCTATTCTACCGACTGGAAAGAGTTGCCTGCCGGAGATTTGCTTACTCCCGTAGCAGATGAATGGTTCCTTCGCGAGGACGCCGATACGGCTTCTGTCGGATATATCCAGGCGGTTTCCCGCCTGGATGTGGATCTGATTAAGTATAGCTTAAATGCGGAGGAGTTGACCCTCACTGCCGAGTATACCACTCCTCTTTACCTGAGCGCCGAAGAACGCGAAAAAGTGGCTCCTTTTCTCAAAGAGTCGCCTAAAGTCTATCGCTGGAAGACCAGCCGGTTTGAATAATAATAGCTTAACAGTTTCAGAGAAGCTTTTCGTCAATTAGCTTTTTTAGCTCATTTTTAGGCATCGTGCCTAATGTCAGTTCCTTATACCCTCCCGGCGTACAGAGTAAAAGCGTAGGGATCGTACGGATGTTGAACGCTGTTTCCAGAGGCTCCTCTTGGTCCACATCGACGGTGTAGAAGTCTACTTTATCTTTGTATTCTTCCGTTAACTCGTCCAGGATCGGGTATAAACGCTTGCAATAGCTGCACCAGGGTGCATGAAAATCCACGACAGCGGGTTTGTTTCCCTGGTATTTCCAATTTTTCGGATCAGAGACCGCGTCTCCGATTGTCTTTACAAAATCGGCGGTAGATAATACGGTTGGTTTCATTTTTTTCTCCTCTTTTATTTTGTCTTCTTTATTATAACCATGAAAGTAGGGAAATAGATGCATAAAATATATCTTTGTGTGATTGATTTTATTTATCCGGGCATCTATTTTTACAACCGGATCTTTTGACTTATTTATTGTTATGCCTTATGAACAACAGAATGTACTTATTGATTTGCCTTTTTATGACTTGGCTGGGAGTGGGAGCGCAAAATATGGAAACATCCCGTTATGTGAACATTGTCTATATCGGCAATAGTATAACGGAGGGAGTCATTATCGAGAATCCGCGGGGCAATGCGCCTCCCGTGAAAGCCAGTGCCTGGCTACGCGAACAGCCGGGCATTGCCAAAGTCAAATATTCCAATCAGGGAGTCAGCGGGAAGACGACAGTCGATTTTCTACCCGAAACCAAAACCTATTTTCGCAAAGTGGTGGAAGCGGCGGACGAGCTCTCCACCGATTCCTGGGCGACGCTTGTCTTTTCCATCAGCTTGGGAACGAATGACAGTGCAATAAAAGGGCCGAACGGCGCCCCGGTTTCTCCGCAGCAATACTATGCCAACCTGAAGGCCATTACGGATGAGTTATTGCGCCTTTATCCGGGATGCCTGATTGTTTACCAGCATCCGATCTGGTACAGTCCGAATACCCATAACGGAGCAACTTACCTGGAAGAGGGGCTAAACCGCTTGAATAGTTATCCTGCTGAACTTCAGCAGCTAGTGATTGACTATGGGCAGACCCACCCCGGTCACGTATATCTGGGCGATACCGAGGCCTATAATTATTTTAAGGAAAATTACAAAGACAAGCTCATTCCCGAAAACGGACGTTCCGGCATCTTCTATCTCCATCCGAACGTGGAAGGTGCAGCCGACCTTGGCCGTTTCTGGGGAAAGGCCCTCTACCGGATCCTTTCCGGCTTAAGTGATGAAAAGTGAATTCCATGTATTACCGGACATTTAAAATGACGAAGCTGCATCAAAATGAAATCCTGCAAAACTCAAGAGGCTGTTTTAAAAGCATTGCGCCGCCTTGAAAATCGAGTATACTCATTTATAAAATCCCGTGCACGGCTTTTTTCCGTACGAGTCACGGCCTTTTGGACAGCTCCATGATACCCGGAGAAAGGAATTCCGGCTTTTGTCCTTTACTACCGGTTCTTCATCGGGCGGATGCGTAGCTCAATGCCGGTTCCTTCCAGGGCTTTGCCGATCTTCTCCTTGTCAAATTCGGAAAAGTGGCAAGGATACAGCACTTTGGGGCTGACTTTCTTCGCCGCATCAATAAACATTTCGTCCGTCATGGTATAAGGAAGATTCTTAGGCAGGAACGCGATGTCGATCTTTCCTTTCAGCGCATCCATTTCCGGAATGTTTTCCGTATCGGCGGATACATAAACTTTCCGTTCTCCGAAAGTCAGAATATAGCCGTTGCCCCGTCCTTTCGGATGGTAGGCTTCCCCGTCCGGCTTCTTATGCACGATATTGTAAGCCGGAACCGCTTCGATGGAAATGCCGTTCCATACGGTCTTGTCCCCGTTCTTCATTACTTCCCCGTATCCGAGCTGGTCGTGACAAACTTGGGAAGTAATGAATCCGGTATTTTCTTTTCGTACATCGGCGATGGCTTTCTGGTCCAGATGGTCGCCATGCTCGTGCGTCAGGAGGATTAAATCGGCTTTAGGCAATTTGGAATAATCGGCTACCGGGGAATAGGGATCGACCTGAATAATCCGGCCGGCATATTCAAACATAAAAGAACCGTGTCCGACAAGCGTTACGTAAAGCGCCGTCTTGCCGCTACCGAAGGTGTCTGCCGGAATCACTGTTCCGGACTGTACAGCAGAGGGTTTTCCCTCTTGATTCGTTTCTGCCTTCTCCGCCTTCGTATTCGCCTGGTTTCCGCAGGCAAAAAAGGAAAAGGACAGGACTGCGGATAATAGTGCCATTGTCTTTCTCATTTTGTCATCTGTTTATTTGAAATAACAATGCCAATATACGAAGAATCTGAATGTGATTCGCATATTGGAATTATTTTGGCAAAAATCCGGGATTCCCATGTTATGTTTTTCTTCCTTTGTCGTCTACAAAGAAGAGAATGGAACTGGAAGCGTTTAAAATAACGGTTTTGCCCTTGCGGAAGAAGATGCTGGACTATTCGTTGAGGTGGGTGGCGCCTGCCGATGCGGAAGACATCGTCCAGGAAGCCTTCCTGAAGTTATGGAGTATCCGCGAAAAACTGGATGCGTATCGTAGCGTTGAAGCGTTGGCTATCCAGGTGACGAAACATCTGGCAATCGACAAGCTCAGAGGGCGCAAGCATTGGGTGGAAGAATCGGAAGGTGCGCATATCCTTTCCGATTCTCATACGCCTGAAGAACAATTGGAAGAACGGGATGCGGTCGCACGGGTGCGGCGGATCATCGAGGCTTTGCCCGGATTGCAACAAACGATTATCCGGATGAAAGACATTGAGGGTTATGAACTGGCGCAGATCGCCGAAATAACCGGAACGCAGGTAGAAGCGGTTCGTTCCAATCTCTCCCGGGCAAGAAAACGGGTGCGTGAACAATTTTTACAAATGAATAAATGAAAACGATGGATATAGATAAATTACTGGCGGATTATTTTGAAGGAAAGACGTCGTATGGGGAAGAGCGCCGGCTTCGGGCCTATTTCGCTTCCGGAGAGGTGCGGGGGGATTTGCGGAAATACAAGCCGTTATTCGCCTATTTTGATGAGGAAGCGGAGAAGCCCCGGGAAGTTCCTGCGGAGATAAAGAAGATGCTCTCCAAACATTCCGCCCGGCGGATCTGGCTGTATGCATTGGCCGGTGCGGCGGCCTGTTGGCTGCTCATCCTCGGATGGGGGCATTATTCCGGTCAGGGAACGCGTTTTTGCGGCGAAAACTATGTTGTTATCAACGGGCATTGCTATACTGATATACATAAGGTGCGCTCGTTTGCTTTAGAGGCTTTGCAAGAAGTTTCGAGTTCGGATGAATCCTCTTTGCCGGAAGGAACGGGCGAGACTGCGAACGGGAAGGAGATCATCGAAGATCAACTAAAGGAATTCAGTTTTTTATTGGACAAAGACTAAACTAAAAAGGAATGAAACGAATACAATGTTTCCTTTGTTTGTTTTTCGGCTTGCTGCTTATGCTGCCGGAACAGGCTTATGGCGAAGGGATGCAGAAAGGGCTAAAGACGCAAGATGTCTTTCAGCGCTACGGAAAGAAGAAGAATGTAACCATGGTGGAGTTGTCCAATGAAATGTTGGATGCCTACAATATGACGCATTATAAGAGTATCACGATCAAAGACGATCCGGAGGCGTTGCGCTTCGTCCGGAAATGCCTTGAGACGGATCAGGTCGGCGCCCGCAAGATTAAAGAAATCACTGACGACGGCGGTTTGATCTCCGCCTACTACCAAATGCCGGGAGAGCAAAAGGAGGTAAACCGCTTCGTGCTCTTCAAGGTCAATCAGAAAGGAGTTATCACATTGGTTTATATCGAAGGCGAGCTGGATAGTGACGACTTAATTACCATTCTTTTTAATAAATAAGAGTAATAATCCATAAAATGCTATAAAACGATGAAAACGAAATTACTTTCCTTTATGGCTCTTTGCCTTTTGCCGTCTGTTTTGTCCGCCCAGTCGGAATCGCTTTCCATGGATACGGTCATCCGTTTGGAAAACAAACGGATCGAATTGAAAGATGACGGATACCGGATGAAAGTCAAAGTCTTTGACCTTAACGGAGGAGAAATGGAAGACGAGATGATTTTTGAAGGGCATTATCGCAACGGACAATCCTACGAGAACCGGCACACCCGTTCTATCCGTATCCCCATCCCCTCCTGGAATAAAGGCTGGGACGGTCATTGGGCGGGTTTCGGTATGGGTTTCGGCAGCTTTGCAGACGGCAGTTTGCATGTCAATAATATTGACGGTGTGGCTTTACGTGCGGAGAACTCGTTGGAATACAACCTGAATGTGCTGGAATATACCTTTCCTATTTCCCGCTACGGATGGGCGTTGGTAACCGGCGCCGGCATGCGTTGGAACCGTTACCGGCTGGATACGAACCAACATTTCCAGGAGATTGACGGCGTGACGCAACTGGTAGACGCCCCCGAGGGGATTACCTATAGGAAGAGTAACCTGAATACCACCAGCCTTACGATTCCGCTCTTACTCGAATGGCAGCAACGGAAGAATCATGATTCGGGTCTTTTCGTGTCGGCGGGTATCGTGGGTGTAATTAAGACAATATCCTCTTCCAGAGTTGTTTATAATGATGAGTCTGGGAAGAAGAGAAAGGAAAAGAAAGACCGGGGGATGAATATCCGTCCCGTAATGATGGATTTTTTGTTTCAGGCTGGTTATGACTGGATCGGGCTTTATGCCAAATATTCCCCGATGACTCTCTTTGAAAAAGACAAAGGCCCGGATGTGCATCCCGTTTCACTCGGTTTGCAAATTCATTTCTAAATCTTATCTTTGTTTATTCGTTATAAACAAAGAAAATGGCAAGCCTGTATTATAAACGTAAATATCCAATCCAGCCTCCGGAGCAATTGGTTCGTTATGGAACATTCTATTCGGAAAATCGCCTTTGGAATAAAGTAAGGCGGATTGCGCAAAAAGTCGGCGGCGAACTATTGCGGCCGGTGTTGCAACTGTTTTATATGTTGCAGGATAGCGATGTTTCATTGAAACATAAGGCTTATATCGTCGGAGCGTTGGGCTACTTTATCATGCCGGTGGATATTCTTCCGGATTTTATAGCCGTGCTCGGTTTTACGGATGATCTTGCTGTCATGACCCTTCTCTTGAAAGAATTGAAGGATAACCTGACACTTGACATCAAAGAGCGCGCCGATCGGAAACTGAAAGAACTTTTGCGTAACCCTTCTATTTAGAGCTAATTGAATTTTATACCTATTATTCGTGTCTATACCCATAAGAGTCCCGCTCATTCCACGTGGGCGGGACTCTTTTTCATGCCACAGGCGGCAAGATTCCGATCACTGCAACCCAATATTAATAAAGTCGCAACCCAATTATCTTTTTGACCATTGTTGAATATATTTTTGACCCGGTCAAAAATATATTTGGATAAACCCTTAGGAAAATCCGTCTATGCCCAATCAAATCATTCACAAGCGGGAATGATAAACAATTAATGCTTTTTTTATATCTTTGGAGCCTATTCACTAATTGAAAGGCGGATGACTGAAAATATCAAGCAGATTGCAGAGCGACTCGCAGGTTTGCGGGATGCATTGGAAATTTCCAAAGATGAGATGGCAAAAACATGCGGTTTGTCCCTTGAAGAGTATTCCCGGTTGGAAGACGGTTTAAGTGATATATCGGTGAGTGTTTTGCATAAAATCGCACATGCCTACGGCATTGAGCTCACCGCTCTTTTGTTCGGCGACGAACCGAAGATGAGCACTTACTTTATTACCCGTAAGGGAAAAGGCGTCGCTGTGGAACGGGTCAAAGCCTATAAATACCAATCCCTGGCAGCCGGGTTCTCAAAAAGGAGAGCAGACCCTTTTATGGTTACGGTACATCCCAAGCCGGAGGATCACCCGATGTTCCTGAACACGCACAAGGGCCAGGAATACAATTACATCATCGAGGGCAGGGTATTGCTGCAAATCAACAAGAAACAGGTTACGTTGGAGGAAGGTGACAGCATCTATTTTAACGCGGAACTTCCCCATGGCATGAAAGCGCTGGACGGCAAACCGGTCCGTTTCCTGGCAATTATATTAAACTAAGGCAATGAAGATGTTAGAAAGATTTGTTGAGAAAACAACATTCGAGTCGCAGGAAGACTTTATCAAAAACTTTAAAATCAAAGTCCCGGAAAATTTCAACTTCGGATATGATGTCGTAGATGTTTGGGCAAAAGAAGCCCCGGATAAGAAAGCGTTATGCTGGACGAATGACCAAGGGGCGCATATCGACTTTTCCTTTGCGGAACTGAAGCGTAAAAGCGACGCGACCGCTTCTTACTTCCGGTCGCTCGGCATCGGGCACGGGGATATGGTGATGTTGATCCTGAAGCGCCGGTACGAGTTTTGGTTTTCCATCCTTGCATTGCATAAACTTGGCGCTGTGGCCATACCCGCTACTCATCTGTTAACGAAAAAAGATATTATCTATCGCAATAAGGCCGCCGATATAAAGATGATTGTCTGTGCGGGGGAAGAAGAAATCCTGAAACATGTGAAGGACGCCCTGCCGGAATCTCCTTCCGTCAAGCAACTTGTTTCAATCGGCCCGCTCGTTCCTGAGGGTTTCCTCGATTTTCAGGAAGGAATCGAAGCCGCCTCCCCATTTGTACGCCCGGAGCATGTGAATAGCAATGATGATTTTTCTTTGCTCTATTTTACTTCCGGTACGACCGGCGAGCCGAAGATGGTAGTCCATGATTTTACGTATCCTTTAGGGCATATCGTGACCGGTAGTTACTGGCATAACCTGCACGAAGGCAGTTTACATCTTACCATCGCCGATACCGGCTGGGGAAAAGCCGTCTGGGGAAAACTCTACGGACAATGGATTGCCGGCGCAACGGTCTTCGTTTATGACCACGAGAAGTTTACGCCGGCTAATATGCTGCAAATGATTCAGGAGTACAAGATAACCTCCTTATGTGCGCCGCCTACCGTTTTCCGTTTCCTCATCCGTGAGGATCTGACGAAATACGACCTCTCTTCCCTTCACTATTGTACCATTGCGGGGGAAGCCTTGAATCCGACCGTGTATGAGACGTTCTATAAACTGACGGGAATCAAACTGATGGAAGGTTTTGGGCAGACCGAAACAACCTTATTGATTTGCACACTTCCGTGGATGGAGCCGAAACCCGGTTCGATGGGAGTGCCGAATCCGCAATATGATGTAGATTTGCTACGCCCGGACGGAACTCCGGCTGAAGACGGCGAGCAGGGGCAAATCGTGGTGCGTACGGATAAAGGAAGGCCCTTAGGCTTATTCAAGGAATATTATCGTGACCCGGCGCTGACCAAAGGTTCCTGGCATAATCATATATATTATACCGGCGATGTGGCCTGGCGTGATGAGGACGGCTATTACTGGTTCGTAGGCCGTGTGGATGATGTGATTAAAAGTTCGGGTTATCGTATCGGCCCGTTCGAAGTGGAGAGCGCCCTTATGGCGCATCCGGCTGTAGTCGAGTGTGCGATTACCGGGGTGCCGGACGAGATTCGCGGACAGGTGGTGAAAGCGACGATCGTTCTCTCTGCCGAATATAAGGCAAAGGCAGGCGAGGCCTTGAAGAAAGAAATACAAGATCATGTAAAGCGGGTGACCGCCCCTTATAAATACCCGCGCATTGTGGAATTTGTGGATGAACTGCCCAAAACGATCAGCGGAAAGATACGACGGGTGGAAATAAGGGAAAAACACGGTAAATAAAAATCGTATGGGCTATTCCTATTCACGCATTGCTATAAAAATAGGGAGTAACGTCCTGACGCGTAAGGATGGGACGCTGGATATTACCCGTATGTCCGACCTGGTCGATCAGGTGGCGGAGTTGCAGGATGCCGGCGTGGAGATTGTTCTGATCTCTTCCGGAGCTGTCGCCTCCGGGCGGAGTGAGGTAAAGCCCGCCCGTAAGTTGGATGCCGTTTCGGCGCGGCAGCTTTATTCGGCAGTCGGACAAGCCAAGTTGATCAATCGTTATTTTGAGCTTTTCCGGGAACATGGAATTGCTTGCGGGCAGGTCTTGACGACGAAGGAGAACCTGTCCACCCGCACTCATTACCTGAATCAGAAAAACTGTATGGAAGTGATGTTGGCAAACAAGGTGATCCCCATAGTGAATGAGAACGATACGATTTCCGTTACGGAACTTATGTTTACCGACAATGACGAATTATCAGGCTTGATTGCCGCCATGATGGGAGTGGATGTCCTGGTGATCCTCAGTAATATAGATGGCATCTATGATGGTGATCCGGTGGATCCGGATTCCCGGATCATTCCCCGGATCAACGGAGCGGAGGTCGATCCGGAAAGTTTTATCCAGGCGAAGAAGTCGGATTTCGGCCGGGGAGGGATGCAGACCAAATACCGGATCGCCCGGAAGGTGGCGGACGAGGGGATCGAAGTTATTATTGCCAACGGACGAAGGAATCATATCTTGCCGGAACTATTGGCTGACGGAAGCCAAACGGTCTGTACCCGGTTTGTTCCTTCGGTAAAACCGATCAGCAGCATTAAGAAATGGATCGCCCATTCGGAAGGTTTTGCCAAAGGGGAAGTGCATATTAATGCCGGGGCGGAAAAGGCGCTATGCGGCCCACAAGCTACCAGTGTGCTGCTGGTGGGGGTGACCCGTATTCTCGGTGATTTCGAAAAAGAAGACATCGTCCGCATCATCAATGAAAAAGGGAAGCAAATCGGGGTCGGATGCGCCGGTTACAGCAAGGCGGAAGCCGAGAAACGTATCGGCCAACGGGACATCAAACCTTTGATTCATTACGATTATTTATATATTGATTAAGCAAAACGATATGGAAACCCTCGATTATATAAAAGAAGCGGCGCAAGCCTTCCGCTCGGCCGGTAGGATTCCGGAGGAAACGATTCGAGAGGTGCTGCGGGATACGGCAAAAGAGTTAAGGGAACAACTGCCTTTTATCCTGGAAGAGAATGAGAAAGATCTGAAGCGCATGCAGTCCGGCGACCCGAAATACGACCGTCTTAAACTGACGGAACAGCGATTGGAGGGAATGGCAAAGGATATGGAAAATGTGGCCCTGCTGCCTTCTCCTCTCGAGCAGACGTTGAGTGAGGCGACCCGTCCGAACGGGATGAGAATAAGGAAGGTATCCGTACCTTTCGGGGTGATTGGCATTATCTATGAAGCCCGTCCTAATGTTACCTTCGACGTCTATTCTCTTTGTCTGAAAAGCGGCAACGTTTGCATACTGAAAGGAGGTTCCGACGCCGACTTCTCCAACCGTGCCCTGGTGAGCCTGATTCATCGGGTACTGAAACGATACGGATTGGCGGAGGCCGTTTGTACGCTCCTTCCTCCGGGAAGGGAAGCGACGACCGGTCTGTTGGAGGCGGTCGGGCTTGTCGACCTGATCATACCCCGCGGGAGCCAATCGTTGATACAATACGTACGGGAATATTCGCGCGTACCGGTTATCGAAACCGGCGCGGGCATCTGTCATACCTATTTTGACAAGGAGGGCGACCTGCTCAAAGGCGTGGCGATCGTGAATAATGCGAAGACTCGCCGTGTCAGCGTATGCAATGCTTTGGATTGCTTGTTGATCCATCGGGATCGCTTGCAAGACCTTCCTGCGATTTGCCGTCCGCTAGCGGAAAACAAAGTGATCATTTATGCAGACGAACCGGCTTATGAAGCCCTTAGCGGGCAGTATCCTTCCGCTTTACTTCAAAGGGCAACGGAAGTAAGCTACGGTACCGAGTTTCTGGATTATAAGATGAGTATCCGTACTGTCGCATCCATCCGGGAAGCTTTGGATCACATCGCCCGGTATGGTTCCAAGCATAGTGAATGCATCATCAGCGAGTCGGAGACTGCGATCCGTCTGTTTGAGCAAACGGTGGACGCCGCCTGTGTTTATGCGAATGTTTCTACGGCCTTTACCGACGGCGGCCAGTTCGGCTTCGGAGCAGAGATCGGAATCAGTACCCAGAAGTTGCACGCCCGCGGGCCGATGGCTTTGCCGGAACTGACTACTTATAAATATATTATCGAGGGAGAGGGGCAAACCCGCATTTCTTGAAATTAGAAAATAGCAAAAAAAAAATAGAATGAAACAATTTACTTGCGTACAAGACATAGGAGATCTCAAACAGGCTGTTGCAGATGCTTTGGAGATAAAGAAAGACCGGTTCCGTTATACGGAGTTGGGAAAGAATAAAACGTTGTTGATGATCTTTTTCAACTCCAGTCTTCGTACTCGTCTGAGTACACAAAAGGCGGGCATGAATTTGGGTATGAATACCATGGTATTGGATGTCAATCAAGGAGCCTGGAAATTGGAAACCGAGCGCGGGGTCATCATGGATGGCGATAAGCCGGAGCATCTACTCGAGGCGATTCCGGTGATGGGCTGCTATTGCGATATCATCGGCGTGCGTTCCTTTGCCCGTTTCGAGAGCAAGGAGGAGGATTATGACGAAAAGTTGTTATCACAATTTATCCAATATTCCGGTCGACCGATATTTAGTATGGAAGCCTCTACGCGTCACCCGTTGCAAAGCTATGCCGACCTGATTACCATCGAAGAGTATAAAAAGACAGCGCGTCCCAAAGTTGTCCTTTCTTGGGCGCCGCATCCGAAACCGTTGCCTCAGGCTGTTGCAAATAGTTTTGCTGAATGGATGAATGCCACTGATTATGACTTTGTTATTACCCATCCGGAGGGATATGAACTCGATCCGGTTTTTGTCGGGAAGGCGAAAGTCGAATACGACCAGCGTAAGGCTTTTGAAGGGGCGGATTTTATTTATGCCAAGAACTGGTCTGCCTATACCGATCCGAATTATGGCAAGGTGATTAATACGGATCGGGCCTGGACGGTCGATACGGAGAAAATGGCATTGACTAATAATGCCTATTTCATGCACTGTCTTCCGGTACGTCGTAACATGATCGTGACCGACGATGTGATCGAAAGCCCCCAAAGCATCGTCATTCCGGAAGCTGCCAATCGCGAAATCTCCGCGCAGGCCGTACTCAAAAAAATATTGGAGAGCCTCTGAAAAACAATTTTCTTCGTTTGATGCGAAATAGCTCTAATGAAGAAGACTTAGCAAAATGCCCCCTCTTGTAATTTGACAAAAGGGGGCATTCTGTGTTGAAAATATTTTCTTCCGGATTATTTAGTAATCCGCTCCAGCCATTTAAGCATAAACAACATGGAAAGCATGGAAATCAGACAGGCTATAACGAAGACCATCCACGTCATCCAGATCGGAATGTTTTCGTAAAAAATGGCGCCGAATACCAAAAGTTGGTTTCCTAATGCGGTTGCTCCCAGCCAACATCCTTGCATGATTCCCTGGTACTGGGGAGGTGCGACTTTGGATACGAATGATATACCCAGAGGGCTGATAAACAGCTCCGCTACGGTTAAGATCAGGTAAGTCACAATCAGTAGATAAGGGGTAACCCGTTGGGCATCGGGCAGTCCGCCCATTGCTTTTACTTCCTCGGAAGAAGGCAGGCCGAGGGAGCCTAAGGTCATTACGATATAGGCTGTCGCTGCGATACCCATACCGATGGCAATCTTCCGCGGGGCGGAAGGCTCTTTATCTTTAGAGCGTAACCAACCGAAAAAGGCAAGTACAATCGGCGTCAGGAAGACGACAAAGAAAGGATTGAATGATTGAAACAACTCGGTGGTAATATTCCACGGGCCTATCTTTAAGAGTGTGTAATCGTTGGCAAAGAAGGTTAATGTCAAACCGTTCTGGTGAAAAGAAAACCAAAAAAAGATCACAACGAAGAATACGGCAAACAAGGCATATAGACGTTGCTTTACCTCTTTTACATCCATCTTCGTAGCTTTCGAAGCTTCCTCCGCTGTTTTTACGGTTGGCTCCGGGAATTGTTTCTTATTGACGATGAAAATAATCAAGGAAATAAGCAGGGCTAAGATTGCAATACCGAATGCATAGTGGAATCCGGTATTGAATATGTTCAGATAAGTATTGGCAAAAGCCGTTAAATCGTTGACGGGTTCGCCGTGGCTCACTTGTGCAACAAGTTCCTGATACCGGGCTGCGGCTTCCGGTGTCAATGTTCCGCTCAAATGTTGATGGCAAAGGGCGGACAGGTCGGAGTTGTAGCTGAATCCATTTCTTTCCAGCCACCAATTACGAACAAAGATTGCCAACATCGGTGCAAAAATGGCTCCGATATTAATGAACATATAGAACAGGGAGAATCCGGAATCACGCATTTTCCCGTATTTCTCATTGTCATACATTTGTCCTACCAATGCTTGTAAATTCCCCTTGAAAAGTCCGTTGCCAAAAGCGATGACAAACAATCCGACGCAGGTGATGGTCAGAAACAAAGGCAAGTTGGCCACCGGTGTCGGGCTCGGAATCGCAATAATCAGGTATCCGGCAGCCATCAAGACTGTTCCGGTAATAATTGTTCCTTTAAAATTCTTCGTCCGGTCGGCGATAATACCTCCCACCAAAGCTAAGATGTAGATGGAAAAGTAGAATACCGAATAAATAACTCCTGAGTTTGTTTTATCCAATCCGAATTTGGACATTAAAAAGAGGGAGAGGATTGCCATCATTGTATAGAATCCGAAGCGCTCTCCCATATTGGCTAAAGAAGCGGCCAAAAGGCCTTTAGGGTGATTTTTAAACATCTGCTTTTATTTTAAACATTATTGAATAATCTGTTTAATGGCTCCGGTTTCAGGGTAGAAGAATACTTTAACCGGCATTTTCTTATCTTCCAGAATGACAGGCGCCAGGCTTTCTTGTGAACCGAATTGAACGATCAACGTTTCTCCTTTATAAAGCGGTTTGTTATTGTACACAATTTCCGCCTCCGCTTTTCCGGGAACGTTGTAGATTACGCCTTTCATCGACTTTTCTTTCTTCTCCGCCTCTTTCGGATCAAGCTGCGGGGCACGTTCGGTAGTTTTCAGGTTGATATAGACCGGAGCGCCACCTAAATCGTCTGCATCCAGAATACCCAGTAATTCGGAAAAACGGAAAAGCACTTCCTTTTCCAAATCTCCTGTGGGAATGACTGTTACGTCATAATGGCTTACTTCTTTGGTGATTGTGCCGGTAAATAAGTTGGTAAGCCCCCTTTCCTGTTCTTCCAATTGTTGAATAACTAATTTCATCGCTTCGCCATCGGGCGGTAAGTTGTCTGATTCACCCGTAAGGATATCCATCCGGCTTTCTCTGATCCGGTAGACCTGTTTGGCGGCAACTTCAGCCTGGCGGGCAGTCGAGCCTGCCATCAACAGTTCTTCCGTAAAAACGGAAGGATCGACAGCCTTTTCTTTAGGCAGTCCCGCTTTTTTCACTGCTTCGAGAGCGGATTCCGCAGGAGGAGTATATTCGGCATTAATCGTACAGAGCAGTCCGTCTTCCGTCAGATAAGCATAAGGAGCGACGGTACCCGGCTTGAAAGTAACGAGGTAAGTATTCTCCGGATTGGGTATCCCTTTGTTGATCAGGCTAATCTTCCCCAATTCATAAGTGACTTTATCTTCCGTTATGACATCTTTTACACCTAAGTATTTTTCTGCATATTGGTAATAAATTCCCGACTTATATGTTTTTTTAATGACCTCCACATCTATGATCAGCGATGTTTTTGGAAGTAAGTAAGTCACGCCGTAATCGTTGCTTTTGGCTGCTATTTTTTTCGTCACTTTCGTTTGCGCTACGGCGGACAGGCTTAATAGTAGCAAACCGACAGTGAGAATTTTGTTTTTCGTATTCATCTTTATTCGGATTATAGAAAATCAATTCACAAATTTAAAAAAATATTTCGGAAGTGGGCAAGATGCCATGATAAACACTAAAAAAATATAGTTCACTGAATGAAGAGAATGAGTAGACTGTTTTTTTAGGGTGGATAAGAAAAAATAGCTATCGGCACATTCATTGCTTTTGTGTATATTTGTTGTTCAGTAGTAATAGTAAATTCATTTAAAAAAAATTATGGAAAAAGAAAGACCGTCCAATGAGATACAAGTTGAACTATCAGAGGAAACAGCACAAGGTACGTATGCCAATTTAGCAATTATTTCACATTCCTCATCCGAATTTATTTTGGATTTTATCCGGGTGGTGCCTGGAGCGCCCAAGGCAAGAGTACAAAGCCGTATCATTCTGACTCCGGACAATGCGAAACGTCTTCTGTTAGCTTTGGAAGACAATATCCATAAGTTCGAAGAACAAATGAAAGGGGACAAAACCGCCCAGTTCAAAGATTTCATTCCGCCCATAGGGGGAGTTCAGGGAGAGGCGTAATGTTGGCAATTGATGTTAATTTGTCGAAAGGGGCTGATCCAGGCGATATTCCGCCTCTTCCGGGCAGCGTAGAAAGTCTGCTTTTGTGCGAATCGGTTCCGGATCCGCCTTGAGTTCCATGCGGAAAGTCGTGCTGTCTTTTGTGTTGACCCGGACAGCCTTGCTGCCGTACCGTTAGAGGGGTGGAGGGAGGAAGCCTGATGGTTGTTTTCTCTATTTTTTTACGATTAGTTAGCAATGATTAGTTATTTCTGCTATATATTTGCCACATACAATATATACAAATGAAACTCTTCGGAACTTTATTTCTTATCTGTTTCTGTTTTTTTTCTTCTTTGCGCATTTCTGCACAGGAAAACGATGTTGTGAAAGACTCTCTCCGTCGGGTGATCGCCAGCACGCAAGGTGAAGAGAAATTGAAAGCCTATATGTATCTGGCCACGGCTTATTTCTTTGAAAGTAAAGACGAGTTGAAAATGGATACTATGCTGACTATCTATTCCGAAATGGATAAGGAAGCCCGAAAACAAGACAATATTAAAATGCGCGGAGTGATCCGGTGCAATATCCTTGCGGCTTTCAAAAATCAGGGAAATTTCGATGAAGTATTCCGAAGGGCGCCCGAATATCTCACCCTGTTGGAAAAAGGACAAAGTTGGTTTCATTATTATAATGTATATCGTTATCTCGTTGATTCTTATTTAAGAGTTTACCAATTCGACCGGGCGCTTGCCGAAGCGAAAACGATGTATGACAAAGCCCAATCCTTCAACCACAAAGACGGCATGGCCCTGGCGCTTTATGCGATGGCCCAAATATCCGGTAAACAAGACCGCTGGGAAGAAGCAGTATCTTTGGAACGCCAGACAATCGAATTAATGAAAGGCGATCCCATAAATTATCCGATTATGGCAAATGTGTATTTTGATATGTGCCAAAGCCTGCTTTCTTTGGAGAGGTACGACGAGTTGGAACCGGAACTCAAGGCTTTTGAGAACATTAATCGCCTTTATGAAGAAAATGTGAAACGGGAAATCCCTACCACGCGAGCTAACCTGTGGGAGTGCTACGCCCGTTACTATATTGCCATCAATAAATTGGATAAGGCCGAGCAGTACTACAATAAAATTGATAGCGCCCTTCAAACCACAGCCTATAAAATCTTAGTGCATCACGGACGGGCGAAAATCTATCGTTTGCGCAAACAGTTCGATAAAGCATTGGAAGAAGTCAACCGTCTGATTAAACTGGAAGAGCAAACATCACATCCGGATGCGGGAGACTTGATATTGAAAGCCGATATCCTGGCCGAAATGGGGAATTGCAAGGAAGCGGTCGAACTTGCCAATCAATCTTTGTCGCTCAAAGATAGCCTCGGCAAAATAGAATATGCCCGGCAATTAGACGGACTCCGTACCCAATACGAAGTCAGTAAGCATATTGTCGAAAAAGAACGCAACCGCAACTATTTCCTCCTTGCCCTTGGCGGCTGCATTTTGTTGTTCATTCTGTTGGCAATTTGGATCTATTATAACCGGAAAATCACCCGGAAAAACCGGACGCTCGTTTCGCAAATCAAAGAGTTGCAGAGCGAGCAGGAAATTAGAAACCAAAGCTTATTGCAAAAAACCTCTTTCCAAATGCCGCAAAGCAATGCCTCCGAACTCTGTCCTGAAAGCCGTCGCGACAAGCTCTGCCTTGCCCTGCGTGATCTGCTGCTTAAAGATAAAATTTACCGTGAATCTACCCTTTCGCGCGACGGTTTGGTGGAGAGGCTGGGCATTAATCGTTTCGATCTCGAAGACGCTTTCTTGTTCTGTTTCGGAATACCATATTCCGAATATATCAACCAGTTGCGCCTGAACGATGCCATCGTTGTACTCGAAGAGTCCGATTTATCGATGGAAGAAATTTCGGAAAAAGTGGGTTTCGGCACCGTACGTACTTTCCAAATGCAATTCCGCAAAAAATACAATATGTCACCCCGTGACTACCGTAAGTTGGCGAAAGAGAAAAAGGTCAGACAGCCATCATAAGGTAACCGGCCGATAGAAACCTCCGTCCTAATGACCCGGGTTGGATGAATTAATTTGAACGGAAAAATTGAGTATACTCGATGTAGATAAGGAGTATACTCGATGTGAAAAAGGAGTATACTCAATCACTTCATTGAGTATACTCGATTTCTTTGTTATAAACCACCTGTGTTTAATAAGCGTAATAAGCAGATTATAAGCCTATTCCGAATCTTCGCATTTTACTTCCGAGTTTTCGCATTTGTTTCAGGCCCTGTACTGACCTTTAGGGAAACAAATGCAAAAAAAAACAAGATGCCTTCCTTTTTCCAAGATATATTATTTCTCAGCCTGTCCATTATGGTGGTGGTGATCGTCGTTTTACTCATCTGGCACAGGCGGGTGATCAGACGGAAAAACCGTGGTCTCTTTAATCATATCGACAAGGAGAAGCAATTGGAGGAATCGCTGAAACGCGAAAAGATTGAGAAGGAAACATTGATGAAAGTAATAAATCGGATGAAAAGCAGTAAATAATATCATAATAATTAATAAAAAGTACATATTATGGCAAACAGTTTCCTTCCCAAATCAGCAGTCGCTTTATTGTTGGTCGCTTTCTGCGCCACAAGTTGGGCGCAAACCACACCCCAACGCATTGCGGGCGATGTCATCACCTTCGATGGCGGTCAAAAAGACGCCAACGAAGATATCTACGTCGTTGAAATGGGCATTTTCGAAATGTCCAAGACTTATTCTATCACTGTCCGCCGTCCGAAAGGCATTGAGGTAAACTACGCCGCTCAGGTGGAATGGCAAATTGTGCAGGGCAGCCTCGATGCAAGTTGGTCGTACAATTCGCAACTTATTTTCGAGCCGGGCGAAACAGAGAAAACGCTCTCGTTCAAGCCCAATGCGGGCTACAGCTACACTCCGCGCCAAAGCCTCGAAACGGCCTATCTCTTTTTCAACTACGCCAGCCGCACCAAGGTGGAATACCCCGTCGTACAACTCAACTTCCAACAGAGCGTAACACCCGGTGCATCGGTGACTACACCGTTCATAATGTCCCATTGGTTCAACGAGAATATGACAAACGTCGGTTCGTATCTGCTCATAACCGAGCGCTTCGAACAACTGTTCAGCGATGTGACCGCCGGGCAAAAGTTACGAATGAACCATTATCTTACCGACCATACGGCCTTCAACGTGGCCGAGTCGGACAATGCACGCATCAACGTAAGCGTCCTTCCGACAATATTCACTCTTGCTCCTCGCGAAATCGGCGCAGTCTGTAATGAGGTAACATTTCTCTATAAGGTAACGGAAGAGGCCATAATAACAGATAAATTTGGCGGTTTTGGCTCGGGATGTTTGATGGTCAATATCGATAGTCTGACCGGCATAAAAGCCATCGGCTCGGAAAATATGTTCACAGCTACTCCTTATTTTGCAGGTGGCGGTAACAGCGTTCAAGCGAACGTAAAGAACGGCAGCGTCAACCTTCCGCCGCGATTCGGTGCGTTTTCGCTCAACAAAACCACTTTCGACGGCGGTGAAACCGTTACGCTCACCATTCCTTTCCTCAATTGGAAAGTCTATCAAAAAACATTCAATCTTAGCGAATCAACCATTACGCGCTTTTTCCGCCTCACGCTTGACGGCGGCGCAACTTTTATTCCAACGGCGCAAATGACCTTCAGCGCTTCAACGGGCAACATCACTGCCTCCTTTGCTGCGCCCGGCAATCTAACTGCAACCGATACGACGATCTATGCCGAAATCATGGTGCAAAAACCGAGTTGGTCGTGGGACGACGGGGACTGGGCAGCGGCCCGCGAGTACTATCCTGCAGACGCCTTCACATTCTTCACCGTTACTACCGAAACCGCCGGCAAGGTTTATACCGACTCGCTCAAAGTCGGAGGCTTGCCTGCGCAACTGGCCCTCTTCAACGGCGATGCAACTACGCTCACATATCAGGTTTTTCCGGTCAATTCTTCATTTTTAACCTGTTCGTGGGAGAGCCTCGATCCTGCGATTGCCGAAATCAATGCGCAAACAGGTGTGATTACCATAAAATCGACCGGCGCGGCAAGGTTTCGCTTGACAAGCGAAGAAGTCGCTTTCCGTACTCAATACGGTATGCCGGCTAATGACGAGGCCCTCGTCCGCGAGTTTACGATAAATTTCCTCGGCGACCGGCCGACGCTGACCTCGTATGGCACTACGCTCAGCTATTCGTGGGGAGCACAGGCCGAGTTCACGCATAATCTGACAACCGACTGGAGCGTTGCAGGCCACGCCACGCTTACGCAAACTCACTTTAACACCAATTATGGCGTTCATACCGAAAGCATTGAAATAGATACGTCAAGTGTCGTTTTTAAAGATGGCAAGAAAATCGTTTGCAACCTGTTTTTCGACGACGCCACGTTCCCGAAAATACCATCGCCCTATGCCGCAGGCTCCACAGCCGACGTCAGTATTCCATTGCAGCATGCCTGCGGTGTAACTTACACGTTGACGGGCAGTAGTGACGTTTATGTCTATCAGCCCTCAGCCGTGATTGAGAATATGTCCGACGCCGGGACAGAATACCTCTGGCAGGCAGGGCAAAGCATCGACCTGGGTTTCACGCTCAAAAACCTCGCCCAAACATCTGATTTCACAATTGGTTATACCCTAAAGAAATCTAACGGAACAGTCCTTAAGCAGGATACATATACCTCTTCTCAAGGCGCCGCCCCCGCATGGCTTATACTTAGTGACGACGGGCATTTCCGAAAAGGGGTGGCCAGCATCTCTTGTCAGTTGGCTGAACCGGCTTCGGAGACGGAAGAATATACCGTCGAGGTCTCGGTCGCAAACGCCGGCGTTCCCCTATGGGAAAAGCAGCCGTCGATAACGCGCCGTTTCAGCGTCGTCAGCCCGTCGATCAACTATTATCAAGGCTATGCATATGTCGATTTTCAGCCCGTCGACATCAATACTCTTTCTACTCTCGGCCTCGACGAGAATCTGCTGGCCGGTTATGCCAACGCCGCAACGAAGACCGACAGCAAAGCGTTGCGCGGCTATCTGCGCGACGCGTACAACAAATCCTACCCGCAGTCGCTCATTTTCCGTTACCCTAAGGCTTGGGGAGACGTCGTTGTTGACATCGGCGCCGACAAGCCCGATACTTTAACGAACAACGGTTTCCTGGCGTCTGTGCCGGTAAGTTTCCCGATGGACGGCAAAGCTTACAGCATTAACGTCTCGTGGCCAAAAACCGGACAAT
The DNA here is from genome assembly GCF_900162725.1 of Parabacteroides sp. Marseille-P3160. GTDB lineage: Bacteria > Bacteroidota > Bacteroidia > Bacteroidales > Tannerellaceae > Marseille-P3160. Next base: position 4,103,664 of record NZ_LT799418.1, on the reverse strand, counting down.
CGAAAACTTATACGTTCAATGCCCGCAATATGCGGAACCAATTCTATGGCTGCAATATTGGTGACTTGAGGAAGGATATCAGCGGATTGGACAATGCAACCGTATATTATGTAAACGGACGCGGCGAACGGGTTTCGCGTAGCATTGACCTAAGCCAAAAAATACTTTACTTTTACGAACCCGACAGCCTTTCCATTCAGGCAACTGACTATTTGGAAGGCAGTACAACTGTTGGCGACATATTCATGTTGGAATTCCCATTGACGTCGCTCTCTTTCAGTCCACCGACAGCATGGCTCGACAAGCCGCAGTTCGCAGAACCCCGTTGGACAGAAGTAGGCATGGGCTTCGGATTCCTGGAGCGCATGAATTATGTGGACAACTACGTGAAGATAGTCGATGAGAAGGGGGAAGCCATAACTACTGCGGTAACAGTTAATTATTGGGAGAAAGACGACGAGGCGAACGTTACCTCTGTCACGACGCCTGTTGAAGACGGCCTATACAAACTGAATACCGCCCTCAAAATAGAGATGCCGATTGTGGAAATCACGGCTGAAGGCTACTATCCGCTGCTTGTCGATACGCTCAAATGGCGCGATAATTTCAGCAGAGGAAGCGGCCACACGTTCACTTTCGTTATGAAACAAGCCGACGGTAGGAAAAACAATTACTCCAACGCTTATCTGACTTGGCATAAACCGGTATATTCGTATTTGGAACCGTTCGAAAAGACGGACATGAACTTCCTGCCCCTCAATGGCGTGTCGTCTTATTCGGCCTCGCTCGACCCCGAACTATTTGTGTCGATTGCGTGGGCAGGCGATGAAATCGATTTCAGTGCCGTTAAGCTTCAGGGCAAAAACGCCCGGCCGCTTGCGCCCACCGCAACGAAGTTTATCGGCAAAAATGCGCAGCGCAAAAACAACTGGGTGAAACTGACCTATAAACTCACCGATTTCCTTGCCTACGAAGCTCAGACTTTCCCCTCACTTGTCCTTGGCGACAGCCTGTTGACCGCCTTGCCCGGAGTTAAAAATATTGACCACGACTTGAAGGGAGAAGAACAGAATCTTTCCGGCAGAGTAGGCGATGGCGGTTTTGGTGACCCCTACATCGATAATTCTGCAAGCCCCGATATGGATGATACGGAAGAGGCTTTCGGCGACTTCGACATCACGCTGCCTTCGGGCCTGCCTTTCACCTTCCGGATTGAAAAGCGCGGCTATGAATACATCATTCGCGGCTATGTCGAGGCGAATTTCTTCCCCGGCAATCAGGTGACGGAACTGGTTGAGACGGCGGCAAGTTTCGACCAATGCTATAACGACTGCTACGACGCCCTTCGCGGCGGATATAACAAATATCGCACGGAGTCGGAATGGGCGGAATATGAAAAGAACAACAACTACTTCAACAAGCTGCCTTTCATCGGCATTAAGGGGTTTGCGAGCGCCAAGGGTGTGTTCAACCCCGTAACGGGTGATTTCGATATTTCGTTTAATGACGCCGGAGTACAACTCGAAGTGTCAGGCGAATTGTCATACAAAATGGACTGCTTTATAGCAGAGTTCGGCCTTAGCATCTCCGGCTTGCTGCGTACTACGATGATGGTTTCGCAGCCTTCGGTCGAAGATATCAAGCAGGCCATCAACAATACAAAAATCGATTTCACACTCCAATCGGAAGCACAGGTATTCGTCAAAGCTTGGCTTTCGGCGGGCTTCGACATCTGGATTTTGGGAGCGAAAGTGGGTATTACAGGAGGAGCAGGAGCCGGCTTTACAAATAAACTCCTCTACAAACCCTATTTGCCGGGCAACAACGTGCTGGCAGGCAATAAGATTTCGCTCCGCCTCTTCCTGAAAATGTGGACCATGTTCAAGTTAATGGGCATCGAAACTTACGACGAATACTATATCGTGGATTGGACAAAAGACTTCTACTTCCCCGACAATAGTTCGAATCCGCTGAAATCATCCCGTCAGGGACTGCAATATGCCGGTTCGCAAGTACAGATGCCGTCGCCTTTGCGTTCGTCGCCTGCCCTGCAGGCATTGAACGGAGTTGTGCTAAGCGATGTCGATTTCTCGGCGCAGCCGCTTTACGTGGGGGACAACGAATGGACGTTCCTCAACCGGAAAGTGGCCTCCAACTACGACGACGACCGTGTACAGACATTCAATGGCAGCACTGCCGCCGACATCGATGCAACAACTGCCAACCCTGCTTTTGCCTACCATGCCTCTTCATCCGGTAGTAACCGCATTGCTGCCTACGAGCAGCTATCCGGCGCATACGGCGCCGCTCCCAATGTCAGTAACCGTGAAGAGGTGAAAGACTTTATCGCCCGCCAGGCCGTGCGTACTGAAATAGAGGTAGCTACCTCGTCGGGTGGCGCTTGGAGTACAACACGGTTGACGCAAAACGCGGTGGGCGATATCGCTCCGCAAACCGCTGTCGCCGCCAATGGCCGCGCCGCAGTGGTATGGAAACAGGGCGACGTGTCTCTTTCCGACGGTCAAGCGATGAAGCCGACCGTCAAAGGCGACCTGCTTATTTCGCAATACAACGGTTCGACTTGGAGCACGCCTGTAGCAATCGCTTCCATCGACAATGCTGCGAACGACATTAGCGAATACTGCGTAGCCGTAGCGCCCGACGGCTCTGCACTTGTAGCTGCAGTGCGCCGTCCGCCGACGGGTTCGGCCGAGACTGCCGGCGAAATACGGCTCATCGCAGTCGCTCCCGACGGTAATGTTAAAGTTGTTGACGCAGGTTACCGTGGAGCTCGCCCGCAACTGCGTACGCTGGGCGCAGATTACGTGCTCGGCTTCATCACTCCGAAAGATGAAAAAACCGACGTATATCTGGTCTCACTCAACGCAGAAGGTTCACCTGTGGGTAGCCTCAACGGTTTTGCCAACCTGTCGTCGGAACCTGTTGATTTTTGCCTTGTGACTGACGCGACAGATGTATCGCTGGTTTGGTCAGGAACCTGTATGATGTCGACCGCAACCGGGTTGGCGGTTGAGACTGGTCTCTTTGCCGCAAAAGTGGGCAAAAACACGGACGGCTCGCTCTATGTTTCCTCGCCGGTCAAGGTGATGCAGCAAGNAAGCCCCGATATGGATGATACGGAAGAGGCTTTCGGCGACTTCGACATCACGCTGCCTTCGGGCCTGCCTTTCACCTTCCGGATTGAAAAGCGCGGCTATGAATACATCATTCGCGGCTATGTCGAGGCGAATTTCTTCCCCGGCAATCAGGTGACGGAACTGGTTGAGACGGCGGCAAGTTTCGACCAATGCTATAACGACTGCTACGACGCCCTTCGCGGCGGATATAACAAATATCGCACGGAGTCGGAATGGGCGGAATATGAAAAGAACAACAACTACTTCAACAAGCTGCCTTTCATCGGCATTAAGGGGTTTGCGAGCGCCAAGGGTGTGTTCAACCCCGTAACGGGTGATTTCGATATTTCGTTTAATGACGCCGGAGTACAACTCGAAGTGTCAGGCGAATTGTCATACAAAATGGACTGCTTTATAGCAGAGTTCGGCCTTAGCATCTCCGGCTTGCTGCGTACTACGATGATGGTTTCGCAGCCTTCGGTCGAAGATATCAAGCAGGCCATCAACAATACAAAAATCGATTTCACACTCCAATCGGAAGCACAGGTATTCGTCAAAGCTTGGCTTTCGGCGGGCTTCGACATCTGGATTTTGGGAGCGAAAGTGGGTATTACAGGAGGAGCAGGAGCCGGCTTTACAAATAAACTCCTCTACAAACCCTATTTGCCGGGCAACAACGTGCTGGCAGGCAATAAGATTTCGCTCCGCCTCTTCCTGAAAATGTGGACCATGTTCAAGTTAATGGGCATCGAAACTTACGACGAATACTATATCGTGGATTGGACAAAAGACTTCTACTTCCCCGACAATAGTTCGAATCCGCTGAAATCATCCCGTCAGGGACTGCAATATGCCGGTTCGCAAGTACAGATGCCGTCGCCTTTGCGTTCGTCGCCTGCCCTGCAGGCATTGAACGGAGTTGTGCTAAGCGATGTCGATTTCTCGGCGCAGCCGCTTTACGTGGGGGACAACGAATGGACGTTCCTCAACCGGAAAGTGGCCTCCAACTACGACGACGACCGTGTACAGACATTCAATGGCAGCACTGCCGCCGACATCGATGCAACAACTGCCAACCCTGCTTTTGCCTACCATGCCTCTTCATCCGGTAGTAACCGCATTGCTGCCTACGAGCAGCTATCCGGCGCATACGGCGCCGCTCCCAATGTCAGTAACCGTGAAGAGGTGAAAGACTTTATCGCCCGCCAGGCCGTGCGTACTGAAATAGAGGTAGCTACCTCGTCGGGTGGCGCTTGGAGTACAACACGGTTGACGCAAAACGCGGTGGGCGATATCGCTCCGCAAACCGCTGTCGCCGCCAATGGCCGCGCCGCAGTGGTATGGAAACAGGGCGACGTGTCTCTTTCCGACGGTCAAGCGATGAAGCCGACCGTCAAAGGCGACCTGCTTATTTCGCAATACAACGGTTCGACTTGGAGCACGCCTGTAGCAATCGCTTCCATCGACAATGCTGCGAACGACATTAGCGAATACTGCGTAGCCGTAGCGCCCGACGGCTCTGCACTTGTAGCTGCAGTGCGCCGTCCGCCGACGGGTTCGGCCGAGACTGCCGGCGAAATACGGCTCATCGCAGTCGCTCCCGACGGTAATGTTAAAGTTGTTGACGCAGGTTACCGTGGAGCTCGCCCGCAACTGCGTACGCTGGGCGCAGATTACGTGCTCGGCTTCATCACTCCGAAAGATGAAAAAACCGACGTATATCTGGTCTCACTCAACGCAGAAGGTTCACCTGTGGGTAGCCTCAACGGTTTTGCCAACCTGTCGTCGGAACCTGTTGATTTTTGCCTTGTGACTGACGCGACAGATGTATCGCTGGTTTGGTCAGGAACCTGTATGATGTCGACCGCAACCGGGTTGGCGGTTGAGACTGGTCTCTTTGCCGCAAAAGTGGGCAAAAACACGGACGGCTCGCTCTATGTTTCCTCGCCGGTCAAGGTGATGCAGCAAGCCGACGACACACGTATCGTTTCGTTCGACGCCCGCCTCAGCGGCAACAGCATGAAAACGATCGCCACCGTGGCCGATGGAACCGGCGGTTCAGCGTCGATAGTCGAAGCCGCGTCGGAATTCAGCAACAAGATAAAGCTCGAAAACGAATATCACGCCTCGCACAAACTCGCGCCGGGACAATTCCCCTTCGAGTTCACCATATCCAACACGGGTTACTTGCCCGTAACCTCTGTCGCCGTGTCGATGGGCAGCGTTGTGAAAACAACGGCAACAACGCTCATGCCGGGTAAATCGGCCACCGTTTACGGATTAGGCGACCTGACAACCGATCTTTCGGCCCCGGTCAACTACTCGATTGAAGCTACTTTCGCAGACAACTCGAAACACATACTCACCGGCGATCTCAACCTCGAATCGGTTGACCTCGCCGTGTCGGTCGTTTCTTCCGTCATAAGCGATACGAAAACCACCGCCCTGCTGGAAGTGAAAAACAAGTCGCCTTTCGAATTGAATGCAAACTATACCGTGGAAATCGGCATTTACGATGACCTGCTGGCAACGAACCTCGTTGCAGGCACGAGCGTTAAAACTATTGCCGTTGCCGATCTCTACGACGGCGTCAAGGGCAACCTGAGCGCACTTGTTTCATTCGAAATACCCAATGCGACGGAAACGAAGTCGGTTTATCCGATTGTAAAAATCCTGAACGGCAACAGTCCCGTCGCCGACCGTGCGGCGGAAGACAACGGTACGGTTCTGCAACTCTTCGGCACAGGGCTGGCTGCTCCGGTCATCAATACTGCAACCTTGCCCGACGCCACTGTCAGCGCGACGTATAGCGCCACGCTCGATGCAGCAAGCGAAGCCGTAGTCGTGTGGACGCTTGGCGGCGGCGAACTGCCAACAGGTCTCACACTCTCGCCCGACGGCATCCTATCGGGCACGCCAACTGCCGCCGGCACGTTCAATTTCACGGTGAAGGCTGAAAATAACGGCGGGACCGTGACTAAATCACTTACTGTTAAAGTAATGGCGGCAACAGTGTATGGCATTAGCATAGGAACCTTCACCGGTGGTAGCGTATCATCCAGCAGCGTGTCGGCGCAGGAAGACGCTCTTGTGACGCTGACTATTACGCCCGACCCGGGTTACGAACTCAACTCGATTACTGCCTATGAGACCGCCCATCCGAATAATCTATTGACTCTTGGCGGCTCAGGCTCGACGCGTACTTTCACGATGCCCGCTTACGGTATAACGGTAACGGCTACTTTCCAAAAGACGCAGGCAACGCTTGACGCAGAAGCGGTCGCAATAGCAAAATCCGCTATCGAAAGCCATACCTATACCGTTGCCCAGGCAACGGCTCAGACGGAAGCGGAAATAAAAGCCTGGTTGGTTGGCCAAATGAACGACCTGATTGCTTCAACCGGTATTATCGTTTCGGCCTCCGATATAACGATAAGCAATTATTCAGCCCCCACAAACGGAAATAACGGTGGTTTCAACTTTGTCGTTTCGCTCGTCAAAGGCAATGCGACCGGTACGGCAAGCAAGACCGGAAATACAATTACGGTAACTTCTGTTTATACCGTTACCATTGCAATTATGGCTAACGGCAGTGTATCGGCTGATAAGACGACCTTAGCGCAAGGTGAAACGGTTACTTTGACGATTTCACCCTCTGCAGGTTATGAGTTGGATGTGATTACGGCAACGAAAACCGGTGAAACGACAACTGTCGTAACATTAACCGGAAGCGGTGATACGCGCACGTTCACGATGCCTGCTTACGATGTAACGGTAAATGCTATCTTTAAGAAAAGGCAAGCGCAATTAGACAAAGAAGCCGTTGAAGCAGCAAAAGCCGCTATCGAAGGTGGAATATATCGTGTGGCGCAGGCAACAGCAAACGATGCAGCAAACGTTAAAACGTGGTTAAAGAATACCCTAAACACATTATTCGGGCAGTCTCACGGTTTACAACTCAGAGCAGCGACAGCCTCCATTGTGGGAGAAATAACAATAACCGACATAGCATCGGCAATTGTAGGAACTGAAAGCAATCCAAACGGCACAGACGGTTCGTTCAACTTTACCGTTGCTCTGACGCTCGGCGAAACTATGCTCACGACGACGATTACGCCCGGTGTAATCGTGGCTACTCCTTATGACGTTACACCGGTGAAACGCATCGAACTCCTGTTGTTCGGCAATCTGGAACTTCGCATCATCAATACGGGCAACGTTGCCACCGGCACCCTTTCGCTTACCCTTTCAGGTGAGAACGCAGACGTATTTACGCTTCCGTCAACGACGGTAAGCAGTCTGCCTGTCGGCGGCGTAGCAGACATCGCGCTCACTCCCCGTGAAAACTTACCGGAAGGAACCTACACGGCGACCCTGAGCGTAGGCGGCGAAAGTATAACTCCCGTATCGGTGGAAATCACTTATACGATGACACTTGTCGGCATTGGAGATCTGCAAGTAGAAGTTCTGAAAGCATGGATACAAAACAGAATGCTGCATGTGAGCGGTCTTACCCCAGGTAAACAATGGAGCGTTTATCATATTTCCGGCATACCGGTTTATCAGGATGTGGCAAGCAGTGATGAGGCTGATATCAACTTGCCGGTTCATGGCGTATATATCGTGAAATCCGGAAAGGAGATTATTAAAGTGGTGTATTGATACAAGAGAGCAAACGATAGTTATGAATGGATGCAATCATAACTATGAACATATAAATTCATAACTGTGAACAAATCCGTTCACAGTTATGAATTTTTACAGGATTTATTTAGCCTTTATTTTGCGTAGCTGACAGCGCGCGTTTCGCGGATAACCGTGATTTTGACTTGTCCCGGATAGGTCATTTCATCCTGGATCTTCTTGGCGATATCATTCGATAGATTTTCCGTATCCTTGTCGTCGATCTTGTCAGCACCTACGATGACGCGTAGTTCCCGGCCGGCTTGTATGGCATAAGTCTTAACTACTCCGGGGTAAGAGGCTGCCAGTTGCTCCAAGTCGTTCAACCGTTTGATGTATGCTTCGACGATTTCACGGCGGGCTCCCGGACGGGCGCCGGAGATGGCGTCGCATACCTGTACGATCGGTGCGAGTAATGTCTGCATCTCCACTTCATCATGGTGAGCTCCGACGGCATTGCAGATTTCGGGTTTCTCCTTATATTTCTCGCAAAGCTTCATGCCAAGGATAGCGTGCGGCAATTCCGGTTCGTCATCGGGTACCTTACCGATGTCGTGTAAAAGTCCGGCCCGGCGGGCTTTTTTGGTATTCAATCCTAATTCGGATGCCATTACGGCGCAGAGATTAGCCGTTTCACGGGCATGTTGCAACAGGTTTTGTCCGTAGGAAGAACGATATTTCATCTTGCCGATCAAACGGATCAGTTCCGGATGCAATCCGTGGATGCCCAAGTCGATGACAGTGCGTTTACCGGTTTCGATGATTTCGTCTTCCACTTGTTTCCGAACCTTGCTGACCACTTCCTCGATGCGCGCCGGATGAATACGGCCGTCCTGTACCAATTGGTGCAGCGCCAGGCGGGCGATTTCACGCCGCACCGGGTCGAAGCCGGAAAGGATGATCGCTTCGGGGGTATCGTCTACCACAATCTCGATGCCGGTCGCGGCCTCCAGTGCGCGGATGTTGCGTCCTTCCCGCCCGATGATACGTCCCTTGATTTCGTCGGAGTCGATATGGAAGACTGTGATGGCATTCTCGATGGCCGTTTCCGTAGCCACCCGTTGGATGGATTGGATCACAATCTTTTTCGCTTCCTTATTGGCAGTCATTTTTGCCTCTTCCACAATCTCGTTGATGTAGGAGGTCGCCTGAGATTTCGCCTCGTCTTTCAACGATTCGATCAACCGCTCTTTCGCCTCATTGGCGGACAGTCCGGAAAGAACCTCCAAGTGTTCGATTTCCCTTTGGTGGAGCTTGTCCAGATCCTGTTTTTTCTTTTCCACAATGGACAGTTGGTTACTCAGGTTTTCCTTGACCGTTTCCAGCTCGTTGTTTTTCCGCTGTAATTCCTCCTGGCGTTGGTTGAATGCCAGTTCCCGTTGTTTAAGCTTGGCCTCGGCCGACTGTATTTTTACATTCCGTGCAGAGACCTGCTTCTCCAGATCGGCTTTCAGGTGGATAAACTTCTCTTTGACTTCGAGTAATTTATTCTTTTTAATCACTTCCGCCTCCTTCTCCGTCTCCTTCAGCAGGTTCATTCGCTGTGCCTTGAAAGCGAAGCGCATAACCAGCCACATCGCCAATCCTCCGGCGAAGAGGGCGACTAGTGAAACCAGTATATACATTCCAAATATTTCCATGTTGTTACTTATTAAATTAATTATATATAGATATAAAAAAAGCACTACGACATATGGCATTTATCCATATATGGCAGTGCGGAAATTCTCTTATCCCTATTTATTATCCTTCAGATAGTTTGTAAGTTCCCCTGCAAGATCCTTAATCTTGTCCATAATGGGGATCGTATCGTTTTTCTCTTCCAGTTGTAAATTTTCGATAGACAATTGAAAGGTGACCATCGCTAATGCATCCCAGGCGCTAACCTTCTCTTTCGCAAAATACTGCTGATATTGGTTAATCTTGTTCTGAATTTGCTTTGCGGCCTTCCGCGCGAGTTCTTCGTCGCTGCGTCGGACCCATACCGGATACTTTCTCTCGGCTATTTGTACATGTATAAGAATTTGATCGTCCATTGCCCTACTCATTTAATAGTGCAATGCACTTGTCTACTTCCCGCACTAACTTTGACAACCTCATCCGGGCGTTCCTCCTATCTCCTTCCTCGATGGAAGCAACTCGCGCCGTTAATAGGTTGGTATTCTTGGCATTCAGTTCCTCGATCTTCTGTTGGGCCTGCCTCAACTCTTCTTTCTTTTGTTCCAACAAGAAAGAGAATTCATCAATTTTAGACTTTTGTTGTTCACATAAAGCGATCAAATCATGAATTCGTACTTCAAAAACAGCTAACAGACTTTTTTGATCTTCGGTCATTGGATACCAAATTGTACACAATTCATACAAAAGTATACGGAAGATTTGAATTATACAACTTTATGTCTATTTATTTTCCTGCGGATGGAAACAAAAAAGGCCGTTCACTTTAAAGAACAGCCCTCTCGTCTAGTGTCTCGCTCTCTTGGATCAGAGAAGAGAGATGAACAATTCACCTTCTACTTCTTCAAAGGATAATTTGTTTTCTTTTGCCAACCATCCCAAAGCTGCATACAGATCTTTCTCTGTCTTGATCTTTGTGGCTTTTTTCAATTCTTTGGGAGTCAATTTGCCACCCTCGCTCAATGCGGTCCAAACCAGACCGGCGTTTGTTCCAATCAATTCAACCATAATCGAATTCAGTTAATAATAGCCACAAATGTATTAATTATTGAATGAAAAGAAAATTATTTACATGTTTTTTAGCATAGTTTCTCTGTTTTTTTAACAAAGGCGTAATACTCTTACCGTTATAGGTGTTTTTTTGCTTTTTTTGTTACCGGATTGTACTTTGCCCGGTAATTTCATTTATTTCACCGATTCATCGTCTTCCCACTCTTCCCATTCTTCTTCTTCATCTTCCGTTTCATCTTCGTAACCGGGTATATCGAAAACTTCATCATCGCCTTCCGGTAAAAACTTCATATCCATATCCCGGTGGGCAATCGTGGTGACATCGTGGAACGTTTCCTTATTGAGTTCTTTCCAAAGGAGATCTTTTAATTCAGTAATGCCTTTTTGGGTAACGGAAGAGATGAAGACAGTCGGAATATCTTCCGGCAATTCTTTTGACAGGGCTACCATCAACTCCTCATCCAACAGATCGCTTTTGCTGATCGCCAAGACACGGTTTTTTTCCGCCAGGTCCGGATTATATTTCAACAATTCGTTATTCAGTATGCCGTATTCTTTCCGGATGTCGTCGGCATCCGCCGGAATCATGAAAAGTAGGAGTGAGTTTCGTTCGATGTGGCGTAGGAAACGAAGTCCGAGTCCTTTGCCTTCACTGGCTCCCTCGATAATTCCAGGGATATCCGCCATTACGAACGACTGGTTGTTCCGGTAGCTGACAATACCCAGGTTGGGTTCCAGCGTGGTGAACGGATAATTGGCAATTTTAGGTTTTGCGGCTGAGACGACGGACAGGAGCGTCGATTTTCCCGCGTTGGGGAAGCCTACCAATCCGACATCGGCCAATAGTTTAAGTTGTAGGATGACCATCCGTTCTTCCCAAGGTTCGCCCGGTTGGGAATAGCGGGGTGCTTGGTTGGTTGCCGACTTGAAATGGACATTTCCCAAGCCGCCCCTTCCTCCTTTTAACAGCCGTACCATCTCACCGTCCTTGGCGACGTCGCAGATGTATTCTCCAGTCCCGGCATCATATACCACCGTCCCGCAGGGTACGTCGACAATGCGGTCTTCTCCGTCTTTGCCGGTACTTTTTTTTGCGCTTCCACTTTCTCCGCTGGTCGCCAGTATATGACGCTCGAATTTCAGGTGAAGCAGCGTCCACAGGTTGCGGTTGGCACGTAGATAAATATGGCCTCCTCTACCTCCGTCGCCGCCGTCCGGTCCTCCTTTCGGGATATATTTCTCCCGCCGGAAATGGGAAGAGCCTCTTCCTCCTTTACCGGAACGACAGTAAATCTTGACATAGTCTACAAAATTCGATTCAGCCATAATTTTTTTATCCTATTACTTTATTGATTGCCGCTTCTACGCGTTTGAAAATATCTTCGATCGATCCGTTTCCTCCGTCGATAGCCACGTGCTTTCCTTCTTCGATATAGAATTGGGCTAGAGGGGCGGTTTGTGTATGATACACATTCAGTCGGGATTGGATGGTCTCCAGGTTATCGTCCGAACGGCCGGAGATTTTCCCGCGTTCCAGCAGACGATGGATCAGGATGCTTTCTTCCACCTGGAGATCCAGTAGGATGCTTACATCTGTGCCGCGTTCGTTCAGCATTTTCTTCAAAGCTTTCGCTTGCGGGATCGTGCGCGGGAAGCCGTCGAAGATGACGCCTTTTTTATTCTTCTGCGTATCTAAAACCTTCGCCAACATATCGATGATCAATTCGTCCGGCACCAATTGTCCTTTTTCGATATAGTCCTTGGCCACCCGGCCCAGTTCCGTATCCCCTTTTATCTCTGCGCGCAGTACGTCACCGGTAGAGATATGGCTTACTCCGTATTCCTTGATGATTAGTTCGCTTTGCGTCCCTTTTCCAGAACCGGGAGCGCCAAAAATAACAATGTTCAACATCTGCTTTTAACCTTTTAAGTTTTAATACTCTTTATGCCTTATTATTCTATTACTGTGTAAATGTCGCGGTAGGACCGTCCCAGGCCGTCGTAATCCAGTCCGAAGCCGACGATGAAGTCGTTCGGAATCCGGAGCCCGACATAATCCGGTTTTAAATTGCACTGCAGAGCGTCTGGTTTCAACAGCATCGTCGCCAGTCTGACATCGTCGGCGCCCTCGCTTTTCAGCTTTGGCAGCAGGTAATTCATCGTCAGCCCACTGTCTACCACATCCTCCAGAAGGATGAGCATCCGCCCGCGGAAGTCTGTCTGGATCGGCATGATTTCCGCCACCGTACCACTTGAACGTAATCCCCTGTAGGAGGAATAGGAGGCAAATGTAACCTCGTAATAATCGTTCAGCTTGCCCATGAGTTCGGCTGTAAACATGAAAGCGCCGTTCAAGACGCCTACAAACAGGGGATTTTTATCTCCCACATCTTTCCTGATTTCTTCCGCCATGCGGCTGACAGCGGCTACAATCTCTTTCTCCGGGATAAATAGCTTGAACTTTTTGTCCTTTAACCTGATGATCGGTTCCATGTCGTAATTCCCTATTCTTGAAATAAGGAACAAAAGTACAATAAAAAAATGAAAGACAAGGCCGGAGGCTATAGATTAAAAAGCATTTGGAACCAGATAGGGCTTCAGAGAATCCCAGTCCAGGGCAATTTCGACAATGCCGAAGGAGCGGGGCGCAATCTGTCCCTGATTGAAGTAAAAGTTCAGCGTTGAATCTTTAACAACGAAGTTCTGCAGGTTGGATCCGAAGAAGTAGCCGTCACAATTACATTTTTCTTTATCCAGTGTCACTCCGTCGCCCTTGAGGAAAGATAGTCCCAGCCCATTGTACAATAGCTCTTTATCTAATGAAGGAATTTCTTTCAGTGCTTTTTCTGCCAGAACGTTACTCAACATAATGGCATTCTTATTATCGATGTTCAGCAGGTCGGTAATCTCCCGCGGCCTCTTATTGTCGCCGAAAGTGAACGTATTGACGGTCGTCGGACCGTTTGCTCCCCCTTCGAACTTATACGTGTTAAACATATACGACTTCGTTTTATGTTTTGCCGACTTGAATTCCTTGTAGTTCATAGCGAATGCATATCTTAAGTTACTCCTTTCGGTATATTTTTTTCTCATTTCCATTTCGGCATTATAGATTTCTCCCCCTGCTTTCCATGCTTCTTTCTGATCCGACACGACATAGTTTACAAATTCTTCCATCTTTTTGGCTGTATCCAAGTCGGAAACCGGATAACTAGCCGTCAGCGTATAAAGTTCCGTAGAATCTTGCAAGGTGATTGCCTCGGCATTCACCCCTTTTTCATCTGTTTTTGTTTTGTTGGCGCTGCAGGCGACTAGTAGGCAGGCCGCGGCCAATAAAAATAAGTTGGATTTCATAATTCTATATTTTAGTTCTGAACTTTATTAGGGGAACAAATCCTCGAGATTTAAAGTTTCGACAAAGGTAATCATTTTTGTATAGCTCCGGTAAATAACATCATTTTCGCAGATGAATGTCGATTTTTCATTCGTCTTGCGAATGTTTTTTATTCACGCCTGCCGACTCTTTGTTTGGATAGGCTCCCGTATCTCTTTGGGTTTATCCAAATATATTTTTGACCGCATCAATGTGTACCGCAACGATCTTGGCATAATGGCCTATGATGAAGAAAAAGACCGGAAAAGAAGGGCATGTAGTGGATCGAAAAGAGGAGCGCGTAGAAGGCAAAATGGAAATTTCCGGAATTTGAAAGTGAAAGGCCTCTTACCTATTGAAGCGACGCTCCAACTCTTCGTCGGAGAAGACGGTCATGATGGGTTTGCCGTCGGGAGTGATATTGTTGACGGGGGAGGAGAAGAGTGCAGCGACAAGATGCTCCATCTCTTCGGGTGAAAGCGTTTTGCCGGTATGGATGGCTGCCGAACGGGCTAGGGTAAGAGCCAAGGTATTCAGTAGTTCGTCTCCGGTTTTGTTCCCTAATTCCATCACCGTGCCGACGATATATTTGATGAGTTCCACCGGGTTATGCTGCTCGACTCCGGCAGGCAGGGCATTGATTGCATAGCTGTTATTGCCCAGGTTGCTGAGGTCGAATCCCAATAACTGAAGATCTTCCTGTAATTGGGGAAGGATGACGGATTCGGCCACCGTAAATTCGATAATTTCGGGAAACAGCAACTGTTGCGAGGCCGATTTGCGTTGCTTTAAGTTGGCGATGTATTGGTCGAAAAGAATCCGGACATGCGCCCGGTGCTGGTCGATCAGGACAAGCCCGGACTTGATGGGAGTTACGATGTAACGTAACTTATACTGATAACAGGAACTGGCGGCCCCTTCAAACAACTCTTCATTTTTTTCTTCCGGGGTTTCCCCTTCCGGTGGAAAATCGAAAGGAGAGGAAGGCGGAGTGACGCCCGAAGCGGGACGGTCATTCTCAAAACCTTTGTACAAGGCGCTCCAATCCTGGGTAGGGTGGTGCCCCGGTGTATAAGACGATGTGCTTTTGAAAGGGTTGTAGCTTTTATTGACCTCGACTTGGGGCGGAACCAATCCTTCGCCGGTCTTCTCCGGATGATAAACCGGGATGTCAATCGCACCTTCGGTATCGAAATCGATCGTAGGAACGGAGTTGAATTTGGCCAGCGCTTCCCTTACGACTGAAAAAAGAATTTGCCAGATCGGCTGTTCGTTCTCGAACTTGATCTCCGTTTTGGTCGGATGGATATTGACGTCGATGGTGGCGGGATCAAGCGTAAGGTAGATAAAGTAGCCCGGCATCTCACCCGGGACGATCAATTGGTCGTAGGCTTGCATCACCGCTTTGTGAAAATAGGGATGACGCATGTAGCGGCCGTTGACAAAGAAGTATTGCAGCGCTCCACGCTTCTTGGCGGCGCCGGCGCTTTCCACAAAGCCTTCGATAGTCACCAGAGAGGCTTCTACATTCACGGGAAGTAACTTCTGGTTCTGGCTTTTCCCGAACACATGGATAATACGTTGCCGCAATCCTGCCGCCGGAAGGTTATATACCTCCACTTCATTATGGTAAAGGAAAAAGGAGATCGAAGGGTTGACCAAGGTTACTCGCTCGAATTCGCTTACGATGTTGCGGAATTCCGTTTCATTGGATTTCAGGAATTTACGACGTGCCGGCACATTGTAAAACAGGTTCTTTACGGAAAAGACGCTGCCTTCAGCGCAGGCAACCGGTTCGACCGTTTCAACCGTGGAACCGGCAATGGATAATTGGGTTCCTAATTCCGCCCCTTTCAGCCTTGTACGAAGGTCAACATGGGCGACTGCAGCGATGGAAGCAAGGGCCTCTCCACGGAATCCCATAGTGCGGAGGGAAAAGAGGTCGGCGGCCTGTGTAATTTTGGATGTGGCGTGCCGTTCAAATGCCATTCGGGCATCCGTTTCGGACATGCCGCTACCGTTATCGATCACCTGAATCAAACTTTTGCCCGCCTCTTTTATGTTCACCGTTATCTGCGTAGCACCTGCATCGACCGCATTCTCCATCAATTCCTTTATGACCGAAGCCGGGCGTTGGATTACTTCTCCTGCAGCGATTTGATTGGCGATGCTGTCAGGTAGTAAATGAATTATATCGCTCATCTCAATTCGTTTCTTTTAAAACAAAGGCTAATGTACGAACTTATTGCTTCTCTTGACTTGTTCCGGCCCTTGTCTTTTAACAACCCGGAAGATATCATCTTTGTTCAGCGGACGGATATAATCGAACCATTGAAAGTCACGAAGCGTCTTTTGTTCCGGTTTTAGGTCGGGGATCGGCGTGATTAATCCCTGCGGCTTCGTCCAGATTTTCAGTTTATCCATTTTCCGTTCTTTCATCCAAAGGGTAAGGAAGCCACTCTGGGTAGAATTCAAACCTAGCATGGAGCCGTCTTTTTCCAAAGGA
>NZ_LT799418.1:3895307-4086021 GCF_900162725.1 Parabacteroides sp. Marseille-P3160 | reverse complement strand
TGTGTAATTTTGGATGTGGCGTGCCGTTCAAATGCCATTCGGGCATCCGTTTCGGACATGCCGCTACCGTTATCGATCACCTGAATCAAACTTTTGCCCGCCTCTTTTATGTTCACCGTTATCTGCGTAGCACCTGCATCGACCGCATTCTCCATCAATTCCTTTATGACCGAAGCCGGGCGTTGGATTACTTCTCCTGCAGCGATTTGATTGGCGATGCTGTCAGGTAGTAAATGAATTATATCGCTCATCTCAATTCGTTTCTTTTAAAACAAAGGCTAATGTACGAACTTATTGCTTCTCTTGACTTGTTCCGGCCCTTGTCTTTTAACAACCCGGAAGATATCATCTTTGTTCAGCGGACGGATATAATCGAACCATTGAAAGTCACGAAGCGTCTTTTGTTCCGGTTTTAGGTCGGGGATCGGCGTGATTAATCCCTGCGGCTTCGTCCAGATTTTCAGTTTATCCATTTTCCGTTCTTTCATCCAAAGGGTAAGGAAGCCACTCTGGGTAGAATTCAAACCTAGCATGGAGCCGTCTTTTTCCAAAGGATAGTAGATGGATTCAGCGTTACCGCTGATTTCGATTCTTTCCAATTCTTTCTCCTGGAAGAATGCTTTCAGGTCGCGCCCCTTTAACTGGTTATAATAAGAGGTATCGACCTCCTGGGCAGCGAAGGCGAAGTCGTAGACATGTACGAAATCAATTGTGCTGTCTTTCATAAAGATTACGATCGTGTCTCCGTAAAGTTGATACTTTTCATTCCATAAAATCGGATCTTTGAACAAATGGAGGGTGGAGTCTTTGGTGTTGAATTGCATGGAATCGCAAACCCCCTGCAAGTCGATCCGGTAGAAACGGACTCCCCGGTACGCTTTTATCTCACGCGCCGTCGAGTCGATCGTAATCATTTCAAGGGTATCGGCATGTAGAAAGAGGGAGTCTCCCTGCGAATATTCGATCATACGGGCACTATCGGTGGCAAAGGCGTAGGAGGTTTTATCATTATAAAGTCCGTATTGCCCTTCCAGAATTACTTTTTTCAGTGTATCCTGCAAAACCATGTTGCCGAAAGCCTCTCCCAGTCCGACTTCCCGGTCAAAGGCGATGGAATCTCCCGTCAGAAACCGGTCTCCGGAAACAACTTGCGAACGGTCCAGCAGCGAGGCCCGGTTGCTCAGGGTATTGTACCATCCGCGGGAAGAATAGATGGTTCCGCTATCGGATACAATGGTCGATGGTCCCAATATTGTGGCGATTCGCGTGTTGGTGCTGTATAGCAAGGTGTCGGAATAGAGCGTAAATTTAGGATTTGCCAACTTGACGCTGTCGTTGAATGAGGCCAATCGGGTAGAAGGGGCATATTCTCCGAAGAAAGAAGAGAGTTCGTTTTCCTGATCGACAATCAGTCCTCCTTCGAAATAGTATCCTATATTTTTCCGCCGGTCATAATTCAAACTGTCCGTGAAAAGGGTTACGATGGTACTATCGGATTGGATGTTTTCCATCCGGACGTTTTCACGTAATTTAGCCAATTCGGTATTCCCGTCATAGTACAGGTATTGTCCGTAGACGAAGAGGGTATCCCCTTGTTCCATCCGGACATTGCTGAAGGCCTCCAGTGAATTGTTCGCTTCATAGAAGTAAGCGCTGTCACAATACATGTAGGAACTATCATGACGGAAGGCGACATTGCCGTAAAGTATCTGTGCGTCGGCTTTCTGTTCTTTATTATATAATACAGAATCAGCGTGTTCCAGATAGATATATGTTTTTTTCCGAGGAACGCTATCCCGGGCGTGCTGTCCCCATAAGCAGCACGCAAAAGCAATAAAAAGAAAGGTAAGTATGGACTTACGGGTTCTCATTCTTTAATCCAACCGGGAAAACGGAAGTCGCAATTGCGCCAACCTTCGCTAACACGGATATAAGTACTTTTCTGTTTGTTTGCAATCCAGGTATTCAAGAGCTCTTCCCGTTTCTTATTTTCAACGACTGATTTCATCGCTTGGAAATCATCTGCCAGATTGGCCTGGTGGCTTTCTGTCCGGGCTTTTAATTTAACGATGGCAACAACTTCTTTCAGACTGTTGTTCAACATCGTGAATGGCTTGGAGATTTCTCCGATTTGCATATTATAGACAATCTTTCCTACTTCTTGCGGCAATTCCTGCATTTCGAACTTCGGCGTTCCGTAATTTCCGCTTTCCATTTGTTTGTTCACCATCAGGCCCTTGTTGTTACGGGTATCTTTGTCGGAGGACACGAATGTTGCAGCTTCTTCGAAGGAAAATTTGTTTGCTTTGATGTCATTATATAACGAATCCAATCGTATCATTGCCTCGTTTAATTCCTTCTCCGAAACTTTCGGCCTCAGTAAGATATGGCGGCAATTGATGCGGTCGCCTCTTTTTTCAATCAACTGGATAATATGGAAGCCGTATTCCGTTTCCACGATATTGGATACACGCTTCGGATCCGTTAGATTGAAGGCGACATTGGCAAATTCGGGAACCAGTTCCGTTTTTCCCTTCAAGCCGAGTTCTCCTCCGTGGCTGGCCGACTCTTTGTCTTCCGAATATAAGCGGGCCAAGGTGGAAAATTCATATTCCCCTTTGTTGATTTGTTCCGTGAATTCACGTAATCTTGCTTTGATTGCATCTGTTTCTTCGAAGGGAATTTTGGGCTCGAGCGTAATGATCTGCACTTCTACCGTTGTAGGAATCATGGGAAGGCTATCCTTTGGGATCTGATTGAAATACTTACGCACCTCCGAAGGAGTCAGCTTGATCTCCCCGACTAATTTGTGTTTCATTTGCTCTACGACCTGCTGTTCATGCACCATCGTTTTACGTTCCTCTTTTATCTGGGATAATTTTTTATTGAAGTACTCCTCCAGCTTTTCTTTGGAACCGATCTGATTGATCGCCAGATTAATCCATTGGTCTACGTTCCGGATCACCTGGCTTTCACCTACTTCGATACTGTCGATCTTCGCTTGGTTCAGGTATAGTTTCTGAATGGCTATCTGCTCGGGTATAATACAATAAGGATCGCCGTCAAACCGCTGTCCTTCATTCAGCATAAACAGGCGCTGGCTTTCAACGTCCGAACGTAAAATGGCTTCATCTCCAACCACCCATATCACTTCATCGATCACATTATCTTGCGCAGCCAATGGGAAGGTTGCGCAGATAAACAGAAGCATCATTAAAGTCTTTTTCATCTTGTCTGTCATTTATCTACTCTATCTTGATTTCTCGTCATAAAAAACGGCTTCTCCTTTGCGAACGCCATCTTTATACAAATTTTCTTCAAAAGTCTTTATAAAATCAACTTTTCGTTGATTAATTAACATTTCTTGGATTTGCGGGCCGACATATTCATAAGGGGCTATATTTCCCTTTAACAGATAATCGGAGATGTTTAACAGATAACAGTAGCTGCTATCCGTCTTTTCCACCTGCTTGTTCGATTTTAAAAATTGAACAGGATCTGTTAAATAGACGGGGATATTATCCATCACCTTGTCAAAGTCAATCCATCGGTCGTAAAAGTAATCATATATAATGGCATTTTGAACGCTATACTTCTCAATCTTCTCCAAGGACGCGGAATTTTGTATTTTATACCATTTTTTTATGTCTGAAAGGCCGGGAGCGTCCACCGGTATTTTCAGAAAAAGCCCTTTGATCAGATTATTCTCCAGAATGAATTTGTCGTGATTGGCTTTGTAATAAGCCTGCTTTTCTTCTTCCCCGATGTTAGCGGACAAACGTTCCCGTACCATTTTTTCCTGGTATTTGTGCCGCATAAGGGAATGTTTGTAATCATTGACCAGTTGGTCAATTTCCTCTTTCTCCTTATCCAAGTTCTTTTCCGCCGCCTGGTAGATCAAGGCGTCGGTAACCCAGCGATGAACGTAGCTTTCCGCAAACAAGAGGCTGTCGGCAGGCGTTATGCCGTGAGGTATGGCGGAAGCTACTTCCGGGCGGTAAAGCTTCAGGCTCCCTACTTTTGCCAACAAATCCTTTTCTTCCGTTACTTGCTTGTTATTACATGCAGAAACAGTTACCAAAAGAATTGAAAACAAAAGAAGGATTCTCGCCATACGTTATTTCCTGTATTTCTTCAGATTATTCAAGATGTCCCAATTGACGGTAACGGGATATTTCGTTTGCAATTCCCGAATCCATTCTTTTTCCAACTGGGCTTGCTCAGCCACAGGCTTCGACCAGACCCGTTGGTTGCTGATTTCGAAAAGAAGAATCCCATCGCGGTATTCCTGAATCAGATGATCAAACTCCGGATTGGTATCCAGTTTTTTGCGTTCCAATTCCGTATAAAGATCCCGCACGAACAAATCGAAGACTTCTCTTATAAAATCACCCGAATAGCTTTTGGTGGAGAATGGAAAACGGTAGATATAATAGGCGAACTCTTCCTGCAGATGATCCTCTCCGTTCAGGCGGAGCAACGGCTTTTTCCAGTCTTTGCTCTGTGCATAAAACGCCGAATCCGTCGGGAAATACTGATCGCTGAGGCGTTGGAAATCATCATATGCATCCTGATAGAGACGATATCCGTAGGCTTCTTTCATCTTTTTATCAAAGGCGCTGTAAAGGGTAAAATTGTGTTCGTCCTGCCGCATGGCCGAGTAAATCTGTGGGCGTTTCTCTTCGAAGGAAGGAACCTCCTTCTTATCGATCAGTTTAATGATATGATAGCCATAGCGGGTTTTAACCGGCCGGCTGAAATCTCCCGGATTGGAAAGGGAAAAGGCCGCGTCTTCGAAAGGTTTTACCATGTCTCCCAAACCGAACACCGGCAATACGCCTCCTTTGGAGGCCGTAGCTTCGTCCGAAGAATACTTTTTCGCCAGTTCGGAGAAATCGTCTCCGTTTTTAAGCATGTCGTATAATTGTTGCGCTGTTTTGGCGGCTTCTTCATCATTCCTTTTCTCATGTACATTGATCAGGATATGCGCTACTTCGAACAGGCCCGGGTTGGGTATTCTTTTCTCGACTTTAATCAAATGAAAACCCAGGGGCGAACGAACGGGGGCCGACACTACCCCGACCGGCAAGGAATAGGCTGCGTCTTCGAAAGCCTGAGGGGTTTTAAGGGGAATCAAATAGAAGTTTTCATCGAAGGAGGCCGATCCGCTTTCCTTATTAGCCAATTCTTTAGCCAGAGTGGAAAAAGGGGTTCCCTGCTGAATCTGTTTATAAGCTTCAAGCGCCTTTTCATAAATGGCAACAGTGTCTTTTGATACTGCTTTCCTAGGGAGTTTAAAAAGGAGTTGGCTGACTGTCAACTGTTCTTTCATCCGGTTGTATTCATTCCGGATCGCATCCTCCTCGCCCGTTTTATCACTTAGGAAACTGAGGCGGAGTTGCCCTTTATAGGTGTTGAGTTCTTCTGAGAAAGAGGATGATCTCTGGATGCCCGCCGCTTCCGCATCAGCAACTTTCAACTTGAAATTTTTGAATAACTCGACATAGTTTTTCAGTGATTTCCGATTGTTCAGATCAACCGAACTATCCTTTTGGGCGATGAACAGAAACTCTGACAAAGAGACTGGTTTCTCTGCGACAGTCATAACAACCGGGTCGGCAGTGCTTTGCGCATTTGCCAACGCAAGCGAAATACAAAAGAGAACGGAAAAAACAAGAATTTTCTTCATCACAAATTCTTTTCGCATATTATAAAGATCAAATAACTTCAATAACTTTATTAGTAACGATGTAAACGCAATAAAAGTATTTTTCCTCTTTACTTTAGTGATTTTTTATAGATAAAAGCGCTTTTTCCTGCCTTCCGGACATCCGTTTTCTATTTTTAATTGGCCATTTCCGACAGGAATTTGATGCGGACAAGCCGGATCTCCTCTTCTGTATAATCAGCTCCCAATTCTTCGATGGCGCTGTCAAGAGAGTCGGTCTCGGAATCTTTGAAATATTCATAAATCTCCTCAATCCGGTCTTCATCCATGACATCATTCAGGAAATAATCCAGGTTGATCCGTGTGCCCGAATAAACGATCGCTTCAATCTCATCCAACAGTTCGGAGAATTCCAACCCCTTGGTGACTGCAATATCATCCAAGGCTACTTTCCGGTCGATGCTCTGGACAATCCAAACTTTCAGTTTCGATTTGTTCGCTACTGTCCGGACCCTCAGGTCTTCCGGGCGTTCGATTTCATTTTCCTCGACATGCTTCTTGATCAATTCCACGAATTCGGCGCCGTAACGTTTTGCCTTACCTGCCCCTACACCCGGAATATTCTGTAATTCCTCCAGGGAGACCGGGTAGGTAGTCGCCATCGCTTCGAGGGAAGGATCCTGGAAGATAACGAAAGGCGGAACCTGCAGCCTTTTGGAAAGTTTCTTCCTCAAATCTTTCATCATCGAATAGAGTACCGGATCGACTGCACAAGAGCCTCCTCCGCGTATCGGAGTTTCGGGTTCTTCCTCTTCTTCGAACTCATTATCCTTAATGATCTTAAAAGAGACCGGTTTCTTCATGAATTCACGCCCTTTAGGAGTGATCTTCAGCAGTCCGTAATTCTCTATATCCTTTGTTAAGTAGCCGGCGATCTGGGCCTGGCGGATGACGGCATTCCATGTCTTTTCGTCTTCATCCTGCCCACTGCCGAAGACTTCCAATTCATTATGTTTATAGGATTGGATCTCTGACGTCTCATTTCCTATCAACATGTTTATCACATAATCGGTTTTGTACTTTTCCTTCAAGGCGTCGATGACTTCAAGAACGCCACTTAATAAATCTTTTGCTTCCACCTGCTTTTTCGGGTTCAAACAATTATCACAATTACCACAATTCTCTTCTAAATATTCTTCTCCAAAATAATGCAAAAGTACCTTCCGGCGGCAAACGGCTGTCTCGGCATAACCTGCAGTCTCCTGCAACAACTGTCTTCCGATTTCCTGTTCCGCCACAGGCTTTCCCTGCATAAATTTCTCCAATTTCTGTAAATCCTTATGGGAATAGAAGGCGATGCAATGACCTTCACCCCCGTCCCGTCCGGACCGCCCGGTCTCCTGGTAGTATCCCTCCAAGCTTTTCGGTATGTCGTAATGAATTACGTAACGTACGTCGGGCTTATCGATCCCCATGCCGAAGGCAATCGTTGCGACGATGACATCCACCTTTTCCATCAGGAAAGCATCCTGGTTCGCCGAGCGAATCTGCGAATCGATCCCAGCATGATAGGGGAGGGCCTTAATGCCGTTGGCTACCAATATGCTGGCGAACTCCTCCACTTTTTTCCGGCTAAGACAATAAATAATGCCCGATTTCCCTTCGTTCGCCTTGATGTATTTGATGATTTCGCGGTCTATGCTGCTCGTCTTCGGCCGTACTTCGTAATAAAGATTCGGCCGGTTGAAGGAAGATTTGAAAACGATTGCATCCGTCATGCCCAGATTCTTCTGGATGTCATGCTGAACCTTCGGCGTTGCCGTAGCCGTCAGTGCGATGATCGGACGTTTTCCTATTTCATTGATGATCGGGCGGATCCGGCGATATTCCGGCCGGAAGTCATGACCCCATTCGGAAATACAATGCGCTTCATCGACTGCGTAGAACGAGATGTTGATCTGGCGTAGGAAATCGATATTCTCTTCCTTCGTCAGGGATTCCGGAGCGACGTAGAGCAGTTTGGTTTTCCCTTTTACGATATCTTCCTTCACGGCGTCGATTGCCGCTTTTGTTAAGGAAGAGTTCATGAAATGGGCGATTCCGTCTTCTTCACTGAAATTCCGCATCGCATCCACTTGGTTTTTCATCAAAGCGATCAAAGGGGAAATGACGATTGCCGTACCGTCCATGATCAGTGACGGCAATTGGTAACACAGCGATTTTCCTCCTCCTGTAGGCATCAATACAAACGTATCTTTTCCTGCAAGAACATTTTCAATAATGAGTTTCTGGTTCCCCTTGAAGGTGTCGAACCCAAAATACCCTTTCATCGCCTCAATCAAATGATCTTTCTTTGCCATGCTTTAACTATTATCCTCCTCTATGCACTCTGTAAACGGTTGATATCCGTTTTCTCAAATTGTCCTTTTGCATAATCCAACGTAACGTGCAGTTTCTTTGTATTTCCGGATGGCATATTATACATTGCATCCATCATAATCGCTTCGACAATCGAACGTAGTCCGCGGGCTCCCAATTTAAACTCCATCGCTTTATCGACGATAAATTCATAGACCGATTCATCGAAGGTAAGCTTTATATGATCCATTTCAAACAATTTTATATATTGTTTTATAATTGAATTCTTGGGTTCGGTCAGGATGCTCCTTAATGTTTTGCGATCTAACGGATTCAGATAGGTAATTATCGGCAAGCGGCCGATAATTTCCGGAATCAGGCCGAAGGCTTTTAAATCAGCCGGTGTAATATATTGTAGCATATTTTCCCGGTCTACCATCGCTACCTCTTTACTGGCCGCATATCCTACGACCCGTGTATTGAGCCGTTGGGCGATTTTCTTCTCGATCCCGTCGAAAGCGCCGCCGCAAATAAACAAAATATTTTGCGTATTTACGGCAATCATCTTTTGATCCGGATGCTTTCGTCCTCCCTGGGGAGGTACATTCACGATGGATCCTTCCAGTAATTTGAGCAAGCCTTGTTGTACGCCTTCTCCGCTTACGTCACGCGTGATGGATGGGTTATCTCCCTTACGGGCGATTTTGTCTATCTCATCAATGAAAACAATTCCCCTTTGCGCCGCTTCCACATCATAATCCGCCGCCTGAAGCAAGCGGGTCAGGATGCTTTCGATGTCTTCTCCTACATAACCGGCCTCCGTAAGGACGGTCGCATCGACAATGCAGAAAGGAACATGCAATAATTTGGCAATCGTACGCGCGAGTAAGGTCTTCCCCGTTCCGGTCGCACCCACCATGATGATATTCGACTTTTCAATCTCCACATCGTCTTTCAGGACGGTTTGGAGCAAACGTTTGTAGTGGTTGTAGACCGATACGGAAAGATAGCGTTTCGCATCATCCTGTCCGATTACATATTCGTCTAAAAAACTTTTTATTTCATTTGGCTTGGCTAAATCTTCCTGATTCAATCCGAGCCCGTTCTTTCTTTTCTTCGGTATTTCTTCCTGTACGATTTCATAGGCCTGCAAGGCACATTCATCGCAAATTGCACCTGAAATTCCGGTAATAAGCAGATTTACTTCACGACGACTTTTTCCGCAGAATGAGCAAGTATCTCCTATTTTGACCATATGTGAAATTCGATATTAATTATTTACGTGTCAAAATTTCATCGACCATTCCGTATTCTTTGGCTTCAGTTGCAGTCATCCAGTAATCGCGGTCGCTGTCTTTTTCCACTTCTTCATAGGGCCTTCCCGAATGAGTCGAAATGATCGTATATAATTCCTTCTTTACTTTTATGATTTCACGGGCAGCAATCTCGATATCGGACGCCTGGCCTTGGGTTCCTCCCAGAGGCTGGTGGATCATTACCCGGGAGTGCTGCAAAGCAAAGCGTTTGCCTTTGGCTCCGGCCACCAGTAACACTGAGGCCATTGAAGCTGCTATTCCGGTACAGATCGTGGAGACATTGCTTCCTATGAACTGCATGGTATCATAGATCCCATACCCTGCATAAACCGACCCGCCGGGCGAGTTGATATAGATAGATATATCTTTTCCGGGATCGCTTGAATCCAGATAAAGCAATTGAGCCTGAATTACGTTGGCTGCATAATCGTCGATCTGGGTTCCCAGAAAGATAATCCGGTCCATCATCAAACGAGAGAAGACATCCATCTGGGCGACATTCAACTGACGTTCTTCAATGATCGTCGGAGAAATATAACTGCTCGTTATATTCATATAGCTATCCAGTGCGGAAGGACTCATGCGCAAATGCTTCGTTGCATATTTTTTAAAATCATCCATTTTATTATTCTCCTAATATTATTTATACCACAAAAAAAACAACGAAAAGGATTTCACCCGCTTTTCGTGGAAAACAAAGTTATAAATAAATTTCTTAAAGAAACAACTTATTTTCTCCACTACTCTTTTTTTGAGAGAAATCCTTTCGAGAGAAGTAGCCGGCCGTATGGACCGCCACAAGAACTTTAATTAAACAATTTCGCAANGTGTAATATATTGTAGCATATTTTCCCGGTCTACCATCGCTACCTCTTTACTGGCCGCATATCCTACGACCCGTGTATTGAGCCGTTGGGCGATTTTCTTCTCGATCCCGTCGAAAGCGCCGCCGCAAATAAACAAAATATTTTGCGTATTTACGGCAATCATCTTTTGATCCGGATGCTTTCGTCCTCCCTGGGGAGGTACATTCACGATGGATCCTTCCAGTAATTTGAGCAAGCCTTGTTGTACGCCTTCTCCGCTTACGTCACGCGTGATGGATGGGTTATCTCCCTTACGGGCGATTTTGTCTATCTCATCAATGAAAACAATTCCCCTTTGCGCCGCTTCCACATCATAATCCGCCGCCTGAAGCAAGCGGGTCAGGATGCTTTCGATGTCTTCTCCTACATAACCGGCCTCCGTAAGGACGGTCGCATCGACAATGCAGAAAGGAACATGCAATAATTTGGCAATCGTACGCGCGAGTAAGGTCTTCCCCGTTCCGGTCGCACCCACCATGATGATATTCGACTTTTCAATCTCCACATCGTCTTTCAGGACGGTTTGGAGCAAACGTTTGTAGTGGTTGTAGACCGATACGGAAAGATAGCGTTTCGCATCATCCTGTCCGATTACATATTCGTCTAAAAAACTTTTTATTTCATTTGGCTTGGCTAAATCTTCCTGATTCAATCCGAGCCCGTTCTTTCTTTTCTTCGGTATTTCTTCCTGTACGATTTCATAGGCCTGCAAGGCACATTCATCGCAAATTGCACCTGAAATTCCGGTAATAAGCAGATTTACTTCACGACGACTTTTTCCGCAGAATGAGCAAGTATCTCCTATTTTGACCATATGTGAAATTCGATATTAATTATTTACGTGTCAAAATTTCATCGACCATTCCGTATTCTTTGGCTTCAGTTGCAGTCATCCAGTAATCGCGGTCGCTGTCTTTTTCCACTTCTTCATAGGGCCTTCCCGAATGAGTCGAAATGATCGTATATAATTCCTTCTTTACTTTTATGATTTCACGGGCAGCAATCTCGATATCGGACGCCTGGCCTTGGGTTCCTCCCAGAGGCTGGTGGATCATTACCCGGGAGTGCTGCAAAGCAAAGCGTTTGCCTTTGGCTCCGGCCACCAGTAACACTGAGGCCATTGAAGCTGCTATTCCGGTACAGATCGTGGAGACATTGCTTCCTATGAACTGCATGGTATCATAGATCCCATACCCTGCATAAACCGACCCGCCGGGCGAGTTGATATAGATAGATATATCTTTTCCGGGATCGCTTGAATCCAGATAAAGCAATTGAGCCTGAATTACGTTGGCTGCATAATCGTCGATCTGGGTTCCCAGAAAGATAATCCGGTCCATCATCAAACGAGAGAAGACATCCATCTGGGCGACATTCAACTGACGTTCTTCAATGATCGTCGGAGAAATATAACTGCTCGTTATATTCATATAGCTATCCAGTGCGGAAGGACTCATGCGCAAATGCTTCGTTGCATATTTTTTAAAATCATCCATTTTATTATTCTCCTAATATTATTTATACCACAAAAAAAACAACGAAAAGGATTTCACCCGCTTTTCGTGGAAAACAAAGTTATAAATAAATTTCTTAAAGAAACAACTTATTTTCTCCACTACTCTTTTTTTGAGAGAAATCCTTTCGAGAGAAGTAGCCGGCCGTATGGACCGCCACAAGAACTTTAATTAAACAATTTCGCAAACTCTTCGGCAGAGAGCTCTTTTATGTCGAGCGTTACCTGCTCTTTCAGCCATGATGCCAATTTTTCTTCTATGGCGCGGTCGACAATGTTACGGCTTGTTTCCTTGTTCTTAAGCATATCCTTCGCGTAATTAGCCAGCACTTCTTCCGGTACGGATAACATGCCGTATTGAGCGAATTGGGCTTTTGCCACTTTGATGGCGAAGGCTTTTATATCCGCGTCTTCCACCGTCAGGTTGTTGTTCTTCAGGATGGCTTCCTTTACCAAATGAAATTTCAGGTCTTCCAATAC
Source organism: Parabacteroides sp. Marseille-P3160 (assembly GCF_900162725.1). Lineage (GTDB taxonomy): Bacteria > Bacteroidota > Bacteroidia > Bacteroidales > Tannerellaceae > Marseille-P3160. The sequence goes on along the minus strand of NZ_LT799418.1, from coordinate 4,073,820 downwards.
TTTCGGATAATCTTCTTCTACAGTTTCCGGGGTCGTATTCTCATTTGCTGTCAGTAACCACCGTTTCAGAAAGGCGTCGTCAAAAGCGATATCGCCGGTTTTTTCCACCAGCAGGTTACGGGAATCCGTCAGGAATTTATAATCGCTTTGCGGCAGGAACTGCTCCTGAAGGGCTTCTTTTACTTTCGTACGGAACTCTTCTTCCGTTTTTACGATGCCTTCACCGAATACTTTGTCAAACAGTTCCGGCGTCAGTTCAGCTTCCTTATGCCGCGTGATCTCTTTGATTTCGAAGCTGAAATCGGAAGTGATATCGGGTGCCGTCTCCTTATCTACTTTCAGGAAAGAAGCAATCTCGGCTGCTTCCCCTTCGTAGGCTTTCTGTGGATTAAAGACGACGGTGCTGTTCAGCTTGGCGCCGATAAACTTCGCCTTTTCTTCTTCATTCTTTATATAGTGGGGCATCAGTACGGCGTCTTCCACCACGATTCCTCCTTCTTTCGGCGTTCCGTTCTCAAGCTCGGTGACTGTTCCCTTGAGCAGGTCTTCGTCTTCCACTTCTTCCACATTGTCGTAGGAGCCGAAGTTCTTGCGGTAATTCTCTATTTGCTTTTCCAGCATCTCGTCCGTGATTGCTACCTGATAGAAAGGTAACGTATCGCTCTTGCCCAATTCGATCTTGATTTCCGGTGCAAAGGCAATATCAAAACAGAACTCGAAGTCTTCCTGGGTATCGAAATTAACCTCTTTTTGTTCGGTTTCGTTGGGAAGCGGTTCACCTAGAATATTGAGCTGGTTTTCCCGTATGTATTTAACCAGATTTTCCGAAACTAATTTATTCACCTCTTCAGCCAACACTTGCTTGCCATACAATTTCTTCACCATGCCCAGAGGCACCATTCCCCGGCGGAATCCGGGTATATTTGCTTTTTGACGAAAGTTACGTAAATTCTTTTCTACCGGCGCAGCATAATCGTCTTTTACGATCTCCACTTTTAAAATACCGCTTGCGGCACTGTTGTTTTTCAGCGAAATGTTCATTCTGAATGATTTATTAATTAGTTGTACGATTCCAAATTCAGGCTGCAAAAATAGATTTATTCTTTCAATCTAACAAATTGTTTCCTTATATTATCCGGGCGGGCTCGAACCATTTTTCATTCCTGCACGGAACGAATGTACGCATTTGTCCCAATAGATCCGACGGCTGCTCTCCTACCAAAAGGAGAGAGCGGTACTCGGGTTTGATGAACTTCTTTTCAATGGTTTCGTCGATAAACCGTAGTAAGGCGTCGAAATAACCACCCGTATTCAGCAATCCGATGGGTTTCCGGTGCAATCCGAGCTGCGCCCAGGTAACCGTTTCAAACAATTCTTCCAGCGTGCCGAAACCTCCCGGCAGGGCGATGAAGCCGTCGCCGAGCGAACACATCTTCTCCTTGCGCTCATGCATGGTTTGCGTAACGATCATTTCGCTTGCGTCCGGATGGGCTAACTCTTTTTCTTCCAAAAAAGCGGGAATCACCCCGATCACCTCGCCCTTTGCATCCAAAGCTCCATTCGCAAGTTCTCCCATGAGGCCGACTTTTCCGCCTCCGTATACCAATCCGATCTTTTGTTCAGCCAATAATTGTCCCAAGGCATAAGCCTGTTTCTTGTATTCGGGATCCGATCCGGTGCTGGACCCGCAATAGACTGTTATTCGTTTCATCCTTGATTTTTCTGTTTTCCAAGATACAATGATACGAAATATCCTTCGCCCGCCCAAAAAAGAAAGAATTAAATGAAAAAAACAAGGGCACTCGTTTTACCGGGAAATCGGCAAATAATTTGCTGTATAATATTTTTTTAAGCTCCCAAAGATAAACTAACTAAAATATTCCCATTTTTATTCGAACAAATTGTTGTTTATTTGGAAAATATGCATTCCTTTGCGGTGTGAAAGGAGTCATATACTTCGAATACACATAACATTGTTTTAATATCTTCAATTTGTTTGTAGATTTTCATTTCACTGTTACTGGATTCTAGTCTGCTTACTTTCATTTATGGTAACATTTTTATTTTTTTAATTATTTCATTTTTTATGAACATTTACATTGGTAATTTGAACTATCGAGTTCGCGAAGAAGATTTAAGACAAGTAATGGAAGAGTACGGTGCCGTTGATTCTGTAAAGATCATTAAAGACCGTGAAACCGGAAGATCTAAAGGATTTGCTTTTGTGGAAATGCCCGACAGTGCAGAAGGAAGCAAAGCAATTGAAGAACTTAACGAGGCTGAATACGAAGGCCGTCAAATGGTTGTAAAAGAAGCATTACCCAGAAAGTAATATTTCTCATTACTGAAAAAATGAAAAGCTTCTGCCTCTTAAAGGGGTAGAAGCTTTTTTTATGTCCATCCGTCCGGCGAGTTTCCCACCAAGTTTCGCTGCTAAAAAGCAAGTATACTCTTTTCTCATGCCGAGGCATGCGGGAAGTTGGTCGATGGTGCCTGAGCCAATCTGTGTTCAGTAAATCCGATTGAGTGTTTGACGGCTATCGCACATGTGTTTTATAGCCGTCAAACACGTGTTTCACAGCTGTCAAACACGTGTTCTATAGCTGTCGAACACGTGTTTCATAGCCGTCAAACACTCAATTGCTAGTATTCTAAAGTAAATGAGGCCCGCAATAGTGTTGACAGACACAAAGGCCGATGCTAAAAAGATTCTTTTCCACTTACTCAGGCGAAAAACTACAAGAATTGAGATCGATTGGATTTCTGTTGCGATGCTTCGGGGAAAAGATTATTTTTGTGGGAAAATTCGGATCCTAATAATGAAAAGATTAAAAGGTATTTTAGCTGGGCAGGCAGGCTCCCTTCAAATAGTCATGCTCCTTTCGCTGATAGTGATCGGCGCCGTCCTCTCTTCTTCGTTCGCTGTTTTCATCCTGCAATTGCTACCCGGCGCTTCACCCAACTTGCAGAATCCGGACGCTTTGCGGTGGATTCAGCTCTGTTCGTCGATCGGAACTTTCCTGTTTCCGCCGCTTGTGATGGCGTGGTTATGCAGCACCCGCCCCAAGGAATATCTTTTTATCGATGAGTCGCCCCAGCTATATGCTCTACTGCTTGTCATGTTGAGCGTTTTCCTGATTACTCCTTTTATTACGTTGACCGGTTTGTTGAACCAGCAAATGGCGCTTCCATCCTTTATGGAGCCGGTTGAAAGGTGGATGAGGGAACAGGAAGACCTGGCCGAAAAGATCACCGGATTATTGTTGGAGGGGGAGGGGCTGCTTGTCTTCTCCGCCAACTTTCTGGTCATTGTCATCGCGGCGGCTGTCACAGAAGAATTCCTCTTCCGGGGCGTTTTATTCCGTCTTTTCGAAAAATGGACACGAAACCGGCATGTGATCATCTGGGTAGGAGCCATATTGTTCAGCGCTTTTCATATGCAGTTTTACGGATTCATTCCCCGGATGCTTTTGGGAGCCTATTTCGGCTACCTGCTGTATTGGAGTAAAAACCTATGGCTTCCGGTTTTTGCTCATTTTGTCAACAATGCCATCAGCATGATCGGCCTTTCCGACAACCGGTTGAAGGAACATGAATTTGTTACCGGAGAGATTTCCCCCGAACATTTGCCGGGATTTGTCCTTTTTTCACTTCTCACGTTAGGACTCTTTATCCTTTGCGTCCGGCTGCTTTATAAGAGCTGTCGGAAAGAGGATTGAAGGGATGGAATTCAGAAGGTTTTTTTTCGGAGGAGGAAGTCTTTTCCCAAGTATTTCTCACGTACGATCTCGTTGGCAGCGAGCTCCTCAGCAGTCCCCTGGAAAAGCACTTTTCCCTCGAACAGGAGATAGGCGCGGTCGGTAATGCTCAGCGTTTCGTACACGTTATGGTCGGTAATCAGGATACCGATATTCTTGTCTTTCAGTTTGGCGACGATACTCTGGATATCCTGTACGGCAATCGGGTCTACGCCGGCGAAGGGCTCGTCCAGCATGATAAATTTCGGATCGATAGCGAGGCAGCGGGCGATTTCCGCCCGGCGGCGTTCTCCGCCCGAAAGGCGGTCTCCCAGGTTTTTCCGTACCTTTTGCAAGCCGAATTCAGTGATCAGGCTTTCTAACTTCTCCTTCTGGAATTCCGGGGTTTTATCCGTCATTTCCAAGACCGTGCGGATATTATCTTCCACTGTCATCTTGCGGAAGATGGAGGCTTCCTGAGCCAGATAGCCTATTCCGAGGCGTGCCCGTTTGTAGACCGGATCATTGGTGATATCCTGATCATTCAGGAAGATTTTTCCCTCGTTCGGAGTGACTAGGCCTACCGTCATATAGAAAGTGGTCGTCTTACCCGCCCCGTTAGGCCCCAGTAATCCGACGATTTCCCCTTGTTTCACGTTAATGGAAACATGATTGACTACCGTTCTTGTCCGGTATTTTTTTACCAGGTCCTCGGTGTGCAATACCATTTTTTCATCGCCTTCTGCCATATCCGAAATTTGTTGCAAAGAAACGGAAATAATTACAGCCGTACAAACATCCGGACGGGAAAGATATTCTCCGGAATTGATTCATTTTTGTTCTTTAAGAATCAAATAAAGCTTCTTATCGGATTTTCCCGTATATTTGTCCCTATACAATAGATTTATAAAGATGGAAAAAGCGTCGGCATTACACAGATTAGGGGAGTATCTCCTCCTTATGAAAAAAAGCTTCACTGCCCCGACGAGTTGGAGTATGTTTTTCAAACAGTTAATTAGGGAGATCTATAAACTGGGGGTGGATTCCATCTGGATTGTGATTATCATTTCGATCTTTATCGGAACTGTGATCGCCATTCAGATATCCTTGAATATCACCTCTCCCATGATTCCTAAATTTACGATCGGATTCACTACCCGCGAGATTATCCTGCTGGAATTTTCTTCTTCCATCATGTGTCTTATCCTGGCGGGGAAAGTCGGCAGCAGTATCGCCTCCGAAATTGGTACCATGCGTGTGACCGAACAGATAGACGCATTGGAGATCATGGGTGTCAACTCGGCTAATTTCCTGATTATGCCCAAGATCATCGCACTCATGTTGTTTATTCCTTTCCTTGTGATATTCAGTATGTTTACCGGGATATTGGGGGGGATTATGGCTAGTTATGTGGCGGGCGGAATGACGCCCTCCTCGTTCGAGTATGGTTTGCAATACTATTTCAATCCGTTTTATATTTGGTATTCCATTATCAAATCGGTCGTTTATGCTTTTATCATTTCTTCGATCTCTTCCTACTTCGGCTATCTGGTGAAAGGCGGTTCGTTGGAGGTCGGAAAAGCAAGTACCAACTCGGTTGTGATGAGTAGCATCATGATTCTTTTTGCCGATGTTATTCTTACCCATTTAATGCTTACATAGAGCTATGATTGAAATAAAGAATATAACGAAATCATTTGACGGAAGGGTTGTCCTGAACGATATCAGCGCTGTTTTCGAAACCGGAAAGACTAACCTGATCATCGGGCGGAGCGGTTCGGGGAAAACGGTTTTGCTGAAAAATATTATCGGCCTCCTGCAACCGGATTCCGGGGAGATATGGTATGACAACCGGAATATTCTTTCGATGAGTAAAGACGAATTGAATGGCCTTCGCCGCGAAATGGGGATGCTTTTCCAGGGTTCAGCGCTCTTCGACAGCATGACAGTAATGGAGAATGTGATGTTTCCTTTGGATATGTTTTCCCATGAATCTACCCAGTTGCGCAGGAAGAGGGCTAAATTTTGCCTCGACCGGGTGAATCTTCTCGATGCCCGCCATTTGTATCCTTCCGAAATCAGCGGCGGAATGATGAAACGGGCGGCCATAGCCCGGGCGATTGCGCTGAATCCCAAATATTTGTTTTGCGATGAGCCTAATTCCGGTCTCGATCCTAAAACTTCTCTCCTGATCGACGATCTGATCCATGGCATCACCAAGGAATATAACATGACGACGATCATCAACACGCATGACATGAATTCCGTCATGAATATCGGGGATAACATCTTGTTCATTAAAGAGGGAATCAAGGAATGGCAAGGAACGAAAAAGCAGGTAATCCAGTCTAATAACAGTTCCTTGAACGATTTTATTTTTGCGTCGGATCTGCTCAAAAAGGCCAGTGAACTCAACGAAGAACGCAATCAACAAGAGCAGGAAGGATAATGCAATGCCTTAGTTTGTAGCTAAGAGCAAGAAAAAACAGATAAGAGGGCACAAGATGTGTTCTCAAAAAAACGTAAGACTCTTTCCAAATTTGTCATCGTTTATCGTTTTTAAGAAGGCTTCGTAATACCCGTCCACCATTCTTTCCCAATGATAATTATCTTTGGTGAATTGGCTGAACCTGGATTGATATTGTTTGTAGGCATCGGTGTTCTGGGCAAAATCATCCAACTTATTAGTCCATGCGCTGGCGTCTTTCGGAGGAAGAAGGAATCCGTTTTTCCCATCTTGTATCGCATCTGGGATACCGTCGATTTGCGAGGCAAACACCAGGGCGCCCTGTACCGATGCTTCAAGGCATACCAACCCGAATCCTTCCATATCGCCTTCTACATGAATGTTCGGCATCAGGAAAGCGTCCGCATTCCGGAATAGCAGTTTGAGCTCGGAAGAAGACAAATGTCCGAGATGCCGGATGTTTAAGGATTGTACCAATAGCCCACGCAGGTTCTTCTCATCGGAAAAACAGCCCCAGAAGAGTAGCGCTTTCTCCCGGAGGCTTTTCGGCAGGAGCTCGATCAGCCTTTCCTGCATAGTCGGCTTGCGATGGAAAGGCCCGGCAATCACCAGGAAATAGTTCTCTTTAATTTTCGGAAAGACACGCCCAGCAAACCAGGAGAATCCTTTCCTTTCCACCGGCCTCCCAAGCATCATCAACAGTTTCTTCCCCGCCAGGTCAATCTGTTTCTCCGTAAGCCATTGCTCGAATGTTCCGGCCGTTTCTCCTCGGGAAACCGACACGTCGACTCCGTTGGGAACTACCATAATCTTCTCCGGATCGATACCCAAAGCGATCGCTTGTTCCGCAGTCGCCCGGCTAACCGCGATCATCCGTGAGAAGCGGTTTAGCCGCTTGAAAATGTATTTATGATAGAATGCGCTCGGGAAAACTACATCCAGGCCGTGCAATGTCACTACATAGGAAATCCGTTTATTTTGTTTTTGAAATGAGCAGAAAGTCCCGATCAGGGCGTCATTGAAATGAATGATATCGATTCCCGGATGTTCCGTGCATATTTTTTTTATCTTCCGTTGGAGAGATAGGAAAAACAGCAACTTGTTTTCTTTCCTTTCATAGACCAGGCGGTGAACCTTACATCTTTTCTCCATCCCCGTCACCAACTCATAACATTGTTTTTCCATACCTCCGGTCGAGGGTGGAAACTTATGGCTCACGAATAATACTTCCATTCATCCAGATTATCTAAAACGCCGTTTACCCGCAAAGTACGCAAAAAATATCGAATATATTATGCCCCGCCCAATGAAATCGCATAAGGGAAAATACTATTCGCCCGCCGTATGATTAGATAGGCTCAAAGGAACATCGGCCAATGCCCGATCAGGCTATTCGATAGCGGGAAGCCTTTTTTATCCTGCGACCCGCTATGCCGGTACGGGCTGAAAAGACATCGCCCCGGATCAGCCTGTTACAGGCCGGCGGGGCGATGGAGTAGTCGTAAGTTATAGCGTAGCGATCAGAGTCCGAAGTCCTCTTTAACTTGTTCTATGTAATCCAGCTTTTCCCAAGTGAATAACTCCACTTCGGTTACCAGCGGTTCCTTGCGATAACGGGAAGTGAAAACCTTTTTTACGGTCTGAGGCTCGCGTCCCATGTGTCCGTAAGAGGCCGTTTCAAAATAGATCGGATTACGGAGTTTCAAGCGTTCTTCGATTGCCTTGGGGCGCAGGTCGAACAACTTGGCCACTTTGTTAGCGATTTCGCCATCCGTATATTTCACGTGTGACTTGCCATACGTGTTGACGAATACATTTACGGGACGGGCCACGCCAATGGCGTAGGATACCTGCACCAATACTTCGTCTGCGACGCCGGCGGCTACCAGGTTCTTGGCAATGTGACGGGCTGCATAAGCGGCCGAACGGTCTACTTTCGAGGGGTCTTTTCCTGAGAAAGCGCCTCCGCCGTGGGCGCCTTTTCCGCCGTAAGTGTCTACAATAATCTTTCTTCCGGTTAATCCGGTATCTCCGTGAGGGCCTCCGATGACAAACTTGCCTGTCGGATTGACGTGATAGGTAATCCGGTCATTAAACAATGCTTGTACATAGGGAGGATATTTCGCTTTTACCCGGGGAATGAGAATATTGATAACATCTTCCTTTATCTTTGAACCCATTGCCAAGTCCGCTTCTTCCTGGGAAATCCCGTTAGGTTGGATGAATTCGTCATGCTGTGTGGAGACGACGATGGTGTCGATCCGCAATGGGGCGCCGTTATCGTCATATTCGATCGTTACCTGGCTCTTGGCATCGGGGCGCAGGTAGGGCATCAGCGACAGCTCGTGTTTCCGGATGTCGGCCAGTTCGGAAAGCAGGCTGTGGGAAAGATCCAATGCCAATGGCATGTAGTTGGCCGTTTCTTTCGTAGCATAACCGAAGATGATTCCTTGGTCGCCGGCTCCCTGGTTATAAGGATCTTCGCGCTCGACCCCGCGGTTAATATCTCCACTCTGCTCATGGATAGCTGAAAATACACCACAAGACTTCGCTTCGAATTGGTACTCGCTCTTGGTGTAGCCGATTTTCTCGATTACATTCCGAGCCACTTCCTGCACATCTACGTAGGCAGTTGATTTAACTTCTCCAGCCAAGACAACCTGTCCGGTTGTAACAAGGGTTTCGCAGGCAACTTTAGAGTCCCGGTCGTACGCCAGGAACTCGTCAAGCAAAGCATCCGATATCTGATCGGCTACTTTATCGGGGTGCCCTTCGGACACCGATTCGGAGGTGAATAAATAACTCATTAATTTGTATTATATATGATAAAACAATCTGTAATGAATCAACAAAGGAAATTGATTATGCCGGACGGCCCAGAGGAGACTTTTCTTTTAGCATTTTTTCCGGTGGTTGCAAGCAAATCAAATCTATCCACGCTAATTCGGGGGCAAATATACAAATTATTTTATAAATAAAGGGAATCTACCCTTTTTTACGGTTCGTTGCCGCCCTTTTCCGTTTCTATTTACTCCCGGAGCAATTCCAGCAGTTCCGCCACGGATTTCCCTATGACGGGAACTACGCAGAACGGAGCAATCTCCGCCAACGGCTCCAAAACAAAACGGCGCTCATGCAAATGCGGGTGGGGAAGAGTTAGAACAGGAGTTTGCAGAATCTGATCGTCATATAAAAGCAAATCCACATCGATGACCCTGTCTTGATAATCCGAACTGTTGCTCTTTTCCGTCCGCCCCAGCTCTTTTTCGATCTCTTGCGTCGTTTCCAATAATTCCAGGGGAGAAAGAGTGGTTTCCAGTTTCATGGCGGCGTTCAGAAAAGAGTTGTCCGAAACGAATCCCCAAGGAGCAGTTTCGTAAAACGACGAAAGGGCAAGGATGTCTCCCCCCCTTTCAGCCAGCAAAGCTGCCGCCTTTATCAGGTTATGCCGTTTATTTCCGAGATTGGAACCCAATCCCAAATAAGCAATCGCCATTTTCCCTTCTTAAAGGATCAGCATGGCATCGCCATACGCTCCGAATTGGTACTTCTCTTTTATTGCCACCTGGTAAGCATCCATCACTTGGTCGTAGTCACCGAAAGCGGCAGTAAGCATCAAGAGGGTGGAAAGCGGCAGGTGGAAATTAGTAATCATACTGGTTGCCAAGCTAAAGTCATAAGGTGGAAAAATAAATTTATTTGTCCATCCTTCATATTCCTTCAAATGGCCGTCCGTGCTGACAGCCGTTTCGATCGCCCGCATCACCGAAGTGCCGACGGCGCAGATCTGCCCGCCTTCATCCTTAGCCTTATTGACCGTTTCGACCACATCCTGGTTGATAATCATCTGTTCCGAGTCCATTTTATGCTTGGTCAAGTCTTCCACATCGATTTCGCGGAAATTACCCAGTCCCGAATGAACGGTCAGATAGGTAAATGTACAATCGTTGATCTCCAGCCGGCGCATCAATTCGCGGCTAAAGTGCAGGCCGGCGGCGGGAGCCACGACCGCCCCTTCTTCCGTAGCGAAGATATTCTGGTAACGCTCTTCATCTTCCGGCTCTACCGGACGGTCGATGTATTTGGGCAGCGGTGTTTCACCCAGGGAATACAACGTCTTCTTGAAATCGTCGTGGTTCCCGTCGAAAAGAAAACGCAATGTGCGTCCCCGCGATGTCGTATTATCGATCACTTCCGCCACCATGGAGTCATCTTCTCCGAAATACAGTTTGTTACCGATACGGATTTTACGCGCCGGATCGACCAGGACGTCCCATAGCCGCATCTCCGCATTCAGTTCCCGGAGCAGGAACACCTCGATGCGGGCACCTGTCTTCTCTTTATTTCCATAAAGGCGGGCCGGGAAAACACGCGTATTGTTAAGAACAAACACGTCCTTCTTTCCGAAGTATCCCAGCAGATCCTTGAATATCTTATGTTCGATCTCGCCCGTTTTGCGATGTAACACCATCAGTCTTGCCTCATCCCGGTTTTTCGACGGATGTATCGCGATCAGGTTGTTCGGCAAATTAAATTTGAATTTCGAAAGCTTCATCTTCTTCTGTATTCTTTATATTATTTTATTTCTCTTTCCAGGAATGCGTCGATCTCGTCGGGCGACATGCATTGATCCAAAGTTACTTCCCCGATTCTCGTTCGCTCTAATCCGACCAGGTAAGCGCCCGACTGCAAAGCTGCGCCGATATCGCGGGCCAATGCGCGGATATAGGTGCCTTTGCTGCATATCACCCGTATCCGGACGACCGGGAAGTCGTATGACAGCAATTCCATTTCATCGATCACCAATGTCTTGGCTTTTAGTGCGACCTCTTCTCCCTTTCGCGCCATTTCGTAGGCTCTTTTCCCTTCTACTTTGCAGGCCGAATAGACCGGAGGGATCTGTTGGATGGTTCCGACAAACGAGGCCAAAACCTTTTCCACGCCATCTTTCGTAATATGCTCTGTCGGATAGGTTTGATCGACTTCTTTTTCCAGATCAAAGGAAGGAGTCGTCTCCCCCAGCTTCAACGTTGCTATATATTCCTTGGTTTGATACTGGAACTCGTCAATCCGCCTGGTCGCTTTTCCCGTACAAACGATCAGGACGCCCGTTGCTTTCGGATCCAAAGTCCCGGCATGTCCGACTTTTATTTTCTTTACTTTCAGCTTCCGCGACAATTTGTAGCGAAACTTGTTTACCAGGTCAAATGATGTCCAATCCAGCGGTTTATTAAAAAAAAGTACTTCTCCTTCGATAAAATCCATTATAAAACCGTTAATTCATACCCGCATGCCATAAACAATAAAATCAATCCACCGACTCCGATGCGATACCAGCCGAAAAACCTGAATCCGTATTTTGTTACAAAACCGATAAAGAATTTAATGGCCAGCAAAGCGACGACAAAAGCGACGATATTACCGATAATCAATACATCCCAGTTGGATTTCAGCAGCTCTAGTCCGCTTTCCGAACCCAATAATTTCAACAGTTTGTAACCGGTTGCGGCTGCCATCGTCGGTACCGCCAGGAAAAAAGAAAATTCCGCCGCGTTCTTACGCGTTAATCCGCGTTGCATGCCTCCTACAATCGTCGCCATCGAACGGGAAACCCCCGGTATCATGGCGATACATTGGAAGCAACCGATCCAAAAGGCGTTCTTATAGCTCAGACGTTGATTTTCCGCCGGTTTATTGAACCATTGGTCCACAAATAGCATCAGGACACCGCCCAACACCAGCATCACGGCTACCACCGTCACATTCTCCAGTAATTCGTCTATCTTGTCGCTAAATAAAAACCCCAATACGGCTGCCGGAATAAATCCGGCTAATAACTTCAGGTAGAACGTCCAGGACTGGAAAAAGCGTTTCCAATACAGTACAAGCACCGAAAGGATGGCCCCGAATTGGATAATGATGGTAAATGCCTTTACAAATTCATTGGTTTCTACCCCCAGCAATCCCTGTGTAATAATCATGTGTCCGGTGGATGAAACAGGCAGGAATTCGGTTAACCCTTCGACGATTGCAATGATAATTGCCTCAAATAGACCCATTCTTATGCTTTCTTCTCTTTATCCGTTCCTTTCCGGATCCGATTGGGTGCCAGAATACCAAAGATCATGACCCCGAAGCCGACCAGTGTTACGACCGGTGCGACCGATATACGCCTTTTGCTGAATATTTCAGGATTGAAAGAGACTCCGTCCGGAGAGCTTCCTCCACTCATCAACACAAAACCGATTACAATCAACAGGATTGCAATGCCGATAATGATAAAATTCTCTTTATCAAAAGCAAAATCTCTTTTAGCCATTGGTATCTGTTTTTTTTAGTCTATTAAACGTAATACATCTTTCCTCCGTCCATCCGGAGGTATTTATTCACTGCGAAATAGGTCGCAATAATCGACAGGAAAATTCCCAGCCCCATCACAACGGCAGCAACAATCAGCAAGATCTGGGGATCGATCAGCGTCATCAAATCTCCCAACTCGTTCTGCAGATAGTACAAGGCGCCGGCCAGCATGAGTATGGCCAGAAATCCGGCCATGATTCCGCTCACTATGTTATAACGGATAAAGGGCCTCCGGATAAATGAGGAAGTCGCTCCTACCAGTTTCATCGTTTGAATCAGGAACCGTTTGGAATAGATGAGCAAACGGATGGTGTTGCTGATCAGAACGAAGGAGATGGCCATCAACACGGCTGCCAGGGTCAGGAGAACGAGCCCTACCCGCTTGATGTTGTTATTCACCATCTGCATCATATCTTTCCGGTAAAGAATTTCTGAAACGTTCGTGTAGGAAGTCAGCTTTTTCTCGATAGCCGGCAAGCTGTCGGGATTGGCATATTTCGAGTTTAAGTTCACTTCGATAGAAGCCTGGAATGGATTGAAGCCCAGAAAGGTTTCGGGATTCTCACCCAATTCATCTTCCATTTCCTTGGCTGCCTGCTCTTTGGATATATATTCGGTCGATTTGATGAAAGGTAAAGCCTCCAGGCGTTTTTGCAAACGGACAGCGTCCGATTCGTCCTGGGCATCTTTCAGGACAACGGAGAATGAAATATTTTCTCTTACATAATCGGAGAGCTGGTTTCCCAGCAATCCCAATAGAAAGATCAACCCGAGCAGAAATAGCACCAGTGAAATACTTACCACAGAGATCAATCGGGAATTAAAAAAGGAAACGGGATTACCCTTCTTATTCTTACCCATTCAACATATTCTTATTAAACCTTATATTATCAGTTTGTCGGAGATCATATAACTTCCCCAATTTTACGGCAAAAGAACAAATATTTCATGAAACAAAGGGGGTATTTATCATTCTTTAACCTACCGGTGCCATTATACAGGCGTGCCGAAAAGGGTGGCGGAGGTGGCGCGTTCGATCCTCACCCGTACGTATTGGCCGACACGATAATTCCGTTTGTCGAAAATGACAACTTTATTTTGCTCCGTGCGTCCGAATAATTGCTCCCTGGATCGTTTGGAGAAGCCTTCGACCAGGACGTCGAATTCTTTCCCAATGTCCCGCAGGTTGCTCTCTTCGGACAATTTGTTCTGAAGGTCGATCAGGCCCTGGAGGCGGCGCACCTTCTCCTCTTCCGCGACATCGTCGGCCAGATGCTTGGCGGCATACGTGCCGGGACGCTCGGAATATTTGAACAGAAAGGCGGAATCATAACGGACTTCATGCATCAATGAGATCGTTTCGAGATAATCCTCTTCCGTTTCGGAATGGTAACCGCAGAAAAGATCGGTCGAAATGGCGCATTCCGGGAGGATGCGGCGGATAGCGGCAATCCGGTCCAGATACCATTCGCGGGTATACTTCCGGTTCATCACTTTCAATATGCGCGAGCTGCCCGACTGGGCGGGGAGGTGGATTGCTTTGCAGAGATTGTCGTGCGCCGCTATGACGTAAAGCATGTCGTCGCTCATGTCTTTCGGATGTGATGTCATAAAGCGGATGCGCATATCGGGTACTTCCTCGGCTACGCGTGCCAGCAGAAGAGGGAAAGTGATCGTACGCCCGTTTTGTTCGAACCGGTAGGAATTTACGTTCTGTCCCAGAAGCGTGATCTCCCGGTAGTTTTTCGCTTTTAGGTCGCGGACTTCATTCAGTATGCTTTCAACGTCGCGGCTCCGTTCCCGCCCGCGGGTATAAGGGACGATACAGTAGGTACAGAAGTTATTACAGCCGCGCATGATCGATACGAATCCGGAAATATGGACTCCTCCCAGCTTGAGGGGAATCACATCCTTGTAGGTTTCTTGGGTGGAGAGTTCCACGTTAATAGCTTTTTCGCCCCGTTCGACCGCTCCCACCAGATTCGGCAGATCCAGATAGGAGTCAGGGCCTACCACCAGATCAACCCGGTGCTCATTAATCAGTTCTTCGCGTACACGTTCGGCCATGCAACCCAGTACGCCGATAATCAGCGATTTGTTTTTCTTGCGGAATGATTGGAAATATTGTAATCTTCCTAACACCCGTTGTTCCGCATTGTCTCGAACAGAACAGGTATTCACGAAGATAGCATCGGCTTCTTCCAACTTTTCGGTCACTGAATATCCGTCGGTCTGCATCACGGATGCGACCACCTCGCTGTCCGCCACGTTCATCTGGCAACCATAGGTTTCGATATAGAGCATCCGATTTTCTTTTTCTTCGACAGCAGATTTTAAGTCTGCCTCTTTGTCTTGATTCATCATTCGGTTCTATAATTAAATAATATTAAAACGATCTAATTAGTACATTCTATATAAATGTCTATATTTGGACTGCAAAAGTAAATAAAGTTATGGACAACTTGGGCGATTTGATTTATATTCTTATTTTGGGAGTGATTGCCGTCAGTGGTATCTTTAGTGCCGATAAGAAGAAAAAGAAAGAGAGAGAGGCGCGTAAACAGAATCCGACTCCGGCCGGCATACCCGATTTAAGGGAATTGTTTGGGGAGTTTGAAGAAAAGAAAAAAAACGTTTCTCCTCCTAAACCTATTCCTGTAATCAAAGAAAAGCCAAAGCCAACTCCTTCCCCTTTTCTGCTCACTTCTGAAGGAGACAGCGAAATCAGGAGAAAAGCCCAGTCGACAAATTCTCTATTTCCTATAGAAGAGGAGCATTTCCTTGGAGAGAAACTGGATTTTAGAGATATAGATGAACTCAAAAAAGCAATTATATATTCGGAAATATTCAATCGAAAATACTGAAATCTATTCTAATTAACCTTCTAACTTATGGCATTAAAGTACATTACGGCCGAAGAGGCCGCGTCGTTTATCAAACATGGGGATCGTGTCGGTTTTAGCGGATTTACGCATGCCGGCTGTCCGAAAACCATTCCGGAAGCTATCGCCCAAAAAGCAATCGAAGAACATGAAAAGGGAAATCCTTTCCAGATTGGGATTTTTACCGGAGCATCGTCAGGAGACCGTTTGGATGGCGCTTTGGCCCGTGCTAAAGCGATAAAGTTCCGGACTCCTTACCAGACGAATAAGGACTTGCGTGCTTCGATCAATGAACGTCAACTGGATTATTTCGATCTGCATTTGTCTGAGTTGGCCCAATATCTGCGATACGGCTTTCTCGGCAAAGTGGATTATGCGGTCTTCGAAGCGGCGGATGTCACTGAAAGCGGCGAAATTATCCTGACAAATGCCGTAGGGATCGTACCTACCCTTAGCCATCTGGCAGGCAAAATATTTATTGAATTGAATCGTAAACATCCGAAAGAGCTACGAGGAATACATGACATTTATGAGCCGAAAGATCCTCCTTACCGGAGGGAGATACCGATTTATTCCCCGTCCGACCGTATCGGCGTACCTTTTGTGAAGGTCGATCCGGCAAAGATTGCCGGTGTGGTCGTTACCGAAAACGAAGGAGAAGGGGGAAAATTCACCCCACTGGATGAGGTTACGCTGGCGATCGGACATAATGTCGTCGACTTCCTGGCTTATGAACTGAAGGCCGGACGACTGCCGAAGGAGTTCAGCCCGGTACAGAGCGGAGTCGGCAATGTGGCGAATGCCGTACTTGGATGCATGGCAGAGAACAAGACGATTCCTCCGTTTACAGTCTATACGGAAGTAATCCAGGATGCCGTTATCAAACTGATGGACGAGGGATTGGTTACCTTTGCCAGCGGATGCTCCCTGACGGTTAGTAATCCGATGTTGGATCAGATTTATGAACGCCTCGATTTCTTCAAACAGCGGATATTGCTTCGTCCTTCGGAAATTTCGAATAATCCGGAAGTCATCCGGCGCCTTGGGGTGATCTCTATTAATACTGCTTTGGAAGCGGATATCTTCGGTAATATCAATTCAACTCATGTATTGGGAACACGAATGATGAACGGAATCGGCGGCTCGGGCGACTTTACCCGCGCGGCCGGACTGTCTCTCTTCACCACGCCTTCCACGGCAAAAGACGGAAAGATCAGCGCCTTTGTCCCTATGGTGTCCCATTTAGATCATAGCGAACACTCGGTCAACATTATTATCTCGGAATACGGGGTTGCCGACCTGCGGGGGCTATCTCCTGTACAAAGGGCGCACACCATCATCGAGCATTGCGCTCATCCGGACTATCGCCCGCTCTTAAAAGAATATCTCGAGATGGGAATTAAAGGGCACATCCCCCAGAACTTAAAATGCTGTTTCGCTTTTCACCAGGAATTGGAGAAGAGCGGAGATATGCGTCTGGTCGATTGGAGTAAATACAGGTAGTACCATACAGGAACCGTCCCAAAAGTCACAATTTGTACGGAAAAAATCGAGTGCACTCGATTTTTTCCGTGAGTATACTCAATTTCAAAAAGGAGTATACTCAATCAATTCATTGAGTATACTCCTTTTTCAGGGTGGCGTAATGCTTTTTAGGCAGCCTCTTTTATCGGTTCTTTTTTCTTATATTGCGTACAAGGAACTGATGGATTCATCGTGGCAGACGCGACGGATCGCTTCTGCAAACATTTCCGCGATGGAGAGAATAACCACCTTTTCGCATTTTTTCGGATAAGGGATTGAATCTGTAAAGATCATTTCCGTAAGGGCGGACTGATCGACTCTCAGGGAGGCCGGATCCGACATGACGGCATGGCTGGCAAGCGCACGCACGGACTTCGCTCCGTTCTGCATGATTAAATCGGCCGCTTTGGTAATGGTGCCTGCCGTGTCGACGATGTCGTCAACCAGCAGTACATCTTGTCCGGCGACATCTCCGATGATCCGCATCTCCGCTACCTCATTGGCGCGCAGGCGGGATTTATGGCAGATAACCAGTGGTATCCCCAGGTATTTGGCATAAGTGCTGGCTCGTTTGGTTCCTCCGACATCCGGAGTTGCAATAACCAAGTTGTCCAGCGGAAGGGAAGTTTTTATGTAATTTAAAAAAACGGAAGAGGCATAAAGGTGGTCCACCGGCACGTTGAAGAACCCTTGTATCTGATCTGCGTGTAAATCCATTGTGATAAGCCGGTTAAGCCCGGCAACGCCTAAAATATCCGCGATCAGTTTCGCTCCGATGGAAACGCGGGGCTTATCTTTACGATCTTGTCTGGCCCATCCGAAATAGGGAATCACGGCAATAATCGAATGTGCCGAAGCACGTTTAGCTGCATCCATCATCAATAGCAACTCCATCAGGTTGTCTGAGTTGGGGAACGTTGATTGTACCAGGAAAACATCTTTTCCCCGGATCGATTCTTCATACGAAACGGAAAACTCTCCGTCTGCAAATTGCTGGATGTTCATTTTACCTAAGGGACAACCGAGCGTGTTGCAAATTTTTTCTGCCAGATAGCGGGAATTGGTTCCTGAAAAGACTAAAAAAGGAGTATGTGCACTCATTGTATTTATTATATCTCTAATTTGTGAATATACCGATTTGAATGCAAAAGTACAAAACTTCTCGCACGTACATTCTATCTCATACAATCTTTTAACTGAGATATCATTACTTTGTTTCCGTGTCGTAGGTAAATTTGAGTAACGCGCCGCCGTAGGGAGGGAGCGTCAATTCGTAGGGATAGGCGCTTGTAAGGGTGGCAATGCCTTCCTTTTTCCCGGACAACAGGTTTTGTATGTGAGCCGCCTGGTTGTCTTCGATGCCTAAAAAGGTGAAAGCTTCCTCCGGTATCCTTATCCGCACGGATTGCCTGGAAGTATCGAAATTCACAACCACCAGCAGTACTTCGTTCTCATATTTGCGTATGAAGGCAAACTGGCGTTTGGGATTGAACCCGTTGTTCGCCATATTTGCATAAGTCAGGTCATAAAAAAGACCCTTTGTTACGGCTGCTTCCTTGCTGGCGATGTTCAGGATTTTGCGGTAGTCCTTGCGCAATTGTTTTTGTTCATCCGGAAGCAGGCCTCCGTCATAGGCCCCTCCGTTGCTCCATTGCCAAAGGCTTTTGACGCTCCAATAATCGAAAATACTTGTCCGGCCGTCCAATCCGCTGAATCCTTCTTCGTCCATGCCCCGTTCTCCCAGTTCCTGACCGCTATAGATCAGTACCGGATTTGTATTCATCAGGGCGGAGACCAGCAGTCCGGGGATACCGGCTTCCGCTTTCCCCGCGAAGAAGTCGGAAGCTATGCGTTGCTCGTCGTGATTTTCAAGAAAGTAAAGCATGTGCGGTTGTATTCCCTCGACTGCCTGCCAGCACTTTGTGATTTCGGCCGCCGGCGCTTGCCCGCAGATAACCTTACGCAAGGTATCATACAGTCCGACCTTATCATACAAATAGTCAAATCCTCCGGTATAGATGTAGTTACTGTATTCTTCCGGGTTATATACTTCTGCAATAAAAAAGACTTCTTTCAATGCCTTTACCTTGGGAATGACCCAATGCCAGAATTCAACCGGAACCATCTCGGCCATATCGCACCGGAAACCGTCCACTCCTTTACCGGTCCAGAATTCCAGGACCTGAAGCATCTTAGTCCAAGTGTCGGGAATCGGGTCGAAATAGCGGATGCCCCCGTTCATATAGTCCACTCCATAATTCAGCTTAATGGTTTCATACCAATCGTCTTTGCCGGGAGAAGCGGAGAAACAATTATTTCCCGTTACTCTTGCCGGAAATTCGCTGTATTCAAAATCATCTTGTAATATGCCGAATTTAAGATCGAGGGTTTGCAGAGGAAGGTAATAAAAATTATTATTGGGGGCGAAAGCGACAAACGGGTCGTCGTGTTGCCCGAGATCGTCAATAAACGGAGGCTTTGCATCCGAATAATATTGACGGGCTACATGATTGGGGACAAAATCGATGATGACTTTCATCCCGGCGTCATGGGTCCGTTTGACCAACGCTTCAAATTCGGATATTCGTCCGGGAACCGAATCCGCCAGATCCGGGTCCACATCGAAGTAATCCTTGACAGCATAGGGAGAACCGGCTTTTCCTTTCACAATGGCGCGATGGTCCTTCCGGATGCCATAGTTGGTATAGTCTGTCTTTGTCGCATGTTCAAGTACGCCGGTATACCAAATATCCGTTGCGCCTAATTCCCGGATTGCTTTTAAAGCCTTCGGGGTGAACGACGAGAATTTTCCTACTCCATTATCGGAAATTGTTCCGTTGGGGATTGGGGAACGGTAATCGTTTCCAAACCAACGGGGAAATGCTTGGTATATAACCTTTTTATTTTGTTCCATATCTTTTGCCCCTTTCTGCCTGAATCTTACGTAACCTCTACAAATATGCGTTTTTTTTATTTAAAAACATAATATACTACTGAATATGTTCATTCGCGTAGCTTTTTCTTTTTCGTAGGAGAGACTTTTTTATATTTTTTAGCTGAATTTGGAATCGGAATGTCATGGTTTCATTCTACTTATGGTGGAAAAGAATTTTCTTTTATGAATTTTTGAAAGTTCCCGGAAAATAGGTTATATTGCCGGATATTACATTTTAGATATTTAATGATGCGTAAAATAATACTATTCTCGTTTTTCTGCTTTGCCGTATCCGTTATCAGTTCATTTGGGGAAAGCCGCTCGGGAGAAAGAACCGACTCACGTCCTTTGCATGAAATAT
This sequence comes from Parabacteroides sp. Marseille-P3160, assembly GCF_900162725.1. Classification (GTDB taxonomy): domain Bacteria; phylum Bacteroidota; class Bacteroidia; order Bacteroidales; family Tannerellaceae; genus Marseille-P3160. The sequence continues at coordinate 4,053,554 of NZ_LT799418.1, read as the reverse complement.
CCGTCAGCACCGTAACCAAAACCGGCGCTTGGTGCTGGTTTGCCGACCCGAGAGCGCTCACTTACGCAAATAAAGCGGGAACGATTCATCGTACCTATATCGGTTACATCGATACGCAGGGTAATATTAAGGCGACGCAGATCGATCATCGAACGAATAAGGCGGATGAAGTGCTCATCCGTTCCTATTTCCAGCCGGATGACCATGATAATCCGACTTTCCTCGTGTTGCCTGACGAACGCGTTATGATCTTTTATTCGCGTCATAACGATGAGCCTTGTTTTTATTATCGCATTTCCCAAAAACCGGGAGATATTACCACGTTAGGCAGGGAAGTCCGGCTTGCTACCGCCCAAAATACAACTTATCCGTCACCCTTTATTCTGTCTGACGACCCGGATCACATCTATCTATGCTGGAGAGGAATCGGCTGGCATCCGACGATCGCCCGCCTGACCCTGCCGGATCAGAACGACCGGACGGAATTCGACTGGGGCCCTTACCAGATCGTTCGTTCCAAGAAAGGAGCAGGTGGAGTAAGGCCTTATGCAAAGTATGTATCGAACGGCAAAGATAAGATCTATATGGCCTACACGACGACCCATCCCGATAACCAGAGCGTAAACTATGTCTATCTCAATTCGATCGATATTAATTCGCATGAATTGAAAGATATAAAAGGGAACCGTTTGGAAACGATCGGGAGTGGAACTTTGCACGATGTGGATGCGACCGAAACCTATAAAAACAGCTATCCGTATGCCGTAGCAGAAGATTCACCTTATCGCAATTGGATTTGGGAAGTGGCGATCGATCAGGAGGAACATCCGGTGATCGCAATGGCCAGGATCAGCGAAGATAAGGAGGCTCATAGTTATTATCATGTCGAATGGACGGGGACAACGTGGAGGAAAACCTTTCTCGACAATGCCGGAGGCCATTTCCACCAGACTCCGGATATCGAAAAATGCTATAGCGGAGGCATCGCCATCGATAAGGAGAACCACCGCATCTTTTACGCCTCGGTTCCTGTAGAAGGGAAATACGGAAAGGTGTACGAACTGAAGAAGTATACATTGGATGCGGACGGCAAATTGGTGTCGACCGAACAGTTGACTTTCGATTCTCCCAAAAACAATGTACGACCCTTCGTGATATCCGGCAAGGATGGTAAACCGTTGTTATCCTGGATGTATGGCGATTATTATGACTGGGTCGTCAGTCCTTTGCGCCCGGGCTATCTGACGGGCATAAAAGCCAATTTCCCGATTCCTGCCGGTGAGATTCATCTGGAAAAAGGTCTGCTGAAGCGCGAAACGCCGGGAAGGGTCTCGCAGGATACGATAAAGACCTACCGGGTTGCCGGGTCAAAGGCGTTTACCGTTGCCTTATCCCTTTCCATCGATCACGATTTTTATTACGGCATTTTGTTGAAGATCGGGACTCTCAAATACGGCGTCGATCCGGGAGAGTTGCCCAAACCTTATATAAAGGTAGGAAACAAGACTTACTCCAGCTCCAATGTGTTCGGTACTTCCGACAGTTGGAAGTCGGAAAGGCGCGGAACGAGCGGTCTTTGGTATATACCTGAAAAGTTCAATACCTTCCGTCTCGCCCTGAGTTATGAGAACGGGATACTGAGAACGTATGTCAACGGATTGATCGACCAGTCGGTAGATGTAGCCGACCTATCGCTCGGGGAAATCGACCTTGGAGGCTTCAAGGGTATGGTCAAAGGTCTTCGCATTTATAACCGCGCGCTTTCCCAGGATGAAATAAAATCATTGGATTTTCAAAAGTAAACAAAAGGCGTTGCCGTTGCAACGTTTTGCTACTGTCGCGGTATGGGAAAGAGTTGTAATAAAGAGAGAACGGTTTCTCCTTGGCCGCATTAATGAGTCGGTATTTTTATGTAAGTTTGCCTTTATACTAAAAATGAAAAAAGGATGAAACAAAATTCGAATTTTGCATATAGTCTCCTCGTTTCGCTTTGTGTCGCAATCCTTGCGCTTACTTCCTGCGGACAAAATAAAGAGGTGGTTCCTTCGGCCGAGTATGCTCCTTATATCAACGCTTATACGGGAGGCGTGATCTCCACGACCTCTACGATACAGATTCATCTGACGCGGGAACAGCCGGCCGTCGAGCTGAATGCGGAACTGGAGAAAGAGTTGTTCAAGTTCAGTCCCTCGTTGAAGGGAAAAGCCTATTGGATAAATAATAAAACGATCGAGTTCGTGCCGGACTCCGGGCAACTGAAGCCGGGAGCGATCTATAGCGCGCAATTCCGTCTGGGCGAAGTGGTGGAAGTTGTATCTAAGTTGAAGACATTCCGCTTCTCTTTCCGGGTGGTAAAAAGGGATTTTACGGTCGATTTGTTGCCTATGGATGTCTTATCGGGACAGTCCGATTTCGTAACGTTGAGGGGGCGGATCCGTTTCAGCGATGTAATGGAGCCCGAACAAGTGAAGCAAATGATTTCCGTCATGTCTACGGATAAGCAGCCTTTAAAGGTGGAGATTGACTCCGGGAAGCCTTCGACAGTCTTTCTTTTCTCCGTTCCGAAGATAAAAAAGGGAAAGAAGGAGGAGAAGGTCGAAATAAAGGTGAACGGCAAGGCGGTGGGCGTCGATAGGGAAGAAAAGCAGACGGTCGAAATACCGGCGCTGAAGCCTTTCCGCTTTCTCTTTGCCCGGATGATCGACCAGCCTGAGAACGGGCTGCAGGTCATCTTCTCCGATCCGGTCTCTGCGATGCAGGATCTGACCGGATTGATTTCCATACCTGAACTTAGCCATACGGTTTTTCAGGTGCAGGACAACAAAGTTAATGTCTTCTTTGAGAAGACGGATCAATCGACGCTTACGCTGAATATTAACCGAGGTATCCGAAATGAGGCTGAAGAACCTTTGGAGGTTTCTTCCACCGTCTCCCTTTCAGTGGAGGCTCTGAAACCGGCAGTCGAAATTCCCTATTCGGGGACGATCCTGCCCGATTCCAAAAATCTGATCCTTCCTTTCCGGGCGGTCAATCTTTCGGCTGTCGATTTGAAAGTCATACGCATTTATGAGAATAATATTCTGATGTTTCTGCAGTCGAACTCTTTGAATATGGCTTCGGAAATCCGGCGTTCCGGTCGGTTGATACATCAAGAGACTTTGCACCTTGACCGGGATCCCTCTCAGAATCTGCATGCTTGGGGAAATTATTCGATTGATCTCTCCAAACTCTTTAAGCAGGAACCCGGCGCTATTTACCGGATTTCTCTTTCGTTTAAGCAAGCTTATTCCGTTTATCCCTGCGGTGGTAATGTGGAAGCAGACGATCCTGCAACCGGGAACCCGGCGCAAGGTGTAATTCCGATCGTTTCGGAAGGACTGACGGAAGAAGAGGAAGAAATCTGGGATCAACCGAATGCTTATTATTTCGATTATGTGTCGATTGACTGGAATGTATACGATTGGAAACAAGTCGATAATCCTTGCCATCCTTCCTATTTTATGGGGACAAACCGGACAGCAAGTTGCAATGTGATGGCTTCCAATTTAGGTGTGATTGTGAAAGGAAATAGTGCTAACCAATTATGGGTTACAGTGACCGATTTGCTGACGACGAATCCGGTAAGTAATGCATCCGTAACGGCCTATAACTATCAGTTGCAGGTTGTCGGTACGACGAGAACGGATGAAAAAGGCTTTGCCGCCATGGAAACCCGGGGAAAACCTTTTGTTCTGGTTGCTTCCTTCGATAACCAAAAGACTTATTTGCGATTAGTGGACGGTGAGGAAAATATGTTAAGCCGCTTCGACGTAGGCGGAAAAGAAACACAGAAAGGACTGAAAGGCTATATTTACGGAGAGCGTGGAGTCTGGCGCCCCGGAGATACCCTGCATCTTTCTTTTATTCTGAATGACCGGACGCATAAAATTCCAACGACACATCCCGTTTCGTTAGAGGTTTATAATCCCCGCGGACAGTTTCAATACAAACAGGTATCCACGTCGGGACTTAATGGTTTCTATACCTTTGCCGTCCCAACTGATGCCGATGATCCGACCGGCATTTGGAACGCCTATGTCAAGGTCGGCGGGACAGCTTTCCATAAATCCTTGCGCATAGAGATGGTTAAGCCTAACCGCTTGAAGATAAACCTGACTCTGCCGGGGAAACGACTGAATGCCTCGGACGGCAGCATTCACGCTTCGCTTCATTCCGCCTGGCTGACTGGTGCGACAGCCCGCGGATTGGAGACAAAGATTGAAATGTCGTTAACTAAGGCGTTCTCCACTTTTAAGGGATATGAGAATTATATTTTCAATAATCCGGCAACCCAATTCGTTGCCGGTAAATCCGAAGTCTTTCAGGGGCGCCTGAATGAAGAAGGAGAGGCCCGTTTTCAACTGAAATTGCCTGAAGCGAGCAATGCGCCCGGCATGCTGACAGCCCATCTCACTTGCCGTGTTTTTGAAGCCGGAGGAGATGCCAGTATTTTTACCCAAACTCTTCCTTTCTCACCTTTTACTTCTTATGTAGGAGTAAATCTGAATCAAAATGCCAAAGACGGTAGCTATATAGAGACCGACAAGGAACATATTTTCGATATCGTTACACTAAATGCAGACGGACTTCCGGTGAACCGTACTGATTTGGAATACAAAATCTATAAAATAGGCTGGAGTTGGTGGTGGGAACATCAGGATGAATCTTTCGAGTCCTACGTTAATAGCACCTCTGCCAAGCCGATAGCCAGCGGTACACTTGCCACTGTTAACGGTAAAGCGCAGATTCCATTCAAAATATCCTATCCCGACTGGGGGCGCTATCTTGTCTTCGTTAAAGACCCCGGTAGCGGTCATGCTTCCGGAGGAACGGTTTATGTGGATTGGCCTTCCTGGCGGGGACGTTCCGGTAAGACCGACCCGAGCGGTATTACGATGCTCGCTTTCTCTACTGATAAATCCGAATATGAAGTTGGGGAGGAAGTAACCGTCATCGTACCTTCGCCGGCGACCGGGCGGGCGCTCGTCGCTTTAGAGAACGGTTCCACTGTCTTGCAACGGGAATGGATTCAAGTCGGAGGCCAGGCAGATACGAAATATACTTTTAAAGTAACGGAAGCAATGGCTCCGAACTGTTATTTGCATATCAGTCTCCTGCAACCGCATGCCCAGACGGCTAACGATTTACCGATTCGTATGTATGGCGTAATCCCTGTCTTTGTCAATAACAAAGCGTCGAAGCTCTCACCGAAGCTTACCCTGCCGGAAGTCTTGAGGCCGGAAACAAACTTTACCGTTCAGGTGCGTGAGCAAAACGGGAAACCGATGACCTATACGCTGGCGATTGTAGACGATGGTTTGCTTGACCTGACTAACTTCAAGACACCCGATCCGTGGGGCGAGTTCTATGCCCGCGAAGCGCTCGGTATCCGTACATGGGATATGTTCGATTATGTCATCGGCGCCTTCGGTGGTAAATACGGCTCATTGTTCAGCATCGGAGGCGATGAGACGTTGAAGCCTTCGGAAGCCAAGGCAAACCGCTTCAAGCCTGTCGTTCTGTTTTACGGTCCGTTTGCATTAGGAAAGGGACAGGTAAAGGCACATACCTTGCAATTGCCGAGTTATATCGGTTCGGTACGTGTGATGGTTATTGCCGGACAAAACGGAGCTTACGGAAGTGCGGAAAAGAGCGTGCCGGTTCGTACGCCGTTGATGGTGCTACCTACCTTGCCGCGTGTCGTCAGTACGGGAGAAGAAATTCAACTGCCGGTCAATGTTTTTGCTATGGAAAAACAGGTTAAAGACGTGACGGTAAAAGTCGAAACAACCGGCAAGCTGAAGTTAAACGGAGGGGGGCTTCAATCGCTTCATTTTAAAGAACCGGGAGACGAGATGGTCTATTTTACGCTCAACTCGGGAGCGACTACCGGCGTTGAGAGAGTGACGGTAACCGCTTCCGGTAACGGAATGACTTCCAAAGAAACCATGGAGATTGAGGTGCGTAATCCGAACCCACCGATTATTTCCGGTGAAAGCAAACTGCTCCGCTCCGGCGAACAAGGTGAATTTTCTTATCAACTAACTCCCGGCATATCAACTGCCGATTCCTGGGTGAAGCTGGAAGTTTCGCGCATCCCTTCGGTCGATTTGGCCCGCCGTTTTGATTTCTTATACGACTATCCGCATTATTGCACGGAACAATTAGTCTCCCGGGCACTGCCTCTTCTTTTCGCCTCCCAATTCAAGGAACTGGATGAGAAGGAAGCAACTGCCATCAAAACGAATATACAGGAAGCTATTCGGAACTGTTACGGTCGGCAACTGCCAAATGGAGGATTGGTCTATTGGCCGGGACATTCGGTAGCGGAAGAATGGATTACCTCTTATACCGGTGTTTTCCTTGCTTTGGCGAAAGAAAAAGGCTATGCCGTCAATGACGGCGTTTTGAATCGATGGAAAGCTTATCAGCGACGTGCAGCACAGAATTGGAGTTTCACGCAGACCGATACGCGTTATTATTCTTCTCAGAACGATCTCTTGCAAGCCTACCGGCTCTATTCTTTGGCGGTGGCCGGAGCGCCGGAAGCAGGAGCTATGAATCGCCTCAAGGAAGTAAAAGAGCTCTCCCTTCAAGCCAAATGGGTTTTGGCAGCGACTTATGCTTTAAGCGGAAAGATGCAGGCGGCCAACGAATTGGTGTTTAATGCAAAGACCGATATAGAGCCCTATCAAACGAATAATCCGACCTATGGTTCGGCTTTGCGGGATGAAGCGATTATCCTCGAAACGCTCGTTCTATTGGGAAAAGAAGCGGAAGCATTCAAGCAGGCACAGAAAATATCGGCTTCCCTCTCCAGGGAAGGTGCGTTTGATACACAGTCTACCGCCTTCTCTTTATTGGCAATGGGACGATTGGCGGAGAAGTCGGCCGGATCGATTGAGTATGCCTGGACATTGAACGGGAAAAAGCAGGCCGCAGTCAAGTCGGCGAAGGCTGTTTATGAAACGAATCTATCGACCCAACCGGCAAGCGGGTTGCTGACGTTGACCAACCACGGAAAGGGTTCCCTTTTTGTGAATTTGGTATCCAAGACAAGGCCCGTTGTGGACAAAGCCCCGGCGAAAGCGGAAAACCTCCGTTTGGATGTTCACTATACCGATCTGGGTGGCGTACCGCTATCGGTTGAGAGCCTCCGGCAGGGGAGCGATTTCATCGCCGTAGTCAAAGTTTCCAATACGAGTGGTATCCAAGATTATAATCATCTGGCATTGACGCATATTCTTCCTTCCGGTTGGGAAATCTTCAACGAACGGTTGATTCAGGGGGACGAAACGCGGCCGGCTTACACCTATCAGGATTTGCGGGACGACCGGGTACTGACCTATTTCGATTTGGGTGTCAGCCAGTCGAAGACTTTCCGCATCCGCATACAAGCTTCCTATGCCGGAACCTTTGTTCTACCGGCCATCCAGTGCGAAGCTATGTACGACCCCACGGTCTATGCCCGCACGGCAGCCGGCCGGGTGACGGTGACGAGATAGAAGCGAGCCTGTTTGATTATTTAAGCTCTGATCTTTTCCTGTTTTATAAATTAGTATGAAAGAAAATGCGTAATTTTGACAGGTAAGGGTTAATAAACACAAAGACTATGGGAATCGAAGGATTTAAAGAACGGTATGTCAATCCCTACACCGATTTCGGGTTCAAGAAACTCTTCGGTACGGAAATGAATAAGGAATTGTTGATCAGTTTCCTGAACGCCCTTTTGCATGGTGAGCAAACGGTTGTGGATGTCACCTATCTGAACAACGAACACCTGGGTGCTTACGGGGGTGAACGCCGGGCCATCTTCGATGTCTACTGCGAAAACGACCGGGGGGAGAAGTTCATTGTGGAAATGCAGAACGTCTATCAGCAGTTTTTCAAAGACCGCAGCGTTTTTTATGCCACCTTTCCTATCCGCGAGCAGGCGAAACGGGGCGACTGGGATTTCCGCCTGGCCGCAGTCTATACGATCGGCATCCTGAATTTTGTCTTCGAGGAGGACCGCTATTCGCCTGAATATTTCTACCATCGGGTGATGCTGATGGATGTGGAGCGAAAGGAAGTGTTTTACGACAAGCTGACCTTTATCTACTTGGAGATACCGAAGTTCAACAAGACCGAAGATCTGTTGGAGACGATGTTCGACAAATGGATGTTTGTCTTGCGTAATCTGACAAGGTTGATGGAACGCCCGGCCGCCCTGCAGGAACGCGTCTTCGAACATATGTTCCGGGCAGCCGAGATCGCTCGCTTCACTCCACAGGAGCTCAGCGAATACGAAGAGAGTGTGAAAGCCTACCGCGACATCAAGAATGCGGTGGATACCGCCCATAAAGAAGGATTCCATGAAGGCCATGAAGAAGGATTCCACGAAGGTCGTGAGGAAGAGAAAAAGGAGATCGCCCGGAAATTGAAAGCGATGGGATTACCCGCCGGCGAAATAGCTAAAAGCACCGGTCTTTCTTCGGAAGAAATAGAGAAACTTTAATCGAGACAGAGGGATTTTGCCTATTCCGAACAGGAAGAACAAGAACGGTTACCATGAAACAAAAGTTTTTGAAGTTTTGGCAAAAATTCCCTTCTCACCGTCTTTCCCGTCGGCAATACATGGTGGGAGCGATCTTACTTTTGCTGCTCATCATTTACATCTTTTGCGTTCCCCGTCGGCTTTTTACCGTTCCATATGCAACGGTAGTGAACGACCGGCAGGGTGAACTGTTGGGGGCCCGGATCGCTTCCGACGGACAGTGGCGCTTTCCGGCCTGTGATACGGTGCCGGAGAAGTTCCGCACCTGCCTGGTTGCTTTTGAGGATCGTTATTTCTATTCCCATTGGGGCGTGAATCCGTTGGCAACCGGACGGGCTCTTCTTCAGAATTTCAAAGCGAAGCGAATCGTAAGCGGAGGGAGTACGCTGACGATGCAGGTAGTTCGTTTGGCTCGGGGAGAGAAACGTACCCTCTGGGAAAAACTGATTGAAACCGTTTGGGCGACCCGTCTCGAATTCCGTTATTCCAAAGAAGAAATAGTAGGCCTTTATGCTTCGCATGCTCCCTTCGGGGGAAATGTCGTAGGTCTGGATGCGGCCGCCTGGCGTTATTTCGGGCATTCGTCCCGTCATCTTTCCTGGGCGGAAGCTGCGACATTAGCCGTTTTGCCCAATGCCCCTTCCATGATTCATCTGGCTAAAAACCGTACGGCGCTTGTCCGGAAGCGGAACCGCTTGCTGAAGCGATTGGAGGAACAGGGAATAATCGACGCCTCTGCTTATCGTTTGGCATTGAGCGAAGTATTGCCGTCGGAACCGCTTCCCCTTCCGCAGATTGCCCCTCATTTAGTTAGTTATTTTTATCAGACCCGGCCGGGAAAACTGACCGTTTCTTCGATCGATCGCGGTACACAGCAGCAAGTAGAGGACCTTCTGGATCGTTGGCAGGAAGAATTACGGCGAAGCGATATCCGTAATATTGCCGCTTTGGTGCTGGACGTGAGGACAAACCAAGCGATCGCTTATTGCGGGAACGTACGTTTCAACGAAACGGCTTCCGGCAATCAGGTCGATGTCATTCGCGCCCCGCGTAGTACCGGCAGCATCCTGAAACCGTTTCTTTATTATGCGATGTTGGACGAGGGAGTTATTTTACCCCATACGCTTCTTCCTGATATTCCGATGAACATTAACGGATTCGCCCCTCAAAACTTCAACCTGCAATTCGACGGAGCTGTGCCCGCTTCGGAAGCTATCGCCCGTTCGCTTAATGTGCCGTCCGTGGCGATGCTCCGGAGGTACAGTGTCCCGAAGTTCTATGATTTCCTGAAACGGATCGGATTGACTACTTTGACGCGTCCGGCTTCGCACTACGGCCTGTCGCTGATTCTCGGTGGAGCGGAGGCAACACTATGGGATGTGACGGCGGCTTATGCCGACATGGCGCGGGCGTTGAATGGTGATCCTCGTATGGAGTGTCTTCTGACAGCCGATACAACCGGCCGGCGTCCTTTGCCGGGAGTCTTTCATCCCGGAGCGGTTTGGCAGACATTCGAGGCGATCCAAGAAGTGAATCGTCCGGAAGAAATCGACTGGCGAACCATTCCTTCCGTTCAACCGATTGCCTGGAAGACAGGAACCAGCTATGGTTTCCGGGATGCCTGGGCGGTGGGAGTTACTTCCCGCTATGCCGTCGGCGTCTGGGTGGGTAACTCTTCGGGGGAAGGGCGTGCAGGGCTGACCGGCGCCCGGACGGCAGGTCCTATATTATTTGATCTGTTCAATTTATTACCGTCGACGCCGTGGTTTGACCGTCCGACGGATGCTTTCGTCGAAGCGGAGGTTTGCCGGCAGTCCGGACATTTGAAAGGACGCTTTTGCGAAGAGGTCGATACGGTGCTGATTTGTCCGAACGGACTTAAGACGGAACCCTGCCCGTACCATATCCGGATTCATTTAAGCGCGGACGAACGATATCGCGTCTACGAAAATTGTGCCGGCCGGGAAGCGACCGTGCAACGCAATTGGTTCGTGCTTCCCCCGGTTTGGGAGTGGTATTATAAGAAACAGCATGCGGATTACCGCCCGTTACCTCCCTTTCTCTCCGGTTGCGGGGAAGACAGCCAGCGCACGATGCAGTTTATCTATCCGCAGCCGAATGCACAAATCTACCTGCCTAAACAATTAGACGGCAGCCGGGGAGAGGTCACCTTTGAATTGGCGCATACCCATCCCGACGCCACGGTCTATTGGCATCTCGACGATGAATATCTGACCGCCACCCGTGATTTCCACAAGGTTAGCCTTCACCCGTCTCCCGGCCGGCATTCCGTCACGGTCGTAGACAACGAAGGTAATACCCTCTCCCTTTCCTTCACCGTAAGCTTATAGTGATGTTTGATTCACTCCCAAATAAAACTGAACAATTAGCCGGTGTCCATTATCATGTCTTTAACATCTTAGACAAAAGCAACAGGACGTGTCAAAAGTCATTTGCTTTCAACTGAAAAAATGATAGTTATGACTGAATTCAATCATAACTATGAACGGACGCAGTCATAACTATGAATACACACATTCATAGTTATGAATTTTTTACAGGATTTCTTTTTGACACAACTCTTTTCAATACTATAAAAATCAATATTTTAGATGGATCTTCGTTGTTTCGTAAGGGGCCCAGATAAAGTCACTTTGCGCTTCTTCTCAAACCTGAAGAATAGTAATGAATTTTTCTTATCTTCTCACCTGCAAGCCTGTAAGTGAACTGTTTTTCTATTATCTTTATGGCATAATTCTTATACTCCTTGGACGATTTGGAAAAAATAAAGCATGTTGTCAGTTCTATTATTTCGCTTACTCCCGAAGAATGGGAGCTATTAAAGACGATAATTGGAAAGGCTACGATTAAAAAGAATGATTTCTTTTTAAAGGAAAATGCGGTCTGTGATTCTATTGCTTTTGTCAACAGCGGAGTGCTGGTCTATTATAAAACTTTGGAAAATGCGAATGAAGTGACAACAGACTTCGCATTTGAAAATGAATGGGTGACAAACAACCACAGCCGGTTGAATCATTCGCCTTCCCATCTCAACATAAAAGCAATCGAGGATTCGGAGTTATTGGTGGTCAAACATCAGGAACTTCTTTCTTTTTACGATAAAATACCGGCGCTCGAGCGGTTCAGCAGGGTACTCATGGAGCAAGCCTACGTTAAACTGGTTCAATTGAGTATAGATTTACAGACTTTATCCGCTACAGACCGGTATTTAAAGCTTCTAAAAATATACCCCGAAATATTCCGGAAAGTTCCCCTTTATCATATCGCCAACTATTTGGGGATAGCTCCCAAGTCCTTAAGCCGGATTCGCAATTCGATCTTTTCCTCCGGCAAGTAATTTGGTAACAAATGCGGAGGAGGCACGCGATTTCTTTTTCTGACCTTTGCCTTATAAAAACAAAACAAATATCAGAGATGAGAAAGAGTATCATTTATTGTATGGCCCTATTGATTTTATCGGCATACCATTTATCAGCGCAAGAAGAGGTTAATGACAAAAGTAAATCGACACAGGCGTTGGAAGTCGAGAGTCTTTTTCCGATGTTTATTACGGGAGGTTTTCATGTCGGTGTCGGATATCGGTATGATCGGTTCCGAATAAGGGCGAGTGTAATAAACGGAGGGAGTTATAATGCGGAAAAAGCCGGAGTCAATAATTCGGCCGAGACATTTAAACGCTATTATAAAACCTCTCCGGGGATCTTTTTAGGATATAATGTATGGAAAAATTTGGAAATCTATACTTATTTTGAATTTCATACCTTTGAAATAGAGCAGAAAAGCACAGAGATAAAAAAAGATCTGTTTAGTTTGGATTCGGGAGGTGGCGTTGGCTATCAATTTTTTATAGGAAAATCGTTTTATGTACAACCGGCTTTTCATGTATACTATCGTAAAAGTAAGAGCCTGGATTTTGACGGGATAACCTATGAAATCCCCAATGTTGATTTATCGCCTGTCATCCGGATCGGTTATCGGTTTTGGAGGAAATAGGATTCGATATAAATGTCATCTTTATTTGTCGATCCGGGAACGGAAGTTTTTGATCCGGTGGAATGTCAGATAATTGGCGTCGTGGTTATTATGAGCGCCACCGTTCGGATCGTCATAAGCTGTCCGGCTGAGGAATAGGATGTCCTCGTTGTCAAACTGCCAATCTACATATTGGAAACCATGCTTTTCCCTGTCCGGATGATAGAGAAGGGTTTCGTGCTGCGTCCAGATGCGCAAATCCGGGGAACTGATCAATACCAGCCGGTTTCGTATGCCGGCGGGATTTTTTCCTTTGTCTTCCGGAGAGATGGCATTGACGAGAGACCAGTAACGTTTGCTTTTTGCGTCGTACCGGATAGTGAATTTCTTACTGCCTCCCGGGAAGGGGATAAAATCATTCTCCGGATTAAAAGTCGCCCGCGATCCGTCAGGGCTGATGCATACGATGGCGGCTTGTTCATCCATTCCGGCAGGAACGTCCACGCGCAGGATATCCACGATCTCACCTTGCGGATCTACAACGGCATTCCCTTCCAGCCAGGCATTGAAACGCCCGTTTAGATAGGCGGAGTCATAAGGCAGCGAGTTCGTTCGCTTCCAGCTCCGGGCGTCGAGCAGGTCGGCATCCTCCGGCGCGGAGATCATCATGGCACTGTACCGTTTACCCCAGGCGGTGGTAGGTGCGGTGGCATATTCCAGCGCGCGCCAGATACGTCCCCTATGGGTAACTACCGGCATGGGCGCCGTATGGTATTCCCCCTCGAGCAGTAATCCTGTCTGCGGGCTGTAGGGAATCGTCCAGGTACTGCCTCCGTCTGTTGATTTGCGGATAATAAAGTTGCCGTGATGCTTATTGGTTCCCATCAGGTAAAGCGCTCCCCGGTGTACGAAAAGATTCGACCAGAATTGTCCGTCGATTGTCGCAACTTTCTTCCAATTCTTTCCCTGGTCAGAAGAGGTGAAGATCTGTGTTTGTGCTGATCTGAATTCGCTTGATTTCGGTCCGAATTCATCGTGTGATGCCACATAATCGCCATTGGGAAGTATACAAAGACTTGGCGAGCCGATATATTTTTCCGTTTCCTTTGGGATATGGTTGACTACGATTCCCTGAGGGACATTTGTCGAGTCCATTTGGGCAGACGCATTTCCACCTGTCAGCAGACAGAGTCCGATAAGATAATACAAGTCGGTGATTTTCATGGGATTACATATTTTGATTCATCCCGTAAAGATAATAAAAAAGAAGAGAAACCAACGACTACCTATTTATGGGTATGGCGGACGGTAAATATCCTTATTTATAGGTATACCGTTTCTTCTTTGACTCGCCTAAATTTGCAAAGTCAAATTAATAACACATTAAAAGAAATGAAAAAAGTAGGGATCTATTATGGCTCTTCAACCGGTACAACGGATGATATCGCCCAGAAAATAGCAAGTAAATTAGGTGTAGGAAAAGCTGATGTACATGATGTTTCCAAATTAAAGGCGGACGAAGCGATAGGTTATGACGTCTTGGTTCTCGGTTCTTCCACCTGGGGAGACGGCGACTTGCAGGATGATTGGTACGATGGCGTCGAGACCTTGAGAGGTTTGGATCTTTCCGGCAAGGTAATCGCTTTGTTCGGTTGTGGTGATTCCCAATCTTACAGTGATACTTTCTGTGATGCGATCGGCGTTCTTTATGAAGATCTACAAGGTACGGGTGCTACTTTCGTCGGCGCTGTTCCGACTGACGGATACGACTACAGCGATTCAAAAGCAGTCGTAGACGGAAAGTTCGTCGGTCTGGCTATTGATGAAGTAAACGAAAGCGACAAGACGGATGAACGTGTGGATGCTTGGGTAGAAGTTGTTAAATCTGCGCTTTGATGCAAGAAACAAATATAGTTCCGGGAGAACTGAAACTCTTTTTAAACCATATTTACGAATTCAAGAAGGGGATTCGTAATATGGTTCTTTTCACTATGAACCGGAAGTATGAACCTTTTGCCGTTCACCGGCTTACGAACCAACGTATCGCTTTCCTGAAGCAAGACGTGGATGAGAAGAAAATTAATCTGTTCTTCGGCAAGAAAGAATGCCTGGATGCATTGCGGCATATCGTTAACCGGCCATTGAACCAATTGACTCCGGAAGAAGATTTTATCTTGGGCGCCATGCTGGGATATGATATCTGCAAGCAATGTGAACGCTATTCGGGAAGAAAAAGACGCCTTCATTCGGTGCCTGCCTCTTCTTCTACCCGGGAGATTAATATTGCCTGACGATCGTAAGCGAGAAGACACTCAGCCTCACACCGGGGACGGAGGCCAGGCGGTCGAGGCAGGCCAGGCAAGTTGCACCGGTCGTGATGACGTCGTCTACGAGTAGGAGGTGCTTTCCTTCCAATAACTTCGGTTCGGCCAGGGAGAATTGATTCTCCATGTTCAGTTGTCTCTCATAGATGGTTTTGTGCGTTTGCGTCGGCGTATTGGTTACCCGTTCCAATGCTGTCCGGCAAACCGGTTTGTTTAGAACGGAGGCCATTCCTTTGGCAATCCATTCCGACTGGTTGTATCCTCTTTTCCTTTCCTTTTTGCGGTGGAGCGGTACTGGTATCAGAAGATCCGTCGTTTGGTAAAACCCGTCGCGGCCGTATATTTCCAAAGCGGCCATCCTACCTAATTCATAGGCCAATTGCTTGTTCCCGTAGTATTTGAAGGTATGTACCAGTTGCTGCACTTTCCCCTCTCTTTCGAAGAAGAGGAAAGCGCCTACCTCCCTCAAGGCCGGAATGCCGGCAAAGAGTTTGCGCGCCGGGTTATCTGTGCGGAGATGGTAGCCTGTCCGCGGAAGGTCGCAAAAGCAGGAGAGGCAAAGGTGTTTTTCCTCCCGGAGGAGCGGAGTGTGGCAGAGCAGGCAGAGCCTGGGGAAAAAGAGATCGAGCAGGTCATTCAAAATCGTCCGTAACGTCATCGCCGCTGTCTTTGAATAATTGTTTCAGTTGCCGGCTGATCGATTGGCTTTCGAATCCTCTCCCGGAGGCAAAGCGAAAAAGCTTCCGGTAGCAATCGTGGGAATCTTTGCCCTTGACTGTCTTTTTTCGTTCTTTGAGCAGCTTCCGGAGGGTCGATTCGTACGCTTCTCCGTCTATTGCATCCAAGGCCTGCCGGATCACTTCCGGGGAAATGCCTTTACGTTGCAGTTCGTAGCCGATCTTGATACGCCCCCAGCGGTTGAACCGGAACTTGTCGTTGGTGAAGCTCCGGGCGAACCTTTCCTCGTTGATGAAGTTTTCCCGTATCAGGCGGTCGAGAATGCGCCGGATGGCTTCCGGCGGAAGGTTGCCGGTCAATTTCTTTTCGACATCCTGACGGCAATGTTCCGCGGCAGAGCAATAAGCCGCTGCGTGACGCAGTCCTTCGGATTCGGTCATTTCTTTCATCGGATAGCTTTTATGAAACGGTCCTTGCCGGATAGATCCTGGCTTAGTTCAATGGAAGAATAGCTTTTCCGGCGGAGCATATCGAGTGTTATCGCTCCGCAGCGGGCATTGATCTCAAAGTAGAGGGAGCCTCCGGGGCGGAGGAGGGAAAGTCCTGTTTCGGCGATCGAACGATAGAATAGCAAGGGATCGTTGTCGGGAACGAAGAGGGCTGTCGCCGGCTCATAGTCCAGGACATTCGGTTCCATCATAGCCTTTTCACTTTCCAGGACGTAGGGCGGATTACTGATGATCAGGTCGAACGGTTGTGATAGGAGGGCTTCCGTCTCTTTTGTCCGGAGAATATCCGCCTGGATGAACCGGATCGTGACTTGTTGCTCCGTCGCATTGCTCCGGGCGATGTCCAGTGCTTCGGGCGAAAGATCGAGGGCTGTTACCCGGGATTCCGGGAGGAATTTAGCCAGCGCGATGGCGATGCATCCGCTGCCGGTGCCGATGTCCAGGATGCGCAGGGCTTTCCCTTTCTCTGTCCGGAGGATGCGGTCTACGAGTTCTTCCGTTTCCGGGCGGGGAATCAGTACGGCCGGGTTTACGCGGAGGCTGAGTCCGAGGAATTCCGCCCGTCCGAGCAGGTATTGGATCGGTTCACCGGTTTGCAAACGTTTCACAAACCGGTGAATTTGTTCTTTTTCCGTCACTGATAATTCGTTATCTTTGTGCAAAATTTGCTGGTGCGGAGAAATGCCGCACACCTGTTCCAAAAGGATCCGCGTGAGGCTTTTTATTTCATGGGGGGCATAATGCCCTTCCAAAGCGTGGTGAATGAAGGCGACAGTTTCAATCATGGTTATTGTTTGATACAAAAGTAAGGAAAAAGGAAAAAGCACAAAACAAGAAGAGATGCAGATTGATGAAAAATACATGGTGCGCTGCCTGGAATTGGCGAAAAACGGCCGGGGGGACGTAGCTCCCAATCCGATGGTCGGTGCTATATTGGTGCATAACGACCGGATTATCGGGGAAGGGTATCATTGTAAATCCGGGGAGGCGCATGCCGAAGTCAATGCGATCCGGTCGGTCACGGAGCCGGACTTACTACCGGACTCTACGCTATACGTCAGTTTGGAGCCCTGTTCGCATTATGGGAAGACACCGCCTTGTGCCGATCTGATTATCCGGATGCGTATACCGAGGGTGGTGGTCGCTTGCCAGGATCCGTTTCCGGAAGTCTCCGGGCGGGGCATCCGGATGTTGCGCGAGGCCGGCGTGGAAGTGGTGGTCGGCGTGATGGAAGAAGAGGCTAAGGCTTTGAATCATGCTTTCATGACGGCTCATACAAAGAAACGGCCCTATGTTTTTCTAAAATGGGCTGAAAGTCTGGATGGTTTTATGGATAAAAAACGGACGGACGCATCGACGCCTCCGGTTTTGCTCTCTTCTCCCGAATCCCGGAGAATGGTGCATAAGCTGCGTTCGGAAATGGATGCCATCCTGGTAGGCACGAATACGGCTCTTCTTGATAATCCTTCGCTGACCGTAAGGCATTGGGCCGGTAATTCTCCGGTGCGGGTGGTACTGGACCGGAATCTGCGTTTGCCGGATACGCTTACCTTGTTCGACGGAAACCAACGGACATTGGTTTATACGGAAAAGGAGGGGATGAACCGGACGAACGTGGAATATGTTCCCATTGATTTTTTCCCTTGTTTCATTCCGTCTCTTTTGGATTCCCTGTATAAGAGAGGGATTCATTCCTTGCTGGTGGAAGGCGGATCGGAGGTTTTAACTACATTTTTGAAATCCGGATTGTGGGATCAGTTGTCGGTAGAAACTTCTCCTATGGCCCTGTATGACGGTGTCAAAGCACCTGATTTGTCGTTGTATTCAGTGTGCCGGTTCGGTCAGAAATTACTCAACGGACATTTGTTTACGGTCTACTTTCCATTGAAAAGCTTCTCTAAAAAGACGCCTATGGAACTAAAATATTATAAATATTAATTTTAATGAGAGGTAAAGAGAAAAATGTTTCTACTTTTGTGACTTTATAGGATGATAAATTAAGTGCTGGATGAAAAATAGTTTGTTACTCTTACTGATCGGTTGTTTTGTCTTGTCGTTTTCCTCCTGTCTGGATTCTGACAAGGACACGACGGAGTATGATTTAACCAATTGCCAGATCTCTTCTTTTTCGTTGGCAAATGATTCGATTGAAGGAATTGGAGATGTAAAGTTCGTCATTGACCAGATTAATGGCTATATATATAATGCCGATTCAATGGATTATGGAACGGTGCTCGACCGGAAATTGGTTACGACCCTGTCTTTAGCTTCTTCTTTTTCTTATGCCCAGATTATGCCGGAGGCGACGGGAGATACTATTATATATAATAATGCCGACTCGGTGGATTATTCCAAATCGGTGAAGATTGTCGTTCACTCGAGCGATGGAGTTACTATGAAAACATATCATGTATCTGTAAATATTCACCAGGTGAATCCGGATTCGATGGTTTGGCAGAAAACATCCCTTCTGCAGGATGTCGCAATTGCCGAACAGAAAGCGATTAAACGGGACGAACAGTTGTTCTTCTATGTGAAGCCGGTAAGCGGTGGTGGGTATAAGTTATATACCGCCCCGGAATCCGCTCCGAATTCCTGGACCGAAAAAGCAATAACCGGACTTCCCGCCGAGGGAGTCTTGCTGTCCCAATTGACGGCATATAACGGCCTTTCTTATGTGCCTTCCATCGGAGGTGCGCTCTATCAGTCGGCCGACGGATTGAGCTGGTCGGCCGTTAGCGGAGCTCCTTCCATAAAAGCCATATTGGGCGCTTTACCTGCCGGAGAAGTGAATCCGTCGGCTTTGAGCGCAGTTGTCGCAGGAGAGGGCGGTCTGCAGTTTGCTTCCATGGATGAAAATAAGGAATGGATTTTAGGTGATGCTGTTTCTCCCGGATTCCCGGTATCCGGTTTCGGGGTAGTGAATTATGAGTCGATGTATTACCAGCGGTTATTGGTCGCCGGCGGAGAAGATCCGAACGGTACGCTGCTGGGTTCGGCATGGACTACTTTAAACGGAAGGGATTGGGCAATCCAGACCGATGATCTGTATCCTCCGTTTGAAGCAAGAACCGGCGCTGTCGTGGCAGCTTATGACGGAAACATCTACTTGATTGGAGGGCTGACTGCCTCCAATCAGATGATAAAAGATATATATATATCGAAAGACAAGGGAATTACATGGGCGGCTTCGGATTCTTTGGTTCGTATGCCGGATGATTTTGCAGCCCGTGCTTTTTCTTCCGTCATTGTCGATAAGGATAATTATATGCTTCTTTTCGGAGGAAAGGTAAGCAAGGGAGCTTCGGATTTAAATGATCTTT
Source organism: Parabacteroides sp. Marseille-P3160 (assembly GCF_900162725.1). GTDB lineage: Bacteria > Bacteroidota > Bacteroidia > Bacteroidales > Tannerellaceae > Marseille-P3160. The sequence continues at coordinate 4,034,152 of NZ_LT799418.1, read as the reverse complement.
GGAGAGGGCGAATCAATCGGTTAGGCTTTAAAGATTAGAAAGAAAGGAAAGTGTGTATACTTTTATACCGCTTTTCACGTTAGAAAAAAAGATATGATAATCTATAAATGTATGTCTTCAACTTTTTTTCAACGGACTTTTCTGATCGTTTTGCTTATTTCAATTGTTTCGGTTGCGAATTCCCAGGAATACAAATACGAGATAGGCGGAATGGCCGGAGGGGCCTTCTATATGGGGGATTTGAATAAAAATACGCCTTTTAAGGAGTTAGGGTCTTCGATCGGTGCTGTTTTCCGGTACAATCCCCATTTCAGGGTGGCAATAAAGGCTAACCTGACATGGGCGCAGGTATCGGGGAGTACGGAGGGATTGGAAAATGTTTTTCCGGATCAGGCGCAAGGCTCGTTCAGCCGGAACCTGTTCGATTTGGGGGGGCAGTTCGAATTCAACTTCCTCCCGTATAGCGATAAGTTCGCTTACCTGAATACCAAACGCCTGTCGCCTTATATTCTGGCGGGGATAGGATTGACTGTAGCTCCCGGAGGCGAGACTTTTTTCGGCCCGAACATCCCGATAGGAATTGGAGTGAAGTATAAGATGAAGAACCGGTTGAATCTGGGATTGGAGTTTACGGTACGTAAATTATTCGGAGATAACTTCGATGTGACGGATGACGGAAACGGTTTCCTTGATGATCCCTACCGGATGCAGGGTAGCTTATTTAAGAATAAGGATTGGTATTCTTTCCTGCATTTGTCGTTGACATGGGATTTCGGGCCTCGGAACAGGCCGTGCAATAATATTAAGAGTATATACTGAGACAGAAAAGAATTCATGTCGCTGATAGATAAAATAGATAAAGAACATTTGCCCCGGCACGTGGCAATCATTATGGATGGAAATGGGCGATGGGCAAAAGCCCGTGGCAAAGAACGGAGCTATGGTCACCAGGAAGGCGTCGTTTCTGTCCGTAAAGCCGTGGAGGCAGCGACGAAAATCGGTTTGAACTATCTGACGGTATATACTTTTTCGACGGAAAACTGGAATCGTCCGGAAGAAGAAGTGATCGCCTTGATGAATTTATTGGTGACGGCGATCCACCGGGAGACGCCGGACCTGATGAGAAATAACGTCCGCCTGAAAGCAATCGGTGATTTGAGCCGGCTGCCCGAGCAGACAAACCGGACATTGCAGGATTGCATCCGGGAAACTTCCGCAAATACGGGAGTGACTTTGGTGCTCGCATTGAGTTACTCTTCCCGTTGGGAAATAGTGGAAGCAGCTAAACGGTTGGCTGCGCAAGTGGAAACAAAGAAAATAAAGGTTGAAGATATTACAGAAGAGCTTTTTGCCGATCAGTTAACTACCCGCGGCATTCCTGATCCGGATCTGTTGATCCGTACCGGCGGGGAGCAGCGCATCAGCAATTTTTTGCTTTGGCAGTTGTCTTATTCCGAGCTCTATTTTACGGATGTCTTTTGGCCTGATTTCAGAGAGGATGAATTGTATGAGGCTATATTGTCTTACCAGCATCGGGAGCGACGCTTCGGTCAGACAAGCGAGCAACTAATTTTATAAATAATAGCTATACTATGCAGAAACGATTCGTATTGTTATTTCTTTTTTTGAGCGCGGCCTTTCTATCCTTCGCTCAGGAAAGTGACACTACACATGTTGAGCCGATAGATTCGGCAGCGGTGCCGTTGATTTCTTATTCGTATTCCCCCAAGCGCTACAAGATTGAAGATATAAAAGTGACGGGAGCAAAGAATTATGAAGATTTTGTATTGATAAATTTCTCCGGATTATCTGTCGGTGATGAAGTAACAATTCCCGGTGACGAGATTACCGATGCTGTCAAACGTTTCTGGAAGCATGGACTTTTTTCCGACATCAAGATTCTGGCGACCAAGATTGTGGATGACAAAGTATGGCTGGATATCCAGTTGAAGCAACGTCCCCGTATCTCTGAAGTTCGTTATCATGGGGTCAAGAAGGGCGAACGCGAGGACCTTGAAGCGAAGCTGGGGCTTAAAAAAGGGTTTCAGATCACGCCGAATGTGATGGACCGGGCCAAGGATATCATCAAGAAACATTTTGACGCCAAAGGATTCAAGAATGTAGACGTGGAGATCAATCAAAAGGACGATGTTTCCCGCGAGGGGGAGGTGATCGTTGATATTGTGATTGACAAAAATGAGAAAACAAAGATTGAAGAGATCACGATTGATGGAAACCAGGCGTTGTCCGATGCCGACATCAAGAAGGCGATGAAGAAAACCAACGAACGTTTCAATCTGAAACAGCGATTTAAGACCAGTTTGCGTGAGTTTTTCAGCACGAAGAAATTTACAACCGAAGAATATACGAAAGATAAAGAAAACATTATATCCAAATATAATGAATTAGGATATCGCGATGCCGTTATTTTATCCGATACCGTTTATAATGTGACGGAGAAACGGGTAAAAATCGAGCTGAAGGTAGATGAAGGGGATAAATATTTTCTGAGGGACATCCAGTTTGTAGGAAATACCCATTATTCGACCGACCAGTTAGGCTCTATTCTGAATATGAAGCCCGGAGAGGTCTACAACCAAAAGAAATTAATGGAGCGCTTGCAGACGGATGAAGATGCGGTTTCGAACGTCTATTATAACAACGGTTACCTGTTCTTCGGGGCGGATCCGGTGGAAGTCGAAGTGGAAAATGATTCTATCGCCTTGGAAATCCGTATTCAGGAAGGACCCCAGGCAACCATCAATAAGGTAATCATTAACGGAAACGACCGTCTGTATGAAGATATCGTACGCCGGGAACTGCGTACGAAACCCGGTATGTTATTCAGCCGGGAGGATTTGATGCGTTCTATTCGTGAATTGGCCCAGATGGGGCATTTCGACCCGGAAAACATGAATCCGGTGCCGCTGCCCGATCCCGATAACGGAACAGTGGACATCCAGTATAATCTGGTTTCGAAAGCAAACGACCAGGTCGAGTTTTCCGCTGGTTGGGGGCAAACGGGAGTAATCGGTAAGTTAAGCTTGAAATTCACCAACTTCTCCATGAAAAACTTCCTGCATCCCAAGACATATAAGGGCATTATTCCGCAGGGTGAAGGACAAACGCTTACGTTGAGCGGCCAGACTAACGGGCGGTATTACCAGGCGTACAGCATTTCATTCCTGGATCCCTGGTTTGGAGGAAAGCGTCCTAACACCTTATCTGTCAGTGCTTACTATTCCAAGATGACGGATATCAGCAGTAATTACATGAGTAATCTTTATAGTAGCAGTATGTATAATAGCTATTATCCGTATGGTAGCTATGGTGGCTATGGCTACGGTGGCTATGGTAATTATGGGAATTATGAGTTGGCCTACGACCCGGATAAATCGATACAAATGATCGGTGTTTCTGCCGGTTACGGCAAGCGGTTGAATTGGCCGGACGATTACTTCCAATTTATGGCGACTTTGAATTACCAGGTGTATATCATGAAAGACTGGAACTATTTTTTAGTCACAAACGGAACATCCCATAATATTAACCTGGAACTGATGTTACAGCGTAATTCGATCGACAATCCGTTGTATACCCGTAGCGGTTCCCAGTTCTCCGCTTCTGTTGCGGCAACCCCTCCTTATTCTTTATGGGATGGGAAAGATTATGCATCCATGGCAAGCAATGACGAGTCCAAATACAAGATGATTGAATACCATAAATGGAAATTCAAAGCGAAAGTCTTCTCTCCTTTGGCCCGTTTACCGCAGTTCGGAGGACCGAAACGTACTCCGGTATTAATGACCCGCGCAGAATTCGGATTCTTGGGTTCCTATGATAAAAACAAAAAATCCCCTTTCGAAACCTTCTATGTCGGAGGGGACGGGATGAGCGGATATTCTACGACCTATGCAACCGAAACGATCGGTTTGAGAGGATATGACAACGGTGAGATTGCCGGAAATAACAGCTATCTGTATTACGGATACGCTTATTCCCGCCTGTCGATGGAGCTTCGTTATCCCTTCCTGCTGGAGCCTTCCTCTACCATCTATGGGCTAGCCTTTGTCGAGGGAGGAAATGCGTGGGGAGACATCTCCAGCTTCAGTCCGTTCGATTTGAAGCGTTCAGCCGGTTTCGGTGTCCGTATTTTCCTTCCGATGATCGGATTGATGGGTATCGACTGGGCCTATGGATTTGATAAGCCCTACGGCTCTACAGAGCGCGGAGGAAGCCATTTCCACTTTATCCTGGGGCAGGAGTTCTAAAATCCATATCCATTTATAATTGAAAAAATAGGAGAGACGGGGATGCAAATGCTCCCCGTCTCTCTTGTTTTTTATCGTCTATTGCCTCCGATACCCAATGCGAAAAACAGATGGAAAAGGCTTCCGGGCTAATGGCGCTGATGATAAAGTCGATCGTGTAATGGGAGGGATGCCGTGCGTGAAATCCTAAACATGAAAAGAATAGACGGAAAGGGAAACATTCGGTAATGATGAAAGAAAACTAAGGATTCTTGATATAAAATAACGTAATATTCCGGGAGGATAAATTAATTAACGTAAATTCGCTCCAAAAGTTAAAACGCTCTATTATATTTGCAATATCAATGGTTTACTTACAATAACAGAAGAGAAATGAGAAAAAGTCTTTTAATAATAGGTGTATTGTTCGCGTGTTCGCTGGCTTCTATGGCTCAGAAGTTTGCATTAATTGACATGGAGTATATCCTTAAAAATATTCCCGCCTATGAAATGGCGAACGAACAATTGAGCCAAGTCTCCGGGAAATGGCAGAACGAAGTGGATGCTATCCAGCAGGAAGCTCAGAATATGTATAAAGCGTATCAAAGCGATCTGGTCTTCCTTTCAGCCGAAATGAAGACGAAACGAGAAGAGGCGATTGTGAAGAAGGAGCAGGAAGCCCAGGACCTGAAGCGCAAGTACTTCGGGGCGGAAGGGGAGCTGTTTAAAAAACGCAGCGGCTTGATGAAACCGATTCAGGATGAGATTTATAACGCTGTGAAGGAAATCTCGGAAGATAAAGGATACCAAGTTGTCATCGACCGGGCCTCGGCAATGAGCATCATCTTTGCTTCTCCTAAAATAGACATCAGTAATGAAGTATTGATAAAGTTAGGTTATTCGAAATAATTCTGTAAATTTGTAACCTTTTTAGGATTGAAATTAAACTGATAACAAGTAATATAAAAATTAAAAGATGAAGAAACTTATTGTCCTTTTATGTCTGATTTTCCCGATGGGAATGTTCGCTCAAGAAGTTAAGATAGCCTATGTAAACACACAGGAGGTTTTTACGGCTATGCCTGAAGTCTCTACCGTTGAGTCTCAGTTAGCTGATATGAATCAGAAGTATGAAGCCGAATTTAAGAAAATGCAAGAAGAATATCAGAAAAAATACGCTGATTTCACGTCTCAGCAAGACAGTTTGACTGAAAACATCAAGTTGAGGAGAATGCAGGAACTGGAAGATCTCCGTACAAGAATACAGAACTTCGTTCCGGTAGCCCAAGAGGATATGCAGAAGAAAGGACAAGAGCTGTATGCTCCGATCCAAAAGAAAATGCAAGATGCGATCAAAGCTGTCGGAGATGAAAAGGGATATGCCTATATCCTGAACCCGGAGATCCTCCTGTATAAAGGAGCAAGCAGCATTGATGCGACTCCCTTCGTGAAAGCCAAGTTAGGGCTGAAGTAATTACATTAAAAATAAAATAATGAGGATGCCCGTCTGTTAGAAGTGGCATCCTTTTTTATTTCGTCTCTCTATGCAAATAAAATCGGAAGCGCCGATCGGCGTATTTGACTCCGGCTATGGAGGCTTGACTATCCTGCGGGAGTTTTTGAATTTATTGCCGCAATACGACTATCTTTATCTGGGAGATAATGCGCGGGCACCCTATGGAACACGTTCGTTCGAAGTCGTTTATGAGTTTACCCGTCAGGCTGTCCAAACGCTTTTCGAACAGGGCTGCCCCTTGGTTATCCTGGCCTGCAATACCGCTTCGGCGAAGGCCTTGCGTACGATTCAGCAGCATGACCTGCCCCGCTTTGCACCGGAAAACCGGGTATTGGGCGTCATCCGTCCTACCGTGGAAGTCATTAACTCGATCAGCCGGACGAAGCATGTCGGGGTTTTGGGTACGGCCGGTACCATCTCCTCCCAATCCTATGCCTTGGAAATCAAGAAACTCTTTCCGGATATTACCGTCACCGGTGAAGCCTGCCCGATGTGGGTGCCCTTGGTTGAGAATAACGAATCCCATTCACCCGGCGCCGATTATTTTGTAAAGAAACACTTGGATCATATTCTTTCATTTGATCCTCAAATCGATACACTGATACTGGGCTGTACGCATTATCCGTTGCTGACGGATAAAATCCGCCGTTACTTGCCGGAAGGGATTACCCTTTTTTCGCAAGGGCGCCGGGTAGCCGAAAGCCTGAAGGACTATCTGTCACGCCATCCGGAGATGGAAAGCCGGTTGTCGAAACAGGGAAGCGTCCGTTTTCTGACAACCGAATCCGCCGCGAAGTTTTCCGAGGCGGGCACTCTCTTCTTAAATCATCCGGTAGAAGCAGAGCAAATAGCTATCCGTTGAGATGAACAGATTTGTTTTCTTGCTGTTCCTTTTGTTTTCTCCGGCCTATTTCCAAGCGGAGGCGACCGACTGGGATCATATTTTGCGGCAAAGGGGACTTGTCGATGTTTGCACCCTGGACACTTCGATACAAGTTCACCTTCAATATGCGACTCCTGATAATTTTGTAGGAAAAGTCCTTTACCAAGGGCTTACGCGGGCTTGGTTGCGCCCCGAGGCGGCAAAGAAACTGCTGCAGGCCCAGAAGCTGCTGAAGAAGGAGCATCCCGGGAAGAGACTGTTGATTTATGACGCCGCCCGTCCGATGGCGGTGCAGAGGCGGATGTGGAGTTTGGTGCAAGGAACGGGCAAAACCTATTATGTGGCAAATCCGGCCAAGGGAGGGGGATTGCATAATTACGGGATGGCGGTCGATATAACCATTCTGGATGAAAAAGGACAGCCCTTGCCAATGGGGACGCCTTTTGATTATTTCGGGAAAGAGGCGAATACCGACCGGGAAGAGGAATTGGTGCAAGCAAAGAAAATCACCCCGGAGGAATATGCCAACCGGCGATTGCTCCGCAGGATCATGAAGCAAGCCGGGTTTACGACCGTCACTTCCGAATGGTGGCATTTCAACGCTTGCAGCCGGTCGTTTGCAAGGCAAAACCTGCCGCTGATCGACTGACCTGCCGGTCTATTCAATCGACTTTCCAAAGGGGGTAAGCGCCAGCCCCGCCAGTTTGAAATGTTGCATTCCGAACGGAATGCCGATGATCGTAATGCATAGCAAGAACCCGAACACAAGGTGAGTTGCACAGATCCAGATGCCTCCTACCAGGATCCACAGGATATTCATAATCACCGAAAGACATCCGCCGGAGCTTCCGTTGTCTGTAACTTTACTCCCGAACGGCCATAAGGCCAATAGTCCCAACTTGAGCGTTTGAATTCCGAAAGGGATCCCGATAATGGTGATCATTAGGAGCAAACTTGCAATCAAATATTCGATAGCCGTGATAATACCGCCGAAAACGAGCCAGAGAATGTTGCCTATTACTTTCATATTGGTAGAATTAGAAGTGTTCCTTGTTTTTGCTTAAACTGTCCAGTTCCAACAGAACCCGCTGTTTGACTATCCGGAAGCTGTCCATCAGTTCAGGACTTACCGGCTTGGAAGGAGGCGCCTCCATATGCAACGGATTGATCGCCTTCCCATGCTTGTAGACCCTGAAATCCAGATGGGGACCGGTGGAGAGGCCGGTTGAACCGACATAACCGACCACTTCTCCCTGTTGGACCCGGCTTCCTATCCGAAGGCCTTTTTTGAAGCGGCTCAGATGCATATAGGTCGTGGCATAAGCCGTATTATGTTGTATTTTCAGGAAGTTTCCTGCTCCGCCTCCCTGATAGCCTTTGGCGATCACGGTGCCGTCGCCGATGGTTTTGACCGGCGTACCGACCGGCGCGGCATAATCCACGCCATGATGCGCGCGATACCGCTTTAAAACCGGATGAAAGCGGGAGTTCGTAAAGCGGGAAGTAATCCGGAAGAAGTCCATCGGAGCCTTCAGGAAGGCCTTCCGCAAACTGTTACCCTCTTCGTCGAAAAACTCCGTGACACTGTCCTGCACGAAGGGAATGGCGATATACCGCTTCCCGATATGGGTAAAGATCGCCCCCTCCACCGAACTGATGTTCAGCGGAATCGAATCTTCGATGAACTCCTCGTGATAAATGACCTGAAAAGAATCACCCTCCTTGACATCGAAGAAGTCGATTTGCCAGGCAAAGACATCCGACAATTTGATGGCCAGCAACGGATCGGCTCCCATGCCCTTGATTTCGTTCCAGAGAGAGGAACTTAAGGTCGCTTCCAGGTATCTCCGCCGGGTAGTCACCAGCTTATTGAAGGGGTAGGCCGTGACATGCTCCTTGGTCAGGTCGATGATGGCAAAATCAGTCAGGTTCTTGGCGAAGGCAATGTATTTTATTTCCGGCAGGCTGTCGCGGGTGCAGAACGTGTAATAACTCATGCCGGCTCGGATGCGCGTCGGATCCAGTATCTCTCCGGATGCGCGGTTGATGCTGTCCGCCATAGCCGGGGAAAATCCCAGGCGGGCTAAAATGGAGGCGGGATTCTCGCCGTTTTTAATCAGGTATTCCGTCACTTCGAGTGAATCGATGCAAATGCCATATTGATAAGTTCCCCGGATGGTGTCTTTTTCCACTTCATTCTCATCCGCCTGTTTCGTATGCCGGTTACAGGAAATGCACAGGGCAAAAGCGATGAGCAGTCCATAAAAAGGAATACGTTTTCTCCTCTTTTGTTTATCTCTTTTCTGGTTCATAGGGCGAAAATAATGAAAATATAGGAGTTTCGCAGGATGCTTCGGTTAATTAACCGGAGAAAGGCATTTAAAAGGTTGTTCAGGGAACCGATTTTATGTCCAATAGTATGCCTTTTTTTCTCACCGTCTTGATTTCAATTCCTGGGTCTTCTTTGAAGTATTTTCGTAATTTATTTATAAAGACATCCAGGCTTCTGGAGGTATAGAAATCACTATGCTCCCAGCATTGGGTCAATATGTCCTCTCTTTTTACAATTTTACCTTTTTGTTGGTATAAGAGCAGGATAATTTGAGATTCGCGCTCGGTTAGCTTAATCGTTCTATCTTGCCTTTGCAAAGTCTGGGCTTTTGTATCAAAGAGATATTTTCCTATTTTTAATAAATAGGGGGTTGTTTCATTGGTGGATAGAAGTGTTGATTGAGATCGTCTTAAGATGGCCTGAACATGTGCATTCAACTCTTCCGGCAGGAAAGGTTTCCGAATATAATTGTCTATCCCAAATTATATCCTTCGATCAAATCCTTTGGCGAAGTCCTTGCTGAGGCGAAAAGGATGGGTATCTGCGTATCTTTCCGACGGATAACGGAAACCAACTCAATACCCGACATAATAGGCATCTCTATGTCGGCGACGATGATATCCGGAATAAAGGCGGCATATTTCTCTAATCCTTCTTTCCCATCGGAGGCAATAGAGACATCGTAATTTCCGGTTAACTCTAAACAACCTTTGATGATAAATGAAAAGGCAGCATCATCTTCTACTAACAGTAATTTTATTTTTCCCATCAGCTTCTTATTTGTAACAAAGTTATCAATTATCTATAGGTGCAATAACTATTGGAAGCGCAATGACAAACTCAGAGCCTTTTCCTTCCATACTGGAGAGAGCGACTGTTCCACCGTGTGCATTTGTTACGTCTTTGACATACCGGAGCCCCAATCCGAATCCTTTGACTTCCTTCTTTTTTACCGCAGCACCTCGCTCAAACTTATTAAATATCTTTTGCTGGTCTTTGAATGAAATACCTGTTCCGTCGTCTTTTACCTTGATTATTATTTGCGTCTCTGTCGAAAGGCAAGAGATCGTAATCTGTACGGGATCACCTGAATATTTAATTGCATTATCAATTAAATTACTGATCGCTTCACTGAGATAAACCGGATCGGCCAATAAAATACGTTCCTTCAAGTCATAGCTTGTTTTGAAAAAGAGTTTCTTTTTGCTTCCAACAGTAAATTTATCCACGAGAGATTGTATCATCAGAGGTAAATTGATTTCCTTTTTAGATAACGTTAATTTCTTCTCTTCCATTTTGGCAATCGTCAGAATCTTATCAACTAAATTCTGGAGGTTTAAAACCTGCTCCGTGGCGACTTCGCAAAACTGAGTTCGAAGCGTTGGATTATTGTCAAGTACCCCTTTCCCTAATTGGTCAATCACCATATAAATGGAGTTCAGAGGCGTTTTCATATCGTGTGTCAAAGCATGTGTAAAATCATCCCGTAAATGGTTCAATCGCTGTTGTGAGAAGAAAAAGCGAACTTCATAGAACAGACAGGCGATTATTAAGAGTAAGATAAGTACGGAAAGACTTAACACCGCAGTCATCTGCTTGAAAACTACAGGAGCGGATATATCCACAATTGCCTGTAATTCCGTACCGTGGACAATAGGGATTCGGTCGGTCTTATACCCATCCTTTACTTTTCCTATCGCTTTCAATACTTTCGTGGAGTCCCGGTAAATTAATGTATATTCTGCTTTAATGTTATTTTGGCTTAACATGGAGGAATAGATACTATCAAGAGTGAAGAGATTCAATGGAATACCTTTGATTACCAACAATTGTTGCGTTATATCAAACTGCTGTGATATTACTCCTCTATGATCTATATTTTCATATTCAAAAATAAATTCTTTGTTACTTGGCTCTTCCTTTACTTTCTTTTCCACCTCTAAAAAACGAAAATCAGTTTCTTTTTCGATGGCCTCTACTAAATATTTGTTAGATAGTCTTTGAATCTCTTTTTCATTTAACTTATACGCATTATATAGCCAGACTCCTTGAAATAAGGATAACAAAGATAAAGCTGCTATAAAGATTCTATTAAAGAGATTTGTTTTCATATTAATTAAAAACATAATCACAAAGATAAACTTCTTTTACTGAAAAAGACTTGTTTGTATATCAATGTTAAGATAAAAATAACATAGAGATAACATACGGATAACCTTCTTTTCGGATTACAATCTGTTTTTTTACTACACAAAAAGTAAATCAGGTATGAATATGAAAAAAACGAAGAATGCAGAATCTCAATTAAGAGAACTTAGCATTAAAGAACAACAAAAGTATTTTGGTGGAGGTTGGGCATACAAAGTAATTGATAAGGAATTAAAGTTGGTGTGGGAGGATAAATAATAGAAATTATGAATCTATTGCCCTCTGAATTAATTAAAAACAGTATGGACGCATACATAGATAAGCATTCAACAAAGTCCCAAAAGATCTATTGGCTTGTCTTAATAGTTATCGTTGCGGCAATTGTTTCCCTACCATTTATCTATGTAGATATTTCTGTGCAAGATGTGGGAGTTATCCGTCCGATAGCAGAGAAGACGGAGATTAAAGCCAGTCTTACAGAGTTTATCGATTCTGTTTATGTAAAAGAGGGTTGGAAGGTTCATCAAGGTGATACGTTATTGACATTCAGAACTTCCAACCCGAATTACAAAATTAATTATCAGCAAAACCGCATCGATGATTTTCGTGAACATTTAAATGACCTACGTTATTTGTCAAAAGGAACGACGCCGTCAGTATTTAGTTCAGATACACGCCGGCAAGAATATCTTTATTACTGTAAACAGTCGGTAGAGGCTGAAACAACTTTGGGTAAAACAAAAAAAGACTACCAGCGTAATAAACCACTCTTTGACAAAGGAGTAATTTCGGAAGAGGAGTTTGAAAAATATGAGTATGAGTATTCAAAAGCAGAAAATGAACTGGCGTCCTTAAAAGATAATCAAATCAGCAAATGGCAAACGGATCTGAACACATATTCCAATTCTTATAATGAAATGCAGGCCGCTTTAAAACAAGAAGTTAAAGAGAAGGATTCGTATGTAGTGATTAGTCCGGTAAGCGGTACATTGGATCAGTTCAGAGGTCTTTATAAAGGTAGCAGTATACAAACGGGGACATCTTTAGCCGTAATCAGTCCCGACTCAACCTTATTTTGCGAGGTGTATGTCACTCCTCGTAATATTGGTTATCTTCATCTGGATATGCCGGTAAATATTCAGGTTGAGTCTTTTAACTATAATGAATGGGGTATAATATCCGGCAAAGTCGTGGAGATATCATCTGATTTCTTCACTGACAGCGGAAATAACAACGCTTTTTATAAAGTGAAATGTAGTATAGATAGAAACTATTTGGTACGGAAAAATGGGGTAAAAGGGAATCTAAAAAAAGGAATGACCATCTCTACACATTTTATGATTACCCGTCGTTCTCTTTTTGAGCTACTATACCAAAAGATGGATGATTGGGCAAACCCAACTCAGTATACGACTAATACCCTTGCAAAACAGAATCTATGAAAAAGAATATACAGGTAAGGCAACATGACATAACTGATTGTGGTGCAGCTTGCCTTTCTTCTATTGCCGCCTATTTCGGGCTACAATTTCCTCTATCACGAATACGCCAGTATGCTTTCACAGACAAAAAGGGAACAAATATATTGGGAATGATTGAGGCCGCACAGAAATTAGGCTTCGAAGCAAAAGGCGTGAAAGGTCCATTTGAATGCTTGCCGGATATTCCTAAGCCGGCAATCGCTCATATTGTAGTAAAAGAAGTTCTGCAACATTTTGTTGTCATTTATAGGGTAACGGAGAAGTATATCCAAATAATGGATCCTGCAGATGGTAAACTCCATAAAAAGACATCTGAAGAATTCAAAAAAGAGTGGACCGGTATATTAATTCTGATTCACCCTACAGAAGCATTTCAAAAAGGAAATTTAAAGCAAAGTACCTTACAAAGCTTTTGGTATTTATTGAAGCCACATAAAAGTGTGATGTGCCAAGCTTTGTTTGGGGCTGTGGTCTATAGTATCTTAGGACTATCTACAGCTATTTTCATTGGTAAAATTACGGATTATGTCTTGGTAGATAAAAACATAAACCTGTTAAATCTCATGGGGGTTATTATGTTTATTATTCTATTGATTCGTACATTCATCGGTGCGATGAAAAGTATTCTGGCTTTAAAGACAGGCCAACGAATAGATGCCTCTCTTATTTTAGGTTATTACAAACACTTACTTACACTTCCTCAACAATTTTTTGATACCATGCGAGTGGGGGAAATTATCTCCCGGGTAAATGATGCAGTAAAGATTCGTACGTTTATTAACAATGTGTCATTAGACTTGGTGGTCAATTTCCTGATTCTTCTATTTACTCTTTGTATCATGTTTCTTTACTCGTGGAAGTTAGCCTTGATCACCTTTGTTTCTGCTCCTCTTTTTATACTGGTTTATGTGCTATTCAATAAACTGAACAAGAAATACCAACGTAAAATAATGGAGAGCGGAGCAGAATTAGAATCTCAATTGGTTGAATCTCTTAATTCCGTATCTACCATTAAACGATTTGGGGTCGAATCGTTTTCTAACTTAAAAACAGAAGTCCGCTTTGTTGAACTCATTCGCAATACCTTTAAAAGTATCTACGGCTCTATTATTGCAAATGGCGGAATTGAATTTATATCAACCGGCATTACAATCGCCGTCTTATGGATCGGGAGTACTTTTGTTATAGATCAGGAGCTAACTCCGGGCACTTTGATGGTATTCTATTCTTTAATTGGGTATGTTTTAGGCCCGGTCGGTAAACTAATTTCATCTAATCAAACGATTCAAGATGCAATGATTGCAGCCGATCGTTTGTTTCAAATAATGGATCTGGAAAGAGAACAAGACGAAACAAATACAATCAAACTTACGTCAGAAATGGTCGGTGATCTTGTTTTCGATAAAGTCGCTTTTCGCTATGGCTCTCGCAAACAGGTTTTTGATTCTCTTAATCTTACGATCAAGAAAGGAGAAACGACCGCAATTGTAGGAGAAAGCGGTTCGGGTAAGACAACTTTAATTTCCCTGATTCAGCACCTCTATCCGATACAATCAGGAAGCATACATATCGGGAGTTATAATATAACACAAATAAGCAATGAAAGTCTTCGCCAAATCGTAGGGACCGTTCCTCAGCAGATTGAACTATTTGCAGGAAATATTATTGAAAATATAGCATTGGGTGACTTTGAACCGGATATGAAGCGGATTGTTGAACTAAGCGAGCAATTAGGAATTCGTGAATTCATTGAAAAGCTACCTAATTCCTATCTCACACAGATTGGAGAACAAGGCGCCTCCTTATCGGGTGGAGAAAGACAACGAATTGCGATTGCCCGTGCCCTTTACAAGAATCCGGAGATCTTACTTTTTGATGAAGCAACCTCTTCCCTTGATTCTATCTCTGAACGCTATGTGAAACAAACGCTAACAACTTTGGCCAATCAAGGTAAGACCGTTGTTATCATTGCCCACCGGTTAAGTACGGTAAAAAATGCAGATGCAATTATTGTATTGGAGGATGGTAAAGTAGTAGAACAAGGTACGCATCAAGAATTACTAATGTGTCAAAGCGTTTACCGAAAGTTATGGAACGAACAATTTGATGAGATAGGATAATATATGAATGGAATATCTATGATTATTTAATGTTAAAGGATTAACTATTAAACATTTCTGTATATGCACCTTTTTGAAACTCTTGATCGTTTAAAACGTATCCATCGATTGATACAAAATAGAGAGACTGGTAATCCATGTAAATTTGCGGAACGATTACATTTGAGCCGCAGGCAACTCTATAATGTCTTGGAGGAATTAAAAAGTTTTGGCGCCGAAATACGGTATAGTCGTATGGAAGAAAGTTTTTTTTATGAGAATGATTTTCAAATTGAGATAAAGATAGGCGTATCTCTTCTTAATTCCAGTGAGAAAATGAATGTTTTAGGAGGAAAATCTCTTTTTTCTTCCGTGCAATACTATTACACGGAGTGTTTATAGATTTGTTCTGTAAATTAGATATGTGCACGAAATAATTTACAGTAAACAATTTTAGTCTAATAGTTTAAAATGTTATTTTGTATGGAAGATCTGGAATTTAAAGAACTTGATGTTCATGAATTAGAAGAAGTGAATGGGGGATAGGAAAAATGAATAACATATCCAATGTTAAGATAAAGATAACATAGAAATAACATAAGGATAATCTTTTATCTGAGAATAATTTTCTTTCTTTACCAACAATAAAACTTTAAGTGGATTTTTTATCAAAGTGCAATTTTATTGCACAACATTAATATACCTTTGTGAAAAATAGGTTAAACCGGTTGGCTTATTGTAATTTATATTTAATTAAAAAACAATTTTATTATGAACACGTTAGATATAGCTACACTTGGTGTGGAAGAAATGAATGATACTCAAATGAAAGAGGTCAATGGTGGTTTTCTTGCAGCTTTGGCTTGGCTCGCCGCGGGAATAATCATATCCGAATTTTTAGACAGAGGGGCGGGAAGTGATTTTATAGATGGCTGGAATGCAGGTGGAAGATAACTTAATTACCAAATAAAAATGCAATTGTTATGAAAAATTTAGATTATAAGAACTTAGATCTAAAAGAACTAAGTGAGGTTGAAATCAAAGAAATTCAAGGTGGTACATGGTTGGCATATGCTGTGGGGTATCTTTGCCGGTGGAATTATGAAATCATGGCTAGTAATACTGAATCCCCCTGGAATGCTATGGGCTCAAAATAAATAAAATAGGAGGGTGTGTCAAAAGCTCGAATTTTCAAAAGTTCCCCTATCTACAGGTAGTTGAAGCAAAGCCTTCCTGAACTAGAAGCTGCCTTTTGATACGCCCCCTTATACTATATATAAACGTAAATATTATAAAAATGGCAACTAAAACCTCTTATTGGATCATCTTATCTGCTTTGGTTATTTTATTTGTTTTATGGTTTTTATTATTACATGATTCGTTAAATAGCTTTTTCCATATTGCCGAATGGGGAGGATATTTCCTTATTATACCCATAACCTATTGTATCGCTTTCCTTGTAGAGAAAAATACACTTAAAAGCACTTTTGCGGTTGCAATAGGTGTTATTCTTTCAATATTGCTGGCAAGAGATGCAGATTATAGTATCATTCTTGTTAAAATAGCAGCGGTCTTTGTTGGTGGAATCGTCTCATGGGGGATATCTAAAATAATAAAAACACATTAATTGGTGAAGGCGTTTAATCGATTTATTCGTAACAGAGGTGTTGTAAGCTCTGTTCTAATATTGTGGCTATGCTATACGCCTATCCAGATTTCTCTATCGTTCTTTTTTGAGAAAATATTAAAGGGAATTGATATCGCTTTTTATACAACGCCTAATGAGTCATTTCAAAATACGCACATTGTAGGGATAATTTTCTTAACTGTTATTGTAGGCCCTCTTCTGGAAACACTCATTTTTCAAATTGCAATATATTATTTATTAATATTATCTAAATGGTTTCGACGCCGGAAGTATATGATTATACTTATCGGTGCTATTCTATTCGGTTTTTCCCACTTTTATACACTCTCGTACATTATTTATAATATTATTACTGGAGGACTATTAATGTATACATATACCATAAAACAACACAAAGGAGTGTATTTTGGATATTGGGTAACAGCAATTCTGCATGCTTTGATAAATATCAACGCTATAATTCTTTGGAAATTCTTTTAATTTAATGTTTTGCTTTTCATTTTACTCAGGGAGTGGCATTTGTTTCAAAAGAAAGTACTGTAAAAAATTCATAACTATGACTGCGCTTATTCATAGTTATGAATCCATTCGTTCATAGTTATGACTGCGCTTATTCAATACTACCATTTTTTCAGTTAATAAGCGAATGACTTTTGACATCCTCATGCATAGTTTTACAATCATAAGAGAAACAGATATACTTGCAAACATAGTAACTAATGGTTCTTTTTTACTGACTGTCATTTTTATTATAGTTCTAATAAATAAATTAGTTACTTTGTAACGCTTGTTTAACTATATTTTGCCCATATACTGGACAATATAGCAAATAAAACAAGAGACGATATGGCTGCCCCGTGTACGCTTCTATTTATCTAGGATAGGCTTTTATGATGACTGGGGATGAACAGAAAGCTGAATTTTACATGGATAAGTCACTTAAAGAGGTGATTTTTTTTACAGAAAGACTGATGTTTATACTTGAAACATTTTTCTTTTATATAAATAGTAATATGGAAAAAAAATTATATGATGAAATCATTGCCTTAGCCAAAAAAGAAGTGATTCCTGCTATTGGATGTACCGAGCCTATTGCTGTTTCGCTATGTGTGGCTAAAGCTAAAGAAATACTGGGATATAAGCCGGAAAAAATTAAAGTTTATCTGAGTGCAAATGTTTTAAAAAATGCGATGGGAGTGGGTATCCCGGGGGCTAATGGCATGATAGGATTACCTATTGCAGTGGCATTAGGAGCCCTGATCGGTAAATCCGAATACCTGCTGGAAGTACTAAAAGATTCTTCGCCGGAAGCTTTGGAAGCGGGGAAGCAAATGATCGACAGTGGTAATATCGAAATAAAGTTGAAAGACAAAACAGATGAGATGCTTTATATCGAAGCCATTTGCTCTTATGGGAATCAAACAGCAACAGCGATTATAGCCGGAGAGCATACAAATTTTATCTATCTGAAAAAAGACGATACTGTTCTATTCGATTCGAAATTAGCTCCGAAAGTACCTAGTGCTGAGGATATGTTAGGACTTAATATGCATCTTATTTATGACTTTTCCGTAAATAGTTCTATTGATGATATAGAATTTATATTAGAATCTGCACGAATAAATAAAGCAGCATCGGAGCAATCGTTTAAGAACAAATACGGACACGAGTTAGGCCGGACGTTGAACGGTAAATCGCAGTACTCAGTTATGGGAGATAGCGTATTTACAAATATCTTATCTTATACCTCAGCTGCATGCGATGCACGTATGGCGGGAGCGATGATTCCGGTCATGAGTAATTCGGGAAGCGGAAACCAGGGCATAGCTGCAACTTTACCTGTGACTATATATGCCGAAAAATATAACAAAACCAAAGAAGAACTTGCCCGGGCATTGATGTTGAGCCATCTTACAGTTATTTATATAAAACAAAAACTGGGACGATTATCCGCCCTTTGCGGTTGTGTGATTGCTGCAACCGGTTCCAGTTGCGGGATTGTCCTTCTTATGGGAGGAAAATATGAACAGATTACATTCGCTGTTAAGAATATGATTGCAAATCTTACAGGAATGATTTGCGACGGAGCCAAACCCGGCTGTTCGATGAAAGTGGCTAGCGGAGTGTCTACAGCTCTACTCTCGGCAATGCTGGCAATGGAGCAAAAATGTGTGACTTCTGTCGAAGGGATTATTGATGATGATGTGGATAAATGCATTGATAATCTGACCTGTATAGGTTCTCAGGCTATGCGGGAGACTGACAAGGCGGTACTCGATATAATGACTCATAAGAAATAAAGAAGGAGGACAATTCCTATTTTACGAAATAAAGTCCTATATATCCATAATAATAATAGATAACTGGTCAGAATCATTTTTATCGGAGGTAACAAATGTCGCCCGGGAGGCGAAAGTCGTTAATTTAGCCTAAAATCATTCTCCTTTCCAAACAAAAGAGCCTTTTTTTGCATCTCATATAGAGAGATACATAAATAGATAAAGATGAAAAAGTATTGCACAATTTTGTTTCTGCTTCCGGCGCTTGCCGGATTAATTTCCTGCTCTTCCGCAAAAAATATAACGGCTAAAGACCTGGACGGCGCATGGAATATTGTTTCCGTAAAGGGGGAGGGCATAACAAAAGAAGAACTTCCTTTTCTGGTAATAAACGTGAGTGAGAAGAAGGTACATGGGAATACGGGATGTAACATCATCAACTCTTCCATTACTTTCGATGAGAGCGATGCCTCGGCGGTAAAGTTCTCGATGCCGATGTCCACGCTAATGGCCTGCCCTTATCTGGAACTGGAGAATAAGATTTCCCAGGCGCTGATTGAAGTGGGCGGAGTGAAAGGCGGGGAGAAAAAAGGCGAACTTTCACTCGTGGATAAAGACGGAAACGGATTGTTGCTGCTGGATAAAAAAGAGGATGGAAAATGAAAAAAACATTCTTTCTCTGTGTTTTATTAGCGTTGGCTTTGGCCGGATGCAAAAGCAGCAAAGCCTTAGTGGCCGCTTCCTCCGACCTGGACGGACGGTGGGGAGTGATCGAAATGAACGGGAAGGCGTTGGATCCGGAGGTGACGGGGCAGGAATTGACCTTTGACGTAGAGCGTCTGATGGTATCCGGCAGTACGGGTTGTAATACACTGGGCGGACAGATCGAATTCAATGAAAAGCGGAAAGAAATCATCCGCCTGTTGAAAATCGTATCCACCAGAAAGGGATGCATGGACATGAGCGGTGAAAATGAGATGTTGAAGACGCTGAACGAAGTAGTCCGCTATGGGACAGCCGATCGGGTGGCTCCGGTGGATACGATTTTTCTTTACGGCTTGACGGGTGAAAAAATCATGTCCTTGTCCAAAAAATAAAAATCGTTTCTTGGTGAAAAGAATAAAAAAGATTTGAATTCTTTGAGAAATGCAACCTTTTGTGTTCCTTTGTAGGAACGTTTAATTAGAGTGGATATGTCATTGAATAAAGTGCTTTTAATAGGTTACGTAGGGAAAGACCCCGAAGTCCGTTATTTCGATACCGGGAATGCGATCGCAAACTTCCCTTTGGCTACGACGGAGAGAGGCTATACGCTGGCAAACGGTACGGTCGTCCCCGAGCGCACCGAATGGCATAACATCGTTGTCCGCCGCGATCAGGTGCAATTTGTGGAAAAATGGGTAAAGAAAGGTTCTTTGCTTTTTGTGGAAGGGAAAATCCGGACACGCAATTATGATGATCAAAGCGGGGTTAAGCGTTATATAACGGAGATTCATGCCGATCGTGTCGAATTCTTCTCCCTGGGAGGAGGAAAGCGTGACGATTCACAATCGACAACAACCCCATCACAACAGAGTGCACAAACGCAGGCTTCACCGGTACAACCGTTTCAGTCGTCTGCAAGTTCTCAACCGAATCTTCCCTCTTCCGATGAAGTGGATGATCTACCATTCTGATATGTCTAACGAACTTTAACCATCCTTGGACTCAGACGACTATTATTCGTGCCTTTTCGGGCAACTTACTATTCAGGGACCGCTGCTTTATCCGGTCATAGCGGCTGCCATTGCAGTGATCCTGCTTTTTGTTTCCAGTGTTTTATCCGCGTCGGAAGTCGCTTTCTTCTCACTGACGAATGAAGAGGCGACAGAGATTAACGAAGAAAGAACGAAAGCCGACCAATGGATCGCCCGGTTGCTAACCCAGTTGGAGCCTTTGCTTTCCAGCCTGCAGGTTTCTGCCGTTTTTATCAATGTAGCAGTGATTATGCTGTGTCTTTATGCCTTCGGCCGCTTTTTCGAACTCTCGGCCATGCCGTTAGCCGGCTTTTTGGTGCTGCTGGTTGCTTTCATTGCCTTGCTGCTGCTTTTCGGCGAAATCCTACCGAAACTTTATGTACAAAACCGGGCGTTACGCTTCGTGCGTTTCAGCGTTCCTTTTGTCCGGCTGGTTTATGCCGTTTGCGGCCCGTTGGGGAAACTGGCCTCATCTTCCTTTATGGTGAACAAAGCGGCGGGAAAGAAGAAAAGAGATATTTCGGTCGACGACCTGAGCAAGGCTTTGGCGTTGACTTCGGGCGAGATGGCCGAAGAGAAGGATATGCTGGCCGATATCATCAAATTCTATCATAAGACGGCGAATGAAATTATGACTTCCCGGTTGGATATGGAGGATATCGACATTAAGAGTAGTTTCCATGCGGTACTTCATTTTATCGTTCAGTCCGGCTATTCACGCATTCCGGTCTATGCCGTCTCGGAAGATACGATTAAGGGGATCTTATATATCAAAGACCTGCTGCCCTATATCGATAAGCCCGATACATTCCGTTGGCAGAGCCTGATCCGCCCGGCTTATTTTGTACCGGAAACGAAGAAGATCGACGACCTGCTGGAAGAATTCCGGACGAATAAGATACATATGGCCATTGTCGTGGATGAATTCGGGGGGACTTCCGGACTGGTGACAATGGAAGATATCCTGGAGGAAATCGTCGGGGAAATCTCCGACGAATATGATGAGGAAGAACGCCAGTTTATCTTATTGAACGACGGGAATATTATCTTTGAGGCAAAGATACCGTTGAACGACTTCTTCCGCGTGATCGGCTCCACGGGAAGCGAATTCGGCAAGCTGACCGAGGAAGTCGAAACATTGGCCGGCCTTTTGCTGGAGATCAAAGGCGGTTTTCCGCAACGGCGGGAAATCATTGATTTCAAAGACTATCGTTTCCAGATATTGGAAGTAGACGAACGGCGGATCCTGAAAGTGAAGTTCAGCCTCCTGAATAGGGGAGAAGAAGAATCGGAAAATGGAGAAAGCAAGGAATGATGCGTACGCTTTGTTATTTATTGCTGATAGGTTTGTCCCTGTCGTGTACGGAATATACGCCGAAGCCGCGGGGATACTACCGGATTGATTTGCCGGCTCCGGCATACCGTCCTTTGCCGGCCTCCGGACTTCCTTATTTTTTTCGGGTTTCCCGGCTGGCCGGAGTGGATATGCCGCTCGAAACTACGAAAGAACAATGGGTTAATCTGTCTTATCCTGATTTGAATGCCCGGATTTACTGTACTTTCAGTCCCGTCACGCGCCAGTCATTTCCGCAAGCGGAAGCGGATAGCCGGGCGTTACTCCGGCGAACGGCCGGCCAGGCGGACAAGATCATCGAAAAGGCTTATGAGAATGAAGAAAAGCAGGTCTATGCAACTCTTTATCTGGTGGAAGGAGCTTCTCCTTCGCCGATCCAATTCATGATAACGGACCGCAACTCCCGTTTCTTCCGGGGAGCGCTGTATTATGATTGCCGTCCGAACGGCGATTCGCTGGCTCCAGTGACGGAATATCTGCGGGAGGATGTGGTTGAATTGATCCAGTCTTTCGACTGGAAAAAATAAAAGGCATGGGACTCCGGATGAAACAGTCGGCCCCGGTCTTGGGGATTTGGAAAGTGGAAGAGTCCCCGGATGAACTACTCCGCCAACTGGAACGGAAAGAATGGTATCTCCCTTTCCTTTCCCGTATTACGTCCGAAGCGCGCCGGAAAGAATGGCTGGCCGTTCGCGTGTTGCTCAAGGAATTGACCGGCGAAGAGAAGGAAATCGGCTATGAATCCGACGGAGCGCCTTACCTTGCGGATCATTCCTTTCATATCGGCATTTCACACACCAAAGGATATGTTGCGATCGTTCTATCCGGCACGGCGCCGGTAGCCATTGATATCGAACAATTTTCCGACCGGATATTAAAACTGCACACCCATTTTCTTTCGGAAGAAGAGCTGGCGGAGCTTTCACCGGTGCAGCCGGCGCATTCCCTGCTTTACTGGAGCGGAAAGGAAACGCTCTTCAAATTGATCCGGCAGCAGGAGGTGGATTTTCGTAGGCATCTCCATATCCTTCCGTTCGATTGCCGGGAGGAAGGCGCTTTTTGGGCGGAGGAAAGCCGGACGCCGCAAGGCTGCGCTTTCCTGGTCAATTACCGGGTGACTCCCCAATTCGTCTTGACTTATGCCGGAGGATGACCGACGGATTCCAGGCGGATTTTGACAAAGCTGTCCGGATAGTTTGCATTGATATAATCCAATAGTTTCTCGCGTATTTCAACGCGCAAATCCCAATTCAGGGAGGAATCCCGTCCGCTGAGGAGGACTCTTAATTCCTTATAATTCTGTTTTGCATCGGTTACCTGGATATTTGCTACCCGTCCGTCCCATCGGGGATTATCCTTCACGTAGAGTTGTAGTTGCTTCCGCAGGTCATCCACCGGAAGGCTGTAATCGACATAAAGGAAAATCGTTCCTAGTATCTGGGATGTATTTCGCGTCCAGTTCTGAAAAGGTTTTTCCAGGAAATAAATAATGGGAAGGACCAGCCGCCGTTCATCCCATATTTTTACTACGACATAGGTTAAGGTAATCTCTTCAATCCGGCCCCATTCTCCTTCAACGATCACGACGTCATCCAACCGGATCGGCTGGGTAATGGCGATTTGTATGCCGGCCAAGACTGTCGCAATACTCTTCTGGGCGGCAAAACCAACAATGATTCCGGCGATCCCGGCGGAAGTCAACAGGCTGACTCCTATCGATTTTACCGAGTCGATGGTCATCAGGCAAACACCCACCGAGATAAGTGAAATGATAGATACGATGATCTTTTCGAAAATCTTCATTTTCGTGAGATTGCTCCGGGCATTTAAGTTGTCCTCCTTGGAAATATCCTGTTTCGACTGGAGTCGATAAAAAAGAATGTTCACGCTCTTGATCAGTATCCATCCTACGGTAAGGATCAGGAGGATATCATTGATATGCGAGAGTGTTTCTGCGAATGTGACATCCGACAGGAAAGAATAGGACGAGAATATCTTGAACAGTATCCAGAAACAGAGCCAAAGCAACGGGACTTTCAGTAAATCGATAATCATGTCGTCCGCCAGGCCCTTGGTTCTTTGGGCCCTTGCTTTCAACTTCCGGATAATGATTTTATAAAGGAGGTAGACGATTGCCAAAGCGGCGATAAAAAGGCCCGAGCTTAATAAGATACGTGAAAGTTCAATGTAGTAAGTATTTTCAAACATCTGCATATATTCTTTGAAGGTTTATACCGGGACTCAGATACCGATAGGCGCCGGGATAAAATTTATCCATAGGAAAAGGCAAACCCTATCTGAGCGAGCGCTATTTAGCAAGCGTTCCCTACAAAGTTAGGAAAAATGTGGGAAAATACAAATACCGGATATAAACGCAACTACTGATTCCAGATATTCCAGGCGGCAAAAGCCTGTAAAAGCAACATCTCCAGTCCGTTTTTCACGACTGCACCCCGTTCCTTCCCCTTTTTCATAAAAAGGGTTTCGTCCGGATTATAGAGCAGGTCATACAATAGATGATTCGGAGTCAATTCTTCGTAGGGAATGTTCGGAGCTTCTCCTACATTCGGATACATTCCCACAGGAGTCGTATTGACAATCACCGTATATTGGGACATGATGCGGGGAGTCAACTGCTCGTATGTAATGCAATAATCTTTCAGCTTGCGGGAGACAAAAGTCGAAGCGAGGCCTAATTGCTTCAAGCCTTGGAAGATGGCTTTCGAAGCGCCTCCGGTACCCAGAATCAACGCTTTCCGGTGGCTCTGGTTGAGCAAAGGCTCGATCGACTGCTTGAAACCGATAATGTCGGAGTTGTACCCCTTCAACTTTAACCGGCCGAACAATCCCCGTTCGAATTTGATGACGTTAACCGCACCGATCAGGCGGGCGTCATGATCCAACTCATCCAGAAAAGGGATTACCTGTGTCTTATAAGGCAGGGTAACATTCAGCCCGCAGAGACCCGGGTTCTCTCTGATCACCTTTTTTATTTCTTTAATATCCGGGATTTCAAAATTGACGTATTCCGCATCTATCTTTTCACTCTCAAACTTTTGATTAAAAAACCCCTTCGAAAAAGAGTGCCCTAACGGATAACCGATCAAACCATATTTTTTCATCTTTATTCTCCTTATTCTATTCTGCTTTTGTCCCTGTATACATGGAACAAGCGCCGAAGGTGAATGTTCGCGCCCGGGTTTCCTTAAATCCTTGGCGGGCTAACAGTTCTGTCATTTCTTTGCCTTGCGGCACCACTTTGATGGATTCAGGCAAATAGGTATAGGCCGCTTTTTCCCGCGAAAGAAAACCTCCGAGGAAAGGAATGACCGTACGTGAATAAAACCGGTACAGCGCTTTCATCGGCAAAGAGGTCGGTGTGGATAACTCGAGAATCATCACATGCCCGCCGGGTTTTAATACCCGGTACATCTCCTGCAATCCTTGTTCGATATGTTCGAAGTTGCGCACTCCGAAGGCGGCTGTTACCGCATCGAAAGAAGAATCCGGATAGGAGAGGGACATGCAGTCCTGGTACTCGAACAATACCTTGTCTCCGCATCCGGCTTCCATCGCTTTCTTCCGCCCGATCTCCATCATCCCTTCGGAAATATCGGCCCCGGTCACTTTTTCCGCCTGTAACCGTTGTTGCATCAGTATCGCCAGATCCCCCGTCCCAGAGGCGATATCCAGTATCGTCTTCGGTGCAAACGGGCGGAGAAAGGCGACTCCTTGCCGCCGCCATCCCCGGTCGAAGCCGAGGGACATCAAACGGTTCAGTTTATCATATGAATGTGCGATCGCATCAAACATCCGCCTGATTTGCGTCCCTTTATTCTCCTTTTTCTGATAAGGAAGTATCCTTTCCGAGCCTAATGCCATTCAACCGGTTATTTCTGAAGCAAATACTGGGTTACGTTCTTCTCGATACGGGAGAGCAGTTGATCCGTATCCGCCTTCACAAAAGTCTCGCCCGTAATATGTTCGAACAATTCGATATACCGGTTGCTGATGGCCTCTACGATTTCCGGCGTCATGGTCGGCACCTTCTGTCCGGCTTTTCCCTGGAATCCGTTTTCCATCAACCATTCGCGGACAAACTCTTTCGAGAGTTGTTTCTGCGGCTCCCCTTTCCTGAATCGTTCCTCGTAACCTTCCTGGTAGAAGTAACGGGAGGAGTCCGGCGTATGGATCTCATCGATCAGGTAGATTTTCCCGTCCCGGTGTCCGAATTCATATTTGGTATCGACCAGGATCAACCCGCGGGAGGCGGCAATCTCCGTACCCCGTTGGAACAATTCAGTCGTGTATTTCTCCAGCACCGCATAGTCGGCTTCCGAAACCAACCCCTGTTTCAGTATTTCTTCTTTTGAAATGTCTTCGTCATGCAATCCCTGGGCGGCCTTTGTGGTCGGGGTGATGATCGGCGTCGGGAATTTTTCGTTTTCTTTCATTCCGTCCGGTATCTTGACCCCACAAATTTCGCGTATGCCGCTTTTATAGGTCCGCCAGGCGCTTCCGCAAAGGTAACCGCGAACGATCATTTCTACCGGATAGCCCTCGCATCTTATGCCGGCCGTAACCATCGGGTCGGGGGTTGCCAACTTCCAGTTCGGGCAGATATCCGCCGTCGCATCCAGGAATTTGGCGGCAATCTGGTTCAACATCTGTCCTTTATAAGGGATGCCTTCCGGCAATATGACATCAAAAGCGGAGATACGATCTGTCGCTACCATGACCAACAGTTCGTCATTAATATTATATACATCACGCACCTTGCCGTGGTAAACATTCTTTTGCTTCGGAAAATGGAAATCCGTTTTAACTAATGCCTTTTTCATTTTAATCTTCTTTTATATCCGTTTGCTCTTTCTCTTTTTTTCTCAAAAGCCGCTCTTTCGCCTGCTTTTCGTCATTCTTTTCATAGGCTTCGACAATCCGCTGTACCAGCTTATGGCGTACGATATCCTTTTTACCGAATTTAACATACCCGATTCCCCGTACCTCTTTCAGCAGTGATATCGCGTGAACCAATCCGGATGTCGTCGCTGCCGGAAGGTCTATCTGCGTAACGTCGCCGGTGACAATCATCTTGGCGTTCATTCCCAAGCGGGTAAGGAACATCTTGATTTGCTGCGCCGTCGTGTTCTGCGCCTCGTCCAGGATGATGACCGCATCGCTTAGCGTACGTCCCCGCATATAAGCCAAAGGGGCGATCTGGATCACATTGTTTTCCATGTATTCCTTCAGCTTGACGCCGGGAATCATCTCCTGCAAAGCGTCATACAACGGCTGCAGGTAAGGGTCCAGCTTGTCTTTCATTTCGCCGGGAAGAAATCCGAGCTTCTCACCCGCTTCCACGGCCGGGCGGCTCAGGATGATTTTCTTCACCTGTTTGTTCTTCAACGCCTTTACGGCGAGCGCAATCGCCACGAATGTCTTCCCGGAGCCTGCAGGGCCTACGGCAAAGACCAGATCGTTCTCTTCAAAGGAATGCACCAGCAACTGCTGGTTTTCAGTCCGGGCGACGATCGCTTTCCCATTCATCCCGTGAATGATCAGGTTCACCTGATTCGTCCGTTTCACTTCATTTCCCTTAACCAGGTTCAAGATCACTTCTTCGGGCAATTCGTTGAATTCTTCGCAATACTTTTCAATTTCCCGTATTTTCCTGAGGAATAACTCCGATTCGTCTTCGTCGCCAATCACTTTCATTATATTTCCGCGTGCAACAATCCGCAATTTAGGAAACAGTGTTTTAATCAACTGCAGGTTGGCGTTGTTCACGCCATAGAAGATCACAGGATCTACGCTCTCAAGAATATATATTCGTTCTATCATTCATTTAATGGCATTGCTTCTCAATTCAATCTTTCTTCGGGAAAGCAAAAATACAAATATTCCCAATTTGTTGCTATCCTTTTATCCTTTTATTTCCATGGAGGGGTCATTCCGGGCCGTTGGCAAGCGGCAATGTTTTTTCCGGACGGATTCCCGGATAAAATTCCCATTTTATTGACCTTACGCATTGCCCGGAAGAAAAAAAGACGTATCTTTGCGACGCTTTTTTAAACCCAGGCATCGTGTGATGGGAAATTAGGGAGCAAACTAATTTTGAGTAACACAAATTAAAAGAAAATGAAAACATTCCAATTATCAGGAACTCCAAGAGAAGATCTTGGAAAAAAAGCGGCAAAAGCAATCCGCAAAGAGTCTCAAATCCCGGCGGTATTATACGGAAGCAGCCCGGTGGAATTACCCTATACCGGCAAGTTAAGCTCCGGCGATAAGCTGGTAGAGTTGGATCATGGAAAAGGTTTGATCGTAACCGATTTTACCATTACTTTCGACTCCATCCGCAAGTTAGTTTATTCTCCGGAAATCTTCCTCGTAGAGTTGGATTTGAAAGGAAATAAAAAAGTGAAGGCCATCGTAAAAGAGATACAGTTTCATCCGGTTTCCGATGCTATTCTGCATGTCGACTTCCTTGAAGTATTCGACGACAAACCAATCGTTATCGAAGTGCCGGTTCAGTTGGAAGGCCACTCCGAAGGCGTGAAAGCCGGCGGTAAATTAGGCCTGGAAATGAGAAAGCTGAAAGTGAAAGCGCTGAGCAGCGCCGTTCCCGAACAACTGGTTATCAACATCGATCATTTGGGATTAGGCAAGACGGTTCAGGTAGGAGAGTTGCATTTTGAAGGTTTGGAGCTGATGAATGCGAAGAATGCGGTAGTTTGCGGCGTTAAACTGACGCGTGCTGCCCGTGGAGCCGCTACCACGCCGGGCAAGTAATTCAGGCAAATCAATCATAAAAAGAAAAGGGGAAGGATGCCGTATGGGCATTCTCCCCTTTTTTATCTAATTTTGCGAGCGATGAAATATTTGATAGTTGGATTAGGAAACATCGGCCCGGAATATTTGGGAACGCGCCATAACATAGGCTTCCGCATCGTGAACGCCGTGGCGGAAGAGGGAGGCGTGTTTTTCACCGAACAGCGCTACGGCGCTACCGCCCGGCTGAGAGTGAAGAATGCGGAGTTGCTTTTGCTTAAACCGAACACGTTTATGAACCTGAGCGGACATGCCGTACGTTACTGGTTGCAAAAGGAAAATATCTCGGTAGAGAACCTGCTGGTGGCCGTGGACGACCTGGCCCTACCCTTCGGGACGCTGAGGCTGAAGCCGAAAGGCAGCCACGCCGGACATAATGGCCTGCGCAATATCGAAGAACTGTTGGGGACGCAGGAATACAATCGCCTGCGTTTCGGCATCGGCGATAATTTCCCGCGAGGAAAGCAGGTCGATTACGTGTTGAGCGCCTTTGAGCCGGAGGAATTGGCCGTGATGCCGGAGAAAATGAAACTGGCGGCGGAGATTGTTCGCAGTTTTTGCCTGGCCGGCGTGCAGATGACAATGAACCAATACAATCATAAATAAGAGATGGATGAAGTAAGGATTGACAAATGGATGTGGGCCACGCGGATTTTCAAGACACGGACGATTGCGACGGACGCTTGCAAGAAAAACCGGGTGATGATCGGAAACGTGAACGTGAAGCCTTCCCGGATGATTAAAGCCGGAGAGGTGATTCAGATCCGCAAACCTCCCGTAACTTACTCGTTTAAGGTGCTGGCTTTGACCGAACGCCGTATGGGAGCGAAGTTGGTGCCGGAATACCTGGCGAACGTGACGCCTCCCGAGCAATACGAGATATTGGAAATGAACAGGATTGCCGGTTTTGTGGATCGCCAGAAAGGCCTAGGGCGGCCGACCAAGAAAGACCGGCGCGAATTGGAGCAATTTGCCGGCGACGAGGCGCTGGAAGACGACTTCTTCTTCGATTTCGACTTCGATTCCGACACGGAGTAGGTCGGGTAGAGGCGATTCCATTCTTTTTTGTACCTTTGCATTCGCAAAATAATAGGATTTAATAGGTAGATAAGATATGATTACAGTTAGCAATCTGGATGTACAATTCGGAAAACGTGTTCTTTTTCAGGATGTCAATTTGAAATTCACGCCGGGGAACTGCTACGGCATCATTGGAGCCAATGGTGCGGGAAAGTCCACTTTCTTACGGGTGCTCAGCGGCCAGTTGGAGCCTACCCGCGGACAAGTCTCCTTCGGTCCGGGCGAACGCCTGTCCATCCTGAGCCAGGATCACTTCGCCTTCGATGAATACACGGTCATGGATACGGTCTTGATGGGGCACAACATCCTCTGGGGGATCATGGCTGAAAAGAATGCACTGTACGAGAAAGCGGATTTTACCGATGCCGACGGCATCCGGGCTTCCGAACTGGAGGAGAAATTTGCCGAGATGGAAGGTTGGAATGCCGAAAGCGATGCCGCCAGCTTATTGAGCGGTTTGGGCATCAGTGAAGACCTGCATTATAGCCGGATGAAGGACCTGAGCGGAAAGCAGAAGGTCCGGGTACTTCTGGCGCGCGCCCTGTTCGGCAAACCGGATAACCTGCTGCTGGACGAGCCGACCAATGACCTGGACCTGGATACGGTGATGTGGCTGGAAAACTATCTGGCCAGTTGCGAGCAGACGGTGCTGGTGGTGAGCCATGACCGGCACTTCCTGGATTCGGTGTGTACCCATACCGCCGATATCGATTTCGGAAAGTTCAAGTTGTTTTCCGGGAATTACAGTTTTTGGTACGAATCCAGCCAGTTAGCTTTACGCCAACAGCAACAGCAGAATAAGAAGGCGGAGGAAAAGAAGAAGGAGCTGGAAGAATTCATCCGCCGGTTTAGTGCGAATGTTGCTAAATCCAAGCAAACGACCAGTCGCAAGAAGATGCTGGAAAGACTGAATATCGAAGAGATCGAAGCCTCTTCCCGCCGCTACCCGGGCATTATCTTTACGCCGGCTCGCGAACCGGGCAACCAGATACTCGAAGTCAAAGGGCTGACGAAAAGCATCGAGGGAAAAGTCCTGTTTCAGGATTTGAACTTTAACGTGGAGAAAGGAGATAAGATCGTCTTTATCAGCCACGACCCGCGTGCGATGACGGCCCTTTTCCAGATCATTAACGGGGAGGAGCAGCCGGACTCCGGCTCATACCAGTGGGGGCAGACGATCACGACCGCTTACCTGCCGCTTGATAATGCCGGCTATTTCAATTCGGATTATAACCTGATCGAATGGCTGAGCCAGTTTGCTGCGGATACCAACGAAGTCTTCCTGAAGGGATTCCTCGGGCGTATGTTGTTTTCGGGCGAAGAGCTTTTGAAGAAGGTGAGCGTCCTTTCGGGAGGAGAAAAGATGCGTTGCATGATCTCCCGGATGATGTTGAAGGATGCTAACGTCCTTATTCTCGATACGCCGACAAACCATCTGGATATGGAATCTATCCAGGCATTTAACAATACCTTGAAAACCTACAAAGGGAATGTCCTTTTTTCCAGCCATGACCATGAGTTCATACAGACGGTAGCCAACCGGGTGATTGAACTGACGCCCAATGGAATTATAGACAAGATTATCGATTATGACGATTACATAACCGACCCTTTGGTTGCCGAACTGAGGGCAAAGCTCTACCTATAAAGAGAATACTTTTCCCAGTCCGTTCGTGAAAAGAAATTTAGAGAGATGAAACAACGGATTTTATTTGTTTTGCTGGTCTTTTTCGGGTTTCTACCGTTCTTTGTTATCCAGAAACCTCTTTTTATGTTATACAATCACGTTCTTTATGCGGATTGTTCGTGGGTAGATTATTTGCGGGTGATAGGGCATGGGCTGGTGCTCGATGCGTCGATCTCGGGATATCTGACGATCTTCCCTATCCTCTGCGCCCTGGTTTCCGTTTGGTTACCGGGGAGATACCTGTCTTTCGCACTGAAAGGATATTTTACGATCGTGGCCTTTCTGATCTCTTTTCTCTTTGTCCTGGACGAAGGCCTGTATGCTTTCTGGGGATTCCGCCTCGACACGACGGCTTTCTTTTATATGCAGTCGCCGAAGGATTCGATTGCAAGCGTTCCGGGTTGGACGTTCCTGCTTCAGTCGGTTACCTTTCTGACCTACGGTTTTGTGNCCGCCGATATCGATTTCGGAAAGTTCAAGTTGTTTTCCGGGAATTACAGTTTTTGGTACGAATCCAGCCAGTTAGCTTTACGCCAACAGCAACAGCAGAATAAGAAGGCGGAGGAAAAGAAGAAGGAGCTGGAAGAATTCATCCGCCGGTTTAGTGCGAATGTTGCTAAATCCAAGCAAACGACCAGTCGCAAGAAGATGCTGGAAAGACTGAATATCGAAGAGATCGAAGCCTCTTCCCGCCGCTACCCGGGCATTATCTTTACGCCGGCTCGCGAACCGGGCAACCAGATACTCGAAGTCAAAGGGCTGACGAAAAGCATCGAGGGAAAAGTCCTGTTTCAGGATTTGAACTTTAACGTGGAGAAAGGAGATAAGATCGTCTTTATCAGCCACGACCCGCGTGCGATGACGGCCCTTTTCCAGATCATTAACGGGGAGGAGCAGCCGGACTCCGGCTCATACCAGTGGGGGCAGACGATCACGACCGCTTACCTGCCGCTTGATAATGCCGGCTATTTCAATTCGGATTATAACCTGATCGAATGGCTGAGCCAGTTTGCTGCGGATACCAACGAAGTCTTCCTGAAGGGATTCCTCGGGCGTATGTTGTTTTCGGGCGAAGAGCTTTTGAAGAAGGTGAGCGTCCTTTCGGGAGGAGAAAAGATGCGTTGCATGATCTCCCGGATGATGTTGAAGGATGCTAACGTCCTTATTCTCGATACGCCGACAAACCATCTGGATATGGAATCTATCCAGGCATTTAACAATACCTTGAAAACCTACAAAGGGAATGTCCTTTTTTCCAGCCATGACCATGAGTTCATACAGACGGTAGCCAACCGGGTGATTGAACTGACGCCCAATGGAATTATAGACAAGATTATCGATTATGACGATTACATAACCGACCCTTTGGTTGCCGAACTGAGGGCAAAGCTCTACCTATAAAGAGAATACTTTTCCCAGTCCGTTCGTGAAAAGAAATTTAGAGAGATGAAACAACGGATTTTATTTGTTTTGCTGGTCTTTTTCGGGTTTCTACCGTTCTTTGTTATCCAGAAACCTCTTTTTATGTTATACAATCACGTTCTTTATGCGGATTGTTCGTGGGTAGATTATTTGCGGGTGATAGGGCATGGGCTGGTGCTCGATGCGTCGATCTCGGGATATCTGACGATCTTCCCTATCCTCTGCGCCCTGGTTTCCGTTTGGTTACCGGGGAGATACCTGTCTTTCGCACTGAAAGGATATTTTACGATCGTGGCCTTTCTGATCTCTTTTCTCTTTGTCCTGGACGAAGGCCTGTATGCTTTCTGGGGATTCCGCCTCGACACGACGGCTTTCTTTTATATGCAGTCGCCGAAGGATTCGATTGCAAGCGTTCCGGGTTGGACGTTCCTGCTTCAGTCGGTTACCTTTCTGACCTACGGTTTTGTGATGCAGTGGTTCTTTCGGAAATGGATCGTGCCGGTATTGCCGTCGACCCATCTGAGGAGGCGGATGCCTTGCGCCATCGCGTTGGTTTTGCTTGGTGGCCTGCTGTTCATCCCGATCCGGGGAAGCGTAACGACTTCGACGGCCAATGTGGGAATGGTTTATTTCAGTGACCGCCAGTTCCTTAACCATGCTGCAATCAATCCTTGTTTCAGCCTGCTTGCCTCCATATCCAAGCAGCAGGATTTCAGCGATCAATACGATTTCTTCCCGGAAGAGAAGCGCAAGGAGTTGTTTACGGCGTTGACAACTCCGGATCTTTCCATAAAGCCGGATACGGCCCTGTCAGGCAAGGATTCTCCCATTGGCGCCAAGGACAGCTTACCGCTTGGCCGGACGGAGGGATTGCTTCGAATCCAACGCCCGAATATTCTCCTGATCTTATTGGAAAGTTTTACGGCCAATGCGATTGAGGCGGTCGGAGGGGAGCCGGGCGTTACGCCTCATTTGAATCAGTTGGGCAAGGAAGGGATTTTGTTCATGAACTGTTATGCCAATTCATTCCGTACCGACCGCGGGTTAGTCGCCGTCCTGGATGGATATCCCGCCCAGCCTACGACTTCCATCATGAAATATCCCGCCAAGAGCCAGACGCTCCCTTCTTTGGCGAAAAGCCTGGATGCGGAAGGCTATGCATCGGATATGCTTTACGGCGGGGACATCAACTTTACCAATATGCAGAGCTATTTCTACAGTACCGGCTACAGTAAGATTACGTCCGATCGGAATTTCCCGATACAGACGCGTTTAAACAAGTGGGGGACGAATGATGACGTTACTTTCAAGTACTTATATACCGAGTTGGTGAAGCGGAAAACGGAGACTCCCTGGTTTACGACTTTCCTTACCCTGAGCAGCCATGAGCCATTCAAGGTTCCTTACCAACGCCTGACGCATCCGTTTTTAAATTCCGTCGCTTTCACCGATAGTTGCCTCGGCGATTTTATCGGAAGGCTGAAGGAGACGCCTCTTTGGGCAAACACATTAATAATCCTAGTGGCTGACCATGGTTTCCGTTATCCGGACAATTTGGAAGAATTCGAGCCGCGGAGATTCCATATCCCGATGATCTGGGCAGGCGGTGCGCTGAAAGAACCCCGTGTGATCGACACCTATATGAACCAAACCGATCTGGCGGCTACCCTGCTGAACCAATTGGGGATTCAACATCATCAATTCAGTTTCAGCAAAGATATCATGGACGGGCGTTATCCGCAGTATGCTTTCTATACTTTCCCCAACGGCTTCGGCTTTATCGATACGACAGGCGCTTCGGTCTACGACTGTACCGGTGAAAAAATTCTTTACCAGACTCCGGATACCCATTCTTCCGAACGGTTGGACAAGGGCAAGGCTCTTCTCCAAACCCTCTACGATGACCTTGGCCGGCGTTGAGCATAGAAAGGGCGCTCGTCGGATCTTTCTTTGGCAAGCTTTGTAAAATACCTACGATTTGAATGTTATCTACCGTATTTGCGTTTGAAGAGGAGGTAGGCGAGAGTAAGGGCTGCCAGGCTGAGGAAGGTATAAAGGATGCGGCTTTCGTAAAAGCAAAAGAACCCGGCGATCAGAAGCGCTTGTAACAGGGCATAAAACGACGAAACCGCCACATGGGGAATCTTCAGTTCGTTCGCCATCACCTGGTATGCATGCCGGCGGTGCGCCTTGAAGATATTTTCGTGAAGCAGCAGGCGATGGATGATGGTCAAAATGCTGTCCACCCCATACACCGCCAGAAAAAGAATATACGTCCAGTCGTTCGTCAGGAGGATCAGTTTGCCGAGGACAAAAAGCAGGATAAATGCCATGGATACCGCGCCGACATCCCCGGCGAAACATTTCGCCTTGTTGCGGAAGTTAAAGAAGTTGAACACAAGAACCGCCAGGAAAGCGATGTAAAGGAAGGGCATCTCCACAAAATGCACTATGAAATGGTTTACGTAAATCAGGTAAAACAAGATAACCAGGCTATATCCTCCGGTCATTCCGTTAATCCCGTCCATGAAATTATAGGCATTGATGATCCCCGTGCAAACGATCAGGGCAACCAGCAGGTACCACCATGGGAAATCCGAATACAGACCCCATTCATAAAAGAGTAGCAACATCGCCGTAAAATGGCAGACGATACGTACCCGGTTCGGTACGGAACGCACATCGTCCGCGAAGCTAATCCCGGCAATCAGCGTCAATCCCAGCATAAACCAGGGATAAGCAAAGCCGTTGGTCAGGAAAAAGGCCAAGGCCCCCAGATAAAAAATGATTCCGCCGCCCCGCAGCGTGATCCGAGTATGCGAACTTCGCTCATTCGGTTTATCGATAATATTGAATTTGTCCGCTATGCGAAAATAGAGAAGTTCTGCCGCAAACAATAAAACAAGAAGGATCAAATAGTAAAGCATAAGTTATAAGCTAAAAGAACGAATCGTTTTAATCAGGCCGTCCCGTGCGGTAACCGGCATTTTATCAATATCCAAGGCCGTTTTGATTTTTTTGTTGCTCACCACGTAATTTTCCGTCAGCTTCCGGAGCCGTTCCGGATTCAACGGGAGATGCAAGGCGCCTCCGGCCGAGGCCAGCCCTCTCATCCAACCTTGCGGCAATTTCCAAATATGCGCTTTGCGCTCCATCACTTCGCACATCGCCCCGATCAACTCGTTCGTCGACAACGCTTCGTCGTCCGCCATCTGGTAAATCCCCGAAGGGGCTTCACCCGCCAGCAAAAGGTCGATCACATAACAAAGGTTATCGATCGAAGTAAACGAACGCCGGTTTTCGAACGCCCCGAGCGGCCAGGGAATACCCTTCTTCACCACATTATACAGCAGGTTCAGATTCCCTTTGTTTCCCGGCCCGTGAATCATACAGGGACGCAAGATATAAACCAGTTGATGCTTAGCAGACGAATGCCCCTGCAGGTATTCTTCCGCCCGGATCTTACTCTCTCCGTAAGGCCCTACCGGATCCGGCGCCACCTCTTCCGTCAGCACCTCGCCGGGTACCGAGTCGGCGGCGGCCTTCACCGAACTGAAAAAGATAAATTTCTCCGCTCCCGAAAGAAGGAAACGATCGTAAATCCGCTGTGTTAAGCCCGTATTGATATCGAAATATGTTTTCGCCTCGCTTTGGTTTTTCGTATCATGCGCCTTGCCGGCCAGATGAATTACTCCGTCCACCTGTTCCCAAGGCAACGACTCCGCCTGTCGCCACGAAAAATAACGCGCGTACAGTCCGGGCACACGGTCCTCCACATCCAACGCCCAAAGCGTATACCTATCTTTCAGATAAGCCGCCAGATTAGAGCCCACGAACCCGTAAGCCCCCGTAATTAAAATTGTTGGCAAGAAAGATGCCGTTTTTAGCTCAAAATGCTTCATTGACTAAAATTTAAACAGTTACTATGACAGACATATCAAAATTCTTACAGGGACTCTTTCTTAAAAAAATCGGTATAATATTCCATATCTTCTTCAATGTAACAGACAATGGTAACTTTTAACTTTCTTTCGTGGTCACGGAGAAAAGCTGAAATTGTATGTAGGGCAATGCAAGCAGCTTCAGCCTTTGGAAAACGATAAACGCCAGTGCTAATACAAGGGAAAGCAATTGTTTCAAGCCCGTTATCGAGAGCTAATTGCAGAGCTGTTTCGTAACACGAAGCCAATAAGCGCTCCTCGTGATGCTTACCGCTTCTCCATACGGGACCGACCGTATGAATGATTTTTTTGCAAGGCAAGTTATAAGCATCCGTCATTTTACTCTGACCGGTCTCACACCCTCCTAATGTTTCACATTCCTGAAGCAATTTCCTACCGGCGGCCCGGTGGATAGCTCCATCCACACCTCCACCTCCCAATAAACTTGTATTAGCTGCATTAACGATGGCATCCCCCTTAAACCGCGTGATGTCACCTGTAATAATATTAATATAGTCTTTATAGGTTTCCATATCGAATGCTTTCATTCCCAGTGCAAACGCATTTAAACACCTGTTATGTTCGGCGGAAGCTGATTCCCGGTACTTCATCATCCAGTAGCTCCTCCAATTTAAACTCTTGTTATGTTCGGCGGAAGCTCCAGCTTCCGTCGGTGATAAAAGCGAGGCTCCCGCCTCGCAATGATTCTCCTTTTTTAAGGATAGGCAAAGCAGGAGCTTTGCTTCCAACACGACGGAGTAAAGGCACTCCGCCGAACAAATGGGTAAAAGAGAATTGCCCTGTTTCATTTCTTATCCGCATCGTCACAAAATCGAAAGGCAGTATTAAGGCATATTATAATTAGGATCTTCATCCCGTGGAATGAAAAAAGCTTTAATGCAATTTGGATTTCTAACGCATATTTGAATATGATTTTTTTCTTTGAAACCAGCATTCGGCTATAAATCATTACCTCCCCAAAATACTCCTCTTACCGAGTCGAAAGCCTGTTTTCCCTGATCCTTGCTAATCTGATGTAATGTTTCAATGACTGCACAATCTAAATTTCTCAACAATAAATCATGTTGGCCGTTTGTTCCAAGGAATATATTTTTAACGAGAACGATATGAAAGT
The DNA here is from genome assembly GCF_900162725.1 of Parabacteroides sp. Marseille-P3160. Lineage (GTDB taxonomy): Bacteria > Bacteroidota > Bacteroidia > Bacteroidales > Tannerellaceae > Marseille-P3160. Next base: position 3,996,330 of record NZ_LT799418.1, on the reverse strand, counting down.
TTATTGATTTCCTTATAAGGTTTTGCCAAGTTTCCTTTTTTGTCGATAATACCGGCCCCTCTTAAAAAGGTACGGGAAGCATCAGCCGTTAATGTTACCTCCCTACGATGAGCCTTTATATCATCAAGTGATATCCGATTATTTTTATTTTTCTTATCCATAGAACTATGTTTTATGTACTACAAATGTAACAAAAACAGAATAGTTTCCCTAAACTTTTATTCAATCATTTATTATGCTTATTTTTTATGCCCACTCCATACTATCATCTATCCTTATCTGGCTAAGCGTTCAGGTTTAGTTACTTATTTTATTTTGATTTTTAGTCTTTTCTTATCAGTTCTGTTATTTTATAAAAATACTTCAACATCAGCATCGGCAGGTTGGTATAGATGCCGTTTTCCCGGCAAGCACGGACGATCTCCCGGTTAAGGAGGAGGTGGCTCTTCCACGACCGGGTACTTTCGCCCCCCGTCCGCATCGTCACAAAATCGAACGGCATGTATTTCGTGCGCAATCCATGCCTATATAAGAAACGGGTCAACAACTCAAAGTCGGCGGCAATCCGGTAATCCGTCTTGTAAAGGCCGAACCGCTCGTAATATTTCCGGAACGTATAGAAAGAAGGGTGAGCGGGCATAAAACCGAACCGGAATAGCCTCCGAGAGAAGATCCGGGAAGAATAATATCGTACCGTCCGCTTCAGATCATCCGGTAAGACAAAACGTACATCCCCGTAGACCGCTTGTAAGAACGGATCATAATCAAAAGCTTTTACTATCTGTGTGATGACCTCCTTATCCGAGAAGAAACTGTCTGAATTGAGGATACCGACGAGATCGCCGGTCGCCATCCGGATTCCCTTGTTCATCGCGTCATACATCCCCTTATCCGGTTCGCTGATCCATTTCAAACGGCCGTCGAAACGAGGTTCATACTCTTTGATCATTTCCACTGAAGCATCCTTCGACGCCCCGTCTACAATGATATACTCAATGTCCGTATATGTTTGCGAGAGAACCGACTCGATCGTATCTCTCAACGTTCCGGCCGCATTATAGCAAACCGTGATAATGGATGTTTTCATTCTTGTCTGCCTTTATGATTAGAGTTAAAATACTTGATTATTAAGTGGACGAATACCATCGATAGGTTCTTCCTTCCCATTTCAGCCAGCTTGTGGAGATCCTTCCGGCAGATTAGAAAACGGATTTCACCCGAATCTCATCTTTCAAGAGCCAGCCAGGGATTTAAACCGGCCTTTTTAGACGAATGATAATGCTTTTAAGAAACGGAAATAATCACCATCAAAGGGACAATTAATAAAAACATTTTTCTCAAACATTACTTTTAACAGCGACCTCTGCCTTTTCCCCTGTTTAATTGAACCGTCTTCCCGATGAATGCAAAGGTCGGATAACTATTTCTCAAACGAAAGATATGATAATTGGATACTTACCAGTGTTTACCTCGATCATAACCTAAAACATTATCTTCCTATCTGTGAGGTAATAGAGCTTGAATTATGAATTTAATGAAAAGTCAAAGAGCTAAGATAGTCGCTAGCTTCCGATATCGAAGAAAACTCAATAACCGAATCAGCATCATTTTTTTTAGTTGTTGCTTTAGGTTTCCGTTGTGTGGATTTTACGGCTTTGAACATGGCCTCTATTTCAGGAGAAACATTGAGCAATTCGGTTTTAATATCAGGGTTGTTGATAAAAACATTGTAAAACTCATCGATAAAACTTCGAGTTGCAAAATCCACATTACCAAAATCAATCTTCACGTATCTCTTATCATGATTGGATATAAAGTTATAAAGATGGCTTACCGTGATTCTGGATTTCAAATCGCGGCCTGCAAATGTAGTAATATCAATAATTCTGTTACTCATAGCACAAATTTAATCTATTGTTTTCATTCAACAAAATTGATGTAACTGAATTTTTCGTTTACATAAGGAATGCGCATCGCTACTATAGTCCCCTGCCATGTGGCTGCTTTGGGTAAAGAAATGAATTGATCGACTGTCTTCGACTTTAAATATAAGGCATTGCCCGAAAGCATCACATAATTCCCCGATAGCCCTTCCACAAGCATCTTTTTGGATGTTCTTATGCCATATCCCCGATTCTCGGCATTGGGTAGATTTTTTGTAGAAATACCTTCATTGGCTGCCCGTATAGCCATCAAATGATCTGTATATTTATTATTCCCCATTTTATGATAACTCCCTAATAATGTTATTCCATTGTCTGCAATGCAAATATCCAGATATCTTTTCGTAGGATACGATTGACTGAAAATATAACCTCTTTCCGAGTCGGAATGTTCTATAATATTGTCTACACTTTCACCGATCAGGTATTTCAATCCCACTATAATGTTGCGTTGTAACTTAAGTTGGGCTGATAATAGATTTTCTACAGCACTTAAAATATCATTTCTTTCATCGGTGTATTGGGAATTCGCCCGGAAACTTACAATAGGGATGTATGTTTTAGTAGAACATTTTCGTAGTAAATCTTGAAAGGCTATAAATTCTATTAATTCCGGCTTTAAGCTACCATCATCAAAATGGATTGTATTCAAATAACTACTATTGTTTTGGAAGCGAATTCTTTTTTTGCAACCATTCACATATACCAATAAAGGAAGAATGAATAATGGCGTTACAAAAATATTCTCTTGGAAAATCAATACATCCTCTTCATCTTTGCTTTCGTTTATATGTTCTATAATAGTTAGTACTTCCTTTATCCCATCTAACAGATGTTTATCTCGAATATTTATTAATACATTTATTTCCATTTATAAATATTTTTCTGACTTTTATTGCTTGTTTCCTTAATTAATTACCCCGTTTGTTTCCGAATTCCCTTATCCGGCTCGCTGATCCATTTCAGGCGCCCCCCGAAACGAGGTTCATACTCTTTGATCATTTCCACTGAAGCATCCTTCGACGCCCCGTCTACAATGATATACTCAATGTCCGTATATGTTTGCGAGAGAACCGACTCGATCGTATCTCTCAACGTTCCAGCCGCATTATAGCAAACCGTGATAATGGATGTTTTCATTGTTGTAATGCTTTAAGTTTTCATTAAAATCTTCGTTTTTTGCATTTATTATAGGATTTCTTTCTTCTTACATAAAGAATCCCACGGAATTATTGATATCTGCTCAGATGAGGTTAGCCGCAATAAGGTTTCATTTACTGAGATATTTGTCTTTTCCTATACCGGATGTTCTGGTTTTACATACTCAATTTGTTTGTTCGGCCTATTCGATTTATTATTTCACCTTGATGGGCCTGCAGGCCCGCCTGGGTTAGTCACCAGGCCCACCTTGGTGGGCCACCAGGTTCACCAAGGTAAAAAAGAAAAACGAGTATATAAAAAAACAGAATCGAGTCTTTTGTCTGACTACTTTGAATAGGCCTATTTATCCCGAAGTATCTTATCTTCCCAACCTCTAATAATCTGCGTCACCATTATAGCAGACGTGGTTCCCGTGATTAAATCTTTATTCTCCCGGATTGAATGATACGCTTCTGGATGGAATAATTTCAAAGCCTCCAATATACACAAATCAGACAGGTTCATCTCGCCATAGACCAAAAGAAGAATAAAAGAAAGAGAATTCGTATATAGATAAATTTCCCTTGCCGTAGAAAAAAAGTGCCTGTTTATCTATATTTTATATTTGATATAAAGATTTCTATTTTCTCAATTTTGTTTCATTCTTCATTTTATGAGATGATAAAAAATCAATAATAAAAAGATAGGGAAATTGGATTAAAACATTATACAATCTTTTCCATGTCTCTTTTTCTTTATACAGCCTGTAAAAAGCTCGTAAATGAAATTTATTAGTCCAAAAAGGAAAATAGAAAATCCCCCTGGAAGATTGCCTTATATATCCTCCACAGGTAAAAGCTATCCCTTTAAAACCATTTACTTTTAGCCTATTTATAAAGTCCTCTTGCTTAATAGCACCCATCCCCACAACGACAAAATCAGGTAAAAAATCTATGATTTGTTTTATGCTTTGATCCATCTCATCAAGATCTTTAAAATAACCATTTCTATATCCTATAATGTTCAAATTTGAATAATTCATTTTGTACTGTTTTACAGAACGATCTATTTCTTCTTGTTTTGCACCAATAAAATAAATTGACTCACCTGTATCGTTGATTCTATCGAATAAATCTTGTGCAACGGTCGTCATGTCAAAACTCCTTCGCGTGATTTTTTTACCATAGAATATCCGATACAAAAGACATAACAATATTCCATCAAAAAATAAACCATCTAAATTATTAAAAACAGTTTGATTCTTTCTCATTAAGTGATATCCATATGGATTAAGAAAAGAGTATATTTTCCCTTTCTTCTCAAATATATTTACATAATCCAATTCAGTTAACTCTGCTTTTTTCAAAATAGATTTAATACTCATAATTTATCCGTTTAATAAATCAATGATATTCTGTGGACTATCAATAATCCACGAGGTGTTGATTTGGTTTATAAGCAACATTTTTTTATTTATATCTTCAATGGTTATATTTTTAATGAATAGATCAATATTTTCCTCTGACGAAGCGTCAATTGCATACCCACAATTGAATTTTCTTACTTGTTTTGCTAAAAAAGTATTGTCAGAAACGATTATGGGCTTATTAAAATACATTGATTCGTATAATTTATTCGGTTCTGCAACTCTTTCATTAAAGGTTGTTGTGTCGTAACACGCAACAATTATATCAATATTACTATATATAGCCGGGAGATCTTCCGGATTCTTAAATTTCCCATGAAAGAAAACATTCTTATATTGGTCTGCGATTAATGACACTTTATCCCTAATGTTACTATCTCCATAAAAGTGGAATGAGTGTTGAGGGTATTTTTCCCCGATTAATTTTGCGAATTTGAATATAGTATTAGGATAACGCAAAAAACCAATGAAAGAAAAACGTAATGAATCCTTCTTTACATATTCTATTAACCTCTGCTTATCCTTAAAAAACTCATTTAATTTATTAGGTTGTACTACAACGTTGTTTTTGACTGTATTTTTGTAAAAAAACTCATAAAAGCCTTGAGAGGTCAGAACTGTTAGTTTGGAACGTTTTATGATAAAAAGATCTATGGCTTTGAATATATTGCGTAAAAATGAATACCGGAAATAGCCATAAATTAAGTCTGAGATTTCATAAATGTAACTACATTTACGATGTGTTGAAAAAATCAATGTAGGTATAAATCCGAAAACATAGAATAGAATAGAATCTTCTTTTCCGTATTGTTCGATTATCGGTGTAATTCTTTTTCGGTTTAGCAAAAAACTATCGAAATAATTTTTCCCATTTTCAATATATCCCCAATTCACAATAGGAATATCATCAGGTAAATTGTTTGCATGCTGAAATGTACCCCTGTCAAACCCATATACTTTGATTTGAAATCCTCTCTCGTAAAATGATTGTATTCTTTTTATCACTCTCGGCTGATGTAGATTTCCTGTAATAAATATTATTTTAAATTTCATTTATAAGTTTTTGTTGATCTATAATATATTAATATGAGTGGTATCAATGCATTTAATAATTGATTGTAATAAAATGCCCCTGATACCATATTAAAAATAACTTGCTGAATAAATACTAAACCAATCCAATAAATAGAATCTCGATTCTTTATTAACCGGTATGAATATAAAGCCGATTTCCATAAAAAATATATCATACAAATTCCTCCAATAATACCCAATCCCATAAATACGTCTGTAATTAGATTATGAGAATAGATAAATGTGCCATCGGGTTTAAAAAGAGCAAACTGTCCGCCCAATATTGGATGGTCGAAGAATATTTGCCAAGCTTCATCGTATAGTAAATCTCTACCCGTAATATTCCCTTCAAAAATTGCACTTCTTAATCTGGTTTCCAATAATGGAGCTATATTGCCGATGAAACCCAATATTGGATCAATAAACAATATTGTTACCCCGGATATGATAATTAGACTCAATATACCTAGTAAAACATTTTTACCATGTGCAAAAAACCAAAAAAGAATTACTGCAAAAAGTGCAAGTATCGGGCCTCTACTACCAGCTCTTAATGTCGCATATATAGATATAAATATAACCAAAAGTGTGATGATTTTAGTTAAGATAGAGTTGTTTTTCTTTTGGAAAATAAATAAAGATAAAATTATGCCCATTACGCCAAGGTGGCCGTAAGCAATTGTTTGCAAGCCAACATTCGCATTTAAGCGTGCATCTTCTGTTTCAGCAAATAAAGTTTGATTGGAAAACAAACTAAGTAATAAAGTAATTACCACACCTGTATAAATCCACACTAAAGCTTTCTTTAGATTTATTTCTTGATAGCTTCTTATAATTGAAAAGATGGCGGGTAAACATATACCGAATATATAAAGCCAGAGTTGGGACGTTCCACTTAGTTGTATGTCTGTACGTATCTCTGTATCATAAAATATCCGAATAATTAAAAGCAACCAGTAAAATAAAAATACTTTTAAAGAAATACCTATTTCTTTAAAAGGTTCCTTAATATTAAGAAGAATAACCAATAAAGATATTAATAATGTAAATGCTCTATAAGGAATGGTTACGGATCTTGTTACTCCCTCAATATCTGATGATATTGGCAGGAATAAACTAGTCGTTAATTGATATCCAACGAAGAACAGGACAAAATTCAACGTTGAAAAAAAAGTATTAATTTTTTTTTGATTCATATATATATATATGTATATTACAAAGATAAAAGAGCTTGGTTCAGGATTTTTAGATATGTCTTGTGATACTCTATTTTTGTTTTATTATTTCTCATTTTCTCAATAATAATCCATGTTTTTTCATCAAGTATTTTATATTTCAATGTTTTTCTTTTATCTATCTTATTCTTTTCACAGAAAAGTAAGTTAGACCGGATCATTTTTGGTATGGCTCCATTTGATAAAGGACGATCATCAATCAAATGGACGTATTTTAAGTTTTTGTCATATATAAACTTAACATTATTTGCTGATGATAATAATCTATGATGAACGTCATTTTCCTCTCCGTACATGAAAATATTTTCATCAAATAAACCAATCTTCTTGAAAGCACTTTTTCGAATAAAAAAGCATGCTCCGGCAAAATACATTAACGGTTGGATATACCATTGAATTTTATTACACAAGAAATTTAAGAGGACACTGATAATTGGGATAAAGTTTAATTTAACAGAGAATGATACACCTGCCTTATCTTTCGAAACCAATTGTCTCATCCCGATCATTGCTACACTCATGTCTGAGAAATACGAGATTACTCTCTTGAAAATTGGTGATATCAAAATAACATCAGGGTTCATTATCATTATTATAGGTGCTGATGCTTGAAGAATTCCAACATTGTTCCCTTGCCCATAACCTCCATTTTTATTATTCTTTATCAACAAAACCCTTTCTCCATATTTATTTTTCAGTGAAGAGAACATCCTATTGACATTCTTACTCCGATTGTCTACAACGATAACTTCTAGTTCCTCCCCTAAATCATTATTATTAAAAATTGAATCAAGACATTGTCCAATTAAATCCTCGGAATTATATGTTACAATAACTATTGAAATCTTTTTCATTATAATATTATTTAGATGTAAAAAACAGAATGAATAGTTGCTTGAAATCATATACTTTAGTCAAGTATAAAGACAAAATAAACAAGCAATCCCATAACAAAATCTTCAATATAATTTGAAATATTATTAAATTAAGATGAATATCAAGTATCCATACTATTAGGTAACAAATAGCTCCATAGATTGTCGGTACTGCGAATGATTTAAAAACTTTTTGAGGTCTCAATCCTAATACCTTGTTATTGAAATAGAAATAATAAAAAGACATCTGAATAATAATATAAATCATATACCCTAATACAGCAGAACCTGCCCCATAAATGTTGCATAATAAGATATTAATAATTACAGAGACTGTTGCTGCTAATGCTGAACTATACACCAACATTCTCGTTTTGCCAGTAGCTAAAACTAAACTTGCGACAGGGGTATTATGTAAAAATAATAATAATGTGCACAACCATAATGCCAACCATACGGATAAATGAGAATAGGCATTACCCACATAAAGAAAAAGAATCTCAGAACTAACAAGAATAAGAGGAAAGCAAAGCATTGAAGTTAAAATACTCGTAATCCTTGTGCCTTGATATGCTATTTTTTCAATGCTAGCCCGATTATTATCTTGAATTGCTTTTGCTGTTTTGGGTAATAATATAGTCGTAAGAATTCCACCAATAGAAATAACAAACATAGGGAAGACTTCAATAATCCTGTATTCGGTAACCACCCCGACTCCTTGATTCGAAAATGCTCCTAAAATAAGAGGTCGTGACTGGGTAGATATTGTTTGGAAAACGCTCATCATAAAAATAGCCAAACTATATTTAAAAACAACTGCAAATTCTTTCCAATAAAATGCCGGTATTAAAGAGGTTATTAATCCACTTTTCAGACATGCATAAGAATACGGAATTATTATTATTGAATTTGCAAGTAAACTTATAGTAAAATAATCGAGGATGGACCATTTGAATATAATAGTAAAAAATACAACAATCAATCCTAATACGCTTCTAATAGAAAGCATCTGTTCCGTAAAGCCAATTCTTTCATCAGCAATTAACAACTGCTGCAAAGCCAAAATCACCCAATTCACAATTCCGAAAATGGCAAGTATTATCAACATATAGCTAAAAGTCCCTTGCTGGTTATTTGCAATATTAAATAATCCGTTTCCCGCAAAAGCCAGAATGACTAACGCTACGCCGTTTATTATTCCTATTAAAGTGTAAAATGTAAGATTGGTACGAGAAACTTTATCTACCAAGTCATATTTTTCTGCTGATATCCATTGTGAAAAGAACTTTACAATCCCTGTATTCATTCCCATATTCAATATCTGCATAAATGCATTCGTTGATAGTGCTAATGCAAGTAGTCCGTAATTATCTTTGCCTAAATAATTGATTAAAAGTGGGATTGTCGCAAATTTTACCCCAGCATCTAGTATTTTGGCAATTGTACTCCAAACAAAAGATTTTAAAACATACGTTTGTGCATTATCCATTGTTCTTTATTTTCTTCTCGTATTCAAAATTTCTCTAAATTCATTTATTCTCAATATAAGTTCGTTCTTACTCAGATCCCACCATTGAGATTTTTCCAGTTTTTCAATGACGTCATTGTTAAACCTAAGTCCTATAATTTTAGCAGGATTCCCGGCCACAATAGTGTATGGAACAACATTTTTTGTAACAACACTACCAGCTCCAATAATTGCACCATTCCCAATAAAAGAGACACTTGGCAAAATAATGCTCCATTCACCAATCCATACGTCATGGCCAATTTTCAAGTGAGGCCTGACTAATTTATCATTCTTAACATATCCAGCAACTGGATTGTATAAAATAGGATGAGTGGTGAATAAGTCTTTGGGGTGATTTGCTCTAAAAATTCTTATATTTTGTGCTACTGAACAATAATTACCAAAAGATACATTGGATGGAATTGATGAACTAAAACAACCTCCATATGTACCATAACCAATTTCGATACCCTTCTCCTTATATATTTTTCGGATTGTAGTAGAATACATAGGGCCTCCTTCCATCTTTAAAATAAAAAAAACAATCAGTTTATTTAATTTACGAGGAAATGCAAAATATAATCGAAAAAGTATTTTACTTAATAAATCTTTTATGTATATTTTCATTATGTTCTTTTTATTGTACCTTTGAATTGATTAAAAAAACGACGAGGGCTAATTGTTAATACATTGTACAGAAGTTTCATATTTTTGAAGTTTAATATTATTCTTTTCTTAATCAATAAAGCGCCTAGCCTTGCAAGAACTATTTTCCTTCTATCAAATTGAGTAGGTTGAATTTTTTTAAGTTTGTCTATTGAAATCTCTTCCGTAATAATTTTTCCAGATGCTTCGATGGTATTTAGTAAAGTAAATCCAATGATATTTCTGGCAATAATTAAACTTTTTCCTTCTTTTTCCGTAAAATCGGGATAACCATCGACTGTTTCCCAAGCATCACCCACAACAATATCAGCCTGTAATCCTATCCCATCAGGACATATTTTGCAACGATAATGAATATGTTTTCCTAAAATATTACCCCAAGATTCCTTATAACTCATTTGATAAGTTTTGCCTGTGTTATCTTTGAAGGAAAAATATCCAGGCCACCCATTTCCCCTGTAATACAGGTTATATACAGGTTTTTCTGCATTTAATATATTGATCGCTTTTTCTGTTCCATTGAAGGAGGGCATACCAGCACAAAAAAAAGCTATTTTATATTTGATTTTAATTTTATATTGAGGAAATTTCTTTAAGATATTATTTAAAGCTGCAACATCACAAGGTTTACCAATAAAGCAGTATTTTTCATCGTTATTTTTAAGGATATCAAATATTTCATTAAAAACCAATGCCGGTGCATACCTGGAAGATGCACAATTTAAAACATCCTCTCTGTTCCTTGATATTTTTAGCTTATTCTGTGTGTAATCTGTAATGTTAGAGCCAACTTGGAGTATACCATCCACGATCTTATTTTCTAATAAATAGATAGCAATTGCACTAATAACTCCACCTGAAGACCCTCTCTCCCTTATGTCATTTTCTGTAGAATAGCCTGTTGATAATTTGAGTATTTTGCCCCATATATTATCTTTTATCCCAAATTTATTTTGATTTATAATATTGGTTCCAGGGCAAAGGTTTGTGATGATATTTTGCTTTTCATTACTTAGTGATTGAATTACAGGGTGATAGAATCCATCATCTTGTAATTTCATTGAAATTGATTTGCGTCCTGCCAAACTTTCACAAATGCCACATCCTAAACAAAGATTATTTTTATCTATAGTCTTTATGTCCATTATTTATATTTTTAGCGAATTTGCAATTATCAATTTTATTTCTTCAATTCGTTCTTTTACGATTGTTTTATTTGATTTAATCGTTGCTCTTTTCAGCATCTCTCTATTTTGAAATGCATTTTGGAGATTATGTATTATATCATTCTTATCTTCATTTGTGCAATCAGCCATCCATTGATATTGTAAAGTATCTTTAAACAACCCGTTAAATTTCCTACTATAGGCTAATGGATATGTCGCCACTCCTGATGAAAAAGCGCCAATGCATGAATGCATGCGGGCACCTGTAAAGAAGTCCATTCCGCTAATATAATTTTTAGCATCTATAGGGTTGTTAAATTTAGGAGCAATAAGTGCATTTGGATATTCCTTTTTTAATAATTCACAAATAGTATAATCATCTTCAAGTCCAGGATTGTTATGATGAATAACATGCCCAATGAAATGTAGCTGAATATCTTTATTTGAATAAAATAAAGATATTATACTTCGCATTAAATCCTTATAATCGATTTTTAAATTGAATTGATTATTTTCAGTATACCCACCGTTCCAAAGTAGTCCGGATAGATTAATTCCCACGTGTATCTTATTTCTATCAAAAGTTATTGGTGTATAGGGTAAATAGAACGCTAAATCAATACATTCTTGCAATTTATCATTTGGTATAAAATTCTCACAATAATCATAACTTTGTTTATCCCTGCACATAATAAAAGATAATTTCTTCATAGTATTAAATGCTGCTTTTTCAATTTTGGGGTCATTAAAAGGGCCTATTGTTTGAGGTAATAGCACTTGCCTTTTTCCAAGAAAATGAAAAATTTTTTTTGAGAACAAAATTCGCTGAAAACGCTTTACTCCATATATATCAGAGAAACTATCACCTGCTGCAATATCAAATACTATATTTAATTTCAGAATCTTACGTAATAACTGATGCTTTGTAATAGCACTGAAATCAGAAATAAAATTAATCGTAGCAATATTGTCTATCTCGTGAGTTTTATTGCCAATCGATATAAAATCTTTACCCCATCTAGATGTACCTATAAAAACAAATGTAGCTTTTTGTTTTTTCTCTTTTAAAACATCATCAATTAGAGCGATAGTAGAGTAAGCTAAAGCAGAAACCCCTAAATTTGTCGCGTATGGGGTTGCCCAAATAATTCCTATTTGCATTTTTATAATATATGAGAATTATAGAATTGAAAACTCGTATCTAAATTTATTTGATATTTTTATAATCAGTAAAAACCGTAATTTCAGTTACTCAATTATCCAGGAAAATTTTGGAAGAAAATATCTGATAATAATTTTAAATAGATTCCAGAAATATAAAGCTGAAAATTAATTTAAATGGTTTTTATATATGGGTTTCGCCGAAAAATGAATATTGCTATATGTTTGTCTTCGATCTAAAGTTTATCTTATTGCAAGATAATTGTTTTAGTGAGATTAAAAAATAACTAATAAGCTATTAGCAGTAGAATCCTAATAGATTCTATGAAAATTTTACTGCGAAATGGCAAATCTCTCAATGCACTTCTTTACTAGTTCCAAATGTAGGTGAGCCTTTTCTTATGTCTACTGCAATATCCAAACCTTTTACTATCCATATTAGCTTTGATTGTACATAAGGTGTCTTTTAAAATTGTAATCCTCTTAATACTCCATAACTGGATTTCGATTCATCGTCCTGTATAAATATAGCCTTAACATACTTTTTCTTCATAATCTTTTAGAAAATAAGATTCAAAGAAATATCTCTGATCGTCAGAAAATATCTTAGAGGCAATAATGGCAATGCTTTCTATTTTGTCGTCATTATATTCATATACTCGAAAACCACTAATATCTTTATAATTCGTTACCTTTCTATATACATTTCTTCATAATACTTTTGATAGTTTCCATTGATTATACTATTCAAGCATTCTGAATTCTCCAATTACCATTTGACTGTTTTTCGATTCTCTCTTCAAATTTCAGTGATGGTTTCCATCCCAATTCATTTTTAAATTTATTAGAATTAATGGCATATCGAAGGTCATTTCCCTTCCGATCTGTTACATAATTGATTAATTGCTCGGATGCACCTTCTTGTCGACCTAATAACCGGTCAACTGTTTTAATAAGTACTTTAATAAGGTCTATATTTTTCCATTCATTGAAACCTCCGATATTATATGTATCTCCTATTTTGTCTTTATGAAAAATCATATCAATAGCCCGAACATGGGGCTTCGACAAACTATCAATCCTTTACGTTTTCTCCTTTTCCATACACGGGAGTGGTTTATGGTTCCTGATATTATTGATAAATAGAGGTATTAATTTTTCAGGAAACTGATGACTCCCATAATTATTGGAACAATTGGATATAACTACTGGCAAACCGTAGGTGTCATGATAAGTCCGTACGAAATGATCAGAAGAAGCTTTCGAAGCAGAGAGGACTATGCGGATCGTAACGGGTTTCTTCAGTGAAGAATGTGCCATCGAAATCCAATGCCCCATATACTTCATCTGTAGAAACATGATAAAATAACTTATTTGAATAATCATCTACCCAATTTTCCTTAGCTGTTTGCAATAAATTCAGAGTACCCATTATATTCGTTTTTGCAAATAAAAAAGGATCTGTGATAGATCGATCTACGTGGCTTTGGGTTGCCAAATGAATAACTCCGTCAACCGAATGCTCTTAAAGATATCCCCCTTTACAAACACGTAATTCGGCTTATCCTCTACATCTTTTAAATTTACCAAATTGGCGGCATACGTCAGTTTATCTAAATTGATGATCCGATAGTGTGGATATTTATTCACAAATAAGCGTACAAGATGGCTACCAATAAAATCTGCACCACCTGTAATTAAAATATTTCTTTTATTCATTCTTGAAATATTTAGGAGTACACCTATTTATTCGCCAATTTTATAACAGATACTGACCGTATTCATTTTTTTCATGGGTTCTGCTAATCGACGTAAATCATCATTGTTTATCCAACCATTACGCCACGCAATTTCCTCAATGTACGATATTTAATCCTTGCCTTTTCTCAATGACTTCTACAAATGTGGACACTTCCGACAATGATTCGTGAGTACCGGTATCCAGCCATGCAAAACCTCGTCCAAAAAGTTGTACTTTCAATGCTTCGTCTTTCAAAAAAAACTGATTCACAGTAGTGATTTCGAGTTCTCCTCGTTCCAAAGGCTTACTGTTTTTTGCAATATCTACAACATTATTCGGGTAAAAATAAAGTCCTACTATTGTATAGTTGGATTTAGGATAAGCTGGCTTTTCTTCAAGACTCAGCACATTGCCTTGCTTATCAAACTTGGTTACTACCTTTCCGATCATTCACATAGTATCCGAAAACGGTAGCTTTGCTATTCTTTTCTGCATCTTTTACCGCTTGTCGAAGCATGGAAGGAAAGCTTTGTCCGTAGAAAATATTATCGCCCAGTGCCAGACATGCAGCATTTTTCCCAATAAATATTTCTCCGAAGATAAACGCTTGTGCCAAACCATCAAGTCTCGGTTGTTCGGCATATTCGAAATGTACTCCAATATCTGAATTGTCTCCTAATAATCGCTTGAATCAGGGTAAGTCCAAAGGGGTAGATATGATAAGAATTTCATGAATACCTGCCAACATTAATGCCGAAATGGGATAAATAAATCATCGGCTTATCCTAGATGGGCAATAATTGCTTACTAACGCCTTTAGTTATCGGGTAAAGCCTCGTTCCGGATCCTCCTGCAAGTACAATCCCTTTCATAAATACTATTTTATGAATTCAATAATTCTTTCGCAAGCCTTTCCATCCCCATACGGGTTATTGGCTTGCGCCATGGTGTCGTAATAGGCTTGATCGTCTAACAGTTTTGCAACTTCCGAAATGATCAGGTCATAATTCGTGCCTACGAGTTTTACGGTTCCGGCTTCCAAGGCTTCGGGACGTTCGGTGGTGTCGCGCATCACCAATACGGGTTTGCCTAATCCGGGGGCTTCTTCCTGAATGCCTCCGCTATCGGTTAAGACCACGGTGCTTTGCTCCATTAGGTAGACAAATGGCAGGTATTCCAGGGGTTCAATAAAGAAAATATTTGAACGTTCTTCTTCTCCAAAGACTTCCTTGATAGGTTTACGTACGTTGGGATTCAAATGCATGGGATAAACGAAATCTACGTCCGGATATTTCTCCGTGAGGGTTTTAATAGCCTTGCACATCTGGATAAAGCCTTCTCCGAAGTTTTCCCGGCGATGGCCGGTAATCAAAACTAACTTTTTGCCGGATTTCAAACGAGGGATGTCGTATCCGGCGCTTTTCAGTTGCTTCTTCAATGATTCGGAAAGGGATTTGTCGTTTTTGATTTTTTCTACGACTAAGTAAAGGGCGTCAATAACCGTGTTTCCGGTGACCGTGATGCTTTGTTCTTTTACGTCTTCCGCCAGCAGGTTTTGTTTGCTGAGAGGGGTGGGCGCTAAGTTGTATGTGGCAATGCGACCGGTGATTTGTCGGTTCATCTCTTCCGGCCAGGGACTGTAAATGTTGTGGGTACGTAGTCCTGCTTCGACATGGGCGACCGGTATTTGTTGATAGAAGGCAGCCAAGGCTGCAGCCATCGAGGTAGTCGTGTCGCCATGTACAAAGACGATGTCCGGTTTCGTGTCTTTCAACACATCACGCAGCCCTAAGAGCACTTTGGAAGTTATATCGTAAAGATCCTGATTGGGAGCCATAATATTTAAATCGTAATCCGGTTTAATTTCAAAAACTTCCAACACTTGGTCCAACATCTGTCGATGCTGTCCAGTTACACAAATCTTAGTCTCGAATTGTTCCGGATGTTTCTGAAATTCTTTTACCAAAGGAGCCATCTTAATGGCTTCGGGGCGAGTCCCGAAAACCAACAATATTTTCTTCTTCATTATGCCATCTTTCTATTTCTACTTTCTTATGCCACAAAAGTCCAATTCTATCTTCTCGACTTGGGGTATTATGGTCAAAAACTCTTTGTGTTTGACTAACCAAACGACGATGTCTGCTTTATCGTAGGCCTCCTGGTAATTTGTTAATACAAAGCTCTTATGCATGGTAACATTAGGTTCTACCACCAATACTTCCGCGTTGGATTCGGCAATGATACGGGAAGTGATATATTTGGCAGGCGATTCCCTCAAGTCGTCGATGTCCGGCTTGAAGGCCAATCCCATACAGGCAATGACCGGAATACGGTCGGTCCGATTCTCAAAGGCCTGGGCAGCTTCCAAAACTTGATTGGCGCACCAGTCGGCCTTGTAATCATTTGTCTCACGCGCCCGTTTAATAATCTGCGCCTGTTCGGTAAAATCGGAAACGATAAACCATGGATCTACGGCGATACAATGGCCTCCGACTCCGCATCCGGGCTGAAGTATATTGACACGCGGATGCTTGTTAGCCAATGTAATCAATTCCCAGACATTGATGCCGGCTTTACTGCAAATCATAGAAAGTTCATTGGCAAAAGCTATTTGCACGTCACGGGAAGAGTTTTCCGTCAGTTTACACATCTCGGCCGTACGGGCGTTCGTAGCATGCAAATCTCCTTTGACGAAATAACGGTAGAACGCCTGGGCTTTTTCAGTTGACTCTGCATCGATACCGCCGATCACCCGGTCGTTATGTTCCAATTCGTAAATGACATTACCGGGAAGTACCCGCTCCGGACAGTAGGCGATAGATAGTTTGCCTTTCAGCTCGGGACGTTCTTTCCAGATCAGCTCGGTCATTTTTTCGGTAGTTCCTACCGGGGATGTCGACTCGATAATATACAAATCACCGACTTTCAGATAGGGAATCACGGCGCGGGTGGCCGATTCTACGTAAGAGATGTCCGGGCGGTGGTTTTGCCGGAATGGAGTAGGAACCACAATCAGGAAAGTGTCAGCTTCTTCGGGTTTCAACTGAGCCTTCAATTGTCCGCTTTCCACTACTTGCTTTACAACTTTGTCCAACTCCGGTTCTACGATATGGATTTTTCCGGCATTAATAGTATCAACTACTTCGGGATTGACATCGACCCCAATTACTTCCACCCCTTTACTTGCCGCGATGGCTGCGGAAGGCAGGCCGATATATCCTAATCCCATAAATACTGCTTTCATCTTATATTGGTATTTATTTATACTTATTTCTTAGAGGAAAAGACTCGAAACGCATAAAACTTTGCGTCTTTAAAATTCATTAAACATTGATAATCAACTCCGTTCTCATGATTTATATCGGAAAATCCGTTTTTTACCGTAAGCGTACTGCATCCTTTCCCAATGAATTTTAGATATCTGATAAGCCGTTTTCAGTTTGTCTTTTTCTTTGTGTAAAATCATGGTAGGTCTTTATAGTTCGGTTATTCGTATACGATTATTGATAATTGAGCGGTAAAAATTTTGTTTCGAGCGAGTCTGTGCGTTATCGAATACGATATCGATTTTCCGATCGCCCAATGCCCTTTTAAGTTCTGCCAGGTATAATCCTTATGTTTCGGTGAAGCGTATGACTGATCCGGAGTCTATTTGATTTTCGTATTCCCGATCGCTTAGTGGGTGTTATTGTTTTCCACGGGTACCGGGACGGGTATGGGGATGGGAGCGGGGATATTATCCAACGTCTCGAACTTGGAATTCTGCGAAATAAACTCGGGGACGATCCGCTTCATCAACTGTACCGTCGGGAGAATCTCGACATTGCGCGAGAGTTGCTCGAATTGTTTGAAGCTGTTTTGGATATCGAAATAATTATATTCGCGTACTTTGGCAATAAGGATCTTCTCATTCCGCGTGGGGACGGTGTTCTCTTTGTTGCTCAGCATCTCTTCATAGAGCTTTTCGCCGGGACGAAGACCAGTGAATGTGATCTTGATGTCCTTTCCGGGAACCAGTCCCCCCAGTTCGATCATCCGCGTGGCCAGGTCTACGATCTTCACCGGTTTCCCCATTTTGAAGACGAAGATTTCGTTGCTTTCTCCCATGGAGGCGGCGATCATCACGAGCCGGCAGGCTTCAGGGATGGTCATGAAGAAACGGATGATGTCGGGATGGGTCACCGTGACCGGCCCGCCGTTCGCAATCTGTTCACGGAAATGGGGGATCACGCTGCCGTTGCTTCCCAGGACGTTGCCGAAGCGGGTAGTAATGAATTGCGTCGTTCCCTTGATGGAACCTTTCTTGACGGCGTTACCGAGACTTTGCACGTAGATCTCGGCCAACCGCTTTGAAGCGCCCATTACGTTGGTGGGGTTCACCGCCTTGTCCGTGGAGATCATGATCATCTTCTCCGCCTTGTATTTCAGCGCCATGTCGGCTACCTGACGAGTGCCGATTACGTTGACAAGCACTGCTTCGCACGGATTTTCCTCCATCAGCGGCACATGTTTGTAAGCCGCTGCATGAAAGACAATCTGCGGCTGGTATTTCTCAAAGAGCATATGCACCCTTTCCAGGACACGTACGTCGCCGATGACCGCCTCAAAATCCAGTTCCGGAAATTTCCGGCGGAACTCGAGCCGCACGTTATGCAGCGGCGTTTCGGCCGAATCGAAGAGAATCAACCGCTTCACGTCCATAAGGGCCAACTGGCGGCAGAGTTCGCTGCCTATGCTGCCCGCTGCGCCGGTGACCAGTACCGTCTTGCCGGCGAATTCCGGCGCAATCTCGTCCATGTCGATGTCGATTTCTTCGCGTCCGAGCAGGTCTTCGATATGTATCTGGGGCAAGTTGCGGTTGATTATCTTTCCGTCCTTTAGTTCATCTATGGAAGGCAGCATCAGCATTCCCACCTTCATCCGTTCACAGAAGCGAATGATCCGCTCCTGTTCGTTTTCGACGTCCCGGCGATTGATGAACAGGACATTCTTGATCCGCATATGGGTGACAAGAAGTTTGAACTGGTTGAATTCTTTGACAAAATAGACTTTATATTCGCCTATGCGCATTCTTTTCCTTTTTCCCACGCGCAAATAGCCTTCGACCTGGTATTTGCTGTTTTTGAAAAACGGTGCAGTATCCGTATCCCGGTCGTCGTCGCCCGTAAAAATCAGGAGTCGGTCGTAGTTATTGGCGAAACTGTTCTTTACCACGTGGTAAAGCATGACGATGGTGATACGGGAGGAGTTGAGGATAAGGAAGGTGAACAGGCCGTCCATCACCGCTTCGATCGTACGGATATGGAGGGAAATGTCTTTTAAGACGAACGAAGCGAAGACAAAAATGGACAGCGCTTTCATTAATGAAGCCAGGCCGAGGCGTCCGGCTTCGGAGAGGGTGGAATGGCGGATGATCCCTTTATAAGTGCCGCAGGCTAGAAAAGAGATTCCACTGCAAACGAGCGAAAGCGACAGGTATTTTACGCTGGTAAGCAGCGGAAACGAGTTGCCGCGCAGGAAATGCAAGAAAAATAATGTACATAGGGTTGCCGCTAACGAAAGAAACGAGTCTCCTATGAATACAATCCACCTGTTCAAATAGGGGGATTGAGTAAGCCTTCTTAAGTGTGTATATATTCCCATAGTAATTAATGATGGACGAAAATATGAAAACAATAAAAATGCAGTCTATTTCAACCTTACCCTTAGACACACTACGTTTCGTCAGTCCCATTTCCAGGGTGACGAAAAAAGCGTGCTGTACATTTATATTCTCTTATAAAATAGCCGATTGCAATGAGAATATCAGGCAATCGGTTCTATGTTTTCCTTCAATTTCGGAATTCTTTTCAAGCGCTGTTTCCAGACGCCTTTTTCCCGGGTTCTCTCTTCGGTAAATAGCAACCGTACAATCTGACGGCGCCGGTTTGCCGGAGTAATCCGACGGTACCGTTCATAGTAAGCAGGGCTTGAAGAATGAACGGCAAGGAGAACCGAGAGTAAATTCCTTCATTTCAAATTTCGTCTAATATCAATTTGTATTATTCTTGCAATGATAAGGTTTATTTAAGAAATAGAGGGCTCTAAAATTGATGAATATCGGTAGCCCAATAATCTATAAAAGATTTTATATTGACAATTTGTCTTGATTCGTGTTTTTATAGGTTATTTATTCGATAATAGTTTGTATTAAAGTATAGATGTCTGTTTTCGTTTCCGTTTTTTCTGTAATCCCGCCGAATTGTATCGATTATTGAAAGTCCGTTACTCCCGCTTTGCAAACAGCTTTTATATGCCTTACCACTCATTTTTACCCTTTAGCAGAGCTCCCCGTTCCTCTTTCATCGTTCATTACATTTCATCGATATCATTCAAAGTCACTTTCTTATACAACGTGATAAGCTCGTCCGAATCGGGGCGGGCATAGCGAATGCGGTCGGCAAGGTATTTCATTTTCAGGTTGCAGGCAAAGCCAAGTGACAGGGCGAAAGCTATCCTTTGCGGGGAGACCGACCGGGAGCCGGCGGTCTGCCAATACAGGTTGATGAGTTTGATGAACCAGTCCTTGTCGGGGAGGGTATAGAGTAAGGCTCCTAGCGGTGTGTTTTCCCGGAGGAAGTCGAGGAACTGCTGGCGGGTGCTGCAGACCAGGTTGACGAAGAACCGGCGGTATTTCAGGGGCCATTTGCGCCAGAGGCGGAATCCTTTCAGGTAGATCCCGAACAGGAACGTTTGTTGTTTCCCGGGAGAGATGTGTTCTTCCATATAGTGATTAAAAAGGGTGATGGATGGGTCTTTGTAATGAAAGATATCCTCCATGGGTTCCGGGTCTTCCTCGGACGACAAATCACTTCTCGTATTCATTCGGTTTTTCATATTAATGGTAATAGATATAGTAACTGTTTAAATTTTCCGAAAGCATTTATAAGAAAGACAATTTCGTTAGATGATTATCCGCCTCGTGTCCTACGTGAAAAATCGAGTATACTGAGTGAATAAATCGAGTATACTCGATTTTATAATTCAGTATACTGAATGGATGCATTGAGTGCACTGATTTTTTTCAGGGATTTAAATACCTCTGCCAGGACAAAATTTACACCGTTACTAAGCCGAAAGGTAGAGATTGTGCAGGGAAAAACCACAGGATTCAGGCAAAACTTAAACAGGCTCCCAGCAAATGGGTAGAAACGGTCTATGCATCCGGCGGCAGGCGGTAGGCTATCTCTTTGACATAGGCGGCCCATCCCTGGGAAGTCCGGGAAGAATTGAACGTTTGCCAAGGGATGGGATCACCGATATAGAGGGTGAAAATTTTCCCCCTTTGCTTGAACATTTCGTTGGGTAGGAAGAGGGTCTCGAAGCTGATTCTGGAACGAATGAGCATCCGGAACCGTTCGAGCCGGTAATAGAAGGAAGAGTTACGCGCTTCGAAATAGAGGGGAACCACATCGCGCTTATATTCCACCGCCTTTTTTATGAAATTACCGTGCCAATCCACGTCGACTATCTTCTTTCCATGCAGTCGGGAAGTGATGCCTGCCGGAAAGGAAATCAGGTGTTGGGCGGACTCGTAGAACTCCTGGATCAGCCGGATGTTTTCCCTGCTTTGATGGCGGCGTTTGTAAATAGGAAGGAACAGGTCTTTTAACGGTTCGATATGGCGGAGAAACTCGTTGGCGTAAAACTTGATCTTCCCGTTATAGCGATGCCCCAGGATGTGGGCGATCGATATCGCTTCCAGCGCCCCCAGAGGGTGGTTGCTGACGAAGATGAGAGGGCGGTCACCGGCAGGAAGGCGTTCCGCACCGGCGACGCGGCATGAAATATTGAAGTATTTCATGCTTGCATCCACGAAGTCGATATCCTTTTTTCCGGGGGCTCCGGCAAAGAGTTCGTTTATGTCATCTACATGTGCGATTTTACACAAAATCCGCAGGATGAACTTTGGTATTTCGACTCCCGGGAAAAGACTTGCGGCTATTTTATCTGTATCTAACTTGGCTATTTCGTTCTCAGACATTTGAAATCCAACTCATGAGTTTGGCGGGAGATAGGGGACGGTCATTTCTTAAAACAAGCGACTTTCCCCGTTCCCGGCTGGCGGTTTTGTTTTCTCCGGCCAGATTTTCGATATCCTTGAAGTAAGCATCGGCCAGTCGTTCCCAACTGAGGCCTGAGGTATACCGATAGCCGGAAGATTGCATTCTTTCCTTGAGTTTTTTATCGTTCAATAACCGGAGGATCTTGGTCAGGTAATCTTTCGGATCTTCCGCATCACATAAAAATCCGTTTTCTCCGTTTTCCACCAGGGACTGGGAACCGCCCCCGCGGGCGATCACGGGAACGCATCCGCTGGCCATGGCTTCCACCACGACATTTCCGTAGGTTTCCGAAACGGAGGTGAAAACAAACAGGTCACAGGAGGCATATACCCTGGCTAATGTTTCGGGATCGACAAATCCGAGGAAGACGGCCTTTTTCATTCTTTTCCGGGCCTCTTCTTCGGCGGCTCCACTTCCGGCAATAATGAAATTGAGATCTAACTGCAAGGCTTCCGCTTCTTCATAGATACGGAACAGAGTCTCCACATTCTTTTCCCAGACGAGCCTCGAAGCAAAAAGGAGGCAAGGCCTGTCATTTCCGGTAAGGCTTTTGATGAAGAGCTCATCCCTTTTCCCCGGATTGAATAAGCGTAGGTTCAGCCCGCGTTGCCATAATTTCAATAGTTTTCCCGAAATGCCGCATTCTTTCAATTCTTCTGTGATATAGGCCGTCGGCGTGTAGACCAAGTCACATTGGTTGTAAAATTTCCGGTACATCTTTTTGACAAACGCCTCCGTCCAGGGAATAAGGAACGGCAATCCTCTGAAATAATATTGCATATAGGAGAGGAAATGAGTATGGTAGATCGACAAGACCGGAATATGATACTTCTTCGCATAATCCAGGGCGAAAAAGCCCAGGGGGGAAGGGGTGGAGATATGGATCACATCCGGCTGAAAGCGGGCCAGGGCCTCGGTCAGCCGGCGTCTTCCGTATTCCGGCAGAACAACCTTATAGTTGATATTGAATGGGGTTGAAACTGCCGGAACTTGTATGACTTCCTGCTTCAGCGTTTCCTTGGGAAGGACACCGCTGAAAAACAGGTATTCGAAGCGCTCCTCCGGGATCCGGTCTATCAACTGGTACATTGTTTTTATAGCGCCGTCGAAATCCCTTAAAAGGATATCGGTGAAAAAGGCGACCTTCACTTTCGGGTTTATCCGGGTCCCTTCCCCGTTAAAGTGAATAACTTTACCCGGAATGCTTTTTAACTTGATAACCACGTTTTTACTTTCATTCATAGGACAAAACTTTTAGAATTGCCTTCTCTTATTCTTAATGAAAAGCAAATGTTTATTATTTTTGTTACAAACAGGTTTCGTTTTTGTTACCCGATTTTGAAGATTTAAAAAAATCAATACATTGTATTGTTATTAAATAGCCCGCTATTCTCACTTCACAAATCAATCAACTGCCCTAAAAACAGAGCTAAACAATGAACGAGCAAAATTTAAACAGGCTAATTTAAAAAGAACCATTATCGTACTATTTTTTATATTACCTTTGTGTCCGGATATTATTCGGACAAATGTCTATCAATAGTTGTTACTCGTTTGTTGCTTAGTATTCACTTCCTGATATTAAATGATTGCATATCAGAAGGTAATAAGTATGGGGCTGACCGGTTTTGACAGCGGGCAGAAGTGGTTTGTAAGCATGCAGTGCGTCGTTGCCCGGCACTATAATCTCGGATGACAAAACATTAACTGGCGAAAATAATTACGCTCTCGCTGCTTGATCGAAGCACAGTAGATCAATAGCTTAATCCTTGCACCAGGTGCTTGGACGAGATATCACCCGGAAGCTCTGGCTTCGAAGCAATCCGAAATAGGTGGTACAGCAATATCGGAGATAGTCTGAAGCAGGTCTCGGGCTTCGGATGAAATTAAGAGAATAAGGATAGGATGGGTGGCTTCGGTCTTGTCCTGTCCCGACAATGAAGGCGAAGATAAGCATGTAGAAAGCAGATTAATTCCTCGTTTGGACGAGAGTTCGAATCTCTCCAGCTCCACAATAAAGCCTGAATTTCAGGCTTTTGTTGTTTTTGTACCCAATTATACACCCTTAATTTGATTTTGGGTGTTTTTTATTTTCGATGAAGGGCAAACAGTTGTTTCATTCAATGGTTTTCAAAAGAAGACTCAAAAGACACCGACAGGAGAAATAGAAAAAGCATTTAAAATAAAGAAGCAGATGTTCTCCTAATTATTTCCAGTTTATTTTTCTAAGATAGGCGGCTAAACCTGGCCTATTTATGATTTTTGTTGTCGTTTTAGTTGCCCGATCTCCTTTAAGACCTTTGCCATTTCGTCCGATTTACCCGTTCCGATCAGTATCTTCTTTTGGTTTGTAAATTCCAACTGCAAACCTTTGCCGCCCGAAACATTGAATGCTTTCCCTTTGCCGAATAATCCCAGTCTTACTCCCCAGCCTCCATATTCGGTTATGGGGGAGTATTTTCTTATATAACATTCCCGCAAAGAATCCCAGGGGTAATGTTTATAGGAAAGATGGAATGGAAAGAAACGAACGTAAATTCCGTCTTTCTTTATTTTTGTGTCGAGACGCAAAAAGATGAATAAAAGGGTCAGTATAATTGCTAAGCTTGTCATTAGGATAAGTCCCGTGTCGTTCATCGGTTTGTTGCCAAAAGGTTCTTCCAGAAAGAGTTGTTTGTATGAGCCATAAAGAAACAACCCATCGATAGCGAGCAGGATAATCCAAATCCACCATTGCTTGAAGCTCTGTCTTTCGCTGAATAAAATGCCATTTTCCATAGAATGTTTATCTATTGATATCGGTGCTAATATAGTCTAAAAATAAGAATCTACGTAAAAAAATTACAAGAATCTTATTAAAATTATATATGTGCAGTTCATCCTCTTTTGTCGTATAAAGGGAAGGGGAAAAGTCATCAATCCCATCCAATTTGACTCAAACTTATCGGGAGAAGAAATTGATCGAATTGAAACTATTATAGCTAAAATAGCGTCACTTTCTGCAGTTAATCTTTCATGTTGGATACCTTAGGCCGGAGATAGAGCAGTTGAATACAAAGAACAAAGAATACCAAAATACTTAACATTGCAAAATCGCTACCAAGTTTTCCGGAATCCGTAGAGCGTCCTAAAAGGTCGGTAATAAATGCTCCGGCAAAAACACCTGTCATATTCATTAGTCCATAGACAGTGGCTCTGTATTTAGATGAAACGAACTGACACAGGATAGGCATATTATTGGCATCGAACATACCATATCCTAACCCGAAACAAAGCGCGCCCCCGATTACCGTAGGGAAGCTGTTTCCAAAGCCCAATAGCAATAAGGACGGTATAATCAGTCCGAGCCCTATAGCTCCGGTATAGATACGCCCTCTCAGATTTTTCTGAATCCATTTGTCTGAAATAATACCGCCAATAATAACCCCGATAAACGACGATACTGCAATAGTAATAGTAGAGAGTGGTCCGGCTTGTGCCATATCTATCGAAAGATTGGATGAAAATAGAGTTGGCAGCCAGTTTTTGGTCGCCCATCCCGGTAAACTTGGCGTTGCGAAGTACAATAGGATAACCCAAAACCAAATATTGGCAGCAAGCATAACAAACCCCTTGAGTACAGAACCTTTTTCTTTTGACTTATTTAAATCCTTAATTATGACAGGCATTCTTTTTTCTCTCAGAAAGAGAATCAATATAATACTGTATATAATTCCGATAATTCCAAACCAATGGAAAGTTGCTTTCCAAGAATAGGCTGCAGCCACCGTTGCTCCAAAACCGCCGATAGCCTGTCCTGTATATAAGCCGGTCATATGGATACCAACTGCCAGAGAACGGGTTTTATTGGTATGATAATCTGCAATTAAGGATAGTCCGGCAGGAATATATAAGGCTTCGCTTATCCCCATCAATGCGCGAAGAACATACAGTTGACTAAAAGAAGAGGAGTATCCCATTAATAAAGTAACTGTTGACCATATAAAAAGACTACCTACAATCAGCCATTTCCGGTTCAATCTGTCTGCTATAATCCCTGCAACGGGGCTCATAAATCCGTATATCCATAAGAATATGGCCATTAAGTGCCCAAAATTTGCGGCAGATTCCAATTCGGCAATGTCTATCATCATTGAATCACGCATTGTCGATAACATTTGCCTATCCATATAGTTTAATAAAGCTACCATCCATAATAAACCAACCACCACCCATGGATATATTTTCTTTTCTTCTAATTTCATGTTCTTGATATTATTAAAGCTAAAAGTATTCAGTAAGTAATAAAATGTTTATTGTACAATCAGGCTGTTGACTTTTGCCGATCTAACTCCGGGCTTCAATTCGCCACAAACGATATATAGTTTATCATTCCATAGGATTACTCCAGCGCCTGCCCTAGCTAACTCAGGGTAATCGCCAAATGAATGCCAGCAGCCAGTCCGTACGTCGAAAAACGTCAAATCCTTTTTGAACTTATACCATTCCGGATTTTGACTCATGTATTCTTTTCCTACTTCCTTTAGTGTAGAGGCGAGTTGATTCTCTTCCGACTTGATGGCTTCTTGCATCTTTTTTATTCTTTTAAGGGCAGAGTCGAAACGTTCGTAATCAACTCCTCCTGTAAATAATATTTTATCTGTTCCAAAAGGGACTCCGTATGCACCGACAAAAGTTTTTAAGTCTCCGCCATCAGGCTCTATGTTTGAAAATTTTATCCATTGATTCGATTTGAAATCAAACTTCATAACATCTGTAAAAACTTTAGGAGTTTGTTCGTCATATCCTCCGGCAAGAAATAAACATCCTTCCTGGGCCACTAATACAGGCTGTTGTCTTTCATATTTATAAGGAGAATCAATTCTTCTCCAACCGGATATTTTGTTTTTCAAATCAAGGTAATAAATCACCCCTTTATTTTTGTCTGAAGATATGCCTCCTGCAACGTATATGATATTGTCTAGTATGGTAGCACTTCCGTTGAAATGATTTACAGGAAGCGATGGCAAGCGTTTATATTGAAGGTTTTTAGCATTATTGTCATATTGTATTAATATAACATCGGACAATGCTGATGTTTTGTTCTGACCGCCAATGCAGATTATTCCTTCATCTGTACTTACGGCTGTGCCATAAGCCACTTTATGAGGGAACGGCAAGCACTTTACCCACTTTTTATTATCTGAAGCTTCAGAAATATCAAGTAAATAGACATCATCATAGAACATCTTTTCTCCTCCTGCCTTTGCCGGTTTATCGGAGAAATTACATCCTCCTACAATAATCAGTTTATCGTGATGCACACCTATAAAAACCCCGGATACCCCTCCTTCGACAGGATAATCGGGCAAAGATTCGCAACGCACTTTTTCTTTAATATCTTTCATTGTCTTTTCTTCTGTTTTAAATGTTGAGGCCGGCAGATTAGCTCTATTTACCAGATTAGCTCGTGTAAAAGGCTGCCAGCCATACCTCACGTACCTTGGATTTTTCACTTTTTCAGAGGATACTTTTACTTTATCATTTACCACTTCTGCTTTTGCCGGGTGATATAGTCCATCGATTTCGGCCAATTCAAACCCGATTATATCTTCTCTTATGGATGCATGCATGCCTTGCGAATAATCGAATGAAATCAGAACATTGTTTCTTCTATATTCTGCCGAACGATACAAAGGTCCAGAGGGAATAATATGATTTTTGTCGTATTCTTTATTCAAAGCCCAGAAAGCTAAACGTTCTCCGATATCTTTCTTATAATATGGATGAACATCCAATGAGTCTCCCTTATCGCTTGAAACAGTCATATAGATATCGGGGATCTTATCCATCAATTTTCGTTGTGAATCTCTAAACCATGTCCATGACGGGCGGTTCAGGCTGGAAAGCTGAACATAAAGAAAAGGCAATCTCGGCATATTCCAGTAACTTCTCCAACTGGAAACAAATAAAGGGAACAGCCGTTCGAAGGCTTCAATATTATGAGCATTCGATTCTCCTTGATACCAGATAACACCATTGATTGGATATTCTTTTAGCGACAATATACCGGACTCAAATAAATAGGCAGGTTCGTACGGATGGCGTTGATCGGGGTCGGCCGACTTTCTTATATTTAAGATGGCCCTGCCCCTTACCCAATCCTGTATGAAATCATTTTTCATCCAATCTTTCAGTATTTCCGGGAAATTGAATTCCAAAGTTTTTCTATCTATCCAGGATTCTATCGGTGCGCCTCCGACAGCGTTATGAATCAATCCGATTGGTACATCAAGGCTGTCGGCCAGCATGCGTCCAAAGTAATAGCCAACGGCGGAGAATTGTGCGGCAGAGCCAGGTGTACATTCAGTCCATGAT
This sequence comes from Parabacteroides sp. Marseille-P3160, assembly GCF_900162725.1. Lineage (GTDB taxonomy): Bacteria > Bacteroidota > Bacteroidia > Bacteroidales > Tannerellaceae > Marseille-P3160. The sequence goes on along the minus strand of NZ_LT799418.1, from coordinate 3,967,931 downwards.
GCATCTTCAAAATATTGTAACCGGTTTAAAGACTTAAGGGCTATACTATCCCATTCCACAGCATTTGTTTCCCATTTGGGTTTCATATCGAAGAAACGGATGTTTTTATTGTTCAATTTACGGTCGTTTTTCTTAAAATCAGCATCATTATTAAGGTAGAATGCCATGTTAGATTGTCCGGAACATAACCAAACCTCCCCGACAACTACATTATTGTATTTTAAAGTTTTATTCTTTGTCGAAATTTTTAAAGTATAAGTTTCGCCTGTTGACAAAGGGTCTAACGTCACTTCCCATTTGCCATTAATTTTAGCAACAGTTGCATGTTTCTGTACTCCTATTTCTACCGTTACTTCTTCTTTACTATTTGCAATTCCTTGTACCTTTAAATACCGATTTCTTTGCAGTACCATATTGTCTGTATAAAGAACAGACATTCGCAATCCTCCGTAATTACCTGTTAAGGTACTATATACCGTCTCGGCCAATGCTTTAGCGCCTTCTGCATTAGGATGTAAGGCATCAGGCAAAAGATCGGGGCGATGGAAGAGCTTTTCCTCAAAATCTATCAGTCCTACATGAGCATAGTCTGCAACCAGTTCTATCTTCTTTTGAATCTCGGCATACCAGTCACGTGTGCCGGATATAAACCGAGTATGCTTATATGTAATCGGGCTCATTCGGCAAATCCATATTTCACATTTCGGATTTACTTTTCGAAAAGAGTCTATCAGGTTTAGATAATCTATAAAAAAGTCATCCTTGTAATTTGGCCAATTTCGGGGATCGGTATCGTTTAATCCTAAATGAATAATAACAATGTCAGCAGCATAATTCAGAGCTGCTATATATTCTTCTTGTTCTATATATGGCCTATGTCCTTTTGACAAAAGAGTAGCTCCGCTTTTGCCGAAGTTTTTAACGTCATAATCATTTCCTAATAGCTTTTGCAGTTGTGAAGGATAGCAGGCTTTCTCTCTATCGGGAAGTAAATAACCGAAGGTCACGCTATTCCCGAGACAGGCTATTTTTGTTTTCTTTTGAGCTGATACACAAACCGGAAATATTAATAATAGAATAAACACTTTTCTCATATCAATCTACTTTTCTTCAACATATGGCATAAGAATATCTCTCCATAAAAAATAGCCCGTTCCCATAAGATGTAATCCGTCATTTGTATATTTTGGATTTAGTTTATTTGTCCCTGTAGTTACAAACCTCGAATACAAGTCTATATACCGTAAAGAATATTCTTCAGTTATACTTTTTAATTTCTCATTTAAATTCTTTATTGAATCCGATTTCATATGTCCTGCAAACGTACCGAAGTCAGAATTGACAGGCAATACACTTTGCAAGTACAACTTTGTTTTCGGAGTTACTGATTGAATTTTAGAAATAATAGACTTGATATTTTGAACTGTAGAGTCGACAGATATATTTCGTGCAATATCGTTTATTCCGATCAGCAGAAATATCTTTTTGGGTTTTCCTCTCAGGATATTATCCAGGCGATCGAGTATCCCTTCGGAAATATCTCCGCTAATACCTCTGTTTTTTATATGGATATTATTGAATAGCTCACCCCATTCATTTCCGTTGGTAATACTATTTCCTAGAAATATAATGTCGTCGGAAGAAATAGAAAGCAGTTCAAACAGACTATTTCTTTGCTCATAGAATGTTGAATGCTTTAGCTGTTGAGCAGAAATAAATAAAGGGAATACAAATAGAATCAATAAAAATGCTCGTTTCATATTCATCTTATTTTGTCCGGAGAGTATATGAGTTTTTCAATTTGATTTCCGTCAGGAGTTACAAAAACACAGGTAAACATCCATTTTACCAACCGAATTTCATTTATACTAAATTGTCCGACCGGTAATTTTAGTAAAACTTTATTCCATCCTTTATTTAATCTCACAGGAATTGGAGCGCGTGCCTGAAAATTCTCATTTGTCAATGGTATCTCACTCGATTGGATTGTATGGGATGATTCCCAAACAGGAGGTTCTATCTCTCTATCGTTGATCCAAATCTTACTTTCTTTATAGTCCCATTTTCCTTGTCGAGGAGGTAAATCCTTTTCTGAACGGGAATAGTCCTGTGTGGAAAACCACAAACCTACATCTTGATTTTTAGAAGAATATACATAGGTATATGCATAAGCTGTGTGATTGGGTTCTGGATTCTTATAAAATCCGGGAACAAATGTTCCCCATACATGTCTTAAATAGATTCCTGCACCTATAGCATCTTTTGTATTGTACGCTTTCTCATCATAGCTGTAAGATGTTTCTATTTTATATTCGGGCGGAAAAGATGTTGCTAAATCGCCATTGTTGGGAAAAGCTTCCGTTATTCTCCATTTTACGCCGGTTTGCCTGACATAAGCAAAGGGGTATCCCTGTAAATTGTTTTCTTTATGCCACAACAGTCTGTTTTCAAATTCTTTGAAATTCTTAAAATCCGAAGATCCTTCTTCGGGAAGCATCGTACCTCTAACATCGAAATATTCCGTTCCCCCTCCTTGCCATGTACGCTCAGCCAAAGTTAACATTACCGGATAAAAGTTATTCTGTTTCAGAATATTCTGTTCTTCTTTCACATATCTGTCGTGCCACATTCCGATAATACATCCAGCATGGCTTTCACTGCCTTGGCTGACATTCAAGATACGGCTGTTGTACAATGCAACCAGATCGGCAAAAGCATCGAAATGATTGATATAGTGGAACTTTGAATCTATTGCAGGTATCCATTCCTGAGCTTTCCCTCTATAACTCCATAGTTGGGTCATATCTATTTCTCCCGCTTGGTATTTCCATCCGGGATTCCATGATATGACCTTTTTACCTTTTCCTCTTATATAATTTACCATCTGGGGTATAAATTCCGGATTTGTAAACTGTACTTCATCTGTGCCAATATGAATATATGGAACATCAAATGTATCACATATCTCATCTATCAGAAGCTTCAATATAGTCATTCCTTCTTTGCTTTGCATATCGTGCCTGAATGCCTTCCTGAAAGCAAGGCTGTGTCCCGGCATATCGATTTCCGGTATCAGCAGGACGTTACGTTTTTTGCAGAAATCGACTAACTCTTTAGCCTCTTCCAATGTATAATATTTACCGGGATGTCTTATGTAATTTATACTATCATTCAATATTGGAAATATTTTACTCTCAAGACGCCATCCTAAATCTTCGGTAAGATGCCAGTGAAAAGTATTTATTTTGTATTGTGACAGTACATCTATTTCTCTTTTAAGTTCTTCTAAAGAAATATATGTCCGACCAACATCCTGCATAAATCCTCTTATCCTAAAAGCCGGAAAATCTGTAATTTCACAACCTTCCATGTAGTACTTCGATCCTCTTTTTACCTTAAGTTGTTTCAACGTTTGCATAGCCCAGTAGATCCCTTCTTGGCCTATAGCTTTCACATATATACGATTCCTTGTAATGGAAAGCGTATAGGCTTCCTGCTGGTTCAAATCCACACCATCAAGGTTATCGACAAGGGTTACTATTATTTCAGCCTTTGCCGACCGGCTAACCTTACCTCCTGTGCTTGTTATCAAATCCGACCATTCTTTCTCAAAGACAGAAGTAGAGAGCTTAACTTTATCTAAAGGAAAAAATAGCCCATTCTTTTTTACTTGTTGCGGCATGGGTAAAAGATCACCTACTCCCGCAAATATAAAGGATGAGTAAGATAATAGGAATATGAGAATAGAGTATTTCATCTCACGGCTTTTTGATTATATCAGTTAATTTGAAAGCCTGATAGGTCATATGGGCGACACTGGATTCGTAGAGTATACCGACAGTTTCTTTATCTACTTGCGACAGGCACGAATAACCCCATCCATGTTCTTCATCTATCAGCAATTGATTTTCGGGAAGCCATGTCAGTCCGCCATCCATACTGGCCTTTATGGTAATATTTTTTCTTTCTTTTATTGTATTGGGATTAGAGAATAATAAAATGTCTTTTCTGAAAATATTATCCTTTGCTGCTATTTTTATTAGGCTCGCCATACAAACCGGCTCTTGTAACGCTGTACGGGAAGATTCGTGCTCATTCCATGTTTTACCTAAATCTGTAGTCGTATAGACAGCACGGCTACCACCTCTATTGTCTCTCATATTTAACATTAAAACACCTTTACTTACTTCTGCAACCTGAGCTTCGGTGGTATTGCAGCGGGCATAATTATGAGTGTGCCATGTTTTTCCATGGTCTTTGCTATACATAATTCCGGCATTGGGTATTCCGTCTGCTCCAATAAATTGATTGGCAAAGACAATTGTTCCGTCTTCCATCGTAATACCATTTCCGGGACCCTGCAGCAAAAAGGACCATTCAGGCTGTTTTAGCTGTTCGGTAATATTAATAGGTTCAGACCATGTTTTACCATCATCATCACTCTTAGCCATTACCAATTGTGCGGTTTTATCTATAGTCATCCCTTGTTGAGAATTGAACCATGCGCGGCCATTTCCCATGCCGTGTGTCCATACGGCAACAATCCAGATTGTCCCGCTTTTTTTATCCACCAGTATTGCTGGATCTCCAACTCCATTTTGTGCTTTTGGCAACCCTCCATATTCCTCAAATTTTATTGGTATACGCATAGGCTCCCATGTTTGACCTCCATCGGTACTTCTGCTCAAGCCTATGTCGATATATTCCTGTAAATCAGAGCTATTATTATACCTCGCATCGTAAACTGCCAGTAATGTGCCTTTGTTAGATGTCGCCATGCCCGGTATACGATATGCTGCAACCCCGTCATCTCCTGCGTGACGAACACCTACACCAAGATAATAGGTTGTCTTTTTATCCGGTCGATTTAAAACAGGTTTTCCATCTATAATTATTTCTTTTATCTGTGCTCTTATCTGAGAATGTATTGAGGCTTGAGGATGCATTTCGATACTGATCCAGAAATAGTTTATACCGCCTATCATGTTTTGATCGGCTGATAATGTTATTTCGTTTTTTATAGAGGTAACCTCTGATTTTTTTATTGAATAAGAAGTGTTAGCCGCCAATGTCTTACCAGGTATATCTCTAGATATATATTGTACAGGAGAAAAATATTCTTTCCCTTTTCTTTGCACGTTTTCAATGCCACTGTAATATAGTTTTACCGCTTTTATTTCATTAGGATTTATTTCCTTATCGAAGCTTACTGTCACATTATTCAATATCTTGCTGTTCAGTATATCCGTGTTTACACGCAGATAAAACAATATGTTATCCTGCCTGTCGATAAGGATGGGAAGCCGAGGGTGCTTTATCTGTACAATTTCTTGGGCTCCGATGTATGTAACAAATATAAGTAGTAAATAAAAACAAGATATTAGTTTTCTCATGATATTAATCGGTATTTCTATTTTGATTCTATAAAAATAAAACTCTTTATGGAAATTAAGTGGGAATCAGATGTAGTAAAAGACTTTTTGAATAGACTTCTACTACATTCTGATTATTTAACAGCCAAGAATCGGTTTATATTCCCAACAAATATGTTTTAATATCCCGGTGTTTGCTTGAGCAGTGGGTTTACATTTAATGTGCTTGCATCTACAGGCCAAAGCAATTTATAGGCCTCATCTTGATTTAGCAGAGGAGAAGTTGAAGGATAATTACCGCTATTCGAAAAAGCCAGTGATTTATTATTTGAATCGTGCATACGTACAACATCGAACCAACGTTTACCTTCCCAAACGAATTCTTTATCCCGTTCATGTAAAATGGCCAATTCGTTTTCTGCGTATGTGCCTTCTGTATATTCATGCCCGGGATAATTACTTCCGTAGGCACGTTGACGTATTTGATTAATATAGGAGGCACAAGGATTACCCAAGCCATTCTCACACTCGGCCATCATTAATAAAGCATCTGCATAGCGGTAAATAATAATATCACTATCGTAGATATGATTGTTGTTAGAGTTTATTGAACCAACTCCTTTTAACATAACGCAACCGAAATTACTCAACTCTCCCGAACTGCTTTTACTTTGATAATACTCAAGGAATGTCGCGTCCCGACGAGTATCTTCCGCATCATATGTTTTCCAGAAATCTTCAACATATTCATGGCGGAATACACCTCCTGTACCTTTCAGATTGAGACTATCTCCTGTGATCTTTTCTCCATTTCTCCCATATACCTGATTAATAAACACAGCATCCTGATACAAGAACATCCCTCCCCAGTTAGTTGCTTCATTATCTGCAAAATGTAAAGTGAAAATAACTTCTGAGCTTTCTTTGTTAGAAGTAGAGAAAATGCTTTCAAAATTACTTAATAGACTAAATTTTCCGATTATCTCATTCAAAGCAGTTTTGGCAATAGACAAGTCCGCCTGCCCGGTAGCAGTATAATCGGTGATAGAAACCTTAGCAGCCCACATATAGATTTCTGCTTTCAACATCAATGTCGCATATTTAGACCATTTATTCTTATTAATTGTTACATTTGATCCAAAGTAACTTTCCGATTTTGCTATATCTTCTTTTAGAAAACTCATTGTAGCCTGAGGAGTTGCCCTTTCTACATAGAACTTCTCGGCTGTAACTTTTCCGTTTAATATTTCTACTTCGGTGACGATTGGAACGCCTCCGTAGGTTCTATATAGCATAAAGTAATGCAGGGCTCTTAAACCGTAAGCTTGGCCTAGGTAGTAATTTTTTTCGCTTTCGCTGAGAAAATTAGTTTCTTTTTCCAATTCCGAAATAGCTAAATTTATGCGCATAATAGATGAGTATAACCCGTTCCAATTACTTATCCCTGTATTATCCTTAGTAAGTAGTTGCGAACGAATGACAGAATAATCCAAACTGGTATTCAACGAAGAGGTACCGATACGCTGGTTTCCTCCACGAAGTTCACCCAAGACATAAAACATACTGTAATTGCTTCTCAAATAAGAATTCAACCCATTCATATATCCATCTACCTGTGATGTGTTTTTCCAAAAATTTCCACTACCATAGTAATCTTCCGGTGATAGGTCCAAGGCATCACATGATGTAAAAATAAGACCTACTATCATGGAAAGGCTATATAATATCTTTTTCATATTTTATCAATTTAGAAAGTTACGTTTAAACCGAAAATAATAGTACGTGGCAATGGATATCCACCATTGTTACTAGATTGTTCCGGAGAGAATAAGTGCTTGGCTGCAGTCAGATAACCCAAATTTTGTCCTGTAACAGATACTTCAACATTTGATAGTTTAGCTTTTTGTATCCATTGAGAAGGAAGTTTATATGACAAGCTAACTTCACGGAAAGCCAAATAATCTCCTCTATAAGCAAAAATAGATGACTCACGGCAATAATTTCTTTTTCCTAATTGGTCAGCCCATACATAAGTTGGAAATTTTGCATCTGGATTATCAATACTCCATGTATCAAATGTTTCGGATATTGTATTGTAGGTTCCTTGAGCACAAGACATTATCCACATGGTTTTATAATCTATAGCCCAAAATCCCAAGGCATAATCGAATCGGGCAGATAAACTTAGGTCTTTCCAACGTACATTAGTATTGAATCCTCCTGTAAACTTCGGTCTAAGGTTGCCGATCTTTACCATATCATAATTATCTATAACTCCGTCTCCATTCACATCTTTCCATTTTACATCACCGGGCTCTATTTTCAATGCGTTTGCTTTCTGTGTAGCAGTCAATTTATTATAGCCCGCTGTGCCTCCGTACAAAGGTCGTCCACTAGAACCGTTGTTTCCACTTGTGATGTCTATTAAACCATCAGGTATTTCATCTTCCGATTTGTATATACCCTCAGCTATAAACATATAAATATCGCCGGGGCGTTGCCCTTCCTGATATCCGCCTACCCAGATTAATTCATCACCATTACCGCTGTATACTTGGTAAGCACTTTGACGGTTGTTAGACAATCCATTGTAAGGTAAAGATATAACCTTGCTGCTTGCAACGGCGCCATTCCAATTGATATTCCATTTCCAATCTTTTCTGTCAAGAACTTTGAAGCCTAATTCAAATTCAAATCCCTGATTCTGATACTCTCCATTATTAGAAGTAATAGAGCTTACTCCCGAAGTAGACGGTACAGTAATACTGGCATACTTATCACTTGTCAAGCGTGTGTAATAACCCAGATTAGCCGTGATGCGATTGTTGAGAAATCCCATATCCAAGCCAACTTCTGTGGTTTTCGATTTTTCCCATTTCAAGTAAGGATTTGGGATGCTACCCAGCCCCAAAGCAAGAGCTCCATCATAGTTGGTTGTAGTTCCGTAAGAACCCTGTATGGTATAATTGCCTACCCAACTCGGGTTAACATTCCCATTCAGTCCAAAGCTGGCTCGGAGTTTTGCAAAAGAAACCACATCTTTCATCTTTTCCATAAAATTCTCCTTACTAAACACCCAGCCTGCCGATATTCCGGGAAATACACCCCAGCGATTATCTTCCGCTAATTTTGAATATCCATCTTTTCTGACAACAAACGAAAGCAAGTATTTGGCCTGGTAATCGTAATTTATCCGGCCAAAAAAAGACATGATACGCTGGCGCGAATGCCATGAGTCGATACTACGTTTTCCTTCTTCCGTAGAAGTATATTCCAGATCCATAAAATCCTCAAGAGGGGAACCCGAACCTGATGCAGAAAAACCTTTGTCATAAGAGTCGTAATATTCAAAACCAGCCATGGCATCCAGATAATGATTCTCATTAATCTGATTCTTGTAGTTTAATACAGCGTTATAAGTCTGATCTAAAACCCGGTCGAAATAAGCAGAAGTATTATGTGCGGTATTATAATTACCGGGAGAAGTCATATAATCTTTATTGAACGATTCCTGCTTATCTTCTGCAAAATACCAGATGGTTCCCAGCTTCAATGAAAGGTCTTTCATAAAGTTTATAGTAAAAGACTGGTTCATAGTAAACTTATCTGTATTCAGGTCACGATGGAAAGCATCAAGATTATATTGCTGATTCCCGTCACCTGAATTATTACCTAACAGCATTTCACCATTAGCATTGTAGCCCCGAAATGTAGGAGGAAGAGATAATACCCGTGAAAAATAGTTAGCTTCCGCGGTTTGAGTGGGCGATAGCCCATACCATTTAGCGTCTGCAAAATTGAAATTAGAGGATGAAGTCAACCATTCTTTTAACTTATAATCGGCATTGAAAGTGAATGTAACGCGCTGATACCAGTTGCCAACAGCTGTTCCTTCGCTACGATTATATCCTAATCCTGCATAATAATGCCCTTTTTCATTGCCTCCATTTACACTCAGGTTGTAATCCTGAGAAAGAGTCGGAGTCTCAATATTAAAATCAGCAATACTTGTGTTTTTGAAAATCAGTTTATCTCCATATACGGGGTCTATCATTGTTTCCCAACCCTGATTAAGAAGAAATGCCAGATCGTCACTATATTTCATGGTGCTCCAGATCGCAGAACTGCTTTTATTTCCATCCAAAGGGATGGTTTTAGCAGCATCAGCCCAATATAAATTACCTGTTCCGTATGGGGTTGCCGTAGTAAGACCGCTCAAACTAGACCATTGCTTTACAGCAGAGCCATCCGGATGGGTTTTGTTTCCTGTGTATGCATTCATATAGCCTGTGCGCATCCAATAGATATAGTCACGTGCATTCATAAAATCATAAGAGTCATGAAAATAATTCAATCCAACCTTGGTTTTTAGGTTAACCTCTGTCTGACCTGCTTTTCCTCGTTTGGTAGTGACTAATACGACCCCATTGTTTGCCCGTGCACCATAAATAGCGGTAGCTCCTGCGTCTTTCAAGACCTCCATGGATTCTATATCATCTGGATTGATATCGCTCAAGGAACTGCGGACTTGTCCGTCTATTAAAATCAGAGGAGAACCAGAGCCATCAAAGTTAGTACCTCCTCGTAGAACTAATGTTGGAGTACTTCCAGGATTACCAGATGTTTGGCTTACAGATAAGCCGGCAACAGCTCCAGATAGAGCTTGAGCCGGATTGGAAAAAAGACCTTGTTTTAGCGTTTCATCTTTTACTTTTGCTATGGAATTTGTCACTTTGGTGCGCAACTGTGATCCTCCATAACCAGTTACAACAATTTCGTCTAGCACTCTGGAATCTTCTTCCAGTTGGATTCTAAACTCTTTTTTTGTTCCAACAGTAATAATCTGTTCTTTAAAGCCAATAAATGACACACTAATTTTACTGTTTTCTCCTTTTAGAGTTAATGAGAATGAGCCATCGACATCAACCATCGTTCCATTGATTGTGCCAACCTCTTTGACACTTGCTCCAACCGAAGGTTCGTTTTTATTATCAAATACGAAACCTGTGATTGTTTTGTTTTGCCCCAGCGCACATATCGATATGCTGAGAATAACTAATACAAGTAACAGTTTTTGCATAAATTAAAATTTTAATGAAGTTAAACAATAATAAGGGTAAAAAACTTATAGCTATAGTAATATTGATTGATATATTTAATGATCTATCTTGGAAATCGGTTAACTGTTTTTTCTTATGTCATTCTTTTTATTATTTCATTACATATCATGTATGATTTTATCATCATACGAGGGATGTGAAAAGGTCCTTTGAAAAGATTTCCTTTTGCAGATTGGGAAACGCTGCCATCAAAATGTAGATAACCATACCATTCTCCATATTCTTTGTCGGGAAAATGTTTGTACGTATATTCGCTTATTTGCTGATGCATAGCTAAGTACTTTTCATCTCTTGTTGCTTCAAAAGCATAGAGAGTGGCAATAATAGCCTCTGTATGAGGCCACCAGAATTTCATATCATGAGAATAATCCTGGGCTGGAAAGTTCTTGCAATCTCTAAAATTATTTATTCCTCCATATTTTTTGTCCCAACCCCAGTCCCAAGACCATTCAAGTATTGTAGTACCTAATTCAATTAGTTTCTTATCCCAATTTCTATATTTTGCTTCTTCCAGAATAAACCATGCTGTTTCAATACAATGTCCAGGATTAATAGTTCTGCCCATTATGGTATCAACAAATCCACCGTTTATATTTACAGTTTCGAGTAAAGCTTTGAATTCCACATGTAAAAAGTCATTTTTAATTGATTGTATCGACTCTTCAATTTGTATATCTAAAACCGGATCTTTTATTGCTGCACGTATCCGACTGGCCGTATTGATCAAAATCATCGTCAACGAATGTCCTTTTAGTTTTAGATTCTGAGTATATTTATCCGGCAACATTCCTGGTGTTGTTATGAAAGATTGCGTTCTCTTGAAGAGTTCTAACGCTTTTTTTGCATAGGTCCTATCTCCCGAAGCGATTGCATATTCAGCCATCGCAATGATCGCGAATGTTTCGGAAAATATATAGCGTCTTTTTCTTAATGGAATTCCTGTCGCTGTAACTTCGAAAAACATTCGACCATCAGTATCAAAACAGTATTTTTCGATAAATTCGATAGTTTGATGGGCTGCTGATAACCATTCCGCTTTCTTTTCAATGTTATTATAGGCAAAAGCACAGACAAACGCAAATCGCCCCTGAAACCAGACTGATTTTGTACTGTCCATAAGCTGTCCCTTGTGGTCAAGGCATGTATATATACCTCCGTTTATCTGATCCAAACCATATTTCATCCAAAATGGCAAAATATCACTTACCAAATCCTGTCGATATTTTTCTGCCCATTCTTTTAAATATTTTCTTGTTTTCATGCTTGTTGTTAGATATTTAATAAGGGTATAATTTTTATCAGTAGCGATGATTAGAATTTATTGCATCTTTCAAAAAAACCTATTTTTAACAAATCATTTTTTAAGTTTTTTTCTTCATCTTCAGTTAGGTTTGGGTAAGGAATCCGGTTTTTCCCCATGTCTAATCCTATTAGCTTCATTATTCTTTTTCCTCCAACAATATTTCCCCGGTATTTACAAATAATATTGATTACTTCCTGTGAAAAATTTTGTCGCTCTTTTGCAAGCTCTATATTTCCGGTTTTCCATGCTTCTACAATGCCTACTAGCTCTTTTCCATTATAATTTGTTGTCCCCCCAATACATCCTTGGGCGCCACCCATAACCAAAGCAGAAAGAATAGTTTCATCTTGTCCGTGCAACATATCATATTTCCCATTTTTGTAAAGCATGCATTGGTTATATTCGTAAAGACTTTCATAGGTATATTTTATTCCTGCAAAATTAGGAATGCGCCCATCTACTGCTTCCAGAAAAGGTAACATAGGAAGATACACATCATTAAGAGATGGTATATAATAAAAATAAAATGGCAGAAGGGGTGCGCTCGCCGCTATTTCTGCACAATAATCTGCCAATTCCTGAACTCTCCCTATTTTCGGGAACGGAGTAGCCATAGAGCCTATGGCATAAGCTCCTATCTCCTGAGCATGTTTTGCCAATTTCTTGCTTTGTTCTAAGCAAGTGCTGCCAACATGTACAATTACCAAGAAGTTTTTTGAACTAATCGAAACCCATTTTTCGGCAATTTTCATTCTTTCCTTTTCGGTTAACAAAAAACCTTCACCTGACGACCCGTTAATAAAGACACCTTTTAATCCATTATTTACTAATAGTTTTGCATACTTGTCAATTATTTCATAATTCACTTCATTATTCTTATTGAATGGAGTAAAAGGCGCATTAATTAATCCTGTTATTTTTTCCATCTTATTTTATTATGTATTATATATTTTGCGCAAGATAATTGTTTTTTATTTATTATATAATACATAATAATGGTAAATATATTACATATGTTGTAAAACATACTATTTATATATATTATGTAGTATATAATATCGTGATTGAGTCTTTAATATTATATAATATGTATAAAAGCACTCATTTTATGGATATTTAATTCTATTTTTGTTGTGTAATTATAGAATATGTATGAAATAAATAAAGCTATAGTATTGAATGGAAAATAGAAATAAAAAAGAGATTTCTTTAGTCGAAAACATCCAACAGCAGATATTAGATTATGTAACAAAAGATGGTTATCGCGCTAACATGGCCTTACCAAAAGAGAATGAGTTATCCGAACTTTTAGGGGTCAGCAGAGTGGTTGTCCGCGAAGCTCTAAGTAGCTTGAGAGCTTTAGGATTCCTTGAAACAAAGAAAAAGAAAGGCTCTGTCATGGTCTCTCCTGAGCCTTTTGATTTGTTCAAAATGATAATACGCTCAGGAACATTAAGCGAAAATACGGTTAGTGATTTGTATGAGCTCAGACTTATGCTCGAGGTCGGATTAGCCGATTTCTTGTTTGACAGAAAAACGGACGAAGACATGTTGCAACTTATGAGAATAATAGAAGAGGAGGAAAGCTGTGAAGACGCCTATAAATTGACAGAATTGGATATAGAATTTCACTCCAAATTATACAATATAGCAAATAGCAGCGCTTTATCAAGTTTTCAGAGCCTGTTAGGAAAAATATTCACTATATATCCATATAAAGGGAAAAAAGAGAGGCTACCAGAGATAATAACTCACCGTAGTTTATATCATATATTGGAGACTGGTAATCCTGATTCATTCCGCTCAGCGATGAGATTGCATCTCACTTATCAGTTTGAAAATAAAGAAAAATACCTGAATGAGTATTATAATAAGATGCTCCGGTAGAACTTGGGCAAGGGTTTTTCTTTACATTCTTGAAGAGAAAATTATAAGTGAGCAAATGCTTTTTCTGGCTGAAATGAATAAGATTGTAGAAGAAGGAATTTCTACAGATAGAAATGGAATAAGTGACTTAATTCTTATGTGAGTAAGCGAGCAGGATAATCTAAATCCACCATTGCTTGAAGTTCTGTCTTTCGCTGAATAAAATGTCATTTTCCATAGGATGCTTTTTTATATTGATAATGATGCTAAGAGCCTGTTAAATTTTCCACAAGAATTTTATTAGAATCAGACTTGTACGGCAATTGTTTGCACCAAGACGTGTCTTCCTGTAATCGGGATGGCGGAGTTATATATAATATTCCGCTTCGTCGATGATACCGGCGCGGAGGGCGTATTTGGTGGCTTCGTGTACGTTGTTGACGTTTAGCTTCCGGAAAATGTTCTTCCGGTGGGTCGCAATGGTATGAATGCTGGAGAAGCGTTCGGCAGCAATCTCTTTTGTCGTTTTGCCCAAGGCAATCAGCTTCAGGATGTCCTTTTCGGTTGCGGTCAGCGCTTCCACACTACTTTGCTCGGCCGTAGGACGCTTGCTGAGCAGAAGGCTGGTGATCTGCTGGCAAATAAACCGTTCGGATTGAAGAACATATTGGACGGCCGTCCGTATTTCTTCCAGTGAGGAGGATTTCATCACAATGCTCGTTGTCTCGCTACTGTAGAGTACGCGCCGGATGAATTCCTCACTTAATTGTTCGCTGAAAAGAAGCCAGTCGGAGAGCGGATAACGCTCTTGTAGAATGACTAAATCCTCCGGACCCGTAAAATCAAAGAGCGTGTAGTCTAAAATAACAACCGCATTGGGGGAGGCCGCAAGCAAACGGAGAAGTGTCTCCCTGTTTTTGGCTTCCTGAAAACGGATGCTTCCTTCGACCTGCTTGCAGATGAATTGAAGACCTGCTCTTGTGATATCCTGGTTGTCGGATAAAATAGTCGTTCTCATTAGGTTAATGCTTGTTTAATATCGTTATAGAGATCATCTGCCGTCTCCAGCCCTATAGAGAGGCGAATCGTCTGTTGGCTGATATCCATATTTTTCCGTTGTTTTTCGGAGAACCCTCCGAAAATCGTACTGGCCGGATGGATTGCCAAAGTCTTGTTATCAAATAGATTGGTGGCCCGGCGGATAAGTTTCAACCGGTTCATAAAAGAGAAGCAGGCGGCACGCGAGGCCAGGTCGAACGTCAGCATGGCTCCCGGATACTTTCCGAACTGGGCCAGGCTCAATTCGTAAAAAGGATTGTCCTTCAGTCCGGTATAATTGACTGAAAGGATGCCCGGAAGGGATTGTAATCGTTCGGCCAGTTCCAGGCTGGTTTTTGCCTGCCGCTCGAACCGGAGTTCCATCGTTTCCAGTCCCAATGTTTGCATATAGGCGACCTGCGGCGTCATATAGGCGCCGATGTTGCGATGTATTTCTTTGGTCAGGCGCAGGGTAAAGGCTCTTTTGCCGAACTGGTTATTCCAGAAAGCCAATGCTTTGGCCTTACTCCAGTCGAAAGTTCCGTAATCGATAAGCAATCCTCCGATGCTTGTAGCACCCCCGGAAATGTATTTTGTGCTGGAAACGATTTCGATATGGACACCGAACTTTTTCGCGTCGAACACCGAGAAGGGGACGATAGTCGTATCGGCGATTAAGGGTACTCCGGCCGCTTCAGCCACTTCGCTTAACTGTTTCAAGTCCGCTATTTCCATTTGCGGATTGGTGATTACTTCCAGAAAGATAGCGCAGGTATTTTCATCTACCGCCTTCCGTACTTCTTCTATTTGGGTCAGGTCGCAAAAGCGAGATTCCACACCGAACCCCTTCAGGGTCGTACTGATCAACGAATAAGTGTTTCCGAAAAGATGCGAAGAAGTAACGATATTGCCTCCGGCGCGGGAAACGGTCATCAATGCGTTGGTAATGGCTGCCATACCGGAGTTCAAAGCAGTTACGCTTAATGCACCGGTAATCGCCCGTACGCGATCCTCAAAATAAGTAACCGTCGGATTGCTGATGCGGGAATAGGTCGGGTCGGACGTAATCCCGCAAAAAGCTTCCTCCATTTCCTCCGCTGTCTGAAACTCATAGGCTGCCGTATTATAGACAGGCATGGAGAGCGACGAATAAGCATCCGGCTTTTCAAACGGCGTATGGAGTACTTTTGCTTCAAAACTAATTTCTTCTTCCATTTTTTTATAAATATTCTGAATTGAATAACAAAAGTAACATTCATTTGTCACTTATGAAAGAAATAAAAAGTTTTTCGTGATTTGTCATAATACGGTGTCATCTTCTTTTTGGCGCAAGTTATGGGTACTTGTTAAAAACTTCCTATCTTTGCCCACACAGATCAACATGCTCTTTTATTAATAATAAAAAAATATGAAGCCTACCTTATTTGTATTAGCCGCCGGAATGGGAAGCCGTTATGGTGGTTTAAAGCAACTTGACGGTCTCGGTCCGAATGGGGAGACCATTATGGATTATTCCATTTTCGATGCTATTCGCGGCGGATTCGGGAAAGTTGTTTTCGTGATCCGCAAAGATTTTGAACAAGATTTCCGCGAAAAGATTCTGAGCAAGTATGAAAATCATATACCGGTGGAAGTCGTCTTCCAGGCGCTTACCGATTTGCCGGACGGTTTTACCTGCCCGGAAGGACGGACAAAACCATGGGGTACCAATCATGCCGTACTGATGGGGAAAAGTGTAATCCATGAACCTTTTGCTGTTATTAATGCGGACGATTTTTACGGGCGCGACAGTTTTTCCGTCTTAGGAAAGGAGTTAACGACCCTGACAGGAAAGAAGAATGACTATTGCATGGTCGGCTACCGTGTGGGTAATACGTTGAGCGAAAGTGGTTCCGTAGCCCGTGGCGTCTGCAGTCAGAATGAGGAAGGATTTCTGACAACGGTCGTTGAACGTACGGCCATCGAGCGGATTAACGGGGAAATCCAATTTACTGATGAAAACGGGAAAAAGGTGGTATTGGAAGAAAATACGCCCGTATCCATGAATATGTGGGGCTTTACGCCGGATTATTTCGAACACTCTGAAGACTATTTTAAGGAATTCCTGAAGAAGAACCGGGATAATCTGAAAAGTGAATACTTCATCCCCTTGCTGGTGAACGATTTGATAACGAGAGGTATTGCTCGTGTGAAAGTGCTGGATACCACCTCCAAATGGTTTGGCGTAACTTACGCTGCCGATCGCCAAGGGGTAGTGGATAAAATCCGGGCTTTGATCGACGCCGGTGAATATCCGGAGAAACTGTTCTGATTCGAACCGGTCTATGATAAAAAAGCCTTCGCAATAAATTTCTGCGAAGGCTTTTTTCTTTATATTTACACACTTTTAATTGAAAACAGCATGAAGAAATATACGTTGATTTTGTGTATGATGCTTTTCACACTGAATGCGGTGCAAGCGTGGGGGCAAAAGGAGAAGGAAACCATGGTGTTGATCGAAACGGATAAAGGAAAAATAAAGGTGAAACTCTATAACGATACTCCTTTGCACCGGGATAATTTTATCAAACTGGTAGAGGAAGGAAAGTATGAAGGCTTATTGTTTCACCGGGTAATCAAGCAGTTTATGATCCAGGGGGGAGACATTCACTCGAAAGATGCGCAGGCAGGGCAAAAACTGGGCGAAGATGATCCGGGTTATACGATTCCGGCGGAAATCCGGTATCCTGAATATTTTCATAAGGCGGGGATGTTATGCGCCGCCCGTGAAAGCGATGATGTGAACCCGGAACGCGCTTCTTCTCCCACCCAGTTTTATATCGTAACCGGAAAATTCTATACGGCAATGGAATTGGATAAGATGGAACAGGAAACGCATCGGAAGTTCAGCCCGGAAGAGCGGCAAACCTATATGCTGGAAGGCGGTGCTCCGCATCTGGATGGAAAATATACGATCTTCGGAGAAGTAGTGAACGGAATGAAAGCGGTTGACAAAATACAATATGTGCTGACCGACGAGAACGACCGTCCATTGGAGAATATAAAGATCCGGAAGATGAGGATCGTTAAGAAGTGAAGGCGAACCTTCTTGTCCCGGGAAATTTATCATATAAAGTTTGTAAAAACGGAACGGCTGATTTATTAATCATCTATTTTTGCGGGGTATGAACAGGTATAAGTTTTGGTTGATCGTTTCTTTCCTCATCTGCTTTTTATCTTCGGGTAAAGCACAGGAAGGTATATTGACTTACTCGGCCCCTTTGCCTTATAAGCTCTATTTGCTGAATGGCAAAGATACGGTTCCGGTATTCACGCTTCCTACCGCATTTGTTTTCGGCGAATATCGTTTTAAAAGCAAGAAGCAGGAACAGCAGTATACGAAGCTGGTAAGGGATGTCAAACGTACGTTGCCTTATGCGAAAATGGTTTACGCCACCCTGATTGAGACTTACGAATATATGGAGACCTTGCCGGATGAGAAATCAAAGCAAGCACATCTCAAACGGATGGAGAAAGAATTATATAAGGAATATAAGCCCCAGTTGAAGAAACTTTCTTATTCGCAAGGAAAGCTGCTGATCAAATTGATTGACCGGGAATGTAATCAATCCAGTTACAATATTCTCAATGCTTATCTGGGCTCTTTCCGCGCCGGTTTCTGGAATCTTTTCGCAGGTGTTTTCGGTGCGAGCCTGAAAACGGAGTATGATCCCGGGAATAAAGACCGGCAGGTCGAAATGATTGTCCGGTTAGTGGAAGACGGTTCAATCTGACAGTTGCCGGAAGAAATCCCAAAGTACAATCCCGGCTGTAACCGAAACGTTAAGCGAATGTTTGGTCCCATATTGGGGGATCTCGATGCAGCGGTCGCAGGCATCGACTACTGTTTGCTGTACGCCTTTGACCTCATTTCCTAATACGACGGCATACTTTTTTGTTTTGTCCAACTCCAGAGAATCCAGCAGGGTGCTCCCTTCCGCTTGTTCGATGGCGCAGACGATATATCCTTGCTGCTGCAGCGAACGTACCGCCGGAAGCGCGTCTTCAAAATAGCGCCAGTCGACCGAGTCTTCCGCTCCTAAAGCCGTTTTATGTATTTCGGCATGAGGAGGACAGGCGGTAATCCCACAGAGAAAGATAGACTCGATGCGGAAAGCATCGGCGGTACGGAAGACCGATCCGACATTATTCAGGCTTCGCACATGATCGAGAACGACCACCAGGGGCGTCTTCTTGCTTTTTTTATAAGATTCCGGCGTCAGCCGGTTGAGTTCGGTTATTTTCAGTTTTCGCATTTATTCAATCAATTAACTCTAAAGAATCAGGTTCAACTCCTTCCGCATAATGTATGGTATAATTCATGATCCGGAAGAAAGGAGGCTGTCCAAAAAACCCTGACTTGTACGGAAAAAATCCAGTGCACTGAATTTTATAAATGAGTACACTGGATTTCATAAATGAGTATACTGGATTTTATAAATGAGTATACTGGATTTTCTGGGCGGCGCAGTGCTTTTTAGACAGCTCCCTTTTTCATTCTATTTATTGTTTTATTGGCTTAGTTTTCTTCCAATGGGTATTCGTCGAAAGCATAGAGAACAGTAGATAAATAACGCTCGCCGGTATCCGGAAGAAGTGCGACGATGGTTTTGCCTTTGTTCTCCGGGCGTTTGGCTATTTCCGTAGCGGCGTAAACAGCGGCTCCGGAAGAAATGCCGACTAACAGGCCTTCGCGGTGAGCCAGTTCCCGGCTCGTACGGATGGCATCATCGTTTTTCACCTGGAAGATTTCGTCTATAACGGAGGAATCATATGTCTTCGGAACAAAGCCGGCGCCGATCCCTTGGATTTTATGCGGTCCTGGCTTGCCTCCGGACAATACGGGTGAATCTGCCGGTTCTACCGCTATGATTTTTACATCCGGATTATATCCTTTCAAGACGCTGCCTACTCCGCTGATTGTTCCTCCCGTTCCAACTCCGGCAATGAAGATGTCTATTTTTCCATCGGTATCCCGCCAGACTTCCTCTGCGGTTGTCTTTTTGTGGATTGCCGGATTGGCCGGATTCTCAAATTGCTGCAAAATAAGCGAGTTCGGTATTTCTTCTTTTAAAGCAACGGCCTTTGCGATCGCACCCTTCATCCCGTCTGATCCCGGAGTAAGGACGAGCTTGGCGCCCAATGCTTTTAACAAATTCCGGCGTTCTATACTCATAGTTTCAGGCATCGTCAGGATTAATTTGTATCCTTTGGCGGCTGCAACAAAAGCCAAACCTACACCGGTGTTTCCACTGGTCGGTTCGATCAACGTTTCGCCCGGTTTTAACTTACCGGAAGCTTCCGCATCTTCAATCATTGCGAGGGCGATGCGGTCTTTTACACTACCGGCCGGGTTGAAATATTCGAGCTTTCCGATGACTTTCGCTCCTAATCCTTTACTTTTGTTGTAATTGGACAACTCCAATAGTGGAGTGTTCCCTATTAATTCAGTTAATTTCTTTACAATTTTTGCCATGGCATTAATGTTTTTGACTGTTTTATTCTCATACGGACAAAAGTATGTTTTTTCTGCTATTTACCCAATACCATAATCAGGGTATTTTAATAAATCGCCGCAGAAAATAAACATCCCCGGTTTTATTGGTTATACTGTATCTTTTTGTAGCTTTGTGTTCCGTAAACTATTAGCCATCGAAAAACAAAATGATCTGGAACGAAACAATAGAATGTATGCCTCGCGAGGATATGCGGAAGCTGCAGAGTATACGATTGAGACAAGTCGTTGAAAGGGTATATCATAACACGCCGTTTTATCGCCGGAAGATGCAGGAACTGGGCCTTACGCCCGAGGATATCCAATCCATTGACGATATCGCAAAATTGCCCTTTACGGTCAAACAGGATCTGCGCGACAACTATCCTTTCGGGCTGATGGCGGTGCCGATGTCCGAAATTGTGCGGTTGCACGCTTCTTCGGGAACTACCGGGAAGCCGATTGTCGTAGGTTATACGCGTAAAGATCTATCTATTTGGAAAGAAGCGGTAGCGCGTTGCCTTTATGCCTATGGGATCAGCAAACAGGATTTGGTGCAGGTATCCTATGGCTACGGGCTGTTTACGGGAGGGCTGGGCCTGCATGCAGGCGTCGAGCAGATCGGCGGTACAGTGATTCCGATGAGCAGTGGCAATACGCAGAAACAGATCCAGTTGATGCATGATTTTGGCGCCAAAGCATTGGCCTGCACGCCTTCCTATGCCCTGTTCCTGGCGGAGGCCATCAAGGATTCCGGAATCCCGCGGGAGAACTTTCAGTTGAAAGTCGGAATCTTCGGAGCCGAACCCTGGACGGAGAATATGCGGAAGGAGATCGAAGAAAAATTGGGAATCAAGGCTTATGATATCTACGGGCTGACGGAAATTACCGGGCCGGGAGTAGGCTGCGAATGTGAATATCAGGGCGGGACTCATTTGTGGGAGGATCATTTTTATCCCGAGATCATCGATCCTGAGACCTTGCAGCCGGTAGAGCCCGGGCATCCCGGTGAACTGGTCTTTACCACGTTGACAAAAGAGGGGATGCCGATGATCCGTTATCGTACGCGTGATCTGACAGCTCTTCATTACGAAAAATGCGCTTGCGGGCGTACGGCGGTGCGTATGGACCGCATTTTGGGACGAAGCGATGATATGCTGATCATCCGTGGAGTAAATGTGTTCCCTTCGCAAGTGGAGGCTGTGATCCTCGAATTGGAAGAATTCGAACCGCATTATTTGATAGTGGTCGACCGTGTGAATAATACGGATACCTTTGAGGTGCAAGTGGAAGTACGTTCCGAGTTTTATACGGACGAAATGGGGAAACTGCTGGCGATGCAAAAGAAAATTGCCGACCGCATGCAGAGTGTTATCGGGCTGCGGCCGACCGTCAAGTTGGTCGAGCCCCGAAGTATCGAGCGTAGCCAGGGAAAGGCGAAACGGGTGATTGATAAACGTAAATTTGTTTAATCCAAGAAAACGATTTCAGCGATGCTAATTAAACAATTATCTATTTTTTTAGAAAACAAGAAAGGGCGCTTCACGGAAGTAGCCAAGCTGTTAGGCGAGGCGGGGGTGAATATGACGGCGTTTACGGTTTCGGAAAATTCCGATTTCGGCATTCTTCGCCTGATTGTTTCGGACACGGATGAGGCGATCCGGGTTTTACGCGACAAAATGTATGCCGTGAATGTGACGGATGTCGTTTGCATCCAATGCCCGAACCAGCCGGGCGCTTTGGGAAAGATCATGGAACTGATTACCCGCGCGGGCCTGTTCCTTGAATATATGTATGCCTTTTCACAGGGGGAGGTGGCGCATGTTATTCTCCGGCCGGAAGATGTAGACGCCTGCCTGGAAGTCTTGAAAGCAAATAAAATAGAACTTCTGGCGGCCAGCGAGCTGTATAAGTTGTAATTATTAACGTTTTCATGCTATTACTTAAGAATGGAAATATTACCTTTGTCCGCTAAAAGGGGTTGAATGAAAAAGATTGTTTTTTTATGGATGATGAGCTTGGTCTTGCTGACGTTCTCTGCTTGCGGGGAGTACAACAAGATCTTGAAGAGTACGGACTATGAGCAAAAATATTCTTATGCAAAGAAATATTTCAATGCGAAGCAATATACGAAATCGGCTACCTTACTGGAGGAACTGGTGACAATCTTTAAGGGAACGAAGAATGCGGAGGAGTCGTTATACCTATTGGCCCAAAGTTATTACGGGCAGAAAGATTATCAAACGGCTTCCCAGTATTTCAATACCTATTATACGACCTATCCGAAAGGGGAATACACGGAGTTAGCCCGTTTCTATTCCGGCTACGGATTGTATCTGGATTCTCCGGACCCGAGGCTGGATCAAAAGCAGACCTACGAGGCCATCAATCAGATGCAACTCTATATGGAGTATTATCCCCAGAGCGAACGGGCCAAACAGGCGCAGGATATTTTGTTCGAACTTCAGGAAAAGTTGGCTTATAAGGAGTTTATGGCCGCCCGCTTATATTATAATTTAGGAACTTATATGGGAAATAACTATCTTTCCTGTGTAATTGCCGTTCAGAATGCGTTGAAGGATTATCCCTATTCGAAATACCGGGAAGACTTCATGGTATTGATGATCCGTTCGAAATATGAGTTAGCTCTGGTCAGTGTAGAGGAACGTTTGCAAGGGCGTTACCGGGAGGTCGTGGACGAATATTTCAATTATATGAATGAGTTTCCGGAAGGCAAATACGTGAAGGAAATACAGCGTTATTACGAATACGCCAATTCCCATATTACAAGTGCATACTAATTTAATTTATAGATAAAAAGATGGATTACAAAAAATCGAACGCACCGACGACTACGATTACGCGCGATATGATGAGATTCTGTGAAGATACGGGTAACATATACGAAACAGTGGTCATCATTGGGAAACGTGCCAATCAGATTAGCGTCGAAATGAAGCAGGAACTGGAAAAGAAATTGCAGGAGTTTGCCTCTTACAATGATAACCTGGAGGAAGTGTTTGAAAATAGAGAACAGATAGAAATTTCCCGTTATTACGAAAAATTGCCGAAGCCGACTTTGATTGCGGCACAGGAATATGAAGAAGGGAAAATATATTACAAGAATCCGGCCAAGGAAAAGAACAGTCTCTAAGGCAGATCAAAGAAACAATCGGGGAGGGCTGACCAGTAATGAGTCGGCCTTTCATTTATAATTCAAATGAAGAAACGATATGATACAGAGAATACAGTCCTTATACTTACTGTTAATAACGATATTAACCGTCCTTACTTTGTTTTTGCCGTTAGGGGGCGCTTTATTTAACAATGTGTCTTATGAGGCGACAGTGTTCGGCATGAAAACGCTTGCTTCTCCACCGGAGACGGTTTACAGCAGTTTGCCTCTGGCCGGCTTGACCCTTCTGATTGCTTTGATTGCATTCATAACGATATTCTTGTATAAAAACAGAAAGCGCCAGATATTGCTTTCCAATATTAATTCTTTTCTGATCGTTCTATTCTATGCCTTACTGGCTTACTACCTTTCCTCATTCAAGGAGCAGGCGGAGGAGATGCCGTTTCAGATGAAGATTGCAATCGCTTTTCCGTTGATCGACTTGGTACTTTATTATCTTGCCGTCCGCAAAATTAAAGCGGACGAAGCCTTAATACGTTCATTGAACCGCTTGAGATAAGAAAGGAATAAGCATGAAACGACTTCTCCGTTGGTGCCGGAACCTTGCGTTGTTTCTGTTTTTTTCCAGCCTCGCAATGGTCGTTATATACCGGTTTATACCGGTCTATTTCACCCCTTTGATGTTTGTACGTTTGTATGAACAGATGAGGGAAGATAAACCGTTGAAGCTATCCCATCACTGGATCCCGATGGATCTGATTCCGCAGGCCTTGGCGCAGGCGGTTGTCGCTTCTGAAGACAACCGTTTCCTGGAACATAGCGGTTTCGATCTGAAAGAAATTAAAAAAGCGCGCAAGGAAGCCAGACAAGGCCGCCGGGTGAGAGGGGCGAGCACGATCTCCCAACAGACAGCCAAGAACGTGTTTTTGCTGCCGCATAAAAGTTATCTGCGGAAAGGGTTTGAAGCTTATTTTACTTTTTTGATTGAACTCCTTTGGAGTAAAGAGCGAATCATGGAAGTCTATTTGAATTCCATAGAGATGGGAGACGGCATTTACGGCGCGGAGGCGGTGGCGCTCGCCCATTTCAACAAGTCGGCCTACCGGCTTACACGTTCGGAATGTGCTTTGATTGCCGCCACTTTGCCGAATCCCCGACGATTTAATTCGGCGCGTCCGTCCCGGTATATGCTACAGCGGCAAGGCGCCATTCTTTCATTGATGCGAAAGTTGGAGACAGTCGACATGGGGTATAATTCTCCGAGCCGGGAGAAAATCCAAAAACAAAACAGAAGGGAAAAGTAAATGGAAATGGAAAAATTTCGTTTTATCGATTTAGACAAGATAGGCTATCCTGAAGCCTTGGCCATCCAGACAACAGCCTTTGAAGAATTGCTGCAGGCAAAGGCGAGCGGGCAGGCCGGTGAAAACCGCTTGTATTTTTGCGAGCACCCGCCCGTATTTACTTTGGGCAAGAGCGGGAATGAATCGAATCTTTTAGTCCCGGAATCCTTACTGGCTGAACACGGCATTTCGTATTACCATATTAACAGGGGAGGGGATATCACTTATCATGGCCCGGGCCAAATCACAGGATATCCTGTTTTTGATCTGGAGACTTTCCATTGCGGATTAAAGCAATATATCCATTTATTGGAGGAAGTGATAATCCGCTTTCTTGCCGGATACGGCATTGCCGGCGAACGTTTGCCGGGGGCGACCGGTGTGTGGCTGGATACGATGATTCCGGGGAAGGAACGTAAGATTTGCGCCATCGGGGTAAAGAGCAGCCGGTTTGTGACGATGCACGGATTTGCCTTAAATATCAATACGGACCTGAAATATTATTCCCTGATTCATCCTTGCGGTTTTGTGGATAAGGGAGTCACGTCGTTGGCTAACGAACTGGGGAATCTCCAGGATATGAGTTTGGCGAAAGAGCGGTTACTTTCCTCCTTCCGAACCGTCTTTCTTTAATGGGATCGAATCTTTCTTTCCGTTCGGAATCGTATCGGGCGGCAAAGCAAAAACCGGGATTGACTTTTTCCATTGGAATAAATCGGAGAAATCCGTAAAATCTTTCCGATACATAATACCGATTCCCTGT
Organism: Parabacteroides sp. Marseille-P3160; assembly: GCF_900162725.1. Classification (GTDB taxonomy): domain Bacteria; phylum Bacteroidota; class Bacteroidia; order Bacteroidales; family Tannerellaceae; genus Marseille-P3160. The sequence continues at coordinate 3,942,457 of NZ_LT799418.1, read as the reverse complement.
TTAGTCAGGGCGGTCTGCTTGTAACGGTACATATCATTAGCGTGATTGTAGGCTTTCAGGCGGATATCTCCCCTGCGAGTCAGCTTGTATTCCATATCGAATTCACCGATGAAGGCATTTTGCTGGAATGTATTGTTCTTATAACCGATGTTTCCGTTGATCAGAAGACGGTTATCCAATAGTTGGCTGGAAAGCAGCATTTCTACTTCGGTATCCGTAACGCCATCCTGGCTGGCGCGTATGTTGGTCCCGATTTGTACTTTATCCGTAAAGCTGCTTAGAATCTCAGAGAGTTGGGAAGATACGGCCGACGAGGCCACGGCGCTGAATTCGCTGGAACGGGTTGTGTTCTTGGAATAGTCCGGCGTATAGAATTTATTAAGAACCAATAGATAGACTATCTGGCGTGTCATCATATCTTCCGTATCGACATAGGCTTTTACTTTTTGCTCCAGTTCTTCGGTCGAGCTGGGAAGTTCCAGATTAAACGAAATCGAAGGATTTTGCAATCTTCCTTCGATCAACAGCACACAGTTCACCGGAATATTGGTACGGGCGCTTTCAATCAGAAGGGATTGGTCGAGATCGCCCAGATTGGCTGTCACATTATAGATCGCATTGATATTCAGATTGGCATCATTGGGATCGCCATGGAAATTGATTGTACTGCCCTCCCTTATCTTAAAATCCTTGTGGATGATTTGCTGCATGCTGAAATCATAGTTCCCGCTTTGGATGGTCAGTCCTCCGAACATCGCCAGATTCGATCTGGTCCCGTATTGTATTTGCAGATTCCCGCTTCCGTTACCGATAATTTTATCGCCCGAAGCCGGATCCATCATGAATTCGATCTGAGCGTCCGGCGTAACATCCAGGTTGAAGTTCATCCGGATTTCCGTACTCGTGTCGAGCCGCGGACCGGGAGAGCTATTGGTTGTGGAATCATTCGAAGCCAGTCGCATCGTATCCTTATTGACAAACTGGATGAAATCATATTCTTCAGCCGTCGTAGCATCCATAAAGTTCAGATAAATTTTTGTATTGGGGTTGCTTTGCATGGAAACATCGAGATCGACGAGCTTTTCATTTCCCTTGATGACCGCCGAGCCGCTTCCGTAAGCTTTCCCGTGTATCTGCGGATTCTTCTTTTCGGTTACGTCGTAGAGTAACATTTGATTTGCCAGGACGTTTATATGAAAAGAAAGGTCCTCAAAGTTGTGATGGTTGACCGTCAAGTCGGCGGTTCCCTTGTTCCCTTCGCTGTCGTATAGGGTCAGGTTGCTTGCCCGGATGGAAGAAGGAGTCATGTGGATCGAGTCCGAGAAGGTGTAATAAGTCCCTGTAAAGTCGATGCCGAAGCCACCTTCCCTGATATAAGCGTCCCCTTCGACAGTCAGGTCGCTGAACGGGCCGAACAGATGCACTTTTCCGGAGCCATTTCCCTGTATGTTTTTTGCCACGGTCTGCACAAAAGGTTGCAGGAAGGCAATGTTGATGTCGTTTGCGTCGAAATAAAGGGAAAGCCCTTCCTTCTCACCTACCGGGAAGATATAACCGTTGACATCGGTCCATGTCGTATCGTTCTTATAGATACTTCCCAGCATCAGGATCCCTTGTTGTTCGTTGTCCCATTCGCTGAACAGGTTCAGGCGTCCTACTTCCACTTGGTTAAATGAAAAGTGTTCGACCTCCAGGTCCGTATTAATAATCCGGCTATGGTAAAGATCATTCAGATGGAATGTCCCCGTAGCCCGTCCGCCGAAAGCCAAGGCCTTGATATTGATGATGTCGAAGATATAACTTAGTTCTATATCTTTCAATTCGACGCTCATTGTTTCGTATGCATTATCCGAGACCACCCCGTCGATACGTAGATGCTGGTCTTTTCGCGAGATGTAGAAGTTGTCTATTCGGACATTTCCTTTTGTGATGGTGATGGAAGCCGGTTCGACCTTCCATATCGAATCGTTTACAATGAGCGAACCTTCGTTCATGGTGATTTCCGTCCTGAGGAAAGGACGCTGCTTCTCGTTTTCTTCCTTAACGAAAACGGCAGACGCCGACAATTCTCCCTTGTACAAACTTTTTTGGCTATTTTCCCAACTTAACAGCGTATTGATCTTGTCATTGGCTGCGTCTCCCTTGATTTCAAAATAATTCCTTACGCCCTTATTGTTGATTTGGGTCATCCGGAGTTGAAGGGTTGCTTTGTCGTCCCTGTTTTCGGCGATGAAATAACCGGATTCAAAATCCGATTTGCCCAGTCTGTATTTCGGAAGGAAGCCTTCAAAGCGGAAGCGGTCAATTTTGTCATTATATTCCCCTACCAAGCGGAATCCATTGAGGATCGTAACCGGAAGCTGAAGGGCATTACTCAGCGCTTCCGTGTTTTGTATGGTCAGGGATAAGTTAAAGTTGTTTTCCTCATTCGCTTTTTTCTTCTCTTTTCCTTGCTTGGTTTCAATCAGGGAAGGCAAGAAATGTTTAGTCGTCCGTAGTAGGCTGGAAGTCAGCCCGGAAAACGAATAGGCGCCGGTTATCTCACCGTTCAGAAGTTGAGAATGAATCGACAAACCCCGGTTTCCCGAATGTCCTGAAGCCTCGACCAGCAGCCTGTCCAGTTCGAAATTACCGGAAGCGGTATGGAAGGACAAACTATCCATCCGGATGCTTCCTTCCAGGTTGTCAATATTGTTTCCTGTAAAGTCTGCTTGCAGAGAAAATGCAAGCTCCGTCTCCTTATCCTTATTCAGAAGATGCAGTTTATCCGGACGGAAATGGCGGACCCTTGCGCTGAAATTGAAGGCCGGATTCTTGTGTTGCGTGTTGAACATGCCTTCGGCATACAACTGTACGTTTTCGTCGTTTACCTCCAATATGCCGTCGAATTCATTCTTATTGAAATCACCGGAGATCTGGATATTTTTATATTCATAACCTTTGTATTCCAGCTTGCTGATCGCTGCTTTGGCATATCCGGAGAAATTTCCTCCCGAGGGGCGCTTTACGTCTAATTCGATGGAAAACCGTACTTTCCCATAAGGATTGCCTTCCTTGAACAGGCGATCTACCTGAAGTTCCGTAGAGGCAATCTTCCCTTTCAGAGCCAACGCTATATTCCGGGCTTTGTCACGGCCGATACTCAGGTCGGTCTGAACCGAACCGATGGCGGACTTTAGCTCCCCGTAAGCAATCAAATTATCTAACAATCCGGAGATCTCTCCTTTGAAATCCAAATCCCCCAGCCGGCTGACTTCTTCCGGCAGTTTGATCGGCTTTTCCCCGAAGTTCTTAAGGATCCGGGCCAAGCCTTCCTCCGTGATATGAAGCCGACTGACCTCCCCGTGGAGGTAGGTGCGTTGAGGGGTCGTAACATCTTTCAGATGCGTATTGCCGGTCAAGGCGATTTTCTCATTATCGTAGTTTACCTTTAAATTACGCACGTGGATATCATTGATTGTACCCGAAGCATGCGCCGAAAGGTCGATCCGGTCGGTGAAATACCTGAACGCCGGAACCAGGGCGCTCAAATCCTGCAGGTAAATCTGCGACGGACTGACCTCCAAATCGATCGGAGCAGCATTGAAAAGTTGGCTGAGGCTGTCTATACCTGCCGTCTTAATCCCGGCATGCATTATCTTGAAAGAGGTTTTCGGCAGGAGAAGTTCCAGGTTTTTTACTGTTACGGATTCTTTATTTCCAGCCATCTGGGCGGATAAATTCCTGATCTTTAGTCCGGAGCTTTCTTCCAGGCTGAGGCGGTTTATACTGGCGTTCAGGCTGTCCGCCGTAAAGGCTTTCAGTGACATCTTCGCCGTAATATTTTTTACATCGACGTGCCGGGCATTGAATTTGCCCGGCGTCGCCGGTTCGCTTGCGATGTCATAATGGAAATGTCCCCTTCGTAAAAGGATGGAATTGAATCGTAGTTCGATATTCGGGTTCTTTTTTGTGCTGTCTTTGGAAGCAAAAGCGTCGAGCAGGAACTGGAGGTTCAGCGGACTTTGGGGATCGGCTTTCCGGAGGTGGACGGAGAAACCGAACAAACGGACGGTCGTAAATACCATTTTCCGTTTGAACAAAGGCAGCAATTTGAAACCGGCGGATATATGGCTCGCTTCCAACATAGGCATTCCGGACTGATCTTCCAGATAAATGTCTTCTAAAACCAACCGGTTTATCCATCCGATGTTAACATGTCCTATCTTTACAGGTACGCCCAGGAGGTTCGATAATTCCACCGTTGCTCGTTCAGCTATTTTTTCCTGTACAGACGGAATCTGCAATAAGATTTTAGGACATGCGTAGACTATCCAAAAGAGAGTAAATAAAAAGATTACTATGTATTTAAGTCCTCTGATATGATTCTTGTTTTATTTGTATGCAAAACTAAACATAATCGGCATAGATTGGTTGAATTAACCTTTAAAAGAAGTTAGTAGCTAATTGTTTCCGGTCAGGCACCGGCCAAAGGCATGATTCCTTCTTTCCAAACCATATGCAAAGTTAGGACTAAAACAGAAAGGATGAGGCGAACGATTGGTTGGTGCATTTGCCTAAGGCAAGGCATCCGCGCAAAGAGTTTGTTCTCGAACTGAAATAAACGGAAAAAGCCGGTCTCACTAATGAGAGCCGGCTTTTTAGTTGTTAAGGACAGGTCATTTCTTTTTTGACAGGCTATCCTTCTTGGCGGAAAAGGTTGCTGCATGATGTTTCACAGCCTTCGCGTCTTTTTTAACTTCTTCTTTGGTTGGTTCAACTTTAGCTTTTACTTCGGTTTTAGCTTTGGCCGGGGTTGCTTTCTTTGTAACATCCTGAGCCATTACAGCGCTTGAAGCAATAAGAGCGGAAATCATTAAACAGGAAAGAATCAACTTTTTCATACTGTTTTTTCCATTTGAAAGTTAAACATTTTGTTTAGAAAAACGATGCAAATATAGAGGCGACTTTCTTCTATTATTCTCCGGAGGTGTTAATAATACGAAAAATGAAATCTTTATTTTTAATAAGATGTGAATGGGTAAAAATGAAGCTGAAAATGAAGTTAAAAATTAATACTGAATTATTTTATAATGGTATTTTTGGAAAACTTTTTGATATTAATTATTTTTTATATCGTTGTATTCCAGTTGTTAATAAAAATAATTGGAAAATATTTATTGAAAAATATAGAAAATATTTTCCCAAGTAGAATACTTTATTGCAAAAATCCATTACATTTGTTGCCGATATGGTTCCGGTAATTCCGGATCAAAAGGGAATCCTGTGAAAGTCAGGGACTATCCCCGTAGCTGTAAGTTTCGCTGAAGGGCATGCTTCTCTTTTACCACTGGCCGGAAGGCTGGGAAGGTGCATTGCTTGAAACAAGTCAGAAGACCTGCCATGTCAAACGGAATCCGGTGCTTTCGGGTGAAAGGCGAAAGGATAGCTTTTACTTCACGCCTTTTTTTATGCTTGAAACCAAAAGCTCTTCTTCTTCCTCTTATTCGACCGAATGATATTCCGACTAATAATGGCACTTTAAACAAAATTAGATAAGTATGGAATTATACATTGTCAAAAGAGATGGGAAAAAGGAGTCTTTTTCTATCGAAAAAATTAAGAAAGCGATTGCGAAAGCGTTTCTTTCGGCCGGAAGTTTTGCTGTAGAGGATGTGATAACCAATGTTTTATGCCGGGTAAACATCCGGGACGGAATCACGGTGGAAGAGATACAAAACCAGGTGGAAGTGGCTTTGATGGCCGAAGGGTACTATGCGGTAGCCAAATCCTTTATGTTGTACAGGCAAAAGCATCTGGAAGACCGGGAAGTGCGGGACAAGCTGAAGTTTCTGATCGATTACTGCAACGCCCAGAATGCGGCTTCCGGCAGTAAATATGATTCCAATGCCAACGTGGAAAATAAGAATATGGCGACCCTGATGGGAGAGCTTCCCAAATCCAATTTCATCCGCCTGAACCGCCGGTTGCTTACGGACCGGCTTAAGGAGATGTTCGGCAAGGAGGTGGCCGACCGTTATATCGAATTGTTGAACAATCATTTTATCTATAAGAATGATGAAACAAGCCTGGCCAATTATTGCGCCAGCATCACGATGTACCCGTGGTTGATCAGCGGTACCATGTCTATCGGTGGAAATTCCAAGGCGCCTACCAACCTGAAATCGTTCTGCGGAGGCTTTGTCAACATGGTATTCATGGTTTCCAGTATGTTGAGCGGTGCTTGCGCCACACCGGAATTCCTGATGTACATGAATTATTTTATCGGGCTGGAGTACGGAAATGATTATTATCAACATACCGATGAGGTGGTCGATTTGTCTAAAAGACGGCGGACATTGGACAAGATGATTACCGACTATTTCGAACAGATTGTCTATTCTATCAACCAACCTACCGGAGCAAGGAATTTCCAGGCCGTATTCTGGAATATCTCTTACTATGACCGGTATTATTTTGAAAGCCTGTTCGACAACTTTATCTTCCCCGATGGAAGCAAACCCCACTGGGAATCCTTCAGTTGGTTGCAGAAACGTTTCATGCGATGGTTCAACCGGGAGCGTACCCGCACGGTGTTGACTTTTCCGGTTGAAACGATGGCGCTTCTGACGGAAAACGGCGACGCCAAAGACCGGGAATACGGCGATTTCACCGCGCAGATGTACGCCGAAGGCCATTCCTTCTTTACCTACATCAGCGACAGCGCCGATTCGCTCAGTAGTTGCTGCCGCCTTCGCAATGAAATACAGGACAATGGTTTCAGCTATACGTTAGGAGCGGGCGGGGTGTCCACCGGTTCGAAAAGCGTATTAACCATCAATCTGAACCGTTGTGTCCAGTACGCCGCCCGGAAGGGTATGCCTTACCAGTTCTTTTTGGAAGAAGTGGTGGATCTGGTGCACAAAGTTCAGTTGGGTTATAACGAAAACCTGAAATATCTGCAGGAAAAAGGAATGCTGCCTCTCTTTGACGCCGGCTATATCAATATGAGTCGCCAATACCTTACCATCGGCGTCAACGGACTGGTGGAAGCAGCGGAATTCCTGGGCATCGAAATTTCGGATAATCCCCGTTATGTCGAGTTTGTACGGCAAGTGCTGGGACTTATCGAAACCTATAACAAGAGATACCGCACCAAGGAGGTGATGTTTAACTGTGAAATGATCCCGGCCGAAAATGTGGGCGTTAAGCATGCCAAATGGGATAAACGCGACGGATACAAGGTCAACCGCGACTGCTACAATAGTTATTTTTACATCGTAGAGGACGAATCGATGAATATTCTCGATAAAATCCGTCTTCACGGCCGTGATTATATCGAGCACCTGACCGGGGGATCCGCTTTGCACCTTAACCTGGAGGAGCATCTGGGCAAAGAACAATATCGCCAGTTGCTTCGCATCGCATCCCAGGAAGGCTGCAACTATTTTACGTTCAATGTCCCGAATACAATATGTAACGACTGCGGGCATATCGACAAGCACAATCTGAAAGAATGTCCGGTCTGCCATAGTAAAAATCTGGATTACCTGACCCGGATCATCGGATATATGAAACGCATCAGTAATTTCTCACAACCCAGGCAGCAGGAGGCCTCTCGTCGGTATTATGCTTCGGTTCGTAAATTATGATATTGTCTTTCAGGAAGTCCCGGGAGAGGTGACGCTGGCGATCAACCTCTCCAACTGTCCTTTTCGTTGCAAAGGTTGCCATAGTCCTTATTTACGCGAAAATACGGGAAATGAACTGGACGAGGAAACCCTCTCCGGCTTGCTTGAACGGTATGGGAAAGCCATCACCTGCGTCTGTTTCATGGGAGGAGATGCGACGCCCGAAAGCGTGGAACATCTTTCGTCTTTCCTCAAGAATAAAACGGATGGGCGCATCAAGACCGGATGGTATTCCGGCCGGGAGGCGCTTCCTCCGCAATGTTCCGCACGGAATTTCGATTATATCAAATTGGGAGCCTATGATGAACGTTTGGGAGGCTTGGATTCCCGGACGACCAACCAGCGTTTTTACCGCATAGAGGACGGCCGGATGATCGACGCTACCGCCTCTTTCCTTCAAAAGTAGGGCGTTTATTGAAAAAAAAGAGAAAGGCTGACAGTATATCGTAAACCTTTCTCTTTTATGGTAGCGAGACCCGGGATTGAACCGGGGACCTCATGATTATGAATCATGCGCTCTAACCAGCTGAGCTATCTCGCCATCTTTCGTTAAAGTTGTGCAAAAGTAGAGGTATTTTTTTTCTTGTGCAACAGTTCTTCTTAAAAAAACAGGCTTGCCAGGCCGCATTAGACCGTGGTTCTATTAAAAAGGTTGTTTTTTCAGCAGGCGGAATGGTTCTAATTCGATTCTTTTGAGTAACTTGTGCCCAAATAAACGTTACTGGCAGATGAAAAAAGAGAAATTTCACATCGAGTACATTTTTGATAAAGTCTCGAGGCGTAGTCTGTGGAATCATTTAACAACTCCTCCTGGCCTTTCTGCGTGGTTCGCAGATGATGTTGAAATCAATGAAAACGAGTATACTTTTTATTGGAATAAAACACAGGAAAAAGCAGAACTGGTATCAGCCAAGCCGGAAATAAGCATCCGTTATCGTTGGATAGAGGAGGAGGATCCGTCTATTTATTTCGAATTTATAATCCATACGATCGAACTGACCGGTTCGACGGCTTTGGAGATAACCGATTTCGCAGAATTGGATGAAAAGGCCGATTCGATTAGTTTGTGGGATTCACAAGTTGAAGTATTGAAACGTACCTTAGGCATTTAGTCCGGTTTTAGGCATGAACGTATCGTTTTTTCCACTACTTTTGCCCTTCCAATCAATAGGCAATGCTGAAAATTAAACGATTATATTCTTTTATGTTGCAGACTTTCCTGCCGCTGTTCGCTATGACGTTCGGGATCTGCCTGTTTATCATTTTAATGCAGTTTTTGTGGAGGTATGTGGATGAGATGGTTGGCAAAGGGCTGGAGTTGCATGTCTTGGCGGAAATGTTTTTCTACGCGGCTCTTTCGTTTGTGCCGACCGCTTTGCCGCTGGCCATCTTATTGGCTTCCCTGATGACTTTCGGCAATATCGGCGAGAGTCTGGAGCTCTTGGCGATGAAGTCTTCCGGTGTATCGCTTCTCCGGATTATGAAGCCATTGATAATCACCGTTTCGTTTATTGCCGGCGGGGCCTTCTGTTTCCAGAATTATATTATTCCGGTGTCTCAGGTTAAAATGTATACGTTGCTGTTTTCCATACGTCAGAAATCCCCTGAGTTGGAGATTCCGGTCGGTATTTTCTGCAAGGAAATTCCCGGTTATAATGTCTATATCAAGGGCAAAGACCCTAAAACCGGATTGTTGAAAGATATTATGATTTATAACTATTCCGAAGGATTTAATAATGCCTATGTTGTCAGAGCGGACTCCGGCAGGCTAAAGACTTCTGCGAATAAGCTTTATCTGATTCTTTCCCTGTTTAATGGGGAATCGTTCCAGAATCTGAATACGCGGACTTCCAACCGTTCCTCCGACGCGGTTTCCTACCAGCGGGAATCTTTCTCCTATAAAGATATTCTGATTAACTTCGATGCCAACTTCAGCCGTACAGATGAATCGCTGATGCAGTCGCAATACATTGGGAAGAACCTGGCGGACCTTCAGACTTCGCTCGATTCGATGACCGTACGGTTGGACAGTGCGCGGGCTTTGAACGCCAAAAGTATCTATGATCTTTCATATAAGCGGACTCTTACTCGTCCCGAAATAAAGAGCCCGCTTGAGAAAACTAAAAGCGATGCAGGTCTCCATGTGGACGAAGAAGAGGGCCTCCCGGACCAACCGGTTGTTGCCTTGTCCGTTCCGTTCGACAGCGCTTTCTTTGCCCTTTCGCCCGGAATGCAGTTATCCGTGTTGAACCGGGCGAAATCATCTATTGAAAGTACGCGTTCCGATTATATGTTCAAGTCGTTTTCGATTGCGGATGAGGCGAAAAAGGTAAGGCGCTACCAGACGGAGATGTATAAGAAATTTACCTTGTCCTTCGCTTGCCTGGTCTTCTTTTTTATCGGCGCTCCCTTGGGCGCTATTATCCGGAAGGGAGGATTAGGAATGCCGGTCGTAATTTCGGTCTTTCTCTTTATCTTTTATTATATCATTGATAATATAGGTTTTAAGATGGCTACGAACGGAATCTGGCAAGCTTGGCAAGGGATGTGGCTGAGTTCCGCCATACTTACGCCGCTGGGCGTATTCCTGACTTACAAGGCGACCAATGATTCTGTGATCCTGAATGCGGATACCTATCTAAATGCGTTTAAGAAACTGATTGGAAAAAGCTCAAACCGGAAAATAGAGAAGAAAGAAGTTGTTATATATAATCCGGATTATCCAGCCATCTCCGCACGCTTGCAAAAGTTGATTGCGGATAATAAAAGCTATCTGGATAGCCAAAGAAAATGGATCGGATACTTTTCTTTTTGGCAAACAAGGGGGAAAGACGATAAGGCGAAACAGATTGCAACCGAAGTGGAATCGATCGTGGAAGAATTATCCAATTCGGATCAGATACTGATTTTGAACAAACTGATGGACTATCCGGTTTTGATAGGATATGATTTGTTTTCCGAGCAGGTCACTCCTAAGCTCGGCCGTCTGTTCTCTATCTTTTTTCCTGTCGGGCTTCCGCTTTATTTGCTGGCAAATTATCGGCGTAAGCTGATGTGGCAGGATATGCAGGCCATAAGCAAGATCAACGAAGAATTACAAGAAATGATTAACAAACTAATTAATAAATAAATCATGGCAGATTATTCATTAAATACGATCGAAGAAGCAATCGGGGATTTCCGCGAAGGGAAATTCCTTATTGTCGTGGATGACGAAGATCGTGAAAATGAAGGAGACTTTATTATAGCGGCGGAGAAAATCACGCCGGAGAAAGTCAATTTTATGATGACTTATGGACGTGGCGTTTTATGTGCGCCGCTTTCAGAAGAGAAATGCGAAGCGCTGGAACTGGAGATGCAGGTCACTCATAATACTTCCTTGTTGGAAACTCCTTTCACCGTAACGGTTGATAAACTGGGGGGGGGATGTACGACGGGAGTATCCATGTTCGACCGTGCCCAGACCATTCTGGCCTTGGCCGATCCGAACACCAAACCAGGCGATCTCGGACGTCCGGGCCATGTAAGCCCTTTACGCGCCCGCTCACGCGGTGTGCTGAGGCGTTCGGGCCATACGGAAGCGGCGGTCGATCTGGCCAAACTGGCCGGCTTGCAACCCGCGGGTGCGCTGATAGAGATCATCAATGAAGACGGTACGATGGCGCGCCTTCCCGAATTAATCAAGTTGTCGAAAAAATTCGGCATTAAGATTATCGCCATCCGGGACTTGATTACCTACCGTTTGCGTACGGAGTCCATCGTGGAAGAAGGAGAAAAGGTGGATATGCCGACCGAATACGGCCATTTCAAACTGATTCCTTTCCGCCAGAAGAGCAATGGATTGGAGCATGTTGCATTGATCAAAGGAGATATCAAAAGAGACGAAGCGGTTTTGGTACGTGTCCATTCCTCTTGCGCCACCGGAGATATCTTTGGCTCCCTACGTTGCGAATGCGGTGAACAGCTTCATAAGGCGATGAAAATGATTGAAAAGGAAGGTAAAGGAGTGATTGTTTACCTGAACCAGGAAGGACGGGGAATCGGCCTGATGGAAAAGATACGGGCCTATAAATTGCAGGAAAACGGATTAGATACCGTGGATGCCAATCTGCATCTGGGACATAAGGCCGATGAACGGGACTATGGCATCGGTGCGGAGATCTTACGCAGGGTAGGGGTGTCTAAAATGCGGCTGCTGACAAACAATCCGGTCAAGCGGGTCGGCTTGGAGGCCTACGGCTTACAGGTGACGGAAAACATTCCTATCGAAATCACACCCAATCCATATAATGAATTTTATATGAAGACGAAAAAAGAGCGGATGGGGCATATCCTCCACAATATTAAATAAGGACGAACTGTTGCCGGTACGCCTATTATTATTTATTTTTGTAACGCAAATATAAAATGAACATACAAATTGTATTGAAATGACACAAGTCTCAGATCGTTTAGCTAGATTATCGCCATCAGAAACTTTGGCGATGTCACAAAAAAGCAACGAGCTTAAAGCTCAGGGTATCGATGTAATCAACTTAAGCGTGGGAGAACCGGATTTCTACACCCCCGAACACATTAAAGAGGCAGCAAAGAAAGCCGTTGATAACAACTTTTCTTTCTATTCTCCCGTGCCGGGTTACCTGGATCTCCGCAAAGCTATCGTTGAAAAACTGAAAAAGGAAAACGACCTGGACTATACAACCGACCAAATTGTTGTATCCAACGGAGCCAAGCAATCCGTGTGTAATGTATTGCTTTCCATCATAGGGCCTGGAGACGAGGTGATTGTCCCCGCTCCCTACTGGGTCAGCTATGTGGAGATGGTGAAGCTGGCCGAAGGGACGAATGTGGTGATTTCCGCCGGTATCGAACAGGATTTCAAAATTACGCCGGCACAATTGGAGGCTGCTATTACTCCGAAGGCCAAAGCCTTGATCCTTTGTTCTCCCTCTAATCCGACGGGAAGCGTCTATAGCCAAGAGGAACTGAAAGGGTTGGCGACGGTGTTAGCCAAGCATCCGGATATCATTGTGATCGCAGACGAGATTTATGAACACATTAATTATATAGGGAAACACGAAAGTATCGCCCAGTTTCCCGAAATCAAAGACCGGGTGGTGGTTGTCAACGGCGTTTCCAAAGCGTATGCGATGACCGGATGGCGTATCGGTTTTATTGCCGCTCCCTTATGGATCGCCAAGGCCACGAATAAATTGCAAGGGCAATACACTTCCGGTGCGAGTTCCATCGCCCAGAAGGCTGCAGTAGCTGCCTATACGGGTGATCAGAAGTGTGTCGAGGAGATGCGCGCCGCTTTCCTCCGCCGCCGCGACTTGGCAGTGAAGTTGTTAAAGGAAATTCCGGGATTGAAGATTAATGTTCCGCAAGGAGCCTTCTACCTGTTCCCGGAAGTGAGCGCTTATCTGGGAAAGAAAGCCGGCAATTACGAAGTGGATAATGTAGGCGATCTGGCCATGTACCTGCTGGAAGCAGCCCATGTCGCTACGGTAGGCGGAGCCGCCTTCGGTGCACCGGAATGCATCCGCTTGTCCTACGCGACATCGGACGAGAATCTGGTCGAAGCCATCAAACGAATCAAAGGGGCCCTGGCTGAATTGAAATAAGGAACGGCCGGAAAGATAAAGGCAAATTAGACAGAAGGGGAAAACGGAAAGACATCATGTCTTTTCCGTTTTCCCCTTTTTTGCTTGTTGCCTTGGAATAGAAGATAAAAAACGAAGGGAGAGAAAGAGGGTAATGGACTAATATTCAGAAATTAATGTCCGTTATTAACTTTGAGTGGAGAGTAGCTAAAATGCCGATTTCGGCATAAAAAAGCAAACGTTTCGTCTCTATAACATTACCCATTTTTGACGGAGCAAAACACAGCGTTTCAATGACCTTTAATGTCTGACTATAACGTTGTTTGTCTGAGGTTTACATTGTTCAAATAACTCACATGGAAAGTATTTTATCAACTTAAAAATGTGAGTGTTATGAACAACGAATTAAGGGTGTCTTTTTACCTGAAAAGAGAAAGCAGGCTTGGAAAAAGCAATGCAGGAGAGAATGTAGCTTATCCGATAATCGGCAAAATTATTATCGGAAATAGTATCGCCCAATTCAGCTCCAAGCTAAAAATTGAAGAACGGCTTTGGAATGTCAAATCAGGACGGGCAATCGGCAAAAGCCGTGTTTGGTGCTGATAGAAGCAGGCTTTGTATTTCAATTAATGGAACAAAAGAGGTTGTAGCTATCACAGAGCAATTTAAGCTGCGATTTTTTCAGGAAGATTTAAAAGAAAAAGATTTCGCCTGAATATCCCTTGAAATTTCCTATCTTTGGAGGCGAATTAAAAACAGTAATCCTATGAAAATGAATCGTATTAAAGAGGTTTTGCAAGAGAAAGGATTAACTCAGGTATGGCTTGCCGGAGAACTTGACAAGAGTTTCAAAATGGTTAATGCATACGCTTGTAACCGGAAACAGCCGAGCCTGGAAACGCTCTTTCGGATTGCTGATTTATTACGAATAAAGGTAAAAGATTTGATTACAGATAATAATATTAGGAAATAAATATGACCTCATTTCAAGATATTCTGAACTTATTCCGCAAGGAATCTGCTTCCGAGAGAGAAAAAGGAACTCGCTTCGAACGTTTGATTCAGCTATATCTGCGGACAGAACCATTCTATGCTTCTCGTTTTAAAAACGTTTGGCTTTGGGAGGAGTTCCTTTTCAGAAAAGATTTGGGAGGACAGGATACCGGTATTGACCTTGTGGCACAAACCACGCATGGCGCCTATTGGGCTATTCAATGCAAATGTTATCAGGAATCAGCTACAATAAATAAAGCGGAAGTTGATAGCTTTTTAACTACGGCAGGGCGTTCATTTATGGATGATTCAGGTATGACTACCCGCTTTGAGCATTGCCTATGGATTTCCACCACCAATAAATGGGGAAGTAATGCGGAGGAGGCTATTAAAAACCATACGCCGGCGGTATCCCGTATATCTTTATATCATTTGCAAAACAGCAGTGTTGAATGGGATAAATTAATGCAGGGCTTGTATGGGGAACAATCGCTTAAACCCAAACACAAACCGCTCGAACACCAAAAAGAAGCTATTGCAGAAGCTATTACGTACTATCAGGAACAAAAAGCTGATAGAGGAAAACTTATCATGGCTTGCGGAACAGGCAAAACTTTCACTTCACTTAAAATCGCAGAAAAAATAACGAATGGAGAAGGACTTGTCCTGTTTTTAGTTCCTTCTATTGCCTTGCTCGGGCAAACACTCGAAGAATGGCTTTACAATGCGGAATATCCAATCAGTCCTATATGTATTTGTTCAGATCCGGAAGTGAGTAAGCGGAAAAACAAAAATGAAGATACCGACAGTTTTAGCGTAGTTGATTTGGCTCTGCCTGCTTCTACCGATACAGATGTTATTATAAAGCAGTTGGAACAATCTACTTCCGATTCCGGAATAACGGTTGTTTTTAGTACTTATCAGTCCATTGGTGTTATTAGCAAAGCCCAAAAGGCTTATCAAAAGAAAATAGGTAGCAACAAAGGTATTTTTGACCTCATTGTTTGCGATGAGGCACACCGAACAACTGGAGTAACGCTTTCCAATGAAGACGAATCAGCATTTGTAAAAGTTCACAATAACGATTTTATTCAGGCAAAGAAAAGAATGTATATGACCGCTACGCCTCGTCTTTACCATGACGATGCAAAGAAAAAAGCGGTGGATAATAATATGGTTCTTTGTTCAATGGATGACGTATCTATTTATGGCGAAGAGTTTTATCATATCGGATTCGGCACCGCTGTGAGCAAGGGGCTTTTATCTGATTATAAAGTATTGATTCTGACCGTCAATGAGAATGATATGACTGCTTCGGCTCAAAGGATGGTAGCATGCGGAGAAACCGAAATTCCTGCCGATGACGTCAATAAGTTGATTGGTTGTGTAAATGCGCTTAGCAAAGAAATTGTCGGTGATGAAGGAACCGTAAAAAATAGCGACCCGGAACCGATGTGTACGGCTGTAGCTTTTTGCCAAAATATTAAAGTCTCAAAGCAGATAACCAACACCTTTAATCAGATGAATGACCTTTATTACAAAGAACTTTCTGACGAGCAACAACAAAAGATGGTTGTTGTGGAAAGCGACCATATTGATGGAACAATGGCAGCTACCACTCGCGGACAGAAGCTATCTTGGCTAAAATCTGTCCCGAAAGCCTCCATGCAATGCCGCATTCTGACCAATGTTCGTTGTTTAAGTGAAGGAGTAGATGTCCCTTCGTTGGATGCGGTTATGTTTCTTTCTGCACGAAACTCGCAAGTCGATGTTGTTCAGTCTGTAGGTCGTGTAATGCGCCGTGCGCCGGGTAAGAAATATGGATATATCATTATTCCGGTAGTAGTACCTTCTGATGTGCAAGGAGAAAAAGCATTAAGCAATAACACGGATTATGCTGTCGTTTGGACTGTTCTGAATGCCCTTCGTGCTCATGATGACCGTTTTAAGGCAACAATCAATAAGATAGAACTGAATAAACACAAGCCTGAAAGTATTATTATTGGAGGTGCTTCACATGGACGAGATGACAATGATGGCACCGAAACGGTTGGTGTTTCCGGTGGCGAAGTTGCTTTGCAGATGGCTATTCAGTTTGACAATATGCAATCGTTACTCTATGCTAAGTTAGTCGAAAAAGTCGGTGAGCGACGTTATTGGGAACAATGGGCACGGGATGTTGCCGATATTGCTGTACGCCAGATAGAGAACATTAAAGAGCTTGTTGAGAAAGATAAAAAGCATAAACAGGCTTTTGAAAAGTTTTTGAAAGGGCTTCACAAAAATATCAACCCCTCGGTTTCGGAAGACGATGCGATTGAAATGTTGGCGCAACACCTGATTACCCAACCTGTATTTGAAGCGTTATTCGAAAATTATTCGTTTGTAAAAAACAATCCCATCTCCCAATCTATGGAGAAAATGCTCGCGCTATTGGAAGAGAATAAGGACGAAAAAGATACGGAAACACTACAAAAATTCTACGATTCCGTGCGCGAGCGGGCAAAAGACATAGACAATGCCGAAGCAAAGCAAAAGATTATTGTTGAATTATACGATAAGTTCTTTCGCACAGCTTTCCCGAAAATGGTTGAACGTTTGGGAATTGTTTATACCCCCGTTGAGATAGTTGACTACATTATTCATTCGGTTGATGCGGTGTTGCGAAAAGAGTTCGACCGTACATTGAGCGATGAGAATCTGCATATCCTTGACCCGTTTACGGGTACAGGTACTTTTGTTACTCGCTTGCTGCAAAGCGGATTGATTAAACCCGAAGACCTGAAACGCAAGTATGGCAAAGAGATTCATGCTAATGAAATTGTTTTGCTGGCTTACTATATTGCTTCGGTAAATATCGAAAATGTTTTTCATGATTTGCAAAATAAAGATTCGGAAACTTATGTGCCATTTAATGGAATCTGTTTAACCGATACATTCCAACTGGGCGAGACCAAAGAAAGCGAAGACTTATTTAGTGAAATGTTTCCACAAAACTCTCGTCGAGTGCAAGAACAGCAAAAAGCACCATTGCGAGTGATTATGGGCAATCCGCCATATTCTATCGGACAGAAATCCGCTAACGATAATGCACAAAACCAAAGTTACTCCAAATTAGAAAAGCGAATAGAAGAAACGTATGCAAAAGGGAGTAGCGCAACTTCTGTTAAAGCATTGTATGATGCATATATTAAAGCCTTTCGTTGGAGTAGCGACCGTCTTGACCCGAAAAACGGAGGTGTAATTTGTTTTGTTAGTAATGGGGCATGGATTGATGGGAATGGAATGGATAGCTTTCGTCATTGTCTGGAAAAAGAGTTTTCTTCTGTTTATGTATTCAATCTTAGAGGAAATCAACGAACAAGTGGTGAAATTTCACGTAAAGAAGGTGGTAAAATATTTGGTTCAGGTAGTCGTACTCCCATTAGCATAACATTGTTGGTGAAAAAGCCTGAACAGAAAGGTAAAGCAAAAATATACTATCACGATATAGGTGACTACTTAAGTCGCGAAGAAAAATTGGATATTGTAAAAAAGAAGGAGAGTGTCGCTAATTCAGCAATGCAATGGCAAACATTATCTCCAAACGAGCATAATGATTGGATTAATCATAGGAATACTAAATTTGGTGATTTTACCTCCTTAGCTCCTGATAAGAAATTCGATGCTAATACGAGATCAATTTTTACTACATACTCTCTTGGTATTGCAACTGCAGCTGACACTTGGTTGTATAATTATTCCCAACCTCTACTAAAGAGGAATTTAAAAAAAATGGAAGATTTCTACAATCAGCGACAACTAATACCTGACTCAAAAAAGAACTCAGACCATTTTGATAAAACAAAAATTAATTGGAATGATAAATTATCTAAATCATTTGAAAAAGGAGAAAAATTATCCATTGAATGTAACAATTATACTATTGGAGTATATAGACCTTTTCAGAAGCAAAATCTATACTTTGATAAGAATGTAATACAAAGAACTTATCAACAAGACAAACTTTTCCCTATTCCCGAACTAAAGAATTTAATTATTAGTGTATCTGGTTTAGGTGGAAATAAACCTTTTTCTACAATTATCTCGGATAAAATTCCAGACTTAAATAGTTTAGAAGCAGGAGCGCAATGCTTCCCTCTCTATTGGTATGAAGAAACCAAACAAGAGAAAACCTTATTTGACAGCTTGGCAGAACCGGAGAACGAGTTTTATGCCCGTCGTGATGCCATAAGCGATTTCGCATTGAATCAGGCACGCAAACAATACGGCAATAAAACCACCAAAGAAGATATTTTCTACTATGTGTATGGCTTCCTGCATAATCCGGATTATCGTACTGAGTTCGCAGCCGACCTTAAGAAGATGTTGCCACGCATACTATTTGTTGATGACTCCACTATATTTTGGAAATATGTCAAAGCTGGTCGTGAGTTAGCTGAACTGCATTTACATTATGAGAATGCAGAAAAGTATCCGGGCGTTATCGAAATGTATAACCCCATGACTGTTGCAGACACATTGAAGCAAATGGGTAGCGACGAAATGGAATATCTGAACTATCATGTTGATAAAATGCGTTTCCCGTCAAAAACAGACAAATCAAAAATTATCTACAATAGCCAAATCACAATAGAGAATATTCCTGCCGAAGCGTACGAATATGTTGTTAATGGACGTAGCGCCATTGAATGGATCATGGAATGTTATCAAATCAAGACGCATAAAGAAAGCGGCATTGTAAACAACCCTAACGACTGGGCAAGAGAGCACAACAAGCCAAGATATATCCTTGATTTATTACTGAGTATAATTACGGTGAGTGTAAGGACGGTGGAGATTGTGAAGGGACTGCCGAAAGTGGAATTGTAAGTATTAAAGTATTATTATTTGTAAAACAATAACAGTATGGACAACAAAGAATATATAGCTAATATCCAGAAGCTTGATTTTCAAATAGAGAATCAAGAGTACTCCTCCATTTATCTCGTTGATAAATTGGAAGAATATATTAGACAAGAGAATATTTCTCCATACATTATTATCGCATTAGATAAAGCAAAATTATTCGATGCTGATGCCGTTTATTTTCGTTTTTTTGATGATAATCGTCCACCATTAGCTCAGATTTATTTGTATGATAATATTCAAAAACAAAAAAACTCTGAATATTATGCTGAGAAACACCGTGAAATTTGGAGTAGTTGTGAAGTTGCCGTATTTTTTGTAATAGATAAAACAACAATAAGAATATACGACAGCAGAAAACCAATTGAAACAAATAATGACGGGAGTATTAGCTCGAAAACAATTGATTGTATAGATTTCTTATCCGATGTTAATAACGCGATTAATAAATACAGAGCACAAAACTTTAATAATGGGAGTTTTTGGGAAAATCAAATATCAGGAAATCATTTTCTTAATTCTAAAATTGCCTCTGAACGATTAGTAAATGGGTTGAGGATTGTTCGCAAGGAATTACGAAAAAGTAATTTATCTCATACTCTTATTGACCAACTGTTGATTATATGTATTCTTATAAAGTATTTGGAAGAAACAGGAGTAGATAAAAGTGGAGAAAATTATGCTCGTGCCTTTTTTCAGAAAGCAACAGGTTATGATAAATTAGAAAGTATTATAGCTCAGAATAAATTACATTGCTTATTAACCGAATTGGCAAAGCATTTTAATGGTGGAATTTTTAATATAGATGATCATTTTAAAAATGAGCTTGAAAAGTCAGACATTAGTATTTTAGCTCAATTCTTTGAAGCGGGATATAAAAATGATTTATTTGGTTGGAAAGAATACTCTTTTGAACATATTCCTATAGAGTTGATTAGTAATTTTTATGAAGAATTTATTCCTAAAACAGGGATAAATAATAAAAAAGATACAGGTGCGGTTTATACTCCAAGTTTTGTAGTTAATTTGTTGATTGACGAAAATTTACCGTTAAACAATTTAGAAGAGAATGTAAAGCTTATGGATCCTGCTTGTGGTTCGGGTATTTTTCTTGTTACTGCTTATAAACGGCTTGTACAGCGTTGGCGAATTAAAAATATTACTCAAGATAAATTAGCAGATACTAATCCCCAAATATTGAAAGATATTCTTTCGAAAAACATATTCGGAGTCGATGTAAATCCTAATTCGATAAATTTATCAATGTTTAGTTTGCAATTAGCATTATGTTCTATGCTAACGCCAAAACAGATATGGACAGAACTTCAATTTGTTGATTTGCAAAACGATGAAAATCTTGTACAAAAAGATTTTTTTGAATATCTAATACATGATAATACTTGCTGTGATTACGATTTGATCATAGGAAATCCTCCGTTTAATCAAAGAAAATTAAACGAAAAAACGTATGAATACTATATAGAGTTATTACACAATAAATTTCCGATAAAATTTAAAAATCCTAAAAAAGAATTTGCATTACTTTTTCTTGAAAAAGCAATGCACCTTCTTGAAGAAAGAAAAGGGAAGCTATGCTTGATCCTTCCCTCAGGCTCATTATTATATACCGATAATTCTTTGATTTTTAGGAAGAATCTATTCTCGACTTATAATATTACACAAATCATTGATTTTACTTTTCTTCGTAGAGTCTTATTTGAAGCCACTGTTGCCTCATTAGTTATTTTTGTTGATTGCAACCAACCAACAGAAGCTCCTATATTGCATATCACAGCAAAACGCACGAAACAAAGTAAAGAACGGTTTTATTTTGAGTTTGACCATTATGATTTTTATCAAGTTCCGAAGAATTTGGCTGTTGACAAATTGAATGTATGGAAATGCAATTTATTAGGAGGTTTCAGAGTTTGCGATATTATTGATAATTTAAATAGAATTAAACCGAACTTTGAAACTTGGTGTGGTTCGAATGGAATAACGGTTTTGGGTAAAGTTCTTAAAGATGATTTGTTCGATGGAGTTGAGAAAAAAACAATCGAATTATCATTGTTTGATAAAGAAGTTTTCATACCTAAAAAGCGACTTGATTGTTGGGGGATTAAGAAAAATATTACAAGAGGAATATTTCCTACGGAAATTTTAGCGAAAGATTTCACTACGAAAAAAAAGTTTGATGGAATTGAATTTAAAGGGACTCCTGAAAAAATACAGTCGTTAAAGAATTATTTTAATGAATATTCCGATTTAATTGCATTTTATATTACGGCGATAAGTGGGCGGCAAGGAATAAGGAGTCCCTATGTGTTTGAATTAGTAGATTTGAAAAAAACACCCTACTTCCCGAATAGGAATAAAATTTCAGAATCCGACAAAATTATCATTGACGATATAATAAATTACACATTAGAAGAGTTTGGACAAGGAGAAAAATCACTAATAAACAAAAAAAATGCAAGCAAAAACGATTTAATTGATTTTGCTCGCATTTATTCCGAGAATCTTAATAGATACTATTCTTCTGATGGAAAACAGTATAAGTTGATTAACTTAATACAAGGAGATGCTTATTTTGTTTGCGAATTAAAATATACAGATGAAAAAGTATCTAAAATACCTTTTGAGAAGCGAGAAAACTCATTAGTTAATTTATTGACAGAATGGAATCCGTCAAAAAGCGCAAAAATTCATAAAATCATACGATATTATGATAATGAAAATAAAATCATACGAATAATCAAGCCGAAACAATTGCGATTTTGGTTGAAAAGCAAAGCATTGAGAGATGCGGACGAAACATTTGATGATATTCTAACACATTAATTATGCAGATAATTTCAAATAATACAGGTATTCCTCCATCTTCTCTACCCATTTATGAAAATTTATTTGGTTTCATTGAGTGTAGCTTGCCTGATTTTACTCCATTGAGTAAAACAAACAAAGGGAAACAAGTTGACGAAGAAGATGATATTACCGAAGATTTGGTGAGTTTTTTTGAAGATAAAATTGAAACATTAAATTTGGATGAAAACAAAACATTCAAATTTACTAATCAGAGCAAGCAAGGTAGAAATAAAACTGATATAGGTGTCCGGCTGGGACGCAAATATCTTGCGAGCAACCGTCCGCTTTGCTGTTGGATTGAAGCCAAGCGCTTACCCACGCCTGATTCAGGGAGAACACGTGATGAAAGGGAATATGTTTTTGTTGATAAGACAAAGAATAAATTCAAAGGGAATGGTGGAATTCAGCGATTTAAAGAAGGGAAACATGCTTCAACCTTACCTTTTTCTATAATGATTGGTTATATTCAGTCCGATGATGCATCCTATTGGATAGAGCAAATAAACGGTTGGATAATTAATCTTGTAAATGAGCTCCCAGCATTTTGGAATACAAATGATTGCTTACGAGAGCAAATATCTGACAAGTGCAATAGGTATGTATCTTTACATGAACGAGAGAATAATTTAGGGAAAATTGAGATACACCACTTTTGGATAAATGTTTGATTTTTGAAATATGTAATCATGTCCAACGATAAAATTCAACCAACTAACAGCCAATTTATCCTGTATCAGGACGACAATGGAGTAACTAATGTCAATGTCCGTTTTGACGGTCAGGATGTTTGGCTTTCGCAACAGCAAATAGCTATGTTGTTTGATACTACGCAACAGAATATTAGCTTGCATATTAACGGCATTTTAGAAGAAGGCGAGTTGTCAAAAGAAGCAACTCACAAGTATTTCTTGTTAGTTCGTCAGGAGGGTAGTCGGTCGGTAAAAAGACAGATTGAGCATTATAATTTAGACATGATTATCGCTATTGGCTATCGAGTGAAATCACAAGTGGCAACACGGTTCAGGCAATGGGCAACACAACGGCTGCATGAATATATCCAAAAAGGGTTTACTCTTGACGATGAGCGATTAAAGGGTAACGGTAACCGCTATTTTCGCGAGTTACTCCAACGAATTAGGGATATTCGTTCGAGTGAACGCAATCTGTACCAACAAGTAACAGACATTTATGCCACGGCTCTAGATTATGACCCAAGAGCCGATATTACCCGTCAGTTTTTTGCCACCGTGCAAAATAAAATGCACTACGCCGCCCATCAACATACGGCAGCGGAAGTAATCTATCAGAGAGTAGATGCCGATAAGCCAATGGTGGGTATGACCAACTTCAAAGGGGATTATATAACCCGGGATGATGTCAAAATTGCAAAGAACTACCTGTCGGAAAAAGAATTGCAGGTCTTAAATTTATTGGTCTCCCAGTATTTTGATTTTGCCGAATTGCAAGCTATTGAGCAACATTCAATGACCATGCAGCAGTGGATAGAGAAGCTGGACGACGTGCTGTCAGTAGGCAATCGTCCATTGCTTAGCAATGCAGGGACGATTTCGCATAAACAGGCTATTGAAAAGGCTACGCAAGAGTTTGAAGAATATCGTCGTAAGGAAATGCTGCAATACGAAAGTGATTTCGATAGAGCAGTTAAAGAATTGAAATCTCAGACAGATGACAATAATGGCAATGCATCGGAATAGATTATGTGTAATTTTAAAAATAGTTTTATCTTTGCCTCAAGCTAATCAACTTGCTCAAAGCGAGGCAAATTGATGAAGTTATCTCATTACTTATCTGTTACCTATTCTGAATTACATCCAAGATAAAAGGCTGATTCAGAAAGAAATAATTCAAAGGCATTGTTTAGTTTCTATATCGTTACCCTTTGTTTATCTTCCTTTCGATAATTGTCTGTTATTCAATAGATAATTATCATTTCTTCTATTGTTGCCTTGGGATCGATTATGTCGCAAGCCTTTTCTCATTCATAAAAATCTTTCGCCGGGTTGATGACCGGCTTTACGATTCCCTTCCGGATCGTATAGTCTCCAAACCCTTCGTCCTCGCGCCTTTCCTGCGCCCAAGCTCCGATTAAGGAGTCTAAAATCGCCAGGATCTCTACATCGGTGATGTTCTCTTTGTACATGCGGGGAATGCGGGTTCCTATCCGGTTCCCTCCTAAATATAGATTATACCTGCCGATCGCCTTGCCGACCAACGCTACCTCGGCCAGCATCGCGCGGCTGCATCCGTTGGGGCATCCGCTGACGCGTAAGACGATAAATTCCCGGCTGACGTTATGTTTGCTCATGATGGCTTCGATCCGAGTCGTGAATTGGGGCAGAAAACGTTCTGATTCCGCCATCGCCAACGGGCAAGTCGGAAACGCAACGCAAGCCATCGAGTTCTTACGCTGCGGGGTGACCTGCTCATCGAACAAACCGTGTTCCTTCGCCAATGCATCGATCTTCTTCTTGTTTCGTTCCGATACCCGGGCTACAATCAGATTCTGATTGGCCGTAAGACGAAAATCGCCTTTATGTATTTTTGCGATCTCCGCTACGCCGGTCTTTAACGTTCTTCCCGGATAATCCAGCAAACGCCCGTTCTCAATGAATAAAGTCAGATGCCATAGGTTATCGATCCCCTTGATCCAACCGAAACGGTCGCCGCGTTCCGTAAACCGGTAGGGCCTGAGCGGTTGGAACCGGACACCGGCGCGCTTTTCGACTTCGGCTTTGAATACGTCGACTCCTACCCGTTCAAGGGTATAGCGGGTCTTTGCATTCTTCCGGTTCGACCGGTTTCCCCAGTCCCTCTGTACTTTTACTACCTGCTCCGCAATCGCCAGTGTGTCTTTCGGTTCAATGAATCCGAATTCGTATGCTTTTGCCGGATAGGTGCTTTGATCTCCATAGGTAGTAGACAGGCCTCCGCCGACTAAGACATTGAACCCTGCCAATATCCCGTCTTGTTCGATGGCGACAAAACTAAGGTCATTCGCATGAACATCGATGTCGTTTTGGGGAGGAATGGCGATGGCTGTTTTAAACTTTCGCGGTAAATAGGTTTCACCTAAGATGGGTTCTTCCTCCGGACCCGTTATTTTCTCCCCGTCAAGCCATATTTCGAGATAGGCGTGAGTCCGGGGCAGAAGATGTTCCGATATCTTTTTCGCATATTCATAGGCTTGTCGATGCACTTCCGATTCCACCGGATTAGGAGTACACAAGACATTCCGGTTTACGTCGCCGGCCGTAGCGATCGAGTCGAGCCCGATGCCATGCAACATCTGGTGCATATCTTTTAGCTTCGGCTTGAATACTCCGTGGAACTGGAACGTTTGCCGCGTTGTAAGGCGAATGCTTCCGTAATAAGTCTGTTCACTTGCGAACCTGTCTATCTTAAGCCACTGCTCGGGAGTGATGATTCCCCCCGGGAGACGGCAGCGCAACATCATGTTTATCAAAGGTTCCAGTTTTTCCTCCGTCCTTTCGGCTCTCAGATCCCTGTCATCTTGTTGATACATCCCATGGAAACGGATCAGTTGGAAGTTGTCTCCGTTAAATCCGCCGGTCAGCTCGTCTTTCAGATCTTCCGCAATCGTTCCGCGCAATAAATTACTCTCTTTTTTTATCCTTTCGTTGTCCGAAAGGGGGGCTGTATTTTCTGTGCTCATATTCTTTGGCTTATTAATAGATGTCACGTTGGTAATGTTTGTCGGAGCGAAGATCGTTCAGGTAGGATTCCGCCTCTTCGCCATCCATTTTCCCGTATTGCTTAATGATATCCAACAAAGCGGATTCTACGTCCCTGGCCATCCGGTTTGCATCCCCGCAAACATAAAGGTGCGCTCCGTTACTGATCCATTCCCATATTTCAGCGCCTTGTTCGCGAAGTTTGTCCTGCACATAGATTTTGCGCTCCTGATCCCTGGACCAAGCAAAGTTGACGCGCGATAACAAACCCGAGTTGTGATACAGTTGCCACTCCGATTGATAGAGAAAATCGGAAGTGAAATGCGGGTTTCCGAAGAACAGCCAATTCCTGCCTGCGGCCGCCTCCGCTTCCCGCTGCTGTATGAATGCCCTGAAGGGGGCGATGCCCGTTCCGGGGCCTATCATTATGATCGACGCCTCCGGATCCTCCGGCAATCTGAAATTATCATTTTGCTCGATAAAAACGCTGACCTCGTCTTCTTCGGCCAACGAACTTAAATATCCGGAAGCTCCCCCTTTCCTTTCCCTCGAATTGCTTATATAATCGATGACGCCGACCGTCATATGGACTTCTTCGCCTACTTCGTCCTGTGAGGAGGCTATCGAATAATACCTCGGCGTGAGCGGCCTGAGCAATCCCAGGAATTGGGCGGGCGTCAGTTTCGCCGGATACTGGCGGAACAAATCGACCAGCGGATTCTTTCCAACATATTCAACCGCCGCCGGCTTGTCCGAAACAATCGGATCCAGTGCTTTGTCCGGTAGGAACGCCGCATATTTTTCAAGGATCACGGTCGTGTTTTGCGTCAACTCGTAATGCTCCCGCAAGGCGTCGAACAGCGTCATTTCCCGCTCTTGTACCGTGACTAAAGTATCTTTGGGGAAGTCGAACAATTCAAGTATTTCCTCGATAAGCCGGGCGTCGTTTTTGTACCAGACCCCTAAGGAGTCTCCCGGCCGGTAGCGTAGGCCGGAGCCCGTCAGGTCGAGTTCGATATGTCGTACATCCTTCTCCGAATCGCGTGAAGTGATTTTTTGGTTGGTGATGACCTTCGCCTTAAACGGATTTTCCTTACCGTATTTATTTTCAATCACAGGCGTCAATGGCTTGCCCGCAGAAGGGCGGATCGACTTTTGAGGAATATTTTTTTTGACGTATTCGACGACCGCATTTCGCCACGCATCGGCCTTTTCCTGAAACGAGATATCCGCATCCTCCCGATTCAGTATACGGGAGGCGCCCAATTCGGACAGGCGGGAATCGAAATCTTTTCCGGCCTTGCAGAAATTCTGATAGGACGAATCCCCCAAACCGAATACGGCAAATTTCAGATTTGGCAGCCTGGGCGCTTTTTTAGAAAAAAGATATTTATAAAGGGGCAAGGCTTCTTCCGGCGCTTCCCCCTCGCCTTGGGTCGAGGTAACGATAAAAACCAGTTTCTCTTGTGCGATCTGCTTGTATTTGTACTCTCCCGCCTTTTGCAGGTTGACCGGATAGCCTTCCTCCTTCAGGGATTGCTCCAATCGTTCGGCTATTTTCCTTGCATTTCCGGTCTGCGAAGCCGAGATGATTGTCGTTTTCGGGTTGGCCGGAGTGGAAAGCGATTCCTGTTCCGCACCTTCTCCGGACGTATGCTGTAATCCCCATAAATACCCTGACAACCAAGCTAATTGTTGGGGTGTACTGTCTTTAATCATCGCTTTTAAATGAGCCAATTGCTCGTCAGTCAAGGGGATGGATGGCAAATTTGGATTTATGTTCATGTGAAATTATATGATAACCTATATGTATAATATGTATAATCATGAGTAAAATTATAGATTTTATTTATATTTCGGCATACCCTGAATAGGGTATTTTGTATCTATTCCATTGAATTACTGATCAAATATATTTATGACGTATGTCAAAAAGATCAATTCAAATTCGTTTTTAAGGCTATTGGTTTTGCTGTTATGGCATGCTGATTTTAAATGAAATGTACTGACAAGCTAATTTTCACCCGCCGTATGAAGATCTTTTACTGGCCAGTGAAAGATCTTTCTCCGGTCAGTAAAAGATCTTTTGCCGGCCAGTGAAAATTAGTTTCTCTACATGCAAATAGACAATCGTCTATGCCGGATGATTCAATCGGGTATTCCTTTTTCTTAAAAAAAGACTATACCCGATCATGTGAGTGTTGTTTCCGGCCGGCGTTAACGGACATTCAAAAAAAAGGAGATAAGCCTCAATAACTTATCCCCTTTTCCCTATTTATTTTTTGCCCCGGTTCTGCTGTTGTTGCTGGCGCAGGCGTTCTCCCTGGAGTTTTTGCGCCTCTTCCAGCCGCTTCATAAAGGAAGATTTCTTTTGCGGGCGCTTTTTATTTTCCTGGAGTTTAGCCAACAACTTCTCTTCGTTGATAGAGAAGCGGAAAATCATCGTCTGGATGATTGTTATCAAGGTGGAGACCAGGAAATAATAGCTTAATCCGGAGGAGTTCTGGTTGAAGATGAACAAGAACATCAACGGCATGAGGTACATCATGGCCTTCATCCCCGGCATTTGCTGTTGTCCCGTGTCTGTTAATGACATATTATACTTGGTGTAGGCGATATTGACGATGGTCATCAGTAGACAGAAAAGGCTGACGTGATTTCCGTAGAAAGTGGATAGCAAAGGAATATGCGTATTCCAACTGACAATCGCATCGAATGTCGACAGGTCTTCCGCCCATAAAAATCCCTGCTGGCGCAGTTCGATAGCCGTCGGGAATAGCCAGTATAAGGCGATCAAGATCGGCATCTGGAGCAACATAGGCAGGCATCCGGCCATTGGACTGGCTCCGGCGCGGCTGTACAGATCCATTATTTCTTTCTGGCGGTCCAACGCCTGTTCCTGTCCAGGATACTTGGCGTTAATCTCTTCCACCTCCGGCCGCAGTACCCTCATTTTGGCCGAGGAGATGTAAGACTTGTAGGTCAAGGGGAACAAGCAGAATTTGACAATGAGCGTCAGCAGGAAAATAACCAGTCCGTAATTAGCGATGTGCTGCCCCAGAAAGTCAAAGATCGGGAGGATAAAATATTTGTTGATCGGGCGGAACAGCTTATATCCCAGTGGTACCAACTGTTCCATATCCAACCGTTGTTCCGATGAAAGGCCTTTGTCGTACGAGTTCAGCAGCTTGTATTTGTTCGGACCGAAGAAATAGCTGAAAGAAAGCGTATTATCTTCTGTTATATTGAACGGAACCGAGGCCAGCGTACGGAAACTCTTCAGGTATACCGTGTCTGTCTCAAGCAATTTCGAATCCAATACCGTTTTTGTAAAACCATTGTCGGAAATGAGGACGGAGGAGAAATATTTGTTCTTAAAGCCGATCCATCTGACCTGGTTGTTCAATTCCTTCCCGTCGTTTTTTGTTTCGTTCAGGTGTTCCACTTCGTCTCCGACCGGTTTGTAATATAATCCGGTGTATTGGTCTTCATACTTGCGGCCTTTTTCCAACTGGCGCATCTTTTGCGTCCAGGTCAGATTGAGAGAACGGGTGGTAGGAGCCAGCAGACCGTTAAGTCCCAAAGCGGAAATCGTATATTTAACGCGGTAATCATTGGGAGGCAGTGTGTAATTAAAGTCGATATGGCCACTTTCTCCTACCTTCAGGCGCATTACGGCCGTGTTGGGATCCGCTCCTTTCAGCAGGGAGAAATAAAGATCGGATGTATTGACGACCCGGTTCGTAGCAGTGATCAGAGACAGGTTGAAGTCTGTATCCTCTCCGTCGAACAATACCAACGGTTGGCCGTTATACGTTTGATATCCTTTTATCTTGGCCGAGTAAACCCGTCCTCCTTTTGTACTTAATGTGATTTTTACTTTTTCGTTCTCGAGTACAGTAAACTCCTCGTCTCCCTCCGCCGCATTGGCAAAGATGCCATAGGTGTTTTGCAGGAAGACGGATTTCAAAGAGTCCGGCGATACGGCCGATGAATCTTGCGCCATTGCCGGAGCAGCCGCCTCCGCCAGCTGTTTTTCAGCTGCCTGTTGGGCGGTAGCCGCCACGTGAGCGATAGAGTCCTGATAATGCCGTTGGGCCTCGAGTTGCTTTTCTGACGGGCGATTTAACCACATAAAGCCGAATAAAACGACTCCGATTAATAAGAAGCCAATGATTGTGTTTTTATCCATTACTTTTTATTGAATGCTTAGCTTGTTTATTTTCGATAGCTGCTTTTATGAAACTGAGAAACAGCGGATGGGGGTTGACAACCGTACTGCTGTATTCCGGATGGTATTGTACTCCGACAAACCATTTCAGGCGAGGGATCTCAATGACTTCTACCAGATTCGTGTCCGGATTTTCGCCGACGCATTTCATGCCCGCCGTTTCAAATCGTTCCTTATATTCATTATTAAACTCAAAACGATGGCGATGGCGTTCTTTTATGTTCTCCTTTCCGTAGGCTTCATAGACTTTGGTGCCTTTCTTCAGAGTACAGTCGTACTCTCCCAAACGCATGGTCCCGCCCATGTTCGTCACGTCTTTCTGTTCCGCCATCAAGTCGATCACCTTGTAAGGCGTATTGGATTCCATCTCCGTCGAATTTGCGTCTTTCAATCCTAAGACATTACGGGCGAACTCAATTACCATACATTGCATGCCCAGGCAAATGCCGAAGCAAGGCAGGTCGTGTTCGCGGGCATAACGGATTGCGACGAATTTGCCCTCGATGCCCCGTTGTCCGAAACCGGGAGCGACCACAATGCCGTCCAGGCCTTTTACCAACTCTTCGATATTTTCTTCCGTTACTTTTTCCGAATGAATCAACCGCAAGTCAAGTTTCCGATCGTTGTAAATGGAGGCGAGCAGCAGGGATTCGTCAATCGATTTATAGGCGTCCTGCAACTCGACATATTTGCCTACCAGTCCGATGGAAACCGTCTCCGTTGCATTCGACTTACGTTTAAGAAACTCTTTCCATCGCTTCATTTCCGGCCGGGGGCCGATTTCCAGCCCGACTTTTTTCAATACGATTTCATCCATTTTCTGTCTTTGAAGCATCAACGGCACTTCATAGATTGTCGGTACGTCGATGGATTGTATCACCGCATCTACTTCAACATTACAGAATAGCGCCACTTTATGGAGGATGTTCGCATTCAATTCATGTTCCGTACGCAGAACAAGGATATCCGGTTGGACCCCTAACTCCTGCAATTGCTTTACCGAGTGTTGGGTCGGTTTGGTCTTATATTCTTTGGCTGCAGCAATGTACGGAATATAGGTCAGATGGATGCACATGCAATTCTTTCCCATTTCCCATTTTAGCTGACGGACACTTTCCAGAAAGGGAAGCGATTCGATGTCTCCAACGGTTCCTCCGATCTCCGTAATCACAAAGTCGTATTGGTTCTTGGAGCCTAAAAGTTTTACGTTCCGTTTGATTTCATCGGTGATGTGAGGAATTACCTGAACTGTTTTGCCTAAATAATCGCCTTTCCGTTCTTTATTAATGACACTTTGGTAAATGCGACCGGTCGTCACATTATTCGCCCTGGTGGTCGGAACGTTCAGGAAACGTTCATAATGTCCCAAGTCCAGATCGGCTTCATGTCCGTCAACGGTCACGAAGCATTCTCCATGTTCATAAGGATTCAACGTCCCCGGATCAATGTTAATGTAAGGGTCGAATTTTTGAATTGTCACCTTGTACCCTCTTGCCTGAAGCAGTTTGCCTAAAGATGCGGATACAATACCTTTCCCCAATGAAGAAACGACTCCGCCAGTTACGAAGATGTATTTAGTATTTGCCACAATCGTTTTGTTTATAATTAGAAGTGGCAAAGTTAAGGAAATTCATCCATTAGCCAAGAAACTTGGATACTATAAATTTCAAATTCATCCGGAGAGTACAAAAAGACGAAATCAGATAGGAATGATTTCATTCTTTTCGACTATCTTTGCCCTTCAATGAGGAAAAAAGAAAAGAATTATGGGGAAAGCTTATATTATATTGGCAATCATTTTAATATCGTTTAATTTCAGCTTTTTTTCACAAGCACAGGAAAGCAATCACGAATCAGGCACATTAGCGGAAACAGACGAGATCGTGCAAACGACGGACACTATCCCGGAAATGGATCCCAGCGACCCGGAGCTTAACAAACTTGACGACATGCGTACCTTATATGAACAACAGAACCGCACGTTTAAGGCTTCAAACCCCCAATCCGTTAATCGCAGTTTGTTAAGACTGGTTCAAAAGCCTGAGTTGGAATTATCGCCCGAAGCCTTATATTGGGCGCGGTTCGTACGGGATGCATCGACTAAATTCGATGAGCGGATGACCTTTAAGGATACCATTTTGGTCAGCCCGTTGTATCTTCCTCTTATTGCCCGGGGACAAGTCCTTCCGAAGGACTTTAAGCTCTATGACGACGAACAGTTTTTGAAACCGGCCTACCAGTCTGCTCCGCTCTATAAGATCGATACGATCTTCAAAGATTACCAACTGCAGGAAAAAATCGAAAACATGGCTTTCCGTTATGTAGAAGATCATTATCCCGCCTTCTTCCATCATTCAATGCGCGATTTGCCGACGGATATACTTAAGCCGGATATTATCAGGAAGAATATTACCGAAGCGGCATTGCCGGAAGTCAAGGCCAATCCGAACTTCGAGGATGTCGGAGAGCCGGTCAAGTTTATTCCCGAAAGGCAATACTGGACTTCCGGTTTTGAGAGTACGGTGCAGTTTTCACAGAACTACGTGTCCCCGAACTGGTACAAGGGGGGAACCAGTAACCTGAATCTATTCAGCCGGAACTATCTAAAGTATAATTATAACAGGGATAATATCCAGTTTACCAATGAAATGGAAATCCGGGAGCAGGTCTATAATGCGCCGAAAGACTCGATCCATGATTACAAAATAGGCGATGATTTATTCCGTATCCATAGCAACCTTGGTTACAAAGCCTTTGAAAAATGGTATTATACCTTTGATACGGAGTTCAAGACGCAACTGTTCACAAGCTTCAAGGAGAATTCGGAAATTAAGCAGTCTGCTTTGTTATCTCCATTCTCGATTTACTTCGGCATCGGTATGAAATATGACCTGAACAAGACTTTTGCGAATAATAGACATAAGAAACTGACATTGACCGTCAACCTGGCTCCTGTCTCCTATACCTTTAAATATAGCATTCAAAAAGGAGAGAATTTCGATTTGGGACGTCACGGTTTTGCGAAGAAAGAGGATTCGGACGAATTTAAGAACTCATTGAGCGAATTAGGTTCGACCGTACGTATGGATTTGTCTATGACTTTTAACCGGGATGTTTCCTGGACTTCCCGTCTGGTTTACACGACGAATTACGCAAAAGCAAACTTGGAGTTTGAAAACACCCTTAATATGGCGATTAGCCGTTACTTCTCAACGCGTATCAATGTTAACTTGCGGTTTGACGATAGTGTGACAAAGACTGAAGACTGGGACAACTACTTTCAGATTAATCAATTGCTGAGCTTCGGCTTCAATTACCGATGGTGAAAGCAGAAGGAATCATTCTTATATTTAACAACGATAATAAACATGAAAAAGAAAATTTTAGTCACCGGCGGTATAGGATATATAGGATCTCATACGGTAGTCGAATTGCAGAATGCAGGCTATGAGGTGGTGATTGTCGATGACTTGTCTAATTCAACGATCGAAGTCCTTGACGGTATTGAGAAAATAACTGGTATTCGTCCTCCCTTTGTCAAACTGGATCTGAAAGACAAGGAAGGCGTAGGGAGACTTTTCGAAGCCCATGCCGGGATTAATGGAATTATTCATTTTGCAGCCAGCAAAGCCGTCGGCGAATCGGTTCAACAACCGTTGAAATATTATCGCAACAATATAGTAACTCTATTAAACTTATTGGATTTGATGCCTTCCAATGGAGTGCAAGGAATTGTCTTTTCTTCCTCCTGTACCGTTTACGGGCAGCCGGATATCCTGCCGGTTACGGAAGAAGCGCCCATCAAACCGGCCTTGTCCCCCTATGGTAATACGAAACAGATCAACGAAGAAATTATCCGGGATACCTTGCATGCCGGAGCTCCTTTCAAAAGTATTATCTTACGCTATTTCAATCCGATCGGAGCGCATCCGAGCGCTGAGATCGGCGAATTGCCTAACGGCGTTCCCCAGAACCTGATCCCTTATCTGACGCAAACAGCAATCGGTATCCGTAAGGAACTGAGTGTTTTCGGAGATGACTATAATACTCCCGACGGCTCCTGTATTCGTGATTATATTAATGTGGTAGACTTGGCCAAAGCCCACGTGGTTGCCATTGACCGTATGCTGGGAAGCAAATCCGGAGAGAATTTGGAAATCTTCAATCTCGGAACGGGTAATGGCGTTTCCGTATTGGAGTTGATCCATGGCTTTGAGAAAGCGACCGGCGTAAAAGTACCTCATAAGATCGT
The DNA here is from genome assembly GCF_900162725.1 of Parabacteroides sp. Marseille-P3160. GTDB lineage: Bacteria > Bacteroidota > Bacteroidia > Bacteroidales > Tannerellaceae > Marseille-P3160. Next base: position 3,908,222 of record NZ_LT799418.1, on the reverse strand, counting down.
AGGCCGCCGCGAAGGAGACATCGAAAAGGTCTGGGCCAATCCGGAACATGCGAACAAGGTGCTCGGATGGACCGCCAAAGAAAGTCTGGAAGATACTTTGGCTTCCGCCTGGAAATGGCAATTGAAACTAAGGGAAAGAGGCATTCAATAACGAATGCCTTTTCTTTTTCTTCCCGTATTTCCCTGTTAAAAATCGGCCGGAGAGCCGATTTTTCCAAATAATCAACAAATATTCTTTTTTATGTTTCTTTGTCGGAAGGAAGTGCTATATTTGTGAGTGTCTCCTTGAGTCTTTTTTATTCGAAAAGAGTTTGGAATGAAGAGATTAAAGGACACAACCGAATACTATAAAAACACATTATTTTCATACTATGGGACGAGAAATAAAATTAAGTTTAGTCTATCGCGACATGTGGCAGTCTTCAGGGAAATACCAGCCGCGCGTCGATCAATTAGTGCAAATCGCTCCGGCAATCATCGATATGGGATGTTTTTCCCGTGTAGAGACTAATGGCGGCGCATTTGAACAAGTCAATTTGCTGTATGGCGAAAATCCGAACAAATCGGTTCGCGCATGGACGGCTCCATTTCATAAGGTAGGTATACAGACGCATATGTTGGAACGCGGGTTGAACGGGCTTCGCATGAATCCGGTGCCCAAGGATGTGCGCCGGCTGATGTTCAAGGTAAAGAAAGCGCAAGGCACGGATATCTCCCGTTCATTCTGCGGATTGAACGACCCGCGGAACCTGGAGCTTTCCGTCAAATATGCCAAAGAAGCGGGAATGATTTCGCAGGCCGTACTTTGTATCACTTCTTCCCCGATTCACACTATCGAATATTACCTGGGTTTTGCCGATAAGTTAATTGAATTCGGAGCGGACGAACTCTGTCTGAAGGATATGGCCGGTATCGGCCGCCCTGTTTTCCTGGGAAAACTGACCAAGGCCTTGAAAGAGCGGCATCCGGATATTCCAATTCAGTATCACGGGCATACCGGCCCCGGCTTTTCGGTCGCTTCCATGCTGGAAGTGGCCCGTGCGGGAGTGGATTACCTGGATGTAGCCATCGAACCGCTTGCCTGGGGAATGGTGCATCCGGATGTCATCACGATCCAGGCGATGTTGAAAGATGCCGGATTCACTGTTCCGGACATCAATATGAAGGCTTATATGGAGGCGCGTGCGCTTACCCAGTCGTTTATCGACGACTTTCTGGGCTATTTCATCGATCCATCCAATAAAGTCATGAGCTCTCTGCTCGTAGGATGCGGATTGCCCGGAGGTATGATGGGATCTATGATGGCAGACCTCAAAGGGATGCATCCGGCCGTCAACATGGCGTTGCGGAACAACGGAAAGCCCGAAGTTTCGATCGATGAGTTGGTTGTCCAGCTCTTTTCCGAAGTCGAATATGTTTGGCCGAAGCTCGGTTATCCTCCATTGGTTACGCCGTTCAGCCAGTATGTGAAGAATATCGCTTTGATGAATCTTTTCGCTCTGGCGCAAGGGCAGCCCCGTTTCTCCAATATTGATAAAGACAGTTGGAATATGATTCTGGGCAAGATGGGAAAACTCCCCGGCAAGCTGGATGACGAAATCATCCGCCTGGCCAAAGAGAAAGGCCTGGAATTCTATACCGGTAATCCGCAGGATGAATATCCCGATGCGTTGGAGGCTTACCGGAAAGAGATGGATGAGAAAGGCTGGGAATATGGGGAAGACGATGAGGAATTGTTCGAACTGGCCATGCACGACCGGCAATACCGCGACTATAAGTCCGGCATCGCCAAAGAGCGTTTCCTTGCCGACCTGGAAAAGGCCAAGGAGAAAGCAGGCACTCCGATTGTCGTCAAGCGCGAAGTCGTGGAGGTTCCCCGCTTCGATGCGGCAGCCATCCAGGCAAAACATCCGGACGCCAAGCCGGTACAGTCACCTGTCAACGGACAGATCTTGTGGCAGGTAGACGTTACGGGCGCCCCTTCGACGGCTCCGGTGGCCGGTACTCCGTTCAAGGAGGGCGATACGCTTTGTTTCATTCAGACGACTTACGGATTCGAGCCGGTGAAGACATTGGCCTCCGGCAAGATCCTTCAGATAGAAACCAAACAAGGGGAACGGGTTCGGAAGAACCAGGTACTGGCTTATCTGGAATAAAGATCTGATCATGATTCCATATTAACTTGTCCTGCATGGCGACTGATGCTCATGCAGGACATTGTTTTTATTACCGTTTTTGCTTTCATTCAGTTTATTTAGTGTTTGCTTCTCCCGAATATTCGCATAAGATCGATAAATTTGCACCTTCAAAAAAGAGGTTTTGGAAATTCGTAAGAAATAAGGCAATATGGGGTATGAACGGGTAGATGTAGACGTGAAAATTGAAGCGGTCAGGCCGAAGCTATGGACAGCGAGTTTCTGGAATGTGTGCATTTCTAATTTTCTGATGGCTTGCTCCTTCAATCTCCTGATGCCTTCCATTCCGCTATATATTACGGAAGTATTATATATTCCGCAGACGAAAACCGGTGTGATCCTGGCTTCCTACGCCCTTGCACTGATGTTCGTCCGTCCCTTTTCCGGTTACTTCGTCGACTTGCATTCCCGCAAGAAAACGCTTCTTATCGGGTTTGCCTGCTATGTTCTTGTCTTCCTGGGCTATTTCCACCTGTCGTCCCAGGCTGTCTACCGGTTCGCGCATTCGGTTTTGAACGCTCCATGGACGATATATGCCGTGACGATCGGCGTTTTTATCTTTGTCCGCTTCCTTCACGGGATTACCTGGGGCATTTCCACCGTATCGTCCAGTACGTTGGCGATCGATGTCGTTCCGTCGGCCCGCCGTGCGGAAGGAATCGGATATTATGGAACCTTTATGAATGTCGCGATGGCTATCGGTCCTTTCTTAGCTATTCATATTTACCAGACCTACGGATTCGAAAGGCTTCTGTTTTGTGCTATAGGGATGGGGCTGCTGGGCGTTTTCTCGGTATCACTGATCAAAGCGCCCGAACGTCCGAAGGGGGAGAAGGGGAAATTGTCCTTCGACCGGTTCTTCCTGACCGGCGCCTGGCCGATTTTTCTCAATCAGCTTTTACTCTGTTTTTCATGGGGGACGATCGGCCCGTTTGTTGCCCAGTACGGCAAGCAGATTGACATAAAGAACCCGGGTATCTTTTTTCTGTTCTGGGCGAGCGGAATCATGATTTCACGTGTCTTTTCCGGGAAATTAGTAGACCGGGGGTATATCCATCATGTCAACCAGGTAGCCATGGGAATCGCCGTGATCGCTTTTTGTGGCTTTGCCTTGATTCATAATATCTTTTATTTCTGCCTATCGGGACTGGCGATCGGCATCGCTTTCGGTATGATGTTCCCGGCTTTGCAGACGCTTTATATCAATATGGCGCCGAATAACCGGCGGGGAACGGCCAATTCGACCTACTTGTTGGGATTTGACCTCGGGTTGGCATTGGGGATGCTGGTCGGAGGTTATATTACCGGCATCTTCTCTTTTGAATCCTTATATCTGGTCGATTCTTCCCTTTGCCTGCTGGGCATCCTTTATTATACTGTGATTTCCCGGCCGCTTTATGAAAGAAAGCGATTGAGATAGTCATTCCTTTATTTCCCGCAAATACCTGCGAACGGGCAGTAGGCGCACGCCTTGCCGGTCGGCGTTTGGACAAAGGGCGTCGTCGCATCGAAGATCTGATCCAGGCAAGTACGCAGTCCGGCTTCAAATTCCGGGCGCAGGGACGAAAAGTCGGAGACCTGTTCCTTCTGCCGGTCGATCTGTTGGTAGACGGCCGGGTCGAAGGAAGGGGAGAAGAGCGTGCGCATATAGTAGATCGTCGGTTGAAGCGCCTGTCCTTCGCGTAATCCATCGTACATCCAGGCATACATAAAGACCTGCATGACTGCTTTGGAGCGCATTTTCTCCGAAAGGTCGAACAGGCTTCCGACCGAGGAGAAGCGAGTCATTCCCGCCCCGGTTTTATAATCCACAATTCGGAGGCGATCCTCCACCTCGTCGATCCGGTCGATGAATCCCTTTAGTTGTATGGGTGTTCCGTCCGTCAGGAGGAACTCCTTGTTCACCCGCTTTTCGGATTCGATATACCGGAAAGGCGTTTGTTTGCAGTCGTTCTCGATAATTTTCATGACATATTTACGGATCATTTCGCCGATCAGATAGTTCTGTCCCGTCAGCGGTTTGATCGTTTTCGATTGGAAGAAGACTTCGGCAAAAGCCCGTTCCAGTGTGCGGGTCAGCAAGGCCGTGTTTTTTAGGATCCCTTGCAGCAGATCGGCCGTGACCCATTGGCCGCAAAGCCGCTGGTAGAGCAACTCCATTACCTTGTGCAGGATACTTCCGAAGAGGCTGCTTTCGATGGTTTCGTTCACTTCCTCCTCTTCCCGGATATCCTCTATTACCGAAAAATAGAACTTTAGCGGACAATCCAGATAAGTATTGATTGCACTGGCGGAAAGGGCGCGTGGCCCGCCCCGATGGAACGCCTCCAGCTTGTGCCGGATCACGTCGGTTTTTTCTACCGTAATCGGCGGCACTTTCGAAGAGGATACCTGATAGACGACCAGGCGATCCCGTATCGGCAGGTGGTAGTGATAGCGCAGTTGATGCACAAAGCGGCTCACTTCGCCGGTCTGCAGCCCGTTTGTGCGGGTGTCATACAGCAGGCAGATTTGCTTGGCCCGGTAGATGAGCCGGTAGAAATGATAGGCCCAGACGCTGTCCTGGTGCTCATAAGTCGGAAGGTCGAATCCGCGGCGCAGGTTATAGGGAATAAACGAATTAGCGCCCTTTTTGGCAGGAAAGATGCCTTCGTTCATGGAGAGGATGATCAGGCGGTCGAAGTCAAGCGCCCGCGTTTCAAGCACTCCCATGATCTGTAAACCGGACAAAGGTTCGCCTTGGAAAGGAATGCTGATCGTGTCGGTTACCCGCTTCAATAAACGGAAATAGGTATCGATCGTCATCACGATCTTTTCTTGCCGGATCAATTCCCGCAGGCGGTTTACCGTCGTATAGTAATGATAAACAAACTCCTGCTCCAGGTCGTCCATCCGCTGCACTTCCTCTTCTTCGGGAGAGTCGGCCGACATCCTCCGGTTCAGCTCTTTTAACAGGGAAATCAGGTAGTCCGACAGTTCGTCGACTCCTTGCGGAGTCGCGAAAAGCAAGGATAATAAGGGCGTTTTCCCCAGTTCCGACGAATGGATATAGACCCGGTTCCGTTCCGTGATGTCCTTGGCTAACCGGGAAGCCGTTTCCGGATCGGCGGAGGAAATATACCGGTGGTTCAATACGGGCAAGACATCCCGGAAATAGAAAGCCGCTTCCCCGTCCGTATAACGCACGTTTTTCTGCAAGGCAAGGATGTATTCCATCAATGAAGCGATAGGCGTCCCCGCCAGCGGATACCCCATCGTCACGTTGATCCGCCGGATCTGTTCCGGAATCGAATGCAAGACCGGAATCAAGAGCTGCTCGTCGGGAAGGACGATCGCCGTACGCAGCGCTTCCTCTTCTTCCATGCCGGTCTCCCCGCACCATTTTTCCAGCAGGCTGTACACTTGCTTCGCTTGTCCGATCCTCGAAGGGATCTGGATCAGATCGATTTCGGGAGAGGGAAGCGGTGTTTCCCGTTCGGGCAAAGGATGGGCCGAAGGGAAAGCAGAGAGGTTATACCGGGAGAAATGGGAAGCGCGGTTCTCCGGATCCGCAGCCATCGGAGAGTCGTAGTCCCAATAGAAATCGGCAATGCCCTGCTTTTGCAGAAGATTCAGCAGCGTTTTCTCTACTTCCGAAAGGGCGTTCAGGCCGACAAATACGATTTTAGGGTAGGGGAGATCGCAGGCGCCCGTCTCCTTCAGGTGTTCCACCACTTCCCGGTAGATCATTCCCTCGTATCCTTGCCCCTCTTCCGACAAGGCCGAACGGAGGTCCGTATATAAATCGTAAAGGATCTCCCAGACGGCTAAAAACTGTTGCTGTCCGGGGTTTTCGCGTTTCGGTTGGAAAGAAGACCAGAACGAACGGATGGCTGCAATTTGTTTCTCATTCAGGAATCCGAAATCAGTTTCGATCCGCCGTAAATCCGTCACATTCGAAAACAGCATCCGGGCATTCGCCAGATATTTATCGACGTCGTCAAAGTCATTGAGCAACATCTCTCCCCAGTAAAGGAATTCGTCGAAACTTTCGGTCGAACCGCTCCGGCGGATATAAGAGCCATATAACAGGAATAACATCCGGATGCGATCGGCGGGTTGCTTGCCGCTCAGCCGGTTGAAAAGATCGTTGATCGTTAGGATTGTAGGAGAGAAGACCGGTTTGCCGGCGATCTCCGACAGGTATTTACGAAAAAACAAACCGGCGCGCCGGTTGGGGAAGACGAAAGCCAGTTGATAGACCCGGGAGCCGTACTCCCGGTAAAAAACGGATGCTACCTGGTATAAGAACGGTTTCATTCACTGTTATTTCATCAACTCCTGCATTTTCTTCGGTATAGGGGACTTGAATTCCATCCGTTCCTTAGTGCCCGGATGTATGAAGACCAGTTCGTTTGCATGCAGCGCCATCCGCTTGATCGGATTGATCTCCGAGCCATATTTCTTGTCGCCGACGATCGGGTGTCCTATCTGTTGCATCTGTACCCGTATTTGGTTCTTCCGGCCGGTCTCCAGGTCCAGTTGCAACATGGATAGCCACTCATTTGCCTTTATCGTCTTGTAGTGTGTAACCGCTTTCTGTCCGCCGTTATCGACCGGCGAAGAATGCATCACGAAATTCTTGTCTTCCCACAGCCAGCTCGTGATCGTCCCGTCGGCCGGCTCCAGGTTTCCCTCGATAATGGCGATATAGGAACGTTTCCGGATCGTGTAATCCCAAAATTTCTGCATCCGTTCCTGCACCTCCTGGTCTTTGGCAAAAACCATAAGGCCGGACGTATCCCGGTCAAGGCGGTGCAGTACGAATACCCGCGCATTCCGATCGTGCGACTTCAGGTATTCGCTGAGTATGCTGTAAGCCGTTTGCCGTTTCTCGGTATCGGTAGAGATCGATAATAATTTGGCTTCCTTGTCGACCACGATCAGGTCGGGATCCTCGTAAAGGATGGTCAAGCCCTTCAGTTTATTGGCGTTCGAGTTCGCGCTGAGTTTATGGATCGTCACTATGTCGCCTGCCTTTAGTTCTTCGTTGAATTGCGTAACGGCTTTTTCGTTTACCCGTACCACTTTATTGGCGAGCAGCGATTTGACGGCATTCCGGCTTTTCCTCACCTTTTGTTCCAATAAAAAAGCAAGTAATTCGCTTTTGGATTCTACCTTAAGCGTTTGCAATACGGCATCCTGATTTCTTCTTCTCATTCCACTTCTTAATTAAACGGCAAAGATAGGATAATTCGCGCAGGTTTTCGCCGAACTTATCCTTATTTACGGAAAGGCGCCTTCACGACTTTTGCCCGGAGGGGTTTATTCCTGACTACAATCGAAAGCTCCGTATCCGGAAGGGCGTATTCCGTAGGGACGTAGCCCAGTCCGATGCCGGCTTTCGTCAGGGGAGATATCGTGCCCGATGTTACCGTTCCGACGGTTTCTCCTTCCCCGTTCACAATCCCGTACCCGTGGCGCGGAATCCCCCGCTCCAGCAATTCGAAAGCGATTAGTTTGCGGCGGACTCCCTCCTTCTTTTGCTGTTCCAGCAATGCGCGGCCGGGGAAGTTCTTTCCTTCCGTGAATTTGGTAATCCATCCCAAGCCGGCTTCGAGCGGCGAGGTCGTGTCGTCCAGGTCATTTCCGTACAGGCAGAATCCCATTTCGAGGCGGAGGGTATCCCGCGCTCCCAATCCGACCGGGACGATGCCTTCGGGCGCTCCGGCTTCGAAAATCGCTTTCCATATCTTCGCTCCCTCTTCCGGGTAGAAGTAAAGTTCGAATCCCCCTGCGCCGGTGTAGCCGGTGTTGGAAATAATCACTTCCGGGACTCCCGCAAACTCACCGGTGGCAAAGGCGTAATAAGGAATGGCGGAAAGATCGACCGGCGTCAGCCGTTGTAATACCTGGATCGCTTTCGGTCCCTGCACCGCCAGTTGAGCCATCCGGTCGGATGCGTTCTCCAGTTCCGCTCCGGCGGCATTGTGGGTGTTACACCAGTTCCAGTCTTTTTCGATATTGGCGGCATTGACGACTAACAAGTATTTCCCATCCTCGTAATGGTAGACCAACAGGTCGTCCACGATTCCTCCCTTTTCATTTGGGAAGCAGGTATATTGCGCTTTGCCTATGGGTAGTTTGGATACGTCGTTCGTAGTGATATCCTGTAAGAATGAAAGCGCTGCCGGGCCTTTCACCCAAAACTCGCCCATGTGGGATACGTCGAACACGCCTACGCTATGGCAAACGGCCAAATGTTCGTTGATGATGCCGCTGTATTCGATCGGCATCATATATCCGGCAAATTCATGCATTTTTGCACCCAAAGCCATGTGGAAATCCGTAAAAGGTGTAGTCTTCATCTCTACTGTTTTCTTTTTTAATTATATTTTTTAGGTAATAACTCAATGATCTTGATNGACCGGTTTGCCGGCGATCTCCGACAGGTATTTACGAAAAAACAAACCGGCGCGCCGGTTGGGGAAGACGAAAGCCAGTTGATAGACCCGGGAGCCGTACTCCCGGTAAAAAACGGATGCTACCTGGTATAAGAACGGTTTCATTCACTGTTATTTCATCAACTCCTGCATTTTCTTCGGTATAGGGGACTTGAATTCCATCCGTTCCTTAGTGCCCGGATGTATGAAGACCAGTTCGTTTGCATGCAGCGCCATCCGCTTGATCGGATTGATCTCCGAGCCATATTTCTTGTCGCCGACGATCGGGTGTCCTATCTGTTGCATCTGTACCCGTATTTGGTTCTTCCGGCCGGTCTCCAGGTCCAGTTGCAACATGGATAGCCACTCATTTGCCTTTATCGTCTTGTAGTGTGTAACCGCTTTCTGTCCGCCGTTATCGACCGGCGAAGAATGCATCACGAAATTCTTGTCTTCCCACAGCCAGCTCGTGATCGTCCCGTCGGCCGGCTCCAGGTTTCCCTCGATAATGGCGATATAGGAACGTTTCCGGATCGTGTAATCCCAAAATTTCTGCATCCGTTCCTGCACCTCCTGGTCTTTGGCAAAAACCATAAGGCCGGACGTATCCCGGTCAAGGCGGTGCAGTACGAATACCCGCGCATTCCGATCGTGCGACTTCAGGTATTCGCTGAGTATGCTGTAAGCCGTTTGCCGTTTCTCGGTATCGGTAGAGATCGATAATAATTTGGCTTCCTTGTCGACCACGATCAGGTCGGGATCCTCGTAAAGGATGGTCAAGCCCTTCAGTTTATTGGCGTTCGAGTTCGCGCTGAGTTTATGGATCGTCACTATGTCGCCTGCCTTTAGTTCTTCGTTGAATTGCGTAACGGCTTTTTCGTTTACCCGTACCACTTTATTGGCGAGCAGCGATTTGACGGCATTCCGGCTTTTCCTCACCTTTTGTTCCAATAAAAAAGCAAGTAATTCGCTTTTGGATTCTACCTTAAGCGTTTGCAATACGGCATCCTGATTTCTTCTTCTCATTCCACTTCTTAATTAAACGGCAAAGATAGGATAATTCGCGCAGGTTTTCGCCGAACTTATCCTTATTTACGGAAAGGCGCCTTCACGACTTTTGCCCGGAGGGGTTTATTCCTGACTACAATCGAAAGCTCCGTATCCGGAAGGGCGTATTCCGTAGGGACGTAGCCCAGTCCGATGCCGGCTTTCGTCAGGGGAGATATCGTGCCCGATGTTACCGTTCCGACGGTTTCTCCTTCCCCGTTCACAATCCCGTACCCGTGGCGCGGAATCCCCCGCTCCAGCAATTCGAAAGCGATTAGTTTGCGGCGGACTCCCTCCTTCTTTTGCTGTTCCAGCAATGCGCGGCCGGGGAAGTTCTTTCCTTCCGTGAATTTGGTAATCCATCCCAAGCCGGCTTCGAGCGGCGAGGTCGTGTCGTCCAGGTCATTTCCGTACAGGCAGAATCCCATTTCGAGGCGGAGGGTATCCCGCGCTCCCAATCCGACCGGGACGATGCCTTCGGGCGCTCCGGCTTCGAAAATCGCTTTCCATATCTTCGCTCCCTCTTCCGGGTAGAAGTAAAGTTCGAATCCCCCTGCGCCGGTGTAGCCGGTGTTGGAAATAATCACTTCCGGGACTCCCGCAAACTCACCGGTGGCAAAGGCGTAATAAGGAATGGCGGAAAGATCGACCGGCGTCAGCCGTTGTAATACCTGGATCGCTTTCGGTCCCTGCACCGCCAGTTGAGCCATCCGGTCGGATGCGTTCTCCAGTTCCGCTCCGGCGGCATTGTGGGTGTTACACCAGTTCCAGTCTTTTTCGATATTGGCGGCATTGACGACTAACAAGTATTTCCCATCCTCGTAATGGTAGACCAACAGGTCGTCCACGATTCCTCCCTTTTCATTTGGGAAGCAGGTATATTGCGCTTTGCCTATGGGTAGTTTGGATACGTCGTTCGTAGTGATATCCTGTAAGAATGAAAGCGCTGCCGGGCCTTTCACCCAAAACTCGCCCATGTGGGATACGTCGAACACGCCTACGCTATGGCAAACGGCCAAATGTTCGTTGATGATGCCGCTGTATTCGATCGGCATCATATATCCGGCAAATTCATGCATTTTTGCACCCAAAGCCATGTGGAAATCCGTAAAAGGTGTAGTCTTCATCTCTACTGTTTTCTTTTTTAATTATATTTTTTAGGTAATAACTCAATGATCTTGATGACCGTTTCTCTGGCTTTTTCCAATGACCATACCGGCAGGTACTCGTACCGGCCGTGGAAATTCATTCCGCCGGCAAACAAGTTCGGGCAGGGTAAACCCATGAAAGACAGGCGGGCGCCGTCTGTTCCTCCCCGGATTGGCTTGACCTTCGGAGTTACTCCTGCGGTTACCATCGCCTCATAGGCCAATTCCACGATTTCCTTGCGGGGTTCCACCTTTTCACGCATGTTATAGTATTGGTCGCGCAGTTCCAGATGGGTGCTGCCCAGATGTTTTTCGTTCATCCGCTGCACCAGTGAATGGAGTAGTTCTTTCTTCTCTTCGAACAAGCTGCGGTTATGATCCCTTATAATATAGGAGAGCGTCGCTTCCTCTACCGATCCGGACATGTCTGTCAGGTGGAAGAACCCGTCATATCCGCTCGTATGCTCCGGACGGGCGTCCGTCGGCAGCCATCCGGCAAATTCGATCGCCAGCAGCGAGGCGTTCAGCATTTTGTCTTTTGCATATCCGGGGTGTACGTTCAGTCCGTTGAAACGGATCTTTGCTACGGCGGCATTGAAGTTTTCGTATTCCAGCTCGCCGATTTCCCCGCCGTCAACGGTATAAGCCCATTCGCAGCCGAACTTTGCCACATCAAAATGGTCGGCGCCTTCGCCGATCTCTTCATCCGGCGTAAAGCCGATGCGAACTTTCCCGTGTTCGATTTCCGGATGTTTCTTCAGATAATCCATCGCACTGATAATAGCTGCTACGCCGGCTTTGTCGTCTGCGCCCAAGAGGGTGTTGCCGTCGGTCACGATGATATCCTGCCCCTTATAATGGTTCAGTTCCGGAAACATCCGCGGGGATAGGACGATATTCTTTTCCTTGTTCAACACGATCTCCCCTCCCTTATAGGAAACGATGCGGGGGTTTACGTCTTTCCCCGACATATCCGGGCTTGTATCGAGGTGGGCTATAAAACCGATGGGCGGCACGCCCCTCCGTTTCGTATTGGCCGGAAGTGTCGCCGTTACATAACTGCGCTCGTCTATGGTGATCTCTTCCAGTCCGATCGCTTCCAATTCTTTCACTATTTCTTTCGCCAATACAAGTTGTCCGGGCGTGCTGGGCGTAACCTTTGTGTCCCCGTTCGATTGGGTTTCGTAGGAGACATATTTCAAAAAGCGTTCCAATACATTCATATCTTCTCTTTTTTATTTTTCCTATCTTATTAGGTGGCAATACGTGCTAAATATACGGATTTTTGATGAAAGGAAAGCGAACTTATTTGAGTTGTTTGAAAGCTTTGCCCAACATTCCGATAATATCGCCTGCGATCAGGCTTTCCTCCGAACCAGTGGCCGCCGCCAGGTCGCCGGCCGTGCCATGCAGGAAGACGCCGATGGCCGCCGCCGTTTCGGGAGGATAGCCTTGGGCCAGTAGCCCCAGGATAACTCCGGTCAGCACATCTCCGCTGCCGGCGGTAGCCATACCGGGGTTGCCCGTCGGATTAAAATAGATGTTTCCTTCGGGCGTGCAAATAGCGGTATAGGCGCCTTTCAGGACGATGCATATTTTGCGTTCCGAGGCGATGGCCTGCGCCTTCAGCAAGCGGTCGTAGGAGGTGGCGCTTTCCCCCGCGAAGCGGTCGAATTCTTTCGGATGGGGCGTCAGGATCGTGTATGGGGGGATATGGCTCCATATCTCTTTGTTGGAGGCCGCGATATTCAGCGCATCGGCATCCAGTACCAGCGGTTTCTTCACCGTTTGCAGCAGGCGGTCCAGCGCCGCCGCCGTATCCATGTGTTGGCCGAGCCCCGGGCCGGCTCCCACCGCATCGAAGGTATTCAAGTCGGGAACCGAGGTGAAAATATCCTTGTTCATATCGAGGTTGACCATCGCCTCCGGCAATGCCGTTTGCAGGATATAACCGCCGGAACGCGGTATATGGGCGGTCAGTAGCCCGGCACCGCTCCGCAGGCAGGCGCGCGCCGCCAGTACCGCCGCTCCCATCTTGCCGCTACTCCCGGCGATCAGCAGGGCGTGCCCGAAGATCCCCTTGTGGGCGAACCTGGGGCGGGG
>NZ_LT799418.1:3755855-3893220 GCF_900162725.1 Parabacteroides sp. Marseille-P3160 | reverse complement strand
GGCAGGCGCGCGCCGCCAGTACCGCCGCTCCCATCTTGCCGCTACTCCCGGCGATCAGCAGGGCGTGCCCGAAGATCCCCTTGTGGGCGAACCTGGGGCGGGGTACGATGGATTCGGCGATGTCTTCCTCTGTGATCATGATATAGGGCGTAGGCGTTTCTTCAATGATCTCCGGATGGATCCCGATCTCGATCGTTTTCCATTTCCCTACATACTCGGCGTTTTCCGGGAGGAAGAAGGCCAGTTTCGGAAATTCGAAAGAGTAGGTTAAGTCCGCCCGGACGATCGACTCCGGGTCGTTGTTCCGGTTATCTTCCCCGAACAGTCCGGAGGGGATATCGATCGCCACAACCCGTGCATCGGATTGGTTGATGTATTTCACGACGGACGAGAAGCCGCCGGTCAGCGGGCGGTTCAGCCCCGATCCGAACAGTCCGTCGATGACCACGTCATACTCCCCCAACACCGGTGGAATAAAATCGGTCACCACCTCCATGAAGTCGGCATTTTCCAGGTTTGCCAATTGTTGCCTGTTCAGCTCGCAGTCCAGCGACAGGTGTTTCGTCGGATTAAACAAATAGGTTTCCACCTTATAATCGGCCTCGATCAGCAGGCGGGCGATAGCCAGGGCATCCGCCCCATTGTTCCCCTGCCCGGCAAAAATCACGATGCGCGACTGCCGGGAAAATTCGCGACAAAACTCATTGAAAAAAGCGGTAGCCGCCCTTTCGACTAATTCGATCGAACGGATCGGCTCATGATCGATCGTATATTGATCCAAAATTTTCACCTTATCGGTGGGGAATATTTTAATCATTGTTTCTTTTTTATAGAACAAAATTACAATAAACTTTTGGAAGACGTGCATCGAAGGATTCATTTGTCCGGATGCATTTGCCTTGGTGGATATGCTCTTTTCGAATGTTCACTCTATCAAATGCTTACAACTTGTTGTGACCATTAAGTGTTTTATGGCTGTGAAACAGGTGTTTCACAGCTATAGAACAGGTGTTTCACAGCCGTAAAACACCTGTTCTATAACCGTAAAACACCTATTTGATGACTGTCGGACACTTATTTGATAACCGTCGGATACGTAATCGGATGTAGTTTAATGATTTTAGTTGACTACCTTTTTTCTAACTTATAAGTTCGGTTGACTTGTTTATTACTTAGTTATAAATCACATTGGCTCGTTTTATTATAAATCATAATTATAGTTGCTCCGGATTTTTTGAAACAAAATCTGGTTTACAGACAGCGTCCAGCCTGATCTTGGAAGTGCTTATTATTCACCGAAAATTGTTGGTAAATAATTGTGCGGCAAAAAGAAAAACTGTATCTTTGCCCCGCTTTTTGGCCTGAGAAGATAAGATTTTTTCATATAACTTATTGGTTGTATGGAAAGAATGAGTATCTTTGCGGCCTAAATCGGATAGAATAAAACAAATATAGTAGAAGTTAAAAAAAAGAAAAATGCCTACAATTCAACAATTAGTTAGAAAAGGAAGAGAAACCCTGGAGGTGAAAGGCAAATCTCCTGCGTTGGATTCCTGCCCTCAAAGACGGGGTGTTTGTGTACGTGTGTATACCACAACGCCTAAGAAACCGAACTCTGCCATGCGCAAGGTTGCCAGAGTACGTCTGACAAACCATAAAGAGGTGAACTCATACATTCCGGGAGAAGGGCATAATTTGCAGGAACACTCGATCGTCCTCGTTCGCGGAGGCCGTGTGAAAGACCTTCCGGGAGTACGTTATCATATCGTACGCGGGACACTGGATACAGCGGGCGTTAACGGCCGTACGCAAAGACGTTCCAAATATGGAGCAAAGCGTCCGAAACCGGGACAACCGGCAGCTGCAGCTAAGAAGAAATAAAAGATTTCTAAAGAGCTTGATTATTAATTAAAATAGTATCAATTGGTTTAAGTTATTTGGCAAAGCTTATAAGGGTTGAGTAAATGGTTCGGCGGAACCGTTGAAGACAAAAAAAATCGGCAACCAAAAACAAGAACGAAATTCTGAAAACAAATGAGAAAAGCAAAACCAAAGAAAAGACAGATCCTTCCGGATCCTGTATATGGCGATGTTCGTGTAACGAAGTTTGTCAACCATCTGATGTATGATGGCAAGAAGAACACGGCCTATGAAATTTTTTATTCCGCTTTGGAAAATGTAAAGGCAAAATTGCCTAATGAAGAAAAATCCGCGTTGGAAATCTGGAAAGCCGCGCTGGATAATATTACCCCTCAAGTTGAAGTGAAGTCCCGCCGTGTGGGTGGAGCTACATTTCAAGTTCCTACCGAAATCCGCCCGGATCGTAAAGAATCGGTTTCCATGAAAAACCTGATCTTATATTCCCGCAAAAGAGGCGGAAAAACAATGTCTGAAAAATTGTGTGCCGAAATTGTTGATGCGTACAACAATCAGGGTGGTGCGTATAAAAGAAAAGAAGATATGCACCGGATGGCGGAAGCGAACCGTGCTTTTGCCTATTTTAGGTTTTAATCAATAATAAATAGATAGTAGACAATGGCAAGCAAAGATGAAATGTTGAGTTATACCAGGAACATTGGTATTATGGCGCATATCGATGCAGGAAAGACAACGACTTCCGAGCGTATTCTTTTCTACACCGGCTTAACCCATAAAATCGGTGAAGTGCATGACGGAGCCGCTACCATGGACTGGATGGAGCAGGAGCAGGAACGTGGCATCACGATTACTTCTGCAGCAACGACAACTTTCTGGAATTATGATAATAAAAAATATAAAATTAATCTGATCGACACTCCGGGACACGTTGACTTTACGGTTGAAGTGGAACGTTCCCTGCGTATCCTTGACGGTGCGGTTGCAGCGTTCTGTGCGGTGAGTGGAGTAGAACCCCAGTCTGAAACCGTATGGCGCCAGGCAGATAAATATAAGGTTCCTCGGATCGGTTATGTAAATAAAATGGACCGTTCGGGCGCCAACTTCTTTGAAGTTGTTCGTCAGGTGAAAGACGTGTTGGGAGCTACCCCTTGTCCGATTCAAATACCGATCGGCGCGGAAGAAACCTTTAAAGGCGTTATCGACCTGATTGCCATGAAGGCAGTATACTGGCATGACGAAACAATGGGAGCTGAATATTCCGTCGAAGAAATTCCGGCCAATTTATTGGAGGAAGCCAAGGAATGGAGAGACAAGATGCTTGAAGTTGTTGCCGAATGCGACGACGTCGTTATGGAGAAATATTTCGACGATCCTTCGACAATTACCGAAGAAGAAATAAAAACGGCTATCCGTAAAGGAACGTTGTCCATGAAGATCAACCCGATGATTTGCGGTTCTTCTTTCAAGAATAAGGGAGTCCAGACTTTACTGGATGCTGTTTGCGCTTATCTGCCCAGCCCGGAAGACACGCCGTTTGTCGAAGGACACGATCCCAACGACCCGGAAAAGGTTATCTGCCGTAAGCCGCTCTTCGAAGAACCGTTGACTGCACTTGCATTTAAGATTGCAACCGATCCTTATGTAGGACGCCTTTGCTTCTTCCGTGTTTATTCAGGTTCGATCGAAGCGGGTTCATATGTCTATAACTCCCGTTCCGGTAAAAAAGAACGTATTTCCCGTCTGTTCCAGATGCACTCCAACAAGCAGAACCCGATGGAAGCCATCGGTTGCGGCGATATAGGTGCAGGCGTAGGATTCAAGGATATTCGTACTGGCGATACGCTTTGTGACGAGGCTCATCCGATTATATTGGAATCAATGGATTTCCCGGAACCGGTAATCGGTGTCGCCATTGAACCGAAGACGCAGAAGGATATGGATAAATTGGGTGTCGGCTTATCTAAACTGGCGGAAGAGGATCCTACTTTCCGTGTAGAATCAAACGAAGAGACGGGACAGACAGTGATTCGCGGTATGGGTGAGCTTCACCTTGAAATTATCGTGGATCGTTTGCGTCGTGAATTTAAAGTGGAATGTAATCAAGGCCGTCCGTTGGTTTCTTATAAGGAAGCAATTACGAAACCGGTTGAATTACGTGAAGTCTATAAGAAGCAATCGGGAGGACGTGGTAAGTTCGCTGATATTATCGTACGGGTAGAGCCTGCCGATGCTGATTTCGAAGGAACTCTGCAGTTCGTGGATGAAGTGAAAGGGGGAAATATACCGAAAGAATTTATCCCTTCTGTCCAGAAAGGATTCGAAAAGGCGATGAAGAACGGTATTTTGGCCGGCTATCCATTGGATAAACTGAAAGTAACGCTTATTGACGGATCTTTCCACCCGGTTGACTCCGATCAGTTATCGTTCGAAATCTGTGCTATCCAAGCGTTCAAGAGCGCCTCGGAAAAGGCGGCTCCTGCATTGATGGAACCGATTATGAAAATTGAAGTAGTGACTCCGGAAGAAAATATGGGTGACGTAATCGGTGACTTGAACAAACGCCGCGGCCAGGTAGAAGGTATGGAATCGAGCCGTACGGGAGCTCGTATCGTAAAAGCGAAAGTTCCGTTGTCCGAAACATTCGGCTATGTAACCGTTCTTCGTACGATAACTTCCGGCCGTGCCACTTCTTCCATGCAGTTCTCTCATTACGCACAGGTATCGCCTTCGATAGCCAAGCAGGTTCTGACGGAAGTGCAAGGACGTACTGATTTGATCAAATAATTTAGAAACAGATACTTATATGAGCCAAAAGATCAGAATTAAATTGAAGTCCTACGATTATTCCCTGGTAGACAAGTCTGCCGAGAAAATCGTAAAGACAGTAAAGGCTACAGGTGCAGTCGTTAGCGGACCTATTCCGCTGCCGACGCATAAACGGATTTTTACCGTGAATCGTTCTACTTTCGTCAATAAGAAATCTCGTGAGCAATTCGAGCTTTCTTCTTACAAAAGATTGATCGATATCTATAGTTCAACCGCAAAAACGGTGGACGCTTTGATGAAGTTGGAGTTGCCGAGCGGAGTCGAAGTGGAAATTAAAGTGTGAGAAATTAAAATTAAGTGAAATGCCAGGATTATTAGGAAAAAAAATCGGAATGACATCCGTTTTCAGTGCCGAGGGAAAGAATCTTCCATGCACTGTTATCGAAGTGGGTCCTTGTGTGGTTACGCAGGTTAAAACGCTCGAAAAAGATGGCTATGAAGCGGTTCAGTTGGGTTTCGAAGACAAAAAAGAGAAACATACGACAAAACCGGAAGCAGGTCATTTTTCCAAAGCAGGCGTAACTCCCAAAAGACACTTGGCTGAGTTCAAAAATTTCGAAACTGCGTATAATTTGGGGGATATCGTTTCCGTAGATTATTTAAAAGACGTAGTATTTGTCGATGTAATCGGAACTTCGAAAGGAAAAGGTTTTCAGGGAGTTGTAAAACGCCATGGATTTGGTGGAGTCGGTCAATCTACTCATGGGCAGCACAACCGTTTACGTGCGCCGGGTAGTATCGGAGCTTGTTCTTATCCCGCGAAAGTATTTAAGGGAACTCGTATGGGCGGACAAATGGGAGATGAGCGGGTAACCGTTCAAAACCTGCAAGTGATCAAAGTATTGCCGGAACATAATCTTTTGGTTGTCAAAGGATCGGTACCCGGAGCGAAAGGTTCAATCGTATTAATTGAAAAGTAATGGAACTGAACGTATTAAATATTAAAGGAGAAAGTACCGGAAGAACGGTTACTTTGAATGATGCCATTTTTGGCATTGAACCGAATGATCATGCGATTTATTTGGATGTGAAGCAATACATGGCCAACCGCCGGCAAGGTACTCATAAATCGAAAGAAAGAAGTGAGATTTCCGGAAGTACGCGTAAGCTGGGCCGTCAAAAAGGAGGCGGGGGCGCTCGTCGCGGCGATATTAATTCTCCGCTGTTAGTCGGTGGAGGACGCGTGTTCGGCCCGAGACCCAGAGATTACAGTTTCAAACTGAATAAGAAGGTTAAACGTTTGGCTCGTAAGTCTGCGTTGTCTTATAAGGCAAAGGCGAATGAAATTTTGGTTGTGGAGGATTTCTCTTTTGAAACACCGAAGACAAAAGAATTTATAGCCATAGCCAAGAACCTGAAAGTAGACGGACGGAAATTCCTGCTGGTTTTAGCGGAAAACAACAAACCAGTCTATCTTTCGACTCGTAACTTAGAGAAAGTAAGCGTTATAACAGCTTCTGATATAAATACTTATAAGGTGTTGAATGCGGGAAGTCTTCTCTTTACCGAGAGTGCAATCGCCGTAATTGAGAAACACTTTAACGCATAAGGGGGAAAAGAGATGGGAATTATTATTAAGCCAATAGTAACAGAGAAGCAAACGGCGATTACCGCTAAAAAGGAAAATCGTTTTGGTTTCAGGGTTTCTCCTACCGCCAATAAATTGGAGATCAAGAGGGCGGTCCAAGAGTTATATAAAGTCACGGTTGTAGATGTGAACACGATGAATTATGGCGGGAAACGCAAAAGCCGTTATACAAAATCGGGAGTAATCAGCGGAAAACAAAATGCTTTCAAAAAAGCCATCGTGACATTGAAAGAAGGGGAAACAATTGATTTCTTTAGTAATATCTAAAAAATAAGATGGGAATACGAAAATTAAAGCCCACAACACCGGGGCAGAGACACAAAGTTATTGGTGCATTTGATAAAATCACTGCAAGTACACCAGAGAAGTCTCTTGTAGTTGGAAAAAAGTCGTCCGGAGGCCGTAATAATACGGGTAAAATGACTATGCGCTATCTAGGCGGCGGTCATAAACAAAAGTACAGACTAATCGACTTCAAGAGAAATAAAGATGGCATTCCTGCAACAGTCAAGTCAATCGAATACGATCCGAATCGTACTTCACGTATTGCATTGTTGTATTATGCGGACGGAGCGAAGAGCTATATCATCGCCCCGAACGGATTGGAAGTTGGCCACACAGTGATGTCTGGTAGCGAAGCTGCACCGGAAGTAGGAAATACGCTTCCGATGGAGAATATTCCTATCGGTACCATTATTCATAATATTGAACTTCGTCCGGGGCAGGGTGCAAAGCTCGTGCGTTCGGCTGGTGCTTTTGCCCAGTTGACTTCCAGAGAAGGGAATTATGCAATTATAAAGATGCCTTCTGGTGAAACCAGAAAAGTTTTGGCAGCTTGCAAGGCGACAATAGGTAGTGTTGGCAATTCGGACCATGCACTTGAAAAATCAGGTAAGGCCGGTCGTTCCAGATGGTTGGGCCGTCGTCCTCATAACCGCGGAGTCGTAATGAATCCGGTGGATCACCCGATGGGTGGTGGTGAAGGACGTGCTTCGGGAGGACATCCGAGATCACGTACAGGCTTATATGCTAAGGGCTTGAAGACGAGGGCTCCGAAGAAGCATTCTTCAAAGTATATTATTGAAAGAAGAAAAAAGTAATCTGATAAATAAAAAACTATGAGTCGTTCGTTAAAAAAAGGTCCATATATTAATATCAAGCTTGAGAAGAAAGTCTTGGCTATGAATGAGTCAGGCAAGAAAACCGTCGTTAAGACATGGGCAAGAGCTTCAATGATTTCGCCAGACTTTGTAGGGCATACAATTGCAGTTCATAATGGCAATAAATTTATTCCTGTTTTTGTGACGGAAAACATGGTCGGTCATAAGTTGGGAGAATTTTCTCCGACTCGTACGTTCCGTGGTCACGCCGGTAATAAGAAAAAATAATAACCGTTGAAACAGGACTTCAGGAATCTGAAAAAATATAAGAAAGAATAAATATGGGTGCTAGAAAAAGAATATCAGCAGAAGCAAGGAAAGAGGCCCGAAAATCATTGTATTTCGCAAAACTGAAAAATGTGCCTACTTCCCCTCGTAAGATGCGTCTCGTGGCAGACATGATCCGGGGACTGGAAGTAAACAGAGCATTGGGAGTTTTGAAATTCTCTAATAAAGAAGCTGCTGTAAGAGTAGAAAAATTGCTTCGTTCGGCGATTTCCAACTGGGAACAAAAGAATGAACGGAAAGCGGAAAGTGGAGAATTGTACGTCTCTTTAGTGAGTGTCGATGGAGCTACCACTTTGAGAAGAATGCGTCCTGCTCCGCAGGGGAGAGGCTATCGGATTCGTAAACGTTCGAATCACGTGACTCTTTTTGTAGATACACTGAATATAAACGAAAGTCAAAATTAAGGTAGATGGGNGGGTTTCTCCTACCGCCAATAAATTGGAGATCAAGAGGGCGGTCCAAGAGTTATATAAAGTCACGGTTGTAGATGTGAACACGATGAATTATGGCGGGAAACGCAAAAGCCGTTATACAAAATCGGGAGTAATCAGCGGAAAACAAAATGCTTTCAAAAAAGCCATCGTGACATTGAAAGAAGGGGAAACAATTGATTTCTTTAGTAATATCTAAAAAATAAGATGGGAATACGAAAATTAAAGCCCACAACACCGGGGCAGAGACACAAAGTTATTGGTGCATTTGATAAAATCACTGCAAGTACACCAGAGAAGTCTCTTGTAGTTGGAAAAAAGTCGTCCGGAGGCCGTAATAATACGGGTAAAATGACTATGCGCTATCTAGGCGGCGGTCATAAACAAAAGTACAGACTAATCGACTTCAAGAGAAATAAAGATGGCATTCCTGCAACAGTCAAGTCAATCGAATACGATCCGAATCGTACTTCACGTATTGCATTGTTGTATTATGCGGACGGAGCGAAGAGCTATATCATCGCCCCGAACGGATTGGAAGTTGGCCACACAGTGATGTCTGGTAGCGAAGCTGCACCGGAAGTAGGAAATACGCTTCCGATGGAGAATATTCCTATCGGTACCATTATTCATAATATTGAACTTCGTCCGGGGCAGGGTGCAAAGCTCGTGCGTTCGGCTGGTGCTTTTGCCCAGTTGACTTCCAGAGAAGGGAATTATGCAATTATAAAGATGCCTTCTGGTGAAACCAGAAAAGTTTTGGCAGCTTGCAAGGCGACAATAGGTAGTGTTGGCAATTCGGACCATGCACTTGAAAAATCAGGTAAGGCCGGTCGTTCCAGATGGTTGGGCCGTCGTCCTCATAACCGCGGAGTCGTAATGAATCCGGTGGATCACCCGATGGGTGGTGGTGAAGGACGTGCTTCGGGAGGACATCCGAGATCACGTACAGGCTTATATGCTAAGGGCTTGAAGACGAGGGCTCCGAAGAAGCATTCTTCAAAGTATATTATTGAAAGAAGAAAAAAGTAATCTGATAAATAAAAAACTATGAGTCGTTCGTTAAAAAAAGGTCCATATATTAATATCAAGCTTGAGAAGAAAGTCTTGGCTATGAATGAGTCAGGCAAGAAAACCGTCGTTAAGACATGGGCAAGAGCTTCAATGATTTCGCCAGACTTTGTAGGGCATACAATTGCAGTTCATAATGGCAATAAATTTATTCCTGTTTTTGTGACGGAAAACATGGTCGGTCATAAGTTGGGAGAATTTTCTCCGACTCGTACGTTCCGTGGTCACGCCGGTAATAAGAAAAAATAATAACCGTTGAAACAGGACTTCAGGAATCTGAAAAAATATAAGAAAGAATAAATATGGGTGCTAGAAAAAGAATATCAGCAGAAGCAAGGAAAGAGGCCCGAAAATCATTGTATTTCGCAAAACTGAAAAATGTGCCTACTTCCCCTCGTAAGATGCGTCTCGTGGCAGACATGATCCGGGGACTGGAAGTAAACAGAGCATTGGGAGTTTTGAAATTCTCTAATAAAGAAGCTGCTGTAAGAGTAGAAAAATTGCTTCGTTCGGCGATTTCCAACTGGGAACAAAAGAATGAACGGAAAGCGGAAAGTGGAGAATTGTACGTCTCTTTAGTGAGTGTCGATGGAGCTACCACTTTGAGAAGAATGCGTCCTGCTCCGCAGGGGAGAGGCTATCGGATTCGTAAACGTTCGAATCACGTGACTCTTTTTGTAGATACACTGAATATAAACGAAAGTCAAAATTAAGGTAGATGGGACAAAAAGTTAATCCGATTAGTAATCGTTTAGGAATTATCCGAGGTTGGGATTCCAACTGGTATGGTGGAAACAATTATGGTGACACCTTATTGGAGGATAGCAAAATACGTAAGTATCTGAACGCCCGTCTATCAAAGGCCAGTGTATCAAGGATCGTCATCGAGCGTACACTTAAATTGATTACAATTACAGTTTGTACCTCCCGTCCCGGTATTATTATCGGTAAAGGTGGCCAGGAAGTGGATAAGTTGAAGGAAGAGTTGAAGAAGATTACGGATAAGGAGGTTCAGATAAACATCTTTGAAGTAAAAAGGCCGGAATTGGACGCAGTAATTGTAGCTAATAATATCGCTCGTCAGTTAGAAGGTAAGATTGCATACCGTCGTGCAATCAAAATGGCAATCGCATCCACCATGAGAATGGGGGCTGAAGGCATCAAAGTGCAAGTCTCAGGCCGTTTAAACGGTGCTGAAATGGCTCGCTCCGAAATGTATAAGGAAGGAAGAACTCCTTTGCATACATTCAGGGCCGATATTGATTATGCTCTTGCCGAAGCCTTAACCAAGGTGGGTCTTCTCGGTGTAAAAGTTTGGATTTGCCGTGGAGAAGTCTATGGAAAAAAAGATCTCGCTCCTTCCTTCGTTTCTCCGAAAGATTCGGGAAGAAGAAACGATAATGCGGGCGGTCCGAGAGAGAAGAACTTTAAGAGAAAGAAAGCGAATCGTTAATCATTAGAATTTAGAAACAATGTTACAACCAAAGAAAACAAAGTTCAGAAGACAACAAAAGGGTCGCATGAAGGGCTTGGCTCAACGTGGGAACCAGTTGGCTTTCGGTTCGTTTGGTATAAAATCGTTACAGTATAAATGGATTACAGGCCGCCAGATTGAGGCTGCCCGTATCGCTGTAACTCGTTATATGCAACGTCAAGGGCAGGTTTGGGTACGTATATTCCCCGATAAACCGATAACAAAGAAGCCTGCAGAAGTTCGTATGGGTAAAGGAAAAGGTAATCCGGAAGGATATGTAGCTCCAATTACACCGGGGCGTTTGATCTTCGAAATCGAAGGTGTCTCTTATGAAGTCGCTAAAGAAGCTTTGCGTTTGGCTGCTCAAAAACTTCCTGTGACGACTAAATTTGTTGTAAGACGCGATTATGATTATCAAAAACAAAATGCGTGATTATTATGAAGATAGCAGAAGTAAGAGAACTTAGTTCGAAAGAATTGTTGGAGAGAATTGATGCGGAAGTAGCAGCTCTTGATCTTAAAAAGATTAACCATACTATTTCTCCTTTGGAAAATCCTACACAAATTAAGCACCAACGTCGGTTGATTGCGCGTATGAAAGGGGAATTGCATCATAGAGAAATAAATAAAATAAATCGATGAGCTGATGGAAACGAGAAATTTAAGAAAAGAAAGAACGGGCGTTGTTTTCAGCAACAAAATGGATAAAAGCATTACTGTTGCCGTGAAATGGAAGGAAAAGCATCCGATCTATGGTAAATTCGTTAATAAGACGAAGAAGTATCATGCTCATGACGAAAAGAATGAATGCAATATCGGTGATACCGTGAAAATCATGGAAACTCGTCCATTGAGCAAAACGAAAAGATGGAGATTGATTCAAATAATTGAAAGAGCGAAATAATTATGATACAACAAGAATCAAGATTAATCGTTGCTGATAACAGCGGCGCGAAAGAAGCTCTTTGTATCCGTGTATTGGGCGGAACAAGAAAAAGATATGCTACGGTTGGGGATGTGATTGTCGTTGCGGTAAAAAGCGTGATCCCTTCCAGTGACATAAAGAAAGGTGCAGTATCCAAAGCGATTATTGTACGTACCAAAAAGGAAATCAGACGTCAGGATGGTTCATACATTCGTTTTGATGACAACGCCTGCGTTTTGTTGAATGCAGCCGGTGATATCCGTGGCAGTCGTATTTTTGGTCCGGTTGCGAGGGAATTACGTGCCACTAATATGAAGATTGTTTCACTTGCACCGGAGGTGCTTTAATTTGTTAGAAATAATGAGCAAATTACATATAAAGAAAGGCGATATGGTATATGTTAACACCGGCGAGGACAAAGGAAAGACAGGTCGTGTCCTGGAAGTCCTCGTCAAAGACAATCGTGCCATTGTCGAAGGTATTAATATGGTATCAAAGCATACTAAACCGAGCGCAAAGAGTCCTCAGGGAGGAATTCTAAAGAAAGAAGCGCCTATTCAGATTTCGAATTTGAATGTGTTGGATCCGAAATCAGGAAAACCGACGCGTATTGGCCGCAAACTGAATGAAAAAGGTGTTTTAGTACGCTATTCTAAAAAGTCAGGGGAGGAAATTAAGTAATGAGCAATACTGCCAGTCTGAAGAAAGAATATCAGGATCGAATTGTTCCTGCATTGAAGAATGAATTCGGATATAAATCCGTTATGCAGGTTCCGGTTTTAAAGAAAATTGTAATTAACCAGGGTTTGGGGATTGCAACGGCCGATAAGAAAATTATTGACGTCGCAATTAACGAGTTGACGACAATTACAGGTCAAAAAGCGGTACCTACCGTATCTAAGAAAGATATTTCAAACTTTAAGTTACGTAAAAAAATGCCTATCGGTGTGATGGTTACATTGCGCCACGAACGGATGTACGAGTTTTTGGAAAGGCTCATTCGTGTAGCTTTGCCTCGTATTCGTGACTTTAAAGGGATTGAAAGCAAGTTGGACGGACGAGGTAATTACACGCTCGGAATCCAAGAGCAGATCATATTCCCGGAAATTAATATTGATAATATTACTAAAATATTGGGAATGAATATTACCTTTGTAACTTCTGCGCAAACAGATGAAGAAGGGTATGCTCTTTTGAGAGAATTCGGGTTACCTTTTAAAAATGCTAAAAAGACTAATTGATATGGCAAAAGAATCAATGAAAGCTCGTGAAGTGAAACGAGCCAAACTTGTGAAAAAATATGCCGCTAAAAGAGCGCAATTAAAAGCGGAAGGAAATTATGAAGCATTGCAGGCACTGCCTAAAAATGCATCTCCCGTCCGTTTGCATAACCGTTGTAAATTAACGGGACGTCCGAAAGGATACATCCGCCAGTTTGGGATTTCACGTATTCAATTCCGTGAAATGGCCTCACAAGGCTTAATCCCGGGTGTAAAGAAAGCGAGTTGGTGATTTTTTGTTAAATATTGTCCGGGTGGCCGGATCAATTTAATTTTTAATATATGACAGATCCTATTGCAGATTATTTAACGAGATTGCGTAATGCAATCAAGGCGCAGCACCGTGTTGTCGATGTGCCCGCCTCTAATTTGAAAAAAGAGATTACGAAGATTCTCTTTGAAAAGGGCTATATTCTTAACTTTAAGTTCATAGAGGATGGTCCCCAAGGTACGATTAAAATAGCCTTGAAATATGATCCTATCAATCGCGTGAATGCGATCAAGGAACTTCAACGGGTTTCAACCCCAGGTTTACGCCGATATGCCGGCTATAAAAATGTGCCGCGAGTATTAAACGGATTAGGTATTGCTATCCTTTCCACTTCTAAAGGTGTAATGACAGATAAGGAGGCTCGCGATCTTAAGATTGGCGGCGAAGTATTGTGTTACGTTTATTAATTAGGAGGGAAAAGAATGTCAAGAATAGGTAAATTACCAATTTCAGTTCCGGCAGGAGTTGCTGTTACAATTAAAGATTCGGTCGTGACGGTTAAAGGTCCGAAAGGGGAACTTACACAACATGTGAATCCTGAGGTTAAAGTTAATCTGGATAACGGGGTTATTCATGTGACCATACAAAGCGAAGAAAAACAATACCATGCGTTACATGGTTTGTATCGTTCTTTGATTCATAATATGGTTGTCGGCGTATCGGAAGGATATAAAAAAGAATTAGAACTTGTCGGAGTCGGTTACCGTGTTACAAATGCCGGACAAGTACTCGATTTATCGCTCGGATATACGCATAATATTTTTCTACAGTTACCTCCGGAAATTAAGGTGGAAACAAAATCGGAAAGAAACAAGAATCCTCTGATTATACTTGAGTCGGCCGATAAGCAATTGATTGGTCAAGTGTGTGCCAAGATACGTTCTTTCAGAAAACCTGAACCGTATAAAGGTAAAGGTATAAGATTTGTAGGTGAACAAATTCGGAGAAAGTCAGGTAAATCTGCAGGTAAATAATCTACGTAAACGATAAATATTATGGCGACTAGAGAAAATAGAAGAATAAAGATAAAGAACAGCATACGAAATAAGATTTCAGGGACGTCTGTACGCCCGCGTTTGTCCGTTTTCAGAAGCAATAAACAAATTTATGCCCAGGTAATAGACGACCTTACGGGACGGACGCTTGCTGCGGCTTCTTCTTTGGACCTGAAAGAAAAAGCTTCAAAGAAAGAATTGGCGTCTAAAGTGGGAGAATCCATTGCGAAGAATGCTCAGGAAGCGGGTATTCAGGCTGTTGTTTTTGATCGTAACGGCTATTTGTATCACGGGAGAGTTAAAGAGTTGGCTGAAGCAGCTCGTAATGGAGGCCTTAAATTTTAAATAAGATGGCAGGAGTATATAATAAAGTCAAATCGACAAACGATTTAGAGTTAAAGGATAGATTAGTTGCAATTAATCGTGTGACTAAGGTTACGAAAGGTGGACGTACTTTCAGCTTCGCTGCGATTGTAGTCGTAGGTGATGAAAACGGTATTGTCGGCTGGGGGCTTGGGAAAGCAAGCGAAGTAACGACCGCTATAGCAAAAGGCGTTGAAGCTGCCAAGAAAAACCTGGTGAAAGTGCCGGTTCATAAAGGAACGATTCCTCATGAACAAATTGCAAAATTTGGCGGTGCGGAAGTATTGATTCGCCCGGCTTCTCTCGGAACGGGAGTAAAGGCCGGCGGTGCTATGCGTGCTGTGCTTGAAAGTGTTGGCATCACGGACGTTTTGGCCAAGTCTAAAGGATCTTCCAATCCTCACAACTTGGTGAAAGCTACGATTGCCGCTTTGAGTGAATTGAGAAACCCGCTTATGGTAGCTCAGAACAGGGGCGTTTCGGTAGAAAAAGTGTTTAGAGGTTAAATAAGGAGGATTCAGAATGGCAACGATTAAAGTAAAACAAGTAAAGAGCAGAATTAAATGTCCTAAGGATCAAAAGAGAACTTTGGATGCTTTAGGTTTAAGAAAGCTGAATCGTGTGGTTGAGCATGAAGCAACTCCTTCCATACGGGGAATGATTGAGAAAGTGAAACATTTGGTTTCTATTGAAAAATAATTATTGGACTGAAAAAACAACTCTGAAATGAATTTATCGAATTTAAAACCTGCAGAAGGTTCTATAAAAACCAGAAAGAGAATAGGACGTGGTACTGGATCCGGTCTTGGAGGTACCTCTACAAGAGGTCATAAAGGGGCAAAGTCCAGATCCGGTTATTCTCGGAAGATTGGTTTTGAAGGAGGGCAGATGCCTATTCAAAGACGTTTACCGAAGTTTGGTTTCAAGAATATAAATCGTGTTGAATATAAGGCAATCAATTTGCTTACCTTGCAACACTTGGCCGAGACGAAGCAACTTACAAAAATAAGTATAAAGGATTTGATTGAAGCGGGATACGTTTCATCTTCTCAACTTGTTAAAGTGTTGGCGAATGGTAACCTTACAGCAAAATTGGATGTTGAAGCGCATGCTTTCTCAAAAAGTGCTGAAGCTGCTATTGTAGCTGCTGGTGGAACTGCTGTTAAACTCTAAGTTATGAGAGCTATTGAAACAATCAAAAATATCTGGAAGATTGAGGATTTGAGAAATCGAATCCTCACGACTCTTTTATTAGTAATCATCTATCGTTTCGGAACGTATGTTGTGCTTCCTGGTATTGATCCTAAAGCGTTAACAGCTTTACATGAACAGACGAGAGGGGGATTGCTTGCTTTATTGGATATGTTTTCCGGTGGAGCTTTCTCCAATGCTTCGATTTTTGCATTGGGAATTATGCCCTATATCTCTGCTTCTATCGTAATGCAGTTATTGGCAATCGCCGTTCCCTCTTTTCAAAAAATGCAGAGAGAAGGCGAGAGCGGACGTCGTAAAATTAATCAATGGACTCGTTATTTGACAATAGCTATTCTTTTGTTCCAAGGACCGACCTATTTGGTTAACTTAAGTGTTCAACTTAAAGCGGTTGGTGCGGCATTGCCCGGAGGATTTTTGTTTACCGTTTCTTCTACTATTATCTTAGCTGCAGGAAGTATGTTTATCTTGTGGTTGGGTGAAAGAATTACAGACAAAGGCGTTGGTAACGGTATCTCATTTATTATCCTTGTCGGAATTATTGCGAGATTACCTCATTCCCTGTTTCAGGAGTTTATTTCCAGACAGAGTGAAAAAACGGGTGGTTTGGTGATGTTCCTTCTTGAAATGTTGATATTGCTGTTGGTTATAGCTGGTGCTATCCTATTGGTTCAGGGAACAAGAAAAGTTCCGGTGCAGTATGCGAAGCGTATTGTCGGGAATAAGCAATATGGAGGAGCAAGACAGTATATTCCATTGAAAGTGAATGCGGCGAATGTGATGCCGATTATTTTCGCACAGGCTATCATGTTCATACCGATTTCCATTGTCGGTTTTTCCAATAGAGGAGAAGCTGGTAGTTTCTGGTCTGCTTTTATGGATAATACCGGTTTTTGGTATAATTTCGTATTCGCCGTATTAATTATCTTATTTACTTATTTCTATACGGCAATTACGATCAACCCGACCCAGATGGCGGATGACTTGAAGAGAAATAACGGGTTCATTCCCGGCATTAAACCGGGGAACCAAACCAAAGAATATTTGGACACTATTATGGATCGAATTACTTTACCGGGCGCTTTCTTCCTGGCATTAGTGGCTATTATGCCTTCTTTTGCCCGAATTGCGGGAGTAAGCATGGCGTTTTCTCAATTTTTCGGAGGAACGTCCTTGTTAATCCTGGTAGGGGTTGTATTAGACACATTGCAACAGGTTGAAAGCCATTTGTTGATGCGTCATTATGATGGATTGTTGAAATCCGGTAGAATTAAAGGAAGATCAGGCTCTGCCGGAGCATATTAAATAGAAAATGATTTATTTAAAGACAGATGAAGAATTAGAGTTGATGCGCGCAGCGAATCAACTGGTCGGTAAAACACTTGGTGAACTTGCAAGGCATATTGCACCGGGGGTTTCCACTCTTCAACTGGATAAAATTGCCGAAGAGTTCATCAGAGATCATCGCGCTGTCCCTGCTTTTTTGGGATACGGCGGATTTCCGAACTCCATTTGTGCTTCTGTAAATGAAAACGTGGTACATGGAATTCCATCTTCCAAGATTATACTGAAAGATGGCGACATAATATCTATTGACTGTGGAACGGTATTGGACGGCTTTGTCGGGGACTCCGCCTATACCTTTTGTGTAGGCAACGTGGCTCCGGAAGTAGTCAACCTGCTTAAAACGACAAAAGAGTCCCTTTATAAGGGTATCCATCAGGCCACGGAAGGCCACCGGATCGGGGATGTCAGCCACGCCGTCCAGAGTTATTGTGAGGCGCGGGGATATTCTGTCGTTCGCGAATTGGTAGGGCATGGAATCGGACATGTGATGCATGAGGAACCTGAAGTTCCGAATTACGGAAGGCCCGGCTGTGGACCTCTGTTACGTAGTGGTATGTGTATTTGCATTGAACCAATGATAAATATGGGTAGCCGCAATGTGAAATTTGAGTCTGACGGTTGGACGGTGAGAACTAAAGACCGTAAATGTTCGGCTCACTTCGAGCATTGCATAGCGATACGTCCTGAAGGTCCTCAGATTTTATCATCGTTCGATTTTATACAAGACGTATTAGGTACAAATTTTATTTAATATTTATTTATGGCTAAACAAACAGCTATAGAACAAGACGGAGTAATTGTCGAAGCATTATCGAATGCAATGTTTCGCGTGGAGTTGGAAAACGGGCATGAAATAACAGCCCATATTTCCGGTAAAATGCGGATGCATTATATTAAGATTCTTCCGGGAGATAAGGTTAAGGTTGAAATGTCACCCTATGACTTGTCAAAAGGTCGGATTTCATTTAGATACAAATAAAAAAGTAAGATATGAAAGTAAGAGCATCTTTGAAAAAACGTACGCCTGAATGTAAGATCGTAAGAAGGAAGGGACGTTTGTATGTAATTAACAAGAAGAACCCGAAGTATAAACTACGTCAGGGCTAATTTTATAATTAGTAATAATCAGTAAAGTATATGGCTATAAGAATTGTCGGTGTAGATTTACCACAAAACAAGAGAGGTGAGATAGCGTTGACTTATATTTACGGAATAGGTCGTAGTGCTTCAAACACAATTTTAGAGAAAGCAGGCATTGATAAGAATTTGAAAGTAAAGGACTGGACGGATGATCAAGCTGCAAAAATACGTGAAGTGATAGGCGCTGGGTTCAAAGTGGAAGGTGATCTCCGCTCAGAGATTCAGTTGAATATCAAGCGTCTCATGGATATCGGTTGTTACCGTGGCGTACGTCATCGTATCGGATTACCGTTAAGAGGTCAGAGTACAAAGAATAATGCACGTACTCGCAAGGGGAAGAAGAAAACAGTTGCAAACAAGAAAAAAGCTACTAAATAATAAGAAGTAAGATGGCAAAAAAAACAGTCGTTGCAAAGAAAAGAAAAGTAAAAGTAGATGCAGTAGGACAAGCACATATCCATTCTTCTTTTAATAATATTATCATATCGCTTGCGAATAGTGATGGACAAGTTATAAGCTGGTCTTCTGCCGGTAAGATGGGATTTAGAAGCTCAAAGAAAAATACGCCTTATGCAGCGCAGATGGCAGCTCAGGATTGTGCAAAAGTCGCTTTTGATTTAGGCTTACGCAAAGTAAAAGTCTATGTTAAAGGGCCGGGTAACGGTCGTGAATCGGCTATCCGGACGATTCATAGTTCAGGCATTGAAGTTACGGAAATTGTTGATGTGACTCCGCTGCCCCATAATGGATGTCGTCCCCCTAAAAAGAGAAGAGTTTAATAATCATATTTAGGATTCTGAATTTAGGATTGTGAATAGATTGCATCCTGTCCTCTCTGCAGTCGCGGCTGCACGATTCCAGATTCAACCGATTTAATTAAAAAGAAAAAATGGCAAGATATACAGGACCAAAGACAAGAATTGCCCGTAAGTTTGGTGAGGCTATATTCGGTGCAGATAAAGTTCTTTCAAAAAAGAACTATCCTCCCGGACAACATGGGAATACCAGAAAGAAAAAAACATCTGAGTATGGTACTCAATTGCGTGAGAAACAAAAGGCCAAATATACTTACGGTGTATTGGAAAAGCAGTTTAGAAATTTATTCGAAAAGGCATCTCGTTCAAAAGGCATCACGGGTGAAGTATTGCTTCAACTGTTGGAAGCGCGTTTGGACAACGTTGTTTTTCGTTTGGGCATAGCACCGACGAGAGCCGCTGCGCGTCAGTTAGTTTCCCATCGCCATATTACGGTAGACGGTGAAGTGGTAAACATTCCTTCTTACACGGTTAAACCGGGGCAGATTATTGGAGTGAGAGAGAGATCAAAATCATTGGAAGTGGTTGCAAACGCTCTTTCCGGGTTCAATCATAACAAATACCCTTGGATTGAGTGGGATCAGACTTCTGTAGGCGGTAAATTATTACATTTACCGGAAAGAGCAGATATTCCGGAGAATATCAAAGAACAGTTAATTGTCGAGTTATACTCTAAATAATAAAGATTCCATGGCGATATTAGCATTTCAAAAACCCGAAAAGGTATTAATGTTGGAAGCGGACAATTTTTTCGGGAAATTTGAATTCCGTCCGTTGGAACCCGGTTATGGCATTACCATCGGTAATGCCTTACGCCGCATTCTCTTGTCGTCATTAGAGGGATATGCAATAACAGCTTTTAAAATAGATGGGGTAGAGCATGAATTTGCAACCATCCCCGGTGTGATCGAAGATGTAACAAACATTATCCTTAATCTGAAGCAAGTACGTTTTAAACATCTTGTGGAAGAAGTCGAGAATGAAAAAGTAACTATTGTTGTTTCAGGAACCGAGACATTCAGAGCCGGCGATATAGGCAAACAGCTTAGCGGTTTTGAAATATTGAATCCGGGATTAGTCATTTGTCATTTGGATTCGAGCGTTAGCTTCCAGATGGACTTATATATAAGTAAGGGTCGGGGATATGTACCGGCAGATGAAAACCGGACGTTGTATCCGGATGTGATGGTCATCGCTATTGACTCCATTTATACGCCTATTCGCAATGTGAAATATACCGTTGAGAATTTCCGCGTGGAGCAAAAGACCGACTACGAGAAACTGATTCTGGAAATCACGACCGACGGCTCTATTCATCCTAAAGAAGCATTGAAAGAAGCTGCGAAGATTTTGATTCATCATTTCCTCTTATTCTCTGACGAGAAAATTGCAGCCGAGACTGTGGATGTGGAAGGAAATGAAGAATTTGATGAAGAGGTGCTTCACATGCGTCAATTACTTAAAAGTAAGTTGTCCGATATGGATCTTTCCGTTCGTGCATTAAACTGCCTGAAGGCAGCAGATGTCGAAACCTTGGGCGAGCTTGTTAAATTCAACAAGAACGATCTGTTGAAGTTCCGTAATTTTGGTAAAAAATCTCTGACGGAATTGGATGAGTTACTGGAGAGTTTGAACCTTTCATTTGGGATGGATATAACAAAATATAAATTAGATAAAGAGTAAGTATAGCGATGAGACATAATAAGAAAATAAATCATTTAGGTCGTACAAACACTCACCGTGATGCGATGTTGTCGAATATGGCCTCTTCTTTGATCAAACATAAGCGGATTTTTACAACAACGGCGAAAGCAAAAGCGCTTCGTAAGTTTGTAGAACCTATTATCACGAAGTCAAAAGAAGATACCACTCATTCCAGACGTCTCGCGTTTAAAGTTTTACAGAATAAATATGCTGTGACGGAATTGTTTAACGACATTGCGCAAAAAGTAGCGGATCGTCCGGGAGGTTACACGCGTATTATCAAAACGGGAGCTCGTTTAGGTGATAATGCAGCCATGTGCTTCATCGAATTAGTGGATTATGATGAAAACATGTTGAAGACAGCTACTTCAAAGAACGCTCCCAAGACAAGACGTTCACGCAGGAAGTCTTCGCCTTCGGAGGCACAACCGGCGACGGCGGCCCCTGCAGAGGCAGTAGCGGCGCCAGTACCGGAGGCTGCTCCGGAAGTTTCAACACCCGAAACTGAAGCGCCGGCTGTAGAACCTAAAGCAACGGAAGAAGAAAACAAGAGTGCGGAATAAGAACGCATGATGTGTAAGAACCTGAATACCTTTGTGTTCAGGTTTTTTTATGCGGTTTCGTGAAGAAAACTTTCTCTTTTCCCGAAAAGGAATCGTTTTTAGTGTTTTTTGGGGTGGGCGCCCTTTTTCTGTGATGAAAAAAAGTGTACCTTTAGGCGCCTTTAATAGAAAGGGATTAATGGGCTTTACAGAGCCTTTTCCTGTGTTTTTATTTATAATAGGTAAAGTTCTTTTAGTAATAACATATTTATAAAATTGTTTAGTATGGAAATTGCAAAGATTGTAGGAAGAGAAGTTTTGGATTCTCGTGGTAATCCGACAGTTGAAGTAGACGTGTATTTGGAATCCGGCGCTTNGCCGCATTCTCTTGTCGTCATTAGAGGGATATGCAATAACAGCTTTTAAAATAGATGGGGTAGAGCATGAATTTGCAACCATCCCCGGTGTGATCGAAGATGTAACAAACATTATCCTTAATCTGAAGCAAGTACGTTTTAAACATCTTGTGGAAGAAGTCGAGAATGAAAAAGTAACTATTGTTGTTTCAGGAACCGAGACATTCAGAGCCGGCGATATAGGCAAACAGCTTAGCGGTTTTGAAATATTGAATCCGGGATTAGTCATTTGTCATTTGGATTCGAGCGTTAGCTTCCAGATGGACTTATATATAAGTAAGGGTCGGGGATATGTACCGGCAGATGAAAACCGGACGTTGTATCCGGATGTGATGGTCATCGCTATTGACTCCATTTATACGCCTATTCGCAATGTGAAATATACCGTTGAGAATTTCCGCGTGGAGCAAAAGACCGACTACGAGAAACTGATTCTGGAAATCACGACCGACGGCTCTATTCATCCTAAAGAAGCATTGAAAGAAGCTGCGAAGATTTTGATTCATCATTTCCTCTTATTCTCTGACGAGAAAATTGCAGCCGAGACTGTGGATGTGGAAGGAAATGAAGAATTTGATGAAGAGGTGCTTCACATGCGTCAATTACTTAAAAGTAAGTTGTCCGATATGGATCTTTCCGTTCGTGCATTAAACTGCCTGAAGGCAGCAGATGTCGAAACCTTGGGCGAGCTTGTTAAATTCAACAAGAACGATCTGTTGAAGTTCCGTAATTTTGGTAAAAAATCTCTGACGGAATTGGATGAGTTACTGGAGAGTTTGAACCTTTCATTTGGGATGGATATAACAAAATATAAATTAGATAAAGAGTAAGTATAGCGATGAGACATAATAAGAAAATAAATCATTTAGGTCGTACAAACACTCACCGTGATGCGATGTTGTCGAATATGGCCTCTTCTTTGATCAAACATAAGCGGATTTTTACAACAACGGCGAAAGCAAAAGCGCTTCGTAAGTTTGTAGAACCTATTATCACGAAGTCAAAAGAAGATACCACTCATTCCAGACGTCTCGCGTTTAAAGTTTTACAGAATAAATATGCTGTGACGGAATTGTTTAACGACATTGCGCAAAAAGTAGCGGATCGTCCGGGAGGTTACACGCGTATTATCAAAACGGGAGCTCGTTTAGGTGATAATGCAGCCATGTGCTTCATCGAATTAGTGGATTATGATGAAAACATGTTGAAGACAGCTACTTCAAAGAACGCTCCCAAGACAAGACGTTCACGCAGGAAGTCTTCGCCTTCGGAGGCACAACCGGCGACGGCGGCCCCTGCAGAGGCAGTAGCGGCGCCAGTACCGGAGGCTGCTCCGGAAGTTTCAACACCCGAAACTGAAGCGCCGGCTGTAGAACCTAAAGCAACGGAAGAAGAAAACAAGAGTGCGGAATAAGAACGCATGATGTGTAAGAACCTGAATACCTTTGTGTTCAGGTTTTTTTATGCGGTTTCGTGAAGAAAACTTTCTCTTTTCCCGAAAAGGAATCGTTTTTAGTGTTTTTTGGGGTGGGCGCCCTTTTTCTGTGATGAAAAAAAGTGTACCTTTAGGCGCCTTTAATAGAAAGGGATTAATGGGCTTTACAGAGCCTTTTCCTGTGTTTTTATTTATAATAGGTAAAGTTCTTTTAGTAATAACATATTTATAAAATTGTTTAGTATGGAAATTGCAAAGATTGTAGGAAGAGAAGTTTTGGATTCTCGTGGTAATCCGACAGTTGAAGTAGACGTGTATTTGGAATCCGGCGCTTTTGGTAGGGCAGCAGTCCCCTCCGGAGCATCAACAGGTGAAAATGAAGCCATCGAACTGCGTGACGGCGATAAAAAACGTTATGGCGGTAAAGGAGTTTTGAAAGCGGTTGAAAATGTGAATAAGATCATCGCTCCGGCCCTTATCGGCGTGAGCGCGTTGAATCAAAGAGGCGTTGATAAAATATTACTTTCATTGGACGGGACAAAAACGAAATCCAATTTAGGAGCCAATGCTATCTTGGGAGTCTCTCTTGCCGTTGCAAAAGCGGGAGCCGATTACCTGGGCATTCCTTTGTATCGTTATATCGGCGGAACCAATACCTATGTTTTGCCGGTTCCGATGATGAATATCATTAACGGCGGATCTCACTCGGACGCTCCGATTGCTTTTCAGGAATTTATGATTCGCCCCGTAGGAGCTCCTTCTTTTAAAGAAGGCTTGCGTTATGGAGCTGAAGTATTCCATGCACTGAAAAAAGTACTTCATGACCGTGGCTTAAGTACGGCTGTCGGTGACGAAGGTGGTTTCGCTCCTACGTTGAAAGGTACCGAAGATGCTCTGGAATCTATTATCAAGGCGATCGAAATTGCCGGATATAAACCGGGCGTAGACATTAAAATCGGTTTGGATTGCGCATCTTCCGAATTCTATAAGGACGGTATCTATGACTATTCCAAATTTGAAGGCCCTACGGGAGTCAAACGTACTTCTGCACAACAAGCCGACTATTTGGCTGAACTTATCTCCAAATATCCGATTGACTCTATCGAAGACGGTATGAGCGAAAACGATTGGGATGGTTGGAAACTGTTGACCGATAAGATCGGAAGCAAATGCCAGTTGGTAGGTGATGACTTGTTCGTTACCAACGTGGAGTACCTGAAGAAAGGTATTGAATTGGGCTGCGCCAACTCTATCCTGATCAAAGTAAACCAGATCGGTACGTTGAGCGAAACATTGGATGCAATTGAAATGGCGCACCGCCACGGATATACTTCCGTTACTTCCCACCGTTCAGGCGAAACGGAAGATGCAACGATTGCCGACATTGCCGTTGCTACCAACTCAGGCCAGATCAAAACCGGTTCATTGAGCCGTTCCGACCGTATGGCTAAATACAACCAATTACTCCGTATCGAGGAAGAACTTGGCGATTTAGCTGTCTATGGCTACAAAAGAGTAAAATAAGATTCTTTTATAGAATAACTAAAAGGCGGGTTTTGCAAGAAAACCTGCCTTTTTTATTACTAGTTGCGCTATTCTTCCGTTTTACGGATTAAAACGGAGACCGATCGAGAGGTCTATCTTGTTTCTAAAATCCTTCCCTACAAAAAATCAACACCAGGATAATTGAGTTGCATCGACTTTCGGAGGAGCAAAATAACCAATAATCATAAATCTATTTCGATCCATTGGTATTTCTCATACTTATTATATGATTCCAATTTCCTGTATGGAACAGGATAAATACGGATCATGGAGCCATCTTCTCTAAAGCCTGCGGTACAAACTAATTCTGTATAGGTTTTGGATAGTGATGGGTAGGTTTTGATTGTGACTAATACTTTGGTTAACATTTTTCATATATTTGTTAGCGGTAGGTCGTTAAGAAGCGTGGTTACGGCTTGGGCTACTCGACTTCGATGACACATACACGGCGATTTTTCAAAGCAGGTTAAGGCAACTCTTTTATTGGAGGCAAGAAGATCTATGATAATATGTAAGTAACTCCAATGGGCTTTTAAGGCTGTTTTCTCGTATGTCTCGAATAGTTTGTCATAATCGGCCTGGCAATGTAAATCTTGCCGCTCTTCCGACTCTATTCCTAATTCCGGTATATGGACATATTTGATCCCGACTCCTTTGCACGCATTAGATAATATAGCTTTCGAAAAACCGAATTTTCGACTGTAGGCATTTTTTCTAACATCACAAAGAACACGTACATTGTTCAAAATCAGTTTAACCAAATAGGCCTCTAAGCTTAGTCCTTCATACCCAATGGTAAATAGCATCGTTTCAGTTTTAGCTGCCAATTTCTTCTTCTGTTCAATTATTTTTTTTGGCTTCCTCGCTTGTGATTATATTAGGTGCAATAACGCTATTGATGGCAAAAAAGGGATAATTGATATAGGTATAACGAATTAATTGTTCTTGGGTATAACCTGAAAAGTCTCTCTTAATATCGAATAATTTTTGCCTGTCGAACAGTTCTATTTGGTCTAATAGATGAACTTCCGGATTTAACATGAATCCATTATGCCCGTCTATTTCTATTTCCTGAATCATTCCCTTCTGGCTTAAAACAGCAAGATCCTGTGCCGCTTGGAAAGAGTAACAACCATATTTATAAGGTACAAAATCAAAAGTGTTAGTTGTACTTCCTCGCGTAACTAAAAAGAGGTATTTTTGAATCATTCTTGAGGGGAGCTTCCTTTCAAACACCTCTAATACAGCCAAAAGTAACTTCCGTCTATAATATAACATAATACAAATATAATATGAAAAAAGAATTGTGTGTTTCGTTTTCCGCTTTTTAAGATGAATTTATTTACCCGTAAAAGTAAATCGAGTAGAAATCCAAAAGCAAACCCGGGGGGTATCCACCTCCCGGCCTTTTCAAACCCAATCCGCCGACCACCTTATTTCCACCCTCGCCTTTCAACTTACTGTTGTCGATATCGTCATTAATATGTAGTTGAAAAAATGACTCGGTAAATAGCGAGGCTAAAAATCATTCAATAATCTGATATATTTATCCTCTTCAAAAATATTCTTTTTGGCATCTTCAAGGATTTGTTTGTAAATAGTTGCCATTTTAAAAGCATTTCCTTTGGGCATATGAATATTCAACGACCACAACTCGTCGCCAACCACCGTACGGAAAGACACCGAATAACCATCAAAAATTAACGGGATAGCGCCTTTTGCTTTAAAATTGTCAATAAAGGATACCGTTTTATTGTATAATTTCTCCGCAAACTGATCACTAACGGCAAAAGAGAGGCCCTTAACATTATAAAGCCTGATCCTCTCCTCTTTATTATTTTTAAACCGTTCTTTTCCTTGTTTTTCCAACAGCTTCTTTTCGTCTGAAGTTAGAGGTTTCTCTCCCGGTTTCGAGCCAAAGGTAGAAGTAGGAGGGCCACTCAATGGATATTTCATTCCCGCTACTTCTTCCGCTTCTTTAAAATTAGTAATATATTTGACTTCCAAAATATATGACTTTTTTATTGAATCCATCAATAGGCGAAAACCGGAAGGTCCGTCATAACAATTACAATATTCAACAGTGGGATCATACAAAAATTCAACCGGAGCATTGTACCTCCCATAAAAAAGTTGTTCAACATCCTCTTTGTTTTCGATGTTGTACCCGTTTTCTATCCAACCCGTTCTATTGTACTCGATTGTTTTTAGAAAACGACCTCCGTTTATATGATCACCTTCCTGAGAAAATATTCCCTCTGCGAACAATGTATAAATAAAAACGATCAACAATTTTTCCATAATGATAAATTATAAAATGATTATCCGCATAGTGTCTGTTAAATATTTAACATTATGCAAATGAATTTATATAAATTCGTATTTTGCTGAATTACAATATATTTATAGTGTAAAATCAAAAAGAAACATTATGAATATTCTGATTTCATGCAACGTTTCCCTAATGAAGCTTCTTGTATAGATTATCTGAATGAACAGAGGGAACAATCCGGTATTGTCTTCAATCAATGTGGTCGTAAGGAGGGAGCATATCTGAGGACCCTACCAAACTAAATACTGCTATAGTGTACTCTCATCAACAAAATTCATTAATTCTGAATATGAAATAACAGACATCGTTCTGGCCAATTCATCTAAATTTTTCTTTGTGATTTTTTATTTGTTTATTTTTTTATAGGTTAATAAATAGCTTTATTTAAAATCTCTTTTTCTTATTTTTTATTTTGAAATTAC
Source organism: Parabacteroides sp. Marseille-P3160 (assembly GCF_900162725.1). GTDB lineage: Bacteria > Bacteroidota > Bacteroidia > Bacteroidales > Tannerellaceae > Marseille-P3160. The sequence continues at coordinate 3,865,760 of NZ_LT799418.1, read as the reverse complement.
AACAACACTCAATATAAATAAAACGAATATAGTTAATAATATACAAATAACCAATTATTAATAAGGAATTACACAGAAAAACAAAAAGTGAATTATTTTTTTATGTTTTGCAAAACCATTAAACTGAGTTTTAGATAATATATCAAAAAATATTTTTCACCGGATTATTTATGAGTGGATGAAATGAAATTGAGTTCAGGCAATTAGAAACTTCTTTTTATGGAGATGGAAGGCATCATCGGAATCAGGATAAATGCTTTATATTTTCCATTTTTCCGGTATACGGCATACGGATTTTCCCTGTTTGTTACGTTCAACAATGAAAACTGCCAGGTAAGGCTTCCGTGTTTGAGTTCCTTTTCAGTGGTATAATTGGCATCCAAACGGAAATAGTCGTTCAACCGGATATTGGGATATTGGGGAATATAATCGACGGAAAAGATCTGATCCGCCTCGCTGTAGCCGCTGGGAAGAGTCGGTAGTCCCATCCCCGGATACGTAATTTCCGGCACATAATACGGATATCCGGTATTGTATTGAAGTTGTATAGAAAATGTATGGCGATTCTTCGGCTTTTTACGAACTATATAACCGGCAAAAACAGACAGGTCATGCGGAGTATCATATTTAAAAGGATAGGTTTTACTCCCAAATGAACGCCTCGACTTGGATAATGTGTAGGATGCCCATGCTGAGATCCTATTCCCTGAATATTCCGCCATTAACTCCATGCCGGCCGAACTTCCCTTACCCTGTTCGTAGTCCGTGTGTGAATCCAGATAGTATTCCAAATCTTTTATCAAGAGAAGATTCCACATAGATTTATAATAGCCTTCGAGCGAAAAGCTGAAATTGGAGTTTGTATAATTTTTCCAGCCGATGGAGAATTGGTCGGATCGAGGTAAAATATTCTCTTGAAAAGGAATCCAGTAATCCGTTTTTGAATTGTAATCCATTTCATTCACTGTATGTATGGGCTGGAACATGCGGTCATAAGCCAACATGAGTTTGTTTTTTTCATTTACAAACGTGTTTGCTTTTATCCGTGGCTCCCAAACGAATTTACGAACTTCCCGGTTATCATATAGAGAAGCACGAAAACCCAAGCTGAAAAGCCATTGTTTGTATTTTAACTCATCATAAAGATAAGCGGATGCCTTGAATAGTTTTAAACGATCCGTATTATATTCAATTTGTTTCCTATCAACCAACCGAAACGTGTAGTCCGGCGTATAAAGCTGATAGGCTCCTTCCGTTCCATAATAAACTGTNCGATTGTTTTTAGAAAACGACCTCCGTTTATATGATCACCTTCCTGAGAAAATATTCCCTCTGCGAACAATGTATAAATAAAAACGATCAACAATTTTTCCATAATGATAAATTATAAAATGATTATCCGCATAGTGTCTGTTAAATATTTAACATTATGCAAATGAATTTATATAAATTCGTATTTTGCTGAATTACAATATATTTATAGTGTAAAATCAAAAAGAAACATTATGAATATTCTGATTTCATGCAACGTTTCCCTAATGAAGCTTCTTGTATAGATTATCTGAATGAACAGAGGGAACAATCCGGTATTGTCTTCAATCAATGTGGTCGTAAGGAGGGAGCATATCTGAGGACCCTACCAAACTAAATACTGCTATAGTGTACTCTCATCAACAAAATTCATTAATTCTGAATATGAAATAACAGACATCGTTCTGGCCAATTCATCTAAATTTTTCTTTGTGATTTTTTATTTGTTTATTTTTTTATAGGTTAATAAATAGCTTTATTTAAAATCTCTTTTTCTTATTTTTTATTTTGAAATTACAACAACACTCAATATAAATAAAACGAATATAGTTAATAATATACAAATAACCAATTATTAATAAGGAATTACACAGAAAAACAAAAAGTGAATTATTTTTTTATGTTTTGCAAAACCATTAAACTGAGTTTTAGATAATATATCAAAAAATATTTTTCACCGGATTATTTATGAGTGGATGAAATGAAATTGAGTTCAGGCAATTAGAAACTTCTTTTTATGGAGATGGAAGGCATCATCGGAATCAGGATAAATGCTTTATATTTTCCATTTTTCCGGTATACGGCATACGGATTTTCCCTGTTTGTTACGTTCAACAATGAAAACTGCCAGGTAAGGCTTCCGTGTTTGAGTTCCTTTTCAGTGGTATAATTGGCATCCAAACGGAAATAGTCGTTCAACCGGATATTGGGATATTGGGGAATATAATCGACGGAAAAGATCTGATCCGCCTCGCTGTAGCCGCTGGGAAGAGTTGGTAGTCCCATCCCCGGATACGTATTTCCGGCACATAATACGGATATCCGGTATTGTATTGAAGTTGCATAGAAAATGTATGGCGATTCTTCGGCTTTTCACGAACTATATAACCGGCAAAAACAGACAGGTCATGCGGAGCATCATATTTAAAAGGATAGGTTTTACTCCCAAATGAACGCCTCGACTTGGATAATGTGTAGGATGCCCATGCTGAGATCCTGTTCCCTGAATATTCCGCCATTAACTCCATGCCGGCCGAACTTCCCTTATTCTTTTTGTTACAAATCGACTCTAAAATAGCTGTCGTCCGGGAACAAAGATCCTGTCCTGAAGTCAGGCTAAAGGAATCAACCTGTTTCGGAACGGAATGTCTTAAAATTTATATTCCAAAGTTAGGCCGTAGGTCTGATTCTTCAAATAGTCTCCGAGAGTTGGTTTCAATCCCCATTCTCCGATTGATCCCAAGATGGGAGCAAATGCATAAAAACAGGGCAAACAAATAACGAAATTGTCTTTCTTAAAATGCTTTCGGAAAATTTAAACAGTTACTTATTATCCGAACTGCTTATCATAGTCGAAATCGAAGCGCTCGATACGGGTGACGCTAATACTACCATTCTTTTCTATTTCGAAAGTATAGGTAATATCGGTGGTACCAGCAGCGAATCGGTAAAACGAGGGAATGATTTTCCCGTTTTTCTTATCTTCGATCACTTTATAAGCCGCATTCCGGTCTTTTTGGAAAGCTTCCAGAAATTCATCCTGTAGTTTAGAATTATCTTTTACAAAAAAGGTCACAGTTGTCATATTCCTTGTCGGCTTTTTGGTCTTCGGATTTTTTTCGAAGAGGGCTTCTACATTCACATTTTGTGCCGTTTCACATTTTTTCATCAGAGCATTCAGATTTTCCTGTGCTTTTAAGCTGCCTACTACGCCTGCCATTGAGAGTGATAGGACGATAGCTAAAATAATACGTTTTGTTTTCATCATTCTGTCTGTTTTAATTTGTCCATGTATTTTTTTTCTATTTGATTGATATGTTGTTCCAGTTTTTCCATCTCTATCTCTTTTCCCAGTCGTTTTTCCGTAATATCACGAAGCTGCCGGCTGTTGTAATTGGCGATACGTTCTTCGTATAATTGGCGGGCAATCTTTTCTGGAATCTCCGTACGTACTCCATTCCTGACCCTATAGCTGCCGGCATATGGGTTAAAATCGTCCGATTTCATTTCCCCTCGGTTATTCAAAACCAGAATCAATAATAGGGAAGCGGCGATCACAAGACCTGCAATCAGATAATATTGGGCAGAAAAGATTTTACGTACGGGCTTAACTTTCCCCATACCGGTTGTTTCACAGGCAATGCCTGTTTCGAAATAGTCGAAAAGGGGTCGGTAGGGTTTCCAATATTCCGGCAAATTCTTACGCGCAAAGAATTTGTACAATTCCTGTTCTTCCGCGTTAGATGTTTCTCCTTCGAAGAAACGTTCCAATAGTTTTTCTATTTGTTGACAGTCATTTGATTGCATCTTGTTATATTTTTAAGAACAGTTCTTTCACTTTCTTCCGGGCCCGTGAAAGATTGACCCGTACATTTTCCGGCGTACTGCCGGTTAATTCGGCAATTTCCCTTATTTCCAAACCGTCTACATGTTTCATCCGGAGAATGACTTGCTGGAGTCCGGAAAGTTTTCCCATGATATGCTCCAGATGGTTTATTTCATCTTTTTTCTCTAATATCATGTATGGATTTTCTTCGCAACTCAACTGGGAAACCGAGTTGGAAAGCGGCACTTCCCCATGCAACCGGGATGCGTTTAATCGATTTAAACATACGTTTCTGGTCATTCGGATGGCAAGCGCCTCCACGCTATGGTAACGATCCAGTTCTCTCCGGATATTCCATAATTTAAGGAATACCTCCTGAATCGCATCTTCCACATCCTGCGGATTATCCAGCAGTCGACGGGCATAACCCGCCAACTTTTTCTGTAACGGCGACACCTCTGTCTTAAAACGCTCCTTTTCCATCCTATAAATTAAGACAAATGAAACCGGAAAACATAACATGAAATGACGAGTTAAGTCCCTGATATTGCTTAATAATATTTAAAACCTCTTTCACTTCGTAAGCCCCCGCTCAAGTACATATATGTATTTTGGATTATCAGTGTTATAACTCTCAACTATAACGGTTCTATTTTATAATATGAGTGCAATTGTTAGCGTGCCGTCATACGTATAGGTACGGGTCAAAGGACCGGTGGATACTTGGGTCGGTCGCCCGAAAGCGTTCTCCGCTTCTAACTTTCATATGGAAGTTTGGTATGACAAGCCGGAAGATTCTGTTCTGGCCACCTTTATCTCCGTCAGGTACCCGTTCTGATACGTATAATTCTCCAACGCCCATTGTAAGTGTAAGACTTGGCCAACCTTAAAACTTATATCCTATATTCAAGCCGTAAGTCTGATTCTTCAAATAGTCTCCGAGAGTTGGTTTCAATCCCCATTCTCCGATTAATCCTAAGGTATATTTGTTGTTGTATTCCAAAGTAGTGCCCGCAGCAATACCTGTATCAAACCTTTCCGGGCCATCTCCAGAATAAAAAGTATTTGTTTTGGTCTTTCTTGTTATCCCATCTTTAAATAAAGTATTGTCTTCTTTAAGTTTCCCGCCGATTCCATAACCGGCATATCCTCCTCCGCTTAAGTAGTGACGCATTAATATTTTTATTTTGTCTGTAATTAATTGATTATTAGATTTATTTAGTTGCTGTCTATGGCTACAAAAGAGTAAAATAAGATTCTTTTATAGAATAACTAAAAGGCGGGTTTTGCAAGAAAACCTGCCTTTTTTATTACTGGTTGTGCTATTCTTCCGTTTTACGGATTAAAACGGAGACCGATCGAGAGGTCTATCCGGGATAGGTTTTCTCTTTCGTCATCCGGCAAGGTGACTTTTTGTGAATAGCCCTGTTCTTCGAAAGTATAGCTCGAGAACGTTCCGACTACGGCCGATAGTTGGAAAAGGATCGCCAGATTTTCCGACAGGCCTGCCTCATAGCCCAAATCCATAACCAAGCCGAATGTGCCGGCCGTCAGTTTCCCGGACCTGCCGCTGCTGCTTCCTTTATCCAGGTATGATAGGTATCCAGCCGAATAATTCATGATAAAAGCGTTTTTCTTTGAAAAACTGAGGAATCGCATGGCGAAAGTAGGGCCGATAAACTGGGTCGTCGTCTTATCTTCCATTTGCGTACCCATAACCCTTCCGTTGGCTGATGCCCGGAAAAGGGCGTATTTCAAACCAATCCCGAAGAGGTCGTTAAAGTAATAGTCGAAGTCCGCGCTTAGCTGAAAACCGGATTTTAAGCCTTTCAGGTAATCTTTCTGCTCCGGATTATCACTCACTAACTTCCCCGTCCTGTAGCCCCATCCACCGGCTAAACCCAATTTTACCGGTTTAAATACTTTTGCTTTCACCTTTTCTATTTCTTCCGCAGATAAGTCGGGTTGCGCAAAATACGCCCGTTGGTAAGACACAACATCCTTCCGGGTGATCAGCGTTTCTTTTGGTTCTCCTTCCTGCTTAAAACTGAAATAAAGATACTGGTCATCTTCCTTGGTTATTTTACAATTCAGGGAGTCTCCCCCGGTAGTCACCAATAAATCCTGGGCGTTTGCTAATCCGATGGATAGCAGGCATAAAACGCCGAATAGTAAGCCTATTCTCATTTTTTCTTTTTCTTTAAAATAATTGCGTCAAATTCCTGTTTCCCATATTCGCGTCCAACCTGTTCGATTGAAGGGCGGCCGACAAGCACTCCCAATGAAAGGCCGCACCGGATATAATATTCATTCCCCTTCTTTATTTCAATCGGAAGCTCCTCTCTGGCTTCAGTCGATGCCCAGAGGGTTGTTTTCCCCTCTTGGGTGATCCGGATCGTATCGGCCGAATTCGTTTTTACCCGGCAGATGGTGGAGTCTCCCAGATGTAGGTCATAGCTGATTAACGCCCCGGTTCCGCCATACCGGTAGACATAGAGCAGGGCATAGTCGGCTCCTTCGATCGTTGAGGCATTCCTGTTTTTGATAAAAGCGGAGTCTATCTCCGTTTTCAGAAGCCTGGCGACAATCCGATGGCAGCTACTCGCAAAGCCGGGCAACTTATGTTCCGTGATAACCAATGTATTTCCTCCCGCCTTACGGGCTTCAATCTTTGCACGTTCGAGTACCTGCTCATAAGAGCATTGAGTCGTAAAGCCGGAATCCGAGATTTTGATTTCGCCAAGTTCCTGTATAATAGGAGGGAGGGAATCTTCTTTTTCAAATACGTAGACCTCTTCATTAAAAGGAAGAGCTGAATAATTCGCTGTTTGTGCAAGGCTTGTACGAACCTTCGGCGCACAGGAAATCAGGGATAGAATGGTAATGGATAAAAGCAGGGTGAGTAACGTTTTCATGTCGTTTTTATTCATAACGGACTAATAAATGATTTAACAGGTTTTATTTATTAACTACAATAGTCTTTCACCTTTCGCCCAGTCTATAATTACAAATTCATACAAAATACCGGCGATGTATCGATCAAAGACCGCTATAAAAGTATAGTAATTTTTTATGTCGGACAACTTTTCAATGTGGACAAAATCGCCTGCTCGGATTTTTTTATTTCACTTATAACAAGAATGTTAACTCCTTCAGGTGCTGTCGGCAAGTGGACAAACTTACTTTCGGAGCCGAATAAGCGTCTCCTCCGAAGTAAAGCCTTGCCTTTTCTCCCGCCGGAGTCAGGTCGACTTCATAACTGCCGTTTAAGTAATAACGGAGAAGTTGGCTATTATTGTATTGCTTGATCTCCATATTTGTTCTTTCTCCCGAACCGTTATAGGTAAAGGAGGCGGCGTAGTTGTTCTCCGTTAGGGTTGCCGGCCGTTCAAAGGACGTATAGGTTGCCTGCTGTAGTTGGGTCGGAATGGCGTTCCCGCTCAAGTCGATCCCTGTCACAGCATACGGCTTGGCTCCCCCATAAGAGAAGGTTCCCGCATCGCTCCGGGAAGCCAAGTTCCCGTTGGCATGGTAACTATATGTGCTTGACGGATCCGATGCAGCGCCGGAAGTCAACGAAGTGGCTGCATAGACGTCGGTAAGCCGGTTTAATTCGTCATAGCGGAGCTGCTCGAACTTGCCGTACTTATTGTCTCCCCGGGCTTTCAGATTGCCCGTTGCCGGATCGAACAGCGTTCCGAAATCCTGTATTACCGTCCCGGAGGAAGTGACCGCCTTGCGGCCCGTAGGAAGTCCGTAGCCATCATATGATAAGTACGGGTTATATGGGGAGTAATAATAAATCCGGAGTAGACCAGTGTCGGTTGCCCGAAAGCATTCTCCGCCTGTAACTTCCATGGAAGTTTGGTATGACAAGCCGGAAGATTCTGTTCTGGCCACCTTTATCTCCGTCAGGTATCCGTTCTGATACGTATAATTCTCCAACGCCCATTGTAAGTGTAAGACTTGGCCAACCTTAAAACTTATATCCTATATTCAAGCCGTAAGTCTGATTCTTCAAATAGTCTCCGAGAGTTGATTTCAATCCCCATTCTCCGATTAATCCTAAGGTATATTTGTTGTTGTATTCCAAAGTAGTGCCTGCAGCAATACCTGTATCAAACCTTTCCGGGCCACCTCCAGAATAAAAAGTATTTGTTTTGGTCTTTCTTGTTATTCCATCTTTAAATAAAGTATCATCTTCTTTAAGTTTCCCACCGATTCCATAACCGGCATATCCGCCTCCACTTATTACCAATTTTATATTATTAGAAATATTGAAGCGGTAGGTAAGCATAACAGGTATTTCAAAGTAAATACGGTTTTCCGTCATTTTGTAGCTTGCATAAGGTTCAAAATCAATATTCTCTGGCTGTTCTCCATATTCAACATGGCCATTTACAATATAACGGATTCCCGATGCTTTGTAACCCTTACTAATCAACATCAATGACGGCTGTAATCCCCAGTGATCATTAAAATAATGATCCAAGCCTACTCCGAATTGGTATCCCGGTTTCAGATCGGAATTTTTCCAACCGCTAACCCGGCTGAAATTCATACCGGCTTTTGCATGCCAGGATACCTGGCTATAACCGGGTAATGCGGGAAATAAAAATAATAGAAAAACAAAGACTCTTTTATTCATAATATTTATTTAGTAGTGATACATTAATATTTTTATTTTGTCTGTAATTAATTGATAATTAGATTTATTTAGCTCAAGTTTTTAACGCATCAGCAGTAATATCTATTCAACAAAATATGTAAAAGGGAGTGTACATGACCATCTAATAATGGAAGATCCATCAGGAGTGTCAAAGGCTCTATAAAAAGTACTAAAACTTGCATCTATGGCGTTTGTATAAAAAAGACGATGACCATCTGTTGCGTATTGTCCTGAAAATCCCCAAGGGAGAGAATTTGCATCCATCCAGTCATGGGAAGAAGCACCTTCTTCATTATGGATGTATACATACGTTTTACCCTCGATTATAAATTGCATATTAGTTTTTGTTTCGCTGGAATAATTAACCCATCCAAGCCACGTTTTCTTTCTGAATGAAATTTCCAGTTTTAAATTCATCTTAAAATTAAATCCCGGTGTACCATATGGGTTCGAAAAATCTGGTGGTATCGGATTTATATTTCCTTTATTGCTTTTGCGACCAATTTTAAATCTTAACTTTCTATCGCCGTCTTTATCCTTAAACCACCCAGAATCAATTTCCTCTCCTATAAAGTCACTATTAATACTACCATAAGCAGTTGCTCTCGTTGATATCATTTTTCCTGGAGTATAATATGCTTGTCCAGTTATCTGTAAATCTGAATAAGATGTGATATTTTTCAGATTCTTCACTTCGTCACCTATAATAATTAATCCGTCAGCATTTGCAATAATCGCTTTTTCTTGCTCAATCATAGGTATATAAAATCCCATATCCTCCTTATACATGGGAAAATAAAGATATCGATCATATTTCTCCTTAAAGGTCATATAGGATACTTCCGTTTCATCAACATTCTCAATATCTTTCATCGCCTGTTCATAGATTTTTTGAAGAGAATTAAATTCCTCCAAGTTCGTTCCCCAAATCAATCGTTCTTTTTTAGACATTTTTTGTAGTTCTCCAATAACTTTTTCATAAGCAGCTTCATCTTTAAACCTAAGAACAAATTGCTCTTGTTGAACGGCTGTCTTAAGAGTTGATTTCGTACCCGTAAAATCTTTTAAATTCACCAATTCAAAATCCTTAATTTGTTGTATATCTGGTTTTACGAACTCGTTTTCATTATTACAAGATAAAAATGAAATTAATGCAACAAATAGTACAAATTTAAATGTTTTTTCCATAATCTGAATTTTTAAGTTAATTATTAAAATTCTATTTTACAACAACTAATTCTTTAAGTAAACATTAGCTTTCCTATTGAACGAGATAAATAATTAAGTTATTCGATAGTGAAAGATCCCCTTAGGTAATCTCCCCACTGATTTTCCAATTCTAATTGATAATTACCTGATCCATTTTGGCTCAGATCGATGATAATTAGTTGAGTCTCCGTTCTTGGAACGGTTTCTTCATAAATGACCGAAGCCTCTTTAGAGATACGTACCGTTATATCCGACCGTTGGGTATTACTTTGAATAAAAAGTTGAGAACCATTTATCCAAGCTCGTAGAGGGTAGGTGAAAAGAGAAGAACGCGACTGATGGTCTTCACTCCAGGAGCCTTTTTCAAATTCCACATCTTTGGAGTCCATTGTCCTTGCCGACAGACTCTGATTTATTACTCCACAAAAACTAAGTAGGGAGATGAAGCCTACCCATAGAAAATGTTGAATAGTACTTTTCATATGCATATATATTTATAAGTGAATAAAGCAATATGTATTTTACCTTATTAACAGGTAAATGATACGAGATAAAAATATAGACAATTTTTATTTCTTATTCATTTTTCAGGTGGACAAAAAGTGGACAAATTTCAAAGAGTTTGAAATATTAATAAGCTAATTACAAAATGTTTAATTAAAAACAGACCTGCCTGCAAGTGGACAACCATTTTACCAGGCCGTCCAAAATGTGCATTTGAAAGGATTAAAATTCCCAGAGGAAAGTTTCGACCGATCGTTTGTCCGCAAGAAAATGGAAAGATTGTTCGTTGATATGGTCACGGATCCGTTGTTTCCTTTTGGTCACGGAGGCGGGAGCTACCGACATCAGGGTAGCAATGACCGACAAAGGTAATCGCAACTTGATCAGGCAGCAGTATTGTATATCAACCGGAGAAAGCGTGGGAAACGCTACCTGTAACCGTTCGGTAAAATTATCATATAATAGATTGACCGACTTTATGATCTCCACCCATTGCTCTTCTTCTATCCGGTGGATTCCAGACCTAAGGTCCTTTAAGGCTTCTAATCTTTCTTCCAACAGGCTGGTTAGCTGTTTTTCACGACGTAAGAATGTAGTTGTCCGTGCCGCTACAGATTCCATGATCTTTGCATTATCGGCCTCCTTGATTTGTAAGGAATGAAGATGCGCCTGTATCTTTTCTTGTAATTCCTTGTTCTCCTGTTGCAACCGATCGTTTTTTCGCTGCATTTCCGCTATCTCTATCCAATGTTCGTCCGCTTCAGATCCTTCTTCCTGTTGGAAGGAAAGAGATTCTATCAGTTCCTTGTTATGCTGGATAATCATTTCATTTTTATATACCTCAGCGGAATAGTCTTGTATTTTCTTTTCAATCCGACGGATATATTGCTCTTTCCTGAATAATTTACGCTGGTAGAACGCAAAGAGGCAGATCGCAAAGAGAAAGACAAGCAATGTTCCTTTTGTCAATTTATCTTTTTCCATTATCAATTGATTATTGACATTGAGTAACTTCTCATGATCGTATTTTTTCTGTATCTCCAACAATTCCTTTTGGTGTGTAATGTGTTGAATAGAATCGGCATAAGTGAGATATAGCTCATTGTAATCGATTGCCGCCTTGTAATCTTTCCTCATTTTTTCCAGATTATATAAATACCAATAAGCCGACCAAAGAGTGTAGATATTATCCGCTTCTAATGCTTTCTTTAAATAGTAGACTGCCGAATCATTGTTTCCTATACGCCGGTAAATATCCCCCAAGGATAAATCCGCTTGGGCCAGATGCCCTAAATTGTATTTGATGCGAACCGTTTTTGCTTCTTGCAGGGATTCAATCGCTTGCCTGGATTTTCCCAAACGTATGTAAGCTCGTGAAATTTCCCCTTTCGCAATCGCATATTCCCGGTAATTTTGACTCTCTGCCGCTATCTTCATTGCTTCCTGATAAAAATAGGCCACACTGTCCCATTCTTCATACTGTCCATAGACACGTCCCAAATCCGATAAGCAGCGGGAGATCGAAGAACTATCTTTCGATTGGACCGCATAGTTATAAGCCTCTTTTAACCATGGTTTTGCCTGATCTTTTAATTCGGAACGATAAGCATAGTTCATTCCCAAATTAGAACAAATCTGTGAGAGAAAATGATAATCAGTTGTCTCAGTAAATTCCCTGGCCTGGAGATAATAGGAGACGGCTTTCTCCGGTTGATTCAAATCGGTGTATACCTGGCCGGCATAGAACAGGGCTTTCGCCTTCCTTTCAGGATCTTTTTGTTTTTCAAAATAGGAAAGTGCCCGGATGATTAAAGAGTCGGAAGTATGTTTGATGTAATTTTTGTCTTCGGCTTGGGTGACCAGTAAACACCAGGTGGCGTAGTTCTCTTTCGAGAGTTTTTCGGGGGAGGGAATCCGTTTCAGAAGGCGTAAAGCGCTGTCCGGATGAAGATCCATAATCTTTTCCGCCTGTACCAATCCGGATGGCTTTTCCGGACTTTCACGGCAAGAAAAGGTGTAAAAACCAAGTAAACACAGAAAAAACAAATCATATAGAAATGTTTTCAGTCCCATTTGTAGCTAATAAGCAGTCAATTTATGACGCAAGATAGTAAATTATTCGTGACATCCTAAAACAATACTCTTGGTAAATAATTAATTTAAAGAATCAGCACAATTTTAAAGGTGGACAAATTTTGGATTTCTAAAAACGTAATTCATGTGATATTAGCGATTTAAGCGAAATAAACTCGTCCGTAAGTGGACAAGCATTTTACCTTTATTCAAAAAAAGACTTTTAACCGGATTATTTATAAGTGGATGGAATGAAATTGAGTTCGGGCAATTTCCTCCTCCTTGCTTGATATGATTTTTTTGTTGCAACTGAATTAAAAAAGGGTTGATGCTTTTGATTCCCTTATTAGAATGAGTATGCAATTAGAAACTTCTTTTTATGGAGATGGAAGGCATCATCGGAATCAGGATAAATGCTTTATATTTTCCATTTTTCCGGTATACGGCATACGGATTTTCCCTGTTTGTTACGTTCAACAATGAAAACTGCCAGGTAAGGCTTCCGTGTTTGAGTTCCTTTTCAATGGTATAATTGGCATCCAAACGGAAATAGTCGTTCAACCGGATATTGGGATATTGGGGAATATAATCGACGGAAAAGATCTGATCCGCCTCGCTGTAGCCGCTGGGAAGAGTCGGTAGTCCCATCCCCGGATACGTAATTTCCGGCACATAATACGGATATCCGGTATTGTATTGAAGTTGTATAGAAAATGTATGGCGATTCTTCGGCTTTTTACGAACTATATAACCGGCAAAAACAGACAGGTCATGCGGAGTATCATATTTAAAAGGATAGGTTTTACTCCCAAATGAACGCCTCGACTTGGATAATGTGTAGGATGCCCATGCTGAGATCCTATTCCCTGAATATTCCGCCATTAACTCCATGCCGGCCGAACTTCCCTTACCCTGTTCGTAGTCCGTGTGTGAATCCAGATAGTATTCCAAATCTTTTATCAAGAGAAGATTCCACATAGATTTATAATAGCCTTCGAGCGAAAAGCTGAAATTGGAGTTTGTATAATTTTTCCAGCCGATGGAGAATTGGTCGGATCGAGGTAAAATATTCTCTTGAAAAGGAATCCAGTAATCCGTTTTTGAATTGTAATCCATTTCATTCACTGTATGTATGGGCTGGAACATGCGGTCATAAGCCAACATGAGTTTGTTTTTTTCATTTACAAACGTGTTTGCTTTTATCCGTGGCTCCCAAACGAATTTACGAACTTCCCGGTTATCATATAGAGAAGCACGAAAACCCAAGCTGAAAAGCCATTGTTTGTATTTTAACTCATCATAAAGATAAGCGGATGCCTTGAATAGTTTTAAACGATCCGTATTATATTCAATTTGTTTCCTATCAACCAACCGAAACGTGTAGTCCGGCGTATAAAGCTGATAGGCTCCTTCCGTTCCATAATAAACTGTATGATCGTGTTTTATTTGATGCGTAAAAGATATTCCTCCGCCGATTTCAGTTAGTAAGGAAGAATTTCCATTTTCCATTTTTTGGCTGAATCCCGGGNCGATTGTTTTTAGAAAACGACCTCCGTTTATATGATCACCTTCCTGAGAAAATATTCCCTCTGCGAACAATGTATAAATAAAAACGATCAACAATTTTTCCATAATGATAAATTATAAAATGATTATCCGCATAGTGTCTGTTAAATATTTAACATTATGCAAATGAATTTATATAAATTCGTATTTTGCTGAATTACAATATATTTATAGTGTAAAATCAAAAAGAAACATTATGAATATTCTGATTTCATGCAACGTTTCCCTAATGAAGCTTCTTGTATAGATTATCTGAATGAACAGAGGGAACAATCCGGTATTGTCTTCAATCAATGTGGTCGTAAGGAGGGAGCATATCTGAGGACCCTACCAAACTAAATACTGCTATAGTGTACTCTCATCAACAAAATTCATTAATTCTGAATATGAAATAACAGACATCGTTCTGGCCAATTCATCTAAATTTTTCTTTGTGATTTTTTATTTGTTTATTTTTTTATAGGTTAATAAATAGCTTTATTTAAAATCTCTTTTTCTTATTTTTTATTTTGAAATTACAACAACACTCAATATAAATAAAACGAATATAGTTAATAATATACAAATAACCAATTATTAATAAGGAATTACACAGAAAAACAAAAAGTGAATTATTTTTTTATGTTTTGCAAAACCATTAAACTGAGTTTTAGATAATATATCAAAAAATATTTTTCACCGGATTATTTATGAGTGGATGAAATGAAATTGAGTTCAGGCAATTAGAAACTTCTTTTTATGGAGATGGAAGGCATCATCGGAATCAGGATAAATGCTTTATATTTTCCATTTTTCCGGTATACGGCATACGGATTTTCCCTGTTTGTTACGTTCAACAATGAAAACTGCCAGGTAAGGCTTCCGTGTTTGAGTTCCTTTTCAATGGTATAATTGGCATCCAAACGGAAATAGTCGTTCAACCGGATATTGGGATATTGGGGAATATAATCGACGGAAAAGATCTGATCCGCCTCGCTGTAGCCGCTGGGAAGAGTCGGTAGTCCCATCCCCGGATACGTAATTTCCGGCACATAATACGGATATCCGGTATTGTATTGAAGTTGTATAGAAAATGTATGGCGATTCTTCGGCTTTTTACGAACTATATAACCGGCAAAAACAGACAGGTCATGCGGAGTATCATATTTAAAAGGATAGGTTTTACTCCCAAATGAACGCCTCGACTTGGATAATGTGTAGGATGCCCATGCTGAGATCCTATTCCCTGAATATTCCGCCATTAACTCCATGCCGGCCGAACTTCCCTTACCCTGTTCGTAGTCCGTGTGTGAATCCAGATAGTATTCCAAATCTTTTATCAAGAGAAGATTCCACATAGATTTATAATAGCCTTCGAGCGAAAAGCTGAAATTGGAGTTTGTATAATTTTTCCAGCCGATGGAGAATTGGTCGGATCGAGGTAAAATATTCTCTTGAAAAGGAATCCAGTAATCCGTTTTTGAATTGTAATCCATTTCATTCACTGTATGTATGGGCTGGAACATGCGGTCATAAGCCAACATGAGTTTGTTTTTTTCATTTACAAACGTGTTTGCTTTTATCCGTGGCTCCCAAACGAATTTACGAACTTCCCGGTTATCATATAGAGAAGCACGAAAACCCAAGCTGAAAAGCCATTGTTTGTATTTTAACTCATCATAAAGATAAGCGGATGCCTTGAATAGTTTTAAACGATCCGTATTATATTCAATTTGTTTCCTATCAACCAACCGAAACGTGTAGTCCGGCGTATAAAGCTGATAGGCTCCTTCCGTTCCATAATAAACTGTATGATCGTGTTTTATTTGATGCGTAAAAGATATTCCTCCGCCGATTTCAGTTAGTAAGGAAGAATTTCCATTTTCCATTTTTTGGCTGAATCCCGGGGCTTCCTGTTTATTCCTGTAATAATTGAAATTATTCAGGCTTGTATAATAAATCTTACCTGATAAGGATAGGTTGGCGCTTAATTGAGATTTACTTCGGAGTGAGGTCATGAATGTATTCCATCCATAACCATATTTCTCCTTATACTTTTCTTTTGTAAAATCATCCTTCTCATGATTCATCCCGTATAAATCGTCATAGCCGGAATAAAGTTGCCAAGTCAAATTGTTTTTATCGTTTATTTTCCAAGCCAGTTTCCCGTTTAAATCATAAAAGGAGATCATGGCATTTCCTCCGCTTCCTTCACCGGAAAGTTCCATAAAGCCATTGTACAGCAAATCGAGGAAAGAACGCCTCCCGGTAATGAGATAACTTAACCGGTCTTCGACGATAGGGCCTTCGGAAGCAATACTGCCTGCCAGAATACCCAGGGATGCCGAATGATGATACTTTTTGAAATCGCCTTCTTTCAAATCGACGGAGACTACGCCGGAAAGTTTGTCTCCATACGGGGCAGGAATGCCTCCCTTGTATAAATCTACGGAACGGAGGGCGTCAGAATTAAAAATGGAGAACAATCCGAATGTGTGGTTTTGGTTATATACCGGGACATCGTCCATCAGATAAAGTGTTTGGTCGTTCGTTCCTCCCCGGATATTTAATCGGGAAGAGCCTTCCATTCCTGCTGATACGCCGGGAAGAAATTGTAGTGTTTTTATGACATCCCGCTCCCCGAAAAATAAAGGAGAGAGTTGCAATTGCCTGATATTAATCCGCATGTTTCCCAGGCCGCGACTGTCGATATTCTTACTTCTTGCTTTTACCACGACTTCTTCCAGAAGTATCGGCTCTTTGAAGGCTGAATCACGAACCGTCAGTTGGGCAGAGACGGACAGGCTTGTGAGGCAAAACAGCGTAAACAAATTTCCCTTCATCTTCTCAATGATCATCTACAGGCAACCCGAACACAAAGTTTACTTCATTCATACCGGCAAATATGCCTAACCCGTTCTCCACATTCGTGTAAACTCCGTTCGGCTGGTAGAATACCGATGAAATATCTTCATCATACACAATCCTGTATTTTTGCTCATACAGGCTTTTATTGTATTTATCATACTCGGAGCTTGCCGTCATCAATTTGATCCGGATTCCGTTTTGCGAACCTTCCGGGTTATAATTACTCCCGTCCGCCACATAATTAGGCGTTAAAAGAAGTTCGGTAAGATGTGGGATGTTCTTGTTCTTGATCCGGAGGAATCCGTTGTAATAGATGGAACCCACGGTTTCATTCTTAGCTCCCATACCCGCTACACTATTTAATTTATCCACCAATACATTATTCGTGTACAGTTCATTATACTGGACGACCTTTCCGTTTTCAAACAACTGATAGGCCGTTATCCAAAGATACGTTCCTTCATTTTGAGGCCACTCGAAAGAGTCCAGCTTAACAATGTATTGGGATGTATCCCAATATTCCTTCCCGGAAAAAAAGCTCGCCCGGCAATGGATTGCATCCGGGATGCCGGTCTGTGCTTTTACCGTCTGCAATCCTTCATGGATAACCTCAATGGAATAAGTGGCCCCTGCTTGGGGATTGTACTGCATTACAAAAATGGAATCCGGACAGATAGCATCAAACAGGATTATGCCGTTTTCCCTGAGTACAACATGTGAACCGGTTAATCCTTTAACGATATAACTGCCTCCAGAATCCATTAATTCATACAAATGGATTTGAATGGGCTTACCGGGACTTAAATAACCGTTGACAACAATACGCTGTTGCTCTTTTACGAAAGATTCTCCTATTTCATAATCCACAGAACATGAGATAAAAAAAAGAAAGATAAAGCAGTATCCGAAAAATTCCAATCTCATTTGGTTGACAAGTTAGAACGGAATCCATATCGACAATTGCCAATCCCGGAATTTTCCTGATTTAATATAGTCTGTCTTTATTGTATTCATCAGGCCGTACTTATAGCTTATACCAAGCTCGAAAAGCTTGAAATGATAGGCCAGTTTACCGACAAGCGGTACGTCAAATTCATTATTACTGCTTTCACCGTCCTGTTTAAAATAGTAAGTAGGTTCTATGCCTGCACCGATGCTCCATGCTTTATAGATAGGATAATTGGCTGTCCCGCCGGCGGAGAGGAAATAATATTGTGAAGAAGCTTCGTAAAGAGGAGGTTCAGACAATGAATTACTGTAGGAAGAGTGCCATGATTTGATTCCCAGATTCGCATCTAAGTCGACGAATAAAGGAAGCACTTCAGCCGGACGGATACGAAAACGGTAACCAATAGAAAAATTAGATTTATAATCGACCTCGCTAAATTTTATTTTTTCTTGGGTTGACGGATTTATATCCGTATTCAGGCTACCTAGCCCCACACCGACGACAAGGCCGGACTCGATCTGGCCCTGCACATGTAATGACAAAGCACAGAAAACCGTAAGTAAAACCAATAATTTCTTTCTCATATTTTTAACTGTTTTCCATATTATTATAGACTTATAAAAAAATTCCATACCTTTATCGATCGTTTTTCAAAGGCTTTCATTCGCCTGCAAACTGTAAGAACACGTATTGGGCTAAATAAATCAAGCGAATATACAAAAATAGATTGCATAAAAGAGGATAGACAAACCTAAATCTACCCCCTTATTCTTTTTGTTACAAATCGACTCTAAAATAATATTTAGTAGCACCACACTCGGCACCGAAACCTTGGAATTGCACATACATCAAACCAGTAAATGGAACTGGTACCCCATTATCATATATTCTCGCCCACAAATAATCATGCGAAGAATAACCCGATTTATGGTAAGTTGCACCAGGTTCCCATCCCAATATAGTTTCAGAACTGTAATTATACCATGCGCCTAAAAATCCTTTTTTTCTGAAACAAACCTCAATCTGGATCTCCTGTAAGACTCCTGGAGAAGTACCTGGACGCACATGGGTATTTACCCAAAGTTTACGATCATTACATCTTACTTCTGGAAGCTTATTTAGTGGATAATCCGTAGTTGCTTTGGTTGTAAGAGTTGTATAATTTTCCTCAATTGGAGCTATTCCTAAATCTATTAATTGCTTATAAGAGTGGATATCTGTAAGATTAACGACTTTCCCATTAATTATAACTTCTCCTTTTGAATTTAATAGCTTCGCAATATTCTTATTGCTAACAGGCAAATATGCTGAATAATCGTCTCCTTCTTCAGGAAAATAAAGCATTGAATATTTCTTCTTAAATTCCTCATAACCACCGGGACTATCATAATACTCCTCAGCTTCATTCATCGCATTTACAAAATCATCATAGATGGAATGAAATCCATCGTCTTTTAAAGTTATATCTTCAGCAGAATCTATAATGTCATTATATACATTTACATTGTCACTTGTATATGGCATTAACTTCAACTTGCTTATGTTTACTTCTTGGTAGGAGGCCAATTTTGTGACGGCATCCTTAAACGCCGCCTCATTTTCAAAAGTTAAAACATCATTAACTTTCGTTACCTGAAGATTTAACTCCGAATTAAATACTGTAATTTCCTTTGAGTTCTCCACGTTTGTACCCAAAACGTCCAGGTCTGATTCACTGGAACATGCACCCAAGATCAGACACAATACAGGGATAATAATCTTTTTCATATTAGTTTAATATTAGGCCTTCTTATAGCTTCAGGCATTGCTTATATTTAACATCATTTTTAAATCCATTGGTATTCTTTATTAAAACATTTAATGTATAACAAATTAACAAATAACGTCTTTGCATAAAAGTGCTATCCCTTTATCACAAAGAAATCATAAAATATCCGCTCAAGTAATCTCCCCATTGATTTTCCAATTCCAACCGATAATCTCCTGCCCCGAATTGACTCAAATCAATTATAATCAATTTGGTTTCCGATCTTGGAACAGTTTCTTCATAAATAATAAAGCCATCTTTAGATATACGAATGGTTATGTCCGAACGTTGGGTTGTACTCTGTATAAAGAGCTGCGTACCGTCGATCCAAGCTCGTAGAGAAATGGTGGGAAAAGAAGATTTACTACCTTCTCTCCACTCTCCTTTGTCAAATTCCACATCTTCGGAATCCATTGTTTTTGCGGATAAATTCTGATTGATAACTCCACAAAAGCCAAGTAGGGAAATGAAACCTACCCATAGAAAATTTTGAATAGTACTTTTCATATGCATATATTATATTTATAAGTGAATAAAGTGATATGTATTTTACCTTATTGACAAGTAAATGATACGAGATAAAAATATAGACAATTTTTATTTCTTATTCATTTTTCAGGTGGACAAATAGTGGACAAATTTCAAGAAAACGAAAGTGACAATATATTGATAATAATGTGTTTGATAAAAAATAGACCCACTTAGAAGTGGACAAGCATTTTACCTTGCCTTCCGTAAGTAGCGTATCGGGGAGAGATCCGGAAGAAAATTACTTAAAATTCCCAGAGGAAAGTTTCAATCGATTGCTTATTTTCAAGAAGAGAGGGTGAGCACCTGCTAATCCGTTCACGAAGCCGCTGCTTCCGTTTGGTGACGGAGGCAGGCGAGACCATCATCAAAGAGGCAATAATAGAAAGAGGAAAACGCAATTTTATCAGGCAACAATATTGTATGTCATTAGAAGAAAGAGCCGGAATGACGGCTTGTAGTCGCTCCGTGAAGTTATCATAAATCAGGTCGACGGCTTTTATTATCTCCGGCCACTGTTCATCTTCTATCCGGTGAATTCCGGAGCGGAGGTCCTTTATGGCCTCTAATCGTTCTTCCAACAGGCAGGTTAGCTGCTTTTCACGACGCAAGAGTGTAGTGATCTGTGCAGCTATAGTTTCCATGGCCTTTACATTATCCGTCTCCTTGATCTGCAAGGAGCGAAGATACATCTGTATTTTTTCCTGCATTTCGTTATTTTCCTGTTGCAACCGCTCGTTTTTCCGCTGTATCTCCGCTATCTCTGTCCGGCGTTCATCCGCCTCATGTCCTTCTTCCAGTTGAAAAGAAAGAGATTCTATCAGTTCCTGATTACGCCGGATAATCGCTTCATTTTTATATAAATCGGTGGAATAATCCTGTATCTTCTTTTCAATCCGATGGATATATTGCTCTTTTCGGAACAATTTACGCTGGTAGAACGCAAAGAGAAGAATGGCAAAGAGCAAAATAAGCAATACCCCCTTGGTCAATTTATCTTTTTCTATTTTCAATTCGTTGTTGGCATTGAGCAACTTCTCATGATTGTACTTTCCCAGTATCTCCAACAATTCTTTCTGATGGGAAATCTGTTGGATGGAATCGGCATAAGCAATATAAAGCTCATTATAATCGATTGCCGCCTTGTAATTCTTCTTCTTCTTTTCCAAATTATATAAATACCGGTAGGCAGCCCGCAAGGTGTAAATATTATCCGTTTGAAGAGATTTTTTTAAATAATAGATTGCCGAATCGGACTTTCCCATTTGCCGGAAGGTATTTCCTAAAGATAAATTCGTTTGGGGTAGATATCCCAAATTATATTTGATGCGTATTGTTTTTTCTTCACGTAAGGACCTAATTGCTTGTTCCTGCTTTCCCAGATGTAGAAAGGCTTTTGATATTTCCCCTTTCGCTATGGCATATTCCCTCCAATTATGGCTTTCGGCTGCAATCCGCATGGCCTCCTGATAAAAATAAGCAACGCTGTCCCATTTCTCGTATTGTCCGTAAATGCGTCCCAATTCCGATAAACTATGGGCAATGTATGAACTGTCGTCTGCTTTGATTGCATAGTCATGCGCTTCTTTTAACCAGAATGTAGCCTGGTCTTCCATATCAGGACGATAGGCATAGTTCATGCCCAAATTGGAACAAACCAAGTAGAGAAGTGTATAATCGATCGACCTCGACAGAACCTTTTTCGCCTGGAGATAATAGGAGACAGCTTTCTCCGGTTGATTCAAATCGGTGTATACCTGACCGGCATAGAACAGGGCTTTCGCCTTCCGTTCAGGATCTTTTTGTTTTTCAAAATAAGAAAGTGCCCGGATGATCAAAGAATCAGAAGTATGTTTGATGTAATTCTTGTCTTCGGCTTGGGTGACCAGTAAACACCAGGCGGCGTAGTCCTCTTTCGAGAGTTTTTCGGGGGAGGGAATCCGTTTCAGAAGGCGTAAAGCGCTGTCCGGATGAAGATTCATAATCTTCTCCGCCTGTTCCAGTCCGGATAGTTTTTCCGGGGCATTACCACAGGAAAAACTACACAGGAAAAGTAAACAGAAACAAAATATATCGGTAAGAAAAGCCTTCCGTCTCATTGGTATCTCATAATGGAGTTGGTTTACGACGCAATATAATCATTTTTCAGCTACCTGCATAGCAACTTTGTCGCTCTCTTTGCGGAAGGTGTTCCTATCTATCCTTTTTTTCTTTCGTTTCTTGATGAACAGGTATAATCGGTTATGGGAAGGCTCGCGCCGAATAGGGTGGCGAAAAAGGCCAGAACTCTACCGGGCAAACCTAAGATATTATGTAAGTTGAATATTTTCTGCCGGATGCCCGTATGTTTCGGTCAATGGAAACGAATGCGTTTTTTAATCGCTTTACCCTGACTTTAATTTGAGGAGATTTATACCGGACGGATGAGGCCGATATCTTTATTTCCCCGGGAGAAACAGATATGGAGTATTTCTATTCTAAGGTAATACTGCCGGTAATACCTATTTCCTCGACGAAACTGCTGTCGTGGGAGATGACCAACAGGCTGCCACGGTAATTTTTGATGGTCCGGCTCAGTACTTCCAGACTGGAGAGGTCGAGGTTGTTGGTGGGCTCGTCCAGGATAATCAGGTCGGGCGTTTGATTGCTGATCATGAGACAACAAAGGTACAGTCTCATTTTTTCCCCGCCGCTCAACCGGTTGCACGGCTTGTCTATACTGTTGGCTGGAAACAGGAAGCGGTGCAGCCTCAGGCGGACTTCATGTTCGGGCAGGTGCTGGCGGTTATGCCTTCCGGCAAGTTCCGCGACCGTAAGATCTACGTCGACCTCCGAATAATTCTGGTCGAGATAAATCCGGTTGAAGTCCGTCCGGTAGATTTTGCCGGAGGTAGGGCAGAGGTCGCCTGTGAGGAGTCGGATGAGCGTTGTTTTGCCTGTGCCGTTATCGCCTAAGATATGGATCCTGTCGTTGCTGGACAGACGGAAATCGAGTGGCGATTTCCATAATTCCTTTTCCGCTTGATAGGCAAAGTTGATCTGTTTGGCCTCGACAAGCAGTTTGCCGGTGTGGAGAGACGCATTGTCGAAGTCTATTTTCAGTTCCTTCAGGATACCCCGTTGTTGTCTTAGTTCCGCTATTTTTGTTTGGTTGCCGTCTATGATTTCTTCCTGTTTCTTCTGAAGCCTGGAGGCTGTATTTTCAGACGAATTGGTCAGTGTCTTCTTGAAGATGCGAGGTACTTCCGATTTGTTTTTCTGTCCTTTGGCCAGTCGTTTCTCTTGGCGTTGTTTGACTTCCTGCGCTTTTTTGCGCGCTAACCGGAGTCTTTTCTCCTCCGAATCGATCGTTGCATCTAACGCATTCTCTTCAATTTCCTTCTGTTCTTTATAAAAAAAATAATTTCCTCCGTACGCTTTCATGCCCTGTCCGGACAGTTCATAAGTGAAGTGTAGCAGGTTGAGTAGCGTTATATCGTGGCTGACAACTACCAGGGTAGCCTTACTCTCCTCGATGTATTGATATAGGAGCTTCCTTCCCGTATGGTCGAGATGGTTGGAGGGTTCGTCCAACAGGATGATTTCCGGATGATGGATGGTTAAGCCGGCCAGGAAAACTTTTGTCTTTTCTCCGCCGCTCAAGGTATCCATCGGCGTATCAAAGCCGATGGTTGACAATTGCCAGTAAGACAAAGCCGCCCGGCATCTGGCCTCGATGTCCCAGTTGTCAGCCAGCGTATCATAATCGGCCGGATCCAGGCTTCCTTGGGTAATCGCTTCCAATGCGGTCAGTTCCCGGTTCACCCGTAACGCTTCTGCGACAGATTGGTTGAGGGTTCCGGTGTGTTGCGGAATGTAATAAGGTCGGGAAGGCGAATAAACGCTTCCTTCCGCCGGTTGCAGGATGCCGGCCATAAGGCGGAGCAAGGTCGATTTACCTACGCCGTTATCACCGACGACGGCGATTTTATCTTCTTTTCCTACGGCGAAATTAAGATGGCTGAACAACGGGGCTTGGTTTGGATAGTGATAAGTCAAATCACTGATAATAATACTCATAATTTACAATTAATAGAGCCTGCGCATACAGGCGGTTAAACCGAATAGATTTCAAGCGGCGAAAGGTGTCGGTTTGATAAACCAACTATTAATTGTTCATTCTCATTGGAGTATTTTTAAATTCAACGGCAAAGATAAGGAAAAAAAATAAAACTGCACGTGGAAATCATTCCCAATGCAGTTTTAAGCTAAGAGCCTGTCTTTTCTATTCGATGAAGGACGGTTCGCCCTGTATCCTGGATACGATGTCGAGGACTTTATCCACTTCGAGGGAATCTCCGTAGATTGCCAGCGATTTGCCTCCTTCACGGCCGGCAATGCCGCCGGACGCGAAAGGAACGACCTTAACGTCGCCGAACAGCTTGATCGCTTCTATCTCCGTGAATATCTCCGCATTTTTGTGAACGACAATTTTCGGAATGAAGTTCACTTTCTTTACATCCTGCGAAAGGATGGCCTCGTATTCCTTCAGGTCTCCGCCCACTTCTTTTTCCAAGCCGATCGGGACGATCAGATGGCCTTGCCCTTCTCCGGAAGTATAAGGTTGCAGTTTGCCGACCGTTCCGCCATCCTTGGCGGCGGCGGTGACTGCAGCCTGCTTTTTCTCATAATTCAACAGGTTACCGCCCTTAAACACGATATCGTCCTTCTTCAGGGCCGCTAATGCATCCGGGTAGCTCATTTCAACCTGCTTGCCATTTACGAGTATGATTTCGGGCACTTTATCGGCCCCGAAGTCCACTTGTTTCCCTTTCGCCGGAGTCATATTGCCCGTTACGAAACTGCCGTGGGACGTTTTTAAGCGGGCTAACTCTTCGGCAATATAGGTATTGGTCGTCCCCCGGGTAATGATAATGATACCTGAGTCCAACTTCTGTTTGACCAGAGGATGGCGGGCGATGCCTTTCGCTATCAGTCTTTTTCCTTCGGATACAGTCAGGTTTATACCCGCCATGACCTCGTTGGGCTTTAAGGAGAAGTCCGACGGGCTACTTGTTTCTTCTTTCATTTCAGTTTCTGTTGTTTTATGGCCTCCACATGCCGTGAGCAATGCAATCACCGCTATTGCCAGTATATTTCTTTTCATTTTTTAATCCAGACATTCGTTATATCTCCAAAAACAATTTTATGATACGCTCCGACTTCTTTATAAGCCTCTGTAAAAAAGTTTTTATTCTTTTCGCTGTAACATTCTTCCGGATCAACAGTTAGGGTCTGAGCAAGCGTACACTCGATAATAAGTTTCGCCTCTTTATACGATATTTTTCCTGAAGGCGTCTCTACCGGAGTCAAGGTCGATTCTTTCATTTTATTCGAATCACGACCTGATTTCTGTCCGAAAATCATATATTGGTCCCTATATTTTTCCTCAAAATAGGTCATGGTATAGGTTTTCTCTTTCAAGATGATTTCCAGAGTGTATCTGCTGGCTCGTAATCCGCAGAAAGTAACAGGTTTACCCATCAATAATCCGACACCTCCGTCACTGGCCACCATCGAATTGAAATGAGTTGCCGTTCCTGATGTAATCACCGTATTGTCTTTACCGACCAGTTTAAAAATACTTTCGGGAATTTGTTCGGGCGTTATCTCCCTGAACAAATCCTCGAAGGTTTTATCTTTTATATTTACATCCGTTGTGAGTACGCTGTCGGATGTTGTTTTATCGGAAGTTTCCTGGGCCGTTTTTCCTGCGTTGTTACAGGAGGCGAAGAGAACAATGAAGGATAAGAACCAGATTTTTTTCATTGTTATGTCCGATTAATAGCTAATTTATGTACTTGATTTTGGAAGCATCCCGAGGTTTGGCTTCCGGCGTTTCGTTTTTGTATCCTAATGAAATGGCAAGAATAACTTCATAATCCTCGGGCAATTCCAGGGAGTCGGTTATCTCCTTCGCTTCGGGAGTCGTGAGTAATCGTCCCAGGCCTCCCAAGGGACAAGTCCCTAAGTCCATCGATTCGGCTGCCAGCATGATGGTTTGGCTCAATATGCCGCAATCCAAGTCGGCAGAGGGATTGTTTTTATCTTTGGCAATGACGATTACAGTCGGGGAATTGTGAAAAATGCCGGCATTCAATGCCTTTATTTTATCCAGGATTTCCACCTTCTGGATTACCCGTATTTCCCATGGTTGCTTGTTGTTGGCGCTTGGTGCATTGATAGCCGTTCGGAGCAGGGTATCGATTACCTCCTGCGGAACCTGTTCCGGTTTGAAGGAACGGATGCTGTGTCTATTCAATATGGTTTCTGCCACTATTTGCTTTTTGTCGGCTTCTTTCGCTACAGGAGATTCTCCCTCCGGTGATTTTGGAGTACAGGAAGCTAATATTATAGCTGCTGTAAGAAATAAAAAATTCAGTTTCATAAATCTTTAATTATTTGTTGAATACTAAGGATGGGAGTAATCGGCAAAGAACCGATTACCTTCATAGGCAAAAATAAGAAAAACAAGGGTATATCAAAAGAAATCTACTTTTTTTTAGGTAAGTTAAGAAAATAAAATGACCTGTCCGGAGGATTTGGGAAAACTACCCGAGCGAACATAAATCTAAAAGTTTGCCCTGTTTAAACTCTTTAATTGGTTATGTATTTTTGCTTTTTTTGTATTTTTAGTTCTTTGCTTTTCGATGTTTTTTCGATAAGAGAGCGGATTGATGCCTGTTTTGCTTTTGAAAAAATAAGAAAAATAATCAGCCGATTCAAAGTTGAGTTTGATTGCAATGTCCTGAATTGACAGTTCGGTACTGCTTAATAAATCTTTTATTTTGCTAAGCTTCAATTGTAGCATGTATTGGTGAGGAGCAATACCTGTATATTCTTTGAAAAGTTTGCGAAAACTAGAATAGCTCATATTAATAGATCGGGCAACGTCCTCGGGGGTGAACTTATCATAGATATTCTCTCTCATCAGAACACAAGCCTCCTGAATTTTTTGCATATGTACCGATGCATAGTCCTGATTCTTGTTAATCGAATAAATCAAACCGATTGTGTGCATAATGATTCCTGCCAAAACCGATTGAAAGCCGGCTTTCTGTCCTCTGGCACATTCGATCATTTCAGTGAAATTATTGACTATTTGTTCATTAATGCCTATATGAAAGATGGGATTCGTTTTATTTACGATATTATTTAACAAAGTTTCGAAATAATCACCTTTAAATGTCGTCCAATATTCATCCCATCCAGTATTGCTATACGGTTTATAAGTATGCCATTGCCTGGGAAAGAGGAAAAAAGCATCGCCTTTTGCTATCTTCTTCTCCGGGCAGGAGGTCGAAAAAAAGATTCCCTCTCCTTCTATGATATAGACTAACGCAAATTCGTCAATAATTCTTCCGCGATCAGGATTAAAAGTATATCCGATGGGATGTCCTTTGAGGGGGTAGGAATCTTTTTTGTCAATAGATTGAAATCCTACGCCGCTGATAGACATTTTCCATATATTTTCATCGCCGTTTGTTGGCAAATATTTTATAGCATTATGTTTACTTCGGTTAAAAATCGTTTGACTCATGTTTCCGATGTATTTAAGTAATGTTCTTCTTTGTTTATTAATTAGGTTAGCGTTATTATCACCACTTTTCTCTTTTAGGAATTGTACATGTGGCTTTCACCGCATACAACAATATTTCGGAAATTTAAATTCTCTCTATTAAAACCGGCGCAAGCCAGATCTGTCGCCTTTACTGCAAAGATATGGAAAAAGTATTTATCAAAAAGCAATAAAAAAATATCATTTTCTCCGGATGTTAGAAGATATAAAAAGATACGTTTGTGAATAAACATTACTTAACCTAATAAATGTGTATCTTATGAAGAGACTAATTTTATTATTCTTTTGTTCCCTATCTGTGGGTTTACAAGCATTTGGCCAGTTTTCTGTTTCAGGGAAGGTGGTGGAGGCCAGTGGTATTGAATTACCCGGAGTAAACGTTACAGTGAAAGGCCAGACGGCTATTGGTACAATAACTGGTGCAGATGGAGCATTTACTTTAAATGTTCCGAATGGTGGCAGCAATACCGTATTGCTTTTTTCTTTTGTCGGGTACATGACCCAAGAAGTAAGGGTGGGCAACCAGACGTTTTTGAATGTTCAATTGGCGGAAGATACCGAACAGTTGGAAGAAGTGGTAGTGGTAGCTTATGGTACGCAGAAGAAGAAAGATTTGACTGGCGCTATGACGGCGGTTGATTCAAAAATAATAGGGGTACAAAATACTTCTTCTGCATCTAAGGCTTTGGAAGGACAAGTTCCCGGTTTACAAATTTCTACTGTAGATGGGCAACCGGGTTTGGATGCAGCGATCCGGGTTCGTGGCGTTGGATCTGCTAACTTAAATAGTTCGGCTGCTTTAATTGTTATTGATGGAGTTCCCGCACAAACGGATAACCCTTTGGCTAATATCAATCAGCAGGATATTCAGAGCATTTCTGTGTTAAAAGATGCTGCTTCCACAGCCTTGTATGGTTCACGTGGTGCCAATGGCGTTGTTTTGATTACCACAAAATCAGGAGTGAAAGGAAAGACAAAGATCTCTTTTGAAGGGCGCTGGGGATTCAATCAGGCCGGACCGTTTAATATTGATAAAATAGATGATGCCGGTGAGTTTTATGAATATGCATGGAAATCCATCTATAACTCTGTTCGTTATGGAGTAAGCGGTTCAGGGTTACCTCAGAATTTCCAAACAAATGTACAAAGTCCGAATATGTCTCATGAAGAAGCCGCTCAGTTTGCAAGTGCTCACTTATTTGACTATTCAAATTCAATGACGAACTTTCAACGGAATACATTGGGAAACTGGATGCTATATGATGTACCAGGCGCTATTTATACTCCGACCGGAAGCGGAACAACTGCTAGCTCTACTATGTCCGGAGCTTACTTAGTGGGAACGGATGGGAAATTAAATCCAAATGCCCGTAAATTGTTTGATGCTAATGAATATACGGATGCTCTTTTGAAAAATCGGTTCCGGCAGGAATATAATGTTTCTGCTACTGGAGGGAGTGATAGAGTCGATTACTTCATGTCATTAGGCTATTTGGAGAATCCATCGTATATTTCTAATTCGGAGTTTAAGCGTTATAGTGGTCGTTCTAATGTGAATGCAATATTATACGATTGGTTTAAAGTTGGGGCAAATGTCGGTTACACGCGTACTGTAACACAATCTATGGCAACTACATATGGGACTGGACGTAATGCAGGTTCTAATGCAGGGAATGTCTTTCGTACGATTAATGGACAAAATCCATTAAAAGGATTGTATGCCCGTGACGAAAATGGTAATATAAAATTAAATGCGGATGGATCCAAAATGGTTCATGTGCAAGCGGGCGATACGTATTCTCCATTAGGTCCTACGGTTGGTCAAATATACGGAATGAATTTATTGGAGGCTATGGAGAAAGATTTGGCACAGGTTGAAATGGATAACTGGACCGCCAGGACTTATGCGGATTTGAGGTTTTTGAAAGACTTTAATTTTAGGATTAATTTTTCCTTGGATAAATCCAATAAGATGCTCACTAAATATAAAAATAGTGATACTGGCATAGGAGAAGGGGTAGGAGGTATGAGTAAAATTGCCACTTCTTATATGGTTTTAAACGCACAAGAATTATTGACGTATAATCGTGAATTTGATAAATTCATCATAGATGTCTTGATCGGACATGAATATAATAACTATCAAGATGAGAATGTAAATTGGGGGTCAGGTTATGAATTAATACCAGGATTTCTTTCTTCTTCAAATTTTGTAAGTCGGTATGTGAATGTAACTGGAATGGATAATCCTGGTTATGGAAAGAACATAGTACGTATGGAAAGTTATTTTGCAAGAGCGAATTATATATATAATGATAAATACTATCTATCAGGATCTCTCCGTAGAGACGGATCTTCCAAGTTTAAATATTCAGAGGATCGCTGGGGTACATTTTGGTCCGTAGGTGGAGGCTGGAGAATTTCATCCGAATCTTTTATGGAACCGGTAAAAGAGTGGTTGGATAATATGAAATTACGTGCAAGTTATGGTGTTATTGGTAATCAGAGTGGCATCGGAAATTATAGTGGTTACCGTACTTGGGGCTATGGGGCAAAATATACTTCGACAACAAATGGTACAGGTACGCCTGATACCTATACATTATCTGTGGGAGGTTTCGTAAACGACCGTTTAACGTGGGAAAATACAAAAACATTTGATATTGGCGTTGATTTTTCTCTATTTAATCGAGTAAATGGAACAATCGATTATTATAATCGTTTAACAGATAACTCCTTTTGGAATGTTCCGGTTTCTTATCTGGCAACCGGTCAGGCTACAATTCAGCAAAATTCAGCTTCTGTTCGAAACAGAGGTATAGAAGTTGAATTAGGTATTGACATCCTGAAAACAAAAGACTTTAAATGGAACCTGTCTTTAAACGGAACTCATTATAATGCTGTTCTGGCAGATATACCAGAAGGTTCGGTGGCTTTGGATGAAAATGGCGGCTGGGAGGCAAGTTTTGAAGGATGGAGTGCTACCGGCACTTCAAGCGGTAGCTATGTAAGTTATTATCGTGGGGTTGGAAAAGATCTGTATAATATGTATTTGTATAAGTATGCAGGTGTAGATCAAAGTACCGGTTTACCGTTGTTTTATCACCGTGTGACTGCTGCCGAAGCCGCAAATAATACATACCCGGGCTACACAAAAGGACAAAGTGTTGCGGTTACAAATTATAATTTAGCAGATCGTTATGAGGTCGGAGATGCAATTCCCGATTGGATTGGAGGCCTATCAACAACCTTTGCCTATAAAAACTTTGATTTAACCGCAGTAGTCAGTTATCAATTAGGTGGTAAGTACCTGAGTGTTGAATATGCTAATGGTTTGTATATTTCGCAAAGCCTCGGAAACAATTCGTTAGCTCATGATTTGGTAGGGAACACTTGGAGTCCGGAAAATACGAATGCCAAATATCCGATGCAATGGTATGGTACGTCTACTTCCTATACGGATGGAGCAACGTTCGGTAGTTGGAAATATACCGACATGGCATTATTCAATGCAAGTTATTTGAAAATGAAAAATATTACATTGGGGTATACTGTACCAACCAATTTTTTGAGTAGGTGGAATGTCAGTAGACTTCGCGTATTCGCCTCAGTGGATAATTTGTTTATGATGTCAGCAGCACCAGGCATTGATCCCAGTATGTCTTTGACCGGTGGTATGGAGGTAGGGTCTTATACTTATCCGGATATGCGTACATTTATTTTAGGTGTAAATTTGGATTTCTAATTTGATAAATCAATAAAAAAGAGATGAATATGAAAAAATATATTTTTAGTCTATTTGCAGGGGTGCTATTGTCGTCTTGTGCAAATCAACTAGAGGTTACTCCTCCTAATCAGATTATAGACGAACAGATTAAAGAAATTCTTGCTTCGGGAGATGAAGAAAAAATTAAATTAGTGATGAAAGCCTTGGCGGAGAATCTTCCAACAAATCTAATAAGTAATAGTTCTGTTTATTCGGGTGGTTTTGCCAGTAGCATAGAAAATCACAATGTCGGGCAAGACATATTGAGAAATGTAAGAGGAAATGACATCGTATACACAGATAAGTTAATGTCAGGTTCGGTAGGTAATGCATACAATTTACAAGATTTCTGGGAGGCAAATCTTACAACTGAGAACTATTGCTATTGGTTGTTGGGGGCGACAGTTATTAATAATGCAAATAAGATCTTGGGTTACCTGGATGAGAAAACGATCGGGGACAATAATACGTTGAAGGATTATCGGGCACGTTGTTTGATTGTACGGGCTTATGGCTATAATTATCTGATGGAAAACTATCAAGATGCTTATTTACTGGGAGGTTCAGAAAAACTGGGCTTGTCTATTTATGATACGTATGGTTATAATGATCCGGTTGCTCGTTCTACATCTAAAGAAACATATGAATTTATCAAGAAAGATTTGAACGAAGCAATTACTTTGTTTAAGCAAGCTGTAGCAAATGATGGTTATACAGATGCTAAAGATGATTTGGATTGTGGAATTGCTCAATTTTTACTTGCCCGTGTTTCTGCCTGGACGGGAGATTGGGCAACTGTAATTACAGCATGTGATGACCTCTTGAAACATTATCCGGATTTGATTGCTAAAGAAAACTATGGCGTACAGAACGCAGTCGTACGTGAAGTAGAAGAGAGAAATGTAGATGGTACGCCTGTAAGAGAATTTCGGGCTGATGATAATGCCTTTTTTAATATTACAGTAAATCCGGAATGCTTTTTCGGATTCGTAGATGGAACAAATGCTCAAACATACCAATTTGCTTATTTCAATACATTCTGCGAATCGAGCGGCGGAATGGGACTTGGTTTTATGCGTATTGATGAACGGTTGTATAATAAGTTAGATAATAATGACCTTCGTAAAGGATTGTTCATGACAGATACTTTGACATTCACCTATATGGATGAGAAAGCAACAAAGGCTACAATTCCGGCTTATACGAACTTGAAATATGCGGCTACAATTGCTCGTAATAACTCCGAAAGGAAAACCGGACGTGTAAACACGGACCAACCGGTATTCCGTACTTCTGAAGTTCTTTTAATGAAAGCTGAAGCTTTGGCTCAACAGAATGATGAATCAGCAGCAAAAACTGTTCTTAATCAATTATTGGCTGCGCGGACAAAAGCTAATTCTACTCCGTTAACCTGTGATACCTATTCATCGATGAAAGGAATGAGTGTTTTACAGATGGTTCAATTTCAGACTCGCATTGAACTGTGGGGTGAAGGAGGGCGTGAATTCTATAATAATAAGCGGTGGGCTATTCCGGTAGACCGTAGTAATTCTGCTAATCATGTAAATACTGGTTCTATTTCCGTAGAACACATGACTTTGGAAATACCTTCGCAGGAGCTAAGTACTAATCCTTTGTGTGTCCAAAATTGATTATAAAGTCATGTTAAAAGTCATTCGCTTATTAACTAAAAAATGATAACTATGAATAAACGCAGTCATAACTATGAACGAATGGATTCATAACTATGAATGCGCGCATTCATAGTTATGAAATTTTTACAGGATTTTCTTTTGATACAGCCCTTTCTCCATCAGAATAAATTTATATCTGTCATTCCAAAATCTATAAAAGCTGTACAATGTCTGTTTGATACTTTTTTAAAGAAAGAAGATAAGTCCTGTCAGAATTTTAATAATTAATATCAAAAGCTTAAGGCTGTATTGAGAGATCGTGAATAAATTTGTTCATACATAGTAATTTTATCCCGTTAACCCCATGCAAAGAAGATCTTTTATTAAACAAAGTATATTCATTACCGTTGGTTCTACTATTGCTTCGGATCTGTTTCTATTTGCCAACAATACGGAAGCTCCACAAGTTAAGAAAACGCTACGTAACGCTTTCGAATCTTTTCGTAATCCGGCATCCTGCTATCGTCCGTTTGTACGTTGGTGGTGGAACGGAGATAAGGTAGAGGCTAAAGAATTGGTACGTGAACTGCATCTGTTGAAGGATGCAGGTATTGGAGGAGTAGAGATTAACCCGATCGCTTTCCCTACGACAGGTGATGATCTGGGTAAAAAGTCTCTTTATTGGCTAAGCGACGAATGGATAGAGATGCTTCAAGTCGTTTTCGATGAAGCGAAAAGGCTGGATATGACTTGTGATCTGATTGTCGGTTCCGGATGGCCGTTTGGCTCCGAGTCGCTTGAGAGGAATGAGCGGGCGCAGGTGATGATTCTATATGCTGAACCGGTCGAAGGAAAAACTGTTTTTGAAACATCACAATTCAATATATTTAAAGAAATTGATCCCGGAGTTACTGTCCCGAATCCTTCACGTACTTGTTCGCTGGTTTCTTTAAAACTGGTGCCGGATCCGATGAGTAGTCTGGATCAGGTAGTCGATTTGTCCTCTCAGTGTAAAGACGAAGTGATTCGTGTAGATATACCGGAGGGTAAATATGTTTTTTACGCGTTGGTGAAATTCGATTCGTTTGCCAGTGTGATTAATGGAGCGCCCGGAGCTGCCGGTCCCATTTTGAACCATATGGACGAGAAAGCTGTGTACAAGTATCTGAAGCATATGTCTGGTACGATAGAGCAAAAAACCGGGCCGTTGTCCCGATATCTTCGCGCTTTCTTTACCGATAGTATGGAGCTGGAAGGGTGCAACTGGACGACCGATTTGGCCGAAGAGTTCCGTAAACGGAGAGGTTACGACCTAATGCCTTGGTTACCCTTCACAATGTTTAAGGTAGGACGATTAGGCGCAGTAGTGGATGATAAATACGGTGCGGCGAAAACTCCGGAGTTTGAAGAAGAGGTGAAACGCGTCCGGTTTGATTTCGAACTGACTAAGGCGGAATTGCTTTATGAGCGTTTTACCCAAACCTATTTGCGTTGGTGCCGTGAATTGAACGTTAAATCGCGAGCACAGGCATACGGCCGTGGTTTCTTCCCTTTGGAAAGTAGTCTCGGTTATGATATTCCGGAGGGAGAATCGTGGACAACCAACTGGTTGAAACATCGTTTGGGAGAAGAAATGGGTGATGAAGACTATCGTCGCGGACGGGGATATACGATGATTAATAAATATGTCTCCTCGGCTGCGCATCTGACCGGTAAAAGGGTTGTTAGCGCGGAAGAGATGACGAATACCTATATTGTTTTTAATGAGACCTTGGAATTGTTGAAGATCGGCTCGGACATGAGCGCCATTTCCGGAACGACTCATTCCGTCTGGCATGGCTTCAATTATTCTCCACCCGAAGCTCCCTTCCCGGGATGGGTCCAATATGGCTCTTATTACAATGAAAACAGTACCTGGTGGCCCTATTTTAAATACCTGAATGACTACCGCGCCCGTTTGGCCTCACAACTGCAACAAGCGGATATGTGCACCGATATAGCCTTACTCCCGGCTAATTATGATATGTGGGGGGAAATGGGGGTACAGACTGATCCGTTCCCGGAGAAGCTGAATATCCCTTACACCTCTCTTATTTGGGAAGCCATCCATAAGAACGGTGGTGGAGCCGATTATGTAACCGAAATCATTTTGAAGGAGGCCACGGTTGAAAAGGGCAAACTTTGTTACGGGAAAAAGAAATATGAAACTTTATTCCTGATAGAAGTTACCAGTACTTATCCCGGTACATTAGACAAACTTTATGATTTTGTCTCTACCGGCGGCCGGGTTTTCTGTATCGGAAAATTTCCTGATAAATCCCTTGGATTGAAAGATTACCGGCAAAGAGATCAGGAGATTCGCGAAAAAGTGAGCCGGTTGAAGTTATTTACCGACCGTTTCGTCTTACTCGAAAAGCCGGTAGATAATAAATATCTGGAATGGTATACAGAGGTAATGGCTAAATATAGCATACCTCATTATGTGACAGTCAGCAAACCCGATCGATTCTTATTACAAAACTGTTATCAGACGGATGATAAAAACCATTTCTTTTTATTTGTCAATGCACATATGCATGAGGAAAGACAGACGGAACTAACTTTTCCAGGGGAGCTCACCAAAGGCCGGCACGGCTGGATTTGGGATCCTGTAACCGGAGATAAATACCGGATCAATCTGAAGAACGGGCGTTTCCTGTTGGATTTAGGACCGGCCCAAACCTTGTTGATCGTATTTAACAAAGAAGGAAAAGGCAGGGATTGGAATCCGTTACCTCGTTCGGGAAAAAATTCCTTGTCGGTGGACCATTGGGATGTCGAATTGCAACATGGACGTGAAAACCGGACGGAAACCATCCATATGGATACATTGAAGGATTTGAAAGATACGGAATATGTCAATTTTATGGGAAAAGCGATCTATCGTACCAAGATTCAGGTAAAAGATACAAACCGGAAAATACTGAATTTAGGGAAGGTCTGGGGACTAAATGAACTGTTTGTAAACGGCAAGTCTTGTGGAGTGAAATGGTTTGGTTACCGTATTTATGATCTCACGGATTTTCTAATAAAAGGAGAGAATGAGATCGAAGTACATGTGATTACAACAATGGGGAATTATATGAAAACCTTAAAAGACAATCAAACCGCTCAGAAATTCACAATCCTTAAAAGCAAGGATCAGCCGATCCAATCCATGGGATTAATCGGACCTGTCGCTATTTATTAACCCGACCTGTAAAAACGTTATGAATATGAATAAATACAAGTTTTTTCTCCTATCCTTGGCTTTAGGCTGTCTGGGGCCCTTGGCTGCCAAAGATTATCCAGCTTCTCTTTTTGGTGTTAAGTCGAACGGAACGACTTTAAATACAACAGCTATCCAAAAGGGCATAGATTACATTCACGCTCAAGGCGGCGGACGATTGGTCTTCTATGTGGGACGTTATCTGACCGGCACGATTCAATTGAAATCGAACGTGACGATTGTGTTGAATGAAGGAGCTGTATGGGTCGGTTCCCTGAATCCTTATGATTACAATTTGGAAGATCCCCATTCTTGTAGCCTTATCTATGCTGATGGACAGGATAACATTGGTATTATTGGTAAAGGCGTGATAGATGGACGGGGCCGTGAAGTTTCTTATAATATTATCGACCAGGTGCAAAAAGGAATATTGGATGATTCTTTGAAACTGGATCGACCTGCCAGGAGAAGACCGAAGGGAATTTACCTATATAATTGCAAAAACATCCAAATAAAAGAAATAATGGTAAAGAACGCAGGTGAGTGGGTACAGTTTTACGACCATTGTGAAAACCTGGCGATCGATAGTATTACGGTAGACAGTAAAGCCTATTGGAATAACGATGGGCTGGATATAGGGGATTGTAAGCATGTTCGGATTACGAATTGTTTCATCGATGCTACGGATGATGGCATTTGTCTAAAATCGCACGATCGGAAATCATTTAATGAGGATATTGAGATACGCAATTGTGTAATTCGTTCGAGTGCCAACGGCATTAAATTCGGAACCGTTTCGGCGGGTGGTTATAAAAATATACGTATTATCAATAATAAGGTGTATGACACCTTCCGTTCTGCTATTACCATTGCTACGCCTGACGGAGGTTTTGTAGAAGATATACTGGTAGACAGCCTTTACGCTTATAATACCGGTAATGCTATTTATCTCCGGATTGGCGCCCGTTGGAACAAAGGGGATATCGGTAAGATGAACAATATAACCATCCGGAACCTATATGCAGAAATTCCGGCTGGTAAACCGGATGCCGGCTATACGTATGAGGGCCCTGTAGAAGATAATCCTCGTAATATTTCACCGGCCAGTATCATCGGATTGGAAGGAGGGCATGACATTACCGATGTGATCCTGCAGAATGTCGAAATAGTATACCCCGGAGGAGGAAATCCCCATTATGCTTATAGAGGGCTTACACCTGCAGACCTGGACAGTATTCCTGAAATGGCTAAATCTTATCCTGAATTTTCCCAGTTTAAAGAACTTCCCGCGTGGGGATTCTATATTCGTCATGCGCGCAATATCCTGTTTGATAATGTTACCTTAAAAGCGCTGAAACCGGACTATCGGCCGGCGATTGTCGTGCAGGAAGCGGAAAATATTACGTTGAAAAAGGTAAAATACAAAGAACCCGGAGGCAAAAAGAAACAAGTGTTTGTTTATAAATCCAAGGGAGTAAAAGAATAAGAAATAAACGATTCAATCTAAAAGAGAGTATGATAATGAAAATAAAAGTAGTCTTGTTCATTTGTCTGTTTCAAGGCATATTATCCTTGTCTGCCAAAGATTACTACGTTACTGATTTTGGCGTAAAGGCGGATGGCATTACCTTGAATTCCAATTCTATCCAGAAGGCCATTGATTTTGTGAATGAACAAGGGGGAGGGCGTTTGGTTTTTACTTCCGGCAACTATCTGACAGGAACGATCTATCTGAAATCGAATGTGACCCTGCATTTAGAAACCGGAGCGACTTTGCTGGGTTCTACTAATCCCTGGGATTATGTAAAAGACCCGTATATCAAATGGATGTCTATGATATTTGCCGTCAAACAGCAGAACATCGGAATAACCGGAAAGGGTACGATTAACGGGCGGGGTTTTGAAACAGCCAATAATATGGTCTCTTATATTCATCGTGGCCTATTGGTTGATCCGTTAAAATTAGATCGCCCGAATGAAACGAACCGTCCGCAAAATATCTATTTCCGCGAATGCGAGAATGTAACGATCAAAGACATTACCTTGCGTGATCCGGCCAGTTGGAATCAGACCTACGATCAATGTAAAAATTTATTGGTGGATGGTATCTATGTGGATAGTAAATCCTATTGGAACAATGACGGCATTGATGTAGTGGATTGTGACGGGGTCGTTCTTCGAAATGCTGTAATAGATGCTGCCGACGATGCTTTTTGCTTTAAGTCACACGATGTAAATCATATTTGTCAAAATGTGGTGATGGAAAACTGCGTAGGACGTTCCAGTGCGAACGGCCTTAAATTCGGAACCGTTTCCCGGGGAGGATTTCGTAATTTCAAAGTGAAGAATATGACTATTTACGATACATATCGTTCGGCTATCACGTTTGCTGCGGTCGATGGCGGGTTGATTGAGAACATAGAAGTGGATAGTGTCCGTTCCATTCATACGGGCAATGTGATTTTTTTGCGTATCGGCGACCGGTGGAGCAATGGGAAACAACCGATGATGAAAGATATTGTGATTAAAAATGTTTATGCGGAGATCCCTATGGATAAACCGGATGCGGGATACAATTATGAAGGTCCTATTGAAGACCTTCCCCGTAATATTTCTCCGGCCGGTATCGTGGGTTTGCCGGATCATAAGATACAGAATGTAACTCTGCAAAATATCGAGATTGTTTCGGTTGGAGGTGGCAATCCTTACTATGCTTACCGGGGACTTACTCCTGCAGAACTGGATAGCATACCCGAAATGCGGACTGCTTATCCTGAATTCTCCCAATTCAAAGAGTTACCGGCGTGGGGTTTTTATATTCGTCATGCCGAAGGAATTACGTTCGATAACGTTACTTTCAAAGCCTTGAATAAGGATTATCGTCCGGCGGTTGTCCTGGACGATGTGCAAGGTGCGAAGTTTAAAAAGATGAGGTTTGAAGAACCGGAAAGCGTAGGGAAAAAGCAAATCTTCCCATATAAATCGAAAAATGTAGTGATTGAATAAGTAAAAACTATAGAGCGATGTATAAAAATAAATTTTTGATAAGTGTAATAGGTTTATTTATAATTGTTTCCGTCCTTTCCGCAAAGGATTATCAGGCCTCTATGTTCGGAATTAAATCGGACGGAATGACGTTGAATACCCGCTCGATCCAGCAGGCAATCGATTTTATCAGCGAACAGGGTGGAGGAAGGCTGGTTTTCTATGTGGGCCGTTATCTGACGGGCTCCGTCGAATTGAAATCCAATGTTGTTATCCGGATAGAAGAGGGGGCTGTTTTAGTAGCTGTTCCGTCTGTCTACGATTTTAAAGGCGTTGAAGGTCATACGGCGTTGATTTATGCGGAAAAGCAACAGAATACAGGTATCGGAGGCAAGGGAGTCATCGAAGGGAACGGGGATGCCGTTAAGGCAAGTGTGGACGAGCAGATGCAAAAAGGATATCTGAAAGGAGATGTATCAGCGTATGTGCCTTCCCTGATTTATTTGAAGGACTGTGAAAACGTTCAGATGGAACAATTGATTTTGCAGCATGCGGGTAATACGTCGATCGTTTATGAGAATTGCCGGAACGTGAGCCTTTCCGATTTGATTGTGAATAATCAAACGACCGGAAAGAAAGCCGTATCCGTTTCCGGTTGTGAAAACTTGAAAATGACAAACTGTTATTTTGATACTACAGTTACTCCTCTTGAAAGTACCGGCGATTCCCAAAACCTAACCTTTATTAAATGTATTACTCCGGATGGGAATCCGGTCTCCTGTGATAAATAAGCGATGGAGGATGTACACCTCATTCAGAGTAACCTATAGATAAACAGCATTCAATTTATGAAGCGATTACATTCCATTCAGAAATATCCGTATGTCTCTACGTTGCCGTATTTGAGTGCTATCTCCGTGCGGATCACATTGACCTGTTCTTCTTCCAATGATTTGAATTCTATTTGGTTATAGCCATGTTTGAGTATATTAGCCGGTAGAAGGAATGCATATTCTTTCTGATCTCCTTCCAATCCTCTTTCCCTGTCATACAGTTTGGTATAGGAAGTTTTTTCCTGATTAACTCGTTTGCCGTTGATCGTTAGCAGAAGAGAAGCCGGCCGGCTGGTACGGAAGAAGAGGATGGCTTCTTCCGGATACAGTTCTTCTACTTGGTCGCCGATATAAATAGCCGCCGATTTCCTTTCTTTGTTCATAATCCGGAGAGGGAGCGGAGTGTTTTGTTTGATTTGATATTGAATGACTCCGTCGGAAAGCGCATAGATCTTGTTTCTTCCTTTTAACGTTTCTAAAGATCCTAATTCCTGCAACATCTGGGGCATCATGACGCGGCAGACTTGGCCGCCTTCTTCAAGATGCAACTTTCCGTCATATACGGAATTGTATTCGCCGAAATAATAGTTGAAAAGGTAAATACCGTCGGCTCCCTGTGACAGAATATACGAACACATACCCCGGTGCATCCCTTGCGACCAAAATTCACGCGGTTTATAACCTCCGTCGTCGATCGAACAATAGAACGGGATATTCAGATCGTTCCCTAAATCCTTTCGGAATTTGGCAACCGGCATGGCCGGATCCCCGCGCCAGTGAATGCCGATGCTGATAAAGTCTAATAACCCTTCTTTCAACCATGTCCGTATATCCAGCCCTTTCATCATATTCTCCTCTACGGTAGGTGCCACACGGGCGGAAAGTAAGATTTTCTTTCCACGGCGCTTGGAGACCTCATCCGCCTTTTT
The DNA here is from genome assembly GCF_900162725.1 of Parabacteroides sp. Marseille-P3160. Lineage (GTDB taxonomy): Bacteria > Bacteroidota > Bacteroidia > Bacteroidales > Tannerellaceae > Marseille-P3160. The sequence goes on along the minus strand of NZ_LT799418.1, from coordinate 3,824,740 downwards.
GCGGATATCCCTGATCAACTGCGTCATCAACGGTGCATTCTGCGGTCCGGTACCTGATTTGAAATAAACGATAAAACGCATGAAATCCAAATCGTAACCGTCGATCATATCATATCTGTCCAATTGCTCGGAAATAATGGCGAGTTTCCGGTCGCGTACTTCTTTGATGGCAAAGTTCAGAGCTCCGCCGCTATTATACCCTTGTGTCGTGTCATTCAACCAATATTCCGGATGTTTAATCCAAAATTCGGAATACAAGATCGGACAGCGGGTCGTCGTGTCGTTAAAATGAAGGTCGTTCATCCGGTAAGTGATAAAAGCTTCCATCCCTTTTGCTTTGGCTCGGGTCAATGTTGCCTTGATCAGATCGGTACCTGCGATTTTAAGATTCAGATGATTTCGGTAATATTTGAGAAAATCGCGATATTGAGCCGTATCACAACCGCAATCTAAAGTACCGTTCAGATCATTTCCCATTACATGTCCGTATCTTGAGTCCACGTAAAAGAAATCGCTTCCCGAACACATCATATAGGTTGTAACCTGCGAATTGGCAACCATATCGACACATGAATCCAGGTCGGCTATCGATAATGGGCGGTGTTTAAACCATTGGTTGCGGAGTAAATCCGAACCATCGTTGTTATGGATAATCCGGTAAGTACGTTTTGCTTTAGTAGTAGGTATACAGGCCGCGAAAGCCTGCATACCTGTAAGAAAAAACAGTAAACAAATAAAAGTGTGTTTATTGTGTCTCATGAAATTATTCCAGTTTGATAGTGAATAGGGGTGTTTGTCTTTAGGCATCATTTTTTTGTTCTTTTGGAATGCTTAAAGTTAACGAATGCATTGCAGATGCAAATGTGTTTTTTGTCGGAATTATATAGATATTTGACTAAATAAAACGGTTTTTTTACCTCAAAAATCACTCTTTGTTACTGGGATATGATTGGTGTAGTGAATAGATCCTCCCATATAGTTAGAGATGAGAGGGTAAATAATAGGGATACTCTTGGCGAGTACCCTATTAAAATGAAGTAGAGCAAGTGTTTATGAAAAAATGTTTCTGTAACCGACTGCCGAAAAGACCATCTCCTGGGTATTCAAGTTGTAATCTTTGGTCTTTTCGTTCCACATGCCATAAACAGAGTGAATAAGGATTGACCTGTTGTTTTCCCTGCAATTCCAAGGCACTTCGTCTCATAGCCGTAGAAACAACGATTGCTAGCTAAGGATCCGGTCTATCAGGGCAATTTCATCGACCGTAAACCGGCTGTTGTTCGTGGCCTGTATATTGTCCATTAACTGAGATACTGAACTGGCACCAATTAAAACACTGGCCACACGAGGATCTTTCAATAGCCAGGATAACGACATTTCCGCCAATGTCTGTCCACGTTCTTTTGCTACTTCATTCAATTGCCTTACCTTATCGATTACTTTGTCCGTTACTTGTTCACGCTGTAAATGACCTGTATTTTTCGCCGCTCTTGAATCATCGGGTATCCCATTCAAATATTTGTTTGTCAGCAGTCCTTGTGCAAGAGGAGAAAAGGCAATCAATCCTATTCCTTCCTTTTCCAGCAAAGGAAGTAAGGAGGGTTCCACCCAACGGTCCAACAGAGAATAGCGATCCTGGTGGATTAGGCACGGAACTTTATGTTCTTTAAGGACGGCAAGCGCCTTGGATGTCCGCTCGTCATTATAATTGGAAATTCCTACATACAACGCCTTTCCCTGGCGGACAATATCAGCCAAAGCGCCCATTGTTTCTTCCACCGGAGTTTCCGGATCGGGGCGATGGGAATAAAAGATATCCACATAATCCAGGCCCATCCTTTTGAGACTCTGATCCAGACTGGCCATTAGGTATTTACGACTGCCCCATTCCCCATAAGGCCCCGGCCACATGTCATAACCGGCTTTTGTGGATATGATCAGTTCATCCCGATAAACGCCAAGACTCTTTTTCAGGATATGGCCGAAATTCTCTTCCGCCGAACCATACACCGGCCCGTAATTATTCGCCAAGTCGAAATGAGTGATACCATGATCAAAAGCCGCATGGGCAATCTTGATGAAATTTTCAAACACATCCACACTCCCGAAGTTATGCCATAACCCAAGTGATATCTCAGGCAATAAAATTCCACTCTTTCCACAACGACGATACGGCATTTCTTTGTAACGATTTTCTGCTGCTTTATAGTTTTCCATGATTCGGTCTTTCTATAGGTTTGATGAACAAAAATACAATAAAAATTAAAAATCGGATGCAATAAGTTACGACAATGGTTTCTTTTCATAAAACTCCGATCTTAAATGTTTGAATCTCATTAAACTACTCTTTTTTAGTATCTTTGCGGTCATGAAAACGATTGAAACGACACAGATATTATCGAATCTGGGCATTGAAGCCCTGAATGAGATGCAGGTTGCGGCCAATGCGGCTATCCTGAAAGCGGAGAATACGATTCTGTTATCACCTACCGGCTCGGGTAAAACCCTGGCTTATTTATTGCCGATCCTGCGGTCGATGGCAGACAGTTTGCGCGTGCAGTGCCTGGTTATCGTACCTTCCCGTGAACTGGCCTTGCAGATCGAGCAGGTGTGGAAGAAAATGGGAACCGGTTATAAGGTGAATGTTTGTTATGGCGGGCATTCGATTGAGACGGAATTGAATAACCTGAGCAATCCTCCGGCTTTATTGATCGGTACGCCCGGACGCTTAGTCGATCACCTGGAGCGACAGTCGTTCGATCCGTCCGGTATCCGTACGCTTGTGCTGGATGAATTCGATAAGTCGTTGCAGTTAGGTTTCCAAGAGGAGATGCAGAAGATCATCGGGCGATTGACCGGTTTGCGGAAGCGCGTCCTGCTTTCGGCGACTTCGGAGGTGGAGATCCCGGACTTTACGGAAGTGACTTATCCTGAAATACTCGACTTTACGCAGGAAGAAGAGAATGATAAGTTGTCGCTCCGAAAGGTACTTTCGCCTGACAAAGATAAGATCGGAACGCTGTTTGAACTGCTTTGTTCGTTCCGCTCCGAACCGGCGCTGATCTTTTGCAACCATCGTGAGGCGGCGGAGCGCATCAGTGACTTGCTGACGGAAAAGGGAATCCAAACCGGATATTATCACGGCGGAATGGAACAGGACGACCGCGAACGGGTATTGATCCAATTTCGGAACGGCAGTCTGAACTATCTGGTTACGACCGATCTGGCGGCGCGCGGGCTGGATATTCCGGAAATGAAACATGTGGTTCATTATCATCTGCCGTCCAAAGAGACCGACTTTACCCACCGGAACGGGCGGACAGCCCGTATGCATGCGTCCGGTACCGCTTATATCCTTTGGTATGCCGGCGATCCGTTGCCGGAGTATATACCGGAAACGGTGGAGCGACTCGAAGTGGCTGCCGGACAGCCGCTGCCGGAACGCCCCGAATTTAAAACCGTTTATATTAGCGGAGGCAAGAAAGATAAGATCAATAAAGGCGACATCGTCGGCTTCCTGATTCAAAAAGGAGGCCTCTCTTCCGCCGATTTAGGGCTTATCGAGGTGAAAGACTTTAGTTCCTTTGCCGCCGTACGTGCCTCGAAAGTCCGGTCGTTGCTGACGGCGATTGAAAACGAGAAGATGAAGGGGAAGAAGTACAAAATACAGGTAGCCCGTCCGGTAATCCGTCCCGAAGATAAATGATAAATGAACCACTGTCTTTATTATTCTTTTGTTCCCTACCCGTGGGTCTACAAGCATTTGCCCGGTTTTCTGTTTCAGGAAAGGTCGTTGCGTTGATGCCAGTGGAGTTGAATTGCCTGGAGTAGCAATTTAAACTATGAAGATTCAGATGGAGATCAGGATGTCGATCGAAAGTTGAATTGCCTGGAGTAGCAATTTAAACTCCTGTTATGTTCGGCGGAAGCAGATGACGGAAGGATGGTTCTTATCTCTTTCAATCAATTTAAACACCTGTTATGTTCGGCGGAAGCTCCCGCTTCCGTCGGTGATAAAAGCGAGGCTCCCGCCTCGCAATGATTCTCTTTTTTAAAGGATAGGCAAAGCAGTATCTTTTCTTCTTCATTAAATTGTCTTTTCTTTTTCTTTAAGAGGAGTCAAAACGAATAATTATATGATATATGTATATGTGTTTTTTTCCTGATTTCTATAGATTTTTGACTAAAAAAGGGAAGAGGCTTTTCCTCAACTTATTTATTGTTTCGGGTAGGCCTCTTCCTATCAAATCTCGTTATTGTTTATTGGATGATTCCATATAAACCCCAAAATGGGTGACAATTTATTTTGCCGGTAATGAAATAACTCTATTTTTTACTTTCGAAATGATAAGTCCCGGAACCTATCTCGAGTTCAAGATATGAGTCTGTTTCTTTTATTTTTCCTGCTAATTTAGTTGTATCTATTTGGAATTCTTTTGGAATTCTAACTAAAGCTGAAGTATTTCCCGGGAGAGTAATGTCCCAGCTAAATATTCCGTTTTTCTTTTTCCATGCACTCTTAATCTTTCCATACATCGAATCATAAGAGGCAGATACATAATCGAGGCCTTCCGGAAAGACCGGACTCATCAGTAACTTTTTATACCCCACGGATGAAGGATCATTCTTTATACCGGCTAAGTCTTCATAAAACCAAATAAGTAAATCTCCAAGCAACATCACATGATTACCGGAGTTCATAGCAGGGTCGGCGGTATCTCCGTTCCATAACTCCCAAATAGTGGTAGCTCCTTTTTGAATCATATACCCCCAACTCGGATAAGTTATATTTGTTGCGATCTTATAAGCTAAATCGGTACGTCCGTATTCGGTGAGACCGCGCATCAAGTGCTGGATACCAAGGACACCTGTACTTACATGTCCGCCAAAATCCTTTTCCGTTTTTTCGACGATATTGTTAAAAACTTTACTTTCGTATCCTTCCGGAACCAAACCTAAACGCAAAGACAAAATATTGGCCGTAACTGTATTATTATCATATTGAGCCGTCTCCTCATTGAAGAATTTCTTATTATAAGCTTCTTTCAATTTCGCTGCGAGTTCCTGATAATGGGGTATATCCTCTTCTTTGCCTGCCAGCTTGGCAAATTCGGCCATCCGGTTAAGAAGACTATAATAAACAGTGGTACTTAAAACTTCGCCATTTGTCTTTCTGGCAGGATCTTTCGAATGGATTAATTCTTGTGACTCCGGCGGCATACACCAATCCCCATAAGTGTCTTTCACAATTAAATTGTCTTTCAACGCCACTTCTTCCATATGTTCCATCCAGTGTTTCATGGCCGGATAGTGCTTTGTAATACCTTCCATATCTCCAAAATGATGATATAACATATGTGCGACATAGAAAAAAGCGGAAGGCCAGGTCACGTCATCATTATATGCCGTCCAGTATTTAGGTGAGATAACCGAAATGCTTCCTTCCTCATTCTGAGAGTCTTCAATATCCTGCAGCCATTTTTTATATAACAAAAGGTTATCAAAAACAAATGCTTCTCCATAGGCGCCTGTAGCACGGTCACCCAACCAACCAAGACGTTCGTCACGTTGTGGGCAGTCGGTCGGCATGCCTCTGTAATTTCCACGAATACCCCAATAGGCATTTTTATGTATTTGATTGATAATCTTATTGGAAGTTTCGAAATTACCCGTTGTCTTCATTTGATCATAAATAACCTGTCCGGTGAAAGCGGATAATTCCGGTTTATAATCAATTCCGGAAATTTCCACATAGCGAAATCCGTGATAAACAAAAGAAGGATGCCAAGAGAAGGATCCGTCTTTCGCCGGTATGTAAGTATCTTTTGCTTCCGCCGACCGGAGATTAGCTACGTAAAGCGTACTATCGGGATTTAATGTTTCGGCAAATCTCATGACAATCGGTTGGTCTTTCTTTCCTTTAAGATCAATCTTCAACCAGCCTACCATGTTTTGTCCCATATCAAGTATATATTTATGATCGGAACGTTCGGAAATTGAAATGGGTTTAACCTCGTCTTGTATGCGGATATTCGGATTTTGCTGTGCCGTTAACTCACCTCCGGGATTAGGCATAAGATCGGCTTGCTTCCAGGCGGAATCATCATATCCGTTTGTATTCCATCCGGTTAATTCCAAGGCGGCATTATATTCTTCTCCGTCGAACTCATTGTTCGCTACAATAGGGCCTTTGGACGTGACCTTCCAAGTCGCATCACTCAATATGACGGTTGTAGAGCCATCGGTGTGTTCGATTTCCAACTGTGCCAACAAGCTCGGTAGTCCAAACGTCTTCATACCTGGGATTCGCATGGAAAAGAAGCGTCCGTTCCCTACGATGACTCCGAGTGTATTTTCCTTGTTTTGAATAAATTTAGTTACATCATATACATTATAATAAATGCGATCCGTATAAAGAGAGGGCATTGGTGCGAAAACATCTTCGCTGATTCTTTTTCCGTTCAGATAGGTTTCGTATGAGCCTAAACCACTGATATATAAAACGGCTCTTTTTACTTTTTGTCCCACGGAAAATTCTTTACGTAAGTAGCGGGCGGCGAGTCGTGTCTTTTCTTTGTCCGTTTCTCCCGGATTTGTGAGTCCTTTTTCTCCAATCCAGTTCGCCTTCCATTCCGAAGAATCCAGGAAAGCCATCGACCACTGCTGAATTTCGCTCCAATTACTTTCCCCCTGATTAGTGCCTACTTTGACACGCCAGTAATATAATCCTTTGGACTTTAGCGGACTACCGGAATAGGGCACAAGTACCGATTGGTCGCTTTTAATGACACCTGAGTTCCAGATTAAATTCTGTTCCGTGTTTAATTGTTCCGGAGATTCCGATACTTGGATTTGATAAGAAGTTTGTATCAGGTTCTCTTTGGAGGAAGCTATTTGCCATGTAAACCGGGGATGGGGGATACTGATTCCTTCCGGGTTTTCCTGATTCTCCACTTGGAGATTTTTTACACCGACCGTTTGGGGAGGATTACATCCAGATAGTAAAACAGTCAAAACCATAATAAAGAAAAGAAATGTGTTTTTCATATATATAATTATTTAATTATTGTGATCTTTAGAATGGACAAACTTACATAAAAAACTACAAATCAGAAATATATTTAATAAATAAACCATATCTCAATAAAAAAAAGTACTTGATTAACCTTATCTAAATGAATGCTGTGTAATAAAAAAGGAAGATTATAGATGATCTATAGTCTTCCTTTGTTTTTTACATGGTTTTATTTGGATTTTAAATGCTGTTTTTGCAATGCATAGTTTTAATTATTGTCCGCTCCATGGGTTTTGATCTGATTCGGAAATAGCATTATTATTAAGAATCTCCATCTGAGGAATCTGACAGAAAAAACGATAATCGTTAGATTCTAAAAAAGCAGATGGTTCGGTAGCGGATACATTATAGCCATTCAAATATTGAAGCCCCCATACATAATGTCCGCCCGGGTTTGATTTTGATTCCCCATAACGGACTAATCGCTTTTGCAAGCGGACTAAATCGTAAAATCCTGATTGTCCTTCGCAAATCAGTTCTTTACGGCGCTCAATGTAAATTTTTTCCAATAAAGCGTCACCGGAAGTGTTTGTTGTTGGAGTCGCATTACGGGCTGTTTGCAGGCGATTAAGCAAGGCTAAGGCTTCCGCTTCATTTCCTTTATGGGCTGCGGCTTCTGCCATAATTAACAGCATTTCGGAACCGCGCATTAAACAGACTTCAGGGCGGGTGGCACTTCCAATCACGCTTCCTCCGTCTTCTCCATAGTGCTTATATTTGTCGAAAGCCCATTTTGTACTTATTTCTATATTTGCATTTTTAGTACGTTTCCAGAATTGGTAACGGTCTTCCGTTTTCTCGAATAGAGCTTCGAATTTACTGTCTGCAAAAAAGCAAATAAATGAATATATAGGGCCGTCCGAATAACCTTCTCCATAACTTTCATCCTGATTATACCAAAAATTAAACTGGGTGCCGCCACCTAAGTTATTATCTGTTGTGTATTTCATGGCCCATACGACTTCCGGATATCCGCCTGATATCATATCATCGAAGCCAGAGCGGTATTGTTCGCGTGTCATCAAGCTGCTATGATTGTTGTAAACAGCCTTGGCTTCCGTGTAAGCATTATCCCAATTTTGCATAACCAGATAAACGCGAGCTAAAATACCGGAACAAATTTCAGCATTAATCAACCATAGCTCTTCAGGTTCGTAATCAGCAAGTAATGATTTTGCTGTGGTTAAATCCGATACTATCTGGGTATATACTTCTTCTACTGTAGCAAATCCTTTATGAGCATCATCATTTGAAGAAGTACGCAAAATAACGCCTCGTTTATTCTTAGCGATCACATAGGTCTGTTGAAAATTTTGGATCAAATGGAAATATTCAATCGCACGTATAGCCAGGGCCTGCCCTTTAATCTGTTTTTTATCCGTTTCATTTCCATCTGCCTCTTCTATATTAGTCAATATAATATTAGCCCGGTTAATAACGTTATAACACATTTTCCAAATATGGGCGGAATTACCGTCTGCCTGCGTCTTTTGATTGGAATATTGATATGCGGTTAATTGATCACCTCCCATATTCGTATGGCATATAATATCGGAACCTCCGAGATCAACATACATCTGGAAGCCGGGGAGACCGGCATATACCCGGTCTGTTCCATCCGAATTAAATAACAACTGCTTGTAAGTAGAGGTTAATACTTTATTTAATTGCGATACATTTTTCAATACTTCTACATCGGATATATCAACAAAAGAATTTGTACTCAATTGATCTTCACAGCTTATCAATATAAAACTAATTAAAGTAATAAATGCGAAAGATATCTTTCTAACTAATCTTTTCATAAGTGTTTTTTTATAATGTGATTTGAATACCGAACATATAGAGTCTCCTTGAACCTTGAATACCATTATCTGTTTCAGCATTTCCATTGTAACTGTTTCCCATCACGCCTGTTTCAGGATCCGAATGGCGATCGGCCGCCGGTCCGAATGTAAGCAGATTGTTTCCGGTTACATACAAACGCAGATTTTCAACCATTGCTTTTCTGCTGATTGACTTTGGTAAAGAATAACCCAATGTTAGATTTCTTAAGCGCCAATAATGATTGTCGAATACAAAATTAGTGGCGTACTTAACCGTAGCGCTATATTGTGTATAAGACCAACGGGGAATTGTTTTATCCGCATCACCCGGTTGTTTCCAGCGATCTTGAATAAGATCTTGTACCATACCTACACCCGGACGGTTCATAATGCGTTCTTTATAATTATAATCGGACATTTTGGAACCATAAGAGTAATACCACATAAAGGAAAGGTCAAAACCCTTATATTGTACATTATTGGTAATGGAACCAAACAAATTGGGTATGGCAGAGCCACAATATACGAAATCGGAAGTCAGTACTTCCGCCGTATTCTCCGTGCGTTTCCATCCCCCATTTCCATCCCGGATCAACCAACCGGGTAAGCCGGTTTCCGGATTTGCGCCGTCATATTGTGGAGCTATGAATTCATAAATGGATTTACCTTCTTCCATCTTATACGTACAAGCTGTACCGGCATAAGTATATGCTCCCGTCGGTAAATAAGTAACCTCATTCTTCAGTGTACTTAGGTTCGCGTCAATATCCCATCTAAAGTCTTTTGATCTCAATACATTGGCATTCAATGTGATTTCAAGGCCGCTATTACGCAAATCGCCTATATTCATATTATAACCGGAAGCATTCCCTACTTGGGCAGAAATCGGTAATTCTTTATAATATAATAAATCATGGGATGTACGGGAATAATACTCAATCGTACCGTTAATGCGGTTAAATACGGAGAAGTCTACTCCGACATTCCACTGTTTATTACTTTCCCATTTCAGGTCGGGGGTAGCATAAGTAGCAGGCATTAAACCGGGTTGGAGATACAAATCGTCTCTGGTATAGGTGCCCTGGTATGCATATAGCACTTCACCGCCGGCTTTACCGTTACTTGCGTTACGAACAATCAATTTGTCATTACCTGTCGTACCGTAGCTGCCGCGAATGGATAAATTGTCTAACCATTTTACATCTGCCAAGAAGCCTTCTTTAGAAAGCCGCCAGGATGCTCCTGCCGACCAGAAAGTTCCCCATCTGTTGTCAGAACTAAAACGGGAAGAACCATCCTCCCGGACAGATGCGGATAAATAATATTTACTTAGAAAATTATAATCGATTTTCCCAAAGAATGACAATAATGCGTATTCATCACGCCCACCGGATACGCCAAAATTCTTGGTGGTATTTGACAATTCATACTTACCTAATTCCATAATACCGTCTCCCCAACCTTGCTCATAGTGGGAATTCCAAGCATACCATTCCTGTCCTAATAAGCCGGTAAAGGTATGATTTCCAATAGTCCAGTCTCCTGACAATAGATTATTCCACGTCGTAGAAGTTTGATTGAAATCATAGCGACTGGCATAACCACCGTCAGCCAAAATAGAAATACCGTAAGGGGCCGTTTGAGCACTTCCATGGACTGCAGATCCATAGGACATAGATCTATACCAGTAGTCATCTATGTTGATTGCAGACCTGAATTTCAGATTATACGGTAATTTAAATTCCGTATAATATTGTGATGTTATAATATGCCCCATGTTACAGTCAAAGCTGTCATCATTATCATTATCCCAATAATCCCCGGAATTATTCAGGACCTGGATTCCGAAGAAATTATTAGTATATTTACCATAATCATACATTCGTTTTCCCGATTTTTCAGAGTAAACCCAATCTGTATTGTCTGCGTTACGTAACCAGGGAGAAGACAATGTAGTAGTAAAATTACATGCCCGGCTTACTCCGCCCGAAAGGTTCTGCCGGTGACGTGAATAGGCCAGGCTACCTCCCATATTCCACCAGTCTTTAATCGTTGTGTTTATATTTGTACGGAAAGAATAACGTTTATAATATTGACGATTTCCATAGCCAAGGTCATCCAGATAACCTCCGGAGAAAAAATAGGAAGTTTTTCCACTGGAAGACTGTCCGCTTACATCCACGCTATAATCCTGGCGCAGTTTGCGTGAAAAAACAGCTTTGTACACATCCCAGTCACTTTCTTTCCAGGCATACTCTAAATTAGGGTTCATGTAGGGATTCCCATTTCCGTCATGCAGGACATAATTCTCATTAATATATTTAAATGGCGTTACGTAGATAGATTCTCCTTTAGAGTTGGTTACGGCCTTTACCTGCTTGGTTAATGCATTAGCTGATGCATAATCTCCGGCGGCCTGGGGAGATAATCCGTCAAAATAAACGGCATCGTAATACAGGGCGTACCATGTGTTTTCCAATTGTTGATAAGGATTTGCTTTTTTCGGATTAGCAACCGCATTATCGGAAGTACCCCATGCTCCACGGAAATTAATTTGCGGCTTCTCCGATTTCCCTTTCTTTGTTGTAATCACTACTACGCCATTTGCCGCACGTGAGCCATACAATGAAGTCGCTGCAGCATCTTTCAATACAGTCATTGATTCTATATCCGAAGGACTGATTTGGTTAAGATCCCCGTCATAAGGCATCCCGTCTACGATATACAATGGATCCGCCTTTCCTGACATGGAGGCAATGCCACGAATCTCGATACGAGTATTTCCTCCGGGATTCCCTTGTACATTGACAACATTCACCCCGGCGGACATACCTTGTAGCGATTCGGCAAAACCGGTACCCATTACTTTCTCTAACTTGTCGGATTTAACGATAGACGCAGAACCTGTATAGGTGGATTTTTTGGCTGTGCCATAAGCTACTACGACAACTTCATCCAAATCCTGCGTACGGCTGATGAGTTTTACATTTATCTCTGTCTGTCCTTTCCATGCTATTTCTTGTGTCGCTAAGCCTACATAAGAAAATATAAGTACTGCTTCCTTTGTGTTAGCCGGAATAGAAATAGAATATCTTCCGTCGATGTCGGAGACAATTCCATTTGTTGTTCCTTTCATAATGATGCTTGCTCCAATGATAGGATCTCCATTTTCATCAATGATCTGGCCCGTGATTCGCCTTTGCGATTGTTGTACTTGTTGTAATTTTTCTTTTTTAGCTAAAATAATGTATTTGTTTTCAAATTCATACCTTAAATCTTGATTTTTAAAAGCTTCTTGCAAATATTCGTAGACTTTGGCGGATTTCTGTTTGACGTGAACTGTATGTTCTATGTCGACTTCACGGTCACTAAATACCACTAAATAGTCTGTTTGACGTTCTATCTCCTTAATCAATTGCTCTATCGTTAAATCATTGGAGATCAGTGTGATTTTTGCATTCTGTGCTTTGCTGCTTTCAGCCATAAGCTGACATACACAAAAAAATAGAAGTAATGAAGATATTTTCATAACTCGAAAGATGGCTTTAAGTGTTTTTATACACGATAGGGGTAATAACAAAAGATTTATATTCATACCTTTGTTTTGTTAAGTAAATACTTTGTTTTTAATCTCAAGGCTGTTTGCTTTGCATTTAATCGGTGGATGCTGTCACATCTGCCGATTTTTAGCATGTTTTTAATTGTTTTTAGGCCATAGGCATAATAGATTTAGAAGATGATTAATATTATTTACTTGATAATGTTACTTGATTAAGTTCTTCATCTTTATATATCTTGAAATGATGAATTTTCTGAATGATGCGTAATATTTCCAAAACTCCATCCCTTTGTCTGAACTTTCCGGTATAGATGTAGGAAAAAATTTCCGGATCTTTCACGATAATCTTCACATCATAATATAATTCCAATTTTTTGATAATCTGGCGTAATGAGGCAGATTTGAAATTGTAAATCCCTTCTTTCCAAAGCAAATCGTCTTTATCCCTTATGTTTGTTACATTGAATTTCTTGCCTTCGTGAAATAATTGTTGATTCGGTTTCAACAGAATGCTTTCAGTTTCTTTTTGAGGACAATACACTTGTACCGAACCGCTTATTAACGTTGTACTTACGTATGGCGCATCAGGATAACTGTAAACATTAAACTGTGTGCCGAGAGCCTTAATATTTATGGATTGTGTGGATACGATGAACGGATTTTCTTTATCCTTCGCTACGTCAAAATAGGCTTCTCCGGTTAGGGTAACTTTGCGTTCTTTTTCAAAAACGGAAGGATAGCTAAGGGAAGAATTTGCATTCAGCCATACGGTGGTTCCATCCGGCAAAGTAATGCGTGCCCGTTGCCCGGCAGGTACATATAATTCCTGTCGTTTGACTGTTTGCTTTACGTTTGGAGAGGAGGAAACGGCAACATGCCATGTCAGGATCACCACCAAACATATTGCTGCGGCGTAACCGATGGATAATCGTATATAGTAAAGTATTTTCCGTTTCCGGACAGTAGCGATCAGCCGTTTATATCCGGCCTCTCCCTCAGGGATGTTTATGTTTTCCGGGACAAGTGATAGAAGGGCTTTCACATTTTGATATGCGAACATTTCCTTTTTCAAATCTTCTTTGGAATAGGCGTCTTTCAGTAAAGAGATTCTTTCCGGTTCCGTCAACTCCTCCTGAAAATATTTTATAATCCGTTCATCCATTCTTTTGTTTACTTTTAAAGTAAACGAATGAGTAAGTAAAATCCCCCAAAAGAAAATCTTTTTAGTAGTGATTTAATAATAAAAATATCAAAGGAGCATAATTTTTCAATGCGATCCGTAATTTTTTATAGGCTATGGTTAGTTGATTCTCCACTGTTTTGGGAGAAATTTTTAATTCTTCGGCGATCTCTTTTTGTTTTTCGCCTTCGATTTTATGTTTGATGAAAATTGCCCTGCAACGTTCCGGGAGTGATTGAAGAGCCTCTTCCAAGACTTTTTCTATCTCTCTATCCGATATTGATAAGTCAAGTATTTCTAACGAATCCAGCTTCATCCGTAGGGTTAGGAAATATTCTTCCTGTAGATGGTTCGCGGCCTCTTGCTCTAATTTTTTACGCCTGAGGTGATCTATACAACGATTCTTGATGGAGGTAAATAAATAAGCTGTTTGATTTACCGGATCATATTTTTTATCTTTTTCATATAATTCGATAAAGATATCTTGTACGATATCCTCCGCATCTTTTTCTGAAAGTACATATTCACGGGCAAATGATTTCATCCGTGAATACCAATTAAGATAAAAATTATTAAAATCCATGTTCGTCCGGCTTTTCCCTTCCTTTATTTATGGGTTTGTGAGACACAAAGGTATATAATAAAATTTAAAGTAGAAGTTAGGTGCATGGCCTTTGAAAATGTGAATAAAATGAAATAGAAGGGAGTTCCCGTGGATTATTTGATCGATTGTGGCCCCGTTCGATACGAATCAACAAAAAAGTCGCGGGTAAAACTAATATTTTACCTGCGACAAATATAATTTTACCCGCGGCAAGTTTAAGATGCCGCAGGTAATTTTTAAAGAGGTTTATCGTCTTTTTGTTTCCGAATTCTTTTTCTTCTTTTCTTCCTCACTTACCGGAGGATTTGCTGCAATCACTTTCGGTTTTACTTGCTTGGGCTTTTTGGCCTCTCTTGTAAATCTCTTTTCTCCCATAATTTGATTTTATTAAATAGATATACCCACCCTTATCGTATGCCTATTCCATGATTGAATATTCGATCTTCAGTGTGGAAATAATGTCTTTAACACTTGAGATTTTTCTCGCCAGATAAGCGTTACTTCCGGCAAAGGCGTATCCTTTTTTCATATTTCCTTTTGAAGAGTTATATAAGGCATTCATGATGCAATACGGGCTTTTCTGATAGTTGCAAGTCTTGATACAATGAAAAGGGCAACTTTTCGGAATTTCTGTTCCCGACTCTACCTTTCCGATGAATTCATTCCGAATGGCCCGTCCCGGCATTCCGACCGGACTTTCTATCAGTATGATGTCTTCCTTATTGGCATCAATATAGGTTTTTTTGAATGCGTATGATGCATCGCATTCTTCCGATGTAACAAAAATAGTTCCCATTTGTACGCCGGAGGCGCCCAACTGTATGAAACGATGGATGTCCTGCCCCGAATAGATGCCTCCTGCCGCAATGATCGGCATGGATTTATCATTCTTATATTGGGCGATGATTTCTATCACTTCCGGGATAATATGCTCCAGCGAATAATTTTCATCTTCGATCTGTTCTTTCTTAAATCCCAGATGCCCGCCAGCTTTTGGACCTTCCACCACAAGGGCATCAGGCAGATAATTGTAATTAGTCTTCCACTTCTCACAAATTATTTTTGCCGCTCGTGACGACGAAACAATGGGCACTAACTTTGTTTCGCTTGTAGGCGTAAGAAAAGAGGGGAGATTGAGAGGAAGCCCCGCCCCGGCAAATATAATATCTACTTTCTCTTCAATAGCGGTACGCACCATATCCGAAAAATTGCTGAGAGCAACCATAATATTAATGCCAATCAATCCACTGCTTTTTTCCCTTACTTTTCGAATTTCTTCCTTTAATCCCCAGATGCAATCGTTTAGAAAATCAGATGCTTTCCGGTGATAAAGCAATCCTAAGCCCGCGCAAGATATAACCCCGACTCCTCCTTCGTTTGCTACTGCTGCGGCCAAACCCGAAAGAGAGATTCCTACTCCCATTCCTCCTTGAATCACAGGGAGCTTTATATTTAAAGACCCGATACGAAATGATTCCATAAACACCCTGTTTTATTATTTAAAGACTCTAATTTCGCTATTTATTTCGGGAAAGAATTCTTTTTATCCCATTATCTTCCGGCATTAAGCTTTTGGTATTTATAAAGACGTATATTAACCTGCGAAAATAGACTGTTTACTTCGATGGCGGCCATTCTATATCTGAGATATTACCGATATTTCCGGTTTTTCTGTTTCTATGGTCAGTTCTTAAAAGACTCAAACAAGTATCCTTTTTGCTTTAGGTATTGTATGATTCCATCCAGACGAAGGTAGAGTTTATCTGTCCTTATGTCTTGGGTGCCCGGATGAAGGAGGATAACGGCACCATTAAGTCCTTCCTTTCGCTCAAACTGATATAACTGGTCAATCAATTCCTGCGAAGAACGGTAATTCGGCATATCCGGCGTCGTGTAATCGGCGGCCGTAAGTATTCCGGGAGTAAAATTGATTGTTGTTTGTCCTTCATTTTCAATCCATCGGACGCTTTTCCGGTTATACCATTCATAAGGAGGCAGATAGTATTCCACCTGATTGAGATCCACCCCAAATTTGGCTAACTCTTTCATGTTTTGCCGGAAGTCGGAAACCAGGCTGTCTTTGCTGACTAGTAAGGAGTCCCGGTTTTCCCAGGATGCATAGAGTATATGTTTGTCGGAATGTCCGCCTACATAATGCCCTTGCTTGATTATCTGCCGGATGATCGGTTCGTAACGCGGGTTGCGCAGGCAATTGCCGGTAAGAAAGAAAGAGGCTTTCGCCTTATGCTTTTTCAGCGTTTTCAGAATAGAGGAGGCTCCTTCAAACGTTTCGTCGGCGGAGAAAATCAGATAAACGGCTTTTTGATTGGTCCGGTGGCGGACAATCGCTCCCTGAGCGTCTGCCTGATCGTGTTTTTTACCTTGTTGACGGTTTCCGGTCTTTTCCATGGTGGATAGGTAGAAACTGAGGCTGGCCGTACCGTCCATCGTCGGTTCATTGGAAGAATAATCGCCCGAATCGTCATGATAGACGGCCGCGCCCTGTTGGAAGGGGGCATAGGGATCTTCATGTTTCAAATGAATGCCGAGCAGGGATTCATAAGTCGATTTATAGATAGGGCCGTCCACTAATCCCCCGTAAGGGATATCGTTCATCAGTTCCGATACGAAAGAATGGGGCTGGGTAGGCGAATCGCCGGTTGCCGGAAGTCCGCAAATCATGCTTGTTCCCCAGGGATTGCATCCAAACAGCCAATCCCGGAGGGCCGCCTCCATTTCCTTATACGTATCATCACCTGATGTTTGGTAATATAAGCGGGCCTGCGTTATGGCGGCAGCTACCAGATTGTTGGAACACCAAATGAACGGAATACCGTTCAGGAACGGATCATCCTGCTCTTTTGCCCGTTGGGAAAGCGCTTCCAAGCCATGGCGCATGAATTCGGTGTATTTAGCACTGACGCCCGGATTGCCCGATTGGGATAAATAGTAATGTCCAAGGTTTACGAACGGATAGAATTGATAATGGCGGGCCCGTCCCAGCTCCATCCAAGGAGTAATCTCTTCCAATTGCCCCCAATAATCCGCTTCTTTCAACCAATAGGCGTCCCCTTCCTGTTGATAGCGTACTGCTGCCGCCAGTTCCATATCGTCTACCCAGTTATCTTCCTCATAAAAATAAGGAGAAACCGTACAAGCCGTCTGATTATTCCCTGGGACGGCTTTCCCATACAAATAGGCCGGGAGGGCCTTTTCCCGGAGTATTTCACTGAAGGCCGGATCGATCTCTTTAAAAAGGTCAGCTCCTAAAGTAAAGGCGGAAGCAAATTTGGCGGCCGATGAAGAGACGCCGGTCGATCTGTTTTTGTGTTTTCCCAATCCTTGCGGTTTGCCGGTGACCGGATAGACCGGACGTCCGGTTCCTTTTCCCCAGCCATAATCAACATCGTCTTTAGTTGGGATGCGCATTCCGGCGTGATCACGATCATCAGCGATCTGATTGAACATCACAGCCGAGTCCGGATTCATGCGAACCATCCATTCGAGCCCCCAGCGTATTTCGTCAATAATGTCGGGTATTCCATTGCTTCCCTTTTTGCCTGATGCGTCATGGGCATCTTGGAAAATGGTTTTGTCAGGCGTCTGTTGCCAGGCAAACATCATTTGGAAAGTCGCATTGGCTGAGGTTGTCAGATATTGGAGGTAATCCGAAGCGTCATGCCAACCGCCGCGGACATCGATAAACTCGCCGGTACGTGTCGGATGGTCTACAATGTATCCGTCGTGTTGATGGCATTCGTGATCCAGGTAAGGATTGTAGCCGCAGCGTTGCTGCCTCATGTAATTCAAAAGGAAGTCGGCGGTTCCCCTGTATACGTCCGGGGAGATTTTAAACCGGGGGGATCGTACGCCGTTGCATTCGATATAATATTCGCCATCAGCCGTTATCTCCGAAAAGGGAAGACGGTAAGCTTCTTTCATTCCCCACCGGTTAGCATTGGCTGCCTTCCCTTTCCCGGTGAATACGATCTGGTCGCTTTGGGCGTCTTTCAGGAAGAACGATAATTCGTTTTTTCCTTCCTTGGAAAGAAAAACGGCCACTTTCGCAGAATAGGGTAGATATCCCAGTTGGTTTATGCGTATCCATGACTGTTCCTGCGCAAATAGATTTCCACATACGGTTATAAAGAAAAGCAGAAAATGCAGACTCTTTTTCATAATGAAACCTTGATTATATTTGATAAATGATATCCATCCATGCAACGAATGTATAAAGATATGAATATTTCCGTATAAATAACAATAACCCGCACTTTGCCGTCGATTGTATACTGTACGGTATAGGGCGCCGGGACGTATATATGATTGAAGTTTGATAGGCAAAAAAAGAGTGCGCTCTTTTTCATGTAGGGAGTTTGGAGAAAGATATGTATCTTCGTGTTCAATTACATACGTTAGTGTTATAAAACAACAATCTCATGTTACCTCCAGATTATCAGCAATTGCAGGATGAGTTGGCAAAAACGATTGATCCTGATAGAATTATTTCAAATCCCCTACGGCTGCTCGCTTACGGGACGGATGCCAGTTTTTACCGCCTGATCCCCAAATTGGTGGTGCAGGTACATACCGAACAGGAAGCGGTGGAGGTTATTCGCCGGACAAACAGCTTGAAACTTCCCTTGACTTTCCGGGCGGCCGGAACCAGCCTCTCCGGCCAAGCGATTTCGGATTCGGTATTGATGGTCGCTACGCATCACTGGAAGGATTATTCGATCAGCGAGCAAGGTTATAAAATCCGCCTGCAGCCGGGAATCACCGGATCGCGCGCCAATATATTCCTGCATTCTTACGGGCGGAAGATCGGGCCCGATCCGGCTTCGATTCATGCCGCCATGATCGGGGGGATCGCCGCCAACAATGCAAGCGGAATGTGCTGCGGTACGGCGCAGAATTCCTATCAGACGATTGCCGACATCCGGATCATCCTGTATGACGGAACGGTGCTCGACACTTCGGATGAGGTGAGCAAAGCCGCCTTTGGGAAAAAACATCCGGAGATTCTCCGCGAAATCGGACGGATGCGCGATGAAATCAAATCGGACACGGTGCTGACCGAACGCATCAAACGGAAGTATAAGATAAAAAACACGACGGGTTATAGTATCAATGCCTTTGTCGACTATGAAGACCCCTATGAGATCATCAAGCATCTGATGATCGGGTCGGAAGGAACCTTGGCGTTTATATCCGACCTGACTTACCATACGGTGGTCGATGAAAAGTATAAAGCTTGTTCGTTGGTCTTCTTCGATACGATCAAAACCGCCTGTGAGGCGGTACCTTTATTGAAAAAGACGCCGGTTTCCGCCGTGGAACTGTTGGATCGCGACAGCCTGCGTTCGGTTGAGGACGACCCGGATGCGGATCCGTTTTTCCGCACGCTGCCGGAGACGACCTGCGCCTTGCTGATCGATATCCGGGGAAACGAGCAGGTGGAGCTGGAGCAGAAAGAGGCGGCCGTCCGGATCGCTATCCAGTCGATTCCTACGCTTCGCCCTTACGTTTTTACCTCCGACCCGAAAGAGTATAACTTCAACTGGAAGGCGCGGAAGGGCTTGTTGCCCTCTGTCGGCGGTTTGCGCCAAACCGGGACGACCTGCATGATCGAGGATGTCGCCTTCCCGATCGACCGGCTGGCGGATGGGTGCATGGATTTGAAGGACCTCTTCAAAACGTTGGACTACAAAGACGCTTCCCTCTTCGGCCATGCTTTGGAAGGAAACCTGCACATGGTCTTTTCCCAGGATTTTACGACCCCTTCCGAAGTGGACCGTTATGCTAAGCTGATGGACGGGATTGCGGATCTTGTCGTGGATAAATACGGCGGTTCCCTCAAGGCGGAGCACGGAACGGGGCGGAACATGGCGCCTTTTGTCGAACGGGAGTGGGGAGAGGCGGCCTACCGTATCATGGTGCAAATCAAAAATCTTTTCGATCCGCAGCATTTGATTAATCCGGGAGTCATCATTAATCCGAATCCGCTGGCGCATATCCAGAACCTGAAACCCCTGCCGGCGGCCCATGAGTTGGTCGACAAATGCATGGAATGCGGCTTCTGCGAACCCAATTGCGTATCGGAGGGGCTGACGCTTTCCCCCAGGCAACGTATCGTGATCGCCCGGGAAATCTCCCGGTTGAAAGCTACGGGAGAAGATGCGGCGAGGCTGCAGCAGATGCTTAGGGATGCAAAATATTATTCGGACGAAACCTGTGCGACCGACGGCCTCTGCGCTTTGGTCTGCCCGGTGAATATTGATACGGGGAAATATACGAAGGCGATGCGCCATGAGGAGGCGACTGGCCGCGCGAAGAAGATCGCCGCATGGGTCGGCGGGCACATGGGCATGGTGACTGCTTCGGGAAGGACCGCCCTGAATGTAGTTCATTTCTTCCATAAACTGCTGGGAGATTCCCTGATGGGAGGGATCGCCGGCGGAATGCGTACGCTTTCCGGCAACCGGATACCGAAATGGAATCCGGCGATGCCTTGGGGAGCCCGCCGGATCAGGCATTCGGTCGTAAATCGGGGGCAGGAAGACAAGGTTGTCTATTTTCCTTCCTGCATCAACCGCACGATGGGAAAATCCAAGGGCTACAGGGAAGAGGAGGTCGAACTGACCCGCAAGACAGAAGAACTCCTGCAACGCGCCGGATTCACGGTGCTCTATCCCGAGGGATTGGATCATCTTTGCTGCGGAATGGCCTTCAGCAGTAAGGGATTGAAGGAAGAGGGAAGCCGTAAGTCGAAAGAATTGGAAGAGGCGCTCTACAAGGCTTCCGACAACGGACGCTACCCTGTGTTATTCGATATGAGCCCTTGCTTCTATACTTTTCACGAGGCGTATGACCGGGAGAAGCTGAACGTTTATGATCCGATCGAGTTCATGTATCATTTTGTGATGCCGAAGCTAAAGGTGAAATACCTGAAGGAAACGGTTACCGTCTTTCCCGTTTGCTCGGTAAAGAAGATCGAAATGGAAGAGACATTGGTGAAGTTGGCCGGCCTTTGCGCCAAAGAAGTGACGCTGGTGGAAACCAACTGTTGCGGCTTTGCCGGCGACCGCGGCTTTACCTATCCGGAACTGAATGAGCACGGGCAGAGGCATCTGGCCGAACAAATACCTGTAGGTTGTACGGAGGGATACTCCACCAGCCGTACCTGTGAGATCGGATTGAACGAATATAGCGGCATTAACTTCAAATCTATCTTCTATCTGATTGAAGAAGTGACGAGGTGACGCATTCCTTTCCTTTGCCGGAATAAAAAAAGAGATGCTCCAATGTGTGTGTAGAGTATACTCATTTCCATGCCGGGACAGTGACAAAACATTGCGAGGGCAGCGTCTTTTTGTTTCACCGACAGCGATAATCCGAATTTCTTCGGTCGGAAAAAGATCTTTTCCCGGCCGGGCGAAAGTCTTTTTCTGGCCGGACGAAGATCTTCGCCCGGTCAGAAAAAATTGAAGAATTAATACAATGTGAATAAAATCAGTACGTTGAAGTACTCAAATGCCGGCACACAAATCACGCTTTCTCTTGCATCCATCCATAATGCAGGCAAGTGGGTTACAATGTTCCCCAGTCAAATGCGGTAGAAAAGATGCCGTTACTTTCGCGGGTAGGAGTGAAGATTTGCTCTTTTTCGGCTATTATTGCCTATCTTTGCCGCGCAAAAATAATGGAAAATGGAACCGGAAAGGAATATTAATAAAGTTTTTGTGCGTCTCCTGCAAATTGAGGACTACAATCAATTGGCCCAATCTTTTACGCGGGTATATACGGATGGGAGCGATGTGTTTTGGACTTACCATCAAATTGAAACCCTGATACGGATTTTCCCGGAAGGGCAGGTTGTCACGGTGGCGGATGATAAAATCGTCGGCTGCGCGCTATCCATCATTGTCGATTATAATATGGTCAAGGGGGATCACACCTATGCCCAGGTCACCGGGAACGAAACGTTCGATACGCATAACCCGAACGGGAATATCCTGTACGGCATCGAGGTCTTCATCCATCCGGAATACCGTTCGTTGCGCCTGGCGCGGCGGATGTACGACTACCGGAAGGAGCTATGCGAAAAACTGAACCTGAAAGCGATCATGTTCGGCGGGCGCATACCCAATTATCACCTGTATGCCGACGAAATAAAGCCGAAGGAATACATCGATAAGGTGCGCAAGCGTGAGATTTACGACCCGGTGCTGACTTTCCAACTTTCCAACGACTTCCATGTACGGAAGGTGATGACCAATTACCTGCCCAACGATGAAGAGTCCAAGCACTACGCCTGCCTGCTGCAATGGGATAATATCTATTACCAGCCGCCGACGCAGGATATTACCACGCAGAAAACGAGTGTCCGGGTCGGATTGGTCCAGTGGCAAATGCGCCCTTACCGGAATATGGACGGACTGTTCGAACAAGTGGAGTTCTTTGTCGATGCCGTGAGTGATTATAAAAGCGATTTTATTCTTTTTCCGGAGTATTTCAATGCTCCCCTGATGGCGGCCTTCAATCATCTGGGGGAATCCCAGGCGATCCGGGAGTTAGCCCAGTATACCGAGGAAATAAGGCATCGTTTCATTAATCTGGCCATCAGCTATAATATCAACATCATTACGGGAAGTATGCCTCAGCTACGGGGGGAAGAGCTTTATAATGTCGGATTCCTTTGCCGCCGCGACGGAAGCGTGGAAAGCTACGAAAAGATCCATGTGACGCCGGACGAGGTGAAGAGCTGGGGGTTGACGGGAGGGAAGAAGATACAGACCTTCGAGACGGATTCCGCCAAGATCGGTGTCTTGATTTGTTATGATATCGAGTTCCCCGAACTTTCCCGCATCATGGCGGAGCAGGGGATGCAGATCCTTTTCGTTCCTTTCGTGACCGATACGCAAAACGGCTACTCGCGCGTGCGGGTCTGTGCCCAATCCCGGGCGATCGAAAACGAATGTTATGTGGTTATCGCCGGCTGTGTCGGTAACCTTCCCCGCGTGCATAACATGGATATCCAGTATGCCCAGAGTGCAGTCTTTACGCCTTGTGATTTTGCTTTTCCTACGGACGGGAAGCGTGCCGAGGCGACGCCGAATACGGAAATGATCCTGATCTCGGATGTTGAACTGGATTTGCTGAACGAACTGCATACCTACGGTAGCGTCCGCAACCTGCGGAACCGGCGAAGGGATTTGTACGAGTTGAAACTGAAGAAATAAAAAAGCCTGATGAAGATGATTCTTCATCAGGCTTTTCTCTAACAGATAACGCTAAACTCTCTATTTTGCCCAGAATAGTTTATTGTAATAGGTATCGTTTGCCTGAACTTCTGCATATTTGATAGGGTTACTATTCTTTTCATCAGTCGGATAACGCAGACGGTCCGGAACATTCGGGCAATCGGCTGTGGCGTTGTCAACCTGGAAGAAAAGAGCCGGAATGCCTGTCCTCCGAATGTCACTCCATGCCTGAACCATTTGTAGTAAGCTGAAATGCAGCCATTTCTGGGTGCCGATGGCGATTTCTTTGGAAGGATAGGCGTCCCATTTGGAAGCGGCAAAAGCGGCAATTTCCGTATTGGACGGAGCGGTAGTCGGAGTACGGTAAGTAGCCGTAGCGTTGATCTCGTAATATAATTCGATAGAATGCTTGACCCCTGCTTCAAATGCCGCTTTGGCATCCCCGGAAGCATATCCTTTTTGGAAGGCTTCCGCTTTGATAAAGTCTACTTCGGCCGCAGTCATAATTACGCCCGGCATTTCTTCGTTTCGGCTGAAGGTTGCCGTATCTACCGCAGAATAGTAATCGCCTTTGTTGAAGTTGATCGTTTGTTCCGCTTCCGTTTCGGTCGTATTCATGCCAATGTATTGACCGCTTCCGTTCTTATCGTAGATGATATCCAGGCGGGGATCTCCTGTCAGGTTGGTTACCATTGTGGCTGAGGCGCGGTTACATTGTCCGGCCCATGATTCGAAACCTTCACGGATTTCGTCAAGGACTTTAAAGTCAATTCCATATCCGGCCGTTTGGATGATGGTATTTTCATTATTATTCTCGATTACGGGATAAGTGGACGGATCGGATAAGATTTCGTTAATCACGGATTTACCTTTGGAAGTTAATGATCCGTTTTCAGATACCCGTAAAGCCATACGTAAACGCAAGGAATTCGCATATTTTCTCCATAAAGAAAGGTCTCCGCCATTAATGTAATCCTGAGTGGTCAGGTAAGTACTGGTCAATGTGGAGAGATTGGTCATGGAAGCCAACTTGGTATTGATATTCTGCAATTCGTCCAACATCGTTTCATAGATGCTTTCCGCCGTTTCATAAGAGGGGTAAGAATTCGCAACATCACCTGTGATCGCCAAGTAACCGGCTTCACTGAAAGGAACATTTCCCCATAAATCGACAATCTGTTGCAAATGATCGTATAGGTAAATGGTTGAAAGCAGTACGAATACTTCATAGTCCGATTTCTCATCCTCCGGTAAATTATTATACGTATATTCCAATAACCGGTATTGAGTTAAGACATTATAGAAATTCTTCCATCGGTCGTTATTATAAGATTCACCCATACCAAGATACATTCCTTTTTCATTGGTGAAACCCATGGTTTGGGCGAATTTTCCGATTTGTTGGGTCTCGAAAGTAAAATAGCGGTAGTAGGAAGATAATGTATAAGTATTGCCTGCCTGAAAAATTCCTGTCATCAGTTTTTCACAAGAAACGTTTGATGTCTTGGATGGGTCTGGATAACGGTCTGTATAATCCGAATCACTGCAGGCATTGAAAGAGATCATGGCTGCACATGCTAGTATAATTAATAATATCTGTTTCATTTTCTTTAATTTTTTGATTAATCTGTTCCTTTTATATTATACCATTAGAAACTTGCACGTAAGGATAGGCCGAATGTCCGGGTTGTTGCCGTGGAACCTCCGATCACTGTTTGTGATTGCCAGGAAGTACCATCCGTAGCCTCTGCATCCATAGAAGGCATTTTCTTGTAAATGTAAAACAGGTTACGACCATAAACGGATAACGTCAGGTTTTTACAAGCTAATTTGGAGGCGATAACCTTCGGGAGGCTATATCCTAAAGATAGCTCGCGGAATTTCACATAGCTGTTATCTATGATAGACTTCTCGTATGTTACGTAGCCTGATGATCCCCAGCCGTATTGTTCTGCATAATAGAAGTCGGAAGGAACAATGATATCGTTCGCGGAACCATTTTCTTTTACTCCCGGAAGGATCACTCCGTTATCATATACTTTTTCTCCGTTAGGACCGGCGGATGCCCTGGTTGCAATGGTTTTGCCTCCGGCTACGTCATTTCCTTCAAAATAATAAGTCAGACCTCCATGTGCGGCGTCACGATAATCTAAAGATTCTACAATGTTACCGATATTCATCATATATTGGTATGGTTGGTTTAATACAGCCCCTCCGATACGGAAATCGACGGTTGCATCCACAAAGAAATTCTTATAATTGAAAGAAGTTCCGATACCACCTATAGCTTTCGGCATGGCATTTCCTACTTTTTTGCGTTCGGTATAATCCACTATATACAAGCCTTCTTCATCAACTATTTTATTGCCGTTCGCATCTTCTTTGGGGACATAGGCATAGAGATCACCCATCGATTCTCCTACGATGGATTTTAATTCAACTGCCCCGTCCCAAGTCGTGTGGACCAACTCGGTTAATCCATTTTGTAGTTTGTTCACCTTGTTTTTGTTGAATGAAAGGTTCCCTCGAAGATCCCAACGGAAATCTTTCGTCTCAACAGGAGTTCCATAAACCGAAATATCCAGCCCGTTGTTTTGTAATTCTCCTACGTTTAACAAGATCGATGTTCCTCCGGCGGATTGAGGCATTGTTGTTTCAAGAATTTGATCTTTTACTTTGTTTGTATAATAAGAAATTTCAAATCCTAAACGGTTATTGAAAAATTTACTTTCCAAACCGAATTCAAGTTCATGTTTTTCTTCCGGACGAATTGTTTCATTTCCTAATTTTCCATCTACATTATTATAGATATAACCTTCGAATGTACTTTGATTGTAGGCTTGAACAGCTTTGTATATTTCCGGAGCATTACCTACAATACCGTAAGAAACGCGTACTTTCCCATAATCATACCAATCGGGTTTGCTGTCCTTCAATGCTTCCGTAAAGATGAAACTTCCGTTTACAGACGGATAGGTATAGGAGTTATTTCCTTTGGAAAGAGTGGATATCTTTTCTTGGCGAAGGGTTCCTTCCAAGTATAAATAATTATCGTAAGATAAACTCAATGTTCCTAAAAGAGCTGTTTTCATGAATTCCTGCTTTAACATATTGGCATTTTTTGCATTTTTGCTGGCATTGATATGGAACCAGTTTTCTACAGACAAACCTCCGTTCGTACCTACTTCGCTGTTAAATGCTTTTTCCATACGTCCTTGCCAGCCGACATTAGCCGTTAATCCGATTTTATCAGTCAATTGTTTATCATACATCAATAGAACATCGCTATAATAGATTTCATAGCGCTTATTGTTCAGTCCGTAATATCCGGTATATGTTCCGAAAGCAATGGGACTTTCCGTATTCTCCATTTTCTCAATTTTTTCGGAAGTAAAATCGGTCGCTGCACGTCCGCGCAATGTCAAACCGTCAATAATTTTCCAGGTCGGAGTAACACTGGCGATTAAACGGTTATTTTCTTCCGCCTGTTTACGCCCTAAAATATTCCAGAAATATTCATCCAGCAAAGCCCATCCATAGGGTTGCCAAGCAAACGATTCGTCAGGTGTCAATGTTCTATTCGTTCCGTAGGTGTTTTTATAGCCCAAGCTGGTTACCGTTTTTTCACGGATCAAAGCGACATCTTCAAAAGAGCCGAACATACCTCCATAATTGTTGGTCAAACGGGAGATCCGATAGGGGCGGTTTTCAATATCCTGACGAATATAGTTGACGGTATAATCAATTTTTATTTTTTCATTTAAAGAATTACTTCCGACAAGATTGAAATTATGCTTATTATAGGAGCTGTTATACTGTGTCGGACGGTTATCTGCATAAGTATAAGAAAAACGTGTATTGCTTTTTTCACTTCCTTGTGTAATAGCTACATTATAAGTTTGATTAATACCCGTGCGGAAAATGTCTTTCCACTGGTTACGGGTGATGGCATTATACGGGCGATATTCGCCATCCCAATAATATACGTCACTTCCATCGTATTTAGGTCCGAATTGTACGGACGTTCTGCGTATGGATTTTACCTGTTGCCCGTTTACTTCTCTTTGAATAAATCCTCCGCTGGAAATTTCATAAGAATTACTCATATACCTTGCCGGATAACCAGGCCCAAATACAGTTTGAATCTCGGGCATATAGGCCACGTTGTCAAAGCTGACATTAGCACTGAAATCGACTCCTATACCGGAAGTTCCTTTACCGCTTTTCGTCGTGATCATCACGACACCGTTGGCTGCCTCCGAGCCGTATAATGCCGAGGCGGATGCTCCTTTAAGGATAGAAAGGCTTTCAATATCTTCCGGATTGATATCTACCAAACCATTGCTGTTTACGCGCTGATCGGTCCAGTAACCGTCGTTATTGGCCTCTCCATTACGAATAGGTACCCCGTCCACAATAATCAACGGCTGGTTTGTTCCTGTAATAGAGCTTAATCCGCGAATGTTAATGGAAACCGCGGAAGTGCTTCCGCCCGGAGCCGCCTGGATACGTACTCCGGATGCTTTACCATATAAAGAGGTGGCAAAGTTGGGTGTCCCTGTTTTGATCAGATCTTCACTTGAGATCGTACTTACGGCGTAGCCTAATTTTTTAGCGTCTTTCTGGATTCCTAAAGCGGTTACAACAACTTCATTCAAGGCATGAGAATCTTCAATCAATATAATATCCAATGACGTTTGTCCCGTAAATTTAATTAATTGAGTTTGGTACCCAAGGAATGAAACCTGAATCGATTCACCTTCCTTTACTTCTAAGCTGAACTTTCCATCCAAGTCGCTAATGGCCCCGCTGCTCGTTCCCGGAATGACGATGGAAGCGCCTGCTACCGGACCGGAAACATCACGGATCGTTCCGGTAACCTTCTTCTTTTGTTGGGAAATCGCTGTATTTCCAGGATTTGTTTGGCTTTCAGCGTAGCTTACCATCGGCAAACTCAATGAAGCAACTAATAAAAATAAGCTGACTGGTCGTTTGATTTTTAACATAATGATTCTCTTTTTACGATAATATTTTTACGATAAATCAATAAAAACAAAAAAAAATAAATATGGCGTATATATATGATTTAAGGTAAAACTATAGATTTGTACGTTTTATGCCTAGTTTTATTTAGTATTTAACAGTACAATTTTATTGTGCGTATGAAATATTCATATTTTTGTACGAAAAGAATAGTATTGGGGTCGTTTTCGCAATCCGAATCGTTATTTGTTTTTATTTTTCGAGTATGAAAAAAAGCTTTTTATTTGTTTTTTTTAACCTTGCGGTTTGTTTTTTGGCTGCTAAAGATTACCATTTTCAAACCTTGGGAAGTTTACAGGGACTTTCGCAATCTTCCGCTATCTCTATCTGGCAGGACGGATGGGGAAGAATCTGGTTGGGCAATGACGCCCTTAACTGTTATGATGGAGTGAATGTGAAGGTATACAAGTTGTCCGAATATTTCAGGGAGGTGATCGATGCCGATATTCATGCCTTTTGCGGAACGGATTCCCTGCTCTATTTTTTAGCGGAGGACAAGTTGCTTTACTTTAACCTGATTACCGAGCAATTTGTGTTGACCGGTATTCAGACCGATGTCATTTGTAGCGAAGGCGGTGAATTGTATTATGCCAATAAGAATGTATTATATTAGGTATAATCCGGCGAAGAAAGCGGGGGAAACCATCTATTCTTTTACTCCGGATGCCATAGATCCGACTTCCATGGTTTCCCTTGGAAATAAACGTTTCGGCATTGGTACGACAGCCGGCATCTATCTGGTCGATCCGGTGAAAAAGAAAACAATCTCCACCGGTTTGCACGGTGAATTTATATCCTATTTACTGCATGATTCCCATGGGAGATTGTGGGCTGCCTGCCGTTCCAAACAAATTTATGTAGCTAAACCGCAGGAGATGGGGAGGTTCACTCTCTTCACTCCGGTTTGTAAAGACGGCGTTATCCGTGATGAGATTTATTGTATGGAAGAAGATGCAAAAGGGTCTTTCTGGGTTGGAACGCTTTCGGGGCTTTATCGCCTAAGCTTGGAGGAAGGTTCCCGGGAAGCCGTCCTGGATGAATATTTATTGAAGGGATCCAGCATCTTTGACTTGCACTCCGACCGGCAGGGATCTTTGTGGATCGGATCTTATTACGGCGATGTCCGTTATTTCAATCCGGCGATAGACAATTACGACTATTATCCGACGCAGGAAAACGATGTAAATTCCATGCATGGCGTAGTGCTCGGACAAATCGTGGAAGACCGGGCGAATACCTTATATATTGCAACCGAAGGAAGTGGAATAAACATCCTCCGGAAAGGTAACAAGCAGGTTGGCCATATCGTTTCGGCTCCCGGCGGTTTGCCGCACGATAAGATCCGCGCCTTGTGGTATGACAAAGAATATGACCGCCTGTACATGAGTGTCTATATGAAAGGACTTTACTGCCGGGACGGGAGTACCAAACGCATTTATCCTGTGATCGATAGGGTAATGACAGATACTTACCAGCGGATAATCGAAGAAATCATTCCCTATAAGGGCGATTTGATCCTGTTGACTCAGAATGGCTTGTTTAAAATGAACCGGAAAACCCAGGGAATATCTTTCTTCTTCGAGTCGGAGGAATTGAGAGAGATGACTTCGGGCATCGTCCGTACGGTTTTTGTGGATGAAAGGGATGTGATGTGGGTTTCTTCCCATTTGAAAGGATTATTTACGATTAATCTGCGGACAAACCAGGTTTCCGCCTTTTACGGCGACGGACTGAGCGAAAACAGCATCATCCCCAGCGCAATCCTTCAGATAGGAGGAAGTGCCGAAAAAGGTTTGTACTTTATGACTTTACGTTCCGGTCTTTTGCGTTATCATGCCGATAAAAATTCTTTTTCCCTGATTAACCGGGAGAATGGACTGTTGCTGAGCGATATCTGTTATTGCATGACTTTTACCCTGTATGGCAGTCTTGTGGTGACGAGCAACCGGGGATTGACGATACTGAATGTTTCTCCCGACGGAAAGTTACTTTCTCCCCGCCATCTGCCGTTTGGGAAAGCGTTACCGCTGACCGGATTCAGCGGAGATTGCGGTCTCTACGCCTCTCCGCATGAAGACCGGATTTATGTCGGCGGACTTTATGGTTTGTTCTCTTTTTCCGAGCGGGATATGATCAATAGTAATATGGACTATCCGATGTTTTTCTCTTCCCTTTCCGTCAACAACAAACCTGTCAAGGCTTCTACCCCTCTTCTGCCGAAAAGCATCCTCGCGACTAAAAAAATCGTGTTGCCCTATTCCAAGAACTCGATTAGCCTGACTTTTGCTTCTACCAACTACTTGTCTTCCTCTTTTACGACTTATGAATATAAGTTGGAGGGATTAGACAAGTTATGGACACCGGCCGAGCATAATACAATCGTATACAATTCCCTTCGCCCGGGAATTTATCACCTCATTGTCAGGGAAGAAGCCGATCCGGCACGCCGGATTCAATTGGAGATTGTCGTGAAGTCCCCATATTGGCTCTCTCTCCCGGCGATTGCCCTTTATTCCTTTTTGATTTTTGCCCTTATCTACTGGATTGTCCGTTTCTATCGCAGCCGGTCGAGGTTGAAGATATCATTGGCCCTGGAAAAAAAAGAATTGGAACGGATCGAGACAGTCAACAAACATAAAATAGAATTCTTTACCAATATATCCAATGAGTTCCGCACGCCGTTGACCCTGATCGTCGCTTCTTTGGACCGGCTGATGCATGACACTTCCCAGATCGGGAAGGGGCGCATCGAGCGCATCCGGAGACAGGTGGTGAGGCTACAGGAATTGATGACGGAATTACTGGATTTTCGCAAAATGGAATCCGGCAGCTTGCGCCTAAAGGTAAGGACGGCCAATATCTCCCAGTTTGTCCAGGAGATTTTGGGCAGTTTCTCCGAATATACAGCCGAAAAGAAGGTGAATTGCCGGTTTCTCGGGGCGAATGACGGACTTTATATCTGGTTTGATCCGGCCCAGATGCAAAAGGTCTTTTATAATTTGTTGTCGACGGCATTTAAAGCGACACCGCCCAAGGGAGAGGTCGTAATGAGCGTACAGCGTAAAAATAACAAGATGGAGATACGGATCGGCTACCAATTGTCGGACTATGATCTGTCCGGCGTGGAACAGTTCATAGAGGACTTCAATCATCCGGAAGAAAGCAAAAAAGAAGGTATTACTCTGTTTTCCGACCGGGGAATCGGCCTGGCTTTCAGCCGGGGAATCATACAACTGCATAAAGGATCTATCCGGGCTGAAAAGGAGGAGGACAAACTTGTGTTCGTGATTTCACTTCGTTTAGGCAATTCCCATTTCGACCAGGATGAACTGGAAGAATTTCCGGAACCGGTTGCACCGCTCGAGTTGATGGAACGATTGGTCGTCGACCGGGATGCCGAAGAGCTTACCGAAGAGTGGGGGGGCGAATCCAAAGGTAACAAGCTTTTCAAAATGCTCCTGGTGGATAATGATGATGAGATTTTACTCCTCTTGAAAGATTCCCTTTCTTTGATCTATGAGGTGAACATCATTAAAGACGGAGAGCAGGCCTATCAATATGCCATCTCAGAGCAACCCGACATCATCCTGAGCGAAATCAATATTCCCCGTTTGTCCGGACTCGAAATGTGTGAAATGTTGAAGACGAATGTGAAGACGCTCCATATTCCGGTAGTCTTATTGGCTGCCCAACCTTCTTTCGAGCAGAAAGTGGATAGCATCCGGCGCGGTGCCGATGAATATATCGAGAAGCCGTTTGATATGGAACTTCTTTTCCTGCAATGTAATAAATTGGTGCGGAATAGCAAACGCCTGCTTAACCTGGAGAAAAGCATCGAAAACGAACCGCTCATCAGAGGAACCAACCCGAAAGACCGGCTTTTCCTGGAAGCTGCCGATCGCGTCATCCTGCAACATCTTTCGGATCCTAACTTTGACGTGAACTTATGGAGCTGCGAGTTAAAAATCGGGCGCACCCACCTGTTCAACCAGGTCAAACGGATTACAGGGCTGACTCCCAATGATTATGTGCTCCGCCTGAAGATGAATAAAGCCATGCTTTTGCTGGATGAAGAGAAGGTACAGAACCCGATAGCCCAGATAGCCTATCAATTGGGTTTCACGAATCCAGCCTACTTCAGCCGCATTTTCAAAAAGCAATTCGGCGTCACCCCCCGCGAGTTCCGTGACCGTAAAGAGGGCGGAAGTTGACAAAATCCGTATGACTTACGCCCTGTGAGGATTTCCTTCACACTTTTTCGAAGGCTTTTCATATTTAATACGTATAATTAAAGTCTTCCGCCATTTTTACCGGCTTGTCGGGTAGGTTCTGCGTTATTCTATAGAAAATAGTGAATAATCTTTTGTTTCATATTGTTTTGCAAAGTCACGAGGGATTTGTATATTTGCAGGCGATTAAGTGAAGATGAGGAGGGGGCGGGTAGTCCCCTTCTTTTATTGTAACGGGATAAACAATATGATCGATAAGGGCGTAGTGAGACAAATAGTGGAGGAGAAGCTGGCCGGTTCGGATGACTATTTAGTGGATGTCATGGTGAAGGCGGGCAACCGGATTGTGATTGAAATAGACAATGATGAAGGTGTCTGTATCGACGATTGTGTGGAGTTGAGCCGCTATGTGGAAGAACATTTGGACCGCGATGTAGAGGATTATGAGTTGGAAGTCGGTTCGGCGGGAATTACCGCTCCGTTCAAGGTGCTCCGGCAGTACGTAAAAAACATCGGAAACGAAGTGGAGGTGCTGTTGAATGACGGAGTGAAACTGACCGGTATCCTTAAATCCGCTGATGAATCGGGGATTGTGCTTACGGTCGAAAAGAAAGTAAAACCGGAAGGTGTGAAGCGGAAAGTTACCGTGGAAGAGGACCGGACTTATAAAAAAGAAGAAATAAAACAGACAAAATATCTAATTAGATTCAAGTAAATTATGGCAAAGAAAGAGGAAACAATCAGCATGATCGATACGCTGGCGGAATTCAAGGAATTGAAAAATATTGACAAGGATACGATGATCAGTGTGTTGGAAGAGTCATTCCGTAATGTGATTGCCAAAATGTTCGGGACGGATGAGAACTATGACGTGATTATCAATCCGGAGAAAGGAGATTTTGAAATCTGGAGAAACCGGATCGTCGTGGAAGATGATGAACTGACGGATGCCAATTTGCAGACCAAACTGAGTGAAGCGCGTGAGATCGATCCGGATTGCGAAGTCGGGGAAGAGGTTACCGACGAGGTACATTTTGCCAAATTCGGCCGTCGTGCAATCCTGAACCTGCGCCAGACGCTGGCTTCCAAGATACTTGAATTGCAGAAGGATAATTTGTACGCTAAATATAAGGAACGCGTCGGAAGCATTATTGCAGCGGACGTGTACCAAGTCTGGAAGAAAGAAATCCTGTTGCTGGATGACGAGGGAAATGAGTTGCTGCTTCCCAAATCGGAGCAAATCCCTTCGGACTTCTACCGCAAAGGCGAAACGGTACGTGCGGTCATACAACGGGTGGAAAACGTGAACAACAATCCGAAGATCATTCTTTCACGTACGGACAAGGTCTTCCTTCAACGCCTGTTCGAGTTGGAAGTACCTGAAATTAACGACGGACTGATTACGATCAAGGCGATTGCCCGTATTCCGGGCGAACGCGCCAAGGTGGCGGTCGAGTCGTATGACGACCGGATCGACCCGGTAGGCGCCTGCGTCGGAATGAAGGGTTCCCGTATCCATGGAATCGTAAGAGAGTTAAAAAATGAAAATATAGATGTAATTAACTATACATCTAATATATCTTTGTTCATTCAACGAGCCTTGAGTCCTGCCAAAATTTCATCTATTCGGGTGAATGAGGAAGAAAAGAGAGCTGAGGTCTTTCTTCGTCCCGAAGAAGTTTCACTGGCTATCGGAAAAGGAGGATTGAATATCAAGCTGGCTTGTATGTTGACAGAGTATACGATCGATGTCTTCCGTGATGTGGAAGGCGCGGATGAAGAAGATATTTACCTGGATGAATTTGCGGATGAAATCGACTCCTGGGTAATCGATGCGTTGAAAAATATCGGTTGTTATACCGCGAAAGCGGTATTGGCGATGAAACGCGAAGAGATTATCGAACGTGCCGACCTGGAAGAGCAAACGGTAGACGACGTCCTTGCTATCCTGTCGGCCGAGTTTGAGGGTGAGGATGAAGGAGGAGAAGACGAAGCAAAGAAATAAAGAACACGACAAAGTAAAATATGCCTATAAAATTAATTAAAGTAACAAGAGACTTGAACGTAGGAATTACGACGGTCGTCGATTTCCTGCACGGGAAAGGTTTTCCTGTTGAGAGCAACCCCAACATGAAGATCAGTGATGAACAGTATACTTTGCTCGTGAATGAGTTTGGGAAAGATCTGTCCGAAGCGGAACGGAAAAGATTGATGAACCAAATAACCCCGTCGGCGCCTACACCTGCCTCTTCAATCAAACATCCGAAGAAAGAGGAGAAAAAGGAAGAGGAGAAAAAGCCGGAACTGATCAAGACGGAAATACCAAAAGAATTTATTCCCAAAATAGTAACGAAGGGGCACATTGATTTGGATGCTCCTCGCGTGCATATATATAAACAGGAAGACGTTTTGGCCGGCAAACCTTCTCCGAAGGAAGAAGAACAGCCCAAGGAAAAAGCGCCGGAAAAAGAACAGACTGTAGAAAAAGAGGCCGTGGAAACAAAGACAATAGAAGAGCCTGTGCGTAAAGCGGAGGAATCAGAGAAGAAAGTAAAACCTGAAGCCGCCGTCACAGAGCCGGCTGCAGTCGCTGAAAAGACGGAGCCGGTTGCTGCCGCCAAAGAACCGGAGAAAACCGTCGCCAAGGAACCGGAAAAAGAAACCGTACCGCCTCCTTCTCCTTCCGTTGAAAAGCCGGCGGAGCCTGAAGCCGCTTCGGCGGAGGAAGAAACGATCTTTCGTATCGGTACGCCCAAATTCGAATCGAAGATTAAGGTCACCGGAAAGATCAATCTGGATTCATTGAACCAGTCTACCCGCCCTAAAAAGAAGACCAAGGAAGAACGGAAAAAAGAACGGGAAGAGAAACGGGAAAAATTCAACGAACACAAGGCCCGGTCGGCAGCCTCGACATCCGACCAGAATGGAACGGGTCATTCGTCCGCTCCGGGCATTAAGAAGGTTGTAATCCTGAAATCGGCACAGAATGCCGCCGGAGGTTCTGCGGACGCGGACGGAAAGAAGAAACGGAAGCGGATCAAGAAAGACCGGGTGGATATATCCAATACTCCGGGCACGAACGTTCGTCCGACGCATGAACGCCGCACGCAGCATCTGAAGAAACCGGTGAAAGCCGAAGTGAATGAGGAAGATGTACAAAAGCAGATCAAGGAAACCTTAGCCCGCCTGACCAATAAAGGGAGTAAGGCCGGAAAAGGTGCGAAATACCGCCGGGATAAACGGGACGCCGCCGAAAGACGTGAGCATGAACTGTTGGAGCAGGAGGAAAGGGAAAGCCGCATCCTGAAACTGACGGAGTTTGTTACCGCCAACGACTTGGCGAACATGATGGATGTACCGGTTACGCAGGTTATCTCGACCTGTATGAGTATCGGTATTATGGTTTCTATCAACCAGCGCCTGGATGCGGAGACCATCAATATAGTAGCCGACGAGTTCGGCTTCAAGACCGAATATGTGAGCGCCGAAGTAATTGACGCCATCAAGGAAGAGGAAGATAATGAAGATGATTGGGTATCTCGTCCGCCGATCGTGACGGTCATGGGACACGTAGACCACGGTAAGACATCATTGCTGGATAATATCCGTAATGCAAACGTCATTGCTGGTGAGGCCGGAGGGATTACGCAACATATCGGGGCATACAATGTAAAACTGGCTTCCGGGCGGCGCATCACCTTCCTGGATACGCCGGGGCATGAAGCTTTTACGGCCATGCGTGCCCGTGGAGCGAAAGTGACGGATATCGCCATTATCATTATAGCTGCGGACGATAATGTGATGCCACAGACGGTTGAAGCGATCAACCATGCTTCGGCTGCGGGCGTTCCGATCGTTTTTGCCATTAACAAAATAGATAAGCCCCATGCTAATCCGGAAAAGATCAAAGAAGAACTGGCGGGGATGAATTATCTGGTTGAAGATTGGGGAGGAAAGTACCAATGTCAGGAAATTTCGGCCAAGAAAGGGATCGGCGTTCAGGAACTTCTTGAAAAAGTGTTGCTTGAAGCCGATTTGCTGGATCTGAAAGCCAATCCGAAAAGACGTGCCAGCGGTTCCGTCATTGAATCGTCGTTGGATAAAGGGCGCGGATACGTGGCGACCATCTTGGTTGAGAACGGGACTTTGAAGATCGGCGATGTCGTCCTGGCCGGTACGCATCACGGGCGCATAAAGGCGATGTTCAACGAACGTAACCTGCGTGTGGAAACGGCCGGTCCTTCGGAACCGGTACTGATCCTTGGATTAGATGGAGCGCCGCAGGCCGGCGACCTGTTTAACGTGATGGAGACGGAGCAGGAGGCGCGTGAAATTGCAAACCGCCGGGAACAATTGCAACGCGAACTGGGATTGCGTACGCAGAAGATGCTTACGCTGGATGATATCGGACGGCGTATTGCTGTCGGAAACTTCCAGGAACTGAATGTCATTG
This sequence comes from Parabacteroides sp. Marseille-P3160, assembly GCF_900162725.1. GTDB lineage: Bacteria > Bacteroidota > Bacteroidia > Bacteroidales > Tannerellaceae > Marseille-P3160. The sequence goes on along the minus strand of NZ_LT799418.1, from coordinate 3,787,508 downwards.
TCAAGGGAGATGTGGACGGTTCGGTAGAGGCTTTGTCGGACTCCTTGATACGTCTGTCGACCGAAGAGATACAGGTGAACGTGATTCATAAGGCGGTGGGACAAATCTCGGAATCGGATGTGGTTCTTGCGGCCGCTTCCGACGCGATTATTATCGGTTTCCAAGTACGACCGGCCTTATTGGCCCGCCGGATGGCGGAGAAAGAAGGCGTCGAAATACGTTTGTATTCGATCATCTATGATGCGATCAATGAGGTGAAGAGTGCGATGGAAGGTATGTTGTCTCCGGAGATCAAAGAAGAAATATGCGGAAATGTGGATGTCCAGCAAGTATTTAAAATTACTAAAGTAGGGACGGTTGCCGGATGTGTCGTGAAAGAAGGTAAGATCAAGCGAAGCAATAAAGTCCGGGTGATCCGCGACGGTATTGTGATCCATACAGGTGAAATAGCCTCCTTGAAGCGCTTCAAAGATGAAGTGAAGGAGGTTACGGCCGGTTTGGATTGCGGTATTTCCCTTACCAACTATAATGACATTCAGGTAGGCGACATCATTGAAGCTTTTGAGGAGACGGAAATTCGGAAGACTTTATAATTAAAGGATATGAACTGGTTAGACATTAGTTTGTTGTGTCTGGCAGTGATCGGATTGATAAAAGGCCTGTCTGACGGATTAGTCAGACAGGTTATTTCGCTTATAGCCTTATTGGCGGCCATTTATTTTTGTGCGGAAGTGGCGGTCTGGGTAAGAGAGCATTTGCTTAAATCGGATTGGTTCCCACAGGAAGCGGCGATGATCGGGAGTTATGTATTGGCTTTCCTGCTGATCGTAGGCATTGTGGTTTCTACGGGTGAAATTGTCCATCGGGTATTGGAGGTTACTCCGCTCAGTTTATTCAACCATTTGGTCGGTGGAGTTTTCGGCCTGATTGCAACCCTCTTTTTTTTAAGTTTATTTTTGAACTTATTGGAAGTCCTTGATCCCAAATCTTCTTTTATTTCATTGGAAACGAAGGTTGAATCCCGGTTTTATTTTACCGTACGCAATATTGTCCCAACCATTTATCCGAATGACTTGTTTAATAAAGGAGAATAACTATTTAATGATGTATGAGTAATGCAAGATTCCAATAATATACTGAATGAAGTAACAAGCGGAGACTATAAATACGGATTTGTCACGGACGTCGATACGGATACGATTCCCAAAGGACTCAACGAAGACATTATCCGGGCGATCTCCGCGAAAAAAGAAGAGCCTGAGTGGCTCCTTGATTTTCGCCTCAAAGCCTATAGGCATTGGCAGACGATGGAAATGCCCGTGTGGCCGCATTTGTCTATTCCCTCCATCGATTATCAGGATATCATTTATTATGCCGCCCCAAGGAGGAAAGAAGGACCTAAAAACCTGGATGAAGTAGATCCGGAGTTGCTGAAGACATTTGATAAGCTGGGGATTCCTCTGGAGGAACAGAAGATTCTGAGCGGAATGGCTGTGGATGCCGTTATGGATAGTGTTTCCGTCAAGACGACTTTTAAAGACGTGCTGGCAGAAAAAGGAATTATCTTTTGCTCTTTCAGCGAGGCTGTCAAGCATCATCCCGACTTGGTAAAACGCTTCCTCGGCAGCGTTGTGAGTTACCGGGATAACTTTTTTGCGGCGTTGAATTCGGCTGTCTTTTCGGACGGCTCGTTTGTTTATATCCCCAAAGGAGTACGCTGTCCGATGGAGCTGAGTACGTATTTCCGTATTAATGCGGCGAATACGGGACAGTTCGAGCGTACACTGATTGTGGCGGATGACGAGTCTTATGTAAGTTATCTGGAAGGATGTACAGCTCCGATGCGGGATGAAAACCAACTGCATGCCGCGATTGTGGAAATTATCGCCCTGGAACATGCCGAAGTGAAATATTCCACGGTACAGAACTGGTATCCGGGGGATAAAGAAGGGAAAGGCGGTATTTATAATTTTGTAACCAAACGCGGTTTGTGCAAAGGGGAAGGAAGTAAAATTTCCTGGACACAGGTGGAAACCGGCTCTGCGATTACATGGAAATATCCCAGTTGCATTTTGGCCGGGGATAATTCGGTCGGAGAGTTTTATTCGGTTGCCGTAACGAACCATTACCAACAGGCCGATACGGGTACCAAGATGATCCATCTGGGGAAGAATACGCGTAGTACGATTGTCTCGAAAGGAATTTCCGCCGGATTCAGCCAGAACAGTTATCGCGGTTTGGTGAAAGTTGTTCCTCGTGCCGAAGGCGCCCGCAACCATAGCCAATGCGACAGCCTTTTGTTGAGTTCTACTTGCGGGGCCCATACATTCCCGTATGCCGATATTCAGAATGAAACGGCGGTCATAGAGCATGAAGCGACGACAAGCAAGATTAGCGAAGAACAGTTGTTTTATTGTAATCAGCGGGGGATAACGACTGAAGAAGCCGTTGGCCTGATTGTAAACGGATATGCGCGTGAAGTAATGAATAAACTGCCTATGGAGTTTGCCGTAGAGGCTCAGAAGCTTCTCTCTATTTCTCTGGAAGGTAGTGTCGGATAATAAATAAATAAAAAACATGTTAGATATAAAGAATTTGCATGCCAATGTCGATGGCAAGGAAATATTAAAGGGAATTGATCTTTTTGTTAAAGCCGGAGAAATACATGCAATTATGGGGCCGAACGGTTCCGGTAAGAGTACGCTGAGTAGCGTATTGGTCGGAAATCCGGCTTTTGAAGTGACCGAAGGAGAAGTGACTTTCGAGGGAAAGGATCTGCTGGAGCTTTCTCCCGAAGAACGGAGTTGCGAAGGGATTTTCCTCAGTTTCCAATATCCGGTGGAGATTCCGGGGGTAAGTATGGTGAATTTTATGCGATCGGCTGTAAATGAGCATCGTAAGTATAAAGGAGAATCTCCGGTATCGGCTACCGATTTCCTGAAGTTGATGCGTGAAAAGCGTGAATTGGTGGAGATGGACAGCAAACTAACCAGCCGGAGTGTGAACGAAGGCTTTTCCGGAGGAGAAAAGAAAAGAAATGAAATCTTCCAGATGGCGATGCTGGAACCTACATTGGCTATTCTGGATGAAACGGATAGCGGTTTGGATATTGACGCCTTGCGGATTGTAGCAAAGGGTGTGAATCATTTAAAAACACCTCGGAATGCAACGATTGTCATTACCCATTACCAGCGGTTGTTGGAATATATTAAACCGGATTTTGTACACGTTCTTTACAAAGGGCGCATCGTGAAATCTGCCGGTCCGGAACTTGCTTTGGAATTAGAGGAGAAAGGGTATGACTGGATAAAAAAAGAAGTGGAGGGAGAGTAATATGAGAGCCGAACAATCCTATATTGATCTGTTTACACAGTATGAGGACTTGATTTGCAAGCATAGCTCCCCTGTGCTCAACCATTTTCGTAAGGACGCTTTCGAAGCTTTTGAGCGACTCGGATTCCCTTCTTTGAAAGGAGAGGATTACAAATATACGGACGTCGCCCGCTCGTTCGCGCCTGATTATGGGCTGAACCTGAGCCGGAAGCCGGTACCCGTCAATCCGGAAGATGTATTTTGTTGCGATGTTCCCAACTTGAGTACTTCCTTGTATTTCATTGTCAATGATTCTTTTTATGAGAGAAATCAACCGAATGTAGTTTTCCCTCCGGGCGTTTTTGCCGGAAGCCTGAAAAGCTTTGCGGAACAGCATCCGGAACTGGTTTCCCGGTATTATGGCAAAGCCGCCTCTTTTTCAAAGGACGGAGTGATTGCATTGAATACGATGCTTGCCCAGGATGGTTTTGTCCTTTATGTTCCGGAAGGTGTGAAGGTAGAACGCCCGATTCAGTTGATTAATATTTTCAGGAGTGATCGTGATTTGATGGCAAACCGGAGGATGTTGGTAATTATGGAACCTCATTCCGAAGCCCGGCTTTTGGTTTGTGACCATAGCATTGATGATGTAAAGTTCCTGTCGACACAAGTGGTGGAGATTTTTGCCGCTGAAGGCGCTTACTTCGATTTTTATGATTTGGAAGAAAGCAGTGTCTCGACCACCCGGTTTTCTTCGCTTCATGTAGAGCAGGGCGCTTCATCGAATGTTCTGGTGGATGGAATTACGTTGAACAATGGTTTGAGCCGTAACAATTATTATATCGATCTCAACGGAGAAGGGGCCCAAACTTACCTTTGCGGGATGTCTATATTAGACAGGGAGCAACAGGTAGATACGTATACCTATATCAATCATGCCGTTCCTCACTGTACCAGTAATGAACTTTTCAAGAATGTGTTGAACGATCGTTCCGTCGGAGCTTTTAGCGGACGGATCTATGTGGCGAAGGATGCCCAGAAAACGCAGGCTTATCAGAATAATCGTAACTTATGTATGACACGGGAAGCACGGATGTTCAGTAAGCCTCAATTGGAAATCTATGCCGACGATGTGAAATGTTCGCACGGTATGACGACCGGACAAATCGATGAAAATGCCTTGTTTTATATGCAGAGTCGTGGAATCTCCAAAGAAGAAGCACGTTTGATGTTGAGTGTCGCTTTTACGTCCGATGTCATCGACCATGTACGTTTGGATGCTTTGAAGAGCCGTCTACATGAATTGGTAGAAAAACGTTTTCGCGGCGAATTGGCCAGGTGTTCGACCTGTCACAAAATAAAAATGTGAACCGGAGAGGAAAGGCTGTCCCCAAAGTCATGACTTGTACGGGAAAAATTGAGTGCACTCAATATCAAAAAGGAATATACTCGATCAATTGATCGAGTATATTCCTTTTTCAGGGCGGCGCAATGCTCTTTTTAGCTAAAAAATCTTAGCGTGTCTTTCGGGAATGCTAAAATCTTTATCCGCAAATAGAGCGGCTAAACCCGAAATCTGTTTAAGCCTAAGTAGTTCATCCTTATCCATGCCGATATTCTTTATAATCCATGCATCACTCATTCCTGCCTTTTTGAGTTCGCTTACCAGATTGGTCATAAGTTCAATGCTATGTATCCCTCGGGCCCGGTTATGCCTGATGGTTGAAGCCATTCGATTGGACAGATCTTTGTTAATCACCGTTACAGGCAGGCAACCTTTTTCCCGATTATAAATGCGTTGCGATGTTTTTATTACCATATATCTGTGGAATCCATCTACAAGTTCGTATCTGTCTTCTTCAGAACAATAATAGCAGACACACGGCATCGTATACCCGTCTTCCCAAATGGAAAGTTCCAGAAGTTCCATTTCCGGAGGTGCAACTACATTGGGATTATATGCATTTGCTCTTATTTTTTCTATCGGAACCCGTCTGACATTGTAAGCAGGACTAATGTACTCATTATTCTCATTCATTTGTGTTTTTTTGATAAAATTCCATTATGTTTTTTCGCTCTTCGATTTCTTTTTTGGTCATGGCAAATCCCATATATTTACACAGATGATCATTTTTAAGGATACATATGCACATTCGCTTGAAAGTGGGTAAATACTTGAATTCCTGAATATTTATTGTATCCTGATATTCCATCTTTACCGGGGATTTGCTCGTCTTGTAGTTCGAATGCGGCAATACCTCAATTTCAATGCCGCAAGCTTGTAATTTTTCGATAGTCTCACAAGAAAGGCAACCTCCTTTGGTTCGCCAAAAATTAATGCTTACGGATAATTTCTGTAAATAATGCAACCGCGTTTTTTCAGGCAAGGTGGACAAAAGGAAGTGCATATAGCTTTCCCATGTATGGCCCGGTGGAAGGGTGATTTTACTATGTCGTGCCACAGCGCTCGTACTCCCGTAAATAGCAGTAAAATTTACGCCATTCACGCGGCATATCATTTTTCCCCACATGTCAGGATCAATAGCACGGTAAAGCGACAGGCTTTCTTGTGCGGCAGAAATAAACGGGCTGGCTACCCGCTGCCTTTCCAAAGTTACGCCGGCTTGATAATACAGGTCATAAAGCCTGTTGTAATCCCAGCCGAAGCGACCGTTTGCCGTCCATATGTCGGTTGTCAACCAGTCATATATCACATATGCATTATATATATTATCTGATAACTGATGAGTCCATTTTATATTGTGATACATCTGGCACCTTCTGTTGCCGTATATCGTTCTCCATCGATGAAGACTTTCCTGAGTTCGTATGCCAACCAGACAACATGTTCTTTTGCTTTTTTTCAAACGATGATGCCATTGGGCAAACAGGGTCTGAAAATCATAATCCCACATTTCCATAGTATAAAAAGGGAAATCTTCTTTTGTATAACAGCCTGCAGGCATTTCCCGTACCCAAAACTTTCTGCAGGCATCCTCCCAAGGGCGCCAGAAAGTCTGGTACATAGAAGTACAAGTACTTACTTTGAATGGGACGCAAATATGGTATATTTCCAGCAAGTCGGAATTATGTTGAAATACCCGGTCAATATAGCGGATCGTCTCATTATACTGGATTTCATAATCCATATGAAATACTCCGATTTTTCTCTTGATATTGTTTTCCTTCATATATTGCAAACAAAGATTGAGCATAACACCACTGTCTTTACCGCCGGAAAAAGAAATATAGATGTTATCAAACTCGTTAAACAGTATTTTTATCCGGTTCATTGCCCGTTCATAGACGTTTTTTTTCATTTGAGACAACTTTCATTTTAACATATCTTTTCCATTGAAATATCGTTACAAAACCATTTTGCTCAAAAAGAGGGATATGACGTATTTGTGTTACCGATTCGACTTCAAAGTCAGGCCAAAGATCCTGTATGACCTCTTTTAATAATGTCGATAGAACCGTACTTTCGTCATTGGCGATGAAATAGTTATTTATTATCGCTTTTCCCTCTTTTAATTTTACCGGGATAAAGCCGAGGATATTGCCTTCGTTTGTGGCGACGAACCAGCGATATTCAGGAGACGTTTTATATGAGTAATTCAAATTGTAACTTAAGACTTCTTCCTTCATTACCAGATGGGCTATGAGGTTATAAAGTTGTCGGTCTTCTCCTTTCAATTTGATGATATCCATAATAACATAATTGAATGGTATATAATTTACCTTTTCGCAAAATTAGTAAATATTTAATGGATATGGATGTTTTTTTTATTCATATATTTGCCATAAGTTAATCTGGAAATCATGGATAAGGAGAACGAAATCAGTGCATTTAACCAACTCTTTACGACTTACCACGGACGTTTTGTCCATTTTGCGAATTCGTATGTCCGGGAGTTGGCGGTAGCGGAGGATTTCGTACTTGAGGCGTTCATGTACTATTGGGAAAACCAGCAGACCCTCGCTTCGGAATCCAATCCGTCGGCTTATATCCTTACTATTATAAAGCATAAATGTCTTAATTATTTACAACATCTTCAAGTACGGGAAGATGCCTCAGAGAAACTGCGTGTGCATGCCTTATGGGAGTTTAACCTCCGGATATCCACCTTGGAAGCATGTGACCCGAACGAACTGTTTATTGATGAAGCAAAAGAAATCGTTGACCGGACATTGGCGTCATTACCTGAACAAACCCGGCAGGCCTTTCTCTTAAATCGCGAGCATAATCTCTCTTATAAAGAAATCGCTCAGCGTTTAGGATTGAGTATCAGTGGGGTAGAATATCATATCTCTAAAGCTTTGACTCGATTGCGGATTTCATTAAAAGACTATTTCCTGATTATTCTTTTATTCGTTTAAGTAATAGTTTGAACGTTATATTTTATTTTATTGATTCGGATGACTTTATCGATTATTTAATTTCATACTTTTCTGATGCTTATGGCTAACGCACGAGCCGGATTTTTTCTGAAAAGCTTATCAATATCTTTTTCTGTAAATTTTTCCTCTTCCAGTGCAGGGATAAGGTCTTTGAAAACTGTATCGAACGGTCGGAAATTACCTCCGTCCGGTTCTCCTACATGGTACCAGCCCGCATCATGGGAGATCAGTACTTTATGAAGCATCTGGGCCTCTTTCATATCTTTCAGGAATTGAATATATTCTCGGAGGGATTGTGTATTCAGGCCATCAAAGGAAACCCAGCCTCCCTCTTTCGCTACTTGCAAATGTACAGCTCTGTCGTTTTCGTTTTGGGCATGTGTCCAGATCCATGCTTCCGGGCGTACGCCTTTGTTTTTAAGTATTCTCATTTCTTCCAGAGCCGCCTCTCCATTACCGGTGTGTATGGCGATGGTCAAACCTGTGTTCAGATGGGTCAATGCCGCCGCTTCGACCAGTTTGTGTTGCACCTCGGAAAGTGGATAGGCGTCAACGCCTATTTTAATGAAGCCGGGCCTAATGCCGGTACCTTCGATCCCTTCTTTCCATTCCCGCGTCCATCTTGCAGCCAGTTGTCCGGCAGATTCGGAATACGTATGAGGAGGCAAATATTTTCCATTGCCGGCCCCATAGTATCCTGTGTTGGTAATAATATGCAGTCCACTTGCTTTGGAGAGCCGCTGCAAAAGCTTTACATCCCGGCTTAAATAAGCCGGGGTACATTCCACAAACGTATTGCACCCGTTGCGTACGATTTGTTCCAGGTAAGGCAGCGTCTTTGCAAATACTATATCAGCGTCATAACGGGATGGGGTTACTTTATCCGCGCCGATGAAATCAACGAGGATATGTTCATGCGGTAAAATAAGCCCGGTCTTATTTATAGGCACAGCACCATTCACAGTCATTAGGTAATCAGCTTTCTGATTCGTTGCGCTTTTGAATGAGAAAAGTGAAGGTGCACATACTAATAATCCGGTAGTACGGATAAATTCTTTTCTATTCATCTATTTTTGTTTTTTTTACTATAAGACTGCATTCCACTTAATATACAAATCTATAAATAGATAGGATAAAAACAAAAGAATTTGGCAAGTTGCATCAATAAATATTTTAGAAAAAAATAAACAAATGACTGGGGTCTTCTATTTCTAAACTGCTATATATATAAGCGGTTGATTATCTAAAGAAAAAAATGAATAGATCTCTATTGTATAAATATTTTGAAGGGCTTGCCTCTTATGAGGAAGAAGTGATTTTGAAACAGTGGCTTGATAAGTCTCCTGAAAATCGTATTTCTTTTAATGAAGAACGGAAACAGTATGATATAATCTTGCTGACAGGAGAAAAGACATCTCCTGTGATGGTGGAAATGAAAAAGAAGTCAGGAAGGAATGCCACGCTGGAACTTGTAAAGATCGCAGCGATCATTTTGCTTGTCCTTGGAGGGAGCCATTGGTACTATCAACGTCAAATGGACGAAAAATTATCCCGGATGCAATCTATCTTTGTGCCCCCGGGACAGCGAATCAATCTTACATTGCCTGACGGTACGAATGTCTGGCTAAATTCTCGGACTACCCTACAATATCCCATTGCATTTAATAAGAAAGAACGAAAAGTCACTCTAACGGGAGAAGCTTATTTCGAAGTAAAGAAGGATGAAAAAGCCCCTTTCATTGTCCAAACAGCAAACCATAACGTTGAAGTTTTAGGAACCAAATTTGATGTGGAAGCTTACGAAGATGCGGATGAATTTGAAACAACCTTGATGGAAGGCAGTGTGAAAGTGGCTTCCATAAAAGATCCGACCGACGCTTTGCTGCTTACGCCGGAGACTAAAGCCTATCTGGTGGATGGGCGTTTGCAGGCAGTTGCTGTTGATGAGTTCAATCATTATCGTTGGAAAGAGGGACTGATTTGCTTTAAAAATGAATCTTTTTCAAAAATCATGCGTGATTTTGAAAAATATTATGGAATCACGATTAAAATAGAGAGTAGCCGTGTGAATAAACACACTTATACGGGAAAATTCCGTCAGACAGACGGTGTCGAATATGCTTTACGCGTTCTTCAAAAGAATATTCGATTTACATATCAACGAGACGATGATAATCATATCATCTATATTAAGTAAAAATGTTTAACTTTAAATCGACTGTTTGCCTATGAAATGAAAAACTGTTAACCCCAAAAAGAAGCCGATAAATGCGCTAACATTTACCGGCCCTAACTAACACAATTAATTAAAACTGTATTAATCTCAAACACTTACAAAGGTATGAAAAATAACTCTTTGTGTGGACTCTATTATTTAAAAAATCCACAATTTAAACAACTATTTAGAATTATGCGAATAACCACATTTCTATTTTTGGTCTGTGTGTTCTGTTCGTTTGCTGAGAATACGCATTCCCAGAATGCCCGAGTCAGCATTAATCAGCGGAATGCTTCGCTCGACAAAATCATAAATGAAATTGAAAGTCAGACTGACTATCTTTTTATATATAACAATGAGATCGATGTTACCCGTAAAGTCTCAGTAAAAGCCAAAAATAAACCGGTAGTTGAAGTCTTAAACAATCTTTTGGCTGATACGGATGTACGCTATGTTTTGGAAGGTACCCATATTGTGCTTTCGAAAGAACCAAAAGAAGAAATAACAACCGTTCTTCAACAGACACGAAAAATAACAGGAACGGTACAGGATGCAAACGGAGAACCGATTATCGGCGCGAATATAGTGGTTAAAGGGACAAGCAATGGTACAATCTCAGATCTTGACGGGAAATTTACTATTAATGCTCCTGATAATGCCATATTGCAAATTTCTTATATCGGTTTTATCTCGAAAGAAATACCTGTTGACAGTCGAAGTTCTATAACAGTTTCTCTCGTCGAGAAAACATCCGAATTGGATGAAATAGTTGTCGTAGGATATGGAATGCAAAAAAGGCTTAATATTGCAGGTTCTGTATCATCCATTAAAGCAAATGATATTATCAAAACACCAGTGTCCACCGTATCCAATGCTTTGGCAGGTAAATTACCGGGTTTAATTACTTTACAATCAAGTGGATTACCTGGTTCCGACCAAGCGACACTAAAAATTCGAGGTTTTGATGGTCCTTTAGTACTTATCGATGGAGCAGAGGGCGATCTTAATTCTATTGATGCAAATGAAATAGAGTCTGTTTCTATATTGAAAGACGCTTCAGCTGCTATCTATGGAGCCCGGGCAGGAAATGGAGTTCTTTTGATAACAACCAAACGGGGGACTAAAGGAAAACCGGTATTAACCCTTAATACTTCTTTAACCTGGCAAGGTATAACCAATATGCCTAAAAAAGCATCTTCGGGGCAATACGCTGAAATGCAAAGAGAGGGACATATTCAAGGAGGACAACCGGAGGCAACAGCTCCTTTTACATTAGAAGAAATACAAAAATTTTATAATGGAGGCGATCCGCAATATCCAAACACGGACTGGTATGATTTGTTAATCCGAACCTGGTCGCCGCAGCAACAACATAATTTGTCAGTGAGAGGAGGCAGTGATAATGTGAAGTTTTATGGTTTTATCGGATATATGAAACAAGAAACATTCTTCAAAAGAAGCGATGCCAGTTATGAAAGGTATAATATTCGTGCAAACATTGATGCTAACATAACAAGTAATTTGACTGCAAGAATGGATTTCTCTACTATCATAAATTATAGAGATTATACGACAAGAAATTTAGATTCTAATATATGGGGCGATTTTTGGGGAACATTGCCTATCTACCCGGATCATTTTCCTGACCCATCCAAAACGCCTTATGCAGAAGGAGGAGGTACGGGAGGAGCACATATTACGACAGATAGGAATCTATCCGGATATAGTGATAGAAAAAGCCAGGAGATACGTTTCATTGGTGAATTGATTTATGATTTTAAGAGAGTTAAAGGTTTACGAGCAAAAACACTCATTGATTATAAACAGACGTATTCTTCAACGAAGAATTTTTCGAAGCCCGTGCCTTTCTATAAATATGATTATGCGGCTGATATTTATACTTATGCAGGTTCATTTGGTAGTACAGCTAATCTGACATATAATTTACCTAATGATCGTCAAATATTATACCAAACATCATTGTCTTATAATAATGCATTTAACGAGATTCATGATCTAAGTGCATTGGCCCTATTCGAAGCTACTGATTATTATAATAATAATGTGATGGCTGCAAGATCAAACTTTATCACCCCCGCAATTGATGAAATGTTAGCCGGTAGTACAGTTGGTATGACAAATAGTGCGTCAACTAGTGAAATGGGGCGATTGAGTTGGGTTGGTCGTGTGAATTATTCCTATATGAGTCGCTATATAATGGAGGCTACATTGCGAGCAGATGCATCGGCGAAATTTCCTTCGGACTCCAGATGGGGATATTTTCCTAGCGTTTCCTTGGCCTGGCGCCTTGACCAGGAAAACTTTATGAAGACTTTCAATCATTTAGATGCATTAAAGTTGCGGTTAAGTTATGGAGCTTCAGGTAATGATAATGTAAGTAATTTCGCTTATATTACGGGTTATGATATTACAGATAAGAATACAGGCGGTTCGTACCTTTGGGGAGCAAATAGATATTCAGGTATTGTTTCCAAAGGATTAGCAAACCCAAAGCTTACATGGGAAAAGTTGAAAATCTATAATGCGGGAAGTGACTTTTCTTTCTGGAATGGACTTTTTTATGGGTCATTAGATGTCTTTTATAGAAAAAGAACGGGAATTCCAGCTAACCGATTAATCACATTGCCTTCTTCCTTTGGCGCTTCACTTCCGTCTGAGAATTTAAATAGCACTAATACCCGTGGGTTTGAACTTATGTTGGCTACTTCCGGGAATCAGAATGGATTTATCTGGGATTTAAAGACAAATATTTCATGGGCGCGTTCTAAATGGAACCATTACGAAGAACCGGAATATTTAGATTCTGATCAAAGAAGAATTAATATAAAATCGGGAAAATGGACTGACAGAACGTTTGGATATCTATCAGATGGATTATTTGTAAGTCAGGAAGAGATAGATAACCTGACTTATGATCAGGATCAGCGAGGAAATACAACTCTGCGTCCGGGTGATGTCAAATATTTAGATGTTAATGATGACAAGATTATAGACTGGAAAGATCAGGTACAAATTGGGCAAGGCACCGTTCCCACTTGGGTTGTTGGATTTAATCCTTCATTTAATTATAAAAATTTTGATCTTGATTTCTTATTTCAAGGATCTTTAGGCTTTGATGTTATAGCGACCTTAGATAGTAGAACAGAAGAATATTATAATAATAGGTGGACTGAAACGAATAATAATAGATATGCCTTAGTCCCAAGATTAGGCGGAGCATCTTCTAATGGTTGGACTTCTGATTATCGACTTGTTCCAGGAGACTATATCCGTTTGAAATCTGTTAATTTGGGATATACCTTAAAAAATAATATTTTAAAATCTATTGATATTGAAAGTTTGAGATTCTTCTTCTCTGGTGTTAATCTACTTACATGGAGTTCTCTCAATAAATACGGTTTAGATCCGGAAGTTCCGACCGGACGTGGATCAAATTACTATCCTCAGCAACGGAATTTATCGGTGGGATTAATATTAATCTTTTAAAAAAAAGAATTATGGATAATAAAAGACAATATATTAAAAATATTCAAAAATGGTTTCTCTTGAGCTTTATTCTTGTTTTTGCTTCATGTAATGTACTGGATAAAGAGCCATTAGATGTCATTCCGGAAACAATAGTTTGGGATGATGAAATATTAGTCGATGCTTTTCTTACGGGAGCATACTTAAATACAACTGTATTAAATAATGAAGCGGATGACGTTTCTAATACGAGCAAACCATTTTTTTCTATATTTTATATTAATAATGTAAGTGATGAGTCTAAATCAACCTCTAATTTTTCTGGTAATGCCTATCAGTATAGGGTAAATGGACTTAAAATAGGAGGAGGGTTATTAGAATATTGGGAAAAACCTTATAAAGTAATACGTTCTCTGAACGAGATAATCGAACGATTGCCTTCTTCATCAGTTAGTGAATCCTTTAAAAAACAAAAGATTGCAGAAGCTCGGTTTCTTCGTGCCTTTAATTATTTTTATATGGTAAAACGCTATGGGGGAATTCCGTTAATAACGAAAGTTCAACAAATAACGGATTCTGAAGATGCGCTCTATCCTAAAAGGAATACGGAGAAAGAAGTATATGATTTCGTGATATCGGAGGCGAAAGCTGTAAGTGAGTTATTACCTGAGAAGGTTAGCGATACGGAATGGGGAAGACCTTCCAAATATACAGCCTTAGCATTGCTTTCCAGGGCGGCACTTTATGCCGGAAGTATTGCTCAATATGGAACTGTTCAATTGGAAGGTGTTGTTGGTATAGATAATGGGCAAACGAATCATTATTATCAAGAATCCTTTGATGCTTCTGAAGCGATTATAAAAAGCGGATTATATAGGCTTTATAATGAAAATCTTGACAAGGCGGCAAACTTTAGGGAATTGTTTTTAACAAAGAGGAATTCAGAGGTAATATTTGCAGTCCAACATGATGGAAGTGATAGAGATTATAGCGGAGCAGGATGGTGCTATGATTATTTTCAATGTCCTTTTCCCAATGGTTGGGCTAACGGAATCCATGATGCTCCATATTTAGAATTGATTGAAGCTTTTGAATATACTGATGGAAAACCCGGCACATTGGATTTAGACGCATTAAAAGGCCAGTTGTTAACGACGCAAGAGCTTTGGTTAAATAAAGATCCTCGTTTTTTTGCTACATTTTACACTCAGGATACTCAGTGGCAGGACAGAAATCTTGACTTTTATAATGGAATACGAAAAGAGGATGGAACTATCCTAACAACAGGTTCCTATAATGGAGTTTTAGCAAACGGAGATCAAAAAAGTACGCAAACAGGCTTTGGCGTTCTTAAGTATTTGGATGAAAAGAAAGATAATGGAAATAGTTCTACTGCAGGTATTTTTGGCTCATCACAAGATTTTATTATTTTCCGGTATGCTGAGATCCTATTGAATTACGCTGAATCTGCATATGCCTTAGGTAGAGTAGATATTGCGTTAAATGCACTTAATCAAATCCGCGAACGAGCAGGAATTAAAGAATTAAGTACAATTGACAATGAAAAAATACGGAATGAAAGAAGGGTAGAACTGGCTTTTGAAGGACATCGTTACTGGGATTTAAGACGATGGAGAATTGCTGAAGATTATCTTTCAAGGCATATGAGTGGAATCCGCTATATCTTAGATTTTACAACAAGGAAATTTTTGGTTGAAAGAAGATTGAAAGTGGATGGAGCAGTTAATCCGCCTATATTTAAGTCTGAGAATTATTATTTTCCTATCACTATGGATCGAACAGCAAACAATCCAAACTTAGTTGAAAATCCAGGATATAGTAATTAACAGTTAATGTTGACAGTAACTAAAAAAATAAAAAGATGAAAAAGATAAATGTTTTATTATTCTTGTTTTTTTTGCTTTTACAATTAAATGCACAGAAGTTCACAATACCTGTCTTCCCTGATACCCAATGTGAAGTGGATTCTAAACCTGAAATGCTTGAAAGTCAGGTTGATTGGATAATAAAAAACAAAGAAAAATTGAATATACCGCTTGTTTTGCATGTTGGTGATGTAGCAAATTACGACAATTTTACTCATTGGGAAATAGCCGGTGAATATTTTGCTAAATTTGATAAAGCAAGAATTCCATATGCAATAGCATTAGGTAATCATGATACTGAAGCTGTTGGTGAATATAGTGGGAGTGCCGCTCCAGGTAATGTGAATCAAAATTTGCGTAAAACCTTTAAGTTTAACTCCTATTTTCCTACATCACGTTTTATTGCTCAACGGGGGAGATATGAGCCGGGTAAAAGTGATAATGCTTACTATACATTCCGTGTGGGTAATACTAATTGGCTTGTTGTTGTTTTGGAGTTCTGTCCTCGCCAAGGACCTATCAATTGGGCCGGTGACGTGATAAAGGCTTATCATGAATATAATGTTATTTTATTGACACATTATCATCTTAGCGGAAAGGGAGAAATTGTACAAAATAATGCAGGTTATGGAGACTTTAGTCCTCAGTTTGTTTTTGATCGTTTAATAAAGGTGTATCCCAATATACGTTTAGTTCTAAGTGGTCACGTAATGAGTTCTGCATTAAAAGTAGATACAGGTATAAATAACAATAAAATATATCAGATTCTCCAGAATTATCAAGGTGAAGACTTTGGCGGAGGATATTTGCGATTGTTACATTTTGATTTGGAAAAAGGGACAATTTCAGCTGAAATGTATTCTCCATACTATAATCTGATAAAGAAGGATGACTCAAAATATCTCATAGAAAACTTTGAATTTGTCAAACCCGGAAAGAAAAAATAATAATTGTATAAATATTATCAGGCCAAGTAGGGTGGTCTGATAATATTTAAGCTTTTATTTGTTTTATCACTCTATCTTGTTGATTTTTTAGATAATTCCTATCCTCATCCATATAAAACCATAAGAGAAATCTTTTACTTTTATGAAAAAGAAACAATCCATTTTTGCATTCATATTTCTATTCTTTATGGCACTGTCCGTTTTTTGTCAAAATAATAAAATAGACAGAGCTATAGTCTTGAAACGAAATAATCCATTGGTAACTTCTTTTGATTCTTTATCTTCTTTATCTTTAGGAAATGGTCGTTTTGCTTTTACGGTAGATGCAACTGGATTGCAAAGTTTTCCTGAATTATATAGGAATGGAATTCCGTTGGGAACACAATCGGAATGGGGTTGGAACAGCTTCCCTAATGATGAAAAATATAAATTTGAAGAAACATTAATTCATCCAAATTTTGGACATGGGGATAAAGGTTTTTATTCTGTCCAGTTTAAAGAATCTGGGAGGAGACAAAAAGCTTCGGATTATTTCCGAGCGAATCCTCATCGTTTACATTTGGGTATTGTAGGATTTGAAATATTTGATTCATCAGGACAGATAATCGATTATCAAAGTGTAAAATCTGTATCTCAAACATTAGATCTTTATAATGGAACTATTAACAGTTGTTTTGTCATTGAAAGGGATTCTGTTTATGTGCAAACTTTTTGCCATCCCCAAAAAGATGAGATATATGTCAAAATCGTATCCTCTATGTTTTCAAGTGGTCTTTTAAAATTGAAATTACGTTTTCCTTATCCAACGGGAGGACATACCGATGATGCCTGTGACTGGAATCATTCAGAAAAACATCAAACTGAAATATTAGAACAGATTGATAAGTGTCTTATTATAAAGAGAAAAATAGATGATTCCGTCTATTTTGTTCGGATGAACTGGGAGAGTAATATGAAAATAAAAAAGAAGGAAGAACATTATTTTCTTTTTTCTCCTGATAAGAAAGAAATACGTTTTTCTCTGCGTTTTGCAGCTAATGAAAAGGAAATAAGGGATACAAATAATGATTCGTTTGAAAATGCGAGTAAAGAAAATAACTCTTATTGGAATTCTTACTGGAAATATGGTGGATTTGTTGATTTCTCAAAATGTAAGGATCCCAGAGCGAAAGTACTGGAAAGAAGAGTCGTTCTTTCTCAATATTTAATGGCGATACAATGTGCAGGAAATATGCCTCCACAAGAAACAGGACTTACCTATAATAGTTGGTATGGTAAATTTCATTTAGAAATGCATTGGTGGCATACGGCCCATTTTGCTTTATGGAGTCGGATTGGTTTAATGGAAAGAAGTTTGAAATGGTATGTTTCTGTTGAAGAAAAAGCGAGAGAAATAGCAAAAAGGCAGGGGTATGACGGAATAAGATGGATGAAGATGACGGATCCGTCAGGGAATGAAGCTCCTTCCTCTATCGGTTCTTTCTTAATATGGCAACAGCCACATATAATCTATTTAGCAGAACTTCTTTATCGGCAAAAGCACTCGAAGGAGATCGTAAATAAATATAAAAAAACGATATTTGAATCAGCTGAATTTATGGCATCATTTGCTACTTTCGATACCATAAATAATCGATATGTTTTGGCCGGTATTATTCCAGCCCAGGAAATGTTTAGACCGGAAGAGATATTAAATCCTCCGTTTGAACTGGCGTATTGGTATTATGGCTTGAATGTAGCACAGCAATGGAGGCTACGTGCAGGATTGAAAAGAAACGAACAATGGGATCAGATCATAAATAAGCTATCCTCTCTGGCTGCAAAAGACAATCTTTATTTGGCTGCAGAATCTATACCCGCAACCTACCATAATAAGCTTTATACTTCAGATCATCCTTCTGTTTTATGTGCTTATGGTTTTCTTCCTGAGTCTCCCTTGTTTAAAGGTGATATTATGCTGAATACCTTTAATTGGATATTTGATAAATGGAATTGGAGCCATACTTGGGGATGGGATTTTCCTATATTGGCAATGACTGCCGCTCGACTTCGTCAACCCCAAAAAGCGATTGCAGCTTTATTGATGGACGAACGTACAAATATCTATCTTTCAAATGGACATAATTATCAAAATAAAATGCTGCGGATATATCTACCAGGTAATGGCGGCTTACTGACAGCGATTGCTATGATGTGTGCGGGATGGGATGGATGTGATGAAACAAATCCGGGATTTCCCAAAGATGGGAATTGGGATGTGGTTTGGGAGGATTTACAACGAATGCCTTAGTCAAAAACGATTGATAAATAACACGTAATAAGAGCAATATGAAGAATTGGAGATTATTGAATACAGAAAAGAATGTCATATGTCTAATGATATTATTCATGGTCATAACTGCATGCCAACAGCAAAAACGGATGAGTGATAATATAGGATTGGATCCATCTATAAAAAAGTTTAACAATATAACCTTGGAAATGTCACTAAAGCCTTTCAAACAAAATGACAAAGAATATATCCGATATGTCTGCAAGTCCATGTTTGATCAATGGAATCCTTTATTAAAGTATTGTGATACTGTTTCTATTTTGCTCTGGACAGCAGATGGTTCGGAAATACTGGATTATAGCGGAGATTTAAATCAACCTTTGGAATGGGGACGATATATTGGGAATCCCAACACAACGCATGAAGTAAATTCAGGTCCCAGAGAATTGAATTTACATACGAGAGCATATACCTATATGGAAAATACTCCTTCTTTTAATTATGGGGATTTAAAATATATTGTTAGAACATTGAAAACAATAGGTGAGCAAATAACGGGTAAAATAATTCGTGTGGGTGAAACTTTTGATCCCGGGCCTGAGTTTGCCAAATCGGCGTTTAAATATGCGAAACATCCGGAAATATGTATGGCAAATACAATGGGAGCAAAATCATTTGTTTGTTGTTATGCTAGACTAAATGAGGATAGTGGAAAATATGCGGCATTTCCCAATGGCATTCCCCAAGGAACATCATTGGGTTACTATTTAGGAAAGCAAAGCCAGGAAATGATGAAAGATATCGGATTTGATTATTTATGGTTTTCAAATGGATTTGGTTTCGGGATGGAAACATGGAATACAATTGGGGCGATATATGACAGTAAAGTATTTCATGTGGATAAAATGACAGATATACGAAAAAAGATAATTGATTTTTGGACTGATTTCAGAAAAGGATGTCCGGATTATAGAATAGAAACAAGAGGAACAAATTTGTCTGCTGGCATAGACTTAGCCAGAGATGGAGTTGATTTGAAAAGTATATATACCGGTCCATATGATATTTTACCGCCGCCTAATTCACCATGGGCTGCCTTAAATGGAGATTTCGGCTTAGAATTAGCCGGCTATATGTCCAGAATATCGGAAATCCCGGATAATCGGTATCTGTTTAGATATTACATACATGATCCATGGTGGGCAAATAGTCCATGGTTGGATCGATATGGCCGTGAAGCTCATGATATTTATCTCCCGATGGCTGTTAGCCGGATTAATTCCGAAGGTGAGATTACTCTACCAACCCATCTGAATCTCTTAACAGTGGATGATTCCTACGGAAATATGCCAGACCAAGTACCAAACGAGGTTATACCTCATATACTTCAGGCTCGTAGAAAATCCCCAGATAAAGCAGGGCCGATTGTTTGGCTTTATCCTTTTGATGAATATCACGAAAATGCGTTTAAAAAAGACCCAAACCGTTTAGAAGAAATATTTTATGGAGACTGGTTTGTTATTCAGGCTATAAATGATGGTTTTCCAATAAATACCGTAATTTCCACGGCAGGTTTTATCTCTTGTATGCAAAAAAAATCGACGGTTCTTAATGAATCTATCTTAGTGACGACTGTTCCGGAAAAAGGGGCAGAAGTGGAAAAGGAGTTGATGAGATTTGTGGAAAAAGGCGGGAAAGTTATTGTCTATGGTCCGGCAACCCATGCGAGTGAAGACTTTCTCAGGTTCTTGAATATTAAATTGACGGATCCGATAGATGGTCTTGTGACAATAAGTTTGAATTCGGATTTTGATAATTATATTCAACCTTCTCTATTGCATCACAATAAAGACATGTCGGGTGGAGGAATAGAAGTTCTTGTAGAGAATCTACAGCCTGATACCAGAATACTTGCTAAGGTATCAAATCATTCTGTACATAGAGACGTGGCGGTTTTAAGACAATCTCCGGATTGGAAAGGAGGAGCTATCTGTTATGTGAGAGGGACAAATTCTGCTTCTTTTAAAGGAGGTCATTTGTTATCGCAAGATGACATGCCCCGATTTTTTATCGGCGGTTCTTTAATGCGCTATGCACTTGGAGAGATCGGCTATTCAATAAAATACAGTAAGAAGGAACTTAGCAGAAAAAATCCGATAAATTGTATTTCGAAAAACAACAACGGATATTGGTTTAGTGGGTATGTACCTGATCAAACGGTAGAGCAATCGTACAAATTTCCACAAGGTGCGCCTCTTTTTATGGGAACAGAAACGGAATTGAAGAATGGTTATTCGAATTATCATATGCCAAAGTCATGGCATAAGGAATGTCGTGTTTTTGTGGAACAGAAAGAAGGAGTCGTAGCTTGTCATGAACTTGCGCCTGTAGAATATGAAATAAATCGTAAAATAGGTATTTATGGTTTGAAGGGAGCCAATGTACGGATTTATCCGGGAAAAGATGAAACGAATTATAAAGCTATGCCTCATAATAATCATTCTCCAGAAAAGGAAGTTATTCTTGAATCTCGGAAAGGGACAGATTTTGAAGGAAGTTATTATGAATATAAAAATATCACAGGTCAGCTTGTGATTACATGGTAATTATTATCAGTGAATCGATGTCACTTTGAACTTTTAATCCAATATAATGAAAAAGAGATTAATTATCGTATTTCCTATCATTTTAATATTGTTTTTGGGAATAGGATGTAACAAAAAGAAAAACGATAGTGTTAGTGAAAAAAGGGAAATAATGGTTGGAACCTATTATTTTGACGGATGGTCCGGAACAAACAGACATGCAGGTAATCCAGACGCTTTATGGGCAAAAAACGCACCAACTCATTTAAGTGAAAAATTAGCAACCGATTATTCCTCTCGTGAACCTATTTGGGGATGGAGAAACGACTCAATCGAAATAATGGAACGACAAATAGATTTGGCTGCGGAGAACGGCATTGATTTTTTCCTGTTTTGTTGGTATTGGGCTCCGGATAAGGCTCCATTGGATTTAAAAAGGATTCTTTCTGATCCTAAGCATACAAGTTTAGCCTTATATCTTCAAGCAAAAAACAAAAATAGAGTCAAGTTTGCTTTACTTATTGCCAATCATCAAGGCCATGAAATTACGGGCGAAGAGAATTGGCAGGAGGCTGTTTCGCATTGGATGCCTTATTTTAAAGATGATCAATATCTTAAAGTGAGCGGTAAACCTTTACTTGTTCTTTTTAATCCTCAGGGGATTACGGATCAAGGTTTAGCTGATATAAACAGAATTGCAATAACTAATAATTTGCAAGGGCTTTCCATTGCCGGCTGTGGAGATCATACGATAGGAAGATCCGGCTTTGATATTCAAACTTATTACAATATTGTTCCGGGATATTCAGCGAATTCCGAACCTCATGATTATGAGGAATTGGTTGCTGCTGGTATGAAGAAGTGGAATGGCACGAAAGAACAACCTTGCATTCCTACTGTTACTGTCGGATGGGATAAGCGCCCCTGGGAAGGTTCTGAAGGAGGCCTGTATAATACTCCTGAAGGCTGGTATTACACAAACCAAACTCCTGATAAATTGAAAGATTATATTCGGAGTGGCATAAAATGGATAAATGATAACCCGGAGAAAGCCACTCAAGAAAAAATAATTTTTCTTTATGCATGGAATGAACTTGGCGAAGGTGGATATCTTGTTCCGACCAAAGGTGATCCTGACGGACTTTATTTAAAGGCCGTGAAAGAATCAATTGAATATAAAAAATAATAGATTGTCGAACTATAAATTTACGCCGAATGAAAAAATATGTATTTTTTTTTCTGTTGATTGTTTCCTTTTTTCCAAAATGCATTTATTCCCAAAATGCAATAATACAACAACCCTTGTTAAAAGTATTGGATCCTTCGGTAATACAAATCGGAGGGCATCTCGGAGAACGAATTGATGCATGTATTGAACATCGGGTAAAAGAGCAAGATGTACATCATTTAATAGAACCTTTTTATAATAAAACAGAAACCCATCTTTGGCAGAGTGAATTCTGGGGAAAATGGATGCTTGGAGCAGTACTCTCATACCGTTATAAAAATGATCCGGTATTAATGGATTCTATTAAAGTAGGTATTCGAGGATTATTGGAATCACAACTTCCCAATGGCTATATTGGAAATTATGCTGTTGATGCTCAGTTGAAAAGCTGGGATATTTGGGGGCGTAAATATTCTATGCTCGGTCTATTGTCGTATTATGACCTTACTGGGGATAAAGATGTATTAAAAGCATGTTGTAGGATGGCGGACCATTTATTTACTCAAGTGGGAGAGGGGAAGGTTGATATAGTAACTACTGGAAACTATTGGGGGATGGCTAGTAGCAGTATTCTGGAGCCGATGGTTTTCCTTTATCAAAGGACCGGAGAAACAAAATATTTGGACTTTGCAAAATATATTGTTAAACAATGGGAAACGGAGAAAGGACCGAAGTTAATTAGTAAAGCGGAAGCCGGTGTTCCTGTTGCTGCTCGTTCTCCACATCCGGCGAGTATAAATAAGCCGTGGTTCGGACCTGATAATGGACAAAAAGCGTATGAGATGATGTCATGCTATGAAGGACTTGTAGAGCTATATAAAATCACAAGAGAACCTATCTATTTGTCTGCTGTCGAGAAGACGGTAAAAAATATAATAGAGAATGAGATCAATATTGCAGGTTCCGGCAGTGCCTTTGAATGTTGGTATTTTGGTAAGGCATTTCAAACGATGCCTACTTACCATACAATGGAAACATGTGTGATTATGACTTGGATGAAACTATGTCAAACTTTATTATGCTTAACTCAAAATCCAATTTATGCTGATCAGATTGAAACAACTACTTATAATGCTCTCTTAGCTTCGATGAGAGCTGATGCAGGACAGATTGCAAAATATAGTCCATTAGAAGGATTGCGCCATCCGGGAGAGGAGCAATGCGGAATGCATATAAACTGTTGTAATGCAAATGGTCCACGGGCTTTTGCTTTGCTTCCTGAATATGCTGTAATGACCGGTGAGAATAGTATCTTCATTAATCTTTATAGCAATCTGGAAGTTAAGTCTATTTCCCTGGATCAAAAAGGAAAACGAAAGGTGAAGCTTATTCAACAAACAAACTATCCGGTTAATGGACAAGTTCTAATTAAACTGGAGGTGGATAAGCCGGAAAGCTTTACTCTTGCTTTAAGAATTCCGGCTTGGAGTCAAAAGAATGAAGTAAAAGTGAATGATGTACCTTTAGAAATAGTGGAAGCTGGAACCTATTGTAAGATTAATCGACTTTGGAAAACAGGAGATGTAATAACATTGAGTTTAGATGTAAGAGGAAGAGTGGTGAAACAGGATAATCATTTTGCCATTCTTAAGGGACCGGTTGTGTTAGCCCGGGATACACGATTCGCAGATGGTTTTATTGATGAGAGTGCAAAAGTTGATTCTAAAGATGGGTATATTGAATTGAATCAGTCAGCTAACTACTCATCGGATATCTGGATGGTTTTTACGGTTCCTTTAGTGTTAGGAACGGATTTAGAGGGAGAGGCAAAGAAATCGGTTCTTGTTAAATTTTGTGATTTTGCTTCAGCTGGGAATACCTGGGATAAAAATATTAGATATAGGGTCTGGTTACAAGAAACCTTGAATGTCATGAAGAATGAATATAAACCATATTAGAGGAATAATACTAAAATAGAGTTTATGGATTATCAAAAATAATTTCAGGAACGTACTTTCCCTTTGTTTTATATTAAAATGAAATCATGTAAAGTTGTGCTTTACGTATGGTTTATTAATTAATGATCGGTTAAATAATATATCTATTTATTTATGAAAAAGATAATTTGGTCAATCTTGTTTTTCTTTCTAATTTTCTTGTTTTCAACGGCTCAAAAGGCAGATCGATGCACGTTGAATGTGGCAAGCTTTAATATCCGTTATGACAATAACGAGGATGGATCTAATCAATGGAAATATCGAAAAGATTTAGTCATATCCCTTATACGTTTCTATGATTTTGATGTTTTTGGAATACAAGAAGGCCTAATTCATCAGGTAAAAGCAATAGAAGAGATGGGGCTCTATGATCGTATAGGTGTGGGGCGTGATGATGGAAAGGAAGACGGAGAACATGCATGTGTGTTTTATAAGAAGAATCAATTCGAACTTCTTGATTCCGGTGATTTCTGGCTTTCAGAGACACCGGATAAACCCTCTTTGGGTTGGGATGCTTTGTGCCGCAGAGTCTGTTCTTGGGTAAAACTCCGAGAGATAGGATCAGAGAAAGTTTTCTTCTTCTTCAATGTTCATTTTGATCATAGAGGAAATGAAGCCAGAATCAAGTCTGCAGACTTGATATTAAAGACTATTAAGCAAATAGTAGATAAAACCCCTACTATTCTTGTCGGAGATTTTAACGGGACAATCGAATCGAACCATATAAAAATACTGAAAAATGATGGTTTGTTTTCCGATTCAAGAGATATATCCCAAGAACCTCCTTATGGAACTGAGGGAACTATAAACCAATTCCAGGTGAACCCCAAAGTTAAAGCCCGCATAGACTATATTTTTCTTACTAAAAATATAAAGGTGAATAAATATGCGACTTTAAATGATACATATTATGATAGGTTACTCTCAGATCATTATCCTATATTTGCTCGTATTACATTCTGAGATTAATATCTTATATAAAATTAAAAGTATGCTTTTATTCATTGCTTATTAATTAGATTTTTTCCTTAATATGAAATGGAAGCTGTAAAAGAAATACTTACTAGAAGTATTATGAAAAAGATTTATAACATCGGATTCTTTTTGTGTTTTATATTAATTTTTCATCATGGAAATATATTCGGTTCTAACGATGATATAGAACTTTTGAGAAATCGGTTTATTGCGGAATTGTTGGAACCTGAAATTAATGATCAGGAATAATGATCATACGGACGGTATCTTTTCCGAAGGACGTATCTCTTTTCTGAGTGGAATTAGCGCTATCGGTATAAAGTTTCAGAAAGCAAAAGAATTAGGGGCTTCAAAGTCAGCCGAATTATGTTTAAATACCTCTCACTTCGAACCGATGAGAGGAAAGATTTATCTTAAATATGTGCCTTAACCGATTATAATAAACTAAATTATTACATATTGAGAAAATAAATTTTATTTTTGTAATTCCGGTATGGATATGTAAGATAATAGAAGAAAAACACTTTGTATTTCCTATCCCTTAGGATGAATAGATGTGAATCCAAACTTGGTTCAAAATAGTTTGCATTCATTATGAAAAAACAAGAGATTATGAAGAAAAAACTATTTCTGTTTCTTTGCTCGTTAATGCCTTTTTTTTCGTTTGGTCAACATACGGAATCAATGTATCTGTCTGGGACTGGTAGTGATGATACGGTTTTATGGGATTTTTATTGTACTGCTGGAAATCGAAGCGGCCAATGGACGAAAATACCTGTTCCCTCCAACTGGGAATTTCATGGATTCGGACAATTTACTTATGGGCATGATAAAGAACGATTAAATGAGAGTGGCATTTATCGTTATCAATTCATAATCCCTGAAAATTGGAGAAATAAAAAGATTCATATTGTATTTGAAGGTTCTATGACTGATACTGAAGTCCGGATTAACGGGCAAAGTGCAGGAGAAAAGCATCAAGGAGCATTCTATTGTTTTAAATATGATATTACAAAAACGCTGAAGTTTGGAAAAACGAATGATTTAGAAGTCACTGTTCATAAATCGTCATCAAATTATTCCGTAGAAGATGCAGAGCGCATCGCAGATTTTTGGGTTTTCGGAGGAATCTTTCGTCCGGTATGGCTGGAAGCACTTCCTTTGGCCCATATAGAACGAGTTGCGATTGACGCTCGTAGTGATGGAAAGTTCAATATGGATGTCTTTATGGGAGGTCGGGTGAAAAAGGGCGAGGTGACCGCCCAGGTGAAAACATTAGATGGAACTCCGGTTGGAACTCCGGTCAGACAGCCTGTTTTTCAACAAGATTCGATCCGATTGTCATCCTTTTATGTAAATCCTGCGTTGTGGTCTTCTGAATTTCCAAACCGTTATCAGGTCGAAGTAGAACTGTATGTAAACGGTGAAAGAAAACATGTCGTCATGGAAAAATTCGGTTTCCGTACCGTAGAACTGCGTCCGGGAGATGGATTTTATGTTAATGGCACGAAAATAAAATTCAAAGGAGTGAACCGGCATACCCATTGGCCCACTACCGGGCGGGCAAGTAACCGTTCAATTAGCCTGCAGGATGCACTTTTAATTAAGGAGATGAATATGAATGCTGTCCGTATGTCTCATTATCCTCCGGATGAACATTTTTTAGAGATTTGCGACTCGCTTGGACTTTATGTGATAGACGAACTAACCGGGTGGCAATCTGCCTATGATACCCCGGCCGGTAGGAAGTTAGTAAGAGAAATGGTTACGAGGGATGTCAATCATCCTTGTGTTGTTATGTGGTCTAATGGAAACGAGGGAGGCTTTAATTTTGACCTTTTACCTGATTATGCACGTTATGATATTCAGAAGAGGCAGGTTATTCATCCATGGTTGGAGGAGGAAGTGGTGAATACTTTTCATTATATACCTTATGGGGTTGGCAGCCATTTTTTCTTTGAAGGGAATAAGGTTTTTTTTCCGACAGAATTTTTACATGGGTTATATGACGGAGGGCATGGTGCCGGGTTGGATGATTATTGGAAGTTGATGCAAGATAATCCATTAAGCGCAGGTGGTTTTCTTTGGGATTTTGCCGATCAAGGAGTCGTGAGGAATGATAAAAGAAATATTATGGATACGGACGGAAATCATGCGGCAGATGGTATATTAGGGCCATATCGTGAGAAAGAAGGAAGTTTTTATACGATCAAAGAAGTCTGGTCTCCAATCTACTTGGAAGGGACTACTTTCCTACCTCTTTCATTCGACGGTTTTATCAGAGTACAGAATCGTTATCATTTTACCAATCTGAAACAGTGTAGTTTTATTGCTAAATGGATAAAATTCGATTTTCCAACAGGAATTTCAGCTGTTTCGGAAACGAAGGTGATCGCTCCTGATATTGCTCCGGGTATTTCCGGAGCACTGAAGATTGCGCTTCCACAAGATATTCATGAATATGATGCTTTATACCTTACCGCCATAGATCCGTTCGGCAAAGAGATTTATACTTGGACACGGAGAATAACTCCGGCAAGTGTTTATGCTGCAAGATTGGTTGATTTGGGTAACGGACAGGTAAATAAGGAGGCGGACGATGATCAAATCAGATTAAGCTCCAGAAATGTAAGGCTTATTATTGATAAAAGGAAAGGCGTTATTCAGGAAATCAGCGTGAACGGAAAGCGCCTTCCTCTCTCAAACGGTCCTCGATTTACGTATGAGAATTTTGAACTGATAGATGTTCAGCCGATCGTAAAGAAGGATGTTGAGGCAGTCCGGTTTATGTATAAACCCAAGGATAGTGACAAACAGCAGACAAGGAATATCATTCAAATCGGATTGTTGCCTGCCGGTTGGATTGAAATTGCTTACTCTTTTGATGTGGGTGGATTATATGATAATATCGGCATTACTTTCGACTTTCCGGAAGATAGAGTAAAGCGGGTAAGATGGTTAGGAAACGGACCGTACCGTGTATGGAAAAACCGGATGAAGGGAGTGACATTCAATCTTTGGGAGAAGGCTTATAATAATACTGTAACCGGTGAATCTTGGGTATATCCGGAGTTTAAAGGTTATCATTCAAATCTATATGCAGCGGATCTGGTGACGGATGATGGGCTGCTGAGACTTGTTGCTGCATCCGAGGACTTATTCTTGCATTTATTTACTCCGGATAATCCGGAACAAAGGAATAACGATAATACATTGGGCATTTTCCCTAATGGGCAGTTATCCATACTGAATGCGATCAGTCCGGTTGGCACGAAATTCCACAAAGCAAACCAACTGGGACCACAAAGTCAACAGAACAATTTTGTCAGTTCTTCCCATGCAGAACCGTTAAAGGGGACTGTATATATTAAATATATTCCATGAAACAGTAAATAATCCTCATATGAAACACAATAAATTATTTTTATTAGGGGTATACCTCTTTTTATCTTTAAGAATAGGAGTGGTACAAGGGCAGAATCTCAATAATCAACGGATTGACGGGTATAAAGGCATTTGGTTTACTTTAGGGCAGTTTTCTGAATTCGGGGATAAATATTCCGGCGGTTTGGGAACCTATACAGCCAAGCATATTCCTTTGGCCATTTATGCCCCTGAAGTTCAGAAAACTTTTTTTGTCTATGGAGGAATCGCCGAGGGGCGCCCCTCGGATGCGGATAAACCGAACCGAAAGAGCAAAGATTATGGTAATTATCTGTTATGTATGGTCGGCTGTTTTGACCATAAAACGCAAACAGTCTCCAAGCCGGTCGTTGTGCATGATAAAAACGGCGTTTTCGATCCTCACGACAATCCTTCTATCGCAATGGATGATAAAGGCTATATCTGGGTCTTTGTTAGCGGACGAGGTACGGGAAGACCGGGTTATATTTACCGGGGCGAAAAACCTTATAATATCGATCGTTTCGACAGTATCTATTCGGGTGAAATGACCTATCCGCAGCCGAAATATATTCCCGGTAAAGGTTTCCTCTACTTATTCACCAAATATCAGGGGGTAAGATTGCTTTATTTTAACACCAGTGCGGACGGACGGAAATGGGCGGAAGACCAGCAATTGGTTGCAATCAAGCGGAAGGAAGATCGTTATGGAGGGCATTATCAAATCAGCGGTCAAACGGGGAATAAAATCGGTTTTTTCTATAACTGGCATCCGAATGGAAATGTTGATTTGCGTACCAATATTTATTATATGCAAACGACGGATTTCGGAAAGACCTGGACTACAGTGGATGGGAAATCGCTCTCTATTCCGATAACGGAGGTCGATAATCCTACTATGGTACGGGAGTTTTTCAGTAAAGGGGAGAATGTTTATATAAAAGATATCGCATACGATAAGTCAGGCCACCCTGTCGCCTTGTATGTATCTGGAACCGGCTATCAACCGGGCCCTCAAAACGGCTTAAAGAAATGGGCGGTCATTTATTGGAATGGAAAAGAGTGGATTAACCGTGAAATTACGACCTCGGATCATAATTATGATACGGGTAGCCTATGGGTGGAGGATAAAGTCTGGACGGTTATCGGACCGACGGAAAATGGCCCCCAACCTTGGGGAGGCGGGGGTGAAATCGTCATTTGGAAAAGTTATGATAAGGGAGATACATGGCTGAAGTATAAACAAGTAACCCGTAATAGTACCTTGAATCATAATTATGTCCGGAAAGTTGCCCATGGAGTAGACCCTTTCCTTTACTTTTGGGCGGATGGAGATCCGAATAAGATAAGTAAATCCGAGCTTTACTTTGGAGACAGTCAAGGGCATACATGGAAGTTGCCTTACCGGATGAGTTCCGATCAACAGAGTCCGGAAGCTGTAAAGTTAGAGGAATGAAAAATAATTAGTAAAATGCGGATGACATGGCAATCCGCCAGAACAATAGGGAGTGAGTATTTTGTGTATATGTACCATGATCTCCTCTATGCTTGTCCGGGTCGTATCAATGGCAATACTGCCGGGGTTATAGGGAGCGTAGATGTCGATTTTAGTTGTTGAAAAAAGGCCGACGGTAGGAGTTCCGGCACTGCTTGCCAAATGCATGATCCCACAATCGGCGCTGATGAAAATTGCGGACTGGGAGATTACGGCCCCCATTTCCCGGATATCCGTACTATAATAAGTCGGAGCGGAAAAATCTATCTGGGATACATTCTCTTTGGGCAAGACTTCCAATATGGAGAAATGATCTTCATACGTCCTTTTTATGCGAGAGTATAACTCCCGCCACCAATATTTCGGGTAACATTTAGCGCCGGTGGCAAAAGTATAGATGCATATGACCGGTTTATTCGTTTGGGCTATTTCCCTCAGTTTTAAAGCGCCATTGCTTAGCTCCGTTTGGCTTAGCCTCAACGAAAGAACAGGGATCGGTCGTTCTCCGGTAAGATACCCGCCTCTTCCTAAGAAATCCCTTAAATTGTAAACGGCACCTTTCCCCATGTGTTCGTAATCCGGGACCTGTTTTAACTTCTCGGGATTAAAACAGTTGTAAAATTTGATTTTTGACCGGCATAGATTGGTTGCTATACGCCCTGACGATGAATTTACATCGGCGTTTATTACCAAGTCATACCTGCGTTTGCTCAAAGAAAACCAGACCTTGATATAGGCAAGAAGTTGTTTAAATGGTTTAGGGGGCAGTTTTATTATTTGATCGATATTCGAATAGTTTTTGTATAAAACCGGGGCTAAGTTTCCACGCACGAATATATCCAGCTTGCATTGCGGGAAGACGGTCGAAATTTCCTGTATGAGAGGCGTTAAAAGAAGTTGATTTCCTAACCGGCTATTCGGCCTGATGATTAAGATACGTTTGATCAGAGAATTTTTTAGTAGAGAGATGTCCCGGTTGGAGACGCAATGGCTGATTTTGCTTGTTAAAAACCTCATGATAAATCGTCTCACTCCATTGATCTCCCGATGCATATTGGTCATAGTTGTATGAAAATAATTCTTAATTGTTTTTCTCGTAAAAAATATGTAAATATGTAAAATAGTATTCTGCAATATTAAAAAATTACAAAAGTAGGGAAAAAGATAAGAACTTGTTTAAATTTTGCTCGTTAATTTGTTTCGTTCTGTTTTTAGGGTAGTTGATTCGTTTACGAAGCGATAATAGCGGGTTATTTGAGCTGAACAAACGGAGCAAATTCAAAAAAAGGCTAAACCAATAACGAACTAATCTTTAGAAAAAAATGTGGAAATTTTAAACAGGCACTAAAAAAACAAAGGATATCGGCATGGAAAGTTAACTTACCGCAAGACTATTTTTCAAAATACAAATATTTTGAAAAGAAAGTGTACTTTTGTCGAAACAAACGTTTTGCTCATCAAAATGAATATATTGAAAAATTATGCTTTCACTTTTTGCTTATTGGCGGG
>NZ_LT799418.1:3616095-3754615 GCF_900162725.1 Parabacteroides sp. Marseille-P3160 | reverse complement strand
AGACGCAATGGCTGATTTTGCTTGTTAAAAACCTCATGATAAATCGTCTCACTCCATTGATCTCCCGATGCATATTGGTCATAGTTGTATGAAAATAATTCTTAATTGTTTTTCTCGTAAAAAATATGTAAATATGTAAAATAGTATTCTGCAATATTAAAAAATTACAAAAGTAGGGAAAAAGATAAGAACTTGTTTAAATTTTGCTCGTTAATTTGTTTCGTTCTGTTTTTAGGGTAGTTGATTCGTTTACGAAGCGATAATAGCGGGTTATTTGAGCTGAACAAACGGAGCAAATTCAAAAAAAGGCTAAACCAATAACGAACTAATCTTTAGAAAAAAATGTGGAAATTTTAAACAGGCACTAAAAAAACAAAGGATATCGGCATGGAAAGTTAACTTACCGCAAGACTATTTTTCAAAATACAAATATTTTGAAAAGAAAGTGTACTTTTGTCGAAACAAACGTTTTGCTCATCAAAATGAATATATTGAAAAATTATGCTTTCACTTTTTGCTTATTGGCGGGAATTGTGATAGGTGGAGTTTGTGGGATTATTTTTAAGGAAGACGCCTCGATTGTAAAACCGGTAGGGGATTTGTTTCTCAACCTGATGTTCGTTCTTATTGTCCCGCTCGTTTTGTTTAGTGTTTCATCCGCCATTTGCAATATGAAGCAGAGCGAGAAAGTCGGTAAGGTGACAGGTAATATTGTTCTTGTGTTTTTAGTTACTTCGATTATTGTTGCCGGGCTTGCTTACTTTCTTACGCTATTCTATAATCCGCTCGATAAAATTGACCGTTCGGAAATCATCTCCGGCTTATCCGCTGTGCAATCTGTCGAAGTACAGCATCTTTCGTCTGCCGAGTTGCTGGTAAATACGTTTACCGTATCGGACTTTCCCTTGCTTTTCACAAAAACACATTTACTTCCTCTTATCCTGTTTTCCATTCTATTGGGACTGGGAGTCGTTTCTGCCGGAAAGAAGGGTAAGATTGTAGCCTGCTTTCTTAATTCGGCGACTCAGGTCGTCTTGAAGATGATAACGATTATCATGTATGCGGCGCCTGTCGGTTTGGGGTGTTATTTTGCCGATACCATAGGGCAATTGGGAGGACAATTGCTCCACGGGTATGCGAATGCATTCGTTTTATATTTGGTGTTGGCATTCATCAGTTTCTTCGGATTGAATTCCCTGTATTTGTTTCTGGCCGGAGGCAAGAAGGCTTTTGTCGCTTTCTGGTCGAATATCCTGACTCCCGCCCTTACGGCGATAGCCACTTCGTCGAGCGCCGCTTGCATACCAGTGAATATTGCCGCCACACATAAGATGGGAGTACCGCTCGGTATTGCCGAAACGGTGATTCCACTGGGAACAAATCTGCACAAGGATGGATCGATAATCGGCGGAGTCTTGAAAATCGCTTTCCTCTTTACAATCTTCGGACGTGAAATGACGGGAGTCGATTCATTCCTGATGATTATCGGAGTCGCCTTGCTGGTCGGAATCGTAATCGGGGCGATCCCGAGCGGAGGGATGACCGGTGAACTGCTCATTTGTTCGGTCTTCGGATTTTCACCTCAAATGGTGGGAACGCTCATGGTCATCACGACCATCATCGATGTGCCGGCAACATTGCTTAATTCAACGGGAAATATTATGACTTCGGTATTGGTTACCCGCCTGACCGAAGGGAAGAGGTGGATTGAAAAAATAGTCAACTAATCCTTTATATAATCTGAAAAACTTCTGTATGATGAAGAATTTATTTTTTATTGCATTCTTTTGCCTCTTGTTTTTTATGCCTGATGTCCTTTCGGGGCAGGTGACGGATATGGCCGGTTTGGATCGTCTGGTTGACGGCCGCTTTGCTGATCTTCGGACGGTGTCCGGGCCGGTGATCGGTATTTCAGGCACACCACGTACCGACGGAGGTTCTACCGTCTCCGGTTCCTATATCCAGGCGGTCGAAAAGGCCGGAGGTATTCCACTCGTGATTCCGGTAATTGCCGACGGCGAAGCTATCCGTCGACTGCTGGAACAGATCGACGGCTTGGTGATGACGGGCGGAAGTGATGTGGCTCCTTCGTTCTATAACGAAGGGAAATGGAATGAAACAGTAGAGATCGATTCGCTTCGGGATGTCTTTGATCTGATGCTGATCAGGATGGCCGGTAATCGCAATATTCCCATATTGGGCATTTGCAGGGGCGCCCAGTTGGTCAATGTCGCTTTCGGAGGTTCTTTATACCAGGATCTTCCGACGCAGGTCGGGGACACGAGTGTTCATCACAGGCAAACCGTCCCCATGCAGCAAGCCTCCCATTCCGTATCAATTGTAAAAGGTACGATGTTGGGAACGATCCTCGGAAGAGATTCCCTCCGGGTTAATTCCTATCATCATCAGGCGGTGAAAGAGGTTGCTCCGCTTTTCCGCATTGCCGCGAAATCGACCGATGGCATTGTGGAAGCTATCGAGGCCTATCCCAACCGGGCAATATGCGGAGTCCAGTGGCATCCGGAATCGTTAGTCGATAAGGATACTTCCATGTTGCAAATCTATCAGCAGATCGTAAAGCGCGCCGCTTTGTATAAGAAAGCAAAGGAAATACATAGGCATATATTAGCATTGGATACCCATTCCGATACTCCTTTGAACTTTATCCACATTACCGGTTATGATTTCAGTAAACGGGAAAAGAACCAGGTGAACTTGCCGAAAATGGAGGAGGGGCGCCTCGATGGGATCTTCCTGGCTGCCTATATCGGGCAGGGGAAACGGGATGATGCCTCTCTGGAAAAGGCCGTAAGGCATGTCGAAACGATTATCGATTCGATTTACACTCAGGTCGGACGCAACAAGGATTTATGTGACCTGGCCGTTACCGGCGAAGATCTTGCACGTCTCAAGGAAGAGGGGAAAAAGGCGGTTTTTATCGGCATCGAAAACGGCTACGGCATAGGAAAAACGATCGGCAACCTGAAGAAATTCAGGGATAAAGGCGTTGATTACATGACCTTATGCCATACCCGGAATAATGACATCTGCGATTCATCAAGCGATTCCATTCCGGAATGGGGAGGATTGAGCCCATTCGGGCGTAAAGTCGTACGGGAAATGAACCGCCTGGGAATGATTATCGACTTATCCCACGCCCATGAAAATACCTTCTGGGCTGTCCTGAAAGCAAGCAAAATGCCGGTGGTCGTTACCCATTCTTCGGTACGGGCCTTATGCGATCATGATCGCAACCTTACGGATCGGCAGATGACGGCTTTGGCGGAGAAGGGAGGCGTGATGCAACTTTGTCCTGTCGATGAGTTTATTTCGGAAAACATAAAGGAAGCAAACCTGGATCAGTTTATGGATCACCTTGATTATGCCGTAAAGTTGATGGGGATCGACCATGTGGGTATCGGCTCTGACTTTGACGGTGGCGGGGGGCTTATCGGCCTTCGCGGAGCAAACGATATGGTCAATATCACTGTTAAACTGATAGAAAGGGGTTATAACAAAGAGGAGATTGCCAAAATCTGGGGCGGTAATTTTTTAAGGGTCTTGGCCGATGTACAGGCCGGACGTGTTAAATGACCGCCTGAACTACGGCTTGTTCCGTCTTTTCGAAAAGTTCGGGAAAAGGTGTATCTTTAACAGAGATAGGAGTATGGATCGTGAATTCAAGTTTATTCCCGATGCCTAAGGGAAAAGAACCCCATCTTGTCATTTTCCATGAATTGTTGATGGTTACGGGAACCACATAGGCGGAAGGCGCATATTTGCAAAGGATCTTCAATCCGTTATTAGCGAAGGGAATAGGCTTGCCTGTCTTGCTTCTCGTACCTTCGGGAAAGATGACGGTCGCCCGTTTGTTTGTCTCGATGTAGCTGGCCATTTTCTTTATGGCGGATAGTGCTTGTTTCGGATCTTTCCTGTCGATAAGTACGGAGCCCCCATGATTCAGATTATATGAAATGCTGGGAATACCTCTGCCCAATTCAATCTTGCTGACAAATTTCGGATGTACTTTCCGCATAAACCACCCAATGCTCGTGATGTCATAAAAGCTTTGATGATTGGCCGCGATGACTAAAGGTACGCCGGTCGGAAGATTATTTAAATTATTGATTTTATATCTTGTCCCCAGAACATACGTGTTGGCCACCAAAAAAAAGCATAATGCATCAACGCTTCTTTTATGCGCCATATAGCCGAACAGGTTGAAGCACAGCCATTGTATAGGATGGAAAATAACCAGGGTCGCTCCTAACAGCAGGTAATAGATAATGGAAAGGGGATAAGCTATTAATTTTTGCATTTATCTTCAGCTTTTGAGTTTTCTTCTTTTAAGGTTCCATTGCATTCTCCAAGCGATCCTCCGCATGCAGAGGCAGCACAAATCATATGAAGAACAATCTGGTACAAACCCGACTATCCGGTCTGCAAAGGTATGAAAATAAATGAATTTGTTTTTGTTTATATAAACATTTACTACCTTTGTGTTGATAGGGAGTGAATAAAAAGTACTTACCTCATAAGGGGATAATGGATTGGGCAATGGGATACACGAGAATACCGGAACCGACTGTTGAATTTATGGAAAAAGCCGTTATATAAAGCCCGGAGAAAAAGATTCATAATATGATATATATTATCTAAAAAAACTATATTTGCTTTTGAAATAATACTATCTATGAGTTCACAAAGATCGATATCCGTGATTGATGTCTCTTCCTTTCGGGTAATATACGAGTTGTATTTTGATCCGGTATGTGAATTCCTATCTTTTTATACGAGAGACGCCGCTGCGATCGAGGATGTGGTGCAGGATATTTTTATCAATCTTTGGGAAAACAGGGACTATGTGGAAATCCGGTATCTGAAAACTTATCTTTATAATGCTGCCCGTAACCGCATGCTAAACTACTTGCGGAATACAGAGAATCATACCCTATCGCTTGCGGAATGGGTGAGGGAGAAGGAAGCGGCGGAAGCGGGTGCGGACTGTTATGATTTGGAGGAGTTTTCCATCATACTGGGCAAGGCCGTCGATCTTCTGCCGGAACGATGCAAAGAAATCTTTATCCTGAACAAGGAAAAAAAACTCACTTACCAGCAAATTGCCGATTATTGCCATATTTCGGTGAAAACGGTAGAAACACAGATGTCTATCGCCTTGAAGCGAATCCGCGCTTATATCACATCCAACTATGGGACAGCTATTCAGATAGGCCTCTGTTGTCTCTGCTTATCTCTCTGATGGGTCTCCTTTGTTTTGCTTTTTCCGCCCGATAGCAGGAAGGCGTCACCTCCCTGCACTGATTTTCATGCAGATTTATACTCTCTATCATTCTTCACTGAACGTAGTGTCTGCTGACGGTACATCAGAACAAACACTTAAACTTCAGTTATGTTCGGCGGAAGCTCCAGCTTCCGTCGGTGATAAAAGCGAGGCTCCTGCCTCGCAATGATTATCCTTTTTAAGAATAGGAGGGTGTGTCAAAATGAAGGGAATTCCGTAGGGGCGAATTGCATTCGCCCACTCCTATACAATTTAATAAAAATCAACGTATTATATATATAATTCCATGATACGGGCTAATTCAATTCACCCCTACACACCCCACAATGGGCTTTTGACACATCTTCTTCCAACACGACGGAGTGGGGAGACTCCGCCAACAAATGGATAAGTGAGTTTTCTCTGTTTCACCGTACTCGTTTTTTTATTACATCATGGTGTGCCTGCAGGCACACCTTGGTAGGCCTGGTGGCCCATCATGGTGAGCCACCAGGCCCACCAAGATAAAATAATACATTGAGTACATGGGAATACAGAATCGGTGTGGTTTAATGATTTTGTTGACTACATTTTCTCTAACTTGTAAGTTGGTTGACTTGTTTATTATTTAGTTATAAATCACGTTGACTCATTTTGTCATAAATCATAATTAGAGTTGACTGTAATTTTTTGATGCCTTAAAACACCCAATCGCCGGGAGGCTTTGTGTTATGCAACATAAGCCTTTTCTCCAAACAAAAGTAAAATCTTTTCAGGGTATTTTCTTGCTTGTGGGTCTAAGATATAAAAGAGGAAAAAATATGAAAATTCCATATGAAGAAATAGCCGGTTATCTGAAAGGCAACTGTAGTCCGTCGGAAAAGGCAGCGGTAGAAGAATGGATTAACCGCAATCCTGATCATCAGGCTATTTTCAACTCCCTGAAAAAAGAATGGAAATATCTGGCGGAGGACCCTGTACTCCCTGCGCCCGACCGGGAACGCGTATGGTCCAGGATTGGAGAAGCAATCGACTATCAGGCTCCGGCCGCCCTGTATACCCGGAAGATTTTGGTTAAGTACATTAGCCTTGCCGCGTGCATTGCCTTGCTTCTGGGAGTGGAACTGTCGTTCCTGTTTAATCGCGGAGATCATCCGGCGATGCAATTTACGGCTTATGCCCCTTTGGGTGAGAAGGCCATGTTAACGCTTCCCGATTCCTCCAGAGTATGGTTGAATTCCGGATCCGCGCTGACCTATTATGCCCGTTCCGGAGAACGTGTCGTCAGCTTGCAGGGGGAAGCCTTTTTCGAAGTAACAAAAGATCCGCGGAAAGCCTTTATCGTTCAATCGGGCGGCGTTAATGTACAGGTGCACGGCACCAGTTTTAATGTTTCGGCTTACGAATCCGATCCGGACATCGAGGTGTCGCTTGAAAAGGGCAGCATTTCACTCATCAATCAAAAGAACGGGATGGTATTGGCCGATCTCCGGCCGAACCAGATGGTGCAGGTTTCCAAATCGGACTTGGGATGTCGTGTGATAGCCGATGATGCCGAAATAACCAAACTCTGGACGAACAACATCCTGAAAATATATAATAATGATATCTATGAAGTGGTTAAAAAGTTGGAACGTTGGTATGGCGTGGACATCGAGCTTGGAAATGCCCGGTCCGACTTGCGCTATACATTTGTCGTGAAAACAGAATCTTTGAGGGAGTTATTGGATCTGATAAACAAGATGACTCCCATAACATATAAAATAGAAGGAAAGGAGGTGAGCATCCGGTTGAGATAAAGAAAACCATCCCAAAAAAAGCACGAAGAACGGCCATTCCTCATGCTTTTTATCGCTAAACACCAAATTAAACCATCTGCAATTGTTTGCCGCCTTAAATAGGACGGTAAGTCATTTGTGATTTTTGCTGTTTAGAATTACAAACATAGATAAAAAGAAAAAATCATCTAACATTAAATCTTATTTATTATGCATAAAAAGGTATTATTACTATCTTTTGTGTTATTCTCATTGCTAATGAATGTGCAAGCAGATAATAATATGCAGCGCATCAATGTTAACCTGAATAATATTAGTTTGAAAGACTTCTTCTCGTATATTGAGAAGAACTACCCCTATACATTTATGTACAACAATACTGAAATCAATGATAAAGAGAAGATTTCAGTGAAAGAGCAGAACCAAACAATAAATAATGTATTGAACGCAGTTTTGGGGAAGAAGGGGATTAAGTATGAAATTGAAGGGGACCAAGTTATTTTAACCAAAGGGAATCATCTGTCTGTCACTTCCCCCTCTTCAACACAGCAGAACCGGACCCTGACCGGACTCATAACCGATAAGAACGGAGAACCGATTATTGGAGCTAATGTGGTGGTCAAGGGTACAACAATCGGGATGATCTCCGATTTAAACGGAGGCTTCACTTTAAATAATGTTCCGGCAAATGCTACGTTACAAGTCTCTTTTATTGGTTATCTTACCCAGGAAATCAAAGTTGGAAACCGTAATAGCTTTTCTGTGACGCTTCAGGAAGATACACAGTCGTTGGAGGACGTAGTCGTTGTGGGATATGGGACGCAGAAGAAAGCAAACCTTACCGGAGCCGTATCCACAGTCTCGTTACCCGAAATGGAAAAACGTACGGTAGCGTCGACTTCACTGGCTTTGCAAGGCTTGGTGCCCGGCGTAACCGTAACGCAACGAAGCGGTAAGCCCGGCGGTGACGGTGGAGTAATAAGTGTTCGTGGTAAAACCACTTTGGGAAACAACGATGTATTAGTACTCATCGACGGCGTTGAATCAAATATCAACTCCATCGATCCGAAAAGCATTGAATCCATTTCGGTACTGAAAGATGCAGCATCGGCAGCTATCTATGGTAGCCGTGCGGCTAACGGGGTAATCCTCATTACGACCAAGCGCGCGGAAGACGGCAAGGCATATGTATCCTATAACGGATACCTAGCGAAGGGCAAACCTACCAATGTACCCAAATATGTAGGCGCCGTTGATTTTATGAAGTATATTTCGATTGCAAAGCGCGCCGTAGGCATGACGCCCGAATATTCCGATGAATATATCCAGGAATATGAAGCCGGCGTTCAGCGAGGCGACCCCAACTATCCCGATGTGGATTGGTTCGATGCGACCGCTACTAACAATGGCCTTTTAACAAACCACTTTCTCACCGTCAGCCTTGGCACCAAAGAACTTAAGTCGCTAACGCAAGTGGGATATCTTTCGCAGAACGGTATTACCGAAAATACGAACTTCAAGAGATATACTCTCCGGTCGAATACGGATTACAAGGTATTGCCTAAACTTAACATCAGGACAGATATAGCGCTTGTTTACTCGGACGCCGTAGAACCTTCCAAACTTGGAACAGGTTATAACTGGGTAGGACGAATACCAGCCAATCAGGCAGCCTATCTGGCCGACGGACGTTACGGTCCGGGTTGGCAAGGCATTAATCCTGTTGCCTATTATAAGGATGGAGGCACCCTGAAAAACGCGAATCCTTCGGGTATCATAAATCTTATTGCTGTCTATAATCCTATCAAAGATTTGGAAATCAAGGGGCAGTACGCATTAAATTACTGGGAAGGGCATACCACTAACTGGGATAAACGGGTACAACTATATCTTAACGACGGTACTCCCGACCCCCAGACGCAGTCAAAATCAACGCTTAGCGAAAATACAAACAGAAGTCTCCGAAATATGGCGGTTGCAAGTGCAACATACAATAAATCTATTGCCGAGACGCACAACATAAAGGTGATGGCCGGCTATCAGCAGGAGACATTCTGGAACAAATGGCACACAAGTTACAGGGAAGTATTTCCATTTCCCGATTATCCGGTCTTGAATGCCGGAGGAAGCGATAATCAAAAGTCGAGCGGTTCGGCTTCCGACTATGCTTTGCAGTCGGTATTCGGACGTCTGAACTATGATTTCTTGGGTAAATATTTGTTTGAAGTAAATTTACGATATGATGGTTCTTCCAGATTTGCCGAAGGGCATAGATGGGGAGCTTTCCCGTCGGTATCCGGCGCATGGCGTATCAGCGAAGAAGCATTCTGGAGTGGTATAAAAGAGACAGTGGACAACCTGAAAATCCGCGCATCATGGGGACAGTTAGGAAATCAAAACACGCTGAACGGTTATTATCCGGCTCAATCGGTTGTGAATTTAGGCACAAATTATATATTTGACAAGAATATAACATCAGGAGCCGCTATCACAACAATGGCGAATTCTTTGATAAGCTGGGAAACAACCACTATGACTAATATCGGCCTGGACCTCAGTTTATTCAATAAATTCTCCTTTTATGCCGATTACTATTATAGAGTTACTAACGATATTCTGCTGAATCTTAATATTCCGCTGATTATAGGATTGTCGGCTCCTGCACAGAATGCGGGAAAGCTTGAAAACAAAGGCTGGGAAATAGGATTAACCTATAATGACAAGTTTGGCGACTTAAATTTCAGCGCCATGTTTAATCTTTCGGACGTCAGGAACAAAATACTTGACCTGAAAGGAATTAATGAAACAGGGCTTACTGTCAATCGTGAAGGCTATCCCATGTATTCGCTTTACGGATACGAAGCTGACGGTTATATTGTTCCCGAAGATTACGATAGCAACGGCAAATACTTGGGAGCTACCCAGATTGGTAATTTCGGTCCCGGCGATATCAAGTACAAGGACCAACTGACGGTTGATACCGACGGCGATGGGATTCCGGACGCAGGCGACGGCGTTATCAATACTTCCGATTGCGTGATTATGGGTAACACCATTCCGCGTTATACTTTCGGAATGAGCCTTTTCGCCGAATATAAAGGCATAGACCTGAACATCCTTTTTCAAGGCGTCGGGAAAGCCGACGGTTATGTCTGGGGGCATTCGATAGGCTCTTTTTATGAAGGAGGTTCAATGCCCGAAATAGGCAAAGATTACTGGACGCCCGAAAACCGCGACGCCAAGTTCCCGCGATTGGCTTTCAACAACAGTAACAACCAGCAAAATTCATCCTTCTGGATTAAAGATGCCGCTTATCTTCGTTTGAAGAACGTTCAGCTCGGTTATACGGTTCCCAATAAAATTACATCCAAAGCAGGTATTTCCAATTTGAGATTTTATGTAAGTACCGATAATGTGTTTACCATTTCCAAATTCTGGAAATATTTCGACGTCGAATCTCCTGTGTTAACCGGATATGGCAATTTCTATCCTATCATGCGTACAACTACGATTGGCATCGATTTGAGATTTTAATATCAACTTTTAGCTTTGAAAATTATGAACAAGTATTTTATTTTTATAAGCATATTATTATTTGCCTCGTGTAGTGATTTTTTGGAAAAGACACCTTTGGATTCGCCTTCCGATAAAACATTCCTGGCAAACGAAACCGAAATTAACATGGCCGTTGTAGGCTGTTACACCGACTTATGGACAGACTTGGAAGGCATGCCTTTCTATCTGGCTTTCGAGGAATTGTCGGATAACGGTTGGGACAGGAACACCAGTGACGTGCAAAAACTGTCGCAGGGTGCAAACGACGCCAAAAGCTCTTTTGTGGAAACAATCTGGAAGACATGTTATAGCGGCATTGCCAGATGCAACTATTTGATTAATAATATGGCTAAGGTAGAAGGTACCGTAAGTGCCGATGTTCTTTCTTATGCTAAAGCGCAAGCGCAATTCCTGAGGGCTTACTATTATTCGTATCTGGTTGAAATGTGGGGGGACGTTCCTTTAGTTTTGGAATCACTCACCCTTGCTGATGCCAATATCGGACGCTCGCCCAAGGCTGATGTGTTAAATCAGATTTTTAAGGATTATGACGAAGCGGCGGCTGTTCTTACTACGGCTAACAAACCGACTTCGGGACGTCCTACCAAACAGGCCGCGCTTGCATTGAAAGCAAGGACAGCTTTATACAATGAGAAGTGGGATGTGGCTATTGCGGCTGCTTCCGAAGTAATGAAATTAGAAGGTTCTGATGTGATTCTCGATCCGAGCTTTTCTAATCTGTTTACTTATGAAGGGCAGGATTCCAAAGAAATCCTCTTCTCCATACAGTATTTGTTCGGCCAAAAAGTACATCCCATATTCAGGCTGTTTGGCGGCAGAAACGGTGGCGGCCATGCCAACAAAATACCGTCTTATCAGTTAGTCGATTCCTATGAATGCCTTGATGGTCTTGCTATTGACAAATCGCCTCTCTATAATCCGGCTAAGCCTTGGGATAACAGAGACCCCCGACTGGCTTGGACTTTTGCATTGCCCTCTTCCGGTTATTCCGATTGGACAAAGGAGCCGGGCTGTATCTTTCAGGGTTTTCAGTTCGAGACGCATAGGGATAGCATTAAATGCTGGAATTATCATACCAACACTCGCGTGGACAATCAGGACGCTCTGAATGCTTACGCTTCGTTTAGCGGAATAAACTGGCGGAAGTATGTGAATGATAAAAACTATGGAGACGTCAATAACTGTGATAATAATATTATAGTTATTCGTTATGCCGAAGTGCTGTTGATTTATGCAGAGGCTAAAATCAAGGCGGGTCAGGCAGATGCTTCCGTTTATGCCGCTTTGAATAAAATCAGAACCCGCGCCGGTATGCCCGCTATCACAGAGACTAATCCCGACGAGCTGTTTTATGCAATAGCAAGAGAACGTAGGCATGAGTTATCAGGAGAAGGTCAAAGACTTTCCGATATAAGACGATGGAAGATTGCAGAGAAGGTCATGAACGGATTTTTGCTGGGAAGGATGCAAAAGTCTTATCCGTCGAAAGCTCCTGTCATAGATAAATGGGGTACTCCCGATTATGAAGCAGCCGGAATACCCATCGCTTCCGATACGAATGATCCGAATACATCTATGCGTACCGTAGACAAACGCGTCTTTAATCCGGTTAGGGACTATCTTTGGCCCATACCTTATATCGAAAGAAAAACGAATCCGAATTTGACGCAAAATCCAAATTATGAGTAAGAACTTAAAGGGAAGAGGGCTTCGGGCCTCTTCCCTCCCTTTAGCTTAAACTTACAAAAAAAGCAAATGAAATGGAATCATATAATTTAATATATTAGATCGACTTTATTTGTACAATTAATAGTACTATTCGTGTTTTTCCGTATCTTTGGGATAACAAACAATTATAAACAACGCGTTATGATTATAGTTAGTCAATCGGAATTTAGGGAAAATCTGAAAAAGTACTTCGATTTATCAGCAAAAGAAAGGGTTATTATTACTCAAAGGGGAACAAACGAGGTGATTGAGCTTGTTAGGAAAACAAGGGTAGAAGAACCTTATTTAACCGCAGATGAGTTTATAAAGGCTGTGCATACCCAGATAGATCGATTTCCGGATAAACAATGAATAATGTATTTTTTTCTCAGAAAGCAGTACTGTATTTAAGTGATTTGGTGGAAATACTCTATGTGAATAATTACTTCGGCTTCAAGGAGCAAGCAAAAATGTATGTAGAAGAATTGGTGCACGAAGTTGAAAGTTCCATTGGCACCATGCCGAAGAAGAAAGCCCCCGGATACTTTTCTAAGTATGGGGATAATTTGTACTATATCGGTTGCCGGAAAAACAAAAATACAAAGTGGTATTTCTTCTTTAATGTCAGGGAGAATGACTATTATATCGAATACATTGGGAATAATCATGTAATTGCTCAATATTTATGATTCCGAGAACCAATTGATTGAATTTAAAAACAATATACCATGAAATTTTATCTAACGAGTATCCTTTTCTTTCTTTATTTTTCCGGCATTTTTGCCCAAAAAAGCAAAACATATGATGTGGTGATTTACGGAGGAACATCGGCCGGCATAGCTTCGGCTATCCAAACTTCCCGGATGGGTAAATCCGTAGTGCTGATTGAACCGACCCGGCGCATTGGCGGATTGACAACAGGT
This sequence comes from Parabacteroides sp. Marseille-P3160, assembly GCF_900162725.1. Lineage (GTDB taxonomy): Bacteria > Bacteroidota > Bacteroidia > Bacteroidales > Tannerellaceae > Marseille-P3160. The sequence goes on along the minus strand of NZ_LT799418.1, from coordinate 3,741,350 downwards.
GGCCTGGGGCAGACCGATATCGGCAATAAGCAAGTCATCGGAGGTATTTCAAGGGAGTTCTACCAGAATGTCAGGGAATACTATGATAATCCCAGTAATTGGAAATGGCAAAAACGGGAGGATTATATGGATGAAGGACAAACACGTACCGGGAAAGAAGAAGAAACGATGTGGACTTTTGAGCCTTCTGCCGCCTTAACGGTTTACAAACAAATGCTATCCCATGAGAAAATCGATCTTGTATACGGGGAAAGACTGGATCGTGAGAAGGGGGTAACCGTGAAAGAAGGTAAGATTATTTCCATCAAGATGGAAAGTGGCTCCGGTTATACAGGGAAAATATTCATCGACGCGACATATGAAGGTGACTTAATGGCGGCTGCCGGCGTTTCTTATCGCATAGGCCGTGAATCAAACAGCGAATATGGAGAGACATTGAACGGGGTACAAGCAAATAAAATAAACCGGACGCTTACATGGACGCTTTCAAGAAACGGACATAACCATAATTTTGTGAACCGTGTGGACCCTTATATCATAAAGGGGGATCCGGAAAGCGGATTATTACCCTATCTGATTAAAGGCGCTCCGGGGGTAGACGGAGAAGGGGATAAAGGAATACAGGCCTATTGCTTCCGTATGACTCTTACCGATCATCCCGATAACCGGATTCCTTTTAAAAAACCGGATAACTATGATGAATTGAATTATGAATTGCTTTTCAGAAACTATGAAGCCGGAGAAACTTCCATTCCGTGGATAAATTCCCCCATGCCGAATCGCAAGACGGATACGAATAATGCGAGAGGTTTTTCTACCGATTTCATAGGGCAAAACCATACTTATCCCGAAGCAAGTTATAAGGAGCGGGAGCAGATGATTCAAGCCCACCGAGATTACCAGCAAGGGTTGATGTGGTCGCTCGCCTATCATCCCCGTATTCCGCAAAAAGTGAGGGATGAAGTATCGCGATGGGGTACTTGTAAGGATGAATATGAGAAAGAAAGCAACGGGTGGCAAGGGCAACTTTATATCCGGGAAGCGCGGCGGATGCTCAGCAATTATGTGATGACTCAAAAAAATTGTGAGCGGATTGAGGTTGCGAACGATCCCGTCGGAATGGGCGCTTATGGAATGGATTCGCATCATGTGCAACGCTATGTGGATGTAAACGGGTTTGTTCAAAACGAAGGAAATGTGGAAGCCGGCGTTCCGTCTCCCTATCCGATCAGTTATCGGGCAATCGTTCCTAAAAAAGAAGAATGTACCAATCTCCTGGTTCCGATATGCGTAAGCTCTACCCATATTGCGTTTGGTTCCATTCGAATGGAGCCGGTCTTCATGGTGTTGGGGCAATCGGCGGCAACGGCAGCCTGCCTCGCTATCGATGGGAAGAAAGCCGTTCAGGATATCGATTATCCGGCATTGCAACAGCAATTGCTGAAAGATAAACAGATTCTGGAAGTGCAGATTAGTAAATGAATAAAATGAATGAAAAATGGGAATGAAATCTTAATGGAATACTCTCATTAATAGACCAATAACTATTAGTTTAAAAATCAATAAAGAATATCGGGGAAAGATAGGATGAATCTGAAAAATCGATATATTCGTCGCAAAAATAGATTCATTATGTATATCCCTGAAATTACATCCAACTTGCGGAAAGATATTATAAAAGTTCCTGCAATAATTAGAGAACAGGCATCCGGCATAAAATTATTCGGCAAACATATTAAGTCGTTAATTTTCTCTACGGATATCGCCATAATTATGAATACGGACGCCGATGCCGTAATCGCCGTTTATCCTTTTACCCCTCAGTTGGGGATAACAAAGGCCATTACGGAGGCTGCCAATATACCGGTGTTATGTGGTGTCGGAGGAGGATTGACCAATGGCTTGCGTTCGGCAAATATCGCTTTGCATGCGGAGTTCCAAGGAGTGTTTGCGGTCGTGCTCAATGCTCCGGCCTCTTTTGATACGATTCAGCAGGTAAGCCAATATATTGATATTCCCGTAGTTGTTACGGTCGTCTCCGAATATGCCGACGTAGAGGAGAAATTGCGGGCCGGAGCCTCCATCGTCAATGTGAGCGGGGCAAAGAAAACGGCCTTCATCGTACGGAAAATCCGGGAGCGATACCCGGAACTACCGATCATTGCAACCGGGGGCCCCACGGAAGAGCTTATTTTAGAGACGATTCAGGCGGGGGCGAATGCGATTACTTATACTCCGCCTACGAATGCCGAATTATTTAAGTTGAGGATGGAGCAATACCGGATCAAGGAGGGCAATGAGTCCGGAAAGGATGCGTCTTGACTTGTAAACGAACCGTATAAACGTTAGTTGAAAAATAATACTTAAATATAACACAATGAAAAACATTACTTTTTTTATTCTTTGTTTTTTGGCGGCAGGATTTGCCTGGGGACAGGAACGGCATAATCTGGTGATTGTCGGCGGCAATCCGGGAGGTATTATGACGGCCATATCTGCCGCGAAGTTAGGAAAGACTTCCGTTATTCTCGAACGTACGGAACATGTTGGCGGACTTCCGGCAAACGGATTAGGCGCTACGGACATTGCGACCCGTTCGGCAACCACCGGCCTGTTCCGTGAGTTCGTAGACCGGGTGAAACAGCATTATATCGATACCTACGGGGCCGGCTCCGAACAAGTTAAGGTTTGCAGTGACGGCTATCATTTCGAACCTTCGGTCGGTGCAAAGGTTTTTGGCGAAATGTTGGCGGAACATTCCGATAAAATTACTGTGCTGAAGATGCGCCAATTCGATTCGGAAGATACGAACATTGTCCTTCGCAATAACCGGATCGAGAAAATCCGTATCCTGAACCGGACAACCGGCGCGACGGAAGAATATACGGGGGATATCTTTATCGACGCCACCTATGAAGGCGATCTGACAGCTGCGGCGAAAGTCCCTTTTCGTGTTGGACGGGAAGGCTATGACGAGTTCAAGGAGGTTGGGGCCGGACGGATTTATAAGTATTGGGGAGGCCCGGAAGGCGCCGGCAGCACTTTTCAGGGCGACAACGCCGTACAGTCTTATAACTACCGCCTTTGTCTGACAAACGACCCGAAGAACCGGAAGGATTTTGTGAAACCGGCCAATTACAACCGGAACGAATATATATCCCTCGTTGAAGATGTCTGGGCGGGACGCCATGCGCAGTCGGCCATGCAACAGGTTACGCCGGCGATGATGGAAGAAAACCGCCGGCGCATCAAGGCCGGCCATCCGTCTGAAATACCCGGCGACGTCTGGGGGATTGCCAAGATAACCAATATCGTACATGTCCCGAACCGGAAGACGGACGCCAATAACCAACACGCCGTTTTCCTTTCCACTGATTTGCCGGAAGAAAACTGGCCGTGGCCGACCTCTTCCTGGGAGTGGAGGGATCGTTTCGCCCAACGCTTGCGCGAATATACCGAAGGATTGTTCTGGTTTGCACAGAACGATCCGGAGCTTCCACCTCATTTTCGCAAGGCGGCCAAGGAGTGGGGGCTGGCAAAAGATGAATATACGGACAACGGGAATTTTCCCCGACAGGTTTATGTGCGTGAAGGCCGCCGTTTCGAAGGCGTTTTCTTCTTTACGGCCAATGATGCTATCCCGGCCTTTATCGGCGGACGTCCGCCGGTTTATCAGGCAAGCATCACAGCCAGTCACTATGCATTGGATTCACATGCCGTTCGCAAACGCGAATCCGGCCGCGTTCATCTGGATGGTTTCCTCAGTTATCCGTCGGCTGTCTATACTGTGCCCTACGGAGTGATGGTGCCGAAAGAAGTCGATAATCTCTTGTTTCCCGTTCCGGTTTCCGGTTCGCATATCGGTTTCTCCACCCTCCGTATGGAGCCTTGCTGGATGGCCATCGGACAAGCTGCAGGCATCGCCTCTTCCTTAGCGATCGACGAACAGGTGAAGGTGCAGAACATCGATATCACCCAACTGCAGGATATTTTGGTTCAACAAAAAGCTACGCTGATTTATTTCAAGGATGTAGACAATTTGAATCCCAACTTCCCGCTCGTCCAGTTTATGGGACTCCGGGGTTATCTCCCCGCTTGGGAGGCCAAGTTGCAGGAACCGATCGATGCCGCCACCCTGCGGGAATGGCGCCAGCGAAGCAGCCTTCCTCTGGAAACGGCCACTCCCGGGCAAACAACGCGGCTTGCCGTTTTGCAGGAGATCCGGCAGTCTATAAAATAGGAAAATATAAATTTATTATTTGGGAGGGAAGAGAATGTCGATTCTATAATAATTCTGTATATTTGTAAGACTCTAACCTGGATGGAATATACAGGTTAGTAAATTGAAAAATAATATTGCAGTTAGATCTCTAGGCTGAAAACGACCAATTGTAAGCAAACAGAGAGAAAACAAAGTCAATACATTCCGTATAGGGGTGTGTTCCTTTTGCTTTTCTTGTTGTTTGCGGGTTACTTGGTCGTACCTCAGTCTTACAAGAAAGCGGAGGTACGCACCTTTTTTGTATTTATATTAAATAAAAGGAAGATGAATATGTAAAAATGAAATAAGAATATTATAATGCTTCGTCTGCATTTCTCAAGACTAAAAACGACCAATTTTAAGCAAACAGAGAAAGGCGAAAAGATGAATGCACCCCTTTAAAGGGTGTGTTTTCTTTTTACTTATCTGGAGTTCTTTTTAAGCAATCGAAAAGATGGGTGAAAGAAGATGCACCCTTTGTTATTGTTAAGCTTTGAGATTCATTAGAATATTAGGCGTTTTATCAATTAATCGAAAGGAGGTGGCCAGATAAAATAAGAAGTGAATGAAAAACAGAATATTTTGATAGAACAAATACTATCAATTGAACATTATTAAATGTGTTAAATCTTTACTATACAATAAATCAGCATATTATGAATTTATATCGAAACAAATTATTTTCTAAAGCATCTATTTTCGCTTTAGGAATTTTCTTGTTCTGTTTCAGCGATGTTTTATCGGCTGCCTCTCCAAACGGTGAAATAAATTCCGTGAAAGAGAAACAATCCACTACACAAAAAAAACAGACAATTACAGTTTTCATTACGGATGACCACGGACCTTTGATCGGAGCTAATGTGACGGTAAAAGGTACTACGAATGGGAATGTGACAGACCTGGACGGAAAAGCCATACTCCAAGACGTACAGTCAGGAGCTACATTGGTCGTCTCATACGTAGGTTATATTACACAGGAAATTGTCGTTGGCGATGAGGCATCCTTCACTGTCCAACTAAAGGAAAACGCGGAGACATTAGGGGAGGTTGTTGTGATTGGTTATGGGTCATTGGATAAAAAACAGGTAACCAGTGCAATTACATCCATAAAGGCGGAAGATATGATGGTTGGAGTTGGCGGTTCGGATATCTCGACTGCTTTACAAGGCAAAATCGGCGGTTTGATTATGAGCAATCTGGGGAGTGCGAATGCAGGAACAACTTTTCAATTACGTGGTATGACTTCCATTAATGCTGGTAAAGCGCCCCTGATTGTGATCGACGGTTTTCCCGGCGGCGATATCCGTTCGCTTACGCAAGATGACATCCAATCGATTGATGTATTGAAAGATGCTTCTGCCGGTGCTATTTATGGAACCCGGGCTGCTTCGGGGGTGATTTTAATAACAACGAAGAGCGGTTCGAACACAAATGGAAAAGTTCGAATGACCTATAGTACAGAACTTACAAAAAAACAAAACTATAATGCGCCGGAAATGCTTTCAGGGCGCGAGTATGTAGAACATGGGATTAGTACTGATTACGGTTCGGATGTGGATTGGTGGGATGAATTAATCAATCATGACAATTTCTCCCAGAAACATCATATAGCCTTGGAAATGGGAACGGAAAAGACGCAACTTTATACTTCATTTTTCTATGAAAATAATGAAGGTATTGCCTTGCAGGATGCACGTCAGGACTACGGAGGCCGTTTCAATGCCAGTTTCAAATTGTTGGATGATTGGTTGGAAGTTCGTCCGGGCGTTGATTACCGCCAGGCAGCACGTAATAACCATTTCCCCAATTTCCAACAAGCATTGCGTAACAATCCGACTCGCTCGCCTTATGATCCCGAAAGTGAAACCGGTTACAATGTATGGTTGAATGAATCGCTTGATTATAATGTGGTTGCGGATGCGATGCTAAGTGATTATTACGGGTTAGATAAATGGTTTAAGCCGGAAGTCAATTTAAAATTAAACATAAAACCAATTTCAGGACTTTCATATCAACAGGTTTTCGGTTATGAGAACAGGCAATGGGAGCTTCATACGTATAATTCAAAATACCATCGTGATGAATTGGAAAATTCGCGTAAGGGAAGTGCTTATTTAAATTTCAGTAAAACAGAGAATCTGACGTCGGAAGGATACTTTTCTTATATCAAGGAATTTAACGGAGGACATACTTTGAACGCCGTTGCCGGTTATTCTTATTTTGAAAAGAACGGCGAAGGCTTCAATATGACCAATTATAATTTTGCTGTAGACGGAATTAAATACTGGGATATCGGGAAAGGTTCTTATCTGAGTGATGGAAAGGCTTCTATGGGTTCAAGCAAAGATATTACAGAGCGTTTATTTTCTTTCTTTGGACGTGTCAACTATTCTTATCAGGATAAATATATGTTAGCTGCATCTATACGCCACGAAGGTTCCTCCAAATTTGCCGAAGATAAACGTTGGGCTGATTTCTGGTCTCTTTCAGGAGGTTGGCGTATTTCAAACGAAAATTTCCTGAAAAATGTAGACTGGGTGAATGACCTGAAAGTCCGTTTCGGTTATGGTGTGACGGGAAATAATGATTTTGATGCCTCCTATATGGCCAATATGTTGGGCTCTGATACCTATTGGATGCTTCCTAGCGGCGAATGGGCTTATTCTTACGGAAAAACGCAGAATGTAAATCAAAATTTAGGTTGGGAAGAAAAGAAGGAATGGAACTTAGGACTTGATTATTCTTTCTTTGATAATCGCCTTTATGGAAAATTTGATCTCTTCCGTCGGAAAATAGACAACCTGATTTATAGTGTTAAGGTTTCTCAACCACCTTTTACCCAAAGCACCCAATGGCAGAATATTGGTAGCATGGAAAGCAAAGGTTGGGAATTTGAAATCGGAGGAGATATTATTCGTACCAAAGACTTTACATGGTCGACCAATATGAATTTGAGTCACTATTCAGGTAAAATTCTTACTTTATGGGGGAATAATACATATTATAATGGAAACGGTTTCCCCGCACCGGGCTCTCCGGGTGACGCAGCCCGTATAGAAGAGGGTTCGAAGATCGGTTCATTTTATATCTGGAAATTTGCCGGTTTTGATGAGAACGGAGGTTTTCTGCTCTATAATAAAGATGGAGAAGTAATACCTGCACAAGACAAGACCGAAAATGATAAACAATACATAGGTAATTATACGCCTCAGTTAATAGTCGGATGGAATCATACCCTGACTTATAAAAATTGGGATATGGGAATAAACCTGCGGAGCTGGATTGATTTTGACGTATATAATACTATCAATATGTATTTTGGTATACAAGGACAGGGTAATACAAATGTTCTGAAAGCAGCTTACGGGAAGTTTGATAATATCAAGGGAGAGAAACAAATCTGTGATTATTTTTTGGAAGATGGAACGTTCTTAAAGATTGACGCCATCACCTTGGGTTACACGCAACCGATGAAGAAATATACCAAATTAATTGAAAGCGTCCGTTTGTATGGAACAGTAGGTAATGTTGCTACGATAACAGGATATAGCGGTATGAATCCTGAAGTTAATATTACCGGCTGGGATCAAGGAACAGAAAAATTCTGGGATACAGAACGATTCTATCCGGTGGTTCGTACGTATACGTTGGGCCTTCAGGTTAAATTCTAAATAATTATGGAAATGAAAAAGAATAAACTAATAAATTTGATATTGTCGGGAGTCGCCTGTTTATTTATTGCGACTTCATGTGATGTCGATCCGACATTCTATTCGCAAGTGGTTCCCGATACATTTTATACTTCACAGGATGCCGTATGGGAACGTTTTAACCGACCGTTTACCCATTGGCGTTGGTATGTCGGTTCCAATAGTGACCGTTGGGCGTTACAAGAAATAGGAACAGATGAATTTTGCTTGCCTACGCGTGGTAGCGACTGGTATGATGGAGCTAGGTATCAGAAAGTTCATCATCATGAATATACCGAAGATATGGCTTTTGTTGAGGCCGGATGGTATGGTTTCGCAATGGGAGTTGCCTTGGCATGGGATGCTTTGGAAGATTTAGAGAATGTCGATTTTAATAAATTAGGTTTTGTCGAAGGTACGCAGGAATCCATGCTGAACCAACAAAGAACGTTGGTTGCTTCTCTTTATCTGGATGGTTTGGATCTTTTCGGAGGAGTTCCCCTTTATACGACCACTCAGAGTGAAATAAAAGGGAGATCGACGGACTTAGAGACTTTTAACTTTATAGATTCCTTGTTAGATATAGCTATTCCCAATCTTCCGTTGAAAGAGACATTAGGAGCCATGGAAAACGGAAGTATCAGCCGGGCTACTGGTGCGGCCTTGAAAGCCCGTCTGTATTTCAATGCTAAATCATATATCGGCAAAGAAATGTATACTGAAACCGCTGCAATATGTCAGGATATTATCGATGGAAAGTATGGTAAATATGCATTAGATACGGATTGGACTAATATTTTCGGCTTTAATAATGAAACTTGTCCGGAAATTATTTGGTCGGTTCCAAGTCAGAATGCAAAGCTGGAAACAGATGGTATGTATTGGTCCTGGATGGTTCCATATAATTATAAAAATTACCTGGGAGGATTGGATGATTCCGGTTCTAATAATGGAATTGGTTTGGTTCCAAGTCTGGATCCGACAGGTAAGAAGTATGCCTATAAATTGGGAGGGGCTTATAGCAAATTTAACGATAAAGACATACGTAAACAGCCGTATGTCTATGAAGGCAGCGGAAAATACCGCGGCATGTTTATCGTAGGACAATTAATCAATCCTGATCATCCGGAATGGACGTGTACCGGTAGCCGTGAATACCAAGGCAAGGTATTGACGGTTGTCGATCAGGTTGCTTATTTTGCAAAAGTAGGTTCGTCTCAGTATCCGACATTGGAATCATTGCCTTCAACAGTTGCTACGGCAGAGGAGAATTCATGTGTTCGTGTAACCAAGCGTAGTCCGCGTCCGAATCAGGATGAAAAAAACCGCAAATTCGATCCGGACGTACCTATCATACGTTTAGCCGAAATTTATTACATGTTAGCTGAATGTAAAATGCGCGCTGGGGATAAAGACGGAGCTGCTGCATTGATTAATACGGTTCGTAAGCGTTATTTTACCAATGGTGCAGATCCCGATCCTGTAACGGCAGCCAATCTGGATAAATATAGGATGCTTGACGAATGGCAGTTAGAGTTTCTGGCAGAAGGACGCCGCCGGACGGATTTGGTACGCTGGGACGCTTATGTAACAGAAGATTGGTGGGATCACAAAGCTACTAATGATAAGAACCTTAATCGATTCCCCGTTCACTACAGTATTATTGGAGCTAATAACCTATTGGAACAAAATCCGGGTTATGGATCTAACAAGTGATAATGTATGAACTGGAAAGCAATTTCTATTTGGACAGCCCTCTTTGTGGGGCTGTCTTTTTTCTTTTTTTCTTTTGCGACGTTCCTTTTTGCACAGCAAGAAGAAATGCAGTTGTTTATTCCCGAATGGAGTAATCTTCAGAGTCTATTATTCCGTCCCGGAGGACTTTGTCATGTTGCCGGTTTGTTTTGCGTACAATTTTATCAGAATTTTGTTTTTGCTTCGCTATTTAATTCTTTATTACTGACAGGCATCGCTTACTTTACCTATCAGCTATTACAGCAGATAGCTCGAAGAGGGTATAATTTTCTATTGTTTCTTTTTGTAGTTCCTTTTTTATTTCATTTTCATACGCAATGGGCCTATGTAGTTGATGGGACGATCGGATTGTTTTTTATGCTGCTTCTTTTATACCTATCTGTTTTTATAGATGCAAAGCAGATTACGTACGGAATTCTTAGCACGATCTTTATCTATCTTTTGGCTGGTCAACTGACCGTTTTGTATGCTCTGTTATATGTAATATTTAATTGGATCCGCTATAAAAAGACATCAATTTGGCTTTGCCTGATTGTTCTAATCGCTGTGGCCCTTTCTTATGCAGATGTTCGTTATTTTCTTGCCCTTCCTTTGACTTACGGTTTATACGGCGAATCTTATCATGAAACAGAATTACAGCCAGATTCCTATATGTATTATGTTTGGATACGTTTTAGTATCCTCTTGTTTCTTCTTTTGGTGATCTCCTGTTTGTTGGGAAGGATCGATTGGAAAGGGAAAGTAAAGAGAATATTGATTTTTTCTCTTATGTCGGTTCTGTTATTTTTATTTACCGGGGCGTGTCTACCCCGTATGGAGGATGTCCAAAATCGCATGGGTGACCAACTGGCTTATTGGTCGCGTCAACATAACTGGGATGCTATAATCGGCATGCATTATGGGAAAAAAATACCATTTGTCCTTAATCGTAACTATTTAAATTTTGCATTAGCCCAAAAGGGGGTGTTGGCTAATCGCCTGTTTTTTTTCGATCAATATGGTCCTCAGGGATTACTGGCTCCTTATAATCGCACCTACCGGATGAGCTTATTGCTTAGTGATATCCATTTCCTTACCGGTGACATTAGTACTTCGGAAAGTTATGCTATGGAAGCGCTTACGTTAGCGCGTCGCGGGGGAAGTCCGCGTGCACTTCAACGTTTGGTCCAGATAAATCTTCTGAAAGGTGAATGGAATCTTGTCGAAAAGTATTTATCAATTCTAAGCCGGATGCCGAATTATAGAGATTGGGCGGTACATTATCATTCTTTTATGCGCCGGCCCGATAAAATCGCGGCGGAGCCGGAATTCATGGGGAAACAGATTGGAGATTATTCTTCAGACAAACTACTTTCTCAAATCGATCTGACCGATCTCTGGACCATACATTCCGATACGGCTGAAATAGTCAATCGTACATCCCTTGAATACCTTGGTTGTTCTTACCTTTTAGCAAAAAAAATGAATCTTTTTAAGGCACTTTACCTGCGTATCAAGGATGATCCGATCTGGAAGCCGCTTCCTTTGCATTTTCAGGAAGCCGTATTGATCCTGTCAGACGAGGATCCATCCCTCTCTAATGAAGGTATTGATGAAACAGTCAGAAGACGTTATGAGGCATATAAACAGGCAAGTAAGCAAGCTCTGCAATTCTCTGACGGCCTTTCCATGCTCTATCAGCAATATGGGAACTCCTTTTGGTTTTATTATCAATATAAAAATATGAAAAATAAATAATTTACTTATGAATCGTCTGTTATTGATTTACTCTTCCATCTTATTTTGTTTGTTATCTTGCCGGGAAGGGCTTCCCAAATCTTCTTTGGTGGATGAACAGCCTGTCATATTCCCGGATTATATTGAAGTAACCATTCCACCCAACATAGCTCCGCTTAACTTTAAAATAGAGAAATCCCTCCCTGCATTTGCTCTTTTTCAATGGGCGGAAAAGACTTTCAGGGTAGATGCTTCCAATGGTTCGTTTGATATCCCTGTAAGGGATTGGAAAAAGTTATTGCAAAACGCTACCGGCGATTCGATACGGGTGATTATTTATATGAATGAATCGGGGAAATGGTTTCAATATAAACCATTCTCTATCTATGTGGCGACCCAATCAATCGATCCGTGGTTGGCGTATCGCCGCATTGCACCTGGTTATCGTATGTGGGGGCAGATGGGGATTTATCAACGCTGTTTGGAAAATTTTACAGAAAAGACGATTTTAAATAATAAACTGACTGATGACGGTTGTATGAATTGCCATTCCTTTTGCATGCAGGATCCCGAACGGATGTTATTTCACCAGCGTTCTTCTTTCAGTGGCACCTATTTTGTCATGAATGGCGAAATAAAACGATTATCCCCGCAATTCAAGGGAGGAGGAAAGATTCCAACGCTCGTCTATCCTTTCTGGCATCCTTCAGGGCGCTATGTGGTTTTTTCTACAAATGATACGCATCAGGATTTTCATCTTACTGATCCGAACCGCATTGAAGTCTTTGATGATAGTTCCGATGTCATTCTTTATGATGTAAAAAAGAATGAGTTGTTTTCTACTCCATTGCTTTGTTCTAAAGAAAATCTGGAAACTTTCCCGACCTTCTCACCCGATGGTAAGCGGCTCTTTTTTTGTTCCGCTTCGTCTACTTCTATGCCGGATCATTACCGTGAAATGAAATATAATCTTGTTAGCCTTGCGTTCGATCCGGATACCCGTTTGTTCGGCACAGAAGTCGACACGCTTTATAACGCAATCAGCGAAGGCCGTAGCGCTAAATTTCCCCGAATTTCTCCCGATGGGAAGTATCTTATGTATACCTTGTCGGATTATGGGAATTTCTCCATCTGGCATAAAGACGCTGACCTGAAGCTACTCGATTTACAAACCTTCGTGGTGGATTCTCTTCCAAATGCCAATAGTGAAAACGTAGAGAGTTATCATTCTTGGAGTAGCAATAGCCATTGGTTTGTATTTAGCAGCCGTCGTATAGATGGTTTGTATACCCGTCCCTATCTTTGTTATTTGGATGAAAAGGGGAAAGCGGCCAAAGCCTTCCTGCTCCCACAGAAGGATCCGGATTATTATGTCTACTCTCTTTTTTCCTTCAATATCCCCGAGTTAATACGAAATGAAGTAAAAATAGAGACGTACGATCTGGTGAGATATATGAGGAAGAGGGTAGGAAAAGAGAATACATCCACCCTTCATTAATTGGAGTTTCATAGGTAGATTGAGCCTGCTTGCTTTATTAAAATTGATTTGGCTGGATATATTTTTAATGAATCGTGAAAGAATGTTATATTTGTTCGCGGAATAAAAGCCTGTTTGAACAGGCTCTTCTAAGTATAAACATTCTTTCATTTTATAATGTCAGACGATAAGTCTTTAATATTAGCTTTAAATCGGGGCGATTCCAACGCCTTTACGCTCCTGTATAAAAAATATTGGAGACAGGTTTACAACTTTACCAAGCTATATATTACCAATAAGAATGTTGCGGAAGAGATTGTTCAGGAGGTCTTTATAAAGATATGGGATTCGAAAGAAATAATCAGGGAAGACGAAAATTTCAGGGGACTTCTTTTTATTGTGACACGTAATTTCATCTTTAATATCTATCGGAAAAACGTTAATGAAGATCTCTATAAGCTGACAGTCCTATCTGCGATCGAGGAATCGTATAATCCGGAAGAAGAATGGGATGCGGAAGATTTGAAGAAGTATATTGACTTGTTAATCGAGCAATTACCATTGCAACGCCGTTTAATTTTTAATTTAAGCCGTAGAGAATACAAAACTTATCGAGAAATTGCCGAACAAATGAATATTTCGGAAAAAACGGTAGAGAACCAAATCCATGAGGCTCTTAAATATCTCCGGCAGAATATTCTGCTTTTTATCCTATTTCTGATGGGAAACTAATTATTTTTTTGTTTTTATTCTTTTTGAATAGGGGATGTCTGTCGCCGGCGTGTATTTATATATAGAAGCGCCAAGATAGAATGATTCATAAAGAAAAAATAAAGAAACTGCTTTCCGATGAATTGACGGAAGAAGAACAAAAGGAACTCTTTCAATCAGAGGAGGTAACCCACAGGCTTCAATCCCAATGGGAAAGTACATCCTTCGCAACAAAATCCGATTTGACGGCGGGGGATAATATTTGGTATCGCATAAAAAAGAATACTTTCGGGAAAAAGAGAGAAAGCCGCCAAATGCGATTCTATAAGACCTATGCCGTTGCCGCTTCTTTTTTACTACTTTTCGGTTTATGTACCGTACTCTATTTAGGCTTATCTAAAGGAGGAAATGAAATATATATAGTCCGTTCCGGCATTCGTAGCATCGACACCTTCACGCTTTCGGATGGTACGACCGTTAATTTGGGAGCTAACAGCAAGCTGACCTATCCGGCGGATTTTAAAGGGAAGAGTAGGGAAGTACGCCTGGAAGGGCAAGGCTTTTTTAATGTACAAAAAAACGCGGAGAATCCGTTTATCGTACGGACTTCCCAGATAAACGTAACCGTTTTGGGAACAGAGTTTGAAGTGTTTAATTACGAGAATAATCCGGAAGCCGAAATTATCCTTGTGGATGGGCGCGTATCCGTTTCTTTTCCTGAAGAAGAGAATTCGCGAGTGTTATCCCTTTCCCCGAATGAGAAGATAAGTTATAATAAACGGGAACAATCAGTTAAGTTTGAAAAGGTAAATGCAGATAAATATACAACTTGGCGCAATGGTAATGTGTTGAGTTTTGAAAATGAGAAACTATCCATGATCATTCCCCGTCTGGAGAAATGGTATAATTATAAAATAAACTGTCCCGAAAGAATTCTCAATCATTACCGGTTTACGTTTAAAGTAGGAAGCGAATCGCTAGAGCGGATCTTATTCATTATGTCAAAAAGCGCTCCACTCAAATATCGGGAGAAAGACGATGGAAGTTATGAAATTTATCTTTAAAAAAATTAGTTAACCTGTTAAATTGAAATGCCTATGAAAGTCGAAGTCAAAATGCTTTAGCGATTTTTTTACAAAAAAGTTGGAGGACAGGGTCCCCCAACTCATCTTTAGTTTCTAAATAATAAGCAGTAATCGGAGTGCGAAACCATCTACTGCTGCAACTAATTAAAAACATGGTAAATATATGAAAAAAACACTAGGAAAAGACTATTATGTTTTCTCATTTCGTAGTAAAATAATTCGGATTATGAAGATTACGTTAATGTTAGCCTTATTTGCTATCTGTAGTGTAGCGGCTACGAGCTATGCTCAGAATCATAAACTGACGATGAAGAAAAACAGTGTCCGTATGGCTGATGCATTGAAAGAGATAGAAAAAAGCAGTGAGTTTACTTTTTTCTTTAATGATAATCAGGTGGATGCGGAAAGGAAAGTGAATATTGAGGCAGAAAATGCATCAATAAATGAAGTCTTGGATCAAATTTTTAAAGGGACCGATTATACATATCAGATTATTGATCGGCAGATCCTTGTCCGGACAAAGAAACTTTCGGAGAAAGCTGTTGTCCAGCAACAGAAAAATCTTGTAAAAGGAGTTGTGCAAGATTCTAATGGAGAACCTATTATCGGAGCTAATGTTGTCGTTAAAGGGACAAATAAAGGTACGATGACAGATCTTAATGGTGAATTTTCATTGGAAGCGCCGGAAGGTGCTACGTTACAAATCTCTTATATCGGTTATTTACCCAAAGAAATACCTGTAAAAGACCAAAGTGCTATAAACGTAGCTTTGGATGAGGATACACAAGCGTTGGAAGAAGTTGTTATAATCGGATATGGTACCGTTCGGAAAAAAGACCTGACAGGTTCTGTCTCTCAACTTTCAGCCAACACGATGAAGGATTTGAAAGTCTCTCATCCAACGCAAGCGATGGCCGGCCAAATGTCGGGGGTACAAGTACAACAAGTTGCAGGTACTCCGGGACAAGCGGCTACCCTACGCGTTCGGGGAGCAGGATCTATTTCTGCCTCTAGTTCGCCCTTATACGTTGTAGATGGCTATCCATTAGGAGAACAAAATCTTAACTCTATAAATCCCAGCGATATTGAATCTATCGAGGTGTTAAAAGATGCTTCCGCAGCAGCTATTTATGGTTCACGTGCAGCAAATGGAGTGGTTTTGGTTACTACTAAATCGGGAAAAGCAGGAAAAGTGACCATTAATTTGGATGCATATTACGGTTTTCAGAATGTAACCAAAAAGATGGACATGTTGGATGCCCAAGAGTTCGCAATGATTAGTAAAGAAGCCTTTAATAATCATTATTTGGATGTATATCCAAATGGAGACATAACGACTCCTTTAAGTTCACGTCCTTCAGGGAATAGATTTAGGTATCCGGCTATTTTTGATGATGAACAAGCGATGGCTGCTATCGGCAAGGGGACCGATTGGCAGGATGAAATATTCAGAACTGCTCCGATCCAAAATTATCAGTTAACGGTTTCAGGTGGAGACCAAAAAACAAAATATATGTTTTCGGCCGGATATTATCAACAGGATGGCATTATCATAGGAAGTGATTATGATCGATTTTCCGCCCGTGCAAAGGTTGATAGTGAATTTAACAGCTGGTTGAAAGTCGGAGTAAATTTGGCTCCTACTTATATGAAGGCCCATACTATAACTACAGGACACTGGGCTTCAGATGGCGTTGTTAATGCGGCATTAGCAACCTCTTCCATTGTACCGGTACGAAATGAAGATGGTTCATGGGGCTCACAAGCGGCATATGCCGTAGCTAGTGATGGTTTGACTGGTGTAACGAATGCTGTGGCAAATGCTTTGGACATAGAGAACAGAAATACTAATTTCAGGTTTTTCGGGAATTTGTATGCCGAGCTTTCATTGATGAAGAATCTGAAATTCAAGACTACGATTGGTACGGATGTTATGGAATATCGATATTACAATTTCCGACCATCGAATGTTCCTGGAAATGGACAGGTAGCTCCCCTGCCTTCATCGTCAAGAAGTGGAAAAGCAGAGACAAAAGAAACTATCAATTGGTTGAATGAAAATACGATAAGCTATAATGAAGTTTTTGGGCTTCATGAGATAGATGCAGTAGCGGGTTTCACGATCCAGAAAAACACTTATAACTATAATATAGCTTCCGGTACGGATTTCCCTGATGATATTATTCGTACTATAAGTAATGCAAAGGTGAAGACAGGATCTTCTTCAGTTTCAGAATGGGCGTTGATCTCTTATTTAGGTCGTATCAACTATCGCTATAACAGCCGTTATTATTTAACCGCATCTATTCGGGCGGATGGTTCGTCTCGTTTTGGGAAAAATAACCGTTATGGCTATTTTCCCTCGGGTTCTGTGGCATGGCGTTTATCTCAAGAGGACTTTTTGAAAGATCTTTCATGGCTTAGCGATTTGAAAATAAAGGCTAGTTTTGGTTTGACGGGAACAAACGGAATTTCCGACTATGCCGCTATCGGGACAATGAATATTCAGAATTATGTTTTTGGATCAGGCGCCGGGAATGTTGTAGGAGGTGCTGCCCAAAAAAGTTTTTCCAATGATGATTTGACCTGGGAAAAATCAAAGCAGTTTGATCTCGGATTGGAGTTTAGTTTATTCAATAGCCGTATTTCGATGACACTGGATGCTTATAAAAGAAATACGACAGACTTATTGCTAAGTGTCGATATTCCCACAATAACCGGATTTGCTAATGCTTGGCAAAATATAGGAGAAATGGAAAACAAGGGACTTGAACTCGGAATAAACACTGTCAACATCACCAGCAAGGATTTATATTGGAATACAAACTTTAATTTCTCATTAAACCGTAATAAAGTTTTAAAATTAGGTCCGACCGGAGATCCGATACAGAGTGACGGAGGTGCAGGAACTACGCATATAACCATGATTGGAAAACCGATAGGTAGTTTTTACGGTTATAAACAGATCGGAGTTTATATGAATAAAGCCGATTTGGATAATAGTCCTAGAATGTCCGATTCCCATGTAGGAGATGTGAAATTCGCTGATATTGATGGAAATGGAAGTATTGATGCTTATGACCGGACTATTATTGGCAATAACATGCCTGATTTTACGTGGGGTATGAATAATCAAGTAACATACAGGAATTTTGATCTTAGCGTGATGCTGCAAGGTGTTCATGGCAATGAAGTCCTGCATTTAGGGAAACGTTTCTATACTCAGTTAGAGGGAAACCAGAATCAGATGAAAGACGTATTAAACAGATGGCAGTCTGAAAGTAATCCCGGAGACGGTTGGACCCCTCGTGCAAATTCTTTAACGACAGGGCAGAACAATGCGGTATCATCTCGTTGGGTTGAAGACGGATCATTTATTCGAATTAATAATCTAACGCTGGGATGGTCACTGCCCAAACAATTTGCGCGATTGTGTTCCATGCAGAATGCACGTTTATATATCTCTATTCAGAATTTGGCTACTTTTTCCGATTATAGCGGTTATAGTCCTGAGACAAGCTTTAAAGAAGATGATGTCAATGCCCCGGGTACAGATTACGGAATGTACCCTTTGGCTCGCACTTATACGTTTGGAGTAAATGTTACATTTTAAACTTTGATCTTATATATTATGAAAAATAAGAATAAAATATTTTTATTGGCTTTTAGCCTATCCCTTTTTTCATGTAATGATTTTTTAGAGTTGAATCCTAAAACGGAACTCTCGGTAGGAGATTATTATAAAACGGGAGAACAATTAACGACTGCAGTGAACGGTGCTTATTCTTCACTTCAAGAATCGAATTTATATGGGAACTGGTATGTTTTTGCAGAAATACCATCAGATAATACACGTAACCAGCTATCAGGTTCGGTCACTGATCAGGATGAATTTGATAAGTTTTATATACGTACTACCAATCCCTACCTCGCTAATTTTTGGAATACAAGTTATAATGCGATTAATCGTATAAATACTATTTTAGAGAGTATCGACGGCGTAAGTATGGATGATTCCTTACGTGAAAGATACAAATTAGAAGCAAAATTTCTACGTGGGTTGATGTATTTCAATTTAGTCCGCGTCTATGGGGATGTGTCTCTGGTCTTAAAAAAGATTTCGATTTCAGAATCATATGATATTCTTCGGGAACCTAAGGAGAATGTATATAATCAAATTATTACTGACCTAAAGGATGCTGCGGGATTACCCGCCAGCTATGCTTCGGACTCTGATATCGGTAGAGCGACTTCTGGTGCAGCAAAAGCCTTATTGGGTAAAGTTTATCTGACTTTGAATAACTATTCCGAAGCGGAAAAGATTTTGGCGGAAGTTATAAATAGCGGTACTTACTCCTTGCTGGAAAATACGGCAGGCTCTCTTAATATCGATGGATATGCCAATGTCTTCGATGCGGATAATCACAACAATAAAGAATCTGTTTTTGAGGTACAATATAAAAAAGGAGGATATGGGGAAGGCAGTAATTTTGCAAATAATTTTGCGCCGGAAAATTCTGGGACAAATGTTATTTCTGTGGGTTCGCCAGGCGGTAATAATATTCCGGAAATGGATATATATAATGCATATCAAGAAGGAGACTTGCGTCGGGATTTTTCAATGTCATTAGGATATCATGACTCCCGTTCCGGCGGAACATGGGTTGAGTCTCGATATATCTGTAAGTATTTTGATGTTCCTTATCAAAATGGGGATGCAAATAATAATTTCCCGGTGATTAGGTTTGCAGATGTTGTGTTGATGTATGCTGAAGCACTAAATCAGAACGGAAAGACGGCAGAAGCTTGTAATTACCTGAACAAGGTGCGTCGCAGGGGATTTGGATATCAGACAACGGAGATTTCACCTGTTGATGTTCATACGACAGATAAGGATGTGTTCTTTTTGGCAGTTGAAGCGGAACGTCGTGTAGAATTAGCCTTTGAAGGACATCGTTGGTTTGATTTGATCAGAACAGGACGTGCAGTTGAGGTGATGACAGCAAAAGGTTTTAAACTGAATTCGACCAATATACTTGTACCTATTCCCCAGAAGCAAATTGATGTGAATCCTAAACTACAACAGAACGATTATCAGATATCACCTAAATAGTAATACAAATAAAAAGAAGAACGTAAGTTTTGTACGTTCTTCTTTTTTATCTTTCGGAGAATTATAATTTAATACCGTTATGAAACAGAGCTTGATTATCATTTTCTTCTTATTATTTGTGAGTTGTGGCGAAAAGATCTTCAATTATGAGCAATATGTGAATCCTCTAATCGGAACAGACATTCGGATTGTTGAAGGGAAAGATAAAAAATCGACGGAAGAACGAGGACAGAATATGCCGGCAGTTGGTGTTCCTCATGGAATGACTGGCTGGGTGGCTCAAACACAGGCTACGGAGCAAAAGTGTCATCCCCCGTATTATTATTTCCAGCATTCTATACAAGGGTTTCGTGCCAGTCATTGGATGAATGGATCTTGTACGCAGGACTATGGGAGTGTAACGATTATGCCTGTTGCAGGAGAACTAAAGGTGGCTGCGGAGTATAGGGCTTCCTCTTTCAATCATGAGAAAGAGCAGGCATCTCCTTCCTATTATAGTGTATTTCTAAACGATTATAGTATTAAGGCAGAGATAACAGGATTATCTCATGCAGGAATTATGCGCTTTGATTTTCAGAACGATGGAGCCCATTATATTGTTATTGAACCGAATAGTGATGAAGGAGAAGCCTTTGTAGAAATTAATCCGGAAAAAGGAGAGATTACCGGTTATAATCCTGTACATCGGATTTACCAAGGATATGGACAGCCCGCCGGCTTTAACGGATACTTTGTAGTAAAAATGGATCAGGCTATTGGTGAATACGGCGTATGGAACAGAGATTCCGTTTTGACCGGAATAAAGCAGATGCAAGGGATGAATACGAATGTGGGGGCATGGGTGAAGTTGAATTCCCCAAATTCAGGAAAAACCCAGGTGAAAGTCGGTACATCATTTACCAGTATCGATAATGCCCGGAAGAACTTAGAAATGGAAATTCCTGGTTGGGACTTTGACATTATACGGAATTCTTCTTCTAAAGCATGGAATAATGCGTTGGGGAAAATCAAAGTAAAAGGGAAAGACGAGGAGGCTAAAGTGAAATTTTATACAGCATTGTATAACACACATTTTCTACCTCGTACATTCAGTGATTTGGATGGTTCTTATCCCCGTTTTGATTCAGGCAAAGAGATTATGAAAGCGAATGGATTTACCTATTATTGTGATTTCTCCATGTGGGATACTTATCGGGCCGTTCATCCACTTTTCACTATCCTGGATCCTGTGAAAGACGGAGATATGGCGCATTCTTTAGTTTTGAAAGGACAACAGGGCGGCTGGTTGCCTATCTTTCCTGCGTGGAACAGTTATACGGCTGCAATGATTGGAGACCATTGCACGGCAATGCTTGGAGATGCGATTCTGAAAGATATTCCCGGTTTTAATTATGAAGAGGCTTATGCATTGATGCGTAAGAATGCATTTGAAATAAATGCGGATGAAGTTAGTTATCGGGATGGCAAAGGGAGGAGAGCTTTGGAGTCTTATCTCCAATACAATTATATCCCGCTGGAGGATGAAGTTTTGGACGCTTTTCACAAAAGGGAACAGGTCTCCCGTACGCTGGAATATGCTTATGATGATTTTGTGTTGTCCCAAGTAGCGAAGAAGTTAGGTAAACATTATGATTATGAAACGTTGATTAAACGGGGCGGTAATTATAAAAATGTAATCGATCCTGCGATAGGATATGCCAGAGGACGTTTTGCTAATGGCAATTGGATTGAACCTTTCAATCCCAACCTATTTGTTTCGTATATTTGTGAGGGAACACCCTATCATTATACATGGTATGTACCTCAGGATATTGCGGGTTTGATAGAGCAAACAGGTGGAAAAGATTTATTTACGCAACGATTGGATACATTTTTTCAAAACGGTTATTACTGGCATGGAAACGAACCTTGTCATCATATACCCTATTTGTTTGCTTATGTGGGTGAACCTTGGAAAACGCAAGCCTGGGTGCATAAAATTATTGAGAGGGAATATTTTAATACTCCGGACGGATTGTCAGGAAATGATGACGCCGGGCAAATGTCGGCTTGGTTAGTTTTTAGTATGATTGGATTTTATCCGGTATGCCCGGGTATGCCTTATTATGTGATCGGAAGTCCGAGTTTTGAAGAGGCAAGAATTTCTCTGGAAAACGGAAAAACCTTTACTATCCAGGCCGTTGGGCTCTCAAAAGAGAACATATACATTCAATCGGCAAAATTAAACGGTAAAGGATATGCTAAAAGTTACCTTTTGCATAGTGACATTATGCAGGGAGGCGTCCTGTCTTTTGTGATGGGGAAAACGCCAAATAAAGAATGGGCTTCTTCCTCAATTTCCATTCCTCCTTCATTAGGACGTTTATGAGGTCAAATTATTGAAAGTAGTACAGCCAAATTACTGAATTTGAGGTAAAGGTTTATTCCTGTTTTTCGGTCAGATATTTCCAGAAACGTTTGGGCATGTGCTGGCGGTGGAGGCGGGGATTGAGGCGTTCTTTGATGGTGATCGATTGGAAATATCCTTTCCAAAGATCCTGGAATAGCTTCTCATCGGCCGCCATCTGCGATTCATCCAGTTTTCCATCCGACAGATGTTCATCGTCGGAGATCGTGATTTCTTCCACTGTTTGCAAATCGTAGTAATACCCGTATTGCCGTTTAGCATCGTAGAGTACCCATTTTTGATCGGCAAACCGGTCTTTAAAGTGGGCGATGACCAAAGGGAGTGCATTATATATAGGTGAGACGGGGGCGAAGAAAAGTCCGTCCGATGTCTTCTGGAAACGGACGAACTGCTTGAGGTATAACTCTTCATGGGATACCTTTTGGGCTAGTTGCTGCATCTCCAGCACGTCCGGATCTCCGAAGTTTAGTTGGTAGGGGGCATCGGGATTCGCAAAAAGTTTGCAAAGATAGCGGAAAAGGAGATCCGGAGCTTCCGGCTGTTCCGATAGCCAGACGTAGGCGAGCATATTGCATCCCTCCCGGGAAACCTTCTTCTCCAATGCTGTCCACACACGGGCGCATTTCATCTCCTCCGTCACGATGGTATAGTGCGCCGACATGAACAACGGAGGAATTTCACCAGTCGCCACCAACTTCTCCGGGAATTCTTTCCGGCTATAAGCCTCGAAGACTGCCGTGAGCAGTCCCTGGAATGTCTTGTCGTAGAAAAATACCAGCATCAGGGATCCGTGAATAAGAGGCTTAACTGCCGGTCGTCTTCATTTTTTGCCTTTGTTTTCCTTGCGATCAGTTGCTGCCGGATATATTCGGGGCCGGCTTCATGGATCGTATGCATCGGGAGTTCGTTGCAGGTAATGAAATATTGCGCCTTCTTCATTACGATCCCCATTTTCTTTAGCTGGCTTGCCGTCAGCCGGCCGAAACGCCGGGAAGCGATAATAAGTTTGGCGGAGCGCACGCCGATGCCAGGTACACGCAGGATCAGTGAATAGTCCGCTTTCTGCAAGTCGACGGGGAAGGCTTCCGGATGGCGAAGGGCCCATGCCAGCTTCGGATCGATCTCCAGGTCGAGATTGGGAGAGGTTTCGTCGACAATCTCGTCTGCCCGGAATTCATAAAAACGCATGAGCCAGTCGGCTTGGTACAGGCGATTCTCGCGCACCAGCGGAGGTTGTTTCAACGCCGGAAGCCGGTTGTCGTAGCTGTTGACGGGAATGAATCCGGAATAATAAACGCGTTTCATGCTTGGACGGCGGTAGAGTGCCGAGGAGATCCGGAGGATGTCCTTGTCAGTCTCTTGTGTGGCGCCGACAATCATCTGCGTACTCTGCCCGGCCGGAACGAACCGCGGGGCGGAGCGGAATTTACGGCGGTCTTCCAAGCTTTGCATCATGCCTTGCTGGATATAGGACATCGGCTGAAAAACGCTGAGGTGATTCTTCTCCGGCGCAAGAAGTTTCAGATTCTCTTCCGTCGGTATTTCGAGGTTGACGCTCATCCGGTCGGCATAAAGGCCGGCCTCGTTCACCAGTTCCCGGCTGGCCCCGGGGATGCTTTTCAGATGGATGTAACCGTTGAAGCGGTGGATCGTCCGCAGATCCTTCGCCACCCGTACCAGACGCTCCATCGTGTAATCCGGATTCCGGACGATCCCGGAACTGAGGAAAAGACCTTCGATATAATTGCGCCGGTAGAATTCGATGGTCAGCTCCACGAGCTCCTTTACGCTGAAAGTGGCCCGCCGGATATCGTTGCTTCGCCGGTTGATGCAATAAGCGCAGTCGTAGATGCAATAGTTCGTGAGCATGATCTTCAGCAGGGAAACGCATCGCCCGTCCTCCGTAAAACTATGGCAAATTCCCATTCCGCCGACCGTATTTCCCAATCCCCCCGGCTGGTTTTTACGGACGGTCCCACTGGAGGCGCATGAGACATCATATTTCGCCGACTCTGCCAGTGTCTTTAACTTATCTAAGACCGACTCATCCATTCTTGATACAAAGAAAATTATTTCTCCCGAAAATCCGGCCACAAAAAAGAAAAAGATATAAACAGGAGGCCCGGAAGGGGGGAAATTAGGGGATTAAAAGCGATCTTTGCGAGATTAATTTATAATTTGGTAGATAAATGAGAGTAAAAGAAGAAAAAAAGTATCAAAATCCATTGGCCTATATGGATTTATTGTGTCATTTGTTGAAGACGGGAGAACGGGCCGGAACTGCCAATTTGTATAAGAGCTGCAAAAACAAGTTCTCCAAGTTTCTTAATGGACGTTTGATTGACTTCCGGGATATCACCCCTGCGATGATCCGGGAGTATGAGGTGCATCTCCGGCAGCAGCATCTTAGTCCCAATTCAATCTATACTTACATGAGTAATCTCCGCTCGATCTATAATAAGGCGTGCGGAGACGATTTGTCGGTAGGAGAGAAGAATCCTTTCGTGAAGCAGCATTATCGCCAGGGACATACCCATAAGCGGGCTGTTATGGTGGAGAACATAGAGAAGATTGCCGCCCTGGAGCTGAAAAATAATCCACCGCTTGAACTGGCACGTGACTTGTTTCTTTTCAGTTTTCTTTCCTGTGGAATCCCGTTTGTCGACTTGGCACATCTGAGGCGGGGAAACGTCATCGGTAACATGCTGGTTTACAATCGTATCAAAACAAATTCCCTGATTCGTATCCAAATCATTCCTTCCATGCAGTTGATGATCGATAAATACGCCGGAAAAGGTATCGGGGATTATCTTTTCCCTGTTTTGAAAGAGGAGAATCCGGATTATAACCACTATAAAGCGGCGCTCCGGACTTACAACCGGCGTTTGAATAAGATTGGAGAACTATCGTGTACGCCAGTCAAATTGACCTCATATGTTGCGCGTCATTCCTGGGCGACAGCAGCAAGGCGAAAAAATGCACCCATCGGCATTATCAGCGAGGCTTTGGGGCACTCTTCTGAGAAAACAACCCGTATTTACTTGGATAGTATGGAGTTATCTTCGCTGGACAAAATAAACCGGATGGTCACGGAATCGGTAGCGATGACCCTTATTTGTAATATAAGAGACATTAAAGTAGAGTAGAGTCGAAAACGGAAACGTTAGTTTCTAAAATACAGAGACTTATGTTCAAATATATAAAAAAATCCTTAGCGTTAGCTTTTTCTTCGCTTTGTTTAGTTAAAATAATATAAATAAAAAAGGATTTGCAGATTCATTTTTTGCCCCCCGCTGTGAATCAGATCGCTCCTGTAGTGCCAATCTCCTACGGTTGATAAATATTGTATTATCTATGATCCGGCACGATGCAAGGTAAGCATACGCCAAACAGAGTTAATTCTCTTCAAAGAAACACTATGCTGAAGTTTTACTTTGGGTTTATCTAGATCTATTTTTGACATATGCCAAAAATGTAAGTTTCGTAAATAGGAAAGGCAAGAAGTCGAAAGACAGACCCTTTTTCGCCTCAGAATATAGGCAATACGTTGCCGGTGCAACGCCAATTCATTGCACTGCAGGACAGGGCAAAGGCATTACCCGCTTGTTCGGCGGAGTGTCCTCACTCCGCCGTGTTGGAAGCAAAGCTCTTGCTTTGTCTATCAATCATTGCGAGGCGGAAGCCTCGCTTTTATCATCGACGGAAGCTGGAGCTTCCGCCGAGCATAACAGGGTCAGCACCAATTTATTGCACTGCAGGAGCG
The DNA here is from genome assembly GCF_900162725.1 of Parabacteroides sp. Marseille-P3160. Lineage (GTDB taxonomy): Bacteria > Bacteroidota > Bacteroidia > Bacteroidales > Tannerellaceae > Marseille-P3160. Next base: position 3,715,373 of record NZ_LT799418.1, on the reverse strand, counting down.
ATTTTTTTAACCAAGGTTAATCCGGTGACTAACCTGGGTTAAACAAATTGGATACTTATAAGATAAATACGTCGCAATACTGTTTTTCCACTATTGTCTGAACGATTTGGAGCAAGGGGATTTCCTCCTGCAAACCGCTGTTTTGGATTTTAGCATGGAAAAAGATGTTGCAACAGACTTATATTGTCTCGTGCAATGACTGCCGGGAAGGTGTATATATGATAAAAACACCTATAATCAGTAATTTCATACAAAAGATTAGTTTAAATGTGTTATTCAGGTTTTTTTAAATAAAAAACACATATATATGCAAAAAATAAAGAGTTGAGTTTTAGTCTATTTTAAGTGTTCGACTTTCTTTCCGGAATGAATAGAGTGCTTATAATAAGAATGATAAATTTGTCAGACTCTTATATTACAAATAAAGGTCAATAATATGAGCGTTTGTTTCGAAAAGGGAGACTTTTGTGTTATCGGTTTTTTGAATAATGATGATGAACAATATTGAAATTATAAACTAAAATAGTTAATAAATAATAAATCGATGAAGGTAAAAATTTACTTGTTTAAAGGTCTTATCGTACTCCTCTTCTTGTTATGCGTTCCGGCCCTTTCCGCACAGGTCGCTCTGAAGACGAATGCCCTTTACGGCGGCCTATCCCAGACTCCTAACGTCTCGGCCGAATTCTTCCTGAATCCAAGCCTGACATTGGATGCCACTGTCGGGTTTAATCCTTTTACGTTCAATGAAGGAAAGAAGTGGAAGCATCTCTTGTTACAGCCCGGGCTGCGGTTCTGGAGTTGCGAGGCTTTCAACGGATTTTTCTGGGGAGTGCACGCCCATTGGGCAGCCTTTAATTTGGCCAAAGGGTTGCCCCTCGGCATTGAACCGGTGAATCTGAAGAACAATCGTTTCGAAGGGCAACTGGCCGGCGCCGGTGCATCGGTCGGCTATCAATGGCCCTTGTCCAAGCATTGGAGCTTGGAGGCGGAAGCGGGCCTCGGTTACGTATATATATGGTATGACCAGTACCGGTGCGACCATTGCGGAGATTTTGTGAAGGATGGAGACCGCAACTATGTCGGGCCTACCAAAGCGGTTCTGAATATTGTCTATGTATTTTAATAAAGGAAAGATGAAACGAAAAAGATATATTGTCGCCCTTGTTTCCTGGACGATTGCCTGCGTTTCCCTGTTTGCCGGACCTGCTGCCGGGAAGCTTCAGCACACCGAAAACCGGAATACGGCTCCGGATAAACAAGTAAAAATCAAGGATCCGGTGATCCAAAAGGCCGGTGACGAGTGGGAAGTCGCCTTTTCCATCGACCTGAGCGAGGTCTCCCTCGGGGCCGATCGCTCCATGACCCTTACCCCCCTCTTTACGGCGGAGGGTAAAAAGTTGGAACTGCCTTCCGTCTTAGTGAACGGAACGCGCCGCCATATTTTATGGCAACGCACCAATCCGGAGGAGGGCGTGTTGCAGGAAGTGAAGCGGCAAAACGGCGCCGCTCAAACCGTAAGTTACCGGGTGAAGACTCCTTATCTCGCCTGGTTAGAAGAAGCCCCCCTGTCATTGGAGGCGCGTACCTGCGGTTGCGGCGGTGAAAAGGAATCCGAAACGCTGCTGGCTTTGTCGGTTCCCGAAAAGAAAGAACCTCCCGTCCTGCTTCCTCCGCATGTAGCTTATCTCACTCCGGAGGCGGAAGCCGTGAAGGAACGCAGTGCCGAAGGCAGCGCCTTTCTCGATTTTCGTGTAGGCCGTACGGAGATCGATCCGACCTACCGGCGTAATCCTTCCGAACTGGAGAAGATCCGGAAGACGATCGACGAAGTGCGCAACGATCCTAACCTGCGCGTGAAAGGCATCATTATCCATGGATATGCCTCTCCAGAAGGCGGATATGATGCGAATGCCCGGCTGGCGGAAGGACGCGCCCAGGCCCTAAAGGGGTATGTAAATAACCTCTATCATTTCGAGCCGTCGCTCTTCACCGTCCGCTCCACGGCGGAAGATTGGAAAGGACTGCGACAGAAGGTCGAAGCTTCTTCTTCCGCATACCGGGAGGAGATACTGAAGGTGATCGACGGGGATGCTGCGGAGGATGCCAAAGAACAGGCCTTGAAGCGGATCGCCAACGGCGAAGTTTTCCGCGGCCTGCTGCAGGAGGTCTTCCCCGCACTCCGGCACTCGGACTATGTTGTGCAGTATATCGTGCGTGGCTTCGAGGTAAAAGAGGCGAAAGCGCTGGTACGTACGAATCCCGGACAGTTGAGCCTGCAGGAACTATTCCTTGTGGCGCAGACCTATCCGGCCGGCAGTGAGGATTTCAACGAGATCTTCGACATTGCCGTGCGCCTTTTCCCGGATGACCCGACGGCCAACCTGAACGCCGCCTCGATTGCATTGAACCGCAAGGACTGGACGGCGGCGCGCCGCTACCTGGATCGTGCAGACAAGAGCCGCCCCGAAACCCTGAACAACTTAGGTGCTTTAGCCGAAGGAGAACAACGCCCCGAAGAGGCCATTTCCCTCTACCGGCAGGCTGTCGCCAAAGGCTCCCGGGAAGCAGCGGAGAACCTGGAAAGATTGAAAACAACTAACTAAATATTATTATATCACTAAAAAATCGAAGTATGAAAATTAACAAACTATTTTTAATTGGTGCTGTGGCCTTAGGGTTAGGATTTACAGCGTGCACGAGCGAAGATGTGCCTGATCCCGAACAGGCTAAAGGCAGCACGTATGCAAGTATATCCATTGCTTTCCCTAAAGCGACAAATACAAGAGCGCTTCCGGAAGATTATAATGAAAACGGAGAATGGACAGGACGTGATGCGATCCAGTCGATCACTGTCTTTTTAGTAAATGAAACGGTAGGAACAGTTGACTATTCAACCTTTACTACAACTAGTTTTAATGGAATTGAGAATGGCATTTTGAAGCCTAATCTTGCGGTAAAAGCGACTCCGGGTGAGTCCGTAAAAGCCTATGTCGTAATCAATGATAAGAACGACAAGGTTACGACAGATTTGAAAGGAGCCACCGTTGCTGGTTTCCCTGCTGCTTTTAGTGCTGCTGTTGAAGCGGTTGCTGCTGATGTTGCAGCTTATGAACCGGACAAGGATGTCATTTTAATGACAAATAATGTAGAACCAACTGCTGTGTCTATCGTTCCGAATGTTTCGGAAGAGGCCGCAAAATTAGGCGATACAAACCTTATTAAAGTAAATGTTGAACGTGTTGTGTCTCGCGCTATCGTTACCATCGGTACAGGGGTTACAAAAACGATTACTATCAAAAATACTCAAGGTCAGACTGCAAGTACAATTACAATCACCGATGTAAAATACGCCGTAGGACAAAGCAATAAAAAGTTCTATATTCTTAAACATGCAGACTTTGCAACACCTGAGGCGGCTTATTCCTATATACCTACAACGTCGAATTTGGATGCACGTTCGGACTACTTCGATTATGCCGGATTAGCATCTTTCTCTACAGTATCTCCTATTGCTGACAAAACAAATGCAAATGTAGTGGCAGCATTAGTAGCTGAAACTCCAGGTAAGTTTGTTTTGCCCGTAACGCATCTGGATGCGAACTATAGAAAAGGTAATACCAGCTATTTTGAAATTCAGGCGACTTTCACTCCTGATGGAGTAGATGGTGGAAGCGGAAATTATACTGCAGGTTCAAATGTCTTTTTGGGATTGAATGACGGAAAGTTTTACACATCAAGAGCATTGGCTGAAGCAAGCGGACAGAAATCTACCCTTTATAAAGGAGGCGTAGCAAAATATATCGTATGGTTGAATCCAGATTATATTCCTGGAGATGAGACGGATGGGGGTAAATTAGCGACAAAATCGCCTACGGTTCGCAACCAAGTATATCATGTTCACATTACCGGTTTCAAAGCAATTGGCGTTCCTAACAACCCATTGAATCCCGATGATCCCAACGATCCTGGGAACCCTGAAAATCCTATCGATCCTACAGATCCGTTGGAAAACGAAGACACTTATCTTTCTGTTGAAATCACTGTACTTCCCTATACGGTTCATAGTTATGAAGTTGACTTAGGGGTAGATTACTAATTTTAAAATACAGATGCAGCATTGATCCGGAGGAAGAAATTCCTCTTCCTCCGGATTTTTAAACAAAGGAGTATCAACAATAAAAGACGTAACGAATGATGAATTTACGAAATAGGATATTGATTACGCTATTCGCGTTGGGAACAATTCTGGGGGGATGCGACTCCTTGATCTTTGATGATCTTGAGGATTGTCCCCAAGGTGTATATGTAAAGTTTTATTCAATGACGCCTTGTGACGTGGATTCGACGTTCATTGGAGAGGTACCGTCGCTCACCGTCTTTGCTTTCGATGAAAATGACAAATTAGCCACTTCCGTGACACAGCAAAAGGTTACACTCAGCCGGGATTATGAACTGCTCGTTCCTGTATCGGAGGGCAACTATTCATTTGTGGCGTGGGCGGGTCTCAATGATAATTTTACTTCCGGCGCCTTTACTCCCGGGGTTACGACCCGGAAGGATGTCGTATTAACCCTTAAATCGGCAAACAACATCGCCGCCAATTTGGGAAGTACCCGTGTATGGCATGGGGAAAGCCCGGTTATCTCCTTACCTAATCCGAAGGAGAACGGTTCGGTGTATAAACATACGGCGATCAACCTGACGGAATTGACGAACCGTGTGAAAGTGATCGTCGAAATCGAATCCTCGGTAAAGGATATCGTACCGCAGGACCTGGCCGTATCCGTCGGATCGGCTAACGGGACGGTACATATCGACGGCTCGATGCCGCTCAAGTTGCCGCAGCTTACTTATCCGCTTCTCCATGCGGACTATACTGATACAAGTGTTGCCTGGAATTTTGCCCTGCTTGACCTGGTGACCGGTTACCATAATAATCTGGCGATTACTTATACGAAAACAGGGGAGAAAGTGTTTGACGGCGACCTGATCGCAAGCATATTGCTTAATACAGTCGATGGTGGCATTAATCTGGCCTGCGAAAATGATTTTACCGTGAAATTTGTAATGAAAGATTATTGTGCCGAATGCGGAACTCACTTTTCCTGTGCCATCTATGTAAATGATTGGCTTGTCCATTCCTATAGTACGGAGTTATAGAGATGAATTTCCGGAGTGATCGAGATATACGGCCGGATACCGGTGGAACGGAATGGACTTACACAGGTAACAAACTTGGAATAAATATTTTCGTATGAAATTGAAATTGATATATATCGTATTTACAGGCATGCTGCTTTCTTTGCCGGGATGCGTTGTGCAGCCCGAAACAGCGATCGATCCGGGCGAGCAAAACCAGCCGGTCGTCTACCTTGCCATGACCCGTGCGCAAGGTAGTGCGGAATCAGTTAATGAGGATGTGACGGATTACGAAGACCGGGTCCACGATTTTGCTCTGTTGGTCTTTGATTCTTCGACCGGCAAAAAAGTGGGCGAATACTTCGAGTCGTCAATTCCTGTTTCAGAAAAAAGCAAGACCTTTACGGTTAAACTTACTCCCGGCACGCGTGACTTCTATTTTGTAGCCAATATGGCAGGAGTCGCTTCTTTGGAGGGAATTAGCAACCGGGATGGAATGGATACTTATATGCGCCAGCTCCGTAACCTGGATACTGATTTATATTTGAATGCGGCTGAAGGGAAGGGTTTTCCTATGTCGCGTGTCTATACAAACCAGACAATCCCTGAAGGCGGTTCGGTCTACGCGCCGCTTCCATTCAGGCCCGGCGGGGAAGACCGTGTGAAATTAGTCCGCGCCCTCGCTAAGCTGGAAGTCAAACTTACAGACTCTGAATCATCTATCGTAGATAATCTTTATTACCACAATGCCTATCGTCAATACAGTCTTCTGCAATTGGAACCGTTGACTTCCCCGTCTTATTATGATGATAAACCATTAAAAAAGGTAGATGCCAATACGTATATTTACTATATGCCGGAGGCTATTCTGACTGCAAGCACCCCATGGGGAACAGGTGATCATAAACCTGTGAATTATTTTGTTATCAAGACAACAGGCGGTACCGAATACGAAATTCCCATTCTTACATATGGCGGCGATACCCCGATTACCGATTATTTAAAGTTTGCCCGCGGGGAAGAAACGAACAAGCCCGATTACAGTGTCTTCCGGAATCACTACTACCGTTATTTAATTAGGAACTTGTCGGTACCGACGATAGAAATATTTTATAATGTATTGGAATGGCAGGTTGTCAGCAAATCTACCTTTATGGGTTATTGGTATAATGTCGAGGTCGAGGGTGATGAGATTACCATCCAGAACACGGTCAAAGCTTGTCCTCCTCACAATGTGAAACTGGTGACAGTGGATCCCTATAAATTCAGCGATAACACCACAGAAAAAGAATTTACAAACGAGGCGCCTGATGCGTCCGTTACCTATAAACTTAATGCCGTTCCGGCTGCAGGAGATCCATATCTTGAGGTATACTATAATGACATCCTTGTGAAAACATTTATAAAATAACAAATTGTCGTATGAGAAATTTACTATATATAGCGTTGTTTTTTAGTTTGATATTAGGCGCCTGCTCTTCGGAGGAGACTCCTATATCGCCTGAAACCCGCAGTGTTGAATTGCAGATTTCGGTAAATAATTTCACAAAAAGCGCAACCCAGTCGACGAAAGCCGGTACGGAAGCCGAAAATACCGTCGATAATTTGTATGTTTTTCTTTTTTCCGAATCACAACCGTTGGTGAGTTACTATATAGACAGTGAAACTTTTGCCGATGGTTCATGGGATAAAGCTGATAGTCTTATCAGCTTGAGCCTAACGACTGATGTAGCTGGTACCAGGGACGTCTATATTGTTGCCAACTGTGCCGATCTAAAAGCCGATCTTGATGGCGTAGATGATATAGCCGGATTACAGGCTGTTTTCCGCAATACGGATACTCCCTGGTCATCTACTATAACTACCCCGATTTTAATGGTAGGGCATAAATCCCACGATTTTGTCCAGAATAGGCGTTTGGAGACTGTGTCGTTGGAACGTGCCATAGCAAAAGTGCAGTTAACTATTAAACTTTCCGAAAAACAACAAAGTGAAGATATAACACAATATAAATACCGTTTTGTCAATTTTGATAAAAAGACGTATGTTGTAAAGCCGGATACGAAACCGGATAATCTTATAACATCAGACTGGGCCGGATGGTCGGCCGGCAATTATACTACCGATCCGTCCTCCGGCAAAGTGACCCAATTGACGCTGACCACCTATCTCAACGAAAGGGATCAGGCAGGAACGGCTGTCGAGATCATCCTGCCGTATGCAGGAGGCTTTTTACCTCCTCCCGAATTCGGCGATGAAGTATATAAACTGACGCTCCCGCAAAAGATTACCAGGAATACGATCTATGAATATGATGTGGAGATTTAATGGCGTAAAATAAGAATGCCGTACAAGCTTAATTCTAGTTCTCATCGTCAACGAAGTCGATTGGACGACTCTGGTGCAGATGATTGATAACTGTTAATTTATAAAGAGATATATGCTACAGATTATAAATATAAAAAGGGCTTTTTTAGTCTTTTCTTTATTATGTTTAACATTTATTTGTATGCCATTGTCGGCGCAAGTGCTTGTTACATATACCGAAGATGGAACATTTGTCATACCTGACGGTGTGACTGAGATTACTATAGAAGCTTGGGGAGGCGGAGGTGCAGGCGCAGGTCGCAACTCTAATGGAATAGGCGCGGTGGTGGTGGTGCCGCATATACTAAACGTATTTTATCGGGAGTTGTGCCCGGAGCTACATATACCATTAAAGTTGGTAAGGCCGGTTCTTCTAGCGGAACCCAATCGAATGTTGACGGGGGAGCATCTCAAGTTATTGGCCCATATGCACTTATAGAACTTATGGCAAACGGTGGTAAGGGAGTAATAACGAATGTAACGACCGGAGGCGCCGGAGGCGCTGCTTCTTCCGGGACGGGAATAACCAGTTACGCCGGAGGAAGCGGTGGAGCTTCTGGTAGTAGTTACTCCGGCGGTGGCGGTGGCGGAGCAGGGACAAGCGGTGCCGGTTCTTCTGGCTCCTCTAGTGGTGCGGGAGGAGCTGGTGGACTAGGAAACCCCAATGGGTACGGTGGAGCTGGGGTCAATAATTCCAATGGAAACCCGGGAAAAATGTACGGCGGTGGCGGAAGCGGAGCTAGAAGAACAACTGGGAGTGGAACAATGCAAGGCGGAGCCGGAGCCCCCGGGATAGTTTTCATCCGTTATACTCAATTAGTTATTCCTACCTCTTCTATCATAGAAGTAGATTCCACATTTACTCTTACTCCGAGAGATCAAGGGGGTACTTGGTCGAGCAATGATACGGGAATAGCCACTGTCGATCCGAGTACGGGACTTATAACTGGTAAATCTTCCGGTACGGTTCAGATTACATATACCGTAGGCGGTATTTCAACGCGATCTACTGTAAGGGTAATAAAAAAACCATTACTTACGATAGAAGGCGGTGGAGATTATTGCGAGGGTGATGAAATTGTTTTCAAAGCGAATACGGAAGAAGGAGAAATCTCAGAATGGATTTGGGACGATATTACAGGAAGTACCTCCGAAGTGACTCTTACCAAGAATGCAGAAACTGCGCATAGTGGATCGTATGTAGTCCATGGCATCGTTGCCCAGGATTCCATTAATTTAATTTCTAACCCTCATTTTGATGATATTTATCAAGGTTATAGCACCTCTTATTCTGTTCAGGGCTCAGCTCAAGGCGATCCTTATGGTAAATATGATATATTAAAAGATGCATCGAATTTTTATTCCTCCTTCACGAAATGTGGGGATCATACGACGGGCAATGGGTATATGATGGTTGTAGACGGATCAAATAGAGCTAATCCTGTAGTGTATTCACAAACAATTCCGGTATCGCCCAAAATGGGGTATAAGTTTAGTTTCTGGTTAATGTCATTATATATACAAAACCAGAATAACTTTGAGCAACAACGTGCTAAATTGACTCTGGAAATTAATGGAGTAACGATAGGAGATACCATTTTGGGACCACAAGTCCCGGGTAGTAATTGTGATGGATGGAAACAACTTTCATTTGCTTTTGCAGCTCCCGATGTTAATTCTGTGAAAATTGAACTTATCAATCATAACATGGAGTCAAATGGAAACGACTTCGCTTTGGATGATTTTGAATTTTACCAGGCTTTGCTCGTAACTGACACGATAGACGTTTCTGTTTCCGGGAATTTTGAGCCGGCGGTTTCTATTACTGCTGAAAACGAACCGATTTATCCAAATAAACCAAATACCTTTATTGCCCATCCTGTACATGGCGGAGACAATCCTACCTATATTTGGTATGTAAATGGAGAAGAGCAGACGGGAGAATCGGGTTCAACATTCGATTATACGCCTAAACCGGGAGATATAATTTCTTGCGCGATGCAGTCCAGTCTTGCCTGTACGCCTGGTATACCGGCGGCATCCAATGAATTGTCACCGATAAAAAATTATTGGTACGGAACAGTAGGTAATGACTGGGCAGATATTGTTAATTGGACGGCCCAAAGGATACCTGCCGAAGGTGAAGATATAGAGTTTGCCACAGAAGTCAATAATGGACCATCTGCAGAAGGAAATGGACTAGGAGCAGCCACCAATGATTTGCATCTTGATCAGGATCGTGTCATTGGCAACCTGATCAATGCTTCCAATAAAGATCTGGTCATCACTGCCGGCAACGAACTGACCATTAACGGAACGGTACAGGATGGATTTTCTGCAGGTGGTACGATTGTGATAAAGTCGGATTTGCTGAAAGCTACCGGTACATTGATTTTCGCTAGCCCTGCAGCAAACAAATCAGTTCAGGCTACGGTCGAGTTCTACAGCAAAGCTTATGAATGTGCCGACTGCGGATTCTATCGCAAGGCCTGGCAGTATTTCGGCATTCCGGTGCAATCATCGGCATTTCCGTATTCCAACCCCCAAGTTGAGACAGTAAACCAGTGGGTAGAATCCTATAACGGCGACAAATGGCGTCCGGCGCCATATTCTCCCGATGCCGAATTAAAAGCTTTCAAAGGATATGAGGTCACCAATAGTTCAACGACACCACCTGAGAATATGTATAATTTCTCCGGGATATTGAATGTAGACGATATTACCTTGCTTTTAACAAAAACTTCCGGAGTTAATTATTCCGGTATGAACCTGATCGGGAATTCTTATACGGCGGCCATTCCGATCTCGGAAGATGCGATCAATTTCACAGGTACATGGGATAAAAATGTGTATTTGTTTAATACAGGTACACGGGATCAGTGGCGCAAACTAAATGGAGGAAATGTTTACTCCGAAACAACTTTACAAAGCGGACAATACAAAGCAGTACCGTTAAGACTTGCAGGGCAGGCGGGTTTAGACGACCGCATTCCCTCCATGCATGCGTTCATGTTAAACATCGGTACTGCCGGAGCGTTAGCGCTGAAATACGAAAAATTAGTGAAAAATAGTATCGTAGACGGTATGGCTTGGCGTTCGGCCGAAACTACCCGTTCTTCGGAGTGGAAGCCTGAATACATTGTGATGGATGTGATCGGTACCGCATCGGCTGACCGTGTGTGGTTATTTGAGGCGCCCGGTACTACCATCGGTTTCGACTATGGCTGGGACGGTTATAAATTACTTGAACAAGGTATTGTACAGGCCTATGTCACCGGCGAAAATGACGAACCGTATCAGGTAGCTACAGTGCCTCAGTTGCAGGGTGTGAGGTTCGGACTGTCGACAGATAGGCCGGAGGATTATACATTGAGCTTCACGGTTACAACAGATGTAGAGGCCCGCAATCTTTATCTGCGGGATCTGCTGACAAACCAAAGATATGCTATCCGAAACGGCGCGGAATATACTGTAGCCGGTATTTCGTCAAAAGGCCGTTTTGAGGTGGAAACGGGTGTTCCTGTTTCCAGTGAAACGTTGGCTGCGTCGGGAGTCGATGTGTATGTTGCTAATAATGTAATCACTGTAACTAATCATTCGGAAGAAGATTGTATGGTGTCGGTATATAATGTTTTGGGCAAACTGGTAGCGACTCAATCCGTCTCCCGCGGGGATTCCGGGACCATCGGCGCTTCGGCTCGCCTGGCGCAAGGCGTGTATATTGTAAAAGTGCGTGGTGGTAAATTATTAAGTGATACAAAGAGGGTGATATTGAAATAGTGTTACCCGCTCGATTGAAAAAGATGCTTTTATGAAGTTGAGAAAAAATGAATAAGACCTTTCGTGTATTTTTGATTTTAGTTACAATTCTGTCCGGTTTTATTTTTATTCCGGATGCGAAAGCCCAGTTCACTATTACCGAGAATTTCAGGGGTAGTAGTGTTGGTAGCAATATTATTGTGAGTGGACGTAGTTCGGACCCTACTAAAAACGCTTACCTTACCTCCGGCAAAATCATTAACGGAAACCTTATTGATCCGGTAAACGACGGATGGCTACGCCTTACGGAAGATAAAACGGATAGGGCTGGATACGCTTATATCAATACGTCGTTCCCTTCTACTTTAGGAATATATGTCGAATTCGAATATAAGTCATGGAGAACTGTCCCTGATAACACGTATGGCGGAGCAGATGGTTTTTCCGTGTTCTTGTTTGATGCCACCGTGCCGGAATTCAAGATTGGGATGTACGGTGGTTCATTAGGATATGCTAATAGAGATACCGATAATAACGGGCTTGCCGGAGCATACATAGGAATAGGTATTGACGAATACGGGAACTTCGCGAATAACGGGGAATCGCGGCACGGAGGCGCACCGGGACCAGCACCTGATAACAATCTTTATCCTAATTCTATTGTTTTGAGAGGACCGGATAGAGGTGAAGGTAATTATAAGGAAAGCTGGAAATATTTGACTCATAAGTGGCTTGGGGTGGGCAGATTTGACAATAGTACCCAATCGGTTGATTATTATAAGTCAGGTGTTTCTTCGCGTCCTGATGATAATACTTTTTATCGGAAAGTTAAAATAGTCATTACACCGGTAAAAGGAATAACTGAAAGAAAATACGATATTACGGTGAAATGGGCAACCTCTCCGGGGGGGGCGGACATAACTCTGTTATCTTATCAGACGGAAGATGTACCGCCCGATTTGTTGAAACTGGGTTTTGCCGCTTCTACGGGCGGAGGGATCAACTATCATGAAATACGGAATATACTTATTACCACCCCCGGTAATGTACGGGTTACCAAGGCGGTAGATAAAGCCAATATCTTACCGGGCAATGTGCTTACCTATACGGTAAACGTTGATAACGACACACCTGCAAAACTTACCGGTATCAAACTGGAAGATATTATAAAGATCGCAGACGGGAGTACCGTTTCAACAGACGATTTCGAAATTACAGGAATTACTTTCAATAAAGGAAATTCAAATGAAAATACGGCAAGCAATATTGTTAACCATGGAAATTCTTTTTCCGCCGACTTGACTATGGCGGCAAACAGTTCGGCTAGTTTTACGGTGCAGGGAACCGTCAAAAACAGGCCGGTGGGAGGATTACTGAAAAATACCGTCAGTATCGACCCCTCTCCCAGCGGAATAACGGACGAGGATCTGAATAACAACTATGCCGAGACGATAACCAATGTCCTTTCTCCCAATATTGATCTTGCCATTATCAAAACGGTCGATAATAACGGGATTGTCAATCCCGCCAATGGGAATACATTCACCATACGGGTAGCTAATTTGGGTAATGACGACAAAAGAGCATCAAGTGGTAGCAATAACAGGAGCGTAACTGTTACTGATACCATTCCCGATGGATTGGACGTTGTTGGAACTACAGGTGAAGGATGGGGGAACCCTACTATTAATGGAAACATATATACATTTACCCGTACGGATGTTTTACCCTCTACCGGTGAATACCCTCCCATTACCATAAAAGTAAAGAAAAAAACGACTGCTACGGGTACTTCCTGGACAAATAAAGTGGGAGTACAAGGAGGAACTTCCATAATAGAAACGACCAAAGATAATAATTGGAGCAGCGCTACCTTATCCCTGCCGAATTACTGGATGGGTGGTACGGCGAATAAAACTACTGACTGGGGTACATCTGACAATTGGACGGCAAAAAAGATTCCTGCCACAGGGGAAAATGTGGAATTCGCTACCGTGGCAAATTACGGAACGGCGGCAATAAATGATTTGTATTTGGATATGGACCGCACTATCGGAAACCTGGTCAACGCCTCCGACAAGAATCTGGTGATTACCCCCGGCAACGCGTTATCAGTAAACGGCACGGTAACCATCCAAGATAAAGACAATCCGGCAAAAGTTCTTATACAAACCACAACCGATAATTCAAAAGCTACCGGCTCGTTGATTCTCAATCCCAATTACGGAGTTAATAAATTGGTAAAAGCTACCGTCGAATTTTATAGTAAAGCATACCAATGTGCCGATTGCGGATTCTATCGCAATTCTTGGCAATATTTCGGCATTCCGGTGCAATCCTCGGTGTTTCCTTATTCTGTTCCGACGGTCGAAACGGTAAATGAATGGTCGGAACCTACGAACGGTAACAAGTGGATTATTCCTACTTCACCGTTGGTTTCATTCAAAGGATATGAAATCACGAGTACTTCTACCGTGACACCATCTACCAAGTATAATTTTACAGGTACGTTGAATGTGGGTGATGTCACCATACCGCTAACAAAAACTTCCGGTGTGAATTATTCCGGCATCAACCTGATCGGAAATTCCTATACGGCGGCCATTCCGATTTCACAAGATGCAATACAATTTTCTTCATGGGCGAACAGTGACGAGACGGTTTATTTGTTTAATACGGGTACCCGTGACCAATGGCACAAATTGGATGGCTCTATCAAAACCGGTACGGAATCGGGACAATATCAGGCTGTACCTTTGAATACGGGTGGAACGGGCGGACTACCTGACCGTATTCCTTCCATGCATACATTTATGGTAAACGCTGCGGAGAACGGAACGTTGACGCTGAAATACGGTGAATTAAAGGAAAACGACTTCGTAAACGGTGTGGTCTGGCGATCGGCGGAAGTGACGCGGTCTACGGAACTGAAGCCGGAATATATCGTGATGGATGTGATTGGAAGTTCTTCGGCCGACCGGGTATGGCTGTTTGAGATGCCCGGCACTACCGCCGGTTTCGACAATGGTTGGGACGGATATAAAATAGAAGAGGACGGCATTGTCCAGATCTATGTCAACGGCGAAGAGAACGAGCGATACCAGGTTGCTACGGTGCCTCAGTTGCAGGGTGTAACGTTCGGACTTTCGACAGACAAGCGGGAAAGCTATACGTTGGACTTTGCGGTTACCTCCGGCGTGGAGGCCCGTAATCTTTATCTGAGGGATCTGTTGACGAACCAAAGGTATGCTATCCGGAACGGCGCGGAATATACGGTAACGGGGGGCGGCGTTTTGCAAAAAGACCGTTTTGAGGTGGAAACGGGCGCTCCTGTTTCCAATGAAAAGTTGGCTGCGCCGGAAGTCGATGTGTATGTTGCTAATAATGTAATCACTATAGCTAATCATTCGGAAGAAGATTGTACAGTATCGGTATATAATGTTTTGGGCAAACTGGTAGCGATGCAATCCGTCTCCCGCGGGGATTCCGGAATCATCGGCGCTTCGAGCCGCCTGACACAAGGCGTGTATATCGTCAAAGTGCGCGGCGAAAAATCGCTCAACGAGACGAAGCGGGTATTAGTACGGTGATGGTGATTGGTCTTATAATAAAATTGATTCGAAAAAATAAAGATAATATGGGTAAGTTTTCTGTTTGTCCATGGCCTGTTTTGCGGTTTTTCTTTTTCTTCACCATATTGGGGTGGTGCTCTGAAGGGTGGACGCAAACTCCCAGTGGATTTGGCATAAGGTATGAAAACGCCCAATATACGGAAATAGTAAATCGTCAGGGTTATGGCAATAATTATCCGACAGGTAATACTTATACGTTACGCTTCGGACGTAATTCTAACAACACACAAGCGACACATCCCATTCTTGTAGACTTTACATATAATGGTCTAACGTATAAAGCGATGCCTAAGACCGATCCGACAAGACCCTATACCCGCATCGTTATTAATCGGAAACCGGCTAATGGCATTACTAATCTGAACAAGTTTACCGGTTTTTTTGAAAAAAGCGGCGTGCAGAATAATATTCATTATTTTAAAGCGGAATATATAGATAATCTTGAAGATCTTATCAATAGTTATGTGCTTAACCGGGGAGTTGATAATATTTTTTCGAATAATGACGGAATGACCCGCAATAATGTGGAACGAGTGGATCTTATTTTGGATGGAGGGATTGTTGTTCCCGCGGGGATACCTCTTGACCGCGTAGGTATGCTTTTGATGGAACGAAATGGGAATGACAACTATAAGGTCGCTGTAATTACGGAACTTGATGAAACCTCCAAAGTTTCAGGACTCGGAAATTTAATCGCCAGGTTGAAGACTAATTTTGGGCAAACGACCTTGAATGTTACATCCACAGTATTTCAGAAGGGAAATAATTCGGGAGACAATGATATAAAACCTGATCAAGATTTAGATTCACAAACGATAGCAGGTGATTTTATTACGTTATCTAAATTAGGTGTCACAGCAGGACAGATCATATATGGCATTTCAATATTCCCGGATGATGTCGACGCAAACAATGATTTGATAGGATTAACAAATGTTCCTACTACTACAAATGGTACCGCTGGCGGGTTGGACTTTATGGGCGGCGGGGGATTTTTTATTGAATCCAATACGATTTCCGCTTCTCTCGAAGGTAGGGTCTATCATGATACGAATGTATTCGACGGGGTTATAGACGGGATTGGCATAGGAACATTGAATTCTTCCAATTTATATGCATATATCATTGATCAGAATGAAAGGATTGTTGCAAGGCAATTAGTGGCGAACGACGGTACATTTAAGTTTCCTGTGATCCTTCTTGGGAAAGATACGGAATACCAGTTGTTAATCAGTACCCAAAATGTCTCAGGTTCTACTCCTCCCACCGGAGCGTCACTTCCTGCAGCGTGGATTATGATTGCCGACGGATACGGAACAGGTAATGCTATGGGAACAGGTATCGAAGCAACCCGTCCTAATGCCAATCTTGCTATTCCGATAAAATATGCTAATGCCGACAGTCCGCATATCACTGATGTACGGTTTGGTTTGTCAAAAAATTACTGGATGGGTACGGAAACCAGTACGGATTGGAATGTCGAAAGCAATTGGACGGCAGGGAATATTCCTGAGACGAAAGATGACGATGTGGAATTTGCTACGGTTGACAATTACGGAAAAGCAGCGGAAAACGACCTGTATATAGATAAAGATCGAGAGATCCGAGACCTGATCAATGCTTCTGATAAAAATCTGGTCATTACCACCGGTAACCAACTTACTATCTACGGAACGGTACAAGACGAAAATCCTTCTGGTGGTACGATTGTTGTAAAATCCGATCCTACTGAACCTACCGGAACATTGATATTTGATAATGCTGAAAATAATCAAAATGTCCAAGCCACGGTCGAGTTTTATAATAAAGCCCACAAATGCGATTGCGGATTTTATCCTCAATCTTGGCAGTATTTTGGCATTCCGGTGCAATCCTCGGCGTTTCCTTATTCTGCTTCGACGGTCGAAACGGTAAATGAATGGTCGGAACCGACAAACGGGAATAAATGGATCAGTCCGGCATCTCCGCTGACCGCTTTTACCGGCTATGAGATAGCCGACGCCTCAACGACAGAGCCGGAACATATTTATAACTTCTCCGGAACGTTAAATGTGGGAAACGCTTCTGTCGAGTTGACTCGAACCGCCGGGGTGAATTATTTCGGTATCAATCTGATCGGAAACTCCTATACGGCGGCTATACCGATTTCAGAGGCGGCCATAGACTTTAACGCATGGTCGGGGGGAGAGAAAACGGTTTATCTCTTTAATACAGGTACACGGGATGAATGGCGCAAGTTGAACGGCACAGTAGAAACCGGTACGAAAAGCGGGCAATATACTGCTGTACCCTTTAATCTGGCTGGTCAAGGTGAACTACCCGGGCAGATACCATCCATGCATACCTTTATGATTAATGCAGGGGCAGGCGGTTCCCTGAATTTAAATTATCATGAATTAGAAAAAAACGAGATGTTTGACGGCACGGCGTGGCGTTCCGGGAAAAAGGAAACGGATCAATTGCCGCATATTGTATTGGAGGCGGTCGGTACGACCTCCGTGGACCGTGTTTGGTTGTTCGAAAATGGCGTCTCAACCCGTAGTTTTGACAACGGATGGGATGGATATAAAATAGAAGAAGGCGGCCTTGTGCAGCTTTATGTTTCCGGGGAAGGCGGTGAGAAATATCAGGTAGCTACCGTACCGGAATTTGACGGCACAAAGATCGGATTGAAGCCGGACAATGACGACAGCTATACGCTAAACCTGTCAGTCACGCCGGACGTGGAAGCCCGTAATTTGTTCCTGTATGACCGGGTAACCGGCAATAATTATGCGGTACGCGACAGTGCCGAATATATGATTTCAGGAGTAAAGGTAGCTTTCAACGATCGTTTTGTGATCACGTCCGGCTTAAAGGAAACAGGTGTCGGAGCTTCTTCGCTCATAGAGCTTCTCTCTGTAAATAGTGCGATTTATGTAACGAATTTGTCGGATGAGGATTGTGTCGTCGTTGTCTACGATATTGCGGGCAGGGTTCTTCTGAAAAAGCCGGTAAGCAAGATGTCTTCCGCGTATATCAATACGCCGGGAAGCCTGCCGAACGGTCTTTATATTGTTCAGGCCAAAAGCCTTCATTACAGTAAGACAGCAAAGATTAGCGTTTATTAAGTGTGTATATATTCTCTTAAGCCGGGGGACAAGTCTCTATTGTATAGACTGCTTGTCTCTCGCATTTTGTTTAATCGGAAAGCTTCAGGTTTTCGGTTAAAATATTCGTATATATTTGAATGGTCTTTCCGCTCAGATCCTTGATCTTTCCGGTGAGTTTGAGTCCCGCTTCCTTCATCCAAGGCTGAAAATGGAGCGTATCCTTATATTCGACAATCTGTTTGATCGTCGGATCGTCGCTAAGCATTGCGTATGCGTTCTCCGCAAGGATGTATTTTTCCTTCAGTGCCTTAGCCCGCTTTATTTTCCGAAGTTTATGCGCGCCGTTAAGAATTATGGGCGCTAATTCCAACGAATCCGTTCCGTGGTAAAGGACCGGATAAAGGGAGAGGCTTTCACGGCTATTGACTTTTAGCCCATGGATGCTGACATCCATATCGAAATATAAGGTATCGTGACTTACTTCGACACGGTTCTGTTTTGCAAATACCATTCCCTGGTAGACGTTTTGTCCGGAAAGCGGCAGTCCGGAAAGTAGGAACACGGAATAGATAAAGAACTTTAATATACGATTCATGGCTTGGCTTTTATTTGATAAGATAGACGAGACTAATGCCTATTTTAGTCAATCCGAAATAATCTCTTTTAAAATCTCCGATAGGATCCTTCTCTCCCCGGTTATTGATAGTATATTTCAGATATCTGAATTGATTGTATCCTCCGCCTATCGTAAATTCCATATTCCACCGTGAGGTGAGGTACAGATGATAGCCGTAAGACAATCCGCCGCCTATGGCATGTCCGTCATAAGCGTATTCCTTGTCCATCCCCCAAGGCAGGTCGAAACCGTAAAGGTCATAATCCGCATATTGGGCATGGAACCCCAGGTAATGTCCGTCGAAACGTTCCAGAAACCAATAGCGGAACTCCGGTTGAACGATCCAGTGTTGCAGGGATTTGTCTTGGGTGAACGACCAGGGATGGTATCCTCCGGTAAGATCGACGCTGAAATGTTTGGCGATTCCTATTTCCAACCCGAGATTGGGAGTGGCTGTCGCACTATATAACAGATTATTCTTTAGCGCAATGCTTTGCGGGAAAAGATTACCTGCGTAAATCAAAAGAGAAAAGAGAAGTATGGTTCGTTTCATTAATCGTTTCTTTGTAAAATGAAGATACAAATTTAAGTAAAACAACTTATCTGGTGAAAGAATAATAGAAAATAGTTAAGTTTGTACGAACAAAATAAGAGTTCGGTTATGATAAATCAAGATACGATCTGTGCCGTTTCTACGGCTCCGGGTATAGGGGGAATTGCTGTCATCCGGGTTTCCGGAGCCGAAGCCTTCACAATCTGTGATCGAATATTTAAGGCCAAAACCGTGGAGAAAAGCCTGGGTGCGCAGGCTCCGTATACCTTGTGCTACGGCCAAATCCGGCAAGGGAATGAGGCGGTGGACGAGGTTGTCGCTGCCGTTTTCCGTGCGCCGCATTCCTTTACGGGTGAAGATACGGTGGAAATTACGTGCCATGGTTCGGGCTATATCCAGCAACGCATCTTGGAATTGTTGATTGAAAACGGATGCCGGAGCGCAACACCCGGAGAATATACGCAACGCGCTTTTCTGAATGGTAAGATGGACTTGAGTCAGGCCGAGGCGGTGGCCGACCTGATCGCCTCGACTTCTGCGGGGATGCATAAGCTCGCCCTTAACCAGATGCGGGGCGGTTTCAGTAAGGAACTGGCGCGGCTGAGGGATCAATTGTTGCAATTTACTTCCCTTATCGAACTGGAACTCGATTTCGGGGAAGAAGATGTCGAATTTGCCGACCGCTCCCAGTTGCTTGCTTTAGCACATGAGATCGAGCGGGTCATCGGCCGGTTGGCGCATTCGTTCAGTATCGGGAATGCGGTTAAGAACGGTATTCCGGTGGCGATTATCGGAGAGACGAATGCCGGGAAGTCAACGCTTTTGAACTTGCTGGTAGGAGAGGAGCGGGCGATTGTTTCGGATATCCACGGCACCACCCGGGATGTGATTGAAGATACGATCAATCTCTCCGGGATAACCTTCCGTTTTATCGATACCGCCGGTATCCGGGAAACGACCGACCGGATTGAAACCCTCGGAATCGAACGTACATTCCAGAAGTTGGAGCAAGCCTCTATCGTGCTTTGGGTCATCGACCTGACTAGTTCCGTCGCTTTGATAGAGGCCTTGGCCAAAGTGATTGGGCCGAAGGTAGCCGGCAAGAAAACGATTCTGGTATTCAATAAATCCGATCTTCTCACGCCGGAAGCTTTGGAAGAAAAGAAAGGACTTTTAGAAGAAATAGATGCCGTGCACCTCTATATTTCAGCCAAAGAGAAGAGGAATACCGATCTGTTGCAGGGAGAGTTACTGAAAGCGGCAGCCCTTCCCGAAATAGGTTCCGACGATATCATCGTTACGAATGTCCGGCATTATGAAGCGCTTACCAAGGCCCATGCCGCTATTCTACGTGTCCTCGACGGTCTTCAAAACGATCTTTCCGGTGATTTCATCAGCCAGGATTCCCGCGAGTGCATCCATCATCTTTCCGATATTGTAGGCGAAGTTACTACCGACCAAGTCCTCCACAATATTTTCAAAAACTTTTGTATCGGCAAGTAAGGAGTGATTACCAACGATTAGAATAGGTTACAGAAGGCCGGAATCAAAAAACACATCACTTTCCATTTTCCTTGAAGAAGGAAACATTTTGCTTATTCAGGAGTTCGGCAAGAAATATGGAAATTACTATGCCATCCTTTCTGCTATTGCTTCAGGAAGGAATGCAGCTTCTGAGATATCAGAATCAATCGGTAATGCCAGCGTTGGAGGTTTACTACAACGTTTAGAGGAAGATTTGGTGGGAAACCTCTAAAGGGAAAAATGTAGATCAGAATGAGATAGACATTATAGCCATTTCAGCAGAATCGCCCAACGTATTTATGGCCGAAGTAAAACGCCAGCGCAAGAACTTTAAACCGGAACTATTTCAGCATAAGGTAGAAGTTCTGCGCACCAAACTATTCTTTAAAGAGGAAATTAAGACAGCTTGCCTGACGTTGGAGGATATGTAAATTGTAAAAAAACTATTTTGCTTAATGAATCATTGATTAGAGTAGCATGACGCCGTGGATGGCGGCTACCTGGCGGTAATAGATTATTACGTCATCCGCATCATTGACCAGTGCGTTGACGGTTATGCTCGCATATTTGCCGTTTCTACTATCTCTTGATGAAAAGCTGGCATTTGCCTTTTCAAAAATCGTATGTATTTTCGCAATATTGCTTTGCTCCGCCGGAACAATGAACTTAAATGTATAATTGGATGGGAATGAATGTCCTTGCTCTAATGTTCCTTTGAATCTTTGATAAAAATCATCCATCGGTTGGTTTTTATCGTTTTCGAATATTTTTATTTTCTCTTCCATGAAGAGAGAGAAACAAATAGTAAACCATTTATTCGGATGTGTCAAATTGTCAGTATGCGCCTTCTCTATGTCTGAAGCGGAATGGTTTGCTTTCCGTGTAATTTAATACAAATTTTTAAAGAAACTAAAAAGATAAACAATTAGGGCCTTTTTCTCCTTTCATTAATAGTGGTAATAAAAACAAAAGTAAAATGAAAAAAATCGGAATCTTTGCCGGAAGCTTGCGAAAAGCTTCTTTTAATAAAAGTATTGCACGGTATGTAAAGAAACAGTCCTCGGATACTTTTAATTATGAAATAATCGAAATAGGTGATCTGCCTTTGTATAACCAGGACTATGATGATGAAGGCCCGGCACCTGTCGCTTATGAGAAATTCAGAGCTGCCGTTAAAGCCACGGATGGCGTTTTGTTTATAACTCCTGAATATAACCGTTCCGTCCCGGCCGTATTGAAAAATGCACTTGATGTCGGTTCGCGTCCTTACGGGCAGAATGTATGGGCTGGGAAGCCGGGCGGAATCATCAGTTCCTCCCCCGGTAATATTTCCGGATTCGGGGCAAACCATCACCTGCGGCAGTCGTTGGTTTTCTTGGATGTATTGACCTTGCAGCAACCGGAAGCCTATCTCGCGCATATTGCCGACAGTATTAATAAGGATGGAGAATTACACGATCCGAAAGTGGAAGCGTTTCTTTCGGATTTCCTGAAGGCTTATGAAGCCTGGGTGTTGAAATTGTCAGAATAAAAAATACCAATGAGGGTATGTAAGGGCGGCTTGCCGGTTGGATGCATACCCTCATCGATGTATTTGCGAATGTAAAATCCGGGATTATTTCCGGTATTTGCAGCAATCGGGCAATGCGTCATAGGCTGCCTGGGTTGCTTTGTCTTTGTCTGTATCATGCCCGGTCTTGGCTATCACTTTACTGATTGCCTCGACACTGGTTTGTTTCGGATCAAAATTCAAATGCAATATCTTCTCGTTTACGTCCCAGTTTGCAAAGGAGACGCCTTTTACAGTTTTTGCCGCCTTTTCAATCCGTTCTTTACACATCTCGCAACTACCCTGTACGCCCAACATGGCGTGCACATCTTTCTGGTTGGCGGAAGAATGCATCATTTCCATATTCTGATTTTCTTCCTGTGAGTTGTCGCTTGAAGATTTTGAATGACATGAGGTCACGAAAAACAAGCCTAAAGCGGCCATAAAAAATAACTTTTTCATCTCTATACTTTTAAATTGTTAAATACTAAATTATTATAAGCTATTATTTCCTGTATTTGCAACAAGCAGGTAATGCATTATAAGTTTCATCATTCGCCCGGTATTTATCCGTATCGTGTCCCGCTCCGGCTAACGCCTTACTGACGATATCCATGTTGGTCCGTGAAGGATCGATGTTCAGATGCAATTGCTTCGACCTCATATCCCAGTTTGCCGAAGCCACTCCAGCGATCCCTTTGGCGGTATTTTCAATCCGGTCTTTGCACATTTCGCAACTGCCCTGAACCTTGATCATCGCATGTTCCGTCTTGGAAGAGGCGTCCGGTTTCTTCTCATTCCCCATCGATGACATGTCATGGCCTTCATGGCCGGTTGCCGGCCGGGCGGATTGATCGTTCATCATACTGCGATGGCCTTCGAGTTGGGCGCTGGCGTCGATAGTGAAGACGCCGTTGGTTACAATCTCGTCCCCCTCTTCGATCCCTGAAAGGACGACATAGGAATCGCCTAACGAAGGGCCGAGTTCAATTTGCCGGAACAGGAAGGCGGGCGTCTCCGTATGCGGCTGCTTTACATATATAATCGAACGTTTGCCTGTCCATAAAACGGCCGACTTCGGAATAACGATCTCATTATTGTATTGCCTGAGAGAAGTCTTGACGATTGCATTTGCATACATTTCCGGTTTCAATTCTAATCCGGAATTGGCGGTTTCGACCCTCACTTTGGCGGTGCGCGTCGCCGGATCCAGGATCGGATTGATAAATGAGATCCTTCCCGAAAAGACCTTGCCGGGTAAGGCCTGAAGCGTATACTCCAGCCGGTCGCCTACTTTCAGGAATGGAAGGTCCGGCTCATAGGCGTCGAAGACGGCCCATACCTGCGAAAGATTGGCAATGTCGAACAAGACGCTTCCCTGGTTGACATAGTCGCCTTGGCTGACTCTCTTTCCGACCACAATACCACCGGTATTTGCTTTGATCTCGACGAGAGGGGAGACGCTGCCTGATTGCTCGATACTCGCGATCTGGCCATCGGTCAACTTCCATAGGTGCAGTTTTTCCCGCGCCGCTTGCAATAAGGCGGGTTGAACGGATTGCATTTTTACCGCCTCCAGGAGTTCCTGTTGGGCATTCAATAAGTCGGGTGAATAAATCATGGCTATCGTTTGGCCCCGGTGTATGCTTTCACCCGTGAAGTTGACGGACAGCTTTTCTATCCGTCCGCTTACATGGGATGCCTGGGACTCCGACAACCGTTCATCCGCCTGGATAACACCATATAGGCGGATCTCCTTTACCGGATTACCCCGGGTCACTTTGAAGGTCTGGACGTTTGCCAGCGCCGCCGCTTCTTCGGACATCTGTATGGCGTCCGGGTCGATTGCATCGCTTCCTGTGCCGGAAGCCTTCACCGGTATCAGATCCATTCCGCAAATAGGGCATTTGCCCGCCTTATCCATCTTGATTTGGGGATGCATCGAGCAAGTCCAATATTTTACGCCGTTTTCATCGGTATGCATCTCATGCGTATGTCCGGAATGATCTTCCCCCGGAGTACCCTCCGAACCGCCGGAGAATATCAGCCAGCCGAGCAGTAATCCGGCGAGCAGTATCAGTCCGTACCTGACATAATCGTTTTTGAACCATTGTTTTATTTTATTCGTGTCCATTCTGTCTGTCTGTTTTTATTGTTCTGAAAATTGAAATGAAATTAATTTTCGTACGGAAGCTACCATTATATTATAGTCCGCCACCGCTTCTGCTTTTTTGAGTTGGTAATCGAGCAGTTGCCTTTGGACCTGTATCACATTGGTCAGATCGTTTTTACCTGCCACAAACTCATTTACGATTAAACGGTAGGTCGTTTTTGCAAGTTCTTCCTGTTTCTCATATAAGGTGATCTTCCTGGCCGCATCGTCCAGTTGGTGTCTTGTCTTATACCAGTCGGCTTCGAGTGTATTCAATGTCTGGACGTATTTTTCGGCGCTCGACTGTTGGCGGAATTTACTTTCCCGTTGTTGCGCCTTGTATTTGTTCCGGTAAAGAGGGATGCTGACGGAAATCATCGGCATCAACATATCCTTTCCGTCCATACTGCTCATACCTGCGCCGGTTTCCATATCCATGGAGCTTTTTTGGCTCTTGCCGATGAGCATGTATTGCAATCCGACGCCGAACATCGGGTAACTCATTTTCCTGTCCATCTCACCTTTTGCCTTATAGGCAAGCCCTTCTTCCCGGATCATGCCCAGCATCGGATTCCGGCTTTCCATGCTTTCCTTTACCGATACGGTATCAAAGAGGAAAGGAAGCTGTTCGAAAGAATCCGGAACCTGTATTCCGGATTCGGTGGGGCGGTTGAGCAAGGCGTTGAATTTGGCTTTCTCCGCCTTTAGTTCGGATTGCAGGCTTTCTATATTGTTGTCGATTTCGGTCGCTTCCAACCGGATGCGAAGCACGTCCGACAAGCCGGGGGAAGCACTCCCCATCCCGGATGCCATGCCATCGCCCGAACCGGACATGGCGGACATCGAACTTCCGGAAGAGGCTTGCGTATTGCTGCCGCTTCCCATCGTACCCATCCCCGCCATGCCGCTTCCGCCCGACGGGGCAGAAGCTTTGCTTTGTGCCGCAGGAGTGGATGCCGATGGGGAGTAGCCTTGTCCGGGGCCGCTTCCCGGAGCGGCAAACCGCCGTATGGCGAGCTCTTCCAATTGCGCCAGCAACTTTTTATTTTCATCGTTGTTCCTCAGTTGCTGCTGCAAACGGCACAAGGTGTACCATTGGGCATAGACACTCAGGTATAGTGCATCCCTCGTCTCCCGGAATTGTTCGAACGTCATTTGGGCCATGTGCGTCATTTCCGTTTGTGCGGCCTTTTTCGTGCCGAACCAAGGAAACATCTGCATCAGCTTAAACTCGCCTATTTGGCGTCCGTCGATAAGATCCATCGGCTCGAGGTAGAATCCCATCTCCAACTGCGGGTCTTCGTAAGCGCCGGCCTGGGGTATTTTTTGCAGTGACGCCTTATAGGCCAGGAAGTCGGCTTTCACACCGGCATTATTTTGCGCGGCGATCTTTAGGTAATGGTTTAACGAATCCGTCGTCTGGGCGGACAGATCCGTGACGGCCGCGGCCGTCAACCATAATATCAGTAAATATTTCAATTGATAATATCTCATAACATTTTCCTTTATTCTTTAATACGTCCGTATTTTCTAACCGCCCATTCTCTCCACCAGCATTGGAGTACGGGCACCACAAACATGGTCATTGATTGGATCAGCATCCCTCCGAAGGTCGGTATGGTCATCGGAACCATAATGTCGGATCCCCTGCCGGTGGAAGTCAGGATCGGCAATAAGGCGATAAGCGTGACGGAAGTGGTCATTGCCGCAGGCCGCACACGCCGCAGCCCGGCAAAAACGACCGCTTCCCGGATCTCTTCTTTTGTCCGCGGATTCCTTTCCTTAAATGTATCGTGTATGAAGGAACCCATCAGTACACCGTCGCTGGTAGATATGCCGAATAACGCAATGAATCCGACCCATACGGCAATGCTTAGATTGATGGAATGCATCTGGAACAGGTCGCGCATATTGATTTCTCCTATTGAAAAGTTCATAAACCAAGGCTCTCCGTACAGCCACAAGAGAATGAATCCTCCCGCAAAGGCGACGAATACTCCTGAAAAGTGAATGAACGATGCCGTTACCGATTTGAACTGGAAATGAAGGATCAATAAAATCAGCAGCAAACAAATAGGGATCAGAATCATTAAACGGCTGGCGGCTCTTTGCTGCTGTTCGTAGTTGCCGGCAAATTGATAGGATACCCCTTTGGGTAACTTCAGTTCACCGGAACGGATCTTGGCTTGCAGCATCCTGTCAGCCTCCCTGACGACGTCTACCTCGGCTTTGCCCGCGACCTTGTCAAAGATCACATAGCCCAACAGGAAGGTATTCTCGCTTTGTATCATTTGCGCCCCCCGGGTATATTCGATCTCCGCCACTTCGCCGAGAGGAATCTGCGCGCCGGTAGCCGTCGGAATGATCAATCTGGACAGCTCTTCCGGGCGGTCCCTTAATTCGCGGGGATATCTCAGCCGGACAGGAAACCGCTCGCGGCCCTCAACCGTAGTCGTCAATGCCATTCCTCCGACGGCAGAGCTAATAATCTCCTGAAGGTCGGCAACCGAAATACCGTAACGGGCCATGTTTTGGCGGTTTAGCTTAATCTCTATGTAAGGTGCTCCCACGGCGCGGTCGTAGAATACGGTAGAGGGAAGAATGGAGGGTGCTTCCTTAAGGGCGGCCTCGAAGGCTTTTCCTCCCTGCTCGATGGATTCGAGATCCGGCCCCGTTACCTTTAATCCCATCGGCGCGCGCATCCCTGTCGACAGCATGACGAGACGCGCTTCGATCGGTTGCAGTTTTGGAGAGGAAGTCAATCCGGGCATATGGGAAACGTTCACAATCTCCTGCCAGATATCGTCCGGTTTCTTGATCTCAGGCCGCCATTGTCTGAAATAATCTCCGTTTCTATCCGCGACCAGGCTATCCGACGGCACCAGGCGGAATCCTTTTTTCGGATCATATATGGAGCTGTCCGTCAGGATAAACGCTCCTTTCCGGTTCACCTTAAATCGCTGGCGGTGTCCGTTCTCATCCAGTATGTATTCGGAGCGATAATTGATCGTATTCTCAAACATCTGCGTAGGGGCGGGATCGAGCGCCGAATTAACGCGGCCCCATTTGCCTACCGCTATTTCTACTTCCGGTATGTTGGAAACGCGTTTGTCCAGCGCTTCGATATATTGGAGGTTCTGCCCGATGCCGGTATGCGGCATACTGGTCGGCATCAGGAGGAAAGAACCTTCGTTGAGGCTGGGCATAAATTCTTCGCCTATACCGGGAAACTTTTCAGTTGCAGACCGCCAGAATGCCGTTTGCCGGAATTGTTTCCATCCGACTGTTTCAAAGCCTTTGGCCACGAATCCGAATATCGTATCGAAACCCAGCCAGATCATACCCCCCAGCAATAACGTGGCAAGTGGAATCATCATGAATTTCCAGCGATTGGACAGGCACCAGCGGATCAATTTTTCATAATGGGCGATCAATGCCCAGAAGAAGGAGAGGATCAATGCAATACTGAGGACGACGATCAGGAAATTCAGGGAGAATCCTTCCTGCGGTCCGACCGGCAACCATTCCGAGGTCAACAGCGATACTGCCGCCAGGATAGCTATGCCTGCAGTGACGTATGTAGTTGTCTTCGGATTCTTCCATCGGGGGGGCATACAGGTTGGCTATGCCGAACAGGGGCAGGGCAAGTACCGGATATACGCCCGTAAAGGCAAACCAGATTATTCCGCCGGCAATCAGGATAATATTCAATATCTTGCGTACGACCTTCGATGAGATTCTAATGGAAAAGAAATAGTAAACCAGCGTCGGCACAATCGCCATACCTAATACCAAAGCCGAGATCAATGTAATCGTTTTCGTATAGGCCAGCGGCTTGAATAATTTTCCCTCCTGTGCTTCCAGAAAGAAAACGGGGAGAAAACTTACGATCGTGGTAAGCATTGCGACAATGATAGGCGTCGATACTTCGCTCACGCTTTTATAGATCAATTCAACCAATGTTTTTCCCTTTGTAACTCCCTTGTTGCCGGGTTTCTCCAGGTGTTGGATAATGTTCTCCACAAAGACGACGCCAATATCGACCATTACCCCTACGGCAATGGCGATTCCCGACAGGGCGACAATGTTAGCGTCGATCTTCAGGAGCCGCATGACGATGAAAGTGGCCAGTACGGTGATAGGAAGCAGGCTGGATACGACGATGGAAGCCCTGAGGTTGACGATGATGATGATAATGACGATGATGCTGATTAGTATTTCATGCGACAGATCCGATTGGAGCGTACCGATCGTCTCTTGAATCAGTCCCGACCGGTCATAAAACGGAACGACCGTGACTTTGGATATGCTCCCATCCGGAAGTGTCTTTTGCGGAAGCCCTGCCTCCATCGCCTTTATTTTGTCCTTCACGTTATTTATTACATGAAGCGGATTAGAGCCGTAGCGGGCGACTACTACGCCGCCGACTGCTTCCACGCCCTCCTTGTCGAGCCCGCCCCTTCGCGTCGCCGGGCCGAGATTAACAAAAGCGATGTCTTTTATCTTGACTGGAACCCCGTTGCGGACGGTTATCACCGCTTCTTCCAGGTCGGAGACCTTTTTTATATACCCTAATCCCCGCACTAGGTATTCGGCTTTGTTGATTTCAATCGTTTCGGCGCCGATATCCAGATTGCTCTTTTGGATCGCGTTCATCACATCCATGATAGATACGTTGTATGCCCGCATGGCGTCCGGATTGATCTCTACCTGGTATTCCTTTACGAATCCGCCGATAGAGCCGACTTCGGAAACTCCTTCAGCCGCCGACAGGGAATATTTGACATAGAAATCCTGTACGGTTCTCAACTCTTCGGGATCCCATCCGCCAGCCGGTTTCCCTGTTTCGGGATTCCGTCCTTCCAGGGTGTACCAGAAAATTTGTCCCAATGCCGTTGCATCCGGCCCGAGACTCGGTTGTACGCCTTCAGGCAGTGTGCCGGAGGGGAGGGAATTCAGTTTTTCCAAAATACGGGAACGACTCCAATAGAATTCCACATCATCATCGAATATGATATAGATGAATGACATACCAAACATGGAGGTGCTTCGGATGGTTTTTACTCCCGGTATTCCCAACAATGAGGTGGTCAACGGGTAAGTAACTTGCTCCTGTATGTCTTTGGGAGAGCGTCCCATCCATTCCGTCGCCACGATCTGCTGGTTATCGCCAATGTCGGGAATCGCATCCACCGGGATCGGATCGCGGGGCAGCAGGCCTCCGTTCCAGTTAAAGGGCGCTGTCGAGACACCCCAAACAATCACGACAATAAGCAGTAAGATCGTGACCAGCCTATTATCCAGAAAATATTTTATAATTTTATTAAGCATAGTGATTTATTTGATTTTATACAATAAATGCATGAACCCTGAACAAATTTATATTATTAATATGTCCGGAGCAATAGTCATTTTACCGGCAACGCGTATTGCCGGTTATATAAAATCAAATACGATAGACACAAACGAAGGCAAGCAAGTCGAGATTCAACTTGTTCAGCCCTCCTGGTGGAAAGAGATGTTGGATGGAAACCGAATGACCGGGATTAATATAGTTGATCGTATAATCCCAAGCCAACCATATATGGTTCAATGAAAGCAATAATTTGCTTAGTTCGAATGATTGTACCTGATACTGATCTGTCGCTATTTCGATCTGTTGTTGTACGCAGCAGTTCCTGTGTTCGTTAGCAAGGAAAAGAGAGGAAGCCTCGTTACTTTCCGCCTTAGGTTCGTGCCCCTTGTCCGCACAACAGCAACCACCCTCATCGGAACGTTCCACTATACTGACGGAAAGCAGATCCCCTCCACAAAAATGCATGTTCAATACGGGTTGTAAGCCTACAACCAGCATCACCAGCAACAGAAATATGGATATAATGCGTTTCATCAATTAGTAACCTGTTTCCACTAAATTATTTAGTACGCAAATATAACTATTTCCTTATAGAACGGGCATGACTTTTCGAAATATTTGCTTTCATTAGACTCTTTATGTCAAATAATCCAGTGCACTCAATTTTTTCACTCTGAATTTCGTATCTATAAGTTTATTTGATTTTTAATAACGTCCTAATTTTAATGGGACACTAATGCTTGTATTGTAAAAGGAGATAATGGAATAATGCTCTTTTTTTTTTAAATCCTGCGGATATGGGATCGAATCGAATAAAGTGAGCGCGCTATCCGGATACTACTCTATGATAGAGTCCATTTGTCCGGATGGAATTCAGTATGCCTCAATATTGTCTTCCTGCTGTTTGACGCAAGGGGATTTGTTTCGTGTTTCTTATTTAATAAAAAAAAGCGATATTTGCACCGTCTTACGGCAGAAACAAAACTACAATATAGTAAGCTAAATAAATAATTATGACTAAGAGCGCATTACAAATTGCACGTGCAGCCTACAAACCGAAAGTTCCGGCTGCATTGAAAGGTGCTGTCAAAGCAGTAGACGGCGAGTATACCCAATCTGTTGCCGATCAGGATGAAATCAAACGGTTATTCCCGAATACCTACGGCATGCCGTTGGTTACTTTTGAGAAGAGCCATGATAAAAAGGCGTATCCGGCAATTCATGTCGGAGTTATTCTTTCCGGCGGACAAGCTCCCGGTGGGCATAATGTAATCGCCGGTTTATTTGACGGTTTGAAGGCTACGAATAAGGATTCCCGCTTGTTCGGGTTTATTTTGGGTCCCGGTGGACTGATCGACCATAAGTATATGGAACTGACCGCCGATATTATCGACGATTACCGCAATACGGGTGGTTTCGATATGATCGGTTCCGGCCGTACCAAATTGGAAACAAAAGAACAGTTTGACAAAGGCCTCGAAATTCTGAAGCAATTGAATATCTCCGCCTTGGTGATTATCGGTGGTGACGACTCGAACACGAATGCCTGTGTTTTGGCTGAATATTATAAAGCGATCGGAGCCGGCGTACAGGTGATAGGCTGTCCGAAAACGATCGACGGTGACTTGAAGAACGAACAAATCGAGACGTCATTTGGTTTCGATACGGCTTGCAAGGTCTATTCCGAAGTCATCGGGAATATTCAGCGGGACTGTAACTCCGCCCGCAAATACTGGCACTTTATCAAGCTGATGGGGCGTTCCGCTTCCCATATTGCTTTGGAATGCGCCTTGCAGACGCATCCGAATGTGTGCATTATTTCGGAAGAAGTAGAGGCAAAGGACCAGACGCTGGATGATGTTGTCAACGCTATCGCAACGGTTGTAGCCCAACGCGCGGAGCAGGGCAATAACTTCGGTACGGTATTGATCCCTGAAGGACTGATCGAGTTCATCCCGGCGATGAAGCGGCTGATAGCCGAACTGAATGATTTCCTGGCAAAGAACGAGTCGGAATTCAAATTGATCAGACGTTCGGAACAACGCAATTATATCATCGGCAAATTGACGAAGGATAATGCAACCCTTTACGCCAGCCTGCCGGAAGGAGTCGCACGCCAGCTTACGCTGGACCGGGATCCTCACGGAAACGTACAGGTGTCTTTGATTGAAACCGAAAAGCTACTGGCAGAAATGGTCGGAACCCGGTTGGCCGAATGGAAGCAGGAGGGTAAATACGTAGGGAAATTTTCTTCTTTGACCCACTTCTTCGGATATGAAGGACGTTGTGCCGCTCCGTCCAATTACGACGCCGATTACTGCTATTCTCTGGGATATACGGCTTCCTGCCTGATTCAGGAAGGGAAAACGGGCTACATGGCTTCCGTCCGCAACACGACCGCCCCGGCGGAGAAGTGGATTGCCGGCGGCATACCGGTGACCATGATGATGAATATGGAGAAACGCCATGGGGAATTGAAGCCGGTAATCCAGAAAGCGCTGGTACGCCTAGCTGGTGCGCCGTTCAAGGCGTTTGCCGCCAACCGCGATTCCTGGGCGATCCATACGGACTATGTCTATCCTGGTCCTATCCAATACTTCGGACCGACGGAAGTCTGTGACGAACCGACCAAGACGCTGCAGTTGGAGCAAGGAAAATAAGAGTAAATAAGAGATAATATCGGATAAGAAGGGGCGGATGCAATTCGTCCCTTCAATCTTTTTTGTTACCTTTGGAATCGGTATAAAATCATAAAACAACAAATCTATGTTTTCAGGAATCGTAGAAGAAGCAGCGAAAGTCGTTGCGGTAGAACATGATAAAGGGAATCTTCACCTGACATTAGGTTGCTCCTTTGTCGACGAGTTGAAGATCGACCAAAGTATTTCCCATAACGGCGTTTGCCTGACCGTTGTCAAATTGACGGATACCACCTATACGGTGACGGCGATCCGCGAAACGCTGGAACGTTCTAACCTCGGCGGATTAAAGGTGGGGGACTGGGTGAACGTGGAGCGCAGTATGCTGATGAATGGGCGTCTGGACGGGCATATCGTGCAGGGACATGTCGACCAGACAGCCGTCTGTACCGGCGTGAAAGAAGCGGATGGAAGTTGGTATTATACGTTTGAATATACATTCGACAAGGCCATGGCGCAGCAGGGATACCTGACCGTTGAGAAAGGCTCGGTTTGCGTGAATGGAGTCAGCCTGACCGTCTGCAATTCGGAGGACAACCGTTTTGAGGTCGCCATCATTCCTTTTACTCATGAAAATACGAACTTTCACCAGATAGCGAAAGGAACCGTAGTCAACCTTGAGTTCGACATAATTGGTAAATATATCAGCAAGCTGATCCAATACAAGTAAGATGAAGGATTTCTTATCGCTGGCGCAACAACGCCAAAGCGACCGGGCCTATGATACGAACCGTCCGGTGGAACGGGAAAAGATCGAACGTGTTCTGGAAGCGGCGCGGGTGGCTCCGTCTGCCTGCAACTCCCAGCCTTGGCATTTTATCGTCGTGGATGATCCGGAACTGAAAAATAAAGTAGCCGACGCTACTTCCACGAGGATACTGGGATTGAATCATTTCACCAAACAAGCTCCGGTACATATCCTGATTGTTGAGGAAAAAGTAAATCTAAGTTCCGGCTTCGGCGGATGGGTAAAGAAAAAGGATTTTGCACCGATTGATATCGGCATTGCTACCGCCCAGCTTTGTTTGGCGGCAGAGGATGAAGGATTGGGTACTTGCATTCTGGGATGGTTTGATGAGAACAAGATCCGCAAGTTGCTGGATATTCCCGACAATAAAAGGGTTGTCCTGGATGTCATCCTCGGTTATTCGACCCAATCCGAACGTCCTAAAAAACGGAAAGACTTTCAGTCGGTCGTTAGTTATAACGGGTACCAGACGAAATAATAGCCGGCCTTCAGGATGGGTTGACGACGCATCGTTTTTTCCACCTTCCCGATTTATAATAGATATAGGTGGCGATCAGTCCGATCGTGATGCTGATGCCGATTGCCCACCAGATGCCGGGGCGTCCCCAAATCGAGCTCAGGTAATAAGCCAAGGGAATGCGGATCAACCAGAGGCAAGTCAGGCTGGTGATCATAATGAAAAGCGTGTCGCCTGCGCCGCGCAAGGCGCCGTTGAAAACATTGAGCGCTCCATGGACGACGAAGAATCCGCCGATAATCAATAGATACTCTTTCCCAATGGCAATTACCTGTGCATCGGAGGTAAACGGATACATTAGGTATTCCCCGAAGAAGCAGATAATTACAAAAATACCGAGGCCGAAAAAAATAGTTACCCGCATGGAAAAATGAACGCCCGTCCGCACACGATCAAACCGTCCGGCTCCGATGTTTTGTCCGCAAAAGGCAGCTAAGGCACTGGAGAGGGTTAATATGGCCTGGGTGATGATTGTATCTATTTTTCCCGCCGCCCCGTAAGCGGTCAGCGTGTCGGTGCCGAATTGGTTGACGATGCCTAGCAAGGCTACCAATCCCAGGGCGATGGCGCACTGCTGGATACTGGTCGGAAGCCCGATCTTCAGGCCGTCCATGAAAAGCGGGCGGTCAAATCCCATATCTTTCCTTTTAAGGGAGAGCAGTGGATGGCCATTGTTGACAAATCGGAGTGCAATCCCCATTCCGATTCCCTGTGCAATAATAGTTGCCCAGGCCACCCCCTCTATCCCCCATCCGAAATGAATGATGAAAAGCAAGTCCAGCAACACATTCAAAACCGCCGTTATCAGGACGAACAGCATGGGGCGGACGGAGTCGCCGATGCCTCGCAGGATCGAGAGTATGCTGTTGAAAGTAACGAAAAGAAACGTGCCCGCAATATAAATGCGGAAATAGGAGAC
The DNA here is from genome assembly GCF_900162725.1 of Parabacteroides sp. Marseille-P3160. Classification (GTDB taxonomy): domain Bacteria; phylum Bacteroidota; class Bacteroidia; order Bacteroidales; family Tannerellaceae; genus Marseille-P3160. The sequence continues at coordinate 3,680,748 of NZ_LT799418.1, read as the reverse complement.
GGCCAGGGGGATTACATCCTCCGGAGTGTTCGTCAGCTTGAATATTGGTTCTGCAAACAGAATCCCGAGAAAGGATAAGATGAGGCCGGCGATCAGCATAAAGATAAAGAAAGAGGAAAACGCCCGTTGCACCTTGTCATACTGTTTGGCGCCGAAGTATTGGGAAACGACCACCGTAATGCCGCTGCCCACGCCGATAACCATTGAAATGATGAAATAGTAAATATAGAAAGAAGCCGATACGGCGGCCAGCGCCTCTTTCCCCAGGAATTGGCCGACAATCACGCTGTCGATGATCGTGTAGAGCTGTTGCAACACGTTACCGATCAAAAGGGGAAAGGCGAAAGAAAGAATGACTTTCCCGGCAGGCCCGGTGGTCAGGTCTCCGCGGAAAACTTTAGGCGTTATGTTTAAATCTTCTTGTTCCACTTGTTTGCTTCTCAGAGATCTTTCAAGAGTGTCCCGCTATTATTCTCGATCATGTCTTTCCTCGTTTTCAATAAGGCTTTCCATTGGTTCTTGAAAAGTCCGTCTGTGTTAATTTTGAAATTTTCTGAGCCGGCCTCGTCGATCCGTTGCAGGAGGAACCCTACGGTGATCCGGTTGATGTCGATTGCCGGCTGGTAATGGATGATGCGGGGATCGTCCTGCCCAAGGGTTTCCGTAATGATTCCGAGGTCTTTCAGAAGATAGAGGATATCGGTCGTCAGCCGGATCGGAATCTGGTACAGGTCGGATAATTCGTCGGCAGTATAAGGTTCTTCCCCCTTTTCGAAGCGTTTGACAATAAGCGAAGCGATCAGTAGAGTCAGGTAATCCTTATAGCGCCTGCTGATGTTCTTGCTATCCCTTTCGAAGCTGAACTTCTTTACATTCTGGGAGGCGTAGGCGATCTCCGCCCCGAAGAGGCAAAGCAACCAGGAGAGTTGCAGCCAGAGCAGGAGGAGGGGAAGGGCTGCAAAACTACCGTAGATGGCATTGTATTTACTAACCCAGATCTGTCCGCTAATGTATAGGTATTGGAAAAGCTGGAATGCAAATCCGGTGATCACCCCGGCGATCAACCCGTTTAGAAAGCGGACTTTCGTATTGGGCAGGAAAATATACAAAAAGGTGAAAACAAGTATAATGATGACGAAGGGGGCGATGTTGAGCAGGGTGTCTACGAACGGCGTAAAAAGGATGTAATTGCTGAGGAAAGAATTCCGCAGCGTAGACATGAAGATCGAAATACCGCTGGATATGGTCATCAATATCGGCAGGATAAGGAACAGCGCCAGGTAATCCGTTATTTTCCGGTACCAGGGGCGGGATTTTTGTATTTGCCAGATCTGATTAAACGTATCTTCGATCGACGAGATCAAATTGACCACCGTATAGAATAGAAAGATAAAGCCGACGCCGATGATTACTCCGCCTTGTGCCTGGGCAAGATAACTTTGCACAAATTCGAAGGCCTTGGTGAGGGCGACAGTCTGCCCAGGGAAATACTCGAACAATTGCTTTTGTACGGTCTCTTGCATCCCGAAGCCGGTTGCGATACCGACCAATACGGCCAACAAGGGCACAATGGAAAGCAGCGTGCTGTAAGTCAGTGCCGAGGCTCTTGTCTGTAGTCCTTCATCCTGAAATCCGCGTATGGCAAGAATAATGGTTTTGATCGTGTTGATATAGATTTGCCGGAAGCCGACGACCTCCTTGTCGGTGATCCGCCAAATATCGTAGGTGACAAAACGAATGGTTTTTGTCAGAAAGTCATTTATCTGTTCTCCGATCGTTTTTTTTGTTCCGGTTTCCATACATATATTGTTAAATAAAAAAAGCAGCAGACCTGTAAGCCGGGTTCTGTACTCCTTCCCGAGGAAAGGAATGTCTGTCATTTATCTAAGCATACCGTCGCCGGTACACTCCAGCGGTCTACCCCCCGGCATCGGACGAGCCATCCTACTTACGCCGGTATACATGACCTTACAACCCATAAGACGTACGGCGTCTCGCATTGCTGCGAAACCCGGTGAGCTCTTACCTCGCCTTTTCACCCTTACCGTCGGAACGGCGGTCATTTTCTGTTACGTTACTCCACCCTCGCGGATAGCTTCCCGTTAAGAAGTATGGCGCTCTGTGTTGCCCGGACTTTCCTCCCATCCCGAAGGATCGGCGACAGACCGGTCTGCTGCAATAGGAGCAAAGATAGGAATAATCATGGAGTTGTAAAGAAATCGGCGGATTCCTTTTCTTTACTAACAAATACTTTGTAGAAAAAGAGATTCTTCCAAAAGAGTACATTTTTATTGAACCAACGTATAATAAGAAGCTTTGCGGCGTCCGATCCGGGTAATTTTCTGTTCATTGATCAGACTCTTCAGATCCTGAAGCGCCTGATATCGGGTACATCCGTTGAGATCCATACATTCGCTGCTCCCCACAATGCCTTTTTTCCGAAGGTAGTTCAGGATACGTTCCTGACGCTTTTCCGCAGAATAGACCGGCGTTTCCTCTTTAGGGGAATGCCCTATCCGCATGGTCTTGAGTTTTTCTTTCAACGCAACCGAACAACGGTAATTCACAGCCTTGAAATGCACATTCCCTGTACGGATCTCTTTCGGATCTTCCACCTGAGGGCTTTCTACCGAGACCGAGAAATAGCCGAGCCCTTCGAGCTCCACGCTCTCCCCCGCCCTTAAGTGATAAGTAAGTGTATCAAAAAATGCTTGGAGCAAACCACGCACATCGGCCGGACTAAAAGAGGTGTTCTCATTGATTTCACGCACCAGATCATTGATCCGTATCGTACCGCTCGATACTAAACGGGCGTGGTACCAAACCGTTGAATCCTCCTTCTTCGGATTCGGACTTTTATAAACTTCAAACTGTGCTGTCATAATTAAAATACTGTATTACAATATAATAAAATAAAGTACGCAACAAACGGGAATCCTCTTTTACTTTGCCAGGCAACAATACTCCGGTTGTTACCTGGCAAAGTCTCCAAGGTTGCAATCAAATTATATTTTCGACAATTATTGAATATATTTTTGACAGTTGTTGAACTATTTTTTGACAGCTGTTAAACTTATTTTTGACAGTTGTCAAAAATATAATTGGAAATACCCAAAGATACATCTGTCAGGCAGGAATGATGCCATTTCCAAGTAAGAATTATTTTTTTTTAACGCAAATGGAAAAATAGAACCAAGCGCCCCATGAAATTGCGTCAGAATTGCGTCAGAATTGAGACCGTTTTTCCTGTTATTTATCTTCATTTCTTTTTGTTTATTTACCGATACTAATCGTTTATATTATGAAGAAGTTAATACTATTCGCCCTGTTAGGCTTTATCTGCCTTTCCTGCAAAGACGAGAAAAGGACAAGAAGTGAACACATTGTGAAAGAATGGGTAGGAAAAACTGGTTTTTCTTTTATCTCCATCCCAAAGACAGAAAAGAACTGCTCTCTTTACTAAAACGGGATGACTTCCGATATTCGGTCTTCATAGACACGGAAAATAAGATCGATCAGTTAAATCACTTTCCGCACGAAATGGAGTTTCAGTGCTTCCTGTTGGATAAAGAAAACAAAGTGCTTTCCATAGGGAACCCCACTCTCAATCCCAGAATCGGAGATCTGCATAAACAAATTATACTGGGTGGTAACACGCCGAAGGAGAGAGCAATCAGTGGCATTAAAAATAAGTGGAATGGTTGAATAAATAAAAAAAATTGAGCCACTCAACCATACTTTTACGGATACGATCGGTCAAGCCGAACAAGTATTTCCTCCGGTCATTATATTGACGCCTTGAGATCAGGTTAGAAAAATCATCCTTGTAATCCGATTCCAATTTGGCAAATAAAAGGTGCTCACTATCAATACTCAAGGATTCTGCTGTCAGGCTCAAGGCAATTACTTCCAAATCGGAAAAACGGGGAACTACGCCACAACGGGGCACAACGGGAATTTTGTTACCTGACGATGTAATTTTTAAATGTATTTGCCCTTAAACCTTAGTGTCTATTTGGCTATATAAAGAAAATGAGATACCTTTGATAGTGTCTTTTTAAGAGAAAATTTATTTTATTGGAACCCTTAGTATCTTAATATATTAAAATGAAAAAGTTGTTCATTGTCAACAAAATAAATTCGTTTAATTTTAGTAATCTACGGTGAGTTTCTGTATAGGATGTATTAATAGTATGTTTTAAGAAATAAATAATTTTGGAGAAGCAACGGAATTATAATGACTTTGAAAGTATTTACCTTGCCTATTTTTCAAAGATGAAATATTTTGCAAAAGTGTATGTATTATCGGAAGAAGATGCCGAGAATATTGTACAGGATGTTTTCGCTGATCTTTGGGAGAAAAAGGAAGTGCTTTCGATGCCAGTAAATCTGATTGCTTATCTTTTTACATCAGTTAAGAATAAATGTCTGAACTATCTGCGTCATCAGATTATAAAGAAAGAAACTGCCGACCAAATACAACAAACGCATAGATTGACAATGCAAGCCAGTTTAAATTCACTGGAAGCTTTGGATCAGGATTTATTTTCTGAACAAGAGACACGGGAAATATTGGTCCGGGCTCTTGACTCTCTTCCGGATAGATGTCGCCAGATCTTTATAATGAGTAAGATCGAAGGAAAAAAACAAAAAGAAATTGCTGCTGAATTAAATATCTCAACCAACACCATAGAAAGCCAAATGAAGATTGCTTATAAAAAGTTACGGACAGAGCTGAAAGACTATTTACCATTGCTGCTTTTTCTCTTAAATCTTTAATTTTTTCTACTTATTAAATGATTTTTATTAACGGATTTTTTTCGTTTAGGTGTCTTATATATAAGACAAAATATTATGAACGAACAAATAGAAAAATATTTCCAGGGTGAACTCTCTATTAATGAGCGATTCGAATTACTTAAAAAGATAGAATCAGATAAAAATTTACAAGCTGAATTCACCAGGTACCAAAATGCGCATGCCCTGCTTTCTTTATCCGATACTGTTATAAATGAAGAAGACAGCAAACGGGGTTATGGTTTTTTTATGCGCCGGATAAAGACGCAAAATTTACGCCGGATTGTACGGCAGACTATCGGATATGCTGCAGCTATTGCCTTTATTATTATTTCAGTACATCTATATCATATATATAACTACTCACTTATAAGGACCGCTTCGTCGGATGTATCGCTTTATGTACCGGCAGGCCAACGCGTAAGTATGACTTTGCAGGACGGAACGGTTGTCTGGTTAAATGCACAAACCAAATTAACTTACCCTACGGCATTTACCGGTGACGAAAGACGGGTAGAAGTTGAAGGGGAAGCCTATTTTGAAGTTGCAAAAGATGCGGAAAAACCTTTTATTGTTTCTTCTAAAGGGATAAATATGAAGGTGCTGGGAACAACATTCAATGTGTATAGTTATCCGGAAGAGAAAGTTAGCCGTATTAGTCTTATTGAAGGAAGTCTGCAAGTTTATTTTTCCGGGATGGAATCCAAAGGAATCATTTTAAGACCGAATGAGCAAGTAGCCGTTAATGAGAAAAATATATCTGTTGAAACTATTCCACATGCAGATTACTTTTTATGGAAAGAGGGTATATACAGCTTTTATAATGAGCCGTTAAGTAATATCCTTAAGAGGTTGGAATTATATTATGATATTGGTATTGAGGTAAAAGACCCTTCCATACTTGAATGGGAATACACCGGAAAATTCAGACAACGGGATGGCATTGACGAGATACTTCGTTTGATGCAACGAATCCACGCTTTCAGGGCGATAAAGGATGAAGAGAACAACAAAATAACACTGAGCAAATAACCTTTATATGTCTAATTTAAAATCTGATAGCCTATGAAATAAACTTATTAAAAAAGCGCCACGGCAGATGTTGGAGCCATCTGTCGTGGCAAATCAAGCAAACACCGAGATATTAACTTTAGTATTTACTTAATACAGACAAAGATATGAAAATTAATCCTTTGTTACCGTTCTTTATTATTAAAAAGTCACGAATTAAAGACTATTTTAGAATTATGAGAATATCACTTTTTTTACTTTTCGTATGTGTTTTCCAATTAATCGCCACAAATACGGATGCACAGAATATACGGATAAAAATCGAAACGAATAACCTAACTATCAGCCAACTTATTTCTGCTATAGAAAAACAAACTGATTATTTGGTTTTGTTTAGAAACCGGGATGTAGATGTAGAACGGATTATTCAGGTGAAAAATAAGACGGACGAAGTCGGATCTTACCTTGACGCTGCCTTTAATAATACCGATATAGGTTATGAATTTCAAAATAACTATATTTTGTTATCCAGGAAAAGCGACACAAATGCCACTTTGCAACAAGCTGGAAAAAGAATCACCGGTATAGTAACCGACCCTTATGGAGAGCCGGTTATAGGGGCAAATATTGTAGAAAAAGGAACCACTAATGGTGTTATAACCGATATAAACGGTAACTTCAATTTATCGGTTACGGAGAATGCTGTTATACAAGTTTCTTATATCGGATACATCTCACAGGAGATCAATATAAGGAACCAGACAAAATTTACAATCACTTTGCAGGAAGACTCTCAAAACCTGGAAGAGGTAGTTATAGTTGGTTATGGCATTCAAAAGAAAGAAAATCTGACAGGTTCTATCTCTGCTATTACAGGGAAAGAACTGGTGAAACGACCGGTCGGACAAACCTCGATGGCTCTACAGGGAATAGCGCCCGGAGTAACTATCACGCAAAGATCCGGACAACCGGGTAATGACGGAGGGCAAATACAGATCAGAGGTGTGGGTACCTTGAATAACTCTGACCCATTGATACTGGTCGACGGAGTAGCTATGGATCTAAACAGTGTGGATCCGAATACTATAGAATCTGTCTCTGTTTTAAAGGATGCGGCTTCTTCTTCAATTTACGGTTCCCGTGCGGCAAACGGCGTGATATTGGTGACAACAAAAAGGGCAAAGGGAAAAGAATTCTCCATCTCGTATAACGGATATGCCGGCTGGCAGACTCCTACGGACTTGCCCGACAAAGTAGGTGCTATTGATCATATGATCATGCTGAACGAGGCATATACCAATGTAGGAAGAACCCCTTTGTATTCACAAGAGTATATCCAGGAATACAGGGATAAAGGCCCCACAGACCCGGATCATTATCCAAATGTGGATTGGCAAAAAGCTGTTTATGAAAATTATGCCTTTCAGCAAAATCATTTCTTTACTCTGAACGGAGGCTCGGATAAAATGCGCTTATTAGCAGCTATCGGTTATTATGAGCAACAAGGCCTTATTCCCAATACCAATTATGACAGGATCACTACGCGTCTGAACTCTGACATGCAATTCACAGATCGTCTTTCCGCTAAATTGGATATGTATGTAAAGTATGACAATCATAAAACTCCCGGCAGGGGAGTTAATGATGTGGTTTACTGGATAAACCGTACGCCTTCTATCTATCCGGATGTACTATCCAATGGGAAATATGCAGTTGGCTGGGATGGCGATAACGTCTTGGCTTTTGCTAAAGATGGAGGCTTCGTAAAAACAAAAAGTCCTTCTGTTACAATGAGTGCGTCACTAAATTATAAGTTGACCGATTATCTGCAGGCTAATGTTAGTTACAGTCCTACGTATAACAATAATTTTTCATCGACATTTAATAAAAGTGTAGAAACTTTTTATCCGGATGGGACGCTGGCTTATACGAAACCGGGAAAAACGGCTCTTTATGAACATCGGGCATGGGAATTGTCACACGACTTTAAAGCATTGCTTAATTTCGACAGGACATTTGCTACAAAACATAATATTAAATTATTAGCCGGATTCCAATGGGAAAGTGGATTGGAAGATTATATAGATGCATCCAGGGATACATATATATTTCCACAATATCCGAAATTGGACGCGGGAGGAAGTGATAACCAGAGGGCTTCGGGTTCAGGATCCGAGTATGCATTAGCTTCTGTTTTCGGACGAGTCAATTATGATTATATGGGCAAATATTTATTTGAAGCCAATGTGCGTTACGATGGCTCTTCCCGGTTCGACAGGGGTCATAAATGGGGTGTCTTTCCCTCTTTTTCCAGTGGATGGAGGATATCGGAAGAAAGTTTTTGGCAACCTTTAAAAGGTATAGTCAATAATGCTAAGTTCCGGGTTTCCTGGGGGCAACTGGGTAATCAAAATATAGGAAACTATGCATTTGCATCCGTCGTTGCATACAGTTCTTATATTATAGGCGGACAACCTGTTACAAGCGGAGCCATCAATGATATGGCGAATGCCGCCATATCTTGGGAAAAGACAGAAATGCTGGATTTCGGATTAGACTTACAATTCTTTTCCAAATTATCGGCTTCATTTGATTACTACGATAAAAAAACTACAGATATTCTTTGGAAATTGAATGTCCCGTTGACCCAGGGTCTTAATCCTACTTATCAGAATGCCGCGAAAGTTTCCAACAAAGGATGGGATTTGGAGTTAAGATGGAATGACCGTATAAACGATTTCACGTATGGGGCAACTTTTATGCTTTCGGATGTGAAGAATGAAGTGAAAGATTTGAGGGGCATTAGCATGACCGGACTTACTGTTAACAGGGAAGGTTATCCGGTTAATTCTATTTACGGGTTGGAAGCTATCGGCTTTATTAAAGAAGATGATTATAATGCTGACGGAAGCTATAAATATGCGACTCAATTCGGCGCATTCGCTCCCGGTGATATTAAATACAAGGATCAGAATAAGGATGGTATTATCAATGATAAAGACGAAGTAATTATTGGAAATACAGTTCCGCGTTACACCTATAGTTTAAATCTGGATGCCGGTTGGAAAGGCTTTGATTTCAGTATGTTCTGGCAGGGAGTTGGTAAAGTGGACGGTTTCCTGAATAAACAAGCCACAATGCCTTTCTATTGGGGAGCCTCAGCCTTGGAAATGCATAAAGATCGTTGGACTCCTGAAAATCAGAATGCACGATTCCCTCGTTTTGCATTTAATGAGACGAATAATGAGCAGAATTCAAGCTTTTGGGTAGCAAACGCAGCTTATTTGAGGTTGAAAAATGTGACTTTGGGTTATACCCTTCCGAAAACAATAACAAGCAAGGTTAATTTATCTAATGTACGATGCTATGTAAGTGGACAAAACCTGCTTTCCATAGATGACTTTTGGGATGGATTCGATGTAGAAGCAGGGGTGGGAGACGGTGCTTATTATCCCCAGGTAAAGGTGTTTACGGTTGGATTAGATGTTAAATTCTAAATATATGTATATTATGAAAAATTCTTTATATTCAATATTGATCATGGCAGGAATGTTATTGTTTTCTTGTGATGATTCATTAGAGATGTTCCCTTTGGATAAACCTTCTTCTTCAACTTATCCAAGCAATGAAAACGAACTGCAAATGGCAATATGGGGATGTTACGGAGCTTTATGGTTAGGTACAAATTACAGTATGGCAATGCCGGCTTTGTTAGACATTACTACTGATATTGCCTGGGAGAGGGCTGAGGTCTCTATGCAATCTATCGGAAACGGTTCTCATGATGTGAATAATGCATGGGTGGTAGAATTGTGGAAGAATCATTACATAGCGATAGGCCGTTGTAATTACTTGTTAGATAATATTGAACGTGCAAAAGAGAACACGAACCCAACTGTTTACGAAAGGATTAAAAGTGAAGCCAGATTGTTAAGGGCCTATCATTATCTGATGCTTACGGAAGTGTGGGGAGATGTCCCATTGCTGACAAAAACGCTTTCATTAAGTGAATCGCAGATACCTAAAACTCCCAAAAAAGAGATTGTTGATTATTTGATTAAGGAGTTTGATGAGGCTGCTTCTGCTTTGCCTGTTAGTATAAGTAGCAGTGAATGGGGGCGTGTGAGCAAAGGAGTTGCTTTAGGGTTAAAGGCACGGGCTGCTCTGTATAATAAAATGTATGATGTGGCAGCTAATGCTGCAAAAGAAGTTATCGATATGGGAGAATACCGAATTGATGATAGTTTTGAAGATTTATTTAAATCGGCTACGCAAGCCAACAGCAAGGAAATGATGTTCTTTATCAATTATAAGGAAGGATATCGTACGCCGGGTGTTGTGAATGGATGTACATCCCGTATGGGGGGCGGGTATAGCAGTAAAATACCTGTGCAGGCAACGGTAGATTCATATGACTGTATCGATGGTTTACCCATTGATAAATCAGCTTTATATAATCCTCAAAAACCATTTGAGAATCGTGATCCCCGTATGGGATATACGATTGTGGTTCCGGGTTCCGAATATATGGGCTTTCAATTCGAAACACATAAAGATAGTGTGGAATGCTGGAATTACAAAACGACCCCTGCTACACGGGTAGCCAATCAGGATGCTTTGAATCCGTATGCTTCATTCTCGGGATATGTATGGCGTAAATATGATGAGATATCTACGCCGAATGAACTGTATAGCAGTGAGACCTCATTTATTATTCTTCGATATGCGGATATTTTGCTTATGTATGCAGAAGCCAAAACAGAGTTAGGAGAGATTGATAATTCAGTCTATGAAGCTATTAATCAGGTGCGTCAGAGGAAGAGTGTAAATATGCCGCCCGTTTCTAATAAGACACAATCCGAATTACGTTCTGTTATCCGAAAAGAACGGAAATGTGAATTTGCCTGGGAAGGATTGCGTTGGTCGGATATCAGAAGATGGAGCATAGCGGAAAAAGTTATGGCAGGTTCCTTGTATGGCCGTCCTCCGAGAGGATATGCAAATGCAGCACCTCAAATAGATGAAAACGGTACACCGAACTATAGTATGGTTCCCAATAAAAATGAAATGCGTGTTATCGAGTTGCGCGCATTTAATAAGGATAGAGACTATGTATTACCTATTCCGCGAATCGAAACGGAAACAAATCCGGCATTGATTCAGAATCCTAATTATTAATTATAGAAATTACATGAAGGGGTGTCAAAAAACCATAGGGGAATTCCCTTACGGCCCTTTTGACACACCTTCAACAAATAAATTGCTCAATGATAAAAAAAATATTATTTGTCGTATTGTTATATTATTGTTTGGTCTCAAACTCGGTTCTTTGCGCACAAGTCTGGGTAGAAGCAGAACAGTTTGACGACAAAGGAGGTTGGATAATAGATCCGCAATTTATGGATCAGATGGGTTCCCCTTATTTATTAGCTCACGGATTAGGTGAGCCGGTAGATCCTGCGACAACGACTGTTTTGTTCAAAGATAAAGGAGCACACTATGTATGGATCCGTACGAAAGACTGGGCCCCCTTTCCAGTTGGGCCCGGTTCGTTTCAACTCACCGTAAATAATGAAGAGTTGCCGGTTGTTTTCGGACAAGATGGAAATTCATTATGGCACTGGCAATATGGAGGAAAAATAGATATTAAGAGTGAAAGGGTGGTGCTTACGCTTAAGGACCTTTCCGGTTTTGAAGGCCGCGTGGATGCCCTATATTTTTCCAAAAGGGAAGATGATGCCCCCCCAAACGGAATAAAAGAATTAACCGCTTTTAGGCGAAAAATGCTTCAAATGCCTGCCCGGCCTTTACCTGCCGGCGATTATGACTTGGTGGTGGCAGGAGGAGGTGTGGCCGGGATATGTGCTTCTATTCAGGCTGCCCGTTTAGGGTTAAAAGTAGCACTGATCCAAAATCGTCCCATATTGGGTGGTAATAATAGTTCGGAAATACGAATACCTATGTCAGGGGATATATATCGTAATCTGTACCCTAAGTTGGGAAGAATAGTAAGGGAGCTGAATACCGGGATTGTACATGAGATAGGTTCGGTTGAACAATATGGTGATAAAAGGAAACAGTCAATTGTAAACAATGAAAAAAATATATCCTTATTCTTGTCAATGCATGTATATGGTGTGGAGAAGCAAGATAATAAGATAACAGCCATATTGGCTAGAGAAATAGAAAGCGGAAAGGAATACCGGTTTAATGCCCCACTTTTTGCAGACTGTACAGGGGATGCTTCATTAGGTGTTGCCGCCGGAGCCAGTCATAGAACAGGAAGAGAAAGTTTCACAGAAACCAGGGAGCCGAAAGCACCGGAAATTGCTGATAGTTTAACATTGGGAACTACTAATCATTGGTATGCTACCTTTGAAAAAGAAGTTTCTGATTTCCCTTTGTGTCCATGGGCTGTAACTTTTACAGATAAATATTATCTGTCAAATACTTCAAGCGCATGGTTTTGGGAATCTGGTTTTTATAAAGATAAAGTGGAAGATGCGGAAAAAGTACGGGATTATAATTTCAGAGTTGTTTATGGACATTGGTCTTACCTGAAAAACAAGAAAAAGGAAGAATATGCTAATTGGAAATTGAAATGGATGGCCTTTATTGCCGGAAAAAGGGAATCACGAAGATTAGAAGGAGATATCATGCTCTCAGAGTTGGATATAAATAACCGTATCGAATATCCCGATGCATGTGTAACTACCACATGGGGCATAGACTTACATTATCCTGATCCTGAAAACAGTAAATACTATCCTGGAGCAGAATTTTTAGGGATAGCTGACCATGATCGTAATTTTGAACCATATCATATCCCTTATCGTTGCTTTTACTCAAAAGATATCGATAACCTGTTTATGGCCGGACGTAACATCAGTGCTACCCACATAGCATCAGGAACAGTTAGAGTAATGAAAACGACTGGTATGATGGGCGAAGTAGTAGGTATGGCCGCTTATTTATGCAAGAAACATCAATGCACTCCCCGGGAAGTTTATACTCATTATTTATCGGAATTAATAGCATTATTAAAAGAATAAGAGTCCTTGATTTTATGTTACCATACGACAAAGGCATAATACTTATGATACTGGTTGGTTCTGAATATTTTGACCTTTCCTGAAAAGGTCACATTTGCAAAAATTGATTCCAATCATTTTGAATTTCTCTTTTTTCGGCTCCCGTTAGCGTTTTTTGGACAGATACTAAAAACAACCGGACACCCAATCGGTTATATAAAAAAGTAAACTGACGAATTGACAGTAGATTATGTTAAAATAACTACTTTGTAATGCATGGTACCGTTAATCGCCGTTAAGTGAGTCTCTGCGTTGTTAAAAGTGTTAAAAAGAGAGTGGTGCGGAGAATAATTGCCCGGATTTTGTTATTAATTTGCCGACATCTAAGTGTTAAAATAGAATGTTTAATTAAATAATGAAAATATGAAAAAGACTTGGAGGAATGTACTATCGGTGGCTTTGGTCGCTGTCATTAGTTCGGTGGCTGCGGTCGGTACCACAGCGTATGTATTAAATAACAGAGGGGCTCAATCGGCTTTGCTGGAGGAGGAAGGGGGCTTTAAGCAACCGGTCCGCCTGGCCAACTATAATACGGTTGCAGCGGAGAATACAGATTTTACGTATGCGGCCGAACAGGCGATTCATGCAGTAGTCCATATTAAGTCCGTATCGGAAGCAAAAGGGAGTGCAGGCTACATCGACCCGCTTGAATTTTTCTTCGGTTACAGGGGATATCCATCACAGCCTCAACCGCGTGTAGGCATTGGTTCGGGAGTGATTATCTCGACGGATGGTTATATTATCACCAATAATCATGTGATCGAGGGGGCTGATGAATTGGAAGTGACATTGAATGATAACCGGAAATTCAAGGCGAAAGTGATCGGAACGGATCCCAATACGGATATTGCTTTAATAAAGATTGAAGCCAAAGATTTAAAAACTATTCCGTTCGGTGATTCGGAAAAGATCCGCGTCGGTGAATGGGTGTTGGCAGTCGGTAATCCGTTTAATTTTACATCTACGGTAACCGCCGGGATTGTAAGTGCTAAGGGGCGTTCCATTATGTCCGGAAGTTCGGAGCAGGCTGTTTCCAAAATTGAATCGTTTATCCAGACCGACGCAGCCGTGAATCCGGGCAATAGCGGAGGCGCTCTTGTAAATACGAAAGGAGAATTAATCGGAATCAATACGATGATTTATTCCGAGACGGGAAATTATGCCGGATATTCATTTGCCGTTCCGATCAGCATCGCCGGAAAAGTAGTCGGTGACTTGAAGCAATACGGTTCTGTACAGCGGGCAATGCTGGGCGTCCAGATTCAGGATGCAGGAATAGCCAGTCAGAAGGATCAGAAGATAAAGGCTTTGGAAGGCGCTTATGTCGCAGAATTTTCTCCGCGTAGTTCGGCAAAAGAAGCCGGAATACAGATTGGTGATGTCATTGTGGCAGTTAACGATATCAATGTAAGATCTACGAGTGCTCTTCAGGAACAAATAAATAAATATCGTCCGGGCGATAAAGTACGGATCAAAGTAGATCGTTATGGTGATATAAAGACTTTTACGGTAGAATTGCGGAATGCCCAGGGAGGAACGGAAGTCGTGAAAGGCGGCGATAGTTCCGAAGTTTTGGGCGTGGCATTGAATAAATTGAGCGATAAGCAGAAACAGGAGTATGGTACCAGTTACGGAGTGGAAGTGACCGGCGTAACGAGTGGTAAATTCCAGGATGCCGGAATCAAGAAAGGATTTATTATTATGATTGTAAATAACCAGAAGATCGTTTCTCCGGATGACCTGTTCCGTATTGTAGACGGCATATTAAAAGGTGCAAATCCTGAGCAAGGCTTGTTTATCAAAGGCTTCTACCCGAACGGAAGGACGCGGTATTATGCAATTGACCTGGCCGCTCAATGAACATTATAGGCAAATAGATTGTTAAAGGTTTGTAATTGGTCGGGTAGTCGGGTTGCTCGACCAATTTTTTCAATTTAAAATATTATCTTTGCAGCCCGTATGTTTTTTCAATTAGTATATATTGGATGAGACAATTAAAAATTACAAAGTCCATTACCAATCGCGAAAGCGCTTCACTCGATAAATACCTTCAGGAAATAGGCCGGGAGGATCTTATCACGGTGGAAGAGGAAGTAGAATTGGCACAGGCTATCAAAAAAGGGGATCGTAAAGCGTTGGAGAAATTAACTCGGGCGAATTTGCGTTTTGTCGTTTCTGTTGCAAAACAATATCAGAACCAGGGCCTGAGTTTGCCCGACCTCATCAATGAGGGAAATTTAGGTTTGATAAAAGCGGCGGAGAAATTCGACGAAACAAGAGGCTTCAAGTTTATCTCATACGCTGTATGGTGGATTCGTCAGTCCATTCTGCAAGCTTTGGCAGAGCAATCACGTATCGTAAGGCTTCCATTGAACCAGGTCGGTTCGTTAAACAAAATCAGTAAAGCCTTTTCCAAATTCGAACAGGAAAACGAACGTAAGCCCTCTCCCGAAGAATTGGCGGAAGAACTGGATATTCCGGTGGATAAGATTTCGGATACCTTGAAGGTATCGGGAAGACATATCTCCGTGGATGCTCCGTTCGTGGAAGGAGAAGACAATAGCCTTTTGGATGTGCTGGTCAATGACGATGCCCCTATCGCCGACGGAGTGCTGATGAACGAATCATTGGCAAAGGAAATTGACAGGGCGCTTGCTACGTTGACTGACAGGGAGCGTGATATTATTAAAATGTTCTTCGGAATCGGATGCCAGGAAATGACACTGGAAGAGATTGGCGATAAGTTCGGGCTCACAAGGGAGCGCGTTCGCCAGATCAAGGAGAAAGCCATTCGGAGACTTCGGCAAGGTACACGCAGCAAGCTCTTGAAAACGTATTTAGGTTAACTCTCAAGGAGCATTGAGGATGCAACCCGAAAGAGAAGAAACAAGTTCCCTTATCCGCAAGGATAAGGGATTTTGTTTTTCAAGACATCGTAAAGCTAAATAGAAAAACAAAAATGAGAAAAATATGAGAAAGAAGTATTGGATAATTATGCCTGCTTCTGCCCTCCTGATCTTGTCAGGTTGTGGATATAAATCGGAGAAGCCGACGGATGAAGTAGAGCAAACGGAAGTATCGGACGTGCATAATGCCAGGAATTCATTGGATTATCTGGGTATTTACAAGGGAATACTTACCTTTGGAAACGATTCCGGCTATAGTGTGACAATTGAATTGAAAGAAAAGACATACGCGAAGATGGTTGTCGATCCGGAAGGAAATATCTTGCGTACCTTGGGTAGTTATAGTTGGAATAAAGAAGGAAATACGGTTACCCTACAAGGAAACAATGGGCAAAACCAGTTCTTTGTCGGTGAGAATACGCTTTTTCTTTTGGATAAGGACGGAAAGAAACCTTCCCCTGACCAACCCGGTTGTGTCTTGCGAAAGGAATAAAAACACAGACAATCGCTGATGCAGAGAAATACAAATTTGCTTATTTATCACTTGATGGCATTCGGGACCGCTGGGATATGGGGTGTTACTTTTATCTCTACGAAGGTGTTGTTGGGTTACGGGCTGTTTCCTGCCGAGATTTTCTTTTATCGTTTTTTACTTGCTTATCTCTGTTTCTGCTTCTTTGCTCCCCGCCGCCTCTTTGCGAAAACTGTGAAAGATGAGTTCCTTATGTTGGCCGCCGGAGTGACCGGTGGCTCTCTTTATTTTCTATCCGAAAATACAGCTCTGCAGTTGACCCTGACATCGAATGTCGCTTTGATCCTTACAACGGCTCCTATCCTGACGGCTTTGGTCGCACGCTTGTTCAACAAGAATCTGAGATTGAAAGCCTCCCTGATCGGAGGCTCTATCGTAGCCTTATTGGGGGTCGCTTTCGTCGTTTTCAATGGTCGTTTTATCCTGAACCTGAATCCGAAGGGCGACTTACTAACCTTTTCGGCCGCATTGCTTTGGGCGTTCTACAGCTTGATAATCCTCCGTTTGAATGCGCGGTATAACATGACGTTTATTACGAGAAAGATCTTCTTTTATGGAGTTTTGACAATCTTGCCCGTTTTCCTGTTCAGGCCCATACATACGGAGATGGAAACGATTCTTCAACCGGTGGTTTTAGGTAATTTGCTGTTCCTTAGTCTGGTCGCTTCTATGGCTTGCTATTTCTTCTGGAATATGGCCTTAAAGGAACTGGGCGCAATCCAAGCGACCAACTATTTGTATCTGGTTCCATTGGTAACTCTCTTCGCTTCCGCTTATTTTCTTGATGAACCGGTGACCTTATTTGCCCTTCTGGGTTCCCTCTTTATCCTGAGCGGAGTATATTTTGCAGATCATGGCCTTCGTTTAAAAGGACTTTCCTTTTTTCACAGCCGCAACCAGGGAAAAGAAAAAAATCAATAGTTCCTTTATTTATACTTCAGCCATTTCAACATCTCCTTGAAATTCGGTTTCTTTCCATACATCAATATACCTACGCGATAGATTTTACCCGAAAAACGGACGAATCCGATAGAGGTGGCGTAAAGCAAGGTTACCGACAAGAGTATCTGCCATAGAGGAATATCATAAGGAAGGCGCATCATCATTACAATCGGGGATGTGAACGGGATTAGTGAACACCAGAATGCCAAAGGGCCGTCCGGGTTTTCCATGCTGTAAATGCCGGCATAAAGGGCAAAGACGAGCAGGATACTGATAGGGGCCATGAATTGCTGCGTGTCTTCTTCGCTGTCAACGGCCGAACCGATGGCTGCAAAAATGGAAGCATACAGCAGATAACCGCCGATGAAAAAGATAATGAAGAATAGAAGTATCTCCTTGAAATTGAATGATTCCAAAGCGGAAAAGAGTTGCTTTGCACTGTCTATTTCCACTGTTGCGGAAGTTCCCATATTTGCCTGCATATTCTGGCTTTCCTGGAGGGCCGCCTGAAGTCCTCCTCCCAAAAGAAATTGTCCGGCGAAGAACAGGACAGCGGTCAGGATTCCCCAAAGAAAAAGTTGGGTAAGCCCTACGAGGCCGATCCCGATCACTTTTCCCATCATCAGATCGAATGGCTTGATCGAAGAAACCATTACTTCCACAATTCGGTTAGTCTTCTCTTCCATCACGCCGTTCATCACCATTGCGCCGTACATCATGATGAACATGAATATCAACATGGTGAAGATAAATCCAATAGCATAAGCGATCTGGACGGAGGAAATCGTTTCGCTTCCGTCTTTACTCCATTTGATGGTCTGGATATTGAAGTCCACCCGGCTCTCCCGGATGATCTCCGCCAGGTTGGGAATGTTGAAAGTAGCCATCTTTTCCACTTCGAGTTGTTTGCCAAGCACCTTGTTTACCAGGTCGCTCAGTTCCGAGGGTATTTGTTTTTCGGAATAGATGGCAGCGGCCTTTGGATTCTTCAATAAATCATCCGTAATGTTGAGAATGGCGAATAGTTCCTTGTTTTTACTATTCCGGTATTCCTCTAGCGACTTGTCGCTGTGGATGAAATGATACTGTTCCGTGTTTTCGAAGAGCTGGGCGTATTTACCGGTTGTATCGGAGATAACAACTTGCTTGACTTCGTCTCCTTTGAGGGTCGCCAGCCAGAGAGGAACGAAAATCAGCGCCACCATTAGGATGGGAGTCAGGAAAGTGAGTAAGATAAATGATTTCTTGCTGACACGGCGCAAGTATTCGCGTTTAATAACTAGTCCTATTTTGCTCATGGGGGTTATGCGTTGTTTGTTTGGGAAACCGTATGGATAAAAATATCGTTCATCGAAGGCAACTCTTCGGTAAAAGACAAAATCTCATTATTTTGCATCAGGGCAGCGAGCAACTCGTTGTTGGTAATGTCGTGCGTTTTATGGATGAGTACTTCGACATGTTGGCCAACGGCCTTTTCCTCGACAATTTCAACCAATCCCGGTGCCGGGACAAAGGATGTGCCGGCAATGGAAAGGGAAAAGGTGTTGCTCTTAAAGCTGTTCCGTATCTCGTTGACATCGCCGGAGAGTACCACCCGCGAACGGTTGATAAGTGCAATCTCGTCACATATCTCCTCGACCGATGCCATATTATGCGTGGAGAAGATGACGGTATGTCCCTTATCCTTTAATTCCAGAATCTCACGCTTCAGCAGGTCGGCATTGACGGGATCGAAGCCGCTGAACGGCTCGTCGAAGATAAGCAAAGCCGGCTCATGAATGACGGTAATGACAAATTGTACTTTTTGCTGCATTCCTTTGGATAGCTCTTCCAGCTTCTTGTTCCACCAGGGCATGATGTCGAATTTGTCGAACCAGCGGGTCAACCTCGTCTTGGCTTCCTGATAGCCGAGTCCTTTGAGCTGGGCAAGATAAATAGCCTGTTCACCTACCTTCATTTTCTTATACAGGCCGCGTTCTTCCGGCAGGTAGCCGATCCGGTAAATATCATCGGGTTGCGACAGGCGTCCATTGAAGAAAACCTGCCCGCTGTCGGGCGCCGTGATCCGGTTAATAATACGGATCAGGGTGGTCTTTCCGGCTCCGTTGGGACCTAAAAGGCCGAACACCTTTGCTTCGGGAACGCTGATGCTGACGTCATTCAATGCGAGGTGGCTGGCGTATTGCTTGACCACGTTTTCTGCTTTTAGGAATATCATGTATCTCTCTTTATTATCGTTTTAAAATGATTCGCTCGCCCAGTTCTTTGCTGAGAATGCTTTTTATTTTATCAAAATGCTGTTGTTGCTTCATTAATTCAAATGCCCGGACCAAGTCGTTGGCCTCGCTTGCTTCCTTGATCTGCTGGCTCACTTCCTGCCGCTGGTACATGATATAGGAAAACTTCAGTGCGTAGATATCGGCCACTACCATATGTTCGAGTTTATCCTCTTCTTGTTCCAGCTCTTGATAGCGGGTATGGTACTTACTCAAATGATATTTTTCGCCGAGCATATTGGCGGCAATCCGGCTGATTTGCGGATCCGTATGCGCCAGGAAATAGCGAGAGGCAACGAATCCCTCCTTTTTACCATGCTCCACGGCCTCGTCCAGCATTTGCCTGTAGACTGGGTTGAATATCTCGATGTCGTCGCGTTGCAGGTCGAACCGGATATATTCGGCTACCCTCATGCGTACCGGTTGTCCGCTTTCCTCGTCTACGTAATCGAAGAGAATCCTTTCCCCATAGCGGACCACATAGCGTAGCAAGGTGTCTTCGTAAGGCTTGAACTTTAGGGGTAGGCTGCTTGCCACCGGAACGACTGTTTCGGGCGACAGGCTTGCAGCCGCCGCCTCTCCACCGGGTGATGATGGTTGGGCGGTTGCTTCCTCTTCCGTTGGAGCGGCAAACTCATCTGCAGGAGATCCTTGCGGCGGTCGGGCGTCATTCCTTTTTTTCTCCGTCCATTGCTCTTCTTTTTCTTTCAGTCGTATTTTATTGACTTCGTTGAGGAGAACTTCTTCCCGTATTTCCAGCAAGGCGCTGCATTCGCGAATGTAAACCGTGCGTGCGATGTCATCCGGTATAATGGCTACCGAGCGGACAATGTCGCTGATGAGCGTCGCTCGTTTGATAGGGTCATTGCCCGCCTCGTTCAACAACAGTTTGGTCTTGAAGCGGATAAAGTCCGTTTCATTCTTGCTGATAAAGTCCAGGTATTGGCTGGAACTATGCGTACGGGCGAAGGAGTCGGGATCTTCGCCATCCGGCAGCAGCACCACTTTAATATTCATTCCTTCCTTCAGCAAGAGATCGATTCCGCGAAGGGCCGCCTTGATCCCGGCGGCATCCCCGTCGTAAAGGACGGTGATATTGTTCGTGAACCGGTGAATTAGCCGGATCTGCCCATGCGTCAGCGCCGTGCCGGAAGAGGCGACGACGTTTTCGATGCCTGCCTGGTGCATGGATATGACATCCGTATATCCTTCTACCAGAAAGCATTTGTCGGATTTGACGATGGATTGCTTGGCAAAAAAGATGCCATAAAGCTCGTTACTTTTATGGTAAAGCTCGCTTTCGGGAGAATTGACATATTTTGCTGTCTTATCATCTTTTTTCAGGACGCGCCCTCCGAAAGCGATTACTTTTCCGCTGAGCGTGTGTACCGGAAAAATGACCCGTCCCCGGAAACGGTCGCTGACTTTTCCATTTTCGTGCGCGATGACCAGTCCGGTCTTCTCCAGGTATTCCTGCTTGTAGCCGTTTTTGACGGCTGTCTGATAGAGATCATCCCATTTGTCGAGGCTGTACCCCAGTTGGAATTTGCGGATCGTGTCGTCACGGAATCCCCGCTCGGCAAAGTAACGGAGCCCCACGATCCTCCCCTCTTCGCTCTCGTGGAGAAGGGAGGTGAAGTATTCTTGCGCCCAAGTGTTAACGATAAGCATGCTCTCTCGGTCGTTGCGTACCTGTTTCTGCTCTTCCGTCAATTCGTGTTCCTGTATCTCGATGTTATATTTCTTTGCCAGGTAACGCAGGGCATCGTAATAACTCATTTGCTCGTGCTTCATGATGAAGTGAACCGCCGTACCTCCTTCCCCGCAGGCGAAGCATTTGCAAATATTCTTGGCCGGAGAGACGTAGAAGGAAGGGGACTTATCTTCATGAAAAGGACAAAGCCCTACATAGTTCACCCCGCGTCGCTTCAGGGTCACAAATTCGGATACCACATCGACAATGTTTGCGGTGTCCAATATCCGATCTATCGTAGGTTGATCAATCATTTTTTATTATCATTTCCAAAACAAATGTAATGATAATTTTCGATTCCTAAGGGTAGACTTCGTTTCGCTTTCCGTATGCCATACAATGAAAAAAAATTATCTTTGCTCCCATGAAAGCTATGCAAATGATTTTTAAGAATTTCAGACAGGTTTGGTTATTGCTGCTTATTTTGATAACACTGGATTGCATTTCCCTTTCCGCCCGGACGGAAAAGGAAGCGCCATTGCCTGATTTTACTTATCTTCTTGCCTCCGGGAAAGAGGGGACGCTTTGGGGTATATCGGCTGATTATACTCTTATTTACCTGAATAATACGGATTGTGATATCTGCCGTCATCTCTCTGATTCCCTGGCTGCTTCGCCGGTCATAAGCCGGATGGTCGGATTGAAGACACTTACCGTCCTGGGGCTCTATCCGGATTCGGATACGGCTGCCTGGAAAGCCCGGCCGACCCATTTGCTACCGGCATGGATCAACGCCTGCGATGTGAACCTTTCGGTGGTCATGGATGATCGTTACGACGTGAAGCATATCCCTTCCCTTTATTTACTGGACCGGCAAAAAAAGTTCCTGTTGAAAGACGTCTCCGTCAGGGAACTCGAACGATTTTTGCAGGGAAAACAAAAATAAGCGGATCGAAGAGAAATTGTTTTTCTTTCCATAAAGAACGGCTAATAGTCTCCGGAAAAACAGTATATTTGTTTATCAGATAAAAAGGAAAAATAGAATAGTGGATACAAGGATCAAGTTAAGAGTTCAAGGATTAACCAATAGTCAGATACAGTCGGGGGCTTACGCTTTAATCTTGGCGGAAGAAGACGGAGTCCGGCGCATACCGGTGATTGTCGGAACCGCCGAGGCCCAATCGATTGCCATTGCGCTGGAAGGCATTAAGCCTCCCCGCCCATTGACGCATGATTTGTTCGTTTCGTTTGTACACGCTTACGAAGTACGCCTGCTGGAGGTCTTTATCTATCGTTTCGAGGAAGGCATCTTTTATTCCGAACTCTTGTTTACGAACGGCGAACGGGAAGTCCGGATCGATTCCCGTACCTCGGACGCCATCGCTATCGCTCTGCGTATGAAATGTGCGATTTACGCGACAGAAGAAATCATGATCCATTGCGGCATTGTCATAGAGGTGGAAGAATCTTCTGCAAGCAGCGATAAGGAGGAGGAAGTCGCCGTTAAGGAATTGGCGAAGGAAGATTTAAACGATACGGAAAAGGTGATGCGATGGTTGGCGCGCCTTTCGGATGAAGAGCTGAAAGAACGCCTGAAGCGATCTATCTCCGATGAAATATACGAATTTGCCAAAATCTACCGGGATGAACTATCCCGTAGAGGAAAAAAAGAGAATTAATAACGTTTGTCCAACCCTCTGAATTTTCCGGTTATGCAATTATTTTATGTCCCCGATATTGTGTCGAATCCGGTTCTTCCTGAAGAAGAATCCCAACACTGCGTGCGTGTCTTACGCCTCGGTGAGAATGCCGAAATTTGGGCGACGGACGGGAAGGGTTCCTTTTATAAGGCGGTTCTGGTCGCACCTCATCCGAAACATTGTGCGTTGGCGGTTATCGAACGTCTGGAACAGCCGCCTCTCTGGCCTTTTCACCTGCAGGTGGCTGTGGCTCCGACGAAGAATATGGACCGGGTGGAATGGTTTGCTGAAAAAGCGACGGAGATTGGTATCGACGCGATTACTTTCCTGAACTGCCGCTACTCTGAACGGAAAGAGGTAAAGCTGTCGCGCATAGAGAAGATATTGATCAGCGCCATGAAGCAATCTCGGAAAGCCGTCCTGCCCCGCCTGGAGGGGATGATCGGTTTCCGGGATTTCGTAGAACGCCCCTTCAACGGACGGAAACTGATTGCTCACTGTGGGGAAGGGGAGAAGCCGTTAATTAAGGAAATATACCGGCCGGGTGAGGATGTCCTCGTCCTGATTGGACCGGAGGGGGATTTCAGTCCCCAAGAAGTCGCTTTTGCCATTGAAAAAGGTTTCCAGCCCATATCCCTGGGCAATAGCCGTCTCCGGACAGAAACGGCCGCCCTTGTTGTTTGTCATACCATCCATGTGTTGAATCAATAGAAAACAGCCGTTGTCGCCACTCAGTTTTTGCAAAATTACCACTCAATTATATTTTTGACCGAGTCAAAAATATATTCCGGTGAATCCCCAATAAAAAATTGTCAAGCAGGAATAAAAATATCCGGTAAGACACGCTATTGTCGAGGTGTATGGCAATGAATCTCCTCTATTTAGGGTGTGTGTGAAAAAAGCCCATAGGGAATTCCCTATGGGCTTTTGACTAATATGTAATGTATAGGCGACACCGAACGGAGGCCATTGGATTTTATTCCCATTCGATAGTGGCCGGCGGCTTGGAACTGATGTCATAGACGACGCGGTTAACACCCCTGACTTTGTTGATGATCTCGTTGGATACTTTTGCCAAGAAGTCATAAGGTAATTGCGCCCAGTCGGCTGTCATGGCGTCAGCGGAGGTTACTGCACGTAAGGCGACTGTATTTTCATAGGTCCGTTCGTCTCCCATCACTCCGACGGAGCGCACCGGCAGCAAGATAGTTGCCGCTTGCCAGACCTGGTCGTAGAGCCCCCATTCGCGCAACAGGGAGATGTAGATGTCGTCCGCGTCTTGTAGGACGCGTACCTTCTCCGGCGTAATATCTCCCAGGATACGGATTCCCAGGCCGGGGCCGGGGAAAGGATGACGTTTGATCAGATGTTCTTTCATTCCTAATTCCAGGCCCACCCGGCGCACTTCGTCCTTGAAGAGAGGACGGAGCGGTTCCACCAGTTTCAGGTTCATTTCCTTCGGTAGGCCGCCCACGTTGTGGTGGGATTTGATGGTCGTTCCGGTGATGGAGAGGGACTCGATGATGTCGGGATAGATAGTCCCTTGTCCCAACCATTTGATATCTTTTAGTTTACGCGCCTCTTCATCGAAGACTTCAATGAATCCGCGGCCGATGATTTTTCGTTTCTGTTCGGGGTCGCTGACTCCGGCGAGGGCGGAATAGAATTTCTCTTTCGCGTCAACGCCGATCACATTCAGCCCCAGATGGGTATAATCTCTCAAAACGTTTTCGAACTCATTCTTGCGGAGCAGTCCGTTGTCAACAAATACACAGGTCAGGTTTTTGCCGATCGCACGGTTCAGTAGCATGGCGGTGACGGAAGAATCGACTCCACCGGATAAGGCGAGGATCACTTTGTCGTCGCCTAATTTCTCCTTCAGGGCAGTGACCGTGCTTTCAATAAAGGACGTCGAAGTCCAATCATGGCTGCATTTGCAAATCGTCAGGAAGTTTGTCAACAGGCGGTTCCCGTCGATCGTGTGGAATACTTCCGGATGGAACTGTACGCCCCAGGTAGGTTCGTCTTTGACTCTATAGGCCGCCACTTTCACATCTTCCGTACTGGAGATGATTTCGTAGTTTTCCGGCAATGCCGTGATTGTATCTCCATGGGACATCCAGACTTGCGATCCGGTCAGGATCGTGTCGAACAGCGGTTCGCCTTCTTTGATAAAACTCAAATGCGCCCGCCCATATTCGCGCGAATCGCCCTTTTCTACTTTTCCGTTGCGGCTATAGGCCAGGTATTGGGCGCCATAGCAGATCCCGAGGATCGGATACTTCCCGCGGATTTTGTCCAGATCGGGTTTGAATGCATTGGTATCGTTGACTGAGAATGGGCTACCGGAAAGGATTACTCCCTTGATGTTTTCTTCACCGTAGGGAAACTTGTCGTAAGGGACGATTTCACAATAGGTACTTAACTCTCTGATTCTTCGTCCAATCAGTTGCGTCGTTTGTGAACCGAAATCGAGGATAATAATTTTCTCGTGCATGAATTGACTTAAATAAAATGAATTGAGTGGGACAAAGGTATAAATAATCTCATGATAAACATTACCTTTGCGAGCAGATTTATATACTTCTTCAATGGATATGGATACGGAAAAGAATGAAAATAAAGATCTGAAAAAAGTTTCTTTACTTATTTTTATGGTGGTGATCTTGCTTTTGATCGCGGGAGGTGCTATATACTATATCTATCATCAAAAACAGCAGATGTCCGATTTGGTGGAAACATTCAATCTGGAAAAGGAATCGTTGGAAGACGACTATTCCGAGTTATCGCTTCAGTATGAAGGTTATAAGTTCAGTGTCGGCAATGACTCGCTGGTTGCCTTGCTTTCGACGGAACAGATGAAGGTGCAGCGCCTGCTGGAAGAATTGAAGACGGTAAAGGTGACCAATGCCCGGCGTATCAATGAATTGAAGAAAGAACTGGAGACGCTGCGGAAGATTATGCGGGGATACGTGATACAAATCGATTCCCTGAACCGCGAGAATGCGCAGTTGAAGACCGAAAACAAGCAAGTCACCCAAAAATATCAACAGGCCACGTCGACAGCGGCCCAGTTATCGAAAGAAAAAGAAAAACTGACGGAGAGAGTGGTGCTGGCCAGTCGTTTGGATGCTACCGGTATCCGAGTGGATGCTCTGAACAAGAGAGGTAAGGCGGCGAAACGCATCGACCAGATGACACAGTTTGTGATTCATTTTTCTATTGCCAGGAATATCACC
Source organism: Parabacteroides sp. Marseille-P3160 (assembly GCF_900162725.1). Classification (GTDB taxonomy): domain Bacteria; phylum Bacteroidota; class Bacteroidia; order Bacteroidales; family Tannerellaceae; genus Marseille-P3160. The sequence continues at coordinate 3,654,561 of NZ_LT799418.1, read as the reverse complement.
GCCTCCGTGGGGGAGAAGACCGTTTATATACGAATTCAAAAGCCGGATGACGATATACTTGCCAAGCCTAATTCCGGCTTCTTTACTTTTGAAAATAGGGATCTTAAATATTCGATCAAGAAAGATATAGAATATGACGGTGAGGAATTGCCTGTCACTATGTATTGGTCTATTGAGGAATTTCTTTCTCCGGGCACCTACCGCGTAGATATTTTTGTAGACGGCAACCTGATCGGGCGTAAAACATTCGCTTTGGAGAAATAGGATGCTTCTTCGGAATAATAAGAATTAAGGAAGAATTTATTTATTTTTGAATCATCATTTGGCTCGTACGATTTATGTGATTAAATTCGCCATTCACAATATTGTATTTTCTTTTTCAGAGGGAAAACACTGTATGTGATGGATCCGGTTGGGCGGAAGGATAAAACCGGATAATAATGATAAATAAAAGAGCGAACAATGAAACGAATTGTGCTGTTATTTGCTTTTCTGATTTTGATAGGGAATGTCTATTCCCAGCAATTGCTAACGCTTGAAGAATGCCGGGCGTTAGCCATTCAAAACAATAAAAACCTACGGATTGGGAATGAAAAGATTAAGATTGCGGACGCCGACCGTAAAGCCGCTTTAACCAAGTACTTTCCTCAGATTTCAGCCACGGGCGCCTACCTGTGGAATGAGAAGGATATCAATCTTTTCGATTTTAATCGGTTGGGAGCTGCCGGCGCGCTTGTTCCCCAATCGCTGAAAGATGTGTTACGTCTGGATATAGAGAATATCTGGCTGGGAAACCTGTCGTTGGTGCAGCCGGTCTTTATGGGAGGGAAGATCATCTCTTATAATCAACTTGCCTCTTACGCCAAACAGTTGGCAGAGTCGATGAATGATCAGGAATTGCAAAATGTAATTTATAAGACGGATGAAACGTATTGGCAGGTCATTTCATTGGTCAATAAAAAGAAACTGGCCGATTCTTACGTCGAATTGCTGGAAAAGATGGACAGCGACGTTTCGGCTTTGATTGCAGAAGGTGTGGCCACAGCAGCGGACGGCTTATCTGTCAAAGTGAAATTAAATGAGGCGGAAATGACGCAGACTCAGGTGGAAAATGGCTTGTCGCTTACCCGGATGCTTCTTGCCCAACTTTGTGGCCTGCCTATAGAGAAGCCGCTGGCCTTGGCGGATGAGAACCTGGAGCGTTTGCCCTTATCGGTAACGGCGGCAACGGAAGCAACAGCCGATGTGACGGAGGCCTTTATGAATCGCCCGGAACTGAAAAGTCTGGATCTGGCGACTAAAATCTTTAAGAAAAAGGAAGCTATTACTTTGGCTGATGCCTTACCTAACCTCGCTCTGATTGGAGGTTATACAATAATGAACCCCAACTCGTATTATGGCTTTAAGAATGAGTTTGCCGGTAGTTTCAATATCGGACTGATGCTGAAGATACCTTTGTCCGGTTGGTGGGAGAATACCTATAAACGAAATGCGGCGAGGGCCGAAACGCATATTAAACAACTGGAATGGGAGAACGCCCGGGAGCAGATAGAGTTGCAGGTGAACCAGTCCATTTATAAGGTGAACGAAGCGAATAAAAAGCAGATCGCCACTGTCAGGAATATGGAGAAGGCGGAAGAGAATCTGCGTACCGCTACACTCGGGTTTGAAGAAGGCGTGATTCCTGTACTTCAGTTGATGGAAGCGCAGACAGCCTGGTTGTCCGCCCGTTCCAATCTGATTGATTCGCAGATTGAAGTGAAACTGGCGGATGTGTATCTCACCAAGGCGATGGGTAAATTATCGACGGATGTCAATAGTAAAAAGGAATAAAAAGAATAACAGATATGGGAAACAAAAAGAAATTTTCGGTCAACAATATGGTTTTGGCTTTTATTACGGTGCTTGTTGTTATTGCATTGGTTGCATTGGTCGGTTTTTTCCTGTTGACCCCGCCGGATGAGATCATCATGGGACAAGCGGAAGCGACTGAGTTCCGTATCTCAGGAAAAGTACCCGGCAGGATAGAGTCTTTCCGCTTTCAGGAAGGCGATCAGGTGAAAGCCGGCGATACATTGGTTTTTCTCAATACTCCCGAGGTAAAGGCTAAGTTACAGCAGGCTGAAGCTGTCCAAGAGGCAGCCCAGGCACAAAACGAGAAGGCAATCCGTGGAGCGCGGCAGGAGCAGATTGCTGCTGCTTACGAGATGTGGCAGAAAGCCGAAGCGGGCCTGGAGGTCGCAAAGAAATCTTTCAACCGGGTGCAGAACCTGTACGACAAGGGTGTCCTTTCCGCTCAGAAGCGAGACGAAGCGGAGGCTAATTATAAGGCGATGGATGCAACGGAAAAGGCGGCAAAAGCACAATATGAGTTGGCGAGGGATGCTGTACGCCGGGAAGACAAGCAGGCTGCTGCCGCCCAACTCCGCCAAGCCGGCGGCGCCGTGGCGGAAGTGGAATCATACATAAAAGAGTCCGCTCTGCTCTCTCCGATCGACGGCGAGGTGGTCGAACGGTTCCCGGAAGTGGGCGAATTGGTCGGTACCGGCTCTCCGATCATGAATATTGCGGATTTAAAGAACATGTGGGTTACCTTTAGTGTCCGTGAAGATCTATTGAAGGATTTCAAGGTAGGGGATGAGATCCGGGGATTCATTCCCGGATTGGATAAAAAAGAGATTACTCTAAAAGTCTATTACCTGAAAGATATGGGTAGTTATGCTGCCTGGAAGGCTACGAAGGCGACCGGGCAATATGATTCCAAAACGTTTGAGGTACGGGCGCGTCCGACAGCATCGGTTGAGGGCCTGCGCCCCGGCATGTCGGTCATTATAAAGAAAGAAGGAGAATAATTGATGTCCATCTTAGAATGTCTCTGGAACTTGTGCAAAAGGGAGGTACAACGGTTGACAGCTCAGCCGATTTATCTTTTTTGTATGGTTGCAGCTCCTCTGATCGGCCTGATTTTCTTCTTGTCGCTGATGCGCGACGGACTGCCGGAGAATCTGCCGATTGCAGTAGTCGATATGGACGACTCTTCTACTTCACGCCAGTTGACCCGGTTGTTGGATTCTTTCCAGATACTGGAGGTGCGCGAACGGACACAGTCTTTCGAAGAGGCGAGGATAGAGATGCAGCGCGGGCATATCTATGGAATCTTTTATATCCCCGAAGATTTTGCCAAGAAAACGATCACCGGCAAGCAACCGAAAATATCTTACTATACTAATAATTCGTTTTTAATTGCCGGATCCCTGCTTTTCAGGGATATGAAAATCGGGGCTACGTTGGCAAACGCCTCTGTCGGTCTGCAGACCGGACTGGCCAAGGGCTATACCGAAGACTTGATTATGGCGGCGCTTCAGCCGATCGTCATCGATGCCCACCCGCTGGGAAATCCTTGGCTAAACTATTCGATCTACCTGAACAACACGATTATACCGACAATCCTTGAGCTGATGATTATCCTGGTGACGGTTTTTAGCCTAGGCACGGAGATGAAGCTCGGAACCGCCCGTGAATGGTTACAGACGGGACGTGAATCCATGATCCTTTCCTTGACGGGCAAACTGATTCCCCATACGGTCATTTTTACCTTGGTCGGTTTCCTTTGTTGCTCTATTTTGTATGGCTATCAGTCTTATCCTTTGGCAAACGGGTGGCCGCCCATTTTGTTGGCTATGCTTCTGCTGGTACTGGCCTCACAAGCTTTCGGCATTTTCCTTTTTTCCTTGATTCCCGTGTTGCGCCTTTCGTTAAGCGCGACCTGCCTGTTGGGAATGCTGGCCTTTTCATTCTCAGGGTTTACCTTTCCCGCGACGGAGATGGCTCCGGCCTTGCAGCCGCTTACTAATCTTTTCCCCGTTCGCCATTATTTCCTGATTTATGTGGATCAGGGATTGATGGGGCGCCCTTTTATTGATTCCTTCGGATCCTATTTGTTTCTTTTGGGATTTCTGATCCTTCCCTTTTTCCTGTTGAAAAACTTGAAGGATGCATTTCTTTATATAAAGTATATTCCGTAAATAAGGATGATGATGAAAAATACTCGTTTACGCGATATGATTACAGAGGGCATCTATGATTCGCTCTATATCTGGAAAGAAGAACTGAAAAAGGTTTTCAAGGACGGCGGCGTGTTGATTTTCTTTCTTCTCGCTCCGTTTATTTATCCGGTGATCTATTCTTTTATCTATAACAACGAGGTGGCCAGAAATGTCAAAATGGTCGTCGTCGATGCCTCAGATACTTTTTTGAGCCGCGAATTTACCCGCCGTATGAATGCGGCTCCGGATGTAAGGGTGGTAGAGGTCTGCCGGGATATGGAAACGGCGAAACGGATGTTGGATAGAAAAGAAGCTTATGGGATCTTGCTTATTCCGTCCGATTTCAGCAAGACTCTGGTGCGGGGCGAAAAGCAGGCGCATGTCTCTTTGTATTGTGATATGAGTTCCTTGCTTTATTATAAAGCATTCTATCTTACGGCTACCGAAGTCTCTTTAGAGATGGGAACCGAGTTGCAGATTCAGAAAAAACCGGCCTATACTTCCCGGGCGGAAGAGATACAGACACAGCCGATCCTGTCCGAATCGACGGCGCTGTATAATCCTCAGAGCGGATTCGGCAGTTTCTTAGTGCCGGCTATCCTGGTTCTGGTAGTGCAGCAAACGCTTTTATTGGGTATCGGCATGTTGAGCGGTACAGATCGGGAACGAAATCGTTTCCATACTATTGTTCCGCTAAAACGACACTTCGGAGGAACCCTCCGGGTTGTTTTCGGAAAGTCGTTGGCCTATTTGGTAATTTATATAGTGGTATGTATCTGGCTCTTTGCCGTTGTGCCTAACCTGTTTTCTTTTCCGCGTGTAAGCCAACCTTTCCATGTGCTGGCATTCCTTCTTCCTTACCTTTTCGCCTGTATTTTTATGGCGATGACGGTGTCCGGCTTTTTGCGGAGCCGCGAGTCCCCCATGCTTATTTTTGTTTTCACCTCGGTGCTCCTTCTCTTTATCTCCGGTATATCCTGGCCGAAAGAAGCCATTCCCCCGTTTTGGAAAGCAATCGGATATGTCTTTCCATCGACTCCAGGCATCCAGGGATTTATCCGGATCCACTCGATGGGAGCCACACTGAAGGAGGTCGCGTTCGAATACCGCCTGCTCTGGATACAGGCGGCTGTCTATTTCCTATCGGCTTGCCTGGTCTATCGCACTCAATATATCCTCACCCGGCAGCGCATGAAGAGGCGCTACCAGTACGCTAAGGAAAGACGGGATCGAAAGCGCGCCAGAGGGGAGGATTAATTCAATTTGACTTTTGGACGATAGATATCCTGTGCTGTCAGGCCGCATTCCTTAATCATCTGAATGCTGTAGGATAGATCGCTAACATCCGGCGTTGTATTATTGCTTCCAAAAGTAAATTTCACTCCGGCCGCCTTGGCTTTCAAAAGGATCGCTTTGTTGGGAATCCGGTATTTTTCATTAATCTCCAGCGCTTTCCCACTCTTTACCAGGGCGTCGACAAATTTGTTCATCCGTGTTTCCGTCCAGAATTCATCATATCGTTGATCCATCGGGGAGGGAAGGAAGCAGGGGTTGACGTAGATATCCACCGGTTCTTTCAATACTTCACAGATCTTGTCTACAATAAGATCCATATACGCCTGTTCGTCTTCAATCCATGTCTCTTCCGGAATCCATAAACGGGTACGGCGTCCTTTGGAATCGGTAAAAGTCAGCGCATCCGTAAAGACGTAATCAAACTGCGCCCTTGCTTCGGGGGAGAAAGTGGTGATCCACTCCCGTCCTTCCGCCTGCATCGCCAGGATAAACGGCTGGGAGCGCATACTGTCCAGGTAAGCGTAAATCTGTTCATCGTTAGTGATTGGGAATCCGATGCCGCAATTAGGGGCGATCGCATAATTGATACCCAGGCGGCGGGATTGTTTCGCGGCTTGTTCCTTCGTCAGGCCTCCTTTCAGGTGGACATGGAAATCTAATACAGGAAAGTTCTCCTGATGAAGCCGGATGATCGGATCCTTTGTCTCGTCCAATGCTTCGGACTCTTGCCGGGCGATGATGTCAGGAGCGGTCTTCTTCGGCAAGGCTTCAACTTTTATGCTCCGGCATTGGATCTCTCCCGATCCGCTGTTTTCCAAGGCGAAGAGGCCGGAGGAAAGAAGCGTTTGGGCATGCGTCTCCGTACGGTAAGGCCGTGCCGGTTCGATATATTCAATCACCGGAACATCGTTGATGTTGACTGTTACGGCCTTCCCCTCCACCTGGACGGTAAGGGTAAACCATTGGTTTTCCTTGGCAAAGCTTTTCGTCAGGTTGCGTACCGAAAGCAGGCTGCCGCTCTTTGTCCACCATTCCGTATCTTGTAGGTCGTTATTGATGGCTATAGCATAGCCTTTCGCGAGCATTGGATCGGTGTGAAACCACAAACGCCCTTTTCCGCCGGGCGTGGTAAGCAACTCCAAAGTCAGTTTAAAGTTCGTATAATCTCCTTTTTTCAGAACTGCCTTGGTATTTGTTCCTGCGAGAACCAGTATCCGGTCTTTGACAGCAGCCTGCCCGGTTATATTCCATAAATCACTGTTTTTTCCGTCAAAAAGGACTTTACTTCCCGGCTGGCTGCATGAAAAACACAGAGTGAATAGCGAAAGCGCCATAAATAACAAAAAAGCGGGTTTATTCATTTGCATTAAAATTGGTTTGTTAGATTGGCAAACTTACAAAAATATGTATTTTATTGATGCATCAGGAGTTTATATTTTTTCGTTTTTTTAAGCTCTAAAAATCGATTATTTGTTAAATAATGGAAAATGTGGGATATATGCTGTCCATCTAAACAAATAGTCTTATTTTTGTAAAAAGATATAATTTTTTCAATCTATTTTATTATGCAAAACAGACGTGATTTTTTGAAAAAGGCCTCCTTAATGCTTGCCGGAGGGGTGGTTATTCCTCAACTTTTATCTTCTTGCGCCGGTTCAGGTGCCGCAGCGAAGAATATCGGGCTTCAGAAGAATATTGGGCTTCAATTGTATTCCTTGCGGGACTTGGTGAAGGAATCGGGTATCAAAGTAACGTTGGAAACCGTTGCCAAGATGGGTTATAAAAACCTTGAAACGGCCAGTTATGACAATGGACTGATCTATGGTTTGCCTCCGCGGGAATTTAAAAAAATGGTGGATGATTTAGGTATGAAATGTACGAGCGCCCATCTGGGACAAGCATTCACGAAAGAAAAAGAAGCGGAAGTCATGGCATGGTGGGATCAGGCGATTGAGGCGCATAATGCTTTGGGAGTCAAATATATGATCCAACCTTGGATGCCGGTCAACGAGCAGACGACCCTCGACGATCTGAAACTTTATTGTGATTACTTTAATACCGTAGGTTATAAGACCGCTTCCGCCAGCATTGCTTTCGGTTATCACAACCATAATTTTGAGTTTCGCAAGATAGGAGACCAACTGATCTATGATTTCTTATTGGATACTGTCAGCAAGAACCATGTATTCTTCGAATTGGATGTTTATTGGTGTATCGAAGGCGGAGGCGACCCGGTCGCATATCTGAAGAACCGTCCCAGCCAATTTAAAGCTATTCATATCAAAGATGAAAAAGAAATCGGAGCCAGCGGAAAGATCGATTTCAAACCTATTTTCGACCAGATGAAAGCAAACAATATCAAGGACTGGTATGTGGAAGTAGAACAATATACAAACAATGATCCGGTGGCCAGCGTTCAACAGAGCTATAACTTCCTTAATAAAGCGGATTATGTGAAATAGTCCGATTGATGAATCAAGATTTAAGGCTGATCCGGAAACGGGTCGGCCTTTCTTGTTTTCAGGGGAAGCTTCTTTGGGTATTGGTTTATTTTGTATATTTGTCGCCGAATAGGTTCTGTATGGCCTGTCCGGGTATGCAGATTAAAAGGGAATCAGGTGAGAATCCTGGACAGTCCCGCTGCTGCGATGCTTTATAAATTCCGATAAATAACTTAAGCCACTGTAAGAGGGAAGGCATATCGGGAGGGAAGCGAGTCAGAAGACCTGCCATTCAGAAAACGGATTAGCTTGCTCGTGGGGTAGAAGTTGATTCACAGGTTAGTAAGAACAGAAAGATGAAAAAAGTATTAATTGCAAACCGGGGCGAAATAGCCGTCCGAGTGATGCGTTCATGCCGGGAGATGGGCATTCGTACCGTTGCCGTGTTTTCGGAAGCGGATCGCGCCGCGAAGCATGTGTTGTATGCGGATGAGGCCTATTGCATTGGTCCGGCTCCGTCGAAAGACAGTTATCTGAATATCGATATTATATTGGAAGTGGCGAAAGAGCACGCGGTGGATGCAATTCATCCGGGCTACGGTTTCCTGTCGGAAAACGCCGCTTTTGCCCGCCGCTGCAGAGAGGAGGGCCTTATTTTTGTCGGCCCGCTGCCCGAAAGCATGGAGGCAATGGGAGATAAAATCTCCGCTCGTATTAAAATGAAAAAAGCCGGTGTACCGGTTGTTCCCGGAACCGAAGAGCCCTTGAAAAGTGCCGAAGAGGCAATCCGGGTCTGTAAGGCGATCGGGTTTCCCGTCATGCTCAAAGCTTCCATGGGAGGCGGAGGCAAGGGAATGCGCTTGATATACAAAGAGGAAGAGGTGAAAGAAGCCTATGAATCAGCCAAGTCGGAATCCCTTTCCTCTTTCGGAGACGATACGGTTTATATAGAGAAGTTTGTGGAAGAACCTCATCACATCGAGTTCCAGATACTGGGTGATATGGAGGGAAATGTCATTCATTTGTGCGAGCGTGAATGTTCCGTACAAAGGCGAAATCAGAAAATAGTGGAAGAGTCGCCTTCTCCTTTCATGACCGAGGCCCTTCGCCGGGAGATGGGAAAACAGGCGGTAGCCGCTGCCAAAGCAGTGAACTATGTCGGCGCTGGTACGATTGAGTTTCTGGTCGATAAGCATCGTAATTTCTATTTTCTGGAAATGAATACCCGCCTGCAAGTCGAGCATCCGATTACGGAAGAGGTGTTGGGCATCGATCTGGTGAAAGAACAGATATTTATCGCCTACGGGAATCCGTTGCGCTATAAACAGGAAGATATCATGCAGCGGGGACACGCTATTGAATGCCGTATTTGTGCGGAAGACGCCGAAAACAATTTCATGCCTTCGCCCGGCGTGATCCGCCACCTTGTGGAACCGACCGGCTTGGGAGTCCGAATCGATAGTTATGTATATGAAGGATATGAGATTCCTATCTATTATGACCCGATGATCGGTAAGCTGATTGTCTGGGCAACAAGTCGGCGGTATGCCATCGAACGCATGCGCCGGGTATTGTATGAATATAAGATTACCGGGCTGAAAACCAATATATCTTATCTTCGTTGTATTATGGAAACCTCTGATTTCATCAAAGGTACCTATGATACGCAATTTATTCCGAAACATGCCGACCGCCTTCGACAGGGATTGGCGGTTACCGATGAAGAAACGGAGAATATGGCTATTATTGCGGCCTATATTGATTACTTGATGAACCTGAACGAAAATGCGCCGGATACGACTGCCGACGACCGGCCAATCAGCAGGTGGCGCGAATTCGGATTACATAAAGGCGTCTTACGTATTTAAAAAGAAAGAACGATGGAAATACATATCGGATCACGCGTTGCCGAAGTCGAGATGATCAACAAAGACGGCAATAAGATACAGGTAACAATCGACGGGAAACCATATGATGTTGACGTCGTAATGGCGGAGAACGGCGTTTGCTCGATTCTCCATGAAGGCCGGTCGTACAATGCCGAATTGTTTCGTTTTGAGAACGGAAAGAATTATAAGGTGAATATGCCTCTGTCTTCCTATGCGGTAAATATTATCGACTCGCAGGCAAAGTATCTGCGGCTCCGGAAGAAACAGGAGGATTTACAGGACGATAAGATCATTTCACCCATGCCGGGCAAGGTTGTCCGCATTCCGATAAAGGTCGGCGATTTTGTCCCTGCCGGAGAGACTGTTGTGGTATTGGAGGCGATGAAGATGCAGAGTAACTATAAGGTAAATGCCGATTGCTATATCAAAGAGATTTTAGTTAAGGAGGGGGATGCAGTCAACAATGATCAGGTATTGATCCGGTTGGATTTAAACGTAGAAAAAGAAGAAAACGATGGGAAATAAGGAACGGTACGACCAGTTCATCGAGCGAAACCGGCAAGCGGAACTTGGAGGCGGGGCCGATAAATTACAGAAACGCCGGGAGGCTGGGATTCTTTCGGCCCGTGAACGGATTGAGATGTTGCTCGATAAAGGTACTTTTGTGGAGATAGACAAGTTTGTCGTCCATCATTGCACTGATTTCGAAATGGAGAAACATAAATATGCAGGCGACGGAATCGTTTCCGGATATGGAAAAGTGAACGGGCGTATTGTTTTTGTCTACGCCTACGATTTCACTATTCTTGGAGGTTCGCTGAGTGCAGCTAATGCACAGAAGATTGTGAAAGTGCAATCACTTGCCCTCAAAAACGGGGCACCGATCGTCGCATTGAATGATTCCGGCGGTGCACGTATCCAGGAGGGAGTGGAAAGCCTATCGGGGTACGCCTCCATTTTCTATCAGAATACGATGGCATCCGGCGTGGTGCCCCAGATTTCGGCAATTCTCGGCCCTTGTGCCGGCGGGGCCTGCTATTCGCCGGCGCTGACGGACTTTATCTTTATGGTGAAGGAGAAGAGCCATATGTTCGTGACCGGACCGGATGTGGTCCGTACGGTAACGCATGAGGAGGTCAGTAAGGAAGAGTTGGGCGGAGCCTATACGCATAGCAGCAAGAGCGGAGTTTGTCACTTTTTGGGGAATACGGAAGAGGAAGTGATTTTGGGAATACGTGAATTGCTGGGATTCATCCCTTCCAATAATATGGAGGATGCTCCGAAGTCGGCTGTCACAGACGATATCCACCGGGAAGAAGAGGCATTGCAAAGCGTCGTGCCGGACGATCCTAACTTGCCCTATGACATCAAGGATCTCATCGAACCGGTTGTCGACGATCATTATTTTTTCGAGGTCATGCCTCATTTTGCTAAGAATATCGTAATCGGATTCGCCCGTTTAGGTGGGAAATCGGTCGGAATCGTGGCCAACCAGCCGGCCTATCTGGCCGGAGTGCTGGATATCGACGCCTCCGATAAGGCCGCGCGGTTCATTCGCTTTTGTGACTGTTTCAATATCCCGCTGATTACCTTTGAAGATGTGCCGGGATTCCTTCCGGGCTGCGTCCAGGAGCATAACGGCATCATCCGTCATGGTGCGAAGATCGTATACGCTTTTGCCGAGGCCACGGTGCCGAAGATTACCCTGATTACGCGGAAGGCATATGGCGGAGCCTATATCGTCATGTCGAGCAAACTGACCGGTGGAGATGTCAACCTGGCTTATCCGACGGCGGAAATTGCCGTCATGGGAGAAGAAGGTGCGGTAAATATCTTGTATCGTAAGGCAAATCCGGAGGAAAAGGCGGAAGCGATGGCGCATTATCGTGAGAACTTTGCCAATCCGTACAAGGCGGCGGAGCTGGGCTATATCGACGAGATTATCCTGCCGAAGCAGACCCGCTTCAAACTGATCCAGGCATTGGAGATGACACGCAACAAGAACCAGAGTAATCCTCCCAAAAAGCATGGTAACATGCCCTTATAAAAAGGAGGAAAGGTTTATTTCGAATACGTTTTTACTTCATGCATCAGATGCTGCCAATCATTGGCAAGGCTTTGCATGTCAGGATAGAGGAGGTTCGCTCCCTCGTCTAATAGGGCGCTGTCGGGCAGAGGACCGGTATTGACGGCAATCGTAAAGATACCGGCTGCCACCCCGGCGCGGACGCCCATCGGGGCGTTTTCAATAATAAACGCTTCGTTGGCTTTGACTTTCGCCTTTACCAATCCCTTCAGGTAAGGTTCCGGATCGGGTTTCCCATGAGTCACATCATAGGCGGTAACCATTTTCTCTCGTATGAAATGACCTGGGAACATTCGTTCCAATTTGTCGATTAGGCTATGTTGCCCGGAGCCGGTAACTACCAACCGTTGCAAGCCGGAGGCCTTTACCTGTTCCAGCACATCGATTGCTCCGGCCATCGGCCTGCCTTCGTTATAGGTATTGAAGAGGCGTGATTTCTCTTTATAAATGCGTTCTATTTCCTCTTGGGTCGCCTCCCGGTGAAAGGTGCGGTAGAATAGTTTGTTGATGGTATATCCACCGACACATCCCTCAAAGAGGTAAAAGTCCTCCATACTGCCTTCCAGATGTTCTTTCCGGGTAGCCTCCAGCCAGGCTTTGACATGATAGGGCATGGAATCGTATAGTATGCCGTCCATGTCGAATAATACGGCTTTCGGATTCAGGACAGGCTGGTTCCGGTTTTGCAGGTAATATGTAATCGCGTCTTTAATCATAGGATCGTATTAAAAATAAAAAGTAGGAAATGAAAAGTTCACTCCCTACTTTTTACCGGTTTCTTAAATTATAATTTTGCCTTGATGGCTTCGCTTTCTTTTTCGTATCCCGGCTTATTTAACAGGGCGAACATATTCTTTTTGTAGGCCTCGACACCCGGTTGGTCGAACGGATTCACGCCCAGCGTATATCCGCTGATTCCGCAGGCTTTTTCGAAGAAATAGAACAACTGCCCGATAAAGTATGCGCTGACTTCCGGCAGAGTGATTTTGATGTTGGGAACACCACCGTCTACATGGGCTAATTGCGTACCCAATTCAGCCATCTTGTTTACTTCGTCCACCCGTTTGCCGGCAAGAAAGTTCAGCCCGTCCAGATTGGCTTCATCTGTTGGGATTGTCAACTTATGATCCGGATTTTCCACAGAGATGACGGTTTCGAAAATGATACGTTCTCCGTCTTGGATCCATTGTCCCATTGAGTGCAGGTCAGTCGTGAAATCGACGGAAGCCGGGAAGATTCCCTTGTTCTCTTTTCCTTCACTTTCGCCATAAAGTTGTTTCCACCATTCGCCGATATAATGCAATTTGGGGTGAAAGTTTGCCAGGATCTCTATTTTCTTTCCTTCGGCATAGAGTATGTTACGTATGGCGGCATAGACGGAAGCGATATTTTCCTTAAAAGGGATGCTTTCATCGGTTGCCTTTTCGAGGGAAACCGCACCGGCTACAAGGTCGCGGATATTGATTCCCGCCACGGCGATCGGCAGCAATCCTACCGGGGTAAGGACGGAGAAACGGCCTCCCACATTATCCGGGATTACAAATGTCTTGTAACCTTCCTGTGTGGCCAGTTTGCGTAAAGCGCCTTTGGCGTGATCGGTAACCGCAACAATGCGGTGTTTTGCCTCGGCTTTGCCGACCGTCTCTTCCAGTTGTTTTTTCAGGATACGGAAGGCGAGAGCCGGTTCGGTTGTTGTTCCGGATTTGGAAATATTAATGAGTCCGAATTGTTTTCCTTTTAATATTTCAGTCAGTTCGTACAGGTAATCTTCACCGATATTATGTCCGGCATAAACCAGCACGGGATTTTTGCGGTCGGTGTGCAGCCAGTCAAAACTATTGTTTAATGCTTCCACTACGGCTTTTGTACCTAAATAGCTGCCGCCGATGCCGATTACGACTACGACTTCGCATTTGGAGCGTAGAACGGCTGCCGTTTCTTCTATTTCTTTCAGATCTGCGTCCGTAATGGAAGAAGGAAGGTGTAACCAACCGAGGAAATCGTTCCCTGCGCCGTCACCCTTGTGCAAGGTAGCGAGGCTTTGGTTAATTTTGCTCTCCAGGGCGTTTACCTTTTCGAGCGTTACTGCTTTACCGAGCGCTTTGTCTATATTCAGACTAATTTTTTTCATATCATTAATTATTTAAAAGTTTCAGTTAGTTTCCGGATAATCGTTAAAGGAGATTTGCGCGCATACAAAATATTGTATACCGCATCGAGAATAGGCATTTCTACGTTATATTTTTCGTTGATTTCATGAACGCATTTGGTGCCGAAATACCCTTCGGCAATCATTTCCATTTCCAACTGGGCTGTCTTTACAGAATAACCTTTGCCGATCATCGTCCCGAAGGTGCGGTTTCGGCTGTAGCGCGAATAAGCGGTGACCAGCAGGTCACCCATGTAAACCGAGTCGGTTATGTCGCGCTGTAAAGGATGTACAGCATTCAGGAAGCGCCTCATTTCATCCAATGCATTGGATAGGAAAACCGCCTGGAAGTTGTCCCCGTATTTCATCCCGTGGCAGATACCGGCGGCGATGGCGTATACATTTTTCAACACCGAAGCATATTCGATTCCGATGACGTCGTTACAGCAGGAATTCATCAGATAGCTGTTCTTGAACGTGGAAGACATGATCCGTGCATTCTCCAGATCCGAACAGGCCAGGGTAAGATAAGACAGGCGTTCAAGCGCAATCTCTTCCGCATGGCAAGGCCCTGAAACAATGGCGATACTGTCTACTGGAACTTTATAATAATCTATCAGATAGTCTGTCACCAGCATGTTCTCGTCGGGAACAATTCCCTTGATCGCTGAAATGATGAATTTCTTGCTTAAGGAAGTCCGTACTTTTTTCAGATGTTGTTTCACGAAAGGAGACGGGATAGCCAGAATCAACGTGTCCGACGCTTTGATGGCATCATTGATATTTGAATAAAACGAAATCCTTTCGGTGTCGAATTTAACCGCGGTCAGATAAGCCGGATTATGTCCCAGGCGCTGAAACTCCTCGATCTGGTCGGGGCGGCGCATGTACCAGTTGATCTGAGAATGAGTGGACAGGACAATCTTCGCCAAGGCGGTAGCCCAACTACCTCCACCCATTATCGCAATTCTACCGGGTAATTCCATAGTTAATTCTTTTTAATGATTTGCCGTATTTGCTATCCACGATTCAACTTCAGGCGCCGTGGGGTTTTCAAGTCCCAATTTATACTTTTTATTAATCTCGAAAAGTTGTTGACGAACAATCTGTGGATTGGCCCCGTTCAATAAATCGACGGTTACATAACCTGCTTTTTGCAGCGCCGGTATCCACTCTTTGCCAATGCCTAAAGCGATATATTTTTCAACCGCATCTTTTTTGACCACCTTTTCCGGACGCATCTGCGGGAAAAGCAATACTTCCTGTATACTTTCCTGACCAGTCAGGAACATCACGAGACGATCCATGCCGATGCCCATTCCACTCGTAGGAGGCATGCCATATTCCAACGCACGGATGAAATCATTGTCGATGAACATCGCTTCGTCATCTCCCTTTTCGGAAAGGCGGAGCTGTTCTTCGAAACGCTCGCGCTGGTCGATCGGATCGTTCAGCTCGGAATAAGCGTTTGCCAGTTCCTTTCCATTGACCATCAGTTCGAAGCGTTCGGTCAGTTCCGGATTGTCGCGATGGCGCTTACAGAGCGGAGACATTTCGATCGGATAATCGGTGATGAATGTCGGCTGAATATAATTCCCTTCGCATTTGGCACCGAAAATTTCATCGATTAGTTTGCCTTTCCCCATCGTTTCGTCCTGTTCGATATCCAATTTCCTGCAGACCTCGCGCAGTTGATTTTCATCCATTCCGCTAATGTCGACGCCGGTATTCTCATGAATGGCATCGATCATGGTGATACGTTTATAAGGTGCCTTGAAATCGACTTCTTTCTCGCCGATCTTCACTTTCGTGGTACCAAGTACATCCATGCAAATCTTTTCCAACATTTGCTCG
This sequence comes from Parabacteroides sp. Marseille-P3160, assembly GCF_900162725.1. Lineage (GTDB taxonomy): Bacteria > Bacteroidota > Bacteroidia > Bacteroidales > Tannerellaceae > Marseille-P3160. The sequence continues at coordinate 3,638,800 of NZ_LT799418.1, read as the reverse complement.
GTGAATGCCATCATCCAGTTGTAGTCTTTATAAGCTACATATATTTCCATGCAGGTAAACTCAGGATTGTGTGTACGGTCCATTCCTTCGTTGCGGAAGTTACGGCTAAACTCATACACCCCTTCAAAGCCACCGACGATGAGTCGTTTCAGATATAATTCATTGGCTACGCGCAGGTACAAAGGAATATCCAACGCATTATGATGCGTAATGAACGGACGTGCGCTGGCACCCCCGGGGATGCTTTGCAATACCGGGGTATCTACTTCGATATAACCTCTCTCATTGAAGAAGTTGCGCATTGAATTGAATATCCTTGTTCTTTTGAGGAAAATCTCTTTTACTTCGGAGTTGACGACCAAATCTACATACCGTTGGCGGTAGCGTAATTCGGGGTCGTTGAATCCGTCATAGACAACGCCGTCCTTCTCTTTGACAATCGGAAGCGGGCGCAGGGATTTGGACAGAACGGTCAGTTCCTGTGCATGAACGGAAATTTCTCCCATCTGAGTGCGGAAGACGAATCCTTTGACGCCTACAAAGTCGCCGATATCGAGTAGTTTCTTGAAGACCGTATTATATAACTCTTTATCTTCGCCGGGACAAATGTCGTCACGAGAGATATATACTTGTATTCTGCCCTTCGAATCCTGTAATTCCATAAAGGAGGCTTTCCCCATGATGCGGCGGCTCATGATGCGGCCGGCAATCTGTACCGGTCGGGGAGGAGCGTCGTCTATAAAGGATTTCTTTATCTCGTCGGAGTAGGCATTCGTCACATATTCGGTTGCCGGATAAGGATTGAAACCCATTTGCCGTAATTGCTCCAGGCTATTGCGGCGAATGATTTCCTGTTCGCTCAGTTCTAATATATTCATTCTTAATTTTCTTACTTATGTTCCGCAAAAGTACAAAATATTATTGTGTTCAGGCAATACGCCCGGTGAATTCGCAGGGTAAAGCTCTAAAAGAACGTTTATTTGCTTTTACAGCTTTCACTTGAAGATCGGATAAACCAGGAACTGCCGGTTCCATTTTCGGTTGACGGGATTATATTCGTATTGCATGCCCGCTCCTACACTGAATTTTTCTGTGATCTTCATACGGATTCCTCCCCCGGCACGAGTATGGTCGTAAAAAGGACTCATAAGGAGGTGCGGGTTTTTCTCCTCGCTCCCGTCATAGATGGCGTATTGCCCCCACATATCCACTCCGAACCGGTTACTGAGTTCGTAACCGGCATGGGTATAGAAGCCTCCCATATATTCCGGGGAGATATTGAACGGGGAATAATAGTTGGTGACAAAGGCTCCGCCGGTAAGTGCCAGGTTATTGTACCGCCAGGTGAGCGCCGGGGAAAGGCTCGTAACGCCTCCCGTTCCTATCCATGAATCTTTTAACCCGAGTACCGAAAACGTCAGGCTTTCGTTGATAGGGACAAGCTCGATTTCCCTGAAGTCGAATGCCTGCGGAGAAACGCGCCTGAGCATTGAGGCATACGGATTAAAGAAAGGAAGGTATGCCGCCGATAGGAGCTGCATGTTCATCGGACGATCCTTTACCGAGGGAAGCGACTGCGTTTCCACTTCTATTTTTTTCAGATTATTTTCCACCGCCGTTGTCGTCTGCGGTGTATACGATTTATAGTCAAAAGAAGGAACATTCAGGTTGAGCTCTATTTCCTTGGGGATTGCGATAATTTTTCCTTCTTTATTCAACTCGAAAGTGAAGCTGCTCTGTGCTTGCGCAGACATAATAAGAGAAAAAAATAACAATAAAATCTTAATCTGTTTCATAATTTTTTCCTTTCTCTCCTTTATATAAAGCAATCGATAGGAAACAAAGATAAAATATATTATTTAAAAGTCCTATTTCCCGGACTTGGGAAAACGATGATTTTATAGATCAGGATAGAGAATCTGGGTAATTCTACTTGGATTTTGCTCTTTTTTCCCGGGGAAAACACAAAAAAAGAGCTTTTCAATAAAAAAAAAACACTTTTTGTATTGAGAATAATAAAATCAATTAACTTTGCACCGGGTATATATATTTATGTTAATAGGTTCTAAAATTTTAAGGAAATGAAAAAAATTTCAATGGTAGTTATTGCAGCAGCAATGGCTGTGTCTTTTGTAGCATGTGGAAATAAGTCTAGTGAAGCAACAACGGAAGAAGAAACAGCTCCGGCTGTTGAAGAAACAACAGTTGCTCCGGCTGATAGCACATTCGCAGTTGATACTGTCGCTGCACCTGCTGACAGCGTAAAGTAAGTGTTATTGAAACAAGAAATTTGTTCCATTAGGACACGAGTGAAAAAAAGTAGCTAGAGATAGCTACTTTTTTGTTTTTTATACCTAAATGATTCTTCTCCTTATTTGATTATTAGATTAATTATTAGTATGTTTGTCCACAAGGGAAAGACATCGATCGGATTTGATAACTCAAACTAAAATGATAAGAATATGAAAACTTTCGCAAAACAGATTTTATTTGTTTTTTTTGCCGTATCTCTGGCGGCATGTGGTGGAAAAACGAGTGAGAATAAGGCGGAAACAGAAACAACTGTTGAGGCAGATCCTGCCGTTAAGGCTTCTTATGATGAATATGTGGCTTTGATAGGAAAAGCGGTTTCTTTGGTGGAAAAGGTGAAGAAAGGGGAAGGCGCCGCCCATCAGGAATGGGTTATCTCCGTTCCCAAGATTAAATCCCTGGCTTTGGAATTGCAACGGAATTCGGATAAGCTGACGAAAGCACAAAACGACAGCATCGTTGAACTGGCAAAGAAATACGCCGAGGCTACTTTGGCTGTGGATGAAAAATAGACGCTGTCTCACGTTTATGATATAGATGGGGCTGTATCAAAAGAAAATCCTATAAAAATGGGGCGTTCCAAAAAGTCGTGACATGCACGGAAAAATCCAGTATACTGAATTCTATAAATGAGTGCACTGGATTTCATAAACGAGTATACTGAATCAATTCATTGAGTGCACTGGATTTTCAAAGCGGCGCAGTGCTTTTTAGACAGCCTCATTTTTTCAGTTAATAAGCGATGGCTTTTGAATAAATCCGGTATAGTGAAATTTTTCATGGATTCAGACTTTTTGGGGTATGCAAATTAAGACGTATGCAATGCGTCTACAACAACAAGGAAGGAATCTCTGATGGCTCGCGGGCTACTTTCACTCCGGCCTCTTCGAGTGCAGCGATTTTTTCCCTTGCCGTGCCCGAGCCGCTGGAGATGATAGCGCCGGCATGCCCCATCTGTTTGCCGGGAGGAGCGGTTTGTCCGGCAATGAAGGCAACGACCGGCTTGGTAATATGTTTTTTGATATAAGCAGCCGCCAACTCTTCCGCATTTCCTCCGATTTCCCCGATCATCACAATGGAATCCGTTTGTTCGTCTTCTTCCATCATTTGCAATAACTCATTGAAATAAAGTCCTGTGACAGGGTCTCCGCCCATGCCGACGGTGGTTGACTGTCCCAGTCCGTTCCGAGTCAGGTGATACACGACTTCGTAGGTAAGCGTGCCGCTCCGGCTGATTACTCCAACATTTCCTTGCATGAAGATTTGTGCGGGAGAGATGCCCACCAGGCATTTGCCCGGGGATACGAGTCCTGGACAGTTCGGCCCGATAAGTGTCGCCTGCTTCATTTGTACGAAACGGTAAGCCTTGACGACGTCCAGCGTCGGGATTCCTTCCGTGATGCAGACGATGAGCCGGATGCCTGCGTCGGCCGCTTCCATGATAGCATCGGCCGCATAGGGGGCGGGGACGAAAATAATGGATGTATTGGCCTCCGTCGCTTCCACGGCGTCATAGACCGTATTGAATACCGGAACGCCGAGTCGGGCGCTGCCTCCTTTGCCGGGAGAAGTTCCTCCGACGAGGCGAGTGCCGTATGATTGCATTTTCTGTGCATGGAAATTACCGTCCCTGCCGGTAATGCCTTGCACGATAAGTCTTGTGGATTGATCGATTAATATGCTCATGATGCGGAATGTTTTTCGTTCGTTTTAACCGTTTGGACAGCCATGCGGGTTGCTTCACTCATGCTTTCGGCTACCAGGAAGCGGGTGTTCTCCAATAATCGGCGGCCTTCTTCTTCGTTTGTACCGGTTAGCCGGACAACGATGGGGATGTTGGTTTCGATCTTTTTAAATGCTTCCAGCAATCCGATAGCGACGTCGTCGCAGCGGGTAATCCCGCCGAAAATATTGATGAGTACTACCTGTACCTGCGTTTTATCGAGTAATAATTTCATGGCGTCGACTACTTTCTCCGGCTTAGAGCTTCCTCCGATGTCAAGAAAGTTGGCCGGTTCGCCGCCATAGAGCTTAATCATATCCATTGTACTCATTGCCAGGCCAGCTCCGTTGACCATACAGCCGATGTTCCCATCCATATGTACGTAGCTGAAGCCTTTTTCCTTCGCCCGGATTTCGGTTTTCTCTTCTTTCGTCAGTTCAAGAAGCGCTTCGATCTCCGGCCGGCGGTAGCGGGCATTGTCGTCGAAAGTCATTTTTGCATCCACGGCCAATAGTTCGCCGGATGAGGTTGCTACGAGCGGATTGATTTCGGCCAGATTGGCATCCTTCTCCATGAAAAGGCGGTATAGCTTCTGCAGGATTCCTGCGAGGGCGTTGACCTGCTCCATCGAGTCAAAGAAAAGGAAGGCATATCGCCTGGCCAGATAGTCGGGCAACCCGATAAAAGGATCGATCGGAAAACTGTGGATCTTCTCCGGCGTTTCCCGGGCGACGGTTTCGATGTCGATACCTCCTTCACGGCTCATCATTAGAATGACGGACTTGCTGTTCCTGTCGATAATATAGCTGACATAATACTCGGCAGCGATATCCGCCGCTTCGGTAACAATCAGTTTTTTTACCGGGAATCCTTTGATCGTAAGGCTTAAGATATCTTCAGCCCGCCGCTTAACTTCCTCTGCGTTACCGGCGAGTTTAACGCCGCCCGCCTTTCCTCTTCCCCCGGTCAAGACCTGTGCCTTAAGGACGACCTTGAGGACGCCCAATTTCCCATAGGCGGAAACTGCCTCGGAGGGGGTATAGCATAGGATCTGTCTTCCGACCGGAATGCCATAAGAGGAAAATAGTTCTTTGGATTGATATTCATGTATCTTCATCGCATGGATATTTAAGGTTATCAGGAAGGAAAGATACGAATTTTATTTGAAAAGTGCGTTTTGCGGATCGATGAAGTTATCTCTTTTCGCTTTTTATCCCTTTTCTTATAAATCTTTTACGATTCGGAACCCATTATAGAAATGCTTGCTATCCGGGAATACTTCCGTCCGGTTTGTCGTCCGGCACATTCCCGTTTCATGGAACCACGTTCCTCCGCGAACGGCATAATAGAGTTTGCCGTCTTTGGATACCGGATCGGAGCACCATTCCCATAGGTTGCCGCTCATGTCGTGAATGCCGAGTTCGTTAGGTTGTTTAGTCCCGACCGAATGAGGATGCCCTCCCGAGTTTCCGGCATACCATCCCACGCTATCCAAGACCATGCTTCCGCTGTAGGGATTCTGCCGTCCACGTTTTTGTCCACCCCGGGCGGCGTACTCCCACTCTTCTTCGGTAGGTAATCGTCCGCCCGCCCACCGACAATAGGCTTGGGCGCCGTACCAAGTAATGTAGATTGCCGGATGCGTTTCATATCCTTTCACCGGATTCCCCTGTTCGATTCCCCAATTACATTCATAATACAGGCGTTCGCCTTGATACGCTCCCTCTTTGACAACTTCACTTCCGTAGGCTTTCAGGAAACAGGCGAACTGATAATTGGTGACTTCATATTTGCCGATCAGGAAGTCTTTGACCGTCACTTCATGGTACGGATTATGATCTTCCGGATTGTTGGACCCCATCACATAGGCGCCGCCTTTCACTTCGATTATTTCGGGTAGTTCTGTCGTCGCAATTTGCTTGCGGTAGCGGATCTCTTCCATGCGCGTAAGCGCCATCTTCCCATCCTTTTCATTGACTGTCCGGTCGATAAATTCCTGATAGCCTTGCAGGGCTATTTCGTATGCCTCTACGCCCATGAGCGGGAGCAGTCGTTCATGCATGCTTGCCAGGGCCAGATGGGCGTCCGTCCGTTCCGGATCCAAATGGACTCCTCTCTTGTAAAGTTTATAAGCTTCGCCGGCACAGGATAGTCGTTCCGTTTCCGTCCCGTTACGCGCCAGCAGGGCATCTGCCTGCCGGATCGCTTCATCGGCATAGGGATTGATTTGATTGCTGATTGCGCGTACGAACTTGGTTCGTTTCATCTCGACCGGAATCAAACGATAAAATTCACGAAGGGAGTCGACAGGCATTTGTTTCATAATCCGGGTCAGGAGAAACTGTCCGGCCGCCTGGTGCATGTGATGACGGATGAAATCCAGGCGGATGGAATCCCGCTCCTTCTCTATTTGAGCCAGTTCCCAATCCTGAGGTAATCGTGAGGCATGTTGCGGAGCCTCATCTTTTGATATGTCGCCTCGCAGGTCTATGATAATTCCTCCCTTGCTTTTTTGCCTTGATTGATTCTTCTTTCCCCAGGCTCCCATATTATGTAATTCCTCTACAATTATGTGGAGGCTATCCCGTTTCATATTTAAAGTACGCACAGCTTGGACATAGGCCTCGTATTGCATATGAGTCTCTGCTCCGTGAAAATGAAGGTTGTAAGGGACGTTTCGGATATCTCCTTCTATATAGAGCGTATCCTGATCGATCAATAAATCGCAATAGATAAATTCATCATTCAAGGTCGTACATAGCCAGAGATGCTGAGGCATATCGGACAGTGTACCTCGTAAGGTAAAAACGCCTTTTTTTACACGGGCGACATTGATTAGCCGTTGGTTGCCCACTTGTTTCAGTTGCATGAGCATATTTTCCGGTAGTCCCTTTATCTTTCCGATGATTACATAACCTTCCGCTATGACTACAGGGTAGCCCATTATCAACAAGAACAGGGAAAACATAAGTTTGTATCTGTATCTTCCTCTCTTCATGGTTCAAATCTAATTCCTTGGCTAATATATCAATTTCTCGATATTTGTTTATCCTGTAATCGCTTAAAACAAGCGAAGAATAACTTTTATTATACTTCTCTACTTTTTAAGAGAGATGGTTTTTCTTAATTACAATACTTCCGGCAAACGGTTGTTTTTTTTACGGGATAATTTCTGTATTAGACTAGAAAATATACCCTAAAAAGGGTATTGAGCCTTTTTGTTAAATATTATTCCTTTGCATCGTTTATTAACTCTTAACGGTATTCGTATGTAAAAAGACCTTTATGAAATAATTGAGAAAGCCCCCTTTCTCCGATGGCAAATGGTTCGAGGGGGCCCTATCCAAATTTAAATGTAAACTTAGGACATGACAAAAGTAAAAAAAAATGTAGGAAAAGAAATCGTTCTTTTCGGTAGACCGTTGTATTTGGTCTTCTTTTTCTTTAGTTTCTCTTTTTCTCTTTTTTCACAAACTATTTTAAGTGGACGGGTTGTCGACAGCAAAAACCAGGGCCCCATACTTGGAGCTTCCGTTATCGTAAAATCGACAACGAATGGGATTGCTACGGATTTGAATGGTGAGTTTAAATTGGAAATTCGTAAGGAACTACCTGTCACGCTCCTTGTTTCCTTAATCGGATATAAAAGTGAGGAGATTGAAATATATGATGCCGGTGAACCGCTTGAAATTGCCTTGAGTGAGAATGCCAATTTGTTGGATGCGGTTGTCGTGGTCGGCTACGGAACGCAAAAAAGGAGAGAGATAACCGGATCCGTCACTTCGATCGGACAAGAAAGTTTTAACAAAGGAGCGATTACTTCGGTGGATCAACTGATCAGTGGTAGAGCAGCAGGTGTCCAGATCACTCAAAGTTCTTCCGAACCCGGTGGGGGCGTTAGCATACGTATTCGAGGAGCCAATTCTATTAATGCAAATAATGAACCTTTGTATGTGATTGATGGATTTCCTATTGATAATTCTCCGGTATTGTCTTCTTCTTCGACTGTATCCGAACCTGCACGCAGAAATCCCTTAAACAGTTTGAATCCGGGAGATATCGAGTCTGTTGAAATTTTGAAAGATGCCTCGGCAACCGCGATTTATGGTTCGCGAGGAGCTAACGGCGTTATACTTATAACAACTAAAAAGGGTTCTGCCGGAAAATTGAAAGTGTCGTATAATACTTATTTCTCTACACAGAATGTGGCAAAAAAAATTCCGATGTTGTCTGCCAAGCAATATATGAGCTTATTGAATGATTTGCAGACGGAAGAAGGTGCTACTCCGGAATTTACCCAAGAGCAGATAGAGAGGATTGGAGAGGGAGTAAACTGGCAGGACGAGATTTTTCGTACCGGTAATGTACAAAATCATCAACTTTCTTTTTCCGGCGGACAGAATAACCTGAATTATTATGTGTCACTTAATTATTTTGATCAGGACGGAATCGTAATCAGTTCCGGGTTAAAACGATATAATGGACAGGTAAACTTAGGTTATAAAGACGAAAAGTTCAAGTTGAATGTGAATATAAATTCTGCGCGGATAGAAGATAATTTTGTTCCGAATGGCGTCAGTATAAATGAAAACGCGGGTATACTTAATTCGGCCATTTTTCAGGATCCGACCTTGGCAATCTATGAATCCGACGGAAAAACTTATGCGCAATCTTCCGTCGTAAACCTTGAAAATCCATTGGGACTGGCATACGGAATAGACGATGTAGGTGAAACAAACCGGACTTTTGCAAATATCAAAGGGGAATATACATTATTTCCTGAATTAATATTAGGAATTAACCTGGGGTCGGATACGCAGAACGCCCAGCGCGATACCTATATTTCTAAAAATACGAAGAGAGGAGCTTCAGTGGGAGGGGTTGCCAAAGTCGTTTCCAATTATGCAAAAAACTATTTGCTTGAATTAACGGCTACCTTTAACAAGGATTTCGGAAATCATCATGTGGATGCACTGGCTGGTTATACTTACCAGGAATTTGAGGGGAATTACCTTTCTGCCGGTTCGAGCAGTTATTCTACGGATGCTTTTCTGACTTATAACCTTTCCGCCGGTACTCAGTCTACTTATACCGTCGGATCTTCGCGAAACAAGAATCAATTACTTTCGTATCTGGGACGTGTCAATTACTCTTTCTTAAACCGCTATTTCCTTACTGCCACCTTGCGGTCGGACGGTTCTTCACGGTTTGGCGAAAAAAACAAATATGGTTATTTCCCTTCTCTTTCCGTAGGATGGGAACTGAAAAAAGAATCTTTTCTGGAAAACGTATCTCAACTGTCCAGTTTAAAGATAAGGAGTAGTTACGGACATACCGGGAACCAAGAGATTGGAAATTATCGCTCTCTTGTTTTATTGGGAACGCAGGGACAGGCCATTTTTGACGGAGTTGCCCAGGTCGGAATTACAACAAATCAATTGGCCAATCCGAACCTGAAATGGGAAACGACCAAACAGTTTGATCTGGGTATCGATTTCTCCCTGTTTACCGACCGTATCTCGGGATCGGTCGATTATTTCAAGAAAAAAACAACCGATTTGCTGTTGGAATTACCGGTGCCGAATACGACTGGCTTTTCTTCCACACTGGCAAATGTGGGAAGTACGAGTAATTGGGGCTTTGATTTGATTATTAACACCCTGAACCTGGATGGTAAATTAAAATGGAGATCTTCATTTAATCTATCGACGGTCCGGAACAAAGTCGGCAGTCTGGCAAGTGTACCTTATGTGCTTCAGGGATCTGCCGGATTTTTTAACGGGTTTACGATCCTGAAACCCGGAGAGGCTTTGAACTCTTATTATGGTTACGATATCATAGGAATTCTTCAGGAAGGTGAGACTTATGCGCCGCAACCGCTGTCAAAACCGGGAGAATATAAATACAGGGATGCGGATGGGGATGGCAGTATAACAACGGCTGATATGACTATTTTGGGTAATCCGTTTCCGGATTTTACTTTTGGAGTAAATAATGAATTTACATTCGGCAAGTTCACATTATCATTTTTCCTGCAGGGAAGTCAAGGGGGAGAATTGTTGAACCTGAATATTTCCGAATCTGAAAATCCTATTTCATTTCGCAGAAACCGTTTAGCCCGCTCTTATACCGACAGATGGACTGCTTCCAATCCGACCAATAATAATAATTCAGGCCATACGCCGGCTAATCCTTATGTTAGCTTGAGTAGTACGATCAACAGCCGGGCTGTTCAGGATGCTTCTTTTATCAGATTGAAATCGGCTCAATTAAGTTATGATTTTACATTAGCTAGCCGGATAAAAGCACAACTTTATATTTCAGGTCAAAACCTGTTTACTATCACGGATTATTTCGGTTTTGACCCGGATGTAAGTTCTTACGGAAGTTCTAATATCAGAGCGGATTATAATGCTTATCCTTTATCCCGTATTTATACGGTCGGATTTAACTTAAACTTTTAAGAGATGAAAAAAATAATATATTTATTGTTATCTGTGTATCTGTTTAACGGATGCTCTTTGGATGAAACAGTCTATTCTTCATTGGGAGAGAGCAATTATTTTAAGAATGAGAGTGATGCGGAAGCTTTATTGAATTCGGCATATGCTCCGGAACAGCGTAGGAGTTTCCGAAATTATTTAATCATGGCTGAAATTCCTGCAGGCGTCTTTTATGACCGGAATGGAGGGTTAGAGGCCTTGGCCAAACCTTTCGAACTTTTTACCTGGGATGCGACCCATGAATTTTTCAGCTCGGCTTGGCAAACCCATTATCAAACTGTGTACTGTTCCAATTTGATACTAGACCAAGTGCCGGCCATCAATATGGATGAGAATATAAAAGAACAGATTCTTGCGGAAGCTCGTTTCCTTCGCGCCAGTGCGTATGTTATTTTAGATGATTTGTTCGGTCCGGTACCATTAATCCTGACCAGTAATACATCGGCTACGGATAAACCTTCACGTCCGTCTGAAGAAGAATTCAATAGTTTTATTGAAACGGAGTTCCGAGCTGTGAGCAAGATACTCCCTGCTACTCCCCGCAATTATGGAAGGGCAACCAAAGGAGCCGCTCTTTCGCAATTGACAAAATTTTATTTGAATAATAAAAAATGGAAAGAATCGGCAGAAACGGCGAAAGAGGTAATCGATTTAGGAATTTATGCCTTATACGATTCTCCACACCGGACCGATCTATTTGACCCTTTAAATGAAGTGAACAGCGAGTTTATTTATATACGTCCCAATTTAGCGAACAGCTATGGCACTAATTTTATAGGGCATGTGGCTCCTCCCTCTTATAAGTGGAAAGGAAACACGAAGGAGAATTATGCGACCCAGTTTAAAACATATACTTCTTTTTATAATTCTTTTGAAGAGGGAGATGAAAGACGAGATGCTTTTATAACACAGTATGAAAATCTTTCCGGTCAAATCGTTCAATTAGGAAAAGATGATATTCGAAACTTTAAATTCCAGGAAGACCTAACCGCTTCGGGAGCAAATTCCGGAAATGATTATCCGGTCATACGGTATGCCGATATCTTGTTAAGCCGCGCAGAAGCATTGAATGAATTGTCCGGGCCGAATGAAGAATCCGTCGGGTTAATCAACCAAGTAAGGTTGAAAGCGAAGATAAAGCCGTTACTCCTCCAAAATTATTCATCGACGAAAGAATTGAGGGACGCCATTTTTCAGGAAAGAGGATGGGAGTTTTTTTCGGAAGAATTACGACGCCAGGATTTAATTCGTCAGGGCGTTTTTATACAGCAGGCAAAGGACCGGGGAATTGTTGCGGTAAAAGATTATCATGTCTTGTATCCGATTCCGTTAAGTGAGATTAATCTGAATCCGAATTTAAAACAAAATGAAGGCTATTAAGATATTCGGTGAAAATAGTTAAACAAGGCGGACAAGATGTTGTATTTTGGAAAGATAAACTTATATTTGAAGAGTAATGGGATTAGATATGAACCGACTACACAGAAACTTATTTCTATCTTTTGTTTCCCTGCCTTTTATTCCGGTAGTGTCGGCTGCGGCTTTTTCCCAACCGGAAGAGACGGAGAGAAGGCCGAATATTATCCTGTTTTTGGTTGATGATTTCGGCTGGCAGGATACTTCTCTTCCGTTTGCAGATACGATTACAGCAAACAATCGCAAATTTCATACGCCGAATATGGAATGTTTGGCGAAGGAAGGGGAAAAATTTACCGACGCTTATGCGACCCCGGTCAGTACTCCTACAAGGGTCAGTCTGCTTACGGGAATGAATGTGACACGCCATCATGTGACGAACTGGACACATCCGAGGAAAAACCGGAATACGGATGTACGTGACGGCATGTTTACCGCCGCGGATTGGAATCTGAACGGATTGAGTCCGGTTCCGGGTGTTGAAAAAACCGTTTATGCAACACCCTTTCCTCAGTTGCTGAAGGAGGCGGGGTATTTCACGGTACATGTGGGAAAAGCCCATTGGGGAGCGGCAGGTACTCCCGGGGCCAGTCCTTATAACCTGGGCTTTTTAGTGAATATAGCCGGCCATGCAGCCGGACACCCGCAAAGCTATCTTTCGGAAGAGGAATATGGGAACTTGCCGGGTAAAAATACTTTTCAATCGGTACCTGATATGGAAGCTTATTACCATACCGGTACATTTCTGACCCAGGCGTTGACTCAAGAGGCTTTGAAAGCCATCGAGCAGCCCATTTCGGAAAAACGTCCGTTCTTTTTGCACCTGGCTCATTATGCGGTACATACTCCTATTATGGCGGATTCCCTGTATTTTCAGAAATACCTGGACCAAGGTTTGGATTCTGTAGAAGCAAGATATGCGTCTCTGGTAGAGGGAATGGACGCCAGCCTTGGTGAGGTGATGGATTTCCTGAAGGAAAAAAAGATAGAAGACAATACGGTGGTTATTTTTTTCTCGGATAACGGAGGGCTTTCACTGGCACCTCCAAGAGGAGGCAAGTCCTTTACGCAGAATCTTCCCCTCAGGGCCGGGAAAGGTTCTGTTTACGAGGGAGGCATAAGAGTTCCTCTCATTATTAAGTATCCGGGGAAAACGCCGGCCGGTTCGGTCAGCCATTACCCTTTTATTGTGGAAGATCTGTTTCCTTCCATATTGGAAATGGCAGGCATCAGGGATTATGAAACCGTTCAGCTTGTCGACGGACGGAGTGTCTTTCCTTTCCTGGAGCATCCGGGTTCCAAGGACGTCGAGAGGGAACTTGTCTGGCATTATCCGAATAAGTGGATTCCGGAGGATGGTCCGGGGATTAACTATTTTAGTGCGATACGGAAGGGCGATTGGAAATTGGTATATAATCAACGGACAAACGGAAAAGAACTATACAACCTTAAAAACGATTTGGGCGAAAAGGTCGATCTGTCAGGAAAATATCCCCAGGAAACAAATGCATTGTATGATCGTTTGTCGACTGTTTTGAAGGAAAATAAGGCGCCTCAACCTGTCCGTAAATAAAGCATGTATGTAAATTATTAAATAAAATGAAATATAAAGATTCTCTGTTTATACTATCCGCATTATGCGGAATGCCCCAATGGGGTATGGCTCAGAAAGACAAGGGTTCGGACAAGCCCCTTAACGTGGTATATATCATGACGGACGACCATTCGTACCAGGCAATAAGCGCTTACGGGCATCCGATTGGGAAACTGGCTCCTACGCCTAATATAGACCGGCTGGCGAACGAAGGCGTTCTGTTCCGGAGAGCTTTTGTGGAAAATTCGCTTTCGACTCCCAGTCGTGCCTGTCTGATGACCGGACTATACAGCCATCAGAACGGACAGCGCACCTTAGGTAAAGGGATTGATTCTACCAAGGTCTTTGTGTCGGAATTGCTGCAGACCAAAGGATACCAGACGGCGGTAATCGGTAAATGGCATATGCAATGTGAGCCGAAAGGTTTCGATTATTACTCTGTCTTGGAAGACCAGGGAGCTTATTATAATCCTGAATTCAAGACCAAAGAATCCCATGGAAAATATATCCGGGAAGAAGGATATGCTACCCATTTGATCACGGACCATGCGGTTGAATTTTTGGAACATAGGAATAAGAAAAAGCCGTTTGCCCTTTTTGTGCATCACAAGGCACCGCACAGGAACTGGATGCCGGAAGAAAAGTACCTCAATCTTTACGAGGATGTCGAGTTCCCCTTACCGGAAACCTTTTATGACGATTACAAAACGCGTTGCGCCGCCGCTTATTCCCAGGAAATGGAGGTCGGACGGGATTTGCAACTGATCTATGATTTGAAGTTGAATGATCCGGACAGCATAGGAAGCCCGGATGAGCGCGCCGGCTGGGAGCCGTCGGTCAAACGGATGAATGCCGGGCAATGGAAAGCCTGGGAATCTGCTTATGCGCCGAGGAACAAGGCTTTTAATGATCATCCGATGACCGGCGATGCGTTGGTTCGTTGGAAATTCCAACGGTATATGCGTGACTATCTGCGCTGTATAAAATCGGTGGACGACGAGGTGGGGCGGCTGGTTGCTTATCTCGCAAAAAACAATCTGCTGGATAATACGGTGATTGTTTATACCTCCGACCAGGGATTTTATAATGGGGAACATGGCTGGTTTGATAAACGTTTCATGTATGAAGAATCGTTCCGTACTCCGTTGATCATCCGGTATCCCGGGAAAATGAATGCCGGAACAACGAACGATGAACTGGTCCAAAATATAGACTATGCGCCTACCTTCCTTGCTATTGCCGGCGTGGAGAAACCGGCTTCCTTTGTCGGGCAATCGTTTCTTCCGCTTCTGAAAGGGGAGAAACCTTCCGATTGGAGAAAATACTTGTATTATCATTATTATGATTATCCGGCCGTACATCAGGTACGCCGTCATGATGGCGTGCGCGACGAGCGCTACAAGTTGATCCATTTCTATGGGGAAGGTTTTGGCAAAGACATGGGGAATACGATCAGTTGCAATGAACTTTACGACCTGCAGGCCGATCCGAATGAATTGGATAATCTATATGGAAACCCAGCCTACAAGGAGATCGCCGATCGATTGCAGGCGCAACTCGACCGATTCAGGGTAGAGCAGAAAGTAGATGAATATTAATAAGCTTCCCCGGTTTTGACTGGGGTGCGGCGGGCGGTCATCCCGATTTGTTTTACCTTTGCGTCATGAATAAGAAAATACTTCGTTTGGCGCTGCCGAATATCATTTCCAACATCACTGTTCCACTTTTGGGGGTGGTGGACCTTGCGATCGTCGGGCATCTGGAGGTTGAGCAATCGATCGGGGGAATCAGCCTGGCGACAATGATAGTCAACTTTATCTACTGGAATTTTGCATTCCTACGGATGGGAACCAGCGGTTTTACAGCCCAATCCTACGGCGCAAGGAACCTGAAGGAAGCGACAGCCGTCTTGTTTCGTTCCATGGCGATAGCCATGTTAGCTAGCGGGCTGATTCTGCTTTTTCATCGCGGCATTCTGGAACTGGCTTTTCATTGGATAGAAACCAGCGAGACGGTTCGTAGCTATACAAAGGCCTACTTCAATATTTATATCTGGGCGGCTCCGGCTATTCTCGGACAATACGCCTTGACCGGTTGGCTGATCGGCATGCAGAATGCGAAAACACCCATGTTCGTTGCGATCTTTGTGAATGTGTTAAATATCTGCCTGAGTTTCTTTTTCGTCTATGGATTGGGTATGCAGATCGAAGGAGTGGCTATGGCTTCCCTCATTGCACAGACCTGCGGTTTCCTCTATGCCTTACTCATTTTCGTCCGGTGTTACGGGCGGTTGCGTTCTTATTGGGATTGGAGCGTGGTGAAGCGTGTACGCACATTCGCCCCCTTTTTCCGTGTCAATTCGGATATCTTCATGAGAACTTTGTTGCTGGTTTGCGTGACGACGTTTTTTACCTCCGCTTCGGCAAGCTTGGGCGATACGATATTGGCCGTAAATACGCTGTTGATGCAGTTCTTCATTTTTTTCTCCTATATGATGGATGGATTTGCCTATGCCGCCGAAGCCCTGGCGGGGCGGTATGTCGGGGCGCGGGATCCGTTGAATTTATACCGGCTTGTCCGGCAACTGTTTCGTTGGGGTTTAGCGGTCGCTTTGCTTTTTACACTTTTATACGGGCTCTTCACTGAAGAGATCTTGGGGATACTTACGGATAAGGCCAATGTGATTCTTGCCAGCCGTGCTTACCGACATTGGGTACTGCTTATTCCCATGGCCGGATTCGCCGCATTCTTATGGGACGGTATCTTCATCGGAGCGACAGCATCACGCCAGATGCGCAATTCGATGTTGGTGGCGGCAGGCGGCTTCTTTCTGCTTTATGCCCTTCTTTCTGCCTGCCGGATGCCTTCGGCTTTATGGATTTCTTTCCTTTGTTATCTGGCTTTGCGCGGAGGTGTTCAAACGATGATGGCTAAGTCGGTTTTATCAAAAAGTATTTCAACCATTCATTTGCAATCATGAAAAAGGAAAATTCCGCTTCTTCCGGATTTGAGCTTCAGCTAACGGCTGACGGAAGCCACACGTTGTATGTACCTGCTTTGGAAGAACATTACCATTCGGTCAACGGGGCCGTACAGGAATCCCGCCATGTCTTTATCGAGGCGGGATTGCATCAATTGCACCAGGAGAGGATTACGGTGTTCGAGGTCGGGTTCGGTACCGGATTGAATGCTTTCCTTACTTTATTGGATGCCGGAGAGCAGGGTATTAAAGTTCTCTACCGGGCGGTCGAACAATATCCTTTGCCTTTCGATATGATTCGCAGATTGAATTATGGAGACATCGTTGCCCCCGGGAACGATGCTTCTTTCTTATCGTTGCATGAGGCGGAGTGGGAGAGGGACGTTCCCCTTTCTGACGGATTTGTACTGCATAAGATGCAAGGAGATTTGAATCGGTGTGAGTTTCCGCCAGGGATCGATCTTGTCTATTTTGATGCTTTTGCGCCGGACAAACAACCGGAAGTATGGAATCAGCCTCTCTTCGAACGCCTCTATGAGGCCATGGCGCCGGAGGGAATACTGACTACCTACTGTGCCAAAGGATCTGTTCGCCGGATGATGCAGGCAGCCGGTTTCAAAGTCGAACGCATTCCCGGCCCTCCCGGTAAGCGGGAGATGCTCCGCGCACGAAAGTCCGGAAAAAACAAAGGGGTTGTCTAAAAAGTAGCTACTTTTTAAACAACCCCTTGTTTTATGAATAATTCCGGATTACCGGAGGTTATAATAACTTTTTTATTTTGTCGACAAATACACCCCGTTGAGCGGCGCCGACTTGTTTGTCTACTACTTTCCCGTCCTTGAAAAATAAGATGGTCGGGATATTACGAACGCCGAACTGGGCCACAATGTCGTTGTTTTCATCGACATCTACTTTACCGACCGTTACGCGGTCCTTGTATTCTTCTGCTAAATCTTCGATGATCGGTCCGACCATGCGGCACGGGCCACACCATTCTGCCCAAAAGTCCAAAACCAAAGGTTTGCCAGAATTCAATACTTCATTGAAATTCTGATCTGTTACAGTTAATGCCATATTCAATATATAAGTTTACTTCTATTTTTATCTAATGTTACCGTATCAATAAACGAAGCCCAAAATTAGTATTTTTCTCTTTTCGTACCAATATTATTTATTTATCATAAAATCAATATTATCATTAGCCGATAGAAAGTCGACCAGATCACGGGTTACATTCAGGCGGACATTCTTGGAAAACAAGTTTAACGACAAATTATGCTCTCCGTCTATAATCTTGAAATACAGTAGTGTATTGCCCGGATTCTTCTTGATCAGGGTGGATAGTTCATTAATCGTTTGCTCATTTAGCTGGTGAATGGAAAGGCTAATGTTAATCTTTTCTATTAATTTATCTTTTTCATTTTGCAACAGGCGGATATTACTGATTTTAAAATCGAGTTCGTTCGGATTCCACTGTCTTGGCTGTATGGAAGCGTTGATCAGCAGATACATGCCCAGCTTGCAGAACTTGCTGTAGTTAATATAGTCATCCCCGAACAGGGCGATTTCGCCACTACCTGTATAATCTTCCATTTTCACTACCCCGTAATGTTTGCCGGTACGCGTTAACCCCTCCCGGAAGTCTGTGACAATCCCTCCGAGCAAGATCTCCCGCCCTTTTAAAACATCCCGGTCGCTTAGTTCCGCCATGCCGGTATTACAGACATAGGTCAGGATAATGCGATACTCATCCAGCGGATGTGCCGACAAATAAATACCGACCAATTCTTTTTCCTTGTTGAGGCGTTCCAGATTGCTCCAAGGCAGGCAAGACGGGATTTCAGGATGAGAAATCGTGACCGATGAATCGTCACCAAATAATGAATTTGCCGATAATTGCTTGTCCAGTTGGTATTTGCCCCCATAACGCACGAGCGTTTCAATAAATATCTCTCCCTTGCTATTTTCAGCAAAGAACTGTTCCCGTTTGATCTTTAAGTTATCGAATGCACCGGCCAGCGCCAGTGATTCGATATTCTTTTTATTGCAAGCCGTCAGGTTCACCCGCTCTACAAAGTCGAATATATCCTTGAATGGCCCGTTTTCCTTGCGTTCATTAATAATATTGAAGACGGCTCCCTCTCCGACGCCTTTGACCGCCCCCAGGCCGAAACGGATGTCCCCTTGTTTATTTACGCTGAATTTCAGGATCGATTCGTTTACATCCGGCCCCAATACCTGGATGCCCATGGCTTTGCATTCATCCATGAACTTGGTGATATCCGTGATATTGGACAAGTTCCGGCTCAGTACGGCCGCCATGTATTCCGAAGGATAGTTGGCTTTCAGAAAAGCCGTCTGATAAGCTACCCAGGAATAGCAGGTGGCATGGCTCTTATTGAAGGCGTAGGAAGCGAACTTCTCCCAGTCCGCCCAGATCTTGTTCAGCGTCTCTTCCTTGTAACCGTTCGCTTTGCCACCTTGAAGGAACTTCTCCTTCAGTTCGTTCATCTTCTCGATCATCTTCTTTCCCATGGCTTTCCGCAAGGTGTCGCTTTCACCTCTCGTGAAATTGGCCAGCAATCGGGAAAGGAGCATCACCTGTTCCTGATAGACTGTAATCCCGTAGGTATCTTTCAGGTAACGCTCCATGATGGGAATATCGTAGACAATCTCCTCCTGTCCGTGTTTCCGCGCGATAAAGGAAGGAATATAATCCATTGGCCCCGGGCGATAGAGGGCATTCATCGCGATCAGATCCTCAAACTTCGAGGGTTGCAATTCTTTCAGATACTTCTGCATGCCGGCCGACTCAAACTGGAATGTGCCGGTAGTCTTTCCCTGGCAATATAACTCATAGGTCTTTTTGTCCTCCAGGTCGATTTGGGCGATGTCGATTTTTTCTCCTGTGGTCTGGTATATGTTTTCTACTGCCTCCTTGATGATCGACAGCGTTTTAAGCCCAAGAAAATCCATCTTGATCAATCCGGTTTCCTCTATGACCGAACCTTCGTATTGGGTAACGAGCATCGTTTCACCCGTATCTTTGTCTTCCGCCGTGCTGACCGGAACGATGTCCGAAATATCCTGGCGGCCGATGATGATCCCGCAGGCGTGCACTCCAGTGTTGCGTACGTTCCCTTCCAGCATCTGCGCATATTTCAGCGTGTCGCGTGTCGTCGCGTCATGACTGTTAGCCGCCTCTTTCAACTCCGGAACGTATTCGATGGCATCCTTGAGGGTAACCCGCTTTTTGTCGGGGATCTTATCGGGAACCAGTTTGGTTAGCCGGTTTGATTCGGAGAGCGGCAACTTCTGTACACGTGCAACATCTTTGATCGACGATTTGGTCGCCATCGTGCCGTAAGTAATGATATGTGCCACCCGCTCCTGTCCATATTTGTCTGTTACCCATTTCAATACCAATCCCCGGCCGTCATCATCGAAGTCGATATCGATATCAGGCATGGAGATCCGGTCGGGGTTCAGGAAACGCTCGAACAGGAGATCGTATTTAATCGGGTCAATATCCGTGATACCGAGGCAGTAAGCGACGGCTGATCCCGCAGCCGAACCACGTCCCGGTCCTACGGCAACTCCCATCTGCCGCGCCGCATTGATGAAATCCTGCACGATGAGGAAGTATCCGGGGAATCCCATGGTTTTCATGACGTTCAACTCGAACTCGATCCGTTCTTTCACCTCGTCGCTCATCTCTTTTCCGTAGCGCGACGGCGCCCGCTCCATGGTCAGATGGGTAAGATAGTCCGCCTCCAGCTTGATACGGATCACCTTATCGTATCCGCCCAATCGGTTGTAATTCTTTTCACCGAACTCTCCGATCAGGTCGGATTCCGAAAATTTCTGCCTATATTCTTCTTCTGTTCCGAAAGAGGGGTCGATGTTGAAGAACGGCATCAGTGCGTCGGAATCGATCGAGTAGTATTCTACCTTGTCGAGGATCTCCTGCGTGTTTCGAAGCGCTTCCGGCACGTCGGCAAAGATGGCATTCATCTCCGCTGTCGTCTTCAGCCATTCCTGCTTGGTGTAGTGCAGACGGTTCGGATCGTCCAGGTCCTTGCCGGTACTGAGGCAGATCAACCGGTCATGCGCTTCGGCGTCTTCCGAATTGGCAAAATGGACATCATTAGTGGCAATGACTTTGACGCCATGCTTTTGCGCCAATTCCACCAATACCTTGTTGACCTCCGTCTGGCGCACAAAAGTGCTTTGTTCGGCATTCGGGTCGTGCGTCTCATGTCGCTGTATCTCCAGGTAATAATCTTCTCCGAAGATGCCTTTGAACCATTCGATAGCCTCTTCCGCTTCTTCGATATGGTTGTGCATGATTTTTTGAGGAATCTCTCCCCCGAGGCAGGCGGAGCTGATGACCAGGCCTTCGTGGTATTTTTCCAGTAATTCCTTGTCGATGCGCGGACGGCCGTAAAAGCCTTCCGTCCATGAGATCGAGACCATCTTGATCAGGTTCTTGTAGCCTTGCAGATTTTTGGCCAGGACGACAAGATGCCAGCCGCTCCGGTCTTCTTTTTCGGACTTGTTATGCCGCCCGTTGCGAGCGCAATAACACTCACAGCCGAGAATAGGCTTGAATAGCTGGTCTTCATTCTCCTTTATTTTATCCAGCAGTTTGGATATCCGCTCGTCCTCTTCCGGCGTCGTGTTTTCCTTGCGCATCAATTCCGCAAGTTCGCGTTTGCAATCCTTAATCGTGCCGGTATATTTGCTGTTTTTCTTTTTAACTTTGTTATAAAACTCCTTGATCCCGAACATGCTGCCGTGGTCGGTCAGGGCGATGCCTTTCATGCCGTCCTTCTGCGCCTTCTCGATCAGGGCGTCGATAGAGGCCTGGCCGTCCAACAGCGAATATTGGGAGTGTACGTGTAAATGAACAAATGATTCCATACGACAAATAAATTAGGCTATAAAGTTACGAGTTTATTTGGTGCGGCCGGCCGGTTGTTGATAACTTCTTCCGCACGGGAAATAAAAGAAAAGCCTCCCCAAATAAAAAAAGCGTTTCCAAAAGAATAATTCGGCGGCGGCGGTCGTATATTTGTATACTGGCAAGTGGATTTTGCCCCGTGAGGCGAAGTCCTTTTCCCTATGAGGCGAAGTTCTTCTCTCCATGGGAAAAAGAACTTCACCCGGCCGGAAGAAACAGACTTTGCGCCGGGATTGAAACTAAACCGGGCTGCCGAAAGAACGAATCAATAACCTTAAAATACAAAAAAAACTATGGCTATTTCATTTACTATCCAGCACATCCCCGACCTTAAAAAAGGAGAGGGACATTTTTTATCCGTCGCGCACGATTTCTCATCCGGTACATACGGCACAGACACTATCTGCACACAAATTTGCGCCCGTTCCACACTTTCCCCGGCCGACGTCAAGGCGGCCCTCGATTCCCTTGCCTGGGTCATCCAACGCGGCCTAAGTGAAGGCTATCATATCAACCTGGAAGGAATCGGTTACTTTTCGCCTTCGCTCCGCACGAAAACGAAGGATGGAAACAAACGTGTAATAGAGGTTGACGGTATTAACTTCGGATGCGACAGGCGATTACTCGACGGCGTCCGCCATGTCGAGCTCAAACGCGATTACCGCCAGGAAAAAGAGCTGAGAAAGGCCGATGAAAAAGATTGGACGGAAGACGCCCTTGCGTTCGCAAAGCAACTCGGTTACCTCACGCCCAACCTCTACCGCTCCCTGACGGGCTGTTCCTGGAGGCGAGCCGCCAAAGCCCTGGCAGATTATGTCGGCAAAGGCCTCTTAGTCAAGGAAGGCCGCGGTAGCCGCACGCTCTACCACTTGCCCCCGGGCGGCGAATAACTTTGCGAAAACAGAATTCACTTTTTTTGTGAATTTCCGAAATAAATATTAACTTTACAAAGCAGAATAGCAAATTTGCTGAAAAATTGAGTAAAATCCGCAAAATAGCGACCGTACTTTAAGCCCTGATTCATTATAATATTCTTATCTTTGTGGCAGATAGAAAATCGATTATGAGACGAACAGCATTTATCGGACTACTTCTAATGGTGGCTTTCGGAATGGAAGCGCAAATGAGCTATGGCGTCCGGGCCGGCTTGTCTTACTCTTCCTTGGTGCAACGTATCGACGGTGTGTCGGAGTCGGGGAGCCGGATGGGATATAGC
>NZ_LT799418.1:3512035-3615309 GCF_900162725.1 Parabacteroides sp. Marseille-P3160 | reverse complement strand
GATTGAAACTAAACCGGGCTGCCGAAAGAACGAATCAATAACCTTAAAATACAAAAAAAACTATGGCTATTTCATTTACTATCCAGCACATCCCCGACCTTAAAAAAGGAGAGGGACATTTTTTATCCGTCGCGCACGATTTCTCATCCGGTACATACGGCACAGACACTATCTGCACACAAATTTGCGCCCGTTCCACACTTTCCCCGGCCGACGTCAAGGCGGCCCTCGATTCCCTTGCCTGGGTCATCCAACGCGGCCTAAGTGAAGGCTATCATATCAACCTGGAAGGAATCGGTTACTTTTCGCCTTCGCTCCGCACGAAAACGAAGGATGGAAACAAACGTGTAATAGAGGTTGACGGTATTAACTTCGGATGCGACAGGCGATTACTCGACGGCGTCCGCCATGTCGAGCTCAAACGCGATTACCGCCAGGAAAAAGAGCTGAGAAAGGCCGATGAAAAAGATTGGACGGAAGACGCCCTTGCGTTCGCAAAGCAACTCGGTTACCTCACGCCCAACCTCTACCGCTCCCTGACGGGCTGTTCCTGGAGGCGAGCCGCCAAAGCCCTGGCAGATTATGTCGGCAAAGGCCTCTTAGTCAAGGAAGGCCGCGGTAGCCGCACGCTCTACCACTTGCCCCCGGGCGGCGAATAACTTTGCGAAAACAGAATTCACTTTTTTTGTGAATTTCCGAAATAAATATTAACTTTACAAAGCAGAATAGCAAATTTGCTGAAAAATTGAGTAAAATCCGCAAAATAGCGACCGTACTTTAAGCCCTGATTCATTATAATATTCTTATCTTTGTGGCAGATAGAAAATCGATTATGAGACGAACAGCATTTATCGGACTACTTCTAATGGTGGCTTTCGGAATGGAAGCGCAAATGAGCTATGGCGTCCGGGCCGGCTTGTCTTACTCTTCCTTGGTGCAACGTATCGACGGTGTGTCGGAGTCGGGGAGCCGGATGGGATATAGCGTGGCCGGCGGGGCGATGTACCAGTATCACCGCCATTGGGGAGTCCAATCCGAGCTTGCTTTCACCAACCAGGGGGGGAGTTACTATTCCGCAGAAGAGGGTTTGGGGAGCAAGGCTGTCTTGAACAAATACAGGTATTATTCCCTGCAGGTCCCGATACATCTGACCTATCTTTTCTCGTTTTCAGGCGTGCGTACCGGGATCTTTGCCGGCCCGGCCGTCGACTTTTCGTTGTTCGGCAAGATGAAATCGAAAGCCCTGGAATCGGATATCGATTTCGGAATCGAAAAAGAGGATGACCTGAAAAGGTTCGATCTGGGGATGAGCGCCGGGCTGTTTGCCGAACGCCGCAATGTGTTCTTCTCCATCCGGGCCTTTTGTGGCCTTTTGGACCGGAATGCCGTCAGGAAAGCGGATGAATCGAGGCTTTATCAAAGCAACGTAACCTTCTCCCTCGGCTATGTCTTTCCGTCCCGCTAAGGATAAGGCCCCCTTTCAGAATACATGAACTCGTATAGATACCATTACCCTGAGAAATGAAGCGGGGGGGCCGTAGTAAAGGTTCATATCAGGTGAAAATTTTCGCCTATGTCTCATTTTTATAAAGATATCGTGTTTGAATAAGAATCGTTCTTTTTCCGCGTAGAAAAAGAAAGGAAAAGTTTTATTTTTCAAAGAAAAGCCATACCTTTGCAATCCGATTATTGTCAAATGTTTCTAAGAGTTTAGTTCTTAACGAATTGTTTGCTTCATGTGTCCGAGGCAATCAGGTCGGTAAGATGGTTTTTGAGTATTAATTATAAATAGTTTTAAGCAGTGGATACTTTAAGTTTTAAGACCATTTCTGCAAACAAAGCAACTGTGAACAAAGAGTGGGTGGTTGTCGATGCGACAGGCCAGTCTTTGGGACGTATCGGCTCGAAGGTAGCTAAGCTACTGAGAGGCAAGTACAAACCCAATTACACTCCTCATGTTGACTGTGGTGATAATGTGATAATTATCAATGCAGAGAAAGTCGTTCTCACGGGAAATAAGTGGAACGATCGTGTATATTTGACGTTCTCCGGTTATCCCGGCGGACAGAAATCGTTCTCTCCGAGCACATTGAATGCCAAAGGAGAAGATCGTCTTTTCAGAAAAGTAGTAAAAGGTATGTTGCCCAAAAACCGCCTGGGTGCCAAGTTGATCAACAATCTGTATGTCTATGCAGGCTCGGAGCACAAGCATGAAGCGCAGCAACCTAAGTCAATCGATATAAACTCACTTAAATAACAACGATGGAAGTAGTAAATGCATTAGGAAGACGTAAAGCTGCGGTAGCCCGTGTGTATGTGAGTGAAGGAACCGGCAAAATCTTGATCAATAACCGTGAGCTGGATCATTACTTTCCTTCCCCCATTCTTCAGTATGTGGTAAAGCAACCGTTGAACACATTGAAAGTCGACGGACAATATGACATCAAAGTCAATCTCTTTGGCGGAGGATTCAAAGGACAGTCCGAAGCTGCCCGTTTGGCTATTACCCGCGCTTTGATAAAAATCAATCCGGAATCAAAACCAGCCTTGAAAGCCGAAGGTTTTGTTACGCGTGACCCGCGTTCTGTCGAACGTAAAAAACCGGGTCGTCCGAAAGCAAGAAAGAGATTCCAGTTCAGCAAGCGTTGATGTTATTTGTGAGGTTCTTGCAAATTTCAAAGAAGCGTTTAGTATCTAAATCAGCTGGACTTCTTTTGCATGGGGATATGCCGGAGAACTACCGGATGATTGATTTAAACAGAAAGTAAACGATAAAATTTAAAAAAATGTCAAGAGTTAATTTTGATCAGTTATTAGAAGCAGGCGTACACTTCGGACACTTGAAAAGAAAGTGGAACCCCGCTATGGCTCCTTATATTTTTATGGAGCGCAATGGTATCCATATCATTGATTTATATAAAACAGTTGCTAAAGTAGACGAAGCGGCTGAAGTTTTGAAACAACTGGCTAAGTCCGGTAAGAAAATACTTTTTGTCGCTACCAAAAAACAAGCTAAACAAGTTATTGCCGATAAAGCAACCTCCGTCAATATGCCGTACGTAATCGAACGTTGGCCGGGCGGAATGTTGACCAACTTCCCCACGATCCGTAAGGCCGTGAAGAAGATGACGACAATCGACAAAATGACCAAAGACGGAACATTTGATAACCTTTCCAAAAGAGAAAAACTTCAGATCACTCGTCAACGCGCCAAATTGGAGAAGACCTTGGGATCTATTGCAGATTTGACCCGCCTTCCCTCCGCCTTGTTCGTGATTGATGTGATGAAAGAACATATCGCCGTTCGCGAAGCAAATCGTCTGGGCATCCCGGTATTTGCCATGGTGGATACTAACTCCGATCCTTCTAATATAGACCATGTGATTCCGGCAAATGACGATGCTACGAAATCAGTTGAAGTAATCCTTGGAGCCATTTGCGAAGCGATCACTGAAGGACTTCAGGAACGTAAGATCGAAAAGATCGATGCCGAAGCGGCCGGTGAAAGCGGCGAAGCTCCCAGAAGAGAACGCAGAGCCAAATCCGGTGCAAAGAAGGCAGTCGCTCCGAAAGATGAAAAAGAAGAAGACGATGAAGAAGTAAACGAAGCGGTTGCTTCCAATGTAGATGAGGACATAGAAGAAGAAAACTAAATAAATTTAAATAGATAGGACTTATGGCAGTTACGATGGCTGATATCACCCATCTTCGCAAAATGAGCGGAGCCGGGATGATGGATTGCAAGAAAGCTTTGGAAGAAGCAGATAATGATTTTGAAAAAGCAATGGAGATTATCCGCAAAAAAGGGCAAGCGGTTGCTGCAAAACGTTCGGATCGGGAAGCTTCCGAAGGTTGCGTACTTGCAGCTGATAAAGACGGCTTCGCAGCAGTGGTCGCACTGAAATGCGAAACCGATTTCGTTGCCAAGAATGCCGGATTTATAGAGTTAACGCAGAGTATACTGGATATTGCAATGGCTACAAAGCCCGCTTCACTGCAAGCATTGCTGGCTACGTCTTTGGCAGACGGACGTCCCATTGAAAATCATATCACAGACCGTGTCGGTGTAACCGGTGAGAAGATGGAACTGGGTTTCTATGAATTCGTAAAAGGGGAATCTACCGTATCTTACATTCACCCTGGAAATAAATTGGCTACTGTCGTGGCATTCAATGAAAAAGTAGAAGACCATCAGGTTGCCCGGGAAATCGCCATGCAGGTGGCGGCAATGAATCCGGTCGCCGTACGTGAAGAGGAAGTTCCCCAGCATATTATCGATACCGAAAAGGAAATCGCCCGTGATAAAGCCCGCGAAGCCGGTAAGCAGGAAAACCTGCTGGATCGTATTGCCGAAGGAGCTTTGCAGAAGTTCTATAAAGAAAATACATTGCTGCATCAGGAGTTTATCAAGGATTCCAAGTTGACGGTCGGACAGTATCTGAAACAATATTCCAAGAACCTGACAGTCGTAGCCTTTAAACGGGTAACGCTGAACGTTGACTGATTTCATAATCATAAGCGAAAGGCATTCTATACGAAAGAATGCCTTTTTTTTGCTCCCTTTCGGCTGTGTTTCTTATGTCTGGGATAAAAAGACGCTATAACATAGCTGTTTAAAAGCATACTTCTTTTTCTCTTCTTTTTCTTAAAAAAGAGGAGTGGTTTTTCATTCTCTTTAGCTACTTTTGCGTACGTAATAACGAATGTTTGGATTTTATGAAAACACTAGAAAGCTTAGTGGCTGAAAAGCTGCTAAAAATCAAAGCGGTGAAATTACAACCGGCTAATCCTTTTACTTGGGCCTCCGGGTGGAAATCGCCTATTTATTGTGACAACAGAAAGACGCTATCTTATCCTACTATTCGTACATTCATTAAAGTTGAATTGGCTAGGATAATATGTGAAAAATATCCTCAGGCTGACGCTGTTGCCGGTGTAGCTACGGGAGCCATTGCCCAGGGTGCGCTTGTGGCAGATTTGTTGGGATTGCCTTTTGTCTATATCCGTGCCACCCCTAAAGACCATGGATTGGAAAACCTGATCGAAGGAGAGTTGAAACCGGGTTCTAAGGTAGTTGTCATCGAGGATCTGGTCTCTACAGGAGGAAGCAGCCTGAAAGCGGTAAAAGCCGTTCGTAATTTCGGTTGCGATGTTGTTGGGATGGTTGCCATCTTTACCCATGGATTTCCGGTTGCCGAACAACAATTCAGAGAGGCGAAGGTCGTTCTGACGACTTTGTCCAATTATGATGCGGTGATTGACGAAGCGGTCCGTACGGATTACATCGATGAATCGGAAATTGCTATCCTGCAGGAATGGCGTAAAGATCCGGCAAACTGGAATCCTGACGCCTGATCGTATATGAACAATAGCGATATGACGGAGTTTGTGAGCGAGGTAAAAACCATTTCTCACAATGACGGGGTTATTTTTTCTTTGCTTTCCGATCTTTCCAATCTGGAGAAAATTAAAGATAAAATTCCTCAGGATAAAATTAGCGACTTTTCTTTTGATACCGATAGTTGTACCCTCGAGGTTGCTCCGGCAGGAAAGATCACTTTCCGGATAGTTGAACGGGAGCCGAATAAAACGATAAAGTTTGCTACGACCGACTCACCCGTTCCTTTGTTTTTGTGGATACAACTGAAGCCGGTTGGCGAGAACGATACAAAGTTGAGGCTGACCGTACATGCCGAATTGAATCCTTTTATTAAACCGATGGTATCTAAACCTTTGCAGGATGCATTGGACAAGATGTCCGCTCTGATAGCATCCCTGCCTTACGAATAAAAAGATGGCTCAAAAACTGTGGGAAAAGAATGTACAGGTAGACAAGGAAGTCGAACTGTTTACAGTCGGAAAAGACCGTGAAATGGATTTATACCTTGCAAAGTATGATGTGCTTGGTTCTATGGCGCATATCACAATGCTGGAGAGTATTGGTCTGCTCACAAAGGAAGAGTTGGAATTACTGCTTGCCGAGTTGAAGTCGATTTATTCCATAGCCGACGAGGGGAAGTTTGTCATCGAAGAGGGTGTCGAAGATATCCATTCGCAAGTGGAACTGATGTTGACCCGCCGCTTAGGCGATAAAGGGAAGAAAATACATAGCGGGCGTTCCCGGAACGACCAGGTATTGCTTGACTTAAAACTGTTTACCCGTGCACAGATTCAGGAATTGGTGGAGGAGATCGATTCCCTTTTTGGCGTATTGATCGCCCAGAGTGAGCGTTATAAAGACGTTTTGCTTCCCGGTTATACTCATTTGCAGGTTGCGATGCCTTCTTCCTTTGGGCTTTGGTTTGGAGCTTATGCCGAAAGCCTGGTGGACGACTTGCAGTTGCTACAGGCCGCTTATCGCATCTGTAATCGTAACCCGTTGGGATCTGCTGCCGGTTATGGCTCCTCCTTTCCGCTAAACCGTACCCTGACAACCGAATTATTAGGTTTTGATTCCTTAGATTATAATGTGGTATATGCACAGATGGGACGTGGAAAGATGGAACGTACGGTCGCTTTTGCCATGGCCGGTATTGCTGCTACACTATCTAAGCTTGCTTTTGATGCCTGTCTGTTTAATAGTCAGAATTTCAGCTTTATTAAGTTACCGGATCAATTTACTACCGGTTCCAGTATCATGCCCCATAAGAAGAACCCGGATGTGTTTGAGTTGACACGGGCCAAATGCAATAAAATTCAAGGACTGCCACAGCAAATCACACTGATCAGCAACAATCTTCCTTCCGGCTATTTCCGCGATCTGCAGATCATCAAGGAGATTTTTCTCCCTTCGTTCGATGAATTGAAAGATTGCTTGCGTATGGTAACCCATATGATGCGGGAGATAAAAGTGAATGAACATATTCTGGAAGATCCTAAATATGCATTAATGTTTAGTGTGGAAGAAGTAAACCGTCTCGTCAAGGAAGGCATTCCCTTCAGGGATGCCTATAAACAAGTGGGGCTGTCGATAGAAGCCGGCAATTTTGTACCGAACCGAAGCATCCATCATACCCATGAAGGGAGTATCGGTAATCTTTGCAACCGGGAAATAACTTTGCTTAAACAAAATATAATTGACGGATTTACGTTTACTAAAGTAAATGAAGCCGAGCGCAAGCTTTTGGCATAGCTCAAAACCGATTACAAAAAATATTTACAATGAGACTAGGCCTGTTATACATATTTCTAACATTTATCTTTCTTTCTTCCTGCTCCGATACCATAGATTCGCCGGTACCCTCTTATCCGGTATCGATGAAATTGGATTTGACATTCAATGACAAAGAATTAAAGAGCGCTGGTGCCTATAAAATATATACTACTCCGACAGCCAGTTATCTAAGTCTGGGATACGGTGGGGTCGTTGTCGTACATTCTTCTGCCGATGATAATTATTATGCATTTGATTTGGCCTGTCCGTATGAGGTCTTGCCAAGTGTTAAGATTGAAATAGAAGATGGAGGACTCTATGCTTCTTGTCCTAAATGTGGTTCTCGTTTTGATATTTCTTTTGGGAGCGGTCATCCGGTAAATGGACCGGCGACGGGTGGTTTACGTAGATTCACTGTGACTCCATCCGGTAACTATTTGATTGTTTCCAACTGATATTTTCTGTTTAGCTGAAAATATTCCTCTTGATTCCTTTGGAAAAATTAAAAAAACACATACATTTGCACACGCAAACGCGAAAGTAGCTCAGTTGGTAGAGCATAACCTTGCCAAGGTTAGGGTCGCGGGTTCGAGTCCCGTCTTTCGCTCTGACTCTGAAAGACATCAGAGAGAAAAATGAAGATAATAGCTTCCAAATCAACAGATTGGAGGCTATTTTTTTTGAATATCCATTCCAGTTTGCAGACTAAGAAAAGCCACTAACAGACACCGAATAGGTACTCGCTGGGTACCTATTCGAATTCACCTAAAATTGGTACCTATTCGCCTACTTAAGTCATTGATTTGTCGCATAATGTCCGTCAATATGTCCTTCTTTCAGGTCAAATTGAAATTATTTTTGCAATTTTAAATTAATGAGTATGAAACGAAGCACTTTTAGAATCCTCTTTTATATCAAAAGAGGTAACCCAAAGAAAAATGGGAATGTAGTTATCATGGGACGAATCACTATCGATGGAGAGCGTTCTCAGTTCAGCACCAAGTTAGAAATCAATCCTACGGTCTGGGATAACAAATCCGGCAAAGTAAAAGGCAATAACGCAAAAGCTGTAAGCATAAATAATGCGTTAGACAATTTTCGAGGTAAAGCTACCATGCATTACAACAAACAGATGGATGTAAATGGGTATGCCCACCCCGAAAAGATTAAAAATGCCTTGTTCGGTTTGGAAGAAAAGAGTAAAACGATCATGTATTACTTCAACAAATTCAATGAACAGTACAAGTCAAAAGTAGGAGCAGTTGTAACACGAACCACTTATTTGAGATATGAACTGGCTCAAAAACGATTGGGTGAATTTATGGAAGAAACACGCAAGGTAAAAGATATGCCTTACCGTGAAATTACTACGGTTTTCCTTCAGGACTTTTATTTATTCCTGCGGAATAAATATAAATCGGGAAATAATAATGCAATGAAGACTATTCAACATGTCAGAGCAGTATTTTTTTATATCAAAAACACAGGGGAGCATTTTGCAGATCCATTCGCCAATTTTAAAATCAGTTTTGAAAAAATCGAACGCTCCTACCTGACTAAAGAAGAACTGGAAATATTATACAATAAAAAATTCGGCTCGGAACGACTTGAAAGAGTCCGGGATGTTTTTCTTTTTTGCTGCTACAGCGGTTTATCTTATTCTGATCTGTATAATCTGACAAAAGAAGAAATAAAGACAGGTATTGACGGCAACTTATGGATTATGGATACAAGGAATAAAACCGGAGTGCCCTATAAAGTGCGCCTGTTGGATATACCTGTAGCTATTCTGAAAAAGTATGAGCATTTGCAGGAAGATGGTAAGTTACTACCTGTGATCAGCAATCAAAAGATGAACGAATATTTACTGGAAATTGCTAATCTTTGCGGTATAAATAAAAAAATTACCTGCCACGTAGCCCGGCACTCGTTCGCAACCCTCTGTTTAACAGAAGGAATGTCTATTGAAAGCGTTTCAAAATTATTGGGCCATACAAAAATAAAAACGACACAAATCTATGCCCGAATAATCGATAGAAAACTAAGTGATGACATGGATCAACTGGCAAAGAGGCTTAAAGGGCCAGACTCTAGTTCTTCGACTTTAGCAGTTTAAGCGAATCAATACAAATTCAATTTAAGAATAAAAGCAATGAACTTAGAAAATATTAAAGACAAGATTATCATTATCAGAGGACAACAAACCATTTTAGATAGTGATGTCGCAATGTTGTATGGCGTTGAAACAAAGCGTGTCAATGAAGCTGTAAAGAATAATCCGGATAAATTCCCTGAAGGATATATTATTTACCTGTCAAATGATGAAGCAGATTCTTTAAGGTCGAAATTTTCGACCTTAAAGAATCCTGGACGTGGAGGGCATTTTAAATATTCTCCGAAAGCATTTACAGAAAAGGCTCTATATATGATTGCCACAATCCTGAAATCGCCAAAGGCAACCGAAACAACAATATCTATCATTGAAACTTTTGCTAAAGTAAGAGAACTTTCAAGAAACATCTCTGAATTACATCAGCAGGAAGACAACAATACCCGTCAGTCCATGTTGCAGAAAAGCGGAGAGATCATTGCAGATATAATTTCAAGTGACTTTGAAACAACGGAAACAGAGACGACCGTAGAACTTAATCTTGCGATACTCTCTGTAAAACACACCATAAAGCGAAAGCCGAATAAATGAAAAATAGAGTAGTTAAAACAAAAACAATGTAGTATGAAACGAAGTATTATCACAATAGTCGAAAATTTAGCATCAAAAGCTACTGTCAGGATTATTTCTGATGCAGGCTCAGAGATATGGATGTCTAAGCCTGAAATAGCACACCTGTTGATGGTTTATCAAAATACCATAAGCAATAACTTGCGGGCAATTTTCAAGGCTGGTATTTTGAATGAAAAAGATGCTATCAGAGAGCATCGATACAAAAGGCAGAACACAGAATGTATTGCAATTTATTATAGTCTGGAAGTTATTATTGCATTATGTTACCGTGTCTGTTCATTTCCGGCACAAACAATCCGACAATACATTAAAAGTCAAATTGAACTCAAGAATAACAATGAAACAGCATTTAACCAACTTCATAAATTATCCCTTTTCTCATTAAATTAAGATTTGTGAAATATAGCTATTCTACATTATGCCTAATATTCAATGATATCGGGCATATTTATTTGAAATTTATTATTTCCATAGATGACTTCTTTTACATATTCGTTAAAGAAGTCTCCTTTCTCATCGAGGTACAAGCTGAAAATTACTTTTCATTTGTGGCTAAATAGCTTCCACCTGTCCGGAAATGATGATTATTGATGGTAATTATAAACAAAAATCAATATGTCGGAATATCCGATGAATAAAGTTACATTATACTACTTAACTACTATGATCATAGGTATTAAGGGACATTTTACCATACCTTTTAGATTATTCAAATACTTCCTTTGACGAAACTTTTGATAATTCAAGATATAAAATAGAAATTGAACAACTTGATTTTAATAGTTTACAATAAATAATTCTACATAATTCTTAAGTGTAAACTATTTAGGCGGTGTTGCCTCTTTCTTCAATTATCATTTCGCCTCCGTATACATAGGTGAGGGAATGACAGGGTATCATGGAAGTACAATGCGTGTCGTTATTGAAAAAATAACTAAAGAAGATATTGGAATATTGAAAGAATATTGAGTTTTTATAATCTTGTTCCATAATTATATGTTTCTTACAAATATAGAGTATATATTATTTACAGTCAAACGTCATTCAATGATTATATTTCAAAGTTTTCAAGAAAGAGTCCTTTCGGCTTTTATATGGATAGCCAAAGATTGTAAGATAACGTTTTGGTGACGTTGCTTATCTATTTTAGATACCATGACAGGCGTTCCTTGTCTGCCATTTTCAGACTATATAAGCAAAGTAAGTAATGTATTATATCCGCAATAGACAATTATAATCAAATGATTTAATCAAAATAGACCCTAATTTCTTTTTCGTTTAATCTTTTCATTAGCCAATTCTTTATTTTCTCCTGATCGTTCTTTGGCAGAATGCGTTTAGATGTGATCATAAATACACCAGTTTTCGCTCTATGCAAAGTATCATTCTGGGTATAGATATATGATTGGGCATACGAACAACTCTCTATATGAGGGTATAAAGGTGTCAACTCTGACAGTAATTGCTTCCCTATCTGGTATTGGCTCTGTATACTGTCTATTTTTTGTTTATAACCCGCAATCTCTACATTTAAGCGGGCTATTTGTTGCCGGGATCTCTCTTCTTCAGACTGAGCTTTTAGTCTATCTTCAGCTATATCATTATCTATGGCCAACCCTTGCTCTATTGTTATCTTAGCATCATCTAAAGAGAATAAGCTTGCCTGACCAACAATTGCATCTTTGTCTTCTTCTGTCAACGAAGATCCGCCGTATACCAAATTAATTTCTTTCCTGTTTGCAGCAACCTCATTGTTTAATAAGTAGTTCCCTTTATATATGCCTACATAACGTGTATATTTTTCGGCATTTACTCTGAATTTCTCATTCTGGGACATCC
The DNA here is from genome assembly GCF_900162725.1 of Parabacteroides sp. Marseille-P3160. GTDB lineage: Bacteria > Bacteroidota > Bacteroidia > Bacteroidales > Tannerellaceae > Marseille-P3160. The sequence continues at coordinate 3,603,574 of NZ_LT799418.1, read as the reverse complement.
GGTAACCCAAATATATACTGGGCAATATGATTATAATAAGAACGATGGATAAGCCCTGATTGATACGATTCTTTCTTGTCTCACTTATGTTAGTATCTCTGATCGGAAACTTCAACATTTGAGAAATTAAAACCGAAGCATAAGCAATACAAACGGTGTTGATAGTAAACAGATAGAATGCTCCATAGAAAAAAGAGAGTTGGAATGTCGCTAAACCGTAACCGGCTGTACATAGAGGCGGCATAAGAGCCGTAGCAATAGCAACACCGGGAATAACATTTCCTTTCTGCTTACTGCTGATTGCTATAATACCCGCAAATCCACCAAATAGAGCAATTAAAACATCATAAATCGTCGGACTGGTTCGGGCTAAAAGCTCTGAATGGGCTGTATGAACGGGGGTTATCGAAAAATAAACAGTGGATGCTATAAGGCTGGCCAGCACCGCAAAACCAAAGTTCTTTAATGACTGACGAAGCAATCCAAAATCATGAATAGCAATACTGTAACCCATTCCATTGATTGGTCCCATCAGTGGAGAAATAAGCATGGCTCCTATTATCACAGCGGTTGAATTGGTATTAAGCCCTACGGATGCTATGATTATCGCGCAAACTAATATCCATATATTCGTCCCCTTGAACGAAATACCCTGTGTTATCGAATTATGGATTTCTTCAAAGTCTTCGGTTTGCTTTTGCAGACTAACGTAAGTGACTACTTTTCGTATGAAGTTATACATGCTATATATTATTAGTATTCAGACTATACACCTGATTTGAATAACCATGGAAAAGATACTTCTTTTTTATCAATTATATATTTACCAATCACACTTTTTCTATTTATGATTTTTGTTCTTGCTTATAAACTGTTTAATATCTTTGTTAGATCCGTAAACAACCAAGATATCATTTTTTTCTAACATGGTATCGGGTGTTGGTATACCTTGAACGTCGGCAACAACTCTGGTTTTCCCTATTATGCTCTTCTTTTCTACATTTTTGATAACAGTCAACACGAGCATATTATATTCCTTACGAAAACCGATTTCTTCGATTGTCTTTCCAATAAGAATATCCGGAACTACAATTTCTACCATGCTGTAATTCTCATTTAACTCAAAAGAATCGACCATACCGCGAAGCGTTAGTTTCTTCGCCCATCTTTCTGCGGTTTCTTCTTCCGGCCGGACAATCTCATGCACGCCGATTGCCTGTAACACATTTTCTTGCAAAGGATTCAGGGATCTTCCTATAAGTCTCTTCACATTCAGGTTTTTAAACATGGCTGTCGCCATTATATTAGCACCCTGATCTTCTCCTATACAGACAATGACCACATCTGTATTTTTCAAGGGTAATGTTTCTATTGCAGCGGCATCTGTTACATTCAAACATGCAACATGCGTTATTTTATCTTTCAGTTCATTCACCCGTTGCATCTTCGTATCGACTCCGATTACCTCATTGCCCTGTGATACTAACTTTTCAGCAAGTGAAGAACCGAATACTCCGAGTCCCACAATAATATATTTCATTTTTTCTTCTTTTTAATTAATCAGTATCTCCTCCGATGGATAAGTATAATTAGACATCCTCACTTGCTTAAAGAAAGCAATAAGCAGCGTGAGTGTTGTTACACGGCCTATAAACATCAGTATTATCAGCACCAGTTTACTGGCAGAACTTAAACCGGAAGTTATACCCAGACTCAGCCCGACTGTACTATATGCCGAAACCGATTCAAATATAATATCTAATAACCGCAAGCCTTCATCAAAATATGAAATAAGTAATGAACCTATGCCTAAAACAACAACAGAAAGTGTCATTACCGCAAAAGCACGTCTTATAGATGTTTCGGATACCTCCCGGCTATACACCTCAATATTCTTTCGCCCTTTAGCCAAACTGATAAAGTTCAGAACGGCTATTGCAAATGTACTGGTTTTTATACCTCCTCCCGTTGATGCAGGAGAAGCACCGATCCACATCAAGATGATAATAATAATCAGTGACGATAGATGTAACTGATTAAAATCAATTGAGTTGAACCCTGCTGTACGGGGCGTTGTCGCTGTAAATAGTGCTGTGACGAATTTCCCGATTCCCTGATGAGAAACCAGTATATTATTATACTCATTTATGAAAATAAGAATGGTTCCGATAACAATTAAAGAGAATGTTGTTATCAGATTAATTTTACTTCCCAGCTTCATCACCCAAGGCTTGTAAACATCTTTTTTATGATTGAAAATCTGTAAGAATGTTCTTCTGATTAAATGTTTCAGGTATTTCAATAAGTTGATTACAATCGGGAATCCTAATCCTCCGAGAACAAAAAGGAATATCAGGCTCAATTGGAATCTGTAGTTATCCACATATCCGTTTTCCATGATACCATGGGGCAATGTGGAAAAGCCTGCATTACAAAAAGCGGATATGGAATGAAATACTGAAAAATAAATCCGATCACTCAGACCAGGCATCAAAGCAGAACTTAAACTAGTAAAAATAAAGAAAGCCCCGACAGCTTCAATACCAACTGTTATAATTAATATCCGCTTTAAGGTCTTAAAAATTTCATCAATCTTCTCTATGTTAGAGATATTGCCCATCGTTAATTGATCCTCATAAGACGAGCCTCCCTTAAAGAAGTAGCTGAAATAACTGGCAAAAGTCAATATACCTAAACCGCCGGCCTGAATCATGACCATGATGACTGTTTGTCCGAACAGTGTAAAATCTTTACTTGTATCCAGTGCTACCAGACCTGTTACACAAACTGCACTCGTTGTTGTAAAAAGAGCATCTATCAGGCTGATGCTCCCGGTTGTGGATACCGGTAATAACAGTAAAATTGTCCCGATAAGAATCAGTCCTAAAAAACTGAGAACAAATAAGCGAGCCGGGTTTAATCCTATATATTTTATTCGGGATAACATTATTTATGCTTTACGGAACGGCTTAATGTGATATATCCTAATACTCCGCCAATGATAGAAGCTGCAAAAATACCAATCTTGGCTTGTACCATATATTCGGGATGAGTGAATGCCAAAGAAGTGATAAATAGCGACATGGTAAAACCAATAGATGCCAGCAAACCTAAACCAAACAGATTACGGACATTCATCCCTTGAGGGAATGGTGCGACTTTCAGCTTTATCAACAAAAGAGTAAAGCCAACCACACCTAACACTTTGCCCAATAGTAGGCCTAGAGCTACGCCTAAAGCTATATTCGTACTGAATAGTTGCTCAACATCAATATTGAGTGAAACCCCGGCATTGGCCAGAGCAAATATCGGTATGATAACAAATGTCACTAAAGGATGCATTCGATGTTCTAAGCGTTGCAATGGCGGAATGGCTTTATTGGTATCTATTTTTATTTCTTCCAACAAATGCAACTGGTCATTTGTAAGCGTCGGAATTTCGTTTTTAGGATCAACCTCCCTGAATTTATTCAGATAGTTCTTTATCCGTTCCACAAATAGATTCTCTCTTATTTTCACATCTGCAGGAATCATAAAGGCGGCAATAACAGAAGCTATTGTAGCATGTACTCCTGATAAGAGAAAAGATGTCCACACTCCGAGAATACCAAATATGGCGTAGAACAAAATACTCCGCACACCCATTTTATTGCCAACGAACATAATAAGAGCAAAGCCAAAACCAATAGCAAGGCTCATAAATGAAATATCGGATGTATAGAAAAATGCAATAACCAAGACAGCCCCCAGATCATCAACAATAGCCAATGCTGTTAGAAACACTTTCAGTGATAGTGGTATTTTACTCCCTAACAGATACAAAACACCCAATGCGAAAGCAATATCGGTTGCCATCGGTATTCCCCATCCGTGATGAACTTCTCCTGATGGATTCAGGATAATATAGATAAGTGCGGGTACGAGCATACCGCCGATTGCTGCACCGATAGGCAAAAGGGCTTTACGCGGATTGGATAATTCTCCTCCTACAATCTCCCTTTTGAGTTCTAAGCCCACTACAAAGAAGAAAACAGCCATCAGCCCGTCATTGATCCAGTGATGAATGCTATATTCAAAGAATGGAATGCCATCAAATATAAATCCCAGTTTATGCTCCAATAAATGAAAATAGTCTTCCGACCATGGGGAATTAGCTAAGATCATAGCAATGATAACACTCAGCCCGAGGACTATACCTCCGGCCTTTTCCTGTAATATAAATCGCTGAATGGGTTGAACCACCTTATCGATAGCTTCTTTTTTTTCTCCTGTCATCTATCCGGATTTTATGGAAATGTTGAATATTTTAATAAACATCAAAAATAATTTATTTTTTTCGACTAGAAAAAATATTACCGATTAACTCTATTTTAATAGGCATAGCATACTTATAATGAGTCATTAAACATAAATTAACTTTTAAACAAGCTCTAATTTTACTACTTTTGTTCCTAATACTGGAAAATCCGGTACTGTTCAGGAGTGGTTTTATTATTAGTCTATTACCTTTCTTTCTATATCCTGAACTCTTTTTTTAATCTTATATGACCGAGGAGCTATTTATATCATTTGTAATGATGAGTTCTGCTATTGAGGTATATTTTAGATGCTTTATTTAGCATATATTTTTATTTCTCTACCATAATGAATTAAATAGTCTTATTTAGAAAAACATGTCAAGATTTGTTCCCGTTATTATTTATATCTTTTTTTCTTCCAATCTTAATATTTGGGCATCGGATGGGGAGCCTCAAAAAAAAACTATAAAAATAGGTGGAGCTGTACGGTTTAATATTGCTTCAGAAAACTATGAATCTGCTGCTAGGCCTTTAGATTCTTATATTAAATTAGATACATGGTTTTTGTCAGTAGATGCAGGATATGAGGATTTTGATTTAAGTTTTCAATATAGGCTTTATCCCGGATCAAAAGCACATTTTATACATCATGCCTATGTTAGATACAGGTTAAATGATAGTTGGTATGCAAAATTAGGAGTTTTTCAAAAACCATTTGGAATAGCGCCGTCTGCATCTCATTCTTGGTGGTTCCAACTTCCATATTATATGGGACTGGAAGATACTTACGCAACCGGCATAGGTGCTGAATACAAGATCGAGAAGCTATCTGTTGATATGGCATATTTCAGACAGGCTGCACCAAAAGGTTTCTTAAGTTCAGAGTATGAAGATAATACTGTAGGAAACAGCCGTTTTTCATATGCTGTTGTTCCTACAACAGGGCTTACTGGAGCTAACAGAAGTAAAGCTTCCATCCGCGAACTAGACCAATTTAACATGCGTATATGTTATCAATTGACAGAGATCGCAGAAGTTGGCTTATCCGGACAGTTGGGTAGTATCTATAATGAGACCTTAAATAAAAGGAAATGGAACTTGTCCTGGGCGATACACTCAGTATTCAATTATCGAAGATGGAATTTAAAGGCTGAAATTATTGGGTATAATTATAAATCTCAAAATGACAAAGGAGAACTTTTAGATGCCGTACAAATGGCTGCTTATGGCTCTCCTTATGATGTGGCAAGCAAAGGATTTGTATACCTGGCAGGAATATCATATACTATTCCTATAAAAAGGAAATTCATAAAAAGTATAGAAGCATATGTAGATTACTCAATAGCTGACAAAAGTAGAGCCGGATATAACAATACTCATCATTTAATACCCGGAGTATCCATTGCTTCGGGACCTATTTACACATACATAGATATGGCTATAGGAAAGAATCATCCATGGCTTACGAGCAACTTTGGAGAAGGACTTGCACAAGATAGCGATAATGCCAGATGGAATAGCCGTTTTAATATAAATATCGGATATTATTTTTAAAATTAACACATTACAACAAGTAAAAATAAAACAATATATAATATGATAAAAAGCAAATTACCTTTTCGAACGACATTAACCAAATCAGTTGCTCTACCAGGGCTAATTGTTATACTTTTTGTATCCCTTTATTGTGGCTTCTTCCCTGAACAAGCCAATAAATCTCTGTCGGTTGTGAAAACCTATTTTTTTAACAACCTGAGTTGGGTTTATGTATTGATGGTAACTTTGTTCGTTCTATTTCTTATTATTATAGCTTTAAGTAAACTTGGTAATATTCGCTTAGGTTCGGATAATTCCCGGCCCAAGTATAGCTTCTTTTCATGGATAGCAATGCTGTTTGCAGCCGGTATGGGAATCGGGCTTATGTATTTCGGTGTGGCAGAAACAATGTCTCATTATGCAAATCCGGCTATAGACGATACGCTTCAACGAGCAAAAGAAGCCCAATTATACACTTTTTTCCATTGGGGAATACATGCCTGGGCCATATATGCTGTGGTGGGATTAGTACTGGCTTATTTTGCCTATCGTTATAAATTGCCGTTGGCAATACGAAGCGGTTTATATCCTTTGTTGAAAGATAAAATATATGGGCCAATCGGAAATATTGTAGACACTTTTGCGCTATGCAGTACATTTTTCGGAATTGCGACAACTTTGGGATTTGGTGTTGTACAGCTAAATGCAGGATTGCAAAGTATAGGATTGGTGCCAGAGAACAGTTTTACATTTCAGGCTATTATCGTTATTGTAGTCATGGGTATCGCTATATTTTCAGCTTTTATAGGCGTGGATAAAGGTGTGAAGCGATTAAGTGAACTGAATCTGTCTCTCGCTTTTATTCTGATGGTATTTATTTTGATTGCAGGACCAACAATATATATACTTAGCACCTTTAGTGAAGGTATCGGTTATTACATCAGTAATTTAACAAATCTGACCTTCAATACTTTTGCCTATGAAACAGAAGCTCAGGGCTGGTTCTCGGGCTGGACAATTATGTATTGGGCCTGGTGGATATCATGGTCTCCGTTTGTAGGGTTGTTTATTGCACGTATATCGAAAGGGCGTACCATACGTGAGTTTATTATAGCTGTACTACTGATTCCTTCCTTATTCAATTTCTTATGGATGACTATATTTGGCAGTAGTGGTGTTTGGCTGGATAAATTCGTAGCAAATGGAGAGTTGAGCCTATTGGCGAACGATCCGGATACTCTCCTGTTTCGCTTTTTTGAATATTTTCCATTTACAGGCTTATTGAATATAATAGCAATCTTGATGATTGGGGTTTTCTTTGTTACTTCAGCAGACTCCGGTATATTGGTTATGAACAGTATAGCATCCGGTGATAAAAAGAACTCGCCGAAGTGGCAAAATATATTTTGGGGTGTACTACTCATCATTCTCTCTCTTACACTGCTTCGGGCAGGAGGTCTGGCCTCACTGCAGACGATGACTCTCATTTCCGCATTACCCTTTGGGTTGAGTATGCTACTCTTATGTTTTTCTTTATGGAAAGCTTTGCAAATCGATCATTTATTTCATAATACCAAACTGCCCTATGGTAGTATTGCATGGGACGGGAGCAGATGGAAGGAACGGCTGAACAGAATATTAACATTTTCCCATAAGAGGGATGTCAAGGACTTCTTGAATGGCACGGTAAAAGAAGCATTCGGCGAACTTCAGCAAGAGTTATCCGAAAATGATATTGAAGCTGAAATAATAACTGGTAAAAACACTCCTCTATCCATAGAGTTATTTATAAGGCATGATAAAATACGAAATTTCCGATATGGTGTCGTTGCTGAGCCTCAAACGATCTCGGAGTATATGATAGAGGAAGAGAATACTCCGAATGTTGATATGGAAACGCCTTATATCCCGATTACCTATTTTAATGATGGGCGTAAAGGAAATGATATACAGTATATGACAAAAGAGGAAGTGATAGCTGATGTCCTCAGAGAATATGAAAGATTTATAAGTCTCATCTCTGATGATAAAAACGAATTGCTTATTATTGACAAGTAGATAAACCTGAAAAAGAAGGCTGTGAATAAATTGGTAGATTCAGGAAGGAATGATCGTCCTGAATCCATTTATTTGCAACCTCTTTCTTTAAACTTTGCTATTTTATTCCTGTTACAGTAATCGAATAAATGCCGACATTTCCCGCTTTGTATTTGGCTATTGTCGATTCATCCAGATGCTCCTGCAACACATCATCAGGGATTAGAACTGTTTTTGTCCGTTCAATCTTTATATCAGTAAAATTAGCCTTTTCAATCTCACCCAAATAATCGTCTTTTTGTATGGCACTAGCTATACAGCCTGCATACATGGAAGCATTATCTGTAAATTCTTTTGGAAATACACCATTCAGCACAACATCAGAAATACAGAAATGACCGCCTTCTTTCAGTACCCGATATATTTCTTTAAAGATTTTATTTTTTTCGGGTAATAAATTCAAGACACAATTACTTACTACAACATCTATGGAACTATCGTGCAAAGGCATATTCTCAATATCTCCTTCGATAAATTTGACATTCGTATATCCTCTTTTAGTTGCGTTCTTTCGTGCCTTTTCTATCATTTGTGGAGAAAAGTCAAGACCGATTACTTTTCCTTTTTCTCCGACTTCTGCCCTGGCTATAAAACAGTCGTTACCTGCACCTGAGCCTAAGTCTAAAACGATATTACCATCTTTAATACCTGCATACTCAGTAGGTAATCCGCAGCCTACACCCAAATCAGCATCGGCTTCGTATCCTTTAAGCCCGCTGTAATCTTCGCTCATGATCGTAAAGACCTTTTTTGAAGGAGTCGCAGGATTCGTTCCACAACAGCAATCGGACTTTAACGCATCACTATTCAGAGCCAATTCACTATATCTTTGCTTTACCAAAGCTTTCTTTTCTTCGTTCGTGTTCATATTAAAAGTGTTATTTTATTTATAATATTTCTTTCTTAGCCAAAAGGCAATGTTTACCAACAGTATAAGTACTGGCACTTCGACAAGCGGACCGACTACGCCTGCAAAGGCTTGTCCGCTATGCAAGCCGAAGACACCGATAGCAACAGCAATAGCCAGTTCAAAGTTATTACCTGTAGCTGTAAATGCGATTGAAGCATTTTTATCGTAAGATGCACCCATTAATTTTCCTGCGAAGAAGCTGAGGAAGAACATTACTACGAAATAGATTAATAACGGTATGGCTATACGCACTACATCCAATGGTATTTGTACAATCAGTTCACCTTTGAGGCTGAACATTAACACAATGGTAAATAATAACGCTATCAAGGTAATTGGTGATATGGCAGGAATAAACTTATCTTTATACCATTGTTCTCCTTTTATTTTAACCAATACCAAACGGCTTAGAATACCTATCAGGAAAGGGATACCCAAATAGATAGCGACTGTTTCGGCTATTGTTCCTATGGATATATTCACAATCGCACCTTCAAAGCCAAATAACGGCGGTAACTTAGTTACAAATATCCACGCATAAAAACTGTAAAAGAAAACCTGAAAAATGCTGTTCAAGGCGACAAGTCCTGCGCCGTATTCTGTATTACCTTCTGCCAGATCATTCCACACAAGCACCATTGCAATACACCGTGCAAGACCTATCAGGATAACCCCCACCATGTATTCGGGATAATCGTGTAAAAAGAGAATGGCAAGTATGAACATTAAGACAGGTCCGATAATCCAATTTAGTACTAACGAGACTGTCAGTATTCTGACAGTCTTGAAAACTTTCGGCAGTTGTTTGTAATCTACTTTTGCCAATGGCGGGTACATCATCAGGATTAGACCGATTGCCAGAGGAATGTTTGTTGTTCCGCTCGACATGGAATCTATGTAGTTGCTGAAAGACGGGATAAAATACCCCAATCCTACACCGATAGCCATTGCAAGGAATATCCAAAGTGTTAAGTTCTTATCTAAGAAACTCATTTTCTTTTTACTCATGACCTTTTATCTTATCGGTGTATAATTTATAAAATGCTGTTTTGATTCCATCCCTTACCCTGATATACTCGGATTGAACAAACTCGGGTGTTCCCGTAGCTTCGGACGGATCATCAAAACCGATATGCAGACGGTTCTTTACTTTTCCTGAGAATGCAGGACAGCTTTCATTTGCACCACCGCAAACGGTTATCACATAATCCCATTCATCATTCATATATAGCTCTACACTATCGGATGTATGGTGCGAAATATCCACTCCTGCATCTTGCATGACTTCTATTGCCTTCGGGTTTACCTTTCCGCTTGCTTTTGTCCCTGCGGAATAAACAGACAATGAAGGATCGAATGATTGTAAAAATCCGTGTGCCATCTGGCTACGGCAACTATTTCCTGTACACAGAATTAGAATTCTCATATTGTTTATAATTTCGTGTTTATACTAACAGTTCCTGTTTCGTCGAATAACGAATGCTTATCTTAAAAAAATATCAGGATAAAACTTTTGACATTTTATAGTTTGTCATGGAAATACCAATGCAAACGGTCTGTTGTTCCAAAATAACATAGCCTTTTTTTGAGAAGAAAGGTTGGGCTGTAATACTGACATCAGCAGTTATTTCTGAAATATCTTTTAACCGTGCATATTCTTCAATCTTTTTAAGTAAGAATGTTGCAATGCCCTTCCCCTGATAGTCCTTATGGATAAACATAGAATTTAAATACCCTGACAATTTTAGGGCAGCAAACCCTAATATTGTATTGTTTTCCTCGGCAAGTATAAAGTATTGCTCATTTATCCGTTCCTCCCATACACTCACGTCTTCTCCCCTTGCAGCCCAGCATCCGACCTGTTCGGGTGTATAGTCTTTCAAATTGACTGAAAGAATAGTTGAACGGAACAACTCTTTAATAGCAGGGATATCTTTTGGTGTTGCAAACCTGATGTTCATCATATCAGCAAACATCGTCTGTTTTCTGTAATTGAGTAAAAAAACCACCAAATAGTTCTTTGGCTTTATTCCAGTTCTCGTTATTGATACAATATTTCACGGTGGGTAATGTAATTGTCCCCTGAATTAATCCTGCATCTTTTAGTTCATTCAAATGCTGAGACAGCGTGCTTTTGGCAATGGGCAAAACCTCTGACATATCGCCATGATAGCAGCATGATTGATTGGCAAGCATTTCAAGTATGGCAATACGAATAGGATGTCCTAATGCTTTAGCAAAACGGGCTAATTGTTCCTGATCGGCTGTTAATTCTTTCTTTGACATAGACTCGATATTTATTGTTCGTAAATATACGAATAATAATTAAATTCGCAAGATTGCGAATATTTATTTTGTAAATTATCTTAGAGAGAAATATCCATATATTAATCTAAAGTTTTCAAAGAGTAACGAAAGAGGAAAAGTTTTTTAGTATCTTAACTTTGACTATATAGTATCATTTTTTTACTACCACATAAATTCTATTTGAAGATGAAAATCTAAGAAATTCAGTTCTCTAAAACGAAAATTTTATATCTTTACAAAAGATAAGTCGCTCTTTAGTATAGTGAGAAAATTAAGCATATCTAAGAACTAAGATGGTTTCTAAATCGTTACCTACAGAAACAAGAAAAACCTTTAATATATTGATTAATAGCTTATAAAATGTTTTAGTGTATCTTGCTCATGAAAAAAACACAAAAAAAGGCATATACGCAAATCGCAACACTCCAACAGGTAACAGTCTTGAAATTAGCCAATTTACTTAGATTTAGACAGTTTTAAAATTTGAATCTAAGCAAATCTTAGACAGACTTCAGTTAAGTTATTAATGATGATCGCATTGGTGATCCTCTTCATTGTTAATAAAGGACTACTCAAACAAGCAGTCCTTTACTGTAACCAATGTTTTTAATAAAAAGGATCAATAATTTAATATGATTTTGATACTTACTTCTAGGTAAGAAAAGAATATTAAGATGTATTTATTGAGAGAAAGGAAACTCTTGCATGGCTCCTAAGCCTTTTCTTAGTGACGAGGGAAATGATAGGTGAGGTGCTTCTCAATACCGCACAAATCGGCAATTTCCTTCAGATATTTATTCATTTTCTGATTATTATTTATTCGTACCTCCATTTTATGATTCTGTAATGAAAAGAATTAACATGGGGAATCTGCCTTCAAAAACGATGTCTTTATATAAAGAACTAATAGAGAAATAATAATAGTTACAAAATGAACAAGGAAATGCACGGATAAGCTAGGGATAGCTTAAACTATTAAGAGAGTTTTGAAGTAAGCTAATCTGAGCAATTTTCAAAGAAAAATAATCATCGTCTTTACTAAAATCATAGAGTCTCCTTGATAAATGTCTTTTTATATTCGTAACTATTGAATTACAAGGTTATGCTTTATAAGAATATGTAATGAAAAAGAGGTACTAATTAAAAATAAACTCGAACCTATACTATATTTATTTATGCAAATATGCCAGATTAATGCATAAAATCAATCATATTTTTTTAAAATAAAAGATTTTTTCAGTTATTCTTCTATGACGACTATATCTGCTTGGTGCATTTTCATGAGATATTACATAATATACCGTTTTATAAGTATAACTTTTTGTTATGGGTTATAATGATTTTATATGCATATATCTATGATTCATTGTATAACTTTGTTATTAATCAAAAGAGAAAAATTATGAAAACAATTTCTGCTGAAAAGCTGACAATTATCGGAGCTGCAGGTATGATAGGCTCTAATATGGCTCAATCCGCCATTCTCATGGGTTTAACTAATAATATTTGTTTATATGATCCCTATGAAAAAGGTCTTCGGGGAGTTACTGAAGAGTTATTACAATGTGGATTTACTGGAATTAATATTTCTTCGACTTCAGATATCAAAGAAGCATTGACTGGAAGTAAGTATATTGTTTCATCAGGAGGAGCAGCGAGAAAAGAGGGAATGACTCGCGAAGATTTATTGAAAGGGAATGCAGAGATCGCTATACAATTTGGAAAGGATATAAAAACTTTCTGTCCGGATGTAAAACATGTTGTTGTTATTTTTAATCCAGCTGATATTACCGGATTATTAACACTTTTGTATTCTGGTTTAAAGCCCTCTCAAGTAAGCACCCTTGCAGCTTTGGATAGTACCCGATTAAGAAATGAATTGGCAAAATATTTTTCAGTAGATCCAGATAAAATTGAAAATTGCAGAACTTATGGAGGACATGGTGAACAAATGGCAGTGTTCTCATCTACAGCAATTATTGATGGCGAGCCACTTGATAACTTGATTGGTACACCCTCCCTGACTCGAGGCGAATGGGAAGCGTTGCAACAAAGGGTTATTCAAGGAGGAAAGAATATTATAGATTTAAGAGGTAGATCATCTTTTCAGAGTCCTGCTTATTTATCTATAGAAATGATTAGGGCAGCTATGGGTGGAACTAAATTTGAGTGGCCTGTAGGTGTTTATTTATCTACAGATGAGTTTAACTATGTTATGATGTCTATGGAAACTATACTTGATAATAATGGAGTATTCTATAGAAAGGTTAAAGGAACAGCCGAAGAGCATGAGAGTTTGGTGAAAAGTTATTCTCATTTGTGTAACTTGCGAGACAGTCTTATCGAATCTGGGGTTATTCCTTCAATTAGTGAATGGAGTTTGATTAATTCAAATATTTAAAATGGATACTTCCATTACTGTACCATTATAAGATCAACCCGATGATCAGATAGCAGGAATACCTGAAATGTATGTGTATTTACCAAAAGCTGCAATTCATCCGGCAAAGGCGGTTGTGATTTGTGGTGGTGGAGGCTTTAATCAAGTGAATACCGATCATGAAGGACGACAGTTTGCACAGTGGTTAGCAAAAATAGGTATAGCCGGAATTGTCCTAAATTATCGTTTACCCCAAAAACATATGTATTTATCCGAGATAGACCTAAGACAGTCAATTAAAATAATAAGGTCAAGAGCCTCAGAGTGGAATATTGATAGGAGGAATATTGGAGCGGCAGGGTTTTCTATTGGTGGACATATTGTAGCAACGCTGGCAACAAGAATAGAGAAAGATTCTGAATTAGATTTTTCTTTGTTGTTCTATCCTGTTATCAGTATGTCTGATAATCTAACACATAAGCCTTCGCGAGAGAAACTATTAGATATTTCCTGCAGTAAGGAGGAAATTGATTATTATTCTGTAGAAAAACATGTTTCATCGACTTCCCCGAGATGTCTAATTATGTGTAGTGATGATGATACGGCTATATCTCCTTTAAACAGTATCGTATATTATGAACACCTCAAGCTAAATGACATTCCCTCTGCATTATATATCTTTCCATTAGGGGGGCATGGTTGGGGTATGAAGAATGAATTTATTTTTCATAGCGAAATGCTCGTCTTGGTTGAAAAATGGTTAATAGGCTAAAAGTCCTGAAGTATGACGTGATAAATATATTAAAACACTTACTTTTATCAAATTGTATGTGTTTTAATATTTTAATATGGAGAGTCCTATTATGTGTAGACTGTAAAACCGCTATGAAATACTTTTATTTTATCACTGAGATCATTAGACAATAATTTTATGGCATTACTTCCAGAACAATGTCCAGTTATTATTTGCATATTGGGATAATTGTTATTGATATACTGTCCTATATGTAAAATGTCCTCTTCCGATTCATAAATATTGCTCTCATCCGAGTTTATAAGGTGTGTACCCCCGATACAAAGAAGCACTTCTTTTTGATAATATTTTCTGCAAGTATGCAAAATATTCAAAATGCCATTGTGAGAGCAACCCGAAAAAACAATAATCTCTTTAGACTCGTTAACAACCAATGCTATCTCGTGACTAAACCTATCCGGATTTTCATTATTTGATTTTTGTACATACAAAGTACGATTGGCCTGAGGTAGCGGAAACTGATCTGTAAATTTGCAAATAAGTCCGATATCTTTATTTATCTTGCAGTTCCTATCAATGAAAATAAACCGTTTGGAATATCGCTCGAATAAGGATACGTCTAAGCTTATATTCCGTATTTTTTCTCTTCGATACGAATAAAAGGATCGGTTTCTCACTTCGGACGATATAAAAATCTTTGCTTTTGAATTTACTTCAAGGAATTTCATTAGACCTCCCCCATGATCATTATGCCCATGAGAAATTACTAAATAATCAACATCCTCTATCTCAATACCTAATTGCAAAGCATTGACGTAAAATTTGTCTGAAGCCCCTACGTCAAATAAGTATTTCTGGTCATCGATTTCAAAATAAATACATACACCGTGCTCATTATATAAGTCTAGTAGAGGATGCGGATTATTATCGATTAAAACAGTTGCTTTCATTCATTAATGATGAGTGCATTGATGACCTTCTTCATGATGATTACACCCTTCTCCTGAGTCGGTCACATTGCCGTTCAAGAAATCATTAACTAGCTCTGTAACATCCCCAGAACATCCACGATATACTTTTATCCCATGTTTTGTCAGGATATTTAATGCTCCTGTACCCATATTACCGGCAAGCATAATTGTTACATCCTTGTCTTGTAGAACCGAAGCAATATTACTTTTGCAACCGCATCCCTGAGGAGAAGCTAATGTCTCAGTACCTTCTATATTTTTATTTTCTCCGATGGTAAATATAGAATAGGATTCACAATGTCCGAAATGATCATCAACAGCATTCGCTCTTGTTGGTATTGCAATTTTCATAACTTTTGATTTTTTAATTGATTGATAATTTCACTTAATATTTTTGTTCTCTGTGGAATGATTATCTGGATGTTTTTTTCTCGTAATAAAACAGTCGTTATACTACCAAAACGACCTGATAGAACAGTATCAACATTTAGTTCAAGTAAGAAATTTATAGTTTTTATTCCCGCATTCTGTTTGGTTGATCCAGCTATATTTTCAATAAACCGCACTATCTTGGTATCCGTATTATACAAGCAGAACCATTGACTACGTCCAAAGTTTTCCGAAACTGGCTGATCCCAATTGTCTTCTTTATCTGTTGAAATCGCAATAATCATTTACTCAAATTAATTTAATGTAATTTCTTTACTCTTGCAAAGGGGACAGCTCTTTCCACCTATATTTTTCAGCGTAAATATAATTTCGCATTTATTGCACGTGTACCATTCAGCAATCAAGCTATCTCCTCCTTCATAAATAATAGGTAAGCCTTCAATGAATGCCCGTGCAATTTTAGATCGGACACTCTCATAGATACGAGTAAATGTAGGGCGTGAGATATTCATTAATTCTGCCGCTTCTGATTGAGTCAAATGTTCATAATCACATAGCTTGAGAGCCTCGTATTCTTCAATATTTATCATAACTCTGCCCTGTTTTTCATTGAGTACACCGAATGGCTTGAATCCTCCAAAACAAGGAGCCATCTGGACTAGTCTCTTTTTCTTTATTCGAGCCATAAATATTATTTGATTGCGGTTTTAAAACATTCAAAGATAATATAATTATGAACATATGTTCATAATAACGCAATAAATAATATTTTATTATATTTTCCTATGGAAATTTGTTTCTTTAGAAAATATTATTTTCCTTTGCTGTATATTTCCAATGGAAAATAAAATAAACGATAATAAAGAACATGATAAAAATGAAAAGAGCGATAATTATTACATTAAGTGTGATTTGGCTTGGCCTCTCTATCCAGGCGCAAAATTCACCATACATCACCGTTGATAAAGCTGTAGAAATAGCAGTGAAAAATAACAGTCATGTGAAAATGTCCAATTTAGATGGCAAAGTAGCGAATGCAAATTATCATCAAACAGATGCCGTTTTTCTCCCACAAGTGACGGTTGAATATACCGCTTTAAGTACAAATAACCCACTAAATGCTTTCGGATTTCTCTTGCAGCAAGAATCAGTTACAGCCATGGATTTCGATCCGTCAAAACTGAATAATCCGGGAGCAAGACAAAATTACAGTGCTCAGGTAGAAGCTAAGCTACCATTGTTAAATATGGATATGATCTATGCTCGCAAAGGAGCTAAAGCTCAAGAGGAAGTTTACAAATACAAAACGGAACGAGCCAAAGAATACATCGAATTTGAAGTGCGAAAAGCATATACTCAATTACAAATGTCGTATCAGGCTCGAAACATCCTTCAAAAATCGTTAGCGGATGTGAAACAAATACATCAATCAGTCTCCAATTTTTATAATCAAGGATTAGTTCAAAAATCAGATGTATTGAATGCTCAGGTACAAGTCAATACAATTGAAACTGCATTGGCAAAAGCTGAAAGTAATATACAGAATGCCTCAGACGGACTGCGTCTTCTGATGGGATTGGAAACAAGTAGCGATGTGTATACAACAGATTCATTGTCGCAAGAGATAAACCTATATCAAGATAGAGAGCTTTCGTCTTATCGTTCCGATATCATGGCACTAAACAAAGCTGTAGATGCGACTAACATGATGGTAAAATCTTCAAAAATGGCATTCCTGCCACGTATCAATGCTTTTGGCTCATATAGCTTAAATGATTCGAAAGCTTTCAAATTTGGGAATGATTCTTACTTGGTTGGTGTAAATCTAAGCTGGACAATATTTTCAGGCAATCAAAACCGGAGTAAAATGAAATCGGCACAATTTGAACGAGATAAAATGCAAGAAGAGCTCAACCTCCACATTAAGAAAGAAGAACTAGAGCTAAATAAAACCAAACGAGATCTGAACGATTCCCAAATAGAGATCAACAAACAAAGAGCCAGCGTGGAACAAGCAGATGAAGCATTACGTATTCTCTCCAATCGTCACCGTGAAGGTTTAGCGAGTACCACAGACTTGCTGATGGCACAGGCTCAATTCTTTCAGCAAAAACTGATGCTATCTCAATCTATTATGTCGTATAATATGACAGAAGCATATCTCAATTTTTTATCAAAAACTAAGTAACAAATAAAACCTATAAATAGATATGAAAACTTTAAGAAATGCATTTTTAGGAATAGTGGGAATATCAACTCTTTACGCCTGCTCTTCTTCCGATAAATTAGAGGATAAAGATAAGACTATAGTAAAAGTAGAAGCTTATTCTCCGGCTCAATCTACAAACGAAGGATTTTATCTTAGCGGTGAAGTCACAGCTAAGCAAACCGCTAACATCAGTACCCGAATGATGGGCTATGTAACGAAGATATATGTAAAACCGGGTGATAAGGTAGCATCAGGACAACTCCTCGTATCTATTAGCAGCGATGATATTCTGGCAAAAAGGGCACAGATACAAGCTATGATTACCGAAGCTGAAGCAGCAGCAAAGAATGCCCAACGTGACTATGAACGTTATAAAACGCTGCGTGGTCAAAACAGTGTGTCAGATAAGGAACTCGAAAATGTGGCTTTGCAGAATACTTCTATGAATGCCAAAGTACAAATGGCTCGCCAACAGATGAACGAAGTAAATGCGATGCTTTCTTACACCAATATACGCGCTCCATTTTCGGGAGTTGTAACACAAAAAATGATAGACGAAGGGAGCATGGCAAATCCGGGAATGCCTATTTTGACGATCGAGCAGAATGGAGAATTGCAGGTTACAGCATCTATCCCCGAAAACTATATACAGTATGTAAAAGTAGGTGATGTAGCCAAAATGGAATTGAAATCATTAGGGATAACGATCGATGGGAAAGTATCCGAACTCAGTCCGTCGGCCTTCCGTACAGGAGGACAATACTCGATGAAGTTGGCTATCGAAACAAAAGATAAAGAAAATATACGTCCGGGGATGTATGTAAATATATTGATACCGAATAAAACTGGTGAGAATATTACATCTAAAATCATGCTGGATAAAAATTCGATTGTTTATCGCGACCAACTGACAGGAGTATATGTAATAGACGACCAAAATCAAGCCAATCTACGCTGGATACGTTTAGGTAAAACAATCGGCAATCAAATAGAAGTACTTTCGGGCTTGAGCCAAAATGATAGGATTGTATCCAAAGCCGAAGGCAAATTATATAACGGAGTAAAAGTATCTGTAAATAAGTAAAATTATGGAAAACGGAATTTCAGGAAAAATAGCCGGAGCATTTATAAAATCCAAATTGAGTATCCTACTCATGTTTGCCTTTATGCTCTTAGGACTGTTCAGCATATATTTTATCCCGCGCGAAGAAGAACCTCAGATTGAAGTTCCTATGGCGGATATTATGATTGGTTATCCCGGAGCAACACCTCAGGAAGTAGAATCGGGTGTTGTACAACCTATCGAAAAAATCATATCAAATATCAAAGGTGTAGAGCATGTTTATTCTACTTCCATGAATGGTATGGGTATGCTCACCGTACAATTTTATGTGGGCGAAGATGTGGAACGTTCGTTAGTAAAACTTTACAACGAAATGATGAAGAATATGGATCGTATGCCACAAGGTGCGACTATGCCATTGGTAAAATCACGAGCCATAGATGATGTTCCTGCATTAGCTTTCACTTTTTGGAGTGATAAAATGGGTGATTATCAAATACGTCAAGTAGCCGAAGTAGTTGGCAACGAGATAAAGAAAATACCTGATGTAGCACAAGTGAATATTGTAGGTGGACAAAGCCGACAGATGAAGGTCATGCTCGACAAAGACAAGATGGCTCAGAGCAAGCTCGACTTTGGAGCAATAGCCCAATCACTGCAAGCGAATAATGCACAAATGCAAAGCGGAAATATCGTAACAGGGGATATGGTTTACTCTGTACAAACCGGCAATTTCTTTGCGAATGTGGATGATGTGAAGAATCTGATTATAGGAACAAATGATAATCAGCCGGTTTACCTGTATCAAATAGCAGAAGTAGAAGATGGACCTGAAGTACCCAAACAATATGTTTCGTTTGGATATGGAGCTGCGTCAGGCGATAAAAAAGCCGGCATGCCCGACGACTATTCGGCTGTAACTATTTCTATTGCTAAGAAAAAAGGTGCTGATGCAATGAAGCTGGCAGAAGTAGTCATTGATAAAGTAGATCACCTGAAAAAAGATGTTATCACAAAGGATATGAATGTGGAAGTAACACGTAACTATGGAGAGACGGCTTCACACAAAGTATCCGAATTACTGTTCCACTTATCTATTGCTATTATAGTTGTAACTCTATTTGTGATGATAGCTATGGGATGGCGTGGCGGTCTGGTAGTATTCCTTTCCGTGCCTGTAACTTTTGCCCTTACTCTGTTTGCTTATTACTTTTTGGGATATACGCTCAATCGCATCACACTGTTTGCATTAGTATTCGTGACGGGTATTGTTGTGGATGACTCCATTGTGATTGCGGAGAATATGCACCGTCACTTCAAGATGAAAAAACTACCACCATTGCAAGCTGCACTATATGCTATCAATGAGGTAGGAAATCCGACTATCTTGGCAACGCTGACTGTTATCGCTGCGGTACTTCCTATGGCATTCGTGTCGGGGATGATGGGACCATATATGAGTCCGATGCCTATAGGTGCATCCATAGCCATGATTTTCTCTTTACTAGTAGCTCTGACATTGACTCCATATTTCGGCTATTTATTCTTAAGACATAAAGATAAAAAAGGAGAAGGACTCGAAAGTGAAGAAAAAGAAACGGATTTACATGAAACAAAAATATACAAATTATATGCTAAAATAGTAACTCCGTTTCTGGAAAACAGAAAACGCCGTTGGACATTTATGATTGGCTTAACTGTTGTTTTGCTGGGATCGTTTGTGTTGTTTTATACAAAATCTGTTCCGGTAAAAATGCTGCCTTTCGACAATAAGAATGAGTTTCAAGTGGTAATAGATATGCCGGAGGGAACGACTTTGGAACGCACTGCCGCCGTGACTAAAGAATTAGCTGTACATATCAATCGGAATGATAAGGTAACCAATTATCAAACGTATGTGGGAACTTCTGCTCCTATCAGCTTCAATGGATTGGTTCGCCACTATGATATGCGCATGGGTGACAATGTAGCTGATATACAGGTTAATCTTGTTGACAAAGGAGAACGTAGCGAACAGAGTCATGATATAGCCACATCGGTACGTGCCGATTTGCAAGCTATCGGCAAAAAATACAATGCCAATGTAAAAATAGTGGAAGTACCTCCCGGTCCTCCTGTAATGTCTACAATTGCAGCCGAAATATATGGTCCTGATTATGAACAACAAATAGCGGTAGCCAAACAAGTGAAAGATATACTAGCTGCAACAGATAATGTTGTTGATGTGGATTGGTCGGTAGAAGATGCTCAGACTGAATATAAGTTTGAGGTAGATAAAGACAAAGCGATGAAATTGGGAATCCCCAATGCACAAGTTGTTCAGAATATGAGAACGGCTCTATCGGGCATGCCTGTAGGCATATTGCATCAACCTTCATCAGTCAATCAAGTAGGCATTGTACTTCAACTGTCAGAAAAAGAGAAATCAAGTATAGAAGATGTACTAAGCATGAAAGTTGTGAATCAACAAGGTATGGCAATTCCCGTTAGCGATTTGGTGAAGGTCACTAAAGGAGAAAAAGAAAAAAGCATTCACCGCAAAGATCAAAAACGTGTAGTTTACATATTAACGGAGGTTGCAGGAAGTTTAGAAAGCCCTATATATCCTATTACGGAAGTGTCGGATAAGTTATCTCAGGTAAAACTCCCTGAAGGATACACTTTATCAGAAGAATATAGTAAGCAACCAAAATATGAAGACAACTTTTCCTTAAAGTGGGATGGAGAATGGCAAATAACATACGAGGTGTTCCGTGATTTAGGATTAGCATTCTTATTTGTATTAATTATTATTTATGTTCTAATTGTCGCTTGGTTTCAAAACTTTATCACACCGTTGGTACAGTTGGCTGCTATACCTCTATCATTGATTGGTATTATTTTCGGACACTGGATTATGGGAGCTTACTTTAGTGCCCCGTCTATGATTGGGTTTATAGCATTAGCCGGAATTATGGTGCGAAACTCTGTACTACTTATCGACTTTATCGACATACGACTCAAAGATGGTATTCCATTAAAACAAGCTGTGATTGAAGCCGGAGCTGTACGCACCACGCCTATCATACTGACTGCCGGAGGGGTAGTCTTGGGAGCAATCGTCATTCTATTCGATCCTATTTTTCAAGGTCTGGCAATTTCTTTGATGGGTGGAACAATAACCTCTACTGTACTGACACTGATTGTTGTGCCGTTGTTGTATTTCAAAATGTTGAAAAAGAAAGTAAAATGATTATGAAGCTATTAGTTGTATTAAGTATAAAGGAATATCAGGAGCAGGTAGGAAGTCTGCTCCATGAGGCCGGAGTGAAGCGATTCAGCGTAACAAATATTACAGGATATAAAAAGAAAAAAGAAAGCTTGGGATGGTTTGCTGCGAATGGCAATAATGCAAAAACAAATTCAATTATGCTCTTCAGTTTTGTAACAAAAGAAATAGCAGACAAGGCTATCGTAGAAATTGATAGTTGCAATATTGAAACCAAAAATCCCTTTCCTGTACATGCTTTTATCCTAGATGTAGAGAATTTTTCTAAACTTATTTAATTATGAAACGTGAATATATTGTACGGATAGTAGCGGGAACAATGGTGCTGATAGGTATATCCTTAGCTTACCTTGTATCTATAGGATGGCTATTGTTACCTGCATTTGTTGGTGTGAATCTTATACAATCTTCGTTCACTAAATTTTGTCCGTTGGAAATCCTGCTTGATAAACTGAATATTAAACGGTAAATTGATTAATTAAACTTGAGAGAGCAAAACCGAATACAGAAATCGTCTTTTGCTCTCTTTTTTAGATTATGAAAACAATATTTTATACAATAGTCATATTCCTTATCCTCATCATACACATCCCAAGTGCTTACTCACAAGAGAATACCATCTTACAGGTGGATAGTCTTTCTCTTCGAAATAACTATCTGAATGAGATGCAGTCATTAAATGTGTTGAAACATAAGCCAATTGAAGTTTCGGAAGATCTTGTAAGGTCTGTGCTCGATAAGCAAGCTCCTTTTGCAGTATACAAGGATAATTATATGGTAACCGGAATCCCTTTAAACAAATCGGTAACCCGAAAAACGGCAGATGCATTTTTTCAGTTTAGCATTCGTCACAGAGTTACCAAAAGTGTACTCCCTTTCAACTCATTCTTATACATTACGTATTCTCAGAAATCATTTTGGGATATTTACGATGAATCAAGTCCTTTCAGCGATACAAATTACAATCCGGGAATAGGCATAGGCAGATATGTAATAAAAGACAATAAACTGAAAGGGGCAATGATGATTTCTCTGGAACATGAATCGAATGGTAAAGCTGGAGAAGACTCCCGTAGTTGGAATTATATAAATCTATCAGCCAAATACTTTTACAATATGCGATTATCGGCTAAAGCGCAAATATATCTGCCGTATGTGGATGGGGGTAATAATAAAGATTTATTGCGCTACAAAGGATATGGCATTTTTTCGGTCAATTATATAGATAAGGAAAATTTATGGTGGTTTAGCCTTAATATAATCCCTCGAGATAAGATTATAAACCCTAATTTACATACATCTTTATCATTTAGAGTATCTAAAAATTCAAATCAATACTTAACTTTGGATTATTATGCCGGTTATGGAGAAGGGTTGCTGAATTACAAGAAATATACAAATCAGGTAAGGATAGGATTTACGATAAAGCCGGATTTCTTCAGTGCATACTAATTAAAAAAAGAATGACTATGAATAATAAATGGGACGAAAGTTACAATATAAAAGAATACCGCTATGGAGAAACACCGAATCTGTTCTTCAAGGAAACCATCGATACACTTCTGACAGGAAAAATTCTTCTTCCTGCTGATGGAGAGGGACGAAATGGTGTATATGCAGCAACAAGAGGATGGAGTGTAGATGCTTTCGATCAAAGCCAACAGGCTAAAGAGAAAGCTCTACGATTAGCAAATAAAAATAGTGTCGATATTTCATATAAGGTAATGAATTTCGAAGATATTGCACAAAACTATATACCTGATTCTTACGATGCAATTGCTCTTACCTATGTTCACTTACCGGAACAGTTAAAAGCAAAATATCACAGATCATTACTGCCTTTTTTGAAAATTGGAGGGCATATTATTATCGAAGGATTTAGCAAAGAGCATGTAAAACACCAGCAACAAAATCCATTGGCTGGAGGTCCTCCACATGTGGAGATGATGTATTCGAAGCAAGAAATTCTCTCTATCTTTGATTCTTTAAAGATCGATCTTTTAGAAGAAATAGAAATAGAATTGGCAGAAGGTATAGGACATAATGGAAAAGCCTCTGTAATACGCTTTATTGGGCAAAAGATATAAAAAACAAAGGCAACAGTTATAATTTACCGTTGCCTTTGTTTATTTTATAGATCAATATATCTTCTGAAATTTTTCCTGAAGTTCTTTTTCTGTGATTTCTTCTGTGTGATCAATCACAATAGCTTTATTCGCAATATCCACATTCACACCATATACTCCGGGAATAATACCAATTTCTTTACCTATAGACCGTGCACAGCTACTACACTGTATATTTTCTACATTTATAGTTGTCTTCATAGCCTAATATTATAGTTTGACTACAGATCTTAGCGTTTCGGGAATATCAAACTCAGCACATTTTATCGATTCAAGTTTTTTCTTACCCAAATCAGTCAAAGCAAAATACATCTGGCGCTTATCTTCCTTACCTACAATACGTCTGATAAGCCCCTTTTTTTCCACCGACTTTATCACTTTCGATGTATTCGAATTACTCAGCCCCAATACACTCGCCAATTCATTTGATGAATATTTTTGAGTATTTAGCGAACATAGTAGCATTCCTTCATTCAGGCCAAGATCATATAATTGTTGAAAGTTTAGCTCAAAGTCATAAATCGCCCGATACACATCTCTGATCTGACATAATGTTCTTACTTGCGAATTATTTATACTGTCTGCCATTTTAGTCTAAATTTATATTTACTGTTACTCTTTTAATAAAAGATTATCAACAGCCTCCTTCAGTTGCTGTTTTGGTAATGCTCCTGCAGCCATTTGAGGTTGTCCGGTCATCGGAACAAACAGTAAAGAAGGTATGCTTCTTATCCCAAACGCAGACGCTAGTTCAGGTTCAGTTTCCGTATTTATCTTATAAATATATATACGACCTCCGTATTCTGCGGCCAATTCATCCAGCACCGGAGCTATAGCTTTACAAGGGCCACACCAATCAGCATAGAAATCAATCAATGCCGGTTTATCCCCTAAATATTTCCATTCAGTAGGATTTGTTTCAAAATTAGCAACTTTTGACAAGAATTCAGCTTTTGTTAAATGTATTGTTGTCATTTTATTTTCTTTTTTAATTGTTTCTTCTATTTGATCTTTTGTTTCTGTCTTGTTATTACAAGAAATAAGCAATAATGCCACGAGTGAAAATAGTATTGTATACTTCATTTTTAATCCGGTTTATATTTTTTTATCTGATCACCATAAATATTTTCTTTGTACTTGGTATCCGTGTAGCAACGAGCAGTGCCACAACAGGAAATATTCATAATTGCCTGAAAAAGTAGCCATCCTCCAAAAACCAAAAATATATAGTTCTGCGAAGATATTGAATAGATGGCTATCAAAACACCCAATAGCAAACGAACGATCCGGGCAAAATCCCAATTCTTCAATATGCGATTCATTCTGTTACTCATTAAAATTAAACCAGCTTCCGCCATTATATACTTCCTGAAAACCTTTATTCTTTAAGAGAGTCACCGCACTGCGACTACGCATACCACTGGCGCATATAGCAATAATCGGTTTATCTTTTTTTAGTTTCGATAAATTACTATTCAAACTATCCAGAGGAATATTGACTGAGTTTGTTGCTGCTCCCTGTTTATATTCTTCTTTTGTTCGGACATCCAGAAGTATAGCTCCATTCTCTAAGAGAACTTTAAAATCAGCTTTGTCCTCCAATCCGAGTAATCTGCTAAAAAATCCCGCCATATTATTTATTTTATTACTGTTTCTTTTCTTTATTTCTTTTAAAAATACCTCCGAATAAGCCGCCCAGCAATACTCCGTATAGAGTACTAACTGTAGGAGATGAAGTTATGGGACAAGTACCGGTACTACATCCGATGTACCTCCAATACATATATCCACCTATTGCTCCGATAAGTGCTCCTAAGAGATATGGCCAATTGTTTTTTATAATTTGCATATTTATTTGCATTTATATTTCTTACAAAGATAATATATTATTTCCATTAGAATATAGTTCCATAAGAAATAATATATTTAAAACTCTAATTTTGTTTAAATACGGAGTGATAGCTGAATTTTTCTATTATAAAGAGTATTCTGCTATTGCTGTTGCATAGGTTGTATAACCTCCTGACATATTTAGAACATTAGAAAATCCATATTGTGCTAATATCCGGGAAGCAATATACCCGCGTAAGCCAACAGCACAATAGATTAAAACGTCCTTCTCTTTTGGTATTTCTTTAATCCGGGA
This sequence comes from Parabacteroides sp. Marseille-P3160, assembly GCF_900162725.1. Taxonomy (GTDB): domain Bacteria; phylum Bacteroidota; class Bacteroidia; order Bacteroidales; family Tannerellaceae; genus Marseille-P3160. The sequence goes on along the minus strand of NZ_LT799418.1, from coordinate 3,577,119 downwards.
ACGCAGTTCATCTAGGGGGATGTTCATCGCACCATTGATATATCCTTCGCTATATTCTTCTGAAGTACGGACATCTAACAGGGTCGTTTTGGCGAGATTTATTTTTTCAATATCCCGCCATTGGGCTATTCTCATCTTTCCTTTAAGAATATTATCAGCTACAAAACCAGCCATATTGACAGGGTCTTTAGCCGATGAATAAGGCGGGGCATATGCATGCTCAATATCCATCAGATCGTAAATTGTACCTCCTTTTTTTATAACCTCAGAAAACAACTCAATTCTTTTATCTGCTCCTTCTCTTCCTACAACCTGAGCCCCCAGAAGCTTTCCATTTAAGGGAGAGAAATTTATCTTTATTGACAGTTGAGATGCTCCGGGATAGTACCCTGCATGCGAACTCCCATGGGTAAAAGATGATATATGCTCAATACACTCTCTGTTCAGCATTTTGGATGAAAGTCCTGTCGCCGCAACGGTTAAGTCAAACACTTTGGCAATAGATGTGCCAATAGTTCCCGAGTACATATATTTATTGTCCTCCAGTATGTTATCTGCAACAATACGGGCTTGTTTATTGGCCGGACCTGCCAGAGGAATCAGCATTTGTTTGTTTATTACCGGATTCAATATTTCTACGGCATCGCCTAACGCGTAGATATTATTCTCACTGGTCTGCATATAACTATTAACTTTAATCCCTCCTGTAGTTCCAAGTTCTAGCCCTGCATCTTTTACAATCTTAATATCAGGGCGAACACCAATACTGAAAATAACCATATCGGAGATAAGTTCTCTACCACTTTCCAGTCCGATTCGAATGCCGTTTTCTTCTTCGAGGAAAGAGGTTACTCCTTCTTTCAGATAAAGCCGTACCCCTTTCTGTCTAAGATACTGATGAACTATTGCGGCCATAGAAAAATCAATCGGAGCCATAACCTGATCTGCCTTTTCAACTAACTGCACTTCGAGTCCTGCATGATGTAAGTTTTCTACCATTTCCAGCCCAATAAATCCACCGCCTATGACAATTGCTCTTTTCGGCTTGTGAGTTATAAGAAAATTTTTGATTTTATCGGTATCAGGTACATTACGAAGTGTAAATATCTTTCTACTATCGATGCCCTTGATTGGAGGTTTCACCGGTTCTGATCCGGTAGATACAATGAGTTTGTCATAAGATTCAGTATATTCCTTATTTGTAACAAGGTTTTGTATGGTTACACTTTTCTTTTCCCTATTAATGCAGATTACTTCCTGTAATACCCTGATATCTATCTTGAATCGCTTAGAAAACCCGTCTACAGTTTGGACGAAAAGATTATCTCTGTTCGCTATTGTACCTCCGATATAATATGGTAAGCCACAATTGGCATAAGAAATATATTCACCTCTTTCAAATAAAATAATTTCAGCCTGTTCATCCATTCTCCTTAAACGAGCTGCAACAGAAGCTCCTCCGGCAACCCCACCTATGATAAGTATTTTCATATATTTGTTTTTATTATAATTGATATAATCTTATGGTGTAATGATTTCTTTTATCATTTTAACTAATCGAATTATAAACTCTGTATATTTATTTTCTCTCGACTGTATTTCTTTTATTTTCTCTCTACCTTTATCTGTTAAGGAAAAGATCATCTTTCTTTTATCTGGTTTCCCGATTCTTCTTATAATGTATTTTTTTATCTCAAGATTTTCCAATATTCTGGATGTTCGAGAGTTTGATAAACCAATCTGATTGGATAGATAGCTGGCACAAGAGGTCTTTTTATTATACAGGGAGTATAAGATAAAAGCTTCATTTAATGTGACACTATTATCCTCTAAAAATTCTTTATCAAGTGTATAAAGAGCTTTCTGTATATTTTTTAATCTGATTAGATAAATCATAATTCCAACGGAAATAATAAACAAAAGAAATTAATATTTTGATATAATCAAATTTAATTGAGATTAATTATCAAATCAGGACTTCTGTGCTACATCCTTCAACTACTACTCATCGACAGTTGAATGAGAAACAACTTCTTGAAATTGGAGTTTATGAGGGATTAGTTCGAATATCCTTTGGACTAGAGCATATTGAAGATATTTTATCTGATTTAAGACAAGCGTTACATAGATTGTAAAAATGAAGAATTTTAATGGCTGAGAGTCGATACATCGGGAAATCATTTAGTTTTTGAAACCTATATTATTAAAGTTAAATACAAAAGGGAAAATAACTACGATTATCAATATTTATATGTATATTCACAATATCTCTGTTAGGGGTGTTCTTTTATAAGAGCTGAGATTAAACCCTTGAACCTGATATGTTGTAATCGACATCGTAGGGAAACGGAAAAAGTGAAAACTAAACAGTACTGTATATATAGTATTAATCAAGCCGTTTCGTAAATACGAAACGGCTTGATTATTGTAAAAAAATGAATGAAAGTTTTGATAAGTATGCAGAGAAATATGATTCATGGTTTCTCGAAAACAAAAATGTATTATACTCCGAAGTTAAACTGGTAGCTCACTTTTTAAAAGATAGTGGGCGAGTTCTATCTATTGGTTGTGGTAGTGGATTGTTCGAAATGATTTTAAGAACAGAGTATGGAATCACAATTGAGGACGGGGTTGAACCATCAACAGATATGGCAGGTATTGCAACTCTGAGAGGGTTGAATGTTGTGGTTAGTTCGGCAGAGGAGTTTTTATGTGAAAACGAGGTCTACGATACAATCCTTTACAATGGTTGCCCAAGTTATATCTCCGATTTAGGAAAAGCATTACGAAATAGTTTTGATAAACTTCGTGATGGAGGTAAAATTATCTTGATAGATATACCTAAAGAAAGTTCTTACGGCTTGCTTTATAATTTGGGCAAATCAACAGGGACATGGAATCATGCTCTACTGGGAAGTGTATATCCTCGAAATCCATATCCGATAGAACTGGCAAATCAAGCTAATTGGCGTACCGCGGAAGAGAAGATAATGTTGATGAAACAAGTTGGATTAGTTAAACTAGAATATGCTCAAACCCTGACAAAACATCCCATCTATTCAAATAATATAATAGAAGAACCAATTTCCGGATATGATTGTGGAGATTATGTTGCAATATGTGGGTATAAAAATAAATAATTATGATAAATGTCGAATATTTCACTAGAGATCTTAATCTTATCTGCAATCAATCTCCATTAATACATAATATTACTAATTGTGTGGTAATGAATAATACAGCTATTTTGTTGCTGAACTATTGAATCTATTGAAAGCTAGTAATAATATGAATATACCATCTAAAGCTATCTTAAATATTACATTATCTCTACTCTATAAAATACTGCTGAAATAATGTAATATTTATCAAGACAAAAGAGCATTACAGTTCCCCTCTATAGTTGTCCATAATAGCAGAAAATAATTCTCCTGTCGTAGGTGGTGTATAAGTAATCAAATTCGCTCCAGCTTCGATCGTACGCAATATACTTTCCGGTGTAGGGCCTCCCGTTGCTATTATAGGAAAATCAGGATGCATCTTTCTGATATTACGAACAATATTTGCTGTGTTCGCTCCTCCTGAAACATTAAAGATTGATACTCCGGCTTCAATTCTTGATTCAAAATCTTCTTTTTCAGACACTACTGTTATAACAATAGGGATATCTAGTCTGCTTTTCATCTCAGAAATCAGACTATTGGGAGTAGGCGCATTCATAACCACACCATAAGCCCCGTTTAGCTCTGCATTGATTGCAATATCAATCGAACGTTGTCCACTTGTTATTCCTCCTCCCACACCACAAAATACAGGAGTCGATGATATTTCTATAATAGCTTGATTAATGGATATTTGAGGGGGTGAAAGGGTAAACTGCAATCACCCCATCTGCATTATTATTCTTAATAATAGCCAGATCGGTCGAAAAGACCAATGATTTCAATCGTTTCCCAAAAATATTAATGCCACTGGCATTGTATATTTCTTCCGGCATTTTGATGGGTTTCTTACGTAATGCTGATTCAATTATTGGGATAGGTATTTTATTCATAAGGCATAAATATAATCGGTTAGAAATTCTTTATTATGATAAAACCTAAATCGAATAAAAGATGTTTATTGCTGTAGTGCATAATTCTTTATTTTTAAGAGTAATTAAACCGCATTTAATAGAATTCAGATAATAATGGAAACTATTGAATTACATGTACAATATAACTACCAGAGACAAAACGGAGATAAATGTCCATAACAATACCCCTTGTATCAAAGGCTTGATTCCTATCGATTTTAATGCTTCTTTTGAAAGACCGGCTCCAATTAAAAATAACGTAAGAGTAAGCCCACGTTTCGAGACAGTTACTATGGATGGACTAAGAGTTTCAATTTGAGGAATAAAAGTATTCATAAACATAGCTATGACATACAAGAATATAAAATAAGGTATTGCTATTTTGTTTCCATTTTTTTTATAAAAGGCAGCTGTTATCACAGAGATAGGAATAATCCATAATGCCCGTTCCAATTTTACCGTTGTCGCTATTTTCAAAGCTCTGTCTCCATATTTCTGGGCTGCCCCTACTACAGAACTCGTATCGTGAATTGCAATTGCCGACCACAAGCCAAATTGCTCTTGTGTCATATGTAGTAATTCTCCCAGTAGAGGAAATATAAATAAAGCTAAAGAATTCAGTATGAAGATAATTCCTAACGAAACTGATGTTTCATCTTCATCGGCATCTATTACCGGAGACATTGCTGCTATCGCGCTTCCTCCACAAATGGCTGTACCGGAAGAGATCAACAAGCTCGTCTTTCGCGGTGTAGATAAAATCTTTCCGAGTATAAGTCCAATACTAATAGTAGAAATAATACTTACAGCAGTAAATACAATGCCTTCCTTTCCTACCGCAGCAGCTTCATATATATTCATACCAAAACCTAAACCTACAACAGATATCTGAAGCAGATATTTTATAGCCTTTTTACTAGCTTTCGGATACGGATGACCGATACTAAATGAAAGAATAAAACCAGCAAGTAAAGCTATAGGAGGTTGAACAAATGGAAAGAGACACAGCAATATAGTTACAATAAAAATACTTTTTCTCAAAATAACCAAATTTGATTTAATATACTCCATAGTGTTTTTTGACCTCAAAGATCTGCCAAAAACGAATAGAGTATATATCAAAAATCGTTATAAGCTATAACCGTTAGTTATAGATTTTTGAGTGAAATGTAGAAACATCTCCGACAATCCAGTCAGTTGTCCATGTGTATGAATAAAATAAAAGATACGATTAATTTCCAGATTGTTAATATCTATAATTTTAAATTCTCCATTTGCTATTTCCTTTGTTACAGCATGAATAGATATCAACGCCATAGTATTAGAATGAGCCAAATACGATTTAATGCTTTCTGTACTTCCCAAATGCATAACTATATTCATATCTGTGAGTTTGACTTCATATTCCTTCAGTTTATCAGTGATAACCGCCAGACTACCTGAGCCCTCTTCGCGTAAGACCAATGGCATTGTCTTCAATTCTTCAATACTAATCTCTTCTTTCTGAGATAAAGTTTGCGAGGTATGTACTATTGCGACAATCTCATCTTTGATAAATGGAATATATTTGATAAGACTATTCTTAGACGATCCTTCCACAATGGCTATATCGATCTCATTCTTTAGCAAAGCTTTTTCTGTTTTTTCCGTATTATCATTCAATAACGAAAGCTCAATATCCGAGTGTTTTTCATGAAAACGAGCAAGTATAGAAGGTAATATATACTGTCCGATTGTAGTACTTGCTCCTAATCTCAAACTACCTGAATATTTTTGTTTCAAGGTTCCTAAATTAAAAGATAATTTCCTCTCTAGAGCAAGCACTGATTCCGCATATTCAAATGTAATACGACCGGCATCCGTCAGTTTAACCCTTCCGGCAACCCTTTCAAATAATTTAATGTCTAATTCTGTTTCCAGTTCTTTGATATTTTTACTTATAGCAGGCTGAGAAATATATAACAACTCAGCAGCTTTAGAAAAATTGAGATGGATGGCAACTGTATGAAATACTCTTAAACGGAAATTTTGCATATTTGAAAAATTAATTCTACTGACAAAAATAAATAAATAGCTTATAAATATATTTCTAATTGTAGAATATAATCTTCTTCTATAGAATCAGCTAAGTGTACTATTGAGAAAAATGCTGGTATTTTTGAGAAAAAGTATTTATAACCTTAATATTACTCATTAATTTGCGTAAAATAATTCTGTAATATTTTGAAGAGCTAATCTTTTAAATTTAAAAAGAGCTAAACTTTATCTGACCGTAGGTGTTTCACCAATATGGTCAATGAATATAATCATGCGTAAAAATATTGTCACTCTTCTATATCTGTTGCCATTAGCAATCCTCATAAGTCTGCCCTGTTCTGTGAAACAAGACATTAAGCAGCTATTGGGTATTCCTGTTAATGCATCTGTACAAGTAGAAAAGAGCAGCAATACTATATGTGTTTATACATCTGTTCATAGTAAGAAAAACAAAAAGAAGAAACAACAGTTTAATGTTAAGCATACCTTCAAACAAACTTCTTCGTTTTTCTCTATACCAACCGATCTTGCCCTGTATCACAGTACTGGCTCTGATCCAAGCTACTTCTCCTCAGTACCTATATTTCTTATATACAGGAAATTGATTATTTGATTTTGAGTGCATTTTTTAATGTCTGATAGAATGATTTTTATTTTATCAGCAGTTGTTATGTATTCAATTTTAAATAATTAATCTATTTATGAAATATAATAATCAAGAATTACAACAGAGCTATCTTCTATCTGGAACGTTTACACTAGCCTTGCGTTTAGTCGTAGGTTGGACTTATTTCTCAGCTTTCTGGAGACGATTAGTTCTCGAAAATAAACTGATAGAAGACCAAGCCGGATATATCGGTGAAAAATTTAATCATTTTCTCCCCAATGCTTTGGGTATAAAACCTATGATAGAGTATCTTGTATCTAATCCGGATGCTTTATGGTGGGCTATGGTTATTTTTACTATTATAGAAGCTATTGTAGGCTTATTCATAATGTTGGGACTGTTTACCCGATTAATGAGTATTGGTGTATTAGCATTAGCTACCGGGATCTTATTAGGCTCGGGATGGCTCGGAACAACCTGTCTGGATGAATGGCAGATTGGTATTTTGGGTATGGCTACTGGCTTTGCTATTTTCTTTACAGGGGGAGGTAGATATTCACTCGACTATTATCTTCAGAATAAAGCTCCATTTGACCGATTCAAATATTCTTCGTGGTTTATGTCCGGAGTATTATCTATTGGCGATACGCTAATGAAAAAAATTGTAATAGCAGGCACGGCCGTTATATTCTTTATGACACTGTTTACTAACCAATACTTTCATAATGGTGTATGGGGTAAGCTGCATAATAAATCGGTAAAACCTATTGTCGAAATTTCGGATGCAAAGTTAGATGATGATAAATTATCATTCACCGTTTTCAGAGTCGAAGGAGCCGATGTATATGGATCTTTTCTGATTGGTATTCAGTTAAAAGACCAAGAAGGGAATGTAATAATGGATAAAGATGGTAAATCTTTGTCACAATTTTCGAAATCTGACATTGACAACTATTATGTAGCAAAGGTAGTACCGGGTAAACATAGCCTTGTCATTCCATTGGGAAGTAAAGCTGCTTTAGCTCTAAAGGAGGATAATTTACAAAATCTCCCTAAAGGAATCTATGATTTAACTCTTACCGATATCAGCGGTATTACATGGACACAGAGTATTCATCATTAAACTATCTGATATGATAAAAATGATTTTAATCAGCTCTCTGTTTTTTTGCTTTTTTAGCTGTCAAACATCTAATCTGGTTACAGAAACAGATCTGGCACATACTCCGGCTAGAAAAGGAGGAAAACATTATGTTCTACAAGTAAAGGGAGGGTATGACGATCTATATCAGGATGAGATTGAACGGGCTTCAAAATATTTACCGGGTGTCCGTTTTGCCTATTGGTTGCAGGGAGAGCAAATGTTACTTGTGGATTTTGATGAATCGAGAACAAACATTGATTCAATCAGTATTGCTATAGCCAGACATGGATATGATACGGAAAGGCATAAAGCTGATGACTTTGTTTATAAACGATTGGCATTTCAGTGCAGATACAGATAATTTATAATAATATGAAATATATAAAAAACAATTTAGCCTACATCATAGGCGGTATTATTGGAGCCATAGCCGGTTATTTATACTGGCGATATGTAGGATGTTCTACCGGAACATGCTCTATAACTGCATCTCCAATCAATAGCAGTATATACGGAACTATAATGGGAATTTTAGTAGGTGGATTTTTTAAGCAAAAGAACCAATCACAAGAACAATAACAAATACTTAAAAGATAAATAATTTAAAATTTACGATATGAAATCAATTATAATGACAATAGTATTTACTGCATTATTTGTAACATCTTGCAGTGCAAAAACAACAAAAGAAGAACCTGTATCAGATACTAAAAATGTTGAGAATAAAGTGAAAACAATTCACTTAACAAAAGCCCAGTTCTTGAAAAAGGTAGCGAATTATGAGACAAACCCAACGGAATGGAAATACCTTGGCGATAAACCTGCTTTGGTCGATTTTTATGCAGATTGGTGTGGTCCATGTAAAGTAGTTGCACCAATTTTAGAAGAGCTGGCAAATGAATACGATGGTGAAATATATATTTATAAAATAGATACAGAACAAGAGCAAGAGTTGGCCTCTTTCTTCGGAATAAGAAGTATTCCTTCATTATTATTTATTCCTATAAACGGGCAACCACAAATGGTTGCAGGAGCAATGCCCAAAGCTAACTTAAAAGATGCCATAGAGACAGTTCTATTAAAAAACAAGACTGTAGAAAATAATTTATAATAGGAATAATAAAGTGATAGAGTTGTGAAATTGGGCAACTCTATCATTTTATTCTCGAGATTAACTTAAATATTCACTGGTAAGAGATGTCTGCTAAATATATAAATAAAATAAAAGAACATCACCTTAATCTTTATCAACCTGATAAGCCTCAGTTTGAAATTCTTGAATTAGGTAATTATCTCAAAGAGCAAGGAGAGCATGCAACAGAAGCCCACATTCAAAGTTTTTATCAAGTTATTTGGTTTAGATCTGGAGATGGTAACCATACTGTTGATTTTAAGGAATATCCTGTTTCGGAAAATTCTATATTTTTTATTTCTAAAAATCAGGTACACTACTTTGATAAATATTCTGATTACACAGGAGTGTTGATAAATTTTAATGAGTCATTTCTCATACAACAAGACAGTGAAATTGAGTTCTTTCTCAGATGTAGTTTATTTAATAATCCTTATCAGCAACCCTTGTGTTGTATCCAGTGCAATATGGATTCTATTCTCAATGAATATTTGAGACAGATAGAGAGAGAACTTGCCTGTGAAAATAATTTTGGAAAAGAAGAATTATTACGGTCATATCTCAAATCATTTCTGATACAAATTCAGCGTAGAAGAAATGAATTTGAAAAAAAATGGAGAACAATCGTTTTTTCAAATAAATGAAAAACGGACTCAACTCATTCGATTTATTAATCTAATTGATGAGAATTATCAAAAGGGATTGACAATCACTGAGTATGCTCAATTGTTACATATTTCAACCCGTACATTGTCTGATCTGACCAATCAATTGTTAGGTAAAAGTCCTTCATTAATGATACAGGAACGCATTATCTTGGAAGCGCAGAGGATGTTGCTATATTCAGAACTCAATGTAAATCAAATAGAATATAGATTAGGTTTTGATGATCCGTCTTATTTTGTGAAATATTTCAAAAAGCACACAAAAGTATCTCCGTCCGAATTTAGAAAGTCAATCAGTTAAAGTCCCGTTCTAAGCACTTTAACGTACCCTTTTTCTATAAATATTTTATAGAATAGCTGGTCTGGTTTCTTGATTTTCATTTTCTTGAAATCATAAATTCCAGACCTTTGTATAACTAATTTTTTTAATAAAAGCAGTAAAAAAGAAAACTATGTCAGCTATAATTAAAACGACGTATGAAGGAAAATACCTTTCAACAACCAAGTCTCCTTTAAACAAAGAGCCTATTGCTGCGAATGCAGTTCAATTTACACCAGTCGATTTATTAATAAGTGCTTATGGAAGTTGCTTACTCGGCACAATTGACTATGCAGCTCACCTAAGACATTTTGAGATAAAGGATGTCCGAACAGAAATAACATATGAAATGAGTGAAGATAAATCAAAAATAGGTAGTATTCATATTAAAGTTCTTTTCTCCGATGATTACGAGGCAGATCAAAAAAACACCATAGAATTTGCTACAAAGGATCAATGTCATGTAGATAACAGTTTAGATAGTAACATTACCAAGGTATACGAATTTTTATATAACAATAAATAAATAGATAAATGAGAACAAAATTATTATTTTTATTATTAGCAATGTCTTTCTTGGCTTTGCCATATAATAGCATTTCCGCACAAGAACCCATTAAAAATGAAGCGACTTATACAGATAAATCAACCAAGTTTGCTCTAATGGTGAGTAATGTCGTACATTTCCAATCAGCTTTAAATACAGTTGAAGCAATGAATATTAAAAAAAATAATTTCACATTTGAAATAACTTACCTTCGGGTCATAATACCTCGCACCGTAATAGTACAAACCCGTTTCTTCATCCAACTCTTTGGCATTGAATAGGTATGGAGTGTTCCATTTATTGTTGCGTTCTTCGATGAACACTTCCCCGAATGGTACATACTCGATATGCTGTACTATCTCGCCATCTAAATTAGTAATTAAACTTGCGCTACCCAAATGATCGGAATGATAATAATACTGGAATAATTCAGGATTATCATTCTGGCTTGGATTGAAAGATTTCAGTTTCGGACTGTCATCACAGCAGAATCTGCCGCCATTCACGTAGTCATCATTATCCTTGCCATAATACGGTACTTCAAATGCAGCATAATTATCTTTTATCTGCTGCTGCGAAGACGTATATTTGTTCTTATAGTCTACCGTAACATTGCTGATACCTGCTCCTGCATATTCTATTCTTCTCGGGTCTTGCCCGTAAGAGTCCAAATCACCCAGCTTAGATACAATACGTTGGCTGCCTATATAGATATGTTTGGTGTACTGCCCGCCTTTGCTGACTACCAGATACGGATTGATATAAGCCGTAAAATTATTGGTCTCAGTTCTGGCATCGCTAAACACGTCATTCACATAGATCCCTTCGTCGTCACCGCTGGCTTTGACAACACGTTCGCCGGAAGCATCGTACCAGTAACCCGAAATAAAGCCGTTGTCGTTAATAGCCTGCAAACGGCTTTTTTCGTCCCGGCGCAGTTTGCGTTCATTGGCTTTTTCTTCTGCCTGCCCGTCCTGTTTCTCCCTTGCGGTATTTATATAAATCAGATTACCGTTAGCATCATACTCATAAGCATGGTCTTAGGTTATCTTATCCTGAGCTGCATCGCCTTCGGTACGGTAATTTTCGTCTTTCAGGTTGGCTATCTGATGAGGTTTCTGACTGTTGTAGTTATAGGTCAGGTCATAACCTGCTTTCAGGATTCCGTCAAACTGGATGCCTTGCTGCTGCACATGCTGTTTCTTGTCTGTAATGTTATGCAGGTTATCATAGCTCATGGCAAGGGTATAGGATGCCGATTTGTTTTCTGCTCCGCTATAAGTACCCGTTGCACTTTGCAGGCGGTGCAACCATCATAGTTATAGGTATGGTTCATTTGCCCTTCCATGCCTGTAACGGGTGCAGGTGCGGTAATGGTCTGAATACGTCCCAGATGGTCGATTGTGGTTTCCATCGTATAACCGTTCATATCGGGGGTAACGAGTGGAATACCATACCGGTAATCGTAGTCTTCCATTTCGGAGCGGTAGCCAAAGGCATCTTCTACACGTTCTACATACATTTCGTAGTCGCGGTCATACCTGTACGAAAAATACATACGCTGTCCTTTGCTGTTGGCAGGCAGGGTCTTTTTAGTGATATTACCGTATCGTATGTAATGTCGATTTCTGCTTTATTGCCTGCTTCATCGAGGGTCTGGATCACTTTGGTCAGGTGGTTGGCATAGGCAAGATCGTAAGCTGCTTCTGTCTGGCGGTAGAGTTTGCCATCCGAACCTTTGACCTGTACTTTTACAGGAAGTCCCAGTATATGCTTGGCTGTATTATTGGTATATTCAACCGACGTCTGGTAGTTGAAGCTCCTGTGCCCGTATTACCCAAAGTTCCCTTATCGCTGTACTTATAGCTCTTAAGATCTCCGAAATAACCGTTCAGATAATATTCGTAGTAGCTTTCATTGGCTGTCATACCGTCTGCCTGTCCTTCGTGCACTACTGATTTGGCATATTTCAGAGGGGTAAAGGCTATGGCACGGTCGGAACAGATAGAGTTATCCGAAACGAAGCTGTACGTATCTGCTGAAGCAGTTACTTTATAGCTGTGGTATTCGTTGACACTTTCTGTAAATTTATTGCCCGATGCATCTTCTACAACCGAATGTATTTGATTGCCTGTGGTATAAACCGAATTCACATCGTATTGCTGGATAGCTTTACGGTATACTTTATCCAGATCGGTAGATTCTGTATCGATGTTTCTTGGTAATCACTTTACTGAAACCTAAGAACTCGCGTTCGTGGCGTTTTATTATTTCTCCGTCAAAGCTCCCACAAGTGTTTGTTAGCTGAATTTGGCTTTCAGTGACAATATCAACTACTGATTCGCATTAGTTATATTCTGTTTTATCGAATGTAAAATAGAAAATATATTTTAATGCCACTTCCTGCCATTTCGACGCCACTGGCTGCCACCCCATTAATATATCGGATAAGCTTAATCTGATCTGACTATTTTCGTCCTGCATTTATATTGATGCAATAATTTAATAATTAAATTATGGACGAAAAATTAAAAAACAAAGAAACGCTTTTGGTCGTCGATAAAAGTGACGGCAATAAAGTAAAAGCAGTAAAGGGAGTAGATAATCAGGGTAATCTAGAATCTGTTGATCCAAAAGTAACCAATCAAGGTGAATTTATTCAAATTGATGAAAAAGCGGGTATTCTGGAAAACTTTTTCTCTAACCTCAAAAGGGAATTTCAAGACCCGACTCATTTCAATTTCTTCCGTTCTCCGATTGAGAAGATCGAGAATATTGCTTCTGCCTTAAAGGAAATGTTTAAAGATGAAGATGGTAATTCCGTTTTTTTATCCCAAAGCCGTGTCAATCCGGAGGACTTCAACAAACAGCAAAAGACACAAGACCAATCCCAAGAGTACAAACCTGTGGATGAAAGCCGTATCAATTGGGGACAGTTGGAAAAACTCGGCGTTACCCGCGAGATGCTGGAAGAGCAGGGAAATCTTAAAGCCATGCTTAACTGGCATAAATCACCGAACCTGATACAGGTAAACCCAACTTACGAAGGTATTGCATTTCAGGTACAAGCACGATTATCCTTTGAGGAAAACCCAGATGGCAGTATCCGTCTGAAAGCGGACAGTTATCAACCGGCTCCTACTTTGGACATTCCTTTTCATGGAGCGACATTGACCGACCAAGACAAAAAGAACCTGCTTGAAACTTCCAATGCCGGAAGAATCATTGAGCTTACAGGAAAGAACGGTGAGCAAATACCATCCTTCGTATCTTTGGATAAACTGACGAACCGACTCGAAGCGATACCTGTAGCCAACGTCGCTTTTAAGGATACACTCAAAGAATCCCCTCTTTCCTCGGAACAACTACAATCACTGTATGAAGGCAAAAAGACCTTAGTCGAAGGCATGATCTCCAAGAACGAAAAACCCTTCGATGGCTATGTCCAGTTCAATGCGGCAAAAGGATCTCTTGATTTCTCCTATGACGGACTGGACCGGAATAAATACAGACAGGATAACAGACAAGAACAACAGCAATCCCAAAACCAGGATTCTCAACAAAAAGTCCGCATTCCCACAAAACTATTGGGGGTGGATCTGGATGAAAAACAACAAAACTCACTTCGTGAAGGAAAAGCTGTATATGTTCAAGGCATGATGAAAGACGGGCAGGACCAACCTTTCAATGCCTATGTAAAAGTAAATGATGAAAAGGGCAAGCTCGACTTTTTCAGATGGAATCCGGATAAAGCACAGAAACAGGGAGCCGAGGTGAAACCTGCCGAAGAAAGCAAAACACAAGTTGCTGTCAATTCACAGGGTAAGACCAGCGAGAACCTGAAAAATGTAAAAGAACCTATAAGGCAGGGCCAAATCTCTCCGACACAACAGCAGGCAGAGAAACAAAAGGAAACGCAGCGTCCTACCCGCACTGTAAAAAAGAGTGGCGGAGTAAAGATGTAAATTTCAAGTTCTGCTATAAATCAATTTATAATTATAATAAAAGGTTCCACAGGTCATAGTGACCAACGTATAAATAAGTTAGGATATTTAATCTTGTCTTTTTCATTAATAAAACGGTCTGTGACCGCCACTAAAAATCCATAATAAAAAAATGAAAGTAGTCATCGCAGAAAAACCATCAGTAGCCCGTGATATTGCGGCTATTGTTGGAGCTACCAGCCGTAAAGACGGCTATCTAGAAGGAAATAACTATGCCGTAACCTGGGCTTTCGGCCATCTGGTCGGGCTTGCCATGCCCGAAGAGTACGGTATCAAAGGTTTTCAAAAGGAGAACCTGCCCATATTGCCGGACGACTTTAAGCTAATCCCCCGCCATATAAAAGAGGGTAAAGAATATAAACCCGATCCGGGGACAATGAAACAGCTCAAAGTCATTCGTGAATTATTTGATAAGTGCGAACGTATCATTGTCGCTACCGATGCGGGACGAGAAGGTGAGTTAATATTCAGATACATCTATAATTATTTGGCTTGCAAGAAGCCCTTCGACCGCCTTTGGATCAGCTCACTCACCGATCAGGCTATCCGTGGTGGCCTGCAAAGCCTGCGGCCGGGATCGGAATATGATCATTTATATTACTCAGCCAAAGCCCGTAGCCAGGCGGATTGGCTTGTGGGTATTAATGCCTCACAAGCTTTGTCCATATCCGCCGGATCGGGTGTCTGGTCTTTAGGCCGTGTCCAAACACCGACATTGGCAATGGTCTGTTCACGCTATCTTGAAAATAAAGATTTTGTATCGCAGAAATACTGGCAGCATAAACTCAATCTATCTAAAGAAGGAAATGTATTAAGTCCTGTTTCCGAGGATAAATATAATGACCGTATGGAAGCGGATAACATAGCCGGACAGATATCTCAGAATGGAATAGCGACAGTAAAATCCGTAGAGAAAAAGACGGTAAAACAGGAACCGCCACTTCTGTATGACCTGACGGCTTTGCAGAAAGAAGCCAACAGCAAACATGCCTTCTCTGCCGATAAGACCCTATCCATTGCCCAAAAGTTATATGAGGGAAAGCTAATCACCTATCCCCGTACCGGGAGCCGTTATCTATCGGCTGATGTATTTGAAACTGTTCCAACATTACTATCTGGTTTCAATGAACACAGCTTGTATGGTGAAACGGTAAAACAACTAAAAGACCTGAATAACCGCAGTGTCAACGATGCAAAAGTAACCGATCATCATGCCATTATCCTGACGGGAAACAAGCCCGGCAATTTATCAGGCGATGAAAACTTAATTTTCGATATGATTTTCTGTCGCATGCTGGAAGCATTTTCTACCACTTGTATTAAAGAACAGACAACTGTCCGTTTCGAAGTGCAGGAAAAGATATTTTTAACCAAAGGAGCGATTATCAATCAGGCAGGCTGGAGATCGGTAAGCGGCGTAATGGCTGACGAGAACGAAAAAGATGACAACAATACCCTGCCACCACTTAATGAAGGCGACCAGTGGAATATAGATTCAACTGACACTCTCGAAAAGCAAACTAAGCCACGACCGTTACACACGGAGGCCAGTTTACTTTCAGTAATGGAGACCTGCGGAAAAGAACTTACGGATGAAGCCGAACGCGAAGCTCTTAAAGAATCAGGCATTGGTACACCCGCTACCCGTGCGGCTATTATTGAAACGCTTTTCTCCCGTGAATATATTGTCAGGGATAAAAAATCCCTTGTCCCGACCAATAAAGGATTGGTCGTCTATCTGGCTGTCAAAGACAAGAAGATTACTGATGTCGCCATGACCGGATCATGGGAGAATGCCTTAAACAAGATAGCTACAGGAGAAATGAATGCCGCCGACTTCCACAAAGGTATTGAGGTCTATGCCGGACAGATCACAGCCGAACTTTTGGCTATGCATCTGGAGCATAAAGACGAAAAAGTCAAATACATCTGTCCCAAATGCAAAAATGAGAGTGTCGTATTACTGCAAAAAGTCGCTAAATGCAAGAATGAGGATTGCGGCTATGTCATTTTCCGCAATAAGAGCGGCAAAGACCTGAGTGATAAACATCTCATCGACCTGCTGACCAAAGGTAAAACCTCCCTGATTAAAGGCTTTAAGAGCAAAGCCGAAAAAACCTTTGATGCCTGTTTACGGCTGGATGATACGTTAAAACCCGTATTTGAATTTGATAATACGGGTAAAAAGAAGAGCGGGAAAAGATAAACCGATGTGCATATTGTTATCAACTATTTGTAAATAACATTATCTTTGCCACTAAGAATCATAGTCATTACGAAATTGTTTTTTGTTTTAACTATGGATTTTTAGTGGTGCACTCGGAGAGGGATCTCCGGGTGCTTTACATTTTACCCTCTTCTCTTTGTCGTAAATTACAATTATCTCCTTCTACATTTTTTGTAATCGTAAATTTTGTATAACAAAAGAGGCTGTGCCTCCCACTAAAATCCATAAACATATGAAACAAGAACAATCCCGCGGCTTGTCTTATTACAGGCTGTCCCTACTTTCCTTTTTAAAAGAATCTCACCCTGAATTATTATCAGATTCTGATTTTATCACAACCAGAAGCGATTCGGCAGCCGAAGCTTACAGCCAGGCTATACAATCCGGGCTCAGCCATATCTATGCGGAAGAGACAGCTAATCATGTCCTCTATGAAGGCTTACATTTCTCCCTGCTCGATACATTAATAACTATCCTGTGGAATGAATTTTCCGTCGAAATCCCTGAAGGTGAAGCCAGGGACTTCGCCCTGTTGCTATTGCCACGCTGTTCTGACCTACAGGAAAAGTATGCCTTACCCGATGACTTTCTAAACTCTCCCGATTTTGATCTGCTGTACACAGAGTTAACCGGTTTTATCTCACTCTATATCGAAGAAAATGGCTTACAATAAGAAAGAACGACTGAGAGCCAATATAGATGCGATCAAAACCGTATTCATATTGGAAAAGGAAGGACGTCAGCCAACCAAGGAGGAGCAATCTTTATTGAAGCAATATGCGGGATTCGGAGGACTTAAATGTGTCCTGAATCCTGCAAACTCCCTGGCTGATACAGCGTATTGGGCAAAATCGGAACTGGAGCTGTTCCCTTTAGTGGCAGAGTTGCACCGTGTCCTCAAAGAGAACACCGCAAACGAGAATGAGTATAAACGGTATGTGAACAGCATCAAAAATTCTGTGCTGACAGCGTTCTATACTCCTCCTGAAATTGTTACTGCTTTATCTGAAACGTTACGGGATAGTGGTATCACCCCGACACGAGTGCTTGATCCGTCAGCAGGGACAGGTGAATTTGCCCATTCATTTTTTGAAGCGGCAGACCATAAGAATGAGTTGGTCTGCTTTGAAAAAGATCTTCTTACAGGTAAGATGCTATCAGCACTCACTCCTGGACATAAAGTGAATATCGAAGGCTTTGAAACCATCGAAAGCCGTTATAACAACTACTTTGATGTGGTATCAAGTAATATCCCCTTTGGAGAGATGAACGTATTCGATGCCGCCTTTATGAAACAAGACCAGTTGCATAAAGATTCTATCCGTGCCATCCATAATTATTTTTTTATCAAAGGCGTTGAATCGCTTCGGGAAGGTGGACTTTTGGCCTTTATCACTTCACAAGGAGTCATGAACTCCCCCAACAATACGCCCATACGTGAATGGCTGATGCAAAATACAAACCTGGTATCTGCCATCCGCTTACCCAATAATCTCTTTACGGATTATGCAGGAACGGAAGTCGGCAGCGATCTGATCGTACTGCAAAAGAATACGGGAAAAGATCCGAAGCTAAGCTTCTGGGAAAATCTCTTTGTGGGCACAAGCCAATCCGAACTGACAGGCATCTATACGAATGACTACTTCTACAATCATGGAAGAGTAGTACAGACCAAAGCATCCATCGGTACTGATCCATACGGCAAGCCTGCACAGGTTTTTATCCATGAGGGAGGAATCGAGGGCATGGCTGCCGATATGCGGAAAATGCTGGAAAGTGATTTTAAAAGTTACCTGAATTTGGATTTGTACAATGGCCGTGCCGTTATACAAAAACAACCGGAACCCAAAGCTGCTATATTATTCAATGAGGAAGTAAAGAAAGAGGTTGTAGAAAATAATTTAGAAACTTCCGGGCAAGATAAATCTATCTATCCCGATGACCTTGATCCATTCTGGCAGGCCGTTGAAGATCATTTCATCCCTAATGAGAAGGAATCATTGAATAAAGAAGAGGAAAACATCAGTAAAGTACAACCTCCCGAAAATAGATCGAATGAGGAATCCCGAAACACTCTTTTTGATGATAAACCCCAATCCGTGAAGCAGGAGACATTGGAGATCGATGTCTCCTCCCAACCTGTAATGAGCCTGTATGACTTGTTCGGGTTTACACAGGAAGAACGCTCACAGGTGAAACCTGTACGGGGAGGCAAGAAAAAGGTTATGCCCCCCAAAGGAAAACCCGTGCAACTCAGTATGTTTTCATCCAACGGGCAAGCTGCTCCCAATAATAGCAAAGCAGCATATCCCGTTTCCGATGCACGGAAGGACGAACAGCAGGAAGCCTTACGACAAGAAGAAAAGAAGCTGTCTTTTGAGCTTCGCCCTTTTACGGGAGAACTCAAAGAGTATCACAAGCAGGGATCATTAGTCGAAGACCAGGGACAAATTGGTTATTTAAAGGAACGTTATCGGGATGGAGCCGAATTCCAGCCATTAGACCTACCCTCCAGCCAACGCTCTAAAATCAGCCGTTATATTGAAGTCCGGGACTTTTACCATGAGCTGTATAACCATGAGGCAAAGCACCTGACGGTACATGAATCTCTTCGGGGTAATCTGAATCTCGCTTATGATAATTTCGTGCGTCGTTTCGGTAACCTGAACGACAAGAAAAATCTGGATGTTATCAAGATGGATGCGGGAGGAAAAGAAATTCTTTCCATAGAACGCTCCATCAACGGCAAACTGCAAAAAGCCGATATCTTTCACGGGCCTGTTGCTTTCAATCCGAACGAATTGAAAGTAGCCGGGACTTCAGATGAAGCCCTGATAGCATCCCTGAATAAGTACGGAGAAGTCCATCTGGAGTATATGGAATCCCTGATCACGGATAAAAGCAGGGAAGATCTGATTGCAGACCTGCACGGACGTATCTATTTTAATCCGCTTGTCCAAAATTACGAAGTATCCGATCGCTTTATCGCCGGAAATGTTATCGAAAAAGCGGAAGCCGTTGAACGGTATTTACAGAACCATCCCGATGACCTTCCGGCGCAAGAATCGCTAAAAGCCTTACAGGAAGCTACGCCCGAACCTATCAGGTACGAACAACTTGATTTCAATTTCGGGGAAAGGTGGATTGATATGTCCCTCTATGAGGACTATATCAGCAAACTGTTCGAAGCTGATGTTACAATAGATTATTATGCGTCCCGTGACGACTTTACGGTAAAGGCAGATAAAAGTAACCTGATCATCAACGAGAAGTTTGCCGTTCAGGGAGAAAGCAAGCTCTATACAGGAATGCACCTGTTAAAGCATGCACTGCTGAATACAACGCCCAATATTACCAAAACAATCAAGGTAAGCGATCCTGAGACAGGGGAATTAAGAGATGCTAAAGTACCTGACGGACAAGCCATACAAATGGCGAATACCAAGATTGATGAAATCCGTAACGGCTTCAGCGATTGGCTCGATCAGCAGTCTCCCGAATTTAAAAACGATCTGGCGGACAGATACAACAGGAGATTCAACTGCTTTGTACGTCCGCAGTATGACGGATCGCACCAGTCCTTCCCCGGATTGGACTTGAAAGCGCTCGGTATCCCTGATCTGTACCAGTCACAAAAAGATTGTGTCTGGATGATCAAGCAGAACGGAGGCGGGATCGGAGATCACGAAGTGGGAGCAGGCAAAACCCTCATTATGTGTTGTGCAGCCTATGAGATGAAACGTCTGGGAATGGCAAACAAGCCGATGATTGTCGGGCTAAAAGCCAATGTACATGAAATAGCGGCCACATTTAAGACTGCTTACCCCAATGCAAAGATACTTTATCCCGGCAAAGAAGATTTTACACCATCCAAACGGGTTAAAATCTTCAATGATATTAAAAACAACTCTTGGGACGCCGTTATCCTGACACACGACCAGTTCGGCAAGATACCGCAATCACCCGAAATGCAGCAACAAATATTCGAAGCAGAACTCGAATCGGTGGAAGCAAATCTCGATGTATTGCGCAGTCAGGGTAAGGAAGTATCCAGAAGGATGCTCCGGGGATTGGAAATCCGCAAACAAAATCTGGAGGTCAAGTTAGATAATCTGGCCGATACGATTAAAAACCGTACCGATGATGTGGTGGATTTTAAGATGATGGGCATCGACCACCTGCTCGTAGACGAGAGTCACCAGTTCAAAAATCTAATGTTTACCACCCGTCACGACCGTGTGGCAGGGCTTGGAAACCCTGAAGGAAGCCAAAGGGCACTCAATATGCTCTTTGCCCTGCGCACCATTCAGGAACGCAGCGGAAAAGACCTCGGAGCAACATTCTTATCCGGTACAACGATCAGTAATTCGTTGACTGAATTATACCTCTTATTCAAATATCTTCGTCCCAAGGCATTGGAAAAGCAGAGTATTAGCACCTTTGATGCATGGGCAGCTGTTTTTGCCAAAAAGAGTACCGACTATGAGTTTTCCGTGACCAACCAGATCGTACAGAAAGAACGTTTCCGTTATTTTATTAAAGTGCCGGAGCTGGCGGCTTTTTATTCTGAAATAACTGATTTTAGAACAGCTAAGGATATTGGGATAGACCGTCCCGAAAAGAACGAGATACTGTACAATATTCCCCCGACACCACAGCAGGAAGTGTTTATTGAAAAACTAATGAAATTTGCAGAAACGGGAGATGCCACACTCTTGGGACGAGCAAAGCTGACGGACAAAGAAGAAAAAGCAAAGATGCTGATCGCAACCGACTATGCCCGTAAGATGTCGCTCGATATGCGGATGATCAATATGGCATATGGCGACCATATCGATAACAAAGCCTCCCATTGTGCTGCTAAGATAGCGGAATACTACAATAAATATAATTTTCAGAAAGGCACACAGTTCGTGTTCTCAGACCTGGGGACTTACAAACCCGGAGAATGGAATCCATATAGCGAAATAAAGCGTAAGTTGGTGGAAGATCATAAGATACCCGCCCATGAGATACGCTTTATACAGGAAGCCAAGACAGATAATGCGAGAAAGGCTCTGATCGCAGGGATGAATGAAGGGCGTATCCGTGTAATATTCGGTTCCACATCCATGCTCGGAACAGGCGTAAATGCACAAAAGAGAGCCGTTGCCATTCATCATTTAGATACCCCCTGGCGGCCTTCCGACTTGAACCAGCGGGATGGAAGAGCCATACGCAAAGGCAATGAGATAGCTAAGTTATATGCTGATAATAAGGTAGATGTATTGATATATGCTGTAGAAAAGAGTCTTGATTCGTATAAATTTAATCTGCTTCAAAACAAGCAGTTGTTTATCAATCAGTTAAAGACAAACAATATGGCGACACGGACGATTGATGAAGGTAGTATGGACGAAGGATCTGGCATGAATTTTTCGGAGTATGTCGCTATTCTTTCGGGTAATACCGACCTGTTGGAGAAGGCAAAGCTGGAAAAGAAGATTACCTCTCTGGAGAGCGAACGGCAAGCATTTAATCGCAGTAAGTCTTCTGCTATCTATAAATACGAAGATGCTACCCGCTCGATTGACAGCAATAACGAGATGATCTCCCGTATGACAAAAGACCTTACAACTTTTAACGATAAGGTACAGGTTGATAAGGAGGGAAATAAGCTGAATCCGGTCACTTTGGATAATTTCAAGAGTGACGATCCGAAAGCTATCGGAGAAAAACTGAATCAACTATCGGATAATGCGCGTACCAACGGTGAGTATTTTAGGATCGGAGAGCTATATGGCTTTAGAATCCTTGTCAAAACGGAAGAAAGCCAGAAAGAAGGATCGATATTTAAAGATAACCGCTTCTTTATTGAAGGGGAGGGCAATATCAAGTACAGTTATAACAATGGGCATATCGCTGTTGATCCGCTTCTGGCATCAAAGAATTTTCTGGGTGCGTTGGAAAAGATACCGAACCTGATGGAGAAATATCAGTCGGATAATCAAAAGTTGGAAAAAGATATTCCCATACTCAAAGAAGTGGTTGACTCCGTTTTTCGTAAAGAGCCGGAATTGAGGGAGCTCAAATCTCAATTAGACTCTTTGAACAGGCAGATTAACCTAACGTTGTCCAATAAGGATAAGCAGCAGGAAGAAGTGCTAAACAAAGAGACTGATTCTGTAGAAGTAAATCCATCTCAGAATAAAATGCCTCCTTTAGAAACTATATCGAATGAACGCTCCGGGCAACCCATGAGTATAAAAGAGATTATAGATGCGAATAAGGACCGTATTATAATTGCTTCGGTAAATAAACCAAAGGATAATGAGGATACAGGTGATATAAAAAAGAAGGTATCCAAGGGGATAAAAATGTAGTGAAAAATCCCGCCTTGTTATCACAACAAAACGGGACGCAATGAAAGAATGTAAAAACCTAAAAAAAAGAATAATGAACAAACCAAATCAACCAATATTAATAAACTATCAACAATCTCTTCTTCTAAATTATCTGAATCATTTCCTTTATCTTTCCCAAAATTCAGACGTATAAAATTACTGACATCCGACTCCTTGTAAAAAGTTTTCTGGTATAGAGTATAATAGGGTAGCTCTCCCGAAGAACGATATCGTTGCAATGTCCGTTTAGAAATATTCAACAACTTACATAAGTCATAATTATCGTAAAGAAGCTCACCGTCAAGGTAGCATCGTTGTTTAGCCATACTAACCAGCGTCTTGTCAATTTTATCCAGGCGCTTAATTATGTATTGCATTTTTTTTTCGAAAAGTTCTCTTTCTATAAACATAATATTAGGCTTTAAAATGCGAAGTAATATCTCTATTCCCGGAATCTCAGTGAATAGTTCCTTTTAAAATCATCTATCGTAACAGGATCGGATTTGATAATCCGTTCATCCAGGCAACGCTCTATTTCTGAGAGCCGATATAAACATCGGCCACGAAGCATAGAATAGCTTATTATATTCTCCTTTCGTAAGCGTTGTAATGTGCGGGTACTGATGCGTAATAATTCAGCCACCTCATTACTATCCATCCAGATGTCATTATCAGAGTCTTTACCTTTAGATTGCTCCGCTTTTACAACAAAGCTTGCAATCCGGTCTATTTTTGCTGCCAGCTTTTTGAAAGCTTCACTGTCAATTGTTATAACTTCCATATTTGATTAGTTTTGTTTTCATACTGCAAATATGGAATGATTTGAAAAGGTAGTTTTCATACTCGCTAGCGACTCGCCTAATTTTTTTTGAAAATGTTTGTTTGATCTTAGCGATACAAGGAAAAAGAAAGAAAAGTGATTTAAGATTTGTGTAATTAAAAAAAAGAGACTAATTTTGAACCCGAAAAGAAAAACAGGTTGCCGGAGGACGCTTGCATGACAATTTAAGACAGAAATAAGTAACTAAATCGCTACTTAGTCTTTAAGTTAATTTGGAAAAACGTTTATCTTCAACAATATAGCGAATAAGGGTGAGAGTCCCGTCTTTCGTTCTTTCTCACATGATGCTCGAATGGTGGAATGGTAGACACGAAGGACTTAAAATCCTTTGGCCATTACGGCTGTGGGGGTTCAAGTCCCCCTTCGAGTACAGTGCAAGGCGCCAATAATCTATTCTATAGATTATTGGCGCTTTTTTGATTTATCCTTCTTGTTTAATATTTACACAACATATACGTATATACCTGTAAAACCAATCGGAAAAAGTAAAACAGTCGGATGACAGCTATCATTTGTAGGCAATAGAGCTTTTGTGAAACCTTCGCCCAAGCAATCCCCCCAAATCCATGTCCGGTCTTCTCCTATAAAATAAATTACTTGTTTACCGTTACTTCCGTACCTTGACTATGGGCGACATATTCCGGGGCATAGAGGCATTGGATCGTACTCAGGCCTCCGGAATAACGGCCTGCACGGGAAACGTCCGCTGTATATTCGAGGACGAATGTTCCGGCCGGCAGACGGTCGAAGAAAAAGTTTTCAGACACGTCGCGGGGCGAGCGGTAGTAAGATACTCCGTCACGGAACTCCGTACGGGATAATTGCTCCGTCGGTTCCATGCATCCGGGACGTAAATCCTTCAGATGTACATAGCTGAGCGCCGTGTTGTTGCGTACGGTGAGCCGGACGACAACGCGGTCTCCTACTTTCAGAGAGGCGTTCGGAGCCAGCGGCACAATCTTGCGTCCTTTGCCGTCGACCTGCTCGATAAAGAGCTTGCGGTCGATACTAAGGTCTTTTCCCTGGCGAACGACTTCGGCGATCGGTTGGTTGTATTGTACATAGAGCGCTCCCCAAGCCGGCGCTATTCCTTGCTTGTGGATCTTCAGCACTTGTACGGATGCCGTTTCCGGGGCGACTTCTATCGCCTGTTTGAAATAACCGGTTCCAACTTCTCCCTTGGAAGAATCATAGGTTTTTCCTCTCCAATCGACGGTGCAGACATTGTTTTCACTGAGCCAATCCGAGCCGGTCAGCAATAAGGCATAAATCGCGTTCTCCGTACCGGGAACGGAGTTCCAGTCCTGTGTCCGCTTTTGCGTCAGCAACCATTGCTTCAACCGGTCGGTATCCTTGCGGTTGGGCGCTAACTGGTGGAAAACAGCAAGGAGAAGACAATGCGTGTCGATGGGAGAGAAGAAAAAATCTGTGCTTTTACGGTTGTTTGCCCAATACATGCCCATCTCTTCCGAAACGGTTGCCGTCTTGCGCAACCAGGCTAGGATTTGCTGTGCCGTTTGTTTTTCTCCGTTACGGTGCAGCAATAAAGCTGTTTGCGCCTTTCCGTAAAGCGAAGCCTCTTTCCAACCGGTGGCGGCTTGAGTCGTATAATGACGGTTTGCCGTCTTTGTTTCCTGGTCTTCAGGTATATCCCGGTAGAAACTGCGTACGAAAAGATAATCGAGTTGTGTGGGAGAGATTCCGCCGTTTGCCTTGGCACCGGCTTTTTTGACTTGAGCGTAGTCTTTGCAAATCTCACGGTCGAGATATTGCAAGGCGCGGATCTGCATTTCCCGCTCCTCCTGATTATATTCAATAGCATTCAGTTCGGTAAGCTGCGCCATTCCCCGAAGAATATGCAGCGTGATGGAACGGTTGCCGTTAAAGCCTTCGAACCATCCCCAGCTACCGTCGGGACGCTGTTGTTCAAGTATTTTTTGCCGTGCCGCCGCTTGCAAGCTTTCGGCGCGGTTGAGGTCGAAGAGGAGGGCGAGACGTTGTTTTTGTTCCGTCTCATTCTGCGCTTCCAATACCCAGGGCGTTTCTTCGAGAAGAATATTTTTTAGTTCCTCGTTCTTCTGCAAATTGGAGAGCAGAGTCTCCGAACTGCCGCCTTGGGCCTGCCATTGGGTAATCATCTGGCGAATCTTGGGGTGGCGGTTGGCGATGGAACTCGCCAAGGCCTGGCTATAATAAGAAGCAAACCAGGAGATGACATTGGGATTGGTCGGAGCAGCCAGGGTCGGAAGTGCCTGTACAGCATACCAAACCGGATTGCTCGCCAACTCGAAAGTCAGCCGGTAAGGAGCAGGAACCGAAGGTTCGACCAGCGTCTTATCCCCTTGCCCGGTCAGGTAGAAAGGTTTGCTTTCCGTCATTTTGATTTCACGGGAGATAACCGGAAGCAAATGCTGTTCTCCGTCGCTGGCGGTTTCCGAGTCGGCTACGATGCGGCATCCGATCAAATCGATTCCCTCCGGCACTTTGACTGTCCAGGAGAAGGCGCTGTCTTTCCCCTTATCCAATGTAAAGGATTGTTCTTCTTTCCCAAAGCCCGGTATCGGCTGTTCCGTTGCCGGATCAAACCATTCGATCCAGACTTTCCCGCTAAGGTTGTCTTCCGATTGGTTCAATAACTGCGTATTAATGCTCATCTCATCGCCTTCGCGAAGGAAGCGGGGGAGATTGGGAGTAACCATTAACGGTTTCCGGGAGATCAATTCTTTTGTCAGATAGCCGTGTTTTAAATCCGTCGTATGCACCAAGGCCTGTAGTTTCCAGGTCGTATTACTTTCCGGTAGAGTAAAGGTGAAAGCGACTGATCCGTCTGCATCGGTTTGCAAGGACGGATAGAAGAACGCCGTTTCATTGAAGTTCTGCCGTATCTGTGGTTGGGCGGAACTTGTCGCCCCGGAAGCGTCCCGGAGAGATCCATTCCCTATAACCGTTTCTTCCTTTAATACTTGATCGCTTTCCTGCTGTATAAAAGAATGGGTTTGCAAGTCGGCCGTTCCGGCTAGCTTTTCCGTCATTCCCCTTACCATTATTTTCGAACCGGCATTGTATCCCATATTCAATACTCCTTGCCAATCCAATTGATAAAAACCGATAGCGGGTACAGTCAGGTTGGCGTAGTTGGACGGGGAGTCT
The DNA here is from genome assembly GCF_900162725.1 of Parabacteroides sp. Marseille-P3160. GTDB lineage: Bacteria > Bacteroidota > Bacteroidia > Bacteroidales > Tannerellaceae > Marseille-P3160. The sequence continues at coordinate 3,549,988 of NZ_LT799418.1, read as the reverse complement.
GTCGTTGCATAGCGGTTTTGTAGATTTACGCTTTCCGAAAAGGCTTGCAAATAGAAAGAAGGTTGTATCCACGGATTGAAAGACCAGGTGAACGGCTTGATCTGATCCAAAGACGCGTCATAAAGGCCTGCCAGCAATTCGGCGGGTACTCCCGTCGAATCCGCATTCAGTATTTTGAATTTCCATGTTTCCTTGCTGCCGGGTAATAACCGGTCACGAAAGGTCTCCGGTTTGATGGTTAACGTACGGTTCGGTTGTTTTTCCCGGATTTGCATTTGTCGGTTGGTTAGTTTCCCGTCCTTGATCAGCGAAAGGGAGGCAACCAGTCCTTCGGAAGTTTCTCCCGGATAAAGAAAATGTAACGTACGGTTCTCATTATTCAATTCGAAGATCTCACGCTTCAGGCATTTTTTAGAGGAAAATAATTCATATAGTATATACGCCTTTTCGGAGCTGCCGAAGGTAAGCGCTATTTCTTCTCCCGGCAAGAAGTCCGTCTTCCCGGGTGCAATCCAAAGTGTGGAAAAGACCGGAGGCCTTGCATCGTCCGCACCATATAGTACGAAGTCCTGTTGCGCCTTAACCGTCCGGTTTCGGCTGTCTTTCGCTTCCAGTTTCATCCGGTAGGCGCCGGAAGGAAGATGGGAGAAGATTTCGCGCCCCAGCGGAACGCCGGTTGTGAAGGAGGCTTTGATCCGGATTGCTCCCTCTTTCTGTTCTTTTCCCGGTTTCCCCTTCAATTCATAGACCAGAAGATCACCGGAAACAGTAGGATTTCCTTCATTGCTGGCGGTCTGCGCCTTAACAGTAGCCTGCGCCGTTTCTTTCGCCATGGTGGAAGGCAGGTCTATAGAAAGGATGAATCCGGTTTCCCCAACGGCAAAGAAAGACTGTTGTTCCTGGGTTTCCCCTTTACTGTCTGTCAGGCGCGCAATGAGTTCATATTGATAGAAGGTGGGAAAGGAGAATGTGCCTTCGCCTTCTTCTTTTCGGGGAGTGAAGGGGATGGCGAAGCGTCCGTCGCTTTCGATGGCGGCTTGTCCGGCTGCTACCTGTACTTCAGCGGAGCCGCCGAAATAATCGCGGAAAAGCATTGGCCGGCGGAGAATCTGGTATTCGACGCTGCCGTTATTCAAAGTGGCGCCGGAAAAGGTCTTAGCCGTTCCTGTCAGTTGCAGCAGATCGCCAAAGGCCGCCTCGCCTTTCAACGGGTCGATGGCCAATAGGAAGCTCGGCCGTTTGTATTCTTCCACACTGAAATAAGCATATCCGCCGGTCGTCTCAAAGCTGAAGGTTCCGTTCAGCAGGCCTGCCGGCAAGGTAAATTCCCCCTCGAAGGAGCCGTAGTCCGAGCTGGTAAACTCTTTTCGCGTCACTTCCTTGCGATTCGCATCCCGGAGGGTGACGGTGAATGCCTGTCGGGTTAGAAGTGACGACACGTTTTTATTCCTTTTGTAAGCAATCCCTTTGAAATAAACCGTCTGTCCGGGACGGTATAGCGTCCGGTCGGTCAGCAAAACGACTTCTCGCTGTTCTTTATCGCCTGACGTATCGTAAGACATATAGTTGGTGAGCGGGGTAATGGCAGATGCTGTATCCCCTTGCGCGCAGACGCGATAATGGGTCCATTTCTTCGTCACATCGAACAGGGCTATTCCATTGCCGCTGGTATATAGGGTATCCTGGGGCAGCCATTTCCTGTCTTTATAGATATAACCGATAACCGCCGTTTTGTCGAGAGGTCTCCCCGATTGATAATCCGTCACGTAGACGGAATTGAGTTTGCCGGGTATCGAGCGGGAGACGGAGGCCAGGCGGCTGACACTGAACGTACTTTGCGAACGAAAGCCTTGCTTCTCCGGCGTAACGACACATTCATAAAGCCCCGGCGTATGGAGGGTTGTCGTAATGACCGTATCTTCGGTCAGATAGGCCTCCCGGGAATTCAGGAAGACGGTAACCTGCTTGACCAGTTTCCCTAGATCTTTTTCTCTCTCTTCCGTTTCATAGCGGATCGGATCGGTCGGCAAGCGTTTGCTTTTATATATCCGGATGGTCAGATTTGAAAGATTTTTGTACTGAATGCTCAGTTTCAATTCTCCCCCGGGATAGACATTATTGTTATTGCTCATGGAGAAAGAGGGAGCCTGCAGGTCGCTCAGGGTATTCTTCAGGCTGCTTGTCCGGTCATAGTCCGGGAAAAGCCTGATACCCTCCGTACAGATCTCTACCTGGCGTGTAAGGACGGAATCTTCCGATATGCCGGAGAAGTGGTAGCGGTTGAGGAGTTCGACTTGTGCAATCCGGATTTCGTTGGAAAAATCCTCTTTCCGATGAAGCTGCAACAAGCTGTCCAAAGCTTCGCTCTGTTCTTTCAATATATCTTTTGTATAGGGGCGTTGGGCGTATTTATATTCCAGATAGCTTAATTCTGTGAAGAGTGCGGCTCGCTGGTCCGGTTGGCCTTGGCGGAATTGGCGCCAGGCTTGGTAGTAGGCTTCTTCCGGCTGGATGTTAATTGCCCGTTGTGACAGGAAATCGAAGAGGGTGGGATAGATATATTCGGCATTGGCGGTGTCCGCAAGGAGTTCCTGATAGCCGCTGACCGGAGTTGCCTGAAGGATGACGGCCGGCCGCAAAGAGGCTTGCAACTCTTCCCGTATTTTATCGGTATATAGATTGGCAGTCCATTCCCGGACATCTTCCGGGACATATCCGGAAATCGGAGTGCGCCGGTCGACGGTCCACCGGTTCTGCTGATAGTAGCTCTGGTACATTTCAGCAACCATGGAGTGAAGGACGGCGATGGCGGAAGAGTCCGTACAGGAAGCGGTGAAGTCCTCCAGTTGCCGGATCAGCCGGGGGAATTGTTCGGTATCTTTCTCCAGTTCTTCTTTCATCTGAACTATTTGTTTCTTGATCAGTGCGGGAATCTCTTCCTTTTTAATCGTTTCGGACCAGGAAGCGGCCTGTGATACGGAGCGTACCCGGCTCCATCCGGCCAGTGCAATACCCAAACATAAGAGTATCAGAAGGCTTAATCCTATATGCTTTACATTCATCTCATCTGTTATTTAAATTTATGTTCTGAAAAGAAAGATGTAACCAATCAGCAAAAAGCTGGAAAGGAATTGTTTATTTATAAAATGAAAACAAAAGAGCGCAATTTTTCACTTATTTCCTCATATAGGTAATAAAGGAAAAAGGGTAGGCATGCCTGTCATCTGCCGGAAAATCCCGGCGTTCCGTTTCGTTCCATTCTTCCGGATCGAAAGCCGGGAAAAAGGTATCCGCCTTGGGGAAAGCATGATAGACGCGCGTGAAGTCGATTCGGTCGGCTAACTTCAGTCCGGCCTCGTAGACCGAAGCTCCTCCGATCAGGTAAACTTCTTTGTCCTTACTGCAGTTCTCCAAGGCTTCTTGCAGCGAAGGGAAGACGGCGCAGCCCGGAAAGGCGGCGCCCGGTTGGCGGCTCAGGACGATATTTTTCCGATTCGGGAGTGCCCCTTTCGGAAGCGATTCATATGTGTTGCGTCCCATGATGACCGTATGGCCGGTTGTCAGTTCCTTAAAACGTTTCATGTCGAGCGGCAGGTGCCAGAGCAACCTGGAATCCTGTCCGATGGCACCGTTATCAGCTACGGCGACGATAATGGAGATCATAGGCGGTGGTTTTTTTATTTATATGGCCACATCCCCTTTGATATGCGGATGAGGATTATAGTTTAGCAATTCAAAATCTTCATATCGGAAGCTAAAGATATCCTTTACTTCCGGGTTGAGTTTCATTTGCGGCAACGGACGCGGTTCCCTTGTCAACTGAAGTTTTACCTGCTCCAAATGGTTGAGGTAGATGTGGGCATCTCCCAATGTATGCACAAAGTCGCCCGCCTGCAATCCGGTCACCTGCGCCATCATTTGCAATAGGAGGGCATAGGAAGCGATATTAAAGGGAACACCCAGAAAAATATCGGCGCTCCGCTGGTATAATTGAAGGCTCAACCGGCCGTTGGCCACATAAAACTGGAATAGGGCATGGCAGGGGGGGAGGTGCATGTTCTTCAGATCCCCTACGTTCCAAGCGCTGACGATGATCCGCCGGGAGTCCGGCTGTTCGCGGATCATCCGTACCGCCTCCGAAATCTGGTCGATCGAACCGCCTTCATAATCGGCCCACGAACGCCATTGATGCCCGTAGATGGGGCCCAAGTCGCCTTTATCGTCCGCCCATTCGTTCCAGATGCGAACGCCGTGATCCTGAAGATACTTGACATTCGTATCTCCCTGGAGGAACCAAAGCAGTTCATAGATGATGGACTTGAGATGCAGCTTTTTAGTTGTCAACAGCGGAAAGCCCTGACCGAGGTCAAAGCGCATCTGATGCCCGAAAACGCTCAGCGTACCTGTCCCGGTACGGTCTTCTTTCTTAACTCCTTCGTGGAGCACCCGCTCAAGCAAATCCAAGTATTGTTTCATCTTTCTATTTTTTCTTCTCTTACAAAAGTACGAAAGGGATTGGAATTTGCAAAAAAGGACTGTCCTTCGTATACAAAATTCAGCTAGCCGATTGCAATCATTCGGTTAACTGAATTTTCAATGGGTTTCGGAATGATTAATTTTTCTACTATACGCTTGAAAAGGTAGGTTCGATGTCTCACTCTTCGTTAAAAAAATATATCTTTGCGGACAGGTTGCCGGAACCGGATGTTTCTTCCTGTCGGATAAAGGATTGGAACGGAATTATAAGATCGGATAAATTTTGCAAATTAAAATAAGAGTATTATGAAAAAAATGATTTTTGGTGCTTTGGCTATCTGTCTCATGGTGGCTAGTTGTGGAAAGAAGGAAGAGGCTACGAAATCGGGCCTGTTGAGGTCTAAGTTTCAGACGGAAGTAGACGGTAAAAAAACGGACTTGTTTGTGTTGACAAATAAGAACGGGGCGGAAGTCTGCATCACGAACTATGGGGGACGTATCGTTTCCATTGTGGTTCCGGATAAAAACGACAAACCGACGGATGTCGTTCTGGGATACGACAGTATCGCCCAGTATATTTCGACCGATGGTAATTACGGCGCCTTGATCGGACGCTATGGCAACCGGATTGCGCAAGGTAAGTTTACACTGGACAGCGTCCAATACCAATTGCCGCAGAATGACAACGGATTGCATTGCCTGCACGGAGGCCCGGAAGGTTTCCACACGCGGCTTTGGGATGCTAAACAGGTAACGGATCAGTCACTTGAATTGACTTACCTCTCCAAAGACGGCGAAGCCGGATTCCCCGGTAACCTGAATGTAAAGGTCATTTATTCTCTGACCGACGACAATGCGTTGGATATCCAATATGAGGCTACAACTGATAAAGCTACAGTGGTCAATCTGACTAACCATACTTATTTCAACCTTTCCGGTAATCCGGCGGAATCGGTACTGGATCAGTTGATTCAGATCAATGCGGACAAATATACGCCGGTGGATAGCTTGTTGATTCCTACGGGCGAATTGGCTTCGGTAGACAGTACTCCTCTGGATTTACGCCAGTTGACTCCGATCGGCGCACGTATCAATGATGATTTCGACCAATTGAAGAAAGGCAACGGTTATGACTTCAACTGGGTATTGAATGCCGGCGGCGATATCAATGCGGTAGCTGCCAAAGCGGTAAGCCCTGCCAGCGGCATAGCCTTGGAGGTTTATACCAACGAACCGGGTATCCAATTTTATACCGGCAACTTTATGAAGGGAGACGACAAAGGCAAAGGCGGGGTAGTCTATCCTCACCGCGGCGCTTTCTGTCTGGAAACGCAACATTTCCCTGACAGTCCTAATCATCCGGAATTTCCCAGCACGGTACTCCGTCCGGGAGAGACTTACAAGAGCGAATGTATCTACAAATTCTCCATAGAGGAATAAGGCAAAGTTACTTCAAACAAAAAAAGAGGACATCTTCGGGTGCCCTCTTTTTTGTTTAATGTTAAGTGTTCCTTTTATTAAAGCTTCGCCGGCAAAAAACGAAGCATGCTCTTTTTATGCCAAGATATAGGCAAAACATGGCCGCGGCAGTACCTTTTTGTTTTATTGGTAGTAACGATCTAATTTTCACCGGCCGGTGGAAGATCTTCGTACGATCGGTGAAAGATCTTCGCATGGCCGGTAAAAGATTTTCGCATGACCTTGAAAAATTAAAGAGTCAGTGCAAAATATACAAAACCAGTACGTTGAAGTACTCAAAAGTCAACGCACAAATCATGTTTTCCCTTGCAGCAATTCAGAATGTCCTTTGCTGAATCCTATCTAAAGTATATAGGGCATTTCACCCCTACGACGCCGATGGCATACGGTCAAAAGAGTTCAGGATACCGCAAAATAGGATTCCAATTCTTTGAGAGTGTCGGTATTCGTTTGCAGGTCGTTGACTATTTTTCCCTTTTCCAGGATTACGATCCGTTTACAGACATCGGTAACATGATTGAGGTCGTGACTGGAAATGAGCATCGTCATGTTGGTGCGCTTTTGTAATTCCTCGAGGAAACGTTTCAAACGAATCTGGGAAGAGGGATCCAAAGCCGTAAAGGGTTCGTCCAGGATGAGTAGCTGAGGATCACCGATCAGGGCGGCGGCAATTCCTATCTTTTTCTGATTTCCTTTGGAAAACTCCCGGATCAGCTTTTTATTCCCTAAAATCTCTCCATTGAATATGTCCTCTATGGAGGCAAGGAATGCGTTGAGATCGCTTTCGGTGATATGATGCAGCTTGGCCACAAAATTGAAATACTCTTCCGGAGTCAGAAAGTCGATCAGGAAGCCTTCGTCCAGAAAAGAACCGGTAATTTGCTTCCAATTGTCATTCCGGGCCACCTTCTGCCCGTTAATCAGGACTTCCCCGGTTGTGGCGGCAATCAGGTCGAGAATCAGGCGGAAAAAGGTGGTTTTCCCTGCGCCGTTATTTCCGACGAGTCCGAAACTTTCACCGGCTCCGATACGTAAGTCGGGGAGGTTTAATACGGTTACTCCGTTATATTCCTTCGTAAGATCAATCGCTTGTACCATATTTATTGATTATTTATTCGCTTTCACGGAATCCTTGTGCAAGGGCATATTTCCGACGGTTAAATTGATTCACACAGAGTTGTATCAGCTGTCGGTGGAACAGTATGCCGAGAAGTCCGATACTTCCGACTGTCCCCAAGGCGACCGCCGGGTTGAAGAAAGTCGCAAGCAATTGGACGACAATCCATGGAAAAAAGAGCATCGGAAGCATAATCAGGAAGTTTTTGATAGTCGTGCCCTGGTAGTTCATTGCCGAGCTTTTCGACAGGTCGATTCGTTTCGTATTATAAGTTGCAAAGAAGACCAGGAAAAAGATGTTCACCCCAAGATTGAAGAGAAGAGCCGCCAGGTGCAGGTACAGGATCCTACTCCCGAAAAAGAAATAGGGGGTTGTCAGTATAAAACAGGCAGTGCAAAAGGAAGCCAACAGGTAATAGTTCGCCTCGATATAGCTTTGCACCGGGATGTTTTTTGTCATTAGGCTGTCAAAATAGGATCCGTCCCAGCTGATTACCCATTGGCCGAACATCAGCATGAGTAATCCGGTCACAAAGGTAGCCGCAAAGAAAAGCATGCCGTAATTGGTCGCCATCTTCGGATCCCGGTAGAAAAGGAGGCCGTAAAACAAGAAGAAGAAGGAGAGGTAAAGGATTGATTTTGTCCGTTTATGACGGAGTATGAGTTTGATTTCCAATCCGATCAGGTCTCCGATGATTCCGAAGCGATCCAGGAAAGAGAGTTGGGTCAACCGAATCTCCTCTTTCTTTTTGTTGAAAGACTCGATGTAATAATTCCGGGCGAAGAACCACCGGTTTAATAGGTAGGCGAAACCTACCGCCGCCAAAGGAACCAACCACCCGAGAGGATGCTGGAGCGCCGTTGTGAAAATTGCTTCGGAAACTTCCCCAAGGGAAAATAGTTTGAAATATTCCAAAGCGATCAATCCGCCTGCAATTGCCAGCAGGATGATCAAGGAGAAAATATTGGAACCGAATGCCCGTTTCAAAAAGGCGGCGGTCAGCGAATCGAACCAAATGATAAAAATGGCCCCCAATACGAAGCGGAAAGCTGTGGCGCCGTCATAATAAACGGCAGTCGAACGAATGGCAAAAGGGATGGCCAGCAATAGAGTCAAGTAGTTTACCGGATTGAAAAGAGGTTTGATCAATAGGTAATTGACCAGTGTGTCGCGCCGGATCGGCAAGGCCTGTAATGATTGTAAGTCCAGCGTGCTTAGCGACTGCATGGTAAAACGGGCAATCAAAGCAAACAGGATCACATAGAGCATCGAAGCATTGACCAATTCGGTCGGATTATACGGCCCGGGAACTTTTTCCAGCATAGGGCCGAGGGCCAATCCCGTGATTAATAAGGAGGCAGCCATATATAACCCGAAAAATCCGAGCATGATATTGACTGCCAGGTTCTTGTAGAATGCCTGGCTGCGGATGGCTTTCTTTCCGTCTTGTTTCAGTAAATCAAGAAGTAGCATAAAGAAATCTGTTTGATTATTTTTTACGAGGTAAATATAAGATAAATTATGGAAATATAAGGTGTTGCCGAATCACTACTTTCTTTTAACCGGCGGCTTTTCCTATAAGTATTTCCGCTAAGGGGCGGCGGGTTAGTTTGTGTTCGATCCAGGAAGTGAAATCGAATACTTTGAGTAACTGACGCTCATATTTGCTGCATTCAATCTTTTGAATTGTTTTTTGATATTGCTGCCATAGTTTGGCGCGTGATTTTTCATAAGAGGGCAGCGGATAGGATTGAACAAATTTGAAGAGCAGTTTCTCGGTCTGATAGCTTTGCCTTTCGTAATTGATATTTCGTTTGATTGAAAGTATTTCGTTTTCAAAGAAGTCGTAGTTGCCTGATTCCGCTTGTAAGAGGAGGTTAATCAGGCGGACAAGTTTGTAAGACGGAAAAGGGGAAAATAGTTTTCCTGAACTGAAAATTCGCTTCATGCATTTGCGTGCAAAGGGAAGCTTCCCTATACACATATAAATAATAACGGCATTCAGGTGTAATTTTAATTGGTTTTCCAATCCGAGGAGAGAAATCTTCTCAAACAGTTCTTCTCCTTCTGTATCCAGTAAACTCTTTGCCTCTTCAAAATGACCGCTATGAACCAAGCGGGACGAATCATAATGATATCTCATGGCTTTCACCTCCAATACGAATCCTGTCGGATAATCCTTTTGTTCCATATCCTTTAACTTGGATAGGAAGAAAGGCATCTCATGGTATAGGCCGGCGACCAAAAGGCTGTCTAAAATTCCTTGGATGGCGCTCCGGTAATACATCGGCGGATTCAGGATCAGATGGGTATTTTCCTCAAAAAGAGTGATCAATTCCCGGTAATAACGGATAGCGGACTTAATATTTCCTGAATTCAGATAATAAGTGGCTTGGAAGAGGAGGTGTAGCTTTTGGGCCTCGAATCCCTGGTAAGAACTATTGGCAATCAAATAGAGTTCACTCAGCACCAGGTCGTTCAAATCTTCTTTTTGTTTATTGGTACGGGAATATCCCTTATACATCAGCCGGTATTTTAATATATCATAGAGTTGCAAATGCTGATTGACGTTTCTCAAGTATTTGATCACTTCATTTACTTTCATTTGTTTGCTCACTAATTCCTGTTCGCTGACGCCTTTAAAATTGAGAGCGCTCAGGTACTTTAATTTGATGCGCCGGGTCAGCAGGATGAGCGGACCGTTTTCGAACGTGACCGCCAGTTTTTCCGCCTTTGCCAACTCGTTGAAGGCCTCTCCGCTGAGTTCCCTTTCAAACAGAATCTCCGCTTTAGAGATGTGGTTAAATATTTTTGTTTGTATGTTTTGTGTTTCCCGTAATTTAACCAGGCAATCCAAGATAAGTTTATACAGATACTTGACAGCCATATCCAGGCTTTTGTCTTTCTGCCTGAATTGAAGGCCGATCTCTTCTTCGGAATATCCGGCATCCAGCAAGTCGAAAAGCAGCCTGTAAGCTTTATCCCCGGATTGTAATCCGGAATAGAGGCGAAAATATCTCTTTTCTGATTTGGAAAGAGATTTTATAAGGATAAGAAGCGGCTCCGTTTTATTCATTTGATCGTGCTTTCATATTATTAAATGCAAAGTAATGATTTTAAGTGGATAAATCCGAACTTTACGTTTAATAATATGATTTTTTATTCGAGGATTTATCCACTTAAAATCATTGCCTTCCATGTGTATATTTTTGTCTATATCAGATAATTATAGGTTTATAGGCTTTTCTGAATATCATGGAAAATAAAAAACCGTTTGCTTGTTAGCGTCAACAAAAAACGCGATTTGGGTTTCTCCAAGAATTATGTTTTTCTCTGATTTTTTTATTTTTAAGTTTCTTATTTTTGTGATGTTATAAGATGATTATTCGTTCTAATTTTACCCTATTGAATTTAGGCTATTTTCACCTTAATCTTTAATCTATTTAATGTTAATAAATAAATCGAATGAGATGAAAAAACGACAATCTTTTAAAATATTGGTTGTAGGAAGCAGTAATACCGACATGGTGATTCAGACGAAACATCTGCCTCGCGCAGGGGAGACCGTCATCGGAGGTACCTTTTTTATGAATCCGGGAGGCAAAGGAGCGAATCAAGCCGTTGCAATCGCACGATTGGGAGGCAAAGTTTCGTTTATTTGTAAAACGGGCAGCGATATTTTCGGGCATCAATCCCAACAGCTTTTCGAAGAAGAGGGTATTGACACTTCCTATATCTTCTCGGATTCGAGGAATCCTTCCGGCGTAGCATTGATTACAGTCGATGAGCGGGGAGAAAATTGTATCGCTGTGGCTTCGGGGGCGAATGCCAACCTGCTGCCTGCAGACTTGGCTTACGCTGAGGAAGTGATAGGGCAGGCGGATTTTATCCTGATGCAATTGGAGGTTCCCATCGAAACAGTCGAATATGTTGCAAAGATTGCTTATGAAAAAGGGAAGAGGGTGATCCTGAATCCTGCGCCCGCGCGGCCTTTGTCTAAAAAATTGCTCAGCCATCTCTCTATCATTACCCCGAATGAGACGGAGGCCGAAATAATATCGGGCGTCAAGATTACGGATCTGCATTCAGCGGAGAAAGCTGCGTGCGTAATAGCCGGTTTGGGAGTCGAGCAGGTGATTATCACCTTGGGAGCCAAAGGCGCACTGGTTTATAATCCTCCTCAGGTGGAGCTTGTGCCTGCCTACCGGGTGGAAGCTGTCGATACCACGGCGGCAGGTGATGTGTTTAATGGAGCCTTGGCAGTGGCGCTTTCGGAAAGCAGGACGTTAATCGATGCCGTCCGTTTTGCCTGTAAGGCATCCGCTATCTCTGTAACGAGGGTAGGAGCGCAATCTTCCACTCCCTACCGGAATGAAGTCGATCTATTTAGTTAATCAATATACATATTGTTATGAAGAAAAGAATTTTATATTTTATTGCTTTGGCTATTTTCCTACTGAATGCCATATGCTGTACTTCCTCTTCTGAAAAGGGACAAAAAGGGTTGCCTGCCGAAAAGACGCTTTCAAAAGAAGTCTTGCTGGATAAAATCAAAGGAGGGTGGGCCGGCCAAACGATCGGCTGCACCTATGGAGGGCCTACTGAATTCCGGTATAACGGGACCATGATTCAGGATTACGTTTCGATCGAATGGCCGGACGGGTATATAAAGTGGTGGTATGAGAATTCGCCGGGACTTTATGACGATGTCTATATGGATCTGACTTTTGTCAATGTCTTCGACCGCTTAGGCCTGGACGCTCCGGTCGATTCCTTTGCAATGGCCTTTGCCACGGCCGGATATCCATTGTGGCACGCCAACCAGGCGGCGCGCTATAATATCCTGCAAGGCATTAAACCTCCTGCTTCCGGACATTGGCTGAACAATCCCCATGCAAACGATATCGATTACCAGATTGAAGCGGATTATGCCGGTTTGATGTCTCCGGGCATGCCGAATACGGCCTCCGAAATCTCCGATAAGATCGGGCATATCATGAATTACGGAGACGGCTGGTATGGCGGAGTCTATGTCGGCGCCATGTATTCGCTTGCTTTCGTGTCGGATGATGTGGAGTTCGTGGTTACGGAGGCTTTGAAGACAATTCCCACGCAAAGCGCATTTCATCAGTGCATGCAGGATGTGATCAATTGGCATAAGCAGTTTCCCGATGATTGGAAAAGCGCCTGGTTCGAATGCCAGAAGAAATGGACGGAGGAAGTCGGTTGTCCGGATGGAGTTTTCGTTCCTTTCAATATCGACGCGCTCATAAACAGTGCTTACATATTGATCGGACTGCTTTACGGTGAGGGCGATTTTTATAAGACGATGGATATCGCCACCCGTTGCGGACAAGATTCTGACTGCAATCCGGCTTCTGCCGCCGGAATATTGGGGACTATACTCGGTTACAGCAAGATCCCTGAACGCTGGATGAAGAATCTGAAAGAGGTAGAAGACCTTGATTTCGCTCATACGACCATTTCATTGAATAAGGCTTACGGGATGAGCTTCGAACAAGCTTTGAAGGTCATCAAAAGGGGAGGAGGCAAAGTAGACGGAGACAAAGTAACCCTTGTTTGCCAATCCCCTGTCCCCGTCGCTTATGAAAGCGCTTTTCCCAGCCTGTATCCTGTCCGCCGGATGGGTGTCCATAAACAGATCAATGAGGTGGGAGAAGTCTCCTTCGAAGGAACGGGAGTCGTTTTCGGCGGTTCCGTACGTGCGGACGATCCTAATTATGTGGCTAAAGTAGAGATGCATATCGACGGCCGGTTGGTGGAGACAGCCAATCTTCCGGCTTCTTATCTTGCACGCCGGCACGAATTGTTTTGGAACTATCAACTTCCCCAAGGGAAACATATAGCCACGTTTAAATGGCTAAATCCGACAAGCAAAGCGTCCGTCCAATTTGGCGATGCCATTGTCTATTCGGATATGCCTGTTCAGAAAAATCATTATTAAAAAAGAGAATCATGAAAACCGATTTGTTCTATGCCTTTGTTTGCCTTTTGCTGTTTTCTTGCAGCAACAACACTTTGAAGAAAGACGTGAAAAATTCAGAAAAGGAAGTCTCTCCTGTTTCCCTGATCCTGGACACCGACTTGGGTCCGGATTATGACGATGTCGGCGCGATGGCCTTGCTTCATGCGCTCGCAGATAGCGGGAAAGCAAATGTGTTGGCAACGCTCTCTTCCAATAAAGATGAAAGGGTGATCCCTTGCATTGAAGTGTTGAACGCCTATTTCAATCGTCCGGATCTGCCGGTCGGTGCGCCCAAAAGCGAGGGGGGAGCTACGCTTACCACCTGGCATAAGGTGAAATGGACCGAGGCGTTGCCTGCCAAGTACCCCCATCGGACGGCAAAGACTTCGGATGCCCCCGACGCCGTGGAGGTGTATCGCAAGATTTTAAGCGGACAGCCGGATAGCAGCGTGGTAATCTGTACTATCGGCTTTTTTACTAATCTGAAGGATTTGTTGCTGTCCAAAGCCGATACATACAGTCCTCTTGACGGCAAAGAGCTGGTTGCCCAAAAAGTGAAACGCCTGGTTTCTATGGCCGGGCTGTTTCCGGAAGGCCGGGAGTTCAATGTCTATAATGATGTGCCGGCTGCGATGGAGGTGATGAAAGAATGGCCCACCGAAATAGTATTCAGCGGTTTTGAGATTGGGAATGCTGTCTTTACAGGGAAAAAACTGGTAGAAATGCCGGTTAAAGATAGTCCGGTGAAGGAGGTCTATACCCTGTGTTTTGCCGAAGGAGATCCTAACGGGCGGATGAGTTGGGACCAAACGGCGGTATTAGTCGCCATAAATGGTTACGAACCTTATTATATGAGTGAAAGGGGAGTAATGACGGTCCATGAAGACGGTTCCAATACCTGGAAAGCGGATGCGAACGGAAAGCAGATCCGCTTGATTGTAAAGATGCCTCCGGCGGAAGTCGCCTCTGTCATTGAAAACTATATGATGCATCAACCGACCTTAAAGAAATAAATTATGTTCATCATACAAGATTATTCGCTAGCGATTCTTTTCTGTGTCATCACCATGCTCTGCTGGGGTTCATGGGGGAATATGCAGAAACTTGCCTCCAAGAGTTGGAGGTATGAATACTTTTATTGGGATTATGTGATCGGAATCGTTTTCTGCTCTCTGCTTTTTGCTTTTACCTTGGGAAGTATCGGAACGGGAGGGCGCAGTTTCCTATCCGACCTTTCACAGGTAGACGCCGTCAACCTCGGCAGCGCTTTTCTGGGAGGCATCATCTTTAACGCTTCCAATATCCTGCTGTCCGCTGCCATTGCGATTTGCGGTATGTCGGTCGCCTTTCCCGTCGGCGTCGGCCTGGCTTTGGTGTTGGGTGTGTTGATAAATTATTTTGGAGCGGCAAAAGGAGACCCGACATTTATCTTTGCCGGAATCGTTTTGATTACGATCGCTATTCTGTTGAATGCGCTCGCCTATCAGAAAATGTCCGCACAAGCGAAGAAAGTACCGACGAAGGGCATTTTGATCGCCATTGCCGCCGGCATTATCATGTCTTTTTTCTATCGTTTTGTGGCGGCTTCCATGGATCTGGACAATTTCGTTTCTCCGGCAGCGGGCAAGCTAACGCCTTATAGCGCGGTCTTCATCTTTGCTTTAGGCGTCTTTGCCAGTAATTTCATCTTTAACACGATCGCCATGAAACGGCCGGTGGAAGGAAAACCTATTCCTGTTTCAGGCTATTTTAAAGGAGATTGGCGGACGCACCTCATTGGTATTGCGGGCGGATGTATTTGGTGCGTAGGGCAGTCTTTCAGCCTGATCGCTTCGGGTAAGGCCGGCGCGGCGATATCTTACGGGTTGGGACAGGGCGCTACCCTGGTGTCGGCTTTATGGGGTATTTTGATCTGGCATGAGTTCCGGAATGCACCGGCGGTTTCGAACTGGCTGAACGTCGGTATGTTTGTTTTATTCATTACCGGATTAGGTTTTCTGATCTATGCCGGCGCCTGATTTTTTCAGATAAAAGGGTAGCCTGTTGCCTCCTGGTCTGTTTTTCTCCGACTCAGTTTCGGAGGAAAATGACCGGATAGGAGGAAAAACCGATATAATTGCTTATCTTTGGTAAGTGAGGCTATAACTCTCCCGTTAAGTCACATATCCATGCGTGGTGGCGGGAGGGTTATAACTACGGTTTAAAATCAGAAATTATTATAAATGGCAAAATCAAATTCATTTAACAAGAGAGAACTGGAAAAGAAAAAACAGAGTAAACGACTGGAGAAACAGCACAAAAAGGAAGAACGGAAAGCCAAAGGCAGCAGTTCTTTTGAAGATATGATTGCTTATGTCGATGAAAACGGAGTGATAAGAGATACTCCTCCGGATCCTGAAAAAAGGGAAGAAATCGAATTGGAGGAGATCGTCATATCGACTCCCAAGAAAGAAGAAGCAGATGAACCTGAATTTTATACGGGGAAAGTCGATTACTTCGACCGTTCAAAAGGATTCGGATTTATTAAAACGGAAAACGGCTCCGACAAATACTTCTTTCACAAAAGTCAACTCCTCGATGATGTTTCGGAAGAAGATAAGGTTACGTATGAATTGGAACGGGGATTGAAAGGTTTAAACGCAATTAATGTCAAATTGCTAAAATAAAGAAGGAGGAAGCCAAAGGCTTCCACCTCTTATCTCTGTAGTATCAGTGTTCCAGATAAGTATATCCGTAAAGTCCCGAACGGTAGTTGGCAAGGAATTCTTTTCCTTCCTCCAGCGTGATCTTACCGCTTTTTACCGATTTTGTTACCCATGTCTCCAATGTGCGGACTAACTTTTTAGGGTTGTATTGTACATAATCCAACACTTCGGCAACCGTCTCTCCGTCAATCACCTGGTCGATCGAATATCCTTTCTCGTCAACTGAAATGTGGACGGCATTCGTGTCACCGAAGAGGTTATGCATATCCCCCAGTATCTCCTGGTAGGCGCCTACCAGGAAGACGGCAATATAATAGCTTTCCTTCGATTTTAACGAGTGAACGGGCATATAATGGGCCACATTCCTTGTCGAGATAAAATTGGCGATTTTACCGTCCGAATCGCAAGTTACATCCTGTAAAGTCGCCGTCCTGTCCGGTTTTTCGTCCAGCCGCTGAATCGGCATGATCGGAAAGATCTGGTCGATAGCCCAGGAGTCGGGCAGGGACTGGAACAGGGAGAAGTTGCAGAAGTATTTATCAGCCAATAGCTTGGAGAGTGCACGGAAATCGTCCGGTATATGCTTCAATCCGGAAGCTATTTGATTGATTTCACGGGTGATCGACCAGTACAATCGTTCGATTTGCGCCCGCGTTTTCAGGTCTACGATCCCATGGCTGAACAAGTCCAGACCTTCTTCCCTGATTTGCTGGGCGTCGTGCCAAGCCTCCAGCATTCGGTTCTGGTTCAGGGAGTCCCATATACTGTATAATTCCTTTACCAATTCATGATCTGTCTCATTCACTGCCTCTTCGTCGTCCCATTCCGGTAGGGAAGCGGTTTCCAATACCTCAAAGATGAGGACGGAGTGGTGAGCCGTCAGCGCCCGCCCACTTTCCGTGATGATGTTGGGATGCGGAATGCCGTTCTTGTCGCTTACGTCTACGAGGGTGGAAATCGAGTCGTTGACATATTCCTGAATGGAATAGTTGACGCTGCTTCCGGTGCTGGACGAGCGGGTCCCGTCATAATCGACGCCCAAACCACCGCCAATATCAACAAACTCTACCTGAAAGCCCATGTTATGCAATTGCACATAAAATTGCGAAGCCTCCCGCAACGCTGTTTTGATACGTCTGATTTTGGTTACCTGGCTTCCGATATGGAAGTGTATCAATCGCAGGCAATCTTTCATATTCCTTTTTTCCAGAAAATCGAGCGCTTCGAGCAGTTCGCTGGAACTTAGTCCGAACTTGCTGGCGTCACCTCCCGAATCTTCCCATTTGCCACTGCCGGAGGAAGCCAGTTTGATGCGTATGCCGATATCCGGTTTGACGTTCAATTGTTTGGCCATTTTGGCAATCAGTTTCAATTCGTTCAGTTTCTCAACCACAAGGAAGATCCGTTTGCCCATTTTCTTTGCCAGAAGGGCCAGCTCTATATAACTTTCGTCTTTATACCCATTACATATAATCAGCGATTCGGAGTCCGGATTAATGGCTATAACCGCGTGAAGTTCAGGCTTGGAGCCGGCTTCCAATCCCAGATTGAATTTTTTGCCATGGCTGATCAGTTCTTCTACTACCGGTTGCATTTGATTGACCTTAATAGGATAAATAATGAAATTTTCTCCTCTATAGCCATATTCTTCCGCGGCCTGTTGAAAACATTTGGCTGTTTGCTCGATCCGGTTGTCCAATATATCGGGAAAACGAACAAGCATCGGAGCGCCGACATCGCGTAATTGCAGTTCGTCCACCAGTTCCTTTAGGTCGACAGCCGCGCTGTTTTCCCTGGGAGTGACCACCACATGACCTTTTTCATTTATACCAAAGTAAGAGGTGCCCCACCCGTTGATATTGTAGAGCTCTTCTGAATCTTCAATACGCCATTTTCTCATTGTCCAATCTTTCTACATTAAATAAATAGCACTCTTTTGAATTAAAGTGCAAATGTACGGCTATTTATAGATTGTACAACAATTCTTTATTGTAAGATTCATAAAATATCCGAACATTCCGCTATTGTTAATCAATAGCGGAAAAGTAATTTTATTATATACTGATTTTCAATCAGATATATATCTAATCCGGATTGAATCGAAAGTGATGCAGTAAAGATTATCTTCTGGGCGGTGAACGGACTTGACTTCGTTTTTATTCATAACGGCAGGAATTGCAGCCAATTGAATACAAAAAAAGGACGTTCCCGCAGAAACGCCCTTTTTTACTATGACATAGTGATAAATTGTTAATTAGAGATGTATCTCTTTCAGAAGAAATATTTTATACCGAACTGTGCTTGCCAACGAGAGACGGAGCCTACTTCGTTTTTAAATGTCTTATCCAAAACTTCTTTGTTTTGCAAAGGCATTGTAAAGCCTGGGGTATAATTGTTTGCAGCGGAAGGAGCCTGTGTCATGCTGAGGAATTGGTATTGCGGAGAACTACTATATCCTAAGACAGTTGTTTCCTGTACTCCCCAATCTTTGTTCAGGAGATTTAAGAAGTTTGCAATATCGAAGCTGAATCGTAATGTGTGAACCTGTCCGTTTCTCAGCGGTAATTTAATATCATGGGATATATTTACGTCCAGTTGATGGGCATAGGGTGTAACCGCTCCGTTGCGTTCTGCATATTCACCACGATGTTTCTTTAAATAATCATCTTGTTCTATGAAGGTGTTGATTTGATTCCAAATTTCATCTACGCTTCTTGTATCACCCGAGGCCGGTACGATGTTGATGTCCGATTTGTCTATGGGAATATAGATCAAGTCATTCATTGTTTGTTTATCTCCGTTTACATCTCCATTATAGGTATATGAATACCGGAAAGGTTGATAGATCTGATACACTGCGCCGAATGAGGTGGATGCATTTTTACTCCAGTTTGCGGTGTAAGAAGCCTGTAATAAGAATCGTGTATTGAAAGAGCCTGCAGTGAGTGCTACTTCTTCTGCATTCGGGTCAATGGCCGGACGATATTTCCAGGCAGAGGAGGCGACAGAAGATGTTCCGTCCGTTACGCCTTTAGACTGGCCGAAAGAGAAAGAACCATTCAAATACAGATTTTTTAATACGCCACTATTAAATGTTTTTTGAAGTTGAAGGGTCGTGTAAAGCGAACGTCCTTTACTTGTATTTTTCATTAAAACAACATTTTCTACTTTGTCAGAGATGAACATGCTATAATTCCCCGCGTTAGAATTATCTTTTCTAAAATAAGGGCGAGCTGATAATTCTCCTTCTTTTACATATGCTATAGGGTCGTTTAAGCCTATATTTTTATGGTATATGGCATTAATGTCTTTGTTATATAATACCTCGACTGTTGCAATCCAACCATCACCGAAAGAATAATCAACTGCAATATTCGTTTTCCACAATTGAGGATATTTGAAATCTTTATCCGTTACTGCCATATCCATTCTCGATGATGAAATATCTGCTGCCGTCGGTTGGTATTCTGAAATTCCGTCGAATGGACGGCCTGCTGATAAATTTCCAAATAACAAACCGTTATTTCCTGCCTGATTGCTTAACCAGACATAAGGGGGAGTACCTGAGAATATACCTGTTCCACCACGAACTTGCAAAGTCTTATCATTAAAGACATCGTAGTTGAACCCTAAGCGGGGAGATAACAATAATTTAGTCCCGGGATATTTCGATACATCTATTTTGGTGCCTCCCTGGAAAGTGATAGCCTCAGCCTCCGGGTTTCTTTCCAGGTCTGTGGTGAAAATAGGCATATCGACCCGCAGTCCGTACGTCAGATTAAAATTGGGAGTTATAGCCCATTTGTCTTGTGCGTAAAAGCCTAAAGACAATACGTCAACATAGGCATAAGGAAAGGAACCTCCGATTGCATATTTCTGGCCGAAACTACCTTGAATTGAGGTTGTGGTTGGCCTTGTTGTCGGATCTGAACCTGCATTCTTCCAATCGAAATACTGGTTTACATCCGTATAAAAATCCTGCAAGCTGCTGTATCTCCAAACTCCGGCAAAAGAATAGGCATAACCGTTTTTGAATTTACGGTAATCGCTTTGCGTACCGACTGTAATCTGATGGTTATTCAATACCCATGTTAAATTATCCTGGATTTGGTAAATATCAGAATTCAACAAGTTGTTGTAAGAGTTTGCTTCCGTTCCGAAAGTAGTAAAAGCACTTCCATCTTTCATGATATCTACTTGTGGGAAAAATCCTCCGTCCATATCACGCTTATCTCTTATTGCGGAATACCCCACCTTCAATGTATTGGATACATTGTCGCTAAGTGTAGAGACCAAATCCGCCATGACGATATTGAAATCATTATTTGTACGATAGAAAGTGGATGAATAGGGGATTGCGTAACTGTTCGGCCCACGTCCGTTGGATGGAGCGCCGGAAGAACTCGGATTGTTTGTGTTAAATGAGTTCAAATAGTAATATTTAAAACTCAATGTGTTTTTGTTATTAATATTCCAGTCTAAACGAGCTGTGATACGATCCGCTTCTGTTGGGGTACTCGTTACATTATATGAGCCGGGATTATAATTGAATTTGCTTTGTAGAAAGTCGGAAATTTCTTGTAATGTCTTTTCATCTGCTATGGAATATTGTCCACTCACTGCCTGGCTTTCATCCTTACGGGGGCGATAGGTGATCGGAGTTTCCTGGCGATCGAATTCCGCATTAACATAGAAGAACAGCTTGTTCTTTATAATAGGACCGGACAGGCTGACTCCATATTGATGATTGGAGAACTCATTCACATTTACGATTTCATCTTTTGCTCTCCATCCGGTAAGTGACGGGCTTTTTGTATACATAGAGGCGGAGGCATGCCATTCATTAGATCCCGATTTGGTAACGGAGTTAATTGCCGCTCCTGTAAAGGCGCCGTTCCGTACGTCATAAGGGGCGATCATTACCTGTACCTGTTCCAATGCATCCAAAGAGATGGGTTCAATGCCGGAAGCTCCCAAGGCCGAGGATAATCCGAACGAGTTGTTGAATGAGGCGCCGTCGACCGTTACATTATTAAAACGGTAAGAAGTACCTGCAAAATTTTTTCCGCTGCTCATCGGTGTCAGTTTGGTAAAATCATCCAACGAGCGATTCAACGTCGGAAGTTTATCCATTCTATCCCGTGTGATAATTTCCTGTGCACCTGTTCTGTTGGAAGAAATGATTGCATTTTTATCGCTCACTATGATTACTTCGCTTAAGGTTTGTGAATCTTCCTTTAATGTTGAATTTAAAGTGTAATTCTCACCTAATGAAAGATGAATATCGGTAATCACCTCTTTGTTATATCCTACATAACTAATTTCGACGGTGTAAGGACCGCCGATACGTAGATTCTGCAGTGTATAGTTCCCATTTGAATTGGTTGCAGTTGCATAAACTGTACCTGTTGGTGTATGGACCGCCTTTATCGTAGCTCCAATCAAGGGCTCATTTGCCGAATCCTGAAGCTTACCGCTTATATTCGCTGTCGTCACTTGGGCAAAGGTTTGGGAAGTGACTCCCATTAAAAGAATAACCAATAAAAGTTTAATTTTCTTCATAACTTTTTTCTCTTTTAAAGTTTAGTAATGCAAAACAATAATATTAAAGTTTCCTTTCTGTTAAGCCTGTGTTATTTTTTTGTTAAGTGATTGTGTGAAATTCGCTTGCTTTGATGTTAATACTTGTGTATTAAACTCGTATGAAAAATGGATTTAAAAACCGCTACAAAGGAAGTAAAACCCTCATTTGTATGCAACAAAATGCCTTTAATTAACATATACATTTCTGCCTGAAATTGTTTATTTTTTTTGAAAATTAAGTAATACTTTTTATGGATACTTTTCAGAATGAGCAGAATAATTGTATCGATTGATAAGGTGCGGTAAAATCTCAGGGAAAGCGTTGTAAATTTGAAAATATAAATCTATCTTTGCATCGCCTTTTTAGGAACTCAGCTAATGCGGCATGGAAGTGTGGGTGAGTGGCTGAAACCACCAGTTTGCTAAACTGACGTACGGGTAACCGTACCGGGGGTTCGAATCCCCCCGCTTCCGCTTAAGGAGACGTCTTGTTATTTGGCGTCTCCTTTTTCAGTATATTACATACTGAATAACAATAGTGTTCCATATGATACCTTTGAATTATTCGTGTTAAGCTAAATAAGCGTTTTGACACAGATTCCGGAATGCGTGCAGATTTCGGGCTTCCAGAAAGTGGTGATTTCACCGTTTGTCTATTCTTTCATATGCTTAAGGGATTGATTTTTATTCGGGGAATTCCATCGGAACATCCATCAGGAGTATTTCCGAATTTTCGAGCGCTTCCACTTCAAAGTGATCGGTATCATATACACCGAATCCGTCGCGTTTATCCAGGACCTGATCGCCGATTTTGGCTTTTCCTTCAATGATAAAAACATAGACGCCGTTACCCGGTTTCCGGATGCGGTATTCTTTTGAGACGCCTTTATTGAAATTGGCCAGGGAGAACCAGGCATCCTGATGGATCCACACACCGTCATCGTCAGGATCCGGTGAAACGATCTGCTGGAAGTCGTCCGGTTTGGCATTGTCGGCAACGACAATTTTGTCATACCTTGGTTTGACGCCTGTTTTATTGGGGATAACCCATATCTGGAGGAATTTAACGGGGGCGCTTGCATCCGCGTTTTCCTCACTGTGCATAATGCCCGTCCCGGCGCTCATCACCTGTATTTCACCTTTGCTGATGATATCCTGGTTACCCATATTGTCACCGTGGTGTAATCTGCCTTCCAGCGGAATGCTGATAATCTCCATGTTTTTATGCGGATGCCTTCCGAATCCTTCCCCACCCGCAACGGTGTCGTCGTTCAAGACCCTCAAAACGCCAAAGTTCACGCGTTCGGGATCGTAATAGTCGGCAAAACTGAACGTATGAAACGAGTTAAGCCATCCATGGTTGGCATGCCCCCGGCTGCCTGCTTTATGTAAAACTGTTTTCATATAAAATAATTCTAATGATAAAATGATGATGCGTATTTTTTCTGTAACATTTTTTTTTATTGTATTGTTCCGATAAATTTAAGCATTGTGAGTAAGGATAACGGAGAAAGATATAAGACATTATACCCTTATACTCTTTTTCTTCGTCAATGACAAGTGCTGTTTCTGAAAAACAGTCGGCATAGGTATTACTATCATAATTCTTCTGCGCTGTTAGCAAGTCTAAAAGGACTTTCGGTAATTTCAAATCCATTGTGCTTATTCTTTAAGGTCACTGTCCAAAAGTCGTGACTTATACGGAAAAAATCCAGTGCACTCAATTTTATAAATGAGTATACTTGACTTTATAAATGAGTATACCGGATCAATTCATTGAGTGCACTGGCTTTTCAGGGTAGTGCAGTGCCTTTTTAGACACTTCTCTGTTTGCTTTTCAGAGGCGATTACCCCGAACCCAAGTTAAGAAGTTTATGCGAGAATCAATCTACACGAAGACAGTTTGGCTTTCTAATCTATTTCTAATATACTTCAAAGATTTCTTTAATCTTTGAACCCTATTTTTGCGGAAAATATAGTTTTCAGACAATGAAAAAATATCTGTTTCTCATAATAATAGGCTTTTTCTTTATCCAAAACGCTTTTGCACAAGAGCAACAAATACTCAAACTTACCCCGGAACAAGTGGAAACGGTATTCCTCCGACAAAATCTGGAACTGATCGCTGAACAGATGAACATTGACTTGGCAGATGCGGAAATAGTACAGGCAAAATTGTGGGATAATCCCGAACTGTCCATCAGTTCAGTAAACTTGTGGAGTACGGAAAATCAGCGGAAAGAGTTGGAAATGGGTTCCTTTCCGAAAAATACGCAGTTTAGCATAGCACTTAGTCAGTTGATACAGACTGCCAATAAGAGAGGGAAATTGATCAATCGGGAAAAAGTATCCAGGGAAATTACGGTCCGGGAATTTGAGGAAGTCTTGCGAGGGCTGAAAGTGGAACTGAGAAAGTTAATCCATGAGATGGAGTACTTGCAATCTTATCAGCAAATTTTATATAATCAACAACGGTCGTTGGAACAATTAATTGCAGCCTACAGCAAACAAGTGTTACAGGGAAATATAGCGAAAAGCGAGTTACTCCGCCTTCAATCCTCTTCTTTAGAGTTGGAGAACGAGAAGAATGAACTGCAAACAGATCTGAATGCACAACAGAAAGAACTCAAATCCTTATTGAATGTCGATCCCTTCGTTTGGATCGAAATAGAGAAAGACAGTAAAGAATTGATCAATCCGGATCATCTTTCGCTCGCCAATCTTTTGGAACAAGCCACAGAGTCGCGTCCGGATCTAAAACGTCAGCAACTGCAAGTCCGATATTATGAAAAGGCGTTGACATATGAAAAGTCACAACGAATTCCGGATATGACGTTGAATGCCGATTACGATCGGCAAGGGGGTGTCTGGAAAGACTTTGTCGGATTCGGGGTTAGTTTTGATTTACCGTTCCTGAATCGGAATCAAGGGAATATCAAGGCGGCAAAGATAAACCGGGACCGGAGCGAATATCTTGCCCGGCAACAACAGAACAAGGCTCAGCATGAAGTCGTTGAAGCGTTTAGTAATTATGTACAGGCCTACCGGTTCTATAAAAAGACCCATGAGAATGAGTTGCTGACCGAGTTGGACAGTATGCTGGATATCTATACGAAAAATTTGCTGAATAAGAATATAAGCATGTTGGAATATATTGATTTTATGAATGCTTATAAAAGTAACAAACAGACCGTATTTCATTCTGCTAAAAATCTGCAAATACTTTTTGAAGAACTTCAATATACAATCGGTACCGATATAAAATAAATACGATGATAAAAAGACGAATTTCCTTATTGACGCTACTCTCTATCACTTTTCTGCTCTCTTGTTCAGGTAATAGGGAAACGGATAAAACAGAGAATAAAAAAGAAATCGCCCAAACTTTCCTCGCCAATGTGAAGACAACAAAAGCGGTTCTGAGCAATCAGGAAGAAGAGTTAATGCTTGCCGGAAAGGTAACGTACGATCCCGATAAAGTGATCCATTATGTGCCTTTGATCAGTGGAATTATTGATCGTACTTATTTCTCTTTGGGTGATAAAGTGCAAAAAGGACAGCCTCTTTTGGATATCCGTAGTTCGGATCTCAGTTCGCTCCGGTCGGAATATATCTCCTCCGAATCGGATCTGAAAATAGCTCAACGGGAACTACAAACGGCCCAAGCGATGTATGACGATCAGATGTTGTCGGAAAAAGAATGGCTCGAAGCGCAAGCGAAAGTGAAACAAGCGCATGCCGCTTTCGACAAAGTGAAAAATGATCTGTCTTCCTATGGTTCGAACAAAGAAGACGGTACTTTCTTTATCAAAGCACCGATGACCGGTTATATTGTAGATAAGAAAGCCTCTTCGGGTAGTCCGGTCTCAGCCGATGGTGAGCCTTTGTTTGTAGTTGCCGATTTATCTAATGTATGGATCATAGCCAATGTGTATGCCGGTAATCTGCTTTTTGTCAAAGAAGGTATGGAGGTCGACATCACGACGCTTTCTTATCCCGGCGAAGTGTTTACCGGTAAAATCAATACCCTGTCCCAGGTCTTTGATTCGGACGAGAAGGTACTGAAGGCAAGAATCGTGATGCCCAATAAGGATTTGAAGTTCAAGCCTGAAATGCCGGTGGTGATTAGGTTGAAGAATGAAACCCATCGTAAATTGGTGGCTATCCCTACCGATGCATTGATTTTTGATGATGACCGCTATTTTGTCGTGGTAGAAGAATCGACCGGTCATTTCAAGATCAAAGAGGTGACATTGCAGGGGCATCATCATCAAACAACCTATCTCCGCTCAGGCTTGAATGAGAACGAGCAGGTGGTAATAAAAGATCAATTGCTTATTTATTCAGGGCTTAAAGAAAATTAAGATAATGCATAAGTTCGTAGAAAATATAATAGCCTTTGCGCTTCGTAATCATATACTGGTTCTTTTTATGACCGGAATCTTATTTATTGCCGGAATAATCTGCTATCTCCATACCCCCATAGAAGCCTATCCCGACGTAACTAATACACGTGTCCGGATCATCACCCAGTGGGCGGGACGAAGTGCCGAAGAGGTGGAGAAATTCGTTACACTACCTATCATGCGCGAGATGAATACGATTCCCCGCAAGACAGATGTTCGCTCTACGTCCTTGTTCGGTTTATCCGTTGTTACAGTAATTTTCGAGGATGGAGTGGATGATTTTTTTGCCCAGCAATACTCTTCCAACCGGATGCAAGGGCTTGAGTTGCCAGAGGGAGCGGAGCCTTCCATCGAACCGCCTTCGGGAGCTACGGGCGAGATATACCGTTATGTATTGAAAAGCGATTTGCCTATCCGGGAGGTTGCTGCAATCAATAAATGGGTCGTCGAGCGCGAATTGCTCTCCGTACCGGGCGTTGCCAGTATTGCGAGTTTCGGTGGTGAAGAAAAGATGTTTGAGATTAAGGTAAATCCCAATGAGCTTGCCAATTACAATCTTTCCCCTCTGGAAGTCTATGAAGCCGTATCCAGGAGTAATATAAATGTAGGCGGGGACATTATCCAAAAAGGGAGCCAGGCTTTTGTAGTAAGAGGGATCGGCCTGCTTGAAAGCGTGGAAGACATTGAAAATATACTGATCGAAGTAAAAGGAGGCACTCCGATCCGGATTAAACAGGTGGCTACGGTGGATGTTTCGTCCAAACCCCGTCTGGGACAAGTCGGCCTCGATGAGGCGGACGATGTGGTTCAGGGGATTGTGATTATGCTCCGGGGACAGAATCCAAGTGAAGTAATCAGCCATCTGAAAGAAAAAATTACGGAACTAAACGAGCGAATATTACCCAACGATGTCAAAATAGAACCTTTTCTGGACAGGACAACTTTAGTGGAATCTACGGTGCATACAGTGATCAAGAACTTGTTGGAAGGAATCATTCTGGTTTCCATAGTTGTGTTCATATTTCTTTTCAACTGGCGAACGACTGTAATTGTTGCCACTGTAATTCCACTATCGTTCCTGTTTGCTATTATCATGCTGCGAATACAAGGACTTCCGGCAAATTTGATTTCGATGGGAGCTTTAGACTTCGGGCTTTTGCTGGAGGGAACTTTAGTCATTGTCGAGATTATCTTTGTGGCGATGGAGAAGCGGACGCATGCCATCGGTGACCGTTTTACCCATTCCATCAAGAGCGGGCTTATCAAGAAGAGTGCCGGAAGCGTAGCCTCTTCTATTTTCTTTGCACAAATTATCCTGATGGTGGCTTTATTCCCGATTTTTTCTTTTCAGAAAGTAGAAGGCAAGATGTTTTCTCCTTTAGCTTTCACCTTGGGATACGCTTTGCTGGGGTCCCTGATCCTGTCACTTACCTATGTGCCTGTGATGTGCAAGGTATTGCTCATTAAACCGATTAAAGACAAAACAAACAAAGTCAGTCGTTTTTTTACCCGTTTGATCTATCGTTTATATGAATTTAGTTCCCGTTACCGAAAGGGAACGATTCTGGCCTTTTGTATCCTGTTAACGGTTTGTACAGTACGTTTTTGTTTTTGGGGAACCGAGTTTATTCCGAGCATGAACGAAGGAGCCATTTATATCCGCGCGACTTTACCTAATAGTGTTAATCTGGATGAGTCGGTGAAGATCACAAAAGAGATGAAAAAGAAGCTTCGCCGGTTTGATGAAATACAATTTATTCTTTCTCAGACCGGTCGTCCCAATGACGGTACAGATCCGACCGGGTTTTTTAATATCGAATTTCATGCACAATTGAAGCCCGATAAAGAGTGGAAGCGGAAAATAAAGAAAGAGGAGCTGATTGATGAAATTAAAGATTCACTGGATATTTATCCGGGCGTTATTTTTGGATTCAGTCAACCGATACAGGATAATGTGGAAGAATATGTGGCCGGAGTGAAAAGTTCGTTGGTGATCAAAATATTCGGAGATGATCTCAAACAACTGGAAAGGCTTGCGGATCAGACGGCTGCCACGATCAAAGACATCCGTGGAGTAGAGGACGTGAATGTCTTTCGGAGTATCGGATTGCCGGAATTACAGATCAAGCTGGACGAATCACGTATGGCTCGCTATGCGGTGTCGATGGCAGATGCGCAAACGGTGGTTGAGATGGCCATTGGGGGAAAGGCGGCCACCACCTTCTATGAAGGGGAGCGTACGTTTGATGTGCAGCTTCGTTTCCAGAAAGAGTACCGCGATAACGAAGATAAAATCGGAAATATACTTATCCCGACTATGGATGGTAAATATGTCCCATTGAAAGAGATCGCCGATATTTCGTTTATTACCGGGCCGACTTTTATTTATCGCGACGGCAGTAGCCGGTATGTCGGAGTCGGGTTTAGTATACGGGATCGGGATTTGGGCTCGACTATTGCCGAGGCGCAACAGAAAGTATCGAAGTCGGTGAGACTGAAGACGGAAAACAAACTGGTTTGGGCCGGTGAATTTGAGAGTCAGCAACGCGCAACAGGCCGATTGATGATGATTGTACCCGCCGTGATCTTGTTGATCCTGTTTTTATTGTATCTCAACTTCGGTACGGTAAAAGACACTCTGATTGCTGCAAGTACGATACCATATGCATTTATCGGCGGATTTATCTCCCTGTGGCTTACCGGTACGGTCTTCGGAATATCAGCAGGTATCGGGTTTATTATTCTTTTTGGCATCACGGCCATCAATAGTATTCTGTTGATCGTTTTGATGAAAAGTCAAATGCAACATTCCCATAATCTGCGTCTGGCGATCGATGAAGCGGTCAGTAGCCGGGTTCGTCCCATGTTGATGATTTCCCTTATGGGTTCAATGGGCTTATTTCCTGCCGCCCTGTCGGTGGGAATGGGATCGGAGATACAGAAACCATTGGCTATTATGATTGTAGGAGGTATCCTTATTTGTATGATCTTGTCGTTTACCGTTTTGCCTCAAGTGTTCTATTTTGCTTATCGAAGAGATAAGAGGCTAAAGAAAGAATAAAATCGTTATTTTTACAACGATTAAAATGCTTCGGAATGGAATTACTCTTGGTGGAAGACAATAGACGGATCAGTGAGTTTCTGGTAAAAGGACTGGAGGAAAGCGGCTTCTCGGTTGTTCTTACCGAGACCGGTACTGAGGCGCGTAACTGGATTTATAAAAAGGAATGGGATTTGATTCTGTTGGATCTGCTATTGCCTGAAATAGATGGCTTTGAGTTGTTGCAATATGCGCGTTATAAAAAGATACAGACCCCTATTTTGGTACTCAGCGCGTTGGGAGAGCCGGATGACAAAGTGAAGGCGCTGGACTACGGAGCCGACGATTATCTGTCAAAGCCTTTCCATTTCAAAGAATTGATTGCCCGCATCCATGCGCTTACACGTAGGGCAAGGCTTAATTATGCTACCTCTTCCGAAGTGCTTCAATGCGAAGATTTAAAACTTGCGATAGACAACCATCGCGTAGAAAGGGGAGGCAGGGAGATTAAACTCACGCTGCAAGAGTTCAAACTCTTGAAACTTCTGATGGAAAATAAGAACAGAGTACTGTCGCGTGCGCAAATACTGGATACGGTGTGGGGTATAAACTACGACTCGAACACCAATGTGGTGGATGTCTATATATCCTACCTGCGGAGTAAAATAGATCCGGACGGTTGCAGTCGCCTGATCGAAACCGTTAAGGGGCGTGGATACCTTATACGGACTAAAGAAGAACCGGAATGAAAGTGCAAACACGCTTGAGCCTCTTTAGCTCGATTATCTTTGGGATAATCTTTATTGTCATCTCCGTCTTTATTTATGCTTTGTATTTTCAGAATGCGAAAAGAACGATTTATGATAATTTAAAGAAAACATCCTATATCACGGCTCTTTTCTATCTGGAAGAGGATGAACTTAACAAAAATGAATTTGCAGAAGTTAAGACTCAATTCAGTGAATTTGTGACGAATTCCTATTATCAGATTTGCAATGAAGGGGATAGTATCAGCTATGGTTCCTCTTTTCTGAAAGTATCGCCCCAACGGTTGGATGCGATTCGAAAGAAAGGAAGTTCTATTTTTTCAGAGGATGATTTTCTTTGTTATGGAATCTTTTATGAAGATAATCAGGGTGATTTTGTCGTCGTAACCGGAGAGAAAAAGGAGACTTTGTATGAACAATTAAACGCTTTGTTGTGGATCTTACTCAATGCGCTGTGGATCGGTATGGTAGCCATTGTTCTTTTGAGTCGATGGGTCGCAAACATCGCTTACCGTCCTTTCCGAAAAGTGATCCAACAGGTCAATAATATTTCAACTCATAATCTGGAAGTCCAAATAGAATTGCCGGATACCAAAGATGAATTGCAGGATTTAATAAATACCTTCAATGAATTGTTGACAAAGATCTCGGATACCTTTATCATTCAGAAGAATTTTGTCAATTATGTTTCTCACGAGTTCAGAACGCCTTTGGCCTCAATGCTTGGAAACCTGGAGGTCTTTTCCATTAGAGACCGCACTCCCGAAGAATATGACCGAATGTCGCAGAAGTTGATTCAGGAGATTCATCAACTGGAGGAAATATTAAATACACTTATTGTCGTTTCCGATCTACGGAAAGAGGCGAATGATCTGTCTTGCTTTCGTATGGATGAACTGATCTGGCAGATCATCGGGAAAATAACGGAACGCGATCCGTTGTCCAAGATTGTCGTGAACCTGGAGATTACTCCCGAGGATGAGCCATTGCTCTATGTTCAAAAGAATAGGGTGCAGATGTTGATGGCTCTTTTTAATTTAATAGAAAATGCAGTTAAGTATTCGCAGGGGAAGGCTGTTGAGATCCGTATCTATAAAGAAAACGAGACGCTTTGTCTTTCTATTGAGGATAAAGGAATCGGTATTCCGGAAGATCAACTAATAAATATCAACAAACCATTTTATCGGGCCGGAAATACAACTCAAATTAGAGGTGAGGGGATTGGCTTATCCATAGCACTCAGGATATTAGAGAAGAATCGTACGGAATATACGATCGACTCGGAAGAGAACCGGGGTACTACTGTGTTTCTAAAATTTAAAGAAGAATTGTCGTAGGTAAAATAGTTGTATATTGGCTTCCAATTTGTCTTACATCATAAACAGCCATCTAAAAACCGTCCGAAAGACGATTTTTTTGTTGTGCTTACCGCTGTTTGTTTATAGAATAGCCTATGATTCGCGAATTTCATCGTTCATCATTGTTTACGTAGAGTTGGCTCCATAACATGCTACTAAAGTAGTAGGCGTATTCGGGAGTGGATTTCCAGCGGGAGAGAGGGACATAGACACTTAGCCCGCTGTAGTGGGCCGGATCGATTGTGAAGTCGATGAACTTGGCGGTGGCGGCTTTGTAGGGAACGGTACGGTTCAATTGGGCGGTGAATGCGTTATATTGCACGTCGGTGCTGTTGGCACGGATGTAATCGGCGAGATCGAAAAAGACAGCGGGTACGTTTTTCGTATGGTAAATCTGGAAGGAGCTAACATCGCTGTTTTCCACCTCGGAGAGCTTTCCCTGCAGGATCTCCCGGCATACGCCGTATAAAGCGTCCAGTTCCCGGGCGTCGATCAGGGAGATTGTGGCCGAACGCAATTGTCCCGATTTGGCATTGTAATGATTATAATAGATTCGGCAGGCATCTGCCAGATCCTCTTTGGTCCCGAAGAGTTTGGGCAGTACCTGCTCATAAGGCATGCCGGAGGCCTCGTAACCGGCTTCGGCAAGGACTTCCGCCGTAGAGGCGATGAAATAATCGCAGGTGTGGCGGAGCTGGTAAAGGGCCTCGACGTTTCCCATAAGGCAAACGTCGAATAGGATAAACTCGGCCGTCCGGTCGGGGAGCGCCTTGGCCATCTGGTCGATCTCCATTACGCGGGAACCTCCCTGTGTTCCCGTCTGTTCATCAATAGCAAAATAACGCGTATGGGGGAAATCAACGGCCTCTCCTTTCTTCAGCTCGGCGGATTTAGTTGACGAATGGTTGATGGGAAGCCATCCCATGGCATGCGACCAGAGGATCAACCCGAATCGTTCATTGGGAACCTCCTGTTTGGTATCTTGAATAACAGTAGCTAAAGTTCCGGCTTCCGCCGAGTTCTGTTCTGGATAGCTTTTCAGGAGGATTTCGTTACCCTCCGAATCGATTCGGAAGAGGCGGGGCAAGGCGTCTCGGTCATCCAGATAGACGACGACGGTTCCTGTAGATTCCTTGATTCCGGCTTTTAGTTGGTCGAGCGTATAGGAGACTTCCGAAGTCATCTTTTTCTCCTCAGCTGCCATATAGACCAGCAAGGTATAGGGAACGGAGACGGGCGCATCCGGTTCATTATCGTTACACCCCGGGAGAAAGCATAAAAGGATGATTCCTATCAGATATTGAATTTTCGACATGCAAATTCATTTAGAATAGATGCGCAAATTTATTAAAATCAAACGAATAAACCAGTACATTCCGATCAATAAAGTAGAGAATCCGGATTTTCATCCGGTAGAATGGCTTTCGGTTTCTATTGGAAAGCTATTCTTGTCGGATATGTTTATAAATCAGAATTTTTATATACGTTTGCATTCAGCCTATTTTCCATAAGAGGACATTTGTGCATCAACCTTAAAGAGAGCCATAGGAAAGGATTTACCCCATGTTCCCTGCAGGCCCCCAAGAGAGTAAAGATGATGGCGGCATAAAAAGCTGCCTTATGGGATCACCGGGGTAATGAAAATAGAAAATTAAAATTCCTTTCAATAAAAGAGAAAAGCACAAACCAGCCACGGAGCTCATCCCGCAATGCTGATCTGTACTTCCACTTCTAATTATTTATGGCAGAATAATTAAAGCATAAGTTACAGCCTCTAAAAATGCAAAAATGAATAAAATCTTTATTCTTTGAATGTCTCTTGCAGCTTTTCCTCGAAGCCTCCAGTTGCTATGTATGTTGCTGGTCTTCTGACTTGCTTTCGTTTCGGACGGCCTTCCCGAAGTTTACCTCCAGTGGCAAAAGTAAATATCCGATCGTTATATAAAGCTTACAGCAGCGGGACTGTCCGGGATTTGCACCCGATTCCCATTTAATCCTTCCCATCGGAAGACAGGTTGGAACAACATATGTTACAAAGATAAATATATTTTAAAACAAACAAATCTCCTTTCCACTATTTTATAAAAAACGGAAAGGCTCCAACACTATTTAACAATCCGGGGCAATCCGGAACAACATTTAAATTATTTAAGTATTCGTTTACGCCATTGTTCCTTTTTTTTCATACATTTGAGGCAATAAATAAGAAGAAACACGGTTTTAAATTTTCAGCGTTCAATATGTTACGTAATGGAATAAGTCAGTAATAATAAAAATAATTTCTAAGATGGATTCCAACCCTCAAAAACCAATGGGATTCCCTGTCCCGACCTACCAATGGAATGCAAAAAACATTGCTATTCGGGTATTTACCTACCCTCTTTGTCTGTGTGTACTTTTTCTAGGTATCTATGCACTCCTCAATCCTCCGAAAGTGAAATGTGTTTTTGCCGGGATAGGAACCATGATCGCCGTATCGATCTATTTATATGCGGATGTCCGGTTCCTGCTGTTAAGTAAAAAAAGAAAGGGCCTCCATTCTTAACGGCAAGGCTCTTCCAAGGTAAAAATCAATAATGGTTTTGCATGAATCTATATCATTTTATTCTAAAATCTTTATCTTAATATTGCGGAACCAGACGTCATTCCCGTGATCCTGAAATCCGATATATCCTTCCCGTTTTACTCCACCGCAGTTGGACATCAAATAATAGGCATCTGCCCATTCCTTCACACTAAATTTACTATTATCAAGCATTTTAATCCATTCGGGAGTCCATAGCGTGTATTCTACGACTTTTTTGCCATTCTGATAATGAGTAACTTTCCCATTTTCAACTCTAATCTTCGCCCGATTCCATTTTCCGTAGGGTTTTGCATTTTGAGGTTTTGCCGGAATTAAATCGTACAAGGACATCGATTTCCGATTTCCGTCTGTTCCCAGTTTGGCATCCGGATGATTTTCATTGTCCAGAACCTGAGCTTCCCGAGCCGAAGCAACGGCATATTGATTCGGGATTTCCTGTATTAAATATAATATACCGGAATTCCCTCCTTTGGATATTTTCCATTCCAGTTCCAGCTCGAAATTTTTAAACGTATGGGAAAAGATGAGCTCTCCACCTTCACTCCCTTGCCCAGATCCATAATAAACCACATGGCCTCAATGGAATGCCCGGGATTGACAACACGCCCGTCAAAAGAATCGGACAGTTGCCCGTCCGTAGTTACATTTTCAATGATAATACCGTCCAGCTCCGNAGTTCTGTTCTGGATAGCTTTTCAGGAGGATTTCGTTACCCTCCGAATCGATTCGGAAGAGGCGGGGCAAGGCGTCTCGGTCATCCAGATAGACGACGACGGTTCCTGTAGATTCCTTGATTCCGGCTTTTAGTTGGTCGAGCGTATAGGAGACTTCCGAAGTCATCTTTTTCTCCTCAGCTGCCATATAGACCAGCAAGGTATAGGGAACGGAGACGGGCGCATCCGGTTCATTATCGTTACACCCCGGGAGAAAGCATAAAAGGATGATTCCTATCAGATATTGAATTTTCGACATGCAAATTCATTTAGAATAGATGCGCAAATTTATTAAAATCAAACGAATAAACCAGTACATTCCGATCAATAAAGTAGAGAATCCGGATTTTCATCCGGTAGAATGGCTTTCGGTTTCTATTGGAAAGCTATTCTTGTCGGATATGTTTATAAATCAGAATTTTTATATACGTTTGCATTCAGCCTATTTTCCATAAGAGGACATTTGTGCATCAACCTTAAAGAGAGCCATAGGAAAGGATTTACCCCATGTTCCCTGCAGGCCCCCAAGAGAGTAAAGATGATGGCGGCATAAAAAGCTGCCTTATGGGATCACCGGGGTAATGAAAATAGAAAATTAAAATTCCTTTCAATAAAAGAGAAAAGCACAAACCAGCCACGGAGCTCATCCCGCAATGCTGATCTGTACTTCCACTTCTAATTATTTATGGCAGAATAATTAAAGCATAAGTTACAGCCTCTAAAAATGCAAAAATGAATAAAATCTTTATTCTTTGAATGTCTCTTGCAGCTTTTCCTCGAAGCCTCCAGTTGCTATGTATGTTGCTGGTCTTCTGACTTGCTTTCGTTTCGGACGGCCTTCCCGAAGTTTACCTCCAGTGGCAAAAGTAAATATCCGATCGTTATATAAAGCTTACAGCAGCGGGACTGTCCGGGATTTGCACCCGATTCCCATTTAATCCTTCCCATCGGAAGACAGGTTGGAACAACATATGTTACAAAGATAAATATATTTTAAAACAAACAAATCTCCTTTCCACTATTTTATAAAAAACGGAAAGGCTCCAACACTATTTAACAATCCGGGGCAATCCGGAACAACATTTAAATTATTTAAGTATTCGTTTACGCCATTGTTCCTTTTTTTTCATACATTTGAGGCAATAAATAAGAAGAAACACGGTTTTAAATTTTCAGCGTTCAATATGTTACGTAATGGAATAAGTCAGTAATAATAAAAATAATTTCTAAGATGGATTCCAACCCTCAAAAACCAATGGGATTCCCTGTCCCGACCTACCAATGGAATGCAAAAAACATTGCTATTCGGGTATTTACCTACCCTCTTTGTCTGTGTGTACTTTTTCTAGGTATCTATGCACTCCTCAATCCTCCGAAAGTGAAATGTGTTTTTGCCGGGATAGGAACCATGATCGCCGTATCGATCTATTTATATGCGGATGTCCGGTTCCTGCTGTTAAGTAAAAAAAGAAAGGGCCTCCATTCTTAACGGCAAGGCTCTTCCAAGGTAAAAATCAATAATGGTTTTGCATGAATCTATATCATTTTATTCTAAAATCTTTATCTTAATATTGCGGAACCAGACGTCATTCCCGTGATCCTGAAATCCGATATATCCTTCCCGTTTTACTCCACCGCAGTTGGACATCAAATAATAGGCATCTGCCCATTCCTTCACACTAAATTTACTATTATCAAGCATTTTAATCCATTCGGGAGTCCATAGCGTGTATTCTACGACTTTTTTGCCATTCTGATAATGAGTAACTTTCCCATTTTCAACTCTAATCTTCGCCCGATTCCATTTTCCGTAGGGTTTTGCATTTTGAGGTTTTGCCGGAATTAAATCGTACAAGGACATCGATTTCCGATTTCCGTCTGTTCCCAGTTTGGCATCCGGATGATTTTCATTGTCCAGAACCTGAGCTTCCCGAGCCGAAGCAACGGCATATTGATTCGGGATTTCCTGTATTAAATATAATATACCGGAATTCCCTCCTTTGGATATTTTCCATTCCAGTTCCAGCTCGAAATTTTTAAACGTATGGGAAAAGATGAGCTCTCCACCTTCACTCCCTTGCCCAGATCCATAATAAACCACATGGCCTCAATGGAATGCCCGGGATTGACAACACGCCCGTCAAAAGAATCGGACAGTTGCCCGTCCGTAGTTACATTTTCAATGATAATACCGTCCAGCTCCGGCCGGTAAAACATATCCATCACTTCATGAATGCAAGTCTCCATCAGACTTAACAAATATTCTTCACTTAACAAATGCTCTATTTCAAGCCCGAGATTACACAGGATCATCGGTAAGGCGAAGTTTTTAAGATCCCGTGTACCCGGATAAACTTTATTCCACTTTCCTTTGGGATTATCCACCTTCGACAATATGATATCGAAAGTCCTGCGGGCAATATCTGCATATTCCTGACTTCCGGTAGCGACGCTTACTTGCGCGAACGCCATCGTCGCAAAAGTGTAGGAGAAGATATTATAGGGCTCAATCAGTGGATCCCCCTTCCGGTCCAATGAAAAATACCAATTAAGGCAGCCGTCATGACCGTGCTTTTTTAGGAATTCCGCTCCTTGTATCGCACAGTCCAACCATTCCTGCCTTTTCTCCACCTTGTTATAAAGCATGGCAAACATCCAAACCTCACGACCCTGAAGCCAGATGAATTTATCCGTATCATAAACCGATCCGTCTCTTTCAAGGCAGGTAAAATACCCTCCCTCTTCTTTATCCTGGGAATTTTGAAGCCAAAAGGGAAGTACATTCTCCAGCAATTCTGATTTATATTGCTCTTCTAATTTTTTGAAATCCATGTCTTTTATGATTATATAGTGTTTCGTGTTTTATGAAATTTATTTCTCCCAATACTTCTCTATCTCCTCCAACGTTTTTCCTGTCGTTTCGGGCATCAGTTTCCATACAATCAGCATATATGGAATGCACATAAGGGCAAAGAGAATAAATGTCCCCTGCGGATGGAGATTTTCCAATAGCCAGGGAGTTAATTGCCCTATCAAATAGGTACCAATCCAAAGTGAAAGTCCTGCGATAGACATCGCCAGTCCACGAACCCTAATCGGATACATTTCCGATAACAAGACGAAAATAACGGCGGAGATAGAACCCGCACAGAAGAAGATATATAAGAGGAAGAATATTAACAGGAAAATATTCGAAATCCCTAATCCGGTGCCCAAAATGAAGTAAAAGGCGATCAACAGCAGCGAGAGGATCATCCCGGACACGCCAAAATAGACTAACTTTTTGCGTCCGATCTTATCGATAAAGAACATGGCGAGAATCGTGGTCAGTACATTTACCAAACCGACAATAACCTGATAAAATAAGGAATCGCTGCCTGAAAGCCCACTGCTCTCGAAAATGGACGGGCCATAGTAAAGAACGGCATTGACACCCATAAACTGTCCTAATATAGCTATTGCCGCCCCGATAAGTACAGCCTTTCGGATACCGGGTTTAAAAAGCTCCCGCCAATGTACCCTTGGTTGGTTTCCTATAGCACTTTTGGTTTCATTCATTTCGAATGCACCTTTTTCATTCGACCCGTAGATATGGTTCAAAATAGGCAATGCTTTTCCTTCATTCGCTTTCAGAATGAGCCATCTGGGACTTTCAGGAATAAAAAACAGTACGATTAGAAACAAGATCGAAGGTATAGCTGCCATCCCCAACATGCTTCGCCAAACTTCCGTATGG
>NZ_LT799418.1:3498858-3511976 GCF_900162725.1 Parabacteroides sp. Marseille-P3160 | reverse complement strand
GCAAAAGTGTAGGAGAAGATATTATAGGGCTCAATCAGTGGATCCCCCTTCCGGTCCAATGAGAAATACCAATTAAGGCAGCCGTCATGACCGTGCTTTTTTAGGAATTCCGCTCCTTGTATCGCACAGTCCAACCATTCCTGCCTTTTCTCCACCTTGTTATAAAGCATGGCAAACATCCAAACCTCACGACCCTGAAGCCAGATGAATTTATCCGTATCATAAACCGATCCGTCTCTTTCAAGGCAGGTAAAATACCCTCCCTCTTCTTTATCCTGGGAATTTTGAAGCCAAAAGGGAAGTACATTCTCCAGCAATTCTGATTTATATTGCTCTTCTAATTTTTTGAAATCCATGTCTTTTATGATTATATAGTGTTTCGTGTTTTATGAAATTTATTTCTCCCAATACTTCTCTATCTCCTCCAACGTTTTTCCTGTCGTTTCGGGCATCAGTTTCCATACAATCAGCATATATGGAATGCACATAAGGGCAAAGAGAATAAATGTCCCCTGCGGATGGAGATTTTCCAATAGCCAGGGAGTTAATTGCCCTATCAAATAGGTACCAATCCAAAGTGAAAGTNATTGTTCCTTTTTTTTCATACATTTGAGGCAATAAATAAGAAGAAACACGGTTTTAAATTTTCAGCGTTCAATATGTTACGTAATGGAATAAGTCAGTAATAATAAAAATAATTTCTAAGATGGATTCCAACCCTCAAAAACCAATGGGATTCCCTGTCCCGACCTACCAATGGAATGCAAAAAACATTGCTATTCGGGTATTTACCTACCCTCTTTGTCTGTGTGTACTTTTTCTAGGTATCTATGCACTCCTCAATCCTCCGAAAGTGAAATGTGTTTTTGCCGGGATAGGAACCATGATCGCCGTATCGATCTATTTATATGCGGATGTCCGGTTCCTGCTGTTAAGTAAAAAAAGAAAGGGCCTCCATTCTTAACGGCAAGGCTCTTCCAAGGTAAAAATCAATAATGGTTTTGCATGAATCTATATCATTTTATTCTAAAATCTTTATCTTAATATTGCGGAACCAGACGTCATTCCCGTGATCCTGAAATCCGATATATCCTTCCCGTTTTACTCCACCGCAGTTGGACATCAAATAATAGGCATCTGCCCATTCCTTCACACTAAATTTACTATTATCAAGCATTTTAATCCATTCGGGAGTCCATAGCGTGTATTCTACGACTTTTTTGCCATTCTGATAATGAGTAACTTTCCCATTTTCAACTCTAATCTTCGCCCGATTCCATTTTCCGTAGGGTTTTGCATTTTGAGGTTTTGCCGGAATTAAATCGTACAAGGACATCGATTTCCGATTTCCGTCTGTTCCCAGTTTGGCATCCGGATGATTTTCATTGTCCAGAACCTGAGCTTCCCGAGCCGAAGCAACGGCATATTGATTCGGGATTTCCTGTATTAAATATAATATACCGGAATTCCCTCCTTTGGATATTTTCCATTCCAGTTCCAGCTCGAAATTTTTAAACGTATGGGAAAAGATGAGCTCTCCACCTTCACTCCCTTGCCCAGATCCATAATAAACCACATGGCCTCAATGGAATGCCCGGGATTGACAACACGCCCGTCAAAAGAATCGGACAGTTGCCCGTCCGTAGTTACATTTTCAATGATAATACCGTCCAGCTCCGGCCGGTAAAACATATCCATCACTTCATGAATGCAAGTCTCCATCAGACTTAACAAATATTCTTCACTTAACAAATGCTCTATTTCAAGCCCGAGATTACACAGGATCATCGGTAAGGCGAAGTTTTTAAGATCCCGTGTACCCGGATAAACTTTATTCCACTTTCCTTTGGGATTATCCACCTTCGACAATATGATATCGAAAGTCCTGCGGGCAATATCTGCATATTCCTGACTTCCGGTAGCGACGCTTACTTGCGCGAACGCCATCGTCGCAAAAGTGTAGGAGAAGATATTATAGGGCTCAATCAGTGGATCCCCCTTCCGGTCCAATGAGAAATACCAATTAAGGCAGCCGTCATGACCGTGCTTTTTTAGGAATTCCGCTCCTTGTATCGCACAGTCCAACCATTCCTGCCTTTTCTCCACCTTGTTATAAAGCATGGCAAACATCCAAACCTCACGACCCTGAAGCCAGATGAATTTATCCGTATCATAAACCGATCCGTCTCTTTCAAGGCAGGTAAAATACCCTCCCTCTTCTTTATCCTGGGAATTTTGAAGCCAAAAGGGAAGTACATTCTCCAGCAATTCTGATTTATATTGCTCTTCTAATTTTTTGAAATCCATGTCTTTTATGATTATATAGTGTTTCGTGTTTTATGAAATTTATTTCTCCCAATACTTCTCTATCTCCTCCAACGTTTTTCCTGTCGTTTCGGGCATCAGTTTCCATACAATCAGCATATATGGAATGCACATAAGGGCAAAGAGAATAAATGTCC
The DNA here is from genome assembly GCF_900162725.1 of Parabacteroides sp. Marseille-P3160. Lineage (GTDB taxonomy): Bacteria > Bacteroidota > Bacteroidia > Bacteroidales > Tannerellaceae > Marseille-P3160. The sequence goes on along the minus strand of NZ_LT799418.1, from coordinate 3,509,514 downwards.
CCTGCGGATGGAGATTTTCCAATAGCCAGGGAGTTAATTGCCCTATCAAATAGGTACCAATCCAAAGTGAAAGTCCTGCGATAGACATCGCCAGTCCACGAACCCTAATCGGATACATTTCCGATAACAAGACGAAAATAACGGCGGAGATAGAACCCGCACAGAAGAAGATATATAAGAGGAAGAATATTAACAGGAAAATATTCGAAATCCCTAATCCGGTGCCCAAAATGAAGTAAAAGGCGATCAACAGCAGCGAGAGGATCATCCCGGACACGCCAAAATAGACTAACTTTTTGCGTCCGATCTTATCGATAAAGAACATGGCGAGAATCGTGGTCAGTACATTTACCAAACCGACAATAACCTGATAAAATAAGGAATCGCTGCCTGAAAGCCCACTGCTCTCGAAAATGGACGGGCCATAGTAAAGAACGGCATTGACACCCATAAACTGTCCTAATATAGCTATTGCCGCCCCGATAAGTACAGCCTTTCGGATACCGGGTTTAAAAAGCTCCCGCCAATGTACCCTTGGTTGGTTTCCTATAGCACTTTTGGTTTCATTCATTTCGAATGCACCTTTTTCATTCGACCCGTAGATATGGTTCAAAATAGGCAATGCTTTTCCTTCATTCGCTTTCAGAATGAGCCATCTGGGACTTTCAGGAATAAAAAACAGTACGATTAGAAACAAGATCGAAGGTATAGCTGCCATCCCCAACATGCTTCGCCAAACTTCCGTATGGGAAATTTTAAACAGAAGAGGCATCTTATCATTCGGGGTAGTGCGTATTGTTTATTTGTTTACAGAAAAAGGAAAGCCTGAAGTGTAAGAGTGTCACTTCAGGCTTTCCTTTGTTTTTCGTTCTTTCGACCTGTTTATTTGGGTCAAGCGGAAAAATCCGGTTGGTAAATTTTCGAGAGATACCTTATAGATACGAAGTTTAGGGTGAACAAAATTGAGTGCATTGGATGGATCAATTGAGTATACTCGATTCTTCAGCGTAATTTCAAACTTTTTTTATTTTGTTTTTTCCGACAGATCCAGTAATTCTACTTTCCTGAATTCGATGGGGTGGCTTTCCGATTGGAGGGCGATGTAACCTTCTTTCAGCGGACCGGGGGTAACGTTGGGAGTCGGGGATACATTTCCTCCGGCGACGATCGGTTTAGTATAAGTTAGTATCGTATCCCCGTCCATGATATGGTGAATAATGCTATCGCCGCGGACTTCCACTTCGAGCGTAGCCCATTCGTTCCACGGATAGGTCTTTGAATGAGAAGAATAACAATGAGCGGTATAATGTTCGCCATTGATATCGATCTCTGTGCCGGGAGTGCAGACATTGCCGGTCGTGCGCTCTTCTCCTACTTCGCCGCCGAGTATCTGGGCTTCGATCGACACCGGGAAGTCCTGGTCTAAGTGCATCGAGGCTGGGGATTGGCAATGCAGCATGGCGCCGCTGTTGCGGAAGGCCCAACCTTCTCCGCCTTCGATCTGGTCGCCGGTAAAGCGATATTCGACACGCAGTTTGTAATACGAATATTTTTTATCCGTAAAAAGATGCCCGAAACGGTTGCGGAACGGTTTGTCGTATCCGTCGTAGCTTACTTTTAAGAGGCCGTCTTCCACACGGAAGGTGTTTGCATAGTTCTCGCCGACAGGGTATCCTGTGATTTTGGGAGTCCAACCGGTCAGGTCTTTGCCGTTAAATAGCTGAATCCATTCCTCTTGTTTAACATCGGAGGAAAGGGAGGCATTTTTATCCTTCTGCGAAGTTTGGCAAGCGCTTATGCCGATAAGGAGTAGTAGAAAACAGAGTGAATTTTTCATAAATAATTGTTTTTTGATTATGAGGATGCAATAATACGATTTTTCCCGAACAATCGCAAGGTATATCCGTGGGGCATTACCGTTTAAAATCCAACAGACTGGATTTATTAAACCGATTTACCGCTTTTTCGCTTCCTGAGCAGAAGATTCTGGAGAATATCGATTATCTTTGGGATGAATCAATAATAAATAGCTATGTTCAGTAAGAAAACTTATATTGACCGGCGCGCTTTGTTGAAAAAGACAATCGGCTCCGGCTTGTTGTTGTTTTTGGGAAATGACGAATGTGGGTCGAACTATGCGGATAATACTTATACTTACCGTCAGGATTCTACTTTCCTTTACTTTTTCGGCCTTCCCTTTGCCGGCCTTTCGGCGATTATCGATATTGATAACGACAAGGAGATTATTTTCGGCGATGAATTGACTATCGACGCGATTGTCTGGATGGGAACGCAACCGACCTTGAAAGAGAAAAGCGAGGCAACCGGCATCGAAACCGTCCTGCCTTTTAAAGAAGTCGAGGCATATTTGAAAAATGCTCAGCGGAAGGGGCAGACGATTCATTACCTGCCGACCTACCGTCCGGAGCATCAACTGAAGCTATGGGCTTGGTTGGGGATCTTACCGGGCGCCGAGAAGCCTTCACTCCCTTTTATTTATGGAGTGATCAACCAGCGTATCTATAAGTCAAAAGAGGAAATAGCCGAGATCGATAAAGCTTGTATCGTGACGGCAGATATGCACCTGGCTGCTATGCGTACGGTTCGCCCGGGCATTCGGGAGAGTGAGGTGGCGGCAGTGGTGGCTGAAGTAGCGTATGCGAATAATTATGAACTCTCCTTTCCGACTATTGCCTCGATCAATGGGCAGACTTTGCACAACCATTCCCATGCCAATTGGATAAAGAGTGGGGATATGTTGCTGCTGGACGCCGGTGCCGAAACCGAAATGGGTTATGCCGGAGATATGTCGTCGATTATACCGGCGGATCCTCAATTTACGACTCGCCAGAAAGAGATCCTGGATATTCAGGTCGCTTGCCATGAGGCTTCCGTAGCGGCTTTGCGTCCGGGAATTACTTTCGAGGCGGTCTATGACCTGTCGGCCAAGGTAATCGTGGAAGGGCTGAAAGGTTTGGGTTTTATGCGTGGCGATGCCGAAGAGGCAGTCAAGGCCGGAGCGCATGCCCTTTTCTATCCTCACGGCTTAGGACATATGATGGGGTTGGACGTACATGATATGGAGAATCTGGGCGAAATCCATGTCGGCTATAACGGAAAACCGAAAAGTGCGCAGTTCGGCCGCAAATCCTTGCGCTTGGGACGAATCTTGGAGCCGGGCTTTGTTCATACCATCGAACCGGGTATCTACTTCATTCCCGAACTGATCGACCTCTGGAAGAGCGAAAAGCGTTTTACCGAATTCATCAATTATGAGAAGGTGGAGACCTATAAGGATTTCGGCGGCCTTCGTAATGAAGAAGACTATTTGATCACGGAAACCGGCTCCCGCCTGTTGGGTAAGCAGATTCCCAAAACGGCTGAAGAGATAGAAGCCATCCGGTCATAATACATAGGCCTATTATCTTAGATTCTATACTATATGAAAAAATTGAAAACTGCGATTGTCGGATTCGGTTTTATGGGAAAGACCCATGCACTGAACGTCTTTCGGAGCGGGCGCATGGAACTTTCCGCTATTGTCGATGCGGATTTGAACCGGATTTACCAGCCGGGTGGTAATTTCGATACCGGCGGCATCGATACGGAAATACTGGCAGCGCTTCCAAAGTATATGACCCTGGAGGAATGCCTGGAGAAAGAAACCATTGATCTGGTTTTTATCTGTGTGCATACGAAATTGCATTATGAGATGGCGAAACTATCATTGGAACGGGGAGCACATGTTTTTGTAGAGAAGCCGTTTGTCTTGGATATAGCCGAAGGGGAAGCATTGGTCGAGGAGGCGAAGCGGCGGAAACGTTTATTGGGTGTCGGGCACGTTGTCCGTTTCATGCCGGCCTACCGGAAGTTACGGGAAATTTACCGATCGAACACCTATGGCGCTTTGAAGTTTATCAGTTTGAGTCGTTTCTCCGGTGTGCCGGACTGGGGCGACTGGGGAAAGCGGCAACGGGAATTCGGTTCGTCGGGAGGAGCCTTGTTCGACTTGGTGATCCATGACATTGATTTCCTCCATTTTCTTCTCGGGCAGCCGGAAAAGGTGGAATCGACTTTCTTCGGCGGTGCACTCAGTCCGCAGGATTATCTTTCCGCTTTCTGGAGGTATGCCGACCGGGAATTGCAAGTGAAAGTGGAGGGCGGTAATACCTTTCATTCCAAATTCCCGTTTGAAGCCGGCTTCAAGGCAACTTTCGAGCGGGCTTCCCTGGTCTGGCATTCTTATGACGGGACAGAGATCAAAGTAGCCGACCATCAGGAAACGCACAGCCTTCCGGTGGAAAATGCGAACGAGGGATTCCGTGAGGAGAGCGAATATTTTGCTCGTTGTATCCAGGAAGGCCAATACCCTGAAGCTTGTAGCGGCGAATCAGCCCTTGAAACTATCCGGTTATGCTACCGGCATGTTGAACAGGTAAATGATTGAACTATATCCGGTTGTTTATGGAATTGTTTTTCAGCCTTTCATCCTTTAGAAATAAGATAAGGAACGGTTTAAATTTTGTTGCGCTTGATGAAAAAAAACTTTTGGTTGGAATATTGGTCGGATAAGACCTCGGGGATGCATCGTTCTTCTTCGGAAGATTTTTTGCAAAAGGAGGCGAGGGAGAAACTTTTTCATCTTGCGGGAGGGAAGAGTTTGCTCGATTTCGGATGCGGTTCTGCCGATCTATTGGTTTATTATGCTCTTGAATATGAGGTCTGCGTAGGGGCGGACAGTTCTCAGGCGATGATCGATAAAGCAAAGGAAAGGCTGAGGCTTCATCAATTGGAGGATAGGGTTTCGCTCAGTCGGAACGACGACGTGCATATATGGGATTACCTGGAAAAGGAGGAGGGCGGGAACTGCCGTTTTGAGCGGATATCGGCCGGACAGGTGATCCAATATCTGGATAAAAAACAGGTTGAACACTTTATCTCCAATGCATTGGAGCATCTGACGGAGGAGGGTAAGATCTGTTTGTTCGATGTGGTTAATGAGCGGTTGTATCCTTTGTGGCACGCGGGCTTGTTTAATTATTCGGATTCGGTCGTATCGGTCGTTTTCCGGCTTTTAAAGCAGCGGTTGTCTGTCTTTAAGAACCATTTGCTGAGAAGGCCGGTTTATGACGACGGATATCTTTATACTCCCGTTTTCTTTATCGAATTAGCGAAGAAATATAAGCTGGATGTGGAGTTTGCCAATTCGATGTACTATGAATACCGGTATCATGTTTTTTTTACCCGGTCAACGGCCAAATAGTTTTTGGATCAAATCCTTGCGTTTGATGCGCTGCAAGGATTCGGTGATCTGGCGGCGGAATTCCGGTTTATACCAGAAAAAGAACTGGCGTTGGCGTTGCTTTTCTTCTTTGGTTCGCGCCGTATAAACTTTTTCCAATGTATAAGGATGGTAGCCGGTGTAGTACATTTCGGTTGCCAGCGTCATGGGAGTGGGAGTAAAGTCCTGCACCTGTTCCAAATGGAAATTCAGTTTTTTAGTCTTAACGGCCAGTTCGGCCATATCCGCTTCGGTACAGCCGGGATGGCTGGAAATGAAGTAGGGAATGAGTTGCTGGTTCAATCCGTGCTCCCGGTTGACCTGCTCAAAGATCCGTTTGAATTCCTCGAACTGGGTAAATCCCGGTTTGCGCATTTGCCTCAGTACGTTATCTTCCGTATGTTCCGGCGCCACTTTCAGGCGTCCCGAGACATGATGCGCAATCAGCTCTTCCAGATAGCGGCGTGCCGATTGGTTGACTGCCTCGTCGGAATAGCGGTGTAACAGGAGGTCGTAGCGGATTCCGCTGCCGATAAACGTCCGTTTGATACCGGGCAGTGCATCGACTTTGCAATACAACTCCAGCATTTCTTTCGGGTCGGCATTCAGATTCCGGCAGATGGTCGGGGAGATGCAGGAAGGTTTTTTGCATTGTTCGCAGATTCGCAAATCTTTTCCCTGCATCCGGTACATATTGGCGGAAGGGCCTCCCAGATCGCTTAAATTCCCCTTGAAATCCGGCATTTCCGTAATTTGCCTTACTTCGTTCAATACCGATTCCTGGCTACGGGAAGCAATGAATTTTCCCTGATGGGCGGAAATTGTGCAGAAAGCGCATCCACCGAAACAGCCACGGTGAATGTTGACCGAGAACTTGATCATTTCATAGGCCGGAATGATTTTTCCTCTATATTTCGGGTGGGGCAATCGTGTATACGGAAGGTCGAAAGAGGCGTCGATCTCCTGTTCTGTCATCGGAGGGTAAGGGGGATTGACCACAATCGTTTGCCCGCCTACCTCCTGAAGGATCCGGTTGGCATGATATTTATTGGATTCTTCTTCAATATGCCTGAAATTTTGGGCCTGTTTCAATTTATCCCTCAGGCATTCCTCATGGGAAAAAAGACGGATATCTCCAGGAAGGGAATCCGGTTTTCCGGTCAGATAGGCTGTTTGGGGTATCTCCTTCAATTCCCGGAAAGGAACACCTGCTTTTAACTGCTTTACCAATTCAATGACGGGAAGTTCCCCCATGCCGTAAATCAGCAGATCGGCAGGGCTGTCCGCCAGAATGCCCGGGCACAACCGGTCTTGCCAGTAGTCGTAATGCGTCAACCGGCGGAGAGAAGCTTCGATGCCTCCGAGTACAATCGGCGTCTCCGGATAAAGCTCTTTTAATATTTTCGTATAGACGATGCTGGGATAATCGGGGCGCATGCCGGGACGTTTATCCGGCGTATAGGCGTCATCGCTGCGAAGCCGTTTGTTAGCGGTATAATGATTGATCATGGAGTCCATTGCCCCCGGGGAGACACCGAAGAAAAGCCGGGGGATTCCCAGTTTCTTGAAATCACGGAAATCGCCCCGCCAGTCCGGTTGAGGTACGATCGCAACCCGTAGCCCCTGCGCCTCCAGCGTGCGGCCGATGACAGCCGCTCCGAAAGAAGGATGATCTACATAGGCATCCCCGCTGAATAGGATAACATCCAGCGTATCCCATCCCCGCGCTTCGACTTCTTTTTTCGTGGTGGGCAACCAGGCATCCGGAGCGAATGTTTTCATTCCAAAGCTCCTTCCCAGACAAAATAGTCCGGATAATCTCTTTTCAATTTTACGGGCTGTTCGAATAGGCCGAATACGGAAGAACCGGAGCCTGACATGGCGGCATAAACCGCGCCGGCGGCATAGAGTTGTTCTTTTATCTTTCCGATCAGAGGATATTGGCTGAAGACGCTCGCTTCGAAATCATTCGCCATCCGGCCTTTCCATTCCCGTACCGGTTGGCATGCCAGCTCTTTGAGTGACAGGGTTGGTTCGGCTGGCTTGACTTGGGCATAGGCGTCCCGCGTGGAAATCGTAATGTCCGGCCGGACAAGGCATAGATAATAACCCTTGAGCGAAAGTTGTATCGGTTCGAAAATAGTTCCGATGCCGGAAGCAAAAACCGGCGTGTTGCGGATAAAAAAAGGACAATCGGCCCCTATCCGGGTTGCCAGCGCTTCCAAGGAATCATTGTCCAGCCCTAATTGGGCGTAATCGTTTACCAGTTTCAACAAATGGGCGGCATCGGAGGAACCGCCTCCCAATCCGGCGCCGAAGGGAATGGCTTTTTTCAGATAAACGGCCAGAGGAGGTATAGCATGCTGTTGCTCCAGTAACCGAAGGGCTTTTACGACCAAGTTCTGTTCAACCGGAGCATCTACCTGCAAACCTGATTGATTGAAGGAGAAGGCAGTTGCCGGAACAATTTCCAGAGCGTCTTTTAATGGAACGGGATAGAAAACGGTCTCTATATCATGATATCCATCCGGCCGCTTGCCCGTGATATGAAGCCCCAGGTTCAATTTCGCATTCGGGAAACAAATCATAAGCCGGTTACTTTGTATTTGCGGGATTTTTCCGGTTCCGGTTGCGGGAAGAGGAAGAAGAACCTTTGGAATTGCCTCCTTTTCCGCTTCCCTGAGGCCTTCCGCTCCCTCTGCGTTTGAGAAAGCGCTTGTTTAGTTCCGGCTCGTAGGCCGGCGCTTCTCCGAAAGCAGCATCTACGGGGATTTTATAAATCGTTTTCTCCAGAAAGTCTTCAATCTGTTTGAACTTCGCTTGTTCTTCCACGGCGACGAACGTGATAGCCAATCCTTCCCCGCCGGCTCGCGCCGTCCGTCCGATGCGGTGTACATAGTCCTCCGGATCATGAGGTATATCGAAATTGACAACCAACTTGATGTCATTGATGTCGATCCCACGGGATACCACATCCGTTGCGACGAGAATATCGATATGCCCGTTCTTGAACTCCTTCATCACCAGTTCACGCTGGGGCTGGTCTAAGTCCGAGTGCATGGCGGCGGCATTCAGTTTCATCTTTTTCAGGACGGAAGTCAATTCCTTCACTTTCATTTTGGAAGAAGAAAAGATAATAACCCGTTCCGGGGGCTTTTGTTGAAAGAGCTGTTCGAGGATATGTATCTTCTGGGCGTCGTAACAGATATAAGCTGTTTGCATGATCGATTCCGGAGGGCGGGAGATGGCTATCTTTACCTCTTCGGGATCCTTCAAGATGGTCTTGGCCAGGGTTCGTATCTTGGGCGGCATGGTTGCTGAGAACATGATCGTCTGACAAGTTTTCGGAAGGCATTTATAGATCTGCATGATATCGTCGAAGAATCCCATGTCTAACATGCGGTCGGCTTCATCGAGGATAAAGAACGATGCTTTCGACAGGTCGGCACTGCCCATCTTCAGATGGCTGATCAGCCGTCCGGGAGTGGCGATTACGATGTCGGCGCCCATTTCCATCCCCCGTTTTTGCTGCTCCCAGGCAACCCCGTCGGTTCCTCCATAGACAGCTACCGCAGAGACGGGGATAAAATAAGTAAATCCTTCGATCTGTTGGTCGATCTGTTGCGCCAGTTCCCGTGTCGGAGCCATGATGACGGCATTTACGGCATTGGCCGGATGGATGCCTTTGCTCAATTCGTTGATAATAGGTAACACGTAGGCTGCAGTTTTGCCCGTACCGGTTTGTGCGCAAGCTATAATATCTTTTCCTTGTAAAATCAATGGAATTGTTAGTGCCTGTACCGGCGTCGTTTCTTGAAAATTCATTGCATCGAGACCATCCAGGACGGACTCTTCCAGCTCTAATTCGTCAAATCTCATTTTATTTCTTTAAATCTAGTGTAAAAATACGTAATTTTTGGGAATAAACCTGCTTCCATTTAAAAATGAATAATTTAAACTTTAGGGCGACGGTAATATTTTTTATATATCTGCTCGAATAGGCCGCTTTGGCGGATTTGTTCCAGCCAATGGTTCAGACTGTCCCGCAATGCCGGGGAGCCATTTCGTACCGCCCAGGATTGAAGCTGTGTGAAACTGATATCGGTCTGGATATCTATTTCCGGCAGTTGCTTTTGTGAAAGAACGGCTAATTGCTGATCACAGACCGCGTAGTCGATATCCCCCCGGGCAACCATCATCATCAGTTGTTCGGAAGAATAAAGCGGCTCTTCCACCACATGGATCGTATCGCCGATTTCATGCTCCAGGTTCTGAAGCCGTAAAAGGGCGGGAGAGTCCTTAGGTATGTAAAGCGTCTTCCGGGCTAAATCCAACTGGTTACGGATGGGTTTGATGCCGTTATTCGCTTCCTCGGTGCGTTGCACCAATACTTGTTTGTTATAGACAATAGGCGTCGTAAAAAGATATTTCTCTTTAAGTTCGGAAGTAATCGGTATGTTGCGGGCGATGAGGTCGTATTTTTTTTGGGCAAGTCCCTTGAAACTTTTTTCCAGGCTCATCTCCAGATGAATTTCAATATTAAGTGCGGAAATATCCGAAATCGCCCGGCTAAGTGCATACTGAAAACCGTCGACAGTATCTCCCGATATATAATAATCATATTGATTATATTCCGTTACGATCCGCAATACTCCTTCTTTCTTTATTTCGTTATAGTCGCGGGGCTTCCCTTTTTGGTAGGACAGGATGGTGATCAATGCACAGCAGATGATGATCAGCAAAGGGAAAAAAGAACGTAGAATTGTCTGGGCGTTTCGTTTCATGTTTTCCTTAATTATTGAAATAAACAGAAATGCCTAATTTAAGCACCATGGGATTGAGAGGGTAGTGGGGGAGGGAAAAATAATCGGGGTCAATGAACAAACTGCCTAAATTGTATCCCATCACAAAGAAACGGGCTTGCTTCAGGTGGCAATTTACATAAGCATTAATAATAGGATACTCTCCGATTTTTAGTTTGGTACCGTCTTTCTGCAACTGGAACTGCTGTGTTGCCGGTTCATAGTATGGAGCTTCGTATTTTGTAAAATAATGGGCATCCGCTCCCATTTGTATTGTTAATACTTTCGCCATTTTGAACGTACAGTAAATATTGGTATAGGCACTGATCTGGGGAAGAGGCAGGACGCTTTCCTTACTACTCTTCTGATAGGCTATTTCGTTTTCCCATCCGAACGAACGGGTGAGAAAGTCTTGCTTGAAGCGGGCAGTCAGAACCTGTATGTTGTCTCCCTCCTGTACAGGAATGCCTTCTTGTCCGAAATAGACATGATTTTGGATGTTTTCCACACCCGCCGAGATCCGTGTATGAGTCTGGTCCCATCCTATCTCTCCTCCGGCATAGACGTGGCGGG
>NZ_LT799418.1:3368588-3496876 GCF_900162725.1 Parabacteroides sp. Marseille-P3160 | reverse complement strand
CCACCCCCGCCGAGATCCGTGTATGAGTCTGGTCCCATCCTATCTCTCCTCCGGCATAGACGTGGCGGGTTTTGCCAAAGTCATTGTCCCACCAGAAATAACGAGTATGGTTATGCCTTTGGAAGAAAGCGGGAGTTACGTTATAAATAGATCCGTTTGCCTTGATGGTCGCTGGTTTGCCCAAAAGCGGAAATTGCGTTTGCAGGTTTCCCGACAAACGAAATTCGCCGATATCGTCTCCGACTATACAAAGTTCGCCGCGTGCATCGTAAGTCAGTAATTTCCCTTGGTGTTTTGATATCTCTCCACCGACATAAGTAGAAAACTCCCCTTCTTTATAGTTATTTATCAACGAGTCGGAATGAGCCGTGTTCGGTAAGGAAAAGCTTCGTTTCTCAAGGGCGATAAAAGCAGTGAGGCCGAATTTGGCCCAATCCTGAAAGCCCTCCCGCAGCGATAAAGCCAAGGTATTATTCAGGTTCCAGGAAGAGCTGACATCGTTGGGTATCGAATCCATTTTCCCGTACCGGTTGGCGTACTGGTTGTCTATCGTATCGCTTTCCGATATGAAACGTCGGGAGTTACGGTTGAAATCGAAGGTGTGTATGATGCTGGAAACGGGGATGAACACCTCCAGGGGATTACCAAGGCTGTCGGTTGCATTGGATAACTCTTTGGTAAATCCCAGGTTATAACGATGCGTAAAAAAGAATTGTCCTCCCCTCACCCGGTTCCAAGTGTCAGCATACCGTACCGGGAAGCCTTTGCTGTCCACATTGCTTTTCCCTTCCGTCAGATTATCATAATCAGTGATATACCGGTCTTCCGTCAGGCCCCCGTTTTCGTTATTCACAAAGTTATAACTATAATAATGGGCATTCAGCTCATAGCGATCACTACGGTAACTGCCGAAAAAGCGGTAATTGAGTAATTTAGTACCGTTGGAATTATAATATCCCCGTCCGTACATATAGTCCGCCTCCCCGCCGATATTAATCTTTTTCCCGAAGTTCGTAGTCAGGAAGCCCTTTAGCTGTTCCTCCTTGTTGAGCCCTCCTCCCATACTGGTGTAGGTAAGATGGGTGTATGGCACTTTCGTGTCGTAGAAGAATACATTAGTAGGCGTAAGGATATAGTAGTCGTAGGCATCAGCGAAGATAAAGTCACGCGATTCTTTCCTTTCCGAAAAGATACGGCTTTGAGCCGGCGATCCCAGGTTTCCCAAGTAGCTGACAGCCAATCCTCTCCCTTCCATCAGCGTACTGTTTGCCGTATTCAACCGGTTGGTATCCATAGGCGCTTCATACGCCTCTCCCAAGCGATAAGATAAATGATATGCGTTAATGCGCCTGGTCAGGCTATCCTTAAGCAATAAGCTGTCCGGAATTTCCTTCTTGGCGTTCATCAAGTTGGATAAGGAAAAACCACCCCGATCACCTCCTCCGCCCTGTTGGGCTTGTAGGGAAGCCATCGAAAGGATGATAAACAATCCTATGTACGAAAGATATTTCATGTGGGGGCAAAGATAGAATAAAAAGGGCGTCACTCCGATAAGAAACGCCCTTCATTATATTCTTTTTACAGAATTATACCTGCCGGATGATTTCCATTCCTTTTTTAATTGCGGCCTCGTTCGCCGGGATTAATTTATGATGCCGTTCGGGCAGCGATTTCTTCAGCCCTTTCAGCACATTCTCCAGTTTGACCATGGGAGCTACTTTCAGGAGTCCTCCCAGGACGATCATATTGAATGTTTTGTCCATCTTCAATTCCATTGCGGTATCCATCGCATCGATACGGTAAACGCTGATGTCTTTCCGTTTCACCGGTTTGTGGATGCCGTACCCGTCATAGATGAGAATGCCTCCCGGCTTTATTTTGCTTTCGAACTTGTCGAGGGAGGGCTGGTTCAGGATGACGGCAATGTCAAATTCATTCAGTACGGGAGAGCTGACACGTTCGTCGCTGAGGATGACGGTTACATTGGCGGTACCGCCTCGTTGTTCCGGACCGTAGGAAGGCATCCAACTTACTTCCTTCCCCTCCATTAAACCGGAATAGGCCAGTATTTTACCCATTGAAAGCACTCCCTGGCCTCCGAAGCCTGCTATGATAATTTCGTGTGTCATGTTTCTCTTTCGCTTAATCGATATTTTTCAAATCGCCTAACGGGTAGGAAGGAAATACATGTTCTACCATCCAATTGTTAGACTGTTCAGGTGTCTGCTTCCATCCGGAAGAGCAAGTGGAAACGAATTCTACGACAGAAGTTCCTTTTCCCGCCATTGAATTTTCGAATGCTTTCCGTAAAGTCCTTTTCGCCTTTTTTACCGCACTCGGCGTATGGACGCTTTGGCGCGTCACCAGGCAGGTCCCGTCTAAAAGCGCCAGTAAATCGGATATCTTTAGCGGATAGCCGTTCAATTCGATGTCCCGTCCGTGAGGGCAGGTGGAAGTCTTCATCCCTTCCAAGGTGGTTGGAGACATTTGTCCTCCTGTCATTCCGTAAATGGCGTTGTTTACAAAGATGATAACGATATTTTCCCCCCGGTTGGCGGCATGGATTGTTTCCGCCGTCCCGATGGCGGCCAGGTCGCCGTCTCCCTGGTAGGTGAAAACCATTTTATCCTTATTGAGCCGCTTGATGCCGGTAGCAACGGCAGGCGCCCGTCCATGAGCCGCTTCTTCCCAATCGATATCCAAGTAGTTGTAGGCGAATACGGCGCATCCCACGGGAGAAACTCCGATCGTCTTTTCCGCCATGCCCATTTCTTCTACTACTTCGGCGATTAGTTTATGGATAACTCCATGGCTGCACCCCGGGCAGTAGTGCATCGGGTTGTCGTTCATTAATTCGGGTTTGGCATAAACCAGGTTTTCCGGCTTAATGATCTGGCTGAGATCTGTTTTTTCTATTGTCTCCATACGATTCTTTTTCTTGATAGTTAGAATAATTTCTCCGTCAGGGCCTTGAATATCTCATCCGGAGTAAAAACGATTCCGCCCAAACGGCCGAAATGTTCCACCTTTACTTTGCCGTTGACAGCCAGGCGGACGTCTTCCACCATCTGTCCCGCATTCAGCTCCACGCTCAGCATCCCCTTTACTTTTCCTGCATACTCCGCCACTATCTCGCTGGGAAACGGCCATAGGGTAATAGGGCGGAGCAATCCGACCTTCACTCCCTGGGCGCGGGCGATCTCGATTGCCTTCTGGCAGATCCGGGCGGACGAACCGAAGGCCACGAGCAGGTAGTCGGCATCGTCGCATAAATAGGCTTCGTAGCGTACTTCCTTCTTCTTTATTTCTTCATATTTCTTTTGGAACCGGATATTGTTCTGTTCCATGACGGCAGGATCCAGTTCGAGAGAGGTAATGATATTGGGCTTGCGGCTTTTTTTCCGTCCGTTGGCTGCCCAAGGGCATTCTTCGATAATCTGGGATTCCGTCCTGCGTGGATGGAAAGGGGGGAGAACCACTTTCTCCATCATTTGCCCGATGATACCATCTGCGAGTATGATCGCCGGGTTCCGGTATTTAAAGGCTAATTCGAATCCCAATCCGACAAAATCGGCCATCTCCTGCACGGAAGAAGGGGCTAAGGCGATCAGGCGATAGTCCCCGTGTCCTCCGCCTTTTACGGTCTGGAAATAGTCGGCCTGGCTCGGCTGAATGGTTCCTAAACCGGGGCCACCCCGCATCACATTGACAATGAGGCAAGGAAGTTCGGCTCCTGCCATATAAGAGATGCCTTCCTGTTTCAGGCTCACGCCCGGGCTGGAGGAAGAGGTCATCACCCGCTTCCCGGTTCCGGCACCGCCATATACCATATTGATGGCCGCCACTTCGCTTTCGGCCTGCAAGACGACCATTCCGGTCGTATCCCAAGGCCTTTCCAATGTGAGCGTCTCCAATATTTCCGATTGGGGAGTAATCGGATAACCGAAATAACCATCCACTCCATAGCGAATGGCCGCATGGGCTATCGCTTCATTTCCTTTCAATAAGCTAATTTCTTCTGACATTTTTCCGGTTGGATTTATTTCTGGTTCATATTTTAGCTTTATAAATCGTCAAGCAGCCGTCCGGGCATACATATCCGCAGCTGGCGCACCCGATGCAGGCATCCGGTTGCTTCATGTAGACATAATGATATCCCTTGTCGTTTACTTCGCGCGGATGTAATTCCAACACTTGGGTAGGACAGGCTACGACACATAGATTGCAGCCTTTACATCGTTCGGTATTTACTACGACTGCTCCTCTTATTTTCGCCATAATATAATTGGTTTATGATATGTTGATTGGTAACTGTTTTGTATCATTTCCTTATTGTTCCGTACAGCAAAGTTAGTAAAAGTTTTATTTGATTGATGGATTCTTGTACATTTCGATCGGTAGCCGGGCTTTTTTGCCTTATAGGATCTTTTATTTACGGATATTTATTTCATTGAATTTCTATGCGGTTCTTTTGACCTTTCTCTTAACTCTTAATTCTCTTTCCGGCGTGGTGCGCAAGAAGTTGGCGCTTGGCGCTTGTGTCGATCCGCTGACGGTAAATCGCTTTAGGTGTTCGACGGTAATAGAACACGTGTTCTATTACCGTCGAACACGTGTTTCACAGCTGTCAAACACGTGTTTCATTACCGTCAAACACTCACTTGTGTGCAGTGAAGAATGACAGAGAGTGTATATCTATATGAAAATCAATACATGGTAATGCTGCTCCCCTGCTGTTGATGAACAAGATTATTCTTCCGGGTCCAATGTCTTTCCCGCAGCTTCTTCCCGGAGGTTTTGGGCGGTGGAAAGCATGCCGCAGGCAGCAAAGATGTCTTCTCCGCGGGAGCTACGGATCGTACAGACGACGTGGCGTGCATTCAAGGCGTTCCGGAAAATCTCCATGGCTTCCGGCGAGGCGCTTTTCAAATCGACACCGGGAATGGCATGGAAACGGATCAGGTTGACGCGGCAGGGGATTCCCTTCAGTAGCTGGGCAAGCGCCTTGGCGTGCCGCGGGGAATCGTTGAAGCCTTCGAAGACAATATATTCGAAAGAGACACGGCGCTGGTGAGAGAAATCATAGGAGCGGAGCAACTCGATTACCGTTTCGATCGGAAATGCCTTTTCGACAGGCATAATGGAGAGCCTTTCTTCCGGAAAAGGCGAGTGGATGCTAATGGCCAAATGGCAATTGCTTTTTTCCAGAAACTGTTTTAGCCCTTTCATCACCCCAATAGTCGAGACGGTGATCCGCTTGGGGCTCCAGGCATATCCATAAGGTGCTGTCAGGATCTCCAGCACCTTAAACAATTCCCCGGCATTGTCGAACGGTTCGCCCATTCCCATGAATACAAGGTTGGTTAACTGTTCCGATTCCGGTAGGGATTGGATCTGGTTCAATATTTCGTTGGCTGTCAGGTTCGCTTTGAATCCCTGTTTCCCGGTCATACAGAAAAGGCAGTTCATCTTGCAACCGACCTGCGAGGATACGCAGAGGGTTGCCCGGTCATCCGCCGGAATAAATACGGATTCAACAGATAGATGATTACCGGCTCCGTATAGGTATTTGATCGTACCGTCGACCGACTTCATGGCTTCGATCGGCGCGGATAGCCCGATTTCGTATCGTTCGCCCAGCCAATCCCGTTTGACGGCGGGCAGGTTGGTCATATCGGCAATGGACTTCGCTTTCTTCTTATATAGCCAGTCGGCCATCTGCTTAGCGGCAAAAGCCGGAAGCCCGGCTTCCGCAGCGACTTGTTTCAATTCGTCGATCGTTTTACCTAAAAGAAAATCTTTTCCGTCCATTTCGGTTTATATTAGTGGTGCAAAGTTAAGATTTTCTTGTAATGTCCTCAAATAAGAGTAAAATGGCGGGAATGTTTTTTCTCCCTTCCGCGTAAGTATTAATTCGTTTAATGTTGTTCGTTTCTGAAAAAATCATACATATTTGCATAACAAATTCAGAGGCCAACACAAAAGCGAAAGAAAAAAGGAAACTTAACCAAAACATAGTTCAAAACAATGGATAAACAACGTATTATATCGTATAAATCATCATTTGATGCAATTGTTCATCATATAAATAGCGATGATAATAGCGAACAGGTAGAAGTATGGTTTGCCCGTGAACTTCAAAACGTATTAGGATATGCCCGTTGGGAGAATTTTATAGTGGCTGTTCAACGGGCAGTAGATTCATGCAATACACAAAAGATCAACGTAAATGATCATTTTCGTGAGGTCACGAAAATGATCCAAATAGGCAAAGGTGGCAAACGTTCTGTTGATGATTTTATGCTCACGCGCTATGCCTGTTACCTGATAGCACAAAATGGCGACCCCAAAAAGGAAGAGATTGCTTTTGCACAAAGTTATTTTGCCGTTCAAACCCGAAAGTCTATAATTCTGGCCGGATTATTCATCCAGAAGGATTTCTGCCGAATATAAAATGGAATTGTGTCGAAATAATTATCTTTGCACATGCAAATGCTAAAAAGGCCACGGGAATGAACTGTCCTGCGGAGGTTGCAAATGAAATAAAACATACATGGAGGAAAGAATGATTCGGGTAGGAGTTACCCAGGGAGATATAAATGGCATAGGATATGAATTGATTTTGAAAACATTTGCTGATGCAAGAATGGTGGAGCTCTGTACTCCCGTTGTCTATGGTTCGGCAAAAATCGCGGCTTATTATCGGAAAACACTGGAATTGCCACAAGTTAACTTCAATATTATCCAGGCTGCAGAAGAGGCTGGAGATAATCGTGTCAATATAATAAATTGTGTTGCCGACGAAACGAAAGTGGAATTGGGACAACCGACACCTATTGCCGGTGAAGCCGCCGCTGCAGCCTTGTCACGGGTTTCAAGGGATTTGAAGAACAAGACGATCGACGTCTTGCTGACTGCTCCGGTGAACCGCCAAACGCTGCAGAACAAGAGCTTCCCATACCCCGGTGAACAAGAGTTCCTTGTCGAGACCTTTGGTATTCCCCGGAATACACCCCTCACCATTTTGATAAATAACCGGCTGAGAATTGCCTTGGCAACGGGGGATATCCCTTTTGCAGATGTTTCTTCCCAGATAAGCGAAGAACTGCTGGTAGACCGGTTGTTCGCTTTTGAGCGGTCATTAAAACAGGATTTTTGCGTGATTAAGCCGCGCATCGCCGTTCTTTCGCTGAATCCCGCCGGGACATCCGGGCGGTTGGGCGACGAAGAGGAACGGATCATCCGCCCAGCTATGGCGGAAGCGGATAAGAAAGGGCTGCTTTCCTTTGGCCCTTATGCGGCAGACGATTTTTTCGGCTCGGGACTCTTCGACCGTTTCGACGGCATCCTGGCGATGTATTACGACCAGGGGGCGGCTCCTTTTCAGGCCTTGTCCATTGAAGACGGGGTGAGATATACGGCGGGGTTATCCATTATCCATACCGCACCGGTGCATGGAACGGCTTATGATATAGCCGGGAAAAACATAGCTTCCGAAGCCTCCTTCCGGCAGGCATTATATGCCGGGCTGGATATTTACCGGAATCGCTGCGACTATGCCGCAGCAACGGCTAATCCCCTCAGAAAGCAATATTTCGACCGGAGCGGGGATAATGAGAAATTGGATCTGACAAAGGATGAAGGTTAAAAAATGTTGACGTTACTCTTTGGGTGGAATAAAAGTTTTACGTATGTTTGCGGAATATAATAGAATTTAGAGAAATGTTTAAAGATAAAACAATCGTATACACTTCGGGCACTTTCGATATGTTTCATTACAATCATCTCCGGATGATAAACTATGCACGCAGCCTGGCGGACATCCTCATCGTAGGAGTCAGCACGGATGAATTGGTCTCCTCCTATAAGGACCGGCCGATCATCCCGTTCAACGAACGGCTGCAAATCATCGAAGCCCTGAAGACACCGGATATCGTTATTCCACAGCATTCACTGGATCATACGGAAATCGTAAAAAAACTGAACATTGATGCTTTTGTGGTAGGTGACGATTGGTTTGGGAAGTACGATTATCTGAAGGAACTTGGGGTGCAGGTCTTCTATTTTCCATATGGAACGGGAGTCTCATCCTCAAATCTGAAGAAAACGATTCATGATACTTACGAATCCAGTTTGAACCGGCAGCGAAAGGCCAAGCCGGAAAGTGTGAAGGCAGAAGACCACAAGATTTAACCTGATGAAGAAAACCTATGCTTTCATAACCGGAGGGACCAAAGGGATAGGGAAGGCTGTGGCTCACCGTTTAGGAAAAGCCGGTTATCCGTTAGTACTGACTTATGGTACGGATTCGGAAACTGCGGAATCGGTTCGGGAAGAGTTACGCCGCCTATATGCGGTTGATGTGCATATATTATCCGCCGATATTTCCCGGAAAGAATCGATCGGTTTGATCGGGCGCTATCTGGAAAACCAGGATCTGCGCATCGGCGCTCTTGTTTTTAATGCAGGTTTGACTTGCCGCGATTCTTTTGAGAAACTTAAATGGGAGGATTGGGAGCGCGTCTTTTTCGGAAACATTCATTTTCCCGTATTTCTTTTGCAGCATATTTTGGAAATCGGACGGATCGAAAAAGGCTCCTCGGTGGTTTTTACCGGTTCCTTGATGGGTATTGAACCGCATTCGGTATCCCTGGCCTATGGGGTGACAAAGAACGGGGTGCATGCCTTGGTGAAAAATCTGGTGAAGTTCCTTGTCCCTTATGAGATACGGGTGAACGGAGTGGCGCCCGGATTTGTCGATACGGAGTGGCAGAAGGCCAAACCGGCGGAAATCAGGCAAAATATAGAACGCAAAATTTCTTTAGGTAGGTTTTGTACCCCCGAAGAACTGGCCGACGTGTATCTGATGTTGATCGAAAACACTTACTTTAATGGGGAGGTAATTGTCGTTGACGGCGGCTATTCTTATAAATAATAAAAGAATGAAAGAATTGGATAAGGAATACGAAGCTTCTTTAAAATCAATAGAAACAGAAAACAAATTAGACCGTGTTTTTTATCGTCCGATCGGTTTCCGTATCGCTTACGCATTGAAAAATACAGGAATTACTCCTAATCAGATTACAATTATTTCCATCTTTGTCGGAGCGCTAACCGGTTGGCTCTTTTATCATGAAGGTTTAGCATATGCGATAGCCGGCATTTTAGTGTTGGTTTTTGCCAATATCCTGGATTGCGTCGACGGACAATTGGCGCGGCTGACCGGAATCAAATCTCCGGTGGGACGGATATTGGACGGAATGGCCGGCGATGTATGGTTCGCTTCCATCTATATCGGGTTCGCTTTGCGTTTGACGTATGAACACGGGACGCCCTGGTTTTTTGTTTTGGCGGTCTTATCGGGGCTTTCCCATTTGATGCAAGCCAATATCACCGACTATTATAAAACCCTTCATCTCTTTTTCATCAATAAGGAGAAGGGAGCGGAATTCCAGACGCTGGAACAGATAAAGGCCCAGCACAAGGCGATGAAGCCGGGAATCAACAAGACATTTTTCTTTTTATATGTATGCTATACGACGATTCAGGTGAAAGCGACTCCCAAACTGCAACTAATGCTGAAAAACTTGCGCGGAAAATACGGAGAAGATTTGCCGGACGAGGTACGGGTGGATTTCCGCCGGCAGAGTACCTGGATTATGAAGCATTATCTTGATTTTTTGACATTCAACGGGCGTACGATCGTGATGTTCGTGGTTGTTTTGACCAATGAGATTTGGATTTATTTCTTATATGAGATTATTGTGCTTAATTTAGTCCTCTTATTGTCGATGAAGAAATATGAGAAACTCTGTTCTTCGTTTATCTGATACCCTTGTGCAAAAGTAGCTTATGAGAAAAAATGTAATTGATATCAGTGATTTGGAGTCTTATATTCCTCTTTTTAAGAACCGGGTCGGACGATATTTTGGGAAAAAACTCTTCAAATGGCTGAACATCACGAAGGTGAATGAAGTACATGCAAGAAATTGCCATTTGAGGGGAGCCGCTTTTACGACGGCGTTGCTGAATGATCCCCTGATCGATCTGAAGTACCGGATTCACAACAAAGAGGTGTTGGATCATTTGCCCGAAGGCGCTTTCATCACCGTCTCAAATCATCCGATCGGTTCGCTGGACGGGATTATATTAATTGATATTTTTGCAACGCACCGCCCGGACTTTAAAGTGATGGTAAATGGGGTGTTGACGCTGATCAGCGCGATGGAAGATAATTTTATTCCTGTGATACCGGATCCGAACAAATTGGGAGGGAATCCGGATAATATCAATGGCGTGCGTCTCTCCTTAAGTTGGCTGAAGGAAGGGCATCCGATGGGTTTTTTCCCTGCCGGGTCCATGTCTTTTTATAATAATAAGGTGAATAAGGTAACGGATCTGCCGTGGATTCATAGTGTGATCCGATTGATCCGAAAAGCTCATGTGCCGGTGATTCCCGTTTATTTTGATTTTTTAAATTCCCGTTTTTTCTATTTCTTGGGAAAAATAAATTGGCGGATTCGTACGCTGCGCGTGCCTACGGAGGCTTTTAATAAGAAGGGGCGGACGGTAGATATTTATCTGGGAGATCTTATCCCGGTAGAAGAGATAGAGAAGAGGACGGATGATGGAGATCTGGCTGATTTCCTTTATCAAAAGACGTATGAAGCCAAGAAAATTGGTTAGTGTCACTTCTTTTTCCCTCGAAATGTTTCCCTAATGCCTGAAATCTGAATTAAGATTTGTAATTTTGTCAGGATTGCGGGAAAAATTACAGAGGATTAGTGATTATGATAAATGTAGATATTCAACAGGTAAAGCAACGTTTCGGGATCATCGGCAATTGCCCCGCTTTGAACCGGGCTATTGATGTAGCCTTACAGGTGGCTCCTACCGATTTATCCGTATTAATTACAGGAGAGAGTGGAGTCGGAAAAGAGATTTTCCCCCAGATTATTCATCAGAACAGCCCGCGCAAACACGGACAGTATATTGCGGTTAACTGCGGAGCGATTCCGGAAGGAACGATCGATTCCGAGTTGTTCGGACATGAAAAAGGATCGTTTACCGGTGCTGTGGCTGACCGGAAAGGATACTTCGAAGTGGCGGACGGAGGGACGATATTCCTTGATGAAGTAGGGGAGTTGCCTATTCCGACCCAAGCCAGGCTGCTCCGCGTACTGGAAAGCGGGGAATTTTTGAAAGTAGGCTCTTCAAAAGTCCAAAAGACAAATGTACGTATTGTGGCGGCTACGAATGTGAACCTGACGGAGGCGGTATCCCAGCGAAAGTTTCGCGAGGACTTGTTTTACCGCTTGAGTACGGTTCCGCTTGTCGTCCCTCCCTTGCGGGAACGTAAGGATGATATTTTGTTGCTATTCCGTAAATTTGCCGGCGATTGCGCTGAAAAATACCGTATGCCGGCGATTCATCTGGAAGAAGACGCAAAACATTTGTTGCTTTCTTACCGGTGGCCGGGAAATGTCCGTGAATTAAAAAATATCACTGAACGGATTTCCGTGATTGAAGAAAGGCGGGATATTACCGAGGAGATCCTTCGTCTTTATCTTCCGGATATGAGTATGGAGAAGTTTCCGGCGTTGGCTTCCCCTTTGCAGGATGGCGAACATAAGATCTTTGCCAATGAACGGGAGATTCTTTATCAGGTTTTATTTGATATGAAGAAGGATGTCAATGATTTGAAAAAATTGGTGCACGACCTGATGGACGAATCGGCGCAACGTCCGGTCACCGTGTCGGACGAGTCTGCCTATCCCCATTCCATTCATGCGTCCAATCCCATTCCTTATGCGGAACCGATAGAGGAAACGATGTCGTTGGAGGAAGTAGAAAAAGATATGATCCGGAAAGCTTTGGAACGGCATAACGGGCGTCGTAAGAATGCGGCCGCTGATCTGAAGATTTCGGAACGCACACTCTATCGTAAAATAAAAGAATACAACCTGGAATAGTATGCGGAATATGAATAGAATCGGAATTATTCTCCTGCTTTTGGTTTTGTCGGTCACGGCTTGTAAGATCTCTTATACACCCAATGCGGCAACAATCGACTATACAAAAGTACATACGATCTCGATAAAGGATTTCCCCAATATGGCCCCGTTGGTTTATCCTCCTTTATCCCAGATGCTTACCCAGTCGGTTCAGGATGCATACATTAATAAAACGCGCCTTTCAATGACGAGGGATAACGGGGATCTGGACATTGAGGGAGAAATCATCGGATACGACCAGATGCAGCATGCCGTGAAAGATAACGAACAGGGAACCGCAGCCTATGCTTCCCAGACACGGTTGACGCTCTCCGTCCGGGTAAGGTATGCCAACCGGGCCAATCCGGAACAAGGTTTTGAGCAAACATTCTCCGCTTATCGTGATTTTAGTAACTCGAATACGCTTCAGCAGGTACAGGATGAATTATGTACGGAACTCGTGAAAGAAATTGTGGATCAGATTTATAATGCAACAGTAGCCAATTGGTAATATCTATGAATGCGGCTGAATTATATCGTCTAATGGATGATCCGGCTTTATTGACGGAGCAGACGCTGCCTGAATTGAAGCAGATCGTGGAGGACTTCCCCTACTTCCACACAGCCCGTATGCTTTATCTGAAAAATTTGGCTTTGCTGAAAGATGTTCGTTTCAGTGTGGAATTGAAGAAGATGGCAATTCATTTGCCCGACCGTAGAAAACTGTTTTTTCTTATCGAAGGGGATAAGTACGGCTTGTTGAAGAACTGGCCGGAAGAAAAGTCGAATTCCGCCGGTGTGTTCGCCTTGATCGATTCCTTTTTGGAGAGCCGTGATTCCGGAAAGAGCGCCGAGGCGGGATTGTTGTTTCAACCTTCCGTTTCCTCGGATTATATCTATTGGACCTTGTCCGAAAAGAAGGTGCCGGAAACTTCCCCGCAAGAACCGGAAGTCAAATTCCAGCGGCAGGAATTGATCGATTCTTTCATAGAGGAAGAAAAAACGCGCCAGGAAAAGCGTACGCTTCCCGAATCGGCGGAACTGGGAAAGGAATCGTCTGATGAAGAGGACGAAACGAGCGGAGCAGGCGGCCTGGACGATTCTTTTTTCACCGAAACTTTAGCTCATATTTATGTAAAGCAGAAGAGATATGAAAAAGCGCTGCAAATTATTAAAAACTTGTATTTGAAATATCCGGAAAAAAATGTTTACTTTGCAGACCAAATAAGATTTCTTGAGAAATTGATTATTAACTCTAAAAAAACAGAATAAAATGTATGTGTTCATTTCGATCTTGATTCTGATCGCTGCGATACTTTTAATATTTATCGTACTCATCCAAAACTCTAAGGGAGGAGGATTGGCTTCCGGATTTTCTTCCTCTAACCAGATCATGGGTGTTCGCAAAACCACGGATTTTTTGGAAAAAGCGACTTGGGGATTAGCAGCTGTGGTTGTATTTTTAAGTATTATTGTTACTGTATTTATTCCTTCTTCACAAAAAACTAACCAATCGGAGATCCACCAACAAGTAAATGAGGCCGTTACTGTCGATCCGAATACTATAGCCCCTGATTTCGGCACGGCGCAACCGGCTCCTTCGCAACCAAGTACGGCAACACCTCCATCCAAGGAAGAAAAACCGGCGGAATAAGGAAATATCTATCTATATATAGATAGAATTGATGTAAAGAGAGCGAAGAAAAAAAGACTTTTCTTCGCCTTTTTTTTTATTTTTACATACTCAATAAATAACAATCATATGGAATATATACATTTGGAGGGATTGGGTATCGGCGTTATGACTTTTCTGATTATCGGTTTGTTTCATCCGCTGGTCGTGAAAGGTGAATATTACTGGGGAACAAAGTGCTGGTGGATCTTCCTGATTATGGGGATCGTAGGTCTCGTTATCTCTTTGTTCCTGGAGAACGTCTTTATCTCTTCCCTTTTCGGAGTATTCTCTTTTTCCTCTTTTTGGTCGATCAAAGAAGTTTTCGAGCAGGAGGAAAGAGTCTTGAAAGGCTGGTTCCCGAAAAATCCGAAACGGACTTATCCCGACGGGAAAGGCTGAAGTCGGGCGATTCGGAGTCATTGATTTATTTCCGCAATTCTCTTATGGGTTTGTGGATTTTATCTATCTTTGTATCGCATTTAAAACAAAGAGAATTAATGGAAGAACTTAAACACGAGTGCGGTGTTGCTATGGTGAGGCTATTAAAGCCGTTGGAATATTACCATGAGAAATACGGCACTTGGATGTATGCGCTCAATAAGCTCTATTTATTAATGGAAAAACAGCATAACCGGGGGCAGGAGGGAGCCGGTTTGGCTTGTGTTAAATTAGAAGCAAATCCGGGAGAAGAATATATGTTCCGGGAACGGGCGTTGGGGACGGATGCCATTACCGAAATATTCAATGCGGTGCATATGCTTTATAAAGACATTCCTCCCGATAAAGTATATGATCCTTTATTTGCCAAAGCGAATCTCCCTTTTGCCGGAGAATTATATATGGGGCATCTTCGCTATAGTACGACCGGTAAATCCGGCCTTTCTTATATCCATCCGTTCCTTCGGAGAAATAACTGGAGAGCTAAAAACCTCGCTCTCTGCGGGAATTTCAATCTTACCAACGTTGATGAAGTCTTTCAGGAGATTACGGCTATAGGGCAGCATCCGCGTAAATATGCCGATACTTATATCATGCTGGAACAGTTCGGACACCGGTTGGACCGGGAAGTCGAACGCCTCTACCGGGAATGTGAGACGGAAGGATTACG
Source organism: Parabacteroides sp. Marseille-P3160 (assembly GCF_900162725.1). Lineage (GTDB taxonomy): Bacteria > Bacteroidota > Bacteroidia > Bacteroidales > Tannerellaceae > Marseille-P3160. Next base: position 3,482,100 of record NZ_LT799418.1, on the reverse strand, counting down.
GGGGATGGATATTACTCATGCGATAGAAGACCGGATCAATATGGCAAATGTCATTCGCCGGACGGCGACCACATGGGACGGAGGTTATGTCATATGCGGAATCACAGGAAGCGGAGAATCGTTCTGCGTCCGCGATCCTTGGGGAATACGTCCGGCTTTCTATTATACGGACGATGAAATCATGGTGGTTGCTTCCGAACGTCCGGTCATCCAAACGGTCATGAATGTGAAGATCGGGGATGTAAAGGAGTTGAATCGGGGAGAAGCCATCTTCGTCAATAAAAAGGGGAGCGTATGGACTTCCCAGGTTCTTGAACAAAAAGAAAATAAAGCCTGTTCGTTCGAACGGATCTATTTTTCCCGCGGAAGCGATGCCGATATTTATCAAGAGCGGAAACACTTAGGGCATAACCTGGTCGAACCAATCTTGAAAACTATTGATTATGATTTAAGAAACACCGTCTTCTCCTTTATCCCAAATACCGCAGAAGTCGCTTCGTATGGAATGATCGAGGGGCTAAACGATTACCTGAACGAAATAAAGAGAAAGAAGATTTTTGAAAAAGGCGGTTCCCTGACAAAAGAGGAACTGGATGATATCTTATCGATGAGGGTACGTTCGGAGAAGGTGGCGATTAAAGATATCAAACTCAGGACATTCATTGCGGAAGGAAACCGGCGCAATGACCTGGCGGCGCATGTTTATGATATCACTTGGGGGAGTATCGTACCTTATAAGGACAACTTGGTTGTCATCGACGATAGTATCGTACGGGGGACGACGCTAAAACAAAGCATTATCGGCATCCTAGACCGGCTAAATCCCAAAAAGATCGTCATCGTATCTTCATCGCCGCAGGTGCGCTATCCGGACTGTTACGGCATAGATATGTCGCGCATGAGTGAATTCATTGCATTTAAGGCGACGATCGAGTTGTTGAAGGATAGGGGGATGCACGACGTGATCCTTCAGGCCTACCATAAGGCCAGAGCCCAAAAGGCTGCCGACGGGATAGAAATAGTTAATTATGTGAAAGAATTATATGCGCCTTTTACTCCGCAGGAGATCTCCACTAAAATGGCGGAATTACTGACACCGAAAGGAACAAAGGCAAAAGTAGAGTTGGTTTACCAGGATTTGGAAGGCCTGCACGCTTCCTGTCCGAACCATCCGGGAGACTGGTATTTTTCGGGAGATTATCCGACTCCCGGAGGTACAAGACTAGTCAATCAGTCTTTCATAAATTATATGGAAAAAGAATATTTAGCAATATGACATTCATAGATACATTATGCAATTAGAACGAACAGCAACTTTGATTTTAGATGACGGCAGTGTTTTTCAGGGGCTAAGTTTCGGATATGAAAAACCTGTGGCGGGTGAAGTCGTTTTTAATACGGCAATGACCGGTTATCCGGAAAGTCTGACCGATCCTTCTTATTCAGGACAAATAATGGTGCTAACTTATCCTTTGATTGGGAATTACGGTGTACCTCCCCGTACCTTCGAACCGAATGGCCTCTCGACTTTCCTGGAAAGCGAAAAGATCCATGTGGAGGCGATGGTAGTGAGTGATTACAGTCATGAATATAGTCATTGGAACGGTGTGGAGAGTTTGTCGGATTGGTTGAAAGATGAAAAAATACCCGGTTTGTATGGAGTCGATACCCGTGAGATAACCAAGTTGCTTCGTGAAAAGGGAAGTATGAAAGGCAAGATTGTTTTGGATGATCCGAAAGAAATCGAATTCTGTGACCCGAACGCAGTCAATCAGGTGGCTCGTGTTTCTTGCAGGGAAGTTATTACCTACGGAGCCGGAGAGGGAAAGAAAAGAGTCGTCTTACTCGATTGCGGAGTGAAGCAAAATATTATCCGCTCCTTATTGAAACGCAATCTGACGGTGATCCGGGTACCTTGGGACTATGATTTTAATGAATTGACCTATGATGGACTGTTTTTGACGAACGGGCCGGGCGACCCGGATACCTGCGATGCAGCCGTGCAGAATATCCGCAAGGCCTTGCCGGGAGATAAGCCCATCTGCGGAATATGTATGGGGAACCAACTGTTGGGCAAAGCGGGCGGAGCAAAAATCTACAAGTTGAAGTACGGGCATCGCAGCCATAACCAACCGGTTCGGATGGTTGGAACAAACCAATGCTTTATTACCTCCCAGAATCATGGTTATGCAGTAGATAACAGCACGCTTGGCGATGAGTGGGAACCTTTGTTCATCAACATGAACGATGGGACGAACGAGGGAATCAGGCATAAGACGAAACCTTTCTTTTCGACCCAGTTCCATCCGGAAGCATGCAGCGGGCCTACAGATACGGACTTTATATTCGATAAATTCGCGGAAATGCTATAATCCTCCAAACCCACAGAAAAGATGAAAGAAAACATAAAGAAAATACTGGTACTCGGTTCGGGTGCGTTAAAAATCGGAGAAGCAGGTGAATTTGATTATTCCGGTTCACAGGCCTTGAAGGCAATTAAGGAAGAAGGAATCCGGACTGTTTTGATCAATCCCAATATTGCGACGGTACAAACATCCGAAGGAGTAGCCGACCGGGTTTACTTCCTGCCGGTAACTCCTTTTTTTGTAGAGAAAGTAATCGAAAAGGAACGTCCCGACGGAATTTTACTCGCTTTCGGTGGGCAAACGGCTTTGAATTGTGGAGTTGCCTTATATAAGAAAGGAATTCTTGAGAAATACAAGGTGCGTGTACTAGGTACGCCGGTGCAAGCGATCATGGATACGGAAGACCGGGAATTGTTCGTCCGGAAACTGGATGAAATCCAGGTAAAGACCATCAAGAGCGAGGCGGTTGAAAATGTAGTCGACGCTCGCCGGGCGGCAAAGGAGCTGGGTTATCCGGTGATTGTGCGGGCGGCGTATGCCTTGGGCGGCCTGGGTTCCGGATTCTGTGACAATGAAGAGGAATTGGACGTTTTGGTGGAAAAAGCCTTTTCTTTCTCTCCCCAGGTACTTGTGGAAAAGAGTCTGAAAGGTTGGAAAGAAATAGAATACGAGGTGGTCAGGGATCGTTTCGATAACTGTATTACGGTTTGTAATATGGAGAACTTCGATCCGCTGGGGATTCATACGGGTGAAAGTATCGTCATAGCCCCTTCGCAAACGCTGACCAATTCGGAATACCACAAACTCCGTGAGCTGGCCATCCGGATCATCCGGCATATCGGGATTGTGGGCGAATGTAATGTGCAATACGCTTTCGATCCTATGAGCGAAGACTATCGGGTGATCGAGGTGAATGCCCGTTTGAGCCGCTCTTCGGCTTTAGCTTCCAAGGCGACAGGTTATCCTTTGGCTTTCGTGGCGGCTAAATTAGGCTTGGGTTACGGATTGTTCGATCTGAAGAATTCGGTGACCAAAACAACTACCGCTTTCTTCGAACCGGCATTGGACTACGTTGTCTGCAAAATACCCCGTTGGGATTTGGGTAAATTCCATGGTGTCGCCCGTGAATTGGGGAGCAGCATGAAATCGGTCGGAGAGGTCATGGCCATCGGACGTACCTTTGAGGAAGCCATTCAGAAAGGACTTCGTATGATCGGACAAGGCATGCACGGGTTTGTCGCCAATAAGGAGCTTAAAATTCCGGACATAGAGAAATCTCTGACCGAACCGACGGATCGCCGGATCTTCGTTATCAGCAAGGCTTTTAACGCCGGGTATACAATCGACCGGATCCATGACTTGACCAAGATTGATAAATGGTTCTTACAGAAATTATATAACATCATTCGTACGGCAAACGAACTGGAAACGTACGACGATTTGACGAAACTGCCGGATGAATTGTTGCGCCGGGCGAAAATACAGGGATTCTCCGACTTTCAGATCGGACGTTCGGTCTTGAAAGAGGAAGGAACGGACATGGAAAGCGCGATCCTCCTGGTTCGCCAGGAACGGAAAGCCCGTGGAATCCTGCCGGTCGTAAAACAGATCGATACGTTGGCTGCGGAATATCCCGCGCAAACTAATTATTTGTACCTGACCTATAGCGGAAGTGAAAACGACGTGCATTATCTGGGGGATCACCGTTCTGTCGTCGTATTGGGATCGGGCGCCTACCGGATCGGCAGTTCGGTGGAATTCGACTGGTCGGGCGTACAGGCTCTCAATACGATCCGAAAGGAAGGGTGGCGTTCGGTGATGATTAATTATAATCCCGAAACCGTATCCACCGATTACGATATGTGCGACCGCCTCTACTTTGACGAACTGACCTTCGAACGGGTCATGGATATCCTGGAATTGGAAAATCCCCATGGGGTGATCGTTTCCACCGGGGGGCAGATTCCCAATAACCTGGCAGTACGTCTGGACGAACAAAAAGTTAACATCTTGGGAACTTCCGCGAAAAGCATCGACAATGCGGAAGACCGCCAGAAATTTTCCGATATGTTGGACCGGATAGGCGTGGACCAACCTCGGTGGAAGGAGTTAACGAGCCTGGAAGAGATTGAATCGTTTGTGGATGAAGTCGGCTATCCGGTACTGGTCCGTCCGAGTTATGTGTTGAGCGGAGCTGCGATGAATGTCTGCTCCAACCAGGACGAACTGGTACGTTTCCTACAACTGGCCGCTAATGTGAGCCAGAAGCATCCGGTCGTTGTCAGCCAGTTTATTGAAAATGCGAAGGAAGTGGAAGTCGACGCCGTAGCGGAAAAAGGTGAGATCATCTCTTATGCCATCAGCGAACATATCGAGTTCGCCGGCGTCCATAGCGGCGATGCGACCATTCAATTCCCTGCACAGAAGCTATATGTGGAAACTTTGCGCCGCATCAAACGAGTGAGCCGCCAGATTGCCAAAGAGCTGGATATCTCCGGGCCTTTTAATATCCAGTATCTGGCTAAAGGTAATGAAATCAAAGTGATCGAATGTAATCTACGCGCTTCCCGGAGTTTCCCCTTTGTCAGCAAAGTGTTGAAAATAAACTTTATCGAGATAGCGACACGGATCATGCTCGGCTTGCCGGTTGAAAAACCGAAGAAGAGCGCTTTCGATCTGGATTATGTCGGTATCAAAGCCTCCCAGTTTTCCTTTAACCGGTTACAGAAGGCCGATCCGGTCTTGGGCGTTGATATGGCTTCGACCGGGGAAGTAGGCTGCATTGCGGATGATACCTCGGAAGCGGTACTCAAAAGTATGCTTTCGGTCGGTTATCGCATACCGGAAAAGAACATCCTGCTCTCTACCGGTTCCGCCCGCCAGAAGGTCGATATGCTGGAAGCCGCCCGTCTATTGCAGGACAAGGGCTATAAGTTGTTCGCCACCGGCGGAACACATCGTTTCCTGAAAGAGAATGGGATCGAAAGCACGTTGGTTTACTGGCCGAGCGAGGTGGGACAGGAACCGCAGGCCTTAAAGTTGTTGCACGAAAAGAAGATCGACATGGTCGTGAATGTACCGCGGGATCTGACGGTAAGTGAGTTGACGAACGGCTATAAAATCCGGAGGGCGGCCATCGACCTGAATATTCCGTTACTTACGAATGCACGTTTGGCAAGTGCCTTTATCACCGCCTTTTGTACTTTGAGCATGGATGATCTGCAAATCAAGAGTTGGGACGAATATAGATAAAAAAAGATCCCGGCTACCAATGAAACAGAGGTAGCCGGGATTTTTTTTGCTTTACTATGGGGTATTTAAAGAATACGTCCGGTCAGTCTAAGCGATACAACCGGATAAATCGGTATTTTCTCTAACGTTTCGTTAACGCCTTTCAATTCTGATTCGATCATCTTTTGTATGTTTTCGTTCGTGCTGGTCAGCTTTGCCTTGCCGTGATAGAAAACGCCTAAGTCAAATGCAACGCCGATCCGTTTTTTAGGAATAGCCCGTCCGAAGCCAATACCCAGATAAGGTTTTACTGCATTCGCTTCAAAAGAGGCATTGATGTTTCTAATGTCACTGCCTTTGAGTTCATAGTCTCCCCCTTCGCCCTCATAGAGTACCTGGTTTTCATAATTCGAATAGCCGTTAGCTTTCAGGACATCTAATATTTCGACGATCTGTTCCATTTTACCGGTCGTGGTAATCCATTTATCTCTTCCGATATATAATCCGGCGGTTAAATGGAAAGAACGATCCGCCCAAGGATGGTAATCTACCAGTATTTTCCCATTAAACATCTTTAATTTGGCCTTGATATCGACATCCGAACTGATTTCGGACGACCTGGTCGGCAAGCCTTCTTTCTCTAACTGGCTTTTAATATCCGGCTGACTCATGACATTGTCCAATTGGCTAAAGGCGTCTTCGTCGCGATTTACCGAAAACTTGTCTTTGTAATTATACGGCAATAGAGATATCCCGCCCCGCAAGGTAAAATTAGAACTTAAAGGAGTCGACAGTTCCGCTCCGATGCCGGTCGTACTTAAAAGTTCCAGGCTCACTCCCAAATGGCTAAATGCCTTTGCTCCGCCAGACGCTTTTTCAAGGGAAAGATTTTCTTGTGATATGCCATTTACATATGTCATGCCACAGCATATGAGTATAAAAAAAGCTTTTCTCATAATGGATATAATTAAAATGTGTATAATTTGCTTTACGCAAAGCCTAACTAAGAGCCTGTTTAAATTTTACCGAAATATTTCCTTATAAGATACAGAGAACATTCTTTGCTATTTTTTTAGGCTCTTTTAGGCATCTTTTTCGCGTTTTCCTCTTGATTTAGCCCGCAAATCTGCAAGTATAATGCGAAAATCTATCTCAAAATAGCTCAAAAAAAGATAAGCAATAAAATTTAAACAGGCTCTAAGCTTGGTGTAAATATATGTAATAAAAGATAAATTTCAGCTTGTATATGTAATAGATATGATTTATAGAGAAATAAATGTAATTTATATGGAAATAAATTTACTGTCCTGTCCTTTTGTGTCTGCAGAAAAAGGATGGGTCCGGAAAGATATTAAACCCGAATTGTTTCTGGCAATATTTAATAAGGTGCCGGAAATCACCGGAATCAGACTTTTATTAACCTTTTCCGACCGGGTTATACCGCTTTGAAAATTCATAACTATGAACAGTTGCATTCATAGTTATGATTGCCGGCGTTCATAACTATGAATCCGTTCACTCATAGTTATGAATTTTTATCGTCGGAAAATTAATCCCAAATGTTTGTGTGATTAAAAAAAGATGAGTACTTTTGGTGCCGAAATGAAAGACAGGTAGCAGAGAGCGGCAGGAGGTCGCCTTTTCATTATTCTGATTGCCCAGGTGGCGAAATTGGTAGACGCGCTAGTTTCAGGTACTAGTGTCTTCACGGACGTGCAGGTTCGAGTCCTGTTCTGGGCACATTCTATTTTATATTTTTTTCGCGCAGGTGGTGGAATTGGTAGACACGCTACTTTGAGGGGGTAGTGCCGGTTACGGTGTGTGAGTTCAAATCTCATCCTGCGTACATGATTTTATCGTTTTTATTTTCCGTTGTTCAATGATGCTTACGTCCAACCGGAAAAGAATTTGGCGATAATATTTTGCGCTTAAAGTTTGGATGTTGTGTTTAATATACATAACTTTGCGCCCTAATTGTTAGAAGAGTATTGATTTTTTGCATAAAAATATAACAGCGATGTCTAAGATTTGTCAAATTACCGGGAAAAAAGCAATGGTTGGCAACAACGTATCTCATTCCAATGCCAGGACGAAGCGTAAATTTAACGTGAACCTGTTCAGGAAAAAGTTCTATTGGGTAGAACAGGATTGTTGGATTAATCTGAATGTATCGGCCGCAGGCTTGCGTCTGATTAATAAAATAGGTTTGGATGCGGCCATCAAGAAAGCAGCCCAAAACGGTCATTTAAACGCATAATTGGAGGAGAGATAGAAAAATGGCAAAGAAAGCAAAAGGTAACAGAGTTCAGGTTATTCTTGAATGTACCGAACATAAAGAGAGTGGTCTTCCGGGAACTTCCAGATACATCACGACAAAAAATAGAAAAAATACGACTCAACGGTTGGAATTGAAGAAATACAATCCCATTCTGAAGAAAATGACCGTACATAAAGAAATAAAGTAATAGGAGAATTCAATCATGGCAAAAAAATCGGTTGCAACATTTAAGACAGGTGATGGACGTACCTATTCCAAAGTAATAAAGATGGTGAAGTCGCCTAAAACAGGCGCTTATATCTTTCAGGAAGAAATGGTTCCGAATGACTTGGTGAAAAATTACTTATCTAAGTAATTCAGGTAGAAGAATATAAAGGGAGCTCCCTTCCATTCAATTGGAAGGGAGTTTTTTTATGATTCTTAGCGCACAATATGATAGGGGCGTATGAAATAATTTCTTATTTTTGTTCAAATAAAAACGAACAATAACCGAAAAATATAAAGAATATGAGATTTGATGTATCCAGCTCTGCGCTGCTAACCCGTTTACAGTCCATCAGCAAGGTAATTGCTGCCAAAAACTCTTTGCCTATCCTTGATAGCTTCCTTTTTCTGTTGGAAGGGAATAAACTCACTATTACGGCTTCCGACGTGGAGACCCGTCTGGTTACATGGGTCGAAGTTATGAACGTGGAAGGCTCCGGCCTTTTCGCCATTTCCGCTAAAATCATGTTGGAACCGTTGAAGGAACTTCCGGAACAGCCGTTGACGTTTGACATTAATGATGCCAACCTGGAAGTCTTCATCCATTTCCAAAATGGAGAATACAATTTCATAGGGCAGAAAGGGGATACGTATCCGCAGCAAAAACCGCTGAAAGAGAGCGCCGTTTCATTGGCCATCGAATCGCAGCAACTGTTGAGCGGTGTGAACCGTTCTCTCTTTGCTACGGCGGACGATGAATTGCGGCCGGTAATGAACGGGGTCTATTTCGATATTCAACCGGAATACCTGACTTTTGTCGCCTCGGACGGGCATAAGCTGGTTCGCCTGAAAAACCTGTCCATTCATTCCGAAGGGCGTTCCGCCTTTATTCTTCCGAAAAAACCGGCCAATCTCCTGAAAACCTTGCTGCCGAGGACGGATGAAAAGATAACGCTTCTGTTTGACGATAATAATGCGTACCTTCGTTCCACGCAATTTGAAATGGTCTGCCGCCTGATCGAAGGGCGCTATCCGAATTATAATAGCGTGATTCCTACGGAGAACGAAAACAAAGTGATCATAGACCGGCTCTCGTTCTTGAATGCATTGAAACGGGTTTCCGTTTTTTCCAGTCCGGCAAGCAGCCTGGTAAAAATACAACTCTCGGAAAACCAGATCATCGTGTCTGCACAGGATATCGATTTCTCGACATCTGCCGAAGAAAAAATCGTATGCCAGTACACGGGATCGGAATTCAGTATCGGATTTAAGGCGACTTACCTGATTGAAATATTGAGTAATATAAATTCCGGCGAGGTGGTGCTGGAATTGGCCGATCCTTCTCGTGCGGGAGTGATTGTCCCGACGGAGAACGAAGAGGACGAAGATTTACTGATGTTGCTGATGCCGATGATGTTGAATGACTGACAATAGCAATTAACGATTAATAATTAACAGAAAATAAATGCAACTTAATTTAAAGAATCCTTTGGTGTTCTTCGATCTTGAGACGACCGGAATGAATATCATAAAGGATCGTATTGTTGAGATTTCTTACCTTAAAGTCTATCCGAACGGGAATGAGGACAGCAAAACCCGTCGGATCAATCCGGAAATGCCGATTCCGGCGGAGTCGACCAAGATTCACGGGATCACGGATGAAGATGTGAAAAATTGCCCGACCTTTAAAGAAGTTGCGAAATCACTGGCCGCCCAAATAGAGGGGTGTGACTTGGCCGGTTACAACTCCAACCGGTTCGATATTCCTTTGCTGGCGGAAGAGTTCTTGCGCGTAGGAATAGATATCGATTTGAATAAACGGAAGTTTATCGATGTGCAGACGATCTTCCATAAGATGGAACAACGGACGCTGTCGGCTGCTTATAAGTTTTACTGCAATAAGTCATTGGAAAATGCCCATTCGGCGGAAGCGGATACGAAAGCGACCTATGAGGTGCTGAAATCCCAGTTGGATCATTATTCGGATTTGCAGAATGATATCAAGTTCCTGTCCGAATTCTCCAGTTATAATAATAATGTGGATTTTGCGGGACGGATGATTTATAATGACAAAGGCGAAGAGGTGATCAACTTCGGTAAGTATAAAGGGCAATTGGTGTCGGAAGTCCTGAAAAATGATCCGGGGTATTATTCCTGGATTATGAATGGCGATTTTCCTTTGAATACGAAGAAATTGCTGACAGAGATTAAATTGCGAGGTTTCAATTCCAAGTAAGAAATGAATAATTTTGAGTTTTCTAATCCGGTAAAGATCTCTTTTGGAAAGGGAGCGATAGCCCGTTTGCCGCATCTTATTCCCAAAGGCAGTAAGGTGTTGTTTATCTATGGCGGCGGGAGTATCAGGAAGAATGGCATTTATGCACAGGTTCAGGAAGCGCTGAAGGATTTTGATGTACTGGAGTTTTCCGGAATCGAAGCTAATCCTCATTACGAAACCTGTATGAAAGCGGTTGATCTGGTAAAGAAAGAAAACCGTGACTTTCTACTTGCAGTCGGCGGCGGTTCGGTGATCGATGCTACGAAATTCATAGCTTCGGCTGTCTATTTCGAGGGGGATCCCTGGAATATCTTGCTCAAGGGAGAAGCGATAAAGAAAGCAATGCCCTTGGGGGTCGTACTGACGCTTTCCGCTACGGGTTCCGAAATGAATGAACGTGCGGTGATCTCACGCGTGGAGACCCAGGAGAAGCTGGCTTTTTCATCTCCGCTTATCTTCCCGCAATTTGCCGTGCAGGATCCGGAAATGACCTATTCGCTTCCTCCGAGGCAGGTGGCTAACGGGGTTGTCGATTCTTTCATTCATGTGATCGAGCAATATCTGACCTATCCGGTCGATGCCAAGGTGCAGGATTATACCGCGGAAGGCTTGCTGAAAACGATACATGACGAAGGGCTGAAAGTGCTGAAAGATCCTCATAATTATGATATCCGCGCCAATCTGATGTGGGCGGCTACCAATGCGTTGAACTGCTGGATCGGACAGGGAGTGCCTCAGGATTGGTCCTCCCACCGGATGGGGTATTCCCTGACTGCCTTGTTCGGATTGGATCATGCACAGACTCTGGCGATTTTGCTGCCGGGCGTCATGACTTATATGCAAAAAGAAAAATGGGCGAAGATTCTCCGCTTGGGCGAAGTCGTGTTCCGGATAACCGAAGGTACGGAAGAAGAACGGGTACGGAAAACGATCGGAGCGACTGAACATTTCTTTCGTGAGATGGGCCTGAAGACCCGGTTGAACGAATTCGGTATCGGGGAAAAGGACCTGGATGCCCTGGTCGAGCCGGTCAAGCGAATGGGCTGGAAGCTGGGAGAGCATCATAATATCGATTGGAAAGTAGCGCGTGAGATATTTACTTTGCGCCTGTAGTTAAAACTTTTGTTTATGTTGAAAGATAAGAAAATCATACTGGGGATTACGGGAAGTATTGCAGCTTATAAAGCAGCCTATCTGGTCCGCTTGCTGATTAAAAAAGGAGCGGAAGTCCAGGTTGTCATGACACCGGCCGCCAAAGAGTTTATAGCTCCGCTTACCCTCTCAACCCTGAGCCGTAAACCTGTAATCAGCGAGTTCTTTTCTGATCGGGACGGATCGTGGAACAGCCATGTGGAATTGGGGTTATGGGCGGATGCCATGCTTGTCGCTCCTGCAACGGCGTCTACGATCGGTAAGATGGCGAACGGTATTGCTGACAATATGCTTATAACGACTTATCTTTCATGTAAGGCGCCGGTCTTTGTCGCTCCGGCTATGGATCTGGATATGTACGCTCATCCGGCAACCCGGCAGAATGTAGAACGGCTCCGTTCGTTTGGAAATCATATTATTGAACCTGCGGAGGGAGAGCTTGCCAGTCAGTTGGTCGGTAAAGGAAGGATGGAGGATCCCGAGCAGATCGTGCTTGCTCTGGAAGGCTTTTTCTCTTCCGAGAAAGAACTTTCCGGAAGAAAAATCATTATCACGGCGGGGCCGACATATGAAAAGATCGATCCCGTACGTTTTATAGGTAATTACTCCTCCGGAAAGATGGGTTTTGCCTTGGCGGAAGTCTGCGCCGAAAGGGGAGCGGAGGTGACGCTGGTTACCGGGCCGGTCGCTCTGCATACGAATCATCCGGGCATTCGCCGGATCGATGTGGAGTCCGCAGACGAAATGTATTGGGAAACGATGAAGGTCTTTCCTGAAGCGGATGTCGCGATTTTATGTGCGGCTGTTGCCGATTACCGGCCTGAGTCGCAAGCGATAGAAAAGATTAAGCGGGAAAATAACGGGGATATGTTATTACCTTTGGTACGGAATATGGATATTGCGGAAGCACTCGGCAAGGAAAAGCAGGAGAATCAACTGTTGATAGGCTTTGCGCTTGAAACCAATGATGCAGTGGAACATGCAAAGGATAAACTGAAGCGGAAAAATCTGGATTTTATCGTCCTGAATTCATTGGAGAATAAGGGGGCGGGATTCCAGTATGACACTAATAAGATTTCGATTATCGACCGTCTGGGAGAGGTCGCTGACTTTCCACTGAAAAGTAAACGAGAGGTGGCATTCGATATTGTAAATAAAATGATAACGCTATTTAAATGATCATGCAAAAGAAATGGTTCCTTCTTCTGGTTTTCTGTTGTTTGTTTGCCGGCAGTATACAGGCGCAAATGCAGCAGGCGCAGGAGTTGAATGCGCGCGTGACCATTAACAGCGACAAGGTAGAGGGGACGAACAAGCAGGCGCTGACAACTTTGCAGACTGCTTTGACGGAATTCATCAATAATAAGAGATGGACGGATGCTACTTTTGCCTTGAACGAACGGATCGATTGCAATTTTACGATTATTATCAACGAAAGGTCCTCGGAAAACACCTATAAGGGAGAAATACAGATTCAGGCGCGGCGTCCGGTCTATAATTCCAGCTATACGACGACGACATTCAACTTCCGTGATACCGAGCTCGAGTTCGAATATGTGGAATTCGAGCCGTTGGACTATTCAGAAACGACTTTGAGCAATAATCTGACAGCTACAATTGTCTTTTATATTTATACCATCCTGGGACTCGATTTCGATAGTTTTGCTCCGAAAGGAGGTACTCCATTTATCCAACAGGCGCAAAAGATAGTTACCTTAGCCCAGGCACAGCCGGGATGGACGGGTTGGAAGGCGTTCGATTCGAGCCGGAACCGGCATGCGCTTGCCACGGCTTTGACGGATAATGCTTCCGATATCTTCCGGACATTATGGTATACTTATCATCGCAAAGGGTTGGATGAGATGGCTGCCAATGCGGACCGCGGAAGAACGAACATTTTGGAAGCTCTTCCCGCCCTGAAGGATTTAAAATCGGCGAAGCCGACGTCCGTACTCTTGCAATTATTTGTGGATACCAAATTGGACGAAGTCGTCAATATCTATTCAAAGGCGACTACACAGGAGAAACAAGCCGGATATAAAATGCTTTCGGAACTTTTCCCGGCCGAAACATCACGCCTGGAGGCTATTAAAAAATAAGTTTCAATCATGCTTAAATCTCTGCTGATACAAAACTTCATTCTGATCGATCATTTGGAGATTTCCTTTTCCGACGGTTTCAGTGTTATTACGGGAGAAACCGGGGCCGGTAAATCCATTATATTAGGCGCTTTAGGCTTGGTTCTGGGGCAGCGGGCCGATCAGAAAAGCATTCAGGCCGGAGCGGATAAATGTGTCATTGAGGCTGAATTCGACCTCTCCAAATACAACCTGGCTCCTTTTTTTCAGGACCATGAACTGGAATACGATGCGGACAGTTGCATCCTACGCCGCGAATTGTATAGTTCGGGAAAATCCCGCGGATTCATTAATGATTCGCCTGCACCGCTTACGCTGATGAGAGAATTGGGAAGTCACCTGATTGATATCCATTCACAGCACCAGAACCTATTGCTGGCTGATACTCATTTTCAATTGAACGTGGTGGATATAATGGCCGGGACATCCGGTCTGTTTGCTTCTTACAAAAAGTCGTACCGTTCCTGGCAGATGCTGAAAGGCCAACTGGCCGGCCTTGAGGAACGGGCCCGGCGTTCGAAAGAGGAGGAAGATTATATCCGCTTCCAATACGAAGAACTACGGGAGACAAATCTGACGGATGGAGAGCAGGAGGCGTTAGAGCAGGAACTGGAAACTTTGACGCATGCCGAAGAAATCAAATCGGGATTATATAGGATCACCGAATTACTTGACGGAGAGGAGCAAGGGGCGATTGCCTTAATCAAGGAATCGCTTCAGACGATGGAGGCGTTGGGCAAGTATTACTCGCCTTCCAACAGCTTTTCCGAGCGATTACGTTCCGCCTACCTGGATCTGAAAGACTTGGCTGCCGAGACGGATGTCCTGAAGGAGGATGTCGAGTTCAGTCCCGAAAGATTGAACTGGATTAACGAACGGTTAAACACGTTTTATTCGTTAGAGCAGAAACATCGGGTATCATCGGTCGAAGAGTTAATTATTTTGCGGAACCGCTATGAGATACAACTGAAGGAGATCGATTCATTCGACGAGTCGATTGAAGAGAAGAGAAAGGAAGTGCAAACCGCTTATCAGGACTTGCTCGGACAGGCCGGCAATCTCAGTCGCCTCCGGCGAAGTGCAAGCGAACCGATCCGAAAGCAATTGGTCGCTAACCTGGTACAATTAGGAATGCCGAATATGCGTTTTCAGGTGGATATCCATCCCAAAAGCGAGCCGGGTCCCGATGGAACGGATGAAGTTGCATTCCTTTTTTCCGCCAATAAGAACGAGCCTTTAAACGCTGTTGCCCAGACAGCTTCCGGTGGGGAAATTTCCCGCCTGATGCTTTGTGTCAAAGCGATGATAGCCGGTTCGACGGCGCTCCCTTCTATTATTTTCGATGAAATCGATACGGGAGTTTCCGGCGATATTGCCCACCGGATGGGGGAGATCATGCAGGAATTAGGGAGAAACATGCAAGTAATAACTATCACCCATCTGCCCCAGATTGCGGCCAAAGGGAAAGAGCATTTCTTCGTTTATAAAGAGGATACGGCCGACCGCACTTATACGCGTCTTCGCAAGCTGACTCCCGGTGAACGGGTGTCCGAGATTGCCGCCATGCTCAGCGGCTCGGAACTAACCGAAGCGTCTATTGCCAATGCAAAGAATTTATTAGAGAACAATTAAGAAAAAATACGTGAAAGAGAATGAAATGATATTCGGTATACGTGCCGTGATGGAAGCGGTGCAAGCCGGTAAGGAAATAGACAAAGTATTGATCAAAAGAGACCTGCAAGGGGATTTGTCCAAAGAACTGTCCGCTTTGCTAAGAGGAACGGACATCCCGGTCCAACGGGTTCCGGTGGAACGCCTGGATCGGATTACCCGGAAAAATCACCAGGGAGTCGTCGCTTTTATTTCCGCAGTTGCCTATCAGAAGCTGGAGGACATTATTCCTTTTGTTTTCGAACAGGGGAAAAGTCCTTTTATCGTACTGCTGGACGGAGTGACGGATGTGCGCAACTTCGGCGCGATAGCCCGTACCTGTGAATGTGCCGGTGTCGATGCCATTGTCCTTCCTCAGAAAGACAGCGTATCCGTCAATGCCGACGCCATGAAAACCTCCGCCGGCGCCTTGAATGTCTTGCCTGTTTGTAAGGAGAGAAGTATCAACGAAGCGATCCGTTTCTTGAAAAACAGCGGGGTTACCGTCTTGGCTGCCAGTGAAAAGGGAAGCGATGGAAAATATTATACCTCATTGGAATACGACGGTCCGGTCGCGATAGTGATGGGTGCCGAAGACAAGGGTGTGTCGATGGATAACTTACGGATATGCGACCATATCGTTACCATTCCCCAATTTGGCACGATCGGTTCCTTAAATGTATCGGTCGCCTCCTCTATCCTGATTTATGAAATCGTCCGGCAACGGATGAACAAGAAAATACTTTAAAAACAAAATGAAATGAAAAAAGTAATTGCAACAACGCAGGCTCCGGCCGCTATCGGCCCATATAGCCAAGCAATCCAGGTTGATAAATTCCTTTTTGCCTCCGGGCAACTCGGATTGATTCCGGAGACCGGAGCTTTTCCGGAAGGAGGAGTGAAAGAACAAGCCGCCCAAGCGTTTAAAAATATCCGGGCGATTCTTACGGAAGCGGATTACGGACTGGGCGATATTGTGAAAACAACCGTTTTCCTGGCGGATATCAATGATTTTGCTGTCGTAAACGAGGTGTATGCCACCCAATTCGACGGCGCTTACCCGGCGCGTTCGGCGGTCGCTGTCAAATCCTTGCCCAAAAATGGACTGGTTGAAGTCGAAGTGATAGCCTATAAAGGCTGACTTTCTTCGCTGTTTCCTATCCCTCTTTGAGGAAAAGGATGTACCTTTGCTACCTAATCTTTACGCTGAAATAAAATGGACAAAGATACGTCGAGAGAGAGAATACTCATCAAAACATCATGGATAAGTACTATCGGTAATGGTTTCTTGTCTTTGTCAAAAATAGTCATAGGGCTATTTTCCGGGAGTTTAGCGGTGTTGAGTGATGGAATTGACTCTGCGACGGATGTTGTTATATCATTGGTTATGTTATTTACTGCACATATCGTAGACCGGCCGCCGGACAGCAAATATGCCTATGGTTATGAGAAAGCGGAAGGGATTGCGACAAAGGTATTATCTTTAATTATTTTTTACGCTGGAGCGCAAATGTTCATATCCACTGTAAAGGGCATTTTTTCGGATACGCCCAAGGCATTGCCGAAAATGATCGCCATTTATGTTACGGTATTCTCCATTATCGGTAAGCTCGGCTTGGCCTTTTACCAACAGAAGCAAGGAAAAAGGGTGAATAGTTCGTTGTTGATTGCGAATGCGGTTAATATGCGGAATGATGTCCTGATTTCGATCGGCGTCCTTCTGGGCTTGACTTTCACTTTTATACTGAAACTTCCCGTTTTAGACTCGATAACGGGTTTGCTAATCAGTTTGTTTATTATTAAATCGTCGGTTTCGATTTTCCTGGATTCGAATGTCGAACTGATGGACGGGGTAAAGGATACTTCGGTTTACGATAGGATATTTGCTGCGGTGGAGCGTGTGCCGGGCGCCAGCAATCCGCATCGGGTCCGTTCCCGTCAGATCGGAACCATGTATATGATCGAACTGGATATTGAAGTGGATGGGAATATGTCTCTTCTGAAAGCGCATGACATTGCCGATGCGGTTGAGAAAAGCATCAAGGATTCGGTCGAAAATGTCTATGATATAGTGATTCACCTTGAGCCTAAAGGAAAATGTCATTCGGTCGAAAAATTCGGTGTAAATAAAGACATGATCCAAGGAAAATAATTCTTATAACAAGTAGGTGCGTCAAAAGCTCATTGTGGGGTGTGTAGGGGCGAATTTAATTCGCCCCTATAGAATTCCTTTACGGCCCTTTGACACACCTACTTGTCTTTTGCTATTAATTCTTTTTCCTAAATAAAGATAGGATCCATAATAATACAATAGCTCCTATGGTTGACATGACCAACGTTCCCAATATCCCGTTGACACTTAATCCCAATAAGGAGAAAATCCATCCGCCTATTAACCCGCCGATCACTCCTACAATCAGATTGACAATAAGGCCGAATCCGCTACCTTTCATTATTTTACCGGCAGCGAAACCCGCTACGATTCCAATAATAATTGACCAAAGTAGTCCCATAATAAACTGTGTTTAATTGATTAATTCAGATACCTTTTTCACATAAAAATAATTGATGCTAATTTAATCTTTTTATTGAGAAAAAAGAGTCCTTTATGATGAAAAAATCAGTTAACTGAATGAATCCAAACAATTAACTGGATTTTTCAGTCAGTTAACCGAATTCAGACAACTTGTAGTTCCCTTTCCTGTCTTATATATCAGATTATTAATGGCAATTGTACGGATAATAATTAGAATCCGAAGTCATCGATAACGACCTCCTTTTTCTTTTCTTCTTTGAATTCTTTCCGTTGCTGATGGACGTCATTCCCTTCTACATGGATTGCACGGTAGGGACGGACAGGGCAAATATATTCGCAACCTCCGCAGCCGACACAAATTTCCGGATTGATAAACGGGATGGTCAGCCCTTCCTTTTTTGCATAGGGAATCATGGTAACCGCTTGAGTAGGGCAGTGTTCAGCACAGGCTCCGCAATTTGTCCCTTCGGTATGTACCACACAGATTTCTTCATGAAAAGTAACCCTTCCGATCTGCGTCTTGTGTTTTTCTTCTTGGGTGAGGGGAGACAATGCTTTGCTGGGGCAGACTTCCGAGCAAATGGTACAGTTGTAATTGCAAAATCCCTTCTCGTAGGTCATGGTTGGTTGCATGAACCCTTTGAGGCCATATTCCAAAAAGGCCGGCTTAATGACTTTTGAAGGACAGCGGCTGATGCAGAGATGGCAGGCAGTGCAATGCTTCGACAGGTGTTCCATGCTTTGGGCCCCCGGCGGGCAGATCGGATTTTTCCGGATATGATTGCTGTCTCCTGTCGCTGCAGCCAACTTGTCCTTGGCTAATGCGGCTGGAATGGTAAATGCGGTCGCCAAGCCGGTGAGAAGAAACCGTCTTTTTTGCGGATCCGGTTGGGATTTCGTCGGGTTTTCTTTCGAACCTACAGGCAGACGATAGCCTAAGGCATGGGTCGAGCAACTCTCCAGGCAATTAAAGCAGTCGACGCACCGGCTGTAATCGATCTGATGGTTTTTTACGTCGATACAGGATGCTTTGCAGACCATTGCGCAAGAACCGCAATTGGTACAGGCGCTCAGGTTTATCTTTACCTTGAAGAGAGAAAAACGGCTGAGGAATCCGAGGACTGTTCCTACCGGACAGATCGTGTTACAGTAGGTACGCCCTTGCTTCCAAGCCAGATAGCCGATAATCAGGAGGGTAGCTGCGCCTACAATCAATGCACTGAGGCTCAGAAGAACAATTTCCACTTTGTAGAAAGAATAATTATTGAACCGGGTGAAAATGGATTCCAACAGATTATTCCCTTCCATATAAACCGGGCGAAATAAGGCGGTAACCGCACGCCCGTAGGCGCTGTAAGGATCGATTAAGCCCAAGAGTACGGTGAAACCTCCGATGAAGGCCAGGACGGTTATCCCCAGTACGCTCCAGCGGAGGATATTTTTCGCCGGATGGTATTTGTATCTTTTCTTCCTCTTTTTATGGAAAATTTTCCGTCTGGAGAACCAGGCGACTATATCCTGAAAGATTCCCATCGGGCATACGCTCGAGCAGTAAATACGGCCGAAAAGGACGGTCAATATTATAATGACCGCCACTACGACTCCGTTGAGCGCCAGCAGCGCAGGCACAAATTGTATCTTTGCCAGCCAACCGAACGAATGATCCGGGAGCAGGCTTGCAAAATCGAGAAAATAGAAGGTGACTAAACCCAAAAGTAAAGTCGAAATAGCTATGCGAAGCTTCTTCAACATGTTGAGATGACTTATATTTTAATTCGTTTGATATTTAATTTGTCAACATCCATCGTTCCTAATTTCAATTTTTGTCCGTTGGCAAGATGACCGACATGGTCTAAGGGCATATCCCTGACCTGGCTGAAGAATTTGGTGGCCACCGTATCTACTGCGACTATATCCTGTGAAACGAAAAGACCTTTGGTGAGGACTACGTCGGAAGCGGAGCGCCCCTGCGGGCCGTTGGTCTTCACAATCCGATAGGCATCCACTACGTTCAGTACCGGCTTCTTTGAATAGGTACAGATGTCGGCGATACATTGCTGAAGCCCGCTGCTGTGAAAGATGCGCCTGTCCCATACGATCCCCATATAGTTCTTCATAGAGATGCTCATGTTGGCCCCTCCGTGGTGTTTCAATACGGGAACGTTAATCCATGCGTCGCAGTTCACGATGGCCTCATGTATTTTGGCGCTCTTTAGGGTGACGCCTTGCGGAAGTGAAACTTCTTTATAATAAGACTCTTCATGTGCCGGAACGACTGTGGCTCCAGCTGCTTTGGCCGCAGTCTCGATACCGCTGTTCTTGTAACATTTCACCCAATCGTCGCAGGTATGGTCAAAGACCGTGACTTCTTTGGCTCCGGCGGCGAAGCATTGGCGAATGATTTCGGTTATTAACTTCGGATTGGTATTTCCGGCCAGAGAGGGAACCTTATCCCAACCGATATTGGGCTTTACGACCACGCGTGCTCCCTTTTTGATGAACTTCCCCATTCCACCCATTTCGGTGATGGCGCGTTTAAACATGACTTCGGGTTCTCCTCCCAAAACGGCAACGATGTCTATCGGACTTGCTGTAACACTGTCGAGCGTTTGGGAAAGGATTTCCAGACCGTCACTGGCTTTTGCCGTAACGGTTGCGCCTGTAAGAACGAGCGCTCTTAAGAAAAATCGTCTATCCATATAAATAATTTATTAGAATTTTAAGTTGACTCCTCCGAAAACTGTTGCACGGGGCATAGGATAGCCGCTGTTGATTTCATACTTTTGCGCCAGCAGGTTCTCCCCCCGGACATACAGTTCCAATAAGTTTACCGGTCTATAGGCTGCTCTGATATTCCATAAGGTATATGTTTCCTTCATTTCCGCAGCTGGAGCAACGGAAGTATATAGGTCGCGTATGTATTGTATTCCTGTGGATACATCCCATTTGCTTTGCGAGTAGCTGATGTCGGCATAGAATTTATGCCCGGGTGAGGCAACTACTTTGCGCTCCATATGTAGCCAACTGTAATTGGCCGACAAGCGGAGGTGCGGATTGATATGATAACGGCTGGCGAACTCCACTCCGTAGTTCTCGATCTCCCCCGTATTAATATTGAATGGCTTTCCATCCATCATGACGGTTTGGATACTGTTTTCGCCTTTGATGTAATAAAGACTCAGATCGAAAGTCAAGGCCCGGTTCAATAGCCCCTGGGAAGCGGACAGCTCGTAATTCATCAATCGCTCCGGTTTTAGATCCGGGTTGTTCATCGGCGGAAACATGTACATTTCACGGATTGTCGGATTACGGAATCCTTTGCTGACAATTCCTTTCAATACGGTATGATCCGCCGCAAAATAGCTTAGTCCTATTTGAGGCACCCATTCCGTACCCGTTACCGAGTGGTGGTCGATACGAATTCCCCCGTTGAAGGTCAGCTTTTCCAGCAGGCTCTGTTGGAAGTTCAGGTAGCCGGCCACTTCATTCAGGCTTTTCTTTACAGGGTCTGTGTTCGGGCTGTTATCTATGTAGGTATTCCAGGCGTGTCCGCCGAAATGCTGGAAATCAACGCCTGCAGTGGTCTGGTTCCCCTCGAACAGGCGGTAGGTCTGATACAGGGATACGCCCAACATGCGGTCGTCGGAACGGAAGCGTTTGTTCAAAGGAGAAGCTTCCGGAGAGTAGCCGTCATTTATTTTGTGCGAACCGAAGTTGTAAAAGAATTTTAATCCTCCCGAAATATTTTCGTAGTTATTCTCCAGGGAGAAAGAGGTAACGCCTCGCGTAATATCCGCATCGTTGTCGATCAAAGGAGCACTAACCATCCCCGGATTGGAGGCCTTGAAATTTGTCAGGTTAAGATCGGCAAATACATTCCAATAAGAAGACAAATCATAACCTATCTTGGTATATCCGCTGTATTGCTCAAAGTCCATGTCTTTCCGGTGTCCGTCGCTCCGGCTATAGCCCAGAGAAACAAAACTGCTGAATTTACCCGAGCGGACGGCGTTGTTGACTTCTCCGTTAAAAGTCCGGTAAGAACCATACAGAGTGCGGATTCCAGTTTGTATCCCGTCTTGCTTTTGTTTTTTTGTAATAATATTGACAACCCCGCCCATCGCATTCGAACCGTATAATACGGAGGCCGGGCCACGGACAACTTCCACCCGCTCGGTCATCAGCGATTGATAGGAGTCTGCCAGCGGGTGCCCCATCAATCCCATATATTGCGGATGCCCGTCGATCAGGATCAGCAGTTGGGCGGTAGGACTTCCTCCGACTCCCCGAATGGTCATGCCTCCGGCCGCACCGGTGGACACGCCGTATCCCATAATTCCGCGTGACGTAACAAAAAGCCCCGGTACTTCTTCCGTAATAACGGGTAGGATAGAGGGGTTCCGTCTGTTTTCTATTTGTCCTGATTCCACGACGGAAACGCTCATTGGTAGATTGTTAAGGCTTACGGCCGGCCGGCTTCCGGTAACGATTACTTCTTCCAGGCGGACAGAATCCCGTATAGCTGTGTCATTTCCACTGGCATAAATGAAATGTACGGTTACTAAAAGTGCCACAGTTATATGTATTCTTCTTTTCATTAATTTCTTTATTATAAGATCCAGGGAAAGGGAAAGCAAGCTTCGTCATATAGTGAATAGTCCGCTTTCCCGTTTACGGCAAAAGTTTTTATCCGTTTGGCTCCTTCAAGCAATTTACAGGCGAAGGCAAGGGAAGCGCCTGTCTTTACCCGGTCATCGACCAGCAGAATCGTTTTCCCTCTGAATTCAAAATCTACCGGAGCCACCAGCTGGGGGTGTTCGTATTTGGGGCGTTGCTCGCTATCCCGCAAGTTGATTTTCAATAACCGGATGTCTACATTCAACCGTTGGTTCAACAGTGCGGCAGGGATGATCCCTCCGTTGGCAATGGCGACAATCAGATCGAACCTTTCCGCAAATGTCTGTTGAAGGAAACGTTCCGATACCTCCTCCCATGTCTTTCCAACCATCGTTTTCCCGATTATAATTTAGAGATGAGTTTCAAGACAAGATAACCGCCGCCGATTTGTACAAGCATACCGGGTATTCCTATGCGGAAATCTTGTATGGCTATCATCCAGTCTTTTACTATCGCCCATTCGATCAGGGTTCCTGCCAGTTGATAAGTAAGAACGGCACCTGCAATTGCCCAGACGGATACTTTCTGAAAGCGATAGGCAGCATAGGCCGCGGCTCCGGCCAAGAGGACGGATTTTACTAATATGGCCGGTAGTATAGCTGTGGGCGGCATTCCAAACAGAAGGCTGTTTATGACAGGCGATAAGACCGCCGTAAGCAACCCGACTCCCAATCCGTATTTATAGGCAGCAATCAGGGTAAAGAAATAAATAGGCAACCACATCAAACCTCCGCCTGGAATCAGGTGACATAATTGGGGAAGGATAATATTTCCTGCGACAAAAAGAAGTGCAAACAGGTAAGTTTTAACCTCCTTATAAGTCAAAGAATAAAGTTTCGCTATTGTCTCCATAGTATATAAATGAAATGATTATTATTCAATGCCTGCCAATACCTTTACTTGCTTCCCGATTTCGTCATATCTACGGTTTGCAAGTCTGGATGATAAACTGATAAACTGATGCAATACTACCTAATATTCGGTTAATTTGCAAATGAATATTCTTTTTTGTGGAATTTTAATCTTTTTGATTGATCTAACTTTACCCTAAGAAGATAGTGACTAGAAGTCTTCCTATACTATGTAAATCATAGATGCCAATCCGTTTCTATACCCTGATTACGTATCTTTTGTTGAAAATCGGCCAATAGATCTTTTTTCTCCCGGACAGCGCGTGGCAATGTTTTCTTTAGCATAGCATAATGCACTAATAAACCGACAGCTTCTCCGATTCCCCATTCAACCGGATGCACACGGTAGCAACCATTCGTAAGATGTGTCGTTCCTATATTCTTATTGGCAGGCAGTAGATTTTCTATACGCTGTGGAATCAGGGCTCCCAAAGGAACTTGGAATGGTAATGAATCAATATCAATATAGTTATTTCCTCTACTACTTGGGTGTAAATCAATACGATAATAACCAATCCCTACGCTATCATAAAAATCAGCCGCATTATTTTTACCAGAAACTTCCAACCGATTCTCTTTACCTATATGCTCCTCTAAGATTGTAAAAAGAGCCTTTATCCTGCGTGATTCGCGAACATAAGGATATTTAGCCATACCATCTTCGGTTCCCATGACGTCACCGCGCAGACGTAACCCTGGCCACCCTTGACCACCATCAGGACGAGGTACTTCGGTTTGCAACCAATATAAAAGAGATAAATTCAACTGTTTTGCCTGTGCTACATGATGCTTAAATTCCTTCTCGGATTGATCCAGATTTCCCAACATATAATCATTTTGGGGCCAGTTGATAATTGAGATATCACTATGGTAACTATCCGGGTTAAAGTTACCTTTATGGATTATTCGGCGGTAATTCCACAGATTAAGTATATCTCCGGTCGGTATGCCTTCGGGATGAAAACCTAACGATTGAGGAATCAATGTTGACGCTTGCCCATAGGTAAGGCTCAGCAAAGGCCCTGGCCAAGCAGGAGTTAGCGCAGGAATATAATGACGCCAGAAATCATACTTCTCCGGTTTATCAATAATGTGATCGACTCCTTTCTCATAATCCAGCGCAAAACAGACAGTAAATGCTTGCTGATTTTGAGGATCCGCTTTTTCAGGTGCATGCATTTCCTTTGTTTCCGATTTGGATTCTGTTCCCGTTTGATATTCAACCTTTGCCAGAGGTAACAAATCGCCCAGTTCGGTAGCGTCTATGAAATATGGAGCTGTTAATACCACTTCATTTTTACAGCGGGTATCGATTACTTTTAATGCCCGAACCTTATCACCCTCTACGTCGGCAGCAATAGCTTTATGTTCTAATAGAAGCGTCAGTTTCCCCGAACTAATATAAGGATTCAGCATTTCGTACAGAACAGCCAAAGCCACCCGGGGCTCATGACACAAACGAGAGACCCAACCGTCGCCGGGATTCAAATACTTCCGGTTACGAGCTTCCTCTGTCAACGGATAGTTACGAATATAATAATTGCGTACAGCGGTCCGGAAATCCCGGTAAAGTTGTGTCGCACCGTGTGTCTCGATCCATTGATGTTCGTCTGGAGGAACACCCTGTTGGGTTATTTGTCCTCCGATCCAATCGGTTTCTTCAGTAAGTACAACGGTTAATCCGTTTCGCAAAGCGGCCAAAGCCGCTGCACACCCACCTAATCCTCCACCAGTAATAACTACATCGGCAGATAATTCCTTCCCTTTTTTTGTCTTCTGTACAGCCGAAAAGGAACTTCCAGAGGTCAGAAATAGGGGAAGAGTAGACAAACATCCTCCGGCCGCGGTAACTTTAAAAAAATCTCTACGTGTTATCATAATTTGTCTATTTATGTACTTTTTTATAGATCTAAATAGTTTATAAGGAAAAACAACTGAACCGAAAAGGTTATGTCCCTCTATCGGTTCAGATCATTTTTCCGATCTTACATCGATTCATTAATACTTTTAATACCCTTCATTCTGGGTAATATTTGGATTACGATCTATTTCTAATTGTGGGATAGGCCATAAATTAAACTTCTTATCCCAGAAACGATTTCTATCACGAACCTTTAATTTATCTTTGTATGCATCATATGTAGCTATATTATTCAAATCATGACGTTCCGACTTTTTGAAATTAGGTATATTACTGGAAGTCATGCCTTCATAACGAATATCAGATAAAGGAAGCCCGTAGCTCGGTTGTCCATTTTCCAAATCACCGATATCCCACCTTCTCATATCCACTTGGTGAAGCCCTTCAAGTGCAAATTCAACTTTACGTTCATTACGAACTAGCTGGCGCATTTTTACTTGATTCCCAATTCTGTCGTCTGAAACATTGGGCATACCGGAACGATTACGCACTTGATTGATTGCATCATAAACGGAATTGTCCAATTCATTCAGTTCTATTTTTGCTTCTGCATAAGTCAATAGCACTTCTGCATAACGCATTATAGGGACATTACACGTTTGAGCACTTATATTTTCAGCAATTTCATTGCTGAATTTAGCCCAAATATATCCTGAACCAGCATTACAAAAGCTGGCCCAAGCTGCGGCACTATTAATATCTGCATTGTTTTTTAAGACCCACTGTCCTGAAGAGAAATCATAAAACTGAGTCTCGTTATCATATGCATTCAAAACCTGCCGTACAATAGATCCATTGTTTACAGAGACCGTATCGCCATGCATCCACAGCGTTGAATGGAAACGCGGATCCCTGTTCCTTTGAGGATGTTTCGGATCATAAAGAGAGGATTCATCTATTCGTTTTCCATCAATACATTCATAGGCATCGGCTAACAGCATAGCCGGATGTCTCCCTGTTTGTCCTGTGTTTCTGGAAACTTGTCCGAATGCAATCATATGAATTTGTCGTGAACCTTGATTTGAATACATTAATTCAAACAACATCTCATTACGGACATCTGCTTTCGCCTGGCCTGTAATGTTAAACAAATCATCAAATGACTGAGCTAATCCTCTTTGTCCGATTACTTGTTTCGCAGCCTCTGATGAAATACGGAAATATTCACTTCCTTTACCTCCGTAATCCAAACTTCCCGCTAATAAGGCTGCACGTGCTTTTAATCCATATGCAACTGCCTTATCGACACGTCCTCTTTCTGTGGCCGTCCAAGGCAAATTTGTTGCAGCTTCTTCCAAATCACTTAGTATAAAATCAAGAATATCCACTTTTGAGGTTTTAGGATCTTTATATTGATCGACAGTGATAGGAGAAATAAAGAATGGAACATCACCGTAAGTTGCAATCAGGTTATAATAAGCAAAGGCTCTTAATACCCGTACCTCCGCAATATATTGGAGTGCCTTACCTCCTATGCCATCGACATATTCACTTGATCCATATATTACAGAATTCGCCCTGGCTACTAAAACATATAGCATACTCCAAAATGATTGAACGCTCGAGTTATCAGGATTTAAAGCACCTCCTGCACCGATAGTTGTATTCTCGGCCCGTTCCATGGCTAATCCCGTATAATGGTCCAGATAGACATTAAACGGAACCATATAAGCAAGACTCATGTATAAATAGTTATATACACCTGAAGTTCCGTTTTCAATAGCTGCTTCTGATTTGTAAAAACCTGAAGAAGAGTAATCAGAAGGTTCTCTATCCAGAAAATCAGAACAAGACACTAAGATTAATCCTAAGGTTATCCATAGGGCTATATTATATAAAAACTTTTTCATATCCATATTTTTTAGAAACGAAGATCCACACCAAAAGTAAAAGTCTGCATTACAGGGTAAAAATTCCCATTGTTTACATAATTTTCAGGATCATATCCTTTATACGCACTACATAGCGTAAATAGATTTTGCCCACTGACATAAAAACGCAAATTCTCTATTTTCAATTTGTTTAAGGAGCTTTTAGGTAAACTATAGCCTAAAACGACATTCTTCAAACGCATATAAGCACCACTTTTTATCCAAAAGTCAGAAACTATATTATTCGGATTATTCCCCGAACCATCAATTAAGAGAAGCGGAAACTCTGCATCTCTATTATCCGGAGTCCACGTATCCAATTGATTTTTGAAAATAGTACGCCCTACATAGAAAGGACGAGCCCCTGATCCTGTATATAAAATATCTTTTTTACCTACTCCCTGCAAGAAAATGGAGAAATCAAACCCTTTCCATTCGGCTCCCATATTTAAACTGAACTCATAACGTGGATAAGGATTCCCTATTACCTGACGGTCATCATCGGTTATCGAACCGTCGGGTACTCCATCCGGTCCACTTATGTCTTTATATCTTATATAACCTGGTTTTACATTATCTTTATTCCCTCCATAAACCGGTGAGTCATCAATCTCTTGTTGATTTTGAAAATATCCATCCGAAACATAGCCATACCATGAATTAAGCGGCAAACCTTCTTTTGTAATCTGTGTGCCAATATATTCATTTCCATACAGATTAGTAACCTTATTTTTTACATCCGACAGGTTACCTGTAATATAATAAGATACATCGCCTGTACGATCTCTCCATGTAACAGACAGATCCCAACCATTATTCCTCATAGATCCGGCATTTTCCCATGGAGACGATAAGCCCACAAACATAGGGATTGGAAATTGCTGTAACATATTGTTTATATTACGAACATAATAATCGAAATTAAAACTTAATCGGGAATTAAGTATGCTTCCGTCAACTCCTATGTTTAACTGCGTAGATTTTTCCCATGAAATTTTTTCGTTCGCGACCTGTGTTTGGGCAACACCCGTACCTAAAATCTTATCAAACCAATATCCATATCCTGAACTAATAGAGGCAGCATACGGAAAATAAATTGCATTACCATTGATCACAATATCTTGATTTCCTAATGTTCCGTAGGATGCCCTTAGTTTCAAATCATTTACAGCAGTCTTTATTGGCTCAAAAAGGGATTCTTCCGAAATTCTCCATCCTGCAGATACGGAAGGGAAAAAGCCCCAACGATGACCTTCCATAAAACGTGAAGAAGCATCCCATCTTCCATTCAATTCCAAAAGATATTTATCTGCAAATGTATAGTTCATACGAGCAAAATAAGATAACATAGCCCATTCCGAACTTCCTCCGGAGTTTGTTGCTGTTGATATATCACCATGGTTTAGCTCCTCAAAACCCTCAAATTCATATCCCTTACGACTTGCTCCAAAACTGCGGATTTTTCGTTCTTCTGTTTGCATACCTCCCAATACCTTAAAATAGTGCCGGGATAATGTTTTTTCATAAGATGCTTGCAAGTTAAACTGATTGGTTATCGTCTGACTCCATGATTCATTTTTATAGGTCCCTGTGGCAGGATAAGAAGTTTTAAATACTCCATTTTCATAGGTATCATAAGGTTTAATGAAATAATCAGACTTATATTCTACCTTCCGGCTACTGTAACTCGCCAATGTTTCGAAACCGGCAAAAGGATTTATCAACGCAAATCCTTTAATACCCAATTCGGGGGTTATACCGGTATGAACGCCACCCGCTTTTGATACGGCAATTGGATTATCACCATTTTGTCCAAACCCCCATGTTCCATCATCATGCAGACCGGAAAAAACCGGGGTAAATGTCAGCGCCTTACTAATAATTCCTTCTGGTTCCTCCATGCTGGGACGCTTAGCTTCAGATTGGCGTATATTAACATCGACTCCAACCTTCATCCATTTAGTGACTTGTGCATCCGTATTTAAACGAAGGGTCATACGGGAATAATCGTTATTAGAAATTTGACCGTCTTGGTAATAATATCCGGCATTTGCAAAAATACGAAATACATCTGATCCTCCACTTAAGCTC
Source organism: Parabacteroides sp. Marseille-P3160 (assembly GCF_900162725.1). Lineage (GTDB taxonomy): Bacteria > Bacteroidota > Bacteroidia > Bacteroidales > Tannerellaceae > Marseille-P3160. Next base: position 3,452,796 of record NZ_LT799418.1, on the reverse strand, counting down.
ACCGAATGATTATGAACGAGGGAAATATCTTTTATTACCTCTTTACGCCAATTTGTATCATAATAATTGAGGTTATCTGCTCCTTGTGTTTTGTAGATATTAATAATTTCGGCTGAATACTGAGGGTCTATGTCTGCATTTGCTCGGGCTACATTTACAGCCTCCATATATTCAATTGCATTTACCGGGTCAGGCATAGATGTCGGAGTATTAAATCCGACATATCCATTGTAAGAGACCTTCACACCTCCTTCTTTTGCCCGCTTTGTGGTTACAAGAATAACACCATTGGAAGCACGTGATCCATAAATAGAAGCAGAAGCAGCATCTTTCAATATAGAAATAGATTCAATCGCATTCAGATCTATATTGTTGATGTCTCCTTCGACACCGTCAATTAAGATTAACGGGCTAGTTGATGAATTCATGGAACCTGTCCCACGGATAGTGATGGAAGAACCGTCGCCTCCCGGTCGACCGGATGATTGTACGACAGAAACGCCCGGCACCAATCCCTGCAAGGCGGTAGAAGTATTCGATAAACTGCGTCTCGTCAAATCCCTACTCGTGACATTTTGCACGGCCCCCGTTAGGTTAACTTTTTTCTGTGTTCCGTATCCTACTACGACCACCTCATCCAATTTCTGCATATCTTCTTTTAAAGTCACAGGAATCGAAGATTTATTTTCCACCTTTATCTCCTGTGTGAGATACCCAACATATGAAAAAACAAGTACAGCATCTTCGGGGATATTGGTTATTGTATATGATCCGTCTGCATCGGTAATAGTCCCAAGAGAAGTCCCCTTGACATAAACATTTACTCCGACAAGAGGTTCACCTTGCTGGTCTACCACCGTTCCAACAATCTGCTTTTTTTGCTGTAAACTATGGCTTTTAGTGACAGTTTTATTGGTTAATACAATATGATCACCCACTATTTTGTAAGTGATTGAAGTTCCGGCAAAAAGTTTATCCAAGACTTCTTCGACGGTCTTCTCGGATATCTTCACATTGACCAAATCATTCAGATCAACTTGATCGCTGTTATAAAAAAAACGATAAGTACTCTGTCTTTCTATCTCCCGGAATACCTCAGTAATACGTCCTTTACTGATGTTAAGGGAAATCATCTGGACAGCAGCGTAGACAATCTGCAACTGGAAAACTGTCAAATACAAACAGACAAAAATGAGTTTTTTCCAATGATTTTTCATGATTTACTAATTTAAGATTACAATATAAAGCTGTTAAAAATAGAGAGGCATTCGTAATACTTCATACATTTATCATAGGCAGTTCTGTTTTTTAATATTGTCATTTTATGAAAATAGTATCTTTCTTTATCTGATAATTTATAGACGTATTTGTCTTTATCACTTTCATTATTTCCTGAATAGTTTCGTGATCCCGAAAGCCTCCACTAAAACGTAAATCCTTTGCCGTATGGCTTTTATAGCAAAATATAACATCATAGTTTCGCTCCAGTATCTTTGTTATATCCTGTAAGGACATCATTTCGAAAGTCAGACTTCCTTTATGCCATTGAGTATTCAGACATTCATTACAAAACCTTTTTTCTATTAAGCTTCGTCTCTTGTCATAGACGGCTATTTGATTAGGTTCCAAAAAGGTCTCTTCTTGTGTTGATGTCGACCGAACTACTACTTGCCCACTATATAGGGTCGTCACGAGTTGTGTATCTTCGGAATAAGCCGAAACATTGAAAGAAGTCCCCACTGCCTTGATTTCTACACCGTCGGCCTTTACGAGAAAAGGTAAGTCTTTATCTTTCGCCACGTCAAAATAGGCTTCCCCTTTCAGGTAGACCGTCCGGTTATCAATTCCGTAGGAAGGGTTATATTCCACCGTGGTATAAGAATTTAACCTGATCCTTGTGCCATCCGGTAGTTCGATAGAACTTTTTTCTCCTTTATCGGTATGTAATTTGTAATGAACGGATGTCCGTTCAGGTTCTTCTCCTTTAATCAACCCTCGTATAGGAAAAGAAAGAAGTATCCCGCTCACGATTGCGGCACCATACTTTAGAAAAGTTATAAACCGGCTTTTCCGGTAGGATAAATAGGGTTGCGTCTTTACGTTTATTTTTTGTAAAAGGCGTTTCCATTCAATTTCGGGGTCAACCTCGTCTTCAAAACATGCCATAGCAATCCGCTTAATCTTTTCTTTCTCTTTCGATTCCACGTTTTCTTATTTTTCATCTTTTATATGAGACACACTTTGAGATAAGATTACTTACATAAGAAATAAAATTATCAATCCTATCAGATTTATTGCAAGATGATTTTTTAATTTGGTTTTGAATATTTTCAATGCACGATAAATCTGGGTATCTACCGTTCTTACGGAAATAGCAAGGATTTTGGCTATCTCTTTATTTTTCAAGCCCTTTAGTCGGCTCATAATGAATATCTTTTTGCATTGGAGAGGAAGTTCTTCAAGAATAGAATAAATGACATGCTCTAATTCACGGTTTTCTATTTCTACATCGGGAGTACAAGAAGAATCCGGGCAATCTACTTTCCCATTCTCTGTCTCGAAATACGACACATTCAAGTGAGCGGAACGAAGATAATTCAAACATTCATTCTGTACCGAACGGAATAAATAGGCTTTTACAGAGACCTCAATGGAAATTTCCTCCTTTTTATCCCAAAAACGAAGAAAAACATTTTGTATTAAATCTTTGGCATCTTCCGGACTGGATATATACTTACGACAATAGAAATATAAGGGAAAATAAAGGGTATTAAACACTTGGTTGAATGTTGTTAGATTACCCTCTTTGAGGAGTTGTATTATCTCTTTCTCTGCTTGTTGTGGCATATACCTATTGCTTTAAAAAGGAATATACACGAACCGGGAAAGATTTCACTTGCTTCCGATCCGTGTAAATTCATGATAGCTCTATTCTAAATTATCAAAATAACTCATCGACAATTTGATTAAAATATTCTATACACTTTTTTATATCAGGCACGGAATTGTCCCAATTATATTCATATTCAATAGAGAATACACCTTTGAATTCTTGCCTTTTGAGTTCTTTCAACATCCCTTTTACATCCAAAATACCTGTCCCCCAGATCACATCATGCTGTTCTTGCTCTCCGTCTTTCTTATCGGCTATATCCTTAAAATGCAGAGACAACACACGCCCTTCCAGTTTTTTCAGGCAGTCGATTTGGTTGAGTCCTTCACGGCGCCAATGCCCCACATCAGCACAAGAACCTATTAACTTGCTCCGTCCTTGGATCGCCTTTAGCAAATAATCCGGATTCCAATACGTAGAAGGTTGAGGATGGTTATGAACTGTCACCTTTATATTATATTGCTTGGCTAGGCGTTCTACCAAATCCCAGTCTTCCATCGCAGGCTCACAGGAAATAAACTCCAGGTCCATCGACTTGGCAAACCGGAACATTTTCTCCCAATCCGAAGACTTGTCGGCAACATAAACCCCACAGCCCACAATTTTAATTCCTTTGGACGACGCCAGTTTTTTGATCTCTTTCTGCGTAGCTACATCCAAATTAAAATCAAACACTTTATCGCCCCATTTACCGCCTAATTTATGTCCCGGATAAATCTCAATGTTCTTAACTCCCAACTCTTGTGTCTTATCCAAAGCTTCTACTAACGAAAATTTATGAAAGGAATAGGACTGTATTCCTAAGCGCCAACCGTTTTTCTCCGCTTTTGTTTGTGCAGCAGCCGGCAATACAAACAAAAAAGACAGGAGCAAGATTCCGATTTTATATAAATACTTTTCCATAATTAATTTATTATTTAGGCATTTCTGGTAATGAAAATCCATTCTGATAGGTATGTTTAATCCATTCGGCAGCCATTTCAGCCGCATTAAATTCGGCAAAACGGCGATCAAAACGTGGATCCCCGTCGATGACCTTAAAATCATCTACCGTCACGATCTTTATCTTGTCGGTAGGTGAAATATTGGTGAAACGCATATTTTCACCATCCCATTGCAATTCGCGGTGTAATCCTTGGAGGCCGGATAAGCGAACCGCCAGTACTCCCATGACTACCATTTCATTAAATGGCCCCGAGAATTGGAAATTGGAGGATGCTTCCACTCTGTTTTCGGGAGATTCCTTACAGGCGCGGATCCAATCCTGCTCATGGGCATTCGTGTCCCAGATATTCCCGTTACCTCCTTTTATACGCGGAATAGAAGGTTTGGGCTGATTAAAATGTTCCATATCGGAGAAAGGAAGTAAAGTCGGATTCATTCCATAACATCCCGTCATCAGTTTGCCCTTGGTCCCGATAAAGATAATTCCTCCGTTTTCATCTCCCATCATTTGTCCATCTTTTAATTCTTCCGGGCGAGGAGGCATCAAGCCACCGTCATACCAATAGACCTTTACTTCCGGCATCTTTACATTTCCTTTGGGGGGACGGGATGGGAATGTGTATGTAACAATCTGTGCATGAGGAGGTGAATATAGATTACTCAACGTGGAACTTCCGATAACACTCGTTGGATATTTCAGATCGAGCGCCCAATATAGAGGATCCATAATATGGCATGCCATGTCGCCTAAGGCGCCGGTACCGAAATCCCACCAGCCCCGCCAATTCCAAGGCGTATATGCCGGGTGATAAGCCCGCTTGGCGGCCGGTCCTATAAAAAGATCCCAATCCAGCGTACCGGGTATCTTATCTTTTTCTTTAGGTTCTTGTAACCCTTGCGGCCAAATCGGCCGGTCTGTCCAGCAATGTACTTCGTAGACTTCACCAATTACCCCCGATTGAATCCACTCGGCAATCTGTCGGCACCAATCAAAAGAATTACCTTGATTTCCCATCTGGGTGGCGACTTTGTATTTCTTCGCCAACTTCGCCAACAAACGGGATTCATACACCGAATGTGCTAATGGTTTCTGCGTATAACAATGTTTGCCGAGAGTGATGGCATGGGAGGTTACGCCAGCATGCGTGTGGTCGGGAGTAGCTACCATAATCGCATCAATCGATTTTTCCATCTCGTCAAACATTACTCGCCAGTCTTTAAAACGCTTTGCTTTTGGAAAATCCTTAAATGTTTTATCCGCATAATGCCAATCTACATCACAAAGCGCTACGATATTTTCCGTCTTCATATTCGCCAGATTACGACGCCCCATACCTCCTATACCTATTCCGGCAATATTCAGTTTGTCACTCGGAGCCGTATAGCCAAAAGATTTGCCCAAAACCGATCCCGGAACGATCGTAAGTCCTGCGGCTGCAACGGCCCCTGTTTTTAAAAAATTTCTTCTTGAAATGTTTCTCATAATTCAATTATTTAAGCGTTAATAACGATTACTATATTGTTTAAAATATATTGAAGCCTTCGCTATCATGGATTTATAACGGGATGTATTTTTTGAAATAGTGATTTAAAAGGGAATCATCATATTTATAGATAATTCCATCTTTTACCCCTATCCTTAAGTTAGTACTCCATTATTACTTTACAAGGTACAATGATTAATATATGACACGTCAAAAATAAAAATTACTTACAATAATAGAGTATATTTTAAATTAATTAATTGAAATCAAGTAATAAACTTAAACTTATTTTGTATATTTAATCACTGCTGTCCCATTAAAATCGCAAAATACTCTTTGAAATATTTGAAATTTAGTCAGCTACAGATCGAGATTTAATTTTGCTCTGATGCTCACCACTCCAAGTATGATCACTTAGGAATGGTAAGAATGTGTCAAAATTATCTTTGGCAAGAGCCAATCAAGATAGAGATTATTGCATCTTTGAAGAGTATGCTTATTTCCTGGTAAGTGGAGCACGGCAAAAACGAAAAACAGGTATCTTCAAACTTGGAGGAAATGTCTATATCTATGGTATAACGTCTGATACCATTATCAAGCAGGTGATGGTACTATCCTTTATGTGGGTTCGGTACTATCCCGCCGGCTGAAGAAAGATATCTTTGACTAGTTAGTCCTGAACGGAGGTATAGGTAGTCCTATCGTTGTTTTTAAATTGGCTTTTATGTAGTTACGAAATGCATAATGTACAATCTTTGGTTGTCGGACAATAGGTGATGAGACCCGGATAGTCCCATCCTTTGCATCTATTATTGCATTGGCCGGATAAAAAACACTATCTACCCCGGCTATCTCGAATCCATATATATCCGGTTCCGAACAATCAAAGGAATATAGATCCGGAGGGTATATAATATGTTTTTTACAATTAAAATACAAGATGGCCTCATTTTTCGTAAATACGGTTTCTTTCAGTGTCGGTAATTTTCCGGACAACATCTTCGCATCGTATGTTTCACCCATAACCAATAAAGCGAGACGTTCTCCTACTTCTTGTTTTTTAGGGGGATGAATCTGGGTAGGAGAGCCCAGATCCGTAGTAGGTACCATATAATACCGGGGTATTGTTTTTAAACAGGCATATTGCGCTTCAACAGTCAAAGGGAGTGATCTTTTATCAACTCCTTCGTGAGCATAGGGGCATAACTGGATGGAATAGAAAGGCATATTTTCGTCTTCCCATTTTGTCCGCCAGCTTTTTACCAAAGCCGTTAACAAAACCTGATAATCGTAGTAATTATGCCGGTTTGACTCCCCTTGATACCAGACAAACCCTTTGGCTGTATATCCTTCGATCGGCGCGATCATGCCATTGTACAGACCCGCTTGTTTTTTACGTTCATTCGTCTTATACTGATTGAGTACTGCTTTGTCAATACCATTTAATCCATTATATACCTCTTCCGGCATCCAGGCCTCGATGGTGGAACTGCCCCAATTGCTTGTTATAATGCCGACAGGCACTTGTAAAGATTGATGTAGTGACCGGGCAAAGAAGTAAGCTACCGCACTGAATGCTGCGACAGCAGAAGCAGAAGAGGGAGTCCAGCTAGCTTCGCAATCCTTCAAAGGAATATCCGAAGCAACTTTTGCCACGTCAAATACATGGATATGGGGATATTGGGCGGCTTCCAATATAGCGCTCAGCGAATTCTCAACAGGCTGGTTGGTAAACCCAGACAAAGGCATTTGCATATTCGATTGTCCGGAACAAATCCAGACTTCGCCGATATAAACATTTTGAATAACTATCTTGTTTTTTCCCTCCAACACTATTTCATAAGGGCCTCCCGCCTGGGGAGTCCCTATGAAACAGTTCCATTTCCCGTCCTGACCGGCTACTGTCTGATAACTTTCCTTGTTCCATCCCATATGAATCGTAATAAGTTCTTCCGCTTCAGCATTTCCCCAAAAGCGGACATCCGTATTCTGCTGCAAAACCATATTGTCGCTAAATAGTGAAGGTAAAACAATGGCGGCTTTTAGCGGTATAAAACAACAATGAGTCAGGATCAGGATATGAAAAACAATCTTTGCCATAACTAATTGTCTTAAAACAATGTAATCCGATCCTTAAACGCATCCAAATCCGTAACAACAAGCGGATAATCCGTTAGTGGTACATGTTGGAACGCGTTACCTTTTTGCCAATCACCAGCCTTGTCTGTAATGGAAAAAACCCGTCCGCTTAACAAATCGATCAAAACCGGTTTTTTAATGCTTTTAGGGGCATCGGCTAAGATTTGAATATCAATTCCCGTCATTCCCGGATATTGCATTTGTACATCTTCCGGGAGATAATACAAATAAACGGGATATCCCTCTTTTTCATAACTGTTGGTCACAACAGCCACCTCTTGCAAACGGGAGACACGGGCATCCGACGGATTGCGACGGCTCCAATTTATATCCAAATACAGATTTTTGGCTTGTACTTTGTTGTCAAAGAGCGCCGCAAAATAGCTAATGGCATAATAGGATTCCTTGGGCTCATACGTTTTACCATGCAGGATACCGTGTAAACAAGGATCCTGAGGCCCTTGGCTCGTCCGATATTCTTTAGCATTCATATCCACCATCTGGAAAAACGAACTGAGCTTCAAACCCTCGGACAAGTCCACTGCGTATCGCCGAAGCAACCATTTGGCCTGTAATGTTTCACTACCTTTTGTCCATGTCCGAAGAAAATGTTTGGGAGGAAAATAAGAACCAAATCCCACTTCCCCCTGCCATAATTCGACGTGTTTCCCATTATTGGAGTCAAACAGGCGGCGTAAAGACTTTATTTCACTCCCATATCCTTTTTCCGGAATAATCCGGTAAGGATGGACAGCGAAAAAGTCGATATATTCTGATACATTCAGTTGAATCAAGTCGATAACAAAACCGGAAAGGGAACCCGAAACGCATGCCCCTACTTTGGCTTTCTTATCTGTTTTTTTAATAATATCAGATGTATAGGAAATTAGTTTATAGTAATCAGGGGCATTGGCCTTTCCGGGTTGCCAGAAATTATTAATATTGGGTTCATTCCACAATTCATAGTGAATTACCCGCCCTTTAAAATGCTCCGTCAATGCTTTGATATAATTTCCCCATGCCTTCAATACCTCATCTCCAAAATAAAGAGGAACCCAGCCGACAGCCTGATCATACGCCTCCGGCATATACAATCTATTTCCAAAACCGACATTAAACCAAGGTTGTATTCCTCTTTGCAGTAAGTTATCAACGACCTCATCCAGCCATTTGAAGTCATATTGCCCCTTGACTGTTTCACACCGGTTCCACCCGGTTTGGCAACGCGCCCATTTTACTCCGGTGGCGCCCAACTTATCATAACACTTTTCCGGATCAAAGATTTCCCGGTCTAAGCATTCAAAACCGATACTTAAAAAGGACGATTCAATCTCATGGGAAGGGATCATGTTAAGTTGCCCGATTTGTTTAATGCTTAATGCCGGATCTGCGAAAATAGTCGGATCTTTCCGTTGTTGTTCTGACAGGGACTTATCCCTTGTGGTAAGGGATAAGTCTTGATGCTGAGCCAACATGTTAACGCTAAAAAGAAAAATAAACAAGAATATGCTATTTAATTTGTTCATGATCTTTTATGCTTATTTTTATTGAATGGCCGACTGATTGGCTTGTGTCGGCCAGTATGGATTTTGATAAATGGTTGATTGGTCTCCTCCGGTAATTTGGAAGTGACGCTGGGCAATAGGATAAAAATAGTAGGCATCCATCCAGGTATAGCCGTTGTATACCTCCGATTTGGCAGTTTTTTCGTAGGGGCGCAAATAGATGCTTCGTCCTTTGGAAGAAACATTGGAACCATCGGCGCCGGTATCTTTCAACAAAGTATTTCCATTTGAATCGACATACCAATGCTCCATAACACCACCCCACAATTTGATGCCTTCAATATGATACGGCGTAGCCTTCATCTGATCCATGGAACGCCAACGTTTCACATCATTCCAGCGCATTCCTTCGGCAATCAATTCACAACGGCGTTCCCTGCGGATATTGTATAGAACAGGATCATCTAATAATACTCCCCGGGAATAAGCGCCCCAATCGTTAGGCGCTTCTTTGGCCATTTGCGTACTGCTTATTGTTATATCAACTGTCCCGTCCGGGAATCCGGCACGTTGGCGAATCTTTTCCCAATAGGGCTTAATTTTTCCTAAATCTTTATCTAATTCGTATGAAGCTTCCATATAATTCAGATAGGCTTCGGTCGCCCGAAAGATGATGCAACCTATATATCCGGTCCCCGAACCGGTGGTGGAGCCATCGAAGTTCAGTCCTTTACGGCAAGCATAACCGGTGGAATATCCATTAGTATTGTCTCCGTTCAAAATTTGTGGGTAAGGTTCAATCGGGACAACATGAGTTCCCTGGGTACTGGTATAATACAGAACGTTTCTGTCACCTGGTTTCTTCAGAAACAGGAACAGGCGGTTATCCCTGTTTACAACCACAGAATGGACCGAATCATCACCATGATAATATTCCCCAACCGGATAATTATATATCGGCTTCCCATCCTGCATCAGAAAAGCATCGACAAAACCGCGGGTTAGCCCTGTACTTTCTCCTCCCTTATTGGCCATACCGGAAACGGTATTTGTAATACCCAACGACTGGCTATATTCTCTCCATAACATGACTTCCGGATAACTCGACATATCCACTGCGCTAAACATATCAAAATAAGGATTAGACGGTTCTGATACATCCTGTTGCAGTTTGGTTGTATTTGTTGTTAATGTAGGATACCGGTTAATAACTTCCTGTGCCGCATCCCGGGCTATCTGGAAGAAATACTTCGACTCATTTTCCAGGCTGCCGGAAGGAAATTGATAATTGGGATGTATATCTTTGCCTGGCCATTCCGGCCCGTTGGGAACAAAAGCCGTGTTGGCATGATACTTCAGCCAGCTACCCTCATAAAGGGCTACCCTCGACTTTAATAAATAAGCGCAAGCCTTGGATATCCGGTTCTTTCTTCCGTCGGGAGCCGTTTCTTTCAACAACACAATGGCGGAATCCAGATCTGAAACAATAAACCGCGCCACTTCATTTTGCGGATCCCGTATGCTGGCTTTAGTCAAAACTTCTTCATCTTGCGGTAACAGGTTCCGTACGATAGGGAAATCACCAAAAAGTTGTAAGCGGTTATAATATTCGAATGCCCGTAAGAAATAGACCTCTCCTATATAATGGTTGACATTCTCTTGATTTCCAGAGATCGTACCGGCATGATAGAGCGGTAAAACCTTGTCCATAAAATAATTAGTCCGACGGATTTGTGTAAAATCCCAACTTCCACCACTCTCTGTTACTTTCCAAAGGTCTTTTACATATCTTGAAGCATAGTCCTTTGAAGCCATATTATCTGTATTTTTATCTACTCCAAAAACACCATAGGGAGTACTATGTGAAGGCAAAATATTAGCATACATGTTGATCGCATAAGATGACAGTTGCGATTCCTCTTTTAAGTAAATTTCCGGTGTGATATGGGCAAGTGGCGCCCGGTCTAAATAGTCATCGCAGGAACAGAGTATAATACCGAATAACATCAGTATACTTGTTGTTATATAATTATGTTTCATTATAAATTGAATTTATATGTTATTACACGTTTATCTTTTATTTAAAAAGTAACATTGATACCTGTTGCTATCACTTTTGTCAAGGGATAATTAGCACCTTGGACACTATATGAAACGTTATCAATTTGTTCAGGATCTAATGTCTTAAATAATTTCGTCCCTGTCCATAGATTATCCCCTGTCACATAGATCCTCACATTGGATAATCCTATTCTGTTTACGATTGTTTTCGGAAAGTTATATCCTATCTGTATGTTTTTCAATCGGATATACGCCGCACTTTGCAGATATTGGCTCTGTGTATTGAGGTTCTTTCCGTTATCCTTTATCGGACGAGGGAAATAAGAATCCAGATTAGGACCTAATGGATTCTCCGTATCTTCCGGGCGGAAATAATCGGATTGACCTTTCAGATAAGAAGAAAACCAGCGGGATTCTGTCATTCCCCAAAAGAGAACATTTTGTTTATTTGGCATAAAGTCACGTTTCATAATCCCCTGGAAAAAGACTCGGAAATTAAAACCATTATAACTGCCAGTAAGGTCTAAGCCAAAACGGTAACGGGGAGTAGTACTTCCTATTTTTACCAAATCGCCATGATCGGACAGAAGATTCTTACCATTATTTACCTTGCCATCTCCATCCAGGTCAGCATACATGATATCCCCTGCGCTCCACATACTTCCTAAGCTGCTTTGATCGGCTACAGCCAGATGGGCATTCATTTCTTCCTGTGTTTTCGCAACACCGATGGTTTGATATCCCCAGATTTCGCCGAGTATCTGTCCTTCCCGGTAGGTAGTAAGTGCTCCTGTCGAATTGGGATAGTTGGTGATCTCCGTCTGGGAATCGTTTAATGATAACGTCACGCCGTAATTGAGCTTATCGGCAATCCGGTCTTTCCATGAAAGAGATAATTCCCATCCATACGTTTTTAAGTCCGTATTATTCATTTTAGGAACGGATGTACCTAAAATAACGGGAAGCTCGGGCGCCGGGCCTACCATGTCTTCTGTTTTTCTTATGTAATAGTCGAAAGAACCACTTAAACGGTTTTTCAACAAACCAAAATCAATTCCCATATTCCAAGTGGAAACGGTTTCCCATGTCAGATCGGAATAGATCAGAGACGGTGCATTTGAAATATTAGGTTTAACGCCATTGACAAGCCAGGAACCAGCAGAGGTATTAACGCTCATCAGTTCATACGTCGGATACCAAAGGGAAGTATTTTGGTTACCTAACATGCCATAAGAAGCTCTCAATTTCAAAAGGTTGACAATGTCGGGTTTGTTTTCCATAAACTTCTCCCGTGCGATATTCCATCCGGCAGAGACGGAGGGAAAGACGCCCCAGCGAGAATCCGCGCGGAAACGGGAGGTACCGTCGTAGCGCAAATTAACTTCCAGCAAATAGCGCTCTTTATAGTCATAATTGAGACGTCCGAAAAAGCCTGCCGTCGCCCATTCCCTTTTATCCTGGTTTAAAGTGGGAGTTACAGCATTCCCATCATAATCAAACCCTGTTGTCAGATTCAGTTCCGGAAGATCATCCAATATAACGCCAACCCTGCTGCCGTTGAATGATTTCTGTTTCAATAGTTCCGTCTGGAATCCGGCCATTACTTTAAAGGTATGTCCTTTTTCGAAGGATTTTGTGTAGTCGGAGTAAATATTTATGTTCCAATAATGTTGTTTTTGATATCCTTCATATACAGAATTATCTTTAGTATGTACATAGGGATCTCCATTCACGTCATGTTTGTAGATCATCAGTTGATGCGAATGCTCGTCATAATTTTTCGTCCGGTAGTTTACATCACCGTATATTTTCCAGTCTTTGATAAATTCGGCAGTTAGCCTAAGTTGCTGGTAGAGCCAGTCGGTTTTTTTCTGGTTTCGTCCCCCTTCTTTCAGTGCTAAAACACGGGTCAAGCCATCCCATAAATAGCCATTCGGATCATATAAAGGTACAATCGGAGCCGAATAGGCTGTTCTTCTTAAAAGATCATCTGTAAGAGCGGAAGGTTGTTCTTCTTCTTCTCGTATAAAGCGGTTGCTATAAGCTAATTCGATATATTTACCCAATTGAGTATTGACTTTGGCAGTAGTGGTATAGCGTCTGTATTTATCTTGGCCGTAAGTCAATAGTCCGTTTTGCCCTAAATAATTGGCGGAGAAATAATAGTTGGCTTCTTTTGTTCCACCGGAAGCACTTAAATTATGCTCCTGTGTCGGTACCCAACTACGGTAGGTGATATCGTACCATTCATTATTATCATTTCCATATTGAAAAGGGCTTAATGTTTCCCATTTCGTGCCATTAGCCGGTTTCGGCATGGTGGTTGTAATCTTTCCTTGTTGGAAGTCCAGGATACGCTGCATGGTTTCATCATTATAGTAGGTACCCGCTCCGGCATTCATATAGGCCTCATTAAAATACCAGGCATACGAATAAGAATCTTCAAAAGTAGGGAGATTAATCGGATCAGACCAACGGAAACTGTTATTATAGTTAATAGATAGTTTGCCTGCTGTTCCTTTCTTTGTTGTCACCAAAATCACACCAAAAGGGGCTCTTGATCCGTAAATAGAAGAAGCTGCCGCATCTTTTAAAACAGATATATTTTCGATATCTTGCGGATTAATGGCGTTCAAATCACCTTCCATACCGTCTATCAGGATTAAAGGATTGCCGGTCGAGCCATCGCTAATCGTCGTCGTACCCCGTATATTGATACTGGCACGATCTCCTACTTTACCACTGCTTTGGCTGATAATCAAACCAGGAACCAGCCCTTGCAAAGCTTGTGCTGCTGTCATTACCGGACGTTGTTCCAGCGCTTTGGCATCAGCCACACCTACCGCTCCGGTCAGATTGACTTTTTTCTGGGTAGCAAATCCCACAACCACAACTTCCTCCAATACCTGAGAGTCTTCTTTTAGCTGTATAGATAGAGTTGTTTGATTACCGACTCTGATCTCCTGTGCTATATATCCGATATACGAAATTTGCAATACCGCATTGTCATTTACAGAAAGAGCAAACTTTCCATCCATATCTGTAATTATACCATTTGTCGTCCCTTTTTCCACCACGTTAGTGCCGATGATGGGGTCGCCGTTTTCATCGGTTACTGTGCCGGTGATGAGGCGGTGTGTCTGTTGAGCGATAGCCGGGATCCGGGTGATCACAATATGCTTGCCGGTGACTTTATAAGCCAGATTGTTGTTTTTGATGATTTCGTTCAGGATATCTGTAACCAATTGATCTTTGGCCTGGATGCTGATATGCTGGTTATTGTCGATGTCGTTGCTGTTGTAGAAGAACATAAAATCGGATTGTTTTTCTATTTGTGAGATAACATCATAGAAAGTCCCATTTTTGATTTCCACCGAAATGCGCTGACTTTGCGCATAGGCGCTGGCCGAGACATGAAGAATGCCGATCAAAAGTAAAAGGGTTGTAATTTTCATGATACGTAGTACTTTAAGAGGCACTAAAAAGTGGTCTTCTGATTTTTTTTTCATATTTTTGAATGTTTTTATTAGTGACTTTGCCTCTTCCCGTAGTTTACCAGACTGAATGAAGAGGTGGTTAACAAAATAATAAAATACTTTTGTTGAACCGGAAAATGTATCCAGCATCTTCCGGTTCTTTTTTTACACGAGGGTTTTTACATAGGCAATTAGATTTAATAGTGAAACAAAATTGTTATCGCTTTCTTATGATGATCTCTTTTCCGTTGCGCCGGATTGTATATCGTTTTTCCTGATCCATGACTTGCAGGATTTCCTGTATCTCCTGATCCAGCGAGAAGGTACCGGTGTAATTCATCCGTTTCAGGGTTTCGTCTTCGATCTTGATCTTTACATCATAATATTTTTCCAACCGGCGGGCAATAGCAGATAAGGGTTCGTCTTTGAATTTGTATTTGCCTTTTGTCCAGGCTTCAGCCAATAACTGATCGGATTGTTGTATGGTGACCGATCCGGAAAGGTTATCGGAAATGACTCGTTGATTGGGTTTGATGAATATACGGCTCATGGGTTCACCTACTTCATTATATGCATCTAAAGATACGGAACCACTTAGCAGAGTGACCACAGTATAGGCATCATCTCCGTAAGCTTCTACATTGAATGAAGTACCCAATACGGTGATATCCTGATGTTCCAATTTGACCACAAAAGGACTTTCTTCATCTTTGGCCACTTCAAAGTAGGCTTCACCTTCCAACCAGACCATTCGGCTGCCTTTCTGGAAATGGGAAGGATACCGAAAAGATGTTGCTGCGTTCAGGATCACTTTGGTCCCGTCGGATAAGATCAAGGTATTACTCCGTCCTCCCTTTTTTGTTTGTAATTCGTTATATACAAGCTCTATATCTTCACTTGTTTTTGATCGGACAAACAGATGGGCACCCCATCCTAAGCAGAGTGCGAGAATAAACAGAGCCACGTATTTCATTCCGGAGAAAATCCAGGAACGGTGAGAAGATTGTCGAACAGGTGGAGTTGACGTTTCCGGCAGTTTGATCATACGAGCATACATCCGTTGCCAGCTTTCTTCCTTCTCGGTTTCCGACCAGATCGGACGCCGGCTTGCGTCGGATAATTGTTTAAATTCAAAGAAGTAAGATTTATTATCCGATGAAGCCATGATCCAGACTTCCAGTTCGGCTAATTCCTCTTTGGTAATCTCTTCGTGAAAGTAACGGATGATCAGTTCTTCTATGTGACTGTTTCCTGACATTTTGATTGTTGTTTATATATGAAACGATCGGATTTCCGGATTTACTTACGCGAGTAATAAAAAAATGAAGAATGAAGAGTGAAAAATGAAGCATGTAAGAAGGGAGGTTCTCAATAGTTTCAAGGCCTTGTATAATTGAACCTCAACAGTGCGTTTAGAGATGTTTAGTAAGATGGCGATATCATCACTTTTCCGTTCTTCGAGATAGGACATAATGAATATTTCCCTGCATTTGGGAGGAAGCTTTTCCATTTCTTCGTAGATGCGTATCAGACGTTCGTCTTCTTCATAAAGCCATTGGGCCTCTTCGTAATAATGGATTTCTTCTATTTTCAGACGGTTAGTCACCTGTTTGACAAAATTGTCTTTCACCTCTTCGTGTTTCAACACATCGAGACAGGCATGGCGGACAGAGCGGTAAAGATAGGTTTTCAATCCTTCTTTTAGCAATAGAGGGGTTTGTTTTTGCCATATACACAGAAAGACATCCTGTACCAGATCTTCCGCAGTGGTTTGATCCACATATTTTCCGGCATAGAAAATCAAAAGAGGAGCCAACTCCTTATACAATGTTTTGAAAGCTGAAAAATCCCTGTCTTCTTCCAACGAAACTACCTCCTGTTCACAAGTTAACAAAGTAATGTCTACAATATAAACGATTCAAAGGAGATATTTACTTATTTGGGCAGATTTTTTTTGAACATTTAATGCAATCCCTTCAGTAGATTCTCAACGGATTTTATTACGGCGTTTGCCCCGTATCGTCCAATAGAAGGAGTTACAGTCAAATCGACGATCAGTATAATTACCACAAATTCCGACGTTAATATCCATAATTGAAATTACGCTGAAGAATCGAGTATACTCAAATGAACATTCGAGTATACTCGATTGATCCATCCAGTGCACTCAATTTTGTTCACTCTAAATTTCGTATCTATAACGATATTAATGACCCCGTTTTATTTTAACGGGTTGTTTTTAATGATCCGTATTTTGCCAATTCCTGATACAATATCCGAGAGTCCGGATGACCGGCAAGGGCCAGGCTATTCGGTTTATTCAACAATCCGGTATATTGATAAATAAATATTTTCTCCACAAACGGTGAAACAGCCTCCAACTGTCGAATTACCCGTTCGGCAGGAGCAGGTAGCAAGGCGCTTTGATAGACTTTTCCTTCAAATTGAAATATTTCTACATCAGCCCACAAATGTGCTCGTGATGCTTTTTGATGCAGCCGGTATAAACGCTCAAAATATTCTGCGCTTTCTTCCACCTTTGTTTTTTCTACCCCTATTTCATCTTGGTAGGCAATGTAACTCACATTCAATGATTCCAACTGTCGGGCATATTTATCGTCAGCCTTTACATTTCTGGTTCCATAGGGTGCAATGAGTGTTTTAGCCTTAGGGGTGAGTTTTGCCACTTCAGCTGATAAAGTATTAACGTAATTGATAAAGAAGTCTTCATAATACCCTGAGATTCCTGTTTCGTTTGGGAAATACCATCCGTAAAAGCTTTTATGATGAGCATATTTTTCAGTGATCTCATTCATTGCATCCAATCGCAGTTTATTGATTTTAGGATCTGTCATCAGAAAATAGGGGTTGGTCCAGTCACCGAAAAAATCATTACCGACAAAAAAATTTATTCCATATTTATCTGCCGCACTTAATACTGTTTCTAACGGGTCTTCGCACCCCATATCATGTTGAGGCAACAATGAGGAAGGATAAAAGGCCTTATCATAAATAGCTACGTCGAGTAATACCAGATAACGGATACCGCTCTCGGCAATTTCTTTTACTTTCGTTTCCCATTGTGCTGCGGAAAAGGTTTGCAGAGTTTCATTCCAATATTTTCCTTCGGCAAGGTTATGGTGTTGAAATTCAAACCATGTTCCTTCGATAGGCTTTGTTTTTTTCGAATGATCCCGGAGTCCTGCCTGAATGTCTTGAAAAAAACTTTCCGCAAATAAAGCGGCTCCACATGTTAATAAAAAATTTCGTCGTTTCATGGAGTAAAAGTATCATTTTATTTATTAATTATGGAGGTAAAATGTTCAATAAAAACAAAACGAACATCTCCGTGCTTGTCTCCCGCATAGCCTTGAACATTTGATTAATGCATAGGATTATGTCAGAAATAAGTTCTATGTTATAATAGAAGAATATGGGGCTGTGTCATAAGAAAATCCTGCAAGAAATTCATAACTATCAATGTGCGCATTCATAGTTATGAATCCAATCGTTCATAGTTATGACTGTACTTATTCATTACTATCATTTTTTCATACTACTTTCATACGCATCAATACCGGCCTTTAGTTCATCCCATAAGTCAAAATCAATTACTTGCACTATGTCAAAGACCATCAAACCGTCCGAATTTCTCAAGCATAAATAGGATGCATCTTTCACATTATCCTTATTATTAGCATAAATGCTACCATACATTTTACAATCCCCATATAGGATTCGGCGGCCATTAGCCAATCCATATTCTATCGATTCCGGATCACTCATCCCATATACGGTTTCCAGATAAGTTCCGATAATGAAGACATCCAAATGTTCCGCAAATCCGGTGTTTTTATACTCGGGAGTTGCCCAAGCCGGATACTCCAATGAGGTATTATACTTTTTGCTGGCCCAATTCTGGCCTTTGGTATACAATGCTCCGTACCATGAAGCCGCCCAATATTGCAGTTGAACTTCCGGCTTAATCGCTTTAATCGTTTCTTTTGCTTTTTTTACAAAGTCATGTATTATTTTAGAACGAAATTCATACCATTTTTTTGCATATTTTCCCTCAATGCGTTGTCCGCCTGACCATGTCATAATATCTTGCGGAAAGTTCGTAATCCTTGTCCCGATATATTCTTCAAATGCTTTCCGGGAAGCTTCTGAAAAGTCAGAAGTCTCATCACAATAACGGCAATAATCAAGAGCATAACCATCAATATCGTAATTAGTAACAATCTCTTTAATAAAGGTTAATGCATACTCTTGAACCTCCGGCAATAACGGGTTTAGGAAAACGGCAACTTGGGAAGGATCGTTCTTTATATCGATCATTCCTGTAGACTTATACAGTAGAGTCGTTTTACCGTCCCATGCGGAAGATTCATAGGCAGGACCTTCCCGGGTGGAAGAACGGCCAATGGTAAAAGTTGTTGTGGAAGCTATTATTTTCAAATCCCGTTTATGAGCCTCGTCAATAAAAAACTGTAGATAATCCCAGTCAGCATCCCTTCTTATATTTCCGATTTGTGTCAATCGAGGCATACTTTTCGTTTTATTATATAGCACCTTACCATACAGAGGCCTGACATCCACTACAATTTCATTAAATCCGGTCTCTTTCGCTTTGTCCAAGTAAAATGTAATATTTTCTTTCTTCAAGAAACGTTCGAAATTTGCTTCTGCATCGATCCAAAGCTGTTTTGGTTTATTCAGATCCATATCCACTGTTTTCGCAGTAAGGGTGTAGGTCGTTTCAAGCCCATTATATTCTACTCTGATTTTATTTGTTTTTGAAAAGTTAAATAATGCCGGATTAGATTCCGGATCCATTAGTATCACTCCGTTTAACAGGTTAAAGCGGACATTTATAGCCGTTAGATTTGTTCCGGAGGGAAATGTCAATTCAATTTTATGAATTTCATAATCAATCTTTATGTCAGTAGGGGAGATCGCAATTTCTTCCCCGTTGACGATCTTAAAAACCTCAACTGATGTTATATGTTGTACGGAAGCAAAAATGTTCTTATTTTCATTCTTCCCACAAGCTGTTAATGAAATAATTAAAGTTAGAAACAAGATGTATAAACTTCTTCTGTTTCGCATAATCATATTTTTTTGACAGATGAAAAGCATTTCTATTATTAAAAATCCCGATTAGATTTGGATTTTGATTTACTATCTATATTAAATTACCGATTAAAACCAGTCCTTTTATGAGACTTTTCAGTTTTTTCCTTGGATATCCAAACCTAATCAGGACTAATATACTATAAATTATTTACTTGACGATCCAATATTTGTCAATTCATATCCCATAATTCCCTTATTCGTTTCCAATACATAAACATAAGCCGTTTTACCATCTTCAGCTATTTGAACTGCAACATTTCCACTACCGTTGTCATTCGCATAGGTTAAATTATTTATAGTCGACTCACTCAATGGATTAAGAATTGCATATTTCTCAACATCGGTATTAGGTGTAGGGATTAAAGTAGGATCATCCACATTAAATATTAACAATCTCACTACACCAGGCCAACTGACCGTACTAACGGCAATATAACCGGCATTGTTAAATTCAAAATATTTTGCACCTGAGGCAAGGATTTTATTCAAAAAGTTAGATTTATCCGCTGCTAATTCAAAAGAATACGACCCTGTCTTACCAACATAAATAAATCCTCTTTGATTGCCCGAAACATTAAAATAGGGTATTTTCCCGGTTGTTGACGCAGGAACAGCTAAACCGCTCCAAACACAACCTAACGGAGCCTCGAAGCATTCTGTTTCGGAAACCGCACCATTTACAACCGAGATGCGTACAACTCCGTTATAGGCACTCCCTCTGCCATCCATCGCCAACATAATTTGTGCTTTACCGGACATCGATCCGCAGACCCCAATATTAGCACCAATCGCGGTAGATGACGTACGGTTTACAATGGTAGTACTCAATTCGTAGAATGTTTCAGGAGCCTGGTCAATGCCGTTTTTCCAGTAATATATCCGGATCGGAGTTATTTTATTACTGGCATCCCCGAATGAAACTGCAATCATTTTATCATCATCATCGTTAGCAATGGCTAATAACCGTTCCCCAAAGGTTGGCATTACGACATTTTTGTCTATTTTGAGACCCGTCTTCTTGTCATATACCAAAAACGCACCGTTATTATAATGGTTAACAATCAGGTCATTTCCCACGACTGCCATAGAGGTTTGTGCGTTTGTAGACCAACCGCCTAATTCGTCTCCGGTCTTCTCAAATAATTTATTATAACGACCAAAACCATGTTCTATTTCACCATAGGGAACTTCATAAATTTTAGTTATTAATGTCACCTGGGAAGTACTTCCATCAGGTGCAGTAATTGTAAAATCAATTGGTTCGGATAAGTCTTTGATCCCTCCTATGGCAGGAGATACTTTTGCTCCATGAAATACTGTTGCCTGAAGCTGCCAATCCTGATAAGTCGGAGCTGTTTCATCCGGAAAATAGGTGATGTCCAAATTGATCGTTTTTTTATCTTCCGAATATTGGGCCTGATAAATTTTCCCAACTCCTATTTTAGAGGTATAATCAAATTTTTGCGCTTGAAGGGCTGTAAACAAACTGTTTGAACTGAACTCCACTTTATCCTCTTCACAAGCGGAAATAAGAGTCACCAACAGAAAGCTTAACATTATATATTTAATTTGTTTCATATCTGTATCGTTTTAAAATTACCAAAGTTCCGTTTGTATGCATGCTGAATTGTTATTTATTTCAGATGTCGGAATAGGAATATAATAATATTTTTCAGGAAAATACCGATCGTCGTCATCGCAAACCACTTTTGTGTAAGTCAAACTATTATCGGAATTTTTTGTAATCTTAATTCCATGTGCCCGTTGTCCGTCAATTACCGCAACAGCTCTTCTCCAACGCCTTAAATCCCAATAACGTAATCCCTCAAATGCAAATTCCACCATTTTCTCCTTCTCCAAACAGTTCATAAATATCTGTAAATTAGAACCGACCGAATATCCGCTCAATTCGTTTCCACGTGTCCGTACCTTATTTAAATATTCGTAGCCGGTTTGAACATCCCCACTTTGAGCATATGCTTCCGCCATATTCATTAACACTTCCGCATAACGTAATTCCACCCAATAGGAATCACTACCCGTTTCATCGTAAGTCGTATTTTTTTCCTGTAAGAACTTTTTCATGAAATATCCCGTTACACAAGCCGAGTTATTAGAACTAAAATCAAAATCCGTATAGCCGTCTTTTCCACCTACGAATGTCTCAATTTCCCGTCCGTTCCAAGGAGCTCCATTATACAAAATAGAGGTGTAGAATCGAGGTTCACGGCCTACATACGGATTTGCCTTATGAACAGGATTATTCCAATCAAAGTCCACGTAGACGCCGTTCTCTTTAATCTGAAACAGACTTACCAATTCTTCCGTAGGACAAGCCCAGCCTCCTCTACTGGCCTTATCGCCTATCGGACGGAAATAACGATCATGAAAATGAACATAGGTCGGAACCTTAAAGGTGACCGGTAAAATAATTTCCCTATTCGCCAGATTTTTGAATACATCCTCATACTTAGGTTCGATGATGTATCCCAGTTTTTCAACCTCTTGTCCGGCTGAAATCACTTTATCATATTTTTTGGCATACAAGGCACATCTGGTTATCAATGCATAAGCTGCCCCGGCAGTAATACGCCCATAATTATCAGCATCCCATGTCTGACCTGTCAGGTCTGCAGCAACCTCTTCCAATTCCTTAATCACAAAATCCCAGGATTCTTCTTCTGAAATTCTGGCTTTAACCGCATCTTTGTCATTATCCAATCCCCCGTCAACGCCGGTGTTATGTAATCTTAAGATAATGCCACCATGGTTCCGTATCATTTTATAATAAAGATACGCCCGTAAAAAACGGACTTCCGCTTTACGAATCTTTACAAATTCAGGATCCATATGGGCTGCTTTTACATCAACATCATATAAGAATTCATTTTCCAGCTTAATTCTATCATAATTTCCCCATGTACTCAAAGCGCCATTACTGGGAGTGATATAATTCTTCGATAGTAAAATTTTATTCTGATCGGTTTTATCATTCAAATTAGAAATACAATACTTCAAAATATCCGAACAACCGTCAAAAAATTTATCCGTATAAATTTCAGCATTATCACGTAAGGCTGCATAGAAACCTTTTACATAAAGATCCAGATATTCTTCGTCTTTCCAAGCCACGACATCAGAATACTTGTCAGTCGGTTCCACTTCCAATTCACAAGAAGTCAATATAAATGCAGCAAAAAAAAGATATATTATATTTTTCATATCATATAATTTATTTCCCGAGTTTTTCATTTCTCCATTTATTTAAAATGTTAAATCAAGACCCATACTGAAAGTCCTCTGCTGTGGATAATACCCATTATTATTACTCGGCATTTCCGGGTCCATATAGTCAAGAGCATCAATCGTAAACAGATTAGTTCCCGCAACATATATTCTCAACCTTTGGGCATTTATTTTAGAAGCAATCTGTTTGGGTAAAGTATAACCAATCTGAGCACTCTTCAATCTCAAATAAGATCCGTCTACTACCCACCAGTCACTTGCCCAACCGTTATTCCCATTCCAATCCACGCCCAATCTGGGATATTTAGCATTTGTATGTTCGGGAGTCCACGAATTTTCCACCAAATAGTAAGGAGAATTACCTCCGGCATAAAAAGCACGGGCAAATTCGGTCTGGTCCATCACTCCACTGGGATATAAACCACTGGTTATTACGTCGCAAATAGCAGCTCCTTGTAATTGGAAATTAGCATCAAAACCTTTATAGGTAACATTTCCCGATAAAGAGAAAACCATTTCAGGGGTATGGGAACGGGCTATCCGTATTAGGTCATCCCAATCGACTTTTCCATCCTGATTATAGTCCTGATACATCAGATCACCCAAGCGTTGCACCCCTCCGGGTCCTGTCGGACGATTATTCAACTGTTCTTCCGTCTGGTATAAACCTATCGCATGGAGACCATAAACACCTCCCAAGGGCTGACCTATTTGATTCATCCATGGTTGAATATTTTCCTCCTGAGCCCTTGCCAATAATTTATTTCGAGCCCAAGTTAAATTTCCATTTAGAGAATACGACACTTGACCAATTTTATTTTGATGACCCAATTCTAACTCAAATCCACGGACATCTACTTTTCCTGAATTTTCAATGGTCGGATAATTATTTGAAATAGAAGGAGGGTATATTCCGGAAACTCCTTGAAGAATATCGTAGGTATACTTATAGAATACGTCAAGTGAAGCTGAAATCAACCCGTCATAGGCCATAAATTCGGCCCCAACATTCATTGTTCTCGTTTTTTCCCAAGTCAAATCGTACGAGGGAACTGAATTCGAAGAATAAAAGGCATAACTGGGAGTAGGGGTTGTACCGAATGCATAGGCAGGCTCTGTAGTTAAATTAAAATATCGTTTATACAAAAACGCATCGATGTTATCGCGGCCCAATTCTCCCACGGAAGCACGTAATTTCAATTTGTTGATTTTCGTATATTTTTCTTTAAAGAATTCTTCTTCAGAAATGATCCAACCCAAGGATAAAGAAGGGAAGAATCCCCAACGATAATCTTTATGGAATTTATATGATCCATCATAACGGAAAGCAAATTCGGCCAGGTACTTTTGGTCAAACATATAATTCAAACGCCCAACATAACCTGCTATCTTCGTTTTACTGCTACTCCCTTTAATCGAATTAGGAGTATCTTCCTGGGCAAAAGTTAATTCCGGGATGGCGTTTAAAATATAATTCTGTCGTTGGGCCTGGAATGACGAGCCTTTAGTTTCCTCGTATTCATATAAGAACAATGCACCTACGGTATGCTTACCGAAGACATTATTATACTCGATAGACGGACGGCCCATCATTAGGGAACCGTTAGAAGCGGCTTGCCATAAAGAAGATGTACCTGTTCCCTCCGCTTTAGTTACTGTATAGATTTTTGTGGCAGGATCAAATTTAGAAACATTATAGGTATCCAGAAAGTTTCTATCTTCCGTAAAGTTTCTATCATAACTGAAAAACATTTTTAATGTTAATCCCCTCAAGAAAGGAGCTTTATACTCCAATGTTCCGGAACTTTCAAATACATTACGGTCGTTTTTATTAAAACCGCTTTGATTTACAGCCGCTAATGGGCTCCACGTTCTAGCTCCATCTCCGGTTGCAGCAGGTAATCCGTCATATTCTTTTGGAATAATCGGTAATGCGCGAATCGCTTGGGTAATGGGATTATAACCATTATTGGGGTCAATAGCAAATCCCGGATTATCTCTTTCTTCTTTCCGACCTGCAATATCAACTGATAATTTTATTTCATCGGTTACCTGGACATCCAAATTAGAACGTACATTATAGCGTTTAAATTCTGAATTCGGTAAAATACCATCCTGATCCATAAAACCGGCACTTACAAAATATTGTACCCGATCACTGCCCCCAATTACAGAAATATTATGCTGTTGGGTTCCCCCGTAATCTTTAAACAATTCACCGAGCCAATCCGTATTGCCCCAAATACCGTCAGGATCTCCATTCTCAATTTTTGCAATATCTTCTGCCGTATAAAACCCTTCATAACCGTCTAATTCACGAGCTTTATTATGCCAACGGGCATAATCCGGTCCGTTTAAGAATTCAGGAAACCGGGTATTCATAGTAAAAGTATAGGAACCATTATAGGTGATCTCAGGCTTCCGATTGGCGATTCCTCTTTTTGTCTTTACCAGAATAACGCCATGGGCTGCACGCACCCCATACACGGCAGCCGCAGCCGCATCTTTCAATATGGTTACACTTTCCACGTCATTCGGATCAATTGTATTAAAACTACGCTCTACTCCATCAACAAGTAGCAGAGGCGACCAATCGTTAAAAGTACCGGCTCCGCGGATTATCATAGAGGCTTGATCATTTCCGGGTTGCCCTGAATTTTGTGTGGTAATTAAACCGGGCAATTTGCCGGCAAGCATATTCGTTACGCTAGACATCGGAGCTACTAATAACTCTTTTGAAGATAATTGGGCAACAGATCCTGTTACATGTATTTTTTTCTGCATACCGTAACCTACCACCACAACTTCACTCAAGCTTGAAGCATCTTCATTTAACACAATATTTAATGGGGCTCCGTTTCCTACGGGTATTTCCCTTGTTTTAAAACCAATATACGATACTAATAATACAGCCTCCGGAGAAGAAACATCAACTGCAAATTTTCCGTCCATATCACTAACGACAACCATATTAGTTCCTTTTACGCGGATATTGGCACCGACAATCATTTCACCTTTGTTATCTTTAACAACGCCGGCAACCCGTATGCTTTTATTATCCGAAGTCGCCATGTTTTTTTCTTTTGCAAGAATCACGATGTATTTATCTACGATTCCAAAAGTCAGCCCTTTAGGATTTAAAAGCCCCGTCAACACATCGTTTAATGAAACGTTCGTAACAGAAATAGATGCATTTTCCGTTTTATCTATAACAACATCCCTGTAAACAACCGAATAAGCTGTTTGCCTCTCTATCTGTTTAAGTATCTCTACCAAGGGCACATTTTTCAGATTCAAGGTTACCTTGGATAACGAATTTTGGCCCTGCAACGAGCCACACATAAGAAATAGTAATGTAATAAGCAGCATTTTACAAAAAAACTGAGGATATACTGCTCCTTTATGCATAAAAACATGTAACTTTGTATACATAATATTTTTTTTAAGGTTTGAACTATAATGATTTATCGTCATTGCTTCGGACTTTAAGCCGAGCCAAAGAATCTTGTCCATTCTTTGGCTTCTGTTTGTATTCGGATCTAATTCATAGGCATTTTTATTTGGTTATTATTATTGTATGATTATTCTTTATCGTATACTTAAACTTATATTGCATACGCAATGCCTCTAATGCAAAATATACCTGTCCATTTTTAAACGAACCGGAAATTCGGTCTTCTCTTATTTCCGGACATTGTAAGTCTATATTTACATCGTACCACCGTTCCATTTTTTCAATCACATCGCACAGTCGCTCCGAATTAAAGATCAATTTTCCTTCGAGCCAGGCAGTTTCATCTTCATTCGTTGTAGGAATAATCTGTATTTCCCGGGTAGATTTAGAATAAACAGCCTTTTGAGATGGTTTCAAATAATAGCTCTTTTCCAATACGTTATCAGTCAACTTCACACTCCCTTCAATGAGGGAAGATGTTATCTCATTTTCATTATCATATGCACGCACATTAAAAGTCGTACCTAATACCTCTATATCAATATCATTTGCTTTTACAATGAAAGGACGTCTCTCGTCTTTATGTATCTCAAAAAAAGCTTCCCCTTTTAACGTTAAGTTCCTATATCTTTTATTTGTAAAATCATAGGTGATAACACTTTCGGAATTCAATCTTACTTTCGAACCATCAGGCAATATAACCTGGGCCTTATCTCCTCTCGGCGCTTCTACCAAAACTTGTTCCTGTTTCAATTCTTTTCTATCTGTTAAAAACCAAACCGAACTGCCTACAACTAAAAGAAGTATAACCGCAACAGCAATACGGCTCCACATAGAAACAAGCTTTTTTTTCAAATTCCGGTTATCGCTTTCTATACAAAATGAGAGCCTCGTTTTTATCTGGTCTTTTGTTTTTGAATTCATTTTAAGCATGAATACATTGCTATTCCAGGCTTCTTGCATTAAATCGGATAAATCCTCCTCTGATGCTTTGTTTATATAATCTTTCATTTTAATGAACTCCTCGGCAGAAATTCGACTAAATAAAAAACGATTATATAATTCTTGAAATATATTACTCATTACTTTCTGATTTTTCCTTTTGTTAATAAAAAAAGACATTGAACTTTATTAATACACGTAACCATAGAAGTAAAGTACCGGTATATATATGTGTTTTATAACACGAAATATATTATAAGCAAAATTAGGTCTTTGCTATAATGAAAAATACAAACATGTATGTAGGTTTAATCTGCTTATATTCAATATTTTTTCAACTTCAATAAGAGAAGGAGGAACTAAAGGATTATAATAAGAAGATGAACAACGGATGGTATTTTATCAATTCAGATCTCAAGATCTTTAAAGCAGCCGATAATTGATTTTTAACTGTCTGTTCGGATATATTCAATTTTTCTGCTATTTCTTTATTTTTCAGGCCTTCTATTTTGCTTAACTCAAAAACCTCCCGTTGGCGATCACTTAATAAATGCTTTATTTTATTTAATTTTTCCTGAAAGTCGTCATAAAAGATCTTCTCTTCAGCCGAATTATCTGCAAATTTTTCACTATCGCAATATTTTATATACTCTTCAAAATCAGGTTGATTTATTTGTTTCCGTAGAGTATTGATCATTTGCTGTTTAGCTATCAAGAAGAGTAAAGCTTTGAAAGAGCCTTCTATCTTCAATTGTTCTCGATAATTCCATAATTTCAAGAAAGTTTCCTGAACAATATCTTCTGAAAGAGACGGAGATTTAGTATTTGCTAAAACAAAACCATATAATGAGTCTGCATACATATCATACAGTATATTAAATGCTCCGTGGGAACCTTTCCGAAGATCTTGTATGATTTTTTCAATAAGCATATACCAATTTTTCCCAAAAATAGCGATAATTTCTAATTCTTATTATAATATATGTTCTTATTACCGGTATATTTTATATAGGCTAAATGATATTGAAAAGGCATATAATAGTTGTATAAAAAAACACGCGCGAACTTTTCAGTCCGCGCGTGTCGTCAGTTTAGCTGTTTTATGGATTGTGATTAATCTTCCACTTTTAATACGCCTGTGACTTCTTCCAACTCAGCTCCCCAAGCTTGTTTGGCCAAGCGAGTATAGCTGGTGTAGCGCCAACGCGCATTGTCTTCGGCTGCCTGGAACAATTCTTCCGCTTCTTTCGGATATTGTTTCAGGACGGAAGCGTATCGAACTTCGCTCTTCAGGAATGGCTTGAAATCTTCCCATTTGGGCTCTTTGCTATCCAATACGAATGGATTCTTTCCTTGTCTTTCCAGTTCCGGATTGTAACGCCACAGATGCCAGTACCCGCAAGCGACAGCTGCTGCCTCTTCAGCTTGGGATTTGCCCATGCCGGCTTTCAATCCGTGACTGATACAGGGAGAGTAAGCGATGATGATGGAAGGTCCGTCATAAGCTTCCGCTTCACGGATTGCTTTCAGTGTTTGTGCAGGATCTGCACCCATCGCAATCTGTGCACAATAGACATAGCCATAAGTCGAAGCCATCAAACCGAGGTCTTTCTTACGAACGCGTTTACCGGAAGCGGCAAACTTGGCGATTGCACCGATCGGTGTCGACTTGGATGACTGGCCGCCCGTATTGGAATAGATTTCCGTATCCAACACCATAATATTTACATTTTCACCGGATGCCAGGACATGATCCAAACCACCAAAGCCAATATCATAAGAAGCGCCGTCACCGCCGATAATCCATTGGGAGCGTTTCACCAGATATTGTGACAATCCTAGGATATCTTTGCTATATTTATCCGTTTTGTCACGAAGGGCTGCTTTGATTTTAACCGAGAGTTCCTTCGTCTTATCCGCATCATGTCTGTTTTCAATCCATTCGTTGAATAACGCTTTTGTTTCAGCCGGGATTTCCTCTACCTCCAAAGCTTCCGTCATATAACGGTGCAGACGTTCGCGCATCTTCTTATTGGCTATCTCCATACCCAATCCGAATTCGCAGAAGTCCTCGAATAAGGAGTTCGCCCATGCCGGTCCGTGTCCGTCTTCGTTTGTCGTATATGGAGTGGATGGAACAGAACCTGAATAGATGGAAGAACAACCGGTTGCATTCGCAATCATTTCGCGATCTCCGAACAATTGGGAAAGTAACTTCACATAAGGTGTTTCACCGCAACCGGAGCAGGCACCCGAGAATTCAAATAACGGAGTGGCAAACTGCGAATTCTTCACATTGGCTTTTATATCGACCAAGTGCTGTTTGCTCTTTACGGTGCTTGCACAGAAATCCCAATTCGGCTGGTTGTTCAATTGGCTCTCGAGGTGTTTCATTACCAATGCCTTGTTGCCTTTCTTACCCGGGCAAACATCCGCACAGTTGCCACAACCCAAGCAATCTAATACATCGACCTGAATACGGAAAGTCATGCCGTCAAATTGCTTTCCGGTAGCTTTGAGCGTATCGTCTTTGAATGGAGCAGTTTCCTGTTCTACCGTATCCAAAACAAACGGACGGATACATGCGTGAGGACAAACATAAGCGCACCGGTTACATTGGATACAGTTTTCCTTATCCCATTCCGGCACAAACGCTGCCACTCCCCGTTTTTCATATTGTGACGTACCTTGTTGCCAAGTCCCGTCTTCAATTCCCTTGAACGCGGAAACCGGCAGGCGGTCGCCGTCTTGTGCATTGATCGGACGAACCACTTCATTGATGAAGTCCGGATCATTGTTCGGGATTACTTCATCATCCGGCAGGTTAGCCCAAGCTGGATCGACGGTCAATTGTTTGTATTCACCTCCACGGTCAACGGCCGCATAGTTTTTATTTACTACGTCTTCCCCTTTCTTTCCGTAGGATTTGACAATGAATTTCTTCATTTGTTCGATAGCCAGATCGACGGGGATTACTTTTGTGATACGGAAGAATGCAGACTGGAGGATGGTGTTGGTACGGTTACCCAAACCGATTTCCTGCGCAATCTGAGTTGCATTGATATAGTAAACCGTGATATTCTTTTGTGCGAAATAACGTTTTATCTTATTCGGCAAATGCTTTGCCAGTTCTTCATCCGTCCAGATGGTATTCAGCAAGAATGTACCGTTTTTGCGAAGCCCTCGGGTTACGTCATACATCCGGAGATAAGCCTGCACGTGGCAAGCTACGAAGTTCGGGGTATTCACCAGATAAGTGGAGCGAATCGGCGTATCTCCGAAACGCAAGTGGGAACTGGTAAAACCTCCTGACTTTTTGGAGTCGTATGCGAAATACGCCTGGCAATATTTATCCGTGTTGTCACCGATAATCTTTACCGAGTTCTTGTTGGCGCCTACCGTACCGTCGGCTCCCAGACCGTAGAATTTGGCTTCGAATGTACCTGTGCCGCTCAATTCGATTTCTTCTTTCGGAGGAAGTGAAGTGAATGTGATATCATCCACGATTCCAATTGTAAACTGATTTTTCGGCATAGGCAGTTCCAGGTTCTCATAGACTGAAAGTATCTGGGCCGGTGTGGTGTCTTTCGATGCCAAGCCGTAACGTCCGCCTACGATCAATGGAGCATTTTCCTTACCGTAAAATATGTCTTTTATGTCCAGGTATAAAGGTTCGCCGGTTGCTCCCGGTTCTTTTGTCCGGTCTAATACTGCAATCCGTTTTACCGTCTTCGGGACAGCAGCCAGGAAGTGTTTTGCAGAGAATGGGCGATACAGGTGGACGGAAAGGACTCCGACCTTTTTGCCTTGTTCCGCCAGATAGTCCACCGTCTCACGGATAGCTTCCGTTACGGAACCCATTGCGATGATGATGTTTTCGGCATCTTCCGCACCGTAATAATCGAACAGGCCGTAGTTACGCCCGGTCAGTTTGTTGATCTCATTGATGTATTCTTCCACGATCGCGGGGACAGCTTCGTAAAAAGGATTGGAAGCTTCCTTATGCTGGAAGAAATGATCCGGGTTTTCAGCCATACCGCGGGATACGGGAGATTCCGGATTCAAAGCGCGTTTGCGGAAATCGGCCAACGCTTCCTGGTCGACCAGCGGAGCCAGTTCCTCGGCGCTCAACGCTTCTACTTTCTGTATCTCATGGGAGGTACGGAAACCGTCGAAGAAGTTGAGGAAAGGAACGCGGGATTTCAGCGTTGCCAGGTGAGCCACTGCGGACAGATCCATTACTTCCTGTACGGAGCCTTCCGCAAACATGGCAAAGCCGGTCTGGCGGCAAGCCATTACGTCCTGGTGGTCGCCGAAGATACACAAGGCGTGGGAAGCAATGGTACGTGCAGAAACATGGAATACCGTAGGAAGCAATTCTCCTGCGATTTTATACATATTGGGGATCATCAATAACAAACCTTGAGAAGCCGTATAGGTCGTGCTTAATGCGCCGGCCTGCAGGGATCCATGCAAAGCACCGGCTGCACCCGCTTCCGATTGCATTTCTTGTACCAAGACTGTTTCGCCGAAGATGTTTTTACGTCCGGCGGCCGCCCACTCATCAACGTATTCGGCCATTGTGGAAGATGGGGTGATCGGATAAATCGCGGCTACTTCGCTGAACATATAGGATATGTGCGCCGCAGCCTGATTGCCATCACAAGTTAAAAAAGATTTCTTCTTTGTCATAGATTCAAACTATTAGTATTTATTAGATATATTAAACCATTTAGTATAAAAAACCAAAGAGCCATAAAGGTATGCAATTTTCTTCTCCTTTTTCAATCTGATCGACTGCATAACAAAAATCGGGATTATTTTTGAACTTCATGTTCCCTTCGATCCGGAAAGGATACTCTTCGTTTACCATAAAATGGGAATTTTTTATTCCTTCATTGACGGCATTGTCTTTCAATACCTGGTTGTAGAAAAAAGTTTCCCGTACCGATTGGCTATCCGTTTCCATCGGACTGATCGCGTACATCAGATTAGAATTGTACATGTACAGTTTAGACGGTTTTTTCGGATATTCTTCTCCCGACGGATAAAGTAAATTGACTAAGCGTGCATCTTTCAGATATTTCATGTAATTCATCACTGTTGCCCGGGAGGCCTGTATTTCTTTACTCAGTTGGCTGACGTTCGGAGTACAAGGTGCACTTAGGGACAAAAGATAGAGCAATTTACGCAACTTCGGTAGATAGGTTTGTTCAATTTGCTTGATATACAAAACATCTACTTCGAGTATCATATTCATTGTCTTCAACAGATTCTCTGAAAAATTGCGGTTCTCCAAATAAAAAGGGAAGAAACCATGATGAAGATAGTCCTGAAAGTATGCCTTCGGTTTAGTAACGGCGCATATACTTTTCGCTATTTCCTGATGGTTCTTTATGATGTCTTCAAACGAAAAGGCCGGGAAGTTGTTCCCGGATTCCAGATTCAAATATTCCCGGAAAGAAAACCCTCTTAGGTTATAGGACATTACTTTTCCCCATAGGTCCGGATTTTCCTCCTTCAACCGCATGACGGAAGATCCGGTAAATACAATTTTCAAATCGGTAAAGTGATCATAGCAGTATCGTAACTCTCTCGACCATCCGGGATACTTGAATACCTGGTCTATCAAAAGCACTTTGCCTCCCTTGGTGCGGAATTCGTCGGCAAAATCGACGAGCGTACGCTCCGTAAAGAAGAATTGGTTCAGATTGATAAACAAACACTCCCTGTTGTCCGCCCCGAAATATTCCCGGGCATAGTCCAACAGGAATGTCGTTTTTCCCACTCCCCGGGAACCTTTGATGCCTATCAGTCGGTCGTCCCAGTTGACTTCATCCATTAGACCCCGGCGTACGGGAGTGTTAACATGACCTACAAGATACTTATGCGTTCTAAAAAATGATTCCACCTGTCTTGATTGCTAATTCACCTACAAAGATATAAAAAGAGATGATATTGCAATATCGACATAGCAAAATTTAATGTATTTTGTATATTATGACTGTCAATCAATCGATAATCGTTACCCATCCGAACGGATCCGGCTCGTCACCGTATTGGATTGCCCGCAATTTCGTGTACAATTGATTGCATATCGGGCCTACCTGACCATCTTTTGAATAGACAAAGGATTTATTTTCATCCAAATCGTCGATTTGCGAAATCGGGGCGATTACGGCGGCCGTCCCGCATTCGGCGGCCTCGTCCAGGGTTGCCAGTTCTTCGTAAGGTACCGGACGGCGTTCAACAGTCAAACCGATTGTTTCCGCTAATTGGATCAGGCTCTTGTTCGTGATCGAAGGCAGGATGGAGGTGGAAGCCGGCGTAATATACGTCTTTCCGCGTATTCCGAAAAAGTTGGCCGGACCGCATTCATCCACGTATTTTTTCTCTTTCGGGTCCAGATAGAGGACGGCTGCATATCCGTGTTCTTTGGCTTTTTCTCCGGCCACCAGGCTGGCGGCATAGTTGCCTCCGACTTTATATGTCCCCGTTCCGTGAGGTGCGGCGCGGTCGTATGCCCGCATAATGCAGACTTTGGAAGGTTTGAAGCCTGTTTTGAAATAAGGTCCTACCGGAGTAACAAATATCAGAAAGAGGTATTCGTCTGCCGGCTTTACGCCAACCTGCGCGCCTAAACCCAGGACAAGGGGACGGATATATAAAGCAGAACCGCTTTCATAGGGAGGTACGAACCGTTCGTTCAGGCGAATGACTTTGCGAACCGCTTCTTCAAACCGATCGACCGGAAGTTCCGCCATTTTGATTCCTCCACAGGACGATTGCAGCCGTTTGGCATTTTCGTCCATCCTGAATACGCGGATCTTGCCGTCTTTACCTTTGAATGCTTTCAAACCCTCGAACGATTCCTGCCCATAGTGCAAGCATGTTGCAGCCATGTGAATGTTCAGTATCTCGGAAGAACTTACTTCCAATTCTCCCCATTGCCCGTTTCGGTAATAACATCTAACATTGTAATCTGTCTTGATATATCCGAAAGGAAGCGCAGACCAATTCAAATTTTCCATGATGTACTCATAAATTTTATTGAGTTACAAAAGTAACGATTTCAAAAGAATAAAGGGAGAATAATGCAAAATTTTCCACATAGGATTGTTTATTAGAAAAAGAAACGGATGAAATGCTACAATATATCATTTTTGGGGGCTTATTTTACACACTTTTTCTCCGTTAATTTAATTTGGGGATTCAGCTAACCGGATTTCCCGGGATATTTAGGTGGATGAGGCTGCAAAATATCGATTCGTTCCCGTAAAAAGAGCATATCTCTTTTTCAATAAGAAATAAACCGCTACTTTTGTATGTTTTTAAATTTTGGAAGCGTTTTTTGAGAGCATAAAGGACTTGGAGAAATTATGGAAGCCGGGTATTTGTGGATAAAATGGAACGGTGGCTCGGCTAATTGATAAATGAATGAGGACAATTTTAGAAAAGAGCGGTGGATACATCCGTCAATGCCTTGATTTTTTTTATCCGCCTTTCAGTAAATTTTTACCGATACAAATGTTTCGCTACGGCATTACCGGCGTAGCGAACGTTCTTTTTGACTGGGTGCTTTATTTCGCCTTTTATAATTTTATTTTGTCGCGTGAAGATCTTCATCTTGGAATCCTCACCTTCAGTGCGCCTATTGCGGCGCTTGCCTGTTCGTTTCCCATCTCTTTCCTATCCGGTTTTTTATTGCAGAAATATGTGACCTTCAGCGCTTCCTCCCTGAGGGGGCGTGTCCAATTGATCCGTTACCTGATGGTCGTATTGTTGAATTTGGGATTGAATTACGGGGGGCTGAAATTATTTGTGGAGGTCTGGCATTTCTACCCGACCCCCTCAAAAATGATTATTACTGTGATTGCTACCCTGATCAGTTACATAGGGCAGAAAAAATTCACTTTTCAGATTTAGTAATCTGTTTAAATTATTTGTTATAGCTATGTTCATGTACGCCTTTGATCGCACGGCCGCTAGGCTCGTTCTGATCTTTGAAGGAGGCATCCCATGCCAATGCTTCGGGTGTCGAACAGGCGACGCTCGGAACGGAAGGTACCGATAAGGCTGCGCTTTTGCTGGGAAAATGTTCTTCGAAGATCGAACGGTAATGGTATTCTTCCTTATTCTGCGGCGTATGGATCGGGAAACGCTCGGTGGCATGAGCCATCTGTTCGTCGCTGACTTGGGAAGCGGCAACTTCCTTCAACGTATCGATCCAATTATAGCCCACTCCATCGGAGAATTGTTCCTTTTGTCTCCATGCCACGCTTTCGGGCAACAGGTCTTCAAAGGCTTCGCGGAGAATCTTCTTTTCAATGACTTTTCCCGGCGCCATCTTCGCTTCCGGATTCAGGCGCATGGCTACATCCATAAACTCTTTGTCGAGGAAGGGAACGCGTCCTTCTACTCCCCAGGCTGCCAGGCTTTTGTTGGCGCGCAAGCAGTCGTATAAATACAATTTACTGATTTTCCGGAGTGTCTCATCATGAAACGCTCTGGCATTCGGAGCTTTGTGGAAATAGAGGTATCCACCGAATACTTCGTCGGCTCCTTCGCCGCTCAACACCATTTTGATTCCCATGCTCCGGATAACGCGGGCAAGCAAATACATTGGGGTGGAGGCGCGTACAGTTGTTACGTCATAGGTTTCTATATGGTAAATCACGTCCCTGATTGCATCCAAGCCTTCCTGGATGGTGTAATGGATTTCATGATGCACGGTTCCGATATGATCGGCCACTTTCTTGGCCGCTACCAGGTCGGGCGCGCCTTTCAAACCGATAGCAAAAGAATGGAGTTGGGGCCACCAGGCATCCTGCTTGTTCCCGGATTCGATCCGTTTGGCGGCATAGAGTTTGGCGACTGCCGAGATAATCGACGAATCCAATCCTCCGGAAAGCAATACGCCGTAGGGTACGTCGCTCATCAACTGCCGGTGTACGGCCGCTTCCAGAGCCTTACGCAGTTCTTCCTTGTCGGCTTCGTTATCTTTTACGTTTTCGTAATCCATCCAGTCGCGTTCATACCATTTGGTATAGTCTTTGTCTTCACTATAAAAATAATGCCCCGGTTTAAACTGGTCGTATTCCGTTGCAAAGCCTTCCAACGCTTTCAACTCGGAAGAAACGAGCAGGTGGCCGTTGTCATCATGACCTATATATAAAGGTATAACACCAATGGGATCCCTGGCTATCATGAACACATTCTTTTCTTCGTCATAAAGGGCGAATGCGAAGATTCCGTTCAGGTCTTCCAGAAAGTGAATGCCTTTCTTCTGGTAAAGAGCCAGAATCACTTCACAGTCCGAGCCGGTCTGAAATTTATATTCCCCCTTCAGCTCTTCCCTGATGGCCTGATGGTTATATATTTCTCCATTTACGCAGAGAATCAACTTTCCATCCGGGCTGACAAGAGGTTGCCCTCCGGATGCCGGATCGACGATCGACAGGCGTTCATGCGCCAAGATTGCTGTCTTCCCGGTGTATATACCACTCCAATCCGGGCCGCGGTGACGTACCCGTTTGCTCATAGTTAAAGCTTGTTTTCGAAGTTGTTCATGCTGACCTTCGTGTATATTGAATATTGCCGTTATACCACACATAATTGATTTAAATTAAGATTGTAAATAATGATCGATCGCTTTTGCCGTTTTCTTTCCGGAAGCCATGGCACGTACCACAAGGCTGGCGCCTGTTGTCGCGTCTCCGCAGGCAAATACTTTTTCAGAAGAAGTCTGCTGGCTGGAATTGACGGAAATATTCTTCCGGTCGTTGGTTGCCAGTTTTAACTCCTGAAGGAGTCCTTCCTGCTCCGGATGGACAAATCCCATGGAGAGAAAGACCAGATCCGCTTCTATTATCTCCGTTTTGCCTGTAGGCTTCATTATCGGACGGCCTCCGTTTTCTCCCGGTATCCATTCCACTTCTTCTATTTCGACGGCTTTCAACGTATTCTTTTCTCCGATAAAGCGATTGGTTGTCAGGCACCAGCGGCGAACGCAACCTNAGAATTGTTCCTTTTGTCTCCATGCCACGCTTTCGGGCAACAGGTCTTCAAAGGCTTCGCGGAGAATCTTCTTTTCAATGACTTTTCCCGGCGCCATCTTCGCTTCCGGATTCAGGCGCATGGCTACATCCATAAACTCTTTGTCGAGGAAGGGAACGCGTCCTTCTACTCCCCAGGCTGCCAGGCTTTTGTTGGCGCGCAAGCAGTCGTATAAATACAATTTACTGATTTTCCGGAGTGTCTCATCATGAAACGCTCTGGCATTCGGAGCTTTGTGGAAATAGAGGTATCCACCGAATACTTCGTCGGCTCCTTCGCCGCTCAACACCATTTTGATTCCCATGCTCCGGATAACGCGGGCAAGCAAATACATTGGGGTGGAGGCGCGTACAGTTGTTACGTCATAGGTTTCTATATGGTAAATCACGTCCCTGATTGCATCCAAGCCTTCCTGGATGGTGTAATGGATTTCATGATGCACGGTTCCGATATGATCGGCCACTTTCTTGGCCGCTACCAGGTCGGGCGCGCCTTTCAAACCGATAGCAAAAGAATGGAGTTGGGGCCACCAGGCATCCTGCTTGTTCCCGGATTCGATCCGTTTGGCGGCATAGAGTTTGGCGACTGCCGAGATAATCGACGAATCCAATCCTCCGGAAAGCAATACGCCGTAGGGTACGTCGCTCATCAACTGCCGGTGTACGGCCGCTTCCAGAGCCTTACGCAGTTCTTCCTTGTCGGCTTCGTTATCTTTTACGTTTTCGTAATCCATCCAGTCGCGTTCATACCATTTGGTATAGTCTTTGTCTTCACTATAAAAATAATGCCCCGGTTTAAACTGGTCGTATTCCGTTGCAAAGCCTTCCAACGCTTTCAACTCGGAAGAAACGAGCAGGTGGCCGTTGTCATCATGACCTATATATAAAGGTATAACACCAATGGGATCCCTGGCTATCATGAACACATTCTTTTCTTCGTCATAAAGGGCGAATGCGAAGATTCCGTTCAGGTCTTCCAGAAAGTGAATGCCTTTCTTCTGGTAAAGAGCCAGAATCACTTCACAGTCCGAGCCGGTCTGAAATTTATATTCCCCCTTCAGCTCTTCCCTGATGGCCTGATGGTTATATATTTCTCCATTTACGCAGAGAATCAACTTTCCATCCGGGCTGACAAGAGGTTGCCCTCCGGATGCCGGATCGACGATCGACAGGCGTTCATGCGCCAAGATTGCTGTCTTCCCGGTGTATATACCACTCCAATCCGGGCCGCGGTGACGTACCCGTTTGCTCATAGTTAAAGCTTGTTTTCGAAGTTGTTCATGCTGACCTTCGTGTATATTGAATATTGCCGTTATACCACACATAATTGATTTAAATTAAGATTGTAAATAATGATCGATCGCTTTTGCCGTTTTCTTTCCGGAAGCCATGGCACGTACCACAAGGCTGGCGCCTGTTGTCGCGTCTCCGCAGGCAAATACTTTTTCAGAAGAAGTCTGCTGGCTGGAATTGACGGAAATATTCTTCCGGTCGTTGGTTGCCAGTTTTAACTCCTGAAGGAGTCCTTCCTGCTCCGGATGGACAAATCCCATGGAGAGAAAGACCAGATCCGCTTCTATTATCTCCGTTTTGCCTGTAGGCTTCATTATCGGACGGCCTCCGTTTTCTCCCGGTATCCATTCCACTTCTTCTATTTCGACGGCTTTCAACGTATTCTTTTCTCCGATAAAGCGATTGGTTGTCAGGCACCAGCGGCGAACGCAACCTTCCTCATGGCTGCTGCTTGTCCTCAATACCTGAGGCCATGCCGGCCAAGGGGTACCCGGATTGAATCCGACGGGAGGCTTGGGCATGATTTCGATCTGAGTGACACTGGCCGCTCCATGGCGGTTGGCAGTTCCTACGCAGTCGCTTCCGGTATCTCCACCCCCGATTACCAATACCTTTTTTCCCTTGGCATTGATTATATTTTTAGGAGGTACGGAAATACCCTCGAGGATACGGTTTTGCTGTGATAGTAACTCCAACGCGAAATAGACTCCTTTCAGATTACGACCTTCGACTTTCAGGTCACGGGGGATTTCGCTTCCGATCGCTACACAAACGGCATCGAATGAATCGACGATCTCTTTGGTCGAAATGTCGTTGCCTACCATTGCATTTAACCGGAATTCAATTCCTTCTTTTTTCATCAGGTCAATACGGCGGTCGATAATGGTTTTGCTCAGTTTAAAATTGGGAATGCCGTAACGCAATAACCCGCCGGGCAGTTCTTCCTTTTCAAAAACGACGACCGTATACCCTTTGCGGTTTAATCGGTTGGCGACCGTAAGCCCGGCTGGGCCACTGCCGATAACAGCTACGGTTTTCCCGTTACGAACCGGCTGCACCGGCTTTACATAACCTTCGCGGAAAGCAGCTTCAATGATCGAAACTTCGTTCTCGCGAATGGTTACCGGCTCATTGGCGCTTAGCATCAGAACACAGCTCTTTTCACATGGAGCCGGGCAGATGCGTCCGGTAAATTCAGGAAAGTCACAAGTCTCTTCCAATACGTAAAAGGCTTCTTTCCAACGCCCCTTGTAGAGCAAGTCTTGCCATTCGGGTTGTTTGTTCCCTATCGGGCAAGCCCAATGGCAGAAGGGGATGCCGCAGTCCATGCAGCGGGAGGCTTGTAAGCGGCGGTCACCGCTATTCAATGTCTGTTCGACTTCACTGAAGTCATTGATTCTATCGTGTACGGGACGATACCCGGCTTCTTTCCGGGGGACCGTCAAAAATGCTTTTGGATTTCCCATTGTCGGATGTTTTTTTAAAATTAATAATCACGTTGCATTTCTGCAATCTTACGCTGCAACTTCTTCATCTGTTCTTCTTGCAGGACTTTCTTGTATTCGATCGGAACAATCTGGATAAATTCATCCATATATTTATCCCAATTATCCAATATTATTCCGGCTAAATGGCTGCCGGTATAGTGATAATGCTTACGAATCAATTCGTGCAGCTCTTTACGTGTTGTGCTATCTTCTATCAGCGAGAGTTCAACCATTTCCATGTTGCAGTAATAATCGAAATCTCCCTTCCGGTTCCAGACGTAAGCTACTCCACCGCTCATACCGGCGGCAAAATTGCGTCCGGTACTCCCCAGGACTACGACCCGCCCGCCGGTCATATATTCGCAGCAGTGGTCTCCTACGCCTTCGACAACGGCTATCGCACCACTGTTGCGCACGGCAAAACGTTCGCCTACGCGGCCATTGATATAGACTTCACCGCTGGTCGCTCCGTATAATAAGGTATTGCCGGCAATTGTATTTTCTTCCGCAATGAATGTGGAACGTACCGGAGGCATCAGGCTGATTCGTCCGCCGCTTAATCCTTTGCCGAGATAATCGTTGGCTTCGCCTTCCAGGCGGAAATGAATTCCATGGGCTAGGAA
Source organism: Parabacteroides sp. Marseille-P3160 (assembly GCF_900162725.1). Lineage (GTDB taxonomy): Bacteria > Bacteroidota > Bacteroidia > Bacteroidales > Tannerellaceae > Marseille-P3160. The sequence goes on along the minus strand of NZ_LT799418.1, from coordinate 3,412,057 downwards.
TGCACCGAAACTTTGTCCGGCGGCTCCCTTAAATTTGATATTCAAAGTATGATCCGGTAATCCTGTATTCCCGTAGCGTTTCGCTATTTCGCCGGACAGCATGGCGCCGACAGAACGGTCGGTATTCGAAATCGTATAGTCCAAAGACACTTCCTGCTGTTTCTCGATGGCTGCTTGGGCGTTCTTGATGATATCCAGATCCTTGATATCCTGAATCTGAAGGATTTGCTTCGTTGTCTGGTGGATGGGGGTATGATGCCCCTGTTCCGGGAAATAAAGCAGCTTGCTTAAATTCAGCAAATCGTGCTTTGGTTGCCCATCGGCCGGCTTTTGTTCGAGCAGTTCCGTGTGACCGATGATATCATCCAGTTTGGTATAGCCTAATTCGGCTAAATGTTCCCTTACTTCCTGTGCAAGGAAGTTGAAGAAATTTACCAGGTGTTCATAACGTCCGTGGAAACGTTCCCGGAGTGCTTCGTCTTGAGTTGCGACGCCGACGGGACATGTGTTGAGGTGGCATTTGCGCATCATTACGCATCCCAATACGATTAGGGCGGAGGTTGCGAATCCGAACTCTTCCGCTCCGAGTATGGCCATGATGACAATGTCACGCCCGGTCTTCAACTGACCGTCGGTTTGAAGTTTTACTTGTCCGCGCAAACTATTTAATACCAATGTTTGCTGGGTTTCTGATAAGCCCAATTCGGGAGAAACACCCGCGTAACGGATGGAACTCATAGGAGAGGCCCCCGTGCCGCCTTCCGCTCCGGAAATAATGATCCGGTCGGCTTTTGCCTTCGCGACTCCTGCAGCAATGGTACCTACACCGCCTTCCGAAACGAGCTTGACGCTAATTTCCGCAGTGGGGTTGACGTTCTTCAGGTCGAAAATCAATTGGGCCAAGTCTTCGATTGAATAGATGTCATGATGCGGAGGAGGGGAAATCAGCGAGATTCCGGGTATCGAATGTCTTGTTTTTGCAATGACTTCGTTTACTTTGAATCCCGGCAACTGTCCGCCTTCCCCGGGTTTTGCCCCTTGGGCTATCTTTATTTGTATTTCATCTGCGTTGACCAGATATTCGGTTGTTACGCCGAAACGTCCTGAAGCGACCTGCTTGATGGCAGAACGCATGGACAATCCGTCCGCCCTTATTTTGAATCGTTCCGGATCTTCGCCTCCTTCGCCGGTATTACTGCGGCCGTGAATCAGATTCATCGCCATTGCCATGGTTTCGTGCGCTTCCCGACTGATGGAACCGAAGCTCATCGCACCCGTGACGAAACGTTTCATGATTGCTTCAGCGGGTTCGACTTTTTCGATTGGGATGGGTGTCCTATTTTTGAAGGTGAGAAAATCCCGAAGGAAAATCGGCGTCTCCCTTTCATCTATCAAATGAGTGTATTCTTTGAATTTCTTATAGCTTCCTAAACGGGTTGCCAGTTGAAGGGTTGAAATCGTTTCCGGATTCCAGGCATGTTTTTCTCCTTCTAGACGGTAACTGTAGATGCCTTTATTCAGAAGCAAATGCCCTAACGGTTGCTCAAAAGCTTCGGAATGTAGCCTTTGGACATCGTAGACGATTTCTTCCAGGCGGATGCCGCCGATATTACTGGCCGTTCCGCCGAAATAACGATCCGAGAGTTCCTTGCTCAATCCTATCGCTTCAAACAGTTTGGCTCCCCGGTAGCTGCGAATCGTACTGATTCCCATTTTACTAATGACTTTAAGCAATCCTTTGCAAAGCGCCTTTATATAATTCTTTTCTGCCGTTTCATAATTGGACTGTATCTCTTTTTTCTTTGTCAGATCATCCAGTATGGCAAATGCCATATAAGGATTCAGTGCGCTGGCCCCGTAGCCCAATAAGAGGGCGGCATGCATCACTTCGCGCATTTCACCGGTTTCTACGATGAGTGCGGTCTGTACCCGTTTCTGTACGGAGATCAAATGATGATGAACGGCACTGACTGCCAGCAGCGATGGGATGGGCGCCAGTTTCTCATTGACATTTTTATCGCTCAGGATGATATAATTTACTCCTTCTTTTACCGATTGCTCGGCTTGTTTGCAGAGTTGATCCAACGCTTTTTCCAAGCCGGTACGCCCTTTCTCGGGTTCGAATAACATGGAAAGTTTGACGGATTTGAACCCTTTATAACGGATGTTGCAGAGGATATCCAGTTGTGTGTTACTTAAAATCGGATGGTTTAAGCGAACCATTTTGCAATGGGATTCATTCGGCACCAGGATGTTGTTGCCGACCGCACCGATGTATTCGGTCAGGCTCATCACCAATTCTTCCCGGATCGGATCAATCGGCGGATTAGTTACTTGCGCGAATTGCTGTCGGAAATAATTGAAAAGCAATTGCGGTTCGGAGGACAGGACGGCCAACGGCGTGTCGTTTCCCATAGAACCGACAGGCTCTGCTCCGGTTGTACACATCGGAATGATGATGCGTTCGATATCTTCCTTCCCATAGTTGAAAAGGCGTAACAGGTTTTCGAACTTTTCCGCGGAGGAAGGTACCTTGCGTCCGGATTTCAACTCGTCTAATTCCACTTTGTTTTTTGTCAGCCAGTTTCGATAAGGCTTGGCGTCCGCCAGTTGTTTCTTAAGCTCCTCATCGTAAAAAATATGGCCGGTTTCCGTATCGATCAAAATGATTTTCCCTGGCTGAAGGCGGCCTTTTTCCTTGATTTCATTGGCTTCAAAATCGATAACGCCGACTTCGGATGCCACGACCATGATATCTCCGGTCGTAATCAGATAACGCGCCGGACGTAACCCGTTCCGATCCAGCATACCTCCGGCATATCTCCCGTCGCTGAACAGAAGTGCAGCCGGCCCGTCCCACGGTTCCATTAAGATGGAATGGTATTCGTAGAAGGCTTTCAAATCTTCCGATATAGGGTTCTTGTCATTGAAACTTTCCGGGATCAGCATGGCCATGGCATGAGGTAGGCTCAAGCCGGAAGCTACGAGAAATTCCAAGACATTGTCCAAGGATGCGCTATCGCTCATGCCCGGTTGCACGATCGGGCAAACCGCCTCTATGTTGGGTATGGCCGGAGAGGAGAGTACGCTTTCACGCGCTTCCATCCATCCGCGGTTCCCCCGGATCGTATTGATTTCCCCGTTGTGCGCCAGCAAACGGAAAGGCTGGGCAAGGCTCCAACGCGGAAAAGTATTCGTACTGAACCGTGAATGCACCAATGCGAGTCCGGATGTAAAGTAATGATTTGTCAAATCCGGAAAATAATAGCGAAGTTGCATTGTCTCCAGCATACCTTTATATACAATGTTGCGGGTAGATAGGGAGCAGACGTAAAACTCGTTTTTGGATTCGAGATTGGATGCTGCTACTTTCCGTTCGATCGCTCTCCGGATTAAATATAATTTGAGTTCCAGTGCTTTTTGGTCATTGCAACCGGTAATGAATATCTGCCTGATATCCGGCTCGCAGGCTCGCGCCTCTTCTCCAAGGATATCCGAGTTTACCGGAACCTTCCTCAGATGCATCAGGCTTAATCCTTCCTTTTCGATCTCTTCGATCAGAATGCTTAGGATCGCTGCCTGTTGTTTTTCTTCTTTCGGTAAAAAGAGAAGGCCTGTACCGTATTTTCCTTTTTCAGGAACCGGAATCCCTTGCAAAAGGATGAATTCATGAGGAATTTGTAATAGAATACCTGCGCCATCACCGGTTTTGTTGTCTGCACCTTCCGCTCCGCGGTGTCGCATGTTTTCCAAAACTTTTAATGCTGACTCAACTATTTCATGTGATTTTTCCCCATGTATGTTTACTAACATACCTACACCGCATGCATCGTGTTCGTAGGATTGATCATACAACCCCCCTGTGTTGTGAATTTGGCTATTTGGTTTCATTGTTTATTGACTTTATGTTTGCTTCTTATTGGTTGTGACGTCAATTTGTTTACAAATGTACGAAAAATAATCCTAATTGATATTGATCTCTTTCTTTGGATAGGATATTCATTAGTGTCAATATGCTTATTTGTTTCGATCTGTAATATATATTGCCAAAAATGTATCTATTTATTATATTTTTACCTTGTATTGTTTTATATTGTTTGATTGGTATATTTTTAATTACTGTTAATGTTTTTTGTTGCTTTTGTCTGTGGATAAAGTCTGCCAATCAAAGCGGTCTTCTTTTTTGAGTAAAAAAAATAATCCGTTCTACTGACATTTTTAATGTTTGAATATGTTTTTTTCTTCCATTTTGTATAAAACTCTATTTCCCGATAAAAAATCTTCAAAAAATGCATCCAAGACGCTGTTTATATGCGTAAAAGAACCTATCTTTGACAGGAATTTTAAAAAATGAAATTATGAAAAATTTATTGGACAACTTAAATCAGCTGATTGCTGAATTTTCAAAAGATGCTGCTGCACAAGCAGAAAATGGAAACAAAGCGGCAGGTACTCGCGCCAGAAAAGCTTCTTTAGGCATTGAAAAACTACTGAAGGAATTCCGTAAGGTATCTATCGAAGAATCAAAAAAGTAAGGAAATGCTTTATTTGATCAGGAGAGATTAATTGATCGGGTCAATTAATCTCTTTTTTTGCGGAAATGTTATTTCTCCTTTTTTCAATTATAGTTATTTTTGTTATTCAGATATTCCAGGATTAGTTGATCCGACGGAATCTTTTTACTGAAAGCATATTCGGACAGCTTGATCCGGTTGAAGGTCACATCATATTTCTGCTGGTTCAGGAAAGAAATGATCTCTTCTTCACTAGTGGATTTATAGTGTTTGTGAAACTGTTCCATATCACCTAAAAACAGGTAGGCCAATGCAATGTTCAGGTGCAGGTATGGCATATTCGGCTCTGCCTTCAATATCTGAAGATAGTATTTCAGCGCCTTTTCGGCTTCTCCGTTCAGGTAGAGGGTTTGCGCCGTATCATACAGCGTCTGGCTGCTTTCCTTATCCAGCCCGATCCGGTCGTTCAGTAAATCCAGTACTTTCCCGGTTGTATTTACCGCCAATTCGTCTTCTCCGTTTTTCATATATTGGAAGGCTTGTAAAGACAAAATCTGCGTATTGTCGGGGAAAAGCTTGTTTGCCTTTTTAAGTAGGATCTCTGCTTCATTTTTCCGGTCCGTTTCAAGACAGCAACGAATCATATTGATGAATACTGAGGGATCATCGTCGTAACTCTTTTTTCCGATGATTTTTTTCAACATGACATAGGCATCCTCGTATTTTTCTATTTTGATGTAGCAATCCCCTAAAAACGGAAAGATACGTTCATTGACTTCTCCCTCCTTCAGTAATTCGGAATAGACTTCGATCGCTTTCTCGTAGTTTTCGTTCATATAAAGGCAATACCCCTTCAGAAGGCGGACCTCCGGGGAAGAAGATGGATTGCAGGCCAGAGCGAAGTCGAACGCTTCGATCGCCTTCTCGTATTGCAGGGAGACGGAATATAGCCTTCCCAACATGAACCAGTAGTCATACTCGTATGGATCCAGGTCGATCAGCTTGTTGCAGATTTTTATCGCCCGTTCCGTATCCTGCCCTTTATTTTCCAGGTTGTAGCAAAAATCCTCGTTTATGAACTGGTTATCGGGGAAAAGTTCCAGTCCTATCTCCATATAAGAAAAGGCTCTTTTATCCCAATTGCCCAACATGGGTGATATGCTCTCAAAAATACGTTCCAGATAGTCGACCTTCTTTTCAATCAGTAAGTCGAGATAGCCGAACAGGTCATCGTACCGTTTCAAGTAAGCATAACATTCCATCCGTAGCATGTCCAGCTCTTCATGGTCGGTTTCGGACAGGCTGTCAATCAATTCCAACGCTTGGTCGTAAGTCTGATTCCATACCAGGATATGGCATTTCCTTACCTGTAAATCCAGATTGTCGGGATGTAGTTTCAGTCCGAGTTCCAGAATATCTTCATAGTAGGTAAAGTTGCTGGCCTCTTCCAGTTCGCTCATCAGTTCATCTACTTCATCGGCGTCAAAATAGGCTTCCTTCCCATCTGCCAAAGCATCCAGGAAACGTTGATACAATACTGAATTGATTTCTTTCTTCATGAAACGCACAGCATTCCTGCTGTTTTTATTTATACTTTGTCTTTTATCTTATTCCATGTATCCTTCAGCGACACGGTACGGTTAAATATCAACCGGCCGTCTTTACTGTCCGGATCCAGATTGAAATAGCCGATGCGTTGAAATTGGAAATGATCGTAAGGCTTTGCCTCGGCCAGTTCCGCTTCCACCCGGCAGTTCGCCAAAACCTTGAGCGAATCGGGATTCAGTAAATCCTTTAGCTCCTTGTCCTTTTCTTCCGCCGGATTCTCCGCGAGGAACAGGCGGTCGTAAAGACGGATTTCTGCCGGCAGGCTATGCGCAACCGATACCCAGTGGATTGTGCTTTTCACCTTCCGGCTGCTGTCCGGCAGGCCGCTTTTGGTTTCCGGCAGGTATTCGGCGTATACCTCTTCGATCGTCCCGTCTGCCGCTTTCTTGCAGCCGGTACATTTTATAATATAGGCGCTTTTCAGGCGGACCTCCTGGCCGGGCGTCAGCCGGTAATATTTTTTCGGAGCGTCTTCCATGAAATCTTCCTGTTCGATATACAATTCCCGGGAAAAAGTAATTTCATGCACGCCGTCTTCCGGTCTTTCGGGGTTGTTGACGGCTTCCAGTTGCTCGGTCTTTCCTTCGGGATAATTAGTGATGAGGAGCTTCACCGGATTCAGCACAGCCGACACCCGTTTGGCGGTTTCGTTCAGATCCTCGCGCACGCTGTGTTCCAGGAGGGCGACATCGATGATTCCATCGTATTTGGTATAGCCGATCCTATCGATGAAGTTCCGGATCGATTGGGGAGTGAAACCGCGGCGGCGGTAACCGCAAAGGGTCGGCATTCGCGGATCGTCCCAGCCGGCAACCAGCCGTTCTTTTACCAGTTGAAGTAATTTCCGCTTGCTCATCATCGTATAGGTCAGATTCAGGCGGTTGAACTCCGTTTGTCGCGGGCGGTAGCCGTCATCCGTCATCAGCAGGTCGATGAAATAATCGTATAGCGGGCGGTGCACTTCAAATTCCAAGGTGCAGAGGGAATGGGTGACTCCTTCGAAATAATCGCTTTGTCCGTGGGCGAAGTCATACATGGGATATACCTTCCAAGTCGTACCCGTCCGATGGTGCGGATGTTTGATGATCCGGTAGATAATCGGATCGCGGAAATGCATGTTGGAAGATGCCATGTCTATCTTGGCGCGAAGCGTCATGCTTCCTTCTTCAAACTCTCCCTGGTTCATCCGCAGAAATAAATCCAGGCTTTCTTCCGCCGGGCGGTTCCGGTAAGGGCTTTCTACTCCCGGTTGTGTCGGCGTGCCTTTCTGCTGGGCAATGACTTCCGAGCTCTGTTCGTCTACATACGCATGGCCTTGCTTGATGAGACGAATGGCAAAGTCGAAAAGTTGCTGGAAATAGTCGGAGGCGTAGTAGATGTCTTTCCATTGGAAGCCCAACCATTGTATATCCTCCTTGATGGAGTCTACATATTCCACATCCTCCTTCACCGGGTTCGTGTCGTCGAAACGCAAATTACAGATGCCATTATAGCGTTTGGCAATTCCGAAGTCCAGGCAAATGGCCTTTGCATGCCCGATATGCAGGTAGCCGTTTGGTTCCGGGGGGAAGCGGGTTTGTATCCGTCCTCCGTTTTTTCCTTCGGCTAAATCATTCTCGACTATTTGCTCTATGAAATTCAGACTTTTCTTTGCCTCTTCCGCATTTGTTTGTTCGGCCATAGCTGTATCGTTTATTGTATCGTATTCAACGTGCAAAGTTACTTTATTTCTTTCTGATTGCCTATATCCTGTTTATAAATTTAAGAGGCAATCATTTGCCAGCTGTCTTTTGTTCAAAACGAGTTAACGTGATTTATAACTAAGTAATAAACAAATCAACCTAACTTACAAGTTAGAGAAGATGTAGTCAACTAAAATCATTAAACTACACGCAATTGAGTGTTTGACGGTTGTCAAACAGGTGTTTTACAGCCGTCAAACAGGTGTTTCATAGCTGTCAAACAGGTGTTTCATAGCCGTCAAACACCTGTTTTATTGCCGTCAAACACCTGATTGGATTTACCCGGGACAGGCCGGCTCAGGCATCATCCGGCAATTTCCTGCGTGTCTTGACAGGTAGAGAATTAATAATTAATAATTAACAATTAATAATTAATTGGACTTTTGTGCTTACTATTTCTTTTATCTTTGCGGCGGATAAAAAAATAATGGAATGGAATTTATTAATTTTCTGATTGATTTCGTACTGCATATCGATGTACATCTGGCTGAATTGATTTCCCTTTATGGAGTCTGGGTTTATGCAATCCTTTTTATTATCATCTTTTGTGAAACGGGGCTGGTTGTCACGCCTTTCCTGCCGGGAGACTCACTACTGTTTGTCGCCGGCGCACTGGCTTCCTTGCCGGGCAATGACATTAATGTGCACCTGATCGTTCTCTTCCTGATGATCGCCGCTATTCTTGGGGATGCATCCAACTATATGATAGGGAGGTTCTTCGGGGAGAAGCTGTTCAGTAACCCCAATTCAAAAATATTCAAGCAAAGTTATCTGGAGAAAACGCATCACTTTTATGAAAAGCATGGAGGAAAGACAATTATACTGGCCCGCTTTATTCCGGTCATCCGTACATTTGCGCCCTTTGTCGCAGGAATGGGGCACATGACTTACCATCATTTCGCTGCGTTCAATATTGTCGGCGGAATGGTTTGGGTGCTGTTATTTACCTATGCCGGTTATTTCTTCGGTGGGATGGAATTTGTGCAAAAGCACCTTGAAATACTTATATTCGCCATCATTTTTATCTCTATTTTACCGGGAATATTCGAAATCATGCGGAATAAATACAAATCTTCACATTCGAAAGACAGGATTAAATAACTGTAATTAATCTTATTCGTTGAAAAAAATATAACTTTGCATGTGGCAGAGAGAAAAAAGAAAAAAACTTTTTTTCGAACCAATGCAGCGTTTTGAAAAATAAAAACATCTTAAGAATAAAGGGCAATAGGGCAGAGGTCCTTATCGCCCGATTGATCTGGACTGAATGAATGAACAGCAACTGATAGCAGGTTGTCGGAAGGGGAATCGGTTGGCTCAGAAAGAGCTCTATGAAACATACTCCCGTAAGATGCTCGGTGTTTGCCTGCGTTACGTGAACGACAGGGAAACAGCAAAGGATATTTTACAAGAGGGTTTCATAAAGATCTTTATCCATCTGGACTCCTATTCGGGAGAAGGTTCATTTGAAGGTTGGATGCGTAAGATTATGGTAAATACGGCGCTGGAATATCTACGTAAGTCGGATGTCCTGCGCGAAGCGGATGATCTGGATCATTCCTGGGAACTGGTCGAACCGGATGCTTCTACCATTTCGAAGCTTTCGGCTGCCGACCTGATAAAGTTGATAGAAGCGCTTCCCCCCGGTTTCCGGGTCGTGTTTAATTTATATGCGATCGAAGGTTATTCGCATAAGGAGATCAGTGAAATATTGCATATTACGGAAAGTACCTCGCGGTCGCAGTATGCGAGAGCGAGACAACTATTACAGATGAAGGTAAATGCCTTACAATAGAAGATGAAAAAAGAGAGAGACGAATTTGATGATATATTTCGTTCGAAATTACACAATTTCGAAGCTGAAACGGATCCTGGGGATTGGGAGGCTATTGCCGAGCGGTTGCCGCAAGGTGGAAGAACCGTTCCGATACATCGCTTCCGTCGCTATTGGGTTGCAGCCGCTGTTATTCTCTTGCTGATTGCTTCGGGAGAGATTTATTATTATATGATGAAGACTTCCGAGCCTGTCACCGTTGCCGAAATGGAGCTGTTAAAGCAACCGCCTGCAACGCCGCAGCCGGAAACGGCTACAGGAGCTGTTTCTTCCGGCGCTAAAGAATTGTTGGCCGAGTCCGGACAGCCGGACAAAGTGGAGAAACAACTTTCGAACGTTCAAACCTATTCTGTAGTAAAGCGGTCGTTGGCGCCGGCGGACCGAAAGGCGGAACCGGCTGTGAAGGCAATCGATGCGGTTGAAAGAGTTGCGGAATCGTCCGGAAGGATGAAGGAGAAAGAGGAGGAGGTTACCAAAGAAAAGGAAGATAAGCCTGCAACTCCTGTTATTTCTTCTACGGAAAGCCGGCCGTTGATTGCGGACGCCTTGGACGCCGGGCAGAAAGCCGGTAAACGTAAAAGATGGGGCTTTGGCATGGGAGCCGGAAGCTATTCAACCGGAACGGATCAGTTGGTGAGTGGTTTCGTATTGAAAAGCAGCAATATACCGCAGATGGATAAACAACTGGAGTTTCTGAATTCCCCGAATTTTTATACGGATCAGGAAGCTCCGAAGACGAATATAGAACATAAGAGATCTCTTTCGTTCGGTTTAGGGGTCAGTTATTCCTTAACGGACCGTTGGGCTTTGCAAAGCGGATTGACTTATACTATGTTGTCTTCCGAATGGGAAACCAATAAGGAGTATCATGCCGAATTGAAACAGAAGATACACTATCTGGGCATTCCGTTGGGCATCACTTATAAGATAGCGGAATGGCAACGTTTCCAACTTTATGGGACGGCCGGTTTCCTTTCGGAATATAAACTGACCGGAACATTGAAGACTAAAATCTATTCGGGGGAAGAGATAATCGGGATGGACAGTGAAAAAATACATATGAAGCCATGGCAGTTTTCCATCAATACAAGGGTTGGAATCAGCTATCCCATCCTGCGTTTTGTCAGTGCATATGTCGAAGGCGGAGCGATCTATTATTTCGATAACGGAAGTTCCATCGAAACGATTCGTACCGAGAAACCTTTTGATGTAAACATGCAGGTCGGCTTACGGCTGGGCTTTTAAATAATAACAATAATAACAGAATAGAAATCACAAATTAAAAATCAGACAATGAAAAAGAAAGTATTGTATGGAGCAACCTTCCTTGTTGCTATTATGATGATGTTTACCTCGTGCCTGGGAGATGGGGACAATCAAATTTCATTAAACAACCAGCCCGGGGTAATCCGATTCGATATGAAGACATTTAAAAATGTTATGGATACAGGATACGGACCGATCTATAATCCGATTTTCGATAACTCCTCGAATTTTCAAGAAGGCGGTTGCTATCTGGTTAGTTTTACGCTAAATCAAGACCGGGTGGAAAACAGTAACGGACAGGCAGCGGCAAACGGTTATTATACGGTTGATTTATTGGCTAGTCCTACTCTTATAGAAAAGGGCATGACTTTTTCTTCCATAAGAGATACAACGGAAGTCTATCCGGACGAACAAGCCTTGACAAGTGCCATCGTCAGCTCCGGAGAGGGTCAGTACATGTTTTTCTATGTAAACGGTTATGCCTTTATTCAATCCTACTTCACGGGTTTGAATAAACAGGAAACGGCTTGGGAGTTATCTTATAACGGATCAGTATCATCATCGATGGTCGAAGTGGATGGAAAGCACGTCTATGATCTTTATCTTCGGGCAACGATTACAAAAGAGGGCTCTACTCCTTCGGAAGATTTTGCTCCTATCAATGCTTATTACATAAAAGGTTATGTTGATCAGATCAATCAAGCTGAGCAAAACAATTCGGCTGGAGCCTTTTATTTTCGCATAAATTATATTAAAAGTATAAAGGATGGCGTCGCCACCTGGGGGCAATCCGGCTTGATGGGCTTTGGCGTAACCAAAGAGGAATAAGAGCTTATTCGGAGATTAGTAGAATTTGGAAAGGGACGGCTGTTGGGTTGTCCCTTTTTTTGTTTTACCTTTGTTCCTGGTTAAAGGGTCCGGAATGAAAAGAAAAAAATATAGTTTGGTCCTATTTGCATGCCTTGGTTTGCTCTTGATTAATTCTTGCGGGAATGGGGAATACGAAGGTAAGATGGTCGCAAATCAAATCGGCGTGGTGGTTGATGACCTTGCATCTGGAAAGCAGTTGATGGAGCTCTACGGCTACGGAACGATTTATGACCCCCGCTTTGATACGGAGTTGCGAAAGGATAGTTGTTACCTGATCAATTTCAATATCGACACCTTAAGTTCGGAGAATTCCCCGGCTTCGGTGGATGCGAACGGGTATAAGACTGTCAGAATGCTGGATGTCATTCCGATAGACCGGGGAGTGATCCGGGAGCTGCCGGCTTCCGATACGGCATTGGTTTATGAGAACGAGCAGCTTATCGCGAATCCGATAGGGGCCTCTTATGCTTATCATGACAGAGGGCGTTTGATACTCTTTACCTCTTACCGAAAATACCCCGAACAGGCTTCCAACTGGATTCTTTCCTACGATCCGGAGAACCGGATGAGCGACACGAACGGGAAAAGCCTTTATACGCTTTATCTTCGTTCGACGATCGAATGGTTACAGAAAGATCCTAATGATTCCACGCGTACCCTGACGGCTGTTTCCCCCAATGCATTTGATATAAAGTCGTTTATGGATCAGATTGAGACGGATGAGGCGGCAAAGGGACGCTCCGAATTTTATTTCAATATCCGCTATTTGTCTGCAGCAAAAGTGGAAAATGATACCCTGCGCCTGACATGGAGCACGACCGATTCTCTTTTATTTCGGGTGAAATAAAGATTATAGCTGCTTATTTTATACTTTTGTAGCCTATAGTCAAGATAAATATGTATAAAGAGATATTAAAGTGGGTTATTGAACTGACTTCCCGTCCGGCAAAAGCTTGGGAGGCGTTAAGTCTGCGGAAGGATAAGGACGGTGATTTTCTGCGCCGTTTTATTTATCCGATCATAGCTCTTATTACGATAGCCGCTTTTCTCGGCGTATTATTTACGCGGAAGGAGTTTGATTTTCAATTGGCGTTGAAATCTGCCATCAAGGCGTTTGTGACGACTGCCGGAGGATTTTATCTGGGCGCCTATTTCCTGAATGAAGCCTGGCGTAGCTTTTTCAACCAAGAAAAAGACATGAAACTTTGCCAGCGTTTTGTCGGATATTCTTCTTCCCTGATGTTTGCATTAAATATTGTGCTGACGTTGCTTCCCGAATTCTTTTTTCTTCAGATATTTGTGTTGTATACCGTCATGATTGTCTGGGAGGGAGCAGAGCCGTATATGGGAGTGAGCGAAAAGGATCGGATGAAATTTGTGGCTATCGCAACCGCCATTATCTTGTTGACGCCGTTATTGATCGGCTCGCTTTTATTCCTGCTGATGCCGGGCTTGCGTTTTTGATAACTAATAATCATGAAAGAGAAAATCAGTAATAATATACAAATCAAGAATAAGAAAGCGACTTTTGATTACGAGTTGCTGGATACCTTCGTTGCGGGGATTGTCCTGACCGGTACGGAGATCAAATCCGTCCGCCTCGGGAAGGCGAGCCTTGTGGATACTTTCTGCATCGTGGAGCGGGGCGAAGTATGGGTAAAGAATATGTATATTGCGGAATATTTTTATGGGACGTATAATAACCATTCTGCCCGCCGCGACCGGAAATTGTTATTGAATAAGAAGGAGATAAAGAAAATAGAGGGCGAATCGAAAAACGCCGGCTTTACCATTGTGCCGACGAAATTGTTTATTAATGAAAAAGGATTGGCTAAGGTTATCGTTGCCATTGCCAAAGGTAAAAAAGAATATGACAAGCGGGAGTCCATCAGGGAACGTGATGACAAACGGGAGATGGACCGCGCTTTTAAACATTAAAAGGGAAGAGTGATTTTTATACTCATTGGTGAGTAGTTATCAACATCCATCGCTATGACAAAAAGAGAAGCATTTATTAAGCTCCTTCAGGAGCGTATATTGATACTGGATGGTGGGATGGGAACCATGATCCAAGGATTTAAACTAAGCGAAGCGGACTATCGCGGGGAGCGGTTTGCCGACTTTCCCGGTTCCCTCAAGGGAAACAATGACCTGCTTTGCATCACCCAACCGGAGATCATTGCCTCCATTCACCGGCAATACCTGGACGCCGGGGCGGATATCTTTTCCACCAATACGTTCAATGCGAACGCCATTTCCATGGAAGATTACGGGATGCAGAGCTATGTCCGTGAGATGAATCTGGCAGCCGGAAAATTATCCCGCGCCCTCGTCGATGATTATACGAAGGAACATCCGGAGCGGACAGTCTTCATCGCCGGCTCGATCGGGCCGACTAACAAGACGGCTTCGATGAGCCCGGACGTGAGCGATCCGGCTTACCGGGCGGTAACCTATATGGATCTATACCGCGCCTATAAAGAGCAGGTCGAAGGCCTGGTGGACGGAGGCGTGGATATCATCCTTTTCGAGACAACATTTGATACCCTGAATGTCAAGGCAGGGCTGGAAGCGGCCGATACGGTAATGAAAGAGAAGAACCTGGACCTTCCGATCATGCTTTCCCTCACGCTGACCGGCTTGGGAGGGCGCACCTTTTCCGGCCAGACACTGGCGGCATTCCTTGCTTCCGTACAGAATACGAATATCGTATCCGTCGGTTTGAACTGTTCCTTCGGAGCGGCTGAGATACGGCCGTACCTGGAAGAGTTGGCCGCGATTGCGCCTTATTATATCAGTACCCACCCGAATGCGGGACTGCCGAATAGCTTCGGAGCCTATGACGAGACGCCGGAAAAGATGGCCGGGCATGTCCGGCCCTTTATTGAAGAACAGTTAGTCAACATTATCGGAGGGTGCTGCGGTACGACCCCGGCGCATATCGCTTATTATCCCGGCTTGCTGAAAGGTTCCAAGCCTCATGTCCCCGTCGCCCGCCCGAAATCCTTATGGCTGTCCGGGCTCGAGTTACTGGAAATCAAAGAGGGAACTCCTTTCGTTAAAATCGGCGAACGGTGCAATGTGGCCGGTTCCCGTAAGTTTCTCCGGCTGATCAAAGAAGGTAATTACGAAGAAGCGCTGACCATTGCCCGCAAGCAGATTGACGACGGTGCAGACATCATTGATATCAATATGGACGACGGCCTGCTGGACGCACAAAAGGAAATGACGACCTTCCTGAACCTGATAGCCGCCGAGCCCGATATCTCCCGCGTACCTGTGATGATCGATTCCTCCAAATGGGAGGTGATCGAAAACGCATTGATGTGCGTACAAGGGAAAAGCATCGTGAATTCCATCAGCCTGAAGGAAGGGGAGGAAGTCTTCCTGCAACATGCGGCGCGCGTTCGCCAGTTGGGAGCTGCCGCGGTTGTCATGGCCTTCGACGAAACCGGTCAGGCCGATGTCTTCGAACGGAAGATCGCTGTCTGCGAGCGAGCGTACCGTTTGTTGGTCGACAAAGTGGGCTTCAATCCGGAAGATATTATCTTCGATCCTAACGTACTGGCCATTTCGACCGGTATGGAAGAACATAACGGCTACGGACTGGATTTTATCCGCGCCGTCGAATGGATCAAGAAGAACCTTCCGGGAGCGAAGGTGAGCGGAGGAGTCAGCAACCTGTCTTTTTCCTTCCGAGGCAACAACTTCCTGCGTGAAGCAATGCACACGGTTTTCCTGCATTATGCGATTGAACAGGGAATGGATATGGGGATCGTCAATCCGGCAACTTCGGTCCGGTTTGGGGATATCGAACCGGGTTTCCGTACGTTGCTGGAAGATTTGATACTCGCCCGTCGTCCGGAAGCCGCTGAAGAACTGACCGCTTATGCGCAGGAACTGCAGGAAAAGGAAGGCTCCGCCGGCAACGGGATCTCTCCGGAAAGAGATGCCTGGCGCAAGCTTCCGGTAGATGAACGCCTGGAACATGCCCTGATAAAAGGAATCGGGGATTTTCTGGAAACCGACCTCCAGGAGGCTTTACAAAAATATAGCCGCGCGATTGAAATCATAGACGGCCCATTGATGAAGGGAATGAACAAGGTGGGCGACCTGTTCGGCGATGGAAAAATGTTCCTTCCCCAGGTTGTCAAGACAGCTCGTACGATGAAAAAGGCAGTCGCCATCCTGCAGCCAGCCATCGAGGCGGAAAAGTCGGCCGCCGCTTCGGCCAAAGCCGGTAAGATGGTTTTCGCCACGGTGAAAGGAGACGTGCATGATATCGGGAAAAATATCGTATCGATCGTTTTGGCGTGCAACAACTATGAGGTGATAGACCTCGGCGTGATGGTTCCGGCCGAGAAAATCGTTCAGACGGCGATCAAGGAAAAACCGGACTTTGTCTGCCTTTCCGGCCTGATTACTCCTTCGCTTGACGAGATGGTACATGTCACTGACCTGATGCAGGAGGCCGGCTTGAAAATACCGATTATGGTCGGCGGGGCAACGACTTCCCGCCTTCATACGGCCTTGAAGATCGCCCCACATTATAAATCCCCGGTCTTTCACGCCCTGGATGCTTCCCAGAATCCGCTCATTGCGGCGAAAATGCTGAATCCGGCGACAAAAGAGCGTTATATTGCCGAAACTAATGCGGAATACGAAAGGTTGCGGCTTTCTTTTGAGAAGAAAGAGGTAAAACTGGTCTCCCTGGCCGAAGCGCGGCAGCATCCGCAGCCGGTTGACTGGCAGTCTTATGCACCGCTTATCCCTTCGCAATCGGGAGTGCAGTTGATTCCTTCCATTCCCTTGGAAGTGATCATTCCCTATATCCATTGGCCTTTCTTTTTTACTACCTGGAAAATGAACGGCAAGTACAGTGACCTGACAAACGTGGAACCCAGCGAAAGCGGACGCCAAGCCTGGCTGGACGAATTCCCGAAGAAGGATCGCGAAAAAGCGGAGCAGGCAATGAGCCTGTATTTCGATGCGCAGGACTTGCTGAAGCAGTTGGTGGAGGAGAAGGTCGACTTCTGCAAGGCGGTCTATGGATTCTTTCCGTCCGTAAGCGACGGCGATACGATCCTGATCGGCGACGAAACCTTACCGGTCCTGAGACAACAGTCACGGACGAAGGATAACTTCTATAAATCACTGGCGGATTTCATCCTTCCGAAATCTGACGGACGTACGGACTATCTCGGAGCTTTCTGTGTGACGGCAGGCTATGGCGCCGACCAGTGGGAGGAGAAATTCGAGGGGGAAGGCGACCCGTACCGTTCGATGCTGCTTCAGACCGTAACCGACCGTTTGGCCGAGGCTGCGGCGGAATACCTGCACATGAAGGTGCGCCGTGAGTATTGGGGATATTCCAGGGACGAAAACCTTTCTATTCCCGACCTTTTCCGTTGCAAATACCAGGGCATCCGTCCGGCGATCGGATATCCTTCTCTGCCGGACCAGTTGGAGATCTTCACCTTGGACAAGCTGCTGAATCTTTCGCAGATCGGAGTTCAGTTGACGGAGAACGGGGCGATGGTTCCTACCGCTACCGTGAGCGGCCTCTATTTCGCTCACCCGGATGCCAATTATTTCATGATCGGCCCGATCGACGAGGAGCAGTTGAAGGATTATTGTGCGCGGCGGAACCTGCCTGAAGAAGATGCACGGCGAATGCTCAATAAAAATATTTAACGGCGTGATAAATCTGTCGGGAAAGCGGCGCATCCGCCTTATCCTCTTGGCCTCCCTACTTATCCTCCTATGGGTGGTGATGGGGATTTCCGGGGGAGGGGAAGTATATGCGCGCCGCATCTATCCGCTATTTTACGCCCTTCTCACCCCTTTTTCCTCTTTTTTCCCCTTTTCAATCGGCGATTGTTTTATCTACGGTAGTATAACCGGGCTGCTCATTTATCTGGTTTGCTCGTTATTCCGGCGAAAACCTTTTGGGAAGGTATTGCTGAATATGGTTGAATATCTGGCATGGGTTTACGTCTGGTTCTATTTGGCCTGGGGATTAAATTATTTCCGACAGGATTTTTACCGGCGTACACAGACACCCTATGCTTCTTATACAGTCGACTCGTTCCGGAGTTTCCTAACGGATTATACTGAGAAACTGAACCGCTCCTATGTCTCGGTTCCTACGTTAGACCGGGAACAGGTGCGAGAGGAGATCGGCGCGCTTTATCCGACATTGGCGAAATCTTTCCATCTCTTAGAACCGGACGCTTACCTCCGTTCCAAACCGATGCTGTTTACCTCCCTGATGAGTGGAGTGGGAGTCCTGGGCTATATAGGCCCTTTCTTTCTCGAATATCACATAAACAGTGAACTGCTTCCCGAGCAATATCCTTTTACCTGCGCCCATGAAATGGCGCACGTGTTGGGAGTCAGCAGCGAGGCGGAAGCCAACCTCTGCGCCTACCTGATTTGTACGGGCGCCGACGATCCGGCGATCCGTTTCAGCGGATATTTTTCGCTGTTGCCTTACGTCCTCGACAACGCTTGCCGATTGCTGGGGGAAAAGGAGTTCGGCGAATGGACGGATTGCATCCGCTCCGAAGTCAAAGTCGCCTACCGGGATAAGGCCGCCTATTGGCAGGCGCGTTATAATCCGGTGATCGGAAAGATGCAGGACGTCGCCTATAATCTGTTTCTGAAAGGGAATAACATCCCCTCCGGTCAGAAAAACTATTCGGAAGTCATCGGCTTGTTGATATCCTTTTCCCGCTATCGACCGAATGGTTTGATGCAAGGGGTGAGCCGGTAAACCGGGGATACGGATATGAATTCCGCCGATGAAAATCCGGAGCGCCGATTTTGCGGTTGGAATACTTATTTGTCATATTCGGTTAAAAGCGTTAACTTTGCGGCGTCTTTAAGAAGCGATAATAAATAATCCTATGAATAACAAGTTTGCCGAGTATTCGAAGTTCGACTTGTCTGACGTGAATAAGCAGGTGTTGGAACGATGGGAGAAAGAAGATATCTTCCATAAAAGTCTGGAAATCCGTGAGGGACATCCCTCTTTTGTGTTTTATGAAGGCCCTCCTTCAGCGAACGGTATGCCGGGTATCCATCATGTGATTGCACGTTCGATCAAAGATATTTTCTGCCGTTACAAGACCATGAAGGGGTTTCATGTCAAACGGAAAGCCGGTTGGGATACCCACGGCCTGCCGGTTGAACTGGGCGTGGAAAAGTCTTTGGGGATCACGAAAGAAGATATAGGCAAGAAGATATCGGTAGCCGACTACAACGCTGCCTGCCGGAAAGATGTCATGAAGTACACCCGCGAATGGGAAGACCTGACCAAGAAAATGGGTTATTGGGTGGATATGGATGATCCGTACATCACCTATGACAACCGCTATATCGAAACTCTCTGGTGGCTCTTGAAAGAACTGTATAAGAAAGGATTGCTCTATAAAGGTTATACCATCCAGCCCTACTCTCCGGCGGCGGGAACCGGTTTGAGCACGCACGAGCTGAACCAACCGGGGTGCTATCGGGATGTAAAAGATACGACGTGTACGGCACAGTTCCATATTCTCGATCCTAAGCCGGAGATGGCACAGTTCGGGGAGGCTTTCTTTCTGGCCTGGACGACAACGCCTTGGACACTTCCTTCGAACACTGCTCTTTGCGTAGGACCGAATATTACATATGTGGCTGTTCAGTCCTATAATCCCTATACCGGCTTGCCGATAACCGCCGTGTTGGCGAAAGATCTGCTGGCTTCCTATTTTAATCCGAAGGCCGTAGCATTGCAGTTGTCCGACTATAAACACGGGGATAAACTGATCCCTTATCGGGTTGTCGGCGAATGGAAAGGCTCCGAATTGAAGGGGATGAAATACGAGCAATTAATCCCTTGGGTAAATCCGGGAGAAGGCGCCTTCCGTGTCATTACCGGTGATTTTGTAACGACGGAAGACGGTACCGGCATCGTGCATATCGCTCCGACGTTCGGTGCGGATGATGACCGTGTGGCGAAAGCGAACGGCGTTCCGCCTTTGATGTTGAAAGACAAGGACGGCGTAATGCGTCCGATGGTGGACCTGAAGGGAAAGTTCTTCTTGCTGGCTGATCTGGATCCTGTGTTCGTAAATAAAAGAATGGATAAGGAGCTTTACGATATCTACGCCGGGCGGTATGTGAAAAATGCATACGACGATACGCTGACCGATCAGGATGAGACACTGGATATCAGTATCTGTATGATGCTGAAAACCCAGAACCGCACTTTCCGTATCGAGAAGCATGTGCACAGTTATCCGCACTGCTGGAGGACGGACAAGCCGGTCTTGTATTATCCCTTGGACAGTTGGTTTATCCGTACGACTGCTTGCCGCGAGCGGATGATCGAACTGAATAATACGATCAACTGGAAGCCGCAGAGCACCGGTACGGGGCGTTTCGGCAAATGGCTGGAAAACCTGCAGGATTGGAACCTGAGCCGGAGCCGTTACTGGGGGACGCCGCTGCCGATTTGGCGTACGGAGGACGGAAAGGAAGAAAAATGCATCGGTTCGGTAGCTGAACTTTATGATGAGATCGAGAAGTCGGTGGAAGCTGGTTTCATGGAATCGAATCCCTATAAGGGAAAAGGCTTTCAACCGGGCGAGTATACAAAGGAAAATTACAATACGATCGATTTGCATCGTCCTTATGTGGACGATGTGATCCTGGTTTCGGCCAGCGGAGCTCCGATGAAACGGGAAAGCGACTTGGTCGATGTATGGTTCGATTCCGGTTCGATGCCGTATGCACAGATCCATTATCCGTTTGAGAACAAGGAAATCTTCGACCGGAGAGAGGTCTATCCGGCTGATTTTATTGCGGAGGGAGTCGACCAGACGCGCGGCTGGTTCTTTACCTTGCATGCCATCGCGGCTATGATCTTTGATAGTGTCGCCTTCAAGGCGGTTGTGTCCAACGGGTTAGTGCTGGATAAGAACGGAAATAAAATGTCCAAGCGGTTGGGTAATGCCGTCGATCCGTTCGAAACGATCGAACATTACGGTTCCGATCCATTGCGTTGGTACATGATAACCAACGCTTCGCCGTGGGATAACATAAAATTCGATGTGGAGGGTATCGAGGAGGTACGCCGCAAGTTCTTCGGGACACTGTACAATACCTATTCCTTCTTTGCCCTCTACGCCAATGTGGACGGTTTCGACTATCAAGACGGGGAGGTTGCTTGGGAAGAACGGCCGGAGATTGACCGTTGGATCCTTTCTTTACTCAATACATTGGTGAAAGAAGTGGACGGCTTTTACGATACATACGAACCGACCCGTGCCGGACGGGCCATCTCCGACTTTGTCAATGACAACCTGAGCAATTGGTATGTGCGTCTGAACCGCCGCCGTTTTTGGGGAGGCGGCATGACGACCGACAAGCGTTCCGCTTACCAGACTTTATATACTTGCCTGGAAACCGTGGCGAAGCTCATGGCGCCGATCGCACCGTTCTATGCCGACCGGTTATTCCTGGATTTGATCTCAGCCACCGGACGGGAAAAGATCGCTTCCGTCCACTTGTCGGATTTCCCGATATGCCGGGAAACTTACATCGACAAGAAACTGGAGGAACGGATGCAACTTGCACAGGATATTTCGTCCATGATCCTGGCGTTGCGCCGGAAAGTGAACATCAAAGTGCGCCAGCCGCTGCAAACGATCCTGATTCCGGCGTTGGACGAAGATCATAAGGAAAGTATTGCAGCCGTGAAGGATCTGATCCTGAACGAGGTGAATGTAAAGGAACTGAAGTTCGTAGATAATGCCAAAGGAATATTAGTCAAGAAAATCAAGCCGGACTTCAAGAAGTTGGGCCCCCGCTACGGGAAGATCATGAAATCCTTGGCCGCAAAGGTTCAGGAAATGACGCAAGATGAGATTGCATCGCTCGAATCGAACGGAGCGTTTACCTTTCAGGTGGACGGACAGGAAGCTGTGGTCGAGCTGACGGATGTCGATATCGTATCGGAAGATATTCCGGGCTGGCTGGTTGCCAACGAAGGACGCCTGACGGTGGCCCTGGATATTACGGTCACACCGGAATTGAAGAAGGAAGGGCTGGCCCGCGAGTTGGTCAACCGTATCCAGAACCTGCGTAAAAGTAGCGGATTGGAAATAACAGACAAGATCAAGGTAATCCTTCTGTCTAATGAGGAAATCGACGGAGCGGTAGAGGCCTACAGAGATTACATTGCCAATCAGGTGCTTGCCGTCTCCATCAAGATCGAAGACATCGTTTCCGAACCGACGGTTCTTGATTTCGAAGATTTTCAGGTGATGCTGAAAATCAAAAAAATAGAGTAGGTCGGATCTCCCGAACAAAAGAAGGAATACTTTGTTATATGTGAATAAATAATATTGCTTATCTTTGGATAGCGATGCGATGACAGTTAAAAATTATAATTAGAAAAACTTGAATTATGGCTGAGAAGACAAGATATTCGGATGCTGAACTGGAAGAGTTCCGTTCCATTATACTGGAGAAATTGGAGGTTGCGAAAAGAGATTATGAACTGTTGAGATCCGGTGTAACCAATTCGGATGGAAACGATGTATCGGATACTTCGCCTACATTTAAGGTATTGGAAGAGGGGGCGGCTACCTTGTCGAAAGAAGAGGCCGGTCGTCTGGCGCAACGCCAGATGAAGTTCATTCAGAACTTGCAAGCAGCTCTGATCCGGATAGAAAACAAAACTTACGGTATCTGCCGCGAAACGGGCAAACTGATACCCAAAGAGAGATTACGCGCCGTTCCTCATGCTACATTGAGTATTGAGGCTAAACAAGGAGGTGCTAAGTAATATGGGCGGCTCCAAAGGAAAAGGAGCAGTGTTAGTCATAATACTGCTCCTTCTTCTTGACCAGTCGCTGAAAATCTGGATCAAGACGCACATGCAACTCCACGATAGCATCGAGGTGACTCCTTGGTTCTATCTTTATTTTACCGAAAATCCGGGAATGGCTTTCGGAATCGAACTTATCGACAAATTGTTCCTTTCCATCTTCCGGATTATAGCGGTCGGATTTATCGGCTATTATCTTTATATACTGGTGAAAAAGAATTATTCTTTCGGTTATATCACCTGTATTTCCCTGATATTTGCCGGAGCGTTGGGAAATATCCTTGATTCGGTCTTTTACGGTGTGATTTTTGATCATAGTTACGGGCAGATAGCGACGCTTTTCCCCGAAGGAGGCGGATATGCGGGCTGGTTGCACGGTAAAGTGGTCGATATGTTTTATTTCCCATTGATTCAGACTGTCTTGCCGGATTGGCTTCCCATCTGGGGAGGGAAAGAGTTCGTTTTTTTCCGTCCTATCTTTAACTTGGCGGATTCATCTATTTGCGTGGGTGTTTTTCTGCTTCTGATATTTTATCGCCGTACTTTGTCGGTCAGCCTTTCGAAAGAGAATAAATAATGCATGTGGAATAGGTTTCACAAATATGGGCTTGCCTTACTTGTCTTGATGACGTCTTTCTCCTGCGGAAGGACGCCCGACGGCATTTTGTCCCAAAAGAAAATGAAGG
This sequence comes from Parabacteroides sp. Marseille-P3160, assembly GCF_900162725.1. Taxonomy (GTDB): domain Bacteria; phylum Bacteroidota; class Bacteroidia; order Bacteroidales; family Tannerellaceae; genus Marseille-P3160. Next base: position 3,388,661 of record NZ_LT799418.1, on the reverse strand, counting down.
AGGTAACCCTGGATATCAAACTGGCTGAGGCAATGATCGAAGCGGACTATAACGCATATACGGATTATTCCAGAAGAGAAGCATTGTACCGGTCGGTTTTTGAAAAGCATAAGATTACGGAGGCCGTTTACGACAGTTCCCTGATATGGTATGGAGAGAACCTTGAGGTTTATATGGAAATCTATAACCAACTCGGAAACGAACTCGACGGGAAAATAAAGGAGATGGGAGATATCAAACCGGAAAAGGAAATGCCGGTTTCTCCGAATGATTCCATCGATATCTGGCCGCTGCGACGGCTTTATACGTTTACCCCGGATCATCCGAGATTGATTGCGTTTGACATGAAACCAGAGATCCCTTATACGGCCGGTTCCGTCTTTGTCCTGGGCGTAAATATCTGGGGAATGACTCCGCAAACAGGGCCTGCTCCCGAACTAAGGCTTACGGTAGAGCAGTCGGATACGACGATGACGGTGCTGAAGAATCTTGACCGGGATGGTTATTTCGAGACGGAAGTGCAGACGCTTCCCTCGCAGCAGGTACGCCGTGTATTCGGATATATCCGCATGATGTCCAACCGGACGGAGGACTTGAAGATATATATAGACAGCCTGAGCCTCTTCAAATATCATTACGGCTTCCACCGGATAGCGCCTCCTGCAGAAGTTATGCCTTGAGCCTTTGCCGGCGGCGAAATTCCGCACATACAATAGCCGTGGCGACAGCCACATTCAAGGATTCGGAAGTTTCCCTATTTGCGGGGAAGCTAGGAATGTAAATTCTTTCGTTGACGAGTGTTTCTATCGAAGGGCGAATACCGTTGCCCTCATTTCCCATGACAATGACGCCGTAAGGCGCCAGTTCTTTTGAGTAGAGGTCTTCCCCTTCCAGGAGGGTTCCATATACAGGAATATTTTGGGGCTTCAGGTACGTTTCCAATTCCGTGTAATGCACCTTCACGCGGGATAAGGCTCCCATTGTAGCCTGTACCGCTTTCGGGCCGAATGCATCGGCCGTATCTTTACTGCATAGGATATGCTCGATGCCATACCAGTCGGCCAGACGGATTATTGTGCCTAAATTACCGGGGTCTTGTATGCCATCCAAGGCTAGAACTAGTTCGTTCGCCGGGTCGATCTCCGCCAAAGCATAGGAGGGAAGCCGGAAGACGGCCAGTACGTCTTGCGGATTTTTCAGGAAGCTGACTTTGCGGATATCTCCTTCTTCGGCCAGAAGCAATTCTTTTGCCGGGATATCTCCCTGTGTTGCCATCCAAGAGGATTTGGCAAGTAGTAATTCACATTCGAAGGCTCCTAACATGTCGGAAACCATCTTATTCCCTTCCGCAACAAACACCTGATGTTCGGCGCGCAGCTTTTTCATCTCCAATGAACGGATAAACTTTATTTTACTTTTAGAGAGCATCTTTACTTTTTTTGCAAACTCAAAAGTACTGGAAATAATTTAATTTGAACTACATTTGCGCCTGTAAAAGGCGATGTGATGAAGGAGGTTACCCGTTTATTATTGTTTATTTCATTTCTGATCGTGCTGGTTTCATGTAGCACGACCAAGTTTGTAAAGGAGGGAGAGTATCTTTTGGACAAAGTTGAAATAAAGGTCGACAGCGCCGATATAAAGGGAGCCGACTTAACTTCCTACCTTCGGCAAAGGCCGAATAACCGGATTTTCGGAATTCTGAACTGGCCCCTGCACCTTTACAGTTTATCTGGCAGGAGTGATCATAATTGGCTGAACAAGCAATTGCGCCGCGCCGGAGAGCCTCCGGTCATTATGGATACGACATTGATCGAGCAGTCAAGCAGGGAATTGCAGCGCTACTTTGTCAATAAAGGCTATACGGATGCGGAAGCCCGTTTTGTCGTCGATACATCCAAGCGGAAAAAAGCCGTTGTCACCTATCAAGTCCAGGCAAATGCCCCCTACCGGATTGGAGAATATACGATGAACATCCCGGATCCCAGAATCGATAGCATCGCCCGCCTCACGGCACCCAGACGTTCCCGGTTTGCCTCCATGTTTCGTTCCACTCCGGAATGGTATACGCCGGTCATGGGTGAAGGTGACTTGTTCGACCGGGATAATCTGGATAAAGAGCGGGAACGTATATCCACCCTCTTGCGAAGGAGAGGCTATTATGCCTTTAACCGGGATTATATCGGCTATCTGGCAGATAGTACGGCCGGAAGCCATCTGGTAGATCTGGAACTGATCGTGAAGCCTTTCCGTTATGTTTCTCCTGACGGTGCTATCAGTGAGAAGCCGCACAGGCAATATTATATTAATAAGGTTTCGATTGTGACCGATTACGATCCGTTGAATCCGGAAGAGAATTCGCTTGGATATAGCATTACGGATTCCATTAGGAAGGGAGTGGTTTCCATCCTGTATGGAAAGAACGGTCGGAGCATTCGCCCGGGCGTACTGGAACGGAGTAATTTTATACAGACGGGCAGCCTGTTCAATGAACGGGAGGTGGAGCAGACCTATGCTTCTTTAGGATCTTTGCGGGCCTTACACAATATCAATATCCGGTTTAATGAATTTGAGGAAAATGATTCCTTGAAATTGGACGCGACGATCCTTACTTCTCCTGCCAAAAGGCAAACTTTCGGCGTCGATTTGGAAGGGACGAATTCGGCCGGTGATTTAGGGTTTGCTTCCAGTTTGAATTACCAACATCGGAATCTGTTCCGGGGGGCGGAGGTCTTTTCCGCCCGTATCCGTGGAGCTTATGAAACAATAACGGGAGCGAGCAGCGCGGAGGAAGGATATAATGACTATTGGGAGCTGGGTGGCGATCTGTCGATGGTTTTTCCCCAATTTCTATTTCCTTTTATTTCTTCCGAATTTAGCCGGAAAATCCGGGCGACGACGGAAGTGAAAGTCAGTTACAGCCAGCAGCGGCGTCCGGAATACCGGAGGGCGATTCTTTCGGGAAGCTGGAGCTATAATTGGCAAGATCGTTCGAACGTTTTGGCAAGGCATACTTTCAACTTGTTGGATATCGATTATGTCTATTTGCCCTATATCAATCAATCTTTTAAAGATTCATTGCCGGAATCAACCCAGTTGTATAACTATACCGACCAGTTTATTTTCAGCACCGGTTATACTTACTCCTTTAATAATTATAATCCTTTGCAGCGTCAGCGGAATACGCATTCCTTACGTGTTTCGTTCGAATTGGCCGGTAATTTTCTCTATGCGATGTCTAAGTTGACAGGCGCTTCCAAAGATGAAAACGGCCGGTACAAGTTATTTGATATCAATTATTCGCAATATGTAAAAGGAGATATCGATTTCGGAAAGAGCATTGTGCTGGACGATCGCAACTCTGTTGCTTTCCATATAGGCGGAGGCATCGGCATACCCTACGGAAATGCGAAAGAGATGCCGTTTGAACGCCGTTATTTTGCGGGCGGAGCCAACAGCAACCGCGGATGGTCCGTCCGGTCGTTAGGCCCTGGACGGATGCCGAGGAGTCAAAATCGGGAAACTTCATTTGCACTTCAAACCGGAGATATCCGTTTGGACATGAGTGCGGAATATCGTTCCAAGCTTTTCTGGAAATTCGAGATGGCCGCTTTCGTTGATGCCGGAAATATATGGACTATTCGTAAATACGAACATCAGCCGGAAGGCAACTTCGATTTTTCCCGTTTCTATCAAGAAATTGCCGTTTCATACGGTTTAGGCCTGCGCCTTAATTTCGATTATTTCCTAATCCGCCTGGATGGCGGCTTGAAAGTTTTTGATCCCCAAGAGTCGGGTGGGCGTAAATGGGCAATACTTCGTCCGAATTTAGGCGATAATTTCGCCCTTCATTTTGCCGTCGGCTATCCGTTCTAAGCTAAGTTCCCTGAAACAGCACGACTTTCGCTTAAAAAGTATTCATTCCTATTGTTCGTTAAAGAATAAAGGCATACCTTTGCAGCGCAGAAAAAAGCAGGGTCGGGTAGCTCAGCTGGATAGAGCAACAGCCTTCTAAGCTGTGGGTCCTGGGTTCGAATCCCAGCCTGATCACTTATAGAACCGCTCAAAAGGCGGTTCTTTTTATTTTGATTTATATAAGTTTTCTATTTTGGAAAATATTCCGATTTTATTTTATCCTTTAAGGGCTTTGTTTTGTGAAGAAAAACAAATATTTGTTCGGATTACTATTATGTAATATTGTGTCTATTAGATATATTATGGATTAATCGGCTCAGCTTCCGCCGAACATAACAGGAGTTTGCCCTGGTGGCGCCAATAAAATAATTAAGTGGCAATTGTGGAATAATTGGGGCGACAGTATATATAGTTGATGGCCCTACGATTCAATAATCATTGCTTTTTGTAGATACCTGCATCTTGAGGAAAATAAAAAAGGTCGTCTACCTCGCGATAGACGACCCGTGAAACCAACAAAACCATCATAGAGAATGTTGTTGTTTTCTCTGGAATATCAATATTCCGTATTCTGCGGATCAAAATTTGTCCAATCGGTAGCCCAAGAGTCATCTGCACCTGAAAATGCACCGGCATAGGTTACTTTATCAAATCCTGTAGACAATTTAGTGTCGTCGAAGTTAGCGCCGTTTAACAGCGGGCTGCCTGATACAGGACCGTAATTCGGATTGGATTTTAAACTGTTCGGTTGCGAGAGTTTTAGATCGGCAATGTTGTCATATGCTATGTTCCCTTGAGCCGTAAAGAAGGTATGGGAGAAAGATTGCTGGGTAGCATCTACCGTACCACCTCCGTTTGTCGACAATTGGTCTTTGAATGATTTATCTACATCCGAACCAACAATTCCCATACCTGCAAAATACAAATTCTTTAGTTTCAGATCTCCGTTGGTTGCCCAGGTTTGTGTCGTTCCTAATTTATTATCTAAAATTAAACCGACCGGACATCCGATTGCTACGGAATTGAAGACACTTATTTTTGAGTTACGACGAATGTGCATGGATGCCTGGAATTGTCCTAACTTGGATCCGTTGTTCGGATATAGGTCTCCACCGGTAATGTAACTTGTCGTGTTTTGAAAATCATCAGCCTGGCCGATAGGTCCTACGAATGTCACATTACTGAAAGTTGCCGTAGTAAAGGGTGTCAATGTTGAACCCTCGGCGTCGTTGTCCGATTCAAATCCGTTAGACATGGAAGTATCTGCGATTTTGGGGTATTTTACCGATAATAAGAACTGGAGTTTTCCGGAAAATCCGTTATCCGTATCGAATTCATCGTCCCAACCATGATAGGCTATAAGGTATTTGGCATTGACCGTACCTCCGAACCATTCAAACGAATCGTCATTCGAATAAGAAACCTGTACATGGTCGATTTGCGTACCGCTACCGACACCTCCGAAGGTAAGACCATTAATTTCTTTGTCCGTATCAAAAACAGATCCGGCAAATTCAATACGGACATAGCTTATCGTTCCTGAATTATCCGCATCGTCTGTTCCTCCGTAGTAACTACGCGGGCCACCCTCTATGATTTTTTGCCCGTCTGCTGCATTTACACGCGCTTTACCGCAAAGGATAATACCTCCCCAGTCTCCTGGTCTGCGGGACCCTTTGGCTTGCGCGGAAGTAAATACGATCGGAGCTTCTTTTGTACCCTTGGCGATGAGTTTTCCACCCCGCTCAGCAATGAGAGCCGCTTTGGTTGCTTTATCTCCTTTGATCACCGTACCGGGCTCGATTGTCAGTGTAACGCCGTCAGGTATATAGCCCCAACCTTTTAATACATAAGTCCCTTGGGGTAACGTATATTCTGCCTTATCCTTTGGAATTTCATAATCTTGTTGTCCGTTTCCGATTTCATTTGTGTTAAAAATGAAAGGCAAGGATTCTGTTGGATCCGGGGTAGGATCAGGATCGTCGTCACTACATCCGGTGAAAGATATGGCAAGGGCCATAGACATTAGTAAATTAATAAATTTAATCTTTTTCATCTTGTTCATTTTAAATTAGTAATAATTAAATATTAGATCGTATAACTTAAACTAAAAATGAAGCTTCTGCCTGGGCTATACTGCTTGGTTGTTTGCTCTCTTTTATGTATCTCCTTATTATCGTCTTCAAACCTGGGGAATTGTTTGAAAGTAATTTTTTCTCCGAGTATATCTCTTGCCGATGCTTTGACTTCCCATCTTTGGGCAATTTTCTTACTGAAAGTCAAATCGATCGCATTACGCGGCATCTCGTATGAATCCGGAATATCATTGTTGATAGAGGTTCCCGGCGAAGTGACCACACGACCAACTCCGATAATCCGCTTACCAATCCGGTTATACAGTATGCCTGCATTCACCCCGTGCTTGGCATGCTGGTAAAACAGACCCGTGTTGATCAAATAGGGAGATTGTCCTTGCATTTGCCGGTCCGGCTTTCTCGTATCTTCCTCAAATTGCACTTTACTTTTGATTAACGCTCCATTAAAATTCAAACTGAAGTTCGGCAATCCGATAAAATCGAGCGTCTTTTTAATATCCACTTCAATTCCGTAATTGTCTGCCCCTTTGGCATTGGTAAATGTGAAGGTATAATCTCCTGAATTAGCTTCAATATAGGTCCATTCGATCGGATTTTTGAAGTGCTTATAGAAAAGGGCCACGGAAATGGCTTCTCCCTGATTCGGATAAAACTCGTAACGGAGATCCATGTTTTGAATGTGCGCTATTTTCAGGTCCTTATTGCCTTTGATCGGACTGAAGAGATCGAAGTCGTAATAAACGGAAGTGGATACTTCACGGAATTCCGGCCGGTTGATGGAAGCTCCATAAGCCAAACGCAACTGATGCTGGTCATTCATTTTATAGGTCATATTCAGTGAAGGGAAAAAATCGCTGCTCTTGTATTTCCGTTCTTCCGTCCGAAAATCCAAATACGATGTATAACTGGTTAAGCGCATATCGTTGTTCTCGTATCTGACACCTGCGTAGATATCGAATTTATTTACGGGGACATTTATCCCGAGGTATCCGGCATAATGATAGTTTTTACCTTTATAGTTGTTCGTATTATTGGTATTTTCGTTTATATAGATTTTGTCCGATCCCCAATTAGCAGGTATCAATATCTCATTGACGACATCCTGGTACCTGAAATCTGTCGGTAAGTTCGCATTATTACTCCATTGATAGGTAAAAGCACGGTTTTTATAATCCCGGTTCTTCATTTCACTATAAGCTCCTGCTTTCAGTATAGGTTGCAAGGAACCTACATCGAATGTTTTTTGATAGTTGATGCCGGCCGAACCGATGTGTTCGTTTAATCTGTAAAAGATACGCTCAATCTCGTTTTGATCGATAAACATTTCCCCTTCATGCGCATCTCCGGTGAATGTGTTTTCCTCACGATTGATTATGCGCCGGTCCGGTTGGTTTTTATCGGCATAAGCATAACCTATATTCCAATCGAATTTGGAAGCCTCCCGGTTGTACGTTCCGGAGACCTGCCCACTGTAAGTCGAACGGCTGGAATAAAAATATTCCTGTTTCTCTTGTATGTATTTTTGACTAAGAAATTGATATCCCGAACGATTGGTATATTTATCCTGTCCTAATTGATTGAATATATTTTTAAATTCATATTTATCCTGTTCGTTCGGAAGATAAGTTAAGTTGAGCATGGCACCCAGGCGGACATTGTTTGCATAAACATTATCGGTATAGTTATATACATATTCCGGAGCATCCTCTCTTGTATTCCAGATTCCGTAGCGTGAATTTACCATATCCAACGCATTGGTATAGGAGTTCGTATAATTGAGAGTCGAAATGACGGCGAACCGTTTGCCGTTCTCCAAATCATAACGATGGTTCCAGGAAGTGCTTAAGCGAAGGTCGGCAAAAGGTGATTTCTTTTTTACACTCCAATCGTTATTAAACCCATTTTTTGTAAAAGCGTCTACATCCGATGAATTTTCTACATCCAAACGATCCAGGTAGGAACCTTCGAAAGAGCGTTTGCCATCATCGAAACCGAGAAAATCAGTTCCGCTCCCCGGATTATAATAAAAATCCCGGAAATGAGTTTTGTCATTCACACTTCCCCCGACAGATACGGAAAAAGAATTCTGATCCGGTACGTCTTTGGTACTCATCTTGATAAATCCGCCGGAGAAATCCGCCGGGAGTTCCGGGGCTTGGCTCTTGATTACGACAAGGTTGTCCATCTGGGAACTGGGGATCAGGTCGAAGGAGAAGGCGCGTGTGTCGGCTTCCGAACTGGGTACCGCTGCATTATTGATCCATACATTATTATATCGTTGCGCCAAACCGCGTACCGTGACGAATTTGTTTTCGGTCAGCGAGATCCCCGGTACCCGGCGAATGACTTCCGCCGCATCCCGGTCCTGCGTCCGCGTTATCTGTTGGGAGGAGATCCCGGACTGTACCAGTAAACTTGTTTTTGTTGCCTGCAACATGGCGAGGTCGGTGTTTTGCTTTCTCTGTCCAACGATTACGACCGATTGGAGTTCCAGTCCTTCGGTAACCATATCGATATTCAGGACTGCGCTTTGTCCTTTTGTCACAACTACGTTTTCCTGTCTGATAGGAGCATAACCGACATATTTAATAAGAACGGTGTAGCTTCCAGGGCGGAGGTCTACGATTGCAAAATTACCGTCCAAATCGGTCGATGTACCCAATGTACTACCTTCGATCAGGACAGCGGCGCCGATCAGCGGTTCACGCGTTTCCTTGTCAAGTACTACACCGATGACAGAGCCGGTGTTTTGTGCTATACTGTAGCACGTAGAAATAAATAAAAGTAAAAATGAAAAGAAATACTTTTTTTGATGACGATTCATAAATTTGTTTCTCTATATGGTTTCGATGCAAAGATCTTGCATGGATGTTACATAGATGAAACGAGATTGATATGTTACGGTTAACGTACTGTTAAGAGATTGTTTCGGAGGTTACGTTTTAGAACGTAAAGCGTAACGCGATCCGGATTCCGCTTTTCTTGATGTTGGGGTGGTCCAAGTAGGTCAACCGGCGGTAGTAGTCTATTCGTAAGATTTTTAAGATGTTTTCCAGTCCGATGCTGGCTTCCATATAAGGCGTGTTGCCCAAAGTGCCGGTCTCCTCGGGGAAAATGAAGAGGTTGCTGTTGTAGGCCGGGTTATTTTTCCGGGATAAGTCGCCATAGATTCCGTTGAATGAAACGACTTCGCGCAGGCGAAGGACGCGGATGCCCGGAATACGGTTCAGTATCCATCCTTTCAGGTAGTAGGTCGCATTGAAGGACACATATTGGTCGGTCACAAACTCCAGGGCCCTCATCATGTGGAAGGCTTCGGGTTGTATGGTGACGGACTGGTTGGTGTTCGGGATAATCAAAAGAGGGAAGGGGACTTCATTCCATACCTTACCCGCTTTTAATTGTGCATCGATATGTCCGAACGAAGAGAGCCAGATGCGTTTCTCCGCGCTTAATTCGGTGTGATGGTAATTCACTTCCCCTCCCAAAACATTATCCAATCCCATCTGATGGGACAATTTGAATACCGGTGCGTCTTTGGATAGGTTGAACGGCGAATCTTTTCCCCTGCGGCTGGAGTAGGCGCGTTCACCGGGAGCAAAACGGAATTGCATTCCCAGTTCGGAGGTTGTCAAATCGTTCTTCCGGATCAGTTCGCCTTCCGGATCCTGGTAAGTATACCGCAAGGTTCCGGTCGGTTCGTCTGTCTGGTTTTGCATCCATGTTTTGACCGACAGCCCGTTGGCCCACTCCTTTTCATATTGGAGCATGGTCTTCCTGATATAGGACATCTTGGTCAGCGGTTCCCCGACTTTCCAGGCGACAAAGAGATTATCCTTGCTGGTATACAGGAAATTTTCGCCCAAGGAGTATAGGTCGTATTCCTGAATGAAGGAAAGATTGTTAGCCGGAGGTTCTTTGGTATGGTAAGCCTTTTTATTGAAAGCATAGGTTAATGTCGCATTGTATTTCCATTTGCGATCATTGAGGCCATAAGCTGCATAGCCGTTGGCAAAAAGGTGGGGGTTCAGGTTGGCAGTCGTCATGCCGCCTACCCGGAAGCGGAATCCTTCGATTTTATTACCGCTGATGGTTGTATTCATCGGTCCGAAGTCGAATTTGCTAACGTTCCGTTTTCCACTCTTGATATAACTGGAGATCAGTATTTCAGCCGTACCGATCATCACATTGAAAGCCGGTACCTTACGAAGCTCCTTCAACAAATCGTTCAAGGCATCTTCTTTCTCCTTGATCGGGATATGGCGATGGCTTACCCAAAAGGAATCCGGACGCGAAGTAGCTTCGGCCAGTTGATGCACGTTTCCCAATTGTTGAAAGATCGAATCCGGATTTTCGATGGAGAACCGATAATTGTTGTAACTCCGGAAGTGGCTGGCATACAACTGCTGTCCTTTTTTGGTAATCCCGAAATTGATATACGTTTTTTCGGTATGAAGCATCCAGGTGCTGTCCGGCGCCCGTTCGAATTCCTGCTCGATGCGCAGTTTGCTGACAAAATTCAGGTTAATGTCATATGGGACATTCAAAACCACTTTTTTGACGGAATAGTGTCCGTCCAGCGTAACGTAAAGCCTCCCTGTGAAGCCATAGCTTTGGCTGTTAACCGGAACGAACGCCAGATCGACGCAGCGGTCGCCGGCTACGTCCAGCGTATCCATGATATAATATTGGTAATAAGTGGTAGCCAAGAGGGAGGAGAGGGGACTGACAAAGCGGTTGAGCAGGATATTGATATTGTTGTCGAAGATGTCGACTCCCCGGAATATTTCCTCCAGATTACTGGTGATACCCCCTTCGTCTAGTGTGTTGTCGATTCCGCTATGCCTCCGGGCTTTGATGAAAGTCTTTTGGGTACGGGGTGATTTCCTGTAATAGACGTCCGCCAACGTTTCACGTACGGAAACGATCAGGATCGGTTTGCCGTTGAATTCGGATGTATCTATATAATTCTTGATGAATTGTAGTTTATTCAGCAGCTTGTTTTTCTTGGGATCCGGATTGAAGTCGTCGAACGCGAACGACAGTTTATCATAGGTTTCCGCTTGGTATTCGTCTTTCGCTTCGATGCGGTTATCCGTTTTGTGCTCGATTACCTTTTTGATCAATTCGACCGCCGGGTTGTTCCTTCGCGAATACTTTTGGCGGGTAGGTTTGACATACACTTCTTGAATCTGGAACGAAGTCGGGGCAAGCAAGATCTCCAGTCCGTCATTCCTTTCCCCTGCCTTAAGGACAACCGTCTTTGTATGATAGCCGAGCGAACTGAATACCAACTGGGTGTTTCCCTGGCTGTTTCGTAAGGAAAAAGTGCCTTGGTCATCAGTCATAACCCCGGTTGTCGAATTCAGGAACAGTACCGATACGAAAGAAAGGACTTCGCCGGTAATCGAATCCTTTACAATGCCGGATGCCGAAGTTTGGGTCTGTGCTTTCAACTCCGGCAATCCTGCTAGAACCGGCAAAAAAAGGAGAATAAATATGTAATGGCGAACCTTTCCTGTCATTATTTGGTAAAATTCATCATATAGAGGATGAACAAGGGGCAAAGTTACATATTCTTCCACAAAGGAAATTAATGTCAGGCCGTTAATAGATGCGTTTTTTTCCCATTTTTTCTTGAGCCGTCGTTGCTTTATTGTCCCATGAGGGATTATATTTGATAAAATTTGTTCCGCTTTGATTGTATCCTATGTAAATAGCATCCCTCAGAATAAACATGAACAAAGGCTTCGAGTAGGGAGGAGCCGACTTTTTCGTCCATGATTTTGCATGGATATCATACATCCACAACTGGTTGGATTGGTCGATTACATAAATGAATTCCCCTATAGCGCCACCCCCTGCGATCTTATCTCCCGGGTAAGCCGCGGATTCTTCCTGCCAGTTTTCGGTAAGCTCGGTGGAAGAAGACCAGAGGGTCTTATTGCATTGGTTCGCACTGTTTATGCCCAATCCGGCGTAGATTTTTCCATTGATGATGACATTGATTCCTTCGCATTGCGGTTCCGGAAAGTCATTCATCATCCTTGCCCAGGAACCGGAGGCGTTATACTTCCAGACTTCCCTGGTCAGGTTGTCACTTGAATCCCGCCCGCCGATAATGTAATGCAGGGATTCGCTGATGCTGCCTCCTGTTGCCGAATAAGTCGGCTTGGGCGGGTTCGTCGAAGGCAGTAAATACCACTGGTTGCTCGAATAGCTATATAAATATAGATCATTCCTAGCCTTGTTCTCGTCGTCTAAGCCTCCGAACGCCAACAAAGATTGGTTGGAGGATTTGATTATCGTTTGCCATTTGCGCGCTCCTCCGGAAAAGGCGAGGCGTTGTTGCCATTCATTGTTGTCCGCGTCATAGGTCCAATGTTGATCCGTTTTGTTTGCGCCCAAATCTCCTCCGATCAGATATCCGATGCCTTCTATCGATAACATGGCTACCGAACCCAATAAAGGTCTGTTTCCAGGGAAAGAAGTTATGTCCATAGCAAAGATCTCCGGTGTTTTCACCTGCACTTCTTTCCCATAGGAAGTTCCGGCGGCATTTGTCGCATAGGCGCGGATATAATAGGTTGCAGCGCCCGATAATCCGGCAATTGTTCCGTTAAAGACGCCTTCCTGCCCAAGAGTCATCTTTATGTGGGATGCCGTTTCCAATGTCACATCAGGAATTGTCGACCAACAAATACCGACTTCCGTAACCGGGCTCTCTCCTTCGTTGATCAGTGTTCCCCCCACTTTTGCCGTCCCTGCGGAGAAGGTGATGAGGGAATCGGTCGATACCGTCGGCTTGTCATTTACGGTATAAAAGGTGAGGGAATCCGAATAAGAGAAGCCGAATTCATTCCGGGCAAACGCGCGGACATAATATGGCGTATTCGGTTGCAATCCTTTGATCGTACCCGTGAAAACGCCTTCCCCTTTTCCGGCATGGATCGTATCCCCTTTCAGTTCTCCATTCTCTCCGCCGGGCTTGACGGGCGGTTGTTTTTCCGTTCCCCAAAGGAATCCCCGTATGTTTACTTCAGCATCGTTTTCTTTCAATACTTCCGCCGATAGGGTTACTTCCGAAGACAGGACGTTCCCGACAATTTTCAGGTTCCCGACCACAGGCGTTCCCTCGGTCGTTTGGAAGGATTGTATTTCTCCTAATGATATTCCGTATTCGTTTTTATAATAGGCGCGGACATAATAGGTCTTTTGGGGAGTCAACTCTGTCAGTACGACTCTGAATGTCGAATCTGCTGCAATCGGTTTCTTTAAGGCTATCGAATCCTTTTCCGTCAGTTCCGGATGGGAAGAAAAATAGACGCCCCATTCTTTGGGTTCTCCCTCGCCGGCTATTATTATTTTCCCGCCGCAGCGTGCCCATTTCGCATGTACGCTATCGGGAGTAAGTGTCTGGATGCTTGCCTTACCGACAGTCGTCTCTATTCTCTGTACTTCGCTATAGGTCGTGGCCACTCCGTTGGCCGCGTAGGCCCGGACCTGATAGGCCGTATCGACCTGGATGTTTTCTACGTTCAACGTATAAGAGCCTTTGCCGGTATTGGCATCCTTGACTTTCGTATACTCCCCCGACGGGCTCGGCGTTGCCAGACGCCATTCGATCCCTCTCTCTACAATCGGCGCGCCGTTTTCCGACTTTACATCGACGTTGACGGTAATGGTTCTTGCGACTCTATTGACAGAAAGAATCTCTACTGCAGGCGGGTCTGCATTTTGCAATCCGCCGTTTATTTCCGGGTCTTCCACACAACCGGTTGCAAGGAAAAGGGCCTGGAAGAAAAGTATAAATATCGATGCGTTGTTTTTCATATCAAATCAATTAAAAGAAAATACCTACTCCCGCATTTAAATCGGAATATTCGAAACCAAGGGAGTTAACCCCTCCGCTAATGTAAAAACTATTGAACTTTATCATCAAGTCGATTTCGAGAGCAACCCCCTTATGGGAGGCTTCTTCATTCTTTGCCCACGCTGTTTTCGTATTATCGTAGTCGTTTTTATCATGCGTTACGTATTTCCAAAGCAAATCCCTCTTTCCATATCCTCCTCCGAAGGAAGTGTAGAGCCAGGGCGTGAATTTCACGACTAATCCGGCAGTTGCCGAATATGTATTGGTCTTCTTTTCTCCGGGAACGAATTCATAGGATGCGTTTTCATGAAAATCGATAAGTTCTTCCGATTCTCCTGCTTTACGGCATTGGTAGAGCGTATTTTCAAAAGAGAGATTGGTTTTAAAACGTCCGTACCATCCCAACCTTTGCCCTACGCCTCCGAAGGTAATACCGAAGGGAGCTTCAATGGAGTAGGAGTAGCCGACAAAAAATTTCATCCTTTCCTGTTGCACCGCCTTCTCTGTAGCCGGCGATTGCAGGATTTCGTTTTGCTTTCGTATATTCTCCAACTGTTCGGACCAATAGTTGGAGAGATTTTTATTGGAAGGAATGCCTATTCCTTCGCCATAACATGTAATCAGTTTGGACATGGAAACCGTATCCCCCTTCATTGCTTTTTCCGTCAGGCAGTCCATACACTTATTCATGACGCTTCGCATCGAGGGGCGCATCTCTTCATTGGATAGCCAAATGGTAACTAACTTATCGATGCTATAGGAATCGCAGGTCAGAACACCCTCTTCAAACCACAGCCGGGCATCCCGGTAGTCGAGGCGTTTCATCGCTTCATCCCCGTTTTTATTATATTCCGTTTGCTGTGCAAATGCGCAGAAAGGCGTTAAGACAAAAAGCAGCATCCATAATTTTTTCATATATATATCTTTTAATAATACGACGTTTGGGCCTCGCTGACCAACTTTCCATCCGTATTGTAAATATCAAACAAATTATCCTCCCGTTCAAAGGCCCGGCCGTTTTTTACAATACCGACGTTCCTATATTTACAAGGGATCACCTCATTTCCTTTGTTATCAATCGCTCCGTATTTTAGATTCTCTTTTTTCCGTACAATCATATACGGGCCAAAAGAACGTTTTAGTTCATACCCGGCTTTTCGGTCCGCAATCCGGCTTTCTTCGATTTTGGCATCCGTATCGATCAGCAAACGGACTATCTCTTCCGTCAGCAGGGCATCTTTAGCGGCGAGAAAGTCTTTTTTGGCGCCGGCATAGTCTTTTTCCTCCATCTTCTCTTTGCCTGAAGAGAGAAACTTATTGTAATTATTTTGAATTTCTTCCGCCGTCGGGGTGGCAGCTTCTTTATTCACCTCTTTCCCCGGATTTACTTCCATCTCCACGAGAGGAACGGAAGGCTTCTCCGATGTTACCTTTTTCAGCAGGGATGCCGTTTCTGTCTCTGTTTTCTTCGATTTATCTTCCTGTTTTTCTTCTGCGGGCGCTTCGGCTGTTTGCTCCTTCAGGGCCGGGGAAGATATTCCGGCCTCTTCGTTCGGCGCGGGTTTCGGCAGATCCGTTTTTCTCGTTTCCGCCAGAATCGTATTTTGTTTCGGGACGGAATGGTAATTATGAAGGACAATGATACTGGAAGCGCCTACTGCGATTAAGAGTAGAGAGAATAAAAGCGCTTCCTTTGCCTTTTTCTTGCTTTTCTTTCTGGAGCGGATATCCGTTTCCGTCTTTTCCGGAATGTACAGGATTGTCGATTCGTCGCTATCCTGTTTCCCTTTGCTTTCTTTACTCTTCTTGGAAGGATGGGAGGAAGGCTCGAACCGGGACGGCGGTTGGAGAGCGACTTGCTTTTCCGGAGGCAGTCCCAGGTCGGCAATCATCTCTTCTACCGATTTGTACCGGTCGGTTGCTTTGAGTTCCATTGCCTTGAGTATCACCCTTGCCGTTCTTTCTGATATCCCGGGATTCAACTCCATCGGATTTTGCAGAGGCTTTGTTACGCGCAGAATAGATTCCACTGGAATCTTTCCGGTCAGCAAATTATACATGGTTGCCCCCAACGAGTAAATATCCGGGCAGG
This sequence comes from Parabacteroides sp. Marseille-P3160, assembly GCF_900162725.1. Classification (GTDB taxonomy): domain Bacteria; phylum Bacteroidota; class Bacteroidia; order Bacteroidales; family Tannerellaceae; genus Marseille-P3160. The sequence goes on along the minus strand of NZ_LT799418.1, from coordinate 3,372,685 downwards.
GAGAAAAGGATTGTGTTCCTTCCCCGTCATATTGTTCGATAGAAGCAAAACCTTTCGACAGGGTCAACAGGGTCGTACTGGTTTCCTGTTGGTCCAGGTCATAGCGTTTGCTGACACCGAAGTCGATGAGACGCGCCGCCCCTTTCTTATCGATCAGGATATTGCTCGGCTTGATATCCAGATGTAGGATATGGTTCCGGTGTACAAAATCCAGCGCGGAGCCGATCTGTGCGATATACCGTAAGACGTCTTTCTCCGGCAAAACGCCCTCCTTATCCAAAAGCTGTTTAAGGGAGCTGCCGGAAATATATTCCATGGCGATATAAGCCGTATTGTTTTCTTCGAAGACCTCCAGCACGTTAACAATGTGCGGATGGTGTACTTCGGAAAGGATGGTGGCTTCTTTGATTTGTTTTTCCTTGAATTTGTCGAAGAATTGTTTGCCTGTTTCGGAATATACGATGATTGCCTGGTTTTCCGGATTCCGGTCGCAATAGGCCTTGAAAAAATATTCCTTGATGCATACCGGGACTTCGGTAGGAACGGTTCCCAAATTTCCTTTCACCTCCGTAAACCATACTCCTTTATAGGTAATACCAAACCCGCCCTGCCCAATAACTTGAGTGAGTTGGTATTTTCCATTCTGAAGTTTGTATCCGCTAGGCAAATTCATAGTTTCGTTGATGAACTCTATTTTTTGCCAAAAATACGTCTTTTAAATAAAAGAATAAAAGAAAGAGAGGATAAATTGCTTGTATTTTAGAATCTCATCAACCCCTTGGATTGGAATTATATAAAAGGAGAAATTATCGCGGACGTTCCCGTTGCATAATTCCGCAATCCGGTCTTTGATCATACTGGCGGGTGTTCCTTCCTCGAACAGAAAGGCCAGGCGCTCACCCTGAAGGCGTTCCAGAATACCGTCCGTACACATAAATAAGTAATCTCCGGCTTCAATCTCCGTCAGCAGGGTTACGTCCGCTTCCGTCGGGCGTTCAGTCCCCTGGATGGCGCGGAGGATCACGTTACGTTGCGGGTGGCGGAGCGCTTCCTGGGGAGAGATCTTTCCCAGTTTGACCAGGGAATTGACGAGGGAATGGTCTTCCGTCTGGAAAAGAGCCTGCTTGTTACGGAAATGGTAAATGCGGCTGTCCCCGATATGGGCGACCGTGATGCCGGAAGTGCCTATATAGACTAATGTCAGGGTGGTGGCCATTCCCTTGGCTTCAGGGTGGGTCGCGATATATTCGTCGAAACGGGTTTCGGTATAATGGATGGCTTTATTGATAAATTCCCGGGTTGGATCGCCCGTCAGGAAAGTCGAAAAGAAGATTTGTATGGACTCGCAGGCCAAAGCGCTGGCTATTTCTCCTTTTTCGGAGCCGCCTACACCGTCACATACCAAAAACAGTCTCTGAGAGGGCTTTGCTAATTCCGACAGCGGATAAATGGAGTCCTCATTATTACTGCGGCCACCTTTTTCACAGATAGCATATGGTCTTTCAAGCGTTATATGCATGTCAAAATCTGAAATATAATTTTAAAGTCCATCCTCCTATTCATTAAAACGGAGTGCCGTGCAACCTATAATGATCTCGTCCTTATCTTTTAGGACAACCACTTCTCCGGGCCCGATGTAATTATTGTTGTATAACGTTTGATTTTTACTATTATTGTCGGTAAGATAGTGTTTATACCCGCTTTTTTCTGTTTTTTTTACTTCTATCTGCAAATGGTTCCGGCTCATGGAACGGTCACCGGTCGTGATGCGGATATCCGCGGTAGATGTTTGGGCTTTCCGCCCGATGGTTTGCACGCCTTCGTGCAAGGGGAAGGTCTGTTCCGGCGTATTTTCATTTGCCAAAACGGTTAGTTTTCCGATGCCGGACAAGGCCGTCGGATAGACCAGGATGGTATCGGTTGACGGCTCTGCGTTTTCCCGTTGTTCCTGCAGTATGGTAAGAGGAATTTCATGCCTGCATTTAGGGCAGTGGAAGGAGGTAATTCCTTCCGGAATCTTTTCCTCATCTATTTTTAATCCTACCCGGCAATGTGGACATTTGATAGAAATCATAGGATAAATGAAATATCTCCTTCGTCTATATTCGAAATAAAGGAATCGAGATCTATTCCATGATCGGACGGATCGTCAAACAGTATAAAGTCCCCCGCATCATTGTTATGTACGTCGTCCAACATGACGAAATCGGAAACCACGTCATGGTCGTCCATGTCGATTACGATAGCATCATTCATCATAGCTTCCTCGCCGTCCAATGAAACGAATGTATATTCTTCGTCATTCATAATTTTGTATTTTTCTTATGCTGCAAATTTATAAAAAAGAGGAATAGGTTGGTGATAATGAAGTGCCTTCTAATCAAAAGGCAGGGATTATTGTACGAAAGCGTTACTTTTGGAGACGAATGCTTACGGATTCACCCACTTGGCTTTGCAGGCGCTGCACTGTTTTTTGTTTTTGAGTGATTCCCATGGGATTTCTCCCAGAAAAGTTCCACACTTGGGGCAAACGTAGTCTATTTTAAACCGATTGGCCAGTTCCTGCAGTTTGCCCGGCGTTTTGGCTGCTTGGCGGGCTCCCAGGTAAATGCCGATGGCCGGAGCGCAGATGGTGATGCCCAGGCTGATCAAAAAGAGGGAATGGCTTCCTTTCCCCAGAAAACCGAACACAATCCCGAGAATGCCGACCAGGGCAAAAGGGAACGACTGCAGTATCCTTGTCTTGAATTGGTTCCGGGATTGTATCCTTATCTTTTCCTTAATGTACTTGTCATAGACTTGTTTGAGCCGGGCAAATTCGATGCTGTAATCATTCTCCGCTTTCAGCGCCTCGCATAGGTCCAACAGGTAGTGGTCGCCGAGGCGGATCCGGTCGCTTTCGGAAATTTTTTTCCGGACTACCTGGATCTCATTCACGAACGTACCGTTGGTCGAACCGGTGTCCTCGATATAAAATTGCCCTTCCCTGTCTTTCGAAAGTATTGCATGATGCCGGCTGACGTGCGAGTCGTCAACGACAAAGTCATTGTCATTCGCTTTTCCTATCCGTATTTCCATACTTTATTCCAATGCCTCCGCGGTTTTTGTCATTTCTTTTTCCAGCTGATCCTTCAGTACTTTTAGCGGATCTTTGGAAATGACCAGTTCCCGGGGTTTCCCTTCATTTCCCAATAATACGAGCTTCTGTTTCGGCAAGTTAATCTGAAGAATATGGTTTTTATTGATTATATGGCTTTTCCCGACGCGTATTAAGAAGGAATTGATGTCGGCTACCTGCTTTCCCAGGATTTCTTCGATTTTACCGATATTGATGGCAAAAGTGAACTGAATGCCTTCGGCCAGAACTAATTTCGTATAATTGCGATCTGCTTCAAAATATAATATTTGTCTGATCCTGATTCGTAATAATTCATCTCTTGTCTTTATTACCAAATAGTGGTCCATGCGCAAGTCCTGTCCTTTATTTTCCATCGTTTTTTCATTGCTATGCAAATATACATGAAAAAGTTGATTTTAGAAACCGAGTGATCGGTCTTTATTCAACCAAGGCTTTTTCGTCGGTAACCGGCAGATTGAGCATGCGTCTTCCCCGATCCTTTGTGTATAAGGCTACATAGATTATACGATAGGATATGCCGAATTATTCCCTTGGCAGTACTTTTTTTCAAAAGAGAATTGCATACCTTTGCACATCTAATAACAGCAAAAGCAAAATGTCAGTAGCAAAAACAGATGATAATAGAAAGGTAACCACCCGGCGGTTGATGGAGATGAAACAACGGGGCGAGAAGATTTCGATGCTTACGGCCTATGATTTCTCCATGGCTAAGTTGATCGATCATGCCGGGATCGATGTGATACTGGTCGGCGACTCCGCCTCGAATGTCATGGCGGGAAATATAACTACGCTTCCCATCACCCTGGATCAGATGATCTATCATGGCAAATCGGTGATGAAGGCCGTAAACCGTGCCCTGGTGGTGGTTGACCTGCCGTTCGGAAGTTACCAGGGAAATTCGAAGGAAGCCTTGGCTTCGGCCATCCGGGTTATGAAGGAGACGCATGCCGACTGTGTG
>NZ_LT799418.1:3348478-3368139 GCF_900162725.1 Parabacteroides sp. Marseille-P3160 | reverse complement strand
CGCATAGGTCCAACAGGTAGTGGTCGCCGAGGCGGATCCGGTCGCTTTCGGAAATTTTTTTCCGGACTACCTGGATCTCATTCACGAACGTACCGTTGGTCGAACCGGTGTCCTCGATATAAAATTGCCCTTCCCTGTCTTTCGAAAGTATTGCATGATGCCGGCTGACGTGCGAGTCGTCAACGACAAAGTCATTGTCATTCGCTTTTCCTATCCGTATTTCCATACTTTATTCCAATGCCTCCGCGGTTTTTGTCATTTCTTTTTCCAGCTGATCCTTCAGTACTTTTAGCGGATCTTTGGAAATGACCAGTTCCCGGGGTTTCCCTTCATTTCCCAATAATACGAGCTTCTGTTTCGGCAAGTTAATCTGAAGAATATGGTTTTTATTGATTATATGGCTTTTCCCGACGCGTATTAAGAAGGAATTGATGTCGGCTACCTGCTTTCCCAGGATTTCTTCGATTTTACCGATATTGATGGCAAAAGTGAACTGAATGCCTTCGGCCAGAACTAATTTCGTATAATTGCGATCTGCTTCAAAATATAATATTTGTCTGATCCTGATTCGTAATAATTCATCTCTTGTCTTTATTACCAAATAGTGGTCCATGCGCAAGTCCTGTCCTTTATTTTCCATCGTTTTTTCATTGCTATGCAAATATACATGAAAAAGTTGATTTTAGAAACCGAGTGATCGGTCTTTATTCAACCAAGGCTTTTTCGTCGGTAACCGGCAGATTGAGCATGCGTCTTCCCCGATCCTTTGTGTATAAGGCTACATAGATTATACGATAGGATATGCCGAATTATTCCCTTGGCAGTACTTTTTTTCAAAAGAGAATTGCATACCTTTGCACATCTAATAACAGCAAAAGCAAAATGTCAGTAGCAAAAACAGATGATAATAGAAAGGTAACCACCCGGCGGTTGATGGAGATGAAACAACGGGGCGAGAAGATTTCGATGCTTACGGCCTATGATTTCTCCATGGCTAAGTTGATCGATCATGCCGGGATCGATGTGATACTGGTCGGCGACTCCGCCTCGAATGTCATGGCGGGAAATATAACTACGCTTCCCATCACCCTGGATCAGATGATCTATCATGGCAAATCGGTGATGAAGGCCGTAAACCGTGCCCTGGTGGTGGTTGACCTGCCGTTCGGAAGTTACCAGGGAAATTCGAAGGAAGCCTTGGCTTCGGCCATCCGGGTTATGAAGGAGACGCATGCCGACTGTGTGAAGATCGAAGGTGGGGCCGAAATAAAGGAATCGGTCGAGCGGATCCTCAGCGCCGGCATTCCGATCATGGGGCATTTGGGACTGACACCGCAGTCAATCAATAAATTCGGAACCTATACGGTTCGCGCCCGCGAAGAGAAAGAGGCGGAGAAACTGCAGGAGGATGCGCGCTTGCTCGAAGAGTTGGGTTGCTTTGGCATCGTGTTGGAAAAAATCCCGGCCATCCTGGCGGCGAAAGTGGCGAAAGAACGGGCGATCCCGATTATCGGCATCGGAGCCGGCGGGGGAGTCGACGGGCAGGTGTTGGTGATGCACGATATGCTGGGGATTAACCAGGAATTTTCCCCCCGTTTCCTGCGGCGGTACGCCAATTTGGGGGAGGTGATTACCGGAGCGGTACAAAACTATGTAAAAGATGTCAAAACGGGAGATTTCCCGAATGAAGCGGAGCAGTATTAAGATATACGGATTTTTTGTACATTTGTCCCTTCTTTTTGAACGGAATGATAGAATAAAATAAGATAAGAGATAGAGAAATGGCAAAAGAGCTGAAAGAACTGACCTCAAGAAGCGAAAACTATTCGCAATGGTATCAGGACTTAGTGATAAAAGCCGATTTGGCTGAAAATTCCGCCGTTCGCGGCTGTATGGTAATCAAACCTTACGGATATGCAATCTGGGAAAAGATGCAGTCTATTTTAGACCGTATGTTTAAGGAAACCGGTCATCAGAATGCCTATTTTCCTTTGTTGATCCCCAAATCCTTCCTGAGCAAGGAAGCGGACCATGTGGAAGGCTTTGCAAAAGAATGCGCCGTGGTGACTCATTACCGCTTGAAGAACAGCCCGGATGGGAGCGGGGTCGTTGTCGATCCGGCAGCCAAGCTGGAAGAGGAGCTGATTATCCGTCCGACCTCTGAAACCATTATCTGGAACACATATCGCAACTGGATCCATTCTTACCGGGACCTGCCTCTTTTGATTAACCAGTGGGCGAATGTGATGCGTTGGGAAATGCGTACCCGTTTGTTTCTCCGTACGGCGGAGTTTCTATGGCAGGAAGGGCATACGGCCCATGCGACCAGTACCGAGGCGGAAGAAGAAGCTAAAAAAATGCAAGGGGTTTATGCCGATTTTGCCGAGAATTATATGGCCATGCCGGTTGTCAAAGGGGTGAAATCGGAGAGCGAACGTTTTGCCGGTGCCGTGGATACCTATACGATCGAGGCGATGATGCAGGATGGGAAAGCCTTGCAGGCCGGTACGTCCCATTTCCTGGGACAGAATTTCGGAAAAGCGTTTGATGTTACCTTTATCGACCAGAATGGAAAGAGCGATTATGCTTGGGCTACTTCATGGGGAGTCTCCACCCGCTTGATCGGAGCGCTGATCATGGCGCACTCGGATGATAACGGACTGGTCTTGCCGCCGCACCTGGCGCCGATACAAGTCGTATTCATCCCGATCTACCGCAACGAGGAGCAATTGAACGCGATCCGGGAAAAAGGTTCCGCCCTCTTAAACCGCTTGAAAGCATTTGGCATCTCAGTAAAACTGGATGACGCCGACAATAAAAAACCGGGATGGAAATTTGCCGAATATGAGCTGAAAGGAATTCCGGTTCGCCTGGCGATGGGCGGACGCGATCTGGAGAACAATACGATCGAGGTGATGCGCCGCGATACGCTGGAAAAGGAAACATTGTCCTGCGAAGGAATTGAGGAGTACATCAAGAACCTGTTGGAAGAAATCCAACAGAATATCTATCGCAAGGCGTTCGACCTGCGCGAATCGCGTACCATTACGGTCGATACGTACGACGAATTCAAAGAGAAAATCGAAGAGGGCCTGTTTATAATGGCCCACTGGGACGGGACGCCGGAGACGGAGGAAAGGATCAAGAATGAAACAAAAGCGACCATCCGCTGTATTCCTCTGGATGGAGACCGGACGCCGGGAAAATGTATGGTGACCGGTCAACCGTCGGCACAACGTGTTTTGTTCGCCAGAGCTTATTGATTTGTGTCAGAGGTTCTAAAAGTCGCGACTTATACGGAAAAAATTGAGTGCACTCGATTCTATCATTGAGTATACTCGATGTCAAAAAGGAGTATACTCAATGAATTGATCGAGTATACTCCTTTTTCAGGGTGGCGCAATGCTTTTTAGACAGCTTCATAAAATTATATTTACGCCTCTTATACGGGGCGTTTTTTTATTTCCGGATCGCTTGGCGGATACGAACCAGCTTTGTTAATAATCCTTCCAATTGGTCGAGCGGCAGCATGTTGGCTCCGTCTGACTTGGCCGAATGGGGATCCGGATGGGTTTCAATGAATAATCCGTCCGCACCGACGGCGACTGCCGCCTTGGCTATGGTTTCAATTAATTGGGGAAGCCCGCCCGTAACACCGGATGTCTGATTGGGCTGTTGCAGAGAGTGGGTGACGTCCATTACGACCGGAAAGCCGAAGGCCTGCATGGTCGGCAGCCCGCGGTAATCCACGACCAGGTCGGTATAACCGAAAGTGGTTCCCCGTTCGGTGAGCATAACCTGCTTGTTCCCGGCGTCGACTACTTTTTGTGCGGCAAATTGCATGGCTTCCGGCGAGAGAAACTGTCCTTTCTTGATGTTTACAATCTTGCCTGTATGAGCCGCCGCAACCAATAAGTCGGTCTGCCGGCAAAGGAAGGCGGGAATTTGGAGTACATCTACATAGGCGGCCGCCATTGCAGCCTCTGTCGTTTCATGAATGTCGGTGACGGTCGGGACACCGAAAGTCGCATTTACTTTCTGTAAAATCTTCAACGCTTTCTCATCCCCGATACCGGTAAAGGAATCCAGGCGGGAGCGGTTGGCTTTCCGGTAAGAACCTTTGAAGATGAGAGGGATGTTCAGCTTTTGTGTGATACTGACAATCCGTTCGGCAATTTGTAAAGCCATTTCTTCTCCTTCTATCACGCAGGGACCCGCCATCAAGAAGAAGTTTTCATTATTTCTAAAGTCGTTGAGATTGCTCATTTATTTTTGTTTTATTTCTGTTTCATTTAATAATTCAAGCGTACGGGCTATCTTTTCTTCCGTCGGCAATGTGGCATCGATCCAATGGATTTCGAAACCGCGCCGTTCCATTCCCCGGAACCAAGTCATCTGCCTTTTGGCAAATTGATGGATGGCAATTTCCAAGCGGCTGACCATTTCATCATAAGTCAGTTCTCCTATCACGTAAAGTGTCAGATATTTATATTCCAACCCATAATAAATCAAATCCTCCGGTTTCACTCCGGTAGCCAGGATTTGACGGACTTCTTCTACCATTCCCTCTTCCAATCGGCTGCGTAGGCGGGAAGATATTTTCCGGCGCCGTAATTCACGGTCGATATGAATGCCGATGATCAGGCTGTGGAGCGGTTCGTATTCATTCCGGTCAGGAGCCCTATTCCGGTAGTATTCTTCAATCTCAATCGCCCGGATTGCCCGTTGGGCTGTATCGACATCCGTTTTATTGTGTAGTTTCTTATAGGAACGAAGGATCTCTTCCAACTCCGTGAGTGATTTGCCTTGAAGGATCTTCCGCAAAGCCTCGTTCTTCGGCACGTCCAACAGTTTATATCCGCTCAGTACGGATTCGATATATAAACCCGTGCCGCCACATAAGACCGGCCACTTATTTCTTGCTTTTATTTGCCGGTAGACGTGATGAAAGTCGTGCTGATATTCGAAGATATTATATTTGTCTCCCGGTTCCCGGATATCAATTAAATGATAAGGGACTGCTTGTCCGTTCACACAATAATCTTTCATATCTTTTCCGGTTCCTATGTCCATCGAACGATATACTTGCCTGGAATCGGCTCCGATAATTTCTGCATCCAGCCGTGCGGCCAATGCTGCGGCAAAAGAGGTTTTGCCTGATGCAGTCGGCCCTAAAACCGTTATAAGTTCGTATGAATCCATGGCTGACAAATGTACATGAAATTTTCCTGAATTCCGCGCTGGACTGCTAAAATGGTTTTCCGTATAATCTGATTTTGAAATTGCAGTCGCCGGGCATTCTCCTTGTATTGTCTTGCCTTTGAAAGGTCTTCATTTGTTAAGTAAAAATATAGGTTTGATTTTCAGTATATTGAAAAAGAAGAAATATAGGTTTTGCTAAAATGGAATGGCGTCTATTCTTTAATCATGGAAGCTGGTAGGACAGTCTGGACAATTACGTTGTTTCCTTCAACGGACTTTCCCTCAATAAAACTGTTTTGTATCGCTTTACAACGAAATGCCCTTTTCCTTACTCTTAATGATATTATCCAATTTAATCTTTTGTTTGTTGTTTTTTCTGAAAGTATAGCGAAGCAAAATCCATGGATGCGCCGACTGGTCGATCATCCGGTTGGACGAAAAAGAACGGTAGGTTCCGCTGTGAGTCGTAATATCCGAACGTAAAGTTCCCCAGAAATAGGGAAGGGCTACTGCAATGTAGAAGTTCTTGGTAAAATTGTAATTGACTTGTACTTGCGAATATTCGGGTGTGACTTGCGTGAGCCGGGATACCGGTGTATACTGGTAGTTTTGGTAAGAAATATCTCCGCTGAACGTCCACTTTTTATATGTTGCCATGAATCCTCCGCCACAAGAAAAACTCTTTAGAGGATCCATCCCCGAGAAATAATCCACATGATGGTAGGCATTCGCATAGATACGTCCCCATTTGTTCAGGCGGTAGCTGACCGAACCGCCGAGCGTGAGCGTTTTGAAACGTCCCATATTTCGGTAGGTGCTGGTATAGATTCCGTTTTCGCTAAAACCGAAAGGCTCTATCCTGTCGGTATAAATGCTATAAGAGGTGGAAGGGGTGAGATACCATCCGGACTTGTTAAAAGTGTAGGAACTCTCGATTTGGTGATTCTGAACGGGAAGCAATTCCGGGTTCCCTTTAACAACTACCAACGAATCGGTGGAGGTATTGTACGGATTCAATTGCCCAACGGCGGGAGCCGTATTTGTCAGGGTATAACTCATCCGAGAGGAATGATTGCGACTGAATTCATATGTTCCGCTGAAGGAGGCGCGCGGCTTGATATAGCGGTTGGAAACGTTGCCCGCTCTCAACCAGATCCCTTCGATGCCGGCCGAGGCCATATAAAAGAGGTTTCCCGTCTTGCTACTGAATGCCGAGTATAAATATTCGTTCCATGCCCGGTGGCGGAACACCGGATACCCTTCGCTTACCTGATTGATATGGTCGTTTACATACATCGTCTCACTACCGACGTTCAGGCTGTTGACCTCTCCCCAGCTCCATGAATAATCGATATTCAAGCTGCCGGATGAACGTTTATTCCTGTATTTATATAGATTACGGTAGCGCCAATCGGGATATATCTCTTCCCGTTCTTCATCGCTATCGTCTCCGTTCTTGTTGTAGGCAAGCGTTGTTTCCAAGGTCTTGTCATCCGTGAAATAATGTTTGTGATATAGGCTCCCCGTCAGGATATAAGCGTCGTTGCGGTTAAAGGCGGTATAATCGAAATCCTGTAAATAGTCGGTTTGATACTCCCCGGTTCCCCATGACCTTATCTTTTTTAATTTTTGTTGTCCGTAAGCGTGAGCGGCCAGATAATCCTTTTCCGTAAATTTCCATTTAAACAATAGTTCTCCCAATTGATAATTGCTGTTTTCCCTGATTACCCCGTTGTTTTGCTTGTAATAATTTTCACCCCGTTGCCAACCTTGGGTCTCGGTATTATTGTCATAGGTATAATTTGCAGCAGCTCTACTGTACAAAGAATATTTTTGATTTCCGATTTCGAAATAAACGACTCCCATGCCGTTTCGTATAGGAACATCATGCCGTGTCGCGGTCTCAAAGAAGGTATAAGGGGCTGTTTTCTTCTTTAGCTTGATGTTGAGGATATGTTTCGCCCCTGTCCTTAAATAACGCGCATTGACTACATCCATGATTTCCACCGATTCTATCTCCTTGGGGTCGATAGGAGCCACGCCGGAATTAATTGTATTTCCGTCTATCAGTATTAAAGGTGAGCTTCCGTCTTCCATCGTAATTTTTTGCAAGGCTTCATTGGAGATCAGCTTGGGAATTTCTTTCAACGCACGGTAAGGGTTCCCGCTGTTTTTAGCTTGTTCTGAAAGATAAAAAATATGTCCGGTAGCCGTACGTTTCACGTAATCGCTCCGGTTGGCAGTCACTACCACATCATCTAATTCCACATCCCTTTTGGGCATTAGCATATACTCCGTATTTAAGCTACGTTGAAGGTCAAGCATTTCCTCGAATACATTATACCCGGGGTAGGTAATCTGTAATTCATATTCCATCTTGGAAAGATTTTTGATGGAGAATTTACCTTTTTCATCGGTTAAAGCGGCGGCAAACAAAGAATCGTTGATCGAAAGCATAACTTGCACCCCCGGTAAGGTTTCCCTCTTCTCGTCGATAACAACGCCGGAGAATGAATATTGTGCGTCGGAGAATTGGCTTCCCAAGATGAACGGCAATAGTAATAGGATTTTTTTCATCGTGTATATCGATTGCTGAACTTGACGCTGTACTTTTCTCCCAGATGGTTGAACGAACGTCTGGCGGATTCTTCGGCGGTAATGGTTTCCCCCGACAAAGGTTCGCCTTGTTTCACACGATCAGTGGATGATGATGCTTTAATAAATTCTAATTTGTGGTTGTTTAATCCCTCCGTTCCCATAATATCATAAAGTTATAATCTATACGAAAGTAGTATTTATTTTTAATCAAAGGATAGACTAAATTATGATATTAGAGTTATAAAAAATCTTATTTCTTTACTTTGTTTTCCACCTATTTAAGAAATGCACTTTTCTGTAATCCGATTTTTCCTGGAAGGTTAACAGGAACTTCTAATTTTACAGATTGTGAAGGATTATCCAGAAGAGGGTGAAGTGTTGCAATATACCAGGTTTTTTCATCTCCAAATAAAAAATATAAACATAGTATACCGCTTTACAATGAAATGCCCTCTTCCTTGCTTTTATTGATATTATCCAATTTGCCGTGTTGCAGTCTCAAAGAAGGCATAGGGAGCCGTTAATATTGAATGCGAATTAATAAATAAGGTTTTGAAGATTTTTGTCTAATCTTCGCCAGACTTCTTCGGGAGATATAAGGTCGAACCGGTCTTGGTATGACAACTCCTCATTGTGCGCTGCTTTATAATCTATTTCCTGAGGTTCGATCCCATCGGCGGCAACAGATCTATCCGGTAACCATACTTTTATAGAAATATCGGGCGGAAATATGGCAAAAGATGGAATGCCCAAAGCCTGCGCCATATGACGAGGACCACCTTCATTACCGAAAAAGTAATCACAATTACTAATCAAGGCAGCCAGCTCCTTCAGGCTTTTGGCCTCAATATTAATATATATGCGCGGATCTTGCCCCATTTGTTTATACAGAGTTTGAGCAAAGTCTTTTTCCTGGCCACCAGAATAGTTAAATACTAACTGAGTATCCGAATATTTATCTAACAGTTTTTCCAATACAGTTTTCATCTGTGACATCGGCCATCTTTTGTACTGTAAACGGGCGCAGACGGCACAGATGATAACAGGTTTTGTAAAATCAATACCCATGGATTGCATATAACTTTTGTAGGATGACTTCTCTGTCCCACGACAATGGAGATAAAATTGAGTATTGTCTTTTATATCAAATTCTTTTCTGAGAGGATCGAGCAGTTTTTGCAGATGTTGAATAATGTTTTTATTGATATCTACGTTATCGACCCGATAATTATAGATCAATCTAGTATACGTTTTTTTACGCCCTATCCTATATTTCGATCTCAGTGAAAATAGCGGGAAATACATTGTATTAAGTGTAGAGCGTGCATCTATAATGATATCATATTTTTCCGTCTTCATGAGCTTTCGTATCTTTCTCAGATACGAAAAAAACGAATGTTTTTCTTCTTCGCTAAAAGTGATAAGTTTGTCTATATCGGGATGTGTATCAAATAACGGTGCGATGCAAGTATTGAGAACATAGTGAATTTCACAACCGGGTATCGATCTTTTTAAGGTAGTACAAATTGAGGATGTCAATACCGCATCTCCTATACGGCGAAATCGGATGATTAATATTTTACACATATCTCTATTGTTTTCCCTCAATTACGCCATCCTTTCTTTATGTCGTAAATATTTGATGGCTAGGGTTGTAGGATATAAATAAGTTAAATAAGTCTTATCTTTATTGATTTGAAATTCAAATGTCTCAGGAGGTGACAATCGTGTAGTCTATTATAAATTAGGGAGAGAAGAGTCCTCCCTAATTTATAATGATTCTTATTTATAAGGTATTTTATAGTTTACTGACCTAGTATTCCTTTGATATATAATTGTTCATTATCTTTTATAAATGGATAATCTATGTTAGTCGGTTGTTCTACATTTGTATATACATACCATCCATCAGATGAACCTGACCAACCCCAATTACAGTAATATGACATTTGGCTATCATCTACTGCGACGTATTTACCTCCTTCTGATTTGACATAACCACGAACTCCACAAATTACCCATGTATGTCCTGCTTTTTCTCCTTTTTTCTGAAATCCTGCAGTTACATCATAATGACCATTTGCAGTAGTATTTAATAATTCCCCATAATCGATATTACCGTTCCTAAATATATAACTTATTCTCCATGTATCGAATGTGTTACATATATCATGAGCCCACGCTCCACTACCATCACATGAATAATTCATGCCAACAAGATCTCCTATATATTTTGCCAAATCTCCAGCCATATTATAATAATCAGCCGAAGGAAAAGAAGCGTTTGTTAGAGCTTCAAAATCAAATCGTCCATTTAATCGTGATGCAGGCGCGTTTAATGCTGCTATAGCTTGAGCTAAGGCTATAGCTGTACATCCTGCCGGACAGTGGCTACAACCATTACCTGCAGGAGTATATATGTTGAAAGGATAGCCTTGATGCCATTGCGTTATTATATTCGGTCCGACATTTATATAGAAGTTACTGGATGTTGACTTGGTAATTTGCTTCGTAGAGGTTTCATCATATTTTATCAATTGTTCTTGGCAGATAAGCGGTATATTATATAAAATTCCTGCAAGAGCTTTATTATATACTGTATCTGATAAATTACCATCTTCAGTATATGCATATACCTGATTTAATCTTTCATCACTTGAAACAATACTAAACCCTTTCTTTTTATTCTGTTTGAAATAAACAGTATATAAGGTAAAAGAATCATTATCTAATGATTTCAAATTTTCTGTTTCTAGAACACCTTGTTTATTCGTTATATTAAAATGGTATAACGTAGAATCAACATCTATAACTTCTATTCTTTCATTGTCTTTATTAATATTAATATTTTGCGTACTGCTTTTTGTTAATGATTGATTTTTAGCACTAAAGTCTGACACTAATTGAATAGCCTTAGTTACAGTGGGAGAATTAAGAAAATCAGATTTATTTTCTATATTTGCATTTTCTTCTTCTATAAATTCAGTGGACTCAGTACACGAGATTACTGAAAACAATACAATAAAAGCTGATAAAAACAAGTAATTTCTTTTCATAATAATTGATTTTATATGTTGTCAGATTGTTTTGTAAAATATTATCAACTAATATTTTAATCTTTTTGAATTACCACTAAATCTGCTCCTTCTTGGCGCGTGTTAGGTGCAACAATTGTAATTAATATTTGTCGCTCCTGTCCAGAATCATTTTTTAGTAAATGAATATCTAATTGATTGTTATCTTCCTTTATGAGTTTAAACCATCCTTCATCAATAGGAGCTTTTTGTATGCGAGTAGAATCTTCATATTCGACATACTTATAAATAGTATCGGAACCTATCACAACTCTGTAATTACTGACAAACCAAAATTTATCTTTGGTTTCATTTAGAAAAGAGATAGTAGTATCCTTAGAAACTACCGTTTGTGTATATTCTTTGAATTTAAAATCACCAGAACCTCCAAAAGGAAGTTCATTATCTTTATTACTGCACCCTGTAATAGTTACAGTCAATATAGAAAATAAAAACAGCTTATAAAATCTTTTCATGTTTGTGTGTTTTACTAAGTAAATAATTGAAAAGCCTCCGCCTTAATATGAGTCTCTTTTATATAAATTTATATACTACGAAACTCGCTCTATTTATAAATTCTTAGCCATCTTTTTTGGTATAATAGTTATTCCCTACATTGTTTTGTCATATTTCAAAATCGCCGTACATCATACCTTTCTCATTGGAGAATGTAATAGTGTAAACACCCTCTGGCAATCCTGAAAGCGGAATAATGAGCTCTTGCTGTACCGATGTGTTGACTGTAACATTATACACTTGGTTATTTTCACTATCGGTAAGAGCGATCAATATGTCTCCTAACTGTTTAATGAACGTTATATAAATCACATTACCTTGTTTTTGCGCGATAATAGGATCCACCACGGAGCGAAGTCCTCCAGTATTAAATTTTCCTTCCAAATCTATCGGATCCGTTTCGGTTATTTCAGTATTTTCCGGAAGCAGAAATATTCCGGAATTTACTTGTGTGGGGAGAAGTAACCATCCCGCGCACATAATTAATAATAATTGTTTTTTCATATAGAGCATGTTTTAATATTTATCTGAAAGTAAAATTAAATATACCGAAATGAGAGAAAGCATCCATATCGGTTTTTCTTTTTATGATGTAGGTTTTCCTTTTAAATGGGAAGTTGTGATTTGATTGTCAGGGCGTTGCTAATATTGAAATATAGCTTTCGGTGAAGTGAAATAAAGATTGTGGCATTCTGTTCTATTGTTGTCAAAGCAATATTTCTGATTTGCGGATTCTGCAAAGAAATATTTTTCAACCTAATGTCTCGTCTAAATGGGTGGCTATATCACTGCCCGATTCTATCCCCATCTTTTTGCGGAGTTTAGTACGGCGTACCTGTATGGTGTTAGAGCTTTGGTTCAGGATAAGGGCGATCTCTCTTACCCTGAATCCGGCATAGGTAAGGATGCATACCTTAAATTCAGCGTCGGAAAGGGTGGGGTATTTTTTTCGTATTTTTTCCGAGAAACCGGGTCGTGCCATGTTAAATGCTTGAAGCATGGCCTCCCATTGTTCTTTTACACTTTTGTCTCCATAAACAATTTTATTGAATTGCTTGATCCATGCGGATTTTTCCGGATTTTGTTTGTCCGACCGGGCGATTTCACCATTTATTTTAACTACCTTCTTGGTGATATCAAATCGCCATAATAGATCCTTCCGCAGGTCGAGGTTTTTCTGATGGACGGCTACCTCCAGATTGCGGTTCATCTCTTTTAGGGTGTCGATATTCCGTTGCGTTTCCGCCTTCCGGTTTTTCTGCCGGATCCAATAGAGCGTAAAAACGGTTCCTCCGGTTATGACCATGACCAGCAAGGTGATGATCCATTGCTGCCTGACGGATATATTCTTGTAATACTGTTTTTGCAATTGTTCGTAATCGTATTTCTGCTGTATTTCATAGATGGATTGATTTTTCCGTTCTTTCATGATCCGGGAAAATGCCTTCATACGTTTCTCTTGATAAAAAAAGGCTTTCCCATAGTTGGAATGCATTTTTTCCCATTCTGCTAAATAGAGGTAGGCGCTTGCCTTGAAATAGTTGTCTTTTAAGGAATCGATATGCTGTTTTAACAATTCGGTATACCAGATAGCAGAGTCCTGTTGTCCCCCCATACAGAAATATAGTTCAGCAAAATTCAAATAATAGCGGGATAATTCAGTAGAATCCCGATTGATTAGAAAGGATTGACGTAGGTAAGTTTCGGCTTTATCGTATTGTTTCACTTCTTTATATGCTACGCTCAGGTTTTGTGCCAATAAGCTTAACAGTTTTTCATCTTTAGAAGCTTGCGCTAACTCCAAGCCTTTATGGAAATAGAAGAACGCACTATCGGGTAGTTGTAATAATGTATACATCCTCCCCATGGCGCTTAGGCATTGCGTTTGTTTTTCAGGCATTCCATGGTAAAGCGCTTCTGCTGTTTTATAGCTTTCCAATGCTTGACGATACATTCCTTGTATGGAAAACATATCCCCGGTATTATATTCTATTAGTCCCTGCAAACCGATATCTTCGGACTTTGCAGCATAGCTCCCGGCTTTTTTGTAATGCAGCATGGTCTGCTTATAATCCTCCTGTTCGCGATATACACATCCACTGTAGAAGAACGCCAGTGCCGTTTTCTTAGGGTCTTTGTTGTGATCTAGGAAATAGTCCCGGGCGTTGAAAATAAGCGTATCCGCGCTGATATCACGATAGGTCTTGTATTTAGCCTGTACCTTGGTAACAAGGTATTGCATGTATTCAGCACGGTTCAGGCTCTTTTCGGGAAAGAAAATGGAGTCGATGCGGATCAGCGCACTATCGGGGTGATCTTCCATCCATTGTACGGCTTCCGCCAGAAGCTTTCTTGCTTCAGGTTGCGGATTACAGGCGGTGATGAGTGACAATCCAAGCGTAATTAGTATGTAATGGATAGCGACACGCATTAATTTTTTTGCTCGTTAGTCACAACAAATATATGAAGAAAAACAATTCTTAAGTCTATAAAAGCATTCAACTTCCGAACTACGGGAGAAAAATATCCGGCTTTGTTTGGTAGTGCCAAAAGAAAGCACTATTTCTGTTGTACACTATAAAGTACGTCAAATCTTAAAATTATGAAAGTTATCAGTTCGGTGGAATTACGCAATAACATGAAAAAAACACCTCGATTTGGCGGCTTCGGAAATGGTTGTAATACAGAGGGGAAAAACGAAAACATTCGTATTAACAAAACAGGATGATTTGCCGGATGATTTTGATAGCGGTCTTACAAAAACTGAACTAATGAAAGGCATTGAACAGGATTTGAGAGAAATTTATAAAAGATGAGTGTCTTGTTTACGCCTAGTGTTAGGTACTACTTCAAAGAACTGTCTGTAATCCTTTACGAGGAAGACTATTTTGGATTCTTTGAAAACGCCTTACAATATGCAGACAAATTATTTACGGAAATAGAAAACAATCTCCCAAATAAGCATAAAAAAATTGCACCAAAGTACTTCGATCGGTATGGGAAAGAAAACTCATAACTATGACTGTGCACAGTCATAGTTATGAGTGCGCTCGTTCATAGTTATGACTGCATTCATTCATAGTTACCAATTTTTTAGTGGATAAGCGATGACTTTTTGACACCTACGGCGCCTGTAGAAAGGGTAAATAATGGTTTCTTACATAGTGATATAAAAAGAAAAGGGGACTTCTGGAGTCCCCTTCGCTTCATTTATGGTAGGATAATTTATCCGTTTACTTTTGCCAAATGAGCGACTAATTCCAATACTTTGTTGGAATATCCCCATTCGTTGTCATACCAGGATACGACTTTTACGAATGTGTCGGTCAAAGCGATACCTGCTTTTGCATCGAAGATGGAAGTGCGGGCGTCACCCAAGAAGTCGGAAGATACGACTGCATCTTCTGTGTATCCGAGGATACCTTTCAGTTCGCCTTCGGAAGCTTCTTTCATTGCTGCGCAGATTTCGGCGTATGTAGCCGGTTTAGCCAAGTTAACCGTCAAGTCGACTACAGATACGTCCAAAGTCGGAACACGCATGGACATACCCGTCAATTTACCGTTCAATTCAGGGATCACTTTACCTACAGCCTTAGCAGCTCCTGTAGAAGAAGGGATGATGTTTCCCGATGCAGCGCGGCCGCCTCTCCAGTCTTTTGCCGAAGGACCGTCTACCGTTTTCTGTGTAGCTGTTGTTGAGTGAACCGTAGTCATCAAACCATCCTTAATACCGAATTTGTCATTCAATACTTTAGCGATCGGAGCCAAACAGTTGGTTGTACAAGATGCGTTGGATACGAATTGGGTACCTTTTTTATATGCATCCAAGTTAACACCGCAAACGAACATTGGGGTATCATCTTTGGAAGGAGCGGACATTACAACATATTTTGCACCTGCATCGATATGGCCTTGCGCTTTTTCTTTCGTAAGGAATAAACCGGTAGATTCAACAACGTATTCTGCACCTACTTCATTCCATTTCAAATCGGCAGGATTTCTTTCGGCTGTTACGCGGATTGCCTTACCGTTTACGACTAATTTGCCGTCTTCGATAGCAATCGTTCCTTTGAATTGACCGTGCATTGTGTCATACTTCAGCATGTAAGCCATGTAATCAACATCGATCAAGTCGTTGATACCTACGATTTCAATGTCATTTCTTGTCTGGGCAGCACGGAATACCAAACGTCCGATACGGCCAAATCCATTAATACCTACTTTAATCATTGTAATAAAACTTTTAGGGGTTTATTAATAAAACTAAATTACTTCCTCTCTATTTAACATCCGCAAGGCGTAGCACAAGAAGAAAATGTTGCTATTAAATAAAAAGCAACAATTATATAAGTGATTATACGTTTCATATTACACCTTGTTTTTAAAACGACCGTAAAATTAATAATTTATTCTGTTCTTTAGGATATAAGGAGCGGAAAAACCTGTTTTATAACACAAATTAATATTTTATTTCACCTTCTTTTTTGAAAAGAGCAGATTGCGAATAAGAGATTGTGCTTTACGAACGCTCCACGTCAGAATGAACGGCTTTGAAATATTCCAAGCCATTGGAACCAAGTCGCTAATTATACCCGCATAATTGGTGTGCCCGGAGGCTGTTTCTGCCTCTCTCCGGGTCGTTATCTGGGAAATTCCCTTCCCTATTTCTTTTTGAGGCCTGGCAGAAGGAAAGATCAACGAGCGAATGGATGAGAAAGCTATGCTTCCCATATTTTCCTGAATATAGGACAGATCTTTACTGAATCCTTTCTCAAATCGTTCGCATTCGAGACGAAGGCGTTCTTTTTCAGCCAATAGCTTTTCCTTAGGAGTTTGACGTCTTCTCATGATTTGTATTATCTTCTTCTGTCAGTAAACTGATGATTCTGTTTTCTATAAACTTTTTTATTCCTTCTTTTCTAAGATAGACCAGTAATATTGCCAACAGATAAATAATGGCAACACAAGTAAATCCTAGTCCCAAACTATTGAAAAGAGTGCCTAAATAGAGTCCTACCGCTAAAAAGATAAACAAGTTAACGAAAAAAAACAGAAACAATCCGATAAGCCCATAACAAAGTGCGGCTGTAACCCGGCTGATTTGTTCCAGGGTACACACTTTGTAATAGGCTAACTTCAGTTCCAGATAAGCGGTAAGATCTTCTTTTAACTTACTGAAAATTGTGCCGGAAGTATTTTCCATCCTATCGCTTTTATTCGTTGGTAGATTCTTCTGGTTTACATTCGGAATACTTTGAGATAGCCGATGCGAATCCTTCCTTTATTTTCCCAACTACGTTATTCAGATCTTCCAGCAATTCCTTTTTGTCTGCGGCTGCAACGTACCCTACGGCTGCGCCTATTGCAGCTCCAATTACAAAACCTAATAATAATTTAGAATCAAATCCTTTCATAAAATTCTCCCTTCTATTTATGGTCCCTTTACTATATTAATAACGGATTTTTAATCCGATAGTTTTCTCCGGCAAGTTAATTTATGTTGTTTGCTTTTGTAATTTGATGGCGCACCAATGGTTCCGTTCGACAGTGGCCGCCGTCTTGAGCCCGGATTCTTCCGCTTTTTTCTCCAAAGCTGAAATATCTTCGGTATAAAAACCGCTCATGTAGAGAAAGGATTTCGGCTTCAATGCCTTACTGTAAAAGGGAAGGTCGTTCAGTAAAATGTTCCGGTTGATATTGGCGAAAATATAGTCGAATGTTCCCTGCAGACCGATTAAGCCGGCATCTCCCAGCAATACTTTGATATCATCGGTGTGATTGAGCCGGATATTTTCCAGCGCATTCTGGTAAGCCCATTCGTCGTTATCGATGGCAACGACCCGCTTTGCTCCCTTCATTTTGGCCAAAATGGCCAGAACAGCTGTCCCGCACCCCATATCCAACAGTTCGGCACCTTCCAGATCCAACTTCAGCATTTCCATGATCATCAGGTAAGTCGTTTCATGATTTCCTGTTCCGAAGGCCATCTTGGGGTCGATCACGATTGTATGCCGAAAGCCTTCCTCCGGTTGGTGGAAAGAAGCGCGGATGAGGCATTGATCACCGATCTCGATCGGCTTGAAGTAGTTTTTCTCCCATTCGGCATTCCAGTCTTTTCCTTCTATCAGGCTTTTGGCGTACTTTATTCCTACATTGTCCAAAGGAAATGCCGCTAATTTGTCCTTCAGGAGCACTTCGTTGTAGGCCGGTGCAGGAAGGTAAGCCTGAAGCGCTTCCTCTGACTGGATAAAACTCTCAAATCCGATTTGTCCGAGTTCCTCCGCCAATATATCATGGAGGATGGAGGCCGGAATAGGTGAGGAGTAGGTAAATACAAACTCGTAATAATTCATCGTTGTGTTGATCTATGTGAATTCAGAATCAAAGGTATGAAAAAAAGGAATAAAACCGTACCTTTGCCGAGATTTTAAGACCTGCTTATGATGCAAGTAGACACATTTTTATGACACAAGTTAAATCACCTGCCACTATTGGTACCGAACGGATTGGCAAGCTTTTGAAAGAATATTCTATCCCTGCGATTATTGCCATGGCCGCCTCCTCACTCTATAATATTGCCGATAGTATTTTCATCGGGCATGGAGTCGGTTCGCTTGCCATATCCGGTTTAGCTGTTACTTTCCCATTAATGAACCTGGCGGCGGCCTTTGGTTCGCTGGTCGGCGTCGGCGCTTCTACCCTGATCTCCGTGAAACTGGGGCAGAATGACTTTGAGAAAGCGAACCAAGTATTGGGTAATGTCGTTGTCCTGAACCTGATTATAGGTTTTCTCTTTGCCGCCATCTGTTTGATTTTCCTGGATCCGGTTCTCTATTTCTTCGGCGCCAGCGAACAAACGATCGGTTATGCGAGGGACTTTATGCGTATCATTCTTTACGGGAATCTGATCACACACATGTATCTGGGATTAAACGCTATACTCCGTTCGAGCGGTTATCCCAAGAAGGCAATGAATGCAACCCTCGTGTCTGTCGTGATCAATTGCATGCTGAACCCGCTTTTCATATTCGGATTCGGTTGGGGAATCAAAGGCTCGGCTTTGGCAACGGTCATTTCGCAGACGATTTCGCTTATCTACCAGGTTATCCATTTTATGAATCCCCAGGGATATTTACGTTTCCAGAAAGGGATTTACCGGTTGAGGAAAGAAATTGTCGGAGGTACTTTCGCCATCGGCATGTCTCCTTTCCTTGTAAATGCATGTGCTTGCCTGATCGTGATTCTTATCAACCGCGGACTGATGCATTACGGAGGCGATTTATCCATCGGGGCTTATGGCATCGTCAACCGGATTTCCTTTCTCTTTATCATGATTATGATCGGGCTGAACCAGGGAATGCAGCCGATTGTCGGCTACAATTACGGCGCCCGCCTCTATAGCCGTGTGTTGGAAACAACAAAGTTAACAATCCGTTGGGCGGTCGGAATAGCGGTCGTCGGATTCCTTATTTGCCAGTTATTCCCGGGGGTGATCGTCCGGATGTTTACTACGGACCAGGAACTGATCGACCTTTCCATTTTCGGACTCCGGGTTACCTTGATTATTTTTCCCATTGTCGGATTCCAGATCGTAGCGACCAACTTTTTCCTTTCGATCGGGATGGCGCGTACCTCTATCTTTTTGTCACTTACGAGGCAGTTGATTTTCCTGGTTCCTTTCCTTATTATATTGCCTATGTTTTTCGGTACGACGGGAGTTTGGGCCAGTATGCCGTTGGCTGATGCCATATCGACAATTGTTACGGCGATTGTTTTTTTCCGGCAAATAAAGATCCTGCGAAAAAAATGGGAGGTACAATAATGGAATCCGATTAGAATGTGTAAATTAAAAGCGTGGAAATAAAATAAACGGATAAGGGCATGAAAAAGAGAATGATAATTACGATCGGGCGGCAGTATGGCAGTGGCGGGCGTGAAATAGGGAAGAGATTGGCCGAATCCCTGGGCATCGGTTACTATGATAAGGAGTTGTTGGCGGTAGCCGCCAAGGAAAGCGGCTTTTCGAAAGAACTTTTTGAAAAAGCGGATGAACGGGCAAGCAGCGGTTTGCCGTATGCTTTCAGCATGGGATTTTCCTATTTAGGCGGCATGACGCCTTATCATGATGTATTGTCAAATGAAGGGCTATTTAAAATACAGAGCGATGCTATCCGCAAACTGGCTGCCAGGGAGTCCTGCGTTATGATCGGCCGGTGTGCGGATTATGTGTTGAGGGAAGATCCGGCCTGCCTGAGCATTTTTATTCATAAT
>NZ_LT799418.1:3241018-3347618 GCF_900162725.1 Parabacteroides sp. Marseille-P3160 | reverse complement strand
CGGCGCCCGCCTCTATAGCCGTGTGTTGGAAACAACAAAGTTAACAATCCGTTGGGCGGTCGGAATAGCGGTCGTCGGATTCCTTATTTGCCAGTTATTCCCGGGGGTGATCGTCCGGATGTTTACTACGGACCAGGAACTGATCGACCTTTCCATTTTCGGACTCCGGGTTACCTTGATTATTTTTCCCATTGTCGGATTCCAGATCGTAGCGACCAACTTTTTCCTTTCGATCGGGATGGCGCGTACCTCTATCTTTTTGTCACTTACGAGGCAGTTGATTTTCCTGGTTCCTTTCCTTATTATATTGCCTATGTTTTTCGGTACGACGGGAGTTTGGGCCAGTATGCCGTTGGCTGATGCCATATCGACAATTGTTACGGCGATTGTTTTTTTCCGGCAAATAAAGATCCTGCGAAAAAAATGGGAGGTACAATAATGGAATCCGATTAGAATGTGTAAATTAAAAGCGTGGAAATAAAATAAACGGATAAGGGCATGAAAAAGAGAATGATAATTACGATCGGGCGGCAGTATGGCAGTGGCGGGCGTGAAATAGGGAAGAGATTGGCCGAATCCCTGGGCATCGGTTACTATGATAAGGAGTTGTTGGCGGTAGCCGCCAAGGAAAGCGGCTTTTCGAAAGAACTTTTTGAAAAAGCGGATGAACGGGCAAGCAGCGGTTTGCCGTATGCTTTCAGCATGGGATTTTCCTATTTAGGCGGCATGACGCCTTATCATGATGTATTGTCAAATGAAGGGCTATTTAAAATACAGAGCGATGCTATCCGCAAACTGGCTGCCAGGGAGTCCTGCGTTATGATCGGCCGGTGTGCGGATTATGTGTTGAGGGAAGATCCGGCCTGCCTGAGCATTTTTATTCATAATACGGATGAAAACCGGATCCGGCGGATCATGGAGAGGCGGAAAGTATCGGCCGATGAAGCCAAAGAGCTGATGCGGAAAATAGACAAGACGCGCGCTTCCTATTATGATTATTATTCAAATAAATCCTGGGGGCGAGCTTCTTCCTACAACTTATCGATCGACGTTTCCGTCTTGGGTGTGGAAGAAACGGTCGGTTTCCTGAAAATATTTATCCATAAGAAATTTGATAAGGCCTGACCTTCCCGCCCGGGTTGATTCACGCGCTTTTTTGTATCTTTACCTCCTAAAATAGCAAAGAATGGCAAAGGCAAAAACAGTATATGTCTGTACAAACTGCGGTGCCGATTCGCCGAAATGGATCGGTAAATGTCCGGTTTGCGGCGAATGGAACACGTATGTGGAGCAGGTTGTCGTGAAAGAACCGACTGTCAGGCATACGATCCCCGGCCTGAAGCAGGAAGGGATGCGTATCCAGTTATTGCGGGATATCACCTCGCAAGAGGAAGTACGTGTCGATCTGCTGGACAGCGAGTTCAATAGGGTATTGGGTGGAGGCTTGGTGAAGGGCTCCCTGGTGCTGATCGGCGGAGAGCCGGGCATCGGAAAATCGACGTTGGTACTGCAGACCGTTTTAGGGTTGGAGGGACTTAAGACGCTCTATGTCTCCGGTGAAGAGAGCGCGCAGCAGTTGAAATTGCGGGCGGACCGCCTGCCGCACCAGAATGGGGATTGCTTGATTTATTGCGAGACCAATCTGGAACAGATTCTGGTACAGGCGCAAAACGTACAGCCGGATTTATTGATTGTCGATTCGATCCAGACAATTTTTTCCGAATCGGTAGAGTCTTCTCCTGGAAGCGTTTCGCAAATACGCGAATGTAGCGCCACAATTTTGAAATACGCAAAAGAGTCGGGCGTACCCGTTCTTCTGATCGGACATATTAATAAAGAAGGAACGATTGCCGGCCCGAAGGTGTTGGAGCATATCGTGGATACGGTGCTGCAATTCGAGGGCGACCAACATTATATGTATCGTATCCTTCGGAGTATCAAGAACCGTTTCGGCAGTACATCCGAACTGGGAATTTACGAGATGCGGCAGAACGGCCTGCGAATTGTCAGTAATCCTTCTGAGTTATTACTTACTCAAAACCATGAAGGACTGAGTGGGGTCGCGATTTCGGCAGCCATCGAGGGTGTTCGCCCATTCCTCATCGAAACGCAGGCGTTGGTTAGTTCCGCCGTCTACGGGACGCCGCAACGCAGCGCGACCGGCTTTGATATTCGGCGGATGAATATGTTGCTGGCCGTACTGGAAAAGCGGGCCGGCTTTAAATTGATCCAGAAGGATGTTTTCCTCAATATTGCGGGCGGATTACGAGTGAACGATCCGGCGATCGATCTGGCAGTGATTGCCGCCGTCCTATCTTCAAACCTGGATATTCCGGTGGAACCGAATAGTTGTATGGCGGGTGAAGTCGGACTTTCCGGAGAAATCCGGCCGGTCAACCGCATCGAGCAACGGATCCGCGAGGCGCAGAAACTCGGGTTCTCCCGCATGATTATTCCGTATAACAATTTGAACGGAATGGAGAATTTCAAAAGCGAAATCCAACTCTTTCAGGCAAGGAAGGTGGAAGAAGCCTTTAAAATATTATTCAGATAAGTTTTATGATAAAAGAATTACAGCTCCGTATTTTGCCGGAACAGGCCGCCCGGGAAGAGTTACTGAAAAAGGTGGTCAGCCGGGAGACGGGCGAGAAAGTGGAATCGATTTCTGCCATCCGGATTTTGAAACGTTCGATCGATGCCCGCCAAAGGGTAGTCTATATTAATTTGCAGGTTCGCATTTTTATTAATGAACTGCCTTCCGAACCGGAATACCGGTCGGTTTCCTATCCGGATGTGTCGTCCGGGAAGCAGGTGGTTGTCGTCGGGGCCGGACCGGGCGGGCTCTTTGCCGCTCTGCGGCTGATCGAGCTGGGGCTTCGCCCGGTTGTGATCGAGCGCGGAAAGGAGGTACATGCCCGGCGGAAGGATATCGCCTTGATCAGTCGGGAACATCAGGTGAATCCTGAATCGAATTATAGTTTCGGCGAGGGAGGGGCCGGCGCTTTTTCCGATGGAAAGCTTTATACGCGCAGCAAGAAACGGGGCTCGGTGGAGAAAATCCTATCCGTTTTTTGCCAGCATGGTGCTAATCCATCCATCTTGGCGGATGCTCATCCGCATATCGGTACGGATAAGTTGCCGGGAGTGATTGAGAATATCCGGAAACAGATCTTGCAGAGCGGAGGAGAAGTGCATTTCGAAACCCGCATGGAACGCCTGCTGCTTAAGGAGGGCCGCGTGATGGGAGTAGAGACGGCTTCCGGAGAGACCTTCTCCGGCGCGGTCATTCTAGCGACCGGGCATTCGGCGAGGGATATCTATACGTACCTGAACGAAGAAAAGATCCCGATAGAGGCCAAGGGTATTGCCGTCGGCGTCCGTCTGGAGCATCCGCAGACCTTGATCGACCAGATACAATATCATAGTGAGGAGGGGAGGGGAGCCTATCTGCCGGCAGCGGAATATAGTTTTGTGACGCAGGTCGACGGCCGGGGCGTCTATTCTTTCTGCATGTGCCCGGGTGGATTTGTCGTTCCGGCGGCCACTGCTCCTAAGCAAGTGGTGGTTAATGGCATGTCTCCGGCCAACCGCGGCTCCAAGTGGGCGAATGCCGGTATGGTCGTGGAGATTCATCCTGAAGATTTTTCTCGTTTTGCTCCCTCCGGCGCTTTGGCGTTGATGAAGTTGCAGGAAGAATTGGAGGAGCATGCCTGGCTGAACGGTGGCATGAAACAGACGGCTCCGGCACAGCGGATGGTCGATTTTATGCAGAAAAAAAACTCCTTCGACCTCCCTTCGTCTTCCTACACGCCGGGATTGCTGGCCTCTCCGCTGCACTTCTGGCTGCCGGAGTTCATTACGACCCGTTTGCGCGAAGGATTCCGGCGTTTCGGCCAATCTTCCCGGGGATTTCTTACGAATGAGGCAGTTTTGATCGGGGTAGAAAGCCGTACGTCTTCGCCGGTGCGTATCCTCCGGGATCGCGAAACGAATCAGCATGTCACGCTTCGAGGCCTTTTCCCCTGTGGTGAAGGGGCGGGTTATGCCGGTGGGATCGTTTCTGCTGCAATCGACGGCGAACGTTGTGCCGAAGGGGCTGCTGCCCTGTATGAGGCTGCCTATCCTTTATAATATTTGCTCCAATATTTTTATTTTTCAATTTTTATATTCTAATAAATGATTACTTTTGCACCTTATTGTAGATTTTTAAGGTAATCGGGTATTAGTATGGAATGGTTTTCGGAGTTATTGTTTGGTGAAGGAATTGGGCACTCAATTCTGTTGATGGCTGTCGTTATCGCTTTCGGTATTCAGTTGGGGAGGATAAAAATCGGAGGGATTTCCCTTGGTATCACCTTTGTTCTTTTTGTCGGAATCCTGTTGGGACATTTCGGGCTGAAGATAAACGAACATGTTCTTCACTTCTTTAAAGA
Source organism: Parabacteroides sp. Marseille-P3160 (assembly GCF_900162725.1). Taxonomy (GTDB): domain Bacteria; phylum Bacteroidota; class Bacteroidia; order Bacteroidales; family Tannerellaceae; genus Marseille-P3160. The sequence continues at coordinate 3,343,185 of NZ_LT799418.1, read as the reverse complement.
ATTCGGATTGATTTTATTTGTCTATTCTGTTGGAATGCAAGTTGGCCCGGGTTTTTTCTCTTCTTTTAAGAAGGGAGGGATTACGTTGAACCTGCTGGCTTCGGGCATTGTCTTTTTAGGAGTCGGCATTGCAATCATTCTTCATTTCGTTACCGGAATCCCGGCTGAAACAATGGTCGGTATTTTGTCCGGCGCCGTGACCAATACCCCCGGTTTGGGTGCCGCCCAGCAAGCTTACGGCGATATGTACGGGACGGCGGACGGCAAGAGCATCGCCTTGGGATATGCTGTTGCTTATCCCTTGGGGGTAGTCGGAATCATTTTGGCGATCATATTAATCCGGTTTTTCTTTAGAATCAACTTTGATAAAGAGGTGGAACGGTTGGATTCAGAGAATGAGACCCATATCAACGAGGCAAAGCCAATCTCTCTGATTGTACGGAATCCGGCTGTTTTTAATAAAACAGTGGAAGAGTTATCTGTTTATATGGAACACCGTGAATTTGTAATTTCGCGTATTTGGTATCATTCCAATAATAATATAGATATCGTCTCGGGAAAAACGGTTTTGCATGAGAATGATAAAATCTTTGTCATAACGACGGAACACGATGCCGATACGGTGAGAACTTTTATCGGCGAGGAGATTCCGATGGAACGCAAGGAGTGGCTGAATCTGGAAAGCCGGTTGATCAACCGCCGGATCCTGGTGACTAAACCGGAATTAAACGGGAAAAAATTAGGCGAATTAAAACTTCGTAAAATCTACGGCATCAATATCACACGCGTCAATCGTTCGGGCATCGACTTGGTAGCTACTCCCGGGTTATTGTTGCAGGTAGGAGACCGCGTCAATGTCGTGGGCTCGGAAGCAGCCGTAGCCAATGTTGAAAAAGTCTTGGGCAATTCACTGAAGCGCCTGAACGAACCGAATATCATGCCTATCTTTGTCGGAATCGCCTTGGGTATTATCCTGGGAAGCATTCCGTTCTTTATTCCGGGCGTTCCGCAACCGATAAAATTGGGATTGGCGGGCGGCCCGCTGATTATCTCTATTTTGTTGGCCCGCTTCGGATATAAACTGAAACTGGTTACTTATACGACACAAAGTGCAAATTTGCTTTTGCGTGAGTTGGGTATTACGATTTTCCTTGCCTGCGTCGGCCTCGGAGCCGGAGACGGCTTCGTCGATACAATCGTTAATAACGGAGGTTATCAATGGATCGGATACGGCTTCATCATTACAATTATACCACTGCTAACCATCGGGATTATTGCCCGCAGCGTCTATAAATTGAATTATTTTACTTTGATGGGATTGATTTCCGGAAGCATGACGGATCCTCCGGCATTGGCCTATTCCAATGGTGTTGCCGGGAATGATGCACCTTCGGTAGGTTATGCCACGGTTTATCCGTTGACTATGTTCTTGCGTGTGCTTACGGCCCAGTTGATGATCCTATTTCTGGCTTAATCGCGGATTATCGGAAGAAAAAGGAACGAAAAGTTTGTAAGAAAAAATATAACGCCTATCTTTGCACCGCAAAACAGAGAACGACCAACTTCTTATTGACTCCGTAGCTCAGTTGGTAGAGCAAATGACTCTTAATCATTGGGTCGAGGGTTCGAGCCCCTCCGGGGTCACTTCTTGGGACAAGTCTAAAAAAGGACTTGTCCTATTTTTTTTATCTTATAATTTACTGGTATTCTGATAGATCTGCATTAAAGCTGAATTCTCTCCAGGGTTCGATATGGTGTCCCGTCAAATGACAGAAATTAGGAGAACATTGAATCCACTATCCTTATTCCTTTCTAATATTCCCGTCTTTGATCTATATAGCAGTTGTTTGCGTAGTTTTTTCTTGAAAGAACCGTATGCTATTTGTTCCATTTTCAAAGGCAAAGATATATTAGTGTTCTTAACACAGTTACAAGGTCAAGCCTTCGGTTTGTTGAAAAATCTCCAAAATCAAAAATGCCCCCAACTTATAACATTTGGCGTAAGAAAACTAAATTAAGAGGCTTTCTAACAGGTGACCTTTCAATTCAAACTCTTATACTCATTAGGCGTTATGCCTGTCTTCTGCTTAAAAAACCGGTTGATATGTTGCGGGTATTTAAAGCCCAATTCATAGGCTGTTTTTGCTAATGGTGGATTTATCAATGTCAAAAATTCGTTCTTTGGCTACGTTGATGATGATTACACTTGCCAAATCCTGATCGACTTTTTTAATAATCTAAAAAAATCAGTAAAAAAAATTCGAAACTGAGAAGTTGCACATATATTCGCAACTGATTGGTTTCGTTAAAATAATTCAGGCAAATGAGAAGAGATATATTTCAAGCCATAGTCGACCCGACAAGGCGGGCAATCATTGCACTTATTGCATTGCAGGCAATGACACCGAACGCCATTGCCGAACGCTTTGACATTACCCGACAAGCAGTTTCCAAGCATTTACGTATTTTGACGGAGTGCGAACTGATAAAGCAGGAACACAAAGGCAGGGAAATTTATTACCAACTTGATAAACTTAGAAAACCTGTTGGCAACTTTGAAGCAATAAAAATAAATAAAGCCATAAAGATAAAAACATCATGTCTTTTTGCCTTAGTAGTAACAATTTTAAAAAACAGAAAAAATGAATGGCAATTTATTATTTGACTTTACAATCAACAAAGAAAACAATACCATTCACATCATGCGTGAATTTAACGCAGAGCTTGAACTGGTTTGGCAAGGATGGACAACGGCAGAACTGCTCGACCAATGGTGGGGACCGCAACCATGGAGAGCCGAAACCAAGACTCTTGATTTTCGGGAAGGTGGATATTGGCTGTATGCAATGGTAAGTCCCGAAGGAGAAAAACATTGGGCAAAAACCAATTATATTTCTATCGAAAAAGAAAAATCCTTTCGCCAAAAAGATGGATTTTGCGATGAGAACGGAACGATGAACCTCTCATTTCCTCAAAATTTAGTGGAAAACAGCTTTAGCCAAAAGGAAAATAAAGTGCTGGTTGATATGATACTTACTTTTGATACGCTGGCCGACCTTGAAATGACCATAGAAATGGGCTTTAAAGAAGGTATGACCATAGATTTCCAGCAATTGGACGAACTGTTGTCATCTCTAAAAAAGTAAGAGATAATAAACAACTCCTATATAAAATAGGATGTCAACTTCTTGTCTTGTGAAAAGTTAATTTTAAAATCACATTTAGCAGGACTTTTTTCATTATCGACTGACAGTATTGACGAGGTAAATAATATTGTAACAGATGGACTAAAAGCTGGTGGTACAGAACCTAACGAAATGCGGAATTATGGTTTTATGCAATAGCGAACTATTGAAGATTTTGACGGACATACCTGGGTATTTTTCTATATGGATATGTCAAAAATTCCAGATGAATAAGCAGCCGAAATGAAAAAAACAACTACAAGGGAAAATGTTGTTGAAGCGGAAAACAACCTTTTTTCGGCTTAGCTTGTAAGCCATGTGGGCATTCTTGACCAACTATTGCACGAGGATTTAATTGTAGTTATGCTGGAAGGACATTCGGGGCCTCCCTCGTCGGATAAAACGTTTGTTTTGTTACGTTCGATTACGGAGTTGAAGCAGAAAGGCGATATTGTCTCGCAGGCCGAACGAGAAGTATATGATTCGTTAGACGATGCCTTGCCCGTTGAAAATCCCTTTCAAACAGATTTTTACGCCGTTTGTAGAATTTTATAATATCCGTCATCCTAAACAATCGATTTTTTCTCCAACAATCAATAGTTCTTCGGCGAATGATATAAAAGTATTCGGATAAATGTCTTGTTTTTGCAAGGCGTGTGATTTTATAGGTGGTTAGATTGAAGAACCTGCGTATAAATTTAATTTCTTATTATAGAGTTCAAGGTATCCTTTTATCGCTTTGCATAAACTATCCAATAATTTTTATTATTTTTGCAGTGAAATTTAAGTTGGAAAAACAAAACTGACCTCTTAAAAAAGAAAAGCAAAAACAAAATCATTCTCTTTATAACATGAAACTTTTACAAGAGAAATTAGCCAAGTACGACCTTCCGCAAAAAGCGAAAGCCGCAGGTATTTATCCTTATTTCCGCGTTATTCAAGGTGATCAGGATACAGAAGTTCTTATCAATGGAAAAAAAGTCTTAATGTTCGGTTCTAATGCCTATACCGGATTAACAAATCATCCCAAGGTGAAGGAAGCCGCTATTGCCGCAATAAGGAAATATGGGACGGGATGCGCCGGTTCGCGTTTTCTGAATGGAACATTGGACTTGCATATCGAATTGGAGAAAAAACTGGCTCAATTTGTGGGGAAAGAAGATGCCATTGTCTATTCCACGGGATTCCAGGTAAATCTGGGAGTCGTTTCTTGTGTAACGGGCCGGGAGGACTATATACTTTGGGATGAATTGGATCATGCATCTATTATTGAAGGCCACCGCTTGTCTTATTCAACGAAATTGAAATTCAAGCACAATGATATGGAGTCTCTTGAGAGACAACTTCAGAAATGTGCTCCGGACAAAGTGAAGTTGATCGTAATCGACGGAGTCTTCAGTATGGAAGGCGATATTGCCAACCTGCCTGAAATTGTAGCCTTATCGAAGAAATATAATGCCAGCATCATGGTAGACGAGGCTCATGGCATTGGAGTCTTGGGCAGACAAGGCCGTGGAACCTGTGACCATTTCAGAGTAACGGATGATGTGGACTTGATCATGGGGACTTTTAGTAAATCTCTGGCTTCAATTGGTGGTTTTATCGCTTCGGATGAACCTGTGATAAATTATCTTCGTCATAATTCCCGTTCCTATATCTTTAGTGCAAGTAATACGCCGGCAGCTACTGCAGCGGCAAGTGCCGCTTTAGATATAATTATTAACGAACCGGAAAGAATTGAGCATCTTTGGGAGTTAACACACTATGCCTTGAATGGTTTCCGTACGATGGGATGTGAGATTGGTCATACGTCAACTCCGATTATTCCATTGTTTATCCGGGATAATGATTTAACCTTTATGATTGTACGTGATCTTTTTGATTTGGGCATTTTTGTTAATCCGGTTGTTTCACCGGCGGTAGCACCTCAAGATACGCTGATTCGTTTCTCTCTGATGGCGACTCATACCAAAGGGCAATTAGATAGGGCGTTGGACGCCATTCAACAGGTGTTCAAAAAATACAAACTGATTTAAGATAATAATATAATATTACGGATAGTTTCCGATGGGAGTAAAACACCTTATCGGAAACTTTTTGTTTTCAGACGGATGGGATTGGGATGCACACAACATAGTATATATAATTTGAGTTTTTAAAAATAAAAAAAAGGAGAGAGTAGCCTCACGGTCTCTCTCTCCCTACCATCCATTATGTATAAGCTAGAACTTAATACTTACCGTAGCGTAAGTATTCTGCGTACTAACTTTGCTTTTGTCATCTGTAATCGTGACATTTCCTATTTTTATATCGCTGTATGCAATATTAGTAGGTAAATGTTTTATCGTTATACATTAAAATCCCTTCTAACCTTAACGAAAATGAAATATGTCTAAGACCTTTTGTTTCCTAAAACGCTGTAAATATACAAATAAAATTCGGAAAGTTTCGAATTTGGATATATGAATGGTAGAAAAACCATATTCGTGTTTGTTCTTTTGTTGTTTCTTTGGTTTATTATCAGCTATGAAAGCTTGGATCTCGTCTATAATCCCTCTTTTCTACGTATTATTATTTATAGAGCCAGTCTTGATAAAAGAAATATAATATATAAGGTTACAATCCTGATTTTCCTAATTCATTTTTATCACTTGAATTATTATACATTCAATTTTAGCTGATTAGAAAGCTTTCATAAAAAACTATTAGATTCCTGTAAAAAAGAGTGCAATATTTTTGGCCATTAATATAAATAAGCATATCTTTGCAACGTCTTAGAAAAAGGACAACACCCTTAAGAGAAAGGGGCGTTTAGCTCAGCTGGTTCAGAGCATCTGCCTTACAAGCAGAGGGTCGGCGGTTCGAATCCGTCAACGCCCACTAAGACATAAAATTGGTGGAAGTCAACAAAAGACAGAAACTTCAATTAAGAGACAATAATCCTGTTAGTCAATAGATTAACAGGATTTTTCTTTTTACACGACAGACACAACAGGACGAAAAAAGACAGATTAAGACAGTGGGTTCGTGTGCAAACCGTGTGTGAAAAACAACCTCAAATTCTGCACACGAATAGATGAATAATCAACTGGAATTAAGCGTCTTACAATGACCTAACTTGGCGTTTTCAGAGCGACAAATCCTTTGACTTTAAGCAATAACTTTGTCGAATTAAAACGTGTAAAAATGAAAAGTACGTACCGCATTCTTTTCTACATCAGAAAAACAAGACCAAACAAAGATGGTTTGGTAACGATTGCCATCCGCATCACGATTGACGGAGAGTCTTTAGAGTTTAACCCAAAACTGTTTGTCAATCCTGAAATATGGAATCCCATCGGACGAGCGGAAGGAAGAACAAAAGAAGCAAAAGAAACAAATTATGCTTTGGATAAAATCCGAATGGATTTGAAAAAACACTACGATAACATCTACGAACGAGACGGTTTTGTGACTCCTGAAAAACTCCGTGACGCTTATCTCGGCCTTGAAATACAGAAAAACACAGTACTGTCTTTGTTCGATATCAAGATTGAACAGAAACGTAATCTAATTGGCAACACAATTCGTGACACCACTTTTGTTAAATATCAGGCGGCTCGGAATCGTATAGGAGAATTTATCCATAACAAATACAATAAGGAAGACCTTCCGATCCGGGAAGTCAATTTTCAATTCATATCCGATTACGAAATCTACCTAAAATCGGTTTGCCGTTGTGGGCACAATTCCAGTGTAAAGCATCTTCGTTTCCTTAAACAAATTGTTACCAATGCTCTAAAGAATCATTTAATCTCAGTTGATCCTTTTGACAACTACAAATTGGGCTACAAACCCGTAAACAAAGAATTTCTGATTGAACCTGAAATAAAGAAGTTAATGAATAAAAAGTTTGAAGCAAAACGACTGGAAGAAGTGCGTGATGTGTTTTTATTCCAAATTTTCACCGGATTAGCTTACATAGATGCTGCCAATCTAACAGAAGAAAACATTATTGAGGATGGTTTTGGGCAAAAGTGGATACAACTAACTCGGCAAAAATCTTCTGTTCAGGCAAATATCCCACTATTGGATGTTCCTTTGTCAATCCTCAAAAAATATAAAGGATTGGAGAATGGTAAACTCTTGCCAATTCATAGCAATCAAAAGATGAATGAGTATTTGAAAGAAATTGCAGCCTTATGTGGTATAAATAAGCGACTTACAACACATTGCGGCCGCCACAGTTTCGGAACGATTATGCTGACCAAAGGCGTTTCTATAGAAAGTGTTTCTAAAATGTTAGGGCATACAAATATCACAACAACACAGATTTATGCGAAGGTTTTGAACCAGAAAATTTTCACAGAAGTCAATAAAGTCCGAGGGGAGTTTGATGATATGATGAAGTATTATAAGCAGCGAAAATAATAGCTTAGTGATGTCTAAATACCACTAATTTTATCTACAACTAAAAATACTAACTGACAGACAGTTGTCAGTTGTATGTCTTTATCTTTGCAATAAGTAAATGAGATATGAATAAAATAGAAAGAATATCATCAATACTCATCAAACTGCAATCCCGTAGAAATATTACGGCACAGCAAATAGCAAACGAGTTTGGAATCAGTATCCGAACTGTTTATCGGGATATACAGATTTTGGAGGAAGCGGGAATCCCAATCGTTTCTAATATGGGAGTAGGCTATTCAATTATCGAAGGTTATAAACTGCCTCCTCTTATGTTTAGTATAAGTGAAGCTGTTGCTTTTCTTCTGGCGGAAAAACAGCTTAGTACTCAATTTAATGTTGACGGCTATGAATTATTTCGTAGCGGGATGGATAAAATACGCTCTGTCTTAAAGTTTGCAAACAGAGATATTTTAGAAAAATTTGAAAATTATATTGATGTATTGCAACTAAGCGAAGTCCGGCAAGAATCGAATCCTTTCCATGTATTGGAGCCACTTATACAAAGTATTATCGGAAACAAAACTGTAAAAATCGAATATGCCGCTCTATATAATGGGGAAACAACGATAAGGGAAATTGAGCCTGTTGGGCTGTTTTATATGTTCGGCCAATGGTATCTGTTGGCATGGTGTAAACTGAGAAATGATTATAGGACTTTTAAGTTAAATAGGATCGGCAACATTACGATGACCGAAAACCTTTTTGAGAAAAGACATCCACCCCTAAAGAATCTAATCAGACAAATATATTCTTCGCCTCCTTATCATAATATTGTTTTAAAGATAGAAAAAAGTGTATTGTTCGGGATAGGGTCTTTGAAGTATAATCATGGACTTGTAAGTGAGGAGATTGATGGCGGATACGTCATTCAGACTTACAAAACAAATTCGTTGGAATATTTTGCCCGATGGTACCTTTCATTTGCAGATAAGGCAACTATCATTGAATCGCCTGAACTTGAAATTATGGTAAAAGACTTATTAAATAAGCTATGGAATAAAACTATTTCTAACGAATTCAAGAATAATCAAAAAGTAAAAACAATGAATATGAATTTACCAAAAGTTATATCAGACTTATTAGACGCACAGAACAATCATGACAGTACAGCTTATGCGAACTGCTTTAGTGAAACGGCAACCGTTGTCGATGAGGGAAAAACCTACAAAGGAAGGGTTGAAATTAGAAATTGGATTAACGATGCTAATCAACAGTATAAAATCGCAATGGAAGCTATCCAATATATTGAAGATAATCAGACAGGTATTCTGAAAGCGAAAGTGTCAGGTAGTTTTGACGGCAGCCCTGTTTTATTAAACTATCATTTCAGATTTAACAGTGGGCTTATTGAAAACTTAGAAGTAATATAGGATTGCATAAAGCTCTTAAATTTATAGTAAAATGGCAAAAAATGATTTCGCGGAAATAATTCAACGCTCAAAACTGATAAGATCTAAATATCATCAGTTGGAAAAACTTCATCACGAAAGCGAATGGAGTATAGAGGAAGATGCACTTGCTTTTTTGAGTGATGCCGGATTAATCGGACGATATACTATGGCGCAGCAAGGACGTTGGCCTGCAAACAATTCGAATGCTGAACTTCAACATAAATTGGGTGAATGTATATGGTGGTTGATTATTTTAGCGGAACGTATGGATATCAATATAGATGAAGCCTTGGAAAAATTCCTTTCGGATACAGAAAAGCGTTTAAATATATAAATTATGATGAGAAAAACATTCTTCTTTTTCCTTTGGATGTCAATGATGTCAATTTGGGGTTATAATAGCTTGCTGGCAAATACTCCATTGTCTCCAAGCTTGGCTGATAGTATAGACAATAACTCTGGTATAGAATTAATTAATAAGAAAATGAAAACAAGTAACAGTAATCTAGAAAAAGATAAGGAAACCCTTATCGCTATGGTAAAAGATATGTCAACGTCAATGACTGGGAAACAGAGTACAAAGAACTGGGCAGAAAACGTTTTATGGTTTGATATAGCACCGTTTGCATCAAAAGGTATCAAACCCGCAAAAAAAATGTTTGATGATGCCTTCGGAGAGTTGGCATCATGCGATGTCGAAATCTTATCATATGATTTTTTTATAAATGGGGATATGGCTATTGTCTGTTCCGTTCAGAAAATGAAAACAGTAAGTAAAGACGGTACGGTGAACGCCCCGATTATCGTACGTCAGACGGATTGTTTTGAAAAGCAAAACGAGGTTTGGAAAATAATCCATGAACATTCTTCCATTCCTGCATCGGAAGGATGGGATGGTACATTTACGATAAAATAAGACTGCAAATGAGTTATTGTACCTATATAAACACTATCGAATCAGAAGAAAAACAGATTTTACATAAGAATTATCACGATAATCTTTATGGATTCCCATTACATAATGATAATGAACTGTTTGGACGGCTAGTATTGGAGATTAATCAGGCAGGATTGAGTTGGGAAACTATTTTGAAAAAAGAGTCGTCGTTCCGTAAGGCTTATGATAATTTTGAAATTGTTAAGATCGCCGCTTATGGTGAGAAAGACAAAGAACGGTTATTAAATGACCCGCAAATTATCCGCAACCGATTGAAGATAAATGCAGCTATTGAGAATGCAAAAACTGTTATGAAATTGCAGAAAGAATATGGCTCTTTTGAAAAATGGCTTGAAACCAATCACCCTAAAACCAAGGAAAAATGGGTAAAACTCTTTAAACTGACATTTCGCTTCACTGGGGGTGAAATTGTCGGTGAATTTTTAATGAGTATTGGGTATTTGCCTGGAGCTCATGATGAAGATTGTCCTGTTTTTAAGAAAATTCTCATGCAAAATCCAATATGGGACGTAAAAGGAAAAGCCAAATGATCGACAATGATTTCAATCCATTAACAACATTGGATCATTATTATGACAAGCAGGATATCTATACGAGAGAGTGCCTGCTTGCCTTAAAAGCAATGATAATGTCTGTTAGTCCTAAAATAGTCCCCATGAGGAAGTACCAAATTCCATTCTTTTGTTATGGCGATTTTAACATTGTTTTTCTATGGGTACACCAAAAGAAAATAATAGTTGGCTTTGTTGAAGATAAAAAAAGTTTCACCAAATATCAAATAAGTAGAAGCAAAGATCGAGTAATGACAATGGAAATCAATCCGATGGAAGATATTCCTATTGATACAGTCAAAAACAATATTAAGAAACTGATCGAAAGATATAATTCGTTTTTAGCTTCTACTTAAAAGTAATATGTATTTCTCTTATCCTAATCTTTATTGAAGCAAACATAGGAAAGTGACAGGAATACATATCAGAATATTTAAGAATAGAATCAATCCATTCTAATTTTAAATAATTATGCAAGTAGATTTATTAAAAACAAGGATGTATGATTTATTAATCGACTCCTGTACCATTTCGCACAAAGAAATGCAAGAAGCCTATGCTGAATTTGTAGAAAAAGAAAAAGTAAAAGTCAACATGAAGTTCGAAAGTGATTACTTAATAGTTTTTCGAGCATTAAACCTTACTCGTATAGAGTTTGATTCCCTTGAATTATCTCCTCTTTACGAGCGGGGGAAAAAATGCGTATAAAAAAGTATTTCTTAGAAAAGCAATTCTATTTCTTGAATCTGAAATTGAGTTATTGAAACTTATATATCTACAAACCAATCAGACTCCCCATAATAATATTAAATCTGATAAATCAAAAATCTATTTTATTCCTGACCCGCAAGGATTAGGAATTGATAGTATGGGAGAATTTGCTGCCACATTCGAACTGTCCAATCAGTTTTTAGATGAGAATGGCAAATCTGTTCCATTCAAATATATTGCCGAAGCTTTAGAAAATGCTTTCAACTTTACTTTTAGGAATGCTTACAAGTCCAAATCCAGAGTATTCAGCCGAAAGCCTTACAATCTAACAAAAGCGCTTGATTATCTAAAGAAATTACTCATCCGTGAAAGCAGAGACAAAAAGATAGGTAAAAGATAATTTTATAATAAGCTTATATTCATTTGATTACAAAATAGTTTTAGGGGAGTCCATAGGGATTCCCCTATTTTATTTGCTTCGATCTACCGAGCTTTGCTTCATCAATCGATTGAGAAAATTAGTATTAATCTCAAAAAAGAAGCAATATGTATATCAATAATGATGATTTTGAAACATGGATGCAGAAGCTATCCAAAAAGCTAACTGAAATAGGTCAGGACTTGAAATCTCTGATTAACACGTCCGATGTGTTTGAAGAAGATGAGAAAATTTTAGATAACCAAGATTTGGCTTTTCTTCTCAAAGTATCTCCCCGAACTTTACAACGATACAGGACAAGTAAGAAACTTCCTTTTTTTTCGATAGGCCATAAGACTTACTATCGAGTGAATGATGTCCGTTCATTTGTCCGAAAACATATGGATTTTGGAATATGTCAGGAATTTGAAAAGAAGCATCCAAAGAAAGATAAAGACGAAAACAATGAATGATTCTGCTGTTTTACGATTTAAGCAGAATAAAGCAAATGAAGGAGGCTTGTTTGTAGTTTACACCTCCTGTTAATAGCTCCGCATTCATCTAAACCAACATCGCCTCATGGCTCTGTTTGTTTCGCTGAATTGAGCAAGAGGGAACTGGACTTTGTCCTGTTCTTCCTCTTGCCCTGCGGGGCAAAGCCTTAGGCTTTAGTGCTTTAGGATAAAGCACAGTTATAACACTTGCTATAACTTGAATTGATATTCAATTCTATATAAGCAAGTTAAATGTATAAATAGTCATAAAATAGTTATAACTATGATGAAACAGAATCGAAATATCGTATTTACCACTATCGGGATAGATAAGGATACCAATGTTCTGATAGAGAAAATCTGTAAACGCTATTCGCTGAAAAAAGGGGAAATTGTAAAGCTGGCTTTTGTCTATATCGACAAAGCCCATATCAACCCTGCCGATGCTCCCGAATCAGTAAAATCGGAACTATCTAAAATTAACAAACGGCAAGACGATATTATCCGCTTTATCCGAAACTACGAGGAAAAGGAACTCAACCCGATGATACGAACAAGCCATTCGATAGCTAGTAAATTTGATAAAACAGTAGAACGGTTATCCGCAAAAGTAGATTCAGAGATAGCCCATTCAAAAGATACCCTTATCAATGTATTAAGAAAGTTAGATGAACAGTTCGGTAAAGTGGCAGATGTGATAAATAATCAATCTAAAGCCATTAATAACCAGTTCCAAGCACAGAAAAAGGATTATGCAAAGTTGCTGAAACTAATTAGCCTGTATTCGGAACTGGCAGCCTGCGGAGTGATGGACGGCAAGCGGAAAGAGAATCTAAAAACGGAGATTATTAGCCTGATAAACGAAAAATAGAAACAATACCCCATGAATATAGATTTCCCGCCACCGTCCAAAGGCACATACAACAATGCAGGTAGTAGCAAACGGCTATGTAGTTACATGGAGCATGAGGATTTAGAGCGCATGGAACAGGGAATCTATACAGAAGGATTTTTTAATCTGACGGATGATAATATCTATAAATCCCAAGTAGTCAAAGATATTGATGGTAATATCGGTCAGCTATTAAAGACAGATGCTAAGTTCTACGCTATCCATGTCAGCCCATCGGAACAGGAGCTTCGGACAATGGGTAACACAGAAGCAGAACAAGCAGAGGCTATGAAGCGGTATATCCGTGAAGTGGTTATTCCTAAATATGCCAAGAACTTCAACAAAGGATTATTGCCAGAGGATATAAAGTTTTACGGAAAAATTCATTTCGACAGAGATAGGTCAAACAATGAACAGAATATGCACTGTCATTTGATTGTCAGCCGAAAAGACCAATCCAATAAAATCAAAATAAGTCCGCTTACCAATCACAAAAACACCAAGAAAGGAACGGTTAAAGGAGGTTTCGACAGAAAGAACCTGTTCCAACAGGCAGAGCAGGAATTTGATAAATTATTCGGTCATGATAGGCAACTTACCGAAACCTTTGAATACTATAACACGATGAAGAACGGCAGTATTTTCGCCCAACTCAACATGCAGGAAAAACAGATTGCCGATGAAAAGAAAAATGCAAATATGCAGGCAGATGTACAGATAAGCAATGATACCGACAAGATTGAAAACAAGTTTGCAAATTCTCAAATTACCAATTCTGAAAATAACCGTTCAAATTTGATTGAAGATAAGCAGGAAAATAAGCAATCTTTCAATCTTCCTGATTTGGGATTGTCCTCTGCTTTGGGATTGCTTACACCTGATGTCAACAAGCAAGAAGAAGAACAAAGCCCGATGAAAAGAAAAAAGAAGAAGCCAAAAAAAGAAATACGAAGATAAAATACAAATACCGAGACATTATGACAGAATATGAAACCATACGAAAAGAAATAGACAGTTACCTGATGGAGCGGTTCAAATACCGTGTTTCCCTTCTATATCTCACGCCTGATAATATCGTAGCCACCCGAAGAAACAGCCGAGTTGGTTTGTATCTGCGAATCCGAAAAACAGAAAGTTTATTTCCGCCCGATTGCTTTATTATAGCTCAAATCAGCTTTCGAAAAGAGCGTATAGGTAATGGAATGCATTTTATCCGTTTTCTGTCTGAAATGGCGGTAAAATACGGATTTAAGTATATTGGGATAGAATCCGTAAATCATAAAAGCAGGGCATTTGCCGAGAAGTTGGGTTTTCTGTCAATAGACGGTTCGAACTATGCAGTATTGATAGAGGATTTAATGTCTTATTTTCAAGATTAAATTTAATGTAATCCTTTATTTATCTGTACACAAAGGTATATTCCAAGAATGAAACGTCAATGCCAAGCCCTACGGGTTTGGAAGAATTTCTTCCTTTTTGCTGCACAAAAAGAGTAAATTCCCCCAAAGCATTGCCTTATTCATTCTTTCCATAAGATAGATGTTTAACAGATGAAAAAAGAAAAAAATATATGCTGGGGGGGTAGTGGTTTCGTTGGTCTGCTAAAAAGTATTTCAAGTATAATTGTTACTGTATTTCAAATATTTACTATTTTTGCTGATGATAGTCTGAGCTATTGTATTTGAAATATATAGTTTCCATATTAATTGCAAATGTTAATGGCTAAAGGTAATGCTGTAGTGATTTTTATGAGCACATCAAAATTAAAGATTTATTTAGACGATACAGTTAAGGATTCTGAGTTATTTCAGTCTAAAAAAGAGTTTGAAATCTGCAAACCTGAAATATTCAAATATGGTATTATGATGGAAGAGATTCCTAACCATATTAAAGAGGCTGATTTTGATTATTTACAATCTAAGGTGCCAGCTTATGATTTATTGCACTCAGATTTTATCAACTTGTATACTAACCGGATTGAAAATATTTCAAATGATGACAGAAAAAAGAAACTAATATCAGAGATTATAGGCGTTGCTTTTGGAATAAAATATACCACAGAATTATTAAAGACCAATCCTAATAAATTTAAGAAGATAGGAGTTCCTGATGATGGAAAGTATTTGGATTATTCAATTATAGAAGACAACAAAGAATATGAGTTAGAAACTAAAGGTACTGTTGCAAAATATTATTCTACATTTAAAAATGACATTCTTCAAAAAAAGAAAGACCAATCATCTAAAAATGTTTTCTTGAGATTTGGAACAATAGCAATGATTAATAGTCTTGGTGATACAAAAAAATCTCAATGCGTTATTGTAGATGATCCTCCAAACGAGGATAATGTCGCAAATGATAAAAATTCTTTTGAAGTGCAATTATTAAATTATGGAATTTTTCTAAGTTATATTTTAGATTCAAAATATTTCAATAGGTATATTAAGCCATTAAAACAGAAAAAAATCAAAAAAGTAAAAATTGACAAAAATAAGTTTTTTACAAAATACATATTTAGTGGAAAGGAATTTTACGGAGAGTGTTTTGACTACAGATTGATTCGAGAAAATGAATACACAAATTTAAATTTGTCAGAAGATAAAACTTCTGATTTTCAAGAACGAACAAGACTATTTGGTAAAACAAAATTTTTCATCGGTGTTGATTCAAGTGTAATAGAAACTATAAACAGGAAAGATATAGAGTCATTAAAAAATTACAAAAGTAACTGGATATTCGAAGACAAAGAATTGACAACTAGATTTCTTGATAAAGATGGAATATTAATTGTAAAATCAAAGGATGGAGACGACAAACAATTAGAAAGAGTTTTTCCGGAAAAAGAAGTGGAAAAGAGATTAGGCTTATCAATAGACCAACAACGTGGTATCGCTCATAAGTGTGGAGCACCATGTAGAAGTAAAGAGATAAAAGGAAAACCTTGCGAGATCAGAACTTATCGTGAATACTGCCACTTTCACAGATAACAACAGAAAAACATACTATAGTTCATAAGACTACCACTTTTTTATATATGTTGAAAACTAAAGAATAGTACTTTATTGGAAAACTTAAAACGAATCAATACATTCGCAATACACATCAATATTTTGACAAATGGAACTAAATAGATTAAAAGTTGTACTTGCAGAGCAAAAACGTACAGGAAAATGGTTGGCTGAAACATTAGGGAAGAATGAAGCAACTATTTCCCTTTGGTGTGCGAATGTATCTCAACCGTCACTCGAAACGTTGTTTGCGATTGCAAAGGCGTTGGAGGTGGATGTGAGGGAGTTGTTGGTTTCGACAAAAGCGAATATAAACTTCTAAATATAAACGTTATGGCAAAGCAATTTAGAGAAATCGGGGCAAACATCAATTTGAAAAATATAATCATACATCAGGCTTTAAAAGAGCAGAATATCAGGCATACCGCCATTAAAGCAGCAGAAAGCCCCATAAAAGTGGGTCAAAAGGAGAGGTTATTCGTTGGCAGAATCAATAAAACCTATTACAAGAAGTCTAATCCAATATGGGGCATATTCGGAAATGAGGATACTACATTTCAAGCTCTTTTGAAGAAATATTGCACTGATTCTGACTTTTATACATTTTCGGTTGAGTCATTAAAGCATTATAAAAAGGCGTTAGAAAAAACGATCGCTGCTACAGGCGGGTTTATGATTTTTGCTCATTTTGAAAATACGGATATTAAAAATGATTACTTGCTTGTTTTAATGATTAATAACAAAGACGGGTATGTTGTAAACGATGATGATTTAACCATCAGAGATATTAAAAATTTAGATTTAAGCAAAGTTGATATTGCTTGTATGATAAATTTATCGAAATGGAATGATATCGAATCAGGTGTTGATACAGAAAGCAAAACTTATCTGTCTTTTGTTAAAGGGAACAAAGATGTAAGTTATTACTTTATGTCCTTTATTGATTGTAACAATAAAACAACTAGTGCGGAATCAACCCAAAGACTTCTTAAGGCAGTAGATGCATATAGTGACACGAAATCTCTCGATAGAGAAACAAGAATCCAAAGACGAAATGAAATATATAAATATTGCGACGGCTGCATTTCTGATAAAAAGGAAATACATTTATCTGTAATCTCTGCATTATTAGACCCTGATAATCCTTTGGAATTTCAGGAATTTGCATCAGATGAAACCTTTGGTGTAAGTTCGGTCATAAGTGGAGATAAAACAAAGTTAAAGCCAATGAAATACGTCATATACAAAGCCAAAGATAAAAAAATTGCAATTGAGTTTGATTGTAGTATTTTAGGCAAGGATGTGGTATATAATAAGCAGAAAAACGAACTTACAATAAGGCATTTACCTCAAGAATTTGTAAGTCAAATTCCACAATAATATGCTTCAGGAAATCGTTGACTCTATAAATTGTTCACAGACTTCAATAGACGATGGAACACTGTTTTGCAATAATTACACTATTGTAAAAATGGATTTCATTGATTTCTTAGAGGAAAAGAGCATTCTTATTAACACTCTTTCTACAAAACAAGTAGGAGCCACTGTGAATTTAGAATTGTCATTACCTCATCTAAACTCAAATGGATACTACGAAGATTGTGCTGCATTTGTATTAAAGAATAAATATACACATCCTTCCACTTCGTATTACATAGAAGAGTTAAAATGCTTTAGTAGCGAGTCCAATGACTTTATTTCACGCTATTGCCATGTTGTGAAGCTAATAGATGCAATAAAACATATCTCAAAGCATAATTATACCGATGTTGATAAAGATAATTCTATAATTTTCAGAGAAGACCGGTCTTTATTCTTGTCTTTCACATATAATCATGCTGATATTGAGAATATAAGTATTGAAAATATTGATAAACTAAGTACTGTAACGGATACTTTTGAAAAAGATAATTCTGAAAAAAAATTATTGTATATTAATGAACTGATTGATTTTCTGAGCAAAGAGAATGAAAGTAGCCGATTTGAATATCTATTACGACATATTTCTGACTTTGTTGATAAATCTGATAACGCATATCAGTATTATATCAGAAATTTCTCATATAATAAACTTAAAGCGGAATTAGATAATTCCGCATTGGACTATTCAAAAAAAATCCAGTCTATCATCAATGATGCTCAAACAAAACTTATTGCAATACCTGTTGCGTTTGTTCTTGCCGCAAGTAGTATTGATTGGGTTGATATTTTCTCAATCAAAAACATCGTAATACTATTCAGTTTATTCATATTTGCCACGTTGATAGAAATATTTTTAAGTAATCAATCAAGTTCTTTAGCAATTTTGAAAAATAATATTCAATCATACAAAGCATCATTTGGCAATAACAACCAAGTAGTAAGTGATTCTTTTTCTTCGGTTGATGACGAATTCATCAAGCAGAATAACCGACTTACTCTAATACGATGTATTACATGGGGAATCCCGATTCTCTTGACACTTGTATTTGTAGTAAAGTCATTTATAACATTAAGCCCTCTAAAATTTTTATTGATATGCTTTATACTAACTCTGCCTATTTAAAAAACATTTCATTGCATATTGTGGGGAATAAGCAAAATGAAGAAAATGTCCACATTGCAAAATCATTGCTTCAACTGCATGATGAGGTGCGAGATATACTGTCCTTGTATTTTCTTTCCTCTTTTAAATCCAATGAATATTTTATTTTTTTTCATGATAGTGATTTAAAATATAATGAGGTTTACGGTTTTGTTACAGATATTTTTAATCAACCCGATTCATTGTATGAAAATTCCGTAAGACTTGCAAAGCATCTTTACGAGCAAAGTACACATCCCAAAATCAAAGGTGGAGAATTTTATACAGTATATTTCAAAGGTTGTATTATAGATGGCGAAACTGTTGATGCTGTCGGTTTATTCAAGTCAGAAAATAAAGATACATTCCTGAAAGTATTCTCATCGGGAGAAGATTTTGAAATAGAAAGCGAGAAGGGGGTTAATATCAACAAACTGGATAAAGGATGTTTGATTTTTAACACAGAAAAGGAAAAGGGATATGTTGTTGCGGTAGTCGATAATACAAACAAAGGGGCTGATGCCCAATATTGGATAGATCATTTCTTACATGTTCGGCAGCGTAAAGACGAGTATTACAATACTCAAAATGTAATGTCGCTTTGCAAGAATTTTGTAAAAACTGAATTGCCGCAACAGTTTGAAGTTTCCAAAGCCGACCAAGTCGATTTTCTCAATAAATCCGTCCAGTTCTTTAAGGAAAATGACAACTTCAACCTGAATGAATTTGCAAATGAGGTAATCAGACAGCCTGAAATAATAGAAAGCTTCAATCAATACAAATCTTCATTCCAGAAGGACTTTGATATTGAAATTGCTGATAACTTTATGATTTCAGAAAGTGCCGTCAAGAAACAATCTCGAACCTTAAAAAGTGTCATTAAATTGGATAAAAATTTTGATATCTATATTCATGGAAATAGAGATTTGATGGAGCAAGGCGAAGACAAGAAAGGTAAGTATTATAAGGTGTATTATAAGGAGGAATCGTAAAATGGCTAAGAAAAAGAAATTTCAAATCCGCAATAGCACCGTAGAATTTCTGGTATTTACCTCTCAATCGGGTGAAGATACTATCGAAGTACGTATTCAAGATAATACAGTTTGGCTTACTCAAAAACTGATTGCCTCATTGTTTGACGTAGATAGGAGTGTCATTACCAAGCATCTGGCAAATATTTATCAGGAAGGCGAATTGACAAAAGAAGCAACTTGTGCAATTTTTGCACAAGTTCAAACCGAGGGTAATAGACAGGTTACCCGTGATATTGAATTTTATAACCTCGACGCTATCATCTCTGTCGGCTATCGTGTCAATTCCCAAAGAGCAACACAATTTCGTCAGTGGGCGACATCCGTTTTACGTGATTATGCCATTCGTGGTTATATTATCGATAAAAAACGCATGGAAAACGGAACATTCCTCAATGAGGATTATTTTGAACACCTACTTGCCGAAATCCGGGAAATCCGGTTGAGCGAGCGTCGATTCTACCAGAAAATAACGGATATTTATGCTACGGCAATGGATTACAACAAGGATGCAGTTACCACAAAAGAGTTTTTCGCCAAAGTCCAAAATAAATTGCATTATGCTATACACGGTCATACGGCTGCCGAACTTATTATATCAAGAGCCAATGCAGAGAAAGAACACATGGGATTGACTTCGTGGGAAAAAAGCCCTGATGGCAAAATAGTGAAAACCGATGTTTCCATTGCAAAAAACTACCTGACTGAAACCGAATTAGAATCTTTGGGACGTATTGTCAACGCTTATTTGGATTTAGCAGAAGACCGGGCAAGAAGACATATCCCTATGACAATGGAAGATTGGGCGAAACGTCTTGATAGGTTTTTAGAAGCTGACGACCGGGAAATATTACAAAACAGCGGAAAAGTCACCGCCCTGATGGCAAAAGATTTTGCAGAAAGCGAATTTGAAAAATACCGTATCGTACAAGACCGTTTATTTGAATCCGACTTTGATAAAGAAATAAAACGTATCGAAGGGAAGCAGGACAAACCGGAAGATTGAAAAAGAATTCAGATATTTTCTAAACTTTTCTTTGTAAATATCAGGAAAACAGCTATTTTTGTCTTATAGTTAAAGCGATTTATTCGCATCTATTTCGCCTCAAAAAAATGTGTGCAATCTGTGTGTGAAGAAAAGCACCTGAAAGTTAACACATTGATTATACAGGGTTTCGTTTGATTGAACAAGTTCCGTCAACGCCCACCAAAAGGCAAAAAGGTCGAAAGACAATTAAAGACATAAAGTCTGTTAATCAGTAGATTAGCAGACTTTTTTGTTTTTCACAGAGGACATGAGAAGACGCAAAAAGACATGAAAAGACAACTAGTCCGTGGACAAATCGTAGACAAAATCAGACTATCTTTTTTGTCCACGATTTAGCAGATTAAGCGGTTATTATCAAAGTCTTATCATGTCTGCTTTTGGCACAATTTAAGAGGCTCAATCTTTTAACGATAAGCAATAATTTTATAGAATCTAAAAGAAAGAGCAATGAAAAGTACTTATCGTATCCTTTTTCTTCTTAGGAAAAACAGACAAGACAAAGACGGATTATCCAAGGTTGCCGTCCGTATTACTATTGGCTGTGAAGCTGTTGAATTCAACACCCATCTATCCGTATTGGTATATCTATGGAATCCAGTCGACAGATTGAACGGAAAAACCAAAGAAGCCATAAAGGCAAATGATGCCTTATTCAAAATCAGGTCAGACATAAATGCAGCCAATCTAACCAAAGACAATATCTTTGAAGATGTCTTAGGTCAGAAATGGATACGGCTAACCCGACAGAAGTCTTCCGTTCAAGCGAACTTCCCATTATTGGATGTGCCTTTATCTATTCTGAAAAAATATAGTGGATTGGAGAATAGCAAACTTCTGCCCATTCATACGAACCAAAAAGATGAACGAACATTTGAAAGAGATTGCTACTTTATGCGGAATCAACAAGCGTTTGACAACACACTGCGGAAGGCACAGCTTCTCAACCCTTATCCTGACCAAAGGTATTTCCATTGAGAGTGTTTCTAAAATGCTTGGACATACAAACATCACGACCACGCAGATTTATGCAAAGGTTTTGAATCAGAAAATTTTCACGGAAGTGAATAAGGTTCGGGGGGAATTGGATAATATGATGAAGTATTATGAATCGTAATAATAAGTTGTTGGAATCGTTTGGAAATAGGTTAACAGGATATAAAAATTGTAATTATTTATTGCGGGTCTCTGGCTGAACAATTTTCAATCTACATTGAACATATATTTTTGTGGTCAAGGCATTGGAAATACATATTTTTGCTAATAAATCAGTCTATCTGTAATAATTGTTTGGCTATATCCGACTAACCTATTAAATCGAATAATTGTATAAGAGTGGAAAAAAAGTTTGTAGAACTAATTAATAAGCATCAAGGAATATTACAAAAAATCTGTAATATTTACTTTTATGGTAGCCCTTACAAAGAAGATTATTATCAAGAAATAATTATCAGGCTTTGGAAAGCGTATCCAAATTTTAAAAATCAATCATCCTTTTCGACTTGGTTATATAGAGTTGCTCTTAATACGGCAATTGACATACTACGTAAGCAAAGTATTCGTCCTGTTCATGTTGAACTTAGCGAATATGAATATAGTCGGCCAGATGATAGTTATCAACTCGAATCTGAAAATAAGGATAAATTGTATTGGGCAATTCACCATCTGACAGAAGTTGAAAGAGCTATAATCCTACTCTATCTGGAATCATACGAGTACAAGGAAATTTCTATAATTATAGGCATTTCGGAAGGTAATATTGGCGTTAAAATTAATCGGATAAAAAACAAATTAAATAAAATACTTAAAGATGGAAAAGAATGATATAAAACTGATGTGGCAGAAAATAAACCCTGTTAATTCATCATTGAGAGAGATAGACATCGAAGAGATTATCAAGAAAAGTCACAGCAAAATAATTCTAAAGACACTAAATATGCAAAAAACAAAGATGCTGATATATTCTTCTGTCTTAATTGTTTATTTAGGTCTTATGACATATGCTTTTGTTATTCTCAAACTGAATTTGTCAATACAAGCAGTTATACCGCTTTCACTGACAGGAATATTTCTCTTTATTAGAACAATTTTCGAAATAAACGGTTTTCGACTATTACAAAGCACAAAAAGTGATATTGCTATTAAAGAATCTATTTTCTCTTTTAAACAAAAACTTAATCATGTAAAAATGATTGAGTTTATATCTACCCTTATATATTGTTATGGTTGGGCAATTGGAATTGTTTGGGTTGTAATTAATGATTTTAATGGACTAATAAAGAGCTTGCTGCCCCTCTTAGTATTACTTATCTTGATACTTCTTATTATTCCTTGGTACATAAAATATTTTCATCCCCAATATAAAAATCTATACACGAGTTTAGATAATGATATAGAGTTCCTTAAGTCAAAATAGTTTGTCTCGTAATTGGATTTATATAAAAGTCATACAGCATAATAGATAATTTACTCCAGCATCAATATTCACCTTTAAAATTTATGCTTACCTTAAGTTTGCATGAGAACGTTTAGATGAAATAGGAATGATAGTTTTGTATAAACTGAATTAGTTGAAAGAAAGGGAGGCAAAGTGTGAACCAATTTATGCGCTGAATTGATGCTTCATATTCATAATCGGACTCTTTATCTTTCCTTGAACTGAGACCTGAATAAGAATTTAACCTTTTATTGTTAAGGTAGCTAGGGTAAGTTCAAGTTCCTTTCCTTCGATTGATGTTCAAAAACAAAAATATGGAAAATTTTTATTTTATCGGTGTAGATGTATCTAAAAGAAAATTAGATTTCTGCGTAATGCTCCAAGGTAAGGTTTTGCGAGAGGATCAAGTCAGTAATCATCAACAAGCAATTAAAGCTTTGATTAATGAGTTTAAAAATGATTTAGGAATGGATAACAACCAGTTTTTGATTTGTGCTGAACACACGGGACAATACACATATCCTCTAATATGCGCCTGTAAATTACACGAATGCAAACTATGGTTGGAGAATCCATACCAGATCAAATATTCTTCTGGTATGCAACGCGGTAAGAACGACAGGATAGACGCAAAACGTATTGCTCTTTATGCATCTCGTTTCGGCGATAAGGTTCGCTATTATGATGGCCCAACCGAGCAGATAGAACGCCTTAAGCAATTAGAACGAGAGCGTGATCTTTACACCGGACATTTAGCTGCGTATAAAGCACAGCTAAAAGATCAGAAAGATTTTATGCCTGAAGATATTTATCAAAGGAAAGCTAAACGGCTGGATAGTGTAATGAGGAATCTTCAAACAGTAATTGCGAGCATTACGACTGAAATGGAGAACATTATTCGTTCGACGGAAGTATTGTATAGGCAGATGCAACTGTTGATGTCAGTGGATGGTGTAGGTAAAGTTGTTGCTCTAAATATGATTATTGAGACTGGTGCTTTTACTCGTTTTAATGATTCAAGGAAATTCTGTTGCCATGCAGGAGTAGCTCCGTTTTCATACACGTCCGGTAGTAGCCAACATTCGAAAAACAAAGTCTCACACAAAGCCAATAAATCCATAAAGAGACTATTACATTTGGCAGCTGTGTCTGTGATACATAAAACCGGGGGACAACTTAAAGAATATTATCTGCGAAAAGTTGATGAAGGGAAAAATAAAATGCTAGTAATTAATGCGCTAAGAGCTAAAATCGTAGCACGGATGTTTGCAGTTATAAAAAGAAATGAATTTTATGAACCTATTTATATCTAAAAAACTTGCAAAAATCATAAGAATATGAATGATTTATTTATTTCGAGATTTTTCGGCCTATTAACCGAATCCTCACCAGTATCAAACGAAGAAATGAAAACCGCTTATGAACATTTTCTGAAACAAGTATTAACTTTAGATCAATCCGAAACTGATTATTCGGTAATCTTTCGGACACTGAATTTGACTCGTATAGAGCTTAACTCGTTACAGGCGCAGATTTTATACGAGGAGGGAAAAAAATGCCCCCAAATTTACTTATTTAAAAAGAGCATTAGCTTTTGTCATTTCGGAATTAAGACTCTTAAATCTCAAAATTCTCTATCCCGAACAGTTTTGTCAATCTGAATCACGACCATCCCAACACAATCTACACATAATCCCCAAGTCGAAAGGCTTGGGGATTATTGGTATGGCCGAAATTGTAATAAGTATCTTTCTGTCGAAAGAAATCAAAGACAGAAATGGCAAACCCGCTTCACTAATTCAGCTAGCAAATGTTTTTGAATACGTTTTCAATTTCAGTTTCGGAAGTATATACGATAAACGTGCAGAAGTATATAACCGTAAGGCTTGTAATCTTACGAAGACATTAAGTTTTCTAACAAATGTCTTAGAACGAAGTAGAAATAACAAACCGTCTGATAAAAATGAAAAAAAATGATTTTTCAATCAGCTGGATATTAGATGATTATTTGTTTATTATCGGGTAGTAGTTAACTACTACCCCTGTTTTTGCATGTTTAATCAGTCGATCTTTGTACCAAATCAATAAGTTGCGGGTATGAAAATAGTAACTATAGAATCAGAAGCTTATAAAAAGCTGGTGCAAAAAATCGAATGGATTTATTCCTATACAAAAAAGAGAGAGGAAAAGAATGCAACCTTGCAAGCCAACCCGTCTGAGGTTTGGCTAGACGACCAAGATGCTGCCGCTATATTGCGGGTAAGTAAACGTACCATGCAACGGCTACGCAGTAACGGAGAAATAACTTATTCAATCAGAGGCANAGCTCCGTTTTCATACACGTCCGGTAGTAGCCAACATTCGAAAAACAAAGTCTCACACAAAGCCAATAAATCCATAAAGAGACTATTACATTTGGCAGCTGTGTCTGTGATACATAAAACCGGGGGACAACTTAAAGAATATTATCTGCGAAAAGTTGATGAAGGGAAAAATAAAATGCTAGTAATTAATGCGCTAAGAGCTAAAATCGTAGCACGGATGTTTGCAGTTATAAAAAGAAATGAATTTTATGAACCTATTTATATCTAAAAAACTTGCAAAAATCATAAGAATATGAATGATTTATTTAAAACAGAGTTTTTCGATCTGATGAACGAAAACTCGGAAATCACAAACGAACAAATGCAACATGTTTATGAAAAGTTTATCACACATATAGACTCTATCAGCAATGTGGGAAATAACCTCACAAGTATTATCAGAAAGCTGAACATTGCTCGTATTGAGTTGGTATTTCTATTGAAGCAAAATCAGTACGAGCAGGGGAAAAAATCCGACCTGAAGAATCTAATGACTCCAATAATTCCCGACCTGAAAGTCGAGGCATGTTTATATCAAGAAACATCAAATCTACCTCTTGCTCTTTTATAGACTTTATAGCTTCCATTGCGGAAGAACATCTTCCTGCTAAATGAAGATATTCCAAATTCTCCATGTAGTCAATAACACCGTCAATTACCATATCCTCATCATCAACAATCAGGCATATTTTGTAATCGGTAACTTTGTTTCCTCAATAAACGGCTTATGACACATTTCGCCAGGTATAGTTTCGGAACGATTATGCTGACCAAAGGTGTTTCAATCGAAAGTATATCCAGGATGTTGGGGCATACAAACATCATTACTACACAGATTTATGAGTAAGTACTCAATCAGAAAATATGCACTGAAGTAAATAAAGTTAGATATGAATTGGACGGTTTAGCAAAGTTTTACAAACAGAGAAAATAGTTAGTGCGTTTTTATAAATGTCCTTTTTATACACCGAGTTTTAGGATAATATACCTTATTTTTGCCTAAATTGCTTATATGGAGAGATTTTCGTCTATATTGCCATCACCATTACTTGCGCCATATATCAAGGAGTATTGGTTTTTATCCGATAGTATATACCAGGGTAAACAACGTGCTATTCCTTCTGGATATGCAGGATTAATATTCAATCGGGGAGGTAATATCTATTCAGAAGAATATGGTTTACATCAGAAGTCATATCTTTTTGGACAATCCGTTAGACCTATAGATATGCGCTTTAATAATCTGAATATAGTAATAGTCGTTTTTCAGCCTACTGGCATCAAAATGTTATTGGATATATCAGGCAATGAGCTTAAAGGGCAAAATGTAGGATTAGACTTATTAAGTCCACAACTTAAAGAATTAGAGAATCGTATACTTGATACTTCGAATGAGCAAGCAGTTGTATGTTTAGTTGAGAATTTATTATTAGGCTATCTCAATAGCTGTGAGGATTATAACTATAAACGATTTGCTTCGGTTATTCAATCAATAGAAATGGGAGAAAGCAATATCTCTAAATTGGCATACAAAGCCTGTCTTGGATATAAACAATTCAAACGACTTTTTTCAGAATATATAGGATTAAATCCCAAAGAGTACATCCAGATAAATCGATTCTCAAAAACGCTGCATTCATTACAGACGAATTCTTCCACAAACTTAAATGAGATTGCTTGTCAATGCGGCTATTACGACAAATCGCATTTAATAAGGGAAGTGAAATCCCTATCAGGTTACACTCCGAACGAGTTTTTATCGAATGCTGACCCTTATTCTGATAACAGGTCATTGTTTCAATCTTTTTTTGTTGATATGAGAACATAATGTAATAAGCAACCCAATATGAAAATACTAATTTACGGAGCAGGAATTGTAGGAAGTACCTACGGCTGGCAATTGTCAAAAGCTGGTCACGAAATAACTGTTTTAGTTAGAACTGAAAAGAAACAAGATGTAAAGGAAGAAGGCGTCCACATCCATTGTTCAGATTTTAGAGGAGGGCAAAAGAAAATAGAAGAAGTCGTTTTTAAGCCTGATGTTATAGATTCTTTGTCAATAGATAACAATTTTGAATACATTATTGTATCAACAAACAATCTTCATTTGAAAGAAATACTACCGATTCTCTCTAAGTCAGCAGGGAACGCTCACATCCTTTTCCTTCAAAACATGTGGATTGATGACTTGGATAGTATCAATAAATATCTTTCCGGGAAACAGTATTTTTTCGGATTTCCCTTTATGGTGGGAGGTGGCAGAGATGCAGATTGTATAAATAGTGTTATTTCTGGATTAAAACAATCACATACTCCATTAGGCGAGTTAAATGGAGAAGTATCTGGGCGAGTACAGAAAATAGCCAAAGCGTTTGAAGATGCCAATCTCAAACCGATTATCTACAATCAGATTAAAATTTGGCTTATAACCCACTATGCAGTTGCAGCGGGATTGTCTGCGGGAATCATGAAAGCTAAAAGCGGACGGAATTTTGCGAGCAACTCCAATATTTTAAAAGAAGCAATAAGGGCTATCAGGGAAGGATTAGAGGTTTGTCAAAAATTAGGTTATAACCCGAAAGTAGAAAAAGCAAATACGCTTTATTCTTTACCTTTCTTTATCGCAATCCCAATAGCTAAGAAGGTTTATAGTAATGAAGCATTATGTCTTATGTTTGACGGACATACCCAGCATTCACCTGATGAAATGAAGAAAATGCTTGAAGATATTATAATGGGTGGAGAAAAATGCGGAGTTAAAGTTCCCATTCTTAAACATATAAAAGAGGAAATATTTAATTAATGCCTTAATCATTCGATAAATAGAATCTACGATTTAAATCCTGATGCTAAACATAGTACAGCCTGAAAACGAAAATATACCTTCATGTAAAGCACTTATGGCAAATGGCTTCGTTTATGATGAAGAAATGAGTTATTATAAACTGACATAAAGATTTGACGACATGAATCATAAACTACGTACGTGGAAACTATCTGATATCGAAAGTATTGTTAAACACGCCAATAACTACAACGTTGCTAAATGGCTGACAAACCAATTTCCATACCCTTATGATAAAAAAGATGCAGAAATCTATATCAATTCCGTATTTGATAGTCTGCAAAAAGTTTTTGCTATTGAAGTAAATGATGAAGCAGTTGGCTCAATTGGTATTTTTCCCCAATCGGATATTCATGAGAAGAGTGCCGAAAAAGGTTATTGGCTATCGGAAAAGTACTGGAGAAACAATATTATGCCGAAAGCAATAGCCGAAATAGTTGATTATGGCTTCAAAACCTTTGATATTGTGTGCATTTATGCTCGTCCGTTTTCCTCCAATAAGGGCTCGCAACGCGTACTGGAAAAAGCTGAATTTAAACTCGAAGCAAGACTAAAAAAGGCTTTATATAAAAATGGCGAATGTCAGATTAGTTCTTTAATCAAATCATCCGGCACATCGCTATCCAAAGTAACCAGATTCCATAAAGGAGTCTTAAAGTCAGTTTCGGTTATTTCATTTTATACATCACATTAAAGGCCAAGACATTATGCCCCCCCCCAAAAAAAGGGAGTGATTCTTTACAGTCCTTTATAGATATGCAATATTCTCTGAACTCTTCGATATTCATAGTTTATTTTTTCATTGCTTCAACTCTCAGGTCGGCAGGCATCTTTTCGATAGCATATCGCAAAGCTGTGCGAGGCATTACCGCTTTCTTCGACATTACATAATTGAATACTTCTTTTTGATGGGCCTCGCTGGCTGCTTTCAGCATCCAACCATATCCCTTTTGTACCAAATCGTCCTTATCGAACAAAAGGATATCGGCTATTTCAAAGATGTCATTCAGAAACAATCCTTTACGTGCGGGAATAATCAAGGTTACAGCAGAAGCCCGTTTTACAAACCGTTTGGAGGAGGTTGCCCATTTTTTCAGTTCGGCGATATATCCGGGATACATCATCACGAAATTACCTATCGTATGATTGCATAGGGTGTCGCAATCCGCCCAATTAGTCAGATAGTCATGTACCCAACGCTCAAACATCTTAAAATCGGCAGGTTCATACTGTTTATGCAATGATTCCGCCCAAATGCAGGCAACTACCGATTCTTCCAGATAACCTGACCTCCAAAGCTCTTCACATAAACCGAATATTTTCTCTTTAGGCAGTTTCTTTATCTGCCGGAAACTTTCTTTACCGATTTTGCCAACTTTACCCATTCGTACGCCATGTACCTTTGCTGCTTCACCTTCTTTGAAAAAATGGTCGGACGAGGCAAGTGTTTTTGGGTCGATACTATCGATAAGAACCTGACGGACATCATCTATAATATTTTTCATATTGACATTCTTTTTATAGTACTTTTAAGCATATCTTTCACAATTATTTTATGAAACGGACGGATAAAGAAAAAATAGATCCTTCCTAACCGGTTATGATAATGTACAAGTGTTATGGCAGTTGCTGTTTGCGAGTGATGGCTTTCAGTTATAAAAACCGATATATAGGCATCGAGGTGCTTATCATTAAGTAAAATAACCGTTTCATTCCCCGATTTGGCAACTACAGACATCAAACCGTTGCTCGCTTGCCCTTCGCGAATCATCTTTTTAAGTTCTTCGGAGCGGTCTTTATTATCCCCCGTTTCCATTCCAAAAGGACGAACCAACACATTTCGCAGCTTGAACAAGGCATTTACCCATCCGGGCATAACTGTCCAAAAGTCGATCATTACTTTATCTGCCGACAGTTTCTTCGCTCCGGTTATTTCGCAAGCAAAAGCATCCGTATAGTCAGCCGGTAGATATTGATGGGTCAAGCTATTAACAGGAACGTCTGTCTTGTGAACGTCTGTCTTGTCGTTTTTCATTTCAGGCTTTTTTTAAAGCGGACAACAGTTAGCAAATCATCGAGTTGTACTTTATCAATAATATCGAAAATCATTGGGATTAGGCGACCGGAAGGTTTCGGCTTGGCAAAGTCTTCCTTAATTGTTTCGGAAATATCCAATGCTGCAATACTATTAATATGTTTCTCACTGAAATAAAAACTCACTTTGAAAAACCCTTCCCAGACAGAAAGCCACAGGACAGTTTTTTTCTTATATTGTATCTTACAAAGCCACGTTTTCCCATCGTTATAGAATCGCCACTCAGGAGTTAGTCCGTATTCTTCGTTAGTGATTGTCCCGATAAAAGATTCCAATACTTTATATATAGCATCGCCAAGGGCGTCTTTCAATACCTCATCCGACGGGAATTCTTCCGGGTTTCTTAATAAGATTTGTGCTTCCATATAAATAGATATTATTGTGTTTTCAAAGATACATCTTTTAGTAACTTCATATATCTGGTTTGCCTATATTGTCTGTAGACAGGAACTCGGCACAACTCCATACGGATATCTTCTATCCGTGTAGCCGGGTCTTCGACATAGCGGGGTTCACCATCGTTTTCACCCTGATAGCTTGGTCATACAAATATTACTACTATGCAAATTTATGCGAAGGTTTTGAATCAGAAGATCTTTACGGAAGTCAATAAAGTCAGAGGCGAGTTTAATGATATGATGAGATATTCTAAGCAGAGAAAATAATTGCTTAGTGATGATTACATCGCATTAAATTTATCTATTATTAAAAATACTAACTGACAGACTGTTGTCAGTAGACTCCTTTATCTTTGCACATAATAAACGATATATGAATAAAATAGAAAGAATATCATCAATACTCATTAAGCTGCAATCCCGTAGAAATATTACGGCACAGCAAATAGCAGACGAGTTTGGAATAAGCATCCGAACTGTATATCGGGATATACAGATTTTAGAGGAAGCAGGAGTACCAATTGTTTCCAATATGGGAGTCGGTTATTCTATTATTGAAGGCTATAAGTTGCCTCCTCTTATGTTTAGTATAAGTGAAGCTATTGCTTTTCTTTTAGCTGAAAAACAACTTCGTATTCAATTTAATATTGACGGCTATGAATTATTCCGTAACGGAATGGATAAGATACGTTCTGTTTTAAAGTTTGCAAATAGAGATATTTTAGAAAAGTTTGAGAATTATATTGGTATATTGGAGTTAGGAGAAATCCAACAAGAATCGAATCCCTTCCATGTATTAGAGCCACTTATACAAAGTATTATTGAACATAAGACGGTGAAAATTGAATATAGTGCTATATATAACGGGAAAACGACAACAAGAGAAATTGAGCCTGTTGGATTATTTTTTATGTTCGGACAATGGTATCTATTAGCATGGTGTAAACTAAGGAATGATTATCGGACTTTTAAGTTAAACAGAATCAATAACATTACAATGACTGATAGTCTTTTTGAAAAAACTCATCCGCCAATAAAAGATTTAATCAAACAGATATATTCCTCACCTCCTTATCATAATATTGTTTTAAAGGTTGAAAAGAATGCATTATTTGGAATAGGCTCTTTAAAATATAATCATGGACTCGTAAGAGAGGAAGTTGAGGGAGATTACATCATTCAGACTTACAAAACAAATTCGTTAGAATATTTTGCACGATGGTATCTTTCTTTTGCCGATAAATCAACAATAATAGAATCAATGGAATTGAAAGACATGGTAAAAAACTTAATAAATAAATTACGATGAAAAATATATATTGCTTTTGGATTTTAATTTATGGATGTAATTGTCTTTGGGGAAATAATCCATTACCTCAAAGCTTAGCTGATAGTATCAACAATAATTCAAGTATAAAATTAAATAAGAAATGAAAACAAGTAACGGTAATTTAGAAAAAGACAAGGAAATCCTTATCGCTATGGTCAAAGATATGACAACATCAATGACCGGTAAACAAAGTACAAAGAACTGGGCAGAAAACGTTTTATGGTTTGACGTAGCATTTGCATCAAAAGGTATTAAACCCGCAAGAAAGAAGTTTGATGATGATTTCGGAGAGTTGGCATCATGTGATATTGAAATTTTATCGTATGATATTTTTATAAATGGAGATATGGCGGTTATTTGTTCCGTTCAAGAAATGAGAACAGTAAATAAAGATGGTACTGTGAACAAGCCAATCATCGTACGTCAAACAGATTGTTTTGAAAAACAAAATGATATTTGGAAGATAATTCATGAACATTTATCTATTCCTGCATCGGAAGGAGACTGGGATGGTACATTTACGACAAAATAAGACTGCTACCAATGAGTTATTGTACATATATAAATACCATACAATCAGAAGAAAAAAAACGCCTACATAAAAATTATCATGATAATTTTTACGGATTTCCAATACATGATGACAATGAATTATTTGGTCGGCTGATATTGGAAATTAACCAGGCCGGATTGAGCTGGGAAACTATTTTGAAAAAGGAGACGGCATTTCGTATAGCTTATGACAATTTTAAAATTACGAAAATTGCAGCTTATACCGAGGAAGAAAAAGAACGGTTATTGAACGATTCGCAAATTATTAGGAACCGATTGAAAATAAATGCGGCAATTGAAAATGCAAGAACTGTTCTTAAGTTGCAGAAAGAATATGGCTCTTTTGAGAAATGGCTTGAAATTAATTATTCCAAAACAAAAGAAGAATGGGTAAAGCTCTTTAAACAGACATTCCGGTTCACCGGAGGTGAGATTGTTGGTGAATTTTTAATGAGTATTGGATATTTACCTGGAGCTCATGATGAAGATTGTCCTGTTTTTAAGAAAATTCTCATGCAAAATCCAATGTGGAACGTAAAAGAAAAAGTTAAATGATAGATGGAGATTTCAATTCATTGGCAGCGTTGGATCATTATTATGACAAGCAGGATATCTATACGAGAGAATGCCTGCTTGCCTTAAAAACAATAATAATGTCTGTTAGTCATAAAATAGTTCCCGTAAGGAAATATCAAATTCCATTCTTCTGCTATGATAATTTTAATATTGCATTTCTATGGGTACACCGCACGAGAATAATAGTTGGCTTTGTTGAAGATAAAAAAGTTCTCTCCAAATATCAAACAAACAGGAGTAAAGACCGAGTGATGACAATGAAAATCAATCCCATGGAAGACATACCTATTGATACAATCAAAAACAATATAAAGAAACTGATTGAAAGATATATCTCCTTTTTAACTTCTACTTAAAAAATAACATACCATCTCTCTTATCCTATGTCATTTCAGCTACAACTTTACTCATTTTGGTAACATAGGACTTCTATCTTCTCACGATCTTTGTAAAAACATTAAACAAGAGAAAAGAATGAAAACTATTTTTATCACAGGAGCATCGTCAGGCTTAGGTAAAGCCGCAGCCAAATTATTTCAGTCAAAAGGTTGGAGCGTAATCGCTACAATGCGAAACCCCGAAAAGGAAATCGAACTGACTAAATTTACAAACATTACCATTTTGAAATTGGACGTAACAAATCCGGAAGAAATTCAGGAAACAGTAAACAAAGCGATTGAAAATTATTCGGTAGACGTTGTTCTGAACAATGCAGGTTACGGGTTAGTCGGAATACTTGAAGCATTTAGCGATGAGCAAATTATCCGACAAATCAACACTAATTTATTGGGTACAATCAGAGTTACAAAAGCATTTACACCGTATTTCCGTGAAAAGAAAAACGGAATGTTCATTAACATTACCTCAACGTTCGGACTGATTGGCTATCCGACTTGCTCCATTTATTCCGCTACCAAATTCGCATTGGATGGTTTTTCAGAAAGTTTGGCGTATGACTTAGCTCATTTCAATGTTAAAGTCAAAATCATTGCACCGGGCGGAATGCAGACGGACTTTGCAGGACGCTCAATGGATGGGGGACAACATGAAGCCTATCATAAATTGGTGGAAAAAGTAAGTGAAGGTTACAGTGCAGAAAAAGTAAGCCAATATTCCACAGCGGAAAGTATTGCAGCCGTTATTTACGAAGCGACGACCGACAACAAAGACCAACTTAGATATGTTGCCGGTACAGACGCTATTTCGTTGTATGACGAAAGAACAAAAATCGGAGCAGAAGCGCAATATAAAAAAATACAAGAAATGTTTATCTATTG
The DNA here is from genome assembly GCF_900162725.1 of Parabacteroides sp. Marseille-P3160. Lineage (GTDB taxonomy): Bacteria > Bacteroidota > Bacteroidia > Bacteroidales > Tannerellaceae > Marseille-P3160. The sequence goes on along the minus strand of NZ_LT799418.1, from coordinate 3,308,610 downwards.
ATTGGGATCTCATAGATAATTTTTGGGGTTGTCTGTAAAAAAAAGTAAATATTAAAACGATCATTTCAAAATAATATTTATCTTTGTCTCCGAATATGGCACGAAACAGGGAATTTAATGAGCAGGAAGCGATTGCAAAAGCAATGGACGTCTTTTGGAAAAAAGGCTACAACGGTGCATCTATACGCGATCTGACCGATGCGATGCAGATAAACAGCAGCAGCCTTTACAACAGCATAGGCGATAAGCACCAGCTTTTTATAAAGTGTATCCGTAACTACACCGAAAGCCGGGTGAAAGAAGCCGAAAACCGTGTAGCAAAAGCTAAATCGCCCTTAAAGGCAATTGTTAATTTTATCAATGATTCTGTCAATGCTATTTTGTACAGCAGTAACAGTTGCCTTGCTATCAAGACTAGTTTTGAGTTGGCAGCAACCGATAAAGAGGTACAGGAAATCCTCAAAAATGATACAGACCATACGCACAAATTATTAACATCTATGGTCAAAAAAGCGATGGAAAGCGAGGAAATAAACAACGAAACTGATGCCGAAACAATGGCGGATTTTATTGTCAATTCATTGACAGGTTGGCACGAATCGTATATTTTGCATCAAAATCCTGTTCGGATAAAGAAAATGGCAAAGTTTCTTATTCAACAGATTTCACAATAATTTTTTTTACCCTGTTTTAAAACAATCATTTCAAAATAAATAATAAAGAAGATGGAAAATAAAGAAAACAATAGATCAGAATTAGCAGGTAAAATTGCGCTTGTTACAGGAGGAACCAAAGGAATCGGTAAAGCCATTGCCGACCAATTGGCTGCAAACGGAGCTACGGTTATCGTTACCGCCAGAAATCCTTTACCCGAAGCAGAATCAACACACTATTTTATAGCAGCCGATTTATCGAAAGCGGAAGATGCTGTAAAAGTGGTGAATGAAATCAATTCCCGGTTCGGGAAAATAGATATTCTGGTTAATAATTTGGGCGGAACAAGCAGCCCTGCCGGCGGTTTCAGCGTAATGACAGACGAACATTGGCTTAACGATTTACAACTCAATCTACTGTCTTCTGTACGTTTGGACAGAGCGATAGTGCCGCTGATGATAGCACAAAAAGAAGGTGTGGTTATACACATTTCTTCGCTCAACGGAATTTTACCGTTGTATGAATCCAATTTGGGATATGGTGTGGCAAAAGCGGCTTTAAACAATTACAGCAAGGCGTTATCCAAAGAAGTATCTGGAAAAGGCATTCGGGTCGTGGCGGTATTGCCGGGTATGGTACGTACAGGTGCTATGGAAGCTTTTTTGGAAGAACTATCCGGTTCTTTAGGTAAAACAAAAGAAGAAACGGCACAATTGGTAATGGATAATCTCGGCGGCATTCCAATGAAAAGAATAGCAGAGCCCGCTGAAATAGCCGATTTGGTTGCATTTCTCGTGTCGTCACGGGCATCGTATATTACAGGAACGAATATCACAATTGACGGAGGAACAACACCGACAGTATAATCAGCTTTAATTTTAAAACAATCATTTCAGAATGACAACAAAAAACAAATTGCTCATTTACGGAGCAGCAGGATACACAGGAACAATGATTTCCGAACGTGCAAAAGAATTAAACCTTGACTTTGAAATAGCAGGTCGGGAAAAAGATAAAATCAAAGCATTAGCCGAAACGCTAAACGTGCTGTATCATGTGTTTACGGTAGACGACGAAGCCGCTTGGCAAAAGGCGTTAGCCAATAAACAATGCCTTATCAATGCTGCGGGGCCGTTCCGTTATACAGCCGAACAAGCGATGAAAGCTTGCTTGCAGGCAGGCGTGCATTATTTGGACATCAGTGCGGAGTTGGAAACATATCAACTGGCGGAATCGCTTGACCAAAAAGCCAAGGGAGCGGACATTCAACTGATTTCAGGTGCGGGCTTGTTTGTGAGCTACGATGCGTTAGCGATTTATGTAGCGGGTAAAGTCAGGAACCCGCAAAAACTGTCGGTTGGTTTCAGGCATTTTGGCGGATTTTCGAGAGGTTCGGTTATTAGTAGCCAAAACATAGCCGATTTGGGTGTGTTGGTACGAAGAGATGGCGAAATCGTTACCGATACCGAGGCCAAACCCAAGACATTCCGATTTGTGAATGAGGAAGAAGAATGTTTGCCAACGCCATTGGGCGGAATTATTATCTCGTATAAATCGACAGGCATTCCGAATATTGAAGAATATTTTTCGCTGAAACTTCCGGCAGCATATTTGCCTGATCTTTACCCAGCAACGTTGCCCGATGGCCCGACTGCCGAAGAACGTGCAGCAGGCAGAAACGCACTGTCGGCAGAGGTCATAGGCGAGAATGGCGAAGTATTTCGTGCTGTAATGGACACACCGTCGGGTTACACATTTACACCTTTGGCAGTTGTTGCTGTTGCCAACCGCATATTGAATAACGATTTTAAAATCGGTTATCAATCACCTGCTTCGGCTTATGGTGTTTCTATTATTAACGAAATTCCCGATATACGTATTATTGATTTGTAACAGTGAAAAAAATAGATTTGACACCCCAAAAATTCCATTCTTTAACGGTGTTGCACAAAGCAATGGGGCAAACGGCTCCGCTGCACCCGTTAATCAGCATATTGGATTACGGCAAAGCGGTTTTCGACCCGGAGGACTTTGAAGACGGCATTGTACTGGATTTTTACAAAATTTCGTTCAAAACCCATTTCAGAGGGCAGTTGAAATACGGACAGGGATTTTATGACTTTGAAGAAGGTGGAATGTCGTTCGTATCGCCCGGGCAAATCCTCCGAATGCAGGACGAAGAAGCCGACTACAGCGGTTGGTCGCTGCACATTCATCCTGATTTCATACGTCCGTATCCTTTGGGAAAAAACATCAAACAATATGGCTTTTTCTCGTATTCGACGGCGGAAGCCTTGTATCTTTCCGAGAAAGAAAAAACGAATATTTTGGGTATTTTCAACAGCATTCAGGAAGAATTAAACCAGCGGATCGATCCTTTCAGCCAAGATGTGATCATTTCCCAGATCGAATTGTTGCTTAATTACAGCAATAGGTTTTACAACAGACAGTTCATTACACGGAAAGCCGTAAACCACGATTTGCTGACACGGATGGAACAACTGCTGAATGATTACTTTGACAACGAAGACGCTTTGCAAAACGGACTTCCAACTGTAGAATATTTGGCTGGTCAACTCAATCTTTCGCCCCGCTATTTAAGTGATATGCTTCGGAATCTGACAGGACAAAACGCACAACAACATATTCACGAAAGACTGATTGAAAAGGCAAAAGAATATCTGACGGCTACCAACTTATCCGTAGCGGAAGTAGCCTATCAATTAGGGTTTGAACGCCCGCAATCATTCAACAGGCTGTTTAAAAAGAAAACAAGCCTTACCCCCATAGCATTTAAACAATCATTTAATTAAAGACAAAATGGCAAAAATAGATTTTAACGGGATAATTCAACGCTCAAAAAGAATAAGAGAACTGTATCATCAATTAGAAAAACAACATCACGGAAGTGAATGGACAGTAGAAGAAGATGCATTGGCTTTTTTAACCGATGCAGGATTGGTCGGACGGCACACGATGTCGAAACAGGGACGTTGGCCTAAAGAAAACACAAATGCCGAATTGGAACATAAATTAGGTGAATGCATTTGGTGGTTGGTTGTTTTAGCCGACCGGATGAATATCGATATGGAAGAAGCTTTAGAAAAATTTCTTTCTAAGACAGAGACGTTATTAGAAAAGTAAATCATTGATTTATGTCCTATTGCTTTTATATAGACACCATATTCTAATTTTAAATAATTATGTAAGACCCTATCGGATAAAAGAAAAGAATATTTATTTAACTCTCTGAAAAACAATATTATAATTATAGACGACGAGGGAGGACGAGATACCCAAACTGATCTCTTCGGGAATAATGGAGGCTATCAAACCATCCTGTCCGCCAAAACATGGAAAAATCCCTGTCCACGTTACGGTAGCATAGTCAGAAAGGAGGCATATCTGGGAGGATCGATTTACTATTGTCCTAAATGTCAGGAAATAGAATAACATATCAATTATTTTATTCCTGAGAGTATGGCTGCGTTCCTAAAAAACATAGGAGTATTAAGCAGATAAGGGATTGAGATTTGTTCTTTGGCTTTTTCTAAAGAGACGGACTCTACACTTAAATCTTTTACATATCGGACTAAATCATTAGGTTTACCATATAGCTTTTCAGATAAAAGAAGATCCTGAAATACAAACTGTCCACCTTTCTTTAATACCCTGAGAGCTTCTTTTATTACTTCCCGTTTATCTTTTGCATCGGCAACCTCATGAAAAACCATATTACTGATGACTATTTCAAAAGATTCATTTTTAAAAGGCAAAGATGAAGCACTGGCCCTCTCAAAGTTAATACGATCCGATACGTTATAGTCTTTCGCAAGTTTCTCACATTTTTCTTTTGAATAACCCCACATACTTCCCCAATAATCAATACCCTGAATTTTCAATGCCGGACATTTTACCGCTAATTCAACAGCTAATATTTCGCTTCCGCAACCAATATCTAATAACCGGCCTGTAGATTTTACGTCTATCTTATTTGTTGCCAGTGCAGATACCTGGCTTTGTAGATCACCTCCCCCAGGAGACAGTTTATAGTATGCATAAGAAAAAAAGAGAATCATGAGTAGCATCAAAGTAGATAGTATGCCGCTAATGATTACTACGACAGTGATTTTGTAAAATAGGATGCTTATCAGAATCAGAGCAAGCCACACAACGAGCATTCTCTTTAGCATCGTTTTTGAAACCCAACTTTTTTCGGCTTTGACCTTTTCCATGTGATTTTTATTTAAATTGATACGATGTAAAAGTAGCAACTAAAATAAAGAAAAACAATCCCTATAAATTAGTAAATTTCATAGTTGTCTTCTCCGTTTTCTCCTTTTTGCTTTCCTCTGTCTTTGCTTCTCTTCCCATCCTTTTCCCGGGCCAATCTGTAACGACACGATATGTGCATATGTCCGGTTTATATCCGTATGCTTAAAAATGATATAAGGTTGATTTCCGTATTCGAGCTTTTCCATATAACGTCGGGCTATCTTTGATAACTGTTCATCAGATAATTTATTTTTTGGATCAGGATTGAGTGAAACATGAAAAAACGCCTTTTCGGTTCTGCTATTTACCGTCAAATAAGGATAAAACGAATCCATACAATCATAGATAGAGAATTCACTATCAGGAGAATCAAATATTTTTTGACTATACAAAACGTCGGATTGTTTATCCGTTACTTTGATATTGTTATAGGTTAACATGCCGAAAACCAACTTTCCGAAACTTATTTTAGCAAGCATCTTTCTCAAATTTGAATGGTTAAATCTTCTATTTGGTTTTTCAATAAGATAAAATCCATTGTAGATTTTTCAATAATTATCATCATTGAGCAAACTCTATCCTCTCCTAAATTTTATGCTAATTTAGTTAGATGGTTAAAGTAGGCCGAAAGATAGGAGCTTGCTCTAACCTTTTTTATGTTTTGCCAAAATTATTTGTTATTTGAGTGATAACTTGAAATAGTGTGTGCCACAGACTAACAAAGTTTCCTTGAAATTCTCTTTAATATTTTCAGGAAACAATAATGTAGCTGTTGAATTCGGGGGTACGGTTATCTGATACTCTATATAATTCTGCTTTTTTGTCCATTTAGATTCTATTTTCCCATAAGGAGAGGTATGTTCAGCATCAAATGAGTCTATACCTTCAACGAAATTTGGTCGTAAAAAGAAATGTTTAAATCCCGGATTCTCTTCATCAGCATATATTCCTCCTAAACCTTTATAAAACCAAGCTCCAATTTCGCCAAGCATTATATGGTTTAGTGAATATTTCGTATCAGGTTCAGAAACATCCCACCCTTCGTAAATAGTTGTTGAACCATTAACCATCCAATACCCCCAAGAAGGATAAGTCGTTTTCGAAGCCATTTCATAAGCAGTTTGAGCAAAGCCATTATTAGTCAAAGCACCAAGTATGACTTTAGAACCTAAAAGACCCGTGTCGATATGGTAGTCAGTCTCTTTTACTTTTGCAAGGAGATTCTCTGCTACTCGCTTTTTATAAATATTGGGTACAATATCCCAATAGAGCGCAGAAGCAAGTTCCGTTTGTGAACCATTGCAATAAATACCTTTCTCTGCATTGAAGAATTTATTATTTATTGCTATCCTTATTTTATCGGCTAATTGAGAATATAGAATGTGATCTATTTCTTTCTCCAAAACAGAAGCCATTTTAGATAAAATCAAAGCATCTGTATAGTAATAAAGGGAAGATGTAAACTCAGTGTCAGACTGTGTTTTTATAGCTAGCCAGTCACCCAATCCCCATGTAGTCAGTCCGTTCGGACTTTGCTTATCTATATAATCAACATAAAGTTTTATATTTTCATACATTATATCTAAGATATGTGTATCGCCATAAAATTGATATATCTCCCAAGGAATAATTGCGATTGCACTTGTCCAGTCTATGCCGTTACCAAACTCCCAATCGGCACAGCATTGCATAGCAGGTATAATTGCCGGAAGCACTCCATCATGTCGTTGTATATCTTTGAAATCTTGCATCCATTTTTCATAAATGGTGATGACATCAAAATTATAGAGAGCTAACTGTATTGCAATATGTGCATCGCCAGTCCATCCATTCTTTTCCCGCTGGGGACAATCTGTAGGATAACCATGCAGATTAGATAAATAGGAATGACGACATGCCTGATGAATCTTGTTTATTATAGCGTTAGATGAATTGATATTCCCTGCCGAAGGTACATTGCTATGCATTTGTAATGCCGAAATATTATCTTCAGATATTTTTATTGGTTTAGATGATAATACTTCTACATATTGAAATCCTTTATAATTGAATTTGGGCGAAAAGTGATCTTCATTACCACTCAAAGTAACAATGTCCGTTTGGAAAGGGTGATTATCATCTGCAGTATAAAAATAATCAAGATTAGATAAATTCAAGCTGCCATCATCATACAATAATTCTGAGTGTTTTATTTTAAGTACGGTTCCTTTACTTCCTTTTACCTTTAGGTCAATGATACCTGCAATATTGCGATTGAACTTAAATCTGTAGCATGTGTCTCCCATATTTGTCAATAGAGTGGGACGTAAAATATCTGTAACTTGTATCGGGTGTAATTGTTGTGACATAAGTTTATCTGATGGAGCGACAGTCTCTATCGAAGGTGTCCAATTGGTATCATCAAAAGTAATTGAATTCCAGTCTTTACTTTCTTTATTAGCATCGTATTGCTCTGCTGTGTATATGTTGTTTGACACAATTGGACTATCGCTAAATTTCCAGGACTTGTCTGTGAATATAATATCTTTCGTTCCATCCGAGTAAGAGATATGAATGTTGGCTAAAAATCGTGGACGCGCCCTCCATGGAGCATTCTTAAAGTTCCATTCAGTTGTTGGTTGATGATTATACCATCCATTTCCTAATATTATCCCCAATATATTATCTCCTTGCTTTATTTGCTTCGTAATATCGAATGTTACATATAAGCATCGTTTTTCATAATTGGTGAACATAGGGTCGAGCATATGATTGCCAATTTTTTCCCCATTAATAAAAAATTCGAAGAAACCTCCTGCCGAAATGTATGCACGTGCTGTAATAATCTGTTTCGTTACTTTAATCTGCTTGCGGAACTGAGAAGCTATAGGATACTCAATGTCTTTGTTGTCAGTAATCCAACTCCCTATCCAGTCATTGCTATCTAACATTGCTGTTTCAAAAGATGAGACTGAAGATAAGTTTTTTTCCCCATTATTATCAATAGATGTTACGTTCCACCAATATCGGGTAAAAGACTTTAGAGCTTCTCCATTATATTTTACCAACAAAGGATTGGCATCATTTGATTCGCTTTCCCAAAGTATATTAGTGTTCTTAGTCAAAGAAAGTGAGTCTGTTGATACTCTTATTCTATATTTTATACCCGATTCTTTTCCACAGCCCTCATCTGTCCACATAAGGCGAGGCTTCTTAGTATCTATTCCGATAGGAGCAACTAGATATTCACACTTCAAATTGCTTAGTTGAGCAAGCAACGATATATTATACTGTAGCAAAATTATAATGAAAACTATTTTTTTCATGATTTGCCAATATTTAGTAATTTGTCTCAGAAATATAGATTACTTCTGAGACAAACCGCTTTATAATTTTAGTGAAAACAGGGCGGTTTTCACATCACGACTGTTGGTTCCAATCATTACTTCAAAATCACCCGGCTCGTTTACGAAATTCAGATCATAGTTATAAAACTTCAACATTTCTCCATTGATATTGAATTTTATAGTTTTCGTCTCTCCTGGCTTTATGTTGATTTTTTTAAAGGCCTTCAATTCTTTTATAGGGCGACTTACACTTCCTACAAGATCTCTGATATAGAGTTGAACAACTTCTTTTCCTTCGTACTTTCCAGTATTAGTAACGTCAATACTAGCCTCGATAGTTTCTCCTGCTATCATAGTTTCCTTATCCAATTTAATATCGCTATAAGTAAATGTTGTATAACTCAATCCATAACCAAAAGGATAAAGAGGTTCGTAAGTTTCATCAATATATCCTGTTCTGTATTTGCCCATCGGATCTTCCTTTACAGCAGGACGACCTGTTGGCATATAGCTGTAATAGATAGGTATCTGCCCAACACTACGAGGATATGTCATTGTTGTTTTCCCACTTGGATTTATGTCTCCAAACAAAACATCGGCAATTGCATTACCGGCCTCGATTCCCGGAAACCAAACATTTAGGATGGCATCTAGATTCTCATCTTCCCATGTAATAGTCATCGGGCGACCGGAAAACAAGATCAAAACAACAGGCTTTCCCGAGGCGACTAATTTTTTCAATAAATCTTTTTGTGCATCAGGAATATTTAAATCAGTACGTGATGCGGATTCTCCCGACATTTCGGCACCTTCTCCCATAACAGCTAAAATAACATCTGAATTAGAAGCAATACTCATGGCCTCGGCAGTAAGTTGTGCATCAGTTCTTCCATCACGAATAAAAACTTTTCCTGCATGGCCTGCACGCTTTTCCAAACTCTCGTCGTAAGTCAAGTTGCTCCCTTTTGCATAGCGAATGGTAGCTTTATCAGCAACAGCGTTTTTTAATCCCTCTATAACAGAAATTGGAGAATCTAAGTCGGCACTAACTGTCCATGTGCCAAGCATATTGGGTTTATTGTCAGCTAAAGGACCGATTACAGCAATCTTTTTCCCTTTCGATAAAGGTAGAATGTTATTCTTATTTTTCAAAAGCACAAAGCTTTCTGTTGCAATTTTTCTTGCAGATTCTTTATACTCCGGAGCTAATAAAACTTCAGCAGCACGCGTTTCATTACAGTATTTAAAAGGGTCTTGAAATAAACCGAGTTTATATTTTGCAACCAGTATTCTACGGCATGCCTTATTAATATCAGATTCAGTGATTCGACCTTCTTCAAGCGATTTTTTTAATGTGCTAACAAGACCTTCGCTAGCCATATCCATATCAAGGCCTGCTTGTAGAGATCGCGCTGAAACTTCTTGTATGTTGCCAATACCATGGACGGTCAATTCATTAACCGCATCCCAGTCTGCTACTACGAATCCATCAAACCCCCATTGTCCTCTCAGTAAATCAGTGAGTAACCATTTGTTCGCTGCCGCTGGAATACCGTCGACCAAACTGAAAGCACTCATAGTACTACCAACACCTTCTTCTACCGCTGCTTGGAACGGAGGTAAATAGGTATTAAACATTCGTTGATGGCTCATATCTACTGTGTTGTAATCTTTACCTCCATCAGGAGCACCGTACAAAGCAAAGTGTTTCATACATGCCAATATATTAGTATTTTGAGTTAAGTCTCCTTGATATCCTCGCACATAGGCTTTTGCTACTTCACTTCCTAAGTACGGATCTTCGCCTGCACCTTCGGCAACGCGTCCCCAACGAGCATCGCGACTGATATCTATCATCGGACTAAATGTCCAACAAATACCCATTGCACTCGCTTCCACCGCAGATATACGAGCCATCTCTTCGATGCAATTCATATCCCAAGTGGCAGCTAGAGCTAGCGGAATAGGGAAAATAGTTTTGTAGCCATGAATAACATCCATTCCAAAGATTAGAGGGATTTTGTTTGGACTATTATCTAATGCTAACTGTTGCACTTCTCTAATCTTTTTGGCATCCTGAATATTCAGGAATGCTCCAACTTGATTGTTTCTTATTCGTTCGCCTGTATGGGTATCTTTCGCAGGTCCAGTCAATACGGCACCTTCTATATTAGGCATATTTAGCTGACCTATTTTTTCTTCAATAGTCATTTTATTCATTAAATCGTCAATGAAGTGACTCATCTCTTTGTCTTCTTTGTTCTTCTGATATTTTATATCCGATTTGCAACTACTCAGTATTAGAGTAGAGAATAGGAGTACTAAAATAAAGCTTATTTTCTTATTCATAGTTCTTTGTTATTAATTAATAATTATTGATTTTCTTTTCCAAATATCAATTTTCCATTTGCATCATATACTCTATTTGATTTGTCAAATACGATTGGAGCACATTCTATTGTTTGCTCGTTTGTTAGTAAATGAATTTCACAGTTTTTTATGACACCTTCGTTTGCGGGTTTTCCTACACCAAAAACTTTATTTACATAGTCGCCATCTGTGCTCCAATTGTTTCCGAAGATATAGCAACTGTCCACTACATTGCCCGTATTAGCTCCTTTCCAGCTGTCACCATAATAAAGTATAGCGGGTCCTTCGTTGTCTAAGAATTTGCACCTGCGGACTGTTACATTATGAACATCAGCTTCGAAATCGAATCCTTGTCCGTCCGGACTGGTTCCTTTTATTGTGTTCTTAAACACACAGTCTTCAACGATGTAATTGCTTACTCTGGCGCATTGGAAGGCTGCAACTCCCCACCACATACCAACACCTTCATATCCGGTTTCGCTAATGACTATATTCTTAGCAATACCACCAGTTATACAATAGAGCATTACTCCTCCTGTTCTATATGATCGTAAAACTTCACAATCCGAAATATGTACATTTCTAAATGCTTTAGCCGAGATTTTATCATGTAAGTGGCGTTTCCATTCTCCTGTTTCATCATGGTCGCGTCCTATAATCTCAATTCCAACGTCACACCTATCAAATTTACATTTCCTAATTGTTATGTCTGATAAGAGTGTTCGTCCCCCAAATGCGTCCGATCCTGCAATGCTTATTCCCATAGCGTAAATAAGGTCTGGAGTTGCAGGACGTTTCTTTTCTCCTCCATGTATAGGCTCATCTTTATCTGTAATATTGTGTAAATAGCAATCATCTATTACCAAATATTTGCAATCATAAATATTCTCAAGCCAAACAACAATACCACCATAACAATCAGAAACCTCAATTCCACGAATTTCATAGCCATCATTATTAACGATTCTTATTCCATAAATAAGATCTTTTCCCGGTTTAATATGAGGTTTTTCTCCTTTTCCATATGAGGAAATAGTTATTGGCTTCTCCGGTGTTCCATTTCCTTGAGGAAGAAATGTTTCTGCTTCCCAGATATCTCCAGACATAAGTAAAACTTTATCTCCAGCTTCTAGTCTTAGCTCAGACGCTTTAGCTAATGATCTAAGAGCTTTTTTTTCACTTAGTCCATCATTTTTGTCATTTCCTTGGCTTGAACTTATATAATAGATTTTTCCTTTTGAAGATAAGTTGCATGAGTAACCCATTAAGGAGTGGACTACGACCCATATTGTTAGTATATATTTTAGTTTCATTACGATATTTTGTTATTTTATTTTTATCTCTAGCTGGGCTTCTCTTAACGACTCTGACTTGGCCTTTAACCGGATTACTCCTTTTTTATTTGTACTTTGAACGACAACCAGAGCTTTACCATTAAATAAATTTCGCTCAGGTTTTTTCAAGGATACATGATTGGTTGCGTCGCCATTGTCAGTTCCGGCAATGATGCCTTCTCCTTCAATTTCAAATTTGATAAGGTTATTTGCTATCGGTACAGGATTTCCTTCTGCATCCAGAACCTCTACGGTAATGAACGATAAATCTTTTCTGTCGGCTGTTATAATATTTCTGTCGGCAGTCATCCTTATAGATGCAGGTTTCCCGGCTGTTTGTATTTGTTGGGAGAGTACCTCTTGTCCATTTCTTCTTAATATTGCTCTCAATGTTCCTTTTTCGAATCGAATTTGCCAAAACACATGTTGTTGGTCTCCTTGTTTAGATTTCACACCTAACGACTTGTTATTCAGAATCAATTCCACTTCATCGGCATTGTTGTAGTAAGCCCAGACGTCAACAATTTCTCCTTCAGTCCAATTCCAGTGAGGGAAAAGGTGGAGAACAGGTTTATCTGTCCACATGCTTTGATATAAATAATATGCATCCTTTGGAAATCCAGCCATGTCAACTATACCAAAATAGGCACTGCGAGTTGGCCACCAATAAGGTGTCGGTTCTCCGAAATAGTCGAATCCCGTCCAAACATAGATACCGGATATATGGTCTAATTTTTCACTCAAGACCAAAGATGTTTCATGGCTAGATCCCCATGGCACAAAGCTGTTGTCGTATGCCGAACATTGATTTAGTCCATCTTTCGATGTATTATAAGAAGTTACCGGACGAATAAACATGCTATCTGAAGGCATTTCATAAAAACCGCGTGACATAATAGATGACGTCGACTCTGTAATTATTATCCTTTTGCCCGGATACATTTCCGGCAATTTTGCCCAAGAACTGTGACTATAATTGAACCCCAATATATCAAGGGCTCCAGAACGTATCAGATGATTGTTATTTTTGATTTCATTGCTGCCAGCAGTTACTAGACGTGTTGTGTCTAATGATTTTATAATATCGACAAGTCTTATGGTCAATAATGAATTGAAGTGTAAATTATCAGTTTTAGCTTTGTCTCTGTTGAGCGTACTGGCAAAATTGAACATTATATTTGCATCTTTTGCCGACAATGTATCCGTATTTATATCGGTCCATTGTTCTAACACTTCGTTTCCTATGCTCCACATGAATATGGATGGATGATTCCGATCTCTTAATATCATATCTCTCAGATCTGTTTCATGCCATTCGGGAAAATCCCACGAATAATCATAATCAGTCTTTCGTTTACGCCACATATCAAATGCCTCATCCTGTACAATAAATCCCATTTTATCACATAAATCCAATAATTCGGGAGCCGGAGGATTATGGGCCGTGCGGATACCATTACATCCCATATCTTTTAGTATCTGGAGCTGTCTTTCTATGGCTCTGGTGTTAATAGCAGAGCCCAAGCACCCCAAATCATGATGTAGACAAACTCCTCTTATTTTTAGATGTTTTCCGTTCAAGAAAAATCCTTTCTCTGAATTGAATTCAAAAAATCTGACTCCTAATGGGGTTTCATAACTATCGATTGTTTTCCCATTACTTTTGACTTCAGTCAGTACTTTGTACAGATAAGGATTATCAACAGACCAAAGAATAGGGTCAGATAACTGTATATTTTGTTTTATCTCTGATACTTTATCTGCTTCTATACTTAGCATACCTTTTGTTGAGGCCTGTTCTTTTCCCGTTGCATCTATTATTTTTGATACTAATTGTATTTGAATTGGCGCCGATGTTTTATTCTCCACTTTGGTTTCAACTAATACCATAGCAGACTTTTCTGTTATATCTGAGGTAGTTATATATGTACCCCAATGTGCTACATGCACTTTGTTTAAGGTAACTAACCACACATTGCGATAAATCCCCGATCCGGAATACCATCGAGAATTAGGTTGTTTTGAATTGTCGACACGTACAGCAATGGTATTTATTTCTCCAAATTTGAGATAAGGTGTAAGATCATACCGGAATGAACTATACCCATAAGGTCTTTTACCTATATATTGTCCATTAATCCAAACTTCACTGTTTCTGTACACACCATCAAAATCTATGTAGATATCCTTATTTTCATTTTCCTTGGGTACTATAAAGGATTTTCGATACCAACCTATTCCGCCGGGTAAAGCTCCACCCAAAGCTGTTGCTGGAACGTTTTCTGCAAAATCAAACTCTATGCTCCAATCATGAGGAAGATTTAATTGTCTCCATTTAGAATCGTCATATTCAATATTCGAAGCAAGGCTGTCATCATTGTTGGTAAATCTCCAATCTGTGGTGAAATCTTCTCTAAGTCTTGCATGTTCATTTTGTGAACAAGTTGCTGTAGTAAATAATCCTAAAATTGCTATTGAGAGTTTTAATATATTTATTTTCATTATGCATTCACTTTATGATTAATGTTTGAAGGCCTCCTTTTAATTCATATTCTTTGCCTTTCCATACAAATAATCCATTAATGGAGGAAGGGATTACTATAGTTGCTTTCAATACACCTTTTTTGTCAATGTTGTAATCTACTGATATTTCTCCTAAGGGATGCGGCATTGATCCTGAGATTTTTTTTATCCCATTTAATGAAGGCTTAATCCTTATTTTTTTAAATCCAGGAGCATCGGTGTCTATTCCTAATAATATACGGTAGAACTCAATATTAGGGCTTGCTCCCCATGCATGACAATCAGATCGAGATGGCTCAGGACGCTCAGCCCATGTGGTCAGTCCTAATGCCATCTGATCTTTCCATATCTGTAGATTATCTAACAGTTGATCGCCCATATCGGCTTTTTTTAAAGCCTGATTTACATAATACCTAAAATAGATAGTTGCTTGAATCAAATCCTTATCATTCAGTATATTATTCATAATCGATCGAGTTTCTTCTCTTTCTGTGAGGTCTGCAAGAATGGCAAGAGCATTTACATGTTGGGAGAAACTTCTTTTGTCAAAAGTGTCAGCAAAAAGCCTTCGATCAGAATCCCAATATTTTGCTTTGAATGATCCACGTATTTTATTAGCTATCGCTTTGTAATGGTTTGCCATAGCGGGTAGCCCAAACGCTTCTTCCATTTTGGCAGCATTTTCTAAAGAAAGGAGATATATGACATCCTGCATTGCTGAATTTCCGTCTTCGTCTCGTATGGGAGCTCCATTAGTTGCAGCAAAGCCATCTGCCCAATCGATAAAGAACCAATATGGTATATAATCAAGACTATTATTGGGTTTCAAGAATTGCTCATACCAGGCCAATATACTGCGATGAGCAGGTAACAGGCTCTTTACATACTCTTCATCACCTCTATACATCCAATAATCGTAGCTGATTCCAATCCACCAGAGAGAAAATGAAGGAATAAATTGGCGTGAATTGGTAGGATAACGAGCCATCGTGATTCCATCGGGACTCATCGATTGCCTTCCATGCTCGATCGCATTTTTCACCATATAATTGTCTGAAGTATTATACATCGATACCATTGTCTGGATTCTTGTATCGCCAAAATATTGAAGTTGTTCGTAATAAGGACAGTCCATATATGTTTCGTTAGCACAAAGTCGGGCAGTGCGCCAACCTATTTCAAGAATGTCTTTCAGGTAATTATATTCTTTTGTAACCTCAAATTTCGTTTTATTTTCGAAGGGATAGGCGGAATATATGCCATGCACATTTTTGAGTATTAACTCTTCGTTTTTTGTCTCGATGATAACTCTTATATATCTCCACGTGCGCCACCATAGGCTGTTGTATGTGCGATTGAGTCCACCATCTGCTATTATTTTATCTTCGTATCCGGCAAATAGTTTACCTTCTATTTCGTTTCTGTTTCCTTTTTCGCCAGTCCATTTGTCTGTATAATAGGCTTCTGCATAGCCTATTTTGATTTTAGCCCCTTTCCCTTTTCCGTACTCCAAAGCCATATAGGCAGTTGTGAGATACCCTTGATCCAAAACTAGTTCAACTTTCAAGTTTGCAGGAATGATGAGTTGTTCTTTCCCTTCAATAAAGTTTTGTGAGCATTTTATGTTTTCGGATTTTTTTACAGATGCAAAATATTCTTTCTTATTTTCCATTGGTGGAATCGGAGTCGGGACAAGTAAACGTCCGGGATAATCTACTCTGCCTTTTATTGATCCGGGCATACCTTGATTCGCTTTTGTCCATTTAGAATCATTATAATCTGTGGTTTCCCAATTCCAAAGATATTTTTGGGAATCAAATAATTCTCCGGGACCTGCCACGTAATATCCAAGTACGGGCGAATCGGAATTCCACGGACTGTAAGCTTGACTTTTTTCACAGAGCCATGTGTCGTTTGTATTTACGATTTCCTCGATGGGGCTATTCCCTTGAACAATCAGTTCCGTTTGCTCGAAGCTTATTTGTGCCAGTGGTTTCAAGTCAGCATAGTTCCATACTAATGCAGCCAGAACATTTTTCCCTTCTTTGAGGTACGGAGCTATATTGACAGTTTCGAAATTCCAATTTAGGATGTCGCCTCTTGCCGGTCCCAAAGATACTTGTTCTCCGTTTATAAATAATTTATACCGATTATCAGCAGATACATGTATGACGAATTTGTCCGGAACAGATTCCAAATTGAACGATTTTCGAAAATGATATACTCCATAAGCACCTTTTAGCTCATTGGGCAATGATATCCATCGGGCATTCCATAATTTTCTAAATAAATCAGGATTTATTTCTTTAGATTGATAACCCTCTAATCTTATTTGTGCTATAAGCGGAATGTTTAGAGTTACAATTATAGCGAATATTATAGACTTCAGTTTCATATCAGTATCGCTTTGAGTTTTATTGGATGTTGTAGAGTAATGTGGCTAGGTCAAAGAACTTGTTATGAGCTTCTCCACTTTTGGGCAATCCTGCTTCTTGAATAAAGTACATTACCACGTAACCCGATCTATATACACGAGTATCAGTGCCATAAGCACCCCCATGTCCATACCAGCTATTATTTTCTGTACAACACAATCCATAAGAATCGGGTACATTATCGGGTGTTTGTCTTCTAGATATTTCTGCTACAGATGCTTCGCTCAAATAGCGTATGCCATTGTATACACCTTTGTTTGCAAACATTTGATAAAATTTGACCAAATCGGAAGGAGTACAGAATAAGCCTCCGGCAGCTTCGGCAAAACGTTTATTCTTATCGCTCAATGGATATTGTAATTGATCGATTCGTATTTCCTCCAAGTTCTTATTTTCTCCCATCTTATAGGCCTTTGTCAGTTTTTCCAATTGTTTTTCCGTTGGATAAAATGTGGCACTTGGCATTCCTATAGGTTCAAAAAGTCTTTTTTGCAAGAAATCTTCAAATTTCATTCCTGATACACGTTCTACTATTGTTGCAGCCACATTTACTCCTTGATTAGAGTAGCTATACTTTTCTCCTGGTTCGAACCATAGTGGAGTCAAAGGGGTAGCATACAAGGCTAAGTTCATAGGAAGTATGTCGATTTTTCCTGCTTGTTGATTTACACTTGTGACCCATTGCATCCCACTGGTATGTGACAATAGATGACGCAATGTAATTGGTTTTGTAAGCTTCTCTTCAACTTGCCAGCCTTCACGCCAAACACGGGCTACTACCATACGGGTGAGCTCAGGAAGATAAGTTGTTATCGGTTCATCGAGATTAAGCTTACCTTCATCTACAAGCATCATTACGGCACAGGCTGTGATTGGCTTACTTTGAGATGCTATCCAAAACAGAGAATTCTCATCGATTTTTTTTGAGTTTTCTACATCCTGATATCCGGTTTTGGTGATCGAAAGAATTTTTTCACCATTGGCTACAATGCCAACTATGCCTCCTATGTCTCCATTTTCGATATAAGGATTCAATGCATTATAAATTTCTTTGTCGGCTTTTTGAGCATACAAACTACTGATTGTTGTAATGGATAAGAGGAAGAAGATAAATACTGTTTTTTTCATGTTAATTGTCAGTTCAAGAGTGCTTATTCAATTTGCGAAAGATGATATTATTCTAAAAACAAAGTAGCAAAGAGGCAAGAACTATCCTGAAAATAGGAGAGTACTGTCAAATAAAAACTCTTTTTTGTCAAGTGAAACGTCGATGAAATATTTAATCCCCAATAAGAACCTTTATTCGTTCATAAATGACAAAAAAGTTTAGATCATTTATTTTATTTATAAAGGGCAGACAAGAACATTATCGAATACAAAATCTCCATCCCCAACAGAGAATCCGGCAGAACCACCTGTCAGCGCAGAGTTTGTGTATGTTCCTAACAGATTGCCTATCAGATAGACGCTGACTACAGAATCTTTTATTTCGATACGAATCTTATAATCTGTGTTTTGTAACATACTTTGACATGAGAATTTTGCAAATGATGTACTTTCTGTACCATTTGTAACTTTGACAATATCAATATCGCTTCTATAGTTATCCCTTAAGTTGACTTTTGCCATATAATAGTTTTTGCCATCAGCACTGACATGGAAGATTATTCCTGCGACTCCTGTCTGTGTTGTACCTTTCAATTCAGTCTCAATAAAATAGTTTTTCCATGATGAACTATTCTTAGCATAAATATATTTGCCTTTATTTATACTAAGTTTTCCTCCCGACACTGAGGCATTGTTAGCATTCTCCCATTTTGAAAGATCCTTGGAAAAGTCATCACTCAACATAGGATTGTCTCTTGATGGACCTCCGGCATAAATCAATTGTCCATTAGCATTATACACTCGATTCGACTCGTCAAATGCAAGAGGGTAGGAGTAGAATGTTGTTGCCAGATTAGACATTTTTATTGTCGAATTCTTTACCGACCCATTATTAGCAGGTTTACCGATATTGAAGATTCGATTGTCTTCCACTCTGTTGTTTCCTTCAAAATAACAGCCATCTATAACATTGTTTGTATTTACTCCCGGCCAACTTTCACCGTAGCATAGTGTTCCGGAGCCATCGTTGTTGATGAATCGGCAATTTTTTACTGTTACGTTTGTACAATCGGCTTCGAAATCGAATCCTTGTCCATCAGGACTATTCCCTTTTATTGTATTGGAAAAAGTACTGTTTTCAACCAATACATTTTTTACCCGTGAAACTTGAAATGCAGCTACCCCCCAATACATCCCAACTCCGTTATATCCTGTTTCATCGACCAATACATCTGTGGCATGTACGTCAGAGACACAACTTAAACAGATACCTCCTGTGCGGAACGAACGGGTGACATTGCAATCCGAAATCTTGATATTGTTGAAATTGTTTGGCGAGGTCTTGTCCTTTCCATGATATTTCCATTCGCCCGAAGAATCATGGTCTCTGGAAATAATCATAATGCCTACATCGCAGCGATCGAATTTTGAATTTCGGATAGTGATATCTTCACAAATACGACTGTCTCCATAATTGTCCGAACCATTGATTATAATCCCTGTAGGCATAACCATATCCACCGGCATCACCTGGTCCCAGCCTCCGCCAAATCCTGTTGAAGTGCCTGAGATAAAGTTGAGGTAGCAATCTTCTATTAGAATATATTCGTGATTGTATGTATTCTCGAACCAAAAGACAATTCCCCCATAACAATTTCTTACTTCAATTCCTTTGATCTCGTATCCACTTCCATTAACAATTCTGATACCATATGTTTTGTCGAATGATGGGCTGATGATTGGTCTTGCTCCACTTCCATATGAGGCGATAATAATCGGGTTTTGCTTTGTTCCACTTCCCTCTAGTAGTAGATTGTCATTTGCCCATGCATCTCCGGCTTTTAGTAAGATTTTTGTCCCGGGTTTCAATGCGGTTTGTGATGCTTTGCTTAGAGTTTTGAATGGTTTTTCTTCACTCAGTCCATCATTCTGATCGTTACCTTTGCTCGAACTTACATAGTACGTTTTGTTGCCGACAGATGCAAAAACAAATTTGTCAGAATATTCAGCAGGAGTATCTTCATCATTTACAAACTCAATTTTGACCAGATAGCTGTCGTCAGCAATAGACTCGGGCAATGTAAGTGTTATATCTGCTTTATTCTTATTGATTGTACCTTCTTTTTTTATTGCATTTGGCAGTGGTTGCTTATCTGAATGCCGTATTAACTCTGCAACGAATCTTGTTCCGTCAGGTATTCTTTCTGTTTCGACAGCTACTTTTAAATCCATTGGTGCTTGGTCTGAAAAGTAGGTATTGAGTAAAATAGTTTTAACAGCTTGTGTCCGTCTGTATATCTCTATCTCGGATAATTGGACTATATATGAGTTATTCCAGTTTGTCCATTCGTTAGCAACAGCGGAGAGCTTTGTCATTTCTACCTTTACATACTTGGCCTTCGTGTTTTCAAATGAGCATTTGAGAGGTAGTGCGTTTTTGGGCGTTCCTTCCCCTTCTTTTGTAAAAACCTTTTTCCAACTAGAACCATCCTCCGAAACTTGTATATTATAATCTACTGGGAATCCATCGTGCGTGCCGTCATAACGCGGATATATCCATACCTCATTGATCTCATAGACTTTCTTCATATCTATTTGAATCCATTCCGTATGATTTTCGGATGTCCCGACACTGCTGTAATAGCCTTCGTTTACATTATTTTCTATTTTACCATCAATCAGAAATGAAGCCCCTCGTCCTTCATTGGCACTAGATGAACTTGCCTGGCCACCGATTGCAAGATTACCATCTTTTTGCTCAATAGGATTCTCCGGTTCAGGATCAAGGGGGGTACTTGGATCGTTGTTATCATCCGAACATTGGACGAATAAAAAGATTGATATCAAAATAACTAATAAAGTGTATGTTTTTTTTATCATATTTATTCGTTTGTTTTTTTACTCAGAATAATATTTCAGATTGCAATATATTCATCTGAGCAATAAATAAATTTGCTCAGATGAATATCAATATTATTATTTATTTTCACCACTAACTTGGTCTTTGAAGGCTTGGATCTCTGCTAATTGCATGAAGTATACTTCTTCCCAATTAGTCCACATGTTTGCGATGGACGAAAGTTTTGTTGCTGTCAGTTTTATATACTTAACATTGGTAGGAGTGAAGTTGAATATTTGCACATCGCACTCAGTTGGTACAGGATAATCTGTTTTATCAACTACTGTAGTCCAGTTTTCTCCATTTGTTGATATTTCTATCTTAAACTCTTTAGGGAAGCCTTCACCCGATGCATTACTACGCGGATATACCCATATAGAGCCAATTTCTGCTTGTTCTTTCATCACCAATTGTACCCACTCTTCGTGGTCGAATGTTTGTTGGAATGAACCATAATATTCATTTTCCCCGGTCAATACTCCATTTACAAGCATTGATGGTATAAATGTATCGCCTTGTTGGCTACTTGCTGTAACACTTGCTCCAAAGGCAAAGTTTGCAGGATTGGGATTTTGTTGTTCTACTTCTCCTTCATCATCATCATCTCCATCGCTTGGTCCATCTCCTTCTACTAGGTATACCTCTATTTCAGCCAATTGTATAAAGTATACTTCTTGCCAGTTAGTCCACATATTGGATGTATGAGACAGCTTAGTCGCAATTAATTTCACATAAGAAGCTTTTATTGCTTCAAAACTGAATTTCTGAATTTTAGTGTAATCTGCATCATAGTTAGTTTCTTCAACCACTGTAGTCCAGTCTTTCCCATTTTCAGATACTTGAAGTGTGAAATCGAATGGAAAACCTATGTCTGAATTACTTCGTGGATGAATCCAAATTGCATTGATCTTTTGTTTTTGCGACAATTTTATTTGCACCCACTCCTCATGATCAGATGTGGTTTGATTTGTTCCGAAGTATTCCTCTCCTCCAGAAACAACCCCATTAATAAGCAACTCGGGACCATGTGTATCATCTTGTTTACTGCTTGCAGTAATTGATCCTTCGATTGCTAGGTTCTCATTTACCTTTTCTGTAACGTCATCATCATTGTCATCGTTCAAATCTTCATCAGTATATATTTTCCCGGGAAAGTAACGTTCTTCGGAGCAACCGGTAGTCATATAATTAAATCCGACTGATAGGATTAAAACCAATGAGTAATTTATTATTTTACTTAATATATTGTGTTTCATCTTATTTGTTTTTTTTAGTTAACCAACATTTTACCAACCTGGGTTTTGAGTAAGATTTGGATTCAAATCTCTTTCTGCTTGAGGAATTGGCCATTTATAGAATTTTTCAGGAAATTTACGGGTAAATAATTTTTCGCCTGTAAATTGATAAACCGTTCCATTCAAGCCAAAAACAGGATCGGAAGTGTGTGCTGTTTTCCAACGGCGCACATCGAAGAATAAATGTCCTTCGCCTGGGAACTCATGAAATCTTTCTAAGCGGATAGCTTTTCTCATATTCTCTTTTGATAGAGAAGAAACAGGGTCTAGTCCGGCTCTGCCTCGAACATCATTTATTGCATCATACACACTTTGATCAGGAGCCGCTAATGCCTCGTTTTGTGCTTCTGCATACATCAATAATACATCAGCATATCGAATTAGAGGAATATCTGTCGGACCTTGATATGCCCAATATCCTTCATCACCTTCGCAAACAAATTTTCTCCATGAATATGTTGCGAAATTGTTGAACGTAACTTTTAGAGGTTCAGGGTTCTTGTCTAGATTACTTTCGTAAGGCCAGTACACTTTATAGTATTTATTGCCGTTTCCGAAGTATAGGGCAGAGGGCAAGATTAAATTAGCTCCAATACGTTTGTCTAATTGTTTTGGAGAAGAAATTACATCGGCATACCATTGAATAAGAGCATCGCCAAAAGATTCCTCTGTCGAATAATTCGACTTTTTAGGGCGCGATGATAAGTTGATTGTACTACCGTCTTTGTATGTTGATGTCTCGAAAGGAATATGCGACCCCAAAGCGTATGACTCTCCATTGATATAACATGAACGATTACCATACCAACTGTCATAGGCTGTTCCATATCCTAACTGAGCAATAAAGGTAACAGCATAGATATACTCAGAGTTGTTTTCACTTTTGTGATCAAATAATTTATTATATTCATTAAATAAGGCATATTTGAATGGGCTTTTTGTCAATTTTTCGAACTCTGTAGCAGCATTACTCCATTGTTCAGCATATAAATATGTTTTCCCTAGCATAGCTATGGCAGCTCCTTTGGTCGCTCTGCCTCGTTCACTTGCAGCATATTCAACAGGTAATAAATCTGCTGCATCTTTAAAATCTCCAATAATAAAGTTTTTTACTTCTTCTTCAGTATTTCTTGGTAAATAAGTTTCGGCCGGTGGAGTGGGTTTGTCTAATATGATCACACCGCCATATAATTGCCATAGGATGAAATAGGAGAAACCTCTCAGGAACTTAGCTTCGCCAATCATTCTATCTCTCAAATCTTCCGAAATATTAGTATTCCCAGTTAGATTGTAAATGGCTTCATTGCTTGCATGTATAATTCTATAATAATCGGTATATGCTACCTGAAAAATGCCATCACGTGTTGTTGCAGTAGCTAACTCTATTGATGAATTACGGAAATAGTCGTAACCATCGGGACCAAAGCAAGTGAAGTGATAAGCATAACCCTGCATTGTCCATCCATTTTTAGTCAATTTGTAAATTCCATTGATTTGCATCAATGCATTTTCGTCGGAAGTCCATATTGTGGATTCAGACAAATCATTATACGGGCTGCGATCCAAATCAATGCAATTCGATAATAGAAGAGAGACAGCCAGA
Organism: Parabacteroides sp. Marseille-P3160; assembly: GCF_900162725.1. Lineage (GTDB taxonomy): Bacteria > Bacteroidota > Bacteroidia > Bacteroidales > Tannerellaceae > Marseille-P3160. The sequence goes on along the minus strand of NZ_LT799418.1, from coordinate 3,284,789 downwards.
ATTATTATGGTATTTAATATTTTCTTCATGATATTTAAAACTTAATGTTAACACCTAATGATATTGTTTTTATGATTGGATAACCAAGGTCTCCATCCATCTCGGGATCCATTCCAGGATAATCTGTAATGGTGAAGAAGTTTTCCAGATTACAGTAAACTCTGATGCTATTTAGTTTGATGCGATCTCTAACACTGCTTGGTAGTGTATAACCTAACTGCATATTTTTTATACGTAAAAAACTGGCATCGTACAAGTAGTAATCAGAGATTTGATTATTCTTTTCATTTCCTGTATACAGTTTTGGAATGTTTGTATTTTTATTGGTTTCAGACCACTGATTTTTATATTTAGCTAATAACATACGTTCGTCAGAAGCATTGTTTAAGCTAAAGATACCCGAAGACAAATATCTATTCCAACCTGCAACTCCATTGAATAATAAGTTAAAGTCAAAGCCTTTGTACCCAACAGCAATAGTACCTCCATAGTTTACTAACGGAATAGGTTGTCCTTTGAGTACACGATCGTTGTCATCTATTTTTTTATCGTTGTTTAGGTCTTTGTACAAGAAGTCTCCAGGGCCGGGAGTTGATGGAGAGAAGCTATATCCCTCGCTGATCAGTTTGTCCACTTCGTCTTGACTTTGTATGATATGGTCAATCTCTCTGATATAGAATTTTCCTATTGGTTGTCCTTCTGTCCACACTGTTGCCCCACTTATTTCTAAGTAATCGCCTTTATAGCTAAGTATCTTGTTTTTGTTGTATGAACCATTAACTGTTGCTGAAATAGAAAAATCTCCAAATTGTTTGTTATATGATAGTTGACCTTCAAATCCTCTATTCTGCACTTTCGCACTATTCATCATCGGTGCCCCTAATCCACCATTCACTAGAGGAATAGGATTTCGGAACAAAATTCCATGAGTATTTTTATTATAAAAATCGAAAACCAGATTGAAGTCGTTTAAGAAGGTCAGGTCTAACCCAACATCCACAACATCAGTTTTTTCCCAAGATATATTTCTGTTTGCTATATTGTTAAGAACGATACCTTGTTGGATGTAGTCTCCAAACGATGTGTTTGCAGGGCTATAAACGCTCTGCCATTCATAATTTCCAATGCCATTATTCCCTAAGCGTCCCCACGATGCCCTTATCTTTAGATTGTTAATAATCCGTTTAGGATTTTCGAAGAATGATTCTTCAGAAATTCTCCATGCAGCTGAGAATGACGGGAAATTACCCCATCTGTTATTCTTGGCAAAACGAGATGAGCCGTCTCTCCTTATATTCATTTCCACTAAGTACTTGCCTGCATAGTCGTAGTTTAGTCGGCCAAAGTAAGATTGCATTGCAAAGTCATCTTTTCCTCCATCGGCAGACTGTAGCTCGGAAGCACCACTTAATACCGGAGTGTCGATGCTGATTAGCCCTGCCTTACGAGCATTGAACCACCAGCCTTTGTAATACTCTTGGTTATATCCCACTAGCACTCCGATAGTATGTTTTTGACTGAATGTTTTGTTATAATTGACAAATAGGTCGACAACTGTTCTTTCGGTGTTGCTATCTGTATTTGTAATAATTCCTTCTGATCCGTTTGTTGTTTGCTGATCAAGTTTAAAGTCCCATCGAGGAATATCTGTATTGATTATATTTTCTTTATAATTATACACATCTTTGAAATAACTGGCATTGATGGCTAAATCTTCGAAAGGAGTTACTATAGCATAAAACTTACCGGTAAAACGCTTTTTTCTCTTTTCTCCTTGTATGGACTTCAGTATCCAATACGGGTTGTTTTTACTTCCTGTGCTTGTTTGTCCGTCGCCATATCTCCCATCAGGAGAGATAGGAACCATAGCCGGAGAGGCAGACCATAACCAATTTAATGCTCCTCCTATGTCTCCAGGCTGATTCCTTCCTACCATTGCAGTTCCATTAACACCCAGTTTCAGCCATTTATAAGCTTGGTAGTCTGTATTCATTCTGATGTTCGTCGCTTCGTAAAGAGTGTTACTCATCAAACCATCATTTTTTTGATAGTTTATAGAAGCATAAGAAGAAATTGCTTTAGACCCTCCACGAACTGATACCTGATGACTTTGAATTATATTATTGTCTATCAAAGCATCCCACCAGTTTGTGTTTGGATATCGCAGACCGTCAGCCGAATTGTTTCTCCATTCAGTTATTTCAGTATCTGTATATAAAATAGTTCTATCCGAGTTGACTCCTATTTGATTCACCAACTCCATATAGTCCGCCGAGTTAGAAATAAATTTGGGTAACTTTGTCGCTTTGTTCCAACCCACATTTCCGGTATATTCTACATTAACCTTCCCATTCATGTCCGATCCGGTTTTTGTAGTTATCAATATAACACCATTAGAGGCACGTGAACCATAGATTGCAGCAGATGCAGCATCCTTCAGTGCAGTTATACTTGCAATGTCGTTGGCGCTTATTTGCCCGATTTCACCGGGCTGCCCGTCAATCAATATCAGCGGGTCTTGGCTGGAGTTGAGTGACCCTACTCCGCGTAGACGGAGTGATGCGCCATCAGCACCCGGAATGCCAGAACCTTGACGAACAGCTAAACCCGGCATTGTTCCGGCCAGTGCTGCTGACACATTTGTTATTGGGCGTGAAGCTATAACTTCATTGTCGAAATTGACACTGGCTACAGAACCGGTAAGATTGATTTTCTTTTGAACGCCATATCCGACTACTACTATCTCGTCTAACAGGTGATCATCTTTTTGAAGAATAATCTCAAGGTTGGTTTGATTTCCTACTTTAATATCAACAGGATGATAGCCAATGTAAGTAATGCTAAGGATGGCATCATCAGGAACAGCCAATGAAAAGGTGCCATCCATATCGCTAACTGCTCCTATAGTTGGTGCACCTTTTACTTGTATGGATGCACCAATGATCGATTCTCCATTCTCCTCTTTTATTATTCCATTGATTTGTTTTGTGCTTTGTTGTTCTGTTTTTGCTTTCTTCTGTGGAACTAGAAGGATTATACCTCCTTCTTGTTTTTCGAATGACACATTGCTTCCGTCCAATAGTTGTTGCATTGCAGCATCAATGGTTGCATTCGTAGTTTTAAGGGTAACAACTTTGTCTAAGCCTTTCAGGTCTTCGTTGTAGAAAAATTTAAAAGAACTCGCTTTTTCAATCTCTTTTAAAGCATCTTTTATTGGCATCTTTTTTATATCAACAGTTATCTGTGAAAATAAACTAGTCGATAGTAACGATAAGCAAAGAATGTATAAAATCCGCTTGAAGGAATTACACCTTTCTCTTTTCTGTGTTTTCTTTTTCATGGTCTAAATAATTTGTAATTAATCATGAGTATTGATTTTCTTTTTATCATACTATGTACAGCTGTCTCATTCTTTTTCGCTACTCACTTTTTAGATTTAACTTATTTTAATTGTTATATTCTTAAAAAAAAAGTGATACCTAAACTTAAGTATCACTTTTTAATATGTTGTGCAGAGACAAATTATTTATAATATTGGGTTTTGTCTTTATCTTTGTATAAGAATATTACACCATCTTTCACGTGATAATCTATAGGGGCTGTCAGTGATAATACTTTTAGAGCCGATTGGACACTCGTATTGTCTATAGTTCCGGTGAATTTTTGCTTAATCAGTTGAGCATCTTCAAAAACGATATCAGTATTGTGCATACGTGATATTGTCTTAATGATATTTTCTAAAGTTTCGTTTTCGAACCGAAGGCGATTATATCTCCATCCGATATAGTCTGACGCATCTACCTGTTCAGTATAGAGCTCTTTTGTGGTTCTATTATATGTTGCCTTTTCATTAGGGAGCATTGTGATAGTCTTATTAGGAGTTGTCAATTCTATTTTACCTGTATTGAGGACTATTGATATAGTATTATCGTCATCGTATGCATTTATGCCAAATGTTGTACCTAATACTTTTATTTTTATGTCGTTACATTGTACAATGAATGGTTTGGATGGATTAGGCTCTACCTCAAAATAGGCTTCTCCTTGCAATCGCAAAGTGCGTTCTTTTTTATTGTATGCAGTGCTGTATTCAATTTCAGAGGCGGCATTGATGGCAACTTTACTTCCATCAGGGAGGTCGATAGAGGCCTTTTCGCCCAATCCGGCAGAGACAATTAAATAATCCACCGGCTGAGGCTTGTAGTACATATAAATACTAATAGTCAATACAATAGGAAGTAAGATGGCCGCAATATTGGCAATCCAACGGATGTAGTGTTTATTTGTCTGTTTAAGCTTATTGTTATTAGGAATTTGATAATTCGTTTGTGAACGAATATTGTATAGTATTTCCATCTTCAGATCCATATCAATAGTTGAAGATGAGTTTGAAATCTGACTTTCTAACCAGTTATTCAAATGAGGGTCATTGTGAATGAAAGAGCACAAAGAGGCAATCTCTTCTGTCGAGGCTTGCTTTGATATGTATCGTTCAAATATGTCTAGACATTTGTCTTTATCCATTGTCCTTTATTGATTTCTAATATATAATTGTTCCCTGATACATCCTTTATACATTTAGCTATTGCTAATTCACTACCGGGACTCTCCCTTTTTGATTAATTAACAATATTGTGGAAAAGTATAATAAGCAATATGTCTTTATAATATAGTGACAGACGTTCTTTCATAAAAGCTAAGGCTTTCGAAAGCTGAGTCTGGATCGTGCTTTCGCTGATATTAAGTTTTTCTGCTATTTCTTTGTTCGATAACATTTCTTTCCTACTCATAACGAAAATTTGTTTACGGGCAGGAGGAAGCATTTCGGTCAATTGATCGATATATTCTTGCAGTAAATTTTTACTTAATACTTTCTCCGGAGTTACGTTGTCTTTGGTCGATAAATATTTAGACGCATATTCTTTATATAAAAATTCTGCTGTCTGATGTTGATATTCATTCATCAACATATTTCGTGCAATAGTACATAAATAGAAACCGAACGACTTGTTGGGATTGATCTGTGTATGAGTATCCCAGATTTTAATAAAAGTCCGTTGTACTATTTCTTCTGCAAGATATGTGTCTCCGGATGATAGCTTTAAGAGAAAATTATAAAGCTTTCCCGCGTATTGATGGAATAACCTTTCGAAAGCTTCGGCATGGCCTTGTTGAAGCAATTCTATATCATCTCTTTCGTTTACGACCACTTCACGAATATGTTTGGTTATACAAATATAACAGTAAATGTGCATAACAGATAAATCTGGCAATATGTTATAAAAGATCTTTTTTTGAAAAGCATTATATATTGACTAAACTGTTCATGTGAAATATCAGACAGATGTCCCATTAAAATCGGAAAATGATCTTTTAAATGTTTTAAATTTAGTTAGTTACATATTTTTTTCAAAAAACGGATTTCAATTCTGACCTTTGCAAATTCTAATAGACTTGCAATGCATAAGGATAAATTTGTTTTTGCTCAATTCACATCCTTTCTTGATAGGAATAAGTTCAATCGAATCGTTGCCAAGTATAGTGGGGACAAGTATGTGAAACACTTCACTTGTTGGAATCAATTGTTCGCGCTTATGTTCGGACAATTATCCAACAGGAAAAGTCTGCGAAATTTGATTATTACTCTGGGCACTCATCGCTCCCAATGTTATCATTTAGGGATGGATAAGAATGTGTCAAAATCATCTTTGGCTCGGGCGAATCAAAATAGAGATTACCTCATTTTTGAAGAGTTCGCTTACTTTCTCGTAAATGAAGCCGGGCAGAAACGTGCCACAGACATCTTCAAGTTGGGAGGAAACATATATGCTTTTGATTCCACAACAATTGACCTATGTTTAAATGTCTTCTGGAGGGCAAAGTTCCGAAAGAAGAAAGGAGGGGTGGTTGACAGATTTGATTCTGATTCCTTAAATAAATATTATATTTGCAGATAACATCTATCAGTAATAATCCAAATGGGAAAAAAAATCTGCATAATTCACAAATGGGCATCATCAAATCTGGTTAAGTACCTAAGAGACTTGTCAATAGTAATTGTTGGGGTATTTATAACACTTTGGGTTACTAACATTATATCAGACAGAACAAAGCAAAATGAAGTTAATAGAGTGATGGTGCTTGTCAAAACGGAGTTGGAGGAGAATTTGCAAAGTATTAAATGGGCTCAACAGAAATGGGAAACCGAACAACGTATATATAGTCTTGTCAGGAGAAATATTAATCATATTGATAAAATTCCTGCTGACACACTTGAAATATACAAAAAAGTGATTGGGGACAAACATTCTTTAGCCTTAAAAAATGATTCGTATGAAGTTTTCAAATCATCTTTATTAATGCAGTATATAAAAGATAAAGATTTTTTGCGTGAGTTATCTAAAATATACGGGTACCTTGAACTTATCAGCAGCAAACTGAATAATTATTCTAATCTGAAAGGAGCTGGAATAAATCATATGATGAATAATATCGATAAAAGAAGTATTGATACCTGGGCAAGCGGGAGCATTTATGATTATTACACAATACCATTGAAAGATAATGTTTTCAGGACGTTTGTTTATACAGGTGGCACGCTAATATCCTCGGATGAATTTGATGCGTGTGAAAAAGAAATTATTTCCATAATCAACAGGATTAATGAGAAGGGTGTTGATTTTAGCAATGATTAAATATGAAAAGGACTATAGTTTTCATTTTAATAATAGCGTCAACCTTTTCATATGGCTATTCTCAAAACCAAGCAGATTGTTTTAAGGAAGACTTAGAGTTTCTGAAAATAAATCTACCCCAAAAGCATGTAAACCTGTTCACGAAAATAAGCCAACGTGAATTTGAACAGCAAATAGCATCCATTGAATCTAAAATAGATTCGTTGGATGAAAAATCTTTTTTTTGCGAATTATTTCAGTTAATAACTGCTATTGGCGATGAACATACAAGAATTGAACCCCAACATCTTTTTAAGTACACCGTACCTATACGATTTACCCTATTTAAAGAAGGAATTTTTGTTACAGAAACAACACAGCCAAACATTATGTTAGCTAAATTGCTTGAAGTTAATGGAGTCGCAATTGAAGAAGTTATCAACCAATTTAGGAAAATCATTTACAATGAAAATCCCTCTTTTTTTGAAACAATGTTACTGTTTTACATGAACAATACATATATTCTCAAAGGGTTAGGGCTTACAAATTCAGCAGAAGAAGTATTATATACGTTTGAGACAAAGGATGCTGATACCATCAGCATCAAATTAAAACCATCTCAAAATCCCACAATGAAAAGAGCCGAAGCATTTTCATTATTAGAAGCCTATTCGGGAGAAGGTAATTACTGGTATCGGTATTATCCCGACAAAAACTGTTTATATTTTAACTATTTAAACTGCAAAGAGGATAAAAATTATTCATTTGAGAAATTTTGTTCACAGTTATTCGAATCAATTTCTATAAATAAACCGGAGAAATTAATTATAGACTTGAGATACAACGGAGGTGGTAATTCCAAAGTATTGAATCCCTTTTTAATCAGATTAAAAAATAATTATTTAAACGCAAATGGAAAACTGTATGTTTTAATCGGCCGAATGACTTTTTCCTCTGCATTATTAAATGCTCTTAACTTGAAACAGAATTTTAATTCGGTACTCCTTGGTCAACCCACTGCCGGAAGTATTAATCATTTCGGAGAAACGCTTACGTTCACTCTCCCTAATACAAAAGCAACAGTAGTTTATTCAACAAAGTATTTCGAGGAATGGAAGGGTCATAACGGAGCATTAACACCAGATATACAAATTGATTGCTCCGTTAAAGAATTCAACAAGGGTAAAGATGAAGTGCTTGAGTATGTTTATAGAGTAAAAGATTAAATGTTTTGTTATAGCCTGATCTGAACAATTCAAATCAGGCTATAATAATTACCGTTTTCTTTGATTATGCCCTTTTCCCTTTTTCAATATAGACTACTCATCCCACTTCTTTATCGTAGAAACATTGGTTATTCGTAAATTCAGGCATATCATCTTTCGGTAATTTGTATTTGCGTTTTGTACGGGACGAATATACTCAAAGAGGTTGTAAATGAGTCTAATAAATATACTCAAAGATCCATATTGTCTGAATTTTTGGTTGCATATTGTTGTCCCCATTTACATAATTCATCTAATATTGGAAGAAGTTTTGAACCATTATCAGTAAGAGTATATTCTATGCCGATAGGGGTGGAATCCGGAATAATATTTTTCATGATTAGAGCATCTTTTTCAAGAGCCTTTAATTGTCTTCCGAGTACCTGCTCAGATATGTTTTCCAAATTCTTGTGAAGTGTATGAAATCGATTGTGTCCCATATAAATGGACAAAAGAATTTGAGCTTTCCAGCGTCCACTGATTTTATTCAAAGCCAAGTTAAGCCCACAAGTAGCAAACAGATATTGTTCATTAATGAAGTTTGTGGATTGTTTTTTTCTCATATGCTTTATCACTAACAATTTTGTTCGTTATTGTAGGTTCTTTCCTATGACAATAACTTTGCCTTACAAAATTACAATATAATAAATAAAGATGATGAGAATTAAAGGTTTTATAATATTGATAGCTATGTTATCCGTAGGTTTTACAACTGTAGCCCAAGGCAGATGGACTATAAAATCTGACTATTTAAAATGCGATGTTCCTGCCCTGGTATTCAAACCAAGTAATTATGACCCAAAACGAGAATACCCGTTGGTTTATTTACTTCATGGTTATTCGGAAAATTACACCCAATGGAGTAGAACGATCGATTGTCAGGATTTGGCAAATAAATACAATACGATTATTGTTTGTCCGGAAGGATTTACTTCATTTTACATAAATAGTCTTTATGATGAAAAATTCCAATATGAGAGTTTCTTTTTCAAAGAATTAGTTCCCAAGGTACACGAAGAATTGAATATTGATGTCAGGAATATTTTTATAAGCGGACTATCTATGGGAGGATATGGAGCTTTACGGTATTTGATTCTACGTCCGGATTATTTTAATTCTGCAGGATCGACAAGTGGAGCCTTAGTTATTGATTTTCAACAATCACAAAAGATGAGTCAACTCTTTTGGGAGGATAATAGGCTAAACAATGATCTGAGCCAATTATTCGGGAATAATAATACGGATAACTGGAATAAGAACAGTATTATCAATTTGTTACGAGATAATTCCGATTTTAGTAAAATATTTATATTTGATTGTGGTACAGAAGATGTACTATATACAGCCAATTTAGAATTAAAATCTGTAGTTGATAGCATGAAAGTTCCAACTACGTTTATTTCTCAACCCGGAACCCACGATACGGATTATTGGAGTAAATCAATCGAACATCATTTTGTGTTTTTCGATCAGATCATAAAACGGTTGAACAGATAAAAATCTTTTGTTCAGATAAATATCCCCCTATTTGATATTTTGTAATTTTGCATCATGATAAAAGAATACTCTATAGCAGAAGTTCTTCCCGGTTCAGTCCTGTCGAAATCCTTTTATATAAGGCATTTTGAATCAATGGAAGATGTAGGGATAGAATGGCCTCATAGTCATTCCTTTTTCTCTTTTGTCTGGTTCACTAACGGAAGTGGATTTTATGTGATTGATTCAGAAGAATATGAAATAAAACCGCAGCGGGTATTCTACGTTGCTCCGAAACAAGTCCATAATTGGAGCTTATACGATAATACCCAGGGCTACATTATTTTTATTGATCAATTGGCCGGATTAGAGATGAATCTGAACTATGCATTTCCTTATATTGATATTGACGATACTGATGCGCTGTTACATACTTCTATCCTTGAGAATGTAAAGGAAGAGCTATCGCAAAAAGATGAACTATCAATTGAGAATATAAAAGCAGGGATCCAGTATTATTCTCATTTGTTATATCGAATAGCGAAAAAGAAACAGGTAAAGATCTATCAAAGCAATGCTTTAGTGGAACAATTTAAACGCTTGATCCTATCGGACTATTCAAAATTATGCACAATTCCTTATTATGCAGACATACTAAATGTTCGGGAAGTTAAATTGAATGACACATGTAAAAAGATACTCGGAATTTCAGCCAAACAATACCTCCTTAATCTTAAAATAACCGAAGCTAAACGCTTGCTGATATACTCCGAGCAAAATATAAATGAAATTACGTTTCGGATTGGCTTCGAGGATTCCTCCTATTTCGCTCGTATTTTTAAGAAGAAGACAGGATTATCCCCAAGCCTTTTTCTTAAAAAGTACCGAAAACTACCCTAAAAGTCCTGATATATATCTTTATAGTTCCCTTATCTTTGTCTCAGTTTTTATTGATTTTATCAATAATTAGTACATCTGTCAAACAAATAAAAGTAAGGATATGAAAGATTTTATATTATTATTCAGGCTGAATAAAGATTCGGAGATAAAGCCATCTCCCGAGCAAGTGAAGGAAAGAATGGCTTGGTTCGGAAATCTTGCTAAACAAGACAAATTGGCAGACAAGGGAAATACATTGTCTCCCTTGGGAGCAAAAACGATCCGTCCGGATAAGAGTATAACAGATAATCCTCATTCAGAAGGAAAAGAAATTGTGACCGGATATGTGATTTTGAAAACCGAAACAATTGATGAAGCTGTAGAAATAGCAAAAGCCAATCCTATATTTAAAGTAGGAGGTAGTGTGGAAGTTAGAGAAATTGCTAAATTCATAAAAGGCAACGATTGATTCCATAATATAAAGGGCATTAGGGCAAGTTTACAGTAAGCGTTTGCCCTTCTCTAATTTTTCGGTTTAAGATCGTTTTATTATTAGAGCTTATTTTCAACCCAATTTTGCCATTTATACGGTTTATTTCTACATCAAATATATTGCCAAAAGCCCGGATTCTACGAAGATTCATATGATCCCAATCTTTCGGCAAACGCGGCGTCATAGTAAAAGACCGTAAGCCTGTCGGACGAATACCAAATAATCCTTCTGTTATAATCCGGCAATATAATCCACTCTCGGCAGATAAATGACGTTGGTTACCTTCCGGCCAAGCCTCGATGGCATAAGGGACATGTTCACCCAGCAAACGTTGGGTAGAATAATATTCCAGATAATCAGTAGCCTTTTCCGTTTCACCGCAGGCATATACGCCTCTTAATGCGTAAAGGGTTGAACGATCCCAAAACGTTTCACTGCCTGCTTGCGTAAGTAATCCATTTTCAGTCCATAAGCGGGAGGAAAACAACGCATCAATAGTCGCGCCTTTCCTTTCATAAATTCCTACAGTCAAAGGGATACAGATCCATGAACGTAACACATCATTTCCTTTATAGTATCGATAGGTATTAAAGCCTTCTACCTGAGCACCAAAATATTTATCTATATTTTGACGGAGAATGACGGATTCTTTTTTATAATTCACGATTTGTGAGGCTGGCTTTCCTAACTCTTTTCCTAAGAAGACCGCGGAGCAAAGAGCATCATAGTAGAGTGAGGAAGTACATAAGTTAGCATTACCTGAAGGAAAACGATTTTCCAACTCGTCCGAATCAGAGGTTACGACACCTTCTTCATTCAGTTTTCTTTTGCAATACTCCAGACACCATTCGATTAATCCCCATAATTCTTCAGCTTCCGCCTTATCACCCCTGGCTAAGGCATAACGGGCAGCACCATAAGCCACCATAGCAGCATCCCCTCGGTCGCCGGCGCCACCCCACGTATCGGTCCCTTCCGCTATGATAGAACTTGGGAGTTTGGTATATTCAGGGTTTATATAACGGGCAAAGTGTCTATAAGCATTCAGCGCCGATTGATTACCGACCGTATATCCCAAATAAGGGAAAAAAGGATTGATATATTCTGCTTGATCATTTGCCCATATAGCGGCATAATAAGATTCTCCCCCCGGTCCATGAAGCAGTCCTCCCTTTGTATCATAGATACTTTCCGCTCCTCGTATTTTAGCAAAAGCAAACATTGTATTAAGTACGGAATCCGGAGTTTCCAATATAAGATTACTCCAAAAGTCGGTTATTAAATCCTGACGAGCCTTTAACTCCTGGTCAATATCAACCTTTATCTCACTCTCTGTATTTTTATATCCGGCAAATGTCGCACTGAAAGAAAGTTCTTCTCCCGGTTTCAGTTGTTTGGCCGTCTGTCCGTTTATTATAGAAACTAACTTGTAGCTACCATCGACTCCTTCATCTTCTGCTGTCATGACGATCGAGTGGGAGGAGGGTATTTCTATCGAAAGAACAGACTCCCCTACATTTTTAAGTACATATTTCTCACAAAACATAGGATTGGATACCGATGGAAACAGAATACGAGTTAATTCGAGTTTCCCTTTTCTCGATAAATCGAACTCACTTTGTGTAGACAGGATACCACGTAAAGAGATTTTTTTTACTTTTTCATTCGCAAGGGAAAGAGCGTTAACGGAAATCATATCTATTACATTCCACCCGAAACGCCGCATCAGGCTTGCATGGGTATTATTGGGGATTGTACGCAAGGTCGGCCAGACAAGGCTCCGGTTAAGAAGGAAAGAGCCGTTAGCATCAATTCCATATCTCAATACGGCTGAAATTTTCAATCCGCTCATTTCGATATGATCCGAATGGGGAAGTCGTTGGTCGATAATCCATGAGATTCCTCCATTGGCATCAATAGACCAACGATTTTCAGCATTACATTCCAAACTTCTGACGGATAAGAAAAGCAAAAAGCAAAAAAGAAGGTATTCTATTTTCATGTTTGGCATAATGTATTAATTAAAAGGTTTCTATAATGTAAGAGACAATGAGTAATACAAAGATATGGAATTCTCATTTGACTTACTGTATAAAACAGTTAAGATCAACTGTAGAAATTTTTAAGCACTCCGGTCTATTATTTGACCCAGGTTGGCTTGGTGGCCAACATAGGTTAGTCACCAGGTTAACCTGGGTTAATCAAAGTTAAATAATTTACTTAAAGTAGGTCCTGTCCTGAAATAGATCGACTCAGAAGATTTGTGAATTAAGTTCAGGGCGTTCGTCCTGATGCCAATATGGATATGCCTTAGGACTTACACTAGCTTCATCAAGGCGTTTTACCTGTTCGGCGCTTAACTTCCAACCCATGGCCTGTAAATTCTGTTTTAATTGCTCTTCGGTACGTGCACCAACAATTATACTGCTTACGGTCGGCCTTTGGAGCAACCAATTTAAAGCTATCTGCGCTACAGATTTGTTGGTCTCTTTTGCTATCACATCCAGTTCATCTACTATTTTATATAACCGTTCTTCTTCAGCTGCCGCGGCAGGTACAGTACTTGTTCCGGCAGCTATACGGCTATCTTTAGGAATAGGCGCGTTGCGACGATATTTACCGCTCAATCTACCCGATGCCAAAGGACTCCATATCAGCGAACCTATGTGCTGATCGATACCCAAAGTCATCAGTTCCCATTCATAATCCCTGTTGAGCAATGAATAATAAACCTGATGTGCCACATATTTATTCCAGCCATAACGTTCCGAAACGGATAAAGATTTCATCAGATGCCAACCCGAAAAATTGGAACATGCAATATATCTGACTTTTCCGCTTGTAACCAAATCATCAAGGGTACGAAGTGTTTCCTCAACCGGAGTATTCCCGTCGAAACCGTGCATGTGGTATATATCTATATGATCGGTGTTTAACCTTTTCAGACTGGCTTCGCAGGCCTCTATCAGGTGAAAACGAGATGAACCGTACTTATTCACGTCTTTGCCCATCGGGAAGGTTGCCTTGGTTGATATCAGCATCTTGTTGCGTATGCCTTCAATAGCCTTACCCAATACACTTTCCGAATCGCCTTGCGAATATATATCTGCGGTGTCGAACAAGTTGACTCCTTCATCCAGGCATAAATTAATCAGTTGATTAGCCTCCTTTACCTGTGTATGTCCCCATCCTTCGAAACCGTTTGTTCCTCCGAACGTTGCAGTACCAAAACATAATGCCGATACTCTCAAACCTGAGTTTCCTAAATTCCTGTATTCCATGATTTGCTCTTTTTAATGATTTATACTCAAAACAAAGACTTTACAAAGATAATGTATCCAGAGAATAGAATATGTCGCTATATTTGCAATGTGACAAGCTATATTTGCATCGGCTTTTTTTTAATAAGAAACATATGAGCATACTTGAACGAAAAATTGCACACGGTTCCATTTCATCCTTCAGCCATGTAGAATATTCGCAATTTCTGCTTCCGTGGCATAGACACGAGGAGTTGGAGATTATGATTTTCACAGGAGGTGAAGGGATACAGTTCGTTGGAGATGGTGAGGCCGATTATAAAAAGGGAGATATTGCATTAATAGGCAGTAATATTCCGCACTTACATTTATGCAACGACATAGCGACTGGGAAGAAAGAGAGTTCAAGTTCGGGCGAGGCATTGCAATTCACAATGGCGGTGTTTCCCAATCAGATGGATATTTTGCCCGATTTTATGGAGATAGATGCTTTGCTCCGAAAAAGTCAATATGGCATTCGTTTTTATGACGATGGGCTATGGCAGGAAATATACAACCTAGTGATGGCATTAGACAAAATGTATGGCATAGAACGCATTATACAGTTGTATGCCATACTGGATAAATTGAGTAAATCGACTAACTATCGGTTAGTCTCCGAGTCGATATATTATCAAGATAATATATTGGATAATAACAGTAGGCCTATCGATCTGGTTTTCAAATATTTGTTTCGTCATTTCAAAGAGAAAATCACACTGGCGCAAATAGCGGAATACGTAAATCAGGATCCCTCTGCCTTATGTAGGGCTTTCAAAAAAGGAACAGATAAAAGTATATTTAGATGTCTTGCCGAAATCAGAATAAAACACGCTTGCAAGTTACTTATAAATTCAAGCCTATCTATATCGCAAATTGCCTACGAATGCGGCTACGGCAGCTTATCTTTCTTTAACGAACAATTTAAAGAAATTGTGAATACGGCACCGACCGGGTATAAGAAAAAATATGAGAGATAGTGTAGTATCCTACTTTATTCTTTGTCCTTTCAATGCTGTGGTCGCGGGTGTCACCGGATAGAACCACCCATAATATCCAGCAATTCGTTGGTGATTGCAGACTGGCGGGATTTATTGAAGAGGACGGTCAAATCTTGGATTAAATCGTCGGCATTATCGGTTGCAATCTGCATTGCGAGCATACGGGCTGCATGTTCGGAAGCGTTGGAATCCAATAATACAGTATATAGCTTCAATGATAAGACTTGCGGCAACAAGGTGGCTATTAATTGCTCCTTGGAAGGCTCCACTATGTAATCGAGCGCCGTTTTTGAATCGGTTTCCGCTTCTGATTCCAATGTTATGGGGAGATACGTTTCTCTAACCAATATTTGTGAAGCAGTGCTCTTCATGTGATGGTAGATAATTTCTACACGATCTATTTCATGAGAAGCATACTGCTTCATTAATGATTGGGCCAATTCCGCCATTTCCGGATAGCTCGGCTTTTCTGCCAAGCGTTGGAAATTCCCCTGGATAGTTAATCCGGCTTTGCGACATGCATCTGCTATTTTACGGCCTATGGGATAGATAAGGATATTTTGCGTACCTAATGACTTATACTCATTGATCACGCTCCTCATCTGGCGGATTACATTGGCATTAAAAGCTCCGCATAAGGAAGAGTTGGAAGAAAAAACGACTAAGGCAATCTTCTCCAACGAATGTTCTTCGATGTATGGAGACTGGATAATTGTTTCTTCGGATAGAAAAGCAGTGAGCATAGAATGCAATTTCTGCTCGTAAGGTAACATGTTTGTTATTGCCGCCTGAGCGCGATGCAACTTCGCCGAAGCAACCATCTTCATGGCTGAAGTAATTTTCTTCGTGCTGTTTACCGAATTTATTCTACTTTTTATCTCTTTTAATGATGGCATACTTATTTCGCTTTATCATCCTTTTTTACTGCTGTAGTTTTGCGATACGGATTCCGCTACTTCCGTAAGAGTTTTTTCTATCTCTTCGTTGATTATTCCTTTTTTCAATGGATCCAATACATCCGTACGATGTTTGTTGTTTATCTGTAACAAAAAATCTCTTTCAAAGTCGTGTACTTTATCCAATGGGACATCTTGCAGCAATCCGTGTGTTCCGCAATATAAAATTGCAATTTGTTCTTCAACCGGCATGGGGTGATAGAGTGGTTGCACTAACAACTGGGTGTTTCTCTGCCCTTTGTTTATCGTAAAGGCGGTAACCGGATCCAAGTCCCCTCCGAATTTGGTAAATGCCTCCAGTTCCCGGAATTGAGCCTGGTCGATTTTCAACGTTCCGGCTACTTTTTTCATCGCTTTTACTTGTGCATTACCTCCTACACGGGAAACGGAAATACCCACATTGATTGCCGGACGGTTTCCCTGGTTAAACAGATCGGTATCCAAGAAGATCTGTCCGTCGGTAATCGATATCACATTCGTCGGAATATAAGCGGAAACGTCGCCCGCTTGCGTTTCGATAATCGGCAAGGCTGTCAGGGAGCCTCCCCCCTTCACTTTGCCTTTTAAGGCTTCGGGAAGGTCGTTCATCTGCTCGGCTACTTCCTGCTGTGCAATGATTTTGGCGGAACGTTCCAGCAAGCGGGAGTGCAAATAAAATACATCACCCGGATAAGCTTCACGCCCCGAAGGCCGGCGAAGGATCAAGGAAACCTCACGATAGGCTACGGCCTGTTTGGACAAGTCGTCGTACACAACCAACGCATGACGGCCGGTATCCCGGAAGTATTCGCCGATAGCTGCGCCCGCGAAGGGTGCAAAATATTGCATGGCAGCCGGATCGGATGCCGTTGCCGAAACGATGATCGTATAGTCTAAAGCGCCTTTTTCTTTTAGGGTATTTACAATTGTTGCAACCGTGGAACCTTTTTGTCCGATAGCGACATAGATGCAATACACCGGATCTCCGGCTTCGTAGTTGCTTCGCTGGTTAATGATCGTATCGATGGCAATGGATGTTTTTCCTGTTTGGCGGTCGCCAATGATTAACTCACGCTGTCCACGTCCGATGGGAATCATTGCATCCACCGCCTTCAATCCGGTCTGTAACGGCTGATTTACCGGCTGACGATATATTACACCTGGGGCCTTGCGTTCCAAAGGAAGATCCAGGGACTCGCCAGTGATTGCTCCTTTTCCGTCAATCGGATCTCCTAAGGGAGTGATCACACGTCCGAGCATGCCTTCACTTACCGGAATAGAAGCTATTTTTCCTGTGCGTTTTACCGTATATCCTTCCTTTATCTGGTCTGTGGGGCCAAGCAAAACCGCACCAACATTATCTTCTTCGAGGTTCATCACAATTGCTTTGATGCCATTGTCGAATTCCAACAATTCACTGGCTTCCGCATTGTTTAGTCCATAGATACGTACTACTCCGTCACTTACCTGGAGTACCGTTCCTACTTCGTCGAATTTAAGTTGTGTCTCTATTCCTTCGAGTTGCATACGCAACACATCGGAGACTTCACTTGCTTTTATATTTTCAGACATAATTCTTTTTTTATATACTTTTTCTGTTTTTCTCCATAAACTGGCTCTTCACCTGTTTAAGTTGGGTGGCGATACTTGCGTCCATTTGATATGTGCCTATCCCTAAGATAAATCCGCCTATGATAGAGGGATCTGTTTTGGTCTTGAATTCTAACGTTCCCTTCATCTTTTTGGCAATGATCTTTCTTATTTCCTCTTCTTCTTTTGGCCCGACTTTCGTTGCCGTCGTTAAATGGGCGGTAAAGATATCCTTTGAAAGTCGGAATAAATCAATGTAAACCAAAGCAATGTTGTGAAGATATTTCTCTCGTTTTTCCCGGATTACCAAATCAATAAAACGCGTGAACACCTGACTTACGTTTTTCCCCGCTGCATTCGTTATTAATTGTCGCTTGTTTTCCGTCGATATCACAGGATTATCCAGCGCCGAACGCAGTTGCGGCACTTCAAAGAAACTTTGGGAAAGCGTTTTCATTTCTTCATACACTTTTTCTCCTTCTCCTTTTTCCTGAGCATAAGCAAGTAACGCTTTAGCATAACGCTTGGAGATAATGCCTGTATCCATTTGCTTTATGATTTAGATGCGGAAATTTCATCAAGGAGGCGGTCGATCAATTCCATCTGTTCCGGTCCTTTTTCCAAATTCTTGCGAATGATTCTTTCAGCTATTCCTATCGATAGAGAGGCGATCTCCCTTCTTGCTTCCTGGATAGCGGCATTCTTTTCGGCCTCTATCTGAAGCCGTACTTCATCCAGTTGCTTTTTGGCAACAGCCTGTGCCTCTTCTTTGGCCTCTTTTATGATTCGTTCCCGCGTTTCCGATGCTTCTTTGAGAATCTTCACCTGGTCTTCACGGGCTTGGGCCAACAGCGCTTCGCTATTGGCTTTTATTCCGGCCAGTTGCGCATTTGCCTCGTCCGCTGCCTGCAGGGATTTGTCAATGAATTGCTTGCGATCATTTACCATTTTTGTAATGACCGGGAAGCCAAACTTTGCCAATACGATGAAGACAACGACAAAGGAAAGGAGCATCCAGAATAATAGTCCTGATTCAGGTTGCAGTAATCCCATCTTTTTAGAGTGCTAAGAAACAAACTACAACAGCAAACAGTGCTACACCTTCAACCAATGCTGCAATGATAATCATATTCATACGAATATCGCCGGCTGATTCCGGTTGACGGGCAATTGCTTCCATAGCGGAACCTCCGATCTTTCCAATACCGATACCTGCCCCGATTACAGCTATACCTGCGCCTATGGTGGCTCCTAATTTCCCTAATCCTGCACCTGCTGCCACTTGTAGTAATATGGCTAAAATTGTACTTAACATAGTCCTTTAATTTGTTTATTAATATGATTTATTTTTAGATACTTTCTTTGACTTCTCCGACAGAATGCTCAGCATGCTCAGCCGTCGACAGGCCGATAAATACGGCTGACAACATCGTGAATACGTATGCCTGGATGTAAGCTACCAGCAATTCCAGACAATTCATGAAGATTCCGAATAAAACGGAAACAACCGTCATTGAACCGTTCATG
Source organism: Parabacteroides sp. Marseille-P3160 (assembly GCF_900162725.1). Taxonomy (GTDB): domain Bacteria; phylum Bacteroidota; class Bacteroidia; order Bacteroidales; family Tannerellaceae; genus Marseille-P3160. The sequence goes on along the minus strand of NZ_LT799418.1, from coordinate 3,265,650 downwards.
GCCGGCCCCATGCTTGCCGTGATGAAAACAAGGCAAACCAGACTCAAAATGACCGAGTGCCCCGCCATGATGTTGGCAAAAAGACGAATCATCAAGGCAAATGGCTTTGTAAATATCCCGACGATCTCAATCGGAATCATAATTGGCTTAAGCAGTAACGGGACCTCCGGCCAGAAGATTTCTTTCCAATACTCTTTTTTACCGTTTAAATTGGTTACGATGAATGTACAACAAGCCAGAAACAGGGTAATTGCTATATTTCCCGTCACATTGGCTCCACCTGGAAAAATGGGAATCAACCCCATTATATTATTTATGAAGATAAAGAAAAAGACTGTTAGCAAATAGGGAGCATACCGTTCGTATCCCTTGCCGATGCTTGCCTTTATCACATTATCATTGATGTCCATGATGAACATCTCCATGAATCCGACAAACCCCTTGGGAGCTTTATTCTTGTTCTTTTTTGACCAATGGGCCACACTAAGGATGATGATACATAGTAAGATACTGTTGAACAGCAAAGCGAATGCTGTCTTTGTCAGGGATAAATCCAACGGGCGGACTTCTTCGTCCGAGGCGTTCTTCTCAACGATCTTGCCTGCGTAGGGAGAATTGCCGGAAGCGATATAAAAACTATCGTATACTCCATCGGGAGAGTGATGGAAAGCGGATGACAGAAAGCAATGCCATCGTCCGTCGTTTCCTCTGAGGATAACCGGTAACGGAACCGTAACATGAGTTTTCCCCCATGTGGTGATATGCCATTCATAAGAATCCCCAATGTGTCCGAAGACTACGTTTTTCACATCCATTTCACCTTCCTGTATTGCAGTAGGCTCATTGGCCGAAAGGGATAGTATGGGAATCATTGCGATCAATAGAATCGCGATGCGTTTTTTAGTCCTGTTTATTAAACTTATCATCCGTCTGTTTCATCTTTTTTAAACTCTTCTCAAATGTAAAGAAGAATTTAGTTTCCAGTATAAGGTATACTATATAAAATATACCGATTGTTAATAGAAAACTTTCTCTATGATCTTCTACGTAAAAAACGTAGAGAATCATCAATATAATAGTCAAAAACAATTTTAAAACACGAGTCAGCAAATAGATGTTCAACATCATTTGATTTGACTGCTTCTCACAATATTTCAATATTGCAATCAACATGATCCCCATCGTGATATAAAATAATGGAATCCAAGGATACCAGATAAAATACTCCGATGGAAGAAGGTCGTACAATATTACTCCGCCAATAATTCCGCCTCCGCCGATAATTGCGAGTAACTGTAAGAAGAAATTTCTTCTCAATCGTTTCATAATAGTATTATTAAGTAAGTTAAAGAAAAAACTCCGAAAGAACTCCGCAGGTTGTATTTTTTATGATACATCCTGCTATTCGATGCACACAGAAATCATGTTTTTCTTTACTTCCGTAAATCCTCCCTTGACATCTACTTCACATTCTTCCCCACTTCCGGAAACCTTATACTTTATCTTTCCGGCCTGCAACGCCGATATCAAAGGCGCGTGATTCTTTAAAACCGTGAACGAGCCGACAACGCCCGGCAGTGTAACACTGTCGACATTCCCTCCGAACAGAGAGCCTTCAGGCGATAAAATATCCAGTCTCATTCTTTTTTAGTTTGAGCCAATAATTTTTCTCCTTTTGCTATCGCATCTTCGATCGTACCTACATTCAGGAACGCTGATTCCGGCAGGTAGTCGACGTCTCCATTCATAATCGCTTGAAAGCCCTTGATCGTATCTTCGATCGGAACCATGATCCCTTCCACTCCCGTAAACTGTTCGGCTACGGTAAAAGGTTGGGACAGGAACCGCTGGATACGGCGGGCCCGGTTGACCAACAGACGATCTTCGTCCGACAATTCTTCCATTCCGAGAATGGAAATGATATCTTGTAATTCTTTATTTCGTTGCAGGATTTGTTTTACTTTCTGGGCTGTATCATAATGCTCTTGTCCTACGACAAGAGGGTCCAGGATACGCGACGTCGATTCCAGTGGGTCGACGGCCGGATAGATACCTAACTCCGTAATCTTACGGCTCAATACGGTTGTCGCATCCAAATGGGCGAACGTGGTAGCCGGAGCCGGGTCTGTCAAGTCGTCGGCAGGTACATAAACCGCTTGTACGGAAGTAATGGAACCGTTTTTGGTAGATGTGATCCGTTCCTGCATGGCACCCATCTCCGTCGCCAACGTCGGTTGGTAACCTACGGCGGAAGGCATTCGCCCTAAAAGAGCCGAAACTTCGGAACCGGCCTGAGTAAAGCGGAAAATATTATCGATGAAAAACAAGATATCTTTCGAAATGCCTTCGCTTGCCCCTGAATCGCGGAACGATTCGGCGACAGTCAATCCCGAAAGGGCTACGGATGAACGTGCGCCCGGGGGTTCATTCATCTGGCCGTATACCAATGTCGCCTGGGATTTCTTTAATTCTTCATAGTCTACTTTGGACAAATCCCAGTGCCCTTTTTCCATCGCTTCCGTAAATTCTTTCCCGTAGCGTATGACACCGGATTCAATCATTTCACGGAGCAAATCGTTTCCTTCGCGTGTACGTTCTCCTACGCCGGCGAAAACGGAAAATCCATTGCCCTTTTTTGCAATATTATTGATGAGCTCCATAATCAATACTGTTTTTCCTACACCGGCTCCACCGAACAAACCGATTTTACCTCCTTTGGCATAGGGTTCCAGCAGATCAATAACCTTGATGCCGGTAAATAAGACCTCGCGGGTTGTCGTCAGATCTTCAAACTTGGGCGGTTCCCGATGGATAGGGTAGGAACCTCTCCTGTCAAGATCAGGCATGCCGTCAACCGCATCCCCGATTACATTCATCAAGCGTCCCTTCACTTGATCTCCCACCGGCATCTGTATGGGCGCCCCGAGGGAAACGGCCTCCAGTCCTCTTTTCAGCCCGTCCGTACTGTCCATTGCTACGGTACGAACCGTATCTTCTCCAATATGTTGCTGGACTTCAACGATCAGTTTTTTTCCATCGGGCCGATTAATTTCCAAGGCGTCATGTATGCTGGGTAGCTGAAGCGTTTCCGTTTCGTCCGGAAGCTCAAAACTAACATCTACTACCGGGCCTATGATTTGTGAAATATGCCCTTTGATCTGTGACATAAGCTATATTATTTGTTATTCTTTCAATTCTTTTAGTGCCTTACAAATATACTAACAATTCATTATGGCAATTCCTTTTTTGCTAATATTTTAATGTGGAAACTTTTTTTACCATTGTGTCTTTTATGTTAACATTTATTTATTTCAAACACTATCTTTAGATTCCAAGAGAATTTTCCGGTAGAAATTAAAGAGTTTCCCGGTTAAATAACTATACATTTTAGTTATTTAACTGTATTAATTAGTTGATCAACTAAAAAGTATAGTTATTTGTGGAAAATAACGAATGAGATGATACGATTAACAGCAAAAGAAGAAGAGGTAATGAGTTTTTTCTGGAAAGAAGGACCTTTGTTTGTAAAGCAACTCCTGGATTTTTATGAAGAACCCAAACCCCATTTTAACACACTCTCAACAATAGTACGAGGCTTGGAGGAAAAGAATTACCTGACACACGTCAGTTTTGGGAACACGTATCGTTACGAAGCGATTGTTTCGGAGGACGAATATCGGAATCGAACCTTGAAAAATGTCATTGCCAAATATTTCAATAATTCGTACATCGGGGTAGTGTCTTCCTTGATAAAGGAGGAGGATATTTCGATAGAGGAACTTCGTCAGTTGATTCGGAAAGTCGAACAGAAAAACAAATAAACGGTTATGGGAGCGTTTTTTATTTATATTGTCAAGTCATCGGTTTGCCTGTTGCTGTTTTATTGGTTTTACAAACTCTTGTTAGGCCGGGAAACTTTTCACCATTTCAACCGGGTGGCTCTTTTGGGTATTTTGCTCTTATCTGTTTGTCTCCCGTTTTGTATGTTCCGGACGGAGGAGACAGCCGGTTGGCAACAATCTTTCATCAATTGGGAAGAGTTGTTGACTGCAGCTGTCATGGAAAAAGGAGACGTTCGCCCCAAGGGAGACTTTTGGATTCAAGGGCTGTTACTCCTTTATTATATAGGTGTCTTTTTTTTCCTGTTGCGCATGATTTATTCTTTTGTTCAGATGTACCGGTTGATCCGCACCGGAGAACGCCGGAAGTTGGGCAATAGGACAATAGTCATACAAACCGGGCATCCTATCGCTCCTTTCAGTTGGATGAATTACATTGTGATCAGCCGGGAAGATTGGGGAGAGGACCGGAACGCGATTCTGATGCATGAATCGGCGCATATTCATTTCCATCATTCCTGGGATATCTTATGGGTTGAATGTTGCGTTGCCTTGCAATGGTTCAATCCGGCGGTTTGGTTGCTGAAAAAAGAGATACAGCACATACATGAGTACGAAGCGGATGCGGAAGTGCTCGGACGGGGCATGGATGCGAGGCAATACCAACTTCTCCTGATCAGGAAAGCGGTAGGGGCCGGACGTTTTTATTCTGTTGTCAACGGATTTAATCAAAAAGGACTAAATAAAAGAATTACTATGATGTTAAAAACTAAATCAAATGCTTGGGCAAGGTTGAAGTACCTTTATGTACTTCCATTGAGTGTTGCGGCGATGTCTGTTTTTGCCCGTCCCGAAGTTTCCCGTGAATTGAATAAGGTTTCTGCTGTCCATTCTGTTAGTGATTTTGCTCTTTTACAGAATGCTGTAGTTCCTGTTGATACTTCATCCAATCATCAAAAGATAGGAAAGAAAACAAAATGGGCGATTGGAATAGATTCCACATCTCAAACGAATGTATTTAAAATGATGAGCAAGGAAAAATCTTCTCCTTGGACTGTCTCCAAAGATAGCGTTCTTTATATTATTGATGGGGTGGAGGCGACTACGGAAGATTTAAAGAAACTTTCCCAGGAGTCGGTGGATAATATCTCCGTATTAAAAGATGAAGCGGGAAAAGCCAGCTATGGGGAAAAAGGGAAAAACGGCGTGATTCTTATACAAACCAAATCAGTTAAGAAGACTACGGCAGAGCCCTTAATTATCATAGACGGACAACGAGCCGACAAAGAACAGATGAAAGAGTTGGATCATAGTCAGATTGAATCCGTTTCAGTGTTAAAAAATAAATCGGCCACTGAATTATATGGTGATGATGGTAAGAACGGCGTTATTTTGATTACGACGAAAAAGTAGGCTGATCTCCTGTTTGTTTTATCGGATTATTTGTGTAATAGCAACAGATTCACTAGATATCTTGTTTTATTAAAATAATATTTTCTTCTAAAATCTGATTTTTATAATCCGAATTTCATCCTGTTTTTGTATGCTATTAAACCGGTATTTCATCCTTTTAGAAGTAACATTTATTATATTAAAATATTTGTTTATCAACTACGGGACCGTTTCCTTTATATAAACGTAAAGTTACGATTTCAAGGATTTTACTCATTATTATAAACTTAATTCTATGAGATTATGAATATAAGGGCTTTTTTTTATTTGACCTTAACAAGTACATTCTTTTTATTAAATGCTTGTACGAATTTAGAAGATGAGCCACCGGGAAGACTTACTCCTCTTCATTTTAATGAAACAGAAAGAACAATAGATTGTAAAAAGCAAAATGTTGTTTTTTCTTCTCAAGAGACAGAAGTAGCTTGGGCTATTGGCTACATTAAGGAAGTTATGGGGACTGATACATTAAGTTACTTTACTACTTATAATAAAAATGAGGTAATTGAAAGAGATTGGTATAAAGCAACTATTGTTAGAGATAAACTAACAGTGGAAATGCAAGAGAACCAGAGCGATGATATGCGAGAATTAATTTTGTATATATCGGCTCCAACTTTTACAGAGGTAACATTAAAAATTATCCAAAACAATAAATAAACCTTTTAAGTTATGAAAAAATCATTTTACTTTTTACTATCATTGCCTTTTTGGTGTTAAATTCCTGTTATAATGCTATATTAGATGAAATATCATCTGAAAAACAAGTCGAAAATACAGAGGAAAAGGGAAAAGCTATTGAGCTTGTGAAAAAAAAAAAAATTGAACCGCAAGAAAGCCCTAATTTAAGATCATCAAAAATTGATGAAGATGTAAAAATACAGCATTGCGCCGCCCTGAAAATCCAGTGCACTCATTTATAAAATTCAGTGCACTGGATTTTCCGTACAAATCACGGCTTTTGAACAACCTCTTTTGGAGGTTAACGATCGAATTTGCCGGAATCTATTTTACATCTATGGTAAGTTCCGTTCCTTTCAACCAGGGGGAGGTAAAGCGGATATGCGCCTGCCCGGCCTTGCCGGTTGCCTGTATATAAGCCAACAGATGCCCGTGATAGACCCGTTGCTTGTTATCCGTATAGTCGCCCATATCCTCATTGTTCCCGGCTTCAAGGCCTAATAACTTCGCCGGCCCTGCGATTTCACAAGTTACTTCATTGTCGGAAATCCTTACCGGTATTCCGTTTTCATCCACTACCTGAATGACCACCTGGGCCAATCCTTTTTCCTTGCCGATGCTTGTTTCCGACTGAACTACCTTCAGGGCGTATGGCTGTTTGGAAGATTGGATCGCATGGCGGACCAGCTCTTGTCCGTCCTTGTTCAGACCTGTTACCTCCAGTTTCCCAGCTTGGTAGGGGATGTCCCAAAAGATGATGCCGGAATTAGTATCATATTCTTTGGGAGAGCCGACGGCCTGCCCATTCAGGTATAACTGCGCTTTGACCGTATTGGTATAGCATACGACGCGTATGGACTGCCCTTCTTCATAGTTCCAGGTCGGCCAAGCGTCCATTGAAGGCGTTTTTTCTTCATAATCCTTGTTATTTGCAGCTTCCAATTGCGACCATACGTCTTTCATCTGGTTGCGGCTTCCCTTTCCCGGAGTAGGATAGGTTCCCAAGTATGCCATCGGAGCCGTTGTCCATAAAGACTGGCGGAAATAACCGCGCGGCTTGATGAAACTTCCGAAATCCAATAGTCCGGAATAGAACCCGCGGGAAGGCCAGGCGCCTGATTCTCCCAGATAATCGATGCCGGTCCATAGGAATTGTCCAAAGATATGTTCGTTGTCCGTAACGGCTTTCCATGTGCTCAGTTCGTGGCGGGTTTCACTGCCGAAGATAACGCGATCGGGATATTTCTGGTGGTCGGATTGGTAACGGCTCTCCGTATAGTTATAGCCGGTGATGTCCAGAGCGAAAGGAAATTCCGTTTCGTTCGACATGGCGACTCCGGCCAGTCCGGCTGTAACCGGGCGTGAGCGATCGTATTGCTTGACTATGGCGACCATCCGTTTGGCGATGTCTCCCAAGCGCTCTGCATCCGGGGCGTCTTTTTTATATCCTCCGTAAATCGCTTGTGTGAACCCGTTCTTGGTATCTCCATTTAATATCGGGTGGGAATATGGATCATTCGGATAGTCGACTTCATTGACGATGCTCCAGGCAAAGACCGAGGCATGATTCCTGTCACGGCGCACCATGTCGGCCAGGTCTTTCTCTCCCCATTCCTTAAAGAACTCATAGTTCCCTTCGAATCCTGGTTTTCCCAGATTCCAGCCGACCAGCCATTTGCGTTTCGGAAACTCCCATTCGTCGGAAGCTTCATTCAATACTAAAAACCCCAATTCATCACATAATTTATAAAAGTCAGGCGATTGCGGGTTGTGGCTCGTACGGATTGCATTGCAACCGACCTCTTTCAATGTCAGCAATCTTCTTTTCCAGACTTCACGGTAAAATTCTGCACCCAGGACTCCAGCATCGTGATGCAGGCAGACGCCTTTTACTTTCATCCATTTGCCATTCAAAGCAAAGCCTTTGTTCGGGTCGAATGTGAAACTGCGTATGCCTGTCGAAGTATGAGTCGAGTCGATGATTTCTTTCCCTTTCAGTACTGTTGTCTTTAAGGTGTAGAGATGAGGTGTCTCCAAATCCCATAATTGAGGACTCTTTACTTTCAAATCCATAGATAATTTGCCGTTCTGCTTGCCTTGTATGGTGATCTTTTGGGATGTTTTGCCCACTTGCTTCCCTTCGGGAGACAAGAGTTCGTTTTGGATGGTCAGGTTGACCGTCTCCCCGGAACCGTTCTCTATTTCCGTTTCCACGCTTACTACGGCCTGCTTGGCAGAAGCGCTTTTCGGATAGGCATAAACACCCCATTGGGCGATATGGACCGGGTCGGCATAGACCAACCAAACGTTGCGATAGATACCCGAACCGGTATACCAGCGTGAATCTGCTTGTTTGCTATGGTCTACACGCACGGCGATTGCATTTTCTTCTCCATATTTGATGAAGGAAGTCGCGTCATAAAGGAAAGACACATATCCGTTCGGACGTTTTCCGAGTAACTGTCCGTTCAGATAAACCTCGCTGTAATTGTACACTCCTTCAAAATAAAGGTACACTTTTTCTCCTTTTTTTTCTTCCGGTATCAGAAGGCTTTTGCGATACCAGCCGATTCCCCCCGGCAGATAACCCATACAGCTTGCCAAGGTGGGGCTTAACGGTTGTTTCACACTCCAGTCGTGGGGTAAATCCACGGATTGCCAGGAAACATCCTTAAAGGTCGCGGACTCAGCTCCCTTGGAGTCGGACAATGTGAATTTCCATGTGTCATTGATAAGTTGAGGTTCTCCGAAAGATACTTGCGCATGCAGGCTTACTGTGAGAAACAAGCCAATCCACAAAATTGATATACATTTCCAGTTCTTCATGTTTAATAAAAATATTATTGATACATTTTTTATATAGTGCAAAATTAGAGATTAGCAATTTGCCGTAGGAGGTCTATTCGTTCGAATAGATTAAATAATCGTTCATTTACGGATTTATTCCTGTAAAAACAGCCAATTCCCGGAGTCGGACAAACTTTCTTCGTAACGGAATCCTTCCCATAGGAAGTTCTTCAGAAGCTCGGGATCTTCTATTTTGTTTTTTATGATATAACGGGTCATTTCTCCGCGGGCCATTTTTGCGTAGATGACCACCGTCGTATAATTCCCGTTTTTGTTTATTTTAAATTCCGGTGTGATAATCCGGACCGACTGCTCCGCTTTTTTCCAGTCGAACGCAGGTTGTACGTCCTTGCTTGCCAGGTTGAGTAAAAGCCCTCCGGTTTGTTTTACTTCGTTTATTAAAAAATCGGTTTGCCTGTCCCGCCAGAATGAATACAGGTTGCCGTCTCCCGCTTCCGGTAGTTTTATATTGTACTCCATTCGATAAGGTTTGATCAGGTCGAAGGGACGGAGCAACCCGTAACAGATAGACACCATCCGAAGGGATTTTTGTGCGAATAAGAAATCCTCTCTGGAAAAGTCTTCGGGACGGATATGTTTGAACACAACGCCGGTATAGGCAAGTAAAGCCTGTAAAGGAGCTTCTTCCGGCGAATGAAAGTTCTGAAAGCGCATATAGGTCTCTTTGGCCAACTGGGGATTTAACTTTAATATTTTTCTCAGTTCGTCCGGAGAGAACTGAGACATATAAAGCGCCATTTCGTTTGCCTCCTTCTGAAATTCAGGGCGGGTTTCTCCGGGAGCCCGGACTGCTGATGTGGCAACCATTGTTTTTGCCGGTGATAACAGGATTAGCATCTTTTTTTCTGATTTCGCCCAAAGATAGGATAAATCGTGTTTTGTTCAAAACAGAATTTATGTTGCGTCGTGATTCGTCCGCCTCTTTTGGAGGAGAAATCAAAAATTATCGCTTATCCACTAAAAATTGATAACCTTGAATAATCATTTAATTTATTACTTTTGTGAAAAAGAGAAAACCTATGAATATTGTTCGAAATTGTTTAGTTTCCGCTTTGTTCCTTTTATCCTTCGGTACTGTATGTGGCGAAAATGTGGAAAAACAACCGGTTGATTTTGTGAATCCTTATATGGGAAATATCAGTCATTTACTGGTGCCTACTTTCCCGACGGTACATTTGCCTCATGGTATGTTGAGAGTTATTCCCGAAAGGGGAGATTATACGGGCGGCCTGCTTCACGGCTTGCCGTTGATTGTGACCAGCCATCGGGGCCGCTCCGCTTTCAACCTGAGCCCTTATCAGGGACGGAGCGAAGGAATCGCTCCTGTATTATCATATAGTTATGATCAGGAAAAACTGAAACCTTATTATTATGAGGTGTACCTGGATGACCAAGAAACGGAGGTCCGATATGCTCCTTCGCATCAATCGGCTATTTACCGGATAAAGTATACGCAAAGCAATATGCCTGTTTACCTTATTCTTAATTCGCACGATGGTGAAATGAAGGTGGAAGGAAATAAGGTCAGGGGAGTTCAAAACCTGGGAAATAATACCCGGGTCTATCTCTATCTGGAAATCGAACAGATGCCTTTGCAAGCGGGGAGATGGAAAGAAAATGCAATCGACGGCTCCTCTAAAGTGGCGCAGGGACGGGATGCATATGTCGTCTTATATTATGGCGACCGCCCGCAGACGCTGAATCTACGTTATGGCATCTCTTTTATTAGCGAAGAGCAGGCCGAAAAGAATGTAAGGAGGGAACTGGATGATTATAATGTGGAGGCGTTGGCCGGGAAAGGGTATGACCTGTGGAATGAAGCGCTAAGCAAAATCAAGGTGGAAGGGAAAAGCGAGACGGACAAAACCGTATTCTATACCTCTCTATACCGCTGCTTCGAGCGCCCGGTCTGCATCAGTGAAGACGGCCGTTATTTCAGTGCCTACGACGGGCAGGTGCATGAGGATGGCGGTAAACCATTCTATACGGATGATTGGCTTTGGGATACCTATCGGGCGGCACATCCTTTGCGCGTACTGATCGATCCGGAGAGGGAAACGGATATCATCCGTTCCTTTTTGACGATGACCGACCAGTCGAAGGAGGGATGGATGCCTACTTTTCCCGGAGTGACCGGAGACTCGAGGGGAATGAATTGCAATCATGGCGTAGCGACGGTGATCGATGCCTACCGGAAAGGATTGCGGGGATTTGATTTGGAAAAGGCCTATCTGGCATGCAAGAAAGGGATAGAGGAAAAGACACTTATCCCCTGGAGCGGAGCCCCTGCCGGCTGGCTGGACGAATTCTATAAGAAGAATGGATATATTCCGGCGCTTTCACCCGGCGAAAAGGAGACGGTGCCCAATGTAGGTCCCTTTGAGAAAAGGCAGCCGATTGCCGTAACGCTGGGAACTTCGTACGATCAGTGGTGCCTTTCCCGGATAGCGGAAGCGCTGGGCAAAGCGGAAGAGGCGGCTTATTATTTAAAATGTTCATATAACTACCGGAATGTATTCAATGCCGAAACCGGTTTTTTCCACCCGAAAGACAAAGATGGGAAATTCATCGAACCATTTGATTATCGCTTCTCCGGCGGAATGGGTGCGCGGGATTACTATGATGAGAATAACGCTTGGATTTATCGTTGGGATGTACAGCATAATATTGCGGACCTGGTCAACCTGATGGGAGGGAAGGAAGCCTTTGTAAAGAATCTGGACCAAATGTTTGTCGAGCCGTTAGGGAAGAGCAAATACGAGTTTTACGCCCAGCTGCCGGACCATACCGGCAACGTGGGACAATTTTCTATGGCGAACGAGCCTTCGCTGCATATACCTTATCTATATAATTATGCCGGTCAACCTTGGAAAACCCAGAAACGTATCCGCGCTTTGCTGAAGCAGTGGTTCAGGAATGACCTGATGGGTGTGCCCGGTGATGAAGACGGAGGTGGTATGTCGGCCTTTGTCGCCTTTTCGATGATGGGCTTTTACCCGGTTACTCCCGGTATGCCGGCCTATATTATCGGAAGCCCAGCCTTCGAACGGGCGACGCTTGATTTGGGCGGCGGGAAATACTTTGAGATTGAAGCCGTCAATTGTTCAGATGAAAACAAATATATTCAGTCGGCTACCTTAAACGGTAGAAACTGGGATAAGTCCTGGTTCAGCCACGATGATATCAAAGCAGGAGGCAAGCTGGTCCTCCTCATGGGTAACCGCCCCAACCGCAATTGGGGCATTGCCTCCCCGCCTCCCTCTGCAGCCCAAGAATAACGGAGGTTATTATAACAGAAATAATATATAAGCAGTGAAAACAGAAAACCCGGGCAATTAACAACGAATTGCCCGGGTTTTTTCTTGAGGTACCTGGCGGAATCGAACCGCCGTGGACGGTTTTGCAGACCGGTGCCTAACCACTCGGCCAAGGTACCCTTTGTTTGGGTGGTGCAAATTAAAGGAATCTTTTTGGATTGAGCAAATATTCCCTTGTGTTTCTGTTGCCAGAGCCGGGATCTATTCTAGAAACCCGGGATTAAATATCAGATATCCAATGTTTAGCCCTACGTTAAAGTTTTGTTTCGGATAGCTGTATCCATTGACGAAAAGGCTGACCGAAACAAAGGGCAATTGAAGTACCAAGGCCGTTTCACCCATGTATTTAAGGGAATTTAGAAAGTTACCATAATAAGGAAGATAATTCGTCGTATTTTCTACCAGGCTGCCCTTTTTTATTTCATACAAGGGAGCAAACAGAAACAGATCCGTACGCCAATGAAGTAGTTTGCCGATTTTAACGATCGGAGAGAGTCCTGCCGCCCCGTATTGGTTTGCCCGGAACGCTTCGTTGAAAAGTATTTTGCTGTGGGGTGTCGGGGTGAACGCGGGAGCCTGGAGGACAGATGCTGTGTAATTGCTTAGCAGGTTTTTGCTGGAGAGCACCAGGTCTGCGTGATAACCTAACGTGAAATGCTTGCTTATGTCAATATATTGCTCCCAACCGGCATTAATTTGCAGCCAGCTTTGCGTATGCTTTTCCTGATTCCTCTTCAGGGTGGAAGTGTTGTAAGGGCTGAAATGTTCCGTTCCGGTTATAAACTGGGCGTTCAACAGTTGGCGGCGCCCTGATATAGGATACTGTTTCGCGTCGAATGAGTTGCGTTCGATACGGAAGGACGCTTTGAAGAGGTCATATTGGCTGTTGTCAAACTTCGATTCTGCGAAGTTGATGTCCGAGGTTTGGTAATATTGGTCGTCCAGGTTTCCATATCCAACCCCGATAATAGCCTTTGCTTTGCTCAGGAAAGGCAGTCCCAGGTCGGCTTTTATATATTTTTCCCTTTGTTTGATAAAGGCCGGGACGACATCTTCATAGAACAAGCTTTGGCTTTCCGAATATTTCCTGTAAGAGAAGGCAGCCTGTAAGTTTACGTAGGAAGGAATCCTGGTCTGAAGGAAAAAACGTGCGTTCAGCAGCGCTCCGCTGAAGGAGTTTCCCATCTGTAAGTCAGCGTTCAGGTCGGCGGCATACTGTCCTAAACTCCTATATCCGAGTCCCAGGTAGAGTTGGTTGGCCTGATGTGAAGATACATTCCCTCCGAGGCTGACCGTCACTTCATCGTCGATGTTGACATCCAGGTAGAGGTCGAACTTCTTCTCTTTCCGGTTGTATACGGCGCGTGGAATGATTTCTTTTATCTTTGAGTAAGAGAGGATCTTGAAGTAAGCTTTCCTGAAATCTTCCATTGAGAACTCGTCGTTTATGTCACGGTGTAACTGTGATTCGATATACTTGCGTTGCAATTCGTTCACTCCGGTGATATAAATATTCTTGAACATGAGCGGAGGAAGGTTCCTTCTGTATGCTTCACGCCGGGCTTTCAGTTCGTCGAACGGCATTCTGCGGGGAATGCGCTCCTTGATGGAATCCATAATGGCGAGAGTCCTTTGGTAGCCGATCTTCATTATTTCTTCACTCCGCTGAAAGTCCAGCAGGTTGACATCTCTCAGTATAAACTCCAGGCCGATGCCATCTTCTTCCTGAATGGTATAATCGGTCTTTTGCATGATCATGGTTTCTATCTGGCTATAGATGTTTTCCGAAGGCTTCTTTTTCCCGTCTGATACGGCTGAACCGAAGATGAAATCGGGGTGGAAATCTGTTTTCATCGTACTGACCGGGAAATTATCATAGATTCCTCCGTCAAAAAGTGGGACACCTTCTTTCCATATTGGCTTGAAAAATAGGGGGAAGGTCATGGAAGCGCGCACGGCCTCGCCCAAATCTCCGTTTCTAAATATGATTGGTTTCTTATTATATACATCCGACGCGATGCAACGGAAAGGAACGAACAAGTTATCAAAGTTCCATCCGGCTTTGGCCGTAGCCTGTGCGTATAGTTCCATGAAGGCCTGGTTCATTTGGATTGGGTTGATTAGACTTGTCGGCAACAGATTGGGCTTTACCTGCAGCGAATCGGTCAAGTCGAAGGAAAAATGGGCGATATCCGGCGTCGGGTCGGGCATCTTGAAATAATAGACATATTCTTTTTCTATGGTTCCGGTTTGCCAGTAGCCAAATTCATCCGACAGAAAAAGGGTCAGGATATCATCCGGCGAATATCCCATGGCGTATAAACTGCCCACGATTGCCCCTGCAGAAGTCCCGGTAATATAATCGATTGGGATGTCATTTTCCTCCAGCGCTTTAATTACGCCGATATGGGCCGCCCCCTTTGCACCTCCTCCGCTCAAAACCAAACCCACCTTTTGTGCCGATGTGTAAGAAGGCATTAGGGAGTATGTTAAAAAAGCGGATAAAAAGAGGATCAAGTATTTTTTCATGTTCAATGTCTTTGCAGCACCAAAAGTAATGAATTTAGGGAATTATATGGAATTTTTTTCCCGGAACCGTTATTCTAAATATCCGTAAAATGATAGAGGATAATTGTTAATATATAATGAGAGGATTAACTAATCCATGAATCGTTTGTTAAATTAGTAGTAGAAGCTTTTTTATCTGTAAATTTAATAATCATGGATTTTGATATAGCAATTATTGGAGGTGGGCCTGCCGGATATAATGCGGCAGAAAAAGCGGCAGCCGGCGGTTTGAAGGCGGTGCTCTTCGAACGCGGCGCCATTGGCGGGGTCTGTTTGAATGAAGGGTGTATTCCTACCAAAACACTCTTGTATTCCGCTAAACTGTTGGATACTATCAAAGGTGTAGAGAAATACGGTGTAACAGCCGATCCGAATCCGTCGTTTGATTTAAAGAAAATCATTACCCGGAAAGATAAGGTGGTCCGGAAGTTGACAGCCGGCGTGCGGGCGAAACTGAAGTCGAACGGGGTGGAAGTCGTGCAGGGTACGGTGGCCATTACCGGAGAGGAGCAGGATCTGGTTCTTCTATCTTGCGAAGGGGAAACCTATCGCGTAACCTATCTTTTGGTCTGTACCGGCTCCGAAACCGTGATCCCGCCCATTCCGGGATTGTCGGAAACACCTTACTGGACTTCCAAGGAGGCCTTGGAAGCGACGGAGTTGCCCCAATCGTTGGTAATTATCGGCGGTGGGGTGATCGGCATGGAGTTTGCCTCTTTCTTTAACAGCATGGGCGTTAAGGTGCATGTGGTCGAAATGATGCCGGAAATTCTCGGGGCGATGGATAAGGAGACTTCCGCCATGTTACGGGCCGATTATACCCGCAGGGGAGTGGATTTCCGCCTGAATGCAAAAGTGACTGCTGTTTCAGCCCAAGGCGTAGAGATCGAAAAGGACGGCGCCTCGCAGACGATCGAGGCTGACCGCATTCTGTTGAGTGTCGGCCGCCGGCCGGTTACCCGTGACCTGGGTTTGGAGAAACTCTCCATCGAGTTAAACCGGGGAGGTATTAAAGTGAATGAATATATGCAGACAAGCCACCCGAGGGTTTATGCCGCGGGGGATGTGACCGGCTTTTCCCTTTTGGCGCATACCGCTATTCGCGAGGGTGAAGTGGCGATTTCACATATCTTGGGGGAGGACGATCCAATGAGTTATCGCGCGATTCCGGGTGTCGTATATACCAATCCTGAGATTGCAGGCGTAGGAAAAACCGAAGAGGAATTGGCGGCCGAGGGCGCGTCGTACCGTGTACTTAAATTGCCGATGGCCTATGCCGGGCGGTTTGTCGCTGAAAATGAGACGGGCAATGGCTTGTGCAAAATCATAACGGATGCCGACGGCCGGATTATCGGATGCCATTTATTGGGGAATCCGGTGTCTGAACTGATTGTGATTGCCGGCATAGCAATAGCCAACGAGGATACGGTCGAGTCGTTCCGCAGGCATGTCTATCCGCATCCGACAGTGGGTGAAATTATTCATGAAACTTTGTTTGCATAAAGAAAAAGCATGCTTTGCATAGATAACCGACATACTGACGCGTATTTTAATTTGGCTGCCGAAGAGTATCTGTTGAAGAACTTTCGGGAGAACTTGTTTATGCTCTGGCAGAACGAGCCGTCGGTAATTATCGGGAAACATCAGGAGGTCTGGCATGAGGTGAACAGCCAGGTGGCTCAGACTGATAATCTGAAAATTGTACGTCGTTTTTCGGGTGGAGGCGCCGTGTTTCATGATGGCGGAAATATGAACCTTACCTTTATTGAAACGACAGGGAATGCGGATTTCGACCGCTTTTCCGGAGAAATAGCCGCCATGCTTTCACGGATAGGGATCGAAGTCCGGACGGATGAGCGGCGAGGGCTTTATATTGACGGATATAAAGTTTCGGGAAGCGCCCAATGCATCCATAAGGATCGGGCGATGTATCATGCCACTTTGCTCTTTTCAACGGATTTGAACCGGTTGGTTTCGTCTTTGGAGGCGCTTCCAGCGGGAGACGAAGTTCAGGGGAAGCACCGGATTACGGTTCGGTCGGTGAAAAGCCCGGTCGCCAATTTGGTGGATTATCTCCCCGGAAGATGGACACTGGGGGCATTCAGGCAATATATATTGGATTATTTTTTGAGTAAGGATCCGGGTAATCGTCTTTACTCGTTTACGGTGGAAGATCTGTCCGCGATTACCCGTTTGGAAACAATAAAATATGCAACTTCCATATGGAACTACGAAGGTAGCTTCTGTCGGCAGTAATAATAAAAACCGCCATCCTCTTCTCTTCTTTTTGTGTGAAATAAATGTGTTTAATAATAATTGTACTATGGCAACATTTGAAATAAAAATGCCCAAGCTGGGAGAGAGCATTACGGAAGGAACGATTATTTCCTGGTCTGTAAAAGTAGGGGATCACGTCAATGAAGACGATATCCTGTTTGAAGTAAATACGGCGAAGGTGAGTGCGGAAGTGCCCTCTCCGGTCGCGGGGAAAGTTCTTGAGATTTTGGCAAATGAAGGAGATACTGTAGAGGTCGGCGTCGTAGTTGCGCTGATTCAGTTGGATGGCGACGAAGGGGAAGAAACTCCCGCAACGGAACCGGCTACCGGAAATCAAGAAACGCCGGAAGCGCCTGCCGGAAAAGAGCCGGAGCAAGTGGCGGTAAAAAGTGAGCCGGTTCCTGCCGAAAAGGTAACCAAGGGAACGGAGGACCGCTGGTATTCGCCGGTCGTCCTGAGCAAGGCGCGTGAAGCCGGCATCGGGAAAGAGGAATTGGATGCCATTCCGGGCACCGGATACCTGGGCCGATTAAGTAAAAAAGATATTGAATCCTATTTGGAACAGAAAGCCAAGGGAGGAGTTGCTTCGCCTGCGCCCGCTAAGCCGGCCGCACAAAGCGTATCGACGGCTCCGGCTGCATCGCAAGCTGCTTCGCCTGCTCCGGCGGAACGTCCTGCTCCGGTCGCCATTTCACTGGAAGACGAAGTAATCGCCATGGATCCGGTACGGCGTATCATTGCGGACCGGATGACGGCCTCCAAGAAGATTTCGCCGCATGTGACCAATGTGTTAGAAGTAGATGTAACGCGCTTGGTACAGTGGCGTGAGAAAAACAAAGATGCTTTTAAGAAGCGCGAAGGCATCAGTCTGACTTACATGTCCCCCATCGCGGAAGCGACAACCAGAGCGTTGAAGGATTTTCCGCGCGTTAATTCTTCAGTCGACGGATATAATATCATCCAGAAGAAACGGATTAATCTGGGTATTGCGGTTTCACTGAACGACGGCAACCTGATCGTTCCGGTTATCAAGGATGCTGATAAGCTGAGCCTGAGCGGATTGGCCTCCTCTATCCATACCTTGGCCGCGAAGGCGCGTGCCAGCAAATTGTCGCCGGATGACATACAGGGCGGTACGTTTACGATTACGAATTTCGGCTCGTTCAAGAGTCTGTTCGGTACGCCGATCATCAATCAGCCGGAGGTGGCCATCCTCGGCGTGGGAGTGATCGAAAAGAAACCGGTGGTCCTTGAAACCGCCGAAGGAGATGTGATTGCCATCCGCCACCGTATGTACCTATCCTTGTCTTATGATCATCGGGTGATCGACGGTTCTTTGGGCGGCGAATTCCTTCGCCGGATTGCGGATTATTTAGAGAATTGGAGTGCATAATTAATAAATGAAAAGAGAGATGAAAAGATACGATATAAGAACGACAGATCAGGAATTACTGAAGAAATGGTTTCATTTGATGACGCTCGGACGGGCGATCGACGAGAAGGCGCCCTCTTATCTGCTGCAGTCTCTGGGTTGGTCTTACCATGCGCCTTATGCGGGGCATGACGGCATACAACTGGCGGTCGGCCAGGTATTCCGCAAAGGAAAGGATTTCCTCTTTCCTTACTATAGGGATATGCTGACTGTGCTTTCGGCCGGTATGTCGGTCGAGGAGATTCTCCTGAACGGCTTGTCCAAGGTGACGGACCTGACAGGTGGAGGGAGGCATATGTCAAACCACTTTGCCAAGATTTCCTGGCATATCGAAAATGTATCCTCGGCCGTCGGTAGCCAGGATACTCATGCGGTGGGAGTGGCGAGAGCCATGGTTTACTATAAGCACGAGGGAGTTGCTATCACCCTGCACGGCGAGGCGACGGTTTCGGAGGGTTTTGTGTACGAGGCGATCAATGGGGCCAGTACGGAGCGCCTGCCTGTCATTTTTGTCATACAGGACAATGGATACGGAATTTCGGTGCCCAAGAAGGACCAGACGGCCAATCGTCGCGTAGCGGAAAACTTCTCGGGCTTTAAGAACCTGAAGATCATCAATTGTAATGGGAAGGACGTTTTCGATTCCATGAATGCTATGGAGGAAGCGCGGGAATACGCTATCGAAACGCGCAATCCGGTCATTGTACAGGCCAACTGTGTCCGAATCGGTTCCCACTCCAATTCCGACAAACATACATTGTACCGGGATGAAGACGAGCTGTCTTATGTCAGAGCGGCCGACCCGCTGCTTAAATTCCGGCGAATGCTCTTGCGTTACAAACGGTTTACCGAAAAGGAGCTTAAGCAGATTGAAGAAGAGGCGGCCAAGGAATTAAAGGCGGCTAACCGGAAAGCGATCGCTGCGCCGGATCCTGATCCGAAAACAATTCTCGACCATGTCATTCCTGAACCTTACCATCCGCAACGTTATCCCGAAGGAATCCATTCGGCGGAAGGGGAGAAGAAAAATATGGTGACGGCTATCAATGAAACCTTAAAGGCCGAGTTCCGGCTCAATCCGGATACTTTTCTTTGGGGACAGGATGTGGCGAACAAGGATAAAGGCGGTGTCTTCAATGTCTCGAAGGGTATGCAGCAGGAGTTCGGCGAAGCCCGCGTCTTCAATGCGCCCATCGCCGAAGATTATATTGTCGGTACGGCCAATGGAATGTCCCGCTTCGACCCAAAGATACGGCTCGTGATCGAAGGGGCTGAGTTTGCCGATTATTTTTGGCCGGCAATGAATCAGTATGTGGAGTGTACGCACGACTATTGGCGAAGCAACGGGCAGTTTTCACCTAATATCACCTTGCGCCTCGCTTCCGGCGGCTATATCGGCGGCGGCTTATATCATTCCCAAAACCTGGAAGGCGCCTTGACAACCTTGCCGGGGGCCCGGATCGTCTATCCCTCGTTTGCTGATGATGCTGCCGGGCTCTTACGTACGAGCCTGCGTTCGCGGGGACTGACGGTTTTCATGGAACCGAAAGCGTTATATAACTCTTCGGAGGCGGCAACTGTCGTGCCGGATGATTTCGAAGTACCGTTCGGTAAAGCCCGCATTCGCCGGGAGGGGAAAGATATGACCGTCATTACCTACGGAAATACCACCCACCTTTGCCTTGCGGTAGCAGAACGTTTGGCAAAGGAAGGCCATGGAAGTGTCGAAGTAATCGATCTACGGTCGCTTCTCCCGTGGGACAAAGAAACAGTCTTTGCATCTATAAAGAAAACGAATAAAGTTTTAATTGTCCATGAAGACAAGGTCTTTTCCGGATTCGGTGCGGAAATAGCCGCAACGATCGGAACCGAAATATTCCAGCATCTGGATGCTCCCGTCCGGCGGGTTGGTTCTACTTTTACGCCGGTAGGATTCCATCCGAACCTGGAGAAAGCGATCCTTCCGGGAATACCTTTAATCTATGATGAGGCAAAACGGTTGTTGGAATATTGATTATGCATAAATAAAAATAAAAAGAGAAGAAATGAAAAAGACAGGTTTGTTTTACGGTGTAAACACAAAGAAAACGGCACAGATAGGAAAGCAGATACAAGAGGCTTTCGGAACGGATCAGGTGGATATTGTCCCCATCGAAGAGGCTTGGAAAACGGATTTCGAGCATTATGACAATTTGATTGTAGGCGCTTCTACCTGGTTCGACGGAGAGCTCCCGACTTATTGGGATGAATTGATTCCGGAACTCGTATCTCTGGACTTGTCCGGAAAGAAAGTGGCTATTTTCGGCTTGGGAGACCAGGCCGGCTATCCCGATAATTTTGTGGATGGCGTTGGCATTCTGGCCGATGCCTTTGAATTGGCAGGTGCTACTTTGGTCGGGTTTACCTCTACCGAAGGCTACGATTTCAATAAATCCCGTGCTGTTCGGAATAATCAATTCCTTGGCTTAGTCCTCGATTTAGAGAATCAATCCGATTTAACAGCAAAGCGAATTGCTGCCTGGGTGAAACAATTAAAGAAGGAATGGGCTGAATAGAGTTTCCAGAAACTATATCCTTATTAAATGTCCCGAAGTCTTCAAAGGCTTCGGGCTTTTTTATGGTATGCATAAGTATGTTGATAAAATATGAAAAGCACAAACCCATACACTTTCTTGTTGATTTCTTACCTGTCCGACGCCTGTGATTTGTATCTGGTAAACGGTTCCCTGCTTAGTGATTTCCGGGACAAAGACAATCTTTGTCAGCGGCTGTTCTGAAAAATTCAGATATAATTCGCCCAGACGGAAGATTTTCATCAGCCCATCGGCGTCCACCACATTCACATTCGACTTGTATTTATTAAACTTGCGCATATAGTATATCGAGAATAAATCTGATTTGACGGCAAAGCGAATTGCTGACTGGGTGAAACAGTTGAAAAAAATGGAGTAAATAAGGTTAGATGATTTTTTCGTAGGAGGGAGAGAGGCCTGTCATAAAGTATGGAAAAGAATTTTATTTTTGTCGGAGGGTAATGATAGTTTATAGGGAGCTCTCGTTAAATTAATAAAAAGAGAAAGTCCATAATTTTATTATATTGTCCTATTTCATTATTTTTAGTGTATGATAATAAGTGCAAGCCGACGAACTGATATTCCCGCATTTTATCCGGAATGGTTTTATAACCGGATAAAAGAAGGATTTGTATATGTGCGCAATCCGATGAATTTCCAGCAGGTAAGTAAAATTCTTCTTACAACTGATGTTGTAGATTGTATTGTTTTCTGGACTAAAAACCCGGCAGCAATGTTACCTCGTTTGCATGAAATTGATCCCTTTCATTACTATTTCCAATTTACCATCAATCCATATAATCAACAAATGGAAGTTTTAGTCCCCCGTAAAGCCGGTGTGATAGAAACATTCAAAAAATTATCGGACAGAATCGGAAGTGACCGGGTCATCTGGCGATATGATCCTATATTACTTTCTGAAACTATAGATATATATTATCATACTCAATCATTTGAAGCAATCGCCCGGAGATTATCATCTTATACAAACCGTTGTATGATCAGTTTTATCGACATGTATAAAAAAACAGAGAGGAATATGAGGGGAACAACCATCCGGAGTTTGACAGAAAAGGAAATTCTTACTGTATCCAAAAGTATTGTCGATATAGCAAAAACATACAATATAGAAATACAATCCTGTTCAGAAGAAATCGATCTGCAACCTTTCGGCATCAAACAAGGCAAATGTATCGACAATGAGATCATTGAAAAAATGACCGGCTATCCTCTTCTATCCCGAAAAGACAAGAACCAACGCGCCGCTTGCCATTGCATAGAAAGTATCGATATCGGTGAATATGATTCCTGTCCACACAATTGCCTCTATTGTTATGCCAATAATAACAAGAAGGTAGTGATGGAAAAAGTACTTCGTCATAATCCTTCCTCTCCTCTATTGATCGGTCATATTACGGAGAAGGATATTATAAAGAAACGAACTGTTCTTTCACTACGAAAAACTCTGCTCTTCGATTGATTTCTTTTTGTTTGTCGATAGCTTAAAAAATTATCTCATATATTCGTAAATCGACAACTTATGTCAAACAATTACAACACGCATTGAACAGGAAAATACAATATGGGTATAAAGAAACATTGAATAATAAACAAGAATAGTTTTTCAATATCTTGAAGGTTTAGAATTCGTCTTTTCGAAGATATAAAAGAGAGTATCCATTTTTAACTTTTTGGATAGTCTTTTTTTGAAGATCCCTTGTTTTTTGTTTATAATAGAGTCCTAATTATTTTTTATTTCTTAAGAATTGCTATATTTGAAGACATCGTAAATAATTAAACCTCTTAAATCTATTGCCTTATGAGACCGATTACTTTATATTCACTCCAATGGGGAGACCTTTCTTTAGAAACCGTTTGCCAAAAGGCCCATTCTTTTGGATATGATGGCATTGAAATCGGACTGCCCGATCATTTGGATGTACATCGAACAGACGAAGCTTATTTCCAAAATATAAAGGACCTATTGAATGAATATGGCCTTCAACTGCATACTCTTTCTTCTCATCTGATTGGTCAGGCTGTGTGTGATAGAATTGATGAGCGGCATAAAGCCATTTTACCCGATTTTATTTGGGGAGATGGAGATCCGGAAGGCATTCATCAACGAGCTTCGGAAGAACTGATATTGACAGCCCATGCGGCCAAAGTGCTGGGAGTAAAGACTGTGGTCGGTTTTACGGGGAGTTCTATCTGGCACCTGCTTTATTCGTTTCCTCCTGTCACCGAAGCAATGGTGAATAAGGGTTTTGATGACTTTGCCTGCCGTTTTACTCCGATTCTGGATGAATATCAACGCTTAGGCATCCGCTTTGCTTTGGAAGTACATCCTACGGAAATAGCATTTGATACTATTACCGCCCGCCGTGCTTTAGAAGCTATAGGCAATCATCAGGCTTTCGGCTTTAATTATGATCCGAGTCATCTGGGTTACCAGGGGGTGGATTATGTAGATTTTATCTATCAGTTCCCGGAGCGTATTTTTCATGTGCATATGAAAGATGTTTATTGGAGTGATACTCCTAAACCGGCGGGTGTATTTGGGGGCTATGTCCCTTTTGGGGATCCGCGGCGTTATTGGAATTTCCGTAGCTTAGGACGAGGGAAAATTTGCTTCGAAGAGATTATTCGTGCGTTAAATCATATTAATTATCAAGGTCCGCTTTCAGTAGAGTGGGAGGATAGTGCCATGGACCGGGAATATGGTGCGCGAGAATCTTACGAGTTATTGAAAAAACTTGACTTTCCACCTTCGGCGCATGCTTTTGATGCCTTCTTTGAGAAGAATTGATTGAATCATTCGTAATGATTCTATAGGGAGTGTTCCAATATCTTCATCGGTATATATTTTTCGTTTTGTGTTATTATGTAGATGAATTATTATTTGTAATATCTCTTTTTCAACCGGAAAGCGATGTTTACTAATAAGATAAGGGTAGGTACTTCGACTAAGCGAGTCTCCGGCCTCGCTATGATTCTCCTATTTTAAGGGCAGTCAAAGCAGGTGCTTTACTTCCAATACGCCGTAGTGAGGGCATTCCGCCGCATAAATGGGCCAATGCCTTTCCCCGTTTCCCCGTACTTGTTTTTTTATTACACCGTGGTGGGCCTGCAGACACACCAGGGTTGACCTGGTGGCCCATCATGGTGAGCCACCAGGCCCACCTTGGTAAAATAAAACATGGAGTACCTGAAAATACAGCACCGGATTGGCCGAATGATTCCGCTGGAAATGTAAATTACCCATAATCAATTTATTCCCATGGCATTGATGCAGTCAAAGGCTGTTTTTCCGCCGTTCTCCCGCTTTTTCCCCTTTCCTATGCCGGGAAGATAAAACAGCATTCCCCCGTTCAGAAAGAGCGTTTAATTATGCAGGGCCCCCCTTTCTATTCCATTCTATCCCATCCCTTTATCTTTTCCCTGCAAAAAAAGCTCAAAAAAACCGGTAAAAAGATTTGTACAAGCCAAAAAGAAGGTTTACTTTTGCACCCACGTTCGACAATAACCAGGCGGACGCAAGCAAAAGAGTTCATTGAAAGACTGATCATAAAACAAGATGTAGTACAAGGGTTTTGCCCATTCTTTTTTCCGGTGACGAAAAGAA
>NZ_LT799418.1:3178215-3240179 GCF_900162725.1 Parabacteroides sp. Marseille-P3160 | reverse complement strand
AGAGGCCCGAGTGTGCAGGAGTGCATCACAAGGAATCGTAAGCGAAGCAATTCAGGTGGTTATAGCATCAGGGATCCACCTCTTCCCATTCCGAACAGAGAAGTTAAGCCTGATCGCGCCGATGGTACTGCGTCATAAGTGGGAGAGTAGGTCGCCGCCGTTTTTTGAAGACCGGGGAAGTTCACCCTCCGCAAGGAGTAAGAACTTCTCCGGTCTTTTTTGTGTTAAGATGGGAAGCCGGGAAAGATCCGGATTAAGGTAATAATTTGAATATTTATAATAATTGGCTAAGTGTTAGAACGTCAATTTAATAGATTCTCCATAACCGACAATGTGGGAAAAAGAATCTTTGGCTTCTAATTCCCCGGCATAAACGCGTGCGCAGGCGAGAACTCCACCATGTGTGAATACACATACCTTTTCAAAGCGATGCTTACGGACATCATCCAGGAAAGAGGATACACGATTGTATTGGTCCATAAAAGATTCTCCATTCGGTAGGGTGAAATTAATCCAGTCGTTGAACCATTTTGAAGAACGTGGGTCTTGAGAAATCTCTTCCCATGTTTTCATTTCCCAATCGCCAAAATTCAGTTCTTTGATCCGTTCGTCCAATATGGCATCAGGATAGCCGCAGAAGGCGGCCAAACGAACACACCGTGAGAGCGGACTACTCCAAACATGATCGAAAATAACTCCATTTAATCTGTTTCTTACATTCAACGCTTCCGATTCAAAAGTAGGTTTTAGCGAAACATCCGTTTGTCCGTAAGCATATCCTGCCGGAACATCGATAGATGTATGTCTTATCAGATAGATTTCCATTTCATTCTGTTTTATTATACATAGTTAGAGAACTATTACAAGCTATTGGAACAGTTATAGATAATAACGACTCCGAGATAAAAACCGATTTCACATAATAAGAACAAGGCCCCGCAGCAATCGCCTGTATAGCCGTTGATTCTTTTCTTTATATAATTTGTAAATCCGAACCAGATTGCGACCGGAAAAACGACGGCTATCAGATAAAGGGGAGAGGGAACCCAGATAAGAGGCAGCAATGCACTTACTGCAGCGATTATCCATTCAGTCCGAGTCATTGAGGTATAAATCATCTTGCTTTTGGACTCCTCTTCCTTGCGTGCATAAGGTAATTTATTGATGATCATCGATGCCACTCCTTTGGAAAAAGGATCCCCCATCAAAAGAGTCGATGCGATTAATTCGGCCGGAAGGGTATTTAGCAGCAGATAGTATAGGATAAAATAGGAGATCAGTCCGATAACGCCATAACTACCTATATGCGAGTCTTTCATGATAGAAAGAATTTGCGCGCGGTCATGCCCTCCTCCGAAACCATCCAAGAAGTCGGCTAACCCGTCTTCATGAAGGCAGCCGGTAAGCAGCAACCGGCTGATCATTGCGAGTATAATTGCGATATTCAGAGGTAGGAAATAGACCGCGACAAGGAGTGTTATAGTGGAGACTGCTGCCGTAAGCCAGCCCGTCAGGGCCCAGTAAGGAACCACATGCCTGAAATGATCCGCCGGAATGTTTACAAACCGCCACAAAGGAAGACGGGTAAAGAATTGTAACGCTGCCATGACTCTTATGACCATCTTTCAAAAATATTTGGTTATGGACGCTTGCTTAAAAGAATGCATTTCGGAAAGCATCCGAACAGCGGAATCGACGATCGGATAAGCGCAAACTGCGCCGGTACCTTCACCCAAACGAAGTCCTAAGTTTAAAATAGGATGAACATGCATATACTCCAATAAAAGCTTATGCCCGGCTTCGTCTCCGCAATGGCCGAATATGCAAAAGGATCGTATATCCGGATAGAGAAGAGAGGCCGCCAAAATGCAGTTTGTCATAATAAATCCGTCGATCAGGATAATCATATTTAATTCCGCCGCACGAAGCATTCCTCCGACTGCCATGACCATTTCATATCCGCCGAAATATGCCATGACTTCTTCCGGATGATTGGAGCGGTCATATTTATCCAACGCTTGTTTCAGTATCCGGTATTTTTTCTCTACCCCGTTTTTATCGAGCCCACTTCCTGCGCCGACACATTGGATCAAGGGAAGCCCTGTGAGGCAGGTCATCCACATACTCGAAGCAGCGGTATTCCCGACTCCCATCTCTCCGAAACTAATAATATTGCAACCCTCATGATGGCAATCCGAAACAATATCGGCACCCCATTGAATGGCCAGATTAAATTCTTCTGCCGTCATCGAAGGGCCATAAAGGAAATTACGTGTGCTTTTACGAATTTTCCGGTCGATTAATTCCGGGATAGAAGGAAAATCATAGTCGACTCCTCCATCCACGATTTTAATCTTGAATCCATGTTGGCGTGCGAGAAAATTGATTCCGGCGCCACCGTTCAGAAAATTGAAAACGACCTGCCGGGTCACTTCTTTGGGTGACTGGCTGACGGGTTCGTCGGCTATGCCATGATCAGATGCATAAATCACATTGAACGGATGTTCAAGCTTCGGAGACAATGATTGTTGAATCCATCCGATCCGGAGGGCCAACTCTTCCAATCGTCCTAACGATCCCTTAGGTTTGGTCAGGTTATCTATTTTTGCAGAAAGTGCAGACCGGATAGCCTCATCCGGTCGCTTAATGTCGAAAGTTATCATTTATTCTTTAATTTTTAAGGGAATACCACTGATCAGTAAGATAACTTCATCCGCCCGGGAAGCAATCAATTGGTTTGTCCATCCGAGAAGATCCGTAAAATACCGCTGCATAGTGTCCGCGGAAACGCCTCCGAGTCCGATTTCGTTCGTAACGAAAATCAGATAAGCTTCTTGTTCCAAGAGCCGGTCCAACTCCCGGCGGATTGCTTCGAGTGAAGCGTCTATATCGCCTTTAGTATCGTAAAAGAAATTAGTTGCCCATAAGGTTACGCAATCGATTACGACAACCCGGTCTTTCAGGCAGTGGCGGCTTAATTCTTTTTCTTCTTCGATCGTGGTCCATTCGGATCCGCGATCCAGTTGGTGGCGGAGGATCCGCTGCCGGTATTCATCATCCCAAACGCGGGAGGTGGCGAGATAGATCGGGTTGGAAGATAAGGATCTCGCCAGTTGTTGCGCATAATTGCTTTTGCCGGACCGTTGTCCCCCTGTTACCAATACAGAATGTTTCATACTTTATCTATATAATAAAATCAAACAGGTAATGAATCCCATGGCCAATTCCGTCAGATTGTTGATGCGTACGGCAATCTGCATATCTTTAATCGTTATTGCCCGTTCATTGGTCCCGATATAAGGTTTCTCCACCGGTTTGCCGAAATAGTAGTGGGTTCCGCCGAAACGGCAATCCAAAATTCCGGCCAGAGCCGCCTCCGGGTATCCGGAGTTCGGGCTTGTATGCGCCCTTGCAAAACGCCGGATAAATTTATGAAGTTTCCAGTTACCGGAAACCAATAACATTCCATAAGCTGTCAGGCGGGCGGGCAGATAATTTGCAACATCATCCAACTTCGCAGCCGCCTTGCCGAATTCCAGATAGCGCTTATTTTTGTATCCGATCATAGAGTCCAACGTATTGACCATCTTATAAGCCATCATTCCGGGAAGGCCTAATAAAGCAAACCAAAACATGGGGGCAATGACACCGTCACTCAGGTTTTCCGCTAATGTCTCCAAAGCCGCCACACGAATTTCCTGGGGAGAGAGGGAAGAAGTGTCTCTTCCGACGATTCGGCTCAATTGTTTCCTTCCCTCGTCAGGATCCCGGTCCACCGCTTCAAAGACCAGGCGGACTTCCGTAATCAATGTTTTCCCCCCCAATCCGAAGAATACTCCCAAAGCGACAAGTGCGGATGAAAATAGCGGATGAATCCGTCCGGCGGCCTTCAATAAAATGAAGAAAAAAGCAAACGTTCCGGCAACCAATACGAACGTTAATAAAAGTCCTTTCCAATACCGGTTTTTCCCTTTATTCAAAATCTTTTCCCCGGATGAAATCAATCTTCCGAAGGCGACGATCGGGTGAGGTAAATGAGGCGGATCGCCCCAAAGACGGTCCAGTATCCATCCACATAGGAAAGGGATGGGAGAAAGCAAATGGATCGGAAAAAAGAAACAATTCATACTTGGTTGATTCTAAGACAAAGGTAATTTTTTTAGATTAAAATCAGGCTTAAGATTTTTGCTTTTCGCGGGGAAATAATACCTTTGCTCTATGCAGCGCATAATAGAACATATCGAACGCCTTTTGTTTTTGCATGATTGCGTCATTATCCCGGGCTTTGGAGGCTTTGTGCTTCAGGAGGTTCCGGCGATTTGTAATGAAGCGGAGCATACTTTTTACCCACAGGGAAAAGAAATCGTCTTCAATCCGACGCTGAAACATAATGACGGACTACTCTGCGAATCATATATGCAAGCCTATACGATCGGATTCAAAGAGGCCCAGTCGATGTTGAAAGAGGATGTAGATACACTGAAATCAGCCATGGCGCAGAGAAACCGGGTTTCTCTGGGACGTATAGGCGCTTTCCATAAAGGAAACGGGGATACGCTTGTTTTCCATCCTTCCGAAGGAGAGGCATTCGGGCTGGAATCCTACGGACTGGCGGCGTTTCATTTGTTGCCGTTGCAAACCATCCTGGAAGAGGGTGAAAAGGAGGCCAAGCTTTTGGAGACCTCCAAACACCGGCGGAAGGATGTCTATTACATACCGGTCAGCCGAACTTTCCTGAGAATAGCGGGTGCTTCCGTAGCTGTAATCCTTTTGTTTTTCATTTTATCGACTCCGGTCAAAGATGTAAATCCTTCGGCTTATACGGCAGGCTTTATTCCGGGAGAGATTGTTACACATGCCAAGCAACCGGCAGATAAAAAGGTGACGCCGCTGACAATCTCGGCCACTGATACTCCCAAGGAAAAAAAAGAGACCATACAAGAAACTCCGGCACTAACCACGCAAACGGAACCGGCAAAAAAAGCGGTTCCTGCTAAACAGATTATGTCGGATACAAAGAAATATTACATCGTCATCGCCAGTTTACCGAATGAGGGGCAAGCTAAAAAATATTTGTCGGAAATGAAATTGCCTTCCACTATGAAGGCCGGTGTAGTAATACGTGAGGGTAAGGTTCGCGTGTATGCCGATCAATTTACAACGCGGGAGGAAGCGGAATCTTATTTGTCCACTTTACGGACGAATGAGCGGTTCTCCAATGCGTGGCTATTTATCAGCCGGTGAGAATCGGAATCATTATTATTATTATTATTTCTTTTTAAACCCCGGCCTAGCGAAGGCTCTGATCTACCAGGTATAGGAAAAAACTAACCCATAAAAACATCCGGACAGGATTTCTCCCGCCCGGATGTACTATCATTGATTATTGTGGAAATCTTATTATTTGTCCGAACCGATGATTGCTACGCTGCGTCGGATGAATTTACTCAAGGCTTCTCCCTTTAATAGGCCATTTGCCAGTAGTCCCAGGTCGATAAGCTGGCCGACCAGCGGATTACCTTTTGCATATTCGGCAATGATTGCATTGCCTTGTTCACGCAATTCGTCGATCTTATGATTGGTATTTTCCATATCTTTCTTTTCCGCTTCGGTGATCTCTTCCGGTTTCTTTTTGCCTTGCGCCTCGCGAAGGTCGGCCTGGCGGGTTTTCCATCCTTTCAAATCGGAAAGGATCGGTTGAAGTTTCTCTGAGCAGGCGGATTCCTCGTCCGTCAGGATCTTTTTCACTAATTCGTGATCGGTATTCAACACCAGGTTATAGCTGTCCGGCATTTCTCCGTAGAAAGACATGCCTGGTTGCATTGCCGACATCTCACGCATCCTGCGCATGTATTCGCTTTGCGTCAGCAAGACCGGATTGGCCTTTTCGCCCAATGCTTCGAAGGTAACATAGAATTCCGTCTTTTCCATTGCCGGCAACTGGCTCTTGAAAATTTCCTGCAAGGCATTTTTCTGTTCTTCGTCCAAATTTACCTGGCTTTGTTCCGCCTTTCGGATCAGATTGTCGATTGTGTCGCTGTCCACACGGACGAAACGCGTCTTCTCAAATTTCTGTTCAAATTGGCTCACAATATGTACATCCAACTGCCCGTCCATTACAAGGACACTGTAACCCTTGTCTTTAGCGGCCTGGATATAGCTGTATTGTTCGTTCTTGTTGGTGGTATAAAGATAGATCAGCGTCCCGTCTTTATCTGTTTGTTCGTTTTGAATCAGCGTTTTATATTCGTCATAAGTAAAATACTTACCTTCTACGTCTTTCAATAAGGCAAATTTCACCGCACGGTCATAGAATTTATCTTCGCTAAGCATTCCGTATTGGATGAATAGCTTCAGGCTGTCCCATTTCTCTTCGAACTGTGAGCGGTCGGATTTGAAAATCTCCTCCAGCCGGTCTGCCACTTTCTTCATAATATGGTTGGAGATCTTCTTTACATTCTGATCACTTTGCAAGTAGGAGCGGGAAACATTCAACGGAATATCCGGAGAATCGATCACTCCATGCAGTAAAGTCAGAAATTCGGGAACGATTCCTTCGACCGAATCCGTCACGAACACCTGGTTGCAATAGAGCTGGATCTTGTTTCGGTTCAGATCAATATTACTCTTGATACGCGGGAAATAAAGGATACCCGTCAAATGGAACGGATAGTCTACGTTCAGATGAATCCAGAACAGCGGTTCTTCGCTCATCGGATAGAGTTCCCGGTAGAACTTTTTGTAGTCTTCGTCTTTCAGGTCGGCCGGTTTGCGTACCCATGCCGGCTGTGTATCATTAATGATATTGGGTGCATCCGTTTCCACTTCCTTGCCGTCTTTCCATTCTTTCTTTTTACCGAAAGCAATGGGTATCGGAAGGAATTTGCAGTATTTGGTAAGCAGGGAGTTGATTCGTGTCGTTTCAAGGAATTCCTTGTTATCCTCATCGATATATAGAATAATATCTGTTCCGCGGTCTGCCTTTTCGGTTTCTTCCAAATCGTATTCCGGATTGCCTTCGCAACTCCATTTCATGGCGACGGCGCCTTCCTTATAGGACTTGGTGATGATTTCCACCTTCTTCGATACCATGAATGACGAATAAAAACCAAGTCCGAAATGACCGATGATGGCGGCCGCGTCGTTCTTGTATTTTTCAACAAACTCTTCCGCTCCGGAAAATGCGATTTGATTAATGTATTTATCGATCTCTTCAGCGGTCATACCGATTCCCCGGTCGGAGATGATCAGTTTGCCCTTCTCGATCTTGACCTGAATCGTGAGGTCACCCAATTCCCCCTTAAATTCACCGACGGACGCCAAAGTTTTTAATTTCTGGGTTGCATCGACTGCGTTGGAAACCAATTCACGAAGGAAAATTTCATGATCACTGTAAAGGAATTTTTTGATGATCGGGAAGATGTCCTGACTTGTTACACCAATATTACCTTGTTTTGCCATATTCTTTATTTATTTTTTGATTATATTTCATCTCTTTTTCTAAGAGCAAAATTTAAAACAGCCTCTAAACGTTGATTTTTTTGCAAAAAAAATGCCAGACAAGATTGCCTGACATTTTGACTATAGGGAAGGAATCACTTAAGACTCCTTTTTCTTTATTTCGCTCGTTATTTTCTGCTCTTCTTTGTCAAATCCAACGAGAATCGTGTCTCCTTCAGTTACGGACGCCCGGATAATGAGTTCTGCCATTTCGTCTTCCAGGTACTTCTGGATGGCACGTTTCAACGGACGGGCGCCGAATTGTACGTCATAGCCTTTGGACGCAATGAAGTCTTTGGCATCTTCCGTCAGCTCTATCTCATAACCCAGTCCGTTAACCCGTTGATAAAGACCTTTCAGTTCGATATCGATGATCTTATGAATGGCTTCCTTATCCAATTGGTCGAACATGATGATATCGTCGACACGGTTCAGAAACTCCGGTGCGAAAGCCTTGTTCAATGCCTTCTGTATCACCCCACGGGAAAATTCTTTATCGGGGTCCCCTACACCGGTGGTATTGAATCCGACACCGCGGCCGAAATCTTTCAACTGCCGCGTTCCGATGTTCGAAGTCATGATCAGGATCGTATTCTTGAAGTCGATCCGTCTTCCCAGGCTATCCGTCAACCGGCCTTCGTCCAGCACTTGCAGCAACAGGTTAAATACGTCCGGATGCGCTTTCTCTATCTCATCCAAAAGGACGACCGAATAGGGTTTACGGCGTACTTTTTCCGTCAGCTGTCCCCCTTCTTCATATCCCACATATCCCGGAGGCGCACCGATCAGACGGGAAACGGCGAATTTTTCCAGGTATTCGCTCATGTCGATGCGGATCAAGGCATCTGCCGAATCAAACAGGTATTCAGCCAGTTTCTTGGCCAGATGAGTCTTACCTACGCCTGTCGGACCCAGGAACATAAAGGTTCCGATGGGTTTGTTCGGGTCTTTCAGTCCTACGCGGTTCCGCTGAATGGCTTTGACAATCTTGCTGACCGCTTCATCCTGGCCTACGATTTTCTGTTTCAGGACATCGCCCATTTCCAGCAACTTCAGGTTTTCCGCCTTCGCGATCCGTTGGACCGGAACGCCTGACATCATGGCAACGACTTCGGCAACCTTGTCTTCATCCACCGTCTCCCGATGTTCCTGCAACTCCTGTTCCCACTTAGTTTTGGCGGCTTCCAGTTGCAACAGATATTGGCGTTCCTTATCGCGGAAACTGGCTGCCAGTTCAAAGTTTTGTGATTTGACGGCGGCTATTTTTTCCGTTTTTGTCGCTTCTATCTGTTTTTCCAACTCTTCAATATGTTGGGGCACAATAATATTTGAAATATGTACCCGCGATCCGGATTCGTCCAAAGCGTCGATCGCCTTATCCGGGAAATTACGGTCGCTGATATAACGTTCTGTCAGCTTGACACAGGCTTTTAAGGCCTCCGGCGTATACGTTACATTATGATGTTCCTCATACCGGTCTTTGATGTTATCAAGGATCTGTAACGTCTCTTCGGCCGTTGTCGGATCGACGATGACCTTCTGGAAACGACGTTCCAGAGCGCCGTCTTTCTCTATGTTCTTACGATATTCATCCAAGGTCGTCGCCCCGATGCATTGTATCTCACCGCGCGCCAAGGCCGGCTTCAGCATGTTGGCGGCATCCATCGAGCCCGAGGCCGAACCGGCGCCGACAATTGTATGGATCTCGTCGATGAATAGGATGATATTCGGATTTTTGGACAGCTCGTTCAATATTGCCTTGATACGTTCCTCGAATTGGCCGCGGTATTTGGTTCCGGCAACGATCGAAGCGATGTCCAGGCTGATTACCCGCTTATCAAACAAAACGCGCGATACTTTCCGTTGGATGATCCGTAAAGCCAATCCTTCCACGATTGCCGATTTACCGACACCCGGCTCGCCGATCAGCACCGGATTGTTTTTCTTCCGGCGGCTCAGGATCTGTGCAAGGCGTTCGATCTCTTTTTCACGCCCAACGATCGGATCCAGGCGGTTTTCCGACGCAGCCCGCGTCATATCCGTCCCGAAATTATCCAATACCGGCGTATCGTTTTGCGACTTGGTCTGGACTCCGGGGTTGCTTCCCTGTGCACTGCCGCTTCCGGGCGGCTCTTTCCGCGACGAGAACGAATCGTCGTCGTCATCATCGTCGTCATCCGTATAGCCGTCTTCGATATCATCCAGTTCTTCTGCCTCTTCTTGCAGATGAGTGAGTCCCGTTTCATCCGCCAAAAGGTTATAGACGGTCCGGTAGTCGATGCCGATTTCGTTCAGCATACGGGCGACCAGGTTGAACTCCTCTTTCAGGATAGCCAGCAGAAGATGTTCCGTACCGGTTTCCTCTCTTTTGAACAAACGCGATTCCAGCATGCTCATCCGTAAAACACGTTCCGACGTTTTACTTATAATTATGTCGTTCAGCGTCCTGTCTTCCGTCTCGAAGGTGTTTTTAGTCTCTTTCTCTATTTTTCTTTTTATGGTGGTCAAGTCTGTATCCAATTCTTTCAATAAATTGAAAGCCCTGCCTTCACCGTCGCGAATGATTCCCAACATCAGGTGTTCAGGGCCGATATAACTGTTCTGAAGCCTTGCAGCCTCTTCCCGGCTATACTCGATAACATCAACCAATCTTTTTGAATAATTGTTTTTCATATTTTCCCTTTATTCTAAATAATGCCTTTACATGCAAAAATAATAATCTATTTCAATAATCTACTCAAATACTATGCCATAATTCATTAATAATATTAATCAACCGATAGAGAGAAACATGCAATGCACTCCAACAAGGAGTTGCTATCGAAAGTTTTTATTCCCGCCTGTCCGTTTATTTGCATAAGGATTTTATTACCTTTGTCGTCTTATAATGATTAAGTTTTAGATTAATGAATTCGAACACGCGTAAACGCATAATCACTTTCTTTTGGGCGGGTTATGCCATTCTTATAGGCTTGGTTGTTTTGGTTTTCATCGCGATAGCCAATGGCTCCATCGGCTATATGCCGCCGGTGGAACAGTTGGAGAATCCGATTGACAAATATGCTTCCCAGATCATTTCGGCGGACGGAAAGACGTTGGGCGTCTACGCAAATAGCAAGGATAGCCGTATTTTTATTACCTATAACGACCTGTCCCCCCATTTGGTAAAGGCTCTGGTGGCTACTGAGGATATCCGTTTCGCCAATCATAGCGGAATCGATGCAGTCGGTCTGCTCCGGGCGTTAGTGAAGCGCGGGATCCTGATGCAAAAAAGCGGTGGCGGCGGAAGTACCGTTACGCAGCAGTTGGCAAAGCAGTTGTTTTCGCCGGGCGCCGAGAATGTGCTGGAACGGTTGCTTCAGAAGCCGATCGAATGGGTAATTGCCGTCCAGTTGGAAAAATATTATACAAAAGAGGAAATTGTAAATATGTATTTCAACAAATTCGATTTCCTGTATAATGCGGTGGGCATCCAGTCCGCAGCCCAGGTATATTTCGGGGTGAAGCCGAAAGACCTGAAGATCGAAGAAGCGGCGACGTTGGTCGGGATGTGTAAGAATCCTTCCTATTACAATCCGCTGCGCCATAACGAACGGACGCGCAACCGGAGAAATACGGTGCTTCGCCAGATGGAGAAAGCCGGGTATATCAGCAAGGCGGAATGCGATTCATTGGTCAAGCTCCCGTTGACCCTTCGTTTTACGCGAATGGATCATAAGGACGGGTTGGCTCCCTACTTCCGGGAGTATTTGCGGTTGGTGCTGACGGCTTCCAAGCCTTCGCGCAGTAATTACGCCTCGTGGCAGGGTCAGAAGTTTTCGGACGACTCGCTGGCATGGGCTACCAATCCGCTCTATGGATGGTGCAACAAGACTAAGAAATCGGACGGAGAGTTTTATAATCTCTACACCGACGGTTTAAAGATTTATACGACGATCGATTCCCGGATGCAACAATATGCCGAAGACGCGGTGCATGAACACATGGGCGGCTCAGTTCAACCGGATTTCTTCCGCGAACAGAAGGGGCGGGAGGGCGCTCCTTTCTCACGGGACGTGACGGATGAACAGGTGGAAGATATCATGTTTCGGTCGATGAGACAGACGGACCGCTACCACGGGTTGAAGAAAACGGGAAAAAGTGATAAGGAGATCCGCAAGGAATTCCAGAAGCCGGTGGAAATGCGGGTGTTCAGTTATAACGGGATGATAGATACGATTATGAGTCCCTGGGATTCCATCCGTTACCATAAGTCTTTCCTGCGTTCCGCTTTCATGGCGATGGATCCGAGAACCGGCCACGTGAAAGCCTATGTGGGAGGGGTCGATTACAATGTATTCCAATATGATATGGTGACCGGCGGCCGTCGCCAGATCGGTTCGACCATGAAGCCTTATCTTTATTCGCTGGCGATGCTGGAAGGGATTAGCCCGTGCGACGAGATGCTGCATGTGGAGCAACAACTGACCGACGAGTTGGGACGCCCCTGGATTCCCCGCAATTCCACACGGAAGAGAGAAGGGGAGATGGTGACGATCCAATGGGGATTGCAGAATTCATCCAACTGGGTTACCGCCTATCTGATGAAGCAACTCTCACCTTATACATTGGCCCGCCTGCTGCATTCTTATGGCATCCGGGGCTATATCGATCCGGTCGTTTCGATGTGTCTGGGAACGCCGGACATATCCGTTGCCGAAATGGTGAGCGGTTATTCAGTCTATCCGAACAAAGGGATCCGGATAGAGCCGTTGTACGTAACGCGCATCGAGGATACGAACGGCAATACGATTGCAACCTTTAATCCGAATATGAATGAGGTGCTGAGCGAAGAGGCTGCCTGTAAAATGCTTCATATGCTGCGAAGCGTGATTGATGGGGGGACCGGCGGACGTATCCGTTTCCGTTACGGCATCCGGGCGCCGATGGGCGGCAAGACCGGCACGACGCAAAACAACTCCGACGGTTGGTTCATGGGCTTTACTCCGAGCCTGGTCGGCGGATGCTGGGTCGGCGGGGAAGACCGGTCGATTCATTTTATTCGCATGTCGGAAGGGCAGGGGGCGAGCATGGCTTTGCCTATTTACGGCTTATTCATGCAGAAAGTCTATGCGGATAAGACGCTCGGTTACTCGGAAAGCGAAAACTTTGATATTCCTCCCCAGTATGCCGATCCGTGCCATACCGATAGCGTTCAGCAAGAAGAGCAAGCGGCTCCTGCCGAGTCCGGTGGCATCGATCATATTTTCAATTGATATTCAGGGAACCTTTTAGGAATGCGGTTTGTTTTTATATAAAATTCTGAAAGCAAGATTGTAAGCCGGGTGGCTTCGCTTGTTTTATGTAAAACACAGTGAATACAATATGATAAATCGTGAGTTGATAAACCCCCAAAGCATTATTGTGGTAGGAGGATCGAACAACCTGCATAAGCCCGGCGGGCGGTTGGTGCGCAGTCTTGTCGACGGTAAATACAGAGGTGACCTCTACATTGTTAATCCCCGGGAGGAGGAAATACAGGGAATCAAGGCCTTTCCGAGTGTGGAAGAGGTTCCGGAAGCGGAACTGGCTATATTGGCCATACCGGCTCTCGCATGCCCGGCTTCGGTAGAGGTGCTGGCAAAGAAGAAGAATGTAAAAGCCTTTATTATCATCTCCGCCGGCTTCGGGGAAGAATCCAAGGAAGGGGAACAGTTGGAGAACCAAATCCTGCAGATAGTCAATGAGGCAGGCGCTTCTTTTATCGGACCCAATTGCATC
This sequence comes from Parabacteroides sp. Marseille-P3160, assembly GCF_900162725.1. Lineage (GTDB taxonomy): Bacteria > Bacteroidota > Bacteroidia > Bacteroidales > Tannerellaceae > Marseille-P3160. Next base: position 3,226,919 of record NZ_LT799418.1, on the reverse strand, counting down.
GGATTGATGAACACGCATTATCACGGGGTTTTTACCCTTCCTATTCCGGAGTTCCATCCGGAGGGAGTCGACTTTCTTTCGAGNTGCGATTCATTGGTCAAGCTCCCGTTGACCCTTCGTTTTACGCGAATGGATCATAAGGACGGGTTGGCTCCCTACTTCCGGGAGTATTTGCGGTTGGTGCTGACGGCTTCCAAGCCTTCGCGCAGTAATTACGCCTCGTGGCAGGGTCAGAAGTTTTCGGACGACTCGCTGGCATGGGCTACCAATCCGCTCTATGGATGGTGCAACAAGACTAAGAAATCGGACGGAGAGTTTTATAATCTCTACACCGACGGTTTAAAGATTTATACGACGATCGATTCCCGGATGCAACAATATGCCGAAGACGCGGTGCATGAACACATGGGCGGCTCAGTTCAACCGGATTTCTTCCGCGAACAGAAGGGGCGGGAGGGCGCTCCTTTCTCACGGGACGTGACGGATGAACAGGTGGAAGATATCATGTTTCGGTCGATGAGACAGACGGACCGCTACCACGGGTTGAAGAAAACGGGAAAAAGTGATAAGGAGATCCGCAAGGAATTCCAGAAGCCGGTGGAAATGCGGGTGTTCAGTTATAACGGGATGATAGATACGATTATGAGTCCCTGGGATTCCATCCGTTACCATAAGTCTTTCCTGCGTTCCGCTTTCATGGCGATGGATCCGAGAACCGGCCACGTGAAAGCCTATGTGGGAGGGGTCGATTACAATGTATTCCAATATGATATGGTGACCGGCGGCCGTCGCCAGATCGGTTCGACCATGAAGCCTTATCTTTATTCGCTGGCGATGCTGGAAGGGATTAGCCCGTGCGACGAGATGCTGCATGTGGAGCAACAACTGACCGACGAGTTGGGACGCCCCTGGATTCCCCGCAATTCCACACGGAAGAGAGAAGGGGAGATGGTGACGATCCAATGGGGATTGCAGAATTCATCCAACTGGGTTACCGCCTATCTGATGAAGCAACTCTCACCTTATACATTGGCCCGCCTGCTGCATTCTTATGGCATCCGGGGCTATATCGATCCGGTCGTTTCGATGTGTCTGGGAACGCCGGACATATCCGTTGCCGAAATGGTGAGCGGTTATTCAGTCTATCCGAACAAAGGGATCCGGATAGAGCCGTTGTACGTAACGCGCATCGAGGATACGAACGGCAATACGATTGCAACCTTTAATCCGAATATGAATGAGGTGCTGAGCGAAGAGGCTGCCTGTAAAATGCTTCATATGCTGCGAAGCGTGATTGATGGGGGGACCGGCGGACGTATCCGTTTCCGTTACGGCATCCGGGCGCCGATGGGCGGCAAGACCGGCACGACGCAAAACAACTCCGACGGTTGGTTCATGGGCTTTACTCCGAGCCTGGTCGGCGGATGCTGGGTCGGCGGGGAAGACCGGTCGATTCATTTTATTCGCATGTCGGAAGGGCAGGGGGCGAGCATGGCTTTGCCTATTTACGGCTTATTCATGCAGAAAGTCTATGCGGATAAGACGCTCGGTTACTCGGAAAGCGAAAACTTTGATATTCCTCCCCAGTATGCCGATCCGTGCCATACCGATAGCGTTCAGCAAGAAGAGCAAGCGGCTCCTGCCGAGTCCGGTGGCATCGATCATATTTTCAATTGATATTCAGGGAACCTTTTAGGAATGCGGTTTGTTTTTATATAAAATTCTGAAAGCAAGATTGTAAGCCGGGTGGCTTCGCTTGTTTTATGTAAAACACAGTGAATACAATATGATAAATCGTGAGTTGATAAACCCCCAAAGCATTATTGTGGTAGGAGGATCGAACAACCTGCATAAGCCCGGCGGGCGGTTGGTGCGCAGTCTTGTCGACGGTAAATACAGAGGTGACCTCTACATTGTTAATCCCCGGGAGGAGGAAATACAGGGAATCAAGGCCTTTCCGAGTGTGGAAGAGGTTCCGGAAGCGGAACTGGCTATATTGGCCATACCGGCTCTCGCATGCCCGGCTTCGGTAGAGGTGCTGGCAAAGAAGAAGAATGTAAAAGCCTTTATTATCATCTCCGCCGGCTTCGGGGAAGAATCCAAGGAAGGGGAACAGTTGGAGAACCAAATCCTGCAGATAGTCAATGAGGCAGGCGCTTCTTTTATCGGACCCAATTGCATCGGATTGATGAACACGCATTATCACGGGGTTTTTACCCTTCCTATTCCGGAGTTCCATCCGGAGGGAGTCGACTTTCTTTCGAGTTCCGGGGGGACGGCTCTTTTTATCATCGAATCGGCATTGACCAAGGGATTGCGTTTTTCCTCCGTCTGGTCGGTAGGCAATTCGAAGCAGATCGGTGTAGAGGATATTCTGGAATATATGGACCGGCATTTTAATCCGGTGACCGATTCGAAAATCAAAATTTTATATATAGAAAGCATCAAGGAGCCGGATAAACTGCTCTATCATGCATCTTCCTTAATTCGTAAGGGCTGCCGGATTGCCGCCATCAAGGCGGGCAGTACGGATTCCGGCAAACGGGCGGCTTCTTCCCATACGGCGGCTATCGCCAGTTCGGATTCAGCAGTGGAGGCGCTGTTTCGTAAGGCGGGAATCGTCCGTTGTTTCAGCCGGGAGGAATTGACGACGGTGGCCAGTATCTTTACCCTGAAAGAGGTAAAAGGCAAAAACTGTGCGATTATCACCCATGCGGGCGGGCCGGCGGTCATGCTGGCGGACGCTTTGTCCAAGGGACGGCTGAATGTGCCTACTTTCGACCCGGTATTGGCCAATGAACTGAAATCCAAACTGTATCCGGGTGCTGCCGTCAGCAACCCGATCGACATCATCGGAACCGGGACGCCGGAGCACCTGGCGATGGCAATCGATTATTGTGAAAAGAAATTCGATAACGTCGATTTGATGATGGTTATTTTCGGCTATCCGGGTTTGGTCAAGCCAGTAGAGGCTTATGAAGTGCTCCATAAGAAGATGGGGGAGTGCAGCAAACCTATTTTTCCCGTCCTCCCGTCTATCGTGACGGCCAGTCCGGAGGTGAAGAGCTTTGTGAAAAAAGGACATGTGAACTTTTCGGATGAGGTGACACTCGGAACGGCCCTGTCACGGGTGCTGAATACGCCCAAGCCGGCAAGTACGGATATCCGGCTTTACGGAATCGATATACCTGCCGTCCGGCGCATTATCGAACAGTTGCCTTCCAATGGCTTCTTGAATCCCTCCGAGGTGCGCATTCTACTGAAGGCGGCGAATATTCCGCTGGTGGACGAACATACTTCATCCGACCTGGATGAGATCTTGGCTTTTGCAAAGAAAGTCGGCTATCCGGTCGTGGCGAAAGTGGTCGGCCCGATCCATAAGAGTGATATCGGCGGGGTGACGCTGAACATCCGTACGGAAGATCATCTCCGCCTGGAGTTCGAGCGGATGATGAACTTGCCGGAAGTAACGGGTATCTTGGTGCAGCCGATGCTGAAAGGACAGGAATTATTCCTGGGGGCCACATACGAAAACCGCTTCGGGCATGTTGTCCTTTGCGGATTGGGCGGGATCTTTGTCGAAGTACTGAAGGATGTATCCTACGGCTTGGCTCCGCTTTCTTATGAAGAGACTTATTCCATGATTCATTCGCTTCGCGGTTATCCGATTATTAAAGGTACGCGCGGGCAAAAAGGAATCGACGAGCAGGAATATGCGGACATCATCGTCCGCCTTTCAACGATGCTCCGTTTCACCAGCGAAATTAAAGAAATCGATATCAATCCGTTAATAGCAACCGACCGGGGGCTTTTTGCCGTAGACGCTCGGATTCGGTTAGAGAAATGATTTTTCTCTTTTTCTTCCCGAAGAAATAATGTATTTTTGATGTCCGAACGGATAAAATACATGGCGGAAAGAGAAAAATATACAAATAGAAGCCGGACAAAGACCACAGTTGTTCCTGATATGGGGCGATTACAGCCGCAGGCTGTAGAGTTGGAAGAAGCTGTTCTCGGCGCATTGATGCTTGAGAAGGATGCTTATTCCATCGTGAGTGAGTTGCTGAAACCCGAATGTTTTTACGAAAAAGCGAATGAATTGATCTATGCGGCGATTGTCGACCTGGCAATCAGCCAGCGTCCGATCGATATGCTGACGGTGACGGAACAGCTGAAGAAGCAAGGTGACCTCGATGCGGTCGGAGGGCCTTTCTATATTTCCCAGTTGACGGGTAAGGTGGCGAGCAGCGCCCATATCGAATATCACGCCCGCATTATCGCCCAGAAATATCTGGCGCGGGAACTGATCTCTTTTACCGCCATGATCCAGGGAAAAGCGTTTGACGAAACTATCGATGTCGACGACCTGATGCAGGAGGCCGAAGGCAAACTCTTCGAAATCTCCCAGCGGAATGTGAAGAAGGATGTCGTACAGATTAACCCGGTTATCAAAGATGCGATGGATCTGTTGCAAAAGGCGGCCAACCAGAAGGAAGGATTGAGCGGATTGCGTAGCGGATACNAAACGGGCGGCTTCTTCCCATACGGCGGCTATCGCCAGTTCGGATTCAGCAGTGGAGGCGCTGTTTCGTAAGGCGGGAATCGTCCGTTGTTTCAGCCGGGAGGAATTGACGACGGTGGCCAGTATCTTTACCCTGAAAGAGGTAAAAGGCAAAAACTGTGCGATTATCACCCATGCGGGCGGGCCGGCGGTCATGCTGGCGGACGCTTTGTCCAAGGGACGGCTGAATGTGCCTACTTTCGACCCGGTATTGGCCAATGAACTGAAATCCAAACTGTATCCGGGTGCTGCCGTCAGCAACCCGATCGACATCATCGGAACCGGGACGCCGGAGCACCTGGCGATGGCAATCGATTATTGTGAAAAGAAATTCGATAACGTCGATTTGATGATGGTTATTTTCGGCTATCCGGGTTTGGTCAAGCCAGTAGAGGCTTATGAAGTGCTCCATAAGAAGATGGGGGAGTGCAGCAAACCTATTTTTCCCGTCCTCCCGTCTATCGTGACGGCCAGTCCGGAGGTGAAGAGCTTTGTGAAAAAAGGACATGTGAACTTTTCGGATGAGGTGACACTCGGAACGGCCCTGTCACGGGTGCTGAATACGCCCAAGCCGGCAAGTACGGATATCCGGCTTTACGGAATCGATATACCTGCCGTCCGGCGCATTATCGAACAGTTGCCTTCCAATGGCTTCTTGAATCCCTCCGAGGTGCGCATTCTACTGAAGGCGGCGAATATTCCGCTGGTGGACGAACATACTTCATCCGACCTGGATGAGATCTTGGCTTTTGCAAAGAAAGTCGGCTATCCGGTCGTGGCGAAAGTGGTCGGCCCGATCCATAAGAGTGATATCGGCGGGGTGACGCTGAACATCCGTACGGAAGATCATCTCCGCCTGGAGTTCGAGCGGATGATGAACTTGCCGGAAGTAACGGGTATCTTGGTGCAGCCGATGCTGAAAGGACAGGAATTATTCCTGGGGGCCACATACGAAAACCGCTTCGGGCATGTTGTCCTTTGCGGATTGGGCGGGATCTTTGTCGAAGTACTGAAGGATGTATCCTACGGCTTGGCTCCGCTTTCTTATGAAGAGACTTATTCCATGATTCATTCGCTTCGCGGTTATCCGATTATTAAAGGTACGCGCGGGCAAAAAGGAATCGACGAGCAGGAATATGCGGACATCATCGTCCGCCTTTCAACGATGCTCCGTTTCACCAGCGAAATTAAAGAAATCGATATCAATCCGTTAATAGCAACCGACCGGGGGCTTTTTGCCGTAGACGCTCGGATTCGGTTAGAGAAATGATTTTTCTCTTTTTCTTCCCGAAGAAATAATGTATTTTTGATGTCCGAACGGATAAAATACATGGCGGAAAGAGAAAAATATACAAATAGAAGCCGGACAAAGACCACAGTTGTTCCTGATATGGGGCGATTACAGCCGCAGGCTGTAGAGTTGGAAGAAGCTGTTCTCGGCGCATTGATGCTTGAGAAGGATGCTTATTCCATCGTGAGTGAGTTGCTGAAACCCGAATGTTTTTACGAAAAAGCGAATGAATTGATCTATGCGGCGATTGTCGACCTGGCAATCAGCCAGCGTCCGATCGATATGCTGACGGTGACGGAACAGCTGAAGAAGCAAGGTGACCTCGATGCGGTCGGAGGGCCTTTCTATATTTCCCAGTTGACGGGTAAGGTGGCGAGCAGCGCCCATATCGAATATCACGCCCGCATTATCGCCCAGAAATATCTGGCGCGGGAACTGATCTCTTTTACCGCCATGATCCAGGGAAAAGCGTTTGACGAAACTATCGATGTCGACGACCTGATGCAGGAGGCCGAAGGCAAACTCTTCGAAATCTCCCAGCGGAATGTGAAGAAGGATGTCGTACAGATTAACCCGGTTATCAAAGATGCGATGGATCTGTTGCAAAAGGCGGCCAACCAGAAGGAAGGATTGAGCGGATTGCGTAGCGGATACCATCAATTGGACAAGATTACTTCCGGATGGCAGAATTCCGATTTGGTTATTATCGCCGCCCGTCCGGCAATGGGGAAGACAGCCTTTGTCTTGTCTATGGCCAAGAATATGGCGGTAAACTTTAATACGCCGGTTGCCCTGTTCTCTCTTGAAATGAGTAATGTCCAGTTGGTTAACCGTCTGATTGTGAATGTATGCGAAATTCCCGGCGAGAAGATCAAGAGCGGACGGCTGGAAAGTTATGAGTGGGAGCAGCTTGATTTCAAGATAAAGGAACTCTACGACGCTCCGATCTATATCGACGATACGCCCAGTCTTTCGGTGTTCGAATTACGTACGAAAGCCCGCCGGCTGGTGCGTGAGCATGGGATCAAGTGCATCATTATCGACTACCTGCAATTAATGAACGCCAGCGGCATGAGCTTCGGTAGCCGTGAACAGGAGGTGAGTACGATCTCCCGTTCATTAAAAGGGCTGGCCAAAGAGCTGAACATTCCGATCATCGCGCTCTCCCAGTTGAATCGTGGAGTAGAAGCGCGCCAGGGAGTGGAAGGAAAGCGTCCGCAGTTGGCGGACTTGCGTGAATCCGGCGCCATCGAGCAGGATGCCGACATGGTCTGCTTCATCCATCGCCCGGAATACTACAAGATAACAGAGGACGAGCGAGGCAATTCATTGTTAGGATTGGCTGAAATCATTATCGCCAAACACCGTAACGGAGCTACTGGCGACGTGCGGCTCCGCTTCAAGAGTGAATTTGCCAAGTTCATGAACATAGAAGACGACATCCCGGTACGGGAATTTAATTCCGGCATGAACGGCGCCGATGCAATGCCGCCGATTCCCGCCCCCGGCGAAGATTTCCTGAAGGGAGGGCGAAATAACGAAATGCCGTTTTAAATCAACAGTGAAGAATTGAAATTTTAGTCGGACAATAGTAATATTTTATCTAAGTTTGTAGGAAAAACAATAAAGATGCATCACCTGAAAATTATATCGATCGCCCTTTTGTTTCTATTGGCCGGAGAAGCGCTTCAAGCGCAGGAATTATCTTCTTATATCAATCCTATGATTGGAACCGTAAAAATGGGACATACCTTTCCCGGAGCTTGTGTTCCACATGGTATTGTGCAATTGAGCCCTGACACCGATACCATTCCTCATAACGTCGACGGAAAATATCAAAAAGATGCGTACAAATATTGTGCAGGATACCAATACGATGATAAGACGATCGTTGGTTTCAGCCATACCCATTTCAGTGGAACCGGGCATTCTGACTTGGGTGATATTTTAGTCATGCCTATCACCGGGGAAGTAAAGTATAACCCTGGGACAGCCGATAACCCCGATAGCGGTTATCGTTCACGCTTCTCCCATGATACCGAGGTGGCCAAAGCCGGATATTACGAAGTCATGCTGGACGATTACGGCATCAAAGCCCAGCTAACCGCAACCGAACGTACCGGAATCCACCGGTATACCTATCCGAAAGAAAAGAACCAGGATATTATCATAGACTTAACGCATGGCATTTATAACTACGATGGCAAAGTCTTGTGGGCAAATGTCCGCGTAGAAAATGATACCCTGCTGACCGGTTTCCGTATTACAAACGGATGGGCTGCCTTGAACTACACCTATTTCGCTATTTCCTTCTCCAAGCCGATTCGTGATTTCGGATATTTTGAAAAGGAAAAACCTTTATACTCAGGCTTTCTCCGGAAGTTTAATCTAAAGAGCAATTTCCCGGAAATGGGCGGCCGTAAAATTGTCACCCACTTTTCTTTTGATCCGACAGACCCCACATTGGAAATGCGGGTTGCTATATCGGCCGTCAGTACACAAGGAGCTATCAAAAACTTGCAAGCGGAAACCTCCGGAAAAACGTTTGACCAGCTTGTTTCCGAAGCCAATAACAAATGGAATAAGGAACTCGACGTAATTGAAATTGAAGGGACGGAGGATCAAAAAACCATGTTTTATACCTCTCTTTACCACACGATGATTAACCCTTCCGTTTATATGGACGTAGACGGACAATACCGGGGAATCGACCATGAGATACATCAGGCTAATGGTTTTACCAACTATACCGTCTTTTCTGTCTGGGATACCTATCGCGCTTTGCACCCGCTCTTTAATGTGATCAACCGGGATCGTAGCAAAGATATCGTGGCTTCCATGCTGGCCCATTATGACCAAAGCGTACATAAAGCCTTGCCGGTATGGTCTCATATGGGAAACGAAAATTGGTGCATGATTGGCTACCATTCGGTATCCGTATTGGCTGATGCCATAACCAAAGGTATTCCTGTTGATATTAACCGGGCATTAGATGCCATGAAGCATAGTTCGAATGTGGATTATTATGATGGAACGTCTTATTATAAACAATTGGGTTATGTGCCGGTCGATAAAAACAGCAATGGAAACTCAATCACTTTGGAGTATTCCTATGATGATTGGACAATTTATAATACTGCTTTAAAAGCAAATAATACGGCCTTGGCCGAAGAATATAAAAAACGGGCAGCTAATTACCATCATGTTTTCAATCCTGAAATACGCTTCGTTAGCGGACGCTTAAGTGACGGAAGTTGGGAAAAAAACATAGATTTATTTAGTACGCACGGAGAAGGGTTTATAGAAGGTAACTCTTGGAATTACTCTTTCTATGTACCTCAAGATGTAAAAGGACTTATCTCGGAAATGGGAGGTGATAAAGTTTTTGTCACCCGCCTGGATTCCCTATTTACCATGCATCTTCCGAAAGAATTCTTTGAAGATACGGAAGATGTTACCGAAGAAGGAATTCTGGGAGGATATGTGCATGGAAATGAACCCAGTCATCATATTCCTTATTTATATGCCTGGACTTCCCAGCCTTGGAAAAGCCAGTATTGGATCCGGGAGATTATGAACCGGATGTACCGGAACAGCATTGACGGATTATGTGGAAATGATGATTGCGGACAAATGTCGGCGTGGTATATCTTTTCATCAATGGGATTCTATCCGGTTTGCCCAGGTTCAGACCAATTTGTGATTGGTGCTCCTTTCCTACCTTATCTGAAAGTAAATATGGGTAACGGAAAGTTCCTTACCATTAGGGCTGAACATGTAAGCGACAAGCTGCGCTATATCAAATCGGTGAAGTTAAATGGCAAAACGTATGCAAAACCCTATCTCACCTATGATGACATTAAAGATGGGGGAGAGTTAACGTTCGAGATGACTTCCAAGCCTAATAAAAAGAGAATCTTTAATGATGAAAGCGGACTTTACTCGCTAACAAAATAAAGGAGATCGGCTTTTATCAGCTTATAACAGTTGTCGGCTTGGCATTTGTTCACCTGGCATTTGTTCAATTGCATGGATTTCTTTGTTCCGTCTTGTTTCTCTTTAAAAAAATATACAGGTTTTAGGGATTTATTCAATGAGGAAGCGGTTGAGTTATAATGTTAATGAATTGTAACTTTGACTGCATCGCCTTTTAGATTCTCAGTAGGTATTGCAATGGACGTTGAATTGTCCGTCGGGTTATAAGTGCAATAATCCCCTTGCCATTTGCCGCTGAGATGGAGTACGATCTTCGATTGCTTTTGTGTGGGATCGCAAACGGAAAGCAACCGTTTGCCTTCGTGTTCTTCCAGCATGACGATGCAAGGTTGGTCGCTTGAAAGCGATTCTCCTTCCTGAATTTGTAGCGGTGCCGGATCGAAAAAGACGGCTTGCAGGACGTTTTTATTTCGGATGGCATGTACTTTTTCATCCTGTTGCAAGGGAAGGATGCCCGATTCTTCCACTTTGTCTTTCCAATTTTCTGCTGTAACAAGCGGAAAGACCATATATCCATAGGAGGCGTTTTCCGGTGAAACCCCATGGTTTATCCATAGCCTGAAGACATCCTTTTCAACAAGCGTATCACTATTTACCGAAGCCACCCGTTGCCAGTTGCCGGTGGCTTTCCCGCTTTCAATCTTCAGCAGAGCGTCATCGAAAAGGTAATACGCCATACTGTCATGGAATACAATTTGTCCGTTTCCTTTCTTCGCAATTGTAATATCTCCATGCTGCAACTTCTGTTCGATGGAAGTAGCTATTTCATAACCCTTATCTCCGTGAATGCCGCTGCCCATGCATACGATAGCCTGTTCCGTGAAAAAGTACGACTTCCGGGCGGTCAGTCCCTGGTCATTCAGGATCATGGCGGATACTCCCGCCTGTTCACCCGATAGTCCTCCGACAAAATCATGGTCATTTTTGTAATATTTGCTCAGAATCACTCCGGGAAACAAAGAGTCTGTTTTGTAGCAAGTTGTTCCCGGCAGTAATGTCCAATCCCATACCGGGAAGATGTTTTCATATTCTTTCCCGTCACGGTAATAATAGATGCTTCCGTCGCCCAGATACATTCCCAAAAGGTTTTCGTAATTCACGATTTCCGAGCCGATAGTCCTTTTGGAACTCATCTTTAATCCGGCGCTCCAATCTTTTGTCCGGAACAGGCCGTAATCGGAATACCGGAAGAAACGGTAACCGGTGAGGTTGTTTCCGGGAACGGTTGCTTCCACATCGCGCACCAGTATTTGTTTGTATATCTCCGCCCGTTCGGGATCAGCGATGATAGCATGTTTGAGGGCCGTACCATAACCTCTCGCCTTACTTTTCTGGGCATCCAATACAAGTTGGCGCCCGCAGGATCCGATATCCATAGATCCTTTCCAGCAGGTCCATTGCAAACCGTCGATCAGGTAGTTATAGATTACGTCCAATTGCTCTTTAGTCAATTCATAAGCCGTACCTTTGAATATTCTGGCCCAATACGTTTGGGACGTGGCGAAAGCCAGCCCATAGTTACCGAACTGCTGTTGGGGGCCATGTTGGTGAAAACTCATATCAGGACGTATGCCTTCTCCGTTTTGGCTGACTGCCAGTTCTTTCAGGATATAATCGCGGGCCTGTTTGAACGTCGGTTCGTCTTTCTGGAGGATGGTGCGTACCAGTACGTTTTCGGCAAGCCAGGCGCTGTTTTGCCCTGTCATTCCGAATTTGGCATTCTCCATATATTTGATGGCCGCTGCTATTTCTGCTTTATCCATTTCCTCTTCCATCAATAGAAATAAAGTTCCTAAGATTTTAGGAACGCCGATCTGGTTATACCACCAATTGGTGCAGACAAAATTACCGTCAAACCAGTATTTCATTCCGCGATGAATCTGTTTGGAGAGGCCTTTCCGATGGTAATAAGCCGAATTTTTATCCTGATAAGCGGTTGCCATTGTTGTCAGCCGGTTTGCGTGCAAAGTCGGTTCCCACAGGCTCCGCTTTTTATCCTGATAATTGATATCCGCCCATGAACCGTCCGGCTTTTGTGTTTCCATATATTGCTTCACCTCTCCGTCCGGCGCTGTATTCTGAAGTTCAAGTATATTCCGCTTTACCTGTTGCATATCTTTTATACCGGCAAAGCATATGATACCCGATAGCGCTATCCATACTAAAATCAATCCGATTCGTTTCATTTCAAAGTTGCTTTTTTACAAATGAATATTCTATTTTCTTTTTGTCAAGAAAGGGGACGCCAATTATCCATTCGCCTACTCCCGGTTCATCTATGCGTATTGTAACACGATTGTCCTGTGTTGAGAGGATGGAAGCCTTGATTTCGGGCGCTTTTTTCTCCGATGGGAGTAATATCCATACAAAAACACTATCGGCAGGCAATTGGGTCCCAAATACGGAAGTCATGTTTGGCTCGTAAGTGTTGTATTCTTTGCTATACCATCCTTGAATCGGATTTTCCTGCCCGGTTATTTGTTTGAGTTTCCATCCGGGGTTTCCGACGGGGATGATCGTTAGATTTCCTGTGTCATTATCTGTCGATACGATGCCGTTTCCAAGAAGTTTGATTTTGCAGGATGGATGCCAATGCCATAGCGTTTCAATCTCCCTTGGGCGGTCGGTTTGGAGCCGGTCTGCAACAATCCAGAAATGATCCCGCACATACATGACCGAGCGGGTATGGCTGAAAATTCCATCCGTGTCAATGAATTTATCAAATAGGCCGCTGCCATAATCATATTCTTTTTCTATACGGTAGTGATTTTCGTCGACGGGCGAAGAGGCAACCGGTATTCCTTTATCCTGTCCTTTTCCGTCTACCAAAACCAGGTTATGACCTTGACTTCCCAGGGCATATCCCCTGAATTTATCCGCTACATCACCCCTGTAAGCAAATCTTCCTGCATCGACCAACAAGTCCCGCCCATAGGCATAAACGGATAAATGTAGCTTATCATTATGCTGATGTCCCGCTCCCCAAGGCCCCATATCGAAAAAAGACCAATGCGCTTTTGCGTCATAACCGTTTCGTGAAATAAGTTGCCCTGCGTAGGGGAAAAAGCAAGATGGCCCGACGGACGGTTGGTTTCCCAGATTGCCGTTGGAAGCGATATAGGTCCATTCCGGACAATCGTATTCTTCTGCTATTTTTAGAATCTTGTCTTTGTTATAATCCAAATCGGCGTCATTATTCAATAATCCGAACCCATCCGGACGAATAGTCCATGCCAGATAATTCCACATATCTTTTATTGTACGCGTATAATATTCCGGCAGACGAATGCCTGACGCTTTACATATATTGGCAAACAAATTAAAATTGGATAGAGCCACAGCATGATAATGTGATGTTAACTCTGTTTGTACTCCATCCGGATAGACCTGTTCTTTCATACTTGAAAGCATGGCGTTGATCGAATAATCCATCCATTGCGGGGCTTCCTTAAGTTCCGGCCAGGCGCTGACAACCGTTGCCAACCCCGACATTTCCATCGTGAGCCAGTTACCTCCGGCATGAAAGTTTTTTGCATAATGGGCGTGGGAAGGCAAGCTGGTTAGTATTAGTAATTGTGTTGCCGGATTAATTTCTTCGGTATTCCAGAGTTCGTAAAATACAGATTTCCAAACTTTCTCGCGGGAACTCACTTCCAGTCCACGCCACATAGCCGTATTGCTTTTTTTTGCCGGATAAGGCCAACTGCTAATAATCCAGTCTTTTACAAAATTGTCAATATACCGGATATAATCAAGGTTTCCCGTCTCGCGATAGGCTCCTATTAAGTCGTTAACCGGATAATGACGGTTAAGTGCCCATGCCCACTCGATGTCATCTTCCGGACCGTTATATGCCCATTGTAAATGCCCATCCGGTAGCCGGGGCGTCTTCCCTTTTACTCCCTGAAAAGTGTAAGTATCCTGAAGAATCTCCTCGGCATTTTCTTTTTCTTTGGATGAAGCCGCCGGTAGTTTTTCCTTAGGAGTAATTAATCGGGATTTTCCGTAGTATTCCAACAAATGTTGACAGGCTGCCGGCAGATCTCCCTTTTGATAAGCCGCTTTTACCGCCGTTAAGCCGGGATAGTCGAGATTAAGTGCATTGAACAGAGACTGAACCTGTCCGGGATAAGCCTTACAAACATCTTCTACCGTACGGATAGACCGCCAATCGTTTTGCGCTCCGCAATACCCGCCGACGAACAATAGAATGGAAAGAATAATGATTCTCATCTCACATTATTAATTAGCAAGGTTCAAATTTTTATATCGAAGTAACGCCTCTATGTAGTAGTAATCGGCATAGGTAAGGGGAACGTCCACTTCCGAGTTGCCTGGCAGATGCCCCACGGAATGTTTCAGGATAAAATTACCGTTGGTCCCTTTTTCCGCAAAGTATTCCGGTGATGAAAGCGTTCTTATTTGCGTTTCCGCTACATTAAGGTATTGTTTACCCAATTCCTTATCTACATAACCGCTCAATTCTATCAACGCTGAAGCAATAATGGCACCGGCCGATGCATCGCGTTTCGCATCCGGTATTTCCGGTGCGTCGAAATCCCAGTAAGGAATTTTATCGGCGGGCAGCCTGGGATGGTTTATAATGAAGCCGGCAATGTGCTTGGCTTGTTCCAGGTAAGCAGGATCCTTTGTTTCCCGGTACATTACTGTGTAACCATATAGCCCCCACGCTTGGCCGCGGGCCCAGGCTGATTCGTCATTGTATCCCTGGTGGGTATTTTTCTTTTCTACCGATCCTGTAATCGTATCGTATGATATGACATGATACGAACTGTAATCGGAACGGAAATGATTCTCTATCGTTTTGTTTGCATGTGAGATACATATATCTTTAAACGTAGGATTGCCGGATGCTTCGGATGCCCATAATAAGAATTCGAGATTCATCATATTGTCGATGATGACGGGAAATTGCCATTTCTCATTTGAATTCCATGATTTTATACAGCCTGTAATGGGGTTGAAACGCGTTGCAAGCGACTCTGCTCCGGTCAGCAACGCTGAACGGTAAGCCGTATCTCCCGTCAGACGGTATCCGTTGCCGAAACTGCAATACAACATAAAACCGAGGTCATGGGTTCCTTTATTGTATTTTTCTTTTTCCACACGGGCTGTGTAGTCACGGGCGGCATCGAGCATTTTCTCATCTTTGCCATATTCATATAAGTACCACAACGTGCCCGGCATGAAACCGCTGCACCACCAGTCGGAACCGCTGGACACAAGTTTGCCTTCCTTGTCAATAGTACGAGGAAGTCGGTCGGGTTGATTTCGGAGAGATTCGGCCATCAGTTCATATTGCTGAACGGAACGTTCTAACCGGTCGTTAATCAGATCGTCTATCGGTTCTTTTTTGGTACAGGACGTCGTGAGTAAAGCGATGATACTTGCGATGAAAATAGATTGTGCTTTCATTAATATATGGATTTTGTTATTGCTCGTTTATTTGTTTGTAGCAGGCCATTGCGCTAATGCGGGTACATCAGCCGTTTTCTTTATTTTTTGTGGAATCAGTTTTACCGATAAGGCAACAGACGTATTGGCCGGCACTTTTACCTCGAAGCCTACCAGTGCCGTTCCGGGATTAGGCGCATCGTAATCATTCGGAGAAACCGTGCTTCCGATTTTCATCGTTACTTTTGCCGGTTCCGCCACTTCCAGCACTAATTTTTTCCCGTCTTTGCTAAGCTCGATTCTGTTTTTTCCTTTTATTTTCGCTTCGGCGGTTGTCATCATGGTCCAACGTATCGTAGCTTCTTTTCCGTTTGTTTTTATTTCGTCTCTTACCACCACATACTGTTGCTTTACAATCGCAATTCCACGTACGCATTCTGCTAACTGGCCTTTAAATAAAGCAGATAGGTCGGAGGTCGCATTCATCATATCAGGTGATGACGAGTAGGAGCGGATCGTGGCCATTCCTTTCACGTCATGTAGCTTGTTGTCGACCGTCAATGTATTATGTGCGAAATTATTATACCGGAATACGGTCCACCGCTGCGAATTTTGAGTCATATTCCATAAATCCACATTTTTGCTTTCTAAAGAATTATAGTCCTGCGATCCGAAATCCGAAGCCCAACGAACTCCGTCGGCTTCCATAATAAACGAACCGCCGTCGATATGGGCATGGTTACTGGATGGCGTTCCCCCTTTGAATCCTACATAGATGGCATTCGGATCCTCCCAGGAGGTTCTCATTAATGCTACGGGAGTGATCCCTTGTCCTACCCATATCTTTTTACCGGGAGCAGGAATTTTGTTTACTTCTACATTTTGTCCCCAGATCATAAGCGCCGGAAGGATCCTGTCTCTGGTCGGTATGTCCTTCGAGAGGTAATATTTTTCATTCCATAACAAGGAAGGATCATTTAGCTTGGAGGCGAACCAAAACATGGCAGGGCTCAGGCTTCCACCCAGTCCGCAATCTGCATAATTATAGCATTTATGCGACGGGCCTGTCATATGCTCTTGATATTCTGCCGTTTTCAAAAAAGCAAATGAATTGGGGAGTTCGAAGTCCGTTTTAAATGTTCTCTCTATCGCGCTTAAAAATAGTATATTAAAAGTCGTACCATATTCCCAGTACCCGTATCCTTCGGGATAAGCTCCGTCGGGGTTATATTCCTTCATTGAAATTTGAATCGTTTCTATCGCCCGGTCGATGATCCAGTTGGATAATTCGGGTATGTCTTCGTACACAGCCAAAGCGCCAAAGCTCATGCCGGCATTACATACTTGGTTCCAATTGTTGTTTGATTTCAGAAACCATGCATTCTTTGTGTTAAACGACGGATCCAGTCCCTTTTGTATAATAGCGTTTCTAACCGTTTCTCGGGTAGAAGAGGGTAAATGATCATACAGCCAGTCATATCCGATGGCCATGGCCAAGGTCATTTCGGCTACATCGAGGAAATGCGACGGATTCCAGTCATTGAATGCCGAGATCGCGAGCATTTCCCGTTCCGCTTTTTGGGCATATTTATCCTCACCACTCATGCGCCAGGCATAGGATAGATAGAAGATACGGCGAATACCTTCGCGTGATACGCTTAACAGGCGTCGTCCCGTCATTTTACGTTCCAATTCCGGCAAGCCGGTGATTTTATCACATTCGGCCATGATCGCCTGATGCACTTTATTCCATACCGGATCGGCTGCGATTCGATCCTTTATCTTTTGTTCTTCTCCTGCAAGCAGCATAATTCGCGGATGTGGCGGCATTTCGATTTTAGCGGGTAAATATTTCCATTGTGCCTGGCCCACAGTGGTTATTAATAGAATCAGCCAGCCTGTCAAATGCCATTTTCTCATTATCGTTTTCATGTCATTAAATTATCTATCGGTTTTATTGTGTTTTATTTCTTCCTTATTACAAAAGTATAATTATCTTTCTTTTTAGGAGTGATGACCTTAAAGTTTACTCGGTGGATTCTGTCTCCCCAGTTACCTAAGACACCTTGGTCTTCCTCTGTCTCCAACTTGATTTTTTCAACTTCGGCTTCCATCTGTTTGGGATTGTATGTGATTATGAAATCCATCGCATTACCTTCTTTCGTTTCGTAATGAATCGTGAGTTCGCCTGGTTTCAGTATTTCTGCCGGGTAACAGGTCATGAAATGCTGGGTGACGGAATTGGCCGTTTGGAGATCGGCAACGTCTTTGAGTGTAACATTCTTATCTCTGTTAAGGGTAACGGTTCTTTTCCAACTGTTGATCGCTGCTTCCGGGGGATATGCCTTCGCTATATCCAAAGAAAAAGAGGGCGATTTTCCCGGATGATAGGTTACGTTAGTCGCTTTGAAGGACACGCCCGGCTTTTGTGTTTCACCGTTGACCGTGGGCAAGTTATGATAATCCGAACAGTTGAACCATATTTCGTATCTTTTGGGGCTGAACGTTCGGGCAGTGTACTTCCCGGAGCCGACATCGATCAACAGAGGTTGTCCGTCATAGAAGACGACAAAATTGCCGATGTCGTTATGATTATGACTTTCGTCGTTATTTCCGCCCTTGGCAGCCAGATAAAATCCTGCAGTCTCCCCTTGTTTGTCGCGTGCACATATCACTTGCAGGTCGGGCAGCCAGACATCTTTAGGTAGAGGAAACTTTTGAAGAGTTTTTTGATATTCATCCTGGATAAAGAGAGAGAAAAGTTTCCGGAAATACTGGAAACCGACAGATCCGGAAGCCGGGCGGCGATAGGATGCACCGAAATTCATCATATCCTGGTCCCGGATATCTTTGCCATAGCGATAAATCATCTCACCGTCCATTCCCGGCCGGGGAGCGGCATCGGCAAAATTAAGGAAATAGGTTTCGCTTATCTGCGCCCGGTAAATATAACGTCCCATATTTTTAAACCGCTCGTCATTATAGACATACTGAAAAGCGCCTTTGCTTGCCAGGTTCAGGAAAGCGATATTATCATAAAGCGAAGCGCCGGCAGCTCCCCAATAGCCCGGGCCTTCATCGCATCCTCCATCTTGCGGATACGGATTGAGAAACTCATCGAGCACCTTCAATACTTTTGCCGTCATCTCAGCCCGTTTGGCGTCGTCTCTCTCAAGTAACAGCATAAAATTAAGCCAGTTGGAACAGATCCACGGATTCCAGTTGTTCGGCGCGCGGCCGCCGGCCGTTTTGCCCATCCATCCGTGGTATTTGTTCATTAACGGCTGCATCAATCTGTTATTTACTTCATTATAGATCCGTTTGCGGATTTGGGGAGAAACAGCGTCGAATTTGTCTCCTAAGAAATAATCGGCCCAAGCAAGAAAAGTACCCGTTTCTGCCGCAAAGAGATCGACAAAAGGTTCTGTAACATCCATCAGTCCTGAATAGTCCTTACCGGTAGGCAAGTGAGCGGGAACACCCCACCACGATTCTTCGCAAATAGACCATATCCCATTGATAATAGGATCGATAAAGCGGCCTTTATTCTCCGCTATTTCAGCCAGGATCATGGTTCCCAGTACACGCCGTTTCTTGAAACTGACTGCCTCGTACTGGCTGCGGTTCCCCGAACGGACGTAAAGCAGCGACAAAGTGGCCGGAATAGTCGGCCAGTCGTAATTCAATTCACTTTCGGCTGCTTTAACATAGGCCTCCATTATCTTCGGGTCCGCTTTTTCCCATTCGCTCCGTTCGTTCAAACGGGGAAAAGGTTTCCATTGGTCATGGGGGATCAGTATCCGTTGTAATTCCTCTACAGGATACTTACCGCTCAATAGATTTTGTTGTTGAGCGAGGAGATTGCACGAAACAATAAAAAATGCAATTAATAGAGCTTTCTTGTGCATCATAATTTATTAATATATCAATTATTTTATTTATCGGCTCTGTATTAATAAGATGCCGCTAAAGATAAGAAAATTAATTTTCAAAAACGGTACTGAAGACTTCCGTTAAAGATTCAGCGCATGGTTACGGTTACCTCTTTGAACATAAACGTATTGTCACTAATTCTTAACGACTTACCACTCACTGTGGTCACGTTATTGAGGATGATCTCCTTGGTTTTGATATATGGATAGTCCTCCACGTAAGAATCGTCATTTATTTCTTTATTAAAATCGGAGAAAATTGCAGGTCCACGATAATTTTCAGGACGATTAGAATCGTCAATTCGAAGGTTTTCGATTGTGATTCGTTCCGGCATATGGCAAGTATAACCGAAATCATGTTTTCCGGAATTAGAACCACCGATCAGATTTATGTCACCCGATCCTCTGGGCACAAAGACACAATCACGTATAAGGAATTCACCCTCCCAAGTACTGCCGTAATCGGAACGCAGATTGATAAACGTTGTGCTGTATAGGGTAGAATTTTCAACTGTAAAAAGCCCCTGCCCAATAGCGTTTATTCCTTGATGCCCTAACGTTGAGTTACGAATAGTAGCATTTACAACCCCCATATGGGCATCAAATCTGGAAAATGTACATTTATCAAAAACCAGGTTTTTACAGTAATTGGATCCCATAATTCCCCAATAAGTGTTGTCTTTGATGTCATTCGTTTGGCTGCATTTCTCGAATCTAATATTATTTGCCCGAGTCACAGAAATATCATAAGTCCCCATCGATACGACAGATCCCGCACTTCCAATTGTTTTATACACTTTATGCCCGGTCAGAACGGCATTTTTAATTGTCACATTGGAACAATCGCTGATGCTGATGAAACCGTTATAGGGCGCCCCATTGGCTCCTTCGCCAGTGATACGGTGTTCCAATCCATCTACAACGACATTGGAACGCCTGATAGCAATACCCCGGTTATAATAATTGTATTTCGATTCCTCTCTGTTTGCAATGGTAGTAAAACGTCCTCCGGAAATTGTCAGTTCCGTTTCATCAATGGGAAGATATTTAATGTTTGTAATCTCGTCAAAATCCCAAATGACGGGCGTGTTTTTATCAATATTCCCGTTTCGGTCAACAACAAATATATCTGTTTGGGGAGAGCCGTCATTTTGATTGGCTCCACATCGGATATAACGTTTGACGTTTGAATTGGTAACAATGACAAAACAGGCGCTTGGAAGGGAAACATCAATTTTTTTCTGATTTTTCTTAAGTGTAGTTAAACTTGTAAGCTGAAGTGGCTCTTGGGTTGAATTTACAGAGAAAACATTTGCGCCCCTATCTTCTATATTGGTATCATCAATGATAAATTCAGCAGTACCAAAATCGGTATTGGTTTGGATCTGAACCGTATTTTTTCTTCCACCCATGTAATAAGTGGCTTCTTCATCGGCTTTCACAATCAGATTATGTTTATTGGCAAACTTATGCGTTTCAGCAATAGCCTTTACATCATCGGTTTTCCCATCGCCCTTCGCGCCAAAGTCGCTATAGCATACCCATCCTCTGGAGATAAAGTTACGTTCATCCTCCGGAGATATTTGAATGCCCCCTTCTTCTTCAAAATCCACTATTTGTTCTTTTTCGTTACAGGATGATTGAACGGAAGTGACAAAAAACAGAATGCATAATAGAATTGATATTTTTCTCATTTTTATAAATTTTGAGTGGTATTCTTCGTCCTATTAGTAACGGTATTTTATTCACCAGGAATAAAATACCGCTAAGATAGTAAAATTAATTTTCAAAAACGGGACTGAAGACTTCCATTACGACGGCTCTATCGCGTGCGACGAGGACATCGTTGGCCGAATAGGAGACCGTGCCGTTGGAAACTGTATAGTTGAGTACGATTCCATCCCGCTCTTTATTTCCCCATTGGTACGCTTTGGACTTAAATTCGCCGGTTCCGGTTACCGTATAAGGCGATCCTTCGGGGGCGGTAACGGTACAATTATTCCCATTAAAAGTTAATAACAGATCATAGGATCCCGTAATAATCCCGGAATGGAAGTTGAGACTCAGCGAAACCTGATACCTCGCTGTGGTTACCAATTTTGAAGTCGGATTGTTTTCCACATATTTTTCGGTATCGTAGGCTGTTTTTTCAATTTCCGTTCCGGAAGCGTCTTTTACGTTACTACTTCCGTAGTAGAAATAAGTGCCATGAAATTCGTTAATATATTTAACAGCGAACAAAGTATAGTTTTTCGGTAAGACATTCCAATCTGTTGCATTGACCAGATTAGGGTTCGGATTGGCGGAACTGCCGGATAGGATCGTATCTACATCAGCAGAACCGATCAGCCTGATCGGAACGACATAAGCTTGTTTAATAGCCGAAGGATCGTCGAAAAAGGCATCGGTAAGTTGCACTTCGATCCCTCCGTTCGTCTTTCCCGAAGGGATAACGATCTTGTCGGTAGAACTCAGAGTATAGTAGTTCGAGGGAAGAGGCTTTACCGGATCCCCGTCTGCCGTAAAGAATAGATGATCGCACAGGCTTTCATCCACACGAATCTCAAATTCCCTGTTCCGGTCGTTTTCATAAACACCGCCCATCGCTACGGATATAACGAATTTATGGGCGTTGTC
Source organism: Parabacteroides sp. Marseille-P3160 (assembly GCF_900162725.1). Taxonomy (GTDB): domain Bacteria; phylum Bacteroidota; class Bacteroidia; order Bacteroidales; family Tannerellaceae; genus Marseille-P3160. The sequence continues at coordinate 3,205,087 of NZ_LT799418.1, read as the reverse complement.
ATTCGAATTGTCATAGATATAATCGCCCAGTACCAAGGTTCTTACGGGATACTGATAGGGAAAGAATCCCGCTGTATAGATATAATCCTCGTGCTCGCTATCAAAATTTTTACATGCCATGAGAAAGACGAGCAGGGTAAAAGCGAATAATTTATAGATATACTTCATTTTTTTATGCATTTAAGTTTAAAATAATGAGTTTGGAATTACCATCCTGCATTTTGCTGCAGATCATATTTCAGAACCTCGTTGTATGGTATTGGGCCGTAGTGCATATAGCCATTGTCATAAGCGCGTTCTTCAACCGTAAAATAGCGATAAGCATTGTTTCCGATCTCTACGCCGCGGGCCGGTTGGGTCAGATCCGCTTTCCAACGGCGCAGATCCCAGAAGCGGAAGCTCTCAAAACACAGTTCCAATCTTCTTTCATTCCTTATGAGCGTACGCATCTCCTCCTGGGTATTTATGGATTCCAAGTAGACATCGGGTTGCGTAATACCCGCCCTTTTACGGATGGCGGCAATTACATTTTTTGCAGTATAGCTATGTACAGGCGCTGCAGAAGGTCCCCATGCTTCGTTGGCCGCTTCCGCATAGTTCAAAAACAATTCGGTATAGCGAATATGGGTTTCGAAATGCTGTTGGTCCGAGACGGATGCCGGATTTACATTTACATCTTCCCTTAACAACTTTTTTAGATAGTAACCGGTCCGGGTGGAGTTGACCAACGCATTTAATCCGTCGCTACCACTGCCCAACCTAGTATTGATAGTTGTATTTTTCAATTTACTTCCATCGTACACAATATATAGGGCTAAACGGGGATCCCTGTTTTTATAAGGATCGGCAGCATTATAATCTGAATTTGGGTCGTCAATGGGGTAGCCATTTTTCATCGGAAAGGCGTCTACCAGGTTTTGGGTAGGGTTAATACGTCCGTTTCCATAGAGAGAAGGCGGGAAATTGTTGGTTTCCCTGGTTCTTCCGGTCGTTATCGGTCTTCTCCATAAAATTTCAGGCTGGTCTTTCTTGTCGTTGGCCGTCAGATTTCCCGCATCGATTTGGGCCTTCAGATAGAATTGATTGCCGTTGGGATCCAATCCGTTTACTCCGCCAATACCGTCTAATAGTTCGGCCGTCAGGTTGGCCGCTTTTTCCCAAAGCGTTTTGTCATTATTCGGATTAAAGGCCGGGCTTGCGGCAAGTAGAGCCAAGCGGGCCTTAAATGCTTTTGCATGACGGCCGCTCATCCGTTGCTGGACATTATCACCTAATACATAATTGTAGGAATAGACTTCTTTTACCTCACTGAATGCGGCAGGAATACTGCTCACATTACCATAATCGTCAGGCAGGTAAGTCAAGGCCTTGTCCAGATCCTCATAGGTGCTTTGGAGTGATTCTGCAAAACTTGCGCGGGGAGTGGCAAATCCTTCCTTACTGTCTACAAACTCATTATAGATAGGAGTTCCCAATAAATTGCCCGCCTTATCGTATCCTGCATGGTTACGAAGCAGGTAATATTTCAACAATCCGCGCATAGCGTATGATTCTCCGGTGAGCCTTCTGACAAAAAGGTCGTTTATTTCCCGGTCGGTGGGTTTCCATTTAATGCTATCTACAATTTCTAAGAATTGGTTGATATATAAAATACCACGGTTGCAATTATCCCAAAGATTCTGGGGATTGTACATCGCTGTCCATTCTCCCGTTGCAATACGAAGATAGGAGTTAACCAAATCGTTTGTAACGGCATCATCTGTAGCGGGTTCGTCAAAGCGGTAATCATTGGTCGGTATATACGTATAGGCTCTGATCAATAGGCCTTCCGCAAAGCTGGGATCTTCGTATACACGATTAAATGTACTATGATTGTCGTCTTCCGGCTCCAAAAGGCTGTCACATCCTGTGCATAAGGCTACAAGTAGAAACCCTGATAAAAGCATTTTAATTTTTTTCATTTTCTTTTGTGCTTTAATATTTAGCTTTCATTCATCGTTTTAGAAATTGGCCTTCAACGTAACTGTATAGGTACGATAATAAGGTTCACCTCCAACATTCAAGTCCCTTACTTTTCGGTTCTTGGCAAATTGGAACAAGTCGGTTGCATCGAGTGCAATATCCAGGTTCTTTGTGAAAAGAAAATTTGCGACCTTTTGGGGCATTCGATAACTCAATTGGACTCTTCTCAAATTGAAGTAGTCGTTATTGTATAGCCAGAAGCTCGAACGACGCAAATTATTACTGTTTGCCTGCGAACTGATACGGGGATATTTAGCTGTATTTTTAGTTTCTTCCGTCCAGCTTTGCAAGGCGATTTCCGAATATTTGTCGTTGGCATCCATCCAATAATAGCTGCTTTCCCTGAAGTTTTTCACTCCTTGTTGTCCTTCCCCGAGCAAAAACAGAGTGAAATTTTTCCACGATAAGCGTATTTCAAGGCCTTCCGACCAGGGAGCTTGCCAACGGCGCAGGTAAACTTCATCATTGCTGTCGATAATATTGTCTCCGTTCTGATCTTTATACTTGATATCGCCCGGCCTGACCGTTCCGAATGTCTGGTACGGACTGGCGTCTATCTCTTCCTGGTTCTGAAAAAAGCCGAGCGCTTCCAAACCAAAAGTAGCGTCTTTCCCGTATCCTTTCCGGTATTGATAGTCATTGGCGTACACTTCGTTTACGATAAGACGTTTCGATACGGAATATAAAGCGTGTACTCCGGTGTATAGGCTCCAATCCCCCCATGTTTTGTTTAAGCTAAGCCCCATCTCTATTCCTTGGTACCCATCTTTCTCAAAATTCTCATAAGGGACGAAATCTGTGTAAAAACTGGGATATGTCGTTGTCGGACGTACGACTAAACCGCTATAGGTATCATAGAAATAGTTTGCTTCCAACCCCAATAGTTTATCAAAAAACAAACCTTCGAAACCTACACTGATTTCTTTGCGTTTGGCAAAATCCAGATTCGGATTCGACGTCCAACTGGAAGCTACGCCCGACCTGCTTTTACCGCCTTCATACCAGGCATAACTGCCGGATGTTCCATAACGGTTATCATAATAGAAGTAGTCGCCGATAGGAATGTCGGAATTGAGTATTCCTGCAGATACTTTTAGCTTGAGATAGTCCATCCAGTCTAAGGAAGAGAGGAAATTTTCCCTATTGATAGCCCATGCAAGGGCGATTGAAGGGGAAAAGCCTACTTTGCCTTTTGGCAATTTTGCCGAGTTTACAAAAGCGCTGCTAAAATCAATCATATATTTCCGGTCATAAATATAGCTTGTCTGAAATCCGATGTGTGCATGTTTTACTCCTTGAAAATCGGTATAAGAACCGTCGTTATCCTTGAACGTACTTCCATAACCGAACAAAGAACCTGAGATATGATGCCGATTCTCAAAAGTACGGTCGTAACTCAACAACCCGTAAAAGCCGAACCTTCTTCTGAAATAACGGCCTTCTACGTTTTGTGTCCCCGGGCGGGAGTCTTTCCCGTGCTGTTTCAAATCGATAATACGGTCTTCATTTTCCGCCCAGATAGGTTCATATACCGAATACTCGTTTGGCGTCACCTGGTTATAAGCTACATAATAGTCGAAACTGATATTGGTATGGAAGGAGAGACCCGGTGTGAGCATGCCCAAGTCGAAATTAATCCGGTTGTTGAATGAGAAATTGCGCCAGATCGTTTCATTGAAACCGGCGGCATAGACATCTCCGATACCATGTGTGATAAAGTTACTGTTTCCTCCGATCAGGTATTTTCCGTCTATATCGTTTTTTCGGGCTTTCAATAAGCTGTTTTGCGGGTCAATCAGGTCAATCGGTAACAAAGGGGAAAACTCAAAAGGCCTGACGGATGCCGAATTACTCCAGAAACTTCCGCGTGGTCCTTTGGAATTGTTGAATAGACCTGTTGCATCCACGGAGGTGTTAATCCAATTGTTGATTTTCAGGTCTATATTTCCTCTTACATTGAAGGTGTTTTGGCGGGCGTTTTTTCCTTCGCCGAAATTCATCAGACCTCCTGCCGAATACCAGCCTACATTTGCGTAATAGCGGGCGTTTTCATTCCCTCCCGAAAATTCGGTATTCAGGTCGAAATAGTCTTTAAACGACTTCAAATATTCATCGGAATAATAATCGACATCCGGATAACGATATTTATTCCCATTCCTGTAGTTCTCAATTGTTTCTGCAGAATATTGAGGTTCAAAACCATCGCTTTCCCTGGCTTTGTTGAAGTATTCCATGTAGTCTGCAGAATTGAGGTATTTCGGCATTAGTTTGGGTACTGAAATGCCGTAATTAACTGTAATGTCGGATCTTTTTTTATAGGCTTCCCCCCGTTTGGTCGTGATTAATACCACTCCGTTCAGAGCGGCGCTTCCATACAAGATCGCCGAATTAACATCACGCAGTACGGAAATACTTTCAATGTCGGAAAGACGTATTGAATTTAATTCACGAGGTAATCCGTCTACAACGACCATCGCCGTACCGGTTTGGGTACCGGTAATGGCGCCAACGTCCAAACTGACTCCCAATCCCCGGATATTATTCCCTCCTAACATGCCCAACGCCCTTCCGGTTAGGATACCGCTGGCCCAGATACTGTTGTCGTATTGGCTTATCTCATCCATCCGATAGCCGCTGGCAGCTCCGACAACATCCCCTTTACTGACTGTACGGAAAGGTAGATTGACCTGTTCTTGCTCTCCGTAGAGGAGCGGAGAACGGCTAAGTTGCAGTTTTTCGTTGTTATCCTCAGGGGAAAAAATCGCCTTTTCATATCCTTCGGCTTCAACAATAATTTTTGAGCCGGTTTTTACTTTCAGGCTAAACTTTCCCTCTTTATCGGTATGGGTATAAGCCTCTTCATTGAAAACTTCCGCGTTTGCGATCGGATTACCCGAATCGTCCGTGACCGTAGATTGAATGGTAACCAGGTTCTCATCCTGGGCTGATAGCTTATCAGGGAAAAACAGCATTTGTCCGGATAATGCTATAGCTATAATGAGGTAAATTATTTTTTTCTTCATAAAATTAAAAAGGTTCAAGGTTATTAAATTTTACCAACCCGGATTTTGAGGAAATCCTTCATACTGCGTCGTATATTTGACTTGGATGGGTAGCCAATTGTGTTTTTTGCCTACTGTTCGCCTGATAACAACCCGTTCCCTGATATTAATCGGTTTTCCATTTTCGCCGCGATCAAAATCGAGTGCCGTTTTGTCCAGATAACGTTCGTCCCCGTTGCGGTTCCATCGGCGCAGATCGCAAAAGCGAGCACCTTCAAAGGCCAGTTCTACTGCTCTTTCGCGAACAATCTCTTCAAAGAAAGCCTCCTTTGAAGTTGTAAACTTATGATCTAGGTTGGGCAATTGTGCGCGATTACGTACTACATTCAGAGCCTCGACGGCTGTCATGGAATAATTGGCTGCTTTGGCATTTGGGCCTCCTCCCGGACTAAAATTTACCGCTTCAGCGTACATTAAGTAAATATCGGCCAGACGTAGATAGGGTTTATAGGCTTGTAGAGCATCTGCTTTTGACGCCGTAAAATCTTTACCGAGAGGTGCATATCTTAAATAATAATAACCGGTAACGCTTGGAGGATTGATACCGTTACGATGGCGTCCGCCGTTATATAACTGTGCATATTGATCTACCCCGGCAGTAGCCCATATCTGGTCTCCGTCTTTCAGGATATCCTTATAGAAACGGGGTTCTCTTCCTATCCATGGATCATTCGGGTTATAGCCGGAAGCAGGATCGTCGATAGGCAAACCGTTTGCCATGGCATAATTTTTAATGTAATTATGGGTAGGTACATCAGCCGACGAACCGCTATTCATTCCGATGGAGGAAGGCACCATCCCACCGAGCGTTGACCAGCGTACCCGGCTACGTTCGAAGATGATAGGCATCATAATACATTCCGTTCCGCCCGGCCTTTCCCAGTTCCAGCGCCAGAAACAGTCGGTCCATGTATCCCAGGACTGCATTTGGTAAATGCCGGTCTGGTCGGCCAACTGAAGCAGTTCGCCGAAAGCAGAGGCCGCTTGTGCACAAAGTTCTCCGTCGAAAGCATTATTACCGGTCGCTTCTTCGTTGATCATAGGGCTGGCTGCATATAATAATGCTTTTCCTAAATAACCTAATGCGTGGAATTTATTAATCCGATCTCGGTTATGTCCTTTGGTCGCTTCACCCGGACCTGACAGATCCCAATGATTGGGCAATAAGTCGGCGGCAGCACGAAAATCGGCTGCCATCTTTTTGGCACACTCCTGGAAATTCAATCGCTTAAATTCCGGAGTAAACAGATCTTCTGTAGGTTCTAACATCCGGTCGATATAGGGCATACCTCCCCAGTAGCGGCAGATTTCAAAATAGAACCATCCCCTGAAAAATAAAGCTTGCCCCTTCAGATGATTCCTTTCTTCATCCGTACCTTCAAAAAGACCTTCTTCTTCCAGTTTTGAAAGGGCGAGATTTGCTTTTCGTATAGCATACCAGGCATATTCCCAAATTCTTTTCGTGCGGGATTCGGCGTCGGTCGTATTCACGCTCTGACCGAAAAAATAACTTTCGTTGCTCCAATAGTTCCCCTGATCAAAAGGATATTGCGAAGGGCCAAGGGTTTCGTCTGCAAAAAGACATCTGTTGAAGGCGCCTCCCTTGTCCGGGTCCATGATGCACTTATACATTTCTTCTACAAATCCCTGGAAACTGGTGAAATTTCCGAATGCGTCCTTATCCGATATATCGGATTCAGGCGCTTTATCCAAATAGTCCTCACAGGAGGTTGCCGTTATTCCTATGATTGATACCAAGAATATTCCGATATAATATTTCATTCTTTTCATTTTAATTACTGTTTAAAAGTTTAGATCGATGCCGAGATTGATTCGTTTTACGGTAGGATATGCCCCTTGTGTGGCACTACCGCCCGAATAAGTCGTTTCCCGATCATCAGGCAGGTCTGACCAGAAGAACAGGTTGTTTCCGTTGAGGAAAATCCTCAGATTCTCGATACCTAATTTCTTTATCCAACTGTTTTTATCGAAGGAGTAGGATAATTCGACAATTCTCAAACGGAGGAACGAGGCGTCATAAACGTAATAATTTCCTATATTTTCCGCCGAGGTTTTCCATCTTGGTAAAAAAGAAGAGGCGTTGGGGTTGTCTTTTGACCAGTAATCGGCCACATGACCGAAAACAATATCCGTATCATTCATATAATTATCGAATGCTACCACCCTGTTTGCGTTATTAACGCCATAGAACTGGGTCATAAAGCTGAATCCTTTATAGTTAACACCCAAGGTAAACGCCGCTGTATTTTGAGGAACTTCCGAATAGCCAATTGGAGCTTGGTCTTCACTGCTTTTAATCACACCGTCGGCATTAAAGTCGATCAGATCGTAATAGCCCGGTAATTTTTGTAGGTCGTTCGTCTCCGTGGGGATACTGGCGTATACTTCATCCCAGTTGTTGTAAAATCCGTTGGCAATCAGACTTCTGATTTGACCGATGGGGTAACCGGCCGCTTTTAAATGAGCGTATTGTAAAGGTGGATCATCTCTAAACATAACCTTATTTTCATTATGTGTAATGGCGAGCTTGGACCAAATATCCAAACCCGGGGACAACGTTTTATTTACTCCCAACTCTATCTCGAATCCTTTTGACTTGACTCTTCCCAAGTTGGCACTTGGAGGAGTTGCTCCAAAGAATACCGGTACGGAACGGCTACTCCCCGCTATCAGGATATCAGTACGATCCTCCGTATAATAATCTGCCGTTAAGGAGAATAAATTGTTTAATAGCCCTATTTCCAATCCGAAATTATCTTTTACCGCCTTTTCCCATCGGACTTCGGGATTTCCGATAACGGTTTCCCTGTAGAATGTGTAGGGACTGGTTCCATTGGAAGCATTGTTCAGTCTTGCCGAGCCTCCGTATGCCAATTGGGAACTATACATCCAGCGACTTCCTCCACTATCATCCCCTACCCATCCTTTACTGTACCGTAATTTTAAGCGATCCACCCATTTTAATCGGAAAAATTTTTCGTTGGAAATATACCAGCCGGCAGCAAGGGAAGGGAAAAAGTCGAAGCGATAGCCCGGGCCGAATTTTTCCGATCCATTATAGGCGCCGTTCAATTCAAGCAGGTAGCGGGAATCATAATCATAAGTAAGCCTCGACACCCAATCTTCTCTGTAGTTTTTAAACATATTGCCATTCGCATATTCTTCCCGTTTAAATATCCCCATGGCAGAGACATTATGTAGTCCGAACCTGCGGGCGTAATTCAATTGAAGTTGGTACATAAGCCTGCGGGTTACCGGAATAGTGCCATCCCAGTTTGCAGAATTTATTCCTTCCGCCCTAATAGTCCACGGACGCATAATCCAGTCATATTCTTCGGTGCTGACCGGAAGATATACTGTGTATTCGGAGGGGTCTTGGTCAGGGCCTTCATAGAGTAAAGGATAAATTTGTTTATATCTGACATTTGTCACTGCTTCACCTGGTCTTACATGATTGGTGATATCATAAATTCCCCCTTCCGAGCGAATATTGTTATCATAGAATAAAGAGGCTTTTACTGTTAATCCTTTTGTAATGAAACTCAAATCTTGTTCCAAGGTGAAATTGGAATTTAACTGCGTGGTCCTTGTCTCACGAATTCCCAGATTATAGATTACGGCCAAAGGATTTACCGTATTATTACCCCCTTCCTGATAGGCGCCCCAATATCCGTCATCATACATAGGTAAAAATAAGTTGGGCGCAAGGAAATACGTAGCGCTCCACATCCATTGGTCTGCCCGGCTGGACGATCCTTCATTATTGAAATTTGTGTTTTTCTGTGAATAAAAACCTGACAAATCGACTGAAAGTTTTGTGCTTGAAGTGAGATTGAAGTCGATGTTGCTACGGAAATTAAAACGGTCATAATTGTAGTTGGGATCATATCCTTTTCCATTATTATAGTTTTTAAACATGTCTCCTTCATGTAAATAAGCCAGCATGCCGTAATATTTGACATTTTTGCTTCCGCCTTGGGCGCTTAAGGTTGCACGATGGGAAAACCCCATATCATCATACATGGCTTTTTCCCAATCTACATTCGGATAGATAACTGCATATTCGGGTGTTTGAGGTTTGCGGTAACGCTGTACGATTTCATAGGGGACGTACGAATTCCAAGACGGTTCATTCAGTACTCCTTCGCGTTCGATAATTTCGTTTTTAGCCATCATTGCGGCATATGAATCCAGCTTGTCTGGTTGTTTGGAAAGCATGGTTCCTGTTGCCGTATAATTGAAGTTTAGCTTTGTCTTTCCTGCCTCACCTCTTTTCGTTGTGATTAATACTACGCCGTTTGCTCCTTTCACTCCGAATACGGCTGTCGCCGAAGCATCTTTCAGAATGGAAATGTTGGCTACTTCGTTTACATCGATATTGTTCATATTGCGTTCCACTCCATCAACCAATATTAGCGGCTGGCCTCCATTCCATGTATTTTGCCCGCGGATAAACATATTTGTCGCACTGTTACCGGTCGTAATACCTCCCGGTTCACCGGAAGAAGTCAGGGTGACAAGACCCGGCAATTGACCAGTCAGAGCTTCCGTCAGGTTGGTTACATTTCCCGTCCGTTTCAACTCTTCTTCGGAAGCTTGAGCAATAGAAGCGACAACACTTTCTTTTTTCTGAACACCATAACCTACCACCACCACTTCTTCCAGTTGTGTCAGATTCTCTTTTAATTTGATTGTTAGCGGTGCTCTTGTTTTTACCGTAATATCCTGAGCAATATATCCAATGTAAGAGGCCCGTAATGTCGCATTTTCATTTATTTCCAGTGAAAATCGTCCGTTTATATCCGTTAAAGTTCCGTTGGTCGTCCCTACTTCGATAACATTTACTCCTATTAGAGGATCTCCGTTTTGATCATAGACTATTCCCGTAATTCTGATCTTATTACTTTGTTGGTCGATTTCAATTGAATTATTTGTCGAAAGAAGTAATTGCGAATAGGAATTGTCTGCATTTACTAAACTCATTTCTGTGAATAAGATGAGTGTTGAGAGTTTTATAATTCTAAAAAAATCCTTCAAATCGGTTTTGACGTAACCGAGATATCGTATTTTTATCATGTACTGCAAATTTAAGGTTACTAATTTTATTGAGATAAATCACTTAAGGTTGTTTAATCAGATGAATAAAACTGCTTTTTTAGCTGTTGTGCGTTTTCAATGTTGTTTATTCTCCATAGGCATTCGATTTAAGAAATTAAAAAGTGGATCTTTCAAGTATCTAATCTTTTATCAAAATATATTTTGCTTCTTCTCCAATAGAAGCGGGATGTATAAATTGATGCTATAATAGTCTTGTCTGGTTTGTAGTAATAATGGGGGGGAGAGGATTGAGGAAATAAAAGATGAATTATTACTTAAACGGAACAGATTTCTTTTTGTAGAATCGTCGTAATTTATTCTGTTTTGGTAAATTATCAGTCGTATTATACACTGTTTTTATAACTGTTGGTGAAACCTATTGTCTATTAATGCAATAGCATCGTTTGTAAAACCTATCAAGAATTTATCTTGCGTGAGATGAAATTTGTTGCAGAATAGGAATAAATTCACATAGGATATTTAGATTTTTATCTGAGATCGTTTTTTTGTAAAAAAATATTCTTAAACGTTTGTTTTTATTTAAAACCTTTATTAGTTTTGGAGCGTTGTAAGCAATATTTAACGGGAGCCCGCTTCTATTGGAGAAGCGGGCTTTTTCGATTACCTAATAATGCTTACTATTAGGCTTATTTTATTGAAATATCCCTAATAATGGGGATTAAATCCATTCTCCAGAATATCTATCTTTGTGATAAATCAATCTATCAGAGAATGGAAAAAATAAAACCATCAATTAGTGACAATGTCGCTGATACCCTTTTTATTACTGTATATATGCGTGCTTTGGATGCCCAACAAAAACATCCTGTTTTAAATGATACCCAAAGTTTGAAATTGATGCACCGGATAGATTATCCGTTTGAAAAATATTCGGGCACTAAAGTAATGAGTCGTATAGGAACCTGCGTTCGTTTGAAATACATTGACAAACAATTGGAAGAATTCATTGCCACGCATGAAAACGTTGTTGTCGTGAATATCGGGTGTGGATTGGATGATAGGTACAATCGTGTGAAAAATGCTTCAAAAGCGATTTTCTATGAGCTGGATCTTCCTGAGTCTATTAAATTACGTGAGCAATTGATGCAAACGCATCGAAATCAATTTTTAATTCCGGATTCCGCGTTTGAAACCGGTTGGCTGGATAAACTGAAAGAAAAACATCCCGACAGTAATTTCATTTTTATTTCGGAAGGAGTATTTATGTATTTTCCCGAAGAAAAAGTGAAAAATCTTTTATGCACCATTGCCGAACGTTTTCCCAATGCCCGCATTCTTTTTGACGGACTTTCGGAATACTTGAGCCATCAATCGGACAAGCATGACACCTTACGGAATGCAAAAGCGGTTTTTGAATGGGGCTTCGATGATAACCGTATCTTTGAGCGTTGGGATCCCCGCCTGAAACTGGATAAAGTCTTTTATATTATGCATGGAATGCGTCCCTACAATTTCATGGTGCGGCTCATCAGTTATATTCCTGTATTCGGGAAAGGATCCAAAGTTATTTCACTGACTGTTTGCAATTAGCTGCGGGAATTTTAGGAAGAGAAAAGGATTCGTCTGTGGATGAATAGAAAAATTTCATGTATCTTTGGGTGTCATGAATTTAAAATGTTGCCTGTATGAATAAAAATGATTTATATATAGAAAAAGCGAAGTTGATAGAATCTATTGTTGGTGTTAATGATGTAAATATAATCAAGAAAATTCAGTCGTTTTTAAGAAATTCAGTTTCTTATCCTGCTGCTATGTCTGTTAATGAATTGAAAGAGGAAGTAATGCAATCCGTTGAAGACGCTAAAAACGGAAAGGGTAAGGCGCACGAGCAACTATTTAAAGAGGCTGAAGAATGGAAATAATTTGGCAACCAAAAGCAGAGCAGAGATTAAAGGAGATATATTCTTTTTATAGAGAAAAAAGCAGGTCTGAAGCGAATAAATTGTTAGTGGATATTAAAAACGCTGTATTCCCTTTAGTTCAGTTTCCTCAAATGGCTGCTTTAGAGCCATATCTTTCCGATTTACCTGTAAGTTTCCGTTCTTTAGTGGTTAGAGACAATTATAAAATAATTTATTTTATTGACGAAGACAAAGATATTATAAATATTGTTACTATCTGGGATTGTCGGCAGGATGATAAAAAGCTCAAAAATGAACTGGGGTAATTAATCAAACTTGATCTTTTTTGCTTCGTTTTTTGGATCAAGCTCAAAAATGAAGTTTTCCCATCTGTTATCCGCTAAGAGTGCGAAACCGATTTTGAACGATGGATATATGTATTAAAAAATATGGAAACACTAAAGAGACTGCCCTTTAAGGCCCGCAAGTCAGTCTTCGAGAAGTTGGAGAAGATTGTAGACATCGCCTCCCTCACGAAAGAAGAGCGCGAGAAGTACGACGAAAGCATCAAAGTCTACCGCGACAACCTTGCCGTCCTCGCCTTCGCCGAACGGAAAGGTGAAAAAAAAAGGCCGCACCGAAGAGAAATTGAATATTGCGCGAAATCTGAAAGCAAAAGGCCTCCCGGTCGACCTCATTTCCGAGACCACCGGCCTTACCGCCGAGGAGATCGAAAAGCTATAACAACCTCATAGCGAAGTCACTTCAGGCTTCGCTATTTTTATCCCTACAACCCCCAATCTTATTGGCATCCCGCCGCGCTTGTCGTATTATAGAGGCCGATAGGACTCTCCCCGGCCTCATCGTAGGAGGGTGTGATGCTTTTGACACGCCCTCTTTTTATGCCATTTCAAAGAAAGAAACTGTAAAGAAAGCCTGAGATTTACGGCCGTTCCGTTAGCGTTACATTACGGAACTGGATGTCCTTTCCTTCGCTTTGCAGGCCAATGTAACCTTCCTTGACCGGATTCGTGCCGACATTCTGGTATACGCCGTTGATGAAGACTGTAATGGTGCCGTCTTTTACAAAGATATTGGCTTCGTTCCATTCACCGGCCGGCTTTTCACTGCTCTCTTTCGCTTTTTGTACGACCGGGAAGGCCGGGCGTTCAGCTGTTCCTGCCGGCAACTCGAATTCCAATAGATCGGAACCGCCCAGCAAGACGAAACTACCTGCATCACCCGCTTTTAATTGACACTCGATTCCGTTAGGAAAAGGGTTATTCGCTTCTTCTATCAAGACAAAGATTCCGCTGTTGGATTCAACACCTTTCGGCCAACGCCATTCCACATGCAGTTTAAAGTTGCTGTATTTCTTTTTCGTGTACATGTAACCGAACGGATCTCCCGTAATATGGATCAGTCCGTCCTTGATGGTGAATACTCTCTCGGGCGGAACGGCATTGTCTTTAACGATAAAGTTCCAGTTGGAAAAATCTTTTCCATTAAATAACTTCTCTATTTTTTGCGCTTGCCCTTGTACACTAAAGTAAAAAAGAGAAAAACTTAATAACGCTCCGATAATTAGTTTGCCTTTCATATATAAATATTTGTGGTTATTAATCAACGATTAGTTTTCGGTAACGGATTCGCTTCGGTTCGACGTCCCCTAAATTCTTCCGCTTGTATGCTTCATACTCAGAGTAGGTCCCTTCATAGAATACGACTTCCGAATCGCCTTCGAAAGAAAGGATGTGCGTGCAAATACGGTCGAGGAACCAGCGGTCGTGCGAAATAACGACGGCGCAGCCGGCAAAGTTTTCCAAACCTTCCTCCAAAGCGCGTAAGGTATTTACATCGATATCATTTGTCGGCTCGTCGAGCAGCAAGACATTTGCTTCGGTTTTCAGCGTGATAGCCAGATGCAACCGGTTGCGTTCCCCTCCGGAAAGTACGCCGCATAATTTTTCCTGGTCGGCTCCGGAGAAATTGAATTTGGAGAGGTAAGCGCGTGCGTTGATCTCTTTGCCTCCGACACGGATGAATTCGTTTCCGCCCGAAACGACCTGATAGACCGTCTTCTTCGGATCGATGTCCTTATGTGTCTGGTCGGCGTAACCTATCCGAACCGTTTCTCCCACTTCAAAAGTACCTTTGTCTACGCTTTCCATTCCCATGATCATCTTGAACAGCGTTGTTTTGCCGGCGCCGTTCGGGCCGATTACGCCCACGATTCCGTTGGGGGGAAGCATAAAGTTCAGATGGTCGAACAAAAGCCGTTCGCCGAAAGCCTTGGCTACCTCTTTCGCTTCAATAACCTTATTTCCTAAGCGCGGTCCGTTCGGGATAAAGATCTCCAATTTGGATTCCCGTTCCTTTGGGTCTTCATTCAAGAGCTTTTCGTAGGAATTCAAACGGGCTTTTCCTTTAGCCTGACGAGCTTTGGGCGCCATACGAATCCATTCCAATTCGTTTTCCAAGCTTTTGCGCCGTTTGCTGACCTGTTTTTCCTCCTGGGCCATCCGTTGGGTTTTCTGATCGAGCCAGGAAGAGTAATTGCCTTTCCAGGGAATACCTTCCCCCCGGTCGAGTTCCAGAATCCATCCGGCTACATGATCGAGAAAATAGCGGTCATGCGTAATGCAGATAACCGTTCCCTGGTATTGTTGAAGATGTTGCTCCAGCCAGTCGATTGATTCGGCATCCAAATGGTTGGTCGGCTCATCGAGTAATAAAATGTCCGGTTGCTGGAGCAACAGGCGGCATAGCGCTACACGGCGGCGCTCCCCTCCGGAGAGGGTATCGACGGTCTGGTCTTCCGGCGGGCAACGCAGGGCATCCATCGCGCGCTCCAGACGGCTGTCCAGGTTCCAGGCGTCCGCCGCATCGATCTTGTCCTGCAGTTCGGCTTGCCGATTGATCAGGGCGTCCATTTTATCCGGATTTTCCAATATCTCCGGATCGCCGAATTTTTCATTTACTTCTTCATATTCTTTCAGTAGGTCGACTGTTTCCTGTACGCCTTCCTGCACAATCTCTTTGACGGTTTTCCCGGCCTGTAGCTTAGGATCCTGTTCGAGATAACCCACTCTGTAACCGGGTGAAAAGATAACCTCTCCCTGATAATCTTTGTCCAAGCCGGCAATAATTTTCAATAAGGTCGATTTCCCGGATCCGTTCAATCCGATAATTCCTATTTTAGCTCCGTAAAAGAAAGAGAGATAGATGTTTTTTAATACTTGTTTCTGAGGGGGGTAAATTTTGGATACCCCCACCATTGAAAAGATGATTTTTTTATCGTCTGCCATAAATGGTTACAATTTAATTTTTAATTTTCTCCTTTTCATTTACGGAGAAAGAGTAGGGGAAGTCTTGCGGTTGGGTGCCCCGGTTATGGTTGGGGGTGGCGCTCATTCGGAAATCAATCGTTCCTCCGTTTTGCAATAAGCTATGGGTGAAATAATTCTTAGTATGGGGCTGTCCGTTTACCGAAATGGATTCCACATAGATGTTTTCTTTGCTATTCTCTGGAGCGTTAATAACTAACCGGTTTCCATTCTGGAAAGTCAGCGTCGCTTTCTTGAACAGAGGCGCTCCCAAAACATATTCGTCCGTACCTGGACAAACAGGGTAGAATCCGAGTGCCGAAAAGACATACCAGGCGGAAGTCTGTCCGTTGTCTTCATCTCCGCAATAGCCATCGGCTGTCGGCAAATACATCTTGTTCATCACTTCGCGCAGCCAATATTGTGCTTTCCAAGGTTCTCCTGCATAATTATAGAGATAGATCATGTGTTGGATGGGCTGGTTGCCATGCGCATAATTTCCCATATTCATGATCTGCATTTCACGTATTTCGTGAATAACACCTCCGTAGTAGCTGTCGTCAAAGAGGGGTGGTACGGCGAAAACCGAGTCCAGCATCGTAATAAATTCTTTTCGCCCGCCCATCAGGTCGATCAAACCTTGCGGATCGTGGAAAACAGACCAGGTATAGTGCCAACTGTTTCCTTCGGTAAATGCGTCTCCCCACTTTAACGGAGAGAAGGGTGCCATGAACTTGCCGTCCTTGTTTTTTCCGCGCATCAGTTTGGTTTCCGGGTCGAAGAGATTTTTATAGTTCATCGCCCGCTTGGCATAGAGTTCCAATTCTTTCTTCGGACGTTTGAGGTCTTTGGCCAGTTGGTAGATACACCAGTCATCATAGGCGTATTCCAGCGTACGGGCGGCGTTTTCGTTGATCTTTACATCGTAGGGGACGTAACCGAGCTTGTTGTAATACTCATATCCCAGCCGACCGGTTGAAGATATCTGGGGGTGTACATTGTTGGCGCCATGAATCAAGCCTTCGTACATAGTCTGGAGATCATCTACTTTGACTCCCTTCTTGTAGGCATCGACCAATACGGAGGCCGAATTATTTCCCACCATACAGCCTCGGTGTCCCGGGCTGGCCCATTCCGGGAAGAATCCGCTTTCTTTATACGTGTTGATCAATCCTTCCTGAATTTCTTTGTTTTGCTCGGGATACATCAGGTTGAGGAAGGGGAACAGGCAGCGGAATGTATCCCAGAAACCAGTGTCCGTATACATGAACCCAGGAAGCACTTCTCCGTTATAAGGGCTGTAATGCACGGCCTTACCGTTGGCGTCGATTTCGTAGAATTTACGGGGAAACAGCAGCGAGCGATAGAGGCAGGAGTAAAAGGTGCGGTATTGATCCGACGTGCCGCCTTCCACCTTGATCGCTCCCAGTGTCTTATTCCAAGCGGCTTTTCCTTTCTCGGCAACCGTGTCGAAGGAATCGTCTCCCAGCTCCTTCAGGTTGATTTCAGCTTGTTCGTAACTGATAAAAGAGGAAGCCACGCGGGCATGTACCTTTTCTCCTTTCCGGGTTTGAAATCCGATAACGGCGCCGGAATGGTCCGCTGTTTGCTCCAGCCGGTTTTCGGTCAGGTTGGAACCTTCGAAAGTTGCCTGGTAGGTAAAAGCCTTGTCGAACCGGATGACGAAATAATTTCTGAAGTTCTTCGGTACGCCTCCGCTATTCCGGGTGGTGTAACCGATGATTTTATTTTCCGAAGGGATTACTTTGACATAGGAACCCTTGTCGAATGCATCGATGACTACATAGGAGCGGTCGTTTTCCGGAAAAGTAAAGCGAAAGATAGCCGCACGTTCCGTCGGAGTAATTTCCGTGACCACGTCATGCTCCGCCAGGTAAACGCGATAATAATAAGGTTTGGCGACTTCCGCCTTATGTGAAAACCAACTGGCCCGTTTATCTTGGTCAAAGGTCGGTGAACCGACAACCGGCATGAGGGAAAACTGACCGTAGTCATTAATCCACGGACTGGGTTGATGCGTCTGTTTAAATCCTCTGATCTTATAGGAAGTATAAGTATAGGCCCATCCGTCGCCCATTTTACCAGTCTGAGGTGTCCAGAAATTCATACCCCAAGGGCGTGCAATAGCCGGATAGGTGTTTCCGGTAGACAGCTCGAAAGTAGAATGAGTTCCCATTAAAGGATTTACATATTCAACCGGATCGAAAGTCTCTTCTTTAACAGCCGCCTGACCTTTCAGGTTACCGCCTAATAGCGCAATCGAAAGCGCTCCCAATACAAAGTGTCGATTCTTCATGATTTTAATTTATACCATTCCTAAAAAAATGCAGCTTGTTTTTACTCATTAGAATACAAAGAAAAGGAAAGAATTTCATCCATGAAAGCGGGTATGTAAAAAAAGCCCGAAAAAATGTTTCGGGCTTTTTCAATCATTAGTGGTTTAATTATAACCAGGGTTCTGTGTCAAGCTCGGATTGCGTTGAAGTTCATCCACCGAGATTGGCCACAACAGATCCGACTCTTTAAAGGTGGCACCGGAACCATTCGTGCTGCCCACAAGAGATTGATATTCAACTTTCCCTTTTTCAGTAGTTGAAATAACCGGGAACATGCCGGTACGGAGGCAATCGTCCCAGATCTTAAACTCTAATGGGAACTCGCGCAAGCGTTCTGTCCAACATTCCTGAACAAAAGCGTCTTTGGATAGACCCTGCAATTCCGTGGCATATTGAGCGGTTGTTTTTCCTTCCATATCGGCACGGGCTTTGATTTGTGCCAAATATCCGGCTGCTTCTGCTGTGACTCCCGAACTTTGGGCCGTAGCTTCCGCGGCGATTAATAATGCCTCTGCATAACGATAGAAATTCCAATCTTTTGTTCCTTTTCCTGTATTCAATAAAGCTTCTTCGTCATAGTAATACCAGCATCCTGCTACCTGTGAAGTCCAGACCAGTCCTGAGGCCGGATGGGTATAGGTCCAATGGAAAAATTGGTTGGGCTGGATGCGAAGATCATCGGATTTATAGACATTCAGGAATTGATTAGTCGGTCCGTAAACTCTTTCGAATATGGAATAGGTGCCAAATAAAGCGACAGCCTGAGAACTGAAGGCATAAGTAGGCCACCAACCGCTATTATTAATCGTTGCATCGAATTCCTGTGCATAAATTACTTCATCTAAGTTATCTGTGGAACGAAGTTTATTATAAGCGCTATTTACACCCAAATCAGTATTCGGAGTAAGGCTATGAGGCGAATTTACTACGATTTTAGCCTGTTCTGCGGCTTCGGCATATTTGCCTTGTTGAAGATATACATTGGCAAGCGTCATTGCTGCTACATATTGGGTGATACGATGTGCATTGCTTGCAAATTTAACCGCAGGAAGGGTTTCTACCGCTGTTTTCAGATCCGATTCGATTAATTCATATACCGAAGCGACCGGAGTGCGTTCCAGATATAAGTTTTCTAATGATTCGTATGGTTCGGTCGGCATAGGAATTGCGCCGAAAGTCTTTACTAAATAAAAATAATTGAATGCCCGGAAAAACTTGGCCTCAGCTACTAATTTATTAGCTGTTTCCGTACTCATTTCTATCGTAGGGATATATTTAATTGCTGCATTTGTTACATTGATGGAAGCATAGCAATTATCCCAGATGTCATTCATCGTATTGGAAATAGTCTGTGTATATTGTTGACGGTTTAATTGTCTTGCATACATGCAAACTATTTCTTGTCCCTCATAGCTGTTTGTAAAATAACCGGTCAGCATGCCATTAATGGAAGCGTTGGGTCCGAGGTAAGCAGATCCTGCGTTAGAATATCTTTGCGGAGCTCCGCTTCGATATAAATAATTCACATTGGCGATTGCTTGCGCTTCTGTTTTGTAGTAAGCTCCTGAAGTGATTGACGATTTCGGGTTTTCATCCAGGAAACTATTGCATGCTGTCATCCCGAACAAGCCTATGCTTAGTAATGAAAATACTATCTTTTTCATATTATTTCTCTTTCCTTTTTAATTAATTAAAATGTTACGTTTACACCGAGTGTGAAAGTAGTTGCTCTCGGATAGGAGAAGAAGGTCATGTTCTGGCCGAATTTCTCGCTGTCTCCATATTGGGATGTACTTTCCGGATCATAGCCATTGAAGTCTCCTGAACAAATTAAGAACGGATTGTTGGCATTTCCATATACGCGCAATCCGGAGATACCGATTGCCTTACATTGCTTGGGGGCGAAGGTATATCCCAATTGAATCAAATTGACCCGTAAATAAGAGCCATCTACAATCCAAGCAGAGTCAACCGTCGTATCCTGGCCGGCATGTCCGGAGTTGGTTAAATAAATTGCCTGCTGCATTGTATTCGGATTGGTACCGTCGTATGCATCATAAAGTATGTTACTTAAGCCATTAGTAATACCGAAGCGGTCATAGGTAGAGTGATAGAATTGTTGCATCGTCTCTACGCCCCAGACAAATTGCATATCGATCGTTAAATCAAAATTCTTGTATCTGAAGTTATTGATGAAACTACCTGTCCAATCAGGAGTACCTTTCCCCAGGATTTCTTTATCTGCGGAACGTTTGGCCCGTCCTACCTGATTTAAAGTACAATCCCCGGCTTCATAATCTTCCGTTGTATAGACACCGTATCTTTTATATCCGTAAAAGCTATTCATGTTTTCACCGACACGGATAATGCTTTCATAACCTCCGACCCAACTGTTCAAAAGGATATCCTCATCATTTTCTCCTAAACTGAGAACCTTGTTTTTATTGTAGTTCATATTGAGTGTTGAAGTCCAGGTAAAATCTTTCGTTTGTACCGGTGTTCCGTCAATCATAATATCGAGCCCTTGATTTTGTACGGAACCGATATTTTTGAGTACCCAATCGAAACCGGTAGAAGTCGGCAGCGGACTCTCCAACAATAAATCAGTCGTTTTCTTATGGTAATAAGCGATATCAAAATTCAATCGATTATCAAACAAACCTAAGTTGAAACCGATGTCCCATTGAGCCGTTTTCTCCCACTTTAAATCAGGATTGGCCATGGAACTAATATAGGAATATGGAGATCTTGTGCCATCCAGCAACCAAGTACCGGCAGAGACGGAAGCTAACGATTGGTAAGGATCGATTTCCGAGTTACCTGTTAAACCATAGCTGGTGTGGAGTTTTAAAGTACTGATCAACTCATTGTTGCTTAAGAAGTCTTCATTTGACGCGATCCAGGCCAAACCTGCTGACGGGAAGAAAGCATATTTGTTGTTTTCTCCGAATTTGGAAGAACCGTCGTAACGGCCTGTTACGGTAGCGGAATAACGATCTTTGTACGTATATGCCAAGCGTAGAAAATAAGAATTCATCGCCCAACTGTTCCAGTCCGATTCCGGAGAGGACGGAGTAGTACCAACTCCTAAGTTGTTATATTCATAAAAGTCGTCGTCGAATCCTTCCGTTCTTGATCTATCATAATTGTATGTCCGTTCTTGCCAGGAAAGACCGGCCATCGCATTGATCCGATGCTCATCAAATACTTTGTTGTAAGTCAAATAAGTCTCTTCCTGCCAGTAAAGGGTGTTCGTATGGTTAATTTCCGCCCATCCGTTTGGCATGGAGATATTATTAAGGGACACGGAAGAATAGCCTTTATAGGTTCTTTGATGGTTATCGATACCTAACTGAGTTTTCAGATCCAGGCCATCTAACAGATGAAAAGTTAATGCGGCATTCCCGAAAATTTGCGTGTTGTATCTCATCCTTTTCTGTAAATCCAGAATCATGACCGGGTTAGACATCCCTTCGAACCCGAAAGTTTCGGCCATCGAGGAAGAAGAGGAAGTCGTGTACTTTCCGTTAGCATCGCGTACCGGTAGCCATGGCAGCATTTCAATCATGGTACGGCGGGCTTCCTGACCTCCTCCGTCTTCAGGAGTGTAGCGTCCCCAAGTATGGTTGACTAAAAGGTTAATCGCAGTAGATAACCAGGGAAGAGGTTTTGCATCATATGCCAATTTTGCATTTACACGCTTGTTATACGTATTGTTTAGAATGCCTTGCTGGTCGGTATAGTTCAGGAATGCTCCGACTGAAGAGTTTTTGCCACCTTGCTGGATATTCAATTGGTGATTATGGGAGATAGCTATCCGGGTCGCTTCCTTTTGCCAATCGGTATCATATAATGGGTTACCGTTGGCATCGAAATAGTTACGGTCCGTAAACCAATCTGCACGATTTAGCGACCAGCTTTTTCCTTGATACTTATTCTCGTTTTCCAGCCCGATCATAAAGGCATCCGTCCATTCCTGTGCATTCAGCAGATCCATATAACGGGATACCGTACTTAAACTTATGGAACCTTGATAGCTGACGCTCGTCCCTTCTCCTTTATTGCCTCGTTTAGTTGTCACAAGAATGACACCGTTTGCTCCACGGGCCCCATAGATTGCAGCAGCAGATGCATCTTTCAATACTTCTATGCTCTCAATGTCATTCGGGTTTAGCAAATGGAAGTCTTCCATGACTACGCCATCCACTACATATAACGGATTGGAGGAAGAATTGATCGTAGACATACCACGGATAACAACGCGATTGGCATAAGTGCCCGGCTGACTTGAATTTGAGTAAATGTTAACTCCGGAAGCTTTCCCTCTTAAATTGTCTAAAGCACTGAAGTTTTGGCTTTTCAGTAAGTCTTCTCCTTTGGCAACGGCAATGGATCCGGTTACATCTGATTTACGCATAGTTCCATATCCCACAACAACAACTTCTTCCAAAGTCTTGGAGTCTTCTATTAACGTAACATTAATTTGAGTTTGATTACCAACGGGAATTTCCTGAGTCAGGTAACCAATATACGAAACTTGGAGAATGGCATCAGGAGTTACTCTTTCCAACGTGTAATTCCCATTTATATCTGTGATGGAACCATTTGTCGTACCTCTTATAAGGACATTGGCTCCAATAACGGGGTCTCCGTTTGAATCGGTAATGATCCCGGTGATCTTCCTCCCTTGTTGTTGGACAATAGAAGGAGCTGCCTTTTTCGTAAGGACAATATAGTCGTTTTCAAAAGAATAATTAATGCCTGATTGGGTAAAAGCTTCATTTAAAAATTGGTTTACCGGTTTCTTACCTGAATTTACCGCAATTGCATCATCAATATTTACTTCACTCTTACTGTATACAAACAAATAGTCTGTTTGCTTTTCTACTTGATCGATAAAATCTCCGATCGTCAAATTGTTTGTAATGATATTCACTTTTGCATTCTGTGAATTACTGTTTTCCGCAAAAGACGTGAATATACAAAGAAAAAAAAGACAGGTTGAAAATTTCATAATACGTAGAATTTTCGGTTTGTTTTTCATAACTTTACTTTGTTTTAGTCGTTAATACTTGATTTTTTGTAATGATTTTGTGTTAACACTCAACCGGTGGATGCTGGAACATCTGCCGGTTTTTGATTTTAGTTTGTACTACATAGGCAATTAGATTTAAAATTTCACATTTGAGTTACGTTTATTTTATTGTAATTGTGTTTAATTCATCATCCTTTATAAAGGCGAAATATTTTACTTTTTGTAATGTTCGTAAGACACTCACTATTCCGTCTCTCTGTCTAAACTTTCCGCTGAATTTGTATTTTTCGATTTCCTTGTTCTGGATCTTGATTGGAATGTCATAATACAATTCCAATTTTTTAATAATTTCATTAAATGGAATGTCATTAAAAGTATAAATGCCTTCTTGCCAGAGCAAGAAGCTTGTTTCCTTAAACGAATGTTTTTCTAACTTGTTTCCACGCATTTCAGCCCGTTCATTAGGTGATAGAATGAGAGTGTCTGATGGATTCTTTTTATTTTGTATTTGAACCGATCCTTTTATCAGAGAAGTATTGAACTCATCCTGTCCTTTGTAGGCAAAAACATTAAAGCGGGTGCCTAACACTTTTATGTCTACCATTTCAGTAGAAATGATAAAGGGGCAATCTTTATTTTCTTTTACATCGAAGAATGCCTCTCCGTTTAACTCGACAAATCGTTCTTTTTGGGAAAAATGGTTCGGATAACGTAAAAAAGAACGGGCATTCAACCAAACGGTTGTACCATCTGACAGTTTGAGATGAGCGCGTTGCCCAGGAGGTACGGTCAGTTCTTCATAAGTTACGACATCTTCCTTTTTTTGAATATTCATGATTGCCCAAGTCGAAAAAATAGCTATACATAAGGTGGCGGCGTATCCCATGATCTGTTTTAATGGGAAAACGGCCTTTTCCCTGTTTTTCTGAAGGATTTGTTTAAATGCCATCAACTTATCAAAACCTTCTTCAACATCGCTTTCTATAGGGAGTAGAGCGGTTAGTGCATAAATGTTTTGAAAAGAGGCGAACTCCGATTTTAAGTCCTCTTCCTTGGTTATTCTTGAAAAAAGTATCTCCTTTTCTTTTTCGGTTATATTCCCCTTGAAATAGTTAACAATTAAATCATTCATGCAGCTATTGGTGTTCTTTTAATTATAAGTAGAGCGTTTATAATTCTATTTACCACCAAGAATGGAAAGGTTAATGAATGTTATTTTATATGGGACAGGAAAAATAATAGCGGTAGGTAATCTTTTAATAAAACGCGAAGTTTTTTTAAGGCAATGCTGATTTGATTTTCTACTGTATTGACGGATATATTCAGCTCTTCCGCTATTTCGCGGTATTTTTTCCCTTCTATATGACTTTTGATGAATATTTTCCGACAACGTTCCGGCAACTTGGCGATGCTGGAATTTATGATTTGTTCTATTTCTTCTTCTGAAGAAAAGGTCTGGTCCATAAGTTCCAATGAATACAATTTTGCACTCAATTCTTCTTGGCCTTTGTCTTCAATCAATTTGTGACGAAGATAATCCATGCATTTGTTTTTTACTAAAGAAAAAAGATAGGATATAAGGCTGACCTTTATCTCTAATACTTCCCGTTTTTCCCATAGTATTACAAAAACATCTTGTACAATGTTCTCGGCATCTTCATTTAATATGACATATTCTTTGGCAAAACGATGCATCCTTGAATAATAAAGAATATAGATCTTATCAAAATTATCCCTTACGCTTCCTTTATAGTTTGCCAATTCTTTCATCTTCTTAGAGATACTCTTTGTTATGATAGATATGCGATTATTAACAAAGCCATCCATGTAAATCTTATATGCAAATATAAAAATAATAAAATAAGGAACCGTATCTTTTATACTACATTCTTTTTTCCCATAAAGTAAAGCCGGAAGCGGAATTTTCTGTATTTCTTATTTCATATTCAGATTTGTTAATAAACAATACGGCAAACTTTGCTGTTTTATAGACAGAAACTTGGAGAAATTAATCAATTAAAAAAGAGAATTATGAAGAAAATTTTGTTTGGAATCGCGATCGGTGCTGTAGCCGGATATCTGGCTGGTGTTCTAAGTGAGAAAGAAAATCGGGAAAAACTATCTGATGAGTTTGGGAAATGCGTGGATAAAGCAAAGAACAAATTCAAAGATATTGTCGATGTAACAAAAAATAAGGCTGAGTATCTGAAAGAAAGAGCCGAGACGAAAATCAATAAGGGCAAAGAAGCTTTGGATGAACTTAAAGAATAGCCGGAAAGGGGATGAAAACGCATGCCTTAGTGCGATTTCTTATCCATAGGGGTTTTATCCTAAAAAACAAAGAAAAAAAGAGAGGTTCCGTATTTGAGAACCTCTCTTTTTTAGTTGAAATCAAACTTTTATTTTAGCGACGACCTTGCGAATTGAACCTTGCCCGATACCGGGAGCATGGCCGTCTTCGGGGAAATAAACGGCATACTGTCCCGGATAGATCTTTGCATATGTCGTTGGACGGTCTACAAAGAAGGTGATATCTTTTTCTTCATTGTAAGGCGTCGCTATCAAAACTAAATCTTCTCCGCATTTCCAGCCTATCTGCTCTACCCCTAAAAGAGGCGTTTGAATATCAATAAACTGGTTGTGAGTCTCAATCCGCGCTTCCTCCTTTTCTTTTCCTATAATGCTGGATACAGTGAAATAGAGTCCCGGGTTATCAGTTTCGATTTTCCCATCTTCTATCTGGGAAAAGTCGGTGTTTCGAATAAAATCAAACGCTTTTTTGAAAAGAGGATGCAACTTTTCGATGCGTCCGGTGTTTAACAAAGAATCTTGTATCATAATTTAATGATGAATTAAGGAGTTTTTGGGGAATATTATTATTTCCATTATCAATAATTATTTCGGAAAATTGTTTTATCTAGTCGGGTATATTCCGACTTCATTTATTTCATATATATAACTGCTAATCTCCCTTGTTTGTTATGATAATAATTGCAAAATAGCTACAAATTCTTTTGTCGGACTATAGCCCTTTGCATACAAAAAAGACCGCAATGTGATTGGACACTCCGGCCTTTTAACTTGATAATTATGCAATTAACCCATAAAGCCTATCTTTGCATGAGTACCATCGCAAAAAGGTTTGTGTTTCGAACCGCCGCAACGGCAGAGATGTGGGTTTTCTTTTACGACAGACGTCCCGTCTGCAAGGATTAATTCGACTTTGCCTTCAACTGATAGTGGAGCATTCGGCAATACTCTGATTTTAAGTACTGAATCTTTCGTATCCATAATTTGATGACTTTAGTATGATTTCTATTAAACAAAACAAGGTCGGAAAGGTTCTCATGGGAAAAGAAAAACGGAGAACCCTTACGAATTCTCCGTTTTTGCGAGAGCGGAAGACGGGGCTCAAACCCGCGACCCTCAGCTTGGAAGGCTAATGCTCTATCAACTGAGCTACTTCCGCAATGATTCCCAATGTGGGCAGTGATGGATTCGAACCACCGAAGGCGAAAGCCAGCTGAGTTACAGTCAGCCCCATTTGGCCACTCTGGTAACTGCCCTTTTGCGAATTGCGATGCAAAGATACGATTAGTTTTCTAAATTGCAAGTGATGGCGGCCATTTTTATAGCTGTAATTGCGGCCTCATCCCCTTTATTACCATATTTTCCGCCGGCCCTGTCTTCGGCCTGTTGCATGTTATCGGTCGTTAACAGACCGAAGATAAACGGAATATCATACATCAGATTCAATTCGGTTATGCCTTGCGTTACGCCGGAACAGACATAGTCAAAATGAGGAGTATCTCCCCGGACTACGCTGCCTAAGGCGATCACTGCGTCCACGTCCCGGGTATCGGCCAGTTTTCTCGCTCCGAAAGTCAGTTCAAAACTTCCCGGAACCCGGACGATCTGTATGTTTTCCTTTTTTACTCCGTGTTTTTCCAGGGAATCACAGGCTCCTTTTAATAAATTCTCCGTGATATTGCGATTCCATTCGGAAACAACGATCCCGAATTTCATTTCGGATGCATCGGGTATGCTGTCAAAGTCGTATGCCGATAAATTGTGATATGCTGTTGCCATA
>NZ_LT799418.1:3070442-3177663 GCF_900162725.1 Parabacteroides sp. Marseille-P3160 | reverse complement strand
ACTATAGCCCTTTGCATACAAAAAAGACCGCAATGTGATTGGACACTCCGGCCTTTTAACTTGATAATTATGCAATTAACCCATAAAGCCTATCTTTGCATGAGTACCATCGCAAAAAGGTTTGTGTTTCGAACCGCCGCAACGGCAGAGATGTGGGTTTTCTTTTACGACAGACGTCCCGTCTGCAAGGATTAATTCGACTTTGCCTTCAACTGATAGTGGAGCATTCGGCAATACTCTGATTTTAAGTACTGAATCTTTCGTATCCATAATTTGATGACTTTAGTATGATTTCTATTAAACAAAACAAGGTCGGAAAGGTTCTCATGGGAAAAGAAAAACGGAGAACCCTTACGAATTCTCCGTTTTTGCGAGAGCGGAAGACGGGGCTCAAACCCGCGACCCTCAGCTTGGAAGGCTAATGCTCTATCAACTGAGCTACTTCCGCAATGATTCCCAATGTGGGCAGTGATGGATTCGAACCACCGAAGGCGAAAGCCAGCTGAGTTACAGTCAGCCCCATTTGGCCACTCTGGTAACTGCCCTTTTGCGAATTGCGATGCAAAGATACGATTAGTTTTCTAAATTGCAAGTGATGGCGGCCATTTTTATAGCTGTAATTGCGGCCTCATCCCCTTTATTACCATATTTTCCGCCGGCCCTGTCTTCGGCCTGTTGCATGTTATCGGTCGTTAACAGACCGAAGATAAACGGAATATCATACATCAGATTCAATTCGGTTATGCCTTGCGTTACGCCGGAACAGACATAGTCAAAATGAGGAGTATCTCCCCGGACTACGCTGCCTAAGGCGATCACTGCGTCCACGTCCCGGGTATCGGCCAGTTTTCTCGCTCCGAAAGTCAGTTCAAAACTTCCCGGAACCCGGACGATCTGTATGTTTTCCTTTTTTACTCCGTGTTTTTCCAGGGAATCACAGGCTCCTTTTAATAAATTCTCCGTGATATTGCGATTCCATTCGGAAACAACGATCCCGAATTTCATTTCGGATGCATCGGGTATGCTGTCAAAGTCGTATGCCGATAAATTGTGATATGCTGTTGCCATAATTCTTAAGTGGTTGAAAAATAAAAGGATGCCTTTTGACATCCTTTTATTGGATATGAATCTTTTGTGATTGCTTAATTTGCTGTATTGCTCCGGATCTCCGCACGGGAGATGTATTTGTCAATATCGCCGGCTTCCATTGAAGCACTGTATTTTTCCTTGATCGTCGTATAAGCCTTGATGGCTTCATTATATTGTTTCAGGCTTTCATAAGCGATACCCGCTTTCTTTAAATAGATGGGGCTGACGATGTCGTTGTCGGCTCTGGATGCCGCTTTCTTAAAATAGCTGATTCCTTCTTCGGTCTTTCCGCTGTTTACATAGCAATCTCCGATCAATCCTACGATGGCAGGGGAGATTGTCTTATCGTTTCCGCTGAATGATTTCAACAAGTCCTCCGCTTTATCTGTTTCTCCCAGGCGGAAATAGCAAATGCCTGCATAGGCTTTGGCCAGGTTGGCAGCATTCGTTCCCCTGTAAGAACTGATTATCTCCTCAAAACCGATATAATCCGCTCCGTTACCGTTCAATGCAAGTTTGAAAGAGTCTCTGGCAAAATATTGCTCGCCCTTAAACAAGGCAACTTCCGCCTTCTTGTTTTGCGGCAGGGCATAACCATAATGAAAAGCGAGATAAGCTCCTATAATGACAGCCACGGCAACGATTCCATAGAATATAGGTTTTTTGAATTTCTCAATAAATTGCTCTGATTTAGAAAGGATAACATCTACTTCTAATTCTTTGCCAGCACTTTTTTGTTTACTCGACATAGTTCGTTCTTCTTTATATTATTATTATTTTTAGCTGTATCTATGACTGTTCAATTTAAAGCGCAAAATTAGTTTTTTTACTGATATAAACGATAGTTTCCACCTTATATTTTTTAATTTTGTACGATTAATAATGCGTGGATGATACTGAATAAATTATCTGTTCTCAATTATAAGAATATTGTTCAGGCGGAATTGGCCTTTTCTTCCAAGATGAATTGTTTTTTCGGGAACAATGGAATGGGGAAAACCAATCTGCTGGATGCCATCTATTACCTTTCTTTTTGTAAGAGCCATGTCAATACGCCGGAAAGCCAGTTGATCCTGGAAGGGCAGGAACTTTGTGTTGTAGAGGGCATCTATGTCAACGGGGAACGGGGAGAGGATATCTTCTGTGCAATCCGCCGTGGGCAACGGAAGCAGTTCAAGCGGAACAAAAAAGAATACGAAAGGCTTTCGGAGCACATCGGACTGATACCGATAGTCATGATTTCGCCTACGGATTCGGAATTGATCCGGGGAGGAAGTGAAGAGAGGCGCCGTTTTCTGGATGTGATTATCTCACAGCAGGACAAATCTTATCTGCATGCCCTGATTCAGTATAATAAAGCGTTGATGCAGCGTAATGTCATGCTGAAAAACCAAAGCCGGGACGAAGCGCTGTATGAAGTCTTGGAAAGCCAACTGTTAAGGTACGCTCCCTTGGTCTATGAGAAAAGACGGCAACTGATCGATGAGCTGACTCCTATTTTCAACGAGCATTACCAGACGATCTGCCATTCGGCAGAGCGGGTCGCTTTGCGTTATCTTTCCCAACTCGAAGAGTCGGACTATGGACAAAGTCTGGCGGGCAACAGGGAAAGGGACCGGGTTCTCGGTTATACCTCCACCGGCATCCACAAGGACGAACTGGAGATGACTCTGAATGATCGCCTGATCCGTCGCGTCGGTTCGCAAGGGCAGAACAAGACTTATCTGATTGCATTAAAACTCGCCCAGTTTGCCTTTTTGTCGGCAAAAGGACAGACCCGCCCCATTCTCTTACTGGACGATATCTTCGATAAACTGGATGCCGAGCGTGTGGAGCAAATCATCAAATTAGTCAGTGAAGATCATTTCGGGCAGATCTTTATTACGGACACAAACCGGAAATACCTGGACCGGATTCTGAAAACAATCCCGCACGACTACACCTTGTTTAAGGTAGATAATGGCGCGGTATTACCGATGGAGGAGGAATTATGAGAAGGAAAAATACGCAAACCCTCGGGGAGGTTCTCCGCGATTTCTTTGAAGATAATACCGAATTATATGATAAAATACTGGAAATCCGTATCAAAAGGGCCTGGGGAGAACTCCTCGGCCCGATGATACTGGAATATACTACTCAAATTTATGTGAAAAACCATGTGTTGCACGTATCCCTTACTTCCTCCGCTTTGCGGAGCGAGCTCATGATGTGCAGGGAGCGGTTGGTGAAAAGCCTGAACGAGCACGTGCGCGCTACCGTTATCTACGACCTTCGCCTGCATTAAGCAGAGGAGCTTACTTCACTTTCGTTTTGGATCCCAATATCCGTCCTTAATCACTTCGACGGCCTTTTTTAAGGCCACATCATCTTTCAGGAAAATTGGATAGAATCCGTTATTGTCAAAGAAGTTGCGGATGATATACGCTTCCAGTTGTTGTTTCAGCAACTGGTAGGAGATCTGGATCAATCCCGGCCTTTTCTGGATTCCCTTTGTCTCCGCGAAATTCGCGAAATCTTCCACTAACGGTTGTTTGCTGAGATAAGCATACAATTCCTGATAGTTTTTGAACGAAGACAACTTAGCTCTTTCCCGGTCGGAATAGGTGAGGACATACTGGTAGATCACTCCGCTATTATGTGCATTGATATAATAAGAGGTAAAATGGCTTGTATCACGCGGGATGAACAGATCCGGCATAATTCCGCCGCCGCCATAGACAATCCGTCCGGTTGAAGTTTTGTACTGCAATGAATCGGCTATTTTAATGCTGTCCGCCGAGTCGAATTCCCCATGCATATAGCGGTTGTACAGATCCATGTCGTATTCCTCGACCTTACCCATTTCATACATTTTCTGAATACTGCGTCCCGAAGGTGTATAATAACGGGCAATTGTCAGGCGTAATTCCGAACCGTCTCCCAGTGGAATCGGAGTCTGTACCAACCCTTTCCCATAAGTACGGCGACCAATAATCAGTCCTCGGTCATTATCCTGAATGGCCCCGGCAAAGATTTCACTGGCCGAGCCCGACAATTCATCCACGAGAACAACCAGCGGAGCATCGATGCAAGTGCCCGTACCGTTCGAATAGACGTCGTTGCGCTTGAAGGCTTTGCCTTCCGTATAAACGATCAGTTTGCCGTCCGGTAGGAATTCGTTGATCATATTGATGGCGGCATCCATGTAACCGCCGCTATTTTGCCGCAGATCGACAATGAAGCCGGTACATTTCTGCTGTTTCAGCTTGGCGATAGCCGTGATGAATTCATTATAGGTCGTACGTGCGAATTTAGTTACCTTGATATAGCCGATTCCTTCGCTGACGCGATAAGAAACATCGACTGAATAATTGGGTACTTCCCCACGCGTTACATCGAATTGGATCAATTTGGGAGAAGACCCCCTTTGGACGCCCAGGCGTACGGTACTGTTTTTCTGTCCGCGTAATTTTTTGATCACCTCTTCCTGGTGGAACTTTTTCCCGGCATAAACGGTATCGTTGATCGTGATGATCCGGTCAAAAGGCAGCAGCCCCGCTTTTTCGGAGGGCCCTCCCGAAATGACGCTGATTACAATAATCGTATCGGACTGCATGTTAAACGATACTCCGATGCCGCTGAACGAACCTTCCAATTCATCGTGTACCTCTTCGGCGTATTTCGCAGGGATATAGGAGGAGTGCGGATCCAATTCGCTAAATATTTTGGGAATCGTCTCTTCGATCAGGTTCCCCATATTAACGGTGTCTACATACTGGCGGTCAATAATATCCAGGATTGTGCTGATCTTATTATTACCGGAGTAAATTTGTCGGAAGCCTTTGTTTAACAACAGATAGTGGTTTCCGATAAAAATACCCAATGCAAGGCTCAGGGCAATAATAACAGGTAACCAAATGGCTATTTTTTTGTTTTTATTCATTTTTACTCTTGGTGTGTATTGTTAATTTCTACAAAATCTACAACTATTCCGGCGCGTTTGAGTAACTCACATCCTTCGTCCGTATGATACTTCTCAGAATACACAACACGTACAATCCCAGCCTGAATGATCAATTTCGCACATTCGATGCAGGGAGAGGAGGTAATGTATATCGTTGCTCCTTTACTGCTGTTGGAGGAAGCGGCCACTTTCGTGATGGCATTGGCTTCCGCATGGAGTACATAAGGCTTCGTCTTGTTGTTTTCGTCTTCGCAGATATTCTCAAATCCGGAAGGAGTACCGTTGTACCCGTCCGAAATGATCCGCAAATCCTTGACGATCAAAGATCCGACTTTCCGCCGGATGCAATAGGAATTTTCCGCCCAGATAGCTGCCATTCGCAGGTATCGTTTGTCCACGTCCAATTGCTTATTTCTCTTTTCTGCCATACTAAAAACCTATTCTTACTTTTTAGCAGTAATTCGGGTGCAAAATTACATATTAATTAATGAATTGTATTTTTTTAATGCTTATTTTTTTATTCCGTTCCGGATGAGCAAAGCATCGATGGAAGGTTCTTTTCCGCGGAAACGGCGATAGAGCACATCCGGCTCTTCCGTACCCCCCTTGGAAAGGATCTGTTCCCGGAAACGGCGGGCGACTTCCTTATTGAAGATTCCGGCTTCCTTGAATGCGGCGAAAGCATCGGCATCTAATACCTCCGCCCATTTGTACCCGTAGTACCCGGCGGCATATCCTCCGGAGAAAATGTGGCCGAAACTTGTGCTCATCAAGGCTCCCGGGACGTCCGGAAGGATCGCGGCTGCTTTCCATGCCGCCTTTTCAAAAGCTTCCACATCCCCCTCGAAAGGCTTTGTGCGTGTATACCAGGCCATATCCAACAGTCCGAAACTTACCTGCCGGCAGCATAGGTAACCGGCGTTATAGTTGGAGGCGTTGACTAACTTCTGTACCAATTCCGTAGGGATCTTTTCCCCGGTTTCGTAATGTATGGCGATCCGGTCGAGGAATTCCTTTTCAGCCAGCCAGTTTTCCATGATCTGCGAAGGAAGCTCTACAAAGTCCTGGTCGACATTGGTTCCCGAAAGGCTGGCGTAAGTGCCCTTCGCCAGCATTCCATGGAGTGCATGCCCGAACTCATGCAGGAAGGTCTCCGCCTCGTCGTAGGTGAGGAGGGAGGGCTTCGCTCCGGTCGGGCGCGTGAAGTTCATTACAATAATGATCTGCGGGCGGCTGTCTTCACCTTTTTCCGTTTTATATTGAGGTTTCACTCCGTTCATCCAGGCGCCGGACTGTTTTCCGTCGCGCGGGAAAAAGTCCGTGTAAAGGATGGAGAGAAATTTTCCGTCGGCATCGTAAACCTCGTAAGTCTGCACTTCGGGGTGATAGACCGGAATCTTTTTATTTTCCTTGAACGTAATCCCGTAGAGTTCGGTCGCCAGTCCGAAGACTCCCTTCTTTACATTTTCCAGGGAGAAGTAAGGGCGTGTCATTTCGTCGTCCACCTGAAAACGCAGGGCTTTCAGCTTCTCCGCATAATAATTCCAGTCCCAGGGCATAAGTCGGAAGTCGGTTTGTTCTGTTCCGATTGCAAAGCCTTCGAGCATATGGCATTCGTTGATGGCGACCGGTTTATAGGCGTCGAGCAGTTGGTTCAGCAGGCGGTAGACATTATCGGAGTTTTTAGCCATCTTGTCCTTCAGTTCGTAAGAGGCATAGTCCTTGTAGCCGAGCAATTGGGCAATGGCGAGCCGTGTGTTGGCGATCTGCCTGACATTTTCCTTGTTGTCGAACTCGTCCCCCTTGTTGCCGACGCTCATGTAGTCTTTATATAGTTTCTCTCGCAAGGTGCGGTTTTCCGCATATTTCATAAACGGTACATAACTGGGAGCGGAGAGGTCGAAAAGCCAACCTTCTTTCCCTTTTTCTTTGGCGCGCTGCCGGGCTGCTTCGCAGAAACTTTCGGGCAGGCCGGTCAGCTCTTTTTCGTCGGTAAGGAGCAGTTCGTAACGGTTTTTATCTTTCAAGGCATTCTGGTCGAAAGTCAAAGTCAGCCGGCTCAGTTCGGTGCTTAACCGGCGGTAGGTTTCCTTGTCCGCCGGGCTCAGGTTGGCCCCTCGGTCGGCGAAGGCCTCGAATGTCTTTTTCAAAAGGCGGGCGTCTTCGACGTCCAGGTTTAGCGATTCCCGTTGGTCATAGACCGCTTTCACACGGGCAAACAGTTTTTCATTAAGATAAATATTGTTGCTGCTTTCTGATAATTTGGGGCTGACCCGTTGTGAGATCTCCATCAATTCATTGTTTGCCTCGGCGCCCAGGACGTTGAAGAAGGCGGAGGCTACCCTGTCCAGTAATTTTCCGCTTCGTTCCAGCGTGACGACGGTATTCTGAAATGTGGGCGGTTGCGGATTGTCTGCAATGGCTCTTACTTCCTTTTCCAACTGCTGGATGCCTTCAGCAAAGGCGGGTTCGTAATGGTTGTTTTTTATTTGATCGAAAGGAAGTGTTTCAAACGGGGTGTTGAATTTCTTTAAAAGTGGATTAGCGGCTGTTACTGTCATAGTTCCTATTATTGCTAAAACGAAAAGTATAAAAATTTGTCGTTTCATGTTTTTTTTAAGCAAATGTAATAAATATTTATGGAGGACAGAATTTGTTGCATGACAAACTCTGTCCCGCTCTATAAAATAAATATGTTCTATGGAAACAGAGCGCTTCCTTCTTAAAATTTTAAGAACATTTTTAATGTATTGATATGGGTTATATATGTTAGTGTTTTTACGCTACAAACAATTGAAAAAATGATAGTATTGAATAAGCGCAGGAAGATTCACTATTTATCGTCATTATTATATCTGTCCGGGGGATTGCTGCAAGGAAAAATGTGATCTCTGCGTTGCCTTTTGAGTTCTCCGACGTACTGGCTTTGTTTTTTTTGCACTGGCACTTTAATTTTTACTGGCCATTCGAAGATCTTTCCCCGGCCGTCAAAAGATCTTCGAATGACCGTCAAAAGATCTTTTGACGGCCGGGGGAAGTCGGATTGTTGCTACCTGTAAAGAAAAAAGGTGCTGCCGCAGCAATGTTTTGCCTATGCCTTGGCATGAAAAAGAATATGTATAGAATAAATTTGTTTTATAGAAACAAGGCGTTTCCTTCTGAACTTTTCTAAGAGCCTTGCTTTTGAACCCGTTGGTTAAAAATATAAAATCATCTCAATTTAGTATTCGTATGTAAGATTTGTCGGACTGTCCCCGGATACATAAATCTTATGGTCTTCCGGCATCGCGACACCATTTTTGACTTTTATTATTCTCACGATATTACTGTCGTTCAATGCGAAAGGAACCTCTGTAAACGTCTGGTCTTCGGTGGAAGCCTTGAACCTGTCCCATCCGCTGCCTCCTATCCCGTATTTCGTGTCCAGCATCTTATCATTCCAGTCATTCTCCTCAAATCCCCAAGGGAAAAGCGTGCATACTTCAAAACAGTCGCCCTTCTGTTGTGGCTCGAAGCCTTTTAAAGTGACTTTTATATATTTTTTCTGCGGCACATAACAATTCACATCGTACACTGTGTCCCGCTTAAGTCTCATAGAGGCTGTTATTTCCGGTGCTACATCTGCGGCTGTGGTCGTGGGAGGATCCGTTGATGCATCGATATGTGAGATCATATCTTTTGGAAGTATATACAATTCCGGATCCAATCTTTCCAGATTGATGTTCATTTCAAACGTCCTGTATGATTCATCTTGAAGAAGCTCGTCGTCTTTGAGGTGGAAACGCATGTCGTAGAATCCGTCTTTGTCCGATTCCGTTACGGCTTTCTTTCTTGTGAGGATGTAATGAATTCCGGTGGTTTTCTTATAATTAACTTCGAAATTTATACCGGGAAGAGGTTGGTTTTCTGAAGTCAAGATTCTCCCCATGATAACCGTACAACCAGAGGTGCAAGTTGTCCGGGTATCGTCCTCCTCTTTTACGCAACTTACAAAGCTAATTATGCAGAGGAGTAACAAGAGTGTTGCGAATAAATGTTTCCTTTCCATAAGGACGAAATATGTTTTTATGGCTTGCATTTGCCGTTGATTTAATTCAATAGTAAATTGTCATTCCAAGTTGTCAAAAATACAAAAATATACGGTTTATTTATCGTAATTTATTCATGAAAATCGAAAGTCGGATTAATCGATTCCGTTTTAGTGCCTGTCTGAAATTTTTCTCTTCATGTGACTTGTCCCTTTTGTCATTGGGATAATTGATCTGTGTTTTTATGATTTTCTTTTGTTTGTGGTATTAATATTAATACCCTTGTACTGTGTTAATCAAATGAACGTTGATAGAATGAAGTATTCGGAACTTGAGAAGAAGATCTCAAAGGCTGGTTGTTACTTCCTGCGACAGAGAAAGAAACACCCCATTTGATTTAGTCCAATAACGGGAAGAGAATTCCTTCTAAGCAATCATAAAAGTGAGGAGGTAAAATTGGGAACATTAAAAAGTATTACTAAAGATTCGGGGGTTAAATTATAACTTTTGAGTTTAAAAGAAAGGAAATAGAATATGACAATTAGAGCAGTTATTGAAAGGGGAGATGACGGTACTTATGGTGTTTATATTGATTTAGACGAGAACAGATTGGGCTACGGTATCATAGGAGACGGCAAAACAGTCAATGAAGCCATTGAAGACTTTTACAATTCCTATAGGGAAATGGAAGCCTTGTACAAGGATGAGAACAAGCCATTTCAAGAGATGACGTTCGAGTTTAAATATGACGTGGCATCTTTTTTGGCATTTTATTCCAAGAAGTTCACATTAGCCGGATTAGAAACAATCACAGGCGTCAGTCAAGGTTAATTAAGTCACTATGTTACGGGGCGAAAGAAACCAAGTGCAAAGACTATACAAAAAATTGAAAAATCATTGCATGACTTTGCCTCAGAGATAAGTCAAGTGCAGTTCATTTGATTAATACACTTTTGAACGCTTGACGCCCTGATATTACTTTGGTGATATCAGGGTCTTTTCTTTTTGAGTTTGTGTTTGCAAAGCGATATAATAAGCATTAGGAAAATAAGTGGTTCCCATGTGAAAAGTTATACCAATAGCCATTTCCATACTGGAATCACCCGGATAGTCATTCCCTCTTCCATAAATCGATCCTCTTCATCGTTGGTCATGATGGTCATATGTTTTTTACATTATGCGTAGTGTTTTACCACTAAAATTTGAAGTTTAACAGCGGCTTGTGTTAAAATATATGGATCTGATTCATATAAATTTATATTATTAAAAACAACGATGAAGAAATCACATATTTAAACACGACCAAAACAGAGATAGCCTATGGAAAGATGAAGATACCGAGTATAAAAAACCGAAGAAATAATCATATTTTTATTTATGCCGTAAAGAGAAACTGAGTATCCCTTTCCCTTTTTCATAGTAGGTCGGTTTGTTTATATTTACTTATTTTTATTTACTTTTGTACGGATAGTCTAAAGGTGGGAGAGGATATAGGCTCTTGAATAGATTTAAATTATTAAGCGGACGTATCTTCATGGATAAAGAAGAGACAACAATGGAATCTGATAAATCATTATGGTACCGTTTTCTGTCTGGAGACGACGACGCCTATACTACTATTTATGAGATGAATATACAATCAATGTATGGATATGGCATGCATTATACTTCAGATTGCGAACTTTTGAAAGATTGCATCCATGATGTGTTTACTTCCTTATTTCAGAATCGGAGGAATCTTCAGCCTGTAAAAAATATAAAAATTTACCTGTTTGTCTCTTTAAAAAACAGATTGTTTAATGCCTATAAGCAAATGCGGGATTATGTTACTCTTGAGAATGACGAATTGAATTTTTCCGTGGAACTTTCAGCTGAAGAAATATTACTTAAAAATGAAGAATATCATCTTATCCGGGAAAAAGTCAATCAAATGTTAAATTCCCTGACATCGAAACAAAAGGAAGTTATTTATTATCGATTCAAAGAAAATCTTTCCTACGATGAGATTAGTGAATTAATGAATATGAACCCTCAATCCGTTCAAAACCTTCTCCAGCGTACCTTAAAAAAACTACGATCCACTTTTCCTCCTTCTTTATTCCTATATGTTCTCCTTCTGTGTCTTTTAAAATAGTCTTATTTAATATTTTTATTAATCTACTTTTTCTTAAAAATATTTTTCTTTTTATTGAGTATAAATTATATCGTACGTTGTCCTTTTATAAATGATGATTTTGTTATCTCGTTAGGGAAAGGAATGTATAAATGACTAATAAATATATAGATTATAAATTTGAAGATTTATTGCAAGATGATTTTTTTGTCCAATCATGGCTGAACCCAACCCCTCAGACGGAGCTTTTTTGGGCACGGTTAAGAAGCGAACATCTTATTAAAGAAAAAGAGTACCGGAAAGCGCTGTTCTTAATTAAATCATTCCATATTACAAATCAATCGATTCCCCTTTCGGAGCAGCTCGCTTTGTGGGAGAAAATAGGCAAAACGAATGCTCAATGGCAGAAAAAAAGGTACCGTTTATTTATAATAAGGACTGCCGCTTGTTTTATTTTGCTTCTAGGTCTTTCTATGAGTGTCCTTTATTTAACAAGGCCATCGGAGAGAGACAATATTTCTCTGGTTGCACAGAAGATTAAACCTATATATAATGAAACGGATAATATTCAATTATATTTTAGCAATGAAAGGAAGGTCGATATTGATAAACAGGCCCCGTCAATAGAATATACGGCTAATGGCATGCTTAAAATAAATCGCCAGATAGTTGATAAAGAGCAACAAGCTGAAACTTCAAGAGGAGAAACTAAGGGTTCGCTTATCTATAATCAATTAATCGTCCCTAAAGGGAAACGTTCGACTCTCATTTTAGAGGATAGTACCAAACTTTGGATAAATTCGGGAACCCGTGTTGTATATCCGGTTAAATTTCCTTCAAACAAGCGTGAAATATACGTAGACGGAGAGGTTTACATCGATGTAATGCCTGATAAAGAATGTCCTTTTTTTGTAAAGACGAATCATTTGAACATTAAAGTTTTAGGAACAGCATTTAATGTAACGGCTTATGAAGAGGATTTGACACATCTCGTTGTTTTGGTCCGGGGTAGTGTGGTGGTGGATATGGATAATGAGCAATCCGAAAAATTGACACCCAATAAAATGCTCTCCTATACAATGGGGAAAAAGGAAATAAAAGATGTAAATGTAAAAGATTATATTTTATGGAAAGAAGGCTTATACAGCTATCATAGTGAAAAGTTAAGCACTATTCTA
Source organism: Parabacteroides sp. Marseille-P3160 (assembly GCF_900162725.1). Taxonomy (GTDB): domain Bacteria; phylum Bacteroidota; class Bacteroidia; order Bacteroidales; family Tannerellaceae; genus Marseille-P3160. The sequence goes on along the minus strand of NZ_LT799418.1, from coordinate 3,165,312 downwards.
AACCGCCTGTCCCGCTATTATGGAAAAGAAATAGACTACGATCCCCGGGCCGGCTCATTAAAATGTTCCGGGAAGTTGGATATGCTTGAAAATTTAGAGATTGTCCTCGACGGATTATCCAAGACCGTACCGATACAAATCCGCAAGCAAAATGATATTTATGAAATTACCTATAAAGAATAAATAAGTTAAATATTAATCATCAAAAATAGTTTGCCTATGATATAAATAAAAAACCAACCTCAAAATTTAAAAAGCCAGATAATCACGTCACGATTATCTGGCCTAATTCAAAGACTAATTATCGTATTATTAATCCTTAATCGTACAAAGATATGCAAAATATCAAAAGTTTAGACAAACTCATCAGAGTTATGAAGCAAATCTTTTTATGTCTAATTCTTGGGCTTCATGTTTGTGTAGCAAATAATTTATATTCTCAGGCAACGCTATTGTCATTAAATATAAAAGATAAGACAGTAAAAGAGGTATTTGATGAGATAGAGAAGAAAAGCGAATATGTTTTTTTCTATTATGATGATATCATAGAATCAAATCGTTTAGTGAAATTAGATGTTAAAAATGCGACCATCAATAAAATTTTAGATCAGTTATTTGAAGGTACGAATAATTCTTATGTAATAAGAGACCGGCAGATTTTTATTTCTCTCTCCAAAAAAGCTCGCACTATCGGTATCGGCCCCAATCCCATCTCTGCACAACAAAAAAGATTTTTACAAGGCAAGGTAACGGACGAGCAAAATGAACCTTTACCCGGAGCGGGTATTACCGTAAAGGGAAGTACACGGGGGGTAACAACCGACTTGGACGGTTCGTTTGAGATAGAAGTTTCTCCTGAGGAAACGCTTCTCTTTACCTATTTGGGAATGCAAGATCAGGAAATAAAAGTGGGTAACCAGAGAACAATTATAGTAAAATTGATTCAGAAAATCGATGAATTGGAAGAAGTCACGGTTGTTGCTTTTGGTAAGCAGAAGAAATCCAGTGTGATCGGTTCGATCTCTACCATTACGGCTGATGAATTGAAAATGCCTGTAGCTAAATTAAGTACCAGTTTGGCAGGTCAGTTAGCCGGGGTTGTTGTCATGCAGCGTACCGGCGAGCCGGGTGCCGGTGCGGATTTCTGGATACGCGGTGTCAGTTCGTTCGGAGCAAATACAACTCCGCTAATCTTAGTTGACGGTATTGAGCGTTCCATGGATCTGGTCGACCCGGAAGATATTGCCTCTTTTTCCATTTTAAAAGATGCAACGGCCACAGCTCTATATGGGGTAAGGGGGGCCAATGGAATTGTCTTAATAACGACCAAGCGTGGGAAAGAAGCTCCTCCGACGATTAACGCACGTGTAGAATACGGCGTTTCCAGTCCGATTCGTATGGCTGAACTCGCAGATGCCGGACAATGGATTGATTATTATAATGATATTTCATTAGCTGCCGGTGGCAATTTAGCTTTCCAGCCAATGACAAAAAATAAATATCTGACGGGTTATGATCCGGATTTTTATCCTGTAGTGGATTGGATGGATATGATTTTTAAGAATTCGTCTAATAACGTCCGTGCAAATGTTAATGTAACCGGTGGCGGTCAACGAGTTCGTTATTATGTTGGAGGGTCATATTATAACGAGGGAGGCGTGTTTAATCCTGCGGACAATCTCCGTTTCGATCCGCAGGTAAAATATCAGAAATTTAATTTCCGGGCAAATGTAGATATAGATATTACAAGTTCAACAGAATTAGGAATTTCAATGTCTAATCAATATGAAGTAAAAAGGCGTTTAGGGGTAGATATGGCTACGATGTACGCAAACGCAGTACGTGTTCCTCCAACAGCAGTAGTCCCGATTTATTCCGATGGCACACTTTCGAGGCCGGATGTGGGGACTAATCCCTATTTGGATTTGAATTATACTGGTTTCTCACAAGACTTCTGGAATAATGCACAATCTTTAGTCAGTTTGACCCAAGACTTCTCAAAAATAATCACTCCGGGATTGAAAGCGAATGTTAAGTTTTCCTGGGATGCCCGTAATGAATCAACGGAAGACAAGCGTATGTCCCCTTCGACATATATCGCTATAGGACGTGATGAAAACGGTATTCTGATATTCCAAAAAAACAGGGACGGTAACGACTACATGAACCTGGCAGTATCTAACCGTGGCAGCTATTCGATGAATTTGGAAGCATCTACTACTTATGAAAGGCTTTTTGCGGAGAAACACCGTGTCAGTGGTTTGTTTTTATTCACTATGCGTGAATATAAGGATAATTTTCCCGGAAGTGATTATATCAAGTCTTTTCCGGAAAAGAATATAGGTGTTGCCGGCCGTGCTACTTATTCATTCATGGATAAGTATTTCACTGAATTTAATTTTGGTTACAATGGCTCTGAAAACTTCGCTCCGGACAAACAATTCGGTTTCTTTCCATCCGTTGCTATCGGTTATATGATTAGTAACGAAGAATATTGGAAACCTATAATACATGTTGTCAATCTTTTAAAAATTAAAGGTTCTTATGGAGAGATTGGTAATGATAAGATTGGGGGAGACCGTCGTTTTGCCTTTAACTCCGAAATGAACACAAATACAGGAGGATATAATTTCGGACGTGATCAAATCAAATGGTATGTAGGCATAGCGACCGGACATCCGGGTAACCCGAATGTTTCCTGGGAAACAGCCAAAAAAGCCGATGTAGGCTTGGAACTGGGATTATTCGACCAATTCAAGATGAATCTGGACTATTTCTATGAAAAGCGCGAAGGCATTTATATCCAACAACAAAGTATTCCTTCCGTTGTGGGTATCAACGTAACACAATATGTCAACCTGGGACGTATGAAGAACCAAGGCATTGACATGTCGTTGGAATATGAAAAGCGGATTGATAAAGATTGGTATATATCTGCGCGTGGAAATTTCACATTCAACCGTAATAAGCGTTTGTATGATGATGCTCCAACTCCTGTTTGGCCCTATCGTAGCTCGGCCAGTTTCCCGCAAGGACAACTTCGTGGACTGATAGCAATGGGGTTGTTCGAATCAGAGGAAGATTTAGCTAATAGTCCTCAACAGACATTCGGTGAAACGCGCATCGGTGATATTAAATACCGTGACATAAACAGTGATGGCATCATTGATGATAATGACGAGGTTGCAATCGGCTACACAACTATTCCGGAAATCAATTATGGTTTTGGTGTCAGTTCACGATGGAAAAACTTTGATGCGTCCGTATTCTTTCAAGGAGTGGATCATGTAACCCGCGTAATCGGAGGTAGTAATTTATATGGTGAAAGCGGATCTATCCTGTATTATGGTCAGATATATAAAGATGTTGCCGAAAACCGCTGGAAAGAATTTACCCGTGATCCGGATGCCGAGTATCCCCGTATGTCTATGGTGTCTAATGCTAATAATTCCCGTTCTTCCACTTTTTGGTTGCGTGATATGAGTTTTTTACGCCTTAAAAATGCAGAAATCGGTTATTCCTTACCCAAAAATCTGATTAAAAAGACAGGTCTATCAACCCTTCGTTTTTATGTTCAAGGAGTTAATTTATTAACTTTTAGCGGATTTAAATTGTGGGATCCTGAACTGGATACAAACTATGGGAATGTATATCCTCAAATGCGCAATATAATATTGGGTATGAATCTTAATTTTTAAAAGTAAAAGAGATGAAAAAGACAAAATATATAGGATTGGCAATCGGTTTATTTCTGGGATTAGTTACATCCTGTGACTATCTGGATGTGGTATTGGATAACCAAATGACACAAGACGAAGCTTTCAGTAAGCGTGAGACAACCGAACGCTATTTGGCACATATATATGACTATTTACCGGACTCCTACAACTGGCTATCGGATGCCGGAAGTGCCGTCCCCCGTAGCGATGAAGCCTTATTTTCCTGGTATGCAGGGGTAAGCCATTTGGTGTTTAATGATGGTACCTGGGGGCCTACTACAGGTGCTTTTAATATATGGAAAGGAAAGTATGAGGCAATTAATCAAGCGACTATTTTTATGGATAATATAGATAAATGTATGGATGTAACAGAAGAGGTCCGTACACATATGAAAGCGGAAGTCCGTTTTCTGAGAGCTTATTTCTATTTCGAATTAGTCTGTCAGTACGGCCCTGTTTTTATCTGGGGAGACCAGGCTCCTGATATGTTGATACATGCAGAAGACGTCGACCGTCATCCACTGGAAGTTAATTTGGATTTTATCGAATCCGAATATGACAAGGCGATAGAAAACCTGCCTTTGACAACCACGGATCCGATGTGGTATGGACGCGTCAACAAAGCGATTGTAATGGCGGCTAAATCCCGTCTGTTGCTTTATGCTGCCAGTCCGTTATTTAATGGCTGCGATTTATATAAAACGATGAAAAATAAGGATGGAGAGTCTTTGTTTCCACAATCTACAGATCCGAATAAATGGGAAAAAGCGGCTCAAGCGGCAAAAGCCGTAATTGATTTGAATCTTTTCTCTTTATATGAAGATAAAACCGAAACGGATCCATTTCGTAAGGCTATTAAATCTTATCAAGGGGTAACTCTTGAGGAATGGAACAATGAAGTGATCTGGGGAGCTTGGTATACGGATGGTATGGCGTTGAACGTACGTTGTTTGCCTCCGCGTGCGGTTAAGACCGGTTATGGTGGTTTTGCCCCCTCCATCAAATTGGTCGATACTTATCCGATGGCTGAATCCGGTCGTTATCCTGTCAATGGTTATAATGCAAACGGTTCTCCGATTATTGATCCGAAATCGGGTTATTCAGACGAAGGCTTTACGGAAGGTTATGAGCATCCGCTGGAAGATCAAGCGCACGGCTATACAACCATCAAAGCTCATAATAGTTGTGTGGGGCGTGACGCCCGTTTCTATGCCTCTGTCTTGGCTAATGGATTCAATTTCTACAATACGTATAATGGAGTTAAACTAATTACTTTCTATGATGGGGGAACCTCTTCTTATACAGGCTCAGGCGACTGTGTAAAAGTCGGTTATCTATGGCGTAGAATGACTGATCCGAAACTGGATATGGAAAATGGGAATTGGGGACGTATTTTCTGGCCCTACTACCGTTTGGCCGAAATCTATTTAAACTATGCAGAAGCTTGCAATGAGAAACCGAACCGGAATGAGGAAGAATCACTGAAATATATCAATATGGTCAGAGCGCGAGCCGGTCTGAATAAACTGGAAGAAGCTTATCCTGAGGTTAAAAATAATCAATCCTTATTACGTACATTAATTCAAAAAGAACGGATGGTTGAACTGGCTTTCGAATGTCATCGCTATAATGATGTTCGTCGTTGGATGATTGCGGAGAAAGAAATGAATGGGTCGAATTGGTGCAGGAATGTCAAAGCAACTACCTATGAAGGTTCCTGGGAGCGTACAGACCAGGTCTGGACCAGCAAGCGAGTTTTCCAATCGAAGCATTATTTCTTCCCCATCAATCAGGCACAATTGAATGAGATGAAGAATATGACTCAAAATCAGGGTTGGTAATATTGATAATAAAATAAAAGCTTATACGATATGAAAAAAGATCTATTATTCTGCCTGTCTTTGGCAATGCTGTTGTTTGCACCGTCTTGTGGGCAGGATTATTTGAATGAATATATGGTAGACGACAAGATCTATCTGAATGAATCCGGTCTGAATGCGCCGACGATATTTAACTGGGGTATTTATACTTATGATCTATATGCAATAAAAGGAGGAAAAGGACTTCAGAAGGCGCAAGTGAAGCTTGTAATTGACGAGGCATTGCTCTCTGATTACAACCAGAAAAACGGTACTTCTTATAAAATAATGCCGGATGATTGTTATTCTGTAAAAGTCCCGGAACTTTCTTTTGAAAAAGAAGATTACCGGAAGTCTTTTCAAGTGGATTTTAATCCGGAAGCCTTACTCAAATTGGAAGGGAACGAAAGTCAATATGCTTTGCCTTGCCGAATGCAGATATTGAACAATTCAATAGAAGCAGCGGATGAGATGGCGACATTCGCCATTTTAACGCCTAAGGTGGAACAACCCTATTTAAGGCTAAAGGATACAGGGCTGATGAAACCCGGTTCTTCCTTTGTCCCAAGTTCCGATGACGAACAGGTCTTTTATACGAAAGTAACTACGAACTACCATAATCAGTGGGATCTTACATATACCTTGGAGACAGATCTTTCAGCACTGAAAGCTTATAACGAGGCGCATAACACTTCTTATAAACTCCTTCCTGAAGCGGCATACGAGTATAATAAATCATTCTGGAAAATTCCGGCTAAATGGGACGAACAATACGTGGAAGTTAAATTAAAAAAGCAAGGATTGATCTCTGAAAATGGTGAAAATCTACTTGGCGATTATATACTTCCCATACGTTTAGCTACTGTCTCAATGCATGGAATAAATCCGGATGCCAATCTGTTACTTTATGTTGTTTCTTTTGCTGAAGATAATTAACTTTAGCAGGCCAATCATAAAAATATGACAGTTCGAAGAAAGTTTATTAAACAAATGGTTGCAGGAGGTCTATTGTTGCCTCCTGTATCCCGGATATTATTGGGACAAGAGAGCAAGCGTAATATGTCGGCCCTAAACCAATCTGCAATTCAAGAGATCCGTATCGCTCTGATCGGAAAAGGAGGGATGGGAACGGCCGATACCCAAACCGCATTATCGGTTGAAGGTGTGAAGCTGGTTGCCGTCTGTGATTTGTATGATACCCGTTTGGAACAAGCCCGAAAACAATGGGGAGAACATCTTTTTATAACAAAAGACTATCATGAAATATTGAAACGCGAGGATGTAGACGCCGTAATCATTGCTACTCCTGATCACTGGCATCAACCAATTTCCATTGAGGCAATGAAAGCGGGAAAGCATGTTTATTGTGAAAAACCGGTTATTCATAAAATAAAAGAAGGCAAAGCCCTTATAGATGCCCAACAAACCAGCGGCGTTTATTTCCAGCCGGGTAGTCAAGGAATGGCTTCTTTGGGGAATCGCAAAGCGCGTCAATTAGTTCAAACGGGCATTATAGGAAAAATAAATTTTATAGACGGACAATTCACCGGCGCTCCCGGGGAACTTGGACGTTATCCTATTCCGGAAGATGCCTCGGAAGAAACAATCTGGTGGAAACGTTTTTTAGGAAAGGCCCCTTGGCATACATTTGACCCGCAGCGCTTTTTTTATTGGCGTAACTGGAAGGATTACGGAACAGGTATTGCCGGGGATTTATACGTACATGTATTGGCAAGCCTTCATTTTATAACAGGGGCTATCGGACCGGAAAAAGTATATACAACTGGTGGCATTCGCTATTATACGGACGGTTATAGAGATACTCCGGATGTCATGTTAGGCTATTTTGATTATCCGGACAGAAATAATCTGGGAGCATTCACCGTCCAATTGGGCGCGAATTATGTAGACGGTATTTCCCGCAAATGGGGAAGCATGGATTTTCGTATTGTCGGTTCAAAAGGAACCATAGACATTGGTTGGGATAAAGTTACCTTAAAAATGCTCCGCTCTATTGATGTCCGGGAATTAGAGGCATTGGAGAAAATCGGGCAGGGAATAGATACTCCTGTTCAGACTTCAGAAAATGAAATAACCTTTCAAGCGGATAATAATTATAGAGGCGGGCATTACGACCATTTTTATAACTTTTTCTCCGGAATACGGAATAAGTCACCTTTGACAGCAGACGTAATGTTTGCTGTACGTTCGGCAGCTCCGGCTTTATTGAGTTATATGAGTTATGAACGGGGAGAAGTGATCTATTGGGACCCTGAAAATTTAAAAGAAACTAAGAAAAAATAAAAATAAAAGATCGATGATATGAAATTTTTTGCTTTAACTGCACTTTTTTCTTTTGCATTTTGGATAGGTATAAATGCTGAAGAACCCTATAAGTTATCAAAACAAGAGGAAAAGGATGGCTTCCAAATCCTTTTTGATGGGACTTCTATGGAGAATTGGATCAATAATGCAGATGAATATATCGTAGAAGACGGATGTATTGTAAAGAGATCCGGCGGCTTTGGAAATCTATATTCGAAAGAAGAATATGATAATTTCATCCTGCGCTTTGAGTTTCAGTTGACCCCCGGAGCAAATAACGGCTTAGGGATTCGCCACATCATTATGCCCAAAGGTAAGGGGTACTTAGGCATGGAATTACAGATATTAGATAATGATGATCCTCAATATGAAAATTTAAAGCCTTACCAATATCATGGAGGTCTATATAACTATGCTCCGGCTAAACGGGGCTTTTTGAAACCTGCAGGCGAATGGAATACGCAAGAGGTAATTGCTGATGGAGCAAATATCATGGTGATATTGAACGGAACTGTGATTCTAGATACCAATATTAAAAAGGTAACCAAGGGTATTCCATTGGAAAAAATCCAGCCGGGTTTACTAAATCCTAAAGGACATATTGCTTTTTTAGGGCATGACTCTACTGTTAGATTCAGAAATATACGTATAAAGTCATTATAAATCTATATATCGTAAGAAATAGAAATTTTGCTTTTTCTCTATCTATTTTTAATCTTTTATTTATTGTTGATTTTTTCGAATATATATCTTAATTTTGTTAGATAATAGGCACTATTTCTTTTTAAAGTAAAATATATGGGGACAAACAGAAGAACTTTTTTAAAAACTCTGGGGGGTGTCGCACTCTTTACAATTGTGCCGCGACAAGTCCTGGGGAGAGGATTTATTGCTCCGAGCGATCAGTTGACGAAGGGGATTATCGGAACCGGAGGAATGGGACGCGGACATGTCAATTATGCCGGCACGCGTCTGGTGGCCGTCTGTGATGTGGATAAGAATCATTTGGAATTGGGGAAGGCGTTGGTAAGCGATAAGATTGCCGCTTATCATGATTTCCGGGACCTGATTTTGGATCCGAATGTGGACATTGTGCATATTGCTACCCCGCCGCATTGGCATGGCATCATGTCGGTGGAAGCGGCTAAGGCGGGAAAGGATATCTGGTGTGAGAAACCGATGACCCGGACGATCGGCGAGGGCAAGCGTGTGATGGAGGCGGTGAAACAATACGGACGGATCTTCCGCCTGAACACCTGGTTCCGTTTTAAAGATCCGTTCTATGGATTGGGTACTCCCGTCAAACCGCTGAAAAAGTTGGTGCAAAGCGGCCTGCTCGGTTGGCCCTTGAAAGTGACCATCAGCAAGCATACAGGCTTTAATTGGAAATTTTTCTGGGTAGGGAAAGAGTATCTTGAACCGCAATCTGTTCCTCCCGAATTGGATTATGATTTCTGGCTCGGCCCGGCTCCATACAAACCTTATAACGCCCATCGGGTACATCAGACTTTCCGCGGATATTGGGATTATGATGGCGGAGGTCTTGGCGACATGGGACAGCATTATATCGATCCGGTACAATATTTTCTCGGTAAAGACGAAACCAGTCCGATAAAGGTGGAAGTGGATGCTCCCCAGCAACATCCGGATGCCGTGGGTACTTGGCGTTCTATTACCTATACCTATGAGGATGGTTGCCAGATTGTGTTATGGGGCGATGATTTCGGCGACCCCAATACACCTTACATTGCAGGGCCGAAAGGGAATGTCTATAAAGATTTTGTCTGTGATATACCCAATTGGGAGAAAAAGCTGGCAGACTATCCCGAACCGGAACCGCAAGTGACGGACTTCCTTGAATCTGTAAAGACACGTCAGCCGTTTGCTTTGAATGAACGCAATGGGTTTCGTTCGGCTACAATCGTGAATATGGGAGCGGTTGCTCTTCGTTTGAACCGGACTTTACATTTTGATCCTGTAAAACTGGAATTTATTGATGATGAAGCAGCGAATCGCCTGCTCGACCAACCGGTACGTGCGCCATGGAACATTTAATTAAAAAGGGAAACAGCATGAAAAATCTATACTTATCGATCGGCGCTTTCTTGCTTTGTGGAAGTTTGTCGATGGCGCAGACGCCGGCGAACCGTACGACGGAAACAGTGGTGGCAGATGTTCTGGCTCAGATGCCTGCCGGGAATCAGGCCAAATATAACCAATTGATCCAGGACTTAAGTAACGGCGGAGAAGCAACCGTCTTGTCTTTGGTGAAGAAAATCAATGCACCCGGCCAAGGAAGTAATGTTGCAGTGGACTACGCCTTAAGCGGATTAACTCATTATGTGTCGGCCAAAGGGAAAGAGTCGGAACGATTGACGGTTGCCAATGCTTATTTGAAAGCTTTGGATCTGGTGAATGAACGGGAAACAAAAGCTTTTATCATTCGTCAATTGCAAAGGATCGGGCAGGATGAAAGCGTGGATAAACTGGGTAGCTATCTGACGGACGAATCATTAGCCGGTCCTGCCGCTTCTGCATTGGCAGCCATTGGCAGTGAGAAAGCCGGCGTCGTTCTGCTGTCGGCTTTGAAGACGGCAAGTAATACGAAGAATAAACAGGAAATTGTGTTGGCAATCGGCGAAGCGAAGATTACGGGGTCTGAAGATGTCCTGCAGACTTTACTCGGTAGCGGGGATACTGATTTGGAAAAGGATGTTTTATATGCTTTGAGCCGTGTCGGTACAAGCGCATCGTTGAAGGCTTTAGCGGAGGCTGCTGAGAAGGCCGGTTATACCATGGAAAAAACCGGAGCGAACGAGGCCTATATCCATTTAATCAAGAATGTGTTATCCCGGGGAGATACGAAAGTTGCCGAGAAAGAGGCGAAAAACCTGTTAAAAGCCGCGAAGAAACAAAATCAGGAGGGAACCCGTGCAGCAGCATTAGGAATCCTGCTGGATGCAAAAGGCGGCGATATCCAAACGGTGCTCGATGCGTTGAAGGATCCGGACAAGGAATATCGCAATGCGGCATTGAATTATGCCTCCGGATATGCTACCAGGGAGAGTTATATTGAAATTTATAAAGCGCTTCAGAAAGCCAAGCCGGAAGTAAAGGTGGATCTGTTGAACTGGATCGGCCGTGAAAGCAAACTTCCTGAAAAATATGAACTGATCAAAAATCTGGAAGTCAAGTTCGATCTTCCGGGATCCAAGGTGCTGACCAATCAGGTTGCCAGTTCGGACTTTGCTGTAAAGCAGGCTGCCGTCTGGACGCTGGCAAAGATCGGCGATGAGCAGTTTATCCCCGTATTGGCCGGCCTTTTAACTTCTTCGGATAAACAGGTCGTTTTACTTGGTCAGGACGCCCTGACGGCTTTCAAAGGGGATATTTCTCCGACGGTAGCGCGTACGATTTCTTCTGCAAGTGATGCCGGAAAGATCGCCGGGATTGAATTGCTGGCAACCAGAAAGGCAACCTCTTACATCAACAGTGTTTTGGAGCAAGTCAAAAGCGGAACTCCTGAAGTGAAGGCAGCCGCTTATAAAGCCTTAAAGGACGTTGCCTCCGAAAAAGATTTCACCCTTCTTTGCGGGATGCTGGAAACGGCTGATGCCGCTACAGTTGCTCCTTTACAGCAGGCGGTCATTACGGCTGTGTCCGAACAACCGGGAGCGCAGCAGGTGAAGATGGTTACCGCCCGGATGTTGCAGGCGGGATCTTCCAAGGCCTATCTTTATTATACCGTTCTTGCCGCTACGGGCGAACCGAAAGCGCTGGCCTTAATCTCCGATGGTTTCAAGAAGGAGACAGGCGCCGCGCGGGATGCTGCATTTGAAGCATTGCTGACCTGGAAAGGATTTGATGTTGCCGGAGAATTATATGCCGTTTGTACACAACCGTCATTAAACTCTTATTTTGATCGGGCATTGGACGCTTATATCTCACGGGTATCCCGTCCCTCGTTGTCGGGAGAAAACCGGGTCATCTTCCTGAGAAAAGCCATGGAGATTGCCAAGACAGATGCTCAGAAGAACCGGATACTGAAGGAAATCGGTAACGCCGGGACATTCCTCGGTTTGCTTTATGCCGGCGAGTTTATCGGTCAGCCGGCAATTCAACAGGAGGCGGCGAATGCGGTGATGAACACCGCCCTCAATCATCCCGAATACACGGGGCAGGAGGTAAAAACGCTGCTGAATAAGGTGATTGATGTGTTGGATAATCCGGATGCCGGTTACCAGAAAGAGGCGATACGTAAACATCTATCCGAGATGCCGAAAGAGGAAGGATTTGTTTCTATTTTCAACGGAAAAGACTTAAACGGTTGGAAAGGATTAGTTGAGAATCCGATCAAGCGGGCGCAGATGAAACCGGCCCAATTGGCAAAAGCGCAGGCCAAAGCCGACGAGCAGATGCGTAAGGACTGGAAAGTCGTAGACGGATTGCTGGCTTTCGATGGCGCCGGATTCGATAATCTCTGCACCGAGAAGCAATATGGCGATTTCGAGATGTATATCGACTGGAAATTGGATCCGGCCGGTCCGGAAGCCGATGCAGGCATTTACCTCCGGGGTACGCCCCAGGTACAGATATGGGATACTTCCCGTGTCAATGTCGGAGCGCAGGTCGGTTCCGGTGGACTTTATAATAACCAAGTAAACGAAAGCAAGCCGCTGAAAGTGGCTGATAACGAGTTGGGAGAGTGGAATACGTTCTATATCAAAATGGTGGGAGACCGGGTAACCGTCCGCCTGAACGGCGAATTGGTAACGGATAATGTAATCCTTGAAAACTATTGGGATCGTTCGAAGCCTATATTCCCGACAGAACAGCTCGAATTGCAGGCGCACGGCAGCAAGGTTTATTATCGTAATATCTACGTGAAAGAATTGCCTCGCGTCCAACCTTTCCAGTTATCCGATGAAGAAAAGAAGGAAGATTTCCAAGTCCTATTCGATGGAACCAATATGCATGAATGGACCGGTAACCTGGCGGATTATCGCCTGGAAGACGGAGTAATCTCCGTTTATCCCAGCAAAAGTTTCGGAGGGAACCTCTACACGAAAAAAGAATATGGCAACTTTATTTTCCGCTTTGAGTTCCAACTGACGCCGGCAGCAAACAATGGGGTCGGAATCCGCACTCCCATGGAAGGAGATGCCGCCTATGTGGGGATGGAGATCCAGATTCTCGATGATCGCCATCCGGTCTACAAGGACATTACTCCGCTTCAACCGCACGGTTCCGTCTACGGCATTATCGGCGCCAAGCGCGACGCCTTGAAACCGGTCGGCGAATGGAATTATGAGGAAATTTATGCCGACGGAGATCATATCCGGGTAACGGTGAATGGTAAAGTCGTTGTCGACGGGAATATCCGCGAAGCGGTCAAAAACGGAACACCGGACAAAAAACAACATCCCGGGTTGTTCAATAAGACCGGCCATATCGGTTTCCTGGGACATGGTTCTCCTCTTAAATTCCGCAATATCCGGATTAAAGAATTGAAATGACCCTTAAGAGACATCTGTTTTCGAGATTTTTTTGACAGGCAATCCATAAAAAACGTATCTCTCTGCTTGAAAAAGTAAGAGAGATACGTTTTTTTATTCTTTTTGTCCGTAGGCAAGATCTCCCGCATCGCCCAGTCCGGGCAGAATGTAGGAATGATCATCCAGTTCCGGATCGATGGCCGCCGCCGAAAGCGTCGATATCTCAGGCATCTTTTGCTTTATATAATCAACGGCCTGCTGGCTGGCTATGATGGTTGCCACATGTACCTGCGCGGGCGTACCTTTTGTGAGCAGGGCTTTATAGGCCAGTTCCATGGAGCTGCCGGTCGCTAGCATCGGATCGGTGATGATCAAGGTCTTTCCTTCGATGGAAGGAGAAGCAATGTATTCGATATGAATGTCGAAATTCAAGCGATCCTTGTATTTGCGATAGGCCGAAACGAACGCATTTTCCGCATAATCCAGATAGCTCAGGAAACCCTGATGGAAAGGCAGGCCGGCCCGGAGGATGGTGCTGATCACGATCTGATCATCCGGAGTAGGCATGGGAGCGATCCCCAGCGGAGTTTCTACCTGTTTGGTGCTATACCCGAATTGTTTGCTGATTTCGTAGGCCATGATTTCGCCTATGCGTTCGATATTTCGCCGGAAGCGAAGCCTGTCTTTTTGCCTTTCCACATCCCGCAGCTCCGCAACAAAATGGTTGAGGATCGAATTTACTTCCCCAAGATGATATATCTGCATACTTGTTACTGATTATTTATTTGTTTTCTTTCAACCATTTGTCCAGCCAATCAAAGAAAACGCGCTGAAAAAGCACTCCGTTTTGCGGTTGGGCGATCCAATGGCATTCATCAGGATAAATAAGCATTTCGGCCGGAATGCCTCGCAGTTTGGCTGCGTTGAATGCGGCCATCCCCTGTGAAGCCAGGATACGGTAATCGAGTTCGCCGTGCGTTACGAGAATCGGCGTATCCCATTTGTCGACAAAAAGATGAGGTGAGTTGGCGAAGGTACGCTGGGCCACGGCATTGCTCTTGTCCCAATAAGCGCCGCCCATATCCCAGTTGGCGAACCACATCTCTTCGGTTTCCAGATATTGCTGCTCCAAGTTGAAGATGCCCGCATGGGCGATGAAGGCCTTGAAGCGCTTCTGGTGATGGCCGGCCAACCAGTAGATGGAGAAGCCCCCGTAACTTGCGCCGATGGCTCCCAGATGGGCGGCATCCACATAGGGCTCTTTCGCCATTTCGTCGATGGCTGAGAAGTAATCCTTCATGTTCTGCCCACCGTAATCGCCGCTGATTTGTTCGAGCCATTCCTTGCCGAAGCCGGGAAGCCCGCGGCGATTTGGGGCGACAATGATATAGCCGTTAGCCGCCATGATTTGCAGGTTCCACCGGTAGCTCCAGAACTGACTGACCGTACTTTGCGGGCCGCCCTGGCAATAGAGCAGGGCAGGATACTTCTTGCTCGGGTCGAAATTCGGCGGATAAACGATCCAGGTCAGCATCTGTTTCCCATCCGTCGTCTTGATCCAACGTGGTTCCACTTTTCCCTTTGTTAGCCGCTCCTCGATGGCTTTGTTTTCGAAGCTGATTTCGGCAACTTCCCCGTTTTGCAGGTTCACGCGGAACACTTCGGAGGGTTCCTGCATGGATTGCCGGATCGCCACCATCTGTCCGGCGGCGGCGTCCATGTCTACAAAGTCATACTGTCCGCTCGTGATCCGGCGGATCTGTTTCTTCAGGTCGATCTCCCAGATATGGGTTAACGCTTCCTTGCAGGCGATGAAGTAGAGGGATTGGTTGTCCGCTTTCCACTTGATCGCATCGACGTTGTAGTCGAATTCCGTTGATAAGTCCTGCTTTTCACCCGAGGCTATATCGAGAATGAAAAGTCGCTTTTTATCCGCTTCGTAACCATCGCGCTCCTGGCTGATCCAGGCCAGCTTGCTTCCGTCGGGAGAGAATGCGGGATACGTGTCGTATCCCATCATCCCTTCCGTCAGGTTGGTTGTCGCCTTGGTTGCTATATTATATAGGTATATGTCCGAATTGGTGGAAACGGCATATTCAAGTCCGGTTTTCTTGCGGGAGACGTATGCAATCGCTTTCCCGTCGGGGCTCCAAGCCAAGTCTTCGATGCCGCTGAATGGTTTCATGGGCGATTCATACGGTTCACCTTCCATCAGGTCGGTTGCTTCCCCCAGCTTTTTCCCGTCGAACGGAGCGAGGAAAGGATGCGGAATGGTTTCCACCCATTCGTTCCAATGCTTATACATCAGATCGTCGATGATGCGCCCGGTAGCTTTCGGGAGATCGGGATAACGCTTTTTGGTTTGGTTTTCTACCGGAATTTCACTGATGAAAAGCAATTGCTTCTCATCGGGTGAAAAGCGGAAGCCGTTGATGCCCCCTGCATATTCGCTTACCCGGCGGCGATCGGAACCGTCCGGCTTCATGATCCAGAGTTGGGAACTTCCGCTTTCGGAAGAAAGGAATGCTATTTCTTTGCCTCCGTTGATCCAGACGGCATTTTGTTCGCTTTCCGGAGTCTGCGTGATCTGGCGGCGGTCCGAACCGTCGAGGTTGACGACAAACAGTTCGCGGTTGCCTTTATTCTGTTCGATGCTGAAGAACGTAACGCCGTAAAGCACTCGTTTCCCATCCGGAGAAAGCCTGGCGTCGCTGATGCGCCCCATGCTGTAAAGCACTTCGGGAGTCAACAAGCCGTCCGTTATATTTACTTCGGCGCGCCCAATGAGCGGAGCCGCTTCTTCTGTTCTCTTTTCTGTTGTCGAGCAAGCGCCTAATAATACAGATGTAGACATAAGTATCGTTCCTATAGAATTCCTTATCATATGTTGTAGAAAATTATATTCGACTGCGAAATTAATAATTATAATTTATATCTTTGCGAATCAAATTATAAGAACTAACAGATATGAATAAAATTTGGTTATTTGGAACTGCTGTGTGTCTGGTCTTGGCCTGTGGTTCATGTAAACCTAAACAAAGCGCATACAAAGCTGCTTACGAACAAGCCAAAGAGAAAGAAGTTGCCGCCCCGGTAGAAAAGGAAGAAATCGTTGAAGTGGCTCCAGTCTCGAAGCCGCGAACCTCTAACGCGACGACCCGTACAGAGAAGATAAGGCCGGCTTCAGGAGAAGACGGTACAGGTTTAAGACGTTTCAGCGTGGTTATCGGTAGCTTCCAGAATAAAACCAATGCCTATGCATTAAAAGAACGGATGCAGAATGAAGGTTACAGTCCGATCTTGGGCCAGAACGAACAAGGTATGTTACGCGTCATCGTAACCAGTTTCGACAACAAGGCCGATGCGGCCGAAAGTCGCGATGCGATTAAAGCTAAATATGCGCCTAACTTTCAGGATGCCTGGTTGTTGGAACGTCAGTATTAATAACTTTATTATGATATAGGAAGGAGGTTGCCTGAAAGGCATTGCGCCGTCCTGAAAAACGAGTGCACTCAATGATTTCATTGAGTGCACTCGTTTATGAAATCCAGTATACTCGATTTTCCCTACCCGTTTACTTTTTCCGGATAGCCTTTTTCTCCTTGTTCCCCCACTTTATCGCGATAAAATTAGTTGGCTGGACGGATGCAAAAAAAACTGTTGAATTTTTAAGGTTGGCATCTGTTTTTTTAGGCAGATCCCGGTTAAAAACAGATAAAATCGATCTATGTTTCCAAAAAGTATTATAGCTTTGTAGAAGTGAGATAAAAGGAGAATTAATATGAAAAACAATTATTTGTTGAGCTGTTTGGTGTTGTTGTTTTTCGCAACTTCCTGCTCAACCTATTATTACTCCAGAATTGATGCCGTGAGTCAATATCAGGATATAAAAAATGAACAGGGCGATTTCGTTTTTGAAAATGATACGGCTCAGGTAACTTATCGCTTCGACGGGGAAAATGCTCCGGTCCGGATCAGCGTTTACAATAAGACAAATGCTCCGTTATATGTGGATTGGAAACGTTCCGCTTTAATTGTCGATGAGAAAGCAACCAGCTATTGGGCAGAAAACATTCATATGGACGGTAGGCTTTCAGCCGATATCATTAACAAGAATGTTTCCGGCACTTTCGGAGGAGAAGTCGTGTTGCCTAAAAATCTTACGTTCGTTCCCCCTTATTCAAAGATTGAACAATCTCCTTTGAATTTGGCAAACTTTACTTTTTACAAAATCCCGAATGAAGAATATCAGAAGATGGCTCTTCAAACATCTGTCGGTGAAATTGTTACTGTCCGGTCGATTGAGTATGCGCCTTCGACGACGCCTTTTTATTTCAGCAGCTACCTAACTATTTATACCGAAGGAGATCGACCCGGGCAACTTGGCGATCCGATTGTTTTTGATCAGGATTTCTATATCTCGCGCCTCATAAAGGCCGGCAGTATTTCTCCGGCCCGATATCCGGATACCTGGGGGAAGCGCGGGGATACGTTTTACGTAAAAAAGAGCTCGCAATTCGGTACGATAACCGGAATGGTCTTGTTAGGTGGGCTCGGAGTGATCGGGATCGTGGTCGGCTCATCCGGCAATAATATAGATAATGAGTTAGCTTGGCCTTAGTCTTTGGTTAATCATGTCTGGGTACATTAAAATAAAATTAACCGAATGTTTTGTTAATATGGAAACAATAAGTAATTTTGCTGCCCAAATAAAAACGTAATATTCAATAATAAATAAATTAAGTTATGATTGTAGTCCCATTGAAAGAAGGCGAAAACATTGAAAAAGCGCTTAAGAAGTTCAAAAGAAAATTTGAGAAAACAGGCGTTGTAAAAGAACTGAGAAACCGTCAGGCATTTGTTAAGCCTTCCGTGGCAAAGAGAAAGCAACGGATCCGCGCTGTCTATGTACAGCAGTTGCAACAAGCGGAAGAATAGGATTTCATCTAAAAAATCATTTGTTTTATTCTGTTTTAGTTAGTATATTCGTTGCTATAAAAAGAGCGATGTGGATATACTGATTAAACGATTCCTGGATTATCTCCGGTATGAGCGGAATTATTCTTCCTATACCGTGGAAGCATATGGCGAAGATCTCCATCAATTTGAAGATTACATAACAAGGAATGTCGAAGGGGCATCGGAGGATTCCGGGGGGCATCCGATCGATATTCATCGCATAGACGCCGATATCGTCCGGAATTGGATCGTCTATCTGCTGGAGCAGAAGATCTTGCCGGTATCGGTAAACCGGAAGCTTAGTTCTTTGAAGTCATTTTTTAAATTTCTGATGAAGCAAGAGCTTCTGACAATAAATCCCATGCGGTTGGTCACGGGGCCGAAAACCGGGAAACCTCTGCCTTCCTTTGTAAAGGAAAAGGAGATGGACTTTGTGTTGGATGAAGAAGATTACAACACGGATTTCATTGGAATGAGAGATCGGTTGATTCTGGAAGTCTTTTACGAAACCGGAATCCGGCGATCGGAACTCGTCGGGATAAAAGACGCTGATATCGATTGGGACGCCTGGTTGCTGAAAGTCACGGGTAAACGTAACAAACAGCGGCTCATACCTTTCGGCGAAAGATTGGACCGGTTGATGAAGTCTTATATAGAGATCCGGAATAAAGAAGCAGGCAGTGCCGACGGATGGTTTTTTGTCCGTAAAAACGGCGAACAATTGTCCACAGGTATTGTTTATAATATAGTAAAGGATCGCTTATCCGCTATTCCGACGTTGGCTAAGCGAAGCCCTCACATATTACGGCATTCATTTGCGACAAGCATGTTAAATAATGGAGCGGAGTTGGCTGCAGTCAAGGAATTACTCGGGCATAGCAGTTTGTCTTCCACCTCTATTTATACGCATACAACCTTTGAAGAATTAAAAAAAGTGTATCATGCTCATCCCAGAGCACTAAAAAAGGAGGTTTTTATGGATATAAGAATTCAAGCAATTCATTTTGTTGCATCAGCGAACCTGGAAGCTTTCATTCAGAAGAAAGTATCTAAGCTTGAACAGTATTATGACGGCATCTTATTGGCTGAAGTAACATTGAAAGTGATAAAGCCCGAAACGGCTCAGAACAAGCAAGTCGGGATCCGGTTAAAAATTAAGAACGGAGACTGTTTTGCGGAGAAAGTCAGTGACTCTTTCGAGTCGGCCATAGATGATGCGGTCGAAGCTTTGGAGAAGCAATTGATCAAGTTTAAAGAAAAAATAAGAGCCAAATAAAAAAGATAGACTTTAAATTTGGTATATAAGAAATAATCCCTAAATTTGCAGCCGTTTCGCCCTAATGACGAGGCGGCTTCTTTTAAGGGGGGTATGCCTCTTTAGCTCAGTTGGCCAGAGCACGTGATTTGTAATCTCGGGGTCGTTGGTTCGAATCCGACAAGAGGCTCTGAAAAGGGGGAATGAATTTGTTAATCATGGGGGCAGTTACCAGAGTGGCCAAATGGGGCTGACTGTAACTCAGCTGGCTTTCGCCTTCGGTGGTTCGAATCCATCACTGCCCACTTGAAGAAATTGCGGAAGTAGCTCAGTTGATAGAGCATTAGCCTTCCAAGCTGAGGGTCGCGGGTTTGAGTCCCGTCTTCCGCTCAATTGCCTGTGTAGCTCAGCGGTAGAGCACTTCCTTGGTAAGGAAGAGGTCCCGAGTTCAAGTCTCGGCACCGGCTCGGAGTATTGGAGATTAATTTTTTTAAGAATAGATCGTTAAATAAATAAAGACAATTAAGTTATGGCAAAAGAACATTTCAACAGAACGAAGCCGCATGTAAATATTGGTACTATCGGCCACGTTGACCATGGTAAAACTACCTTGACGGCAGCTATTACGACTGTATTGGCAAAGAAAGGTTTTTCTGAAGTACGCTCATTCGATTCTATCGACAACGCTCCTGAAGAAAAAGAAAGAGGTATTACAATCAATACTTCTCACGTAGAATATGAAACAGCAAACCGTCACTATGCACACGTTGACTGCCCGGGACACGCCGACTATGTAAAGAACATGGTAACCGGTGCTGCCCAGATGGATGGAGCTATCATCGTAGTAGCCGCTACGGACGGTCCGATGCCTCAGACACGTGAACATATTCTTTTGGCTCGTCAGGTAAACGTTCCCCGTTTGGTTGTATTTATGAATAAATGCGACATTGTAGACGACGAAGAAATGTTGGAACTTGTTGAAATGGAAATGAGAGAATTGCTTTCATTCTATAATTTCGATGGCGATAATACTCCGATCATCCGCGGATCCGCTTTAGGCGCATTGAACGGCGACCCGAAATGGGAAGAGAAAATTGTTGAATTGATGGATGCGGTAGATACTTGGATTCCGCTGCCTCCGCGCGATATCGACAAACCTTTCCTTATGCCTGTTGAAGATGTATTCTCGATCACAGGTCGTGGTACGGTTGCTACAGGGCGTATCGAAGCAGGTGTGATCAAAACAGGTGAAGAAGTTGAAATCATAGGTTTAGGTGCAGACGGAAAGAAATCGGTTGTAACGGGTGTGGAAATGTTCCGCAAGATACTTGATGAAGGTCAAGCCGGTGATAACGTTGGTTTGTTGCTTCGTGGTATCGATAAAAACGAAATCAAACGTGGTATGGTGCTTTGCCACCCGGGACAGGTTAAACCTCACTCTAAATTCAAGGCTGAAGTTTATATCCTGAAGAAAGAAGAAGGTGGTCGTCATACTCCGTTCCACAACAAATATCGTCCTCAGTTCTATATCCGTACGTTGGATGTAACGGGTGAAATTACCTTGCCGGAAGGCGTTGAAATGGTAATGCCCGGTGACAACTTGACAATCGACGTGGAATTGATCTACCCGGTAGCTTGTAGTGTAGGTTTACGTTTCGCTATCCGCGAAGGCGGCCGTACTGTTGGTGCAGGACAGATTACAGAACTGGAAAATTAATTTATAACAAATAGAACAGGTTCGGAAGAATACTCCGGCCTGTTTATTTACGGAAGTAGCTCAGTTGGTAGAGCACTGGTCTCCAAAACCAGGTGTCGGGAGTTCGAGCCTCTCCTTCCGTGCTAATATCTATAGATAATGAAAAAGATACTTACATATTTCAAGGAATCATATAACGAGCTTGTATATAAAGTTTCTTGGCCTACAAGAACAGAGTTATCCAATAGTGCTGTGGTCGTCCTGTCTGCTTCCCTGGTAATTGCAGCATTTATCTTTGTGATAGACTTCGGGTTTGAAGGGTTGATGCGTTTTGTTTACGAACGAATTTTATAATCAGAGCGACTATGTCTGATGATCAAAAGAAATTCTATGTTCTCCGTGCTATAAGCGGAAAAGAGAATAAAGTTCGTGAATATCTCGAAGCCGAAATTAAAAATACGGATTTGGGAGAATACGTTTCACAAGTTTTAATTCCCACGGAAAAAACTTTTACGGTGCGTAATGGTAAGAAAGTGATGAAAGAAAGAGCTTACTTGCCGGGTTACGTATTGGTGGAAGCTAATTTGGTTGGAGAGGTTGTGCATCGTTTACGCGAAATTCCCAATGTAATCGGATTTCTGGGTGGATTAGACAATCCGAGCCCGTTGCGCCCTTCGGAAGTGAATCGTATTTTAGGTACGGTCGACGAACTGCAGGAACAACAAGAAGATATGGATATCCAATACTATGTGGGTGAAAACGTAAAGGTAATTTACGGTCCTTTCAACGGTTTCTCCGGAGTAATCGAAGAAGTCAACGCCGAGAAAAAGAAACTGAAAGTGATGGTCAAAATCTTCGGACGCAAGACCCCGCTGGAGTTAGGTTATATGCAAGTTGAGAAAGAATAGGGTGGTTGTTACGGATTACACCATTCTTTCCGTGTTTTATTTATATCTCTAAAATTTAGAAAAATGGCTAAAGAAGTTGCTGGACAAATTAAATTGCAGATAAAAGGAGGAGCAGCAAACCCTTCTCCCCCAGTAGGACCTGCTTTAGGTTCTAAGGGTGTTAATATTATGGAGTTTTGCAAGCAATTTAACGCCAAGACTCAAGACAAGGCTGGAAAAGTCTTACCTGTGATCATTACTTACTATTCAGATAAGTCTTTCGATTTTGTCGTTAAAACCCCTCCGGTTGCCATCCAATTGTTGGAAGCAGCCAAAGTAAAGGGTGGTTCCGCAGAGCCGAATCGTAAAAAGGTAGCTGAAATAACCTGGGATACGGTAAAGGCGATAGCAGAAGACAAGATTGTCGATTTGAACTGCTTCACTGTCGAAGCGGCCATGAAAATGGTTGCCGGTACGGCAAGAAGCATGGGTATTACTGTCAAAGGGGCATTCCCGGGAAATAATTAATAAACTTCAATTGAAAAATGAGTAAACTTACAAAAAATCAGAAGTTGGCTTTGGGCAAGATTGAAGCTGGGAAATTCTATTCATTAAAAGAAGCGGCCGGTTTGGTTAAAGAAATTACTACAACCAAGTTCGATGCTTCCGTAGATGTGGATGTCCGTTTGGGAGTCGATCCCCGTAAGGCCAATCAAATGGTAAGAGGCGTGGTTTCACTGCCTCATGGAACAGGAAAACAAGTGAGAGTACTTGCGTTATGTACACCGGATAAGGAAGCCGAAGCAACGGAAGCAGGAGCTGATTATGTGGGCCTGGACGAATATATCGAAAAAATAAAAGGCGGTTGGACCGATGTTGATGTCATCATCACGCAGCCTTCGGTAATGGGTAAAATCGGTGTTTTAGGACGTGTTTTAGGCCCGAGGGGCTTAATGCCGAATCCGAAGAGCGGTACGGTTACCAATGAAATCGGAAACGCCGTGAAAGAAGTAAAACAAGGAAAGATTGATTTTAAAGTCGATAAGTCCGGTATTGTACATACCTCTATTGGAAAAGTTTCTTTTAACGCAGATCAGATCCGTGACAATGCGAAGGAATTCATTTCAATGCTGTTGAAATTGAAGCCTACTTCGGCAAAAGGAGCCTATATTAAAAGCATTTATCTTTCAAGTACAATGAGTGCGGGTATTAAGATTGACCCTAAATCAGTTGAAGAAATTTAAAAAATCGAAACAATGAGAAAGGAAGATAAAAGCATAATCATAGGAGAACTGACAGAAAAGATTCAGAAATATTCAAATTTCTATCTGACGGATATCGAAGCATTGAATGCAGAGAAAACCAGTCGGTTGAGAAGAGAATGCTTCAAGAACGATATTAAGTTGGTTCTGGTAAAGAATACCTTGTTGATCAAAGCGTTGGAAAACGTAGAAGGCGATTTTTCCGCTTTATATGACGTTGTGAAAGGAAATACGGCAGTCATGTTTTGTGACGTGGCTAATGTTCCTGCCCGCCTGATCAAGGATTTTACAAAAGCAACCAAAGGAGAGGGTAAACCCCAGTTGAAAGCCGCTTATGTACAGGAAAGCTTTTACATTGGTGCTGAGAACCTGGAGGCTCTCGTAAATATCAAGAGTAAGAACGAACTGATTGGCGATGTGATCGCTTTGTTGCAATCACCGGCCAAGAATGTTATTTCGGCTCTCCAGTCCTCAGGACAAACAATTCACGGAGTATTGACTACTCTGGCAGAAAGATAATTTATAATATTCGATAAATAAACATTTAATACATACAAAAAATGGCAGATTTGAAAGCTTTTGCAGAACAATTAGTAAACTTAACCGTAAAAGAAGTTAGCGAGTTGGCTACGATCCTTAAAGAAGAATATGGTATCGAACCTGCTGCTGCAGCTGTAGCTGTTGCTGCTCCTGCTGCTGGTGGTGCTGAAGCGGTTGAAGAAAAAAGTGCTTTTGACGTTGTTTTGAAAGCAGCCGGCGCTAATAAATTGGCAATCGTTAAATTAGTAAAGGAATTAACAGGCCTTGGATTGAAAGAAGCTAAAGATTTAGTGGATAGCGCTCCCAGCAATATTAAAGAAGGCATTGCAAAAGCAGATGCTGAAGCATTAAAGAAAAGTCTGGAAGAAGCCGGAGCTGAAGTTGAGCTTAAATAGTACTTATAGCCTGGTAACCAGGTGTTTTGGTTAAGAGTCTTCGTCTTAAGAAGATTCTTAACCTTTTTGTGTCTAATATTTTAAAAAGTTCAATTAATTCCCTATTAAATGTCTTCAACAGCTGAAAACCAAAGAATTAATTTTGCTTCGGTCAAGAATTTTCTCCCCTATCCGGACTTTCTCGAAGTACAATTGAAATCCTTTCAAGACTTTCTTCAACTTGACACACCTCCCGAAAAAAGAAAAAAAGAGGGTTTGTATAAAGTATTTGCTGAAAATTTTCCGATAGCAGATACGCGTAATAATTTTGTGTTGGAGTTTTTGGATTATTATGTAGATCCTCCCCGTTACACGATCGATGAATGTATTGCCCGTGGTTTGACTTACAGTGTTCCCTTGAAGGCAAAACTGAAGCTTTATTGTACGGATCCTGACCACGAAGATTTCGATACGGTTATTCAGGATGTCTATCTTGGACCGATCCCGTATATGACGGAAAGAGGTACATTCGTGATTAACGGGGCTGAGCGTGTGGTTGTATCTCAATTGCACCGATCTCCCGGCGTGTTCTTCGGACAGAGTATCCATGCCAATGGTACGAAATTATATTCTGCCCGTATTATTCCTTTTAAAGGATCTTGGATCGAATTTGCAACGGACATCAATAATGTCATGTATGCTTATATCGATCGTAAAAAGAAATTACCGGTAACTACGCTCCTTCGTGCAATCGGTTATGAGAGTGACAAAGATATTTTGGAGATATTCAATCTTGCAGAAGAAGTAAAGGTTACAAAATCGAACTTAAAAAAATTAATTGGTCGGAAGTTGGCTGCTCGTGTCTTAAAGACATGGGTTGAGGATTTTGTGGATGAAGATACAGGTGAGGTCGTTTCCATTGAACGGAATGACGTTATTATTGATCGCGAGTCCATTCTGGATGCCGATAACATAGAGGCTATCGTCGAATCCGGAACGCAGTCTATTTTGTTGCATCGTGAAGATTTGAATCTTTCCGATTATGCAATTATCTATAATACTTTGCAGAAAGATCCGAGTAATTCGGAAAAAGAGGCCGTACTGTATATTTATCGTCAGCTGAGAAATGCCGAACCGGCAGATGACACTAGCGCACGTGAAGTCATAAACAACTTGTTTTTCTCTGAAAAGCGGTATGACTTGGGAGAAGTAGGACGGTACAGGATCAATAAAAAACTGAATTTGTCTACCAGTGAGGACGTAAAAGTCCTTACAAAGGAAGATATTATTGAAATCATCAAGTATTTGATTGAATTGATCAATTCAAAGGCTGTTGTTGATGATATCGACCATTTAAGCAACCGGCGCGTGAGAACGGTCGGTGAACAATTATACAATCAATTCGGTATCGGATTGGCTCGTATGTCGCGTACGGTTCGTGAAAGAATGAACGTTCGGGATAATGAAGTCTTTACACCGATCGATTTGATTAATGCCAAGACGATTTCGTCTGTCGTAAATTCGTTCTTCGGAACCAACGCCTTGTCGCAGTTTATGGATCAGACGAATCCGTTGGCCGAGATTACCCACAAACGTCGTTTGTCTGCCTTAGGCCCCGGCGGTTTGTCGAGAGAACGTGCCGGCTTCGAAGTCCGTGACGTGCATTATACGCATTACGGCCGGCTTTGTCCGATCGAAACGCCGGAAGGCCCGAATATTGGTTTGATCTCTTCTCTTTGCGTTTATGCAAAAATCAGTGATCTGGGATTCATTACAACTCCCTACCGGACGGTAAAGGATGGTAAAGTCGATTTCTCGGATAGCGGATTGAAATATTATACCGCCGAAGAGGAGGAGGAGATGACTATTGCCCAGGGAAATGCGCCGTTGGACAATGCAGGCAAATTTATTGATGATAAGATTAAATCAAGATTTGAGGCAGATTTCCCGGTTGTCAGTCCCGATGAAGTGGATTTAATGGATGTGTCCCCGACGCAGATTGCTTCAATAGCGGCTTCCCTCATTCCGTTCCTGGAACATGATGACGCCAACCGCGCATTGATGGGATCGAACATGATGCGCCAGGCTGTTCCTTTGATCCGCACAGACGCTCCGATTGTGGGAACGGGTATTGAAGGGCAAGTTGCCCAAGACTCCCGGACACAGATTGTTGCAGAAGGAGAAGGCGAAATTGTCTATGTGGATGCAACATGCATCAAGATAAAATACGATCGGACGGAAGAAGAAGAATTCGTTAGTTTTGATGATTCCATTAAAACCTATGTGATACCTAAATGGCGTAAGACCAATCAGAGTACGACCGTCGACCTGCGTCCGATTTGCGAAGTCGGGCAGATCGTCAAAGCCGGTGATATTCTGACGGAAGGATATTCTACCCAGAAAGGGGAACTCGCTTTGGGCCGCAATGTAAAGGTGGCCTATATGCCGTGGAAAGGATACAATTACGAAGATGCCATTGTGTTGAACGAACGTATGGTTCGTGAAGACTTCTTTACTTCCGTACATGTTGATGAATATATTCTGGAAGTGCGCGAAACGAAACGCGGAATGGAGGAATTGACTTCCGATATTCCTAACGTAAGCGAAGATGCAACCCGGAATCTGGATGAAAGGGGAATCGTTCGTGTAGGAGCGCGGATTGAACCCGGAGATATCCTTATTGGGAAGATTACTCCGAAGGGAGAATCCGACCCTTCGCCGGAGGAAAAGCTTTTGCGGGCTATTTTCGGCGACAAGGCCGGTGATGTAAAAGATGCTTCATTGAAAGCGACTCCTTCTTTGAGAGGAGTTGTCATAGATACTGCTTTATTCTCTAAAACGATTAAAAAGCGCAAATCCAGATTGACGGATAAGGCGATCCTTCCGAAGTTGGATGAAGAGTATGAAGTGAAGATGGCCGAATTGAAGAATGTCTTGGTTGAAAAATTACTGGCGCTCACGAATGGCAAGACCTCGCAGGGCGTAAAGGATTATTTGAATACCGACATCATTGCCAGAGGGGCTAAATTTTCACGGAAAGCTTTGGAAGAATTGGATTATAACGCTGTCCAAGTCAGCAAATGGACCACAGATGACCATAAGAACGACTTGATCAAACAGGTTATATTGAATTATCTGAAGAAGTATAAGGAACTGGATGCCGAGTTAAGGCGTAAAAAATTCGATATCACTATCGGAGATGAATTACCTACCGGTATCGTTCAGATAGCGAAAGTTTATATAGCCAAGAAACGTAAGATTCAGGTAGGGGATAAAATGGCCGGACGCCACGGAAACAAAGGTATTGTTTCCAAAATCGTGCGTCAGGAAGATATGCCTTTCCTTGCAGATGGAACGCCGGTCGATCTTTGTTTGAATCCGCTGGGTGTGCCTTCGCGTATGAACTTGGGACAGATTTTTGAAGCTGTTCTCGGATGGGCAGGTCAGAAGCTGAATGTCAAATTCGCGACGCCTATTTTTAACGGAGCTTCTTTGGAAGACCTGGATTCATGGATGGATAAAGCCGGTTTGCCTCGTTATGGAAAGACATACTTATATGACGGTGGAACCGGAGAAAGATTTGACCAGCCGGCTACGGTGGGTGTAACCTATTTCTTGAAATTAGGGCATATGGTTGATGATAAGATGCACGCCCGTTCGATCGGACCGTATTCTTTGATTACCCAGCAGCCATTAGGGGGTAAAGCCCAGTTTGGTGGACAACGTTTCGGAGAAATGGAAGTTTGGGCGCTGGAAGCATTCGGCGCAGCACATATTTTGCAGGAGATTCTAACCATTAAATCCGATGATGTCGTAGGCCGTTCGAAAGCTTATGAAGCCATTGTAAAAGGAGATCCGATGCCGCAACCCGGCATACCGGAATCTTTGAACGTATTGCTTCATGAATTGAGAGGTCTCTGCCTAAGTTTCACATTGGATTAATAATTTAAGATTATACGGATGGACGAGTTTTCTTATCTGTTTAATAGATTGATAACTCTTTATAACTAAAGAATATGGCTTTTAGAAAAGAAAATAAGATAAAGAGTAACTTTACAAAAATTACGATTGGTTTAGCTTCGCCGGAAGAAATACTTGAAAATTCAAGCGGTGAAGTGCTTAAACCGGAGACGATCAATTATCGTACTTACAAACCCGAACGGGACGGTCTCTTCTGCGAACGTATTTTTGGCCCTGTCAAGGACTATGAATGCCATTGCGGTAAATACAAACGTATCCGGTATAAGGGCATTGTTTGCGATCGTTGCGGTGTGGAAGTTACGGAGAAAAAAGTTCGTCGTGAACGTATGGGGCACATTCATCTGGTTGTTCCTGTAGCTCATATCTGGTATTTCCGTTCACTTCCGAATAAGATCGGCTATTTGTTGGGATTACCGACGAAGAAGCTCGATTCGATCATCTATTACGAGCGCTACGTGGTTATCCAACCGGGTAGTGTTGATTCCGTCGCTGAAATGGACCTTCTTTCCGAAGAAGAATATCTTCAGATACTGGATAATCTGCCGAAAGAGAATCAACTGTTGGAAGATACGGATCCGAACAAATTCATTGCCAAAATCGGAGCGGAAGCTGTTTATGATTTGTTGGCGCGTTTGGATCTGGATGGTCTTTCATATGAATTGCGCCATCGTGCTATGACAGATACTTCACAGCAGAGAAAGACCGAAGCCTTGAAGCGCTTGCAGGTTGTAGAATCTTTCCGCGCATCCAAAGGGCGTAATAAACCGGAATGGATGATCGTTAAGGTCGTTCCTGTAATTCCACCGGAATTGCGGCCGCTGGTCCCATTGGATGGAGGCCGTTTCGCCACTTCCGACTTAAATGATCTGTATCGCCGGGTGATTATCCGTAATAATCGTTTGAAACGATTGATCGATATCAAGGCGCCGGAAGTTATCCTGCGTAATGAGAAACGTATGCTACAAGAGGCTGTCGACTCATTATTCGATAACTCACGCAAATCGAGCGCTGTTAAGACGGATGCCAATCGCCCGTTGAAATCCCTTTCCGACAGTTTGAAAGGAAAACAAGGCCGTTTCCGCCAAAATCTATTGGGTAAACGTGTCGATTATTCCGCCCGTTCTGTTATTGTGGTCGGTCCCGAATTAAAGATGCATGAGTGCGGATTGCCGAAAGGAATGGCTGCCGAACTTTACAAACCGTTTATTATCCGTAAGCTGATTGAACGTGGAATCGTCAAAACGGTTAAGTCGGCTAAGAAAATTGTCGATCGTAAGGAACCGGTTGTTTGGGATATCCTGGAATATGTAATGAAAGGCCATCCGGTCTTATTGAACCGCGCCCCGACATTGCACCGTTTAGGTATCCAGGCGTTTCAGCCGAAATTAATCGAAGGGAAAGCTATTCAATTGCACCCATTGGCTTGTACGGCCTTTAATGCGGACTTTGATGGTGACCAGATGGCTGTGCATTTACCTTTAGGAAACGATGCAATTCTGGAAGCCCAGATGCTGATGCTTGCTTCGCATAATATATTAAACCCGGCGAATGGCGCTCCTATTACAGTGCCTTCTCAGGATATGGTCTTAGGTCTATACTACATAACCAAACTTCGCCCGGACACATTAGGACAAGGTTTGGTCTTTTACGGACCGGAAGAAGCAACCATTGCCTACAATGAAAAAAGAGTCGATATCCATGCTCCGATCAAGGTTTATGTAAACGACTTGGATGAAGAAGGCAAAATAGGCAAGAAAATGCTTGAAACCTCTGTCGGCCGTCTGATGGTAAACGAAGTGGTACCGGAAGAGGTTGGTTATATCAATGAAGTGTTGGGAAAGAAAGCGCTTCGCGATATTATCGGTACGGTGATCAAGACTTGCGGAGTGGCCCGCACGGCCCAATTCCTGGATGATATTAAGAACCTTGGGTATTACATGGCCTTTAAGGGAGGTTTGTCTTTCAACTTGGCAGACGTTCTTATTCCAAAGGAAAAAGATGATTTGGTAAAAGAAGGGTATGATGAAGTCGAGCAGATTTTGGCGAATTACAGCATGGGATTCATTACCTATAACGAACGTTACAATCAGATCATCGATACTTGGACGCATGTCAACAGCAGGCTTTCCAATATTTTGATGAAGCAATTGAGCGAAGACAATGCGGGATTCAATTCCGTCTATATGATGATGGATTCCGGAGCCCGTGGTTCGAAAGAACAGATTCGCCAGTTGTCCGGTATGCGTGGTTTGATGGCCAAACCTCAAAAAAGTGGAGCAGAAGGGGGTCAGATTATTGAGAATCCGATTCTATCCAACTTTAAAGAAGGATTGTCTGTACTTGAATACTTTATTTCAACGCACGGTGCCCGTAAAGGTTTGGCGGATACCGCTCTTAAGACAGCCGATGCGGGGTATTTGACGCGTCGTCTGGTTGATGTCTCACATGATGTTATCATTAATGAAGAAGACTGCGGTACACTTCGAGGCCTGTTATGTACGGAATTAAAGAACAATGAAGAGGTAATTGCTTCTTTGTATGAACGAATATTAGGACGTGTATCGGTACATGATATAATACATCCGACGACCGGAGAACTCATTGTTGCTTCGGGCGAAGAAATAAGGGAAGATGCGGCTAAGATTATTCAAAACTCTCCGATTGAGAGCGTAGAAATTCGTTCCGTTTTGACTTGTGAATCCAAGAAAGGCGTTTGTGCAAAGTGTTACGGTCGTAACCTTGCAACGGGCCGTATGGTTCAAAAAGGAGAAGTAGTAGGAGTTATTGCTGCACAATCCATTGGAGAGCCGGGAACCCAGTTGACATTGCGTACATTCCACGTCGGAGGTATCGCTTCCAACATCGCTACGGAAAACAGTTTGGTTTCCAAATATGACGGTGTGCTGGAAATAGATGAATTGCGTACGGTTGACGTTACCGACGAAACAACTAAAAAGAAATATGCCGTTGTGGTAAGCCGTTTGGCCGAAATGCGTATCGTCGATCCGAATACGAAGATCGTTTTGCATACGCATAACATCCCGTACGGTTCCAAGTTGTTCATGGCTAGCGGAAGCGCCATTAAGAAGGGTGATGTAATCCTCGAGTGGGACCCGTTTAATGCTGTTATCGTTTCGGAAGTAACCGGTAAGATCGAATTCGAGAATTTGATTGAAAACATCACTTACAAGGTTGAAAACGACGAAACGACCGGATTGAAGGAGAAGATTATCATCGAATCGAAAGACAAGACGAAAGCTCCTTCCGCCCATATTGTCGATGAGAAAGGCAATTATTTGAAGAATTATTCTTTGCCTCTGGGTGCACACGTCATCAAGGACAATAAAGATCTGATTAAAGCAGGTGAAGTTTTGGTTAAGATACCGCGTGCGGTAGGTAAAGCCGGTGATATCACGGGTGGTCTTCCGCGTGTAACGGAACTTTTCGAGGCTCGTAACCCGTCCAATCCTGCCGTTGTTTCCGAAATCGACGGGGAAGTCCAATTCGGAAAGATCAAGCGCGGAAATCGTGAGTTGACCGTTACTTCGAAATTAGGCGAGGTGAAGAAATACATGGTACCGTTGTCCAAACAATTATTGGTACAGGAGAACGACTATGTACGCGCCGGTATGCCTTTATCGGACGGAGCTATTACGCCGGCCGACATCCTGGCTATCAAGGGGCCTACGGCTGTACAAGAATACATTGTAAACGAAGTACAGGATGTATACCGCCTACAGGGTGTGAAGATCAATGACAAGCACTTTGAAGTGATCGTCCGTCAGATGATGCGTAAAGTGGAAGTATTGGATCCGGGAGATACTCGTTTTCTGGAGCAACAGGTTGTTGATAAATTGGAAGTAATGGAGGAGAATGATCGTGTATGGGGCAAGAAAGTAGTTGTCGATGCCGGTGATTCCCAGACGTTGAAGGCCGGCCAAATCGTGACTGCCCGTAAACTGCGCGATGAAAACAGTATGTTGAAACGCCGTGACCTGAAATTGGTGGAAGTCCGTGATGCTATTCCTGCAACCACGAACCAGATCCTTCAGGGTATTACCCGTGCTGCTTTACAGACAACCAGCTTCATGTCGGCCGCTTCTTTCCAGGAAACAACCAAAGTCTTAAACGAAGCTGCCATCAATGGAAAAGTAGACCGTCTGGAAGGTCTGAAAGAGAATGTTATTTGCGGACATTTGATCCCGGCCGGTACCGGACAACGCGAATTCGATCGCCTGATCGTCGGAGCGAAAGAAGATTTCGACCGTATCATTGCCAATCGTAAAAATGTAGTTGATTTTAATACGGCAGATAATGAGTCCGGATATTAAGATTATCCTTTAATAAACAAAAAAGCTGCTGATTTGCTTCAGTGGCTTTTTTTATAACCTGAACGTAACGTTTGGTCTACATCAAATTTATACCTTTGCATAACTATTTAAATTGGTACACATGAAAAAATATGTCCTTTTGTTTTGTGCATTCTTTTTGATGTCCGGATTTTTGAAAGCGGAAGAACCTCTGCAAGTGATGACATTTAATATTCGAATGGATACTCCGTCGGACGGAGCGAATCAATGGTCGAACCGGAAAGACTTGGCCGCCAATGTAATTAAGTTCTACCAAGTGGATCTGTTGGGAGCGCAGGAAGTGTTACACCATCAGTTGACGGATTTGTTGAAACGTTTGCCCGGCTATTCCTATGTGGGTGTCGGACGTACGGATGGCGCTACGCAGGGAGAATACTCTCCGATTCTTTATAAGAAGGAACGCCTCTCGATCGTGAAAAGCGGTAACTTTTGGTTGTCGGAAGATCCTACTGCCGTTGGTAAAAAGGGTTGGGATGCCGCCTGCGAGCGTATTGCAACCTGGGCCATCTTCAAGGACAAAAAAACGGATAAAGAGTTTTTTTTCCTGAATACGCATTTGGATCATATCGGTAAGGTTGCTCGCCATGAAGGAGCTTTATTGATCTTGAAACGAGTAAACGAATTGGCGGAAGGGCGATCTGTAATTGTAACAGGCGACTTTAATGCGACACCGGATGATGATCCGATCCAGGTTTTGACCCAACAGAATGATCCGCGTCATTTGATGCATACGAAGTTGCTTACCGCTTTGACTTACGGGCCGGATTGGACTTTTCAGAATTTCGGGCGCACTCCTTTGGAAAAGCGGGGATTTATCGATTATATTTTTGTGAAAGGCGACTTCATCGTGCTGCGCCACGGAGTGCTGAGTGAAACGCTGGATAATCTTTATCCATCCGACCATTGCCCGGTATTGACGACTTTGTCTTTTTAAGATTGGAAAAAAGTGTTGTCCGGAATCTACTTTAGAGTCGCTCCCTTTGTAAGGACTGGGTGATTTCTAATAAAAAAGTTATATCTTTACTTTTAATAAAAGAGATATAGAGATGCCAATAGTAAATGACAGAGATTATATTTTGTTGCAGGTTGAGAGTTTGAAGAAACTCTTGGCCCGGTTATTGAAAAACAATGCCATGGAGGAGGAACCGAAAGAAACTCTCCCTACGGTCGAAGAAGGACTAATGGTTCTGGGTTTGTCTTTAGACGACTTACGGAACCAGCCGATGGAGGACATCATAGCAGCTCATCCTGATTCGCAAATCTTATTTTTGTTGGATAGTTTTCTAGATGTATATTTGCAGCATGAGGCGGATCCCATGATTAAAGAACAGCGTGGAAAACTTCTGGCGCACCTTCATGAAACGGATAAAACTTACTCTTTCACGGAGTTTTTTTCGTGAAAACAGTTGATGAATCATACAGTCAGCAATAAATAAAATCCTTACCGCTTTTTCTATTCCGGCATAGTTTCAATGCGGATGGACATTTGTCAATTGCCCCTGACTATATTCAATGTATTCTCGGACAAGAATAGATGAACGAATAAAAAGAGATGAAATAGGAGATAACAGGCTTTTTCTCGAGACCTTTTTCTATCCCTTATTTCGTCCGACTCTCTATTGTAATTTACTTTTAATCAATAAATGAATAAGAAAGAGATGAAGATTATTACTAAGTTTGCGGCTTATTGTGCCATCGCACTATTTTCAGTCGTTGTCTTGAAAGCATCCCCCGGAGCGGATCGTTTCCGTTCTGCCTTATCGTTAAAAATGCCTGGAAATCCGGCTGAAGAATACAATTTGTCATTCCAGCCTTTTACCAACGAAAGTGAGGTTGGAGCATGGCAGGCCGAAAAAGAGTTACCGGTTAAGGTAACCCAAAAGATAGAGAATACTGGATATAAACGTCGCATCACCATTGTCCTTATGGCACGGCAGGATATTTATTTTAATTATCGAATGTGGGTCGAAACCGGTTTCCGTCATGAGGATTGCCAGTTTTATATGCCCGGATTCTGGTACCGGCATAACCTGCGTTCGCCACGGGAAGCCCCTTCTTTCCATACTTCGGATAGTTGGACAGTACGTGAAGATCGGCTCAGCAGCCCGTTGACCGGCATTTTTGATGAACGAAGCGGAGCTTACGTGACGGTAGCCCGGACCGACCGATTTGATAAGGATGCATTGACTACCCATAAGGAAGGGGAGGTGATTCTCTCCGGTTCCACCTCCATCGGGTTTACGGGGTTCGAGAATAAGGAGGGAAAGGCCATGCTGGCTTTTGGTTTTCCCTACCGGGAAACGCCGAAAACCTATATTCGTAAACTTACGTTAGCTCCTCCGGTAACGGCCTTTCAATTCTTAAAACAAGGGCAAGAACTGACACTGAACTGGGAAATCCGGGAAGGAAAAGAAGCCGATTTTTCTGATTTTGTAAGCCGTACATGGGAATATTGCTATGATACTTATCGTCCTCTTCCGGTGGAGACAACTTATACGCCGGAAAAAATGAAAGATGTGTTGAGTAGTTTCTTTACCCAGAGTTTTGTGGATGACCAACCGTTGAATTATTATTCCGGCGTTCATCTGCGTACGGATGATTGTAAAAGTACCGGCTCGGCCGAGGTGGGTTTTGTCGGACGTGTATTACTCAATGCATTCAATGCTTGGGAATATGGAGAAGCTCAGGATCGGACGGATCTGAAAAGAGATGCCCAAAAAGTATTTGACAGTTATCAGAAGAACGGCTTTTCATCGACGGGCTTTTTCAGAGAATTTGTAGACTTCCAGGCAGGTTCTGAGGAGACTACTTATAGCATTCGCCGCCAGTCGGAAGGGACCTACGCCATACTCCATTATTTGTTCTATGAAAGAGAACAGAAACGGAAACATCCTGAATGGGAACAGCGGATTAAAACCTTATTAGACCTTTCGTTGAAAATACAGAATGCCGACGGAAGTTTTCCACGAAAGTTCAAAGATGATCTTTCGGTTGTCGATAAAAGCGGAGGAAGTACGCCTTCCGCTACGTTGCCATTGATATTGGGATATAAATATTTTAAAGACAAACGCTATTTAGAGGCAGCCAAACGTACAGCAGATTATTTGGAAAAAGAGTTGATTTCGAAGGCGGATTACTTTTCTTCCACGCTTGATGCGAATTGCGAGGATAAGGAAGCTTCGCTTTATGCTGCCACAGCCACTTACTATCTGGCGCTGATCTCCAAAGGAAAAGAACGGGAACATTATGCTGCACTCACTCGTAAAGCCGCTTATTTTGCCCTTTCTTGGTACTATCTGTGGGACGTTCCTTTTGCCCAAGGACAAATGTTGGGCGATATCGGCCTAAAGACGAGGGGCTGGGGTAATGTTTCCGTGGAAAATAATCATATCGACGTTTTTGTCTTCGAGTTTGCCTCCGTATTGAATTGGCTTGCCCGGGAATATGGAGAGCGTCGTTTCTCCGATTTTGCCGAAGTAATTTACACCTCCATGCGGCAACTGCTGCCTTATGAAGGTCATCTGTGCGGAGTGGCCAAGAGGGGATATTATCCTGAAGTGGTGCAGCATACGAATTGGGATTACGGTAAAAACGGCAAAGGGTTTTATAATGATATCTTTGCTCCCGGCTGGACGGTTGCTTCCCTCTGGGAACTACTTTCCCCTCAGCGTACTGAAAAATTACTGAAATAGTGAATATATTGTTTGAAACGCGTCATGGAAGATTGCTTCAAATGTTTCATTTGAGATAAAACGAAAAATCACCTGCGGAGAACTTTCCGTAGGTGATTTTTCGTTATGAACCTACATTTTGCAACTCCTTTTTAATCCCAAAGATATTTATGGCTGAGAGCATACTTGCCTCCTCCGGTGAAAACCAAGGCTAATGCACCAAATAGATAAAGCCCTATCAGTTCAAGCGCCCAACCTCCCTGATCATTGAGGGTAAAGATCTGTTGGGTATGAACCAGAGCGGTGGCTACCACGAGATTGAATGCGAGTATTAAGGCGGCTACCCGCGTGGCGTAACCGAAGAGAATAAAAAGGGGTGCGATGACTTCACCGGCATAAACACCATAAGCGATGAAAGACGGAAGTCCCGCTCCCGTCACGATTTGTTCAATCATGCCCGGGCCGTAGAAAATCTTGGAGATCCCATGAAATAACATTAATCCGGCTATGCTTACCCGTAAAATCAATAATCCTAAATCTGCGTTTTTGTCTAACGTTCTCATTCTGTTTTATTTTATGAATCAATACTTTTATAATGTAACAATCTTCTGCTTTTGTTGTTTATGCTACTCTCTCTATAAAGAACAAATAAAAGATTTTAATAAATAAAAAACAAGTAGATGCTTAGGGAAGTATTGCAGAATTAAGAAAAATGACTACTTTTGCACCCGGGTAAGTCCTACACGGCCAGCTCCCTCGGAATCCCCCCAGGGCTTGACCGCAGCAAGGGTACTTGGTTGTAGCGGCGCGATGTAGTAAGCTTACCCACTTGCCTCTTTAGCTCAGTTGGCCAGAGCACGTGATTTGTAATCTCGGGGTCGTTGGTTCGAATCCGACAAGAGGCTCTCCAAAGAAGAAGGAAACCGGTTCAGGTTTCCTTTTTTCATTAGAGGCAAGCCTTTGATTACATTCGTTCAAGAAATTTTCCCGCAGGAATTAGAGACTGATTCTATGAAAAGACGTACCTTTGGGAAGGTAATTTATTAACAGAATACTGGTGGGAGAAGATAAAAGTATGTTGGCTCATTCGGCGATGTTATATGGCGCTTTGATGGGACTCTTTTGGATAGTCAAATATTTGTTTTTCATGTTCGGCTTTCATTGGCCGTTTTTTGACATGGTTTATTGGGGATTGACCTTTTTGGTACCCGTGTTAGCCTATGTGATGACCCTCTATTATAAGCACGATATAGGAGGACACATCAGTTTCCTGCACGCTTGGCAGTTTGGTTTCTTGCTTTATCTTTTTGCGGCGCTGCTTGTCTCCTTGCTACATTTTGTCTTTTATCGCTTCGTTGCTCCGCCCGACTACATTGCCAACACTTTCCATCAGACAGTTCTTCTTTTGAAGGAGGTTGATTTGCCTGCCGATGTACAAGCGGCCATTGATAAGATGGAGGTGCCGAGTCCGATCCTGATGGTCTTTTCGCAGTTGTTGAATAATATTATTTACGGAATTATCTTTTCCATTCCGGTAGCCTTGCTTGCCTGCCGGAAGAATGCGTAATTATGATAGGTAGGAAGAAACTAATACAAATAAAATAGAATGGACATCTCAGTAGTAATACCTTTGTATAATGAGGCCGAATCGTTGCCCGAATTATATGCCTGGATTAAGCGGGTAATGGATGAACATCAGTTTAGTTATGAAATTATTTTTGTGAATGACGGCAGTACGGACAATTCATGGGAGGTTATCGAAAGCCTGAGCAAGCAATCGCCTTGCATCAAAGGAATCAAGTTCCGCCGCAACTATGGCAAGTCTCCCGGCTTGCAATGTGGATTCAGCCGGGCGGAAGGAGAAGTGGTCATTACAATGGACGCCGATTTACAGGACAGCCCTGATGAAATCCCTGAATTATACCGGATGATCATGGAGGATGGATACGACCTTGTTTCCGGTTGGAAGAAAAAACGCTATGATCCACTGTCGAAAACCATACCGACCCGCCTGTTCAATGCAACTGCACGCAAGTTCTCCGGCATTCAATTGCATGATTTCAATTGCGGGCTGAAGGCCTATCGCAAAGAGGTCGTGAAAAATATAGAAATTTATAACGATATGCATCGTTACGTTCCCTATCTTGCCAAAATAGCCGGATTTACCAAGATAGGGGAGAAAGTGGTGCAACATCGCGCCCGCAAATATGGAAAGACTAAATTTGGATTAAATCGTTTTGTGAACGGTTATCTGGATCTGATTACGCTCTGGTTCACCTCCCGTTTCGGAAAAAAGCCGATGCACTTTTTCGGCTTGCTGGGAAGTCTGATGTTTTTCATCGGCTTTGTCGCCTTGGTTGTTGTCCTTTCCATGAAGCTGGCTTCTCTCTGGAGCGGCGATCTAAGGCCATTGGTCACGAACTCGCCCTATTTCTATATTTCACTGACGGCCATGATTATCGGAACGCAGCTCTTTTTGTCGGGATTTGTGGCGGAATTGATTGCCCGCAGTTCTCCTCAGCGCAATAAGTATAAGATAGAGAAAGAAATATAATAGTCCTGAAAATTTGGCATTTTTAGATAAACTATTCTTTTTGTTAAGTCTTTTTGTCAGATCCGTTTTTTTATATCGTAGGTATAAGGTTACATTTGTCCAATACTTCTAAATAAGGGGAAAAATGGAGGGGATGAAGAAGCGGACGATTATATTGTTTGTAATCTGTTTGCAGCCGATTTTGGTAATGCATGCGCAGGAACAGGAAGAATGGACGCGAGAAGATTCCATCTGGCTGGAAGGTATAAAGTCCGGGAAGATTAAGTTGAAGTTGAATGATCAGACATTGAAGTCCATCAAATCCGGCACCTTGATTTCTCCGGATGCGGCATTACAGGGCATACAAAAGTCGGCTCCTTCCCACCTTCCAATTACAAAGTCTTTTTCTGGCATCCATCCTTTGGAGTCTCTTTCTCCTAATTTATCAGCGGGCACAAGATGGTTGGAGCATAAGCGATTAGCGCTTCCGGATTCCGTTGCCATGAAGAAAATCAATTATAAGGATTTGCCACCTGGTGTCTTTGTACATTATGAACCGAAATATCTTCCGGAATTGGATTTGCCGTCTTTTCGGATTTACGGTAGTGATAAAGAAGATTTGAAAGCGCGTACCCCCAAACCGCTGGCCACCTTTTCCGCTGAAGACCTTCTCCGTTCCATCTTCTGGAAAAGCCACCGTGCAAAGAAAAGGAATGCCCAAAAGGCCAATGCCTGGAAAACTTATCATGCGATTCCTTAACTTTGACGGATAATTTCAATGGCAATGAAGAAACGAATCTTATGGGTGGTTATCCTGGCGCTCGGCTTGTTCTCCTGTTCGAAGAAAGAATATTTTGAGGACAGCGGGACGACCTTTCATACGCTTTACCATATTAAATATGAGGCTTCCGGACTGCTGACTGAAAAGATCGACGCCGAATTGCAAGCCTATAACTTCTCCCTGAATCCATTTCATCCGCAATCTATTATCTCGAAGGTGAATCGGAACGAGGAGGTGGAAGTTGATGATTGGTTTGCCGATGTCTTCCTTAAAGCGGAGGAGGTTTCGGAAAAGACAGGAGGGACATTCGACATTACCTGTGCACCTTTGGTCAATCTTTGGGGCTTCGGCTTTAGCAAGACGGACAGTGTGACACCGGCGATGATCGACAGCATCCGTTCCTTTGTCGGCTACCGGAAGGTCAGGCTGGAAGGACGAAAAGTCATTAAGGACGATTCGCGGATTCTTCTCAATTGTTCGGCTATAGCCAAAGGATATGCATGTGATGTTATTGCCCGCTTACTCGAACGGGAAGGAGTGAAAAATTATATGGTGGAGATAGGAGGGGAGGTGACCGCCAAAGGCGTTAATGAAGAAGGGGAGTGCTGGCAGATCGGCATCAACCGCCCCGGAAGCGAAGCGGAAGTAACGGGTGCTGTTCAGGATATTTTGACTATTTGTGACAAGAAAGGAATTGCGACCTCCGGGGATTACCGGAAGTTTATTGTCAAAGACGGGAAACGTTATGGGCATCATATTGATCCTCGTTCCGGCTATCCGGCGGAGCAACAGATCCTGAGTGTGACGATTTTATCCGGCGATTGCATGACTGCCGACGCTTACGCCACCGCTTTTCTGGTTCTTGGCGTCGAAGAGGCGACCGCATTAGCCGCCCGTACGCCTGAAATTGATTACTATATTATATATAACGACTCCTCCGGAATTCAAAAGACCCTCTATTCAAAGGGAATGCAAACCTACCTCAACCGGTAAGGCGGGAGTAAAGTGCTAAGCCCGCTTTTTTTCAGAATCGCTTTAGTTCTTGATATACTCGCTGGATCGGTAGCCCCATGACATTATAGAAGGAACCGGAAATAGATTCGACTCCGATGTATCCGATCCATTCCTGAATGCCATAGGCGCCGGCTTTATCGAAAGGATGGAAGCGGTCGGTATAATACAGAATCTCTTCCGTATCCAGCGTTGCAAAGCGAACCTTGGAGACTACCGAAAGTTCCTTCCGCTTCTTCCGGGTGACAAGGCAGACGCCGGTAATCACTTCGTGAGTCCGACCGGATAAGGTTTGCAGCATTCGGATGGCCTCTTCCTGGTCCCGTGGCTTCCCCAATATCCGGCCATCGATATGGACGACGGTATCCGCCGTAATCAGTAATTCGTTTGCCTGAAGGGCGGCCAAATAGGCTTCCGCTTTTTTTCTTGCGACATATACCGGTATCTCATGGGCAGGCAAGGCCTCCGGGTAAGACTCATCGATGCCCGGAATAATCCTGACTTCGAAGGGGATTCCCAAACCTCCCAGCAACTCTTTGCGCCGGGGAGAGTTTGAAGCTAAGACCACCTTATATTTTTCCAGATTTCCTAACATCTTTTCTTTTTGCCTTTCTTTTTTACCATCCGAAAGCTTCTTCGCCCATCCAGTTCCCTTGCGCTTTCATTGTCTGCTCGATTACTTCGCGGGCTACGCCTTCCCCTCCCTTTTTCTGTGAGATATAGCCGGAGATCGCCTTGATCTCCGGAGCGGCATCAGCCGGGGCGACAGGTAAACCGACCAGGCGCATTACTTCATAGTCCGGAATATCATCTCCCGCATAAAGCACCTCTTCGGCTTTTAGATCCGTCTTTTGGATAAAATCGGCGTAATCGATGGCCTTTATGGCCGATTTCATGTAGATATGTTTCACTCCGAGGCGTTCGAAGCGGATGCGGACAGCCTCTGTATAGGCTCCTGTAATGATGGCCACTATATATCCTCTTTTGATGGCTAATTGCAGGGCGTATCCATCCTTAATATTGACCGTGCGCATCGGTTCGCCGCTTTCGGCCATTGGGACGATATTGGACGACAGCACGCCGTCCACATCGAAAATGAATGCTTTTATTTTGGTTAAGTCGTAATTGATACTACTCATGACTGAATTCTTTATGTATGCTGTCGCTTAATCGTTTGTATAATTCTTTCCGTTCCGGATCGTCCAGGAGTTCCAACTGCCGACGGATGACCTCTTGGTCGTAGCGCACGGCCGGACCTGTTTGCGCCTCCCGCGGCGTCATATCCCGGACTTTTGCGGCCGTTTCTTCGATTAACGGCAGGAGCAAATCTTGGGGGATTCCCTGTTCCGTTATGATTTGGCCGGCCAGATCGTAGAGATGATTGGTGAAGTTGCAAGCGAAGACGGCGGACAGATGCAGGTAACGCCGCTGTTCCGAAGAATAGAAGCGTACCGTGCGGGACAAGTCGCTGGCCAGGTAATAGAGTATGTCTTCGTCGGCCTTCGATGTCGCTTCCAGAATAAACGGGATATGCTCGAAGTCGACGTCTCGCTTTTTACTGAATGTCTGCAACGGATAAAGTACGCCATAGCGGTCTACATGTCCTTTGAAGATATCCATTGGCACCGAACCGGCGGTATGTACCCATAGCGCATTGTTCGGCTGGATTGTCCGGATCGCTTCCTCCAGCGCGGAGTCCTTCAGGGCGAAGATGTATAAATCGGCATCCTTCCGGATTTTTTCAGTGGAAGTTGTCCAACTGCATTGCAGGCGGATAGCCAATTCGGCCGCATGTGCTTCGGTGCGGCTGTAAACTTGCAGGATCTGCACACCGGCTTTTTTCATCGCAAGGGACAGTTGTGTCGCCAGGTTGCCCGATCCGATGAAAACAACTTTTAATTGTGTTTTCATTTTTCTTCTTCTTTTTTCTCCAGCAAGCTGAAGGTTCCTATATGTACATTTTCCCAAGGCAACTGGTCTTCCTTGATCGGCTGCCGCAGCTGGTCCTTATGCCCGAATCCGATGATCGACAGGATGTCCAGTTGGTAAGGCATATTCAACAAACCACGGATATAATCGTTGGAGTCGGTCTCGTCTTCCCTTTGACGGTTTCGGATCTGACACCAGCAACTACCCAGTCCCAGGTCTTCGGCCTGTAACTGCATGTAGATCGAAGCGAGCGAAGCGTCTTCTATCCATACATCGGTGATCGTTACATCGGCAGCCACGACCACTGCAAGGGTGCAACCGGAAAGGAAAGCCCCTCCGTGTTTTTTGCTGGCGCTTAGCTTGGCTAAGATTTCCTTGTCTTCCACGACGATAAAATGGCAAGGCCTGGAGTTCTTGGATGTCGGCGCCTTCAAGGCCGCTTTTAGTATAAGTTCTACCTGGTCAGGCGATAAAAGCTCGTCGGTGAACTTGCGTGTACTTCTCCGTCTCGTTATGAGGTCTGAAAAATTATTCATAGTCTTTATTGTAATTCCATTTCATGAAAGACAAATGTACGGATTTATTTGTTTCTTCCAACCCGCTTCCTTATCCGAAAACGTACCGCAAGACAAACAATACGGACAGCACGTATAAGGTCGGCGATATCTGTCTGAACTGTCCGGTCAGTACCTTCATCAGCGTATAACTCAGCATTCCTAACGTGATTCCCTCCGCAATGGAGTATGTCAGGACGATGGTCAGTATGATCGTAAAAGCCGGCAGTGCCTCCGAAAGATCCGTCAATTGGACCTCCTTGATGCTCTTCATCATCATGACGCCGACGACGAACAGCGATCCGGTCGTGGCGGCGCCTGGCACCAGCAGGAATAAAGGAGAGAAGAACAGAGCCAGCAGGAATAAGGCTCCGGTCGTGGCGGCCGTAAGTCCGGAGCGTCCTCCTTCCGCTATCCCGGCCGCGCTCTCCACATACGTGCAGACGGTAGACGTTCCGCATACCGAGCCGAAAGTCGTCCCGATGGCGTCGGCCAGCATTGCCTGCTTCATGCCCGGAAGATTTCCTTTCTTGTCCAGTAAGTTGGCTTGCGCAGCGGCGCCGATAAGCGTTCCTACGGTATTAAATATATCCATGAAAATCAGGATCAGGATGATGATGAACGTGTCGAAATTTAATAACGGAGCGAAATCGAATTTCAGGAAGGTAGGTTCCAGCGATTGCGGGACGGATACCGGGAGGAAATTTTCCGGCAGGGAAGTCACTCCCAGCGGGATGCCCAGAAGGGTGCAGAGGATGATGCTGATAAATAAGGCGCCCCGGACTTGTTTCCATAACAAGGCTCCGCTGACAAGGATCCCGAAAAAAGCGAGGAGTGCCGTCGGTGTGAATTTTCCCAAGGTCACGAAAGTAGCGGGGCTGGCCACGATAATACCGGCATTCTTCAGTCCGATAAAAGCGATAAACATGCCGATGCCGACCGAAATGGCATAGCGCAGATTCGGCGGAATGCTGTCGACGATTTTTTCCCGGATATTCCCCAAGGTGATGAGGATAAAGATAATCCCCTCCACAAAAATGATCGCCAG
The DNA here is from genome assembly GCF_900162725.1 of Parabacteroides sp. Marseille-P3160. GTDB lineage: Bacteria > Bacteroidota > Bacteroidia > Bacteroidales > Tannerellaceae > Marseille-P3160. Next base: position 3,121,063 of record NZ_LT799418.1, on the reverse strand, counting down.
CGCCGACTGCCACGAATAGCCCATTCCTTGCACGAGTGTAAAGGCAAAGAACGTATTAATCCCCATACTGGGAGCTAACGCAAACGGCATCTTGGCGATAAAAGCCATCAACAGGGTAGCTACCGCTGATGAGAGAGCCGTCGCTGTGAAGACGGAACCTTTGTCCATGGAGGTCGTGCCCAGGATATCCGGGTTGACTGCCAGGATGTAACTCATGGTAAGAAAGGTGGTAAGGCCGGCCAACAGCTCGGTTTTCAGGTTCATGGCCTTCTTATCGAAGCCAAATAATTTCTTTAGCATACAAGCATATTAAAAAGAGAAGGCAAAGGTAAAAAATATTGCATTGCTTTCAAATGACTTCCTTTCGCACAAACTTTTTAACCGGAAATATGGATTGTTTACACTCCTTTTCCTACCCGGTAACGTTTTGCCTATGCCCTGGTATAAAAAAGAGTGTATATCCGATCCTAATTAACAATTAATAATTAACAATTAACAATTAATATTCGGTTTTGCTTTAACTTGCACAAGCTTTTCTATTACATAGACTGATTCATTAATTAGTAAAGATTTTAATGCCATGACGAAATGTATTTCATTTATAACCAATTGCCTGTTATGTTTCCTGATCCTTTCCTGCAGTACGGTTTCCAAGGGTAAACAGGAACTTGACATAAAACAAATCGCAGAGCGTTCGGAAGGGAATCCGCTGGCTATCGGCCAAAGTAGCGTCTTCGATAAACCGGCCTTGCAAATTTCACCGGAAGATGGAAATAAGGGCATCGTGATTTGGAAAAAGGGTGATCACCCTATTTGGAGTGCAAACGGATATCTCGTATTTGAGGTTTATAATAAAGCCGTTTACAGTGGAATCATCAATCTGGAATTTTATAAGGATACACGTAATTCCGACTCCGAAGAGATCGTCTTGCAAGGGGGAGCGATCTCCGGAACGAAAGAAGAAACACCCTGGATCTCCTGCATGCTCGGCATATTGCCCCAATTGAAGACCCAAATGGTCTTTCCGTTGTCTTATCTGGATGCGCAGCAGATCTTTCTTCCCCGTTTTCCCCGGCAATTGAAGGGAACGGTCAGTGGAAATCGATTGGATATAAATGATATAACCAAAGTCGTATTGCGCTTCGGCCCCAATGACGGAACGAATTACAAGACGGCCTACGAATTGGCGTCGGTATTCGTAACGGATTCTGTTCCGCAATCTTATCCTGCCATATCCAAGCCGGTTGTCGACAGATTAGGCCAACGGAAAGATAAGGAATGGCCGGGTAAATTGAAGGACGAAAATGATATGATCGCCCAAAACCGCGAGATGGAGAAAGAGGTAGGGAATGCGCCGTTTCCATCGGAATGGGGGCGCTATGGCGGCTGGAAAGAAAAACACTTCGAAGCTACGGGCTTCTTCCGGACACAGCATGACGGCAAACGCTGGTGGCTGGTTGATCCGGAAGGGTATGCTTTCCTTAGCGTCGGCGTCGATTGTATAGGCACGAGTTCGGGGGGGCCTGTGACAGGAATTGAAGACCTGTTCGAATGGCTTCCTGGGAAGGACGATCCGGATTTTGCCGAAGCGTTTCGTGAAAGAGGAGACTCGAAATCCGTCGATTTTTATGTCGCCAACCTTATCCGTATTTACGGGAAAGACTGGAAGAACCAATGGAATAAGGTGACGGCGGATTTGATGAGGAATCTGCGTGTAAATACAGTCGGCAACTGGTCGGATATCGATTTTTCACGGAAGAGCCGCATCCCCTACGTGCTGCCGCTTCATAGTTTCCCCAGTACGGATGTTGCTTTATATCGTGACTTTCCCGATGTATTTTCGTCAGAATATCAGGAAAATGCAAAGGAATTTGCCACCCAGTTGGAAGAATTCAAAGACGATCCCTACCTGGTAGGTTACTTCCTGCGTAACGAGCCGCAATGGGCTTTTGGATATCATAATCTGGCATACGAAATGTTTGCTACTTCGCAACAGTCCGCTACAAAGGATGAATTTACCAACTGGTTGAAGGATAGGTATAAGGACGACATCAAAGCCGTCAATGAAAAATGGAAATTACAGTTAAAGGACTTTGCTTCCCTGAAAGAAAGCATCTTTAAGGAATATCCTTCCGAGACGGCAAAAGTAGATTTCCATGAGTTTTCGGCCGTGATGGTGAAGAAATACGTGGATGTGCCTTGCGATGAAGTCGAAAAGGTCGACAATAACCATCTGAATTTAGGAATGCGTTACGCATGGATAAGTTCGGATTTGCTTTATAAGGCAGGAGAACGTTTCGATGTATTTTCTATCAACGGATACGGACTGACGCCTCCTGCCACGGCTGAGATCGCGGAACGCAGCGGCAAACCGGTGATGATCGGCGAATTCCATCATGGGGCGGTAGACCGCGCATTGCCTGCGACCGGCATCATCGGCGTGATGAGCCAGCAGGAGCGTGCGGATGCCTATCGGAATTATATAGAGCAGGGATTCGCTCGCCCGGAACTGGTCGGAATGCACTATTTCCAATGGGTGGATCAGGCTTATACTGGTCGTTTCGACGGGGAGAATTATAATATAGGTGTTGTCACGACAGCCAATATTCCCTACCCGGAGTTAACGGAAGGCATGATCCGGACCAATGAGCGTATCTATGACGTCGCAACCGGAAAGGCTAAACCTCATGCTGTAAACATTCCGAATACTCCGGCTATACATTATTAATTTATTGCTGACAAGGTGTAATTCAGTCTACCTATTTATTGTTATCGGCCTGTGGGTATTTACCTATATGTGGTGATTGATGTGTTTTCGATTTCTCCGGAAATTTGTAGAACTCATAAACATCATAAACTCATTACACCTTGAAAACAGAAAAATGTAAAATGTCACTGGCCCTTTTTTTATTATCATTTACTAATGTCATCTGCTCACAGGATAGGAATTCCATAATAACAAGTAGGTTTTTATCGACGGGAAAGAATGCGCTGGTTTCTGTCTATTATATAATATCGATCTATTTATTATGGGTACCTTGAAGAAACTCCAGGCATATATGGGCAACCGGAAAATCCTTCTGCCTGTCTCTATGGTATTGTCTGCGGTCAGTTACCTGGCGGGAATTCTGCCTTTTATCTTTGTCTGGTTTATTGTAAGGGAACTGTTTCGTGCGGGGGGAATCCAGGCGTCTGACAAAGTGATCACCTATGCCTGGTGGGCGGCCGGTTGGGCGATTATCAATACAATACTCTATTTTGTCGCCCTGATGTCATCGCATCTGGCGGCCTTCAGGGTAGAAACGAATCTTCGCCGTAAGGCCATGAAGAAAATAATCAACATGCCGTTAGGCTTTTTCGACACGAATACGAGCGGACGTATACGGAAAATTATTGATGATAACGCAAGCATAACACATACTTTTCTGGCGCATCAATTGCCTGATCTGGCCGGAACCATCCTGGTCCCGGTTGTTGCGGTCATCCTTGTTTTCGTGTTCGACTGGAAGCTCGGACTCGTTTGTATGATACCGGTGATTATTTCTTTCTTGCTGATGACGGTCATGATGAATAACAACAGCCGTAAATTCATGCAGGAATATATGACTTCCCTTGAGGAAATGAATGCAGAAGCGGTTGAATATGTAAGAGGAATTCCGGTTGTGAAAGTCTTTCAGCAAACTATTTATTCTTTCAAGAATTTTCATAGAAGCATTATGAATTACAACAAGATGGTTTCCTCCTATACGGCCATGTGGGAACAACCCATGTCCGCCTATACCATTGTCATTAACGGATTCGCCTTTCTACTGGCGCCTGCCGCCATTTTGTTGATTGGAAATACCGGAGATTATGCAACGGTGCTGCTTAACTTTTTCCTCTTTATCCTGATTACTCCCATGTTTTCCCAATGCATCATGAAAAGCATGTATCTGGAGCAGGCATTAGGACAAGCTACGGAGGCAATCAACCGTCTGGATAAACTAACCTCTTTTAAACCCTTGCGGGCTACGTCTTATCCAAAACCGGTTAAGAATTATGGTATCTGTTTCGAGCATGTTTCCTTTATCTATCCGGGGGCGAAGCAGAAGGCCATCGACAATATCAGTTTTTCCATTTCGCAAGGGAAAACCGTAGCATTGGTCGGTGCCTCGGGAAGCGGGAAGACAACAATTGCACGCCTGGTTCCCCGTTTCTGGGAAGCCACGGAAGGGCAGGTCTTGTTGGGAGGTACCAATGTCAACGATATTGGGCCGGAAGAGTTGATGAGCAAAATCTCTTTTGTTTTCCAGAATACACGTTTGTTCAAAACATCCCTGCTTGAAAATATCAAATACGGTAATTCAGAAGCAACGCTCGAAGAAGTCGAAAGGGTAGTGGATCTGGCCCAATGCCGCGACATCATAGACAAACAGCCGAACGGACTTGATACCTTGATTGGAACGGAAGGCACTTACCTTTCCGGAGGCGAGCAGCAGCGAATCGTGCTGGCTCGTTCCATCCTTAAAAATGCTCCCGTTGTGGTTCTGGATGAAGCGACCGCTTTTGCCGATCCGGAAAACGAACATTTGATCCATCAGGCGATGGTGGAACTGACCAAAGGTAAAACCGTCCTGATGATTGCCCATCGGCTGACCAGCGTAACCGATGCCGACAATATATTGGTAATAGATAAAGGGAGAATCGCGGAACAAGGCTCCCATAACGGATTAATTAATCAACACGGCCTTTATTCCGCCATGTGGGATGAATACCGACAGTCCGTCCGCTGGACCATAGGAAAGGAGGCTCGTCATGCTTGAAATAATAAAAAAACGCTTTGCTCTTTCGGATAAGGGGGCTAAAGACTTTTGCAAAGGAATATTTTTTACCAACTTACAGGATATTATACTGATGCTTCCTGCCGTTTTTGTATTCCTGTTTCTTGATGATTATCTCCGGCCGATTCTTATTCCGGACTCTTCACCGGTACACGGATTACTTTATTACAGCCTTCTCGCCCTGTTTTTTATTTTGGTAATGTATGTCGTTTCTGTCTTCCAGTACCGCAGTACTTATATCTCTGTTTATGAGGAGAGCGCTAACCGGCGTATTTCCCTTGCGGAAAAACTCCGTAAATTACCCCTGGCCTTTTTTGGAGAGAAGAACCTTTCGGACCTTACCGCTACGATCATGGACGACTGCACAGACCTTGAGCATACATTCTCCCATGCCGTACCGCAGTTGTTTGCCTCCCTAATCAGTATCGTCCTGATTGCCGTCGGAATGGCGTTTTACAACTGGCAATTGACATTGGCTTTATTCTGGGTCGTACCGGTAGCCCTGCTGGTTATTCTTTTGTCAAAGAAGAAAATGCGCAAGGACAACCGGATGAATTACTTAAATAAACGGAGCGTCAGCGAGCAGATACAGGAGGGACTGGAAACTATCCAGGAAATTAAATCCTATAACCGGGAGAATGATTATCTGGAGAAACTGAATGCCAAGCTGGACCGCTATGAAAAGGAAATGACCCGGGGAGAATTGCTGATCGGTGTCTTTGTGAACGGTTCACAAAGCATTCTGAAACTGGGATTGGCCAGCGTAATCATTGCGGGTGCCCAATTACTGGCCGTAGGAAGGATAGACCTGTTTACCTATTTGATCTTTATGATCATAGGTTCCCGGATTTATACACCGATCGATGAGGTTTTGAACAACCTGGCCGCCCTTTTTTACCTGGATGTCCGCATTAACCGGATGAACGAGATGGAAGAGCTGCCCATTCAGCACGGGAAAACGGAATTCACTCCCCAGGATTACGATATCGTATTCGACAAGGTCGATTTCTCCTATGAATCCGGGAAGCAGGTATTGAAAAACGTTTCGTTTTCTGCCAGGCAAGGCGAAGTAACCGCCCTGGTAGGGCCTTCGGGAGGCGGGAAGAGTACGGCCGTCAAGTTAGCCGCCCGCTTCTGGGATGTCCAGTCGGGCAAGATCACCCTCGGAGGAGAAGATATCAGCCTCGTTGAACCGGAGACGCTGTTGAAGAGTTATTCCGTTGTTTTTCAGGATGTCGTGCTCTTCAATGCATCCATTATGGAGAATATCCGCATCGGGAAACGGGATGCGACTGATGAAGAGGTGATACGCGCCGCCCGCCAGGCCCGCTGTGACGAGTTTGTGAGCAAGATGCCGCAAGGATACCAGACGGTTATCGGTGAAAACGGGGAGACGCTTTCCGGCGGTGAACGCCAGCGCGTGTCTATTGCCCGCGCCTTGCTGAAGGATGCCCCGATCGTATTGTTGGATGAAGCGACGGCCTCTCTCGATGTAGAGAACGAGACGAAGATACAGACGGCCATTTCCGAATTGGTACGAAATAAGACAGTACTGATCATAGCCCATCGTATGCGGACGGTTGCCAATGCCGACAAGATTGTCGTTTTGGATAATGGAAGCGTTGCCGAAACAGGCTCTCCTGAAGAGTTGGGAAAACATAACGGGTTGTTTGCCCGCATGGTCGACCGGCAGCGGTCAAAAGAATAAGAAAGTATGACTGAGGAACGAGCTGATATCTTCGATAATAAATGTTTTTGGGGTGGACTTTAGAAACCTTCGAATGTGAATTTAAGGCCTACACCCTGGCATTTCTCCGCATCGAAACCAAGGAAACCGGCCATGTTGAAAATATGGTTGCCGAATCCGTAACCTAATTCCGTGTAATTCGGCAACGCCGGCGTCCACAGTTTACTGATGTAAAACCGCTCGGTCAAGACATACCGTGAGATATTCAGCAGCGAGGAGAGGATAAAGGGACTTTCATATACGAAATGGGCCTGGGCAAAGGAATTGGAAGCATTGTACCATTCGCTTTTCAGAAGGTTGAACCGTCCGCCGATCGGCTCGTTCCACGATTCGGGGAAGTTCCGCCGGGCGAAGTAGCGGAAGTCGGCAAAATAAACCGATTTCTGTTTGGAAAAAAATCCTCCGCTCACATGATAGCTAAAGCGACGCAGCAATCCGAGCGAGATACTCTGGTGGATATCCGCCTCCATGCGTTCATAATTCCCGACGCTGCCTAATACGCCCGGAATCCCCCGGGCGTATTCGACTGACATCGTCGGGAAATTGGAGTATAGGTATTCCTTGTGTCTGCCCTCCATCCGATAATATTGGCGGGGCGTATAGGTTAGGCCGATATAAGGGGATAAGTCATTATAGTCTTCGTTGATAAGATCACTGATATCTTCATTCACAACTTTGTCTCCTTTTTCTTTCACCGGGATGCGGCAATGATAACTGACGCCGGTAGTTAGCTGCAAGCCGTTTATCAGTTCGATCCTGTTCTTCAGTTCGACGTAGTAGTCATTGTAATACTTTAAGTTTAGGTTGTCGAAATTGAAAGCCGAATCTTTCAGTAATTCATTGATGTCGTCGATCAGTTCCGATGAATAGGCCTGGTTGCCGTTTCCGATGATGCCGGATAGCGTACCCTGCCTTTCCGGCCAGTATTCCCATTCTCCGTCTACTTTATAGAAAATCTTCTTTCGTTTGAATACGTAACCGATTTCGGGATTGAAGCGTAGGATCGTCCCGTCGTCGTATTCCTTCCGGATGCGAAGCCGCTGCTGGTAAGAGAGGCCGTTGAACCCAGAATAGCCCAGTTGGAATGGGTTTAGGATACCCGAATATCTGATGTGCATAGTATTCCGGTCGAAGTTGAGAGAGTTGGTCAGGTTTTCCGTCAGTTTCATATATTCCAGTTTTTCAGATGAATCGGCCGGAGCTTCCAGTCCCTTCTCTTCTTTCTTTCTTTTCGCCGTATTATATAAAGAGTCTTCTTCGACCGAAAGGGGAACGGCCCGGACTCTTTCCCAGAAAGCGGTATCGCTGATAACCGGAACCGTGTCCGTAATAATCTGGTGATATTCGGTCAAGTCGAGAGAGCGATGCTTCTCTTTCTCCTTTTTCGATGCCTCGTCTTCGTTTACCCATTCAATGCGTTTGTATTTATAAAAGGAATGGTAGGTCGTTTCGATTACATTACCCAAGACGCTATACCATAATTTCAATTGCGCTTTTTCTGCCAAAAGAAGCTGGTGGGCTTCCTTTCCGAAATAGATTTGCAGTTCGAACCTGGCGTAAGGGGATAATCCCTTAAGCTTAAACTGGTCGATGGTCCATGACTTGTCGACAATGTGCATTGTTCCGGAGACCAGGCTGCGGCTTATTTTCTTGGGGTGAAAGTTAATGACGAATATTTTATTCCCCTGATCATTGTCTATCCGTTCCAGTTCGAAGGTATAATGCTTGAAGGCGTTGGGAGCGACCGGCATTAATATCTGATTCTTGTTGACGGTGGCTGTGTAAGCATTGATGTTTAAAAAGGAGAGGGCTTCCTTTTGCTTATCTTTATCCGGCAGTTGGGTTCCGTTGACAGCGCAGAAACGATGAATGTAGTTGTTCGGGGAATTATAAGTCGATTGGCTGAGCAACTCGAAAAAATATTGTTTTTTTTTCCGGTCGACCGGAATAATATGATGGGCAAACAGAATCAGGAAGTTCTGCTTTTTTATTTCCGTATAGCCCTTGACGTAGAGGTCGGCTTCATAGCGGGAAATTTGCGTTGCATAGGTTTCCGCATTTTTTATAACCTGTTTCATTATGGAATCTGCTATATACGACTCATTACCTTGCCTGCCGGAAGATGTTAAAGGGGATAAGGGGCAAGTGCTTGTTGCATGGGTCAAGGTGGCGGCCGAAACACAAAAAAAGATAACTATGAAAACAATATTTCTCAACTCAATTTGTTTCTTCTTGTACAAACTTAAGGATTATATTTCAATATTAATGCCTAAACAATGTGAATAGAAAGAATCCATCTTATTATATTATTTGAGAATGAATAATTATTAAAAAGAAAAAATGTATATTTGTGCTTCAAAAGCATGTTATTAAGCAGAGCCGTGATAAAACAGAACAAAGCAGAAGTCGACTTGTCGGCTAGTTTGTCAGAGGTATGGAGGGTCTTGACCGAAAATGAGCGGGAGGTGCTTCGAAGCAGTGCGACTATTCAGCAGTATAAGCGGAATGAGTTGATTTATTGTGAAAACGAAGAACCGAAGGATATGATGTGTTTATTGAGAGGGAAGGTAAAGATATTCAAGGAAGGGGTCGGAGGAAGAAGCCAGATTATCCGGATGATTAAACCGATCCAATACTTTGGCTATCGCGCCTATTTTGCTCAGGAAAACTATCTGACCAATGCTTCGGCCTTTGAGGCATCCACTGTTTGTTTAATCCCTCTGACGGTTGTAAAGACGTTATTGTTGGGCAATACGAGTCTGGCGTTGTTTTTTATTCGCCAGTTATCGATTGACTTGGGTATTGCTGATGAACGTACTGTTAACTTAACCCAAAAGCATATCCGCGGTCGTTTAGCGGAATCTTTGCTGTTCCTGAAAGACAGTTACGGGTTGGAAGAAGACGGTGCGACATTAAGTATCTATCTTTCGCGGGAGGATTTAGCCAATTTATCCAATATGACTACTTCCAACGCTATTCGTACTTTATCCACATTCGTGTCCGAACGTATCATTGTGATGGACGGGCGTAAAATAAAGCTGATCGACGAAGAAAAACTCCGGAAGATCAGCCGCATGGGATAATAATTCTTCTCCTTCGTTTAATGGATGAAACTGTAGACGCTATGTTTATATTACCCAATATAGACATAGTGCCTGCAAGGACTTTACGTCTTATTACAGGCAGTTATACTTCGGATCCCCGTCTCCCGTAATGGCGATGCATTCCGTTTCAATGAGCCACCCGGGACGGCATACCGGCGCCAGCATGATTAGGTGGGGCAGGTAAGGGTGATGAGCCTGAATATACCGTTCTACCACCTGATAATCCGACGGATCCCGCAAATAGACAAGAGCTTGCTTTATATCCCGGAGAGAAGCGCCGGCCTCTTCCAGTAGTGCCCTGATATTTTCCAGCATCCGCTCCGTTTGCTTCAGGATGTTGCCGGGATAAAGGATATTCCCCCGGTTATCAATACTTGCCGTGCCGGAAAGGAAGATATGTTTCCGGTCTCCATACGTAACCGCCACTCCCCGCTCAAAAGTCACCCCATATTCATAGGTAGGATTCAGGTGGGTCTTTGCGTAGAGGTACCGGATCTGTTCCGGTAAGAGGCCATCTACCGCATACGCATCCATGGTTGTCAGTACTTGTGGATCCGCATTCCGGCCTTCGATTCCCGTACTTGCGATATAATGTGTTTTCTCCGTCAGATCCTGGGTGAAGAATACCTCTTTACGGGCTTTGACGACTCCCGCATAGTTCACATCGATATTCTGTACGAAAAACCAGGTACGGATACAATTGGAGGCAAGCGTGCCTCCCTGTTCCGTGAGCCTCAGGATGTAATCTTCCAATGCCAAGCGGGTTTGGTATTCCGGATCAGCAGCCTTGGAATGCAGATTGCCGGCCCATAAGTGGCGGTATCCGTTATGTGCTGCTTCGAACATACCGGAAGAATGGGTTTCGGTTTCAATGCCGGATCCGGTCTGCAAATAAGCCCATAATGCGATTTTCGTTCCGTTTAGCGGAGCTTGCTGTATAACGGACAGGGCGCAGAAAGGATTCAAGCTTTCCTGTTCGGCCAGCAGATCTGCCTGGTTGGCCGCATCGCTCAGGAAATAGCGCCGGAATACCGCGACAGCCTTTCGCCCCAATTTCTCTTCGACGATAGCCGCATAGGATTGCCGAATTATTTGCAATTGTTCCTTAAAGGAGAGCAGTGGATTTGTTATCGATAAGAGAAGATGATAATCTGTTACCCCTCCTTTGCCTTCAAAAGCGTTTAATTGGATATGGATTGCTTGTGTTTCGTCTTTTGTTTTATATTCCATCTGAGATGTGAGCATCGTTATCTGTTCTTGTTTTATTGTTTTTTACTCTATGATAAAGGTAAAAAAAAAAAGCGTTACCCACAGCCTTTTTAAGGATGGGTGGGTAACACTTTTATATGTCATACGTTTTCTGCGTTAAATGGATTTCAGAAATTCTACAAGAGCATCTCTGTCTTCTTTCGACAAGTTACGGTATTTTTCCCTTGCATATTTGCCGTCTCCGCCATGCCACATGATCGCTTCGTTATAATTACGGGCGCGCATGTCGTGAAGGTGATCGCCCGCTCCGGTACATATTTCGGAGAGTCCTCTTCCCCATAACGGGGTCGTGCGGCACCATCCGGTACGGATGTTATTCACCATTTCCAGACGGTGTTGCAGGAGGTCGGTATAAGGCCATATTTTCTGGTTTGGATAACGCGGCAGTTTGCCTTTTACGATCGGGTCACCGGAATAGTCGTCCGCTCCGGTCGTCCAGGAAGGACGGTGGCAGTTCGTACATCCGATCTGATAGAAAAGTTCTTTTCCTCTCTTTACCTCAGGATCGTCCAGGTTACGGGCGGCAGGCACTGCCAATCCACGATGCCAGATCATGAATTGTATATACTCCCTTTCACTCAGTTCATTTGGTAATTCTTTGGACATCAGGTAATCAAAGATCTCCTCTTCCGATTGTCCCAATTGGTCCTGAATGGATTTATTCTGTGACATAGCCGTTGCATAGTCTTTCGTCACATAATGATAGTTCCTGCTGGGACGTATCACATTGGTTATGTTCCAAATCGCATTAGCTCCCGGTCCGTTTTGCAGGGTTCCCCGGGTAAGACCGTAGGTGTAACGTCCCGGATGGGATGTACCGTCTACTTCTTTTATGAAGTTTTCCGGTTGGTATTTCGCGTCGTTGAGTGTGTAACCCAAGTTTTTTTCGTGTTGGTATTGGGCCAGAAGCGAATCGTCCGGTATAGCGTCGATCAGTCCGGTTCCGTAAACGCCGATCGTAGCTTCCAGTCTTACCTTATAAAAATCAGGCATCGGAACATTGAAGGCTGAACGATCGATTGTCACTTCAGGATAGATCAGGCTGTATGTCTCGCCGTCAGGGAAACGATTGCCGAACTCGTCTACGTAGTCCTTCCATTCAATCTTGATTCCGGATTCGTCAATCGGGGGAAGAAACGGAGAAACAGCCTTTGTCTGGGGCATCCCGGTGAGGGTGGACACGTAATTATCGTTTTCATCGATAACAACGAGCAGATAGCCGTTTCCGTAATCATTCGCCCTGTAGCGGTCCATCCGTTTCCCGTGTCCGTATCCCGGATGGCAGATGATGCAGGCGCTCCGCACATAAACTGGGCCTAATCCATGCCGTACGCCGCTTGTGTTTGTATTGAAATCCTTTTCAAAGAAAGCTTCTCCGTATAGAAAATCACTCGCCATTCCGGCTTTCTCGACGGCTGGTGTCGGTTGTTCGTAAGAATTAGAGACAAAGTGCTGCCATTGGGGTTTTTGTACTTCCGGATCAACAGGGAAAAAGGTTCCAAGTTCTCCACCCGTATAATACTCTTCTGAAATAGGTTCTTCCGGTGTCGGTTCATCGCTTTCATTATCGCTACAAGAAACAAGGCCGGAGAGAATAACACTGATGATGCATAAATATTTTTTTCTCATAAAGCGTATTTATATTAAAACTGAAAAGCGGATGCGTCTAAATTCCACTAAAACCAGACGCATCCCCTGTATGAAGATTTATCAAACAATTAATCCAATTGATCGTTATTCTTGTAATAGAACAGCTTTGGCATCTTTCAACGCTTTTGCCAAATCAGTTCCGATGACCTTCACTGCGGCATCGGCTTGAGTTGAGGTGTAATCAAAGGGGAAAGGTATGGCTTTAATCGCTGCATAAGAAGCTGCAATCTGATCCTTTACGGCTTTATCCGCTTCCGGATTAACGCTGGCGATATATTCGCTGATAGAAGCGCCTTTTACTCCGTAAGCTGTACCCAGGTAAGCATTTTCGATGCTCTTGATATTGTTGGTAAAGTCCGTTAGCGAATTATAGCTATACGGAGATTCGATATAGTTTTTGTCTTCTTCGCTTGCACTTTCATTGGCAGCCGTACCAATCTTAGTATTACCGACTTCATCTGCAATAACGAATGCATATTCAAGAATATAGGACGCAGCAGAAGTAACCGTAACATACGGACTTCCTGGTTTCCCGGCATTAAGCATTTCTTCACCATATGAAGAAAAAGCAGAAGTGGAACGTTTTACCACCAATTCAAAATCTTCTACTAATTCCTGTTTCTTTGCTGATACGTTGTCGATTCCAGCCCATGCCGTTTCTGCACGTACACATTGATTTCGAAGATCCCCTGCTACAGCAGTGGCATATATCAATTCATTTTCTGTAATCTTCGAAGCTGACTTCGGCTTTCCTTCTTCGAACAAAATGTATTCAATGCCGTGAAAACCAAGTAAAGAGAAACCTAAATGGTCTGCGGCCCAAACAGAGCCATCTTCCTTTGCTAAACTTTCCATAAATCCTGCATTATTGAGAAGCTTGTTGAACCCTTCCACATCTAATGGCCATGAATCGATATGTGGGTCTATGGATAATTCGGAATCAGATACAGCTCCAAACAAGAAAGCTTCGCTTAATTCCCAGTGTTCACGAGCTGAAAGCCATGCATCTGTAGCTGCCTTAATATTCGCATCGGTCTTTTCTTTTTTTAAAGCTTCTAATTTCTCGTATAGAAGAATTGTTTCATCCGATAGATTTTTATAGGTTGCTATAACTATATTGTTTACATAATTTTCAACGACCGGTGTCAAAACTTCTGCCTTCGGATCTGTTTCGATTGGATCATCATCATCATTACAACCCACAAAGATTGATGTAGAGAGGGCTATACAAATTAAATAGAGTGGTAAAATTAAATACTTTTTCATCTTTTTATTATGTTAGAAATTATTGATCTTTACTTTGTGAAAAAACCGGCATAAACAACGCCTATATTTATTGCATTCTCATCTATATAAGGTTTTTTCATTATACCAGCGGAGAATTCAGCCTTAATGGCTACTTCTTTTATCGGATAATAGTTCAAACCACCTACTATAACTTTACGTCCACACCAATCTTTATCCGTGATGTTTTGGGGAACTTTATACATGGAGTCGAAATACTCATAACGTCCGAATAGATATAGTTTCTGCTTTTTTTGTTTCAGTTTAGGTATCTGGGAGAAAATATCATATCCCACCTCCACTCCAGTGGCAAGGGCATCCGATCCAATATTTGTCCGTGGTGATGCGGATTGGTTCGATAGATTTCTATTGTAAATAGAGATTGTTTGGGCATCTCCAAGATGTCCATAGTCAAAATATCCACGTCCTATCCAATTGTGTGCATTATATTCAAAATCAAAACTGCCAATTAGAACTTCTCCTTTTATATCTTTGTATTTATCGCTAGAGGTAGTTTTTATCCCATTATTAAAACTTTGTCCATAGTAACCACTAACTCCCAAACGAAGTCCCGGAATAGAATAATTGTCAATTCTCAAGGCGGAGGCAAGTTTATTTCCAGCTTTGAATTCATATGGCGAACCGGCACCTCCGGAAATCCAACTCTCGCTACCAAATAATTCAGAATCCAAACCTCCCAATATCTGTACCTCGTAGCCCCACTTCCCGATATGTCCCCAAAGGCTTATTCCGTTTTGGTGCCAGGTACATGGTAAAATCGTACGTTCACCCTCCGGACGGAATACGGTGAAAAACTGGGTGGGCAAGTGGTTTCCGTTCGTCAGGCCTACCGGGATGATAATATGTCCCATGCGAAGATTCAACGCCCTGCTGAACGTTTTCTCAATCCAAAACTGTTCCAGTGCCACTTCGCCTCCGCGTTCCACTTCCATTTCATATTCACCCCCTTCTTCCGGTTCTACTTCCATGGCAGATTCCGTACCGCCGTGTTCAAACTCGATTTCCGAATTCATCCGCCATCCGTTTCCGAACTCATAGCCCAAAAAAACGACGACATGTGGCAGGTCAAATCTCCCATGTGCCGGGTCGTCTTTGTAGTTATTAGGGGTCATGTAACGGAATACGTTGCCGCTATAAAAATTACGGCTGTAGGTTGCTTCTCCGTATCCTCCGACTATTAGTCCTGAGGTTTTTGTTTCATTACTATTGCTCTCGCCGGCGGATAAGTTATCATTGGTCTGCGCTATGCTTGGGAGAGTGAGTATGAACGAAATTGTGAATAATTGCAATATTCTCTTCATTCTTTAAATATTTTTGGCAAAGGTATGGAGTACTCGATTTTTTACAATCACCAGGTGTAGGTAAAAAATGTCTTAAAATACCTATATGTAGGTATATGAAGTTAAAAAACGATGTATAGATGTGTTTAATGGAATCTACTATAATAAATAATAGGTATGCGGAGCCAGCCTTTGGGATTGGTAAAGCAAACAAATGTTTTGCTTTTGCCGGTCAACAGCATGAAAACGGCGCACCCATATACTGATTTTCATATAGATATGCACTCTTTGCCCTGCTTCACTGAACTCAATTGGGTGTTCGACGGCTGTAGAATAGGTGTTTGACGGCTGTAGAACACGTGTTTGACAGCTATAGAACACGTGTTCTACAGCCGTCAAACACTCAACCGGATGCACCCGAAATAGATCGACTTAAGCATCATCCGACAATTTCACGCGGCCATAACAATTAAGAGGATAAATGCATTAAAAAATGTGTAGGGGCAACCCGTCGGCCGCCCCTACACATCTTCCCTATGGGTCCTTGATTTTATAAATGGATTTGGTCAAATCCGTTTATCGTCCATACTTCATCGTTTACTTTACACAATCAGAAGATGAAGCTTTCGCCTTCCGTGCTTTTGAATATCTTATGCACTTCGGCTACATATAAATAGTGGTGGTCGTTCTCCGGATACCAGGTCTTATCGATCTTAGAGTCCAGGAAGAATTCCGGCGCCAGTTGTTGGATGTATAGCTTTTTGACGAACAAGACGGCGTTGGCCTCGGTAAAATAGGGGATGCCGTCCTCATGCGCTATGGTAAAGCCGGATTTGGTGATTTTATCCTCGTCCCGTCCGGAAACTTTACCTAAATATCCCAATTCTTTTTGGTATTCCTTATTGAAGAAGGTTAAGGAAAAGGAGGTGGCGGCATCCACAAATTCCTTTGTGTATCGTTGCGGGCGAATGACGACAAAGACGACTTCTTTATTCCATAATACGCCGAAGCCTCCCCAACTGGCTGTCATCGTATTTACTTTTCCCTCTTTCTCCGCTGTAATCAACATCCATTTGTGCTTTAGGTCAAATGGGTTGATTTTAAATTCTTTATAGCCTATTTCTTTAAATCCGTTCATCTTTTTACCTCCTATTAAATAAATTAGTCTAATTTCAAAACTGCCAGGAAGGCCTTTTGCGGAACCTCGACGGAGCCAATCTGTTTCATGCGTTTCTTTCCTTCCTTCTGCTTTTCCAACAGTTTGCGTTTACGGGAGATGTCTCCTCCGTAGCATTTGGCCGTCACATCCTTGCGGACGGCTTTGATTGTTTCGCGCGCGATGATCTTGGCACCGATAGCCGCCTGTATCGCAATGTCGAATTGTTGGCGGGGAATGAGTTCTTTCAGTTTCTCGCACATCCGGCGGCCGAAATTCACGCTGTTGTCGATATGGGTTAAGGTGGAAAGCGCATCGACCGACTCCCCGTTCAGGAGAATATCCAGTTTTACCAGTTTACTGGGACGGTAATCGTGCAGGTGATAGTCGAAAGAGGCGTATCCTTTAGATATACTTTTCAATTTGTCGTAGAAGTCGATGACGATCTCGCCCAGAGGGAGATCATAATAGATTTCCACCCGGTCACCCGAAATATATTCCTGTTTGATCAGACTGCCCCGCTTCCCCAGGCAGAGGGTCATTATCGGCCCGATATAGGCCGTCCGGGTGATGACGGAAGCGCGTATGTAAGGCTCTTCAATACGATCGATCAGCGTCGGATCGGGCAAGCCGCTGGGGTTATGCACCTCGAGGCAGTTTCCCTTCTTATCATAAACTTTATAGGAAACGTTGGGGACTGTGGTAATGACATCCATGTCGAATTCCCGGTCCAGGCGTTCCTGTACGATTTCCATGTGGAGCAATCCGAGGAAGCCGCAACGGAAACCGAAACCCAGGGCAGCCGAACTTTCCGGTTGGAAGGTGAGGGAGGCGTCGTTCAGCTGCAATTTTTCCAGCGAAGAGCGGAGATTCTCGAAATCTTCCGCTTCGATCGGATAAACGCCTGCGAACACCATCGGTTTCACCTCTTCAAACCCGGCAATTCCTTCTTTAGCCGGCCGGGCCACGTGCGTAATCGTATCGCCTACGCGTACTTCCTTAGAAGTCTTGATGCCGGATATGATATAGCCCACATCACCGGTTCGCAGTTCCTGACGCGGGCTCATGGTCAGTTTCAACACTCCGATCTCGTCGGCGTCGTATTCTTTTCCCGTCGCGATGAATTTTACCCGGTCTCCTTTGCGGATCACGCCGTTTTCCACTTTGAAATAGGCGATGATCCCCCGGAAGGAATTGAATACCGAGTCGAAGATCAGGCATTGTAGCGGAGCGTCCGGGTCTCCTTTGGGAGGGGGAACTTTCTTGATGATTACCTCCAATATCTCGTATACGCCTTCGCCCGTCTTTCCGCTGGAGCGGAGTATGTCCTTCCGCTTGCAGCCGAGCAGCTCTACGATCTGGTCTTCCACCTCTTCCGGCATAGCGCTGGGGAGATCTATCTTGTTGATGACCGGAATAATCTCCAGGTCATTCTCGATGGCCATGTATAAATTGGAAATGGTCTGTGCCTGTATGCCCTGCGCAGCATCCACGATCAGGAGGGCACCTTCGCAGGCCGCAATGGAACGGGAAACCTCGTAGGAGAAATCGACATGTCCCGGGGTGTCGATCAGGTTCAGTATATATTCTTCCCCATCCAGGGTGTAATTCATTTGAATGGCATGGCTTTTAATGGTGATCCCCCGTTCACGCTCCAGATCCATATCGTCCAAAACCTGCGCTTGCAAGTCTTTACCCTCTATGGTTTTGGTGTATTCGAGCAAGCGATCCGCCAGGGTGCTTTTGCCATGGTCAATATGAGCAATGATACAAAAATTGCGGATATTTTTCATCTGCCAAACTTTATTTAGGATTGCAAAGATAGGAATTATTGCGCAAAAACTCTATTTTTGGCATGGCATTTGTCTGTATGAAAGTATGACACAGCAAGAAATAATAAAAGCATATCATCGCATTACCGGCTTTCTGGAGAACAAAGAAATAAAGAATGCCTTGGATTCACTTCAGAACCTTATTTCCGGAGCGCAGAGCTATGCCTTTCAGGACAGACTGGATGAAGTCCGGGATACCTATAAATATATGCTTTCTTATTTTACGGAGGGGATGGAAGACCCGCTGCAGCCTAAGATTTATGACGATATCCAAATTCGCTTATACCAACTTGCCGATCAGATACATACCGATCTGCTGATTGCCGAATCCTTGTTGTCATACTATCGTACACGTAGGAAAATGAGGATATTGTCCCTTACCTACGATCAGGTGGGCGAACAATTGAGGAATAGTTACGAGGTGGATAATTACGCTCAATTCGATGATTCCCTGCTGTTACTGTTTAATTTGGTATGGACTTCCGATTTTCTTACCCGGGAGGCGGCGGGCAAATTGAATATGTTGCTGATCGATCGTTCTCTGCCTTCGGCCGTAGGCTCCCAACTGGTGTCCGCCCTGTTTCTGGGGCTTCAGCAGGTCTTCGATATCGAGAAACTGGAACTCCTTTTCGATGCGGCCGCTTTGGAGGATGAAGAGATCAGGATCCGCGCTATTATTGCCATTCTTGTGACGCTCTATTTTTACCGTAAACGTATCTCTCTTTATCCCCAGATAAGGGACCGCTTGGACGATTTATCAGAAAGGCCTGATTTTAAAAATATCCTGCGTATTATCATCCTGCGTTTTATCCTTTCCCGGGAAACGGAAAAGATTACGCGGAAATTGCAGGACGAAATTATACCGGAGATGATGAAGATTGCTCCTAAGTTGAGCAAGAAGATAAATCTATCCGATTTGACGCCGGATATCCAGGGTGATGAAATGAATCCGGAATGGCAAGACCTTATTTCGGGCACGAATCTGGAAAAGAAGATGCAGGAATTCAGTGAATTGCAGCAAGAGGGCGCGGATGTCATGCATTCCACTTTTACCAATTTGAAGAGTTTCCCGTTCTTTAACGAGGTGGGTAATTGGTTCCTTCCTTTCTACCGGAGGTATTCGTCCCTGAAGCCTATTTTCGGCGAAAATGCGGAGAAACATGGGCTTGACTCCATTGTGGAAGCTCCTTTTATGTGTAATTCGGACAAATACTCGCTTTGCTTCAGTTTTATTCAGATGCCGCCGATGCATCGTGAGGTTGTAATCAGCCAAATTGACAGTCAGTTTTCGGATGCCGTCCAGCAATCGAAAGAAGAATTGGCGACCGTAGGCAAGAGGCAACTGGTTGAACAGATTGCCGGGCAGTATATTCAGGACTTATACCGTTTCTTTAAACTCTATCCTTACCGCTACGAATTCGAGGATATCTTTGCCTTGGGTCTCGATTTCCATCATTTGCCGATTCTGGCTCCTTATCTGCAAGATGAGGAAAGCCTGTTGATGATTGCGGAGTATTACCTACGCAAAAACTATTTCAGCGATGCGCTTTCGATCTATAACCAACTGGAAGTAAAAGATCAGACAAGTGAGATGCTATATCAAAAAATAGGCTACTGCAAGCAAATGAGCGGTGATTGGCAAGGTGCATTGGATGCTTATCTGCGGGCAGATTTGTTAAATCCGGACAGCAAATGGCTGATTCGCCGGATAGCCAATTGCTATCGTTCGTTGAAGAGACCGGAAGAAGCGTTGGTCTATTACCGCCGGCTGGAGAGCCTTTTGCCGGACGACTTGTCCATTCAGTTGAATATCGGGCATTGTTATCTGGAATTGCGAAACTTCGATGAAGCACTGAAATGCTATTACAAAGTGGACTATCTGGACAGCAAGAGCCATAAAGCCTGGCGACCGATTGCCTGGTGTTCCTTCCTTACGGGGAAATTCGACCAGGCGCGGCATTATTACAAACAGATTTTAGATGAAAAGCCGAATGCGCAGGATTATATGAATGCCGGGCATACGGAGTGGATTTTACAAAATATAAAGGGAGCGTTGCAGTTCTATAAAGAAAACGTGCGGTTGGAAGAGGGCGATTTCCATAAGTTTAACGAACAGTTTAACCAAGATATCCCCGACCTGTTGATTGCCGGCGTGGAACCTGATGAAATTCCCCTGGTATTGGATCAGCTACGCTACCTGATGGAGGAAAATGAATAAGTATCAGAGAATGGCAATTATAAAAAGTATATTAGACACCGACCTTTATAAATTTACTACGAGTTATGCTTATGCCAAATTGTTTCCGCGTGCCTGTGGTGAATTTGAATTTGTAGACCGGAGCAACGGTAATTATCCGGACGGTTTCGATGAATTGGTGAGGAAAGAATTGGACGAAATGGCCAACCTCCGGCTTTCGCGGGAAGAAGAAGCGTTTGTCCGCTCCAGGATGACTTATCTGCCGCCCATCTATGTCGATTTTCTGAAAGGTTTCCGGTTTGATCCTTCGGAGGTGGAGGTTACGTTGGTCAATAATAAACTGGCAATCCGTACCAGCGGGCTGCTTTACCGGATAACCCTTTGGGAAACGCCCATCCTGGCGACCGTCTCTGAGCTTTATTTCCAGGCAACGGGACAATACCCGGAGGATCATTATATGGAAGAAGTCGCTATTGAAAAGGCAAAGAAGTTGAAAGCAAACAACATCAGGTTTTCGCTTTTCGGAATGCGACGCCGGTTCAGCTTTGACGTGGAGGATCGCGTTACGGCCTTGCTTAAGCAGTATGCCGGAAATTCTTTTTTCGGTACAAGCAATGTCTACCTGGCGTATAAGCATAATCTCCATGTCTCCGGAACGCATCCGCATGAATGGGTACAGTTCCATGCTTCCATTTACGGGTACAAAATGGCGAATTATATGGCGATGGAAGATTGGATTAATGTTTATGATGGTGATCTGGGAACAGTGCTTACCGATACATATACGACGGATGTCTTTCTACGCAATTTCAGTAAAAAACATGCGTTATTGTTCACCAGCCTTCGCCAGGATAGTGGGGATCCTTTTGTTTTTATCGAAAAGGTGATTCGCCGTTACGAGGAGTTGAGGGTCGATCCGAAGCTTAAGTATCTTGTCTTTTCCGATAGCCTGAATGTGGATAAGGCCATCGAGATCAAGAAGCATTGCGGCGATCGTATCGGGTCGACTTTCGGCATCGGCACTAATTTGACAAACGATGTCGGCCACAATATCAAGGGCATGAATATTGTGATGAAGCTGTTTCGTTGTAAGATGACAGCTAAGGAGCAATGGCAGGAGTGTGTGAAGTTGTCGGACGTAGACGGCAAGCATACCGGCAGTGAAAGGGAAATTCGTATCGCCCAGGAAACTTTAGGGTTGGCTTAGACGCGCCTCCTCCGAAAGTCTCCGCTTATCAATCTTCAATCGTTTCCAATTCTTTTAGCCAAAGAGTAACTGCCGCATCGCTCGGCATGCGCCAATCTCCGCGGGGAGACAGGCTGACAGATCCGACCTTGGGACCATCGGGCAGGCAACTCCGTTTGAATTGCTGGCTGAAGAAGCGGCGGAGGAAAGTTGCTATCCATTTTCTGATCGTATCCTTGGTATATTTATCTCCGAAAGCTTGTTGCGCAAGGAAATAAATTTTCGATGGAGTGGAGCCGAAGCGAAGAAAATGATAGAGAAAAAAGTCATGCAACTCGTAGGGCCCTACGAGATCTTCCGTTATCTGGCAGATATTTCCGTTGCTATCGGCAGGCAGCAGCTCCGGGCTGATCGGGGTATTGACAATATCGAGCAACGTCTCCCTCGATGCCGGGTCGAAGCGGTGACGCGCAGCCCATTCCACCAGATATTTGACCAGGGTTTTCGGGATGCTCGAGTTAATTCCGTACATCGACATATGGTCTCCGTTATAGGTTGCCCAGCCTAAAGCCAGTTCGGACAGGTCGCCTGTTCCGATCACCAATCCGTTCTCTTGGTTGGCAAGATCCATAAGTATCTGTGTCCGTTCCCGGGCTTGGCTGTTTTCATACGTTACGTCATGTCTATTAATGTCGTGTCCGATGTCTGTAAAATGTTGTATGCAGGCTTTCGTTATGGATATTTCACGCAGTGTTACGCCTAAGGAGCGGATTAATTGTATGGCATTCTGATAGGTGCGGTCGGTCGTTCCGAATCCGGGCATGGTTACGCCGATAATCCGGTTGCGGGAAAGCCCTGTTGCATCGATCGCCAAGGCGGTGACAAGTAGCGCCAATGTAGAATCCAGACCTCCTGATATACCGATAACCGCTGTCTTTGCGTGTGTATGCAACAAGCGTTTGGTCAGTCCAGTTACCTGGATCTGCAGTATTTCTTCGCATCTTTCCTGCAGGGCGTCGCCGGAAGGGATGAAAGGATGCGGGTCGATCACGCGGGTCAACCGGGTTGCCGTTTCGTTCCGTTCGAAAGGAATAATGGTTGGTTTCGGATAGGAAAAGTCCGTGAGTCCTTGCATGAAACTATTGGTAACCTGCCGGTCATGGCGCAGGTTAACCAAATCGATCTCGCTGACGATTAGTTTTTCTTTCATTGTGAAACGCTCGGATTCCTGCAATAAAACTCCGTTTTCGGCAATAAACCCTTTGCCGACAAAAACCAGATCGGTACTGGACTCTCCGAATCCAGACGAGGCATATATATATCCGGCAATACACCGGGCGGATTGTTGTTTAATCATGGATCGTAGGTACCGGTTCTTACTGATCGCCTCGTTGCTCGCCGACAGGTTGAGCAACAGATTGGCTCCCTGCATCGCCAGAATGGAACTGGGTGGAACAGGCACCCAAAGATCTTCGCAAATCTCGATGCCGATGCTCGCCTCTCCGTCACTGAATAGCAAATGGCTTTGAATCGGGTAGGAGTGGTCGCCTATCCGGACAGTTTCATTTCTTAATTTTTTAGAGGAGGCAAACCAGCGTTCTTCCTGAAACTCCTTGTAATTCGACAGGTAGGTCTTGGGAACGACTCCGAGGATTTTTCCTTTTTGAAAGGCAACGGCTGTGTTATATAACTGGTTTTCCGTATAAAGAGGCATTCCTACGATAGAAAGTAACGGCAGATCGGATGTCTTTTCGACTAATTGAAGCAGTGCTTTTTCTGCACTTTGCAGCAACGCTTCCTGTGTGAAAAGATCCATGCAGGTATAGCCCGTAACGGACATTTCAGGAAAGACAATGAGCTCGACTTCCTGCTCCGACGCTTTGCGCATTAGGCCTTCTATCTGTTGAATATTGTAAAAACAGTCGGCTACCTGAACTAATGGGGAAGCGGCGGCCACCTTAATGAATCCGAATTTCATTTTCCTCTCTTTTTTTAAAGAAACAAATGTACATGATAAAAATCAATTGACCGCACAGACGGAAAAAAAAGGAGAGACTACTTCGCAGTACTCCCTCCCAGCAAACACAAAACAATCAACAAAAACAACTGTCTACCGACTTAGCGGATAAACAGTAACTCTCTGTATTTTGGTAAAGTCCATAATTGGTCGTCAATTGTTAGCTCCAGCTTGTCGATATGATAGCGTATTTCATCCAACATAGGAACTATTTCATGATAAGCAATAGCTTTTTCCCGTTCGCATTCGATTTTATTAGCCACCTTGCGGGCTTCGATCATTGCATCGACCTTCTCTTTGATAAGGATCGTTCGATTGGCAATATCTTCAATGATTTCCAGATTCTTAACTGATAAAGCGTTTGCTTTTGCTTCCGGGAAAAGTTTTTTGACTTTGGAAACATTTTCTACCAGCAAGGTTTGATAGGTTGTTGCTACCGGAATAATATGATTCATGGCTAAGTCACCCAAAACACGCGCTTCGATCTGAATTTTCTTTGTATAGGTTTCCCATTTCACTTCGTTGCGTGCTTTCAGTTCTTTTTCGGTCATGACGCCGGTTGTATGGAACATTTTAACACTGCTTTCCTTCAGGTATGCGTCGAAAATAAGGGGCACGCTTGTTTCGCAGTCCAGGCCGCGTTTTTTAGCTTCCTCTTTCCACTCTTCGCTATATCCGTTACCATCAAAACGAATGGCCTTGCTTTCTTTCAGGTCTTTACGGATTACATCGAGAATCGCTTCCACCTTTTCCTGTCCTTTGGCAATATTGGCATCTACTTCTTGTTTGAAGAGAATCAATTGTTCCGCTACTGCAGCATTTAATGCGAGCATTGCAGCGGCACAGTTGGCAGAAGAACCTACGGCACGGAACTCAAAACGGTTTCCTGTGAAAGCAAAAGGAGAAGTCCGGTTACGATCAGTGTTATCGATCAACAATTCGGGAATCAACGGAATGTCCAATTTCAATCCATGCTTTCCTTCGATAATCAATTCCTTGGAATCGCTGTTTTCCAATTTTTCCAGGACAGCAGATACTTGTGAACCCAAGAAGCTGGAAATAATTGCCGGAGGCGCCTCGTTCGCTCCTAAACGGTGTGCGTTAGTTGCCGAAGAAATACTTGCCTTTATAAGGGCATTATGTTTATAGACCGCCTTCAATGTATTCGATACGAAGGTGATAAAGCGAAGGTTTTCTTCCGGAGTCTTACCCGGGGCCATTAATAGAATGCCGGTATCCGTTCCCAAAGACCAGTTGTTATGCTTTCCGGAGCCATTGACCCCTTTGAACGGCTTTTCATGGAGCAGTACCCGGAACCCGTGATTGCGAGCCACTTTTCTCATAAGCGACATAATCAGTAGATTATGATCGTTTGCAAGATTGCATTCTTCATAAATCGGAGCTAATTCAAACTGGTTCGGAGCTACTTCGTTGTGACGGGTTTTTAATGGAATGCCCAATTTCAATGCCTGGATTTCCAAATCCTGCATGAAAGCGGTGACACGGGTCGGAATGGCGCCGAAGTAATGGTCTTCCAACTGTTGGTTTTTGCTGCTCTCGTGCCCCATCAGGGTACGGCCGGTCAATAATAAGTCCGGGCGTGCGGCATACAAGCCTTCGTCTACCAAGAAGTATTCCTGTTCCCATCCGAGGTAAGCATATACTTTTTTTACATCCGGATTGAAGTAATGACATACGTCTACGGCCGCTTTGTTTACAGCGTCCAACGCTTTTAATAAAGGAACTTTATAGTCTAAAGATTCACCCGTATAGGCTATGAAAATAGTTGGGATACAAAGGGTATCTCCTTCGATAAAGGCGGGAGAAGAAGGATCCCATGCCGAATATCCACGCGCTTCGAAAGTATTGCGGATGCCGCCGTTCGGGAAGCTGGATGCATCCGGCTCCTGTTGAACCAACAGTTTTCCTGAAAACTCTTCCATTACTCCCCCTTTGCCGTCATAGTCAATGAAAGCGTCATGCTTTTCAGCGGTTCCTTCAGTCAAAGGATGGAACCAGTGGGTATAATGGGTTACACCTAATTCGGCCGCCCATTGTTTCATGCCTGCTGCGACAGCGTCTGCAATTCCGGGAGTTAATGGCTTTCCATTATCTATCACATCAACGATTGCATTATATGCTTTGGCTGGCAGATATTTAGCCATTTTTGCACGGTTAAATACCAATGATCCGAAATATTCCGAAGGACGTTCCGCCGGGACGTCTACTTTTGCGGCTTTCTTCTTAAAAGCCTCTTCTACCACTCTGAATCTTAATGTAGACATAATGATTTTAATTATTGATTATAATAAGTGAATGTTGTTTTGTTCGCAGATTTTTATTTGTTCTTCCGGCCAGATGGAGGCTTGTACCTCACCGACATGGGCTTTTTTCAGGAAAAACATGCAAAGCCGGCTTTGGCCGATCCCGCCTCCGATAGACTGGGGGAGTTCCCCGTTTATGAGAGCCTTGTGAAATTCCAGTTCAACCCGCTCAGGGCATCCGCACAGATCCAGTTGCCTTAGCAACGCTTCCTTATCCACCCGGACTCCCATGGAAGAGAGTTCAAAAGTACAGTTTAATATATCATTCCATAAAAGAATATCTCCGTTTAAACCAAGGTAACCATCCGAATTCGGCGTACTCCAATCATCATAGTCCGGGGCACGACCGTCATGCTTTTCCCCATTGGACAATACTCCTCCGATTCCTATAACAAAGACCGCTCTATAGTGTTTCGATATTTTTTCTTCACGTTCCCGCGGGGTAAGCGAAGGAAACATCTCCAGCAATTCTTGGGAATGAATGAAAGTGATATCATCCGGTAATGAGGGAGTGATATGCGGAAATACATCATACACGATATATTCTATCTCTTTCAGTATAGAGTAGATCTGACGGACGGTTTTTTTCAAATAGTCGATCGTACGGTCTTCCGTACGGATTGATTTTTCCCAATCCCATTGATCTACATATAAAGAATGCAGATTGTCCAACTCTTCATCGCTCCGGATAGCATTCATGTCGGTATACAGTCCATATCCCGGGGGGATATCATAGAAACCTAATTTCATCCGTTTCCATTTAGCCAGCGAATGAACTACCTCTGCCTGCCTGTCTCCCATGCATTTAATTGGAAATTTGACGGAACGTTCCACGCCGTTCAAGTCATCGTTCACACCCGTTCCCGAGAGAACGAATAGCGGTGCCGTAACACGACGTAAGGATAATACTTTTGTTAGTTTCTCCTGGAAACTGTTCTTTAATAGCTTGATCGCAAGTTCTGTTGTTTCCGGAACCAAAGTGTTTCTGTACTTTTGGGGAATAATTAATGACATAATTTTTGTTGTTGCTTGTTGTTTGTTTTATAGAAAGCCGGCAGCAGCTTTTCGCTGCTGTCCGGCGGGTCTTTTTAAATATTAATAATTATAAGCCGATTCACCATGTTCGTAAATATCCAAGCCTTCTTCCTCAACTCTTGGAGCCACACGGATCCCAATGGTTTTATCGACGATGAAGAACAGGATGAAAGTCATTATGGCGCTGAAAGCGACGGAAGCAACGGTGGCAATTACTTGTATCCACAATTGATTCCAGTCTCCGTACAATGCGCCCTGTACTCCTCCTTCGCCTGAGATCGCCTGCGTAGCGAATACGCCGGTCAGGATAGAGCCTACAATTCCTCCGATACCGTGAACACCGAAAGCATCCAACGAATCGTCATATTTCAGTTTCGGTTTAATATAGGCTACCATCATAAAGCAAACGAGGGAAGAAATCGCACCGATAAAGAAAGCTCCCAATACATCGACGGTACCTGCCGCAGGAGTGATAGCGACCAATCCCGCGACGGCTCCCGTACAGAAACCGACTGTCGTAGGTTTTTTATGGAGAAGCCAATCGATGGACATCCAGACTACGGCAGCAACCGAAGTGGCCAGATGAGTTACCAGAAAAGCATTGGCAGCCAGTCCGTCTGCAGCCAGTCCGCTTCCGGCATTGAATCCGAACCAACCTAACCAGAGGAAGGCTGTCCCGATAAATACAAAGACAACATTATGAGGTTCGCCGGAGCGTCCGTTTTTGTAGTCTTCTCTCGGACCCAACAAAAGGCACATGATCAGTGCGGATATACCGGCATTAATATGCACGACCGTACCTCCGGCAAAATCGATTGCACCCATTTGCTGCAGCCAGCCGCCTCCCCATACCCAGTGCGCCATCGGGTTGTAGACCAAGATCGTCCAAAGAATGGAGAAAAAGAGGAAGCCGGTGAATTTCACCCGTTCGGCAAAAGCTCCGATAATCAAGGCCGGCGTAATGATTGCAAACATACATTGGAAAAGAGCGAATAATATTTCAGGAATATTGCCGGCCGTCAATGTATTTATGGTCAATCCGTTTAGAAAGACCTTATCGAAACCGCCGATAATTGCCCCCCAAGGACTATTGGACTCCATAAAGGCCGTCCCGAAAACCCAACTGTATCCGAAGGCAATCCATAGGATAGTGATAACCCCGACCAGAATCGAGCATTGCATCACAATGCTCAGTACATTCTTCCGGCGTACTAATCCGCCGTAGAACAGAGCCAATCCGGGTATTGTCATCAGCATGACTAGGATGGTCGCCACAATAAGCCATGCCGTATTTCCGGAATCGAGCGTCGGAATTTCGGCTGTCACTTCTTCCATCGTTATCGCTGTTGTATCTTGAGCAAATATTGCCATCGAGGTCGCAAAGATAAGGAATAGTATAATTGAAATATATCTCGTAAATCGTAGTTTCATGACTTTTTACTTATTAAAATTCAATATTCTTTTATTTTTTTATATCGTATAATGAAATATCCCCTCTTTCCCCGGTACGAATTCGTATGGATTCGTCTACCGTTGAGATGAAAATCCGGCCGTCTCCGATTTCTCCCGTCTGGGCTTCTTCCAGAATAGCTTGAATTGTTTTTTCAACATTGATTTCCCGGACTACAATGGTCAGCATAATTCGTTCGATAGAACTCGTATCGTAAACGATGCCTCTGTATATCCTTTCCTGTCGTGTTTTGCCGACTCCCCTTACGTCCCAGTAAGAGAACCATTCGATGTCGGCAGCCAGAAGAGCTGCTTTTACCTCTTCAAATTTGCTTCTACGAATAATCGCTTCAATCTTTTTCATTCCTTGTTCGTTTTTATGAAAGTAAATAAAGGAAGTATAGAGTTATCGCCATGCATGAAAGTTGCGGTATAACATTCTATAATCAAAGACAGAGCAACAAACTCTATACTATCCTTATGCTGTTCATTATTTTTTACCATTACAAACTAATCCCAAATACGAAATATACATTGTCTTGATTCGGTGCTACAATTACCTGCGTAAAAACGGGTAAGGCAAACGAATCGGTTAGTTGGATTGACTTGGAGGCTTTTATCGAAAGCATCGAGAGGACAAAACCATCAGTCCCGGCTTTATGATATAGACCAGTCCAAGGAGAGACTCCGGCAGACGCCGTTACATTTATGCCTTTTACCGAAAAATCGTATGCGGCTTCGACAAATGTAGAGTAATTGCGATCTCCGTTATCGTCTTTATCTCCATCCATTCCAAACATTGTATTCCAAGTTAAAGTTAACGGCAAGCTTTCGCCAAAGCTATACCCGATTGTCCCTTCCAAAAAATGGCTTTTCTTATAGTGTCCGTATGGAGCACCTTCTCCCGACCACCAATAATCCGTAACTGCCAGTTTCAACCCGCTTGCCGTATATCCTAACGTTACATCAAACTCTTTCGGTAGGGTTGAAAAGTCGGATGTGTTGGTTAATGACATTAAGGTCGTTGATCCCCACGCGGATAAACTAATACCTTTCCAACTAATGTCCAAGCCCGGTTGTATCGAAGCTCCAGTTTGATGTACGCCTCGCCAGACGTATCCACTTACTATATCGGCCGATGGGGTTAGTGATATACCCTCGTTCGCTTCTTCTTCTTGAGCAAAAATCAAATTTGAAAACATGAGTGAAACCATAGTTCCCAGTAAAGCTCGCTTGCTTACTTTTTTCATTTCATAGTATGATATTACGTTAAAAAATAAAACAGTTCTCCCGTCTTTACCGGTTAAGACCTTGGAATAAACTATTCCTTACAACCACTTTTTAAGCCTGGCCATGGCTTCCAAAGTATCTTTTCTTTCCCCAAAGGCAGTCAATCTCAGATAGCCTTCGCCGCTCGGTCCGAAACCTACTCCGGGCGTACCGACAATACTCACTTCATATAGCAGCTTGTCGAAAAACTTCCAAGACGACAACCCGTTTGGGGCCTTGATCCATAAATACGGTGCATTATCACCGCCGAACACTTTCAATCCACATTCTTGAATACCTTCTTTCAGTATTCTGGCATTTGTCATATAGTAATCTATATTCTCTTTTACTTGTATGGCTCCTTCGGGAGTATAGATCGCTTCAGCTCCACGTTGGGTTATATAGCTTGTTCCATTAAATTTCGTACATTGGCGACGATTCCATAAATGATTCAGCGGTACCCGCTCACCTGCTAACGTAAAACCGTTCAATTCTTTCGGTACTACGGTATATCCACATCTCACGCCTGTAAACCCTGCCGTTTTCGAGAAACTTCGGAATTCGATCGCGACCTTCTTGGCTCCTCTTATTTCATAAATCGAATGAGGTATATCCGGATCCTGAATAAAAGCCTCATAGGCAGCATCAAATAAAATTAGAACATTATTTGCCAAGGCGTAATTAACCCATTGCTTCAGTTGGCCTTTCGTAAGTGAGGTTCCTGTCGGATTATTGGGATAACATAAATAAAGAATATCCACTTTCCGGTGAGGAAATTCCGGGACGAAATGATTTTCTTCGGTGCAAGGGATATATACCACATTACTCCATTTCGAACCGTCCGAATCACCTGCCCGTCCACTCATTACATTAGAATCGATATAGACGGGATAAATCGGGTCGGTTACTCCCACGCTGTTATCATGGCGAAGGATATCTCCGATGTTTCCCGTATCGCTTTTTGCTCCGTCGTTGATAAAGACCTCTCCGGGATCGAGCGTCACACCGCGGCTGGCATAATCATTCTTAATAATCGCGTCGATCAAAAAAGAATATCCTTGTTCCGGGCCGTACCCGCGGAATGTTTGCTGGTTTCCCATTTCATCCACCGCCTTATGCATTGCTTCGAGGCACGCTTGGGGTAGAGGGCGTGTTACATCGCCGATGCCCAAACTTATCACCCTTTCTTTCGGGTGTGTAATCTTATATGTTTTTACTTTCTTCGCAATATCTGAAAACAGATAATTACTGGATAATTTCAGAAAATTTTCATTAATCAATGCCATGTCCTATTGTTTGTTGCCTTGTGTTTTGTCATTTTTGCTTTTCTATGCTATGCTTCTATGCTCCCTTCGAATACCGTGACGGCGCCGCCGGTCATAAATACGGGAGATGTATCGGAGGGCCATTCAATGGTAAGGGGGCCTCCGTCCATGTGTACGATCGCTTTCCGGGCCGTTTTGCCGTTGATAACCCCTGCCACTAAGGTGGCGCATGCTCCGGTTCCGCAGGCTTGTGTAATGCCTGATCCTCGTTCCCAGACGCGCATACGTACTTCATTCTCATTCAGGACTTGTACGAATTCCACGTTCGTACGGTCGGGAAAAAGCGGATGGTGTTCTATGCCGGGCCCTACTTTGGGCAGGTCTACCTGCATTATATCATCAGTAAAGATGACATAATGAGGATTCCCGACCGAAACGATGGTTCCTTTGTAATGCTTTCCTCCGGATTCTACTTCTACGTCTTTTCCTTTTACCGCAGGCTCCCCCATGTCTACGGTAACGGTCGAAACTTTTCCGTCTTCAATCTGTAATTGTAACTTTTTGATGCCGGAAAGCGTTTCGAGAGTGACTTCCTTTTTTGTCGTCAGTCCTTTTTCGTATACATATTTTCCTATGCATCGGGAAGCATTACCGCACATAAGTGCTTCCGAACCATCCGCATTAAAAATGCGCATGCTAAAATCAGCTATATTTGATATACCTATTAAAACCAATCCGTCGGCTCCTATGCCTGTATGGGAAGCACTCCATTTAATGGCCAACTCTTCAGGGCTATCAAGAGGGAATTCTATCGTATTGACATATATATAGTCATTTCCTGCCCCTTGCATCTTTGCGAATCTTATTGGCTTTCCCATTTGCTATTTGTTTTTGTTCTCGTGTTGACTATTTGTTTTGTTCTTTTACAAAAGTATGTCTTTTTGTATTTATGGCAATGAAAATTGAATATTTTTTGATAGAAAAAAATATTAATTTTAGAAAGTGGGGATTTTATACACTTAATGCTATTGATTTGATATTAAAAAAGGCGTTTTTGTAATACATTACAATTAAATTATTTTCCGATGAAATTTGAAAATGTTATTTTTTAGTGATAACTTGTTTTTTGCCTTCTCGATACTGCTTATTTGGTCTATCACTATGTCAAAATGATTGATCTTTTTATTTTTTAGCATTAAAATGTGTAATCGGTTTTGGAGGGTCGTTTTGAATTTTACCGGACGATTCTTATAGTTAAACGCGGGCTAAGTATCGCAAGTCGAATCAAGGCCTCTGCCTTATGATAAGCTTGCCGGGAGGAATAAAATACCCGAACGTTCCACATCTGTCGGCTCACAGTCGTGAAACGCGCTATCCTATACTGATTTTCATAAGAGAGTATACCCTCTGTCGCATTCACTGCACAGCAATTGAGTGTTCGACGGCAATGAAACACGTGTTCTACAGCTGTGAAACACCTGTTTGACGGCTGTAGAACACGTGTTTTATAGCTGTAAAACACCTACTCGATTGTAGTTTAATGATTTTAATTGACTACATCTTCTCTAACTTGTAAGTTAGGTTGGCTTGTTTATTACTTAGTTATAAATCACGTTGACTCGTTTTGTACTGTCAGCTGAGGCACAAGCATCATCCAGCAACTTCTTGCCTACCGGTAATTCTGAATGTACTATCGTAATTAACTAAGCCCTTCGATTTTCCCGTCTACCAGGTCTATTTTTGTTGCTTGCGGTACTTGGGGCAGTCCGGGCATACGCATGATGTCGCCCATGATCACGACGATCATCTCCGAACCGTTATTTAAAATCAGATCACGCACGGTTAATTCGAAATCCCGGGGGACGCCGACCGCTTTCGGGTCGGATGAGAAGGAATATTGTGTTTTGGCAATGCATACGGGATAGCGCGCGGCTTCGGGCAGGCTTTCTATCTGCTGCAATTTCTTTCCTGCGGCAGAGGTATAATTGACCGATGATGCGCCGTAGATCTTCCGGGCTACCTTTTCAATCTTTGTCTTTATCGGATCTTCATCGTCGTAGGTAAAGCGGAGCGGGGAGGGGGTGCTTTTTTCAACCGTCTCGCTCACTAACCGGGCCAATTCGATCGCTCCGTTTCCCCCTTGGGCGTACACGTTATTCAGGGCGAAGCCGATTCCTTTCCGGCGACAGTGCTCGGCTATCAGGGCAATCTCTTCGTCCGTGTCGGTCGCATATTTATTGAAGGTAACGATTACCTTTTGCCCGAAACCCTGGATATTATCGATGTGTTTGTCCAGGTTGGGGATGCCCCGGCGTAAACCTTCCAGGTTTTGCTCCTTAATCTTGTCTTCCGGTATACCGCCATGCAGTTTCAGGCTCTGGGCCGTGGCTACCAATACCGTCAAACAGGGGGTAAGTCCCGCTTTCCGGCATTTGATGTCGAAGAACTTCTCCGCTCCCAGATCGGCGCCGAAGCCGGCTTCTGTAATGACATACTCCCCATAGGTCAGCGCCATGCGGGTAGCCAGAATCGAATTGCAGCCATGGGCTATGTTGGCGAAGGGTCCCCCGTGGATAATAGCGGGCGTATTTTCCGTTGTTTGCACTAAATTGGGTTGCAGGGCGTCCTTGAGCAATACCATGATAGCGCCGGCTACTCCTAAGTCATCGACCGTAAAAGGTTGCTCGTCAAAGGTATATCCAAGGATGATATGGCCGATCCGCCTCCTCAGGTCGTCCGTGTCGGAAGCGAGGCAAAGGATGGCCATGATCTCGGAGGCGGGGGTGATATCGAATCCGGATTCACCCGGTATGCCGTTCAACGGGCCTCCCAGGCCGGTGACGATACTTCTCAGGCTGCGGTCGTTGACGTCCAGTACGCGTTTCCAGCGTATTTCTTTCAGTCCCTTTCCTTTGCCCCGGTTCTGATAAATATAGTTGTCCAATAAGGCCGCGATCATATTATGGGCGGAAGTAACGGCATGGAAATCTCCGGTAAAATGGAGATTGATATTTTCCATTGGCAGCACCTGTGCATGTCCTCCTCCGGCAGCTCCTCCTTTCATCCCGAAGCAGGGGCCCAAGGAAGGTTCGCGCAAGGCGATCAGTGCTTTTTTGCCTATTTTATTTAATCCCAAACCAAGTCCGATTGAAACGGTCGTCTTTCCGACACCGGCTTTGGTGGGGGTGATAGCGGTAACAAGAATCAAATGATGCCGGTCGATCTGTTCGGGTTTTATCAAATGAATCGGTAACTTCGCCATATATTTTCCGTAATGCTCCAATTCATCGATGGGGATATGGATTTGTTGCGCAACTTCGTCGATTTTCCGTAACGTCACTTCTCTTGCTATTTCAATATCTGATTTCATATATATTATTAACGTATATTCTTCTTTTATTATTCTCTGTCTCTTTTCTGTGGAATGAATCAATCGATCGGCACGTCCTGCCATTTGCCTTGCACTAACTCCCGGGTGGAGCCGTATCCCGCCGCCAGGAGCAATTCGAAAGCTTCCTTCCGCCCGTCATTAACCAGGTCCGGATAATGGCAATCGGAATTGACCATGACAGGTATGTTCCTTTGCCGCAGGCGGGGAAGGTATTCGGCCCGGGGGAATGTCTGCCGTTTCCGGGTCAGGTTTTTTGTATTGATCTCTACCATCAATCCTTTTTCTGCGATCAAATCGAGATAGGAGTTGAAGGGCCGTTGATACCATTCGGCTTCAAAATTGAAATCAGGGTTCAAGCAGCTGTTCATGTAGATTTTATCCAGATGTCCGACGATGTCGATACCTCCCGATTCCACCATTCGCATGGAGGATTCGAAATATTGGGCGACCAGGCGGCGCACGCTTCCACCGTAATGTAAGCGGATTGCCTGCTCCAACTCGGCGTACGGGCCGTCGATCGTAACCACATGTCCGGGGGATAAAGGAAGGGCTACGGGAAGGAAATGGACGGATCCGATCCGGTAATCCAACGGCAAATCCCGGAAATAGGAAACGGACGGGTTGTAAGTCTCGTCCAGGTAATCTATTTCCAACCCGATATAAATCTCTATCCGGTCTTTATACTTTTGTTTTAGGCGACCGATCTCCGTCAGGTAATCGGGCATGTCCTCTTTCGACATGTTCCAGAAGGTTTCAAACGGGAGTGGGGAGTGGGAAGAAAATCCATAGGCCCTGAAATGATGCGCAAGTGCAAATTTGATAAATTCTTCAGGATAACTGCGCCCGTCGCAAAAAGTACAATGGCTATGGTAATTACTCAACTGCATAAAATCCGTTAAATCACTTTTAATTCCTTGCCGATCTTGATGAAGGCTTCGATCGCCTTGTCCAGATGAACTTGTTCTTGTCCCGCCGATAATTGTACCCGGATGCGCGCTTGTTCTTTAGGGACGACCGGATAGTAAAAACCGGTTACGTAGATCCCTTCTTCCTGCATCCGCGCAGCAAAGACCTGCGAGAGTTTGGCATCGTAAAGCATAACGGCGCAGATGGCCGACTGGGTCGGCTTGATATCGAAGCCGGCAGCCAGCATCCGGTCGCGGAAATAGGTGACGTTATTCGCTAATTTCGTATGTAATTCATCACTCTCTTTAAGTATCTTGAAGGCTTCGATGCTGGCTCCGACGATACTTGGCGCCAATGAGTTGGAGAACAGGTAGGGGCGCGAACGCTGGCGGAGCAGATCGACGATTTCTTTCCTTCCGGTTGTAAAGCCGCCCATGGCTCCTCCGAAGGCTTTCCCTAAAGTGCCGGTAAAGATGTCCACTTTCCCGTACACGTTGAAGAGTTCGGCCACTCCGTGTCCCGTAGGCCCGACAACTCCTGCCGAATGTGATTCGTCCACCATGACCAAAGCGTTGTATTTATCGGCCAATGTGCAGATCTTGTCCAATGGAGCGACATTCCCGTCCATCGAAAATACGCCGTCGGTAGCGATGATCCGGTAGCGTAGCGACTGGGTTTCCTTTAAGATACGTTCCAGGTCGTCCATGTCCGCATTCGCATAACGGAAGCGTTTGGCCTTGCAAAGGCGGACGCCGTCGATAATGGAAGCATGGTTCAGCGAGTCCGAGATGATTGCGTCTTCTTCCGAAAAGAGGGGCTCGAACAAGCCGCCGTTCGCATCGAAGCAGGCTGCATATAAGATTGTATCCTCTGTCTTGAAATAATCGGAGATCGCTGCTTCCAATTGTTTATGCAGGTCTTGCGTTCCGCAGATGAAACGGACGGAAGACATGCCGTATCCATGCGTATCCATCGTGTCTTTAGCCGCCTGTATCAATCGTTTGTCGTCCGAAAGTCCCAGGTAGTTGTTCGCACAGAAGTTTAGTACCTTATCCCCGGGCTCGACCTGTATGTCTACTTTTTGCGGCGTTGTGATCACCCGCTCGCCCTTGTATAATCCGGCTGCCTTGATATCAGCTAATTCTTTTGACAAAAAGTCCTTAAATTTTCCGTACATCGTTTTTTTATTTTAGGTGTTTTATTTACAGTCTTTCTTCTTTGATTTTACAGGAACAAAGGTCTTCTTTTTTTTTGAAACGAGAGCCAAAAAGAGGGTGAAATAGTCTGAAAACTGTTTTATTCTCTCTACATTTGCAGCGGATTTAAAGTCTCTTTTATGAAGAATGTATTAGTTATTGGTTCTACGGGCCAGATCGGTTCGGAGTTAACAATGGAACTGAGAAAGCGTTACTCAGGAAATATCGTGGCGGGACATATCCCCGGCGCGGAACCGAAGGGTGAATTATTGGAAACCGGACCTTCCGCCGTCGTGGATATTACGAACCGGGAACAAATAGGAGAGGTCGTCTCCCGTTATCAGGTGGATACGATTTATAATCTGGCCGCCCTGCTTTCCGCAGTGGCCGAAGCCAAGCCCCAACTGGCTTGGAAGATAGGCGTAGACGGTTTGATGAATGTATTGGAGGTCGCGCGTGAAAAGAAATGTGCTGTCTTCACTCCGAGTTCCATCGGGGTATTCGGTGAGAATACTCCCAAGGATAAGACGCCGCAAGACACGATTTGCCATCCTCGTACGATGTACGGAGTGACCAAAGTTTCGGGTGAGTTGCTGAGTGATTACTATCATCTTCGTTATGGAGTAGATACCCGATCGGTTCGTTTTCCCGGGCTGATATCTTATGTAACGCCTCCCGGAGGAGGTACGACGGACTATGCAGTGGATATCTATTATGCCGCTGTCCAGGAGAAAGTTTTTGAATGTCCGATTGCCGCCGGCACTTTTATGGATATGATGTATATGCCGGATGCATTGCACGCGGCTATCCAATTGATGGAGGCCGATCCTGCCCGCTTGAAACACCGGAACTCGTTCAATATCGCTTCCATGAGTTTTGCCCCGGAGATTATCTATCATAAGATTAAGGAGAAGCTACCCGATTTCAGGATGGTTTATAACGTCGATCCGTTGCGACAGGCCATCGCCGAATCCTGGCCGAATTCGTTGGATGATTCCTGTGCCCATGAGGAATGGGACTGGAATCCAGTCTATGATCTGGACGCAATGACCCGCGACATGCTGGACAAATTAGGGAAAAGAATGGGGAAAAGTACTGCTTCCCTCTTTGCCCACCAACATTGATCCGGATCCGGAACAAATAAAAAAGGCCGGACTTCAAAGCCCGGCCTTTTTCGCGCAATCTTGTTAGTATAGTATAGTACAGTATTAATATCTGCTACCAACGACATTCCAGTCGATGATTTTCCAAAGCTCATTCAAGTGATCTCCCCGACGGTTTTGATAATCCAGGTAATAGGAATGTTCCCATACATCGAATCCCAAGATAGGAGTTAATCCTTTGGTTACAGGATTGCCTGCGTTTTGTTCTTTGGTGATGAATAGCTTGCCCTCTTTGTCTTTGGAAAGCCAAACCCAACCTGAACCGAAAAGTCCGACACCGGCTGCAACAAATTCTTTCTTGAAGTTTTCAAAAGAACCGAATTCTTTTTTGATTGCCTCTGCCAGTTTGCCGGTAGGTTCACCTCCGCCTTTCGGTGAGAAAGAGGTGAAATATATATTATGGTTTAATACCTGACCTGCGTTATTGAAAATAGCGCCATCCGATTCCTTTACAATTGTTTCCAAGTCCGCATTTTCAAACTTGGTTCCGGGAATAAGGCCGTTTAAATTGTTGACGTAAGTCAATAAATGTTTTCCGTGATGGAGTTCTACTGTTTGTTTACCGATAACGGGCTCCAATGCATCCGTTGCATAAGGTAATGTTACTAATTCAAATTTCATTTTTTTTTCGTTTTTATCGTTTATATTCGGATTGTCGTTCACAACTGTTGTATTCAGCAGTAATAAACTAAGACATAATGCTATCATAATTTGTTTATTATTTGGTTTCCTTTTATAGTTAAAACAGCATTTCTTTTCTATTTGTTTATATTAAACGTTGATTATATTATAAATTTTATTGATGGGCTGTATTCCCGGGTGAATATAATGCTTTTGCCAATCGATAATAAAGAAGTCTGGAATTATTCGTCTTCTTATTCTAATAAGTTTGTACTTTTGCCCGTCACTGGATGATTTAAATTAAAACATTTTGCATAAATGGTTAAGAAAGTAGGCAATTTAATTCCAAATGCCTTTTTTATTACAAAAGGGAGTGGAGAATCTGATTTGGAAAAACATGCAGGTTCCTATCATATGGCTCTTTACGATGCCGGTATTGCTGATTTTAATATCATGACCTATTCGTCGGTCATTCCGGCAACCGCCCATTTGGTGACGGTGGATGAGATTGATCTTCCTCCTTTCGGATCAGAGTTGAAGACCATCATGGCCGTTTCGCACGGTTATCAAGATGAATTTGTTTCGGCCGGGATAGTCTATGCCTGGATGTATAAGGATGAGGATTTCGACGAGAAAGCCGGAGGGCTGGTTTGTGAAGTGAGCGGACGCTACAGGATAGAAGAGTTGGAATCCAGACTGATACGCGTTATCAATGATTTGCATCAAAAGACCTATCATCAGTATTACCTGGGAGAATTAAACTTTATAACGGAAGGCATCACGGTTGAAAAAAGATACGGGACGGCATTGTCTGCGCTTTGTTTTATCGATTTTATCGTGCCTGAGATCCAGGAATAGGATAAAATAAGTCCGCTGATTTTTGGAATAAGGGGTATTTTCTTTACTTTGCAAAACAAATATCAGTTAATAAGAAATAAGAATAACCCATGCGTATAGGTCGGCGCACATAGATGCGCTTGATATTCCTATACGTTATAATAAGTAAAACAAACAATTGGAGAAATTTAGAAATATGAGAAAAGTCATAGGAACGACAGGCGTATTGCTGTTATCCCTAATGGAGGCGACGGCCTGTACCAGTCTGCTGGTAGGGCGGAAAGCCTCGGTGGACGGGTCGGTAATGATTAGTTATGCGGCGGATTCGCATGCTTTATACGGTGAGTTGTATCATTGGCCGGCAGCTACATGGCCCAAGGGAGCCTTGTTGGATGTCGTGGAATGGGATACCGGTAAGCCTTTGGGCAAGATTCCGCAAGCAGAGCAGACTTATAATGTGGTCGGCAACATGAACGAACACCAGGTCGCGATCACGGAGAGTACTTTCGGAGGCCGGCCGGAACTGGTCGATACCACCGGGATCATCGATTACGGCAGTTTGATCTATATCACCCTTCAGCGGGCGAAAACCGCCCGCGAAGCCATCCGTATCATGACGGATTTAGTAAAAAATTATGGTTATTACAGCGGCGGAGAGTCTTTCTCGATTGCTGATAAGAACGAAGCCTGGATCATGGAGATGGTAGGAAAAGGCGTTGGAAACAAAGGCGCCCTCTGGGTAGCTATCCGCATCCCTGACGACTGTATTGCGGCGCATGCCAACCAATCCCGAATCCAGAAAATCCCTTTCAACGATAAAGAGAATTGCCTTTATTCGCCGGATGTGGTCAGTTTCGCCCGTGAAAAGGGCTATTTCAAAGGAAAAGACGAGGACTTCAGTTTTGCAAAAGCCTATTGTCCGTATGACTTCAGCAGTTTGCGGGGCTGCGAAGCGCGTGTCTGGTCTTTTTTTCGGAGATATGACGATTCGATGTCTAAGTATGAAGCGTTCATCCGGGGAGATGCCAGCAAGGAGCCGATGCCGCTCTATATCAAGCCGGACCGTAAGCTATCGGTGCAGGACGTACAGAGTGTCATGCGGGATCATTATGAAGGGACGAGCCTGGATATGACGAAAGACGCCGGGGCGGGCCCCTATAAAGTGCCTTATCGCTGGCGTCCGATGACTTTCAAGGTCGACGGGCAGGAATACGTGAACGAGCGGGCGATCGCAACGCAGCAAACCGGCTTTGTTATTGTCCCGCAGATGCGTAACTGGCTGCCGGATGCGCTGGGCGGTATCCTTTGGTTCGGGACGGATGATGCCGATATGGCTGTCTTTACACCTGTGTATAGTTCCTCGGTCGCCATTCCGGAAAGTTACCGCGTAGGAAACGGAGACTTGCTAACATTCTCCTGGACTTCCGCCTTTTGGATCCATAATTGGGTAGCCAATATGGCATACGGTAAATACAGTTATATGATCAAGGACATTCGCAAGGTACAGCAGGAATTGGAGGATGCCTATCAGCAGGCAGTTCCGGCTATTGACAAGGCTGCTGCCGGGCTTTATGCCGAAAATCCCGCCGAGGCGGTCAAGTTCCTTTCCTGGTTCAGTACGACGACCGCCGACCAGGCGACTGCCCGTTGGAAACAGCTTGGGGAATACCTTCTGGTCAAATATATCGACGGCAATGTGAAAAAAGAAGAAAACGGCAAATTTAAGCGGAATCCTTACGGATTGCCGGTTTACCCTGATTTCCCGGGATATGATGAAGCCTATTACCGGAGTATTGTGCAGAGTGCCGGTGAACGATTGAAGGCCGAATGATGTTTATTAGTAAACAACTTTTTTGAGTATAAACAAAAACTTAATGGTATGAAAAAAATTTTTATTGTTTTCTCGCTCGTAATGATTGCTTTTGGCGCTTCAGCCCAAAAGCAAGGGCTTTCTTCTATCGGGCTTAGCATGGGATACGGATTTGATACCG
This sequence comes from Parabacteroides sp. Marseille-P3160, assembly GCF_900162725.1. Taxonomy (GTDB): domain Bacteria; phylum Bacteroidota; class Bacteroidia; order Bacteroidales; family Tannerellaceae; genus Marseille-P3160. The sequence goes on along the minus strand of NZ_LT799418.1, from coordinate 3,080,053 downwards.
AGAATGCAACATTGGGGATTGATTATCGATATAGCATTACGGATGAATTCCGTTTTGCCCCTTCCTTGACTCACTATGTGAAGAAAGACGGTTTGAGCGCTTGGTCAATCGATATGAATGCGCATTATGTGGTACTGTTGAGCAATCAGTTTGCCTTTTACCCGATTGGCGGTTTGAGTTTATCTTTTTGGGATTTTAAATGGAATGACAATACCACTTATACCCGTTTCGGCGCCAATATCGGTTTGGGCGGCGAGGTCTACGCCACTCCCGAATTGACCGTGGGGCTGGATTTAAAGTATCATATCATCAAAGACTTTGACCAAGCCCTCTTTGCGGTTCGTGTAGCCTATAATTTCTAAAGAAGAGTTTTATCTACTTAGTTTTTTCATGGACGGCGTCAGGCGGTTTTCGCCTGCGCCGTTTTTTATTGTTTCCCTGTCAAAAGATAAATCGGGAATGCGCTGATAAAAAGTTAGCAGGCAGGAATAAGAACAAAGGCGAGGGGGATGCTTATCGTTACCATAGAGAGATTATCGGTAAATAAAAAACCTTCGGGAAGCTTTTTTCATATCAGTATGACAGATAAAGGGGGAAGAGAAGAGGAGTATGAGATTAATTTTTTATTTTTGTATGCTGAATAAATTTTGCATATCAGAATAAATGAGATACATACAAACGAATGGAGGTTGTTGCAGCATGTGCGTCAAAGGATGTTGCAAAAAACATAAAGATAAACTGGAAACCTATGATTGGCTTTGTGACGTGCCGGATGCCGAAGGGGCAACGGATTATGTGGAAGTACAGTTTAAAAATACCCGTAAGGGGTATTATTTGAATAGCGCGAAGATCCCGCTTGAAAAGGGAGATATCGTTGCAGTGGAATCGAGTCCGGGGCATGACATCGGGACAGTCACGCTGACCGGTAAACTGGTACTCCTGCAGATGAAGAAAAACAATGTGCGCGACACCACTGAGATTAAAACCATCTACCGCAAGGCCAAACCGGTCGATCTGGAAAAGTACGAAGAAGCGAAAGCTAAGGAACATGATACGATGATCCGTTCGCGGCAGATTGCGGCTGACTTGAAGCTGAACATGAAGATCGGGGACGTGGAATACCAGGGAGACGGTAATAAGGCGATCTTCTATTATATTGCCGATGAACGCGTAGACTTCCGCCAACTGATAAAAGTGCTTGCGGATGCATTCAAGGTGAGGATCGAAATGAAACAGATCGGCGCCCGCCAGGAGGCTGGACGGATCGGTGGAATCGGCCCTTGCGGACGTGAACTCTGCTGCTCGAAATGGATGACAAACTTTGTATCGGTGGCTACGAATGCCGCCCGTTACCAGGATATTTCGATGAATCCCCAAAAGCTGGCTGGACAATGCGCCAAACTGAAATGCTGCATCAACTTCGAGGTGGATGCCTATATGGAAGCTCAGAAGAAACTTCCGCCCCGGGATGCCGTCCTGGAAACAAAAGATAATACATATTTTCATTTCAAAACGGATGTCTTTAAGCAGGAAATCAGTTATTCCACAAACCGCGCGTTTGCCGCCAACCTGGTGACCATCTCTGCGGAAAGGGCTTTGGAAGTGATCGATTTGAACAAGAAAGGGACAAAGCCGGTCGCTTTGGATTCCGACGCCAAACCCCAGGCTAATCACCGGGAGACGCATGATCTCTTGGGACAAGATAGCGTGACGCGTTTCGACAACCTGAAGAAGAAAAAGAAAAAAGGGAACACGAACAATAATAATAACAACAGGAAGGAACCTGCCGAACAACCGGTAGCCACCCAGGGCAAAGAGGCAGGCGTCCATGCCCCTAAGATTGTGGCTCCCAAGGTCTTCAACGGCACACAAAATAGCAAAGAACGGGAAGAAGCGCCCGGAAACAAGGCGGCTAAAGTAAACCGCCCTCCCAGGAATGATAATAACCAGAGTGGTAAAAATAACCGGAACAGAAACCGGAACAAGAAGAACAAACCACAGGCAAACTCTTCGAACAATGACAAGCCGCAAGAGGATAGGAATGCAAATCCGGAAGTGTCTCCCAGGGCATAAGGCAGGGGTAGCCCTTCTGCTTGCCTTGTTCTTTGCCTCGTGCGGCTCGCCTTTTGTTTACGACCAGTACCAGGTTATCGAGGGGACTTCATGGGATAAGGAAAAGATTTATTATTTTACTTTTGATATTGAGGATCCTTCCGTTCCCTACGAGATTACGCTGGAGATAAGGAATAATAATTTTTATCCCTACCAGAACCTATGGTTATTTATCGGGGAAGAGCGTCCGATTGGCCCGATGGTACGGGATACGATTGAGTGCTTGCTGGCCGACGAATTCGGTAAGTGGAAAGGAAGGGGCATCACCCTTTTTGAATTTAGCTACCCTTTGCGTAAAAAGTACGTGTTTCCCCATTCCGGACGGTATACGCTGGGCATCCAACAGGGCATGCGTGACCAACGCCTTCCCGGTATCGAGGAAATAGGAGTAAGGGTAGAGGTGGCAAAATGACGGCTACCGTTCCCTGCGCAAGGCGTCGATGCGAAGGAAGACGAAAAGCAGGATGGTGAATCCCCAAAGAGAGGATCCTCCATAGCTGAAAAAGGGAAGGGGAATGCCGATTACGGGGCTCAGGCCCATGACCATCCCGACGTTAATCGTCAGGTGAAAGAGAAATATCGAGGCCACACTATATCCGTAGACCCTTCCGAATGCGCTTTCCTGCCGTTCTGACAGCACAAACAGGCGGATGATGAAGGCGCCATAAAGCAGCAGTACAAATACGGAACCGACGAAGCCGAATTCTTCGCCGATCGTACAGAAGATAAAATCCGTATCCTGTTCCGGGACATATTTCAGCTTGGTTTGTGTTCCGTTCAGGAAGCCTTTTCCGGTCAGACCGCCTGATCCGATCGCGATCTTCGACTGATTAACGTTATAGCCGGCGCCGCTCGGGTCGTCTTCCAATCCCAAAGATACTTTGATACGCATTTGCTGGTGCGGTTCCAACAAGTCGTCAAATACATAATCGACGGAATAAAGGAAACCGACGGATAGGGTGGCGAACAGGGCGATCAGGGCGTAATGCGGCATCAGGTTTATTACCGACAGGAAAACGAGATAGAGAACCAGCGCTCCGATTAATCCCAGAAGAACCCAGGCGAAGTTGACCGGATAAAAGAATGAAAGCGCTCCTGCGATCAGGAGGACGCCCGTGATTCCTATCAGGATAATCCGGATGGCCGGCCTTCCCTTCCTTTCGATCAATACGAGTAAGGTAGAAATCAAAAGGATTAGTGATGAAACAATGAGTTTACCCATCGGGGTGATGCCGATAATGGCATCCGAAAATTTCAACTCCACGATGAAAAAGACAATCGCACAGATGCCGGCCAATAAGATATAGCCGGACATTCCTTCCCGATACAGCATGAAGAAAAAGGCGAGGAAGACAAGTGCGGAACCGGTCTCTTTCTGTAAAAGGATACAGCACATCGGGAGGAGAATGAATGCTATTGTGAGCGCAAAGTTACGGGCTGTATTCAGTACAAAGCCGTAGGTGCTCATCCATTTGGCCAAAGCCAGAGCGGTGGCGAACTTGGCAAACTCGGCCGGCTGTATGTGTACGGGCCCTAATACGAGCCAGGAATAGGAGCCTTTGATATCTTTCGCCAGAAAGATGGTCGCGATCAACAGCAGGATTATAATAGCATAGATGACATAGGCGTAGACCTCAAAAAAACTCTTCTCCAGCATGAGTATGATGAAGATGAGAACGAATGACGTGGCGATCCACAACATTTGCGATCCGGGACGCCCATTGGGGTCGAAGAATGAATTACTGTCGAATTCATAGCTGGCTCCACAGATACAGAACCATCCGGTTACTATCATCAGCACGTAAAGCAGGATCGTGAACCAGTCGACTGTTTTCCAAATGGATGTTCTATTATCGTAATACATAATTCGGCTCTATAACGGTGTTGATTACTTGCTCTTCCAGATACCGGTTCTCTTCCGCGACTTCTCCCTTCAGGTACTTTTCGATCATCAACTTTCCGATCGGCACAGCGACAGTCGCTCCGAACCCGGCATTTTCGACGAAGACGGCAATAGCTACCTTGCTGTTCTCATACGGAGCGAAGCCCATGAAAATGGAGTGGTCTTTCCCATGCGGATTCTGCGCCGTACCGGTCTTTCCGCAAACGGAAATGTCCGGCAGGTTTGCCGCCCGGCAAGTCCCTTCCGTGACGGCCCTTCTCATTCCATCGGCTACGGGGTAGTAGTACCGCGATTCGATGGTCGTATTTCTCTTCTCCGTGTACTTTGCTTCTAGCGTAGTATCCTCTATCTCCTTTACCACATGGGGCGTGATAAAATAACCCCTGTTGGCGATCGTCGCCGCCAAATTGCAGATCTGCAATGGAGTCGTCACGATTTCCCCCTGACCGATGGCAGTCGATATGATGCTGCTGGAATTCCAGCGCTTATTATGCATGGTGTCATAGACTTTGCTGTTGGGAATATATCCTCTTCTTTCCGAAGGCAAATCGACGCCCAGCCGGTATCCGTAACCCATGGATATAATATGGTTTTTCCACACTTCAAAGGCTTCCTGTACGCTCTGGTACCTTCTCCGATTGTCCAGCATGTCATGCAGTCCCCAGCAAAAATAGGAGTTGCACGAAGTAGCCAGGGCCGCAATTAAGTTCAAGGGGGAAGCATGCGAATGGCAGGCCGGTTTGCCATGAAGGTAAGGATAGCCATGATTGCAGGTATACAACGTCTGGGGGGTAATGATGCCTTCCTGCAGGAAGACCAGAGCCTGGGCCGGTTTAAAGGTAGATCCCGGAGGATAGTAGGCCATGATGGAACGATCCAGTAATGGTTTACGGGTATCTTTTTCCAGAAGCATGTGGTTTTTTCCCCTCTCTTTCCCTACGAGAATGGAGGGGTCGAAGGTTGGAGAGGAGACCATACATAGAATTTCTCCTGTTTCCGGTTCGATCATCACGATTCCTCCCAGTTTATTCGCCATGAGTTTTTCCCCGTAGGCTTGCAGTTCCTGGTCGATTGCCAGCTTGATATTTCTGCCCGATACCGGCGGCCGGTCGTATTTCCCGTTTTCGTATTTTCCTTTGATCCTCCCGTGTACGTCACGAAGAAGTATTTCCACTCCCTTTTCGCCCCGCAATATTTTTTCATAGGAACGTTCTACTCCGGCTCTTCCCGAATAGTCGCCAATGCTGTAGTAAGGCTCTTCCTCCAGGTCTTTTCGGTTTACTTCCCCGACGTTGCCCAACACATGGGCCGCATTCGGGAAACCATATTCGCGTACGGTACGGTTTTGGATGTAGAATCCCGGGAATTTATACAGCTTTTCCTGCAATACGCCATGCTCGGCTGTTGTCAGGTGGTTCATAAAGACCTGGGGAGTATAAGAGGAATAGTTCGGATTGAGCTTTCTGTTTTTAATATTCTCAAATCGCTGAATCAATTGCTCTTTCGTAATGTTAAGCGTCGAACAAAAATCAAGCGTATCGAAAGGCTGTACCTCCCGCATGATCAACATGACGTCGTAAGCCGGCTGGTTATAGACCAAAAGTTTGCCCTTACGGTCATAGATGGCCCCCCTGGACGGGTAGAGCGTTTTCTTCAGGAACGCATTGCTGTCCGCCCATGCTTTGTAATCGCTGTCGATGATCTGCAAGTAAAACAGTCGTACTATAAACAAGAGAATGACAAGAACGACTGCCCCCGCAATGACATAAAAGCGGTTGCTTAATGTATATTTCGAATCAAAATTCTCCACTTCGTTTGGCCCCGATATTAAATGCTTCGACAATACAAATCAGCAAGGTACTTAAAAAAATACTTGCCGCAATCCGGAGAAGAAGGAATAGCGGGTCAAAGAGTGTAAGGGATTCAATAAAGAATAACATAAGATGATGAATTGCCACTATCGCTATTACGTAGCGAATGAATCCTCCCACACCGAACAGGCGGTAAGAGGGAACTGCTTCTCCGGGGAGTTCATCCCCCTTGAAAAAACGGATCAACGGGGCACGTACGGCTCCGGCCAGTGTGCAGGCGGCGGTGTGCATGCCCGGCGTATTAGAAAAGGCGTCGATCACCAGTCCGATCAGAAAGGAAAGGAATACCACTTGCGTACGATGCGTCCGGATCGGAAGCTTGATGATAAAATACAAGTAGATAAAAGGGGTTGCGATCCGGAATAAATGAATATTATTCAGAATCAATACCTGAATCAGTACAAATACGATGAAATTGAAGGTTCCTGTCAGTATGTGTTTAATCATTTTTCTTCGCCTCCTGTTCGATACTGATTTGTTCCGGACGCCGGTAATTTTTAATGATACGGACATTTTTCAATGTCCAGAAATTGGTTGCCAATTCCACTTTGAGCGAGTAGAAGTCGTCATTGTATTGTTGGGCATCAGAAGCAATCCTTCCCACCATTAACCCGGGAGGGAAGACGGCGGAATAACCGCTGGTAACGACCGTATCTCCCTTACTGAATTCGGCATGCCTCGGCAATTCGTATAAATAGGAATGCCGGGCATCCCGCCCGTTCCAGTTCATCGATCCGAAATAGTTCGTCCGTAGGAGCTTGCAGCTCAAACGGAATTTCGGATTAATTAACGGCATGACTACGGAATAATGCTTGTTGGCTACCGCAATGACTCCGATTACCCCTTCGTCGGAAACAACCCCCATGTCAGTAAAGACGCTGTCCTCCGTTCCCTTGTCGATCGTAATATAATTATTCAGTTGGGCCGCACTGTTGGAGACAACTTCCGCTGAGATAAATTCAAAAGGAAAGACTTCTGTCGAATCGGGCACATATCCGGCAAAATGTACGGTATCGGCCATTATGGCTTCGATCTGGTCTTGCAATTTCAGCAATTCAAGCTCCAAGGTGCCGTTCCGTTCCGATAAAACCTTGTTCTCCTCATAGAGGTTCAGGTAGGAACGTACCGATCCTGCAATCGATCCAATTTTTCCGGTAAACAGATTGGCTGAACTTAAGATTATATTCCTTTGGTACGCATTATTTCGATAAATGAGCGTGAAGGAGATGATCTCAAGAAATAAGAATAAAAACCAATGCCTTTTCCTTACGAGGAAATCAAGCAATTTGCGCATAGTATCTTACAGACATTGTCAGCCCATCCTCCGGAAGGCCGTAATTTATTTGGTAAAGACACTGCCGGTAAAGGCAGTGTCCGCAGAATTACCTGATTAAAAACTTAAACTTATCGATATTCTTCAGAGCGACACCCGTTCCTTTGGCAACGGCGTGTAACGGATCTTCCGCCACATGGAACGGTATGTTGATCTTGTCTGTCAGCCGTTTATCCAAACCTCTGATCAAGGCGCCACCACCTGCCAGATAGATTCCATTGCGAACCACATCGGCATATAATTCGGGCGGCGTTTGCTCCAGAGCGCTCAGTATGGCAGCCTCCATTTTTGATATGGATTTCTCCAGACAATGGGCGATTTCCTGATAGGAAACCGGTACTTCCATCGGCAACGCGGTCATTTGGTTAGGCCCGTGTACGATATAATCTTCCGGTGGGTTTTCTAAGGTGGTCAGCACGGCGCCTACATTGATTTTTATCTGTTCGGCCGTGCGTTCGCCTACCTTTACGTTATGCTGGCGGCGCATATATTCCATAATGTCCGCCGTCAGTTCGTCCCCGGCGATCCGGATAGATTTGTTGGAGACGATACCTCCCAAAGAGATGACTGCAATTTCAGTCGTTCCTCCGCCTATGTCTACAATCATATTTCCTTCGGGAGCCTCCACGTCGATGCCGATGCCGATAGCGGCTGCCATCGGTTCGTAAATCATATATACATCACGTCCTCCGGCATGCTCGGCGGAGTCGCGTACGGCGCGTAGTTCCACTTCCGTACTTCCGGACGGTATGCAAACAACCATTCGGAGGGAGGGAGAAAACCAACGGTTTTTCGGGTTCATCATCTTGATCATCCCCCGGATCATTTGTTCCGCTGCATAGAAATCCGCAATCACGCCATCTCTCAGAGGACGTACGGTACGGATATTTTCATGCGTTTTGCCATGCATCTGGCGCGCTTGTTCTCCTACAGCCAGCACCTTGTCGGTACGTCTGTCGAGGGCGACGACGGAGGGAGCATCTACCATAATCTTTCCATTGCAGATTATAATGGTATTCGCCGTTCCTAAGTCCATCGCTATTTCTTGAGTGAAAGAAAATAGTCCCATCTTTCTTGTATTAAAACATTAGTGTTTAAAATGACGAATGCCCGTCTTCACCATACTAAGCCCGTGTGCGTCGCAATATTCGACGGATAGGGAGTCTTTGATAGAGCCACCGGGTTGGATGACTGCCGTGATACCTGCCTTGTCGGCTATTTCAACACAGTCGGGGAAAGGAAAGAATGCATCCGAGGCCATCACGGCGCCTTGCAGGTCGAAACCGAACGAGTGCGCTTTCTCAATGGCCTGCCGGAGGGCGTCTACGCGGGAAGTCTGTCCGATTCCGCTGGCACAGAGTTGTTTGTCTTTTACCAGCGTAATGGCGTTGGACTTACTATTCTTTACAATCTTGTTGGCAAATAATAAATCTTCCACTTCCTTCGGCGCCGGCTGTCTGTTGGTCATGGCTTCCAAGTCGTTTTCCGTTTGGATGCTCAAGTCTTTGTCTTGTACCAACACGCCGTTCAGGATTGAACGGTATTGAATGGAGGATGTCTTTGCCTGTTTACGGGTAAGGATGATCCGGTTCTTTTTCTGCATCAGCACCTCCAGTGCATCCGTCGTATAATCCGGAGCAATGATCACTTCAAAGAATATCTTATGGATTTCTTCGGCCACTTCTTTGTCTATCATTTCGTTGGTGATCAGGATGCCTCCGAAGGCCGAAACCGGATCACCGGCCAGGGCGGCGCGCCATGCCTGTAGGATGGTCGGGCGGGAGGCGATCCCGCATGCGTTGTTGTGTTTCAGTATGGCAAAGGTCAATTCGTCGAACTCGTCGATCAAACTAACCGCCGCATCGATATCCAGCAGGTTGTTGTAGGAAATTTCTTTCCCTTGCAATTGTTCGAAAAGACGGTCGAACTGGCCGTAGAAGATTCCTTTCTGATGAGGATTTTCTCCGTAGCGCAGGTTTTTCGCATCATCAATAGCGACGCGAAATGCACTGCCTGCCTGCCTGTCGAAATAGTTGAAGATGGCCGTGTCATAACCGGAAGATACGGCAAAAGCTTCTTTCGCGAACCATTGGCGATCCTCTAAAGTCGTATTGGCTCCCTTTTCCTCCAGTAAGTGAAATAACGGTTGATATTGCGTTTTGGAAGCGACGATTATGACATCCCTGAAGTTCTTGGCTGCTGCACGGATCAGTGAAATTCCGCCGATATCGATCTTTTCGATGATAGACGCTTCGTCCGCTCCGGATGCTACCGTTTCTTCAAACGGATATAAGTCGACAATCACTAAATCAATTTCCGGTATCTCGTAGGTTGCCAATTGGCTTTTGTCTTTTTCATTCTCACGGCGGGCAAGGATTCCACCGAACACTTT
>NZ_LT799418.1:2801059-3069339 GCF_900162725.1 Parabacteroides sp. Marseille-P3160 | reverse complement strand
TGGTCGGGCGGGAGGCGATCCCGCATGCGTTGTTGTGTTTCAGTATGGCAAAGGTCAATTCGTCGAACTCGTCGATCAAACTAACCGCCGCATCGATATCCAGCAGGTTGTTGTAGGAAATTTCTTTCCCTTGCAATTGTTCGAAAAGACGGTCGAACTGGCCGTAGAAGATTCCTTTCTGATGAGGATTTTCTCCGTAGCGCAGGTTTTTCGCATCATCAATAGCGACGCGAAATGCACTGCCTGCCTGCCTGTCGAAATAGTTGAAGATGGCCGTGTCATAACCGGAAGATACGGCAAAAGCTTCTTTCGCGAACCATTGGCGATCCTCTAAAGTCGTATTGGCTCCCTTTTCCTCCAGTAAGTGAAATAACGGTTGATATTGCGTTTTGGAAGCGACGATTATGACATCCCTGAAGTTCTTGGCTGCTGCACGGATCAGTGAAATTCCGCCGATATCGATCTTTTCGATGATAGACGCTTCGTCCGCTCCGGATGCTACCGTTTCTTCAAACGGATATAAGTCGACAATCACTAAATCAATTTCCGGTATCTCGTAGGTTGCCAATTGGCTTTTGTCTTTTTCATTCTCACGGCGGGCAAGGATTCCACCGAACACTTTGGGATGCAAGGTTTTGACGCGTCCTCCAAGAATGGACGGATAGCCTGTCAGCTCTTCCACCGACTCGCAAGGGAGTCCCAGTGATTCGATAAATGATTGGGTACCTCCGGTTGAAACAAAGCTAACCCCTTCTTCATGAAGTTTCTTTAATAGTTCATCTAAACCATCCTTATGATAAACCGACACAAGGGCGCGTTTAATTTGTTTTGTTGCTGTCATTATCTTTTTGGTTCTCTATATTCTTTTTGGTAGGCACAAAAATAGAGAATAATTTCTACATACTAAAGATAAATATGCGTAATACTTTAAAAGAACTTCTTGCAATCTTCTCTGCCATGGGTATGGGATACTTTTGGGTCCTCAGGTATATAAAAAAGAATGAATACTTCATCTTTTACCTCAATACAGGGCAATCATTTTGTTTTCGCTGTTATGCCGCCCTCCTTTGAGAATTCATTAAAAAAACAAAAGGTTGTCATCACGACAACCAATCATCATTGTTAACCTTAAATCTAATACCATGAAAAACACATTGCAAATATATAAGCTTTATGTTATACAGCATATATATTCGGCAATAAAATTCTTTTTGTTGAGCATATTTAACATTTATCCTTGTTTTAATCAAGCAAGTGTTTAAATGTACTAAATATTTTATCCTTTATGGATGGATTGGGCTGGAAATTGGGAGATTTTTCCATATGCTTGATCGCATTTTTCTCTTCAGAGGTTAATGCTTCAGGCACGTAGATGCTGATATTAACCAATAAATCTCCTGTTCCGTAATGATGGACGGAAGGAAGTCCCTTATTACGCAGTCGGAGTACCTTGCCGGGTTGCGTACCGGGTTCGATCTTCACTTTAACTTTGCCGTCTACCGTAGGAACTTCCACCATATCGCCTAAAACGGCCTGCGGAATAGTTAATAAGAGATTGTATAAAAGGTCGTTCTCATCGCGAACCAGCTCGGCATGAGGTTCTTCCTCTATCAGGATCAGCAAGTCCCCATTGATTCCTCCCCGGCGGGCGGCATTTCCTTTTCCGCTCATGGAGAGCTGCATGCCCCCGGCTACGCCGGCGGGTATGTTAATGGTGATGACTTCTTCGTCACGCACGACCCCTTCTCCGTTACATGCCGTGCATTTTTTTGTGATGGTTCTGCCTTCTCCACCGCAATTCGGACAGACGCTTTGTGTCTGCATTTGTCCCAGGATGGTATTGGTTACGCGCGTTATCACTCCGCGGCCGTGACAGGTAGGACATGTTGTAATGCTTTTATCGTCTGCGGCACCCGTGCCGTGGCAATGGCTGCATGGAACATATTTCTTGACTTTGATCTTCTTTTCAACGCCCGCTGCAATTTCCTTTAATGTAAGTTTTACCTTCACGCGCAAGTCCGATCCCCGGTTTACCTGACGGCTCGATCCCGAACTGCCAAAACCGCCGAATCCTCCGAAACTGCTGAAATGACCGCCGAACAAATCTCCGAATTGGGAGAAAATATCATCCATCGACATGCCACCGCCGAATCCGCCGCTTGAAGCTCCGCTACCTACGCCGGCATGGCCGTATTGGTCGTAGCGTTGACGTTTTTGCGCGTCGCTCAGCACATCATATGCTTCGGCCGCTTCTTTAAACTTTTCTTCCGCCTCTTTGTCACCGGGGTTTTTGTCCGGATGGTATTGGATTGCCTTTTTCCGGTAGGCTTTTTTTATTTCTTCTATCGTGGAAGTCCGTTCTATGCCCAGCACTTCATAATAATCTCTTTTAGCCATCTTTTATTTTCTTTCTTATTCTCCTACTACGACTTTGGCATGACGAATGACTTTGTCATTTAAAGTATAGCCGGTTTGTACACAGTCAAGTATTTTGCCTTTCAGCTCATCCTCCGGTGCCGGGATCGTTGCCACCGCATCATAAGTATCGGAGTCGAACGGTTTGCCGATAGCATCGATCGGTTTTACTCCCTGCTGTGTTAAATAAGCAAGGAATTTATTATAGATCAATTGTACGCCTTCCGTCGCCGCTTTCACATCCTCTGTTTTCTGGATATTGGCGAGAGCCCGTTCGAAATCGTCTACGATCGGCAGTAAGCTGGTCAAGGCCGATTCGGCTCCGTTCCGTATCAAATCGGCTTTTTCTCTCAGCGTACGCTTCCGGTAATTGTCGAACTCAGCCATTAAACGTAAATGAGCGCCATTTAATTCCTCATATTTGGTTTCAAGGGAATGAAATAACTCTGCCACATTGTCGGATGGCTTTGGTTCGCCTGCCGTATTTTCCTGTTCATTCTGACTGTTTGTCTGCCCTGCTTCTTCCTGAGGCAGATCTTCAGGATTGATTTCAGTATTCTTATTATCCATCATTATCTAAATTGTATCTATTTATCCGTTAAACCTATACACATCTCCCATTCTCCTGGGGAAATTCCTTTTTCCTCTCCGGGATTGCGCTTTCATACCAGTCTATCTTCAAATATATTGCCAACTCTTCTGCATAAATAAAATAATCTTTACCTTTGTAACGATCGATTCGATACTATTTATAATGTATAAAGTTATTTTTATGAAGAAGGTTATATTTCCTGTATTATTTATTTTCAGTTCTTTCGTAATGCTCTTTGCTCAAAATGTAAATGATCGTATTTGTCGTTTGGGACTTACTTACGAAGTCAGTACGAATAAGTTATGGGGGAATCATAAACCGGTGGTGATAAGCGTCTATCCCTATTCCCCGGCAGAAATGGCAGGATTGAAACAAAATGATATCATTGAAAAGATAGACGGGATTTCGGTCCTGGAAATTTCCGAAGACGATTTGGGGGATCGGTTGAATCCGGCCGATCGTGACGAAGTGGTGCTTACGGTTTCCAATCTTTCTTCCGAGCCTCGCGAGATTCTGGTGAAAAAGGAATGCAAGCGCAGCGCCGCTATTGCGGAAGAGCAGTTAGCTTCCGCCTTTTCCATGTACAGTTTGGAAAGCACAGTGGAACGTACTTTTGTATGCCCCTTTAACACGATGACTACCCGGGATGCAGTTGATTTGACAAAATACAAAACATTCGCTTTTTCTTCGATTGACGAAAACAACAGCCAATTGGAGAATTCGATCAATGCCTCCATTCGCCGGGAATTGACTAATAAAGGCTTGCGTTATTCAACCTATCAACCTGACCTGCTGGTCGAAACGTATTATCTTTTCGATACGAATCCCAATTATAAAGGGAGGTCGGCTTCGAATAAGGAAGTAACCTACCGTTATGATTTTTCTACCGGAAAGATGGTGAAATTGCCTTTCCTCAACGTCAATTCGGGGCAATCCGAAGGACAATATATCCTGCAGTTCGGTTTCCGTTTCCTTGACCAGCGGATGACTCCCGGCCGCGTGCTTTGGGAATGCGAGGCCAACGAACTGCTGAACGACAGTTATTCCCTGGATGACTACGTACGTGTTCATATCCCATTGATGTGCATGCAATATCCTTACGTAAAGTACAACCGGAACGTTTTGTTCCGTGTCAGCCAGAAGAGCTATAACTATACGGGAATCAGCTATAATATCGACCGGCTATATGAAGTGGCGGATGTCGATCCGGGCTCTCCGGCCGGCAAAGCCGGCATTGCTCCGGGCGACAGGATCGAGCAAATCGAAGGAAAAAAGCTGGACCGCACGACGGAAGAATATACCTCGGCCTATAAGCAGTTTATCACCAGCACAATGAAACTTCGGGACAAGAAAACCATGTTTACCGATGCGAACGGCTTTACGCGGTGTATGTTCTGGGATACGTTCAAATACCCTCAGGTTGCTAAAACAATTCAAAATCCAAATAACCTGACGGTCTTTTCTTATTTATATTATTTTGCTCCATACGTCAATCCGTCCGGGAACAATCAGATTACCTTTACCGTACAGCGGGGTAATGGAGCGGAGGAGATAGGCATCCGGCCGGAAGTCCGTAAAGAGCTGACCATTGAAATCAATTAAAGCATTAATCATTTAATTACGTGATCTATCCTCAGAACTTTGAGCAAAAAATCGGTTTTGATAAAATACGCCAATTAGTAATTGCTAAATGTTTAAGCCCTTTGGGGAAAGAACGGGTGGAAAGCATGGCTTTCTCCGATCGATACGGGGAAGTCTTGGAACAATTGGCCCAAACGGACGAATTTGTCCGCATTCTCCAGGGGGAAACGGAGTTTCCTTCCAGTTATTTCTTTGATGTCCGTTCTTCATTGAAGCGGATCCGGCCGGAAGGAACCTGGCTGGATGAGAAGGAACTGTTCGACCTGAAGCGTTCCTTGCAGACCATCAGCGAAATTATCCGCTTTTTCCGCCCGGCCGGAGGAGAGGACAGTGATTTTCCCTATCCGGCGCTGACTGTATTGGTCGGCGATATTCCGGTATTCCCTTCATTGATAAGCAAGATCGACGCGATCCTCGACAAATACGGAAAGATAAAGGAAAATGCCTCGCCCGAACTGATGCGGATACGCAAGGAGATGACGGCTACGATGGGAAGTATTTCCCGCAGCTTGCAATCTATCCTGCGTTCGGCCCAGTCCGATGGTTTTGTTGATAAGGAAGTTACTCCGACGATGCGTGATGGGCGGTTGATGATTCCGGTAGCTCCCGCCTTCAAGCGTAAAATCCGCGGGATCGTACATGACGAATCGGCTACCGGAAAGACCGTCTTTATCGAGCCGGAGGCCGTCGTGGAGGCAAATAACCGGATCCGTGAACTGGAAGGAGAGGAGAGGCGGGAGATTCTGCGCATCCTGACGGAATTCACCGTAATCATCCGTCCGCTGGTACCGGATATCCTGCAGTCTTACGAATTTATGGCGGAGATCGATTTTATCCGTGCCAAAGCCTTGTTCTCCCTACAAATCTCCGCAATCAAACCACAGCTTGTCGACGGGCCGTTGCTGGATTGGAACCGGGCGATTCATCCTTTGTTATACCTTTCGCTCCAAAAGCAACAGAAGGAGGTAATCCCACTGGATATAGCATTGGACGAAACGAACCGGATACTGGTTATCTCCGGCCCTAATGCCGGAGGAAAATCCGTTTGCCTGAAGACGGTCGGACTATTGCAATACATGCTTCAATGCGGATTGTTGATACCGATACATGAAAGTTCGCGGGTCGGCTTATTTTCCCGGCTGTTCATTGATATCGGCGATGAACAAAGCATAGAGAACGATCTGAGCACCTATAGCTCCCATTTGACGAATATGAAGTTTTTCGTCAGGAACTGCGATGCACATACCATTTTATTAATCGATGAATTCGGGAGCGGAACCGAGCCTCAAATCGGAGGAGCGATTGCCGAAGCCTTGCTTATACGCTTTAACCGGAAGGGCAGCTTCGGCGTCATCACGACTCATTACCAGAATCTGAAGCATTTTGCGGAGAATACTCCCGGAGTGGTTAACGGTGCCATGCTGTATGACCGCCATCTGATGCAACCCCTTTTCAAGTTGTCCATCGGAAATCCCGGCAGTTCGTTTGCCGTCGAAATCGCCCGGAAAATAGGTCTTCCCGAAGAGGTGATTGCCGAGGCGTCGGCCAAAGTCGGCGCTGATTATATCGACATGGATAAATATCTTCAGGACATTGTGCGCGACAAGCGTTACTGGGAAAACAAACGGCAGAACATCCGGCAGCAAGAGAAGAAGCTGGAGCAACTGGCCAGCCGTTATGAAGAAGACCTGGAGGCGGTTCATGCCCAACGGAAAGATATTTTAAAAGAGGCGAAAGCCGAAGCCCAGAAGATACTTGCCGAAACCAATGCCCGGATTGAACAGACTATCCGGGAGATTAAGGAAGCGCAGGCGGAGAAGGACAGAACCAAGCAGATACGGAGCTCTTTGGATGACTTTAAATCTTCCGTCCTTCAGACGACAGAGGAGGACGAACGCATCCGGAGGAAGATGGACAAGCTGAAGGAACGGAAGGAGCGTAAAAAGGAAAAGCCGGTCGTATCCAAGCCTGCCTTTAACAAGCAAATTATTGAGGTGGGCGACCAGGTACGCCTGAAAGGCCAGACTTCCGCCGGCACCGTTATGGAATTGCAGGATAAACAGGCGACAGTTGCCTTCGGCATGATCAAAAGTACGGTGGCGCTCGATCGTCTGGAAAAGGTGAGCAAAGGCGAGCTGAAGCGCGAAACGCAAAAGAATGGCCTTGTCAGCGCACAACTATCCGATGAAATGCGTGAAAAACGCTTGAACTTCCGCCAGGAAATCGACGTACGGGGGATGAGGGGAGAAGAAGCATTGCAGGCGGTCACCTATTTCATTGATGATGCCATACAGTTCGGCGCATCTAAAGTGCGTATCCTACATGGAACAGGGACGGGGATCCTTCGCCAATTGATACGGGATTACCTCAGGGCAACTCCCGGTGTACGGCAATTTCAGGACGAGCATGTGCAGTTCGGAGGCGCCGGTATTACAGTAGTCGAATTAGAGTAAGTTTGTGTTATGAAACGTAAATCAGCGCATTATCATCGCCATGTCCCTTCCAACAGGCGTCTGGCAGACCATTATTATTATGTGGGAGATTCCAATGTGGCAACGGAAATCCGCTTGACACAATACAAAGGCGACTTGGCGCATTCCACGGATGTGAAACTGACGGAGCCTTCCTTTCTCAAATTAGTGAACCCGGACTACGTCAATTGGTTTCAGGTGACCGGCCTGACCGATGCGGATACGATTACGCGAATTGTAAAAGATTTTGGTTTCGACCGCCTGGATGCGAAGGATATCCTGACGCCGCATCATGTAGTGAAGGTGGAGAAAGTGAGTGACAAGCGTTATTTCATCATTATGAATGCTGAAAATTATAATGAGAAAGATGAGTTGACAGCCGAACATATT
Organism: Parabacteroides sp. Marseille-P3160; assembly: GCF_900162725.1. Classification (GTDB taxonomy): domain Bacteria; phylum Bacteroidota; class Bacteroidia; order Bacteroidales; family Tannerellaceae; genus Marseille-P3160. Next base: position 3,061,830 of record NZ_LT799418.1, on the reverse strand, counting down.
TGCCTCTTAGTCTCTGGGAATGTTATTATTACCTTCGTGGAAACTAATCCTTCCTTTTTCGAACCGGTTCATTCCGCATTGAAGGCCAATTTGATGGACCTGCGCAATCAGAGCGCTTTCCTGTTGTTGGCTTTCCTGTTGAACACTATTGCGGTCTGCTTGATTGAATGTGCCACCAAAATACAGGATTACCTGGAAGACGTGGAAGACAGGATGTTGGATATCAATAGTAACCAAGCCGATTTAGGTTCCGTCATACAGCAGCGGAGGCGCGAATACCTCCAGATCCGCAGGAACAGCCTTCCGCTCAAGGATCAGTTCATCAAATTAATACCCGAAGGAGAGGACGAGAAAAAGATCCGTCCGGTATATGTAGATCTGAACGACCAGGTGCTTTTCGTCTGCCAGACGGTAGAAGATTGCCGCGAGTTGATTTATTCGCTGGTCGACTTATATGTTTCCAATAATGACCTGCGGATGAATGCGATCATGAAACGGCTCACCGTCGTCTCTACCATCTTTATCCCGTTGACTTTCCTTGTTGGCGTTTGGGGAATGAATTTCAAAATAATGCCCGAACTGGAGTTTACCTACGGCTATTTTTTCGCTTGGATACTAATGATCGTGGTTGCTCTCGCCACCTGGTTTTTCCTTAAGAAAAAAGACTGGTTCTAAAGACTTTTCGCTGGCCGTTTATCGGCTAAAAAATTGAGTGCACTCATTTTTTCATTTCAGTGCACTGAATGGACAAATCGAGTATACTGACTTAACAAATCGAGTGCACTCGATTTTCAGGCCTTGTCTGCCATTTCCGGAACTACGGAATTCATCTCTTTTTTGTATAGATCCTGCATCACCAATCCGGCTAAGGTAAATCCAAAAATAGCGGTGGTATGAGCCATCGTTCCGTTGATGCGAGCTTTCGAACTGCACCATTCATGGTTGACGAGCGAAGGATTGCCGGGGCCGTTTTCCGCTTTCGGGCAGAGACAGTTGGCAGTGCCGCAGGAAGAGTTGGCGCCTTTATTTTCCAAAAGCTCTTCGCTGTATATACAGAGGAATTTCTTCGAAGGCCTTTCCCCCTGTTTTATTTTCTTCCGAAGGGCGGCGGCCAAAGGGCATCCCTTGACTTTCCAGAATTCGGCGATCTCTATCTTGAGCGGATCCATTTTGAGCGCCGCCCCCATACAGGAGTAGAAAACCGCCGGCGTTTTAGTTGCCGTGCGGATCAGATGTACTTTATTCTCCAGGCTATCGATGGCGTCGATGATATAATCATAAGTCTCCAGATGGAACGAGGCGGAAGTTTCTGCACTGTAAATCTGCTGTAAAGCCTGTATTTCGGCAGTTGGATTGATTTCCAGCAGACGCCGTTTCAGTACGTCTACCTTTACCTGTCCGACAGTTTTGGTCGTGGCCATCAATTGGCGGTTGATATTTGTCACGCATACCCGGTCGGAGTCCACGATGGTCAATCGGCGGATGCCTGATCGTACCAGGCTTTCGGCACACCAACTGCCGACACCTCCCACACCGAAGATAATCACGCGCGCCCCGGCAATCCGGTCCATCACACTGTCGCCGACCAACAATTCCGTCCGCTTAAAAAGCCCTTTTTCGATACCCATTGTTCTTATTTCTGAATTCGGCTGCAAATTTACAAAGATTTGCAGCATGACGAATAGTTCTTTCCTTTTTACCTGATTTTGGATGGAACGATTTTTTTTTCTTTAGAAAGAATAACGTTTGCCTTTGTTATTTCCTTAATTTCGCCCTCGAATCAATCAAAAGAGTTTTTCTCAGGGAAGGGGAGAGCTTCTCCTGTGGGATCACTAATCCTTTTTTATAAGAATAATTGCATGAATTTCAATACTTTGTTTAGAAAGAAAAGCATCGACCGTATTCTGGAACAATCCGAAACGGAAGGGCAAAGCCTCCGGCGCGTATTGGGAGTGAAAGACCTGACACTTTTTGGAATCGCCGCCATTATCGGGGCCGGGATCTTCAGTACCATTGGCCGGGCGGCTTATCAGGGAGGACCGGCGGTGGCGCTTCTTTTTGTTTTTGTGGCGATCGCCTGCGTGTTTACGGCGCTTTGCTATGCCCAGTTCGCGTCAATGATTCCGGTGAGCGGAAGTGCATACACGTATGCTTATACGTCGCTGGGGGAAGTGGTGGCCTGGGTGATCGGCTGGGCCCTGGTGCTGGAGTATGCGGTGTCCAATATGGTGATTTCGATCTCATGGTCGGAATATTTTACTACGATGCTCAGTGGATTCGGGATCGATTGGCCGGACTGGCTGGCTGTCGGCTACCAGACCGCTGCCGACGCTTATGCGCAGGTCAGCGGGGGAGCAACCGATCTGCCGACGGCAACCCTGCGTTGGGCGGAAATTTATCAGCAGGCCCCGACCTTTCTGGGAATGAAAATGTTGGTGAATTTGCCGGCCGGATTGATCGTCACTTTCCTTTCCGTCTTTGTGGTGGTCGGGATCCGGGAGTCGAAAGTGGTCAATAATCTGTTGGTTTATCTGAAAGTCGGAATCATCCTGTTTGTCATTATCGGAGGCGCCTTCTTTGTCAAGCCGGAGAACTGGTCTCCGTTTATGCCGAACGGATTGCATGGCGTACTGGGAGGCGTCGCGGCCGTTTTCTTTTCTTTTATCGGGTTCGATTCCATCTCGACGACTGCGGAAGAATGCCGGAACCCGCAGCGGGATATGCCGCGCGCCATGTTGATCTGCCTGGGAATCTGCACGCTTTTATATATTGCGATCGCCCTGGTTTTGACGGGAATGGTCGACTATCGGGAATTGGGAGTCGACGATCCGCTGGCGTATGTTTTCCGGAAAGTGGATATGGATTTTATGGCGGGAATTATTTCCATTTCTGCGGTGGTAGCCATGGCCAGTGCCATTCTGGTCTTTCAGATCGGGCAGCCGCGTATCTGGATGACCATGAGCCGGGACGGATTATTGTGGTCGAAGTTCGGCAAAATCCATCCTAAATTCAAGACGCCGGCGTTTGCCAGCGTCGTGGCGGGGATTATGGTCTGTCTCCCTGCTCTGTTTCTGGATATGCAGTTTGTGGTCGACCTGACGAGTGTCGGCACATTCTTCGCCTTCATCCTGGTTTGTTCGGGTATTCTCTTTTTAGATCATAACGGGGAAAGCCGGAAGGCAAAATTCAAAATCCCATATGTGAACGGACAATATCTGATTTTGATCCTGTTCCTGCTCGCTATCCTCCTGTTTCTCATGCAGGCAGAACCGATGGCGTTGTTCCGGAGCAGGCCTCTGTTGCTTGTCCTGGGGATCGTATGGGGCGGACTTGCCATCTTCTCCCTCAAGTATAAATTTTCGCTCATCCCGGTCTTGGGAATCCTGACGAACCTGTATCTGATGACGGAATTGGGTTGGTCGAACTGGCTCATGTTCGGCATTTGGCTCTGCATCGGCCTTGTCATCTATTTCTCCTATGGATATTGGAAAAGTCGTTTGGCTTATACATCCGCTGATTCTAATCGATAAAGATATATCCGGAAAGCATCCATTCGTTCTCTGGTTATTCAGTGTTTTAAAGTTGATAAATGAGGGCGTGTTGTCAAAAATCGTCCGCTTATCAACTGAAAAAATGATAACTATGAACGAATGGATTCATAACTATGAATGCGCGCATTCATAGTTATGAATTTTTACAGGATTTTCTTTTGACACAGCCCCATTATATCTTTTATACGCAATCTCTTATTGATCTTCCCAAGTTACGAGTGTTCCTTGTGCAGTAAAATGTCCGGTCTTATCTACTATTGTTGATCCTAAATTCATGTCAAAAGGCCAATAAGCCAATAAGCCATTTTCTGTACCGGAAAATGACGAATTTAGATCTGAGGCAATTTCATCCCTGCTTCGTGCATAATTCCAAATACTGACATTAGTAATATTACCATTCATAATACGAGTCGCATAGCCTGGATTTGCCCCTATGTGTAAATTAGTCGATTCACCTATCACTACCGGTTTTGGAGTGCTTGTGTTTTGAGATAATCTCAATTCACCATCGATATATAGATTAACTTGTGTACCGGAAAATGTAAAGGCAAGGTGGTACCATTTATTAAGATCTAAAGGAAGACCAGACGCACTACCTCCCAACCATCCGCCATTATTAATGTATGCATCTACTATACCATTCTGATAACGTAATATAATACCCCCACTAGCATCTTCTGCTGCAATAATATTGCCCAAGCTTGTTGGATATTCTTTAAATCTCACCTTACATTCGATGGTAAACTTTTCATATATATTATAATCGGATAATTTGCCAAGATTAAAGAATGAACCGCTTCCGTAAAGAGGGTAACCAGCTTTAACGATATTGCTTTTATAGATTTCTATGTCTTTCCCCAATTTAGCAATCGCATTCGAAAAAGCAGTGTCAGTTCCTGAATAGTTTAATATATAATACGACCAGTCAATACTTGTTTGAAGTGCAGCTTTCGATCCCGTTGCATAATCACCTTCTTCGATTCCTTCTGTTGTCGTCTCAATTAAATTTTCAGCCTCTTTAATAATTTCTTCCAGCGACGATTTGTTAATAAATTTTTCTTCATCCGAGTCACATGCCCAGAGTAATGTGCCAAATATTAATATAAAGGCAATTGTTTTTATATTGAATAGTTTCATACGTAAATAATTATTTATTATGTTAATATCGTATGGAACTCGCAGTCTGCTATTCTCATCGCCTTTGGCGTAGACAGCTGTTTACATGCTCGTTTCATATCTAATTTAAAGATTATCAATATCCTGCATTTTGACCTAACGTAGAAGGATCCGGCATTCCGTCAAATTGAGTTTGAGGTATGGGACGTACTGTATGATATTCCTTTATATAAGGAGCAGCATCGGGATTATGAGCTTTCACTCTTTCCTCAAGTTTTCCTGTACGTTTTAAATCAAACCACCGCTGGAACTCGGCGGACAACTCTCTGCCCCTTTCGTCTAAAATGAAATCTAAATTCATTTCAGAAGGTTCTACTTTCATTCTGGATTCATATCCGGTTGCTGTAACTCTTTCTCTTAGCGTATTGATGTCAGCTGCCGCTGCATTCAGATCAGGAGATGCTTTTCTGATATTTGCTTCAGCTCTGATAAGATACATCTCGCCTAAACGTATTACAGGATAATCTCTGCTTGATAATCCGGACATTGCATTAGGCCTTGTTTGATCATCGAACTTGGTTACACCTACAAATGTAAATCTATCTTTAGGCGATCCTTTTTCGTCGAACATATCAGTTAAATCAAATGCAGTATATCTGGTTTTCATATAGTTGCGTTGTTCAGAAGTAAATGTACCGATATAAAGATAAAGAGCCGTATCTTTATACAATGTTGTCATATCAGGGAATGCACTTGTATCATCTTCCGGATCATTATACAACCATACCCATTGGTGGCCTTGTTTCCATCGAAGGTCTGCTTCTTTGTCAAATAAAGAGAAGTAAAATTTATCAGGAAGCATCTGGCAACCACCATAACCTGTCCAGTTTAATTCAGTTTTTACACCGGCAAAACGATCTATAAACATAGCACATGCTTGCCACCAAATACTGCTTCCACCTCCAAAAGATTCATCTGATGAAAACTCTGTAGTCCATATGAACTCTTTATTACGACTAGTCTCATCCCATAAATTATTCCATGAAGGAGCCAATTCATAATTATAATTGTTAATTACGTCCGTAGAAGTTGCTATCGCTTTATCCCAGTCTTCATTATATAAATACATCCGGGATAAAAAGGCTTTGGCTACACTTTGATCTATACGTCCCTGTTCATTAGAGCGATCGGGGGGAAATATAGATACAGCCTCTTCCAAATTCGCTATGATCTTATCATAGAATTCCTTTCTTGTTGATCTTTTAGCGGCAAGTCCTTCTGATACATCTGTTGTCATAGGTAAATACGTATCTCCCCAAGTTTCAGTGATAAGCCATAAAAATAGAGATTGGATAGTAAGTACCTCGGCGCGTCTTCTGTTTTTCTTATTTTCGTCTTCATAATGAACATTCGGTATAGTCTCCAAAAATAAATTCGTATTCCATACGGCTTTGTAACAGTGATTCCAGAACCATGTCACATTTTCATCGTATGCATCTAAGCCTTTGTAATCGGCAAGGTTGCTGCCTCCACTATTTTGACCTCTCATCCAGATATCAGTTCCATTTTCTGACAGATATCCAAATGTAAAAGTTCCTCCATAAAGATTATTAACTTTTGTATATAGCAAATGCACTAAAGCCTCAGAACCTTCTTCCGTATCAAAAACCGCCACTGTTGCCCCATAAGACTCTTCATCCAAATAGCTGCTTGAACAACTATTAAAAGTTGTAAGTCCGAGTATAATAAATAATATGATATAAATATTTTTTTTCATGATAATGCTTATTCTATAAAATGATTAAAGTTGAATATTTACACCTAACAGGTAGAATGATTCATCATAGGTAATGCCTCCGTCTTTTTCATATCTCATATATTTATAAGGGTTATTGATCGTAATATAAAACCGTGTTCTCTTAATCATATCACCCATCAAAGATTTTGGTAATGTATAACCTAAAGTCACATTTCTCATTGTGAAAGAATCGTTTTTATAATAGCCTGTAGCTGAAATATATTTGATAGTTTGTCCGGCTACTGGCCTTGGATGTCTGTTGCTAGGGTTCTCTGGAGTCCAATAATCAACTTTTACTGTATTCCATCTTCCCAATTGATTAGCCCATGTAGAAGTACTATAAGAGTCATACCACATACCTCCAAATTCACCATAACAGTCCATCGAAAGATCGAAATTTTTCCAATCTGCAGTAATTTGTAATGATCCGACCCAATCTGGGCGATTAGTACCTAGTATAACACGGTCATCGCCGTCAATTTTTCCGTTTCCATCCAAGTCTCTTACTTTTACCTCGCCTGGTAATTGTCCGTAAATTGCTGCTAAATTAGCTTCGCTTTCTTGCCAGATACCTATTTGCTGCAAATCGTAATAAACTCCATTGATTGGATATCCCAGCCACCAGCCATTCTGAATATCTTTCTTAAGGCTAGGATCGTATAATTCGATAAGTTCTTCTTTATTTCTATAATACGTCATGTTAACGCCTAGCTTGAGATCTTTCGTTTGTACAGGAATTGTATATAGCGATGCTTCCAATCCTCTATTCCGGGTTTTACCGATATTTTCCCACGCAATATTAAATCCGCTAGTATATGGAAGCTTGCGCTGGTTCAATAGATCATCTGTATTTGAATTATAATAGTCTAAAGCTCCATTTATACGGCCATTAAGGAATCCAAAATCTAAACCTATATTTAACATCTTATTTCTTTCCCATTTAAGATCCGGTGTTGGCCTGATAGATGGTTCCAAACCTACATAATGAACTTCTCCTGTAGAGTTGTAGAAGGTCGCATAACTACTATATAGACTTCCAAGAGTAGCATAAGCTGCTATGGAGTGATTCCCGGTAATGCCATAACTCGCTCTTAACTTTAAATTGGAAATAGCGTCATATTGTTTGAGGAAATCTTCTTCCGAAGCTCTCCAGGCAAGGGCAAAGGATGGAAAGAAATCCCATCTATTACCTTTCGACAACTGTGATGCGCCATCGTACCTGGCAGTTACGGTAGCCATATATTTGCTCATTAAGCTATAATGTATCCTCCCTACATAAGAAAGCATTTGGCTTCGGGTGAACGAAGACGAAAGAGTTTTACTATCAGTCAATCTACCAAGGTTGTACCATTGATAGGATGCCAATTCTTGATCTTTACCGGAAGCAGCTGTTCCTGTGTATTTTATATCTTGAACTTCGTATACACCAATAATATCGAACTCGTGAATATTCGCGAAAGTTTTCTTATAATTGAGAATATTATTCCACGTCATAATATCGTTTCGGTTATTGTGAACACCGGCTACATTTCGCACATCATGGTAGCTCACCGATCTTTCATCATAATAATATCCTCGTGCAGAAAATGTGGGATTATAAGAGAAATTTGTTCTAAAAGTCAATCCATTCATAATATCCAACGCAGCATATAACTTGATAAAGATTTTCCATTCTTCTGTCTTATCGTTATAATAATCATCATTCTCATCCAGATATGGATTCTTTACATATGGATCTCCAGTCGGATATACATTCAGACTGCCATCTTCATTATAGATAGGAGTCAATGGTGACATCGTAAGCAAATTGCCAAAAGGATCATTTTTTGATTTTATACTATTATAATATAACCTATTGGAAACGCCGACTTTTAACGGTTTTATAACTTGGTGATCAATATCGGTAGATAAAAAATAATTATCATTTTTCTCTCCTTCCATACGTCCATTCTCATTCTTATAACTAAATGATATTTTATATTGCGTTTTGGGCGATCCGGATGCAATTGTAACGCTTTGATTTGTCCAAAAACGATTCTTATTCAAATATTTACCTACCCAATCTTCATCCAATGACCCCATATTGGCAATTTCGTTGCCAAGAAAGATTTTATTATCATCCGATTCATTATGCCATGTTCCTGCAGCGGAATACGCTTCTCTTTTAAATGCTATATATTCATCTGCATTCATTGGCTCAAAACTTCGCCAATTGATTTTACCCCATCCTGCGAAAGCATCATAGTTTATTGTCGTTTTTCCTTCTTTACCCTTTTTTGAGGTAATTATTATTACTCCGTTAGCACCCTGAGATCCATATAAAGAAGTGGAAGAGGCATCTTTTAAAATATCTATAGATTCAATATCATTGACATCTATTGAGGCTATTGTTTCATAATATGGCATTCCATCCAGAATAATAAGAGGATCATTGGCGGCACGAACCGAACGGTTGCCTCTTATCCTGATGCTGTTTCCATCTACTCTTACTCCGGCAACGCCTACCAAACTGGAAGTTATAGAATTAGAGGGTACTCTGGTTATATCTTCGGCAGACAAAGATGACACTGAACCCGTTAAATCTTTTTTCTTCATGGTGGTGTATCCAATAGCTGTCACTTCTTCCAGGCCGATAATATCCTCTTTCATTACGATGTTATATTCCGTTTTATTACCGACAGGAACCTCGATCGGAAGCATTCCGATATATGAAAAGACAAGAGTACTTCCAGGTGGTACATTATCTATTGTATAGTTTCCATCAATATCGGTTATTACCGAATTTTGTGTATTCTTTACAGAAACAGTTACGCTTATTAGTGGCTCTCTGGCTTCATCCGTAACCTTCCCGGTAATTTTCCGGGAATTCTGATGTGTATCTTGCTTTTCATCTACGACGCTGTTATTATCATTCAACGCGTAATTTGCATTTGCCTGGAAACCAGTAATCAAGAAAAAGGGGAGCATCACAAATAATTTTATTGTGATTCTACAGGGGTAATCCGGAAAAAATCTTTTACAAGACTTGATTTTTAATTCTACCATAATAGATATATTTCTAATTTAGTTATTAGTAATTTGATTAGCTATTGCCCAAAATGATTGCTTGCTGGAACTTTCTTTTCATTGCTCTCTTTTAAATAATTCATTGAGTTTTTTTTCATATAGTTAAATTTTTAATTAATAATGTCTATAGTCTATTGTTGAGTTGACAACAATTTTATGAATATGAACTCTTTTTGACAATAAGCTGAAAAAGTGTTTCTCATCGTGTCTAAAGATTTATAACCTCTCTATATTAATTTATAATAGCATAGAATTTATTAATCCCTACAATTGTCAAATGTTCATACATATTCAGATCACAAAAGAATAAATAATAATTTAAACAACAAAATGATTTCAAAAAAAATATTGTAATATTTTGAATATTAGAAAAAAACTAATTTACTTTGCATCTAAATCAATGTATGAACATATAAAAGAGGGATCGATATATATTAGACTTCAATAAGAATAATCCATATAAATAAACCGGATAATGAAAAATAAAATCTTACTTATTATTGTTTTGGCTTCAATGGTTGTGGTAGTGTCCTTTGCTAAACAGAGAGAAATAACTGATAAAGTCTGGTCGATAGGGGTTTTGGATAGCTCCTCTGCAGATTTGGCATTGGGGCCAAATGGCTTCAGGCTATTTTTAGCCAATGATTTCGGATATGAAGACAAGTTCTATTTAGTAGGATATTCTAATGAAAAAAAAGATTTTCCATATATCCTGCCCGGACCTACAGATACATGGGGTGGCACCTGGCCTACATCCGGATGGCGTACCCACCAGGTGAATATCCTCTTTGGACTTAATGAAGTACCTTCGAAGGGAGATTGGAAATTGGTAATAAATCTACTTGATTATGCCAAAATATTTTTACCGCTGGTGAAAGTCAGCATCAATACTCAGGATGAAAAAGTTCAATTGGGGAGTAAAGAGAGTCTGGCGATTCAACCTAAAGCGAATAGCCAAGAGCCAATAGTGGATACGTTGTCTATTAGTGGGGATTTGAGAAATGCGACCAAATATGCGATTGAAATTCCTATTGATGTAAAAACTTTGAAAAAAGGAAATCAAATTACAATCACAGTATTGGAAGGGTCTTGGATTATGTTTGATGAAATACATTTAGAAGGGCCTAAGGGTACAAAAGTCGCCAAAGAGAATGGTTTTTTTATCCATGATGTTTACCCGGCTTCTTATGAGCTGAAGATGAACAATAAAAAGGTACAACCAATGATTATCGATGCTCAATCGTTTGTTAAAAATTCGGCAATCAGCGTTGAGCTTGATCAACAAAAAATATTTAGTGAAACAATAGAGGATGGAATGTACCAATTGGAAATTCCAATGCCTCAAGTTATGGATTACCAGGAAAGTTCTTATCGTATTTTGAGAGATGGGGTCGAGATTGATAAAGGGAAAATAATGAGATCTCCGCAAAAAACACAAACCTATGCAGACTATGTTGATACTCGTATTGGAACTGCACATTCCCGCTGGATGATTGCTCCCGGCCCATGGATGCCTTTCAGTATGGTAAAAATGAGTCCCGACAATCAAAACTCAGGGTGGCAGGCAGGCTACCAGCCTTCTTTCGAGAGCATCGGTTGTTTTAGCCATATCCATGAGTGGACTATGGGTGGATTAGGTGTTATGCCTACAAATGGAGAGCTGAAGACGAATGTTGGAGACGAGCAGGAGCCGGATTCCGGTTATCGCTCCCGCATTAACAAACGTACCGAGACCGCTAACATCGGCTATTATGCCGTAGATTTACTTGATTATGGCATCAAGGCGGAAGTGACAGCAACAACCCGTTGCGGTTTCGAACGTTTCACCTTTCCTGAAAACAAAGAAGCAGCCCGCATAATGATTGATTTACATCCACCGACGGAATATGGATTCCAACTGAAAGACATTGAACTGCTTAAGATTAATGATTACCGTATTGAAGGATCAGTTCATCAATTCTCCGGAAATGTCTGGAGTAATGATGCTGATCAGGACTATACCATTCATTTTGTGATGGAATTTGATCAACCCATAGTGAATATGGGAAGATGGATTGACAAAGAAGTAAAGCATAATGTGCAGGATCTGATAACAGGAGCGTGTAAAGATGCGGGTGTATTTGTGGAATTTGACCCGAAAAAAAGTCCGGTAGTACAAGTACGATCAGGAATATCATTGGTAAGCAGATCAAATGCCGATTTAAATCTTAGAACGGAACTGGCCGACAAATTTGAATGGAGTTTTGATCGTGTTCGACAAAACCAGGTTGATGTTTGGAATGATATATTTAATAGGGTCGCTATTACTACTACTAATCGTTTGGAAAAAGTGAGATTCTATAACAATATGTATCGCGCAGTTTGTAGTCGTAACATTTGGAGTGATGTTAATGGAGAGTGGGTTGGCACCGACCTCAAAGTACATCGGGTATCCGATCCTGACAATGATGTAATGATAGGTTGTGACGCTTTCTGGAATACCTTCTGGAATTTAAATCAGTTTTGGAATCTGGTTACGCCTGAATGGAGCAGTAAATGGGTAAGATCTCAATTGGCTATGTACGACGCATATGGTTGGTTAGCAAAAGGTCCTGCCGGATTAAATTATATTCCGGTAATGGTTGCAGAACATGAAATACCGCTCATTGTTGGAGCTTATCAGATGGGGATTCGCGATTTTGATGCTGATAAGGCTTTGGAAGCTATTAAGAAAATGCAAACTACTCCTGCTCAGAAAGTATTCAATGGTTTTGCAGGAAACCGCGATTTGGTACATTACATGAAATACAAGTATGTACCTTCTGATTTAGGACGTTTTTCCAACACAATGGAATATTCATATGATGACTGGACTGTGGGCCAATTAGCTAAAGCAATGGGCAAAAATGATGATTATGAAAAGTTTAATGAACGCGGATATTGGTGGAAGAATGTAATTAGTAAAGAAGGATATTGCCATTTGAAAGACAGTAATGGAAAATGGATGGAAAATTTTGATCCGTTTCGTAGTGGGGCTAACCATCATTATGTGGAAGGCAATGCATGGCAGTTGACATTTTTTGTTCCTCAAGATGTACCGGCATTGGTCAGTATTATTGGTAAGGAGCGTTTTCTGAGTCGTTTGGAGTGGGGGTTCAATCAAGATGAAGCATGGCGTTATAACGCACCCAATGACCAATATTGGGATCATCCTATTGTACAAGGAAACCAACAATCAATGCACTTCGCTTTTCTATTCAATTGGGCAGGGAAACCATGGCTTACTCAAAAGTGGACCCGGTCGATATTAGAGCACTACTATGGATATGGCGTTTCCAATGCATATTTGGGTGACGAGGATCAAGGCCAAATGAGCGCATGGGCTGTCATGGCGTCTATCGGACTTTTCCAGATTGATGGAGGTACAAAAGTAAATCCTGTATATGAAGTTGCAAGTCCACTTTTTGAAAAAATAGAAATTGACTTGGGAGAAAGATATAATAGAGGAAAACAGTTTGTTATTGAGGCAAAGGGAGCTTCTAAACGAAATATGTATATACAAAAAGCAACACTTAACGGCAAAGAGCTTAATTCATTTTATTTTCCTGCATCCGAACTATTAAAAGGAGGAAATCTCATTCTGGAAATGGGGGATAAACCAAACATGAATTGGGGCATTAATCTCAACGATATTAGTTTAGGTAATTGATTTATAATGGTTAATGAAGGCTGTTTCAGGTATTTCACATAACCTGAAATAGCCGGCTGATAAGAATAAATTTTCGAGAGTAGAATTAAATCTTAATTATAACTTGGATAGGGCATATGCGTAAGCTCCAAGTGAAATAGCCTTATTCGTTCCCAATGCAGAAATTAGTATCGCTGATCGTTTAACAGAATTATAGCAGACAATTTCATTGCAGCGTGGAACTTTTACCATGATACTTCTTTCAATGAAAAAATCATTCATATTATTCTCTTTGGTCAAGTCATAAACTTTCATTTGAAGCCGGTCAAATGATAAGTTGGAAAAGGTATAAAGTTTATCCTCCAATTCTTTTTTCAAAGCAGGCAAAATATATTTTTCCGCACCTATTATGCCTCCGCCCAACACTATAATTCCATCAGTAAATGCTTGTAAATGCGCAATAACATCACCAGCAACTTCACCAAACTGAGAAAAACTTTTTTCTGCAGCTTGCCTATCACCTTCCTTTTTTCCTTCGGCTATCTCATAAATATCCTCCGGAGTTAATCCAATCTCGTTTGTATTAGTTAAATCATTATATACTCGTAGAATGGCTCTTTTACTGACGCTTTCTTCTGCAATTTTGCCCGGATGCAATTTATTTCTAAATGCCCAAACATCTCCTCCACAACCATTGTCACCCGTTAACAAACATTGATTTATAACAATGCCTGAACCAAACCCTGTTCCGAAAGTTATACCTATAAGATTTTTATATCTTCTACTACTACCTATAGCTTCCAATTTAGCATTCAGTTGAGGTAGGGCTCCAGCTATTGCTTCGCCATAGGCAAATAAATTACCATCATTATTTATATATACCGGAATCCCAAATTCCTTTTGTAAAAAAGGGCCTAGAGGTATTCCATCCCTAAATGCCGGGAAATTCGGCAAATCACCAATTATCCCATTCTCATAGTCAGCAGGACCCGGGAACGCGAAGCTGATAGCTACAGGCTTACCATAACCATCCTCCCTTAACAGCATTTTAAGACGAGTAAATCCTTCAACCAAAGTATCTAAACACTTTTCTATATCATCGGTATAGGCAGGTAAGCCAAATGGTTTTACAATCTCTTCATTAGCCTGGATAGCCGAGAAAACAAAATTTGTTCCTCCGGCGTCTAATGTTAAAACTATTCGTTGGTCATTTTGATACATCTTGATGTTTTTTGGGGAATTTTACAGATAAAAATAAAATATAAATTACTGATAATAATAAAATACCAAAACTAATGGCAATTCCAAATTCTTTGGCAGCTAAACCTACGACAGGCGTCACTATTGCTCCACCGGCTATACCCATAATCATCAAAGATGATATTTCATTGTTCTCGTTGGGTTTATATTGCAAGGCCATTGAAAAAATGATTGAAAAAACATTGGCACAAGTAAACCCGACAAACGCCACGCCGACATAAAGCATCCAACCATTGTTTGCAAACATAAGCATCAAAAATGCGACAATTGCAACGAGCATATTTAAGCATAAGAAGTTGGAAGGCTTCATTCTTACAAGAATCATAGCACCGACAAATGCACCGAGTGTCCGGGTACCAAAATATAGGCTGGAACCTAAGCTTGCCGTTTCTGTTTCCAAGCCTAGTTTTTGAATCAGCAATTGAGGTGTATTGGTATTCATACAAACATCAATACCCACAATTAATACGATTCCTAAAAATAATTGTAATATGACATTGTCCTTCAATATACTTAGTGTCTTGATATATGTTGTTGGTTCAGCTATTTTTTCCGTATTACTATTTCCAATATCAGTAAAATAAAGCCAAACAAAAGACAAAGCAGAGACAATGGCATATACAATGAATACCAGCATCCAATCAGCAAATTGTTTTGCAGCCATACTTGCAAGAATCGGACCTAGAAAAGATGCTATAGCTTTTATAAATTGCCCAAAAGTTAACGTACTGGCTAATTTATCTCCTTTAACAATACTCGCGACTAATGGATTCAGGGAGACTTGTAAAATCGTATTACCGATCCCTAGTAGAGCAAAAGAAACTACAACAATATAAAAATTGTATGATATAAAAGGTAATGCCAAAGCTGTTAAAGTAATAATGATGGATAGTAGCACTGTTTTTTTCCTACCTATATGCCCCATAAGTATACATGTAGGTATGGAAAATACCGCAAACCATAAAAAAACCATCATCGGCAGAATGGTTGCTGTAAAATCATTAAGCTGGAAATCATTTCTCAAAAAGTTAGTGGAAACACCAACTAAATCTACTATCCCCATGACAAAGAAGCATAACATCGAAGGGATAATCATTTTAAGGTTGTTTGTTTTCATGCGTATTTATTAATAGCTATTGCAATGTGGCAGATATTATTATCTTATTATATTACAATACTGTACACATTGCATATATTTATTTGAAATTCAGAATCGCACATAGGCTTTTATTGTAATACATTCCTTATCTTTCGATTTACCATACGGTGTTATGGTATAATTATCTAAAGAAGCAGGGATAATGAATGTTTCAGCATAATGCACAATAAAAGGTTCGAAATAATTGTTGGGACTTTCTACTATGATTTCTTCTCCTTCTACTAAATTGAGGACGTTCACACTATTATTCGTATGATGTGTTACCTTTTTCGTAAATTTATGTCTTCTTGTTTCGATAAATTCATTCGGATGCAGTCCGGTTTTTTCTTCGATCCATCCGTCACCTTCACCTAAGAAGGTACAAACATTCACAAGATTTTTCATCGTATAATCTGTATCTCTTTCCCATTGTATAACTTGAAGGCCTCTTTCTATGTTTAATGGACGAGGTTTGCCGTCAAGACCTAAACGTTCCCAATCCCACATTTTAAATGTAAATAAATTAGGTGTAGAACTTATCTCTAACACCAAGCATTGACTTCCAGAACAATGGACGGTACCTCCGGGTATCAAGAAGTGATCATGTTTCTTTACAGGTAATCTATTCACATATTTTTCTGCATCAAAACGGATTTCACCTTTTCCTGATTTCCGTAAATCACTTATCATTTCCTCTTTATTAATGCTGTTTTTTAAACCTAAGAATACACTAGCATTTTCATAAGCATCGATCATGTAGTAGCTTTCATCTTGCGTATACTGCATTCCGAAATTTTTTCTTATAAATTGTGTTGTAGGATGTACTTGAAAACTTAAGCAACCACCCTGTACAGTATCCAGCATATCGAATCGAATAGGAAATTCTTTCCCAAAACGAGACTCTACAGGTTCTCCTAACAGTTCCCTGCTTTTTAGCAGTACTAAATTAATGGACGGAATTTCAAATAATGTTCCATTTATATTAAATAATAAGCTATTTTCTTCGGGAACACAATCGAAACACCAACCATAATTTACTTCATCCCGGTTCAAATCACAAACATCCTTCATCCATTGTCCTCCCCATGGTGCAGGCGCAAAAAAAGGAACAACCCTGAATGGCTGTTTGATCGTCGTCTCTATTCCGTTAAAGAAAGTAGCTTTGTCTATCATTTTGGGCTCATCTGGAATATGCGTGTCCAGCCAGAAAGATATTCTATGAAAAAGAGTCTCTTTATAGGCATCACAAATCGGCCAATCGTTAAAATATCCACGCTTGTACTTTATCGAAAATGCTTCACCTCTATCGTCTACTCCAAGCGCTTTTATTTTATTTTTATGAAAACGCAATTGTATCTCCCAACGGGTCATATCGGCATATATAATACAGGCATTTTGAGGAACAACCATTGATGCCCCATTACCAATAACGATGACTATCCCCTCACAATTCTGAATATTTCTTTTTGCTTCCTCAAGTTTTGAGTAATCAAAATAATCAGCCATTGTGAGATTTGTCATATATCCAAAAAGAGGGTCATCAGTCATAAATCGGAATGTCATTTTTGTCAGATCAGATTCCGATTTGAACAAATCTCTTGTATTAATAAGAATGGAAGGATTTAATTTTTTAATTTCGCTTTTGACCTCATCTTCATTAACTCCAACATACATATCTATAGCTAAAATAGAATTATTTGTTGTAATATTTCTCAATTTTTTTATAATATTATCCCATCCTTTCTCTACATAGCCATCAACATCTTTTGCAGGGAACTTTTCGTAATTATACTTTCTCATTCTTTTTATAGCTACTATGTATGAACATTTAAATATATGTGCAAATGTATATTATTTTTTTTAGACTCAAAACATTCTTGTATTATTATATTTGCAACTATATTTGTTTAATGATATAAGAAAAAATTATGGAAACAAAAAAAAATGACAAAAAACGGTCCGGTCTATTACATTTGCAGGCTGAAAAGTATCTTCGCCAACTAATAGAAATGGAAGAATATAAGAATGGAAAATTGTTGCCAAGCGAAACAGAAATGGCAGAACAATTAAATATCTCAAGAAATACACTACGTCAATCAATCAATAAATTGGTATACGAGGGGTTATTGTTACGTAAAAGAGGTTTTGGAACCAAAGTGATAAGAAAAGGAATTGTTGGAGGTATAAAAAACTGGCTAAGCTTTTCGCAAGAAATGAAAATGCTTGGTATAGAAATAAAAAATTTTGAATTGCATTTGAGTTACAAAAAAGTAACAGAAAGAGCTGCTAACTTTTTTGGGGTGGAGAATGAAACGAAGTGCTTAGTTTTAGAGCGTGTTCGAGGTAATTTAGAGTATCCTTTTGTCTATTTCATTTCATATTTCAATCCTCAAATACCACTTACTAGTGACGAAAACTTTAATCGTCCTCTATATGAAATATTAGAAAAAGATTTTGGGATAATAGTAAAAACATCCAAAGAAGAAATATGCGCCAGCCTTGCCGGTGATTTTATTGCCAACAAATTAGATATAAAGCCGAATGAGCCAATACTTATTCGAAGGAGATTTGTTTACGATGAAAAAGATGTCCCGATAGAATATAACATCGGATACTATAGAGCCGATAGTTTTACATATACTATAGAAGCACAACGTTAATTGCTTTGTTGATTCGGATCATTCTCCGGAATTGTTTTGAAGTCGGAATATTTCTTTTTCCCTTTAAAATAGAATGAGAGAATCAAGTTGCTTTGCAGTATTTCGGGGATCTGAGGGACGGTCGTTTTTCTCAGATTTTCCATCCGGATAGGGACATAGGTTTCTTTTAATTGATAAAACTCTTTTCGAGCCTCATAAACTGCTTTTGCATTCCGGAAATTGAAAGTTAAGAGAAATTTGGCGGCAGCGAGGTAATCGAGCCAAAAACGGCAACGCATCACAGGTAATAAATCTTTCTCCGGTAGATTCTTGTAGAGCATCAGCAGATTATTGCGGAAATTAAGGAAGATTTTACGCGGACTTTCTGCATTCAGTGTCGCCCCTCCGACATGATATACGACGGAGCGGGGCGTACAGACCAACCGATAGCCCCTTGCTCTCAGCCGCCAGCAGAAATCAATCTCTTCCTGATGAGCAAAGAACCGGGCGTCCAGTCCTCCTTCTTTTTTATACACTTCCGTCCGGAGGAAGAGGCAGGCCCCGCTTCCCCAAAGGACATCCATGGGAGCGTCATATTGTCCCCGGTCTTCTTCCACGACATGGAAGATACGTCCCCGGCAGTAAGGATAGCCGTATTTATCCATCAATCCGCCCGCAGCACCGGCATATTCGAAGAAATGCTTGTTGCGCTGTGCCAGGAGTTTGGGTTGGACGCCCGCAACGTCGGGCTCCGTATCCAGCAAGGCCAACGGCGCATCCAGCCAATGGGGAGTAACTTCCACATCGCTATTCAGGAGAACGACATAAGGCGAACCTATTTCTTCGATCGCTTTATTGTATCCTTCGGCGAATCCATAATTCCGTTCAATCCGGATGATGCGTACGGATGGGAACTTTTCTTCGAGCATGGCGACGGAGGCGTCGGTGGAACCATTATCAGCTACGACAATTTCCGCTGTTTCCTGCGGTGAATGTGCAATAACAGAAGGGAGGAATTGTTCCATCAGCTCCTTTCCGTTCCAGTTCAGAATAACGACTGCTACCTTTTTCATGGCTGTTCATGTTTGTATTTCCATCGTTTATGCGTCCAGAGCCAGTAGGCTGGATCACGGAGTATCGTTTCTTCCATCCTCCGGGCGAACTGTTCGGTAATCCAGTTTTCCGGCATCTTTTCCGGGGAGTCTGTCAGCAAGTTGAAATCAACGGTATAATATCCTCTTCGAACCTTCCGAACATCGGCGTAAATGACCGGAAGACGGAGCTTGCACGCAATCCGTTCCGGGCCGTTTAATATGGGAGTGTCCTGGTTCAGAAATCGGGTCCAGTAATGCAGGTTGGCTTTGCTGGGAGTCTGATCGGCAATAAAAACGACGATGCTGCGTGTTTTTGACTGCTTTAAACGGACGATATCCCGAAAGGCTTCATTCTTCATAATCCCCTTCGCATGAAAACGCGTGCGGAGATAGATGAAGAGCCGGTCGAAAGCCCGGTTCTTCAGAGGACGGTAGACCTGATGCACCTCCGTTTGGATCCGGTCGAAAAGCAGCGGCGAGTCGGTAAACCATTCCCAGTTCCCGTAATGCCCCATGAGCAGGATAAAGCAGTAATGTCCCCGTTTTTGCAACTCCTCTATCATTTCCGGATTGCGGATGATGGCTCGTTTTAAGGCTTCTTTGGGAGAGATATGCGCCAATTTGATTGTCTCGACGATATAATCGGAGAAATGATGGTAAAAGGCCCGTTCCAGTTGGCGGAGCTCTTTTTCCGTTTTCTCGGGAAAAGAGGCTTTCATGTTCCGGCGCACCACCTTCAAGCGGTAACGTACCAAACGATAAACCAGCAAGTAAAGGATGTCCGATAAAATATACAGTATTCGCATCGGAAGAAATGCATGCGCCTTCGTCCAACAGAAAAGGATGGTATAGAGTATCCGGTTTCCCATAAGAATCAAATGAGTTCGACTTTTAATGCTGTTTTTTCTTCATTCCAGCCGAGTAAGCGGACCGGAACGGACTGATTGACCAATGCCGTGTCGTAGGGAGTTTCCACCTTTATGTAGTTGGCGGTAAATCCATGCATCAATCCTCCTTTTCGTGCTTTTTCGAATAAGACTTCGGCTTTTTCTCCTGTATGGGCGTCATAAAAAGCGTGCAACTTACTGTCGGACAAGTCCAACAGTGCTTTACTTCGTGCATGTTTGGCCTTTGGGTCAACGGTGTGATCAATTTTCAGCGCCTGTGTGCCCGGGCGTTCGGAATAGCTGAACACATGCAGTTGGGAGATGTCCAGACTTTCGATAAAGCGGTAGGCTTCCTCGAAAAATTCATCCGTTTCTCCCCGTGTGCCGACAATCACGTCGACACCGATGAAAGCTTGGGGAAGCGCCTGTTTGATGCATTCGATCTTATGGCGGAACAAGGCCGTATCATAATGGCGGCGCATCAGTTTGAGTACGGCGTCGCTTCCGCTTTGGAGCGGAATATGGAAATGAGGGGCAAAGCGTTTGCTGTTGGCGACAAAATCGATCGCCTCGTCGGTAATCAGATTCGGTTCAATGGAAGAAATCCGGTAGCGGAGTATACCTTCCACCTCATCTAACGCCCGGATCAGATCGATAAACGTTTCTCCCGTACTTTTTCCGAAATCCCCGATATTGACGCCGGTGAGGACAATTTCCTTTCCTCCCTGGCGGGCTACCTCCTGTGCCTGTCCGACCATACTGGCAATCGTCCCGTTACGGCTGCGGCCTCTGGCGAACGGGATGGTGCAGAAAGAGCAATAATAGTCGCAGCCGTCCTGCACTTTCAGGAAATGCCGGGTACGGTCGTCGGTCGAGCAAGAAGGAACAAACTCCCGGATGTTTTTTGAAGGGGACGTATGGATTGCGCTTTCCGGCTTTTTATCCAAGCCGTCCAGATACTGCAGGATATCTAATTTCTGCTCGGCTCCCAAGACCAGATCCACTCCCGGAATACCGGCTACCTCTTCGGGTTTTAACTGGGCATAGCATCCGGTTACAATAGTCAGAGCCTTCGGATGCTGTTTCTGTATGCGGCGGATGGCCTGGCGGCATTTCTTATCGGCCAATTCGGTAACGGAGCAAGTATTTATGACGCAAATATCGGCCGTCTCCCCGGTTCGCACTTTACGAATGCCGCGGGCGGCCAATTCCTTGCCGATAGTAGACGTTTCCGCGAAGTTCAGCTTGCAACCCAAGGTAAAGTAGGCTGCCGTCTTATTCTCAAAAACATTATTGTCGATCATTCCCAATTTGAATTTCTCCACAAAAGTATATAAAACGGTGAAGTTACTCCCTGTTTTAATTGTATATCTATATAAAACTTCCTATTTTTGCACAGAAATCACAAAAGTGTGCCATGGTTAAAGAGAATCTGATTAAACTGTACCAGGAAAGTTTTAAAACGAACTGGGATTTACCTTCTCTGACGGATTATACGACAGGAAATACTTTCTATTTCAGCGATGTGGCGAGGGAGATTGCCCGTTTCCATATTCTGTTTAAAGAGTGTCATATCCGTAAAGGTGATAAAATTGCATTAGTAGGTAAAGATAGTCCGCGGTGGTTTATTGCCTATATGGCTACGATTACCTATGGTGCAACGATCGTGCCTATTCTGCAAGACTTTGCTCCGAATGATATTCATCATATTATCAATCATTCCGAATCGACCCTTCTGTTTGTTTCGGATGCTATTTGGGATACGTTGGAAGAAGATAACGTTCCGGAACTGCGGGCGGTTATCTCCCTGACCGATTATCGCTGTTTGCACCAGCGGGATGGCGAGAATATCCAAAAGATGTTGCGTCTATCGGATAGCCGCATGACGGAAAAATATCCGAATGGCTTTAAACGGGAAGATGTGAAATTTCCTGAAGTGGATAACAGTGAGATGCTGGTACTGAACTATACTTCGGGGACGACCGGATTCTGTAAGGGAGTCATGCTGACGGGGAATAACCTGGCGGGAAATGTAACCTATGCCATGTCGCTCGGGATCATGTTCCGGGGCGACCGGGAGCTCTGTTTCCTTCCGGTAGCGCATACATACAGTTGTGCGTTCAACCTGTTGACGCCATTGGCTGTCGGTGCGCATGTTTACATCTTAGGGAAAATACCTTCCCCTAAAATCCTATTGAAGGCATTTGAGGATGTCAAACCGAACTTGATTCTTGCCGTACCGCTTATATTGGAGAAGATCTATAGGAAAATGATTATCCCGCAATTAAATAAGCGGACGATTAAATTGGCCTTGAACATTCCTTTGCTGGACAGCCGGATTTATGCGGTGATCTGCAATAAGCTGATAGCCGCACTGGGCGGCCGGTTCTGCCAGATTATCGTGGGCGGGGCCGCTATGAACCAGGAGGTGAGTGATTTTCTGTATAAGATTAAATTCCCGTTCACGATCGGTTATGGAATGACCGAATGCGGGCCGTTAATCAGTTACAGCCATTACAAGGAATACGTACCGGGTTCCTGCGGACAAGTCCTGAAAGATATCATGGACGTACGGATCGATTCGGAAGATCCGTATAATATCGTAGGAGAGATCCAAGTGAAAGGCGAAAACGTAATGGTCGGCTATTATAAGAATGAGGAGGCGACGCAGAATGCATTTACTGCAGATGGATGGTTGCGTACCGGCGACCTCGGAACCATTGATAAAAATAAAAATATATTTATCCGCGGACGCAGCAAAACGATGATCCTTGGCCCGAGCGGGCAGAATATATACCCTGAAGAACTGGAGTCGAAATTGAATAACCTGCCTTTCGTGTTGGAAAGTCTTGTTATCGAGAAGGAAGGCAAATTGGTAGCATTGGTTTATCCCGACTATGATACGGTGGATGGTACGGGCATTTCCCATGACGACCTGCCTTCGATAATGGAAAAGAACCGGATCGAGTTGAACAAGCAATTGGCTTCATTCGAAAGCATCAGTAAGATCCAACTTTATCCGACCGAATTTAAGAAGACTCCTAAGAACAGTATCCGGCGTTATCTCTATACTAATTATTAAAAGTCGGGCAACTTTATTGCGGAGGAGGTTTGGAAAAGCGTCCTCCGCAATTTTTATTCTAACGTAATCCCCATCTTTTTCATCAGGAAGGATGCATTCATATTCTGGGCAATCCCTTTGCGAAGGCGATAGGAAAAAGTCAGCTCGTCATTCGTTATATCGGCCTCGAAGCGATAATTCCTGATATGCCCGGGGAACTCTTTCTCCAGGTTACCCAACGCCAGGTCGTGCGTGGCGATGATTCCGCAGGCTTTCCAGACAACCAATTGTTTCATTAAGGCGATAGAACCTTTCTGCTTGTCTATCGAGTTGGTGCCCTTCAGTATTTCATCCAAAATAATGAATAACTCTTCCCCTTTTTCCAAACGGTCGATGATCATTTTAAGCCGTTTCAATTCGGCAAAAAAGTAAGATTCGTTGCTTGCTAATGAATCGGCTGTGCGGAGGCTGGTAACCAAATGCGCCGGATAGAGTGTCAAGGCTTCGGCACAAGCCGGAGCGCCCAGGCAGCCTAAGAGGAAGTTGACGCCGACTGTGCGCAGATAGGTGCTTTTCCCTGCCATGTTCGCACCGGTGATGATCAGGAACGAAGGGCTTTGGTGAATATCGATATCATTACGTACGCACTTGTCCCGTTGGATTAACGGATGTCCCAGGGATTTCCCTTCCATCCGGAAATAATGATCTGCAATTTCGGGATAGATATAGTCCGGATGATTGAATGCAAACGTTCCCAGGGAATTCAATGCATCGAAACCTGCCAGGGAATCAAACCAACGTTGAGTGTCGGCAGCATGGATTTCTTTCCACTTCTCCAATCGGATGGCTTGCCGCGTATCCCGGAGATAGAAAATATTAAACAAGATCCCGGCAAGGCTGAATCGCTGGTCTAATGCTCCGAGGTAAGAGGATAACTTCTTGATGGCGGACGAGGCCTTACCCTGGGCGCCGGATAGGGGTTCCTGCATTTCCTTCAGCAAAGGAGAAGCGAACGATTCATTTTCCAAAAGAGACATCAAATTCGCATAGGCCGAAAACAGTTTCTCCATTTTCCCGACCTGATGATGTAACTTATTAATTTGCTTTGCGGGGCTATTGGCTACAAGGAAACTAATCGCAAAGAAAAGCCCCAGTTCATTCCCTGTTACCCAGCTGAAGGCATAAGCCGAAAGGAGCAGGACCCATAGTCCTGGTATACTCCATATCAGGATTTTCCAACCGATGCGTCCGGCAAGGCGGCTCGGTTCTGCAAGGAAGGGTGCCAATTGTTCCGGACGCTTCTTCTCATCGGCTGCAAGCAGGCCGGAAACGCGGAAGGCATGTCGGAAAGCGGCTTTCCCCGCTAATTCCCGAATGGCCTCTTGCCGCCTGAGAATGGTTTCTTTCTTGTCCGGAGGATGAATAAATGACTTGATCAACCCTTCACGCCCCATGGAGGTTGCAGTACGGTTGACAGATTGGAAAAGCGATCTTTTACCGAACAGATCCAAGTCGAGGCTGAATGAATGTTGGCCGTCAATTTGCTCCGGTGCCCCATCAAATGCGCTGAAATCATATGCCAGTCCGTTCAATTCTTCCATATTCAACCGGATCATGCCTTCGGAATAGGCTTTACGGGCAAATAATTTGGAGTGATAAATCACTAATCCGGCGAACGGCAGAAGAAAAGTGACCGCTATTCCGGACAATATCTCCCAACTCTTTTCCCTGTATAGCCATAGCGTTAGCAAACCGGTAACAATCACTACCAACCGGAGAGTGCCGACGGCGTAGATCTTTTTTCTTAGTTTCTCTTTCTCTTGAGTATAAGCCGTACATTGGCTATGGTAAAATGCTTCGGGATCCATCTTTTCTTCCATGTGTGCAAAGATATAAAAAGAGATAGATTTATCACTTTTAGGAGGAATCAACTACCCTAAAAATAGAACTAAATAAATGAACGAGCAAAATTTAAAGAAGGACTTCTAAATTATCCGTTGTGCTTTTTCTGAAATTTTCACAGGATTCTTTACTTTTGCCTTTCAAATATTCAACCAATGAGTCACGGAAAATTACGGTCAGATAAAACCTGTCAGAATTGCGGGCATACGGTAGTAGAGCGGTATTGCGAGCATTGCGGACAGGAGAATACGGAAACCAGGCAGCCTTTTTATTTTCTCTTTACCCATTTCCTGGAAGATTTTACCCATTACGACGGGCAGTTCTGGCGAACGATCCGTTATCTGATCTTTGTACCCGGAAAGCTGACAAACGAATATCTGGCCGGAAAGAGACAAAAGTATGTGGCTCCGGTGAAGCTATATATATTTATCAGTTTCATTGCATTCTTTATTCCTTCGCTTTTTTCTAATCAGGAAGCGCATTCAAAAAAAGAGAAGGTCGCTTTACACGATGAAGGTAAGATCGAACTGACTCCAGGGGATAGCCTGTTGCTTAAACAAATATTCCAAAATGTATATACCGAGGAAAAAGAACGGGAACTGATACTGATGAGGGTATATGATTCGATCTATACGGGAAAATTGCAGAAACAAGGGCTTCTCCGCAAAACCGATATCAGCGTAACTGTTGATTCCCTTTCCGCCAAAAACCTAAAGGAATATGACTCTTTGGCGGAACAGTCGGGAAATATTTTGTATAAGATACTGAAACCCTTTGCCCATCGGTTTTTCTACCTGAAGGAAAAAGGCTATACCGGAAGAGAGATTGTTGAAAAATTCAAAGAGTCATTTATGCATGTTTTACCGAAGGCCTTGTTTATCTATCTTCCGATTTTTGCTTTCTTTTTGTGGCTGTTTCACAACAAAAAGAAATGGTGGTTCTTTGATCACGGCATATTTACGTTACACTTCTTTTCGTTTCTATTGTTAGCGATGCTCTCCATCATAGTATTTGATGAAATGAATGACTGGATCAATAATTCCTTTATCGATAATGTAATTAGTTTATATACCTTTGTGGTGATTGTATATATGTTGATTTATTTTTTTGTGGCTCATCGCCGTGTATATCAGTCAAGCAAGAGAAGTACAGTCGCTAAGGGATTTATTCTTTTTATCATTAATGTATTTATGATGTTGCTTTTACTAGTTGGTTTGGCGCTTTTCAGTTTCATGACTTTACATTAGTTTTTGTTATTTCACGCCGGATAAACTTTTTAATGGTGCCGGCTCTTTATATTCTATTAATAATATGAGGTATAAAACTTTTATGCCTATTACGCCGGATGGTTACGGGAAAGACGCTTTTGATATAAAGGGTGGCATTGAATATTTTATCTTTAACTACGATTGTAACCAGTAGTAGGGTAACAAAAATCGGGTAGGTGAAATGTAAAGTTGTGGCAATGCCTGCCGGAATCAGGTCGTATAAAATTAACCACCTCCCTTTTTATCAGCAGGTAAAAGTAGAACAAAAATATACATTTACGAATGTTAACATTTAATGTCCTTAAAACAGAGGGCATTTTCTTTTTCCCAACTTAATAAATACTATATTTGCCAGTGATAAACTCGTTGGCAGCTACTTGCGGAATAGTTTAGCCATCTCAGTCTTACATGAAAACACTTAAATGTTAGCCGTATAATTAAATGAAAAATAAAATGAGTACTGTTGATTCCGTTTCCACGGACATCCTGATTATCGGAGGGGGTCCCTCCGGATTGGCGACCGCTATCCATGTCGCCGATCTGTTAAAGCAAAAGGGGCTGACCCGGCGCGTGTTACTTATCGAAAAAGGTTCTGCTATCGGCAACCATATCATTTCAGGCGCCGTCATCAAAGCAGACGTTTTTAAGGAACTACTGCCGGATGTCGATCCTTCTGAGATTCCCCTCGATTCTAAAGTGTCAAAAGATTCTACGCTTTTGCTGAGTAAAAACGGTTCGATCAAGTTGCCGTTCCATCCTCCTTACATGAGCAATACGGGCAATTATACCGCTTCGCTGGGAGAGGTTTGCCGGTTCTTGGCCAAAAAGGCGGAAGAGAAAGGAGTGGAGATCTACCCAGGTTTCTCTGTCAGCGAACTGCTTTACGAAAACGATAAATTAATAGGTGCCAAGACGATTGATACCGGTGTAGACCATCACGGCAATCCGGAGGCTAACTTTCAGCCCGGTACACGGATCGAGGCCAAGCTGATCATTTTTGCGGAAGGAGTGAGGGGAAGCCTGGCTAAGAAACTGATCCGAAAGTTCGATTTGCAGAAAGAGAGAAACCCGCAAGTATATTCATTGGGATGCAAGGAATTATGGAGCGTTCCGGAAGGAAATATCCAAGCGGGGGAAATCTATCATACCATGGGCTATCCGCTGAATTTGCATGAATTCGGCGGAGGTTTTGTTTATGGCCTGAGCGGTAACCGGGTGGCAGTCGGCCTAGTGGTCGGCCTCGATTATCCCGATCCGACATTTGATACTCATGACGCTTTTCAGGTTTGGAAGACGACGCCTTTTGTAAGCAAGATACTGAAAGGGGGAAGACTCCTCGAATACGGAGCCAAGACCTTACCGGAGGGCGGGCTCTATTCACTTCCGAAACTCTATGCCGACCATGCCTTGATTGTCGGCGACAGTGCCGGATTCCTTGCAATGCCTGCCTTGAAAGGTGTACATCTGGCGATTAAGTCTGGTATGTTGGCGGCCGAAACCGCCCTGTTTGCTTTCGAAAAGAATGACTTCTCGGAAGATACGCTGAAACAATACGAAACTCTTGTGAATACGAGTTGGATTTACAAGGAACTCTATCCGGTACGCAATTTCCGCCAGGGATTTGCCCAGGGGATGATTGCCGGAGCCTTCCATTTCGGCGGCCAATTGATTACGGGAGGCGCCGGATTCTTCGGCAAGCTGGAGGCGCATAAGGACAGTGAGGCTACCCGAAAACTGAGCGAGTTCCAAGGAAAGAAATTCAAGGAACGCTTTAGGGATCGATTGGATTTTGATAAAATGCTGACCTTCGATAAGGCAACTGATGTTTATTATACCGGCGTTAATCATGACGAGCAACAGGTTCCCCATTTACATATTAATAATCCGGCCACCTATGATGCGATAAACATCAAGGAATATGGAGCACCCTGCCAGTTTTATTGCTCGGCAGAGGTCTACGAGCTTCATACCGACAAGAGTGGCCATCAGGAACTCCGGATTCATGCTGAAAACTGCCTCCATTGCAAGACCTGCGATATCAAGGAGCCGGGAGACGGCATCACGTGGAATGTTCCGAACGGCGGAAACGGCCCTGAATATAAATATATGTAATTGTAAAAGAATCGAAGAAAATGGCTTTAACAATAATCAGTTTAATAAAACAAGTACCGCTCCCCACGGAGATGAGAATGGGGGATGACGGCCTGATGGACCGTACGAAGGCAAAATCAATCATCAATATCGATTGCCAGTTCGGGCTGGAAGCAGGTTTACAGTTGAAAAAGCAGTATCCGGACGCCCGGATGATCGTTTGCTCCATGGGTCCCCAATCTTTTGAAACAGCTTTACGTACAGCAATCTCTATGGGATATGACGAAGCTTATCTGTTATCGGACCGTAAACTGGGAGGAAGCGATACCTATGCTACGGGCTTGGCACTTGCCACCCTCCTGCAGTATTTGGGTTTCTCCAAGGAGTCGGAAGAACCGTTTATCATATTTGCCGGACGGCAGACCAGTGACGGTGATACCGCCCATGTGCCTTCCCAGGTAGCGGAATCCTTGGGCATACCACAGGCTACTTTTGTCGAATCGGCGAAAGCGGACGACAAAGGGAATGTCGTGGCCCGGAGGATCATTGAAGGCGGTTACCAGATGCTGCAATTGCCTATGCCTTGCCTGGTGTCGCTGACGCCGACGGGAGTACCGCCACGCAAACCCTCGCTGATCGGGGCAATCAAGGCGCGCCATAGCCAAATTACAGTATTGGGTGTCGATGATATCCATTTGGGAACTGAAAAGATCGGTTTGAGTGGTTCGCCTACGATTGTCGCCAATGTGATGAATCTCGTCAGCGAGCGTCCGCCGATTGTCCTGTCGGAAGGACAAAATGAGACGGAACAGGTGGATAGCCTGATTGCCAACCTGAAAAAGGGAGGCAACGTGTTGGTGAAAAAAGAAGAGAAGGAGAAGAAAGCGGTAGAAACACCGGATTTCCCCATTGTGGATACCCGTAACGGCGCCAAAGGAATCCTGACATGGGCGGAAGTGACGAATGGCAAGATTGCCCGTCCTTCCCTGGAATTGCTGACTCCGGCGCGCAAGCTGGCCGATGAATTGGGCAATGACACGAAGATATCGACCGTTCTTATCGGCAAAAATATAAAGCCGCTCGCGCAGACCCTATTCGAATATGGTTCCGATGAAGTGATTCTGGTAGACAATGACCGGCTGGAAGAGTATCTGGTATTGCCTTTCTCCGATATTATCACGCAGATTATCCGGGAGCGAAATCCGGAAATTGCGCTCTTTGCCGCCACAACGGCGGGGCGTGAATTGGCTCCGCGGATCGGTATGAAGACCGGCAGTGGGGTAACGGCCGATTGTACCGGATTGGAAATAGGCGATTATGTCAACCGGAAAGCGAAGATCATCAATCGGCCTATCCTGCATTCCCGCCGTCCGACTTACGGAGAAAGCAAACTGGCGACCATCCTCGGTTTCGTATATCCGCAGATTTCCACGGCTCGCGCGGGTACATTCCCCGTACCGCCGAAAACGGAAGGCCGGAAAGGAATCCTATCTTCTTACGTTCCCCACCTGGATGAGGGAGACTTTAAAGTAAAGATACTGGAAACGGTTCGCGGCGAAGGCGGATTACAAAGCTTGTTCGATGCCGACATTATCGTGTCGGGTGGAAGAGGAGCGACCGACGACCGGCTTGCTCTGGTTAAGGAGTTGGCTGAAGCGCTGAAGGAAAAGGGTGTGAAAGCCGAGTGGGCTGCCAGCCGTGTGGTCGTGGACGAAGGTATCGCCGAATATGCCCGCCAAGTAGGACAAACGGGTAAAACCGTCCGCCCGAAGATCTATATTGCGATCGGAGTTTCCGGGGCGATACAGCACATCGCAGGGATCAAAGAGTCAGGCAAGATCATTGCTATTGACCATAATCCGAAAGCCTCGATCTTCCACCATGCCGACTTCGGTATCGTGGGAGAATACCAAGACGTCGTGCCCGAACTGATCGAACGCGTGAAGAACGGATATACTTTCGGAATAGAACCGGTCAAGAATTGATATTTTCTATCTAGTTATATAAGAAAGGGCTGTCCAAAAGGTCGTGACTTGTACGGAAAAAATCCAGTGCACTGAATTTTATGAATGAGTGCACTGGATTAATATATTGAGTGCACTGGATTAATTCATTGAGTGCACTGGATTAATTCATTGAGTGCACTGGATTTTCAGGGCGGTGCAGTGCTTTTTAGGCAACCCCTTCTGTTCTTAATTCCCGTCTATAAATTTTCTCGATTGAAAAAATAGAAAACTTATTGGTGCCATATTTTGCGCATTAGAGATTTGTACGTTATTTTGTGAAAAATACGCGACAAGATTATTGACGTGATAAAATAATCGAAAGATCGAGGAATAGCAGTCTATGTATATAGTTAAGAAGAGAATGGAGATTTCAGCAGCGCATCGCTTATCGTTGCCTTATGAGAGTAAGTGCACGCAGTTGCATGGGCATAACTGGATCATTGAAGTCTGGTGCCGTTCGGAAAAGCTGAACGAGGTGGGAATGGTTGTTGATTTTACTCATATCAAGGAGAAAATACAGAATAAACTGGATCATAAATATCTGAACGATATCCTACCGTTCAATACGACCGCCGAAAATCTGGCCAAATGGATTTGCGACCAGATACCCGAATGCTTCAAAGTGATGGTACAGGAATCGGAAAACAATGCCGCTTGGTATGAAGAAAGTGAATGAGATCTTTTACAGCTTGCAAGGGGAGGGATATTATACCGGTACGGCGGCTGTCTTTATTCGTTTCTGTGGTTGTAACTTGAGATGTGACTTTTGCGATACCTCCTTTGAGGAGGGTGAATGGATGAGTGATGAAGAGATTGCAAAAGAGATCGACCGCTATCCGGCCCGCCATATTGTCCTCACCGGAGGAGAGCCCGGCCTTTCCGTTACACCCGATTTTATCCGACTGTTGAAATCTCTGGGAAAATATATCCAGATCGAAACGAACGGCACTTGTGCCTTGCCCGAAGGGATCGACTGGATCACTTGCTCCCCGAAGCCCGGCGGCCGGGTGGTAATCACGAAGCCCCATGAACTGAAAGTGGTGTACTTGGAACAGGATCCGGAGCAGTATGATTTTATCGAAGCGCAGGAATACTACCTGCAGCCCTGTTCCGGACAAAATACGGAGGCTGTCATCGAATACATCAAGTCCCATCCGAAATGGAAATTGAGCCTTCAGACGCATAAGTATCTCAACATCCGCTGACGTAATTTTTATTTATCCTCTCTTTCTTAATCATTTATCAGCATCCAGATATTGTGGGTTTCGCAAAACAATTTAAAAGCTTTGACGGAGGGAAACTTAAACAGTTCCGATAGTTCCCGGAACGAGACGTGGGGATGATGAATGATGTACAATTCAATCTCTTTTGCCTTTTGCCGGCTCAGCCATCTGTGAGGAGTAGTCTGGAATTCTTTCTTGAAATGCCTGTTCAGCGTTTTGGTCGTCATGCAGCATTTACTCGCTAAGCTTTTCACATTGTCCCCATAAGCATACTTGGAAAAGATTTCCTCCTTGAACTTATTTTGATCCTGTAGAAAAGGTGAAAAGAAACGGGCGATCTCGGCCTCGTCATATAATGTCCGGAAAAAAAACAACAATTCTTCTTTCTTTATGTCGAATAAAAATCTTGATTGTAATTTCAACTTCTTTAAATGGATAATGCTGATAAGCATATAATACATAGGTTCCTTTATTCTCATTTCCTCCAGATTCTTCGGTTGAGGAGCATACCGGCATACAAGACGAAATAACGACTGTTGGTTAATTAACGGCAGGAATTCCGATACATATTCTATGAGGGTCGTGTTTACTTCGGCGATGAATAGAAAAGGCGCTTCATTGCGATGCAAGAAATACATATGTTTACTGCCGAAGATATTTCGTTCGGTTCTCGGATCATCAAGGAAAAGGGTTCCTCGCATAATGAAGAGAATGCGGTTCTGGGAGTGATTATTCAACTGGTATGTCTTTCCTTTGGCAATTCGGTGGATGTGAAAAGGAAAATCCCGTTCCCCAGATAGGAGTGAATTCTCTCTTGCTCTATGAGATGTCCCTTTATTGTTTTCGTTAGTGTACATGCAATTGAGATTTTAATTCATTAAGAAAATGAATACTTGTATGAAAAAAAAGGACAAACGGAGATATTATTAANGTGGACGGAGTCCCCGGATAGGCATAGACGCCGGAAAGCCCGGCATCAATGGCAGCCTGAGCAATCGCTTCATCTCCCAAAAACAAGTGTTTTTCCATTTATCGGTTTGCTTTTCTATTGAAGTTTCATTAATTGTCCAAAGGTAAGGAAAATCTCTCGAAAACCGTTGCCCTTTCTTACTGAATCCCGCGCTTATTCAAGGCTTCACGGTAACGATTGGCATTTTTGGCATGCTCCTGCAAAGTCATCGCAAAATTATGGTGCCCGGAAAAATCTTCCTTTGCACACATATAAATGTAATTGTGTTTGGTATAATTCAATACCCCTTCCAGTCCTCGGATTGTCGATATGCGCAAAGGCCCGGGCGGCAGCCCGGTATATTTATAGGTATTATAAGGGGAATCGATAGACAGATGTTCGAACAGGATCCGGCGCAATCCGAAATCACCGACAGCATACTTGACCGTCGGGTCGGCTTGCAAAGGCATTCCTATATGTAAACGATTTATATATAGCCCTGCAACCATAGGATATTCTACCGGATCAGCCGTTTCTTCCTCCACGATGGACGCGAGTATGGAGACTTCTACGGGAGAAAGCCCGATTTGTTCAGCCATCTTCCGGCGCTCATCCGTCCAAAATGCATTATACTCACGAAGCATCCGTTGCACCAGTTTGGGAGCGGAAAGATTCCAATAAACCTCATAGGTATTTGGTATAAACAGGGCTTTGATGGTTTCGGTCGTAAATCCGAGAGAGTCGCAATAGGATGAATCCTGAAGGAGGGTCAATAAATCTTCTTTCGTAAACATCATTTGGTCGCTAAGCCGTCCGGCCAACTCGTCCGTCGTACGGATATTGTTGAAAGTCAGGTGAACCGGCTCCTGATGCGCCCGAAGCAGGCTCTTTATTAATACCGTATTATTCATTCCCTTCACTACGGCATAGCGTCCGGTTTTCATCTTTTCCGGATAATGCATCCAACGGGCCAGCATTTTAAAGTTGGAAAGGCTCCTGCAACCGGCAGAATCCTTTAACTGGCGGCATAGTTCATTAAAATCCTTCTTTTCGTCTACATAAACGTAAACGGTTTTCTCAGTCGCAAAATTCGGATAAAAAAGAATCCAACTTCCCCATCCGATTAAACCGGCGCTAACCAACAAAAAAACAGCCATCAAGCTGATGATTATGTTTCTTTTCTTCGATGATTTCTTTTTACCCATTGAATCAATATTGGATGAATACTCAAATGACTCGCAAAAATACATAAAAGAGAAGAGAGAGATTATAAAGAAGAAAATAAAAGATTCTGAAACTGTCTAAATTTTACCGAAATATTTTCTTATCTCATTTTCGCAAGTAGATTCAGAGCGCTCGGTTGTATTGTAATTATCCTGCTTCTTCGAAAGAAGCGGAATAAAAATATGCGAGTTTATAAATACATTAGCCTCACTTGATAAATAGAGCCGATAAAAAGGAAAAGAAGAAAAAACAAATTACTTATTTAACAAGGAAGCATGCCTTTTTTTCAAAATCATCCTCTCATTCTGTCTCACAGTCCAAATACGAATTTTTATTATCTATTGAATATTAAATTGTTAATATAACAGTCTTTTTATTAACCATTAATCGAAATTAGTCAGATGCCCGTTTTCCTTTTTAAAACATTTCATAAATAGAAATCAATCCGGATTTTCTCTGTAACAGGATTGTCAGGATGTAAAAATTAAACAGGTTAGAAAATAGTAAATTAACTCTTTACATTCAATTAAATTTATGCTTCAAAAACATATCTGAAGATTTGTCCCGGTTCAAAACTTTTCTTAATTTTGGAACATTGTAATAAATAAAATTAAGAAAAAACCGCTTCTTTCGAAGAAGCAGGATAATTACAATACAACCGAGCGCTCTGAATCTACTTGCGAAAATGAGATAAGAAAATATTTCGGTAAAATTTAGACAGTTTCAGAATCTTTTATTTTCTTCTTTATAATCTCTCTCTTCTCTTTTATGTATTTTTGCGAGTCATTTGAGTATTCATCCAATATTGATTCAATGGGTAAAAAGAAATCATCGAAGAAAAGAAACATAATCATCAGCTTGATGGCTGTTTTTTTGTTGGTTAGCGCCGGTTTAATCGGATGGGGAAGTTGGATTCTTTTTTATCCGAATTTTGCGACTGAGAAAACCGTTTACGTTTATGTAGACGAAAAGAAGGATTTTAATGAACTATGCCGCCAGTTAAAGGATTCTGCCGGTTGCAGGAGCCTTTCCAACTTTAAAATGCTGGCCCGTTGGATGCATTATCCGGAAAAGATGAAAACCGGACGCTATGCCGTAGTGAAGGGAATGAATAATACGGTATTAATAAAGAGCCTGCTTCGGGCGCATCAGGAGCCGGTTCACCTGACTTTCAACAATATCCGTACGACGGACGAGTTGGCCGGACGGCTTAGCGACCAAATGATGTTTACGAAAGAAGATTTATTGACCCTCCTTCAGGATTCATCCTATTGCGACTCTCTCGGATTTACGACCGAAACCATCAAAGCCCTGTTTATACCAAATACCTATGAGGTTTATTGGAATCTTTCCGCTCCCAAACTGGTGCAACGGATGCTTCGTGAGTATAATGCATTTTGGACGGATGAGCGCCGGAAGATGGCTGAACAAATCGGGCTTTCTCCCGTAGAAGTCTCCATACTCGCGTCCATCGTGGAGGAAGAAACGGCTGATCCGGTAGAATATCCTATGGTTGCAGGGCTATATATAAATCGTTTACATATAGGAATGCCTTTGCAAGCCGACCCGACGGTCAAGTATGCTGTCGGTGATTTCGGATTGCGCCGGATCCTGTTCGAACATCTGTCTATCGATTCCCCTTATAATACCTATAAATATACCGGGCTGCCGCCCGGGCCTTTGCGCATATCGACAATCCGAGGACTGGAAGGGGTATTGAATTATACCAAACACAATTACATTTATATGTGTGCAAAGGAAGATTTTTCCGGGCACCATAATTTTGCGATGACTTTGCAGGAGCATGCCAAAAATGCCAATCGTTACCGTGAAGCCTTGAATAAGCGCGGGATTCAGTAAGAAAGGGCAACGGTTTTCGAGAGATTTTCCTTACCTTTGGACAATTAATGAAACTTCAATAGAAAAGCAAACCGATAAATGGAAAAACACTTGTTTTTGGGAGATGAAGCGATTGCTCAGGCTGCCATTGATGCCGGGCTTTCCGGCGTCTATGCCTATCCGGGGACTCCGTCCACCGAAATAACGGAATACATCCAACAGTCTCCGCTTGCACGTGAACGAGGCATTCACAGCCAATGGAGTGCGAATGAAAAGACGGCGATGGAGACTGCCTTGGGCATGAGTTATGCCGGTAAACGCTCGTTGTGTTGTATGAAGCATGTCGGGCTGAATGTAGCGGCAGACTGCTTTATGAATGCGGCGATGAGCGGAATTCACGGCGGCATGATCATTGTTACGGCAGACGACCCTTCGATGCATTCTTCCCAAAACGAACAGGACAACCGCTTTTACGGGAATTTTGCTATGATCCCGATGCTGGAGCCTTCCAGTCAACAGGAAGCCTATGACATGGTCTATGAAGGCTTTGAGCTTTCCGAACGGTTGGGCTATCCGATTCTTTTGCGCGTGACCACCCGTATGGCTCATTCCCGTTCCGGTGTCATCACCCGTCCTTTAAAACCTCAGAATGAACTGAATTTTCCGGCGGACGGACGGCAACGTTTTATCCTGCTTCCCGCCCTGGCCCGTAAATGCTATACGCGATTGCTGGAAGCACAACCGAAACTGGAAAAAGCTTCGGAGGAGTCTTCTTATAACCGTTATTTTGACGGAACGAATAAGAAGCTGGGCATTATCACGACCGGGATCGCTTTTAATTACCTGATGGAAAATTATCCTGCCGGCTGCGAATATCCTGTCCTTAAAATCGGGCAGTATCCGCTTCCGAAAGATCTTATCAGCAAAATTGCGGATGCTTGCGAAGAATTGCTCCTTGTAGAAGAGGGGGCGCCTTTTGTCGAAGAGCAACTGAAGGGTTATCTGGGACGTGGGCTTACGGTTCACGGCCGCCTCGACGGTATGCTTCCGAGACAGGGCGAGTTGACACCGGAAGTGGTCGGACTGGCTTTGGGAAAGAAGGTCGATAGCCCATACGGGATTCCGGAGATAGTGGAGCAGCGCCCGCCTGCTTTGTGCATGGGGTGCGGCCATCGCGATATGTACGATGCTCTCGACGAAGTTGTGAAAGAATATCCCGGATCGAAAGTCTTCGGTGACATCGGTTGTTATACCTTGGGCGCCTTGCCTCCGTTCCGTGCAATCGACAGCTGCATCGATATGGGCGCCTCCGTTACGATGGCGAAAGGTGCTTCCGACGCCGGATTATTTCCTTCGATCGCCGTGATCGGTGATTCCACTTTTACGCATTCCGGGATGACCGGCTTGCTGGATTGTGTGAATGAAGGGACGAATATAACGATTATTATCTCAGACAATGAGACGACCGGGATGACCGGCGGACAGGTTTCGTCGGCAACCGGGCGTATCGAATCCATTTGCCTGGGGATTGGCGTCGATCCGGCCCACCTTCGCGTCGTGATTCCGCTGAAAAAGAACTTTGAGGAAATGAAGACCCTGATCCGGGAGGAGATCGGATACCCGGGTGTTTCCGTCATCGTCCCGCGTAGAGAGTGTATCCAGACTTTATCCAGAAAGAAAAAAACAAAAAAGGAATGAAAAGAGATATTATCTTATCGGGAGTAGGCGGACAGGGCATCCTTTCAATTGCTGCCGTTATCGGAGAAGCCGCTTTGGAGGATAACCTGTTTATGAAACAGGCGGAAGTCCACGGAATGAGCCAGAGGGGAGGGGATGTGCAATCACATTTACGTTTATCCGACCAACCGATCGCGTCGGACTTGATCCCGAAAGGGGAGGCGGATTTGATCATCTCCCTGGAACCGATGGAGAGCCTGAGATATTTACCTTACTTGAAAAAAGAAGGATGGATCGTCACCAATTCGCGTCCTTTTGTCAATATTCCGAACTATCCGGAAATGGATCGGCTAATGGAGGCGTTAGATCGTTTGCCGCATAAAGTCGTTTTGGATGTGGATGAAATCGCTTCAAAAGCCGGTTCGGCACGGGCGGCCAATATTGTGATGCTGGGAGCGGCTTCACCTTTCCTTTCATTGGCCTACGAAAAAATAGAGCAAGGAATCCGTTCCATTTTCGGACGGAAAGGAGAGGCAATCGTAAACCTCAATCTGAAAGCACTGGAGGCGGGTTATACCCTCGCACAACAGTTGATCGAAGAGGATACGGCGTTGTAACGGATTAATTATAAGAGAACTCACAGGATTAATGGATAGCCTTGTGAGTTTTTTTGTTTATAATCTGAAATAATATTACATTTATCCACTGATTCTTATAATTGATAACTACCATGAAAAGACTTCTGTTGCTGTTTTTCTGCTTTTGGAGCGTCGGCTCTTTATCGGCGCAAATACAATTACAAGGCTATAGCCAATCCCTTATCAATCCTCAGTTATTATCCGGTGAACGGTGGAAAGCCGCCTGGATATCCTTGCCGGAAGAAGCGCCGAACGTGTAT
Organism: Parabacteroides sp. Marseille-P3160; assembly: GCF_900162725.1. GTDB lineage: Bacteria > Bacteroidota > Bacteroidia > Bacteroidales > Tannerellaceae > Marseille-P3160. Next base: position 3,023,476 of record NZ_LT799418.1, on the reverse strand, counting down.
GGCGTTTACCTTTTCCGGAAGTCGGTCGAACTGACCGGAGCGCCGGCCTCTTATATCGTCCATATTTCGGCGGATAATCGCTATAAACTTTATGTGAACGGAAAGTTCGTATCATTGGGCCCGGCAAGGAGCGATCCTTTCAATTGGAACTTCGAGACGGTCGATCTGGCGCCTTATTTGAAGAAAGGACGGAACCAGTTAGCAGCAGTCGTTTGGAACTTTGCCGAACAGCGGGCTATCCCGCAAATGAGTTTCCTCCAAACCGGCTTTTTACTGCAGGGAAATACCGATGCAGAAAAAGAGGTGAATACGGATGCCACCTGGAAATGCTTTAAGAATAAGGCTTATGCCCCATGGAACAAACCGGTCTATGGTTATTATGCCGTCGGGGCCGGGGAGGAACTGAACGCTTCCCTTTACCCTTGGGGATGGGAGCGGGAAGACTTTGATGACGCAGGCTGGGCGGATGCACAAGCCGGGATCCGGGCTGCAGTGAAGGGTTCGATGGATTATCCGGGACGATTGTTGGTTCCTACTCCTATTCCGCCTATGGAGATGCATGAAGAACGTTTTCAGGTGGTGCGGAAAGCAGGGAATATAAAGATTCCGAAAGACTTTTTACAGAAATCTACCTCTTTAATCATACCGCCCAATACAGCCGTCACTTTGCTTTTGGATCATCAGAAGCTCATGACGGGATACCTCTCCTTGTTCTTTTCCAAGGGAAATCAGGCGGAGATCCGGATTGGATATGCCGAAGCTCTTTATCAGGATAGTGCCCAATCGCGTTCAAAGGGACACCGGGATGAGATCGAGGGGAAACGCTTTGTCGGATACGAAGACCGCATTATTGCCGATGGAGGAGAGGGGCGGAGTTTTACTACGCTCTGGTGGCGCACCTGGCGCTACGTACAACTGAACATACGGACAGTGGACGAGCCGCTACAGATTGAAGATATTTACGGTACTTTTTCGGCTTATCCGTTTGTCAATGAGGCGACATTTACGGCTGCCGGACATCCGGAACTGAATAAAATATTGGAAACCGGTTGGCGGACGGCGCGTCTTTGCGCCAACGAAACCTATATGGACTGCCCTTACTACGAGCAGTTGCAGTATTTTGGCGACACCCGCATCCAAGCGATGATCTCCCTCTATAATACCCGGGATTCTTTCTTGGTAAAGAATGCGTTGGAACAAGGGAGGCAGTCGATTTCGATGGACGGGATTACGATGAGCCGTTATCCGTCCGGCCTGCACCAGTTCATTTCCTCTTTCTCGCTTTGGTGGGTTTGCATGGGACACGATTATTGGATGTATCGCGGGGATGAAACGTATCTGAAGTCGTTGCTTCCGGCTTATCGCGGAATACTGGCCTGGTATGAACAATGGCTGAAACCCGATTATAGCCTCGGTTACGTGCCGCACTGGTTCTTTGCGGACTGGTCGCCTTCCTTTGCTTCAGGTCAGCCGATCCGGGAAAAGGACGGCAACTCCGCCTTTCAGGATCTGATGTATTTGCTGACATTGGATGCGACGGCGGAAATGGAGGAAACCTTCGGCTTGCCGGGAATGGCGGAACATTACCGCCTATTGGCGCGACAGATCCGTCAGAGCTTCATTTCTAAATACTGGGTAGAGGGCAAGGGCTTGTTTGCCGATACGCATGACCATCGAAGTTATTCTCAGCATGTCAATTCGCTGGCTATCCTGGCTGGAATCGTAAGTGGTGAACAGGCGGCCTCGGTGATGAAACGGACGCTTTCGGACGCTTCGCTGGCGCAGGCCACCATCTATTTCCGCTATTACGTCCATCAGGCCTTATGCAAAGCCGGCTTAGGGGATGAATTGTTGGATAATCTCCAGATCTGGAAAGACCAGTTGGATCTCGGACTGACTACCTGGGCGGAATCCCCCGAACCTTCGCGTTCTGACTGCCATGCCTGGGGCTCCAGTCCGAATATTGAATTCTACCGTATCCTGCTTGGGATCGATAGCGATGCTCCGGGATTCAGGAAGATACGAATCGCACCGTCGTTAGGTTCCCTGAAAGAAGTAAGCGGTTCCATCCCTCATCCGAACGGTATAGTTTCGGCCGCTTACCGGATTGATAAAAAAGGCAAGCTGACGGCTGAACTGGGTTTACCGGAACAGACGGAAGGGCTTTTTGTATGGAAAGGAAAAGAATATCCACTGAAGGCCGGGGAAAATAAATTGGAAATCGGAAAGTAAATCCGGGAATACATAGAAAAGGCGGGTGCTTTTGCATCCGCCTTAAAGATAAAGGAATGAATTTATTTCTTATTCTTGTCACCGATGTTTGCCTTGGGTTGCTCTGCCGGTTTGTTAGCCGGTTTCTTCGCTTCCTTTTTAGCAGGCTTTTTATCTCCCATTTTTGTAAAAATAAAAGTTAAACATCAAATAAGTAATACACGGCAAATATAGGGTATAGATTCATAAAGTGTACTCCTTAACCTTTATTTTTAACTCCAAAAAATAAAAATTTTAATTCGAAAATTAAAACGAAAAAAACAGGGTTCAATCACATAATTTATCAACAAATAATATCCCTTGTAAGTGGTCATATTCATGTTGGAAAATAACGCCGGTAAAGTCCGTTTGCCGGGAAGTTCCACTTAATTTTTCTCTGATTTTTTCACCTTTTTCCGTATAATATTCAACTTCGACCCATTCATATCGACGGGAGTTTCCACTGCGATCGGGAATGGAAAGGCATCCGTCGCGTTCGAAACAAACTGTTTCGTCGGAATGACTCACAATACGCGGATTGATAGCAATCTCCACCGGCCGCCCCGGTTTGTCAATCCGCATAAATAAAAAGACATTTCGTCCGATACTTACCTGAGGAGCAGCCAAACCGACGCCCTCGGCTTGATCCAGCGTTTTTCGCAGTCGTTTGAAGAAATGCTGCCAAGTAGCATGGTGCGCGATTCGGTTCACTCTTTTTATGTTCTTAGCCTTGCGGCGAAGAAATAGCGAATCCGTAGGATTTGTTGTTTGCAAAATATCAAAAGGGGTATTTTCGTCTGCATCTAAAATACTATTCCTTTCTTTATTACTAATGGAACGGCAGGAAACGCATGTTGTGATTACGACAAGTGTTCCCAAAAATAGCATTGTTTTATTCATTTCGTTGAATTATGCTGCAAAATTAAGAGAATAAGTAGAATTTATCCCCGTCCGATCTTTCTTTTCTTAGTCTTTTATCCGGTATTGGATAGGAGTGAGGCTTGTATTCTTTTTGAAGTAACGGCAGAAGAGGGACGGAGTGGCGAAGTTGAGTTCTTCCGAGATTTCAGAGACTGTCATATCCGAACTTTTCAGCAATGCTTTTGCCACCATAATAACCATTTCGTCGATCCATTGTGAAATAGATTTTCCGCTTGTCTCATGAATAACTTTGGATAAATATTTAGGAGTGAGGAAAATCTTGCTTGCGTAAAATGTAATACTTCGTTCCCGGCGGTGGTATTTGAAAAGTAATTTAATAAATTGCTGTAAGATCTCTTCCTGACGACTTAACGTTTCGCTTTCCATACCAACCGTTGAGTTTTGATGCAGTTGCAAGATCTCGTAAATAAGCGTTTGCAATAAACTTTTGGCAATCTTTTCCCGATACGGATGAGTGGATTTTTTATACTGTTTGACAATAAAATAATGAAACTCGAGCAGATCATCAATTGCTTTTTGGTGGAGTTTCAGATAAGAGACCTGTTCGATAATTTCTAAAACTCCCTTTTCTGTTATGATTTTCGAATCGGAGATAAAGTCGAACGAAAAGAACAAAAACTCAAGTTGAAACTTTTCGTCTTTTTCGAGGACTTGTATGATGGAGTTGGGTAGGAGAATAAGAATCGAATTGGATTCGATGATGTATTCCTGCAAGTTGATTTTTATCCTTCCCGTTCCTTTCAGGCAGATGGCGAAGGCAATACCTTCCAACAGATGCGGGTATCGAAGGTCGTAAGGATATTCATCTATATTCATCTCTTCTTCGGAGACAACGAAATTGTTAATACCGGAAGTGTTTGTATACTTCGCTATATCGTCGACAGAAATTCTGTTGTAGCCATTGTTAGACATACGTTTTTATTATGGATTAAAAAAGACTTACAGACAAAGATAGATAAAGATGCGACATTTTGAATATCATTGTAGAAGAAATGAGTTAAAACTATTCGTTGAATAAACAGACCTTTGTCCCCAATAAATAAGGTAGATTAATTTAATAGGATGGTTAGGTATGAATAGAATTGTAGGTTTCCTAAGCAAAGGTGTGTGTGCTCTACTCCTGGTTGGAGCCATATCCTGTTCTCCAGGGAAAGAAAAAAACAAAGAAGTGCGGAAGACATTGGTTCGTTTAGAGAAGATCGAGTATAAAGCGAACCTTTATCAACAGGAGTATATAGGGACGGTTGAAGGAGAGAATGCTGTAGACCTGAGCTTTGAAGTGAGTGGTAATATGGAACAAGTATACATGCAAGAAGGACAGCAGGTGAGGAAAGGTCAACTGCTGGCACAGCTGAATACAAAAACGATGGAAAACATGCACGCAGCTGCGAAAGCTACCCTGAATCAGGCGCAGGATGCCTATAACCGGTTATCCTTGCTTCATGAGAACAATAGTCTCCCGGAAATCAAATATATCGAAGCCAAGACGGCTTTAGAGCAGGCAAGATCCAGCGAAGAGGTGATGCGCAAGAATCTGGATGATTGTAAGTTATATGCTCCTTTCGCAGGAGTGATCAGCCGGCGGTACCAGGAAGCCGGCGCCAATGTGTTGCCCGGCACGCCGATTTATAATCTGGTAACGATCCAGTCGGTGAAGGTTCGTATCGCCATACCGGAAAATGAAATATCGGGGATCCGGCTCGGTGAAACTTGTCAGGTTAAGATCGCGGCACTGGAAGACGCGGTTTTTGAGGGTAAGATTGTCGAGAAAGGAGTCAGTGCACATCCCATCTCGCATACCTATGACGTCAAAGCGCAGATCAATAATAAAGAGGCACGAATCATGCCCGGCATGGTCTGTAAGGCCTATCTAACAAAGAATGTGGAAAAAAAAGAAAAGAAGGACATTGTCGTGCCGCTTCAATCGGTGCAGATCGATTATTCGGGCAAACATTTTGTCTGGTTGAAGGATGATGAAAATAAGGCGGTCTATAAGGAAGTCGTTTTAGGAAGTCTGCTTGGGAATGGAGTCGTGATTGAAGAGGGGCTTCGGGAGGGCGATCTGTTGATTGTCGAAGGATACCAGAATATAAGCCCGGGATCTATCGTTGAGGTCGCAACGAACAAATGAAAGAGATTATGGAACAAGAAAAAGGATTTATCGCCTGGGCGATGAAATATCATAGGATTGTCAACCTGATCACGGTAGGTTTGATTTTATTCGGTATTTATTCGCTTGTGGTTATGCCGAAACAAGAGTTTCCAGCCTTTACCATTCGTCAGGGAGTCGTTGCCGGAGTTTATCCCGGGGCTACTGCAGCCGAGATTGAAGAGCAATTGGCCAAACCGTTGGAGAACTTCCTCTTTACATACAAAGAGGTGAAGAAATCGAAAACCTATTCTCAATCGAGGGACGGGATTGTGTATGTCTATGTGGAGTTGAATGACAATGTAAACAATAAAGACGAAGTCTGGTCGAAGATCAAACATGGGCTGAGTTCGTTTAAGATGCAATTGCCTTCCGGCGTATTGGCATTAATCGCCAATGATGATTTCGGTGATACATCGGCCTTACTGATCACGCTCGAATCGGAGACGAAAACATACCGGCAACTTGAAAAACAGTTGGAGAACCTGGAGGACCGGCTGCGTACGATCGAATCGGTCTCCAACCTGCGCCGTTACGGTACGCAATCGGAACAGATCAGTATCTATATTGAAAAAGAAAAGCTTGCCGGTTATGGCATCAATGTATTAAATCTCTATCAAACACTACTATCGAAAGGCTTTATCACGACGGCCGGGAAGATTGATAATAAGGACATGGTAATTCCTATCCATCTGTCAAGACCTTATCAATCCGAGAGGGATATCGAAGAACAAATCATCTACTCCGATGTGCAGGGCAATCATATCCGTCTGAAGAATATTGCAACAGTGGTGAGAGAGTATCCGAAACCGACAAGCTATACGACAAACAATGGGAAGAAATGCTTGATTTTATCAACTGAAATGCGCGAAGGATATAATATCGTGCAATATGGGAAAGACGTTAATGCAATTATTGAGCAGTTTCAAAAAGATATTCCCAGTGATATTCATATCAGTCGGATTGCCGACCAGTCGCAAGTTGTCGGAGATTCGGTCGATACGTTTCTGAAGGAATTGTTAATTGCCATCATTGCAGTGATCTTGGTAACGATGGTGCTGCTTCCGCTGCGGGTAGCCGGTGTAGCCGCTTCCTCGATTCCGATCACGATATTTATCTCTATCGGGCTGATGTATGCGTTTGGTCTCGAATTAAATACTGTGACGCTGGCAGGACTGGTCGTAGTACTGGGTATGATTGTCGACAATTCCATTGTCATTGTGGATAGTTATCTGGAAAAGCTGGATCACGGCATTGCGCGTTGGCAAGCTTCTATCGAAAGTGCAAAGGAATATTTCAAAGCTATCCTGTCGGCTACTTTGGCCATCAGCATTACCTTTTTCCCTTTTTTGTTTATTTTAACCGGACAGATGCATGATTTTGTGGAATCATTCCCCTGGACGATACTGATTACCTTAGGAATTTCTCTGGGAGTCGCTATCCTGTTAATTCCTTTTATGCAATATTTCTTCATCAGGAAAGGGTTGCATCAGAAGGTGGAGGATGAAAAAAAACCAAAGAAGAAGTCTCTGTTGGATGTGCTGCAATCACAGTATAACCGATTCCTGGAGATGGCGTTCCGCTATCCCAGAATCTCGTTGTCGATCGGTGTGCTGTCTGTTATCGGTGGTGCTTTCCTGTTTTCCAGCCTGCCGGTGAAGCTGATGCCGATCGCGGAGCGTAATCAGTTTGCCGTGGAGATCTATCTTCCACAGGGAAGTTCGTTGGAACAGACCGAAGCGGTTGCACAAGACCTGGAAGGCATTCTCCGGAAAGAAGAAAGCGTTGTTTCGATCACGTCTTTTATTGGTTCCGGCTCCCCCCGTTTTCAGACTACTTACGCTCCGAAAATAGGAGGGAGTAATTTCGCCCAGTTTATTGTCAATACGACGTCGAATAAGGAGACGGAACATTTGCTGGACAAATATGCCACGACCTATGCGTATCATTATCCCAATGCGTTCGTTAAGTTTAAACAATTGGATTATCAAAATGTAGATGCGGATATTGATGTACGCATTTCCGGTGATAAGATTGCCGATTTGAAGAAATTTGCCGATACCTTACAGTTGGAGATGAAGAAATTGGACGAGCCGATCCGGGTATATACCAATTATGAAGAGCCTCTTCCCGGTATTAATATCGCTATCGATCCGGTCGAATCGAACCGCTTGGGTGTGAACGAGGCGATCTTGGGGATCACACTCGGTGCCCGTTTCGGTGGCGCTCCGATCACGACAATCTGGGAGGATGATTATAAGTTACCCGTTGTTTTGAAATCTAAATGGGAGCATGTCGATCCACAGGCAGAAGATGTGGCGAACGAATACGTCTCCGGCATTATGTCGCCCAGCGTGCCGCTGCGTCAGATCGCAACGGTGACGAGCGATTGGAACGAAGGGCAGATTGTCCGGAGGAATGGTGTGCGCACTTTGTCCGTGCTCGTCGATGTGAAAAGAGGGTCTTATGTGGGGAAGACGCAAGCGAAAGTGGAGGAGATTGTAGAGTCTTTGTCTGAAACCTCCCTGCCGAAAGGAGTGTCCGTCTCTTACGGAGGAGTAAAAGAATCGGACGGAGAGACAATGCCTAAGATTGTAGGGGGATTGACGATTGCGATCGTTATTATCTTTTTTATCCTTCTTTTCCATTTCAAAAAAGTGAGTCTGGCTACGCTCGTTTTAGCTTCCACCTCATTGAGCCTCCTTGGAGCCGCTCTCGGACTCAAGATTATGGGAGTCGACTTTAGTGTGACAGCCGTATTAGGATTAATAAGTTTGATTGGTATTATTGTACGTAACGGAATTATCATGTTCGACTATACTGAAGAGTTGCGGCACGTACATGGAAAGGGTGTGAAAGAGGCAGCTCTTGAAGCCGGAAAGCGCCGGATGCGTCCTATCTTCCTGACTTCGGCAGCCGCATCGATGGGTGTCATTCCGATGATCCTTAGTAAGAGCCCGCTTTGGTGTCCGATGGGAACCGTGATTTGCTTCGGGACGATTCTCTCTATGGTATTTATCCTTACTGTATTGCCGTTGGCTTACTGGTTCGTTTTCAGGAAGGAAGATGATAAACCTAAAAAATATGTAATAGAGTCATGAGAAAAGAAAAAATATATATACACGTCCTGCTTACTTTTAGCCTCGGAGTCTCCGGGTTATCAGCACAGGCACCCTATAGCCTCGCCGATTGTAAACAGTTGGCGATCGAAAATAACCGGAAAATAAAGAACAGCCGACTGGAAATTGATGCGGCTGAACAAACAAAGAAAGAAGCGTTTACTAATTTCTTTCCTTCGGTGAACGCATCTGGTTTTGGTTTTAAAGCGAAAGATCCGATGGTAGCTATGCAGATGGGTGAAATGCCGATTGCCCTGTTAGACGACGGACTGACGGGAGCCGTTACATTGACGCAACCGGTCTTTGTCGGTGGAAAGATCATTCATGGGAATAAACTGGCTATTATCGGTACGGAGATAAGTCGGTTCCAGGCTAAACTATCCGAAAATGAAGTACTGTTAACAACTGAGGGCCTTTATTGGCAATTGGTTTCTTTGCTTGAAAAGGGGAAGACACTGGACATCATTGATAACCAGTTGGATGCTTTATTGAAGGATGTGGAAGTTTCCTATAAGGCGGGGCTTATTATGAGAAATGATGTGTTGAAAGTCCAGTTGAAGAAGAATGAGGTAAAGAGTAACCGGATCAATCTGGAGAATGGCATTAAGCTGGTAAAAATGTCCTTATGCCAGCAAATGGGGTTGGAGCTGGGGGCCTCGGATCAATTTGAGATCGTCCGGCCCGCTATTGAACACGCCGAATCCCCGGTTCTTTATTACGTAGACCATCAGGAGGCGTTGTCCGGCAGGATGGAAGCCAAGCTATTGGATAAAAACGTCGAAGCCTCCGTACTGCAGACACGTATGAAGCAAGGGGATTATTTGCCTACGGTTGCTGTCGGGGCAACCTATTATCAGGAAAACTTTCTGAATCGATGGAACGGAAACGGTGCCGTCTTCGTCTCGGTAAATATTCCGCTATCCGGCTGGTGGGGTGGCTCTCACGCAATTAAAAATCAGCGGATAAAGGAACGGATCGCTTACAACCGGAAAGTGGATGCCGAAGAACAGTTATTGTTACAAATGCAAAAAGTAAAGAATGAACTGGATGATGCGTACAAACAAATCATGCTGGCGAATGAGGCTGTTGAGCAATCGAATGAGAATTTCCGATTGAATACGGATTATTACAAGGCAGGAACCGTGACGCTCACCGACATGCTGGATGCACAAACCCTATTGCAACAGAGCCGGGATAAATATGTCGAGACCTATTGTAATTATGAGAAAAAGATCTTTGAATATCAACAGGTAACCGGGCGTTGAAATCTTGTTTCCATTTTATGTTGAACATGTTCCGGGGTCATTTGTTATAAAAAAACTACCCGATTTGTTTTATTCATGAATTGTAGGTAGATCGTCGGATTCATAAGAAAATAAAATGATGAAATTCAAAACAAATGCAAAATGTAGCGGTTGTGTGGCTGCTATCGGAGTAAAACTAAATACGATCCTGAAAAAGACGGAGTGGAATATCAATTTGAATTCACCCGAGAAAATTTTGACGGTTTATGCAGCTATTCCTGCGGCTATAGTTATTGAGGCTGTTGAGGCAGCGGGCTATCAGGCTGAAGAGCTGGATGTTTGAAATTAAAGTAACCGGCAGATCGCTTCCAGGTATTTCGCATCTGTCTCATTAAAATCATTGGGGCGGTCGCTGTCCACATCCAGTACAGCGACCGGTCTTTTAGAATGGAAGAGAGGCACGACTATTTCCGACTTTGATTCGGAACTACAAGCTATGTGCCCGGGAAATTTATTCACATCTTGCACCAGAATGATTTTTTCCTCCTTCCAGGCGGTTCCGCATACTCCCTTTCCGTAACGGATACGTGTACAGGCAACCGGCCCTTGAAAAGGACCTAATACCAATTGATCATCTTTGACAAGATAGAAACCGACCCAGAAAAATCCGAAAGCTTGCTTCAATGCGGCGGCAACATTTGCCATATTGGCTATCGTATCGGTTTCTTCTCCGATTAACGCCTTTATTTGCGGAAGGAGTGCCTGATAGATCTGTTCTTTATTTCCAGCCGGTATATCCAAATGTTCTGCCATAATGAAATAATCGGGTTTATTTTTCTATCGTATCTTGTTTAATATTAACAGTTAACGAGTCTGCGCTGGAACTGTTTTCGAAAATAGTCAGACCAAATACGGGCACCACAGAGATCAAATGACTGAATATTTCCCCCACGATTTCTTCATAGCCGAGGAAAGTAGTTGTTTTTGCAAAACAGTAGACCTGTAAAGGCAATCCGTCAAGCGAAGGAGCTTGTTGGCGTACAAGTAAGGTCATATCTTGGTGGACGTGCGGATTTTGTTGCAAAAACCATTCGGCATAGTGGACAAAAAGATCCACATTGGTCAATTGGAATCCTTTTAGGGGATACTCCGGATCGAGATTCAATTGTTTATTAATGATATCATATTCCTTATTTTTCCGGGTAATATATTCATTGAGTGGGCGCATTGCCGCAAAACGGGCCAGCTCGTCGGAAGACAAAGGATGGATATCCGCCTGTCTGACAATGAGTGCGCGTGCTATCCTCCGTCCGCCACTTTCCTGCATGCCTCGCCAGTTTTGGAAAGAATCCGAGATCAAAGCGTAAGTGGGGATTGTCGTAATCGTATTGTCGAAATTTTGGATTTTGACCGTTGTCAGATTGATTTCCTTCACCGTACCGTCGGCTCCGTATTTGCTCATAGTGATCCAGTCGCCTATCAATACCATTTGGTTGGTCGAAAGCTGTATGCTGCTTACGAAACCCATGATGGTGTCCTTGAACATCAACATCAATACGGCGGAAGCGGCTCCCATGGCTGTGAAGAACATTGCGGCCGACTTCCCTGTCAGGATCGAATAGATAGCGACGGCGCCGAAAAGATAAAATATAATCTGGAGGACCTGAAGATAGCTCTTCATCGGCTTGTTGTGAAAGGACGGCTTTTCCTGTAAGACATTTGCAAAGGATTTAATTACGGACATGAACGTCCAGATCACCATAAGCACCATGTAAATATCCGTTAATTTCTTCAGAGGCGTAATCATGAAGCGGTAATCCTCGAAAATAGTAGGGATCGCATTGATTACGAAAGTGTAGGGAATTACCAAAGCCAGAAAATGGGGAAGCCGGTTCTTCACGGCGTGTTTAAAGAAAGACAGATGGGTTATTTTTTCTATCCTTTTCAGGAAAAAGGTCAATACCCAATTGACCAGTTTTTGAAGCAGAAAGACGACTAAGCAGGCGACAGCCAGTAATAATAGTAAATTGACTATGTGTATCCAGTTTTCGGATACCCCGATATCCCGGAGTAAATAATTTGTAAATTTGGTAATAATATTCGCAGAGGTATCGAAATCGGATAAATCCGATATTTCACTGATTGTCTGATTCATTCTGTCATTTTTATTAAATCGTTTACATTTTCATATAGCAGTAGCACAAAGATAGAAACTTCTCCGGAATGAAAATCGTTTCCATGGAAATTTGCATTTGTTTTGAAATCAAAGGCGGAAAGAGTAAACAATTGTTACGAAATGATGTATTCTGCGGGTAAGCGGAATATTATTTCGGTATAAATAAATACCTTTGAAAGCGATAAGAATTAAAATATAAAAACGGATGGTTACAGAAAAACGGACGGATGAGTTGAAGTCCAGATGGCTACGCATTCAGGATGGCATGCGAAAGTCAAATGCGGAGGCTTGTTTGTTTAGTGTCGATGTCAATTTATATTATACAACCGGACATATCTATAATGGTTATTTCTACTTGCCAGTTGAAGGTTCTCCTTCTTTTTTTGTGAAGCGCCCCGAAGGGTTGTGCGGAGAGAATGTCTACTCTATCCGTAAACCGGAGCAAATACCGGACTTATTGGCTGCAAAGGGAGAGAAGTTGCCTAAAAAAATAATGCTGGAAGCCGATGAAATTCCTTATGGAGAATATATCCGCTTGCAATCGGCCTTCCAACCGGAAGAAACCGGGAACGCAACCGCCCTGATCCGTCGGATCAGGGAGATAAAAAGCGACTGGGAGGTCGGGCAGTTCCGGCTTTCGGCCCGCCAACACGAGAAGACGTACGGAGAGATCAGGGAATGCTTCCGTCCGGGAATGACGGACACGGAATTGCAGATCGAGATTGAAAAGCGGATGCGGCTCAACGGTTCCATCGGAATTTTCCGCACCTTCGGCGGCAATATGGATATTTTCATGGGAAGCATTCTGGCGGGAGACAATGCCGGAAATCCTTCCCCTTTTGATTTCGCCTTGGGAGGGCAGGGAATCACTCCGACTCTTCCTATCGGTGCGAATGGAACAGTCTTGAAAGAAGGCATGACTATTCTGGTGGATATGGCCGGCAATTATACCGCTTATATCACCGACATCTCCCGCGTGTTTGCTATCGGCAAGTTACCCGACGAAGCCTACCGCGCCCATCAGGTCGCTTTGGATATCCAGCGGAAGATGGAAGAGACGGCGCGTCCGGGCACTCCTTGCGCCGAATTATACGAGCTGGCGGTTTCGATGGCGAAGAAAGAGGGCTTGATCGACAAGTTTATGGGAACCAAGCAGCAGGCGAAATTCGTCGGGCATGGAATCGGCATCCAGATAAATGAATTGCCGGTACTGATGCTACGTTCGAAAGAATTGTTGCAACCCGGTATGGTCTTCGCCTATGAACCCAAGTTCGTTCTTCCCGGAGTGGGAGCGGTAGGGATCGAGAATAGCTATCTGGTGACAGATAGCGGACTGGAAAAGTTGACCCTTTTTGAAGAAGAAATTATACAATTAGAATAACGTTTATCTATACCTAATAAATTATTATTTGTATGAAAAAGACTATCTCTTTTTTTCTGTTTTTATGCATTTCCCTTCTTTCAGCCGGAGCTGCGGATGTTGAAAATGTAAAACCGGTAAAGAATATTATTCTTCTTATTCCGGACGGTACCTCCTTGGCTACCGTTTCTATGGCGCGTTGGTACCAATGGTATCTGAATGCGGACAAACCGAATCTGCATATCGATCCCTATCTGTGCGGAACGGTGCGTACCCATTCTTCCAATGCCCCGATCGGAGACTCTGCTCCGACGACTTCCTGTTATATGACCGGATACCCCAGTCTGACCGGATTTGTCTCCACTTATCCCGTGAGTGATCCGGGCAATGACATCTATCCGACGGATTCCGCCCGGGCATACCAGCCGTTAGTCACGATTCTGGAAGCGGCAAAGCTTGTACAGAATAAAGCCGCCGGCTTAGTTTTTACCTGTGAGTTTCCCCATGCAACCCCTGCCGATTGCTCGGCTCATAGTTACAAACGCGGAAGATACGATTGGATCGCCCCGCAGATGGTGCATAACGACCTGTCGGTAGTTATAGGAGGAGGCGTTTCATTGCTTTCGCCGGAGAGCGAAGCCTACTTGCGCTCCAATGGATACGGCGTCTTCAAGGACGATATCAAGGGGATGCGCGATTATTCAGGTGATAAAATGTGGTCTTTGTTCTGCCCGAAGGAGATGGCTTTCGACTTGGACCGGGATTCGACGAAAGAACCCTCCCTTGAAGAAATGACACGGACGGCTATCGGTAAACTCTCCCGAAATGAAAACGGTTTCTTCCTGATGGTGGAAGGAAGCAAGGTGGACTGGGCAGCCCATAGCAATGACCCGATCGGAATGACGACCGACTTCCTGGCCTTCGACCGCGCCTGCCAGGCTGCTATCGAATTTGCGAAGAAAGACGGCCAGACGGCTGTTATTATCGTTCCCGACCATGGAAACAGCGGAATCAGCATTGGATCCTCCCGTTGCCCGGGTTATGATAAACTGACGAAAGACCAGTTATTCGGAGCTTTCTCCAAACAAAAATTGACAGCGGAAGGGATTGCTAAAAAGCTGAACGCCGTCCCGACCTCCGAGGTGCAGTCCGTTTTCAGCCAATATGCCGGATTTGAACTTTCGGACGATGAGTTGAAGGCCTTGAATAATTGCAAGGATTATAAGAACAGCCCGATTCCTGAAGCGCAACGTTCCGAAAAAGATGTACACCCGTCATTGTACAGCGGTTCGCTTACAACTTTTGTGGCCAAAGTGATGACCAGCCGCACCTGTTTCGGCTTTACTACCGGAGGACATACCGGGGAGGAGGTTTTTCTGGCCGCTTATCATCCGCAGGGCTCCTTGCCGATGGGAATGCATACGAATATCGAATTGAACCATTATATGGCGGCTCTATTCGGTTTGAACGGACAGCTGGATGGCTTGACAGCTACCTATTTTGCTCCTCATTCCCAGGTTTTCAAAGACCTGACGACCGAAATTATTCCGGCGAAGGATGAGAAGGGTAGTCCTACTTTGGTGGTGAAAAACAAGAAAAAGCAATTGACCATTACCCCGAATACTAATCTGGTAAAAGCCGGCAAGAAAGGCCAGGAAGAGATTCGGTTGAAGTCTGTTGTCGTCTATGTCGACAAAAATAATACCTTCTATTTACCCACCTCCCTGGCTGATTATTTCAAGCAATAAACAGCGGTAAAGAGAGCTTGGATATCCGGTTGACTAATTATTTCAATTAGTCAACCGGTTGAAAAAAAAATGAAGGCGAATGTGCCAAAAGCACTCGCTTATTAACTGGAAAAATGATAGTTGTGAATAAGTGCAGTCATAGTTATGAACGAATTGATTCATAGTTATGACTGCGCGCGTTCATAACTATGAATTTTTTACAGGATTTTCTTATGACACAACCCCACTCTTTTTTGACTTCTGCCTCCCTTTGCAAAAGAGGATTTGCCGGTGAATAACCATTGTATATTTAATATAAAATACACGGAAAAGAATAGCGGAGGCGAAGAAATTGTCCCCGTTTTTTTATACATTTGTCGAAATAAGTCAGAAGATACAATATGAATGCTAAAAGTTTAGTTTCCATTGATCAATACTCTAAAGACGATCTTCTCCGGATTTTGGAGTATGCAAGGAAATTCGAAGAAAACCCCAACCGGCGTTTGCTGGAAGGAAAAGTTGGCGCCACTTTGTTTTTTGAGCCCTCCACCCGAACACGTCTTAGTTTTGAAACGGCAATCAATCGCCTGGGAGGTCGCGTCATCGGATTTCAGGATGCCTCTACCACCAGCTCTTCCAAAGGAGAAACCTTGAAAGATACCATTCTCATCGTAAGTAACTATGCGGATGTGATCGTTATGAGGCACTATCTGGAAGGCGCCGCCCGGTATGCGGCCGAAGTAACCGGCGTGCCGATCGTCAATGCCGGGGACGGGGCGAACCAGCATCCGTCGCAAACGATGCTGGATCTCTATTCCATCCAGAAAACCCAAGGGAAACTGGAGGATCTGACGATTACCATGGTAGGAGATCTGAAATACGGAAGGACGGTTCATTCGCTGATCGTAGGAATGTCCCATTTCAATCCGACATTTCATTTCATTGCGCCGGACGAACTCCGGATGCCGGACGAGCAAAAGCGTTATTGCGACCTGCACGGAATACGGTATTACGAACATACGGCTTTTACCGAAGAGATCATTAACGAAAGCGATATCCTTTATATGACCCGCGTACAGCGGGAACGCTTCACCGACCTGATGGAATACGAACGGGTGAAAAATGTCTATATTCTCCGCAATGACATGCTGTCGGGAAGCCGCGATAACCTGCGCATCCTGCATCCGCTGCCGCGCGTCAACGAAATAGCCTATGACGTGGATGACAATCCGAAGGCTTACTATATGCAACAGGCGCAGAACGGACTTTACGCCCGCGAAGCGATACTTTGCGATGTTTTAGGAATCAATAATATTTAAAGTAGTACGGACTATGTCGAGTCAGAAGAAAAAAGAGCTGCAGGTTGCTGCATTGGAAAACGGAACGGCCATCGACCATATCCCGCCGGAACATTTGTTTAAGGTCGCCTCCCTGTTGGGTCTGGATAAAATGGACAATACCATTACTATCGGAAACAACTTCCACAGTAAGAAGATGGGGCGTAAAGGAGTGATCAAAATTGCCGATAAATTTTTTGAAGAAGATGAAATAAACCGTATCGCCCTCATTGCGCCGAATGTCGTACTGAATGTGATCCGTGATTACGAAGTGGTTGAAAAAAAGAAAATCAGCCTGCCTTCCGAGTTGAAAGGGATCGTAAAATGTAACAACCCGAAATGTATTACGAACAACGAGCCGATGGTTTCGCGATTCCAGGTGGTGGACAAAGAACGCGGCACGATTAAATGTTGTTATTGCGAGCGAAAGATCAATAAAGAAGATATCATTATCAAATGAAACAAGACTGGAAGCCGGGTACGATGATTTATCCGCTCCCTGCCGTCATGATTAGTTGCGGAAGTACTCCGGATGAATATAATATTCTGACTGCCAGTTGGGTGGGAACGATTTGCACCAATCCGCCCATGTGTTATGTTTCAGTTCGGCCCGAACGCTATTCCTATCCGATCCTGACAAGGAACATGGAGTTTGTAATCAACCTGACGACGGAGAAGCTGGCTTATGCTACGGATTGGTGTGGTGTGAATTCCGGAAAAGATTACTCCAAGTTTGAAGAAATGAAGTTGACTCCCGGAAAGGCTTCACTGGTGAAGGCGCCTATCATCGAAGAGTCTCCTTTGTGCATTGAATGCCGGGTAAAGGAAGTGTTGGCTTTGGGCAGCCATGATATGTTCGTAGCGGAGGTTGTGAATGTACAAGCCGACACCGCGTTTATCGACCCGAATACGGGCGCCTTCGATATGAAACGGGCCGGCTTGCTGGTCTATACGCATGGGAAATATTACGGATTGGGCGATCTGATCGGTACGTTCGGTTGGTCCGTCCGGAAAAAGAAATAAAAGCCGATGAAAAAACAACTGCTATTCCTCTTTCTCTTATTAGGCTTGTCCATGCAGGCGCAGCGGCTTATGCAAACCAGGGAGAAGGCTTTCAACTTCGGCATGAAAGCGAGTGGAACATCCGCTCTTCCGGTCGTTACTACCTTTACAATGGAGGATGGGAGTGAAATTGAAGATGTCCAGTTCCATTATGAGGTAGGTTACGCCATCGAAATATTCGGGCGTGTTAATGTGAATCGCATCTTCCTTCAGCCATCCGTCATATGGAGCTATTCGAAGGGAGCTATGAGTTTTGTATTGCCCGATTCCGAATTACCGGCAAAGATGGCTGCCTCCGCTGATGCCAGCCGTTATAATTTCAGTATTTGCGCGTTGGAAGTGCCGGTCTTTATCGGCTATAATTTGGTGAAGGAAACTCCTTATGCCTTGAGTATGATGATGGGAGCTAAAGTTCGCTATAACTACCGGATAAAATACGAAGGGGAGAATGTGCTTTACGATTACATGGATGGCGAGACGAAGTACAACGTAGCGGCACTGGCCGGCGTTAGCGTCAGCATCGGACGGATCTTTTTCGACGCCAACTATGAATTCGGTTTAAGGGAGCTTCGTTCCTCTTTTGTTAATTTGGCTTCTTCCGCCCCGGAGGCAAGGCTGACATTGAAAAAGCGCATGAATGCAATCAATGTTTCTTTCGGTTTTATTTTCTAAATCCTTATTTTAGGAAGGGAATAAGATAAGCAATTTTGGCGGAAAAAACCTGCCCGGAAGCCTGGGAGAAAACGTCCTCTTTCCTTGTCTTGTAAATATCTCCCAATAAATAATAATAGCGGACTTCCAATATAAAACTCCCGATACCGGTATGCAGTTCGTAACCCGGTCCGCCGCCTAATCCCCATTGGATTTTATTTTGCACATCCATCGAATGTTGCTCCGTCGGGCGATTGGTTTCATAACCTTCCAGTTGCGACTTACTATTCCCGCCCCAATAAAATCCCACCATAGGCCCGAGATTGATAAAGAACCGGGAGCGTTTCCCTCCGAAGTGGATATGGGTCATAAAGGGGACCTCTATATAGGAAAGGGTCCGGCTAAAAGAATACCTCGGATCGTCGAATGTCTCTTCCCATCCTTCCTGGGAGTAGTTGATCTCTGCCTGAAGGCCGAGGTTCTTTTCTGTCTTGAGCCGAAAGGTCACCCCACCCGTAAATCCCTGTTTCATTTTGGTATCCACTTTCGGCATGAAGAGGACGGTGGTGTAATTCACGCCGAACGACGGGCCGATCGCTAATTCGGGTCGAAATGTATCTTGCTGTGCATGGATAACAGCCGGAACCCAGAGAAAGGAAACTATCAGAAAGATTATCTTTTTCATTACTGTTCAATTCTATTGATCGTAAAGTCCGGTTTGTAATGTATAATAAAGATCTGTGTGTTGATGAAGCCTCCCCAGTTATTTACCCGCTCGAAAGAGAAACTGGTCTGGATGCTCTTGTACCGGATTTTACTCAGGCTGTTTTCAAAATTGGAACCGTATTTATGGATGGCGCCGAGGAAATATAAGCCTGTATCGTAGCCCAACATTCCGTATTTGGGGAATGTATTGATCGGCACTTTACTGAACGAACTTTTGAACCGGGCATTAAATCGTTGTACTCCGGGGGAGAGCTGATCGGCATAGAAGTTGCTGTATATATAAGTATTCAAAGCAAAAAAATCTTCCAGGCATTCCCTTGTATAGGTTTGCCATTCCGGATAACCGAATAATGTCAGCATATATTGCGGCTTCGACTCGGCATACATTCGCAGGGGTGTTTTGATTTTCAATAGGATATCCATATCTCCGGAAGTCGGGATCAGGATGTTGGATCGATTCGGATCGATCAGTTTCTCCAGATCGGCAATGAATCCCTGTTCATGGTAGACCAGCTCTTTCATCCGGATCTTTTTCTGTCCCATTTCCAATTTAAGCGTTTTGATGAATTCCGTTTTCTGCTCTTTATGATTCGTCTTGAGAAATATGACATTGTCATCGGCAAATAGCTTGCATGCCGCTTCCGCCGCATTGGCGTAAAGGTAGGAATGGGGAGTATTGACCTGGAAAATATAAGGATTGGTCAGTACATCGTCATTTTTGGAGGTAAAAGGAATTACATATTTTATCTGATGTTCTTCGGCAAACTTGGCTATCATGTTAATCTGGTTATCCTGCACGGCGCCAATGATTAAATCTGCATTTCCGAGTGCAGGCTCCTTCAGTATCTCCTGTATTTTTTTCGTGCCTTTTCCTGCATCGAAAACGGATAAATCGACGGAGCATCCAATATTGCGCAGGCTGTCGAGCGCCATAAGGAAACCTTCGTAATATTCAATAAAACGGGCGGTGGTGGAAGAGGGTACTTCTTCCTCCGTCATGAACGGCAAGAGAAAAGCGACTTTAATGATGTTTAACTGTTTACTCTCTTTTTTTACATTCAGTAAGGCGTTTACCTCATGCTCCGTCGGCCTTTCGGTAGTCGTTGTCACTATTTGTTCGGTTTCTACCGGTATCTTCAGCACCATTCCCTTCTTGAGTCCTTGCTTTAAGGCTGGATTATGTTTGATCAATTCATTGCTGGAGATGTTGAATTTGCGGCAGATGCGATATAACGTTTCTTTGGCCTGGACGGTATATTCCAATTCTTTGTCCACTTTTTTCTTTTCGGTAGTAGGTAATGTCTTTAATTGAATAGCCGGGATACGGATTGTCTTTCCGATCGTAAACGTTTCGGCAGACAAACCCGGATTTTCCTTGATGATTTCCGTCGCCGGTACGTTATATTCTATCGAAAGGCGGTAGAGGGTTTCTTGAGGCTGTATGGTATGATATGTATAACCTTCACTTGCCGCCTGGGGATGGGAAGAGGCATCCCGTTGCGGGACCTTCAGTATGGAACCGGCTTTTATCGATTGGCGGCTTTCGGGGTTGAGGCGGTAAATATCTTCTGTGCTTACCCCATACATCGTGGCAATCGAGTAAACCGTTTGTCCACGTTCGACCGTGTGATAAAATATCTGATCCCCTGTTTCGTTTATAGTTGAGAAACTGTTCTTCATCTGTTGCTGCGCATAGCCTGAAAAGGCCAATGTACACAATAGAAAAGAAAGTATGTTGATACGTAAAAGATTCATATGCTTAATCAAATATAATATAGGACAAAGATAGCAGAATTTGTCTATACCGGAAACAGGGAAGAATCCTTAATTTTTGGCGATTGGCAGATATTGTCGTATTTTTGGAAACGAATGAGGAGGAAAATGAGAAATAAAAAGTACAGGATCGGAGGGATACTCTGTTTATGGTTATTCTCCATACTGGCTATGCAGGCACAGTATACAGTCACAGGAGGAAACGGCGTTCCATATCTGGCAGCCGACAACTCAGCCCATAAAATAAAAGTCTATCTGGTAAACGGAGGCGACGATATACAGATCAGCTATACTTCTTCTTCTATCCCTCATAAATGGTATCGTTACCGGACAAAAGCGCTGGAAGGCGAACCGGTGGCCAGCCAACAAAACGGGAATACTTCGACAGTTACGAATATAGAAGAAGGTTGGGGATACTATGTACAGGAATCGGACATCATGACGAATTTCGTTTGGGTTATTGACTACAATAAATACGCATTCGATATTAAGAGTTTGCGGGTTTCAGAGCAATCGGATCCCTGTTCCGCCGTTCTTCTGACAGGGGAGATGACGGCCCCGGCGCTCAGCTACAGGACGCCGTCCGGTTCAATCGTTCCTTTGCCCCGCCAATATGAAATCAGTTATAAGACGCTGCGCTGGTCGGACGAGAGCAAAGGCTTTATACCAGAAACGGTTGTCCGGACAGTAGAAGATCCTTTTGATGTAGCGCTCGATTCCCTGTTAACCGATACGCAGATTCATTTGACCGGCGATTTGTTTGCCCGCCATTTCAAAAGGGAAAAATCCATTTCTACCGATTTATATACGGCTCGGCAGGTGGTTGTGCATGTGGATACGACGATTGTTTCTCCCCAATCGGACAACCAGTTGGACTTGACCCAAGATGGATTGTCCGCACCGGCCACCATCTCATTCAATGCATATTCTAATATGACTTCCGGAGGAATGTATATCTGGAAAATTTATAATAATGAACAAGGACCGGATTTTCCGGTGATTCAGTTTAATGAACCGCAAGTGGACTATACCTTCAGGCAATACGGATATTACACGGCGACTTTGGAGGTGACGGACCAAACGGGGAGTTGTACGGATAACTCGACTTCAATCGAGATACGGATTAAAGAATCGGATCTGCAGGTTCCGAACGCATTTTCCCCCGGCGCTTCCCCAGGCATCAATGACGAGTTTAAAGTCGCTTATAAGTCGATTGTGAAATTCAAAGGTTGGATTTTCAACCGCTGGGGCGTCCAGCTTTTTTATTGGACCGATCCGGCATTGGGATGGGACGGAAAATATAAGAACAAATATGTTAGCCCGGGAGTCTATTTCTATGTGATAGAAGCGGAAGGCTCGGACGGTTATAAATATAAGAAGAGCGGGGATATCAATATCCTGCGTTCAAAAACAATTCAAGATGAAAGTATTCAGGAATAATCTGATCAGTTTCCTCCTGGGAGGAGGACTTTGTCTTACCGCTTGTTTTTGCATAGGATTCAATGATGCGGATAAGGCCAATGAGGAACAACCAGTTGTCTCCGCTTTTACGGTTTCACCCGAAATACCCAAACATATCCGTTTCTGCGGTGAGAATCTCGATTTGAAACGCTATAACATGCGTGAAGGATTTGACCGGGAATTAAGTAGCCTGACCTATTTTCACTCGAGCACTATGCTCTTGATCAAGCGGGCCAACCGCTATTTCCCGATTATAGAACCTATCCTGAAGAAGAACGGGATTCCCGAGGATTTCAAATATATGGCTGTTATCGAGAGCAGCCTGGATACGCGGGCGACTTCTCCTTCGCGGGCGGCGGGAATATGGCAACTGCTCGAAGGAACCGCCAAGCAATATGGCCTGACCGTCACGGAGACCGTCGACGAACGGCGTCATGTGGAAAAATCGACCCAGGCGGCCTGCGAATATCTGCTGGACGGATACAAGCGGTACAAGAACTGGACTACGGTAGCCGCTTCTTATAATGCCGGAATGGGACGGATTTCGGGAGAACTCTCCAAGCAATATGTGGATGACTCGATGGATCTTTGGTTGGTTGAAGAGACGACACGCTATGTTTTTCGTATCGTTGCGCTGAAGCAAATATTCGAACATCCCTATAAATACGGATTTGTCTTGCATGCCGAGGATTTATATAAGCCCATAGAGACGGAAGAAGTCGTTGTTTCTTCCGATATTCCGGATCTGGCTGCCTTTGCAAAGGAAAAAGAAATTACCTTTGCTGACTTGAAGCGTCTGAATACTTGGCTGACAGACCGTAGTCTGGAAACGAAGGGAAAGACTTTCAGCATACAAATTCCGAAAGCGGAAGAACTTTTTTATAATAAACCCAACCATTATGTTCATGACAAACGATGGGTGGTTGATTAAAGATATTAAGAACAGGTTTTATGTCTGAGGA
The DNA here is from genome assembly GCF_900162725.1 of Parabacteroides sp. Marseille-P3160. GTDB lineage: Bacteria > Bacteroidota > Bacteroidia > Bacteroidales > Tannerellaceae > Marseille-P3160. The sequence continues at coordinate 3,000,537 of NZ_LT799418.1, read as the reverse complement.
CAAACAAGAGATTGAAAGCGGGCAGATCGAAGTATTGGGCGCCCGTGTACATAATTTAAAGAATATAGACGTAGATATACCACGGAATAAATTAACCGTCATTACCGGTTTGAGTGGTAGCGGCAAATCTTCTCTCGCTTTTGATACGATCTTTGCAGAAGGCCAGCGCCGTTATATCGAAACCTTTTCAGCTTACGCCCGGAATTTCCTGGGAAATATCGAACGTCCGGACGTAGATAAGATCACCGGTTTGAGTCCGGTTATTTCCATCGAGCAGAAAACGACGAATAAGAATCCGCGTTCCACCGTCGGTACGACAACGGAGGTTTATGATTTTTTCCGTTTATTATATGCCCGGGCGGGGGAGGCTTATTCTTATCTGAGCGGTGAGAAGATGGTTAAATATACGGAAGATCAGGTTCTTCACCTGATTTTAACCGAATACCGGGGGCGGAAAGTTTATTTACTGGCTCCTTTGGTACGGAACCGGAAAGGCCATTATAAGGAACTGTTTGAACAAATCCGGAAAAAGGGCTATTTGACGGTACGTGTCGATGGTGAACTGCGTGAAATCGTTCACGGAATGAAATTGGACCGTTACAAGATGCATAGCATCGAAGTTGTTATTGATAAGATGGTCGTTTCTTCCGGAGATGAACGCCGCTTGAAGGAAAGCCTGAAAGTAGGGATGAAACAAGGAGACGGATTGATCTTGATTCTGGATGCGGATACCGATCAGACCCGTTTTTACAGTCGCCGGCTGATGTGTCCGACAACGGGCCTTTCCTATAGCGAACCGGCCCCCCATAATTTCTCATTTAATTCCCCTCAGGGAGCCTGCCCGAAATGCAAGGGATTAGGTACGGTGAATTTGCTGGATATGGAAAAGATCGTCCCGAATCCGAATTTGAGTATTTATGCAGGCGGGATCGTGGCTCTGGGAAAGTATAAACAATCTCTAATCTTCTGGCAGATCGAGGCCTTGTGCAAAAAACATGGCGTGACGATTAAAACTCCTATCAAAGACATTCCCGAAGAGGCGATGGACGAGATAATGAACGGGACGGACGAACGGCTGCAAATCTCTAACGAATCTTTAGGTTATTCCAATTATCTCTTTTCCTATGAAGGCGTTACAAAATATATTTTAATGCAGCAGGAGGGAGATGTCTCCGCATCCGCCCAGAAATGGGCCGGACAATTCATCCGTACGACGGTTTGTCCGGAATGTAAGGGGCAGCGCTTGAACAAGGAGGCTTTGCATTATCGTATCGATGGAAAAAACATAGCGGAACTTGCCGAGATGGATCTTGTCCAACTGAGTGAATGGGTAAACCAGGTGGAAGATAGACTTTCCCAAAACCAACGGAAGATCGCCGTGGAGATATTGAAAGAAATACGCTCACGGTTGAAATTCCTTCTGGATGTCGGTTTGGATTATCTTTCCCTGAACCGTCCATCGGCGACTCTTTCGGGCGGTGAAAGCCAGCGGATCCGTTTGGCCACCCAGATAGGTAGCCAGTTGGTCAATGTCCTTTATATTTTGGACGAACCGAGTATCGGTTTACACCAAAGGGACAATATGCGCTTGATTCATTCTTTAAAAGACCTGCGCGATGCCGGTAATACGGTGGTTGTCGTGGAGCATGACAAGGATATGATGCTTCAGGCAGATTATGTGGTTGATATGGGTCCGAGGGCGGGCCGTTTGGGAGGCGAGGTCGTTTTTGCCGGTGTGCCGGAGGAAATGCTTCACGCCGGTACACTGACTGCCGATTATTTAAACGGTAAGAAGGAAATACCCGTACCGGAAGTCCGCCGGAAAGGAAATGGAAACCGTTTGGTACTGAAGGGCGCTTCGGGAAATAACCTGAAGAAGGTGACGGCTTCTTTCCCTTTGGGAACGATGATCTGTGTAACCGGAGTTTCCGGTAGTGGAAAATCATCTCTGATTAATGCTACATTACAACCGATTTTGAGCCAGTATTTTTATAAATCGCTGGAATCGCCTTTACCCTATGAGTCGCTTGAAGGCCTTGAGTTTGTCGATAAAGTAGTTAATGTAGATCAGTCGCCAATCGGAAGATCGCCCCGTAGCAATCCCGCAACGTATACCGGAGTGTTTTCCGATATTCGGAATTTGTTTGTGGAGTTGCCTGAATCGAAAATGAGAGGATATAAACCCGGAAGATTTTCTTTCAATGTGGCGGGAGGACGTTGTGAAGTTTGTAAGGGAAACGGATATAAGACGATTGAGATGAACTTTTTACCCGATGTCTTGATTCCATGTGATGAATGCCATGGAAAGCGGTATAACCGTGAGACTTTGGAAGTTCGATTCCGGGGAAAATCAATTGCCGATGTGTTGGATATGACAATTAATATGGCGGTCGAGTTTTTTGAAAATATCCCTTCCATTTTGCAGAAAATAAAAGTGCTGCAAGAGGTCGGATTGGGATATATTAAACTGGGACAGCCTTCGACAACCCTTTCCGGAGGCGAGAGCCAACGCGTGAAGTTGGCGACGGAATTGGCAAAGCGAGATACGGGGCAGACAGTTTATTTGTTGGATGAACCGACGACCGGTTTGCATTTTGAAGACATTCGTGTTTTATTAAATGTATTGAATAAATTGATAGACAAGGGGAACACGGTAATTATTATTGAACATAATCTGGATATCATCAAATCCGCGGATTATTTGATTGATATGGGACCGGAAGGCGGACGAAGAGGGGGAGAAATTCTTTTCTCGGGAACTCCGGAGGAATTGGTGAAAAAGAAGAATGTGAAAAGTTTTACCGCTCCTTTTTTAAAAGATGAACTAAATAATAAAAACAGTTTTTATGAAAAATCCAATTCAAATGATCAAGCAGTGCACAGAAAATGAGGAACCTTATTTTCTGCTTCGCGGACAGGATGTTTGTGCATTGGCTGCCATTGAAGCCTATTATGAAACAGTCAAAGAGAGAGTGAAGGATCCTTACTTTATTGAAGAGATCGGAGAGATTATGAAGGACTTCCGAAGTTTCCGGGAGGAAAAGGAAACACATATACCTGATTAAGTGGCGGAAGACAGTTATTTTACGATTAAGGCGCCGTCACGGGGTTATTATACGGAAAAACGAAGCCGTTTTATTTCGTATGCATTTCCCGTCCGGAGTGTTGAGGAAGTAAAGGAACGGCTCGATCAATATAGAAAGCAATATTATGATGCCCGGCATATTTGTTGGGCTTATATGCTTGGACCTAACCATACCGATTTCCGGGCGAATGATGACGGGGAACCTTCGTCTACCGCAGGAAAACCGATTCTCGGACAGATCAATTCCAACGGATTGACCGATATCCTGATCCTGGTTATCCGCTATTTCGGAGGGATAGAATTAGGTACAAGCGGGTTGATCGTTGCTTACCGGACTGCCGCGGCAGAAGCGATCGCTGCGGCAGAGATCGTACAACGAACGGTAGATACAGAGATTACAATCATATTTGACTATATTTACCTGAATGGCGTCATGCGGATTATTAAAGAAGATAATCCGCAGATTGTTTCTCAACGCTTCGATTTGAATTGTGAAATGACGTTGCGCATACGCGAGGGAGCGATGGAACAGTTGCTTTCCCGCCTTCTTAAAGTAGAGACTGTCCGTTTGAAATAGAAAAGGGCATCCCGACCGGAATGCCCTTCGTTTTTATCATCTATGAGATTAGCGGGCAGCGTAATAGGTTTGGTTTTCTACTACTTGTCTGAATGCCAATACGCCTGTTTTGTTTAATTCTACGTTCATTTCTTTTCCGTCGGGAAGATACATTACAACGTCATCTCCGTCTTTAAATTTCATCAATTTGCTGGATTGTCCGTTTGCTTCTACGCTCCAACTTTTGTCAGCTTGGTCAAAAACAAGATCCATTCCGTTCTTTTCGCCTTTCTTTTGGATATGATATCCATCTTTCTTTGTTTCAACCGTATAAACGCCATCCTTGCCGTTTACCGTTTTGATCGAGCCGACGTCTGCTACAGGATTTTCTCCTGTCCAGAACTCAATACTATTAAGGACAAGAGCGTCTGCCAACAAGGAGATGCCATATACGGGAACAATACAAAAGGCAAGGAAAACCAGTTCGTTTACAAATTTGCTATCAATAGATTTGTTCCAGTCCAGTAACTTATTGGACAGATTGAATGAGCCAATACAAGAAGAAAACAGTATGGAAGCGACTAATGCTCCTGATACTAACATTTTTACACCTTTCTTTTCCATTAGTACATTTTTTATTTGGTTATTTATTGCTACGAAGATAGATTATTTTTTTTAAATTATATCTCCAGAGCGTAAATCTTACTTAAGATGATTCAAAAAAAGAAAATGTTTATACTTTAATTCATGAAATATAAAAAGACAGAGAAGAGGCTTTACTCTTTTTTATGGAATACTTCACTGTTGATATGAGTGAAAGTTTTATCTTTGCTGAAGTATAAACTCAAATATAGACAATGAAACCACTCAGTTTGATAAAAAACGATCCGTGGCTGACACCTTACCAGATTGCAATTGAAGGGAGGTATCAACAAGTTCTTGAAAAAGAGGCCCACTTGACGAAGGAAGGTAGCATGACTTTATCCGAATTCGCTTCAGGATATTTGTATTTTGGACTTCATCGTGTGGGCGACTGTTGGGTGCTTCGGGAATGGGCTCCGAATGCAACTGCCCTATATCTGATTGGAACCTTTAACGGATGGCAAAAGAAAGAAGAGTTTAAGTTTACCCGATTATATGGAGGTGCCTGGGAAATCATACTTCCCGACAAAGCCTTGAAGCACGAAGACTTATATAAACTTTGGGTGGAATGGAACGGGGGCGCCGGGGAGCGTATCCCTGCATGGTGCAGGCGAGTTGTACAAGATGAACAAACCAAAATATTTTCCGCCCAGATATGGAATCCTAAAAAATCTTACACTTTTAAAATAGAGCGGTTCAAACCGAAAACCGACCCGTTGCTGATTTACGAATGCCATATCGGTATGGCAACATCGGAAGAAAGAATCGGTACATACAATGAATTCCGTACGAACGTTCTTCCACGCATCGCACAGGAAGGCTATAATGCCATTCAGGTGATGGCCATTCAGGAACATCCTTATTACGCTTCTTTCGGTTATCATGTAAGCAGTTTTTTCGCAGCTTCTTCCCGATTCGGAACACCGGACGATCTGAAGCATTTGATCGATGATGCACATACGCTGGGTTTAGCGGTGATTATGGATATTGTCCACAGTCATGCCGTTAAAAACGAAGTGGAGGGGCTCGGCCGGTTCGACGGCACGGAATACCAATACTTTCATGCCGGTAGCCGCCGGGAGCATTTGGCCTGGGATTCGCTCTGCTTTGATTATGGGAAAAATGAAGTAATCCATTTCCTTCTTTCTAATTGCAAATTCTGGCTGGAAGAATATAAATTCGACGGATTCCGTTTTGACGGGGTAACCTCCATGCTTTACTATAGCCATGGGCTGGGAGAAGCCTTTAGCCATTATGCCGATTACTATAACGGCCACCAGGACGGAGATGCTATTACCTATCTTACTTTGGCCAACAAATTGGTACATGAGGTGAATCCGAATGCGATTACAATCGCCGAAGAGGTGAGCGGAATGCCCGGATTGGCGGTGCCGTTCGACGAGGGAGGTTATGGCTTCAATTACCGTATGGCGATGAATATCCCGGACTTCTGGATTAAATTGTTGAAAGAGAAAAAAGATGAGGATTGGCATCCGTCCGCCATCTGGTGGGAGACAACCAACCGCCGGAGCGATGAAAAGACGATCAGCTATGCGGAAAGCCATGACCAGGCGTTGGTAGGCGATAAAACAATTATTTTCAGGTTGATTGATTCGGCCATGTATTGGCATATGCGGAAAGATGATCACAACTTGGTAGTCGAAAGAGGAGTCGCATTACATAAAATGATCCGTCTGGTGACGGCGACCACCATCAACGGAGGTTATCTGAATTTCATGGGTAATGAGTTCGGACATCCCGAATGGATCGATTTTCCGCGAGAAGGAAACGGATGGTCTTATAAGTATGCCCGCCGCCAATGGGATCTGGTGGACAATCCGGATTTGAAATACCAATATCTCGGGGATTTCGACAAGGCAATGCTGGCTTTGATTCATGAAGTAAAAGATTTCCAGGAGCTTCCTTTAACTAAGGTTTGGGACAGCGATGGCGATCAGGTTCTTGCCTATTCGCGCAAGGACTTGTTTTTTATCTTCAATTTTAATCCGACCCATTCTTTTACCGATTATGGCGTATTGGCAACTCCGGGAGAATATGAGGTCGTGTTGAATACGGACGCCGTGCGTTTCGGAGGCTTCGGCATCTCGGATGATACCGTGCATCATTTTACACAACCCGATCCACTTTATAAAAAAGCAGAAAAAGAATGGTTAAAGTTGTACCTTCCGGCGCGGACGGCGATGGTACTACGGAAAAAATAAAAGAGTAGACGAATGATATTATATCCATTGACATTTAAACCGATCCTGAAAGAGGTTATCTGGGGAGGATCGGATATTTGTCCGTTTAAAGGAATTACTCCGGAACGGACCGGGATAGGCGAGAGTTGGGAAGTTTCACATGTGGAAGGACATTATTCGGTTGTAGCCAACGGTCCTTTGGAGGATAAAACCCTGGAAGAACTCATTGATTCCTACGGCCCCCAATTGGTCGGATCGAAGGTGCAGAAGCGTTTCGGACACCGGTTTCCCCTTTTGATAAAGTTTATCGACGCAAGGGACAATCTTTCGATACAAGTTCATCCTAATGACGAATTGGCGGAGAAACGGCATCACTCTTTCGGTAAGACTGAAATGTGGTACGTCATTAAAACGGCTCCCGGAGCCGCCTTATATTCCGGATTTTCCCAACAGATCGATGCGGACGAATATGTGCGCCGGGTAGGTGACAATACGCTTATGGATGTCTTGAAAAAATATCTGGTGAAACCGGGAGACGTCTTTTTCCTACCTGCCGGGCGGGTACATGCGATCGGTTCGGGTTGCTTTATTGCCGAGATACAACAGACCAGCGATATTACCTATCGCATCTATGATTATAACCGGAAGGATGCAAACGGTAATACCCGTGAATTGCATACCGGACTGGCAAAGGATGCGATCGATTATACCTTCCATTCCGATTACCAGACCCATTACACTCCGGTTCGCAACCAATCGGTGGATTTGGTCAGTTGCAAGTATTTCACGACTAATTTACTGGATTTGGATGCGCCGGTGGTAAGTGACTTTTCAGCATTGGATTCCTTTGTCATTTATATATGCATGGAAGGGAAAGCCCTGATTGAAGATAATGCCGGGCAAAAAGTATCGGTTCATCAGGGACAGACCGTACTTATTCCGGCAGAGACAAAAACGGTATCAGTAACTCCCGTCCCTTCGGCAAAGTTACTGGAAACCTATATTAGTGTATAATAAAAGAAGTGAATAAGCCGGCGGCTACGTGCCCCGGAGAAATAGAATTATGATTTCGGTAGAAGGATTGACGGTTGAATTCGGAGGATTTACCCTTTTCGATCATGTTTCGTTTGTTGTAAATAAGAAAGACAGAATCGCGCTGGTTGGGAAAAACGGGGCGGGAAAGTCGACCATGTTGAAGATCTTCGCCGGGTTGCAGGCGCCTACCTCAGGTTCCGTCAGCATTCCGAAAGAGATCACCATCGGCTATTTGCCGCAACAAATGGTATTGACGGATACGAACACCGTCCGCGAAGAAGCCGAGAAGGCGTTTGAATCCATCCATCAATTGGATAAGGATATTGAAAGACTGAACATCCAACTTTCCGAACGGACGGACTACGAGTCGGAAGCCTATCAGGGTATTATCGACCGCCTTACCCATCAAACAGAACTTTTCCAGATGTTGGGAGGAAATAATTACCAGGCTGATCTGGAACGTACGCTGCTGGGACTAGGTTTCAACCGGGAGGATTTTGACCGGCAGACTTCCGAATTCAGCGGAGGTTGGCGGATGCGTATCGAGTTGGCCAAGTTATTGCTGAGACGTCCGGACGTACTTTTATTGGATGAACCGACCAATCATCTTGATATCGAATCCATCCAATGGCTGGAAAGTTTCCTGCAGACAAGGGCAAACGCCGTAGTCCTGGTATCCCACGACCGGGCTTTCATCGATAATACCACGACACGAACCGTCGAGATCGAACTGGGCAAGATCTATGATTATAAGACCAACTATTCCCACTATGTGGAATTGCGTAAAGAACGCCGCGAGCAGCAGCTCCGGGCATATGAAAACCAGCAGAAAAAGTTGGCTGATACGGAAGCCTTTATCGAGCGTTTTCGCTATAAGGCGACCAAGGCGGTACAGGTACAATCCCGGATCAAACAATTGGAGAAAATCGAACGCATCGAGATCGATGACGTCGATACGGCCATGCTTTCGCTGAAGTTTCCTCCGGCCCCCCGTTCGGGATCTTATCCGGTCATCGCGGAGAACCTGACGAAGTATTATGGCGACCATCTGATCTTTGCCAACGCCACATTCACCATTAACCGGGGAGACAAGGTGGCTTTCGTAGGCAAAAACGGAGAAGGAAAATCGACGTTGGTAAAATGTATCATGAATGAAGTGGACTACCAAGGTAAGCTTCAGTTGGGTCATAACGTGAAGATCGGTTATTTTGCACAAAACCAGGCACAATTGTTGGATGAAAACCTGACCGTATTCGACACCATCGACCTGGTGGCCCAAGGAGATATCCGGACGAGGATACGGGATATTCTCGGCGCTTTCATGTTCGGAGGCGAGGCTTCGGATAAGAAGGTAAAAGTCCTTTCCGGCGGCGAACGCAGCCGATTGGCAATGATCCGCCTCTTGCTGGAACCGGTCAACCTGCTGATCCTTGACGAACCGACGAATCACCTGGATATGCGTTCGAAAGATGTCCTGAAGGATGCCATCAAGGAGTTTGACGGAACAGTGATTGTTGTTTCGCATGACCGCGAGTTCCTCGACGGATTGGTCAATAAAGTATATGAGTTCGGTAACCGGCGTGTTGTGGAGCATCTTGGCGGGATCTATGAATTTCTGGAGCGGAAGAAACTGGACACACTGCAGGAACTGGAAAGAACGAATAAGGAATCTAATCTTCCGGCGGCTGAGGAGGAATCATCTGACGCACCCTCCAGTAAGCTTTCCTATGAAGCCCGGAAAGAGCAGAATAAAGCGTTGAAGAAAATCGAACGGAATATTTCGATGGCAGAAAGCAAAATTTCCGGATTGGAAACAGAAATTAAGAAAATAGAGCAGGAGATGACGACTCCGGAAGGGGCCTCGGATACTTCTCTATATGAGAAACATGATTCCTTGAAGAAAGACTTGGCCCGGTTAATGGATGAATGGACGGAATTGACACTGGAACTGGATTCCCTTACTACCTAATAGTTGGTAAAAAGAAAAAAACAAGATTTGTTTGTCTATTGGGAAGGGGATAAATAATGGATTAATTGCTACCTTTGTGTATCATATAATGTTATCTGATTATTTTGTAATAAATATTAATAAACACAGATATGAAAAAAAATCTAAGTTCACAAATTACACTTACGCGTATTCCGGAGCGCTTTTATCATCCGGGAAATGCCTATGAGCATTCAGTCCTGACACGTTATGAAAAGATTCCCACCAATATTTACGAATCCGTAGAAGAAGCTTCAGTCGCGGTTGCCAAAGAAATCGCATCCAAGATCAGGGAAAAGCAAAGGGAAGGTAAGAATTTTGTCCTGTCCTTTCCCGGCGGCCGTTCCCCTTTGGGAGTTTTCAATGAACTGATCAATTTGCACAAGGAAGAACAATTGAGTTTTCAGAATGTAATCGTCTTTTTAGTCTATGAATTTTTCCCTTTATCGGTTGCCGCCCATAGCAATTTATCCCAGTTGAAGGAAGCCTTCCTGGATCATGTCGATATTAATCCGGCCCATATCTATTCACCGGACGGATTTATAGACAAGGAAAATATCTATGACTTTTGCCAGCAATATGAAAAGCTGATCGATGAAGTAGGAGGCATAGACTACTTGCTGCTGGGCATCGGGCATGCCGGCAATTTAGGTTTTAACGGCCCCGGATCGAGCGTCAACAGCCGTACCCGATTGACCGTTTTGGACAGTGATTCGCGGAAAGAGGCCGCCCGCTTATTCAAATCCATAGAGAATGTCCCGACCAGCGTTATTACAATGGGGCTTTCCACCATTTTTAAGGCTAAGCAAATCGTACTCCTTGCTTTCGGAGAAAATAAATCAAAGATCATCCAGAAGACGGTGGAAGGAAAAGACAGCGACAACGTGCCGGCCACTTATTTGCAAAACCATCCGAATGTGAAGACCGTCATCGATCTTTCCGCAGCCTATGAGTTGACGCGTATCAGCCATCCGTGGCTGGTTTCCAACTGCGAGTGGGAGAATAAGCTGATCCGTCGAGCGATCGTATGGCTCTGCCAGTTGACAGGCAAGCCCATTTTGAAGCTGACCAATAAGGATTATAGTTCGCACGGTTTGGACGAGTTGCTGGCCTTGTATGGCTCCGCTTATAATGTAAATATAAAGATCTTCAATGATATCCAGCATACGATAACCGGTTGGCCCGGCGGAAAACCGAATGCCGATGATTCCAACCGACCCGAACGCGCTACCCCTTATCCCAAAAAGGTAATCGTCTTCAGCCCGCATCCGGACGACGACGTGATTTCAATGGGCGGCACCTTCCGCCGCTTGTGCGAGCAGGATCATGACGTACATGTCGCCTACCAGGTTTCGGGAAACATTGCCGTCGGAGACGAAGAAGTCATCCGTTATTGCGAATATCTGCGGGACGTATGCTCCAAATATACACCGGAGGATTCTACTTTGAAGGAGGAAGCTGAAAAGATCATCCACTTTCTCCGCTATGAGAAAGTGGAAGGAGAACCGGAAAGAAGAGACGTCCTTTTCATGAAAGGAACGATCCGCCGGGAAGAAGCGCGGGCGGCTGCCCGGTATACGGGCGTAAAGGACGATCATGTCCATTTTCTCGACCTGCCTTTCTATGAAACCGGAGCGGTGAAGAAAGGGGAACTGACGGATGCGGACAAGGATATCATCAAAAATTTCCTCGAAGAAATCAAACCGGATCAGATCTTTGTCGCCGGCGATTTAGCCGACCCGCACGGAACGCATAAAGTTTGCCTGGATGCGATCCTCGCAGCAGTCGATGAAATAAAAGACGAAGAATGGTTGAAGAATTGCCGTATCTGGATGTACCGCGGTGCTTGGGCCGAATGGGAAATGGACCATATTGAAATGGCCGTACCTATCAGTCCGGAAGAATTGCGCCACAAGCGAAACGCCATCCTCAAACACCAGTCACAGGCTGAAAGCGCTCCCTATCTGGGTGACGATGAACGTCTCTTCTGGCAGCGCGCCGAAGACCGTAACCGGGCGACCGCCGAATTATACAAGAACTTGGGTTTGGCTTCCTATGAAGCGATCGAGGCCTTCGTCCAATATAAGCCTATCCGGTAATTATAAAGCGAGTTCGATAATAAGGAAAGAGGCTGTCTGAAAAAACACTGCGCCGCCCTGAAAATCCAGTACACTCAATGAATTAATCCAGTGTACTCATTTATAAAATCCAGTGCACTCATTTATAAAATTCAGTGCACTGGATTTTTTCCGTATAAGTCACGACTTTTTGGACAGCCCCTTTTTTTCAGACGCTATGGCTTCCTTTTTCTTTTGGTAGTTTTTTCCGGTTATCATTGCAATATTCGTGGATAAATCATTCCTTTGTACTTCTTAAAGAATATCGATGCATAAAATTTTGAGATTTATCAAAGAATGGATGCTCCTGATTGCCATGTTTTTGGGAGTGGCAGCCTATCCGTTGATTTCATATATCTCCTTCTTGACGCCTTACCTGATTTTCACTATGCTGCTGGTGACTTTCTGTAAGCTTTCACCACGGCAGATTCTTATTCATCCGGCTCATATCGGTTTGATATCCATACAATTGATTGGAAGTTTGGGCGCTTATTTCCTTCTTAAAGGGTATGATCCCCTGATTGCGCAGGGAGCCATGATCTGCATGCTGGCGCCAACGGCGACCTCCGCACCTGTGATCACGGGCATGTTGGGAGGAAATGTGGCTTTCCTGACAACTTACATCCTTCTCTGTAATATGGTGGTAGCCTTCTTCGCCCCCTTGTTTTTCTCTTTTATGGGGACGCATAGCGACCTGTCTTTCTGGGCTTCCTTTTTCTTTATCTGCAAACAGGTCGTGCCGCTCCTGATCCTCCCGTTGCTTATGGCATGGGGGATGCGCAGGTATACTCCGCGTCTGCACCGGAAGATAGCCGAAGTCCCCCAAGTGGGATTTTATCTTTGGGCGGTCGCCTTGGTCATAGTGATGGGTAAGACAATGAGTTTTCTGGTGAATCAGGAAAATCCGAACTACAGAAGCGAAATCGGCCTGGCAGTCACCGCCCTTATTGTCTGTGCCGCCCAGTTTATCATTGGCAGAAGCATCGGAAAACGATATAAAGATCCCGTTTCTTCGGGGCAGGGATTAGGGCAAAAAAATACGATCCTGGCGATCTGGATGGCGCAGACCTATCTGAATCCCGTCGCCTCTCTCGCTCCGGCGGCTTATGTCGTCTGGCAAAATATCATTAATTCTTACCAACTATGGCTGAAAGAGCATAGGGAAAACAAACAAGAAATAGTAGAATATGAGACTAAGTGACGAATGGTTTACCTCCATGTCGGAAGACGAAAACGGACAATTGATGATTATCTGCGGCCGGGATCAGTTACAAGAGTTCCGGTTGTCGGGCAAAATGAAGGAACGGGTGGAGATTTCCTGGAAATACCAGGGCGATGAAAAGGGGATGCCTCCCGAAACGGTGGCTGCAGAAATGGAGAACGTGCAGGCGTTGTTGCGCAAAACGATGGAAAAGGACAAGCTGGCCATCCTTACGGGCGTTTATACCGGCGGAGGCGAGCGGGTTTGGGTTTTTTATACCCGCACGGTGCGTGTTTTCGGCGAATACCTGAACGAGGCATTGGCTTCCCTCGAACTTCTTCCGATCACGATCTATACCGAACTGGATCCCGGATGGGAGGAATACCTGGACATGTATGAAGCCAAGCAATGGGCTGTCGGCTGACCTCCGAAGCCTAATTTTCTTTTCTTTCGTCCGTATCGATAGGTCGACTATGGGGTAAAATATATATCTTTATCGTCAATTTTGAAAATAGATTAAAGCATTTAATACCTTTGATATGAAGACGATTGAAAGGCTGATTTGTTCTTATAAAACGTCCCTTGTTTTGCTGTTCGTTTATGCCTTATGCCTGGCCTTTGCCACTTTTATCGAAAAATACCACGGTACGGAGACTGCCAAGGCAATGGTTTATTATTCTCCCTTGCTGATTTTATTGCAATTTACCCTGGTCGTCAACTATATTGCGGCAACCCTGAAACATAAGTTGTTGCGGCAACGCCGCTGGGGACTTATGCTGACCCATTTCGCCTTTGTCATTATTCTTCTGGGCGCTTTGGTATCTCATCTTACCGGAGAGGAAGGTTATCTCCACCTGCGGGAGGGAGAGACGAGCCGCCGTATGGTCGTCCGTACCAGCAGAGGTATGAGCGAACATCCCCTGCCTTTCAGCATACAATTGAAAAAGTTTACCTTGACGCGCTATCCGGGTTCTTCCAGCCCTTCCTCTTACGAAAGCCTTTTGCGCGTAAAGGTGGACGGAGAAACGAGGGAGGAACGCGTCTATATGAATAATGTAATGGATGTGAAAGGTTACCGTTTCTTTCAGGCATCATTCGATTCCGATGAAAAGGGAACGATCCTTTCCGTTAACCGGGATGTGTTCGGAAGGAATATTACCTATACGGGATATGCGGTTCTTTTCCTTGGTTTTATTCTTTGCTTTGTCGGCAAAAATACGAGGCTTTATACGCTGAACCAGCGCTTGAAACGGTTGAGTACGAACGGGAAAGCCATCCTGTTATTGGCACTATTGACGCTATCCGTCCAAGTGGAAGCGAAGAAAGAAGTCGATTCTCCGGTAAAGGACGCCGTGATGCGCTATGCGATCGATCCGGCCCATGCGGCCCGTCTGGGCGCCATTCCAATCCAGTCGACCAACGGACGGATCATTCCGGTGAATACGTTTTCTTCCGAAATCCTGCGGAAAATACATAAAGGGAATAAGGTTGGCAACTTCAATTCCGACCAGTTCCTGATTAGTTTCCTGGCGCTCCCGGAGATGTGGATGCGGGTTCCTTTTATCAGCCTTTCGAACAACGAGGTGGCGGACTATTACGGCCTGACAAGGGATGAGTGTGCGTACATCGAACTTTTTGATTCGAACGGCGCCTACAAGTTACAGGAAAAAGTAGAGGAAGCCTATAATAAGATGCAAGCCGAACGGACGGCATTCGATAAGGAGGTGGTTAAACTGGATGAGAAGATAAATATCCTCCATCAGTTACTTAACTATCAATTGCTGAATATTTTCCCGAAGGAAAACGATCCGGATCACAAATGGTATGCTCCGGGCGACGATCTTTCCGCCTTTGCCGGCCAAGACTCGATGTTTGTTTCGAAGATACTGCAATGGTATACCGATGAGCTACGGGTGGCTCTCCAGAGCCATGACTGGACAAAATCCGACGAGGTACTGGATATGATTATTACTTACCAGCGGGTGAAAAACAAGACCTTGCCGGTCGATCAGAAAAAACTGGATACGGAGATCTTTTATAATAAGGCGAATATCTTCCGCTATTGCCGGATGGGGTATCTGATCCTGGGCGGCTTTCTCTTGGTTCTCTCCATCCTTTCCCTTTTTAAGGAAAAGAAATGGATTGGTATTGGGAACCGGATCCTGACTGCGCTCGTTTGCCTCGTATTCGCATTCCATATTTACGGGATAGGGCTTCGGTGGTATATCGGTGGATATGCTCCGTGGAGCAATTCCTATGAGACGATGGTCTATGTAGCATGGGCTACTGCTTTAGGAGGATTGCTATTCGTAAGGAAGAGCAGGATCACCTTTGCCTTGGCGATTCTTTTCGCCGGGATTATTCTTTTTGTCTCCGGGCTGAACTGGATGGATCCGCAGATCAATCCGTTGGTTCCGGTCTTGAAATCACCCTGGCTGATGTTTCATGTAGCCGTTATCGTGGCGGCATACGGATTCTTCGGTATTAGTTTTCTGCTCGGAGCGACCAATCTCGTCTTGATGATCGGCTGGAAGAACAAGCGACCGGATACTTTGCCCGATCGTATCCGCAGCCTTAGTATCATTAATGAAATGTCGTTGCTGATCGGCCTGATGCTGATAACGGTCGGAACCTTTCTGGGAGCGATTTGGGCCAATGAATCGTGGGGACGTTATTGGGGATGGGATCCGAAAGAAACCTGGGCTTTGATCACGGTTGTTGTGTATGTGATCGTAACACATTTACACCTGGTCCGCAAAGCTAATAACCTTTGGGCCTTCAACCTTGCTTCGGTGCTTGCTTTCGCTTCGGTATTGATGACCTTCTTCGGCGTGAATTATTTCCTGAGCGGGATGCATTCGTACGGGCAAAACGATGCGATCCAAGGGATTTTCGGTTATCTTTATGCAACGGGAATCGTGATCCTGCTGCTCGCCGCTTTCTCTTACAAAGGGCATATACTGAAGGTTGTAGAAAGGGAAACCGTCGAGGACGAAGTCCCCGGTGAGTAAAATAAAGTGTTGTAAACTTGTGGAGTTTACTATAATCGTAGTAAATTTGGTTTTTTAATCCAATAATTATGTCAGTAAAAGAATATATACAAGCCCATCAGGGACGATTTTTGGAAGAGTTATTCAGTTTGATACGGATTCCGTCCGTAAGCGCCAAACAGGAACATAAACCGGATATGCAGGCTTGCGCCGACCGGTGGGTGGAAATCCTTCTCTCATCGGGTGTCGATAGGGCTGTTTGCATGCCGACAGTCGGAAATCCTGTCGTGTACGGCGAGCGGCATTATTCACCGGATGCCAAAACGGTATTGGTTTACGGGCATTACGACGTGATGCCTCCTGAACCGCTGGAGCTCTGGAAAAGCGATCCTTTTGAACCGGTAGTGCGCGACGGGCGCATTTGGGCCCGGGGTGCGGATGATGATAAAGGGCAGAGCATGATGCAGGTGAAGGGCTTTGAGACGGCTATCCGGGAAAACTTGTTGCACTGCAATGTGAAATTTCTTCTGGAAGGGGAGGAAGAGATCGGCTCGACCAGCCTGGAGGCTTTTTGCGAATCCAATAAGGATTTGCTGAAGGCGGATCTGATTCTGGTGTCCGATACCAGCATGGTAAGCGCCGATACGCCGTCGCTGACGACCGGTCTGCGTGGGTTGGCCTATTGGGAAGTCGAAGTGACCGGCCCGAACCGCGATCTGCATTCGGGGCATTTCGGCGGAGCCGTGGCGAATCCGATCAATGTGCTTTGCAAACTGATGGCGGACCTGACGGATGCCGACGGACGGATTACCATTCCGGGGTTTTATGAGGATGTGGAGGAGCTTTCTCCTGCCGAGCGGGAGATGATTGCCCGGATTCCGTTCGATGAAGCCAAATACAAGCAATCTATCGGTGTCGATGCGCTTTTCGGCGAAAAAGGATATTCAACTTTGGAACGGAACAGTTGCCGCCCGACTTTCGATATTTGCGGCATCTGGGGAGGCTACACCGGCGAAGGGGCCAAAACCGTATTGCCTTCCAAAGCATATGCGAAAGTCTCCTGCCGCCTGGTACCGCATCAGGATTACCATAAGATATTATCCCTTTTCGAATCCTACCTGCAACGGGTCGCACCGCAGTATGTGAAGGTCAAAGTTACGCCGCAACACGGAGGAGAAGGCTATGTCTGTCCGATTACGCTGTCGGGCTATCAGGCTGCGGAAAAGGCGTATACGGTCGTCTTCGGAAAACAGCCGTTGGCTGTTCGCCGGGGCGGAAGCATTCCCATTATTTCAACGTTTGAGAAGATATTGGGCGTCAAGACGGTTTTGATGGGGTTCGGCCTGGAACAGAACGCTATCCATTCACCGAATGAAAGTTGTACGTTAGATCTGTTCTATAAAGGCATCGAGGCGGTTGCCGAATTCTACCGGGAGTATAAATAAATACAATTCATTGTTTAAAAAAAATCAAATGAGCATTTTGATTAAGAAGGTGGAATTGGCTGGCCGGCCTGTCGATCTATGGATTGAGGGAGAACGGATCAAACGGATTGCTCCTGATTTGGATGTGATAGCCGATACCGTTATCGACGGCCGTAGGAAGGCTGTGATTCCCGGACTGATCAATACCCATACCCATGCGGCCATGACACTCTTCCGCGGGTATGGCGACGATATGCCGTTGATGCCCTGGTTGGAAGAATGTATCTGGCCTAATGAAGCCAAACTGACTTATGAGGATGTCTATTGGGGCGCCCGCCTGGCTTGCCTGGAAATGATAAAAAGCGGAACGACTACTTTTTTCGATATGTATACTCATATGGATGCAACCGTACAGGCCGTGGAGGATAGCGGTTTGAGAGCCGTGCTTTCCGATACGATATTCGACCATTTCAAGCCGGAATTACGAGAACGTGCAAAGCGGGAGATCGAGAAAAACCTATTGCTGAGCAGTACTTATAACGAACGTATCGGATATGCCCTTGGGCCTCATGCCATATATACGGTTTCCGGACGGATGCTCCGCTGGCTTCATGATTTTGCGACAGCCAACGATCTGTTGATTCATTTGCATCTTTCCGAAACGGAACTGGAGGTGCTGACTTGTGTGAAGGCAAACGGATGTACTCCGGTGCGTTATTTGCTGAATTTGGGAGTCCTTTCCCCGCGCCTTGTCCTGGCGCACGGCCTCTATGTCGATGAGGAAGAGATACGGATGCTGGCGGATTTTGATGTAAAGGTAGTGCATAATCCGGCCTCGAATATGAAGTTGACCTCTGGTTACAGCTTTAAATATAAGGAAATGCGGCAGGCCGGCATTACAGTCGGCTTGGGGACGGATGGCTGCGGTTCGTCCAACAACCTGGATATGGTTGAAGTGATGAAGCTCGCTTCCCTGCTGGGAAAAGTTTGGCGCCAGGATCCGGAAGCTTTGACCTGTGATGAAATGTTAGAGTCCGCGACTGCCTCCGGGGCGGATATCCTGCGGTTGGAAAGCGGACGGATTACGGAAGGCTCATTGGCCGACCTTTGCCTGGTGGATCTGCATACGCCGCCCTTTACTCCGAATTTTAATTTTGTTTCCAATCTGGTTTATTCGGCTAACGGCAGTTGCATCGATACGCTGATCTGTAATGGAAAAATACTGATGGAAAACCGGAGGGTAGAAGGGGAAGATGAGATTCTGGAACAAGCCGCGCAGCACGCCTATGATTTGATAAAGCGATAAACGGAATAAATAAAGAGATGAGCATTATGAAAAATTTATATCAGGAAGCGGCCGATGCGATTGCCGCCCGGATCACGGGAAATCCGGAGACCGCCATTATCTTGGGAAGCGGTTTGGGGGCTTTGGCCGACCGGATTACCGAGGCAACGGTTATTCCTTATAGTGAAATTCCCCATTTTATGCACTCGACCGCTCTCGGGCATAAGGGAAATCTAATCTGCGGAAACCTGGGAGGCAAACATGTGTTAGCCATGCAAGGACGTTTCCACTATTACGAGGGCTATACGATGCAGCAGGTGACATTTCCCATCCGGGTTATGAAGCTGTTGGGTATTCGGAATTTATTAGTGTCGAATGCGGCTGGAGGTATCAATCCGACGTTTAAGGTGGGCGACCTGATGATTATCCGCGACCATATCAATATGGCGCCTAATCCGCTAATCGGCCCCAATGATGAGACTTTCGGCCCGCGTTTCCCTGACATGACCCGCGTTTATGACCGGGAATTCATACGGTCGGTGGAAGAGATAGCAGTCAAGAATGGCATCCCTTTGAAAAAGGGAGTGTATGTGGCTTTGACCGGCCCTTCGTATGAAACTCCCGCAGAATATGCATTTTATGGAAAAGCGGGGGGGGATGCTATCGGAATGAGTACGGTTCCCGAAGTGATCGTTGCCCGGCACGCCGGACTGAGGGTATTCGGGATGTCGGTCATTACGAACGAAGGTTACCATTTTGCTGATGACTTTGTGAACGACGGAGCGGATGTCATCGCTGCCGCCAATAAGGCAACTGATATTATGTCACTGTTGTTTAGCGAATTAGTTGCTCGTATCTAAAGAATTTACTTTAATTTAATAACTAACTTTTATAATCTATTTCATTCATGAAAGATTCCAGACGAGATTTTTTGAAAAAAGGGGCCTTAGCCGGTTTTGGCGCCTTGATGATTCCCGAATTAGCAAAAGCCGTTGTAAAAGAGACAACAGCAGTTCATGCACCGAAGATCCAACTAAAAAAAGAGAGCGTCATCCTTTTCCAGGGAGATTCCATTACGGATTGCGGTCGCAAAAGAGACAATAATCAATGCAACAACTTCGATCAATTGGGAAGCGGCTATGCCCTTTTTACAGCAACCCAATTATTAAAAGACCATGCCGACAAGCAATTGAAAATCTATAACCGCGGGGTGAGCGGCAATAAAGTTTTCCAATTACGCGAACGTTGGGAATTAGAAGCACTGGCTTTTCAACCCGAAGTATTAAGCATCCTGATCGGAGTCAACGATTATTGGCATACCTTAAGCGGAGGGTATAAAGGAACGGTGGAAGTCTATGAAAGCGACTTGCGCAGTTTATTAACCTATACCAAAGAAAAGTTACCCAACGTCCAGTTGGTTTTAGGGGAGCCGTTCGCTATACGAGGCGGTTCGGCTATCGACGAACCGAAATGGTTCCCGATGTTTGATGAATACAAGGTTTCACTAAAGAAACTGGCTACCGAATTTAATGCCGTTTTTGTACCCTATCAATCTGCTTTTGATGCCGCGGTAAAATTGGCTCCGGCCCGTTACTGGTCGGCCGACGGGGTACATCCCGACCTTCCGGGACGTCAATTGATGGCCGATCTTTGGCTGGAAGCCACCGGCTTGAAAAAGTAAAATAGGCTGTAAATAAGATAAATAACTCTTTTTGAGTCACTGCTTTTTGAGGTTCTAAAATTCAGTGCACTCATTGAATAAATTCACAGTACTGAATGCCGACATTCAGTACTGTGAACGAATATAGTCACAGTACTGAATTTTTAAGACGTATAGTACTGTTTTTTCTATTATGTAAATCCGGCATTTGAAGCTTCAAAATAAGAATTTGAAAAATATGGTTTTGAAATTGAAGTATCTTCCGTACCTTTGACTCTATAAACCTTTTTGTCAGATAATAATTAAAATAAACGGAGAATACGATGAATGAAAAGATAGGGATTTTCGGAGCCGGCAACATGGGAAAAGCGCTTATTTACGGATTAATCCAGTCGAAATTATATAAGCTTGATAATATTGTAGTTTATGATATTAATCAGGAAATGCTGGACAAAGTACATGAAACTTTAAAGGTTTCGGTTGCTCCCGATGAAAAATCGGTAGTCAGGGAGGCTGATTTGATCGTATTGGCTGTAAAGCCGGATGCTCAGCCTTCACTATTAAACAAGATAAAAAGCCAGTTGAATGAAGACCATGTGCTTATTTCAATAGCGCCCGGAATAACTATTTCTCAGATTGAATCCCTCCTTTTAATACCCGCAAAAATTGTACGCGTAATGCCGAATACTCCCGCTTTGGTCGGTGAAGGAATGTCCGGTTTAGTAGCCAATCAGAATGTGGAAGAAAGTGAAAAGGAAAAAGTAAAAACAATTTTTTCTAGTTTCGGCAAAGCTGAATTTGTTCCGGAATCATTGATGGACGCAGTGGTCGGGTTGAGTGGATCGGGGCCTGCATATGTTTATATGTTTATTGAGGCCATGGCGGATGGAGCGGTCCAACAAGGAATGCCCCGGAATATGGCTTATCAATTTGCCGCGCAAACGGTTTTAGGATCTGCTAAGATGGTCATGGAAACAGGTAAACATCCCGGAGAACTAAAAGATATGGTTTGTTCTCCCGGCGGAACGACGATCGAAGGAGTGAAGAGCTTAGAGGAAGACCATTTCAGAGCCACTGTGATGAATGCCGTTATTGCGGGGTCTAAAAAAAGCAGATCCATGTAATTTTCCCGCCGGGAAGATAAATTGTAAAAGAAAGTGATAAAAAAATCTCTTTTGATTTGAATTTTATATAGTTTTACTACATTTGTCGAATTATTGTGTGCGGACACATATTAATATTAAAAATAGATTATAAAAAGATGAGAAAAACACAGTTCTTTAGTTTAGCAATTTGCTCGGTATTGCTATGTTCCTGCGGAAACAAATCGGCAAAGCCGGCGGAAACAGAAACGGCCGTTGATTCGACAGCAACCGTTGAGGCAGTGAATCAATTGACCGACCAGGAAAAAGCAGACGGTTGGGTGCTCCTTTTTGACGGTACGACAACCAACGGATGGCGGGGTGCACATAAAGATTCATTTCCCTCCCATGGATGGAAAGTGGAAGACGGTCAGCTGATCGTCCTGAGTTCCCAAGGAAAAGAATCGGCTAATGGAGGCGATATTGTGACGGATGGCGAATATTCAGCTTTCGAGTTGAGTGTGGACTTTAAGATCACGGAAGGTGCCAATAGCGGCGTCAAGTATTTTGTTACGGAGAAAGAGAAACAAAAAGGTTCGGCCTATGGATTGGAATACCAGATCCTGGACGATGCCAGACATCCGGATGCAAAGTTATATACGACTTTCCCCGGAAGCCGTACATTAGGTAGCTTATATGACCTGAAAAAGAGTGAAAATGTAAAATTCAACGGTATCGGCGAATGGAACACAGCAGTCATAAAAGTCTTTCCGAATAATCATGTGGAACATTGGTTGAACGGAGTCAAAGTATTGGAATATGAACGTGGTTCCAAAGAATTCCGGGACTTAGTGAAAGGTAGTAAATATGCCGCAAAAGAATACAATGAAACTGGTCTTTTTGGTGAAGCTCCCACCGGGCATATCCTGCTACAGGATCATGGAAATGAAGCTGCTTTTCGTAATATTAAAATCAAGGAATTGAAATAGACGACTCTATATCATTAAAAAATTCCCCGGTAAGTAGGATACCTTGATTCCTATCTACCGGGGATTTTTGTGATCGATCGGGAAGTCGGGGATCAATCCCAAAACCCGGTTGAAAGCAAAAAAGGGAATTGAATTTACGCTGAATAATTGAATATACTCTGTAACAGATGACGAATTGCGATTGTATTTTAATAATAAAAAAGGCTGTTTGTACTTTAATAAGTATTAATTCTTGATAACTTACAAACTTTAGCAGGGCGGACTTCTTGCCATACCAAGCGGCAATCTCTTGAGACTTCTTTGAAATGCTATTGTGAAAACACATATAACTTTACTTCTTAAGAACGCTTCGTCAATAATATATATGTAAATAATTAATGATAAGCAAATACAGACTAATTAGGAAGATTTATCTTAACTTTTCTACTTCTATAGATAGCCCAAATTCCTAAAATGATAAAAGGAATACTCAAACATTGTCCCATATTTAATATCATTGTAGTTTCAAACGCCTCTTGTTCATTTTTGAAAAATTCGATAAAAAAACGTGATGTGAAAATGCAAATCATAAAGACACCAAAAATAAATCCTTCTCGCTTGTAGTACATTTCTTTCTTAAAATATAACCACATACAAAGCCCAAATGTGAGTAAATATGCTATTGCTTCATATATTTGTGTAGGATGACATGGTAGAGTAAAAATAGGTTGAGCCCCTTGCTGCCATTCATGTAAATTTTGGATAAATCGAAATCCTCAAGGCTTGTCAGTCGGATGTCCATAGATTTCATGATTCATCAAATTACCTAAACGAATAAGAGCTGCAACTAATCCCGTTGGGACAACAAGTTTGTCAAATGTCCAGAATATACTCTGTTTAGTAACCTTTTTAGAATATATCCATATCGCAATAATAATACCTATTACACCATCATGACTCGCTAAGCCTCCTTCCCAAACTTTAAGAACTTCAACTGGATTTGCCAAATAATAATTAGGTGCATAAAATAGACAATGCCCTAATCGAGCACCAATAATTGTGCCTAAAAAGGTATAATAGAACAATGAACTTAGCCAATTTGGATTGATGTTCTCCTTTTTCCACATCCTTTCAACTATTTTATAACCGAAAACAAAAAAGCTCAAGATGAATGCTAAAGAATACCATCGAATTTCCTTAGGCCCTAAGTGGAATAAGCCTATAGAAAATTCAGGAATAGTAAATATGGCTGGATTAGCCATCCAATCTATAAATAATATCATGCCATTACTATTTTTAATAAGCTATCTTTATTCTATAAAGTTAATCAAAATTTATATTGCTTCTCCCCGTCACGTCAACCTTATCAAACAGGTTTGCTTATATATAATTATTATCAACTATCTATGTTATAATAACTTTCGATTTCTTATACTGCAAATATAGTTTAAATAAACATTCCAGTATACTCATTTCTTTCATTTAGTTATACTTCAACGGATCCATCCAGTATATTTAATTTTGTTTACTCTAAACTTTGCAGGTATAAGGTATCTCTCGAAAATTTACCAACTGACTTTTCTGATTGATGCGATTTTTGTGATTCGGCTCTTCAAACAAATAAACAATAAACAATAAACAATACAAATGAGTTAATAAATGACATTTATGCATATATTTGTAGACTTGTTAGATCAATATGTCTATTCATAGGTTTTACTATGGGTAGGAGCGTAAAATAAAAAAGAATGAATAAGAAGAGAGTAGCTATCGTTTGTATATTGATTTCATTCTTGTCTTGGAATTTACAGGCACAGGAAGATTCATTTGAAAAAGAACGGCTTCGAAGGACACGAATGGATTTCAACCGGACAGAGACCGAAGTATTACAATACATAAGGAAATATATTCCTGACGTGACTGACACCCAGATAAAGAAATGGGAGGATGAAAAGGCATTGGAATACTTGATTTTTGACGGAGAGAAACGTTATTTCCGTAATGCGGCTCCCAATCTTTTCCGTATCGATTCCGTATGCCGGGCCATCAAACAGGCAAAAGACATAACTTCGGATGAAGGTAGCCTGGCCGTGAATAAAACACATGTGCCGGAAATTATGGAAGAAGTAAGAAAGACCGGAAAGTCTGTTGTTTTACCCAAACGAATGCGGGTAAAATATACTTTGACGGTAAAAGCCGATGTGGTACCGGAGGGCAAAACGATTCGTTGCTGGTTGCCGTTGCCCCGCACGGATGCCGCTCCGAGGCAAACCGAAGTAAAATTGCTGTCGGCCAGTGAGCCGGATTATATCATTGCTCCTGATTCATTTGTCCACCATACCCTTTATCTGGAGAAAAAGGCGGTGAAGGGGAAGCCAACTACCTTCTCTACCGAATTCGAATATATATCGAGCGGTGAATGGCACCGGTTGACGCCGGAGAAGGTGAAACCTTATAAAACGGATGATCCGTTATACCGCAAATATACCGCCGAAAGGGAGTCGCATATCATCTTTACCCCTGAGATCAAGGCGTTGGCGAAAAAACTCGTTGGCGACGAGACGAATCCGTGGAGAAAGGCCCAGCGGATTTATGCCTGGGTAGATCGGAATTTCCCTTGGGCGTCCGCGCGGGAATATTCAACTATTCCGAATATTCCACAATATGTGTTGGAAAATAAACACGGAGATTGCGGGCAGGTTTCGTTACTTTTTATTACCTTGGCGAGGTGTTCCGGGATTCCGGCCAAATGGCAAAGCGGTTTTATGATGCATCCCGGCTTGGGAAACTTACATGATTGGGCCCAGGCCTATTTTGAAGGCATCGGTTGGGTGCCGGTAGATGAATCGTTCGGCCTGTTTTCCCCCGGGAAAACCGAAGAAGAAATCTATTTTTTCGCTAATGGAATCGACTCCTACCGGATGATTGTCAATGAGGATTATTCCGGTCCTTTGTTCCCGGAAAAGAAATTTCCCCGTAGTGAAACGGTTGATTTCCAGCGAGGGGAAGTCGAATGGGAGGGAGGCAATCTCTATTTTAACCAATGGAATTATGACTTTGATATAACCTATTTAACAGATGAATTAAGACAGATAGAATGACACAGAATATAGAAATATTGCGGGATTTCTATGCTACATTAGCGGAAAGAATAAAAACGGTCCGGTCGGTGATACAGCGGCCGATGACATTGGCTGAAAAGGTTTTATATGTACATCTTTATGATCCGTCGTCTCTACGTCCGTATAAACGGGGGAAGGACTATGTGAATTTCCGTCCCGACCGGGTAGCCATGCAGGACGCAACGGCCCAGATGGCTTTATTGCAATTTATGAATGCCGGAAAAGAAAAGTCGGTAGTACCCGCCACAGTACATTGTGACCATTTGATCCTGGCTGACAAGGGAGCAACTGTCGATTTGGGTACGGCTACCGACTCCAACTATGAAGTCTATGAGTTCCTTCGGACGGTTTCCAACAAATATGGTATCGGCTTTTGGAAGCCGGGAGCGGGGATTATTCATCAGGTCGTGCTTGAGAACTACGCTTTTCCCGGAGGGATGATGGTGGGAACTGATTCACATACGCCGAATGCAGGCGGATTGGGCATGGTCGCCATCGGAGTCGGCGGAGCTGATGCCGTCGATGTAATGACCGGCATGGAATGGGAATTGAAGATGCCTGAATTGATTGGAGTCAAGCTGACCGGAGATCTGAACGGCTGGGCTTCTCCCAAGGATGTAATCCTGAAACTTGCCGGTATCCTGACTGTTAAGGGGGGGACTAATGCAATTATAGAATACTTCGGAGAAGGTGTTACTGCCTTGGCGGCTACGGGAAAAGCGACGATTTGCAATATGGGGGCCGAAGTCGGCGCCACCACTTCCATTTTTCCTTATGACGAGCAAATGGCAACCTACCTGCGGGCTACAGGCCGGGCGGAAGTGGCTGCTTGGGCCGATCTGGTCGCCGAAGACCTGAAGGCGGACTCGGAAGTCATACTTCATCCGGAGGAATATTACGACCGGGTGATTGAAATTAATCTTTCCGAGCTGGAACCATACATCAACGGCCCCTTTACACCGGATGCAGCTACGCCGATTTCCGAATTTGCCGATAAGGTAAGGGCCAATCATTGGCCGGAGCAGATGGAAGTCGGCCTGATCGGCTCATGTACGAATTCTTCCTATCAGGATTTAAGCCGCGCCGCTTCTGTCGCGGATCAGGCGGCGGATGCAAAGATTCCCGTACATGCGAAATTGATTATCAATCCGGGATCGGAACAAATCCGTTATACCGCTGAGCGGGATGGAATCCTGGGTTCGTTCGAACAGCTCGGCGCCGTAATCATGGCCAATGCCTGCGGCCCTTGTATCGGACAGTGGAAGCGGCATACGGGAGATAACAACCGTCCGAATTCCATCGTCACTTCTTTTAACCGGAACTTTGCCAAGCGGGCGGATGGCAATCCGAATACTCATGCCTTTGTCGCTTCTCCCGAATTGACATTGGCTTTAACGATTGCCGGCAGCCTTTGCTTCAATCCGCTGACGGACTATTTGGCAAACCGGGACGGGAAACAGGTCAAGCTAGCTCCGCCCAAAGGAGTGGACTTGCCACCCAAGGGTTTTGCTGTGGAAGATTCCGGTTATATCGCCCCCTCGGCGGATGCAAAGGAAGAGGTAATCATTGCCCCTGATTCCAATCGCCTGCAGCGGTTGCATCCTTTTGCACCGTGGGACGGACAGGATTTATTGAATATGCCGTTATTACTTAAGGCGGCTGGAAAATGTACGACAGACCATATTTCGATGGCCGGCCCTTGGCTTCGCTTTCGCGGACATCTGGAAAATATTTCCGACAATATGCTGATGGGGGCAGTGAATGCCTTTAACGGTAAAACGAATTTCGTGCTGAATCAATTGACCGGCGCCTACGAAGCGGTATCCGCTGTTGCCAAACAATATAAGGCAAAAGGCATCTCTTCTGTTGTGGTAGCGGAAGAGAATTATGGGGAAGGTTCTTCGCGCGAGCATGCGGCTATGGAACCCCGCTTCTTAAATGTGAAAGCGATTCTTGTTAAAAGCTTCGCCCGGATCCATGAGACGAATCTGAAAAAACAGGGAATGTTGGCGTTAACCTTTGCAAATAAGGAAGACTATGATAAAATAAGGGAAGACGACCGGATCTCTATCCTTGGATTGGACGGTTTTGCTCCCGGAAAACCATTGGCGGTCCGCCTCCGCCATTCGGATGGAACCGAGGAAGATTTCGAAGCGAACCATACTTACAATGAATTACAGATTAAATGGTTTAAAGCAGGTTCGGCTTTGAACGCCATATCTTCGCACTAGGCGTTTATTCTATAAACACAAAACAAAAACAGAAATAAGGTCTTTATGGATAAGATTCAAAAGAAAGGCGACCGGCTCATTGTTCCTGATAGGGTAACAATTCCCTACATTGAAGGCGATGGCGTCGGCGCTGAAATTACGCAGGCCTCTCAAAGGATTGTCAACAAGGCAATCCGGCAAGTTTATGATGGAAAGCGGGAAATCGGATGGAAGGAAGTATTGGCCGGCGAAAAGGCCTTTCGCTCAACCGGTAATTGGTTGCCGGAAGAAACAATGGAAGCATTCCGTACCTATCTTGTGGGTATCAAGGGACCATTGACGACACCGGTCGGCGGAGGAATCCGTTCGCTCAACGTTGCTTTACGGCAAACACTGGATCTTTATGTTTGTCTCCGCCCCGTACAGTGGTTCAAGGGAATCGCGACCCCGATCAAGGAACCCTCGAAAGTCGATATGCATATTTTCCGGGAGAATACGGAGGATATCTATGCCGGCATTGAATGGCAGCAGGGAACGCCGGAGGCAGAGAAGTTTTTGCGTTTCCTGACGGAGGAGATGGGCGTAACGAAAATACGCTTTCCCCATACCTCTTCTTTTGGTGTGAAACCCGTATCTATCGAAGGAACCGAACGGCTTGTCCGTGCGGCCATCAGGTATGCGGTTGCCAGGAAGCTCCCCAGTGTTACCTTGGTCCATAAAGGCAATATCATGAAATTTACCGAAGGCGGCTTCAAGCAATGGGGATATGCTTTGGCGGAACGGGAGTTCGGAGAGCAGACTTTTCCCTGGCCCCGCTATGAAAAAATAAAAAAGGAACAAGGAGAAGCTGCGGCGAAACAGGCGCTCGNGGCGGACTCGGAAGTCATACTTCATCCGGAGGAATATTACGACCGGGTGATTGAAATTAATCTTTCCGAGCTGGAACCATACATCAACGGCCCCTTTACACCGGATGCAGCTACGCCGATTTCCGAATTTGCCGATAAGGTAAGGGCCAATCATTGGCCGGAGCAGATGGAAGTCGGCCTGATCGGCTCATGTACGAATTCTTCCTATCAGGATTTAAGCCGCGCCGCTTCTGTCGCGGATCAGGCGGCGGATGCAAAGATTCCCGTACATGCGAAATTGATTATCAATCCGGGATCGGAACAAATCCGTTATACCGCTGAGCGGGATGGAATCCTGGGTTCGTTCGAACAGCTCGGCGCCGTAATCATGGCCAATGCCTGCGGCCCTTGTATCGGACAGTGGAAGCGGCATACGGGAGATAACAACCGTCCGAATTCCATCGTCACTTCTTTTAACCGGAACTTTGCCAAGCGGGCGGATGGCAATCCGAATACTCATGCCTTTGTCGCTTCTCCCGAATTGACATTGGCTTTAACGATTGCCGGCAGCCTTTGCTTCAATCCGCTGACGGACTATTTGGCAAACCGGGACGGGAAACAGGTCAAGCTAGCTCCGCCCAAAGGAGTGGACTTGCCACCCAAGGGTTTTGCTGTGGAAGATTCCGGTTATATCGCCCCCTCGGCGGATGCAAAGGAAGAGGTAATCATTGCCCCTGATTCCAATCGCCTGCAGCGGTTGCATCCTTTTGCACCGTGGGACGGACAGGATTTATTGAATATGCCGTTATTACTTAAGGCGGCTGGAAAATGTACGACAGACCATATTTCGATGGCCGGCCCTTGGCTTCGCTTTCGCGGACATCTGGAAAATATTTCCGACAATATGCTGATGGGGGCAGTGAATGCCTTTAACGGTAAAACGAATTTCGTGCTGAATCAATTGACCGGCGCCTACGAAGCGGTATCCGCTGTTGCCAAACAATATAAGGCAAAAGGCATCTCTTCTGTTGTGGTAGCGGAAGAGAATTATGGGGAAGGTTCTTCGCGCGAGCATGCGGCTATGGAACCCCGCTTCTTAAATGTGAAAGCGATTCTTGTTAAAAGCTTCGCCCGGATCCATGAGACGAATCTGAAAAAACAGGGAATGTTGGCGTTAACCTTTGCAAATAAGGAAGACTATGATAAAATAAGGGAAGACGACCGGATCTCTATCCTTGGATTGGACGGTTTTGCTCCCGGAAAACCATTGGCGGTCCGCCTCCGCCATTCGGATGGAACCGAGGAAGATTTCGAAGCGAACCATACTTACAATGAATTACAGATTAAATGGTTTAAAGCAGGTTCGGCTTTGAACGCCATATCTTCGCACTAGGCGTTTATTCTATAAACACAAAACAAAAACAGAAATAAGGTCTTTATGGATAAGATTCAAAAGAAAGGCGACCGGCTCATTGTTCCTGATAGGGTAACAATTCCCTACATTGAAGGCGATGGCGTCGGCGCTGAAATTACGCAGGCCTCTCAAAGGATTGTCAACAAGGCAATCCGGCAAGTTTATGATGGAAAGCGGGAAATCGGATGGAAGGAAGTATTGGCCGGCGAAAAGGCCTTTCGCTCAACCGGTAATTGGTTGCCGGAAGAAACAATGGAAGCATTCCGTACCTATCTTGTGGGTATCAAGGGACCATTGACGACACCGGTCGGCGGAGGAATCCGTTCGCTCAACGTTGCTTTACGGCAAACACTGGATCTTTATGTTTGTCTCCGCCCCGTACAGTGGTTCAAGGGAATCGCGACCCCGATCAAGGAACCCTCGAAAGTCGATATGCATATTTTCCGGGAGAATACGGAGGATATCTATGCCGGCATTGAATGGCAGCAGGGAACGCCGGAGGCAGAGAAGTTTTTGCGTTTCCTGACGGAGGAGATGGGCGTAACGAAAATACGCTTTCCCCATACCTCTTCTTTTGGTGTGAAACCCGTATCTATCGAAGGAACCGAACGGCTTGTCCGTGCGGCCATCAGGTATGCGGTTGCCAGGAAGCTCCCCAGTGTTACCTTGGTCCATAAAGGCAATATCATGAAATTTACCGAAGGCGGCTTCAAGCAATGGGGATATGCTTTGGCGGAACGGGAGTTCGGAGAGCAGACTTTTCCCTGGCCCCGCTATGAAAAAATAAAAAAGGAACAAGGAGAAGCTGCGGCGAAACAGGCGCTCGCAGAGGCGGAGCAGGCTGGTAAAATCATTATCAAGGACGTGATTGCGGATGCTTTCCTGCAGAATACGATCTTAAAGCCGGAAGAATACTCCGTGATTGCGACATTAAACCTTAACGGAGATTATATCTCCGATCAGTTGGCCGCTTTAGTCGGCGGTATCGGTATCGCGCCGGGAGCAAATATCAACTATCAGACCGGGCACGCCATTTTCGAAGCGACGCATGGTACCGCTCCTGATATTGCCGGAAAGAATATCGTCAATCCCTGCTCTCTTTTGCTCTCTTCCGTTCTTTTGTTGGAATATATCGGATGGGCGGAAGCGGGCGAGCGTATTACCGCTGCAATGAAACAGGCCTTTTCAAATGGAGAGGCAACTTCAGATCTTGCCCGTTTCATGGAAAACGGGAATTCACTTGGCACAAGTCAGTTTACCGATCGTATCATATCACTTATTTAAAAGGAAAACAGGATGAAGAAAGAGTATTTGATTTATAAGTTGGCGGATGCCGTAAAGAGTACGTCTAAAATAGACAATGCGCTTTTTACCAAGTACAATGTAAAGCGCGGGCTGCGTAATGAGGATGGTACCGGTGTTTTGGTCGGGTTAACAAAAGTCGGTAATGTAGTCGGATACGAGCGAAAACCGGAAGGCGGATTAGTGCCTATACCGGGTAAATTGTTTTACCGTGGATATGATGTGGATGACATCGCGCATGATCTTATCCGTACCAAACGTTGCGGTTTTGAAGAGGTGGCCTATCTGCTTCTTTCGGGCAAATTGCCGGACAAGGACGAGCTTACTTCGTTCAAGGAATTGGTCAATGAAAACATGCCGTTGGAGCAGAAGACAACTATGAACATCCTCGACCTGCAGGGGCAGAATATCATGAATATCCTGGCGCGTAGCGTATTGGAGATGTACACCTTTGATCCGAATCCGGATGATACTTCCCGCGACAACCTGATGCGCCAATCGATCGATTTGATCTCCAAATTCCCGACGATCATTGCCTATGCATACAATATCCTGCGGCATGCTACCTTCGGCCGTTCCCTGCATATCCGGCATCCGAATGAAAAGTATTGCATTGCCGAAAACTTCCTTTATATGTTGAAGCGGGACTTTACGGATCTGGATGCGCGTACGCTGGATTTGCTCTTGGTTCTGCAGGCGGAGCACGGAGGAGGTAACAACTCCACCTTTACGGTCAGGGTTACCAGTTCTACCGGAACGGACACCTATTCTTCGATAGCAGCCGGCATCGGTTCGCTGAAAGGCCCGTTGCACGGAGGAGCTAACATTCAGGTCGTTGACATGCTGCATCACCTGAAGGAGAATATCAAGGATTGGACCAGCGTCTCTGAAATCGACGCTTACCTGATGAAGATATTGGATAAGAAGGCATATAACAAGACGGGACTGATCTATGGCATCGGACATGCGGTTTATACTATTTCCGATCCCCGCGCCGTCTTATTGAAGGAATTGGCGCGTGATCTGGCAAAGGAAAAAGACCGGGTAAAAGAATTCGAGTTCCTCGAATTGCTGGAAGAACGTGCGATCGAATGTTTCTCCCACTATAAAGGCAATAAATCGGGTAAGCGCGTTTCGTCGAATGTGGACTTCTACTCCGGCTTCGTCTATGAAATGATCGGTTTGCCGCAGGAAATTTATACACCCTTGTTTGCCATGGCCCGTATTGTCGGATGGACTGCCCACCGGATCGAGGAGTTGAACTTTGAAGGCAAGAGGATCATCCGCCCCGCCTATATGAATATCCTAGGCACACAGTCTTATGCCCCATTGGATGAACGGTAACTGAACTATTTCAAATTAAGAGAGACAGGAGGAAATCCGTATAAGATTTTCTCCTTTATTTTATATATCTCTGTGGATTTCGGAGGGTGGTTCTCCCGATCAGGCGATCGTAGCGGGCTCCCATGGGAGAATAGTAGACCGCAATCGTGTATTCGTTTTCCGTTTGGTAGTAATTGCCTTCGATGGGGCCGGTCTGGCCGGCCTGCTCTCCTTTGGGTACGTAGAGGTACTGATAGTTATAGTTGCCTCCCTTCAGTAGGACGGCCTTCTCATAGTATCCGCCCGATGCGTTATATTCCATCCGGTTGTTTTCGTCCAGCGTCTGGTTGAATAGGTCTCCGCTGATATAAATGTCGCCGTTCTGCAAAGGATTAGCGGCCAGCCTGAAATGGACGATGTAATAATCAGCTTCCGTATCGGGATCCGAACAATTGCTGCAGCGGATGAAATAACGGCCGTCCTGATCCTGATCGTATACATAACTTTTCCCCGAACGGAGCTCGTCTGTCATCACATCCNCATTAAACCTTAACGGAGATTATATCTCCGATCAGTTGGCCGCTTTAGTCGGCGGTATCGGTATCGCGCCGGGAGCAAATATCAACTATCAGACCGGGCACGCCATTTTCGAAGCGACGCATGGTACCGCTCCTGATATTGCCGGAAAGAATATCGTCAATCCCTGCTCTCTTTTGCTCTCTTCCGTTCTTTTGTTGGAATATATCGGATGGGCGGAAGCGGGCGAGCGTATTACCGCTGCAATGAAACAGGCCTTTTCAAATGGAGAGGCAACTTCAGATCTTGCCCGTTTCATGGAAAACGGGAATTCACTTGGCACAAGTCAGTTTACCGATCGTATCATATCACTTATTTAAAAGGAAAACAGGATGAAGAAAGAGTATTTGATTTATAAGTTGGCGGATGCCGTAAAGAGTACGTCTAAAATAGACAATGCGCTTTTTACCAAGTACAATGTAAAGCGCGGGCTGCGTAATGAGGATGGTACCGGTGTTTTGGTCGGGTTAACAAAAGTCGGTAATGTAGTCGGATACGAGCGAAAACCGGAAGGCGGATTAGTGCCTATACCGGGTAAATTGTTTTACCGTGGATATGATGTGGATGACATCGCGCATGATCTTATCCGTACCAAACGTTGCGGTTTTGAAGAGGTGGCCTATCTGCTTCTTTCGGGCAAATTGCCGGACAAGGACGAGCTTACTTCGTTCAAGGAATTGGTCAATGAAAACATGCCGTTGGAGCAGAAGACAACTATGAACATCCTCGACCTGCAGGGGCAGAATATCATGAATATCCTGGCGCGTAGCGTATTGGAGATGTACACCTTTGATCCGAATCCGGATGATACTTCCCGCGACAACCTGATGCGCCAATCGATCGATTTGATCTCCAAATTCCCGACGATCATTGCCTATGCATACAATATCCTGCGGCATGCTACCTTCGGCCGTTCCCTGCATATCCGGCATCCGAATGAAAAGTATTGCATTGCCGAAAACTTCCTTTATATGTTGAAGCGGGACTTTACGGATCTGGATGCGCGTACGCTGGATTTGCTCTTGGTTCTGCAGGCGGAGCACGGAGGAGGTAACAACTCCACCTTTACGGTCAGGGTTACCAGTTCTACCGGAACGGACACCTATTCTTCGATAGCAGCCGGCATCGGTTCGCTGAAAGGCCCGTTGCACGGAGGAGCTAACATTCAGGTCGTTGACATGCTGCATCACCTGAAGGAGAATATCAAGGATTGGACCAGCGTCTCTGAAATCGACGCTTACCTGATGAAGATATTGGATAAGAAGGCATATAACAAGACGGGACTGATCTATGGCATCGGACATGCGGTTTATACTATTTCCGATCCCCGCGCCGTCTTATTGAAGGAATTGGCGCGTGATCTGGCAAAGGAAAAAGACCGGGTAAAAGAATTCGAGTTCCTCGAATTGCTGGAAGAACGTGCGATCGAATGTTTCTCCCACTATAAAGGCAATAAATCGGGTAAGCGCGTTTCGTCGAATGTGGACTTCTACTCCGGCTTCGTCTATGAAATGATCGGTTTGCCGCAGGAAATTTATACACCCTTGTTTGCCATGGCCCGTATTGTCGGATGGACTGCCCACCGGATCGAGGAGTTGAACTTTGAAGGCAAGAGGATCATCCGCCCCGCCTATATGAATATCCTAGGCACACAGTCTTATGCCCCATTGGATGAACGGTAACTGAACTATTTCAAATTAAGAGAGACAGGAGGAAATCCGTATAAGATTTTCTCCTTTATTTTATATATCTCTGTGGATTTCGGAGGGTGGTTCTCCCGATCAGGCGATCGTAGCGGGCTCCCATGGGAGAATAGTAGACCGCAATCGTGTATTCGTTTTCCGTTTGGTAGTAATTGCCTTCGATGGGGCCGGTCTGGCCGGCCTGCTCTCCTTTGGGTACGTAGAGGTACTGATAGTTATAGTTGCCTCCCTTCAGTAGGACGGCCTTCTCATAGTATCCGCCCGATGCGTTATATTCCATCCGGTTGTTTTCGTCCAGCGTCTGGTTGAATAGGTCTCCGCTGATATAAATGTCGCCGTTCTGCAAAGG
Organism: Parabacteroides sp. Marseille-P3160; assembly: GCF_900162725.1. Taxonomy (GTDB): domain Bacteria; phylum Bacteroidota; class Bacteroidia; order Bacteroidales; family Tannerellaceae; genus Marseille-P3160. The sequence continues at coordinate 2,965,457 of NZ_LT799418.1, read as the reverse complement.
ATTAGCGGCCAGCCTGAAATGGACGATGTAATAATCAGCTTCCGTATCGGGATCCGAACAATTGCTGCAGCGGATGAAATAACGGCCGTCCTGATCCTGATCGTATACATAACTTTTCCCCGAACGGAGCTCGTCTGTCATCACATCCACATGATAATAGGGAGCATGATAGGTGATCTTGTCGATATTCATCCCATTATAGCGGTTCGTCAGAAACTCGATCCGGCGGAATTCGTTTCCCGCCTCGAAAATCAACTCCCGGATATGTTCATAGGTCAATTGGTTACCGGCGATTCGCGTCGGTTGGATACTCGTTACGATCCTGTCCCGGCGATTATTTTGGTAAACTCTGATCTTCAAATCCGATTGGGGATAGGGGATGGAGAAATCTTTGGCATAAATAGAAAAGCTGAGTTGCTGATGCTCACGGTTGAAGTCGACATCCGTGTTGCTGCTAATGCTACCTGCCAGCGAAACCAACGGTTCTACCACGGAAAAGCAGGCCGTTAGGATGATTTCATCCGGATGATCCTCTTGGAAAAACTGAACTGCATAGTTTCCGGAAACCTTAAATTGAATCTCATCATTGGGAAGCAAAACGCGGTAGTTAGTATAATGCGTTATCGTTGCTCTCGACTGGGCATAATCATCCACATTCAGTCCCTGAAAACCGTTGAGATATTCGACCGGCAGCAACGGAGACGGAGTCCAGTCGGCATTGCAATGAATGATTTTATAGGCATAACGCTGAAGGTCATGTGTCGTTGCATCGAAATTGATCTCGATTTGTTCATTCCCGCTCAGTTCGATAAAGGGTTCGGATATTTCTTGTCCCGCCACTCTTACCTGCAGGCTACGTATTAACGGATTACTTACCTTTGTCCGGTAAACCGTCTGTGCCGGTAATAAGGAATAAGAGAAGCACAGCAAAAAAAGAAACATATGGGAGTTTGTTTTCATATTAATCGAGCCTTGCCACAAATGTAAATAATATTGATACAGCATGCAAGCCCTCGCGTTTCTTTTGTCCGGGTAGAAAGGTGATCTTTCAAATGCAGTATTTCTAATAAATAAACAGAAATAAAAAAAAGAATTAAAGCCACACAATTTTTCAGATAGATGCAGCGTTTATATGACAAGTTGCATCTATTAAATACAAAGCATAATTAATTAAGTGATGAAACCTTTGATATTATCTTTTTTTGGAGTTATTTTATGTTACTCCCTCTTCATAGATGACAAGCAGTCATCGCCGGAGATTGATACCCCGGGTTACTCGATCCGGTCAGAGATGCACGACCCCTCTCAGGTACCCGATTCTGTTCTTCTATATGCAGATTGGATGAGTGGAAATTTAGATTAGGTCTTGATAAATAGAAATATCTAAATCCTGTAATATTCTACAACCACGGATTTTGCGGAAAGAAACGGTCATGTTTCTTTCGGTGAAATCGATAGGATGAATAAGGCAATCTGTCTATCATCAATTTCGTCATTGACGGATAATACCTTTCAAAAAAGGCGTTTATCGAAAGAAAAAGAAGAATAAAAGTGACTTTCGAGGGTTCTAATGCATAATTAAATCAGAGGATCGGTTCTATCTGCTGATAATCCGGAATTTCTTTCAGATAGGCAAAACTAAGGGAATCGTAGTTCAGGCGGCAACAATAATGGACAAGCCCGTTACTGACAATCAGGTAGGGGACCTTGAGTTTCATGTTGTATCGTGCGATCTGATTGAACGCTTCCTCCGTAATGGCTATGGAGGGCGCTTTGTATTCCACAATCATTAAGGGATCGATGAAACGGTTATAGACAATCGTATCACATCGTTTGGAAAGCCCATTCAGTGTAATGCCGACCTCATTGGCAATCCGTTCGGGCGGGTAGGACTTATATTCCATCAGATAATGGATAAAGTGCTGGCGAACCCATTCTTCGGACGTAAGAGCGACATTCTTACGCCTCAACGGATCATATATCTTATATTTTCCATCTTTCACCGAGACTTTAGGTGTGAAGGATGGCAAATTTAATGTTTGCATTTACTATATTTGCTTACTTTTAAAAGAAACTGTTTTTCTTTTATCAAAGGTAGTTATTTATGAAAACGAAACAAGAAATTGTTGAAAACTGGTTGCCTCGCTATACCGACCGACAGTTGAATGAGTTTACGGAATATATCTTGCTGACTAATTTCACGAAATATGTAGAGCTGTTTGCCGAGCATTTTAATGTGCCGATCCGTGGGCTTAAAAATTCGATGCCCAACGCAACTTCTGATAAAATCACGATCATTAACTTCGGTATGGGAAGCGCCAATGCTGCCACTGTCATGGATCTACTGTCCGCCATCATGCCCAAGGCCGTTTTGTTTCTGGGAAAATGCGGTGGGGTGAAGAAAGCAAATAATCTCGGGGACTATCTGCTTCCGATTGCTGCGATCCGAGGAGAGGGTACGTCGAACGACTATCTACCGCCGGAAGTCCCTTCGTTACCGGCCTTTTCAATGCTTCGTGCGATTTCATCGGCTATTCGCGATTTTGGAAAGGATTACTGGACCGGAACGATTTATACGACAAACCGTCGTGTCTGGGAATATGACAGCGCTTTTAAGGAATATCTTGTGAAAACGCATGCTACGGGCGTGGATATGGAGACGGCAACCTTGTTTACCGCCGGCTTTGCCAATCAGATACCAACGGGCGCCCTTTTGATGATTTCGGATAAGCCGATGGAGGCTGACGGGGTAAAAACAGAGGAAAGCGATCGGCAGGTGACGCAGAATTTTGCAAAAGAGCATGTGGAGTTAGGGATCGAATCGCTAAAACAGATATTTGAAGAGAAGAAGACGGTGCGTCATATTCGTTTCAGCTGGTGATTTAAACGAGGAGAATGGCTAAAAAAGAACATACATTTGAGGAGATTTGCCGGGACATTCTTGTAAAGAAGTTCCTTCCGGTTTATGTTTTGATGGGAGAGGAGCCCTTTTTTATTGACAGGATTACCGATTTGTTGCTGGAGCATGTCCTGGAGGAATCGGAACGGGATTTTAACCAGATTGTGATATACGGAGCAGATGCAGACGCGGCTACCGTGCTGAATGCCGCCCGCCGTTTTCCGATGATGTCCAAATACCAATTAGTTGTTGTACGTGAGGCGCAGCAAATCCGGGATATCGAGTTGCTCGCCTCTTATGTCAAGAATCCGTTGAAAACGACCATTCTGGTCTTGAATTATAAATACAAGCTGCTGGATCGCCGCAAACTACTGGCCTCTGCCGCCGAAGCGAACGGGATTCTTTTTGAGTCGAAAAAGATTCCTGATTATAAAATGCCCGATTTCATCGTCTCTTTGGTGCATTCCTATCAGGTGGAGATTGAGCCGAAGGCGGCGCAAATGTTGGCGGATTTCCTGGGGAATGATTTAAATCGGTTGGCGAAGGAACTTGAGAAACTGACTATCTTGCTGGCGGATAAACCGAAGAAATTGATTACCCCGGAGTTGATCGAAGCGAATATTGGAATAAGCAAGGAATATAATAACTTTGAGCTGCTTAAATCGTTGGCCAATAATGATATCTTAAAAGCAAACCGGATCATCCAATACTTTGCTGCCAACCCGAAGAATAATCCGATACAGATGACCCTCCCCCTGCTTTATAATTATTACTCCAATTTATTGATCTGTTATTATTCGAAGGATCGCTCCGAAAGGGGAGTCATGCAGGCGCTGGAATTGAGAAGTCCGTTTCAGGCACGGGATTACCTAAGCGGAATCCGTCATTATACGCCCATGAAAGTTTTTAATATGATTCATGAGATCCGGATGACGGATGCGCACTCCAAAGGGATAGATAATTCCTCGGCAAGTGATGCCGACTTGCTCAAGGAATTAATCTATAAAGCTCTGCATTAATCCGTTTTCCCTATTTTTTTATGTTGGGTTTCTCCAAACCGTACCCTTTAATCCGGTCTTCCCTTTTAAGAAGGACAGCAACGATTAGGGCCAAGACACCGAAACAGGCAAAGATTGCCATCGGGAGAGTGAAGTCATAAGGTTTGTCCGGGTTTCCGGTTTGGCAATAAATATCCAGTACATAACCGATCAACAAGGGAACTAGCATCAATCCGATATTCTGAACCCAGAAGATTAGTGCGTAGGCGGATCCGATCTGCTTTTCAGGAATGATCTTCGGTACGGAAGGCCACATGGCGGAAGGAACCAGAGAGAAACCGATACCTAATAAGATCATCACGATCGTAGCAAACCACCATTCGTTCAGTATCGGAAGCATAAATAGCAAGTGTACGAGGATCAGCAGGGAGGCGCCGATAATCATGATCGTAGCTCCTTTCCCCTTTTTATCATAAATTCCTCCGAAGAGCGGCGTCAAAAGGATGGTTCCGAACGGAAGCAACGCCGGGATCGTTCCCGCCAGCTCAATATTAACATTGTACTTATTGACCATCAGGCTCGTTGCATATTTCAGGAAGGGAAATACGGCGGAATAAAACAAGACGCATAAGATGGCAATGAGCCAGAAGCCTTTGTTTTTTATGATCACCAGAACATCGCTCAGGCGGAAGGCCTCTTCCTCCGGTTCTGCCGAACTGTCGATGGATGCGTCTAATTTGCGATCCATCACGCAGAAGACAAGGAAGGCGATTAATCCGATACAGAGCAATACCAGACCAAATAGGATCGGAGCGGAAAGACTCTTAAAGTGCTGGGCGATCGGCACGGTTACGGAAAGCGCTAACGCTGTACCCAAGCGGGCGACCGCTACCTGCAACCCCATTGCCAATGCTATCTCATGTCCCTTGAACCAGCGGACCAGTACCTTGGTTACAGTAATTCCGGCAATTTCTACACCCATGGCGAAAAGAGCGAATCCGATAGAGGCAATCATCACTTGCGCCCTGATTCCTAAAAGCAGGCCTTCCATGGTGAAAAAGGAGGAAATAGCATAATACTTGAGCGAGCAGCCGATGATCATCAGGATGCAGGCCATCGTGCCGGTAAAACGAACTCCCATTTTATCTAGAATAAAGCCACCGAGAATGAGCATGAGGAAAAAGACATTAAACCATCCGTAAGCGGAAGTGAAAATGCCGTATTCCGTTCCGCTCCATCCGAATTGTTGTTCCAACATCATCTGCATTGGAGCCATTACATCTGTTATAAAATAGCCGCATAACATCGTCAGTGACACAATCACAAGTACGCTCCAACGGGCAACGGGAGAATCACTGAGTTTTTTTTGAATTTGTTCTACCATACACTCTGATTTATTAATTTAGTTATAATTCGCTTGGGAAAAGTGGCAATGCATCTGCAACCACAAAGGTACTTCCTCCGATAAAAATCAAATCATCTTCATTGGCCGCCGATAAGGCCGAATTGACTGCTTCGGGCACGGTCAGATATTCTGTTCCCTGCAGGCCGTGATTCCGGGCTTTAACTGCAAAATCTCCTACTAGGAATGCCCGCCGTACGGAAGCCTGGGTGAAATAATAGGTCGCTTTCTTAGGTGTTAACGCCAATACGCCGTCGATATCTTTGTCGTTAGCCATTCCTATGATGATATGTACCTGTTTATAGCTTTGGAGAGCCTGTTTCAATTGGAGGGCCAAATACTCCCAGGCGCCGATGTTATGCCCTGTATCGCAGATCACGTGGGGTTGTTCTTGTAGCGTTTGCCAGCGTCCCATCAATCCGGACAGTTCCACCACCCGGGCGAAGCCGGTATGAACCGCTTCCGGCGGAATCGTTATTTTTCCTTCAATCAAAGTACGTAGGGCCGTCAGGACGGTTTGGGCATTCTTTTTTTGCACGTTACCTCCCAATTCACCTTCCAGTTCACCGAAATCAGCCGTTCGGAACAGCCACTTCCCGTTTTCTTTCACCTTCGCTTCCTGCAGAACGTCCGATTCCTCTGCCCATATAATCGGCGCTTGCATCGTTCCGGCTTTTTCCCGGAAGACCTCCCTGACGTTCGGATCTGGAGCTTCACCGATGACAACCGGAACACCTTTTTTGATGATTCCGGCCTTTTCACCGGCTATTTTAGCCAATGTATTTCCTAAAAGCAGGGTATGCTCCAGGCTGATATTCGTAATGACGCTAAGGATCGGGGTAATGATATTGGTACTGTCCAACCGGCCGCCCAAACCTACTTCGATAATGGCAAAATCCACTTTTTCCCGACGGAAATAGTCGAAAGCCATGCTGGACGTCAGTTCGAAAAAAGACGGCTTCAGCGTTTCAAAGAAAGTATGATGGCGGGCTACAAAGTCAATGACATACGCGGAATCTATTTTCTGTCCGTTTACACGAATCCGTTCCCGGAAATCGACCAGATGAGGAGATGTGTAAAGACCTACTTTATAACCGTTTGCCTGCAAAATTGAAGCGATCAGATGGGATACGGAACCTTTCCCGTTTGTCCCTCCCACATGGATTGTCCGGTATGAACGATGCGGGTATCCTAAATATTCATCTAATGTATTACTGGTCGCAAGTCCCGGCTTATAGGCGGCGGCACCTACCTGATGGAAGACCGGCATGCTATCGTATAAATAACTCAGCGTTTCATCGTAAGTCATATTATTTCATTTCTTAACGCACAAAAGTAATGATTATAATTGGATCGGCAGTAAAATGACGATTTATCATTTTCTGTTAGCCTTTTTCATTTTACGACCCCTCTTGTAAAGCGGAAAGTGCGAAAACTTAATTCAAGATCGCATTGTTATATTTTAAATTAATTACTTGTTTTAAGAAGTATAACTTTATAACAATGATGACATGGGAGCGAAGAAAAACTTTGTGTTGGATACGAATGTGATTCTGCATGACTTTAAATGTATCGAAAATTTTGAAGAGAATGACATTTATCTTCCGATTGTAGTGCTTGAGGAGTTAGATAAGTTCAAACGTGGAAGCGATCAGATCAACTACAATGCTCGGGAGTTTGTCCGGGAATTGGACTTGCTTACTTCCAACGATTTGTTTTTAAAGGGGGCCTCTTTAGGACCGGGGAAGGGCATTTTACATGTGGTTACGGGAGATAAATACCAGGAACAGATCGCTTCTTCTTTCCCGGAGAAAACGCCGGATCACCGTATCCTTTCCTGTGCCTGGTATATTTCCGAGAAGTTTCCGAAAATGAAAACCATACTGGTAACCAAAGATGTCAACTTGAGGATGAAAGCGCGTTCCCTTGGCATTGAAGTGGAAGATTACATCACGGATAAGGTGGTAAACGTGGATCTTTTCGACCGGGCGCAGGAGATTTATGTCGATATAGATGCCGGATTAATTGATAAGATCTATGCTTCTCCCGAAGGTGTGGATGCTTCTTTATTGGAATTCAAAGATAAAATCGAACCGAATGCCTGCTTTATCCTGAAGAGCGTCCGCAACTCGGTGCTGGTTCGCTACAATCCTTTTACGGATAAAATAAAGAGAGTCGAGAAGGGAACCAATTACGGGATACAACCCCGGAATGCGGAGCAGAGTTTTGCCTTCGAAGTACTGAACGACCCGGAAGTCAAGCTGATAGGAATGACCGGTAAGGCAGGAACGGGTAAAACATTACTCGCCCTGGCATCGGCTTTGAAACAGACCGATAGTTACCGGCAAATACTTCTGGCGCGTCCCATAGTCGCCCTGGCAAACCGGGATATAGGCTTCCTACCGGGTACGGAGCAGCAAAAGGTGGCGCCTTATATGCAGCCTTTATTTGATAACCTGAATGTGATCAAGGCACAGTTTTCACCCAACAGCACAGAGGTAAAGAAAATTGACGAAATGCAAAATTCAAATAAGTTAGTCATCGAGGCGCTTGCGTTTATCCGTGGGCGAAGTCTCTCCGAAACCTTTTGCATTGTCGACGAGGCACAGAACCTGACGCCGCATGAGATAAAAACCATCATTACCCGTGCGGGAGAAGGTACCAAAATGGTCTTTGCGGGGGATATCCAACAGATCGACTCGCCTTATCTGGATGCCCAGAGCAACGGTTTAGCTTATATGATCGACAAGATGAAAGGGCAGGAGATATTCTCCCATATCAATCTTATAAAGGGGGAACGGAGCGCTTTGGCCGAATTGGCTTCCGATTTACTGTAAACATAGGAAGATCGCCGGTTAGATTGACAGATAAAAACGGAAGAGGAGCCATCGAATGATAACTCCTCTTTTTTTATTCGGATGGGTGGAGAATGGGGCTCGAACCCACGACCCTCAGAACCACAATCTGATGCTCTAACCAACTGAGCTACATCCACCATATAAAAGGTCTATACGACCGTTTTGTCTTAGACCGTGCAAAGATAGATATTCTTTTTTATTTGACAAGTAGATTGTTCAGAAAAGTATCTGCCTTTATTTATAAATTTCCTTTTTACCGGCCAAAAGTGTATTCCTCATCAGGCTGATGATGGTCATGGGACCAACTCCGCCCGGCACGGGACTGATATAGCTGCATTTAGGAGCGACTTCATTGAAAGCCACATCTCCGGTCAGTTTATAGCCGCTTTTTGTCGTACTACTCGGCAAGCGCGTTGTCCCTACGTCGACAATCACAACGCCTTCTTTGACCATATCTCCCTTCAGAAATTCAGGGACACCCAAAGCGGCGATGATAATGTCAGCCTGCAAGCACATCTCCTTCAGATTCTGCGAACGGCTGTGGCAGACTGTTACGGTACAGTCGCCCGGATAGGCTTTCTGCATCATCAACATCGCCATAGGCTTCCCGACGATATTGCTGCGGCCTAAGACGACGCAATGTTTCCCTTTCGTCTCGATATTATAACGTTTCAGCAATTCCAGAATCCCGGCCGGAGTAGCGGACAGGAAGCAGGGAAGTCCTAACGACATCCGGCCGACGTTGATGGGATGAAAGCCGTCCACATCCTTGCGATAGTCGATCGTTTCGATCACCTTTTGCTCGGAAATATGCGCCGGGAGCGGCAATTGTACAATAAATCCGTCGATATCCGCATCGTTGTTCAATTCAATTACCTTGCTGAGTAATTCTTCTTCGGTTACATCGTTTTCATAACGGATCAGCGTGGATTTAAAGCCGACTTCTTCGCAAGTCCTTACTTTATTTGCGACATACGTCTCGCTACCTCCGTCGTGACCCACAAGAACCGCTGCCAAGTGAGGTATCTTCCCGCCGTTTTTCTTTATCCGCGCGACCTCTTCGGCAATTTCTTGTTTCATCTGGGCGGCGACGACCTTTCCCTCCAATAGTTTTACTTGTTGTTCACTCATAATTCTCTTTTAATTATCTATTAGCGCTTGAAAGAAGGCATTCCCTTTTTGCCGGGCTTGCCGCCTCCTCCCGTCGTCATCATGCGCATCATTTTCCTCGTTTCTTCAAATTGCTTGATCAGCTTGTTTACTTCCGCTACATTGGTGCCGCTTCCGGCGGCAATCCGTTGGCGACGTGATCCATTCAGTATAACCGGATTAATCCGTTCGTCCGGAGTCATTGAATAGATGATGGCCTCGATGCTTTTGAATGCGTTATCATCGATATCCACATCTTTGAGCATCTTGCCGACTCCCGGGATCATGGATGCCAATTCTTTCAGGTTACCCATCTTTTTGATTTGATGGATCTGCGAAATGAAATCGTTGAAATCGAATTGATTCTTCGCAATCTTTTTCTGAAGCTGTCTGGCCTCTTCTTCGTCATATTGTTCCTGTGCGCGTTCAACCAAGGAAACGATATCGCCCATTCCAAGAATACGGTCGGCCATACGATCGGGGTGGAATATATCCAGCGCCTCCATCTTTTCGCCGGTTCCGACGAACTTGATCGGCTTGTTAACCACCGTACGGATTGAAAGCGCCGCACCACCGCGGGTATCACCGTCCAGTTTCGTCAGGACGACCCCGTCGAAGTTCAGTCGATCGTTAAATTCCTTGGCGGTGTTGACAGCATCCTGCCCGGTCATGGCATCCACTACAAAGAGGGTTTCATTCGGTTGGATAGCATTTTTAATCGCTTCGATTTCCTGCATCATCTGCTCGTCAACCGCCAGACGGCCTGCCGTATCGATGATCACCAGATCATAACCTTTTGCTTTCGCTTCTTTCACGGCATTCCGCGCAATTTCCACCGGATCTTTACTCTCCGGCTCGGAATAGACCGGCACACCGATTTGTTCGCCTAATATACGCAATTGCTCGACGGCCGCCGGACGATATACGTCGCAGGCTACCAAAAGGGGCTTCCGGCTTTTTTTCGTCTTGAGCATGTTGGCCAACTTTCCGCTGAACGTTGTCTTACCCGAGCCTTGGAGCCCGGACATCAGGATGATGGAAAGAGTCCGCTCGAGCGCTATTTCGGTCGTTGTTCCGCCCATCAGCTCGGCCAATTCGTCGTGTACGATTTTCACCATGAGCTGGTTGGGTTTCAGCGACGTCAATACGTTTTGCCCGATGGCTTTCTCCTTGACCGTATCAGTAAAAGACTTGGCGACCTTGTAGTTAACATCGGCGTCAAGTAACGCCCGGCGTACGTCTTTTAACGTTTCCGCCACATTGATTTCAGTGATCTTGCCTTCGCCTTTTAGCAGTTTAAACGATCTCTCTAACCTTTCGCTTAAATTCTCAAACATATTATCTTACGGTGTATTTGTTTTTATCTTCGGAGTTTCCCAATAATGGGTGCAAAGGTAAGAAAAAAGAGCAAATAGTCAATGTTTGATAGTTGGGAAAAGCTGATATATTTGTAACAGAGGGTAATGCCCGATAAACTATATAACCGTGATCTTGTTATTTCGAAATAAGACTCATCATTTACACCCTCTTATTCTATATACTTTTTTGAAGAAACTTTGTAGAGACACGAATCATAAGACAGTTAACGGCACAACGGGCTAATTTAAGTACGCCAGTGTGTTTCCAATCCTTGATTTCGAATGAATTCCTGAAATTCAGATAATGACTCTTTTCGTTCTCTAACAGCTTTGAGCGATATTTTTTTAATTTTTGCAAAGGAAATCAACATCCCAACGGCTTCTCCGATACTCCATTCTATCGGATGTAATCGATAACAACCATTAGTAATATGAGTCGTTCCGATGTTCTTATTTGCCGGTAATAAATTGTTAACCCTTTGGGGTAATAGTGCACCTAAAGGAATTTGAAATGGAAGAGAATCAATATCTATATAATTATTTCCTTTAGTACTTGGATGAAGATCAATATGATAATATCCAATGCCAACACTATCATAAAATTCAATTGCTTTTTTGCCTTCTGTTTCACCGGCAACCAATTTTCTATTTTCGGCACCTACATGTTCTTCCAATATGGTAAATAATGCTTTAATCCTTCTTGATTCACGGATATATGGATGTTTTGCCATTCCATCTTTAGTCCCCATAACATCTTCACGTAATCTTAATCCGGGCCAACCTAAACCTCCGTCTGTACGTGGTGCGCTTGTTTGGAGCCAATAAAACAGTGATAGATTAAGTTGTTTGGCAGATCTTACATTTTTTTGGAATTCTTCATCTGAAACATCTATTAAATTACCAAGTAAATAATCATTTTGAGGCCAATTTACGATAGTAATGTCTCCATTGTATGTTCCTTTAACGAAATTATTTTTATTTATTATTTTTCTGTAATTCCAAAGATTAAACAACGGATCAGTACTTTTTCCATCAGGTCTAAATCCCATTTTTCTTGGTTTTAAAGTACTTGGATCTGAATCAGTTAAATCTAATAATTTTCCTGACCATTCCGGAGTCAATTTAGGAATATAATTACTCCAAAAATCATAATCTTTCGGACGATCAATCATATTATTTGTTTCGGGCTGATAATCCATAGCAAAACATACCGTAAAAGCCTGATTATTTTTTGGATCAGCTTTTTCGGCAGCGTGCAATTCTTTAGTTTGACTTTTTGATTCAGATCCTGTTACATATTCTGTTTTTGTTAAAGGCAATAAATCACCACATTCGGTGGCATCAACAAAATAGGGAGCCGATAATACCAGATTTTCCCCATTTCTCAAATTGACCATTTGAACAGCCTTTACCTCATCTCCGTCCATCTCAGCAGATTTAGCTTTATAATTGCACAGTATAGTCAATCTACCAGAACTCATATAGGGAGCAAGCATCTCTATCAATACCGACACAGCTACCTTTGGTTCATGACATATTCGTGAGACAGAACCATCGCCGGGATTAAGATTTTTCCTATTTAGGGCATCAGCGGTCAGTGGATAATTTCTTTTATAATAGGCTCGAACACGATTCCTAAAGTCTATATAAGAGGCTGGAGCTCCATGAGTTTCAATCCATGGATTTTCATCTGGCGGAACCCCTTGTTGAGAAACCTGACCGCCAATCCAGTCAGTTTCTTCTGTCATGATAACATTCAGGCCATTACGGCAAGCCGCCAAAGCTGTTGCACAACCTCCTAAACCACCTCCAATAACAATGATATCTCTCGATAACTCTTTAGGTATATATTTATCCTTTTTTTTGTTTGTCGAAAATTCACCAACCTTATTAACGGCAGGATCTGCCATTAAAACAGCACTACAGCCTGTAGATGCCGTTAATGTTAAAAAGCTACGTCTGTTCATCTTTCTATGATATCTAAATAATAGTTTCTGCGTTCCATTCGCTTGTTTTATAAAATTAGAAACGTTAATTTCCTAACATACCCGCAATATGTTCTCTGATCTTCGACTCAGTTCCTTTCTCAATTACAGTGCAGCGCCCTTCATATCCTCCATCGTCTATCATTTTATCCGTGGGGATATACATTATTGTTCCTCCTGTCAGGCTTACTACCCACGGATTGAGAGTCTTGAATTTTTCTCTCAAATCCAGAGTGGTTTCAACCACTACCTCGGAACTCATGAAAACGATAGGGGTTGAATTTATTTGTAGAACGGAATATGGCATGGGCGTATAACCGTTTTGACGATCGGTTTCGCTGGTATAACCCAATGCGAAATAAGCTCCCCAGTCAAGCCAGTTCATTACATTGGCCAAACGTCGTATCTCATTCAATGTTCCATTTGTATTCCTATAAGCGTTGCATTCGTTTGTCAGTGCTTTGCGTATAATTTCAATTTCTTTTTTAGTATTTGGAAGTGAGGGGTTAAGTGGTATATTTAATAGTTTGAATGTATAGTTAACCTTAGTCAGTCTGGTGAATTTTTCTCTTTTCAAGGCTTTAATTGCAGCACGGGCAATATCCTCACCGATGCGGTTCATTTCAGAAAGTAATTTTTCTTCGTCAACTGCATAAAATCTACTTATCGGCCCCAAGTAAATGTCATTGAACTTATAATTGTCACTCAACTGGTACTCCACTTTTTCTTTGGGAACAAGGTTCCCGGCTCCTCCCTGCAGGAACAGGCATTGTCCGCCCAGTTCTTTTTCCATTAGCCTACGTGTACGGCCGGGAAAATCAGGATCGAACAACTGATTTTTAAAAAAAGACGCCAGATGAGGATGAGCTGAAAAACGGATAATACTTCCTAACGGTCTATCCTGTGAATCAACAAAATACATGGTTTGTACCAACGGATCTACTTCTCTGTCAAAATAGACCTTATCAGGCCCGCTTTTATAATTACCCATTTTACCCATCCAACGGGATGACATTTCGTTAATTAATGCGGAAGCTTCAGGTCTGTCGTCACTTTCAGTGTATTGATATCCGAACCAATAGGTTTGGACACCGAGACCTGTTCCGGTATCTTGCCTTCTGTTAACACTCAGACTTTTACCTACATTCTCTTCACCGATTTTCACCTTTGCCGGCTTGGCGTTTGCCATTGCTTCATTTGCAACATTAATCAGTAAAACCGCAAGCTCCTGTCTGTCTATTTCCGACTCCCCCCAATTATTAATCTGTCGAAGCGCACTATGAGTATGTGTGGTGTGAATGAGAATTGATTCGGGATTGATATTCAATTCTTTTCCGATTTGTGTCTGGAGATACCAGCAAAACTCATTAGACACCTCTGTGAGATCCAATGCACAAATCAATGCATTTAACTGGTTTCCTTCAAGGATCATACACTTTGCTTCCAGGGGTAGCCGATAACCTTGTTTACTTTTAATACAACTTGCCAATTCAACAGAGGAAAATCCGACTTTAACGGTATTATCTGTTGTTTTATTAGAGGCAAAGTCCGGAAAAATAGAAAACAATATCATGCAATAGATCATTGATGCACGTAAAAAAAATCTGTGTTCCATAATGAGACTCCTTATCTTTAATTTTCTTTGAAACAATTAGAAAAGTTCTTTCCTTAATCAAACAATCTATGAAAAACCAATCTATATATCCTTGTCTAAAACAAGTACAGGTTCTTCCCCATCCAAATCCTGTTTGGAGAAACGTACAGTAATCACTTTTTCTTCTCCCGGAAGTAAACTGAAGAAATTATCACTCCAGAAAGAAGGCAAAACCTCATCACCTTTATCTCCCTTTGTTATCATAAACCGATTGAAAAACGCAAGTTTATTTGAAGGATTCTCCACTTTTACTTCCATAACACCTTCGTTATCCTCCCAGTTAAGGTTGTGCGATATTTTCAATTTGACTTTTGGCATCTTGGTAATTTCACTTAAGTCAACTTTATCCTTTACGGAAGAGAACCAATAGAAATTATCGGATACAATGTTACCCTTAACATCCTTCAGCAGCAGTTTTACAAAATAAGCTGGAGTTAAGCCTTTCAACTCCGGCAGTTTGAAAAGTTCTTTGTAACGATCTTCCTCGATGTCGAATTTTACCTCTTTCTCCCATTTCATTTTCATATCGGAATCCAGTACCCTGACATTTGCTGTCAGATTAGTATGTGCTTGATGATTCGTGTTTATGACCGACACAGTAAAATCATTCTCATTCAACTGTATATGAACCGGTTCCAATGCTTTCTTCGTATAAAAATAGGCGGCATTGGGATTCAGGAACCAGTCGTAGATCTGCCACAATACCTGTGGCCAAGTAGCATTAAGCTTCCAAAGCATCACACCTGAAGTAATATCCCACATACGATGATTGGCTGCTTCAAACATCGCCCTGTAACTTCCTGCATTTATATATTGTGCATGGCGGATATATTCTTCAACCGTTGAAGGCTGCCCAAACCTTTCTCTTATGGCTCTGTCGTAAGCCCTGTAAGCATAACCATCCCCATCCCAGGCGTCATGATACGCCCATTTTTTATCCAAAGGATAGATAGAATCTTTCTTTCCTTGTCCTAAATCAAAGATGTATTTTTTCATGCTGGATAGCGTGGAAATTGCAGGAACACCCATTTCGTTTCGGAACATTTGCTGTTTAACTTCCAATATTTTTTTATAATAAAAGGGATGTGGATACCAAGTGTAATCAGGTTCACCTTCATCAGTCATTCCCAAAGGTAAATCTGGTTTTATGTACGGAGTTAATTTATCGACATCCCAACCACAACTTGACGTGGGAAGGAATGGCCTTGTTGGATCCAGTTCCTTAATGTATTGACGTAAGGGTACGTACAATTCTTCTCGAAACATGGTCTCGATCTGACCAACCCACATTACTAAACTGGGGTGATTTCTATATCTTTTAATGATGTCACGATTGTTTTTCAGTGAAAGTTCGGTATCCAACGGGTAAGCCATGCTTTTGGTTCCTGGATAACTAGTCCAGCACTGATAAAAGACTTCCCAAATTAGCATTCCGTATTTATCGTAAATATCCATGACATAATCAGGCGGTGAAGGCATGTCTTCGTTGGCAATCATGTTTATGTTTGCTTCCGCTAAAAACCGGGTTTCGTCATAAATTCTTTTCTCGTTCATATCAAGCATCATATCCGGTTGCAGAAAACCGCCCCGACAGAAAATCCGTTTACCATTTACCCAGAAAATTCGTCCGAATTCGCCGTCAATTTCTTTGAAAGTATTTGTGATTTCCCGAATGCCGAATGTCGTGTTCTGATTGTCGGAAACTTTTCCATCTATTTCAAAAGAAAGGTTCAGATTGTGCAGATACTGTTTCCCGTATCCGTTTGGCCACCATAAATATGGATTTTTGATGGTCAGCTGTGAAAATTCTTCCGGTGAAAACGAAACGGTTATCGTTTGTCCGGTAGGAATATCCACTTCTTTTTCAAACGTAACAGTCTTAAAATGACCTGGCATTTCCTTTTTGTAAGTATAAAAATCAACTTCCTTAACCAGGTCTATGGCACCTTTGAGTACTCCTTTTACAGATGATTTTCCTGCATTTTTCAGTTCTGTAGAAACAGTAATATTTGTACGTGTGGTGTCGGGTAATGGAAGGTCGGTTACGATGTAAGGGTCGATGATTACTACGTCGTTTGAATAGGTTAAATACACGTCCTGATAGATTCCCATGTTACGATCTCTGACTACGGGTGAACAGTCCCAACCTCCTGAAAATTTAAGTGTTACATTTTTCCAAATCTCTTCGCTACTTCCGCGACCAGGACCAAATGGCTCGAATTGAAAGCCTGGATTGGGTGTTCCTATATGGTCTACTTGATGAATTTTTACAGCTAGAATATTTTCACCTTCCTGATTTATAAAATCGGTAACATTATATTTGAAACGTAAAAACATACCTGCCATTTCCTGTGCATTGGCTATTTGCTCACCGTTTAGCCAAACATCGGCACGGTAATTTATACCATCGAAATTCAACCACACGTTTTTGCCTTTATTTTCCTTTGGAATGTGGAATGTGGTTCGAAACCAGTATGGGTCTTTAAAGGGATTCGGAATACCTTTCAAATGGGAATATTTATTTAAATCCAAACGTTTGCTGAGATCATCGGATGCATCCGGAATTTTCAGATCGTTCAAATCAAAATGCGGGTCGGGATAAATACCGGCTTTTACCAATGCGCTTAACACTGTAGTAGGCACCTGAGCTTTTATCCAATTCTCACAGTTAAAACCAGGAGTGGAAACGATTTTATCCGTGTCTGTAACCTGTGTTGATGACTGTAGCTTCCATTCTCTAAGCAATTGTTTTTTGTTAGCTGTATTTACAATTGTATTTTGTGCATTAATGCAGGACTGAATTACAATAAAGTAAAAGACGAATAATATGATTTTGATTTGCTTCATTGTTTTGATTTTTTAGTTTTTCAATTTTTAAATACTAAACAAGCCGCCCCGATAAAACCTCCATAATCGCCCAACTGAGCGAGTTCTACTTTCGTTTTCTTGGCGGGTACAGGACAAATTCTTTTTCGCAGATTAACTTCCATTGTATCTTTGAAAAACTTGTAGGCTGTAGTAATGGAACCTCCCAACACGACAACTTCAGGGTCAAGGATATTGATACTCCAAGCTAATGGTACGGCAAGATGTGTCCCAAACACTGCCCAAGTTTGCAATGCATCCACATCGCCGTTTTCGGCCATTTGATATATTTCGAGTGACGATCTGTCATTACCCGAAATGGATTGGTAAATTTTTGAAACACCTGTACCCGAAATGTAATCTTCGATGATGCCTGACTTATAAGGCGATGTCCAGATTTCACCCGCTGTGCTGGTGGTACCGTTCAATATTTTTTCATCTATCACAATGCCGCAACCAATACCAGTGCCTAGTGTGAAACCCACAACAGTTTTTTTATTGGTTGCCGCACCAAAAATACACTCGCCAAAGATCAAGCAGTTTGCATCATTATTTATGAAAACGGGAATGCCAAAATATGTTTGTACTGCATCACGCAATGGGAAAAACTGCATAGTAGGTAATTGCGGACATTCAAGGATAACCCCTGTTTCAATATCCAATGGTCCTGTGGTACCAATACCGATACCTGCCACATCGTTGATTGTCAGCGTTAAATTACTGATAATCTTTTCAATGGCATCTGTTATTTTTTTTAGAATAATTTCTTTTGGCAAATGACTTTCAGTAGGTACTTTCACAGGTGTACCTAGTACTTTTCCTGCCATATTAATGGCACCTGTCATAATTTTGGTCCCACCCAAATCAATTCCGATAATTATTTTCCTCATATTTACTTATTTTTGTTGATATCTAACTTTCTTTTTCCAAAATAGGATAAAGAAAGTATGTATTTTGTTTTGAATGAACCATGGTTTATTCTATTGAAGTTACTTTAGCACCATGCGAAAAACTACCGGCTTCGAAATTTTTGGCTTTGGCATATGAGTCAATGAAGAGTTGTACAGGGATGATACTTTGAATGGAGAAAAGGAATTCATCCGATTCATCTATAAAAAATGGAATAATATTTTTATTATTCCAATCCCTCTGAATGTTGGTTATAAGCCAAACCTTACCACCGAAGTTTGCTATATCTTCTGCCATGCGCAAGCTTTGTTTTAAGGTCTTACCTTTGGCTGCGAACAAGATAGCCTGAAAATTTTCAGTAACCATTTCCATTGGCCCATGTCTGAATTCTCCTCCCAAAAAACTTGAGGCAGCGATATGTGTAGCTTCTCTAAACATAAGAGCACTTTGACTGGCTGTTGAAAAGGCTGGTCCTCTTGCAATAATTTGTATGGCACCTAGGTCTCCAAAGAATATAAGTATATCTTTTAGCCAACTGTCAGAATGAAAAAATAGTTCAAAGTTTGTCTGTAAACGATTTAACATTTTTATTTTGGCGGTATTCCAATCTCCTGAAAGATACCAGCCTAGGATAAATGCAACCAGCGATGTTACTACATAAGTTTTTGTGGAAGTCATTTCTTCCTTTCCGCCTTTGCAAAACAAAGCTACATTAGCTTTTTTTGCAAGTGCACTTTTTTCATCATTCACAATGCCTACTGAGAAAACAGTTGATGGCAGCCGCTCTAAAATTTCCTTTATTTCAAAACTCTCACCTGATTGTGATAAGCATATCAACATGGTTGGTTTATTTAATAAAAAATAGTTATAATGCAACAATTCACTCGTGTTGATGTATAAGGAGTGTATCTCCAAGTTATTGAACAACCCTGAAGCTGCGTGAGAAATGAAATAAGAACTACCCATACCGGTAAAAATTATTTGTTCGATATGTTTTTCTGAAATGATTGTTCTTATTTTTTTTAAAAGTTCTAAGCCTTCGGTATGAGTATAAAAATTGATAACATTCTCAATAGCCTTTGGCTGTTCTAATATTTCTTTGAGAAACTTATTCATGTTATTTCTTAAAATTTGTATGAAATTGCGATATTTTATTATCCGAAAAAGTTAATAGATTTCCAATTTCTCATATATAACTAAATCATGATAAAGATGATGACAGTAATATTCGGTTATTTTCTTTAAACACTTTTTTATACAATAAGTACATCAATTCCGTCATTAGCGAATTTTTTTTGTTCAGTATCCGACAGTTTTTTAGTAGTGATTATTGTATCAATATCTTTTACTTTAGATATAACTCCCAGACTTCTTCTTCCGAATTTGGAAGAATCGACAACTAAAATGATCTCACTGGATATTTCCATCATGACACGGCTTGTTTTTGCCTCTTGAAGGTTTGGAGTAGTAAGACCTCTTTCAAAATCTATTCCGTCAACTCCAATAAATAATTTAGCAGCTGATAACTTTCGTAGAGAATCGTCTGCTAAAGGTCCTACCAATGTAGATGTTTCTTTCAATAAAGTGCCTCCGATAAGTATTACTTCAATATCACTTTGTAATAGTTCATTCGCTATGTTTATAGCATTTGTAATGACTGTCAGTCGATGCATATGTTTTATTTCTTTAGCCAACAGACTGGTTGTAGATCCAGAATCGAGAATAATGGTATCCCCTTCGGAAATGAGTTTTGAAGCTTGTTTCGCAATTCTTATTTTTTCGTCCAGATTGATTTTTTCTTTTTCCGTCAGGGCGAGTCCGGGATAAAGTTTATTGACTTTAATAGCGCCTCCATGTGTACGTTTTAATAATCCTCTTTTTTCGAGAATTATCAAATCTTTGCGTATTGTTACTGAAGTGGTATTAAACTTTTCTGGTAAATCATTTGTAACCAAACGGTTATCTTTCTCAAGTAATGCCATGATTTTTTCAAGTCGTTCTTCTTGAAATATTGCATTATGATTTTCGACTTTCATATTTTTATTTTGTTTAATTGTTTTTTATCTATAAATAAAAAGAAGCCAAATTTGTTTAATTCTATTTCTTTTACTTGCGTATATTTTTTTTCTCTGTAACAATCAATCATTATTTATTTTATATCAGCACTTAAAATAATAAAGAGTGTTTCCCACGACAGAAGTTTTTAAATGATTCATTTATTATTGTGAAACTATACAAAAGTAAAAGTAATCAAAAGAAATCAATTCAAACAATGTAAAAGTATTTATTTAACATTGTTTAAGGTGTCTTGTATTTGGAATGTGTGCTTCGTAATCAAGTATTTTCTCTTAGAATAAGATTGGATCCAATGCAAAGAAGAAAAGTACAACATACGAAAACAGAGCTTTTACTTCTTCCTACGGATAAAGAGCATGCCTATGGAGCTGACAATTCCGACCCTTGGTCAATTTCTTGTATACGCTTTTGTGGAGAAAGTCAACTCAATGTAAGAAATCAGTAAAGTAGATTACTTAAGGTTCTCTATCAAATTATTTATTGATTTTGTTTTATGGCAAGGTCAATGCCTTGTTTTGCATAAGTCCATTGATTCGACATTTTCAGGTGAACTATATCAAACAAGAAATAACCGTCACATACATCTATACAGGCTTTTACTGAGTTCACTATTGCTTGATTTTCATCTTCCTGACTAACAGAGTTTGAAGAGTCCCAGTTACCGACATCCGGACCACCTGCCACCATTGGACAATTGCCTTTTGTTTTATCTGCTGCCAGTTTACAAAAACCTTGCATCGTCCATTCAGTAGTACCATAAACTTGAAGCGGAGAAGCATAAGCTCCAATCAACATTTGATCCATCAAAGCAGCAAATCCATATTTTTTGTAATTAATAGTCGCCCATTTATAATATAATGAAGTATTATAGTTCGGACTTGCCCAGTTAACGCCAACTTCATAATAGGTGGAATACCAACCACCGACATATACGCCAAATTTGATTTTTGAATTAACGGACTTGACTGCATCGCGTGCTTTCGACATAAAATCATACATAACCTTGGCTCTGAATTCCAACCACTTTGGGAAATAGATAGGATATGTGCTCATAGACATCACATCGTTCATAGTAACTCCGGCGGGCAATATATCACCCGGGTAATTTGAAATAATTGTACCTCCAAGATATGCTTGAAATTTCTGACGGGTAATATCTGAAAAATCAGATTGGATACCGTCAAAACGACCTCTGTCAAGAAAAATACCATCCAGGTCATATTTCGCCAGATCCTTTAGTAAGCTGCATAAATATTCCTGAACTTCATCATTTGCAGGATTAAAAAATTTTATCCCTAATCCCTGATCCGTTGTATTCGTAATACCGGTAGACAAGTTCTCATAAGTCGCCCAAGATTTCTTACTGTTATCTCTGTAAAGAATTCCCTGATTACCCAATATACTGCTATCTCCGCCAACCATGGTATTGAAACCTGCATGTACTTTCAATCCTAACTCATGTCCTTTATCTATAAAAGCCTGCAGATAATCCCAGGTTGCCGTACGATTGACTTTCGAATATATACCGTTTATCCAGGCTCCCAGCCATGTTACTTGCTGAACTCCTTGTCTTGACGATTGGTAAAGAATATCTCCATTTGTGGGACGAATATCCACAACTATATCGGTAAACCCTGCATTTTTAGCCAAAGTCAGATCTCTTGTAATATTTTCCTTGTTATTTGCAAAATCATTGAAATTTCCTGCCGCATCAACCCACAAATAGCTCGGTTTTAATCCATTAGTATCCGTTCCGTTATTCCATTTCCATTCAGGAATCTTATCCCTGTCTCTACAAGACATCCCTCCAAAAAGAACAAAAACGGAAACTATGAATATAGCTCTTAATACATCTTTCATGTTTTATTTTATAAAGTCAAGTGGTATCTTCTCCTTTTTACAGAAAAGATACCACCGACCAGAGTTTATCATTTATTTATACAATCAAAACTATATGCCCCAAGGATCTTATGATTGTTATCCCAATAATAGAGATGGAGATAAAATCCATTGGAAGAGGGTACCAACAGAACGTCTCCCTCTCCGAAAATAGGATCCGCCGCATTGTTAGAATCCAATGTTTGTGTATAAACCAAAGCCGGAGAGTTGGAAACATCCCCTGTTAGTAAGCTCAGACTCGTTATATCATACAAATATATCATTCCTTTTATAGCCCATTGAGGAAAGTAAGACATAGCCCCGAGCACCAAATAGCGAGCATTGTTGAATTCTTTCACATCCAAACGGCCTTGATTCCTTGCCCAACTAAGAGAACTTCCATCCGCAACCTTAGCTGTACCTGCATTTGTTTGTCCATCCACATGATAAACAACATTGGCACTATAGTAAGAAAGGAGATATCCATCATTTTTATTTGTCGAAAGAGGAACGACTCTCGTATTGCCTGCATCATTACTTTGTGCACCCCATGATCCGACTCCCGAGAATTCAATAGCTTGTGGAGTTCCGGCAACACCACCACTGATATCCCAACGTACCACCCGGCTTGAGCGGTCACAGGTTGCAATAATCGTTGCAGTTCCGTCAATATCTCCTTGCACGGCAATGCGTGAAATTGCCAAACCGGTCGTATTCTCGTATGATAAGTATAATGTCGGTGCAGTTCTTACTGATTTCGTACGATAAATATTCAATGTCTGGCCAGCATCGGTTGCGTTTGAAATTAATAAGTTATCATTTGCATCATTTGTAACACATCCGCTTGCATTGGCCGACCCCATAACAATAGTTCCCAATTTAGCGCCAGTTGTACGATTCAGATAGATAGGAACCGAACCGTCTCCAGCCGAAACAATCAAATGATTTCCAATAGATGCTAATGATGTACTTCCTCTTCCCCATGATATACCTAAATCACCCGAATTTAATTTCCATAAGACTTTCTCACTCCCCTTCGCATATCCGTAGCTAACTTTCTCAGGAGTTTCTTTCCTTACAGTATAGGTCTTTGAATCTACCCCATTGTGAGCAGTTACTGTAAACAGGGTAGGATTGTTTAAATCAAACTTTACTCCTTCAATAGCCGGAGAAAATGTCGCATGCGAAGAAACAGACAGATCCACAGAAACGGAAGATAAATCTTCAACAGTAATAAGAGAAATCACACCATTTGCTTCATCAATAGAGCCTGTTACTGTCAACTCTTTCGTTTCGTCCTCCACCGAAAAGAATGTAATACTTGATTTATTTAATTTAGTTACTTCCCCTTTAATGGTAATTTGCTTTTTTTCGCCTGTTGGTGAAGTAAGAGTAAAGATATTGTCCTTTGTAAGATCCAGAATACCTAATGACGGAGTTAATGAATAATTATTAGCCAGATTGGCTTCTACCTTCATTGCCTCCATGTAAGGGGCTGTTTCATTATAGCTTTCTTCGGGATAATACCATGGGACAGGAATTATATAAGTATCCGCTGTCATGTCTGTTATAAAAATTTCCGCAGCTATTTGCTCATTATAATCACCGGATGTGAATTTTGCGGTAATACGCGTTAGGCCTTGTGTATCAATCGGAATTTCTATACTATCAGGACTTTGACATCCTGAGAGGAGAGCGAAAGATACAGCAAGAATGCAAAATATTCTATTTTTCATAATCGTTACTATTTTAATATTTATCTCCATTCCGGATACTGTTGTACCAATGTATTGTTGTTTAATTCATCAATAGGTAACGGAATCTGATACATTTTACTTGGAAAGTTACGGTTTTGTTTATCACAATCAACATAGGTGTAAGTAAATGTATTATCCGCATTTTTCTCAATCTTTTGACCATGTACCCGTATTCCTGTGAATGCTGACTCTGCTAATTTCCAGCGTTTCATATCCCAGTAATATTGTCCTTCATACGCTAACTCGACTTTTCGTTCCTGACGTATTGCAGCCATAAGCGCATCACCTGTTTTATCATTATAAGGAAGCCCTACCCGTGAACGTATAGCCCGTATCGCAGCATTAGCACCCGCGTTATCTCCCAGATGATAACATGCTTCGGCTTTATTCAATAAAACTTCGGCATAGCGTATGGCAATCCATGGTTGGGTACTCGCGGTAAGTGCGACAAAATCATGTGACTCATCAACCAACTTACGCAAATAATATCCCGTAGTCGTACGTCCGGCAGGAACTGCGTCATCTCTCCATGAAGCCCATCCATCCGTACCGCCTACATAGGGTTCTATCGTACGTCCTTTCCATACTACTCCGTTATAAAGTACTGTTGCCTGAAAACGAGGCTCTAATTGAGCATATGGAGGAGCATCCGAAGTTCCTTGTTCGTTATGCCAGGGAGACCAATCAGGAAATCCTCCTGTTGTTGCCAATTCAAAAGACTCTACCATTTCCTGCGTAGGTGTACCGTAGCCTCCGGTCGTATTGTTTCCGGCATCTCCTCCCGGAGCATAGTAGTTATCAAAATTATGATTCACCGCACTCTTATCATAAGAATATTGTAGAATAGCCTCACTACTGTTGCTTTTAAAAGCATCAACGAAATTAGGGGTAAGTTCATAACCGGTCACTTTCTCCGCTGCGCTTTTTGCTATATCCCATCTTTCCGCATACAACATGGCCCGCGAGAGAAGTGCATATGCAGCGCCACTTGTCACGCGTCCATGTGCTTCAGGGCTGATCCGTAGATTTTGTCCGGCAAATTCCAAATCAGTTTGAACAAAGTCCCAACCTTCAGCTTCGCTGCTGAGCGCTTTATCCGTATTAATCTGAGTTAGATCATCGTCATAGATTATGACTTGTTTATAACGTTTTACAAGATCAAAATAATTGAGCGCCCTGAAAAAACGCATTTCAGCTTCCAAACGAATATTGTCTGCTTCGTTCATTGTGCTGTATTTTTTCAGATTGTATAAACCCTCGTTTATTCTACGCACTTTAGTATAAACTGTTTTCCAGTTACCCAAGTAAACAGATACATACGATACAGTCAGTACAGAGCCACCATAAGCTAATTCATTCGGAATATACGCATGTGAGTTATAGTTCATTGCTCCATATTTAAAGATGTCGGTAAAACCTTCCGTCATGCCGGCGGTACTCTGACCATTATGAAAGTTTCCGTAATAATTAATATCGTGATAAAAATTATTAATAGCTAATTCGGCATATTCAACTTTACTCCATGCCAACTTATCAGAAATAGAATTTGTTGGGTCCAAATCAAGAGAATCGCTACAGGATGTAAAAACCAGAAACGCACCCAACAGTAAAGTCGTTACTATTTTTGTTCTCATAGTGCACATAGTTTAAAAATTCGCATTAAAATGTTAAAGTAATACCTCCCATAAAGGCCTTTTGTTGAGGATAATATCCATTGTTAATTTCAGGAGACTCCGGATCGATACCTTCAGGTAGACCTGAAAAGGTAAATATATTGGATCCTTCCACGTAGATTCTCAAATTTTCAATCCCTATTCTGCTAAGAAGTATCCGTGGAATGCTGTATCCTATCTGGGCTGATTTAAGGCGTATATATTTACCATCGCGGAACCAGAATGTAGACCCCAACCCGTTAATATTTGCTGAGCCGGAAGATCCTAAGGTTATACGGGGAAAAGTTCCATTTGGATTATCTATGCTGTAAGCATTCTCAACAAGATAAAGAGGTGAATTAGAGCCTTCAACGAAAGTCTGTGTCCAAACCGTATTGCCATCGCTATAATTATAATAAGTACCCGCTAAAGATACATTAAACAAAGCCCCCCCCGTAAATTGTGCATTGAAATCAAAGCCATTCCAATCACCCGATAAATTAAAGCCGAACATTAGTTCCGGACGATTACTTTTTCCGATTCTTCCCCGATCCTGGTTATCTACTTTACCATCACCATTGATATCCTTATATTTAATATCTCCAACATTCGGTCTGGTTTCAAACCATGCCGATTTATCTATTTCTTCTTCCGAACGGAACAATCCCTCAGCAATCCATCCATAGGTAGCATATACATTGGAACCGGTCACTCTTAGCATTTCCTGTATATTGGCTTGATCAGGATAACGCAACCAGCGGCTTTTCGCATAAGTCATATTACCCGTTATCGCATAGTTGAAGGGCTTCCCTGCAACCTGAAATTGATTCTGATGTTTCAATAGAAAATCAACCCCTTTTGTATCCGTTTTCCCATAATTTTCATACGTCGAATAATATCCTCCCATTGAAGGGGATTTATCTCCGCTCATTCCTTGCAGAATGTCATAAGTGTAGTTATAAAATGCATCAAACTCCATCCCTAAAAGTCCTCCCCACAGTGTGAAATCGTAGCCTAAATTATAAGAAAGCGTCTTTTCCCATGTTAGATTCGGATTTGCAATAACATTCGTATATAAAGCATCTTCTAAGGTCCCGTTGAGAGATATTTTATCTCCATACCCATATGTGCTTAAAAAAGCATAGGCAGGAATACTGTTATCATTCCCCAATAGACCGATTGAAGCGCGAATTTTCAAATCATCCAAGAAACTGAGATCAGACATAAAACTTTCTTCCGAGATTCTCCAGGCTAAAGATCCCGAAGGAAAGAATCCCCAACGTTTTCCACTAACACTTCCTGCAAACTTGTAAGATCCGTCATAACGACCGGTAAACTCAGCCAAATATTTATTGGCGTAGTCATATTTCAAACGGAAAACATAACCTACGCTACGTGTAGCATTGCTTCCCCCACTAACAGGATCGTTATCGGCAACACCCAAATCCAACTCAGGTAATTCAGGAAAACTAATATTTTTAGCATAAGCTGAAAATGTATTGTATTTATAGTCGCGTATTTCCACCAATCCCATCAAATCAACGTTATGTTCACCAAATGAATTGACATAACTAGCACTTCCTTGTCCTGTCAGATTCTCAACGGTTGCCTGTCCTTCGCCCAAGGTGATATAAGTGATTGCACGAGGGTCATTGGACAAAGTATATCCTAATTTACTGGAAGAATCCGGCAGTTTGGCAGCCATTAATTTATAAGGTATATTTAGGTTCTTGTTATGGGAAGTACCGTAATCATAGGCCCCCGTAACCTTAAATGCTAATCCTTTTAACCATGGAGCATCATACTGGATAGAAAGATTTGTTTGTATCTCCGTGCTACGAGTCTTCTTATATCCCGATTCATTAATTGCTGCCAGCGGACTCATAGGAAGCCCTGTGTTCCGGATCGGAATAGAAGTATAATAACCATCGTATTTCTCAGGTAGATAAGGATGCATTGCGATGGTCTGACGAGCGATAGACAGCCATGATTGTTCCCCAAGATCAGGATTGGCGTCTGTCCCTCCTGATGAAAAAGCCGGAGTTTGACGGCGTCCCACAAAACCGGCAACCCCTAAACTAACCGTAAAGTACTTTGCTACTTTCGCATCAATATTGGTACGCAAATTATATCGACGATAATTAAAATTATCAATATTCCCATCTTGCTCCAGATACCCCAACGATGAGAAGTAGCGTGCATTTTCATTCCCCCCTTGCAAAGTGATGTTGTGTTTTTGGTTTACACCCGCTCCAAATACCTTATCGATATAATCGACATTATCCCATCCATCTGTAGGGTCATTATTTTGCATCTTAGCAATGTCATCCTGTGTAAAGATAGGTGTGTATTGATTTCTGTCCGTAATGGCACCATTTGCTAGCTTATCCATCATATCAGCCATATTATAGTAATGTGCAAACTGTGGCCCATTCATAAACTCGGGAAAGTTAGCGTTCATAGAAACACCTACTGAACCATTATAGGTAATTTTAGATTTTCCTTCTCTTCCCTTTTTAGTCGTTACAATAATCACACCTCCGGATGCTCTCAAGCCATATACGGAAGCAGCAGCAGCATCCTTCAAAACAGAAACACTCTCAATGTCATTCGGATCGATTTCGTTGATAGAACGCACCATACCATCTACGATATAGACTGCTGAGTATCTTGATCCGCGGATTGTAAGAGAAGCCTGATCCAAACCCGGCTCACCGGATGCCTGAACAGAAGCTATTCCCGGTATACGTCCTCCCAACATACTTGAGATATTGGTTGAAGGAGTTTTTAACAGATCATCACCTTTAATGGCGGATACAGCACTTGTTAGGGATGTTTTCTTTTGTACGCCATATCCTACGACTACAATCTCATCTATTAACTCTGCTTTCTCCTTTAGTGTAACATCAAGCTGGGTTTTACCATTTAGTTGAACTGAAAATTTTTCGTATCCGATGTACGTAATCTCCAAAGTTACATTCGCATTGGGGACAGTAATTCGATATTTACCATTAAAATCCGTCAGCGTTGCATTTTGAGAATCTTTCACAGAAACCGTAGCCCCGATCAGAGGTTCTTTGTTACTATCTTGCACAGTTCCAGTTACAGAGACCTGTGCCTGCATACTTACAAAAAAGAATGTGAATAGCAATGTAAAGAATAATTTCCATTTAACAAACCTTTTTTTCATAACTCATATTTTTTAAGATCGATGTACGAAAATTCGAGAGTAGCATTCCTTTCGGGAATATTCAGGCTGAATTCTCCAGCAGCATTCGTTATCATGCCGATGCTGGTTCCTTTTAACTTAACACTTACACCCATCAGGATTTCTCCCGGCGTATCAACTACTTTTCCCTGCACTATTGTTGTTTGAGCAAATGCAATAGTAGAGTATAAAAGTAAAAAAACACAAAAAAATGGAATCAAATACCTTGATTCACCTTGATTCCATTTCAGTAAAATGATTTTGTTCTTTTTCATAATTTTTTTAAAAAGTTCTTAGTTCTTATATTCACCCCAATAGCTCGTTCAAAGGATATTTAAATTGTTGATTCAGAAAATGGATACAAAATATTAAAGAGTGTTTCCCACGATAAAAGTTTTTAAACGATTCGATTTACTATTGCGAAACTATACAAAAGTAAAAGTAATCAAAAGAAATCAATTTAAACAATGCAAAAGCATCCATTTAGTATTATTTAAGATATATTATTCTTTAAGTGCTAGGTAATTCAATAAGTACTTATTAGTTATTTTTGTTTAAATGGATAATTACTTTAATGGAATAATCCATCTTTTTTGAGTTTTATTTATTGATAATACGAATCAGTAGTTGCAACTAATTACTTGTTTATATAGTTAAAATATTAATTATCAATTAAAAATTTACTATACAGGTGCCTTCATCGACAGGTATTACCAGGAAGTTGATTCCTTTTTCACCTTGGGAATAAAACACACACCGGATTTAAAACAGTAGGCTTGAGGATTCTTATGAAATGGAGATTAAAAAAATAAAAGTCGCTAATTATTAGCGACTTAGTGTAATTTTGCTATTAATATATATTATTGATAATAAGGTCATTATTTGCCGATACAGTTTTTGTACTTTGCTTATTATTAGTCGTCTAATTTTTAAACGGTACATACTTCAGTCGGGACGGGTGCTCCCGCCCCTTGCTGCGGAGGCATTCTCCGAGCAATGAGTTGTTATTGATAAAATAAAAGCTGATATAGCTCATCGGACACTGCCTTCTGTTCAAATATATCAGCTTTTCCCAACTACTAAACCCTATACTTGTTGAATGTTAAAATTGATAATTGATTTTTGAGATTCGAGATTATCGACCTGTAACTTGTAAATATTCACAACGTTTCTTTTGGTAACTGGCAAAAGCTTCTGCTCGTTTATCACGGCACTGTTGAAGTATACTCTGGGCATTTAATAAATCGCTCATATTAATTATTCCCGCTTTATAATTGTCTTTATTTATTCTTAAATTCTCATTAGCCTGCTCAATTGACTCTTCTTCAATAAGTAACTGCCGGTATGCTTTATCAAGTTCATTCCTTATATTTTGCATTTGAATTAATAATTGTTCCTGAGTATCAATCTTATTATTAACTGCTATCTGTTCTTTAATTTTTTGTTGTTTGATAGCATGACTTCCTTTCCACCAATCTGTTATAGGAATACTGACGGAAATAAAAGCCGCACTGTTACCTTCCCATTTATCCATAAAATTATGCTTAAAATAGGCTGCGCCCACTGCAACGGATGGTAAATAGTCAGCTCGTTTCATTTTTGTTTGATATTTTGCTATTTTGACATTGTCTTCAAGCAGTTTCTTTTCGGCCCGGTTTTCCATTGCTTCAAAATGATCGATATAATACAGTTCAGGATTATCTACTTTTTCAATTGATTTTTTAGCAATATCGAAATCTTCATATCCGGTTATATCTATTCCGATCAATTGACATAGTGACATTTTACAAAGTTTTATGCCATTTTCAAGGTCAATCTTATTGCTTTTCAAACTGTTTTGCTTCAATTTTACTTCCAACAAATCGTTGCGTGTTATTAATCCGGCTTTGAATGATATCTCAACATCAGCATATAAAGAAGTAAGTAATTCGTCTAAAATATTTATTGTATTAACTTTTTCATATAATGAAATGAGTTCCCAATATAAATTTTCAACATGAAGCATCACTTCATTCTCTGAAAGACGAAGCTGTTGTCTGCTTACGTTTAATGCCAGTTTTGATAATTTATTACCGTATACAATCTTTCCTCCTACAAAAACAGGTTGAGAGAGCATAATAGAACCTGTTAATCCATCATCCAGAAAAGTTACAGGAGTTCCGTCCATATTCATAGAAACAAAAGGGTCTTTAGCTTTAAATCCCAACCCCGTGGCGCTAAGTGACGGGAAATAGTTTGTAAAAGCTTCCTTTTGGGCATGTTCTGAAACTGAGATTTCCATCGTGCTGCTTTTTATCTTTCTATTATTCTCCATTGCCATTTGTTTGCACTCATCAATTGTATAAATTTTTTGTGCAGACAAGTTTGAAAAAAACAGCATGAAACATATAAATAAACTATTTTTTTTCATATATAAATTATTTTCAATTATACCTTTTGTGTTCAGTTGTTTGAAGGATATTTATCTGTTTTTTCATAAATCTTCCAATAAGCAACGGGTAATACAGTAACTATAAAAATCATTGTTATCATGGTTCCAAAGCAGATAACCGTACCCAATGGGCTCCAAAGAAGACTTTTGCTTATTATCATTGGGAGAACTCCTACTGAAGCTGCTGCAGAAGTAAGAAAGATTGGACGCATACGTCTTTTGGCTGCTTCGAAGGCCGCTTTTTTAACACTGAATTTATGCTCTCTCCGTAAAATCTCCGTATAATCAAACATGATAATTCCGTTACGTACGATGATTCCGACCAAACTTATAATCCCTAACATCGCAGTAATACTAAAATCTATACCCATCACCCAAACACCGAATGAGGCTCCAAAAAGGCTTAAAAGCGCTGAACCAAGAACCAAGTTTGCCATGCTTAGTTTTTTGAAATGAAATATCAATATAAAATAGATGATAAAAAAGGCTATCAACATGGCTTTTATCATAGGTCCCATAGTCTCTTCATCAAGTTCTTTAGAGCCTCCATATTCTGTTTTTACTCCTTTTGTTAAATGAGGGATAATTTCATTATCCATATATTCCTGTACCTTTGAGAATATTTTATCTGTATTTTCCCCACGTTTGACATCGGCCAGCACCGAAATGCAACGCATTCCGTTACGACGTACAATTTGACCCTCTGTCCAATCCGGTTCTATACTGGCAATTTGCCTTAATGGTACCGTAGCTCCGGGCATTATTCCGGAAACATGAACATTACCGATATCATCAAAAACAGGATGTCTATTTTCGGATTTTATTTTTACAGAAACAGGATAATCTCCTTCCCAAACCGTACTAACTCCCATTTCTCCTAAATTAGAAGAAAGATAAGTTGAGGCAAAGGCTCTGTTAATACCTAATCGACCGGCTTCAACAGGGTCTAAATCGATCCTGACACCCGGTAATAAATCTTCATAATTGGTACGCACCCAAAGAAGTTGATTAAACGTATTTAGGTAATCTATCATTTTATTAGCCTCAACCTTTAGGTCAGAAAGATTATCTCCATAAAAACGAATTTCAATTGGTGCATTAACTGCCTGAAAATCTAACTGTCTAAAACGGATATATGCATTGGGGAAATAAAATGCGTATTTATTTGTATACTCATCAAGCATTTCTTCAGTACCTTTATTTGAATAGGTATTAACAATAAATTGTCCGTAATTTTTTGATGGCATATTAGGAGCATAGACAGAATGAAAACGGGGAGAACTTGCTCCGACAAAAGCGGTTACT
Source organism: Parabacteroides sp. Marseille-P3160 (assembly GCF_900162725.1). GTDB lineage: Bacteria > Bacteroidota > Bacteroidia > Bacteroidales > Tannerellaceae > Marseille-P3160. The sequence goes on along the minus strand of NZ_LT799418.1, from coordinate 2,933,073 downwards.
GATTTAACCCGTTCATCTTCTCTAAGGATATTTTCCACGCTGTCGCAAACAACAGTTGTTTTTCCCAAAGGACTACCTTTAGGTAAATAGATCTCTATAGCAAATTGGTCACGTTCTGCAACGGGCATCATACGTTGCGGTAGAATATTAAATAGCATGATTGCAAAAATGACAGATATAAGAGCAAGACCTATTGTAGCTTTCGGATAATCAAAAGCTTTTTGTAGTAGTTTATCATAAACTTTTTGTAGCCGCTCAAGGAAAGATACGGAATTCTTTTCCCCTTTTGCTAACTTTTCATTTTTACGTTGTATCAATCCTTTTCGGATAAAGACATACTGTAAGAAAGGAATAATTAATACAGCTATAGCAAGAGATACACCTAAGGTGATTGTGATTGTCCAAGGGAAAAATTCAAGGAAATCATACATCGTTCCTGTAGATGTGATAAGAAAGGGGAAAAAGGTAATACTTATGGCAAGTGTAGCTGAAAGTATGGATTTGAAATACTCTTTCGCACTGTCTATTGCAGCATGCCATCGGGACATTCCGTGGTCGAGTTTTTCAATATAACAGTCAACAATTACTATGGAATTGTCAACTATCATCCCCAAAACAACGATTAATGCAGCCAAAGTAACCGTATTGAGCTCTACTCCAAAACTGAACATCACTGCCAAAGAAATAAATATGGTAATCGGAATAGAAGAGGCAGCTACAGCAGCCACACGAAATGGAAGTAATATAACGGTTACTAACATCACAGCTATAATAGCCAGCAATATTTCTTTCAGAAAAGTGTTTATTGATTCTCCAACTAATTTGGGTTGGTCTGCAATCCTATACATACTGACACTTGTCGGCAGGTCACTTTGGAATTCTTCCAGAACAGCATTTACTTCTTCACCGAATTCAACTATATTATATCCATTTTTCATTTCAACTGAAAGTATAATACATTTCTTCCCGTTGTTTGTGATATAACTATCCGGTTCAGGATATTCGCGGGCCACTCTTGCTACATCTTTTAATCTTATGATATTGCCTGACGGATCGGAATATACTATTAACTCTTCTATTTCATGTTCAGACTGTAATGCCGGTGATACATATATCGGAGCCTCCATTTCTTCATTATCAATTGTTCCGCTCCCTGTTGTAAATCCTTCGGCAAATAAGTTCATCATCAAGGTGGTCTGACCAACTCCATAAGCAGTTAATTTGTCGTTATCAAGGTAAATAGCGATTTGTTCTTTTTGTTCACCCGAACGTTTTAAACTGGATACCGATTCAACCTGTCTAAGCTTGTCTTCAAGTATATCAAGAAAAGAACTTAATTCGCGATAGCTTTTATCCTCTGATTCCATTGTTATTAAGATAGCAGAAGTATCACCGAAATCATCATTGGCGATTAAAGCCATTACCCCTGATGGTAAATTGGATTTGAAAGATGTAAGCCCATGTTTTATTTTAGACCATACTTCATCCTTGTTGTTTACATTATCTTCCAATTCAACAAATACGTATACAATGCCATTTTGAGAATGTGAATATGTTTTTTCTCTTTTAACCTCTTTGAAAGTGAGAAGATATCTTTCCAAGGGTTTTGTTAATTGTTCTTCTACATCCTGTACATTGGCACCAGGATATACCCCAATTACAACTCCTTGACGTATAGTGTAAACAGGAAACTCTTGTTTAGGCATTTTTTGTAAAGAATATATGCCCACTATAATAAGTATTCCTGTGATCAGCAATACTATTTTATTATAGCGCATAGCCCATTCTACAACTCCTCGTTTTTTCATAGCTTCCTATTTACAGATTTAACTTTCATACCTTCACTAACCTTTTGATAACCATCGATAATAATATTTTCATTTTCCGACAAGCCGCTTATTATGTTTATACCTTTTGCTGTTAGTTCTCCTATCGTGACAAATCGTTGATGGGCAGTTCCATTCTCTTCAATCCAGACAAAATGTTTTCCTTCAGGAGTCATGAGTATTGATCTGTTAGGAATATTAATACGTTTTACTTCGCTCTCTTCATCTTTAAGATAAACTTTACAAACCATCCCTGGTAGTAGTTTAAACTCTGGATTAGTCAAGTTAATTTTTATTTCATATGTATGTGAAAGAGGATTTGCCGTCACACTCTTTTCTGAAACTTTACCGGTATATTTGCTGTTGTTTATTGCCGTAACCAGAACATCAGCATTTCGACCGATTTTAATTTGGCCGATTTCTTTTTCGGGTATTGAAACCTTAATATTTACATCTTCGATTTTTATGAGTGTAAATGCAGATTGAATAGGAGAGATTGACATTCCCGGCTCAACATCACGACTTCCGACTACTCCGCTAAATGGTGCATACAGATCGCAATCAGTCAAGCTCTTTTTTGCTGAATATTCGTTACTCTTGGCTTGCTCCAATGACGTTTTAGCTTCAATATATTTGATTTCCGGAAGACTATTATTATTGTATAATAAACTCATTCTGTCAAAAGCATCTTGAGCCTGATTTAGAGTCGCAACGGCGGCATTATAGTTATTTTGCATAGTTGATTTATCCAAACCTGCAAGCAATTGTCCTTCTCTTACTCTTTGACCTTTAGAAACATAAACTTGCTGCACAATTCCCATACTCTGAAAACTAATGGACGAAGAAGACGATTCTTCAACAACACCAATATAATGCCTTTGCGTTTCATCAAACTCCGCACTTACAGTTTTCATTATAGTAACCGGAATAATTTTTTCCTGTTCTGAATGTTCTTTTTTACTATTACAGCTAATCAAAAAAAGTAATATCAAACTTGAAAAGTAAAGTTGGTAATTTGTAAAAATGCGATGATAACAATTTGATTTCCTCATACGAACATGTTTTTTAATTAAATTAATTTGCTTACAAATATCTAAATGTAAAAGTTCTTAATAGATATGTTTAATGTGGTAGAAATGTTCTAAAGGATGGAATTTGGGAAAAAATAAATATCTTTGACGTATCAGGAGAAAAAGATATTGGATTATATTTTAAAATACTTAAATAATTGGACAGAACAGTGATTGTTAAAAATGAAAATCAAACTTGGAATTCTCAAAATAGTAGTTTGTTGAGTTATTTTGTTTTGTCTGATGAAGATTTTGTTTATCCAAAACTTGATTTTTCTACCCCTTTTTTCTTAGATGGAATTACTCTTGTTATATTTAAAGAGGGAGAATGTAGAATAAAAATAAACTTAAAAGAATGGCATATAAAAAAGAATACTTTATTAACAATATTTCCTGGAAGTTTATTAATTCCTATAGAAAAGAGCGATGATCTAAAAATAGAATTTTTATTTTTTTCAATTGACTTTTTTTCGAATTGGGATATTGTTCCTGGGTTAGATATTGAAAGGCTTGAAAATCACCTTATCTTAGAAGAAAAACAAATCAATGATATACTTGAATTTCATTCATTTATTCTAAAAAGATATAAAAACAACATGCAATTACATCGAGACGAGCTTATTAAATCACTATTGAATGGATTTATTATAGAATTGACATCGATTTATCAGCAAAATTTGAATGATAATGTTCCACCCCAAATAAGTAAAAATAGAAAAGCGCTATTATTCAAACATTTTATACAGCTTATAACTAAATACCATACTAAGGAAAGAAGAGTTTCATTTTATGCGAATCAGATGTGCATCACGGATAAACATTTAGGTCAGGTTATTAAAAAAGCAAGTGGTAAATTAGCTTCAGATTGGATTTCTTATATGACAATTTTATCAATTAAGGCATCTTTATGTCATACTCAAAAAACTATCTTGCAGATTTCTGAAGATTATAATTTCCCTAATCCATCTTTTTTTAACCAGTTTTTCAAAAAACACACCGGATTAACACCTAAAAAATACAGAGAGAATCATTAGTGTCTTGTTGGGGTTTCCCGAGATGTGAAGAACTTAGCCGAAAAACTATAGATAATATGGGAAAAACTAAAAGAGATAACTATTTTAGATGTCAATATCAAAAAAAATGAAACGTGTGAATCCGTTGTTGTATCGCATAAAGAACCTATATCAGCTCCCGAAATAATGACTGCATTATGTGAATTGGCTGTCAAAGTAAGGGATAATGTTAGCCCAAGTACAGGAGAAAAAGTTGCATTGGAGATTTTGAGTATCCACGAACACTTCATAAAGGCAATAAAGTACTTAAAAATGGGAACAGGAGCTTCCCAAAGTTATCCCTTAGACAGGAAAGGCAAGAAACGTAATAATAGAACAGAAAGGGTTGATTTAGAGTTTAATGGCGAATATGGTATTGATAATCAGAATCACCCTATGTCAAAGTACATTGAATTATATCGTCAAATGAAAGATTGGAATGATTGACCGCGTTGATGAAGAGCTTAAAGAGCCACAGACATCAAAGCTGCAAACAGTCAAGACAAATATTCCAGCGGCTTAGCCTTCTATTTTTATTATTAAATTATTGAAATGTAGAATTAATTATTGTAATATAAAAATATAGTATTATTTTTGCATTAAATAATCAAGGATATGAGAATTATTGCACATAGGACATTAGTTCTTTTTTATACAAAACACGCAGAGGTAGAAACAGCATTAGAAGAATGGTTTACTAAAGCAGAACAAGCTGATTGGTCTTGTTTCGCTGATATAAAGAAAACTTTTAATAGTGTAGATAGTGTAGGCAATCAACGTTATGTTTTTAATATAAAAGGAAACGACTATAGACTCGTAGTCCTGGTTAATTTTAAAATAAAGATGGTGTATATCCGTTATATCGGCGCACATAAAGATTATGATAAAATAGATTGTTCAAATATTTAAGAATATGGCAAAAATAATGAGTGAAACGGCCTATAAGGCGACAATGGAAAGAATAGAAGAACTTCTTTCCCTTGTAGATGAAGATACTCCAATGAGTGATAAGAATCTCATTGAGTTAGAATTGCTCTCAAATCTTGTAGCAGACTATGATGATGAACATTATCCTATTAAAAGGCCTTCTTTGATGGATGTTATTAAACTCCGTATGTACGAGATGAAAATTAATCAAAACAAGCTATCAGAGATGTTGAATGTTAGTCCATCACGCGTAAGCGATTATCTAACAGGCAGGAGTGAACCTACCCTGAAAATAGCTAGAGATATTAGCAAAAAATTGGATATTGATGCTAATATCGTATTAGGAGTATAAGGAGAATTTTAATAACTTAGATAGGCGTGATTCCGAAAGGTTTCACGCTTTTTTTGTTTACAAACCTCACATTCTACCCGATTTTACAACAATCGCTCCATTGTTGTGGATGGAACCCCTTAAAATTTCCCCACCCAATAACCTCCAACTACTTTTATACAAACGAATTTAATAAATAATTCATATGGTATGAAAGAAAAGATTTTAGCAACATTGAAGACCAAATTTAATGGGATAGATCCTGCCATTCTTGACCGGATAGCCACTAAAAAAGCAGAAGGTCAAACGGACGAAAGCCAAATACCTACCATTGTGGAGGAAGTTAGTTTTCAGGACGTGTTAACAGGTTACGGTGATTTTCGTGCCGGGGATGCTACTCAATCAGCAGTTAGAAACTACGAGAAGAAGCATAACCTTAAAGACGGTATATCTATCGAGAATCCCAATCCGAATTCGAAAACAGACACTCCTCAGGCATCTAAACCGGATGATATGGCCACCATTATCGCTAATGCGGTAAATACAGCAATGAAACCTATGCTTCGATGGTGAGATTGCCTATCTGGGTGACCGTTACCAGATGTCTATTGACCGTCTTTCCGAATTGCAGGATTTGATTGACAAATATAATGCAGCTAAACCTTCCGATTAAAACGCAACTCTTAACGAGATCGTTAGTTTTATCTATGACGATTTCCGCCAGGTATTGTTAGCAGCTCACAAGCGTATGGATTTAGTCGTAGGTTCATTGCTTATTGGATATTCCGATTAAACTAGTCCCTTTGCTTCCATTCAAAGTGACCCCTCTTAAAGGATTTTCTGCGATCAACCTTTTCGGGATAATATTCGTGTGCAAGGGTGTAATGATAGATAAGGTTATGCTCAATCATGAAGCAATCCATACAGCACAAATGAAAGAGTCGCTGTATGTGTTCTTCTATGTACTATATGTCGTTGAGTGGCTTGTGAATCTATTCATGTACGGGAAGAAGGCTTATTCTAATATCTCATTTGAAAGAGAAGCGTATACTTTTCAATACGATCTGAAGTATTTAGGCATTCGAAGAAAATATTACTGGATTAGAAAGATATAAAGAAGGGTATTTTTAAATTCTGTGTCCTTCATATCCATACCAATGTATTATAGACAGCATACCAAAATTTATAATCCTTGATGAAATGACATACTCAAGGACTATTCCATTTATATTTCGAGGGCCAACATCGGTAATTTTATCTTCTTCTTCTTTTACTTCTATTCTCATAGGAATAGGAACGTTTTCACCTTCAAACTCTAAATATACTGTAGATTCATCAATAGCACTGACTTTCAATAATACATCATTATATACATCATTGCCATCACGCATGACTCCTTTATAATTTCCAGACATTATCATGGCAGGAGAATCATCTTTGTTGCAGGATATAATAAGTGATAGTGCAAATAATAGACTAAGTATCTTTTTCATAACTAATTAATTGGGATATACAAATGTAGGGAAATTACTATTACAACGTAATAGTATATATGTATTATAATACGTTTGTGATAAGTAGGGCGGTTTTTGTTCTGTTATTTGTAACATATGTGATGCTTAAAGGTGAACAAATAGAAAACATTAGGGTGATTTTTGCAAGTGAATCCCTGTGTGTCTGAAAATTGGTTTTTTAACAATCTTATACCGGTAGAAATATATATATTTTGTTGCTACTTCCCTTTTCTCTTACTTCAATCTGAAGAAGTCCGGTTTTTTTTATTGTCAGATTCGTTCTTTCGATCAAACACGTATCTAATAATAGCGTTATCCATATTTTCTACCTTGTTTTCTACTTTGTCTTCAAAGGTAGAAAATAATGTCTAAATATATCCAATAATGGGTATGTTTGTCTATCTGGAAAATATACTAAACTGCTTATAAACAAAAAAAGTCCGTGAATAACACGGACTTTCAATGGTTTACTTGGTAGTGGTATCGGGAATCGAACCCGGGTCTCAACCGTGAGAGGGTTGCGTGCTAGGCCACTACACTATACCACCTTCAAACTCATTTCTAATGATGCCACAAAAGTACGGATAATTTTTGATTCCTCCATTCTTACCTGCATAGTTTTTTACAATGTCTATCCCTTTTCTTACCCATTCTTGCTTGGCGTTTGATCATTTTTCACTTTCTATTTGGAGCGGTAATCGTTTTTCTTTTACCTTTGTAAATTGTGTGACCAGATACTATTTTGAAACGATTTATATAGATGAAAGCACAAATCAAGTTTTCTTAATATAACAAATTAATTATGGCAGAATTAAAAGAAAAGCTCTTCTCTGAATTTCCGCCCGTGTCTACCGAAGAGTGGATGGCGAAAATTACGGCCGACCTGAAAGGGGCGCCTTTTGAAAAGAAGCTTGTTTGGAAAACGGGTGAAGGATTCAATGTGAACCCTTTTTATCGTGCAGAGGATATTGAAGGATTGAAGACTCCTGCGTCTCTTCCCGGAGAGTTTCCTTATGTGCGTGGAACTAAAAAGGATAACGATTGGAAAGTTCGCCAGAATCTAAAAGTGGACGATCCCAAGGAGACCAACCGAAGGGCTAAAGAGGCGTTGAACAGGGGAGCTGATTCCCTCGGTTTTTATTTGGAAGGTGAGGCGGTAAGCAGGGAGAGTATCACTCTTTTGCTCGACGGCATTATACCGGAGGCGGTTGAGCTGAACTTTGCAACTTGCGGCGGTGCAGCGGAGAAGCTGATTGGTATTCTTGTCGGTTACCTGAAAGAACATGGGGCTGACCTGAACCAATGTTTTGGTTCGGTGGAGTATGACCCGTTTGAGAAATTGCTCGTTCAAGGAACGGAACAGGAGAATTGGATAGACGAAACAGTCAAAGTTTTGAAAACCGGAAACAGCTTGCCTAATTACAGGACGCTTGTAGTAAATGCTTATTTACTGAGTGACGCGGGAGCTTATATCACCCAGGAATTGGGATATGCTTTGGCGTGGGGAAACGAGCTGCTGTCCAAACTGTCGGATGCTGGCCTGACGGTAAGTGAAATCGCCCGAAAGATCAAATTCAATTTTGGAATCAGTTCCAATTATTTTATGGAAATAGCGAAGTTTCGCACCGCCCGTTGGTTATGGGCCGAAATTGTAGCGGCTTACGAACCGAAGGATAAGGATGAGGCTGGGAAAATGGTGGCTTATGCGCGCACTTCAAACTGGAACCTGACGATTTATGATGCTCAAGTAAATCTGTTGCGTACCCAGACTGAGACGATGTCGGCCGCCCTTGCGGGAGTCGATTCCATTTCAGTGACTCCTTTCGACGCCATTTACAAGGAGCCGGATGATTTCTCCGAGCGTATTGCGCGGAATCAGCAATTATTATTGAAAGAAGAATGTCATTTCGATAAAGTGGTGGATCCTTCCGCCGGTTCTTATTATGTGGAAGTCCTGACCAATTCATTGGCGGATGCCGCCTGGAAGTTGTTCCTCGAAACGGATGAACAAGGCGGTTTTTATGTGGCCATTCATTCCGGAGCGATCCAGAAGGCGGTGAATGCCTCGAACGAGGCGCGGCGCAAAGCGGTAGCAACACGCCGGCTCTCCCTCCTTGGAACCAACCAGTTCCCGAATTTCACAGAGATGGCTGCCGATAAGATTAAACGGACAGAGCAGGAATCAGGTAACGTTCCGGCGTCCGGCATACCGTCGCTCGACTTTTCCAGGGGGGCTTCCGATTTCGAAAAACTTCGCCTGGCTACCGAAAAGAGTGGAAAAACGCCTAAGGTATTTATGCTGACGATCGGGAATCTGGCCATGCGTCTGGCTCGTTCGCAATTCTCATCCAACTTCTTTGCCTGTGCAGGTTACCGGATAATAGATAATCTGGGCTTTGAAACGGTTGAAGCGGGAGTGAAGGCGGCGCGCGAGAAAAAGGCCGATGTGATTGTGCTTTGCTCCAGTGATGACGAATATGCAGTCTTTGCACCCGAAGCCTATGAATTGGTAAAAGGTAAGGAATTATTTGTCGTTGCGGGAGCTCCTGCCTGTTCGGAGGAGTTGAAAACGCAGGGTATCGAATATTTTATCAATGTGAAAAGTAATGTGCTGGAAACATTGAAGACATTTAACGCCCTGTTAGGCATAGAATAAAGGAGGAAGCAGTATGAAACCAGATTTTAAAAAGATAGATATAAATGCCGGCTTCGCATCGGTCGATGGGGCGGAGTGGGCAAAGGCAAACGGCATCAAAGCCGATTGGAAAACGCCTGAACACATCGAGGTTAAATCGGTCTATACCAAGGAAGATTTGGAGAGTATGGAGCATCTTCATTATGCCTCCGGAATTCCTCCTTTCCTTAGGGGACCATACAGCGGAATGTATGCGATGCGCCCGTGGACCATTCGCCAATATGCGGGCTTCTCTACAGCCGAAGAATCCAATGCGTTTTACCGCCGGAACCTGGCCGCCGGGCAGAAAGGACTTTCGGTCGCTTTCGACCTTCCGACTCACCGCGGGTACAATGCGGATAACGAGCGGGTGGTGGGCGACGTCGGCAAAGCCGGGGTATCGATTTGTTCTGTGGAAGATATGAAAGTGCTGTTCGACGGCATTCCGTTGAACAAGATGTCCGTATCCATGACGATGAACGGCGCCGTATTGCCGATTCTCGCCTTTTATATCAATGCCGGTTTGGAGCAGGGAGCCCATCTCGAGGAAATGGCCGGAACGATTCAGAATGATATTCTGAAAGAGTTTATGGTGCGTAATACCTATATCTACCCACCTGAATTTTCCATGCGGATCATTGCCGATATTTTTGAATATACATCGCAGAAAATGCCGAAGTTCAACTCCATCTCCATTTCCGGTTATCACATGCAGGAGGCCGGGGCAACGGCGGATATCGAGATGGCCTATACCTTGGCGGATGGAATGGAATACCTTCGCGCCGGAATCAACTCCGGAATCGATGTGGATGCTTTTGCTCCCCGCCTTTCCTTTTTCTGGGCGATCGGGGTCAATCATTTCATGGAAATAGCGAAGATGCGCGCCGCCCGCATGTTGTGGGCGAAGATTGTCAAGAGTTTTGGAGCGAAGAATCCGAAATCGTTGGCGTTACGTACACATAGCCAGACTTCCGGTTGGTCGCTGACCGAACAGGATCCATTCAATAATGTAGGACGTACTTGCATCGAAGCGATGGCTGCTGCATTGGGACATACGCAATCGTTGCACACCAATGCGTTGGACGAAGCGATCGCCTTGCCGACGGATTTCTCCGCGCGTATCGCCCGGAATACGCAGATTTATATCCAGGAGGAAACGCAAATATGCAAGGAGATCGATCCCTGGGCAGGTTCCTATTATGTGGAGAGTTTGACAAACGAACTGGTACACAAAGGCTGGGAACTGATCCAGGAAGTAGAGAGTGTAGGAGGAATGGCAAAAGCAATCGAGACCGGCTTGCCGAAGATGCGCATTGAAGAGGCCGCCGCCCGTACTCAGGCGCGGATCGACTCCGGCGTGCAAACGATTGTCGGAGTCAATAAATACCGTCTGGAAAAAGAAGATCCGATCGACATCCTCGAAATTGATAATACGGCAGTGCGTAACCAGCAGGTCGAGCGGTTGAAACAACTTCGTGCCAACCGGGACGAGGCAGCTGTCCGGAAAGCATTGGCCGATCTGACCGAATGTGTCCGGACGAAGAAAGGCAATTTGCTGGATTTGGCCATAAAGGCAGCCGGACTGCGTGCTTCCTTAGGTGAAATTTCGGATGCTTGCGAAGAAGTGGTAGGTAGATATAAAGCAATTGTTAGAACCATATCAGGCGTGTATTCATCAGAGACAAAACAGGATCATGATTTTCAGCATGCTTGCGAGCTGGCTGAAAAGTTTGCGAAAAAAGAAGGGAGGCAACCGCGTATTATGATTGCCAAGATGGGACAGGATGGACACGATCGCGGTGCGAAAGTCGTTGCGACCGGCTATGCGGATTGTGGATTCGACGTCGACATGGGTCCTTTGTTCCAGACTCCGGCCGAAGCGGCACGCCAAGCCGTTGAGAATGACGTGCATGTGTTGGGCGTTTCTTCTCTTGCAGCCGGTCATAAAACGTTGGTTCCGCAAGTAATAGAGGAGCTGAAAGCCTTAGGGCGCCCGGATATTATCGTCATCGCCGGAGGAGTTATTCCCGTACAGGACTATGATTTCTTGTATAAGGCCGGTGTAGCCGCCATCTTCGGGCCTGGCACATCTGTCACCAAGGCGGCTTGCCAGATCTTGGAGATACTGTTGGACGAATAAATAGGGAAGCTTATATAAGGAAAGAGAGGGAGCATTCTAATATGCCCCCTCTCTTTTTGTTTGCCATATATACTTTATGATGGGTATTCCGGATTTTCAGCCGATTTCCAAAGCACCAATCAACTCCTGTACCGACTTAAATCCTTTTCGGTCAAGATATTCGTTAATACCGGTTATGACTTTAGCAGAAATAGTCGGATCAATAAAGTTATAGGTTCCGATTTGGATGGCTGTAGAACCTGCCAGGATGAATTCAACAGCATCTTTCCAGTTGGAAATGCCTCCCATCCCGATAATTGGAATTTTAACGGCCTGATAGACTTGCCAAACCATGCGCAAGGCGATCGGTTTCACACAAGGTCCGGAGAGTCCCCCGGTTACGGTCGACAGAATCGGTCTCCGCTTTTCCGCATCAATTGCCATTCCTAAAACGGTATTGATCAAAGAAATAGAGTCGGCTCCTTCCGCTTCGACTGCCTGGGCAATTTCGGCAATGTCCGTTACATTTGGAGACAGTTTGACGATCAGTGTTTTTGGGTAAACTTTGCGAACTTCACGGACAACTTCTGCGGCTCCCGCACAGCTTACGCCGAATGCCATGCCCCCTTCCTTTACGTTCGGACAGGAAATATTCAACTCAATGCCCGGGATATTATCCAGCGAAGCAATAATTTCGGCGCATTTTACATAACTTTCTACGGAAGACCCGCTCACGTTGACAATCATAGGGGTTCGGATATCCTTTATTTTCGGATAGATCGTTTTGGCAAAATAGTCGGCACCTTTATTTTGCAAACCAACGGCGTTCAGCATTCCGGCCGGAGTTTCCGCCATGCGAGGGTAGGGATTTCCTTCACGATGCTCCAGCGTGGTTCCCTTGACAACAATTCCCCCGAGACTCGAAATATCCAGAAAGTCTGCATATTCAATGCCATATCCAAAGGTGCCCGATGCCGTCATGACAGGGTTCTTTAGTCGCAGTTCCCCTATATTTACACTTAATTCAGCCATTTCAATTTTTCTGTATTAAATATCGGTCCTTCCGTACATACACACAAATTCCCGTCCTGCGTATCTTCCACACAGCACAAGCAGGCGCCGAAGCCGCACGCCATCGTATTTTCGAGCGAAGCCTCGCAAGGGATTGTGTTTTCCGCCGCATATTTCGCTACGGCTACCATCATCGGTTTGGGGCCGCAGGTATAAATCCGATTGTACTCTGCATTCCGTAAGATCGAATGATTGGTTACATATCCCTTTTCACCCAGGGAACCGTCCTCGGTCGTTATATGTACGGGACCGATTTTGTTAAAATCTTCCAGTTGAAGTACATCACCCTGTGAACGGGCTCCGAGGAGGAATTCCGGTTGATAGCCGGATTTTTTCAATACTTCACCCAAATACAGGAGAGGAGCTGTGCCGACTCCGCCGCCTATCAGTAAAAGTCTTTGTCCTTTCCCTCCGGGGATGTCAGTGGTAAAGCTATTACCCAAGGGAAGCAGGAGGTTGATAAAGTCTCCGGTCTGATATTCGGCCATTCGCCGGGTTCCGTCACCGATCAACTGAATCAGCAACCACAGTTCATTCTTTTCTCTATCAATATAATTAATCGAGATGGGGCGGCGAAGAAAAGTCGTTGAAGAATGTTCGACCTTCACTTCCACAAATTGTCCCGGAAGCATATCCGGCAGTGGTTCGGCGGCTGTTAATATCAGCAGACAATAATTGGGATGAAGGCGTAGATTCCCGGTGACCTCCAAGTCTAACATATATTTTTTCATACGGGTATAGAATCTCACACTATTATTTATGCAAAGATAGTGGAAATATACCGGATAGACAGAACCTTTAGGTTTACTCTTTTTTGTTTTTCTCGGGGGTAAAAGTCTCGTACGTGTTATCTGAGTAGAAAATCATTATTTTACTGATATTCTTAGATGGTCTTTCTTTGTATGCAACTTGTTCTATTACAGCTTGCTTCGGTGCTATTTCGATGCGCTGAACCCCCAAATCCTTGCGATATTCAGTATCTGTCCTTCCCTCGGGGCGATTTAGGGGCGTATTTGAGAATAAATCGGGCGTTCCGCGGCGGGCATCCGATTTCATCATTTCTCCTCTGCCGAAAAGAAGCCAGTCGGTATTGATATAATTGAAACATTCCAGTATTTTCATAAGGACATCGAGACTTGCATTATTTCTACCGGAAAGAATATGCGATACGGCAGACCGCTGAATACCGATAAGCTCTGCGAACTTTGAGGAAGTCAGCCCTTCATGCTCCATAATACGAATAATGCGCTCTTTCATCATCTTTTTTCCTTATGAATTTGTGAAAAATAAGCCAAAATGTCCGTTCACATAATTATGTGTTATATATGTAAACAGGATACAAAGATAACAAATAATTTAAGAAATGCAACTTGCGTTTACTAAAATGAACAAGTGACAAAAGTAAACAAAGACTTGTTCCCCTCCTGTTTACGGTTGGATTCACTGTAAATAGGAAGCTTATACTATTGAAGTTTTACTTTATATATTAATATTAATTATATGATATACAATTAATAAATCTATATATAATCCTTTCTATTTTTCTCTTGTATACGCTTGTGTTTAATTCTGTAGCCCATATTGAAAGTATTGCTTTAGTTTTATTATTTATATATCTGAATATTAATGAGTATATAGATATTTATCAAACTAATGTAAACTACCGTATTCTTTTTTGTATACGTTACATTTATATCTCTATCCAATGTTATTATTTATAAATTATACTCGTTTTTACGGTTACTTTTGTCTACTTGCTGTTATTTATTTGTACTTTTTACTTTTGTGAACAGAAGAATATTTATACATATTTGTTTCTTTTGAAATTAAAAGACCAATGATACTGCCAAAATGACAAAGTAAACCATCTTCTTAAAAGACCCTTGTGTTTACAAATGTTTTTTACCGTATTATTGAAAAAATGTATCTTCGCAATGAATTAATAAAATAGAACGCATGGATATACAAGAAGAAAAAACGGAGCTAAACGCACATAATAAAAAGGAATACCCTCCTATGCATACGGCTGAACATATTCTAAACCAGACAATGGTTCGTTTATTTGGCTGTCCCCGCTCAAAAAATGCACATATCGAACGGAAGAAGTCTAAATGCGATTATGAATTGGCGGAAGATCCGGGCGCGGAGAAATTAGACGAAGTAGAACGTATTATCAATGAAGTGATCGACCGTCATTTACCCGTAAGTTATGAGTATGTAAGTTGGGAGAAAGCCGGGAAATTGGTAGATCTAAGCAAACTGCCCGATGATGCCTCGGAAACCTTACGCATTGTCAGGATCGGTGATTATGACGTCTGTGCATGCATAGGCGATCACGTACAAAATACGTCGGAAATCGGGCATTTCAAGTTTCTTTCCCACGACTTTACCGATGGACGCTTGCGCGTTCGGTTTAAACTGACAGAATAATGGCTTATATATTTCAGCATCCTGTTTTTTTGTGTAAATTTGCGATGCTTGAGACAACATAGTAATCTATTTAAATAATAATGTTATGCAAACGATTGACAAGTTCAATTTTGCCGGTAAAAAGGCTTTTGTTAGGGTTGACTTTAATGTTCCTTTAGATGAGAATTTTAATATTACGGATGATACCCGGATCCGGGCTGCCCTTCCGACATTGAAGAAAATACTCAATGATGGAGGAAGTGTTATTATAGGCTCTCATTTGGGACGTCCGAAAGGGCCTTCCGATACGTTTTCATTGAAACATATTCTGCCTCATGTCTCTGAATTATTGGGTGTAGACGTTCAGTTTGCCAATGATTGCATCGGAGAAGAGGCCAAAGTGAAAGCTTCCGCTTTGCAGCCGGGTGAAGTATTATTGTTGGAGAACCTTCGTTTCTATGCTGAAGAAGAAGGGAAACCGAGAGGATTAGCGGAAGATGCCTCCGACGAGGAGAAGAAAGCTGCTAAAAAAGCAGTAAAAGAAAGCCAGAAGAAGTTTACCGAAACCTTGGCTTCGTATGCAGACTGCTATGTGAATGACGCATTTGGAACAGCCCACCGTGCGCATGCTTCCACCGCATTGATTGCAGCTTATTTTGATACCGACCATAAGATGTTCGGCTACCTGATGGAAAAAGAGGTGAAAGCGGTAGAAAAAATACTTAATGATATTGTCCGTCCGTTTACGGCCATCATGGGAGGTTCGAAAGTTTCTTCTAAAATAGAAATTATTGAAAATCTGTTGAATAAGGTGGATAACCTGATCATTACCGGCGGTATGACCTATACCTTTACCAAAGCGTTGGGCGGTTCGATCGGCCAATCTATCTGTGAAGATGATAAGCTCGATTTGGCCTTGGATCTTCTGAAGAAAGCCAAGGAAAAAGGAGTGAATTTGGTTTTGGCTGTGGATACAAAGATTGCCGACAGTTTCAGCAACGACGCTAAAACAGCCTTTGTCGACGTCGATAAGATTCCCGATGGATGGGAAGGCCTTGATATCGGTCCTAAGACAGAAGCCATCTATGCCGACATAATCAAAAAATCGAAAACCATTTTGTGGAATGGCCCGACGGGAGTTTTTGAATTCGACAACTTCACCCATGGCTCCAGAAGCGTTGGAGAAGCCATCGTTGAAGCTACTAAGAACGGTGCGTTCTCTCTCGTAGGAGGAGGTGATTCCGTCGCTTGCGTAAATAAATTCGGCTTGGCGGACGGTGTTTCCTACGTATCGACCGGTGGTGGAGCGTTGCTCGAAGCGATCGAAGGAAAAGTGCTTCCGGGTATCGAAGCTATCAGAGGTTATTGATAGAAAAATACTATATCTTAAAGAGTTTGTGCCAAAAGAAAATCCTGCAAAAACTCATAACTATGAATGCGTTCGTTCATAGTTATGACTGAATTAGTTCATAGTTATGACTAAGTTCATTCATAGCTATCCATTTTTCAGTTGATAGGCGATGACTTTTGGCACATTTTCTTTTTTTGACTCGTTTTGGAATAAATAAGGGGCAATCATCTGACCGTTTCGATGGGAGGCTGTACTTTGCCGTAAAGGTCGAAAGCTTCCGCTTCTTGGATGGAAACGGGGTAGAAATACCCTATCTTGAGAGGCTTCTCCTTGGAAACCAGTATCTCCGGATCGACTTCTGGGGAGTCGAACTCGGTACGGCCGATATAGAAATCTTCTTCTTCACGGTCGATGATGGTTTTAAACGTATGCCCTACCTTTTTTTCGTTTAGCTCGCCGGAAATGTTTTCCTGGATTTGCATCAGGTAGTCCAGGCGTTCCTGCTTGACTTCCATTGGGATTGTGTCTTCATAATGACGGAATGAATAGGTATCGGCCTCGTGGCTATAGGCAAAGGCACCCATGCGTTCGAAACGCATTTCTTTAACAAACTGCACGAGCTCGTCGAAGTCCTGGTCCGTTTCTCCGGGATGGCCGACCATGAGGGTCGTCCGGAGATGGATGCCCGGAACCTCCCGGCGTATCCGTTTTATTAATTCATACGTTTCCGACTTGGTAATATTCCTTCTCATGCGTTTCAACATCGGATCGCTGATGTGTTGCAAGGCAATATCCAGATAGCTACAGATATTGGCGTGTTCACGCATGACGTGCAGCAGATCGTAGGGAAAATGGGCGGGATAGGCGTAGTGCAAGCGCAACCATTCCACTCCCGGAATGGCAGATAAACGTTCCATCAGTTCAGGAAGGGCAAGCCTTTTATATATATCCAGGCCATAATAGGTGAGATCTTGAGCAATCATCTGGAACTCTTTTACCCCTTTGATGGCCAGCAGGCGGACTTCTTGCTCGATCTCTTCTATCGGTTTGGACTGGTATTGCCCGGTGATAAGCGGGATAGAGCAGTAGGAGCAGGTGCGGTTGCAACCCTCGGCGATCTTGACGTATGCATAGTGGCGGGGCGTGGAAAGCAGTCGGTCGAAGCTCAGATCGCTGTAATAGGACTTCCCGAGATCCTTCATCAGTTCTTTCCAGTTGAATTTCCCATAAAAGCGGTCCACACCAGTCAGTTCCTTTTTCAAATCCTTTAGGAACCGTTCCGACAGACAACCCATGACAATGAGCTGTCCGATGCGGCCTTTCTTCTTTGCTTCCTCCAATTCGAGAATCATATTGATGGACTCTTCCTGCGCATCCCCGATGAATCCGCAGGTATTGACTACGACGATTTCGCCGTTTACTTTTTCCGGGTCATGTTTGACCGTATAGCCGTTAGCTTGGAATTGACGCATGAGTTGCTCGGAATCGACCAGATTTTTGGAGCAGCCCAAGGTAATGATGTCTACTTTATTTTTTCTCATTCACCGAATAATGAATCTACGAACTCTTTTTTGCGGAAGACCTGCAAATCTTCGATGCCTTCTCCCAATCCGATATACTTGACCGGTATGCGGAAATGGTCGGAGATGCCGATTACCACCCCGCCCTTCGCGGTACCGTCCAGTTTGGTGATTGCCAGGGACGTCACTTCGGTCGCCGCGGTAAATTGCTTGGCTTGTTCGAATGCATTCTGACCGGTGGAACCATCGAGTACGAGCAATACTTCGTGGGGAGCATCGGGAACCACCTTCTTCATCACATTCTTGATCTTCGTCAGTTCGTTCATCAAATTTACTTTATTATGTAAACGGCCGGCGGTATCGATAATCACCACATCGGCGTCGTTGGCTTTAGCCGAACTCAGCGTGTCGAAAGCGACCGAAGCCGGATCGGAACCCATCCGTTGCTTGATGACGGGGACGCCGACGCGCTCACCCCAGATGACCAATTGCTCTACGGCCGCCGCACGGAAGGTATCGGCTGCTCCCAGATAAACTTTCTTCCCGTTTTTCTTGAATTGGTAGGCCAGTTTGCCGATCGTCGTCGTTTTGCCTACGCCGTTGACGCCTACCACCATAATGACGTATGGTTTCCTATCGGGAAACTCGAACTGGTCGCCGTCGACCGTATTGTTTTCAGTCAGGAGTGCGGCGATTTCTTCCCGTAATATCTTCGTGAGATCTTCTGTTGTTACGTATTTATCGTTCGCCGCTCTTTTTTCGATGCGTGAGATGATTTTCAGCGTCGTGTCTACTCCGACGTCCGAGCTGATCAGTACCTCTTCGAGATTATCCAGCACGTCGTCATCTACCTTGCTTCTGCCTGCAATCGCCTTGGTAATCTTGGAGAAAACGCTGTCTTTGGTCTTCGATAACCCCTTATCTAAGCTCTCTTTTTTATCCTTGTTGAAAAAACTAAATATACCCATATTCTATGCTGTTATAATCAAATTCTTACGCCACCGCTAAGATACGGAAAAATAAGCAACTGCAAAGCTTTAACTCATTCGTCCTTTGTAATCTTCGTAGCCGAACCGACGGTAAACGACCAATCGGTCGTCGGTCGTCCATAAAGCGATGGCCGGATGGGGAATGCCATTAAACATCGTTGTCTTAACGATGGTGTAGTGGATCATATCCTCGAAAATCAGTTTGTCGCCCACCTTCAGCTCCTTATCGAACGACCAGTCGCCCATATAATCACCACTCAGGCAACTATTTCCCCCGATCCGGTAAGTGGGTCTGCCGGCTATTTTCCCGATAACGGCATTCCGAATGGCCGGCTGGTAAGGCATCTCCAGGCAGTCGGGCATGTGACAGGTAAACGAGGCATCCATCAGGGCAGTCCGGATGCCATGATTCTCTACAATATCCACCACCGTCGCCAATAAGAATCCGGTTTGCCAGGCGAAAGCGCTGCCGGGCTCCAAAATGATTTCCAGATTGGGATATTTCGCACGGAAAGACTTTAGCAAAGACACTAAATGGTCTGTATCGTATCCTTTCCGGGTCATCAGGTGTCCGCCTCCCATATTGAGCCATTTGGCCTGGCGGAGAAGCGGGTCGAATCGTCTTTCCACCTCTTTTAGAGTCTTTTCCAGGTCGTAAGAGGAGGATTCGCACAACGTATGGAAATGGAGGCCTTCAATCCCTTCAGGCAGCGTATCGCCCAATAAATCCCGGACGATACCCATCCGGGAGCCGGGAGCACAGGGATTGTACAGTTCCGTTTCCACTTCCGAATATTCCGGGTTGATCCGCAGTCCGCAGGAAATATGCTTTCCGCCGGCCGGAACCATCGGATAAAAGCGTTCGTATTGCGACAGCGAATTGAAGGTAATATGGCTGCTGTATTTCAATATCTCAGGAAAATCGGCCTCGGTATAGGCCGGGGAATAGGTATGCGCCGGATTCCCCATCTCCTCATAAGCTAACCGGGCTTCGAACGGCGAGCTGGCAGTGGAGCAGGGAATGTATTCCCGGACAATCGGGAACGCTTTCCATAGGGCGAAAGCCTTGAATGCAAGAATGATATTCGCACCGGAGCGTTCTTTTACGTTCTTAATAAGCGATAAATTATTACGCAATAATTTCTCTTCCAGAACATAGCAAGGAGAAGGAATCGATTGGATATCTATCATGTCTCTTTTATAATCTTTAGTTTTGCGTACTTCAAAAGTAAGTTTTTTTCTCCGAAACTGTCAAAAACCACAGTCGCCTTTTCGTTACCCTCCACTTCGGTTACTTTCCCGACACCGAAGCGGTCGTGCCGTACCTGCATCCCTGCTTTTAATCTGGGAACATTCGTCGCCGGGGCGGCCGCCGGAGAATCGTTGTCTTTCTCCACCCGGCTTAGCCGGCGCGTCGGGATTGTTGTTGCCCGCGGTTGGGATGTAACCCCTGTACGCAGCTCGGGTTTAGGCTGTTGGAGAGGTGAAGCGAAAGCCGGGCGCGATTGAAAGGGTCCCGGTTCCTTATCCAACCGGTCTTCGGCCGGGAATGCATCTTCCGGCAGTTCCAGGTAAACCGGGTCGATATCTGCAATGAAACGGCTGGGGGAACTGAAGTTGGTCTGCCCGTTACGGAAACGGCTTTTGGCGTAGGTCAGGATACAATTTTCGCGGGCGCGGGTGATTGCCACATAGAACAGCCGCCGCTCTTCCTCCACACCCCGCGGATTATCCAGCACCATTTGTGAAGGAAACAGGTTTTCCTCTAAGCCGACGACGAATACATTACTGAATTCAAGTCCCTTGGCGGCATGAACCGTCATGAGGGTAATCTTGTCCGCCTGTTCTTCCTTATCGGTATCCTGGTCGGTCGCAAGTGCTACTTCCGAAAGAAAATCCGTAAGGGAAACTTGTTCCATGCCTTCTTCCCGTCTGATTTCGCAGAATTCGGCGATTCCTTTCAGCAGCTCTTCCATATTTTCCTGGCGGCTGATTCCTTCGACCGAGCGATCCTGATAGAGCAGGCTGGCTATACCGCTCCGTTGGACGACTTCGCGGGCAATCTCTTCGGCGGAAAATTGTTCGTTTTCTCCGATCAAGTTGTCGATCAGCTGGCGGAAATCCGCCAGTTTCCGGGCGGTCCCCCCGTTAATGGAAATGCCGTAGGTTATCGGCTCCTGCAGGACGGTCCACAAACTCAGGTTCTGTTCGCGGGCGGCGGTGACCAACTTCTGAACCGTCGTCTCGCCGATGCCCCGGGCGGGATAATTGATAACGCGCTTAAAAGCTTCCTCGTCATTGGGATTGATGATCAGTCGGAAATAGGAGATGATGTCTTTGATTTCCTTTCGTTGGTAGAAGGATAAGCCCCCGTAAATCCGATAGGGAATATTTTGCTTGCGCAAAGCCTCTTCCAGTATACGAGATTGGGCGTTGGTACGGTAGAGGATGGCAAAGTCGGCATACCCGTACTGGCGGTTGCTTCTCTTCAGGTTATTGATCTGGGAAGCGACGATATACCCTTCCTCATAGTCGGAATAGGTGCCGCATACCTTCACTTTCGTCCC
Organism: Parabacteroides sp. Marseille-P3160; assembly: GCF_900162725.1. Taxonomy (GTDB): domain Bacteria; phylum Bacteroidota; class Bacteroidia; order Bacteroidales; family Tannerellaceae; genus Marseille-P3160. The sequence continues at coordinate 2,911,653 of NZ_LT799418.1, read as the reverse complement.
CTTGTCGTTTTCGGAATAGACGCTCTTGTAGATCTGAGCCTTGTTCTTAAGGATAAGGCTGTTGGCCGCATTAACTATGTTTTGCGTCGAACGGTAGTTGCGTTCCAGTTTGAAGATCCTGCATCCGGGGTAATTCTCCTGAAACTGCAGCATATTGTCAATATTTGCTCCCCGGAAAGAATAGATGCTCTGTGCATCGTCGCCCACCACGCAAATCCGATGGTGCAGTGCGCTCAGTTTCTGTATGATCAGATGCTGGGCAAAGTTGGTATCCTGGTACTCGTCGACGAGTATATAACGGAACAGGCGTCCGTATTTGTCTAATACTTCCGGGAAATCCCGGAACAGGATATTGGTTTGCATCAGCAAGTCGTCGAAATCCATGGCCCCGGCCTGAAAACTTCGGTTCTGGTATTGTTTGTATATTTCGCGCAGATAGGGGACCTTCGATTTGATATCGTTTTCCATCAATTCCTTGTTCTGCCCGTAAGCATTCCAGGTAATCAGCGAATTTTTGGCGTTGGAAATCCTGTTTTGAATCATTCCCGGACGATAGACTTTATCATCCAGTTTCATCTCCTTGATGATGGCCTTGATTAGATTCTTTGAATCTGTTGAGTCGTAGATCGTAAAATGGGAGGGATAACCCAATAGAGTCGCTTCGCTTCGCAGTATACGGGAGAAAATCGAATGGAAAGTCCCCATCCAGAGGCGGCGTGCCGTCTCTTCTCCCGTAATAGCGGCAATCCGTTCCTTCATTTCGCGCGCGGCCTTGTTTGTGAATGTCAGCGCCAGAATGCTATAAGGGGGAAGCCCCTGTGATAGCAAATAAGCAATCTTATAAGTCAATACCCTTGTTTTGCCGGAACCGGCGCCGGCCACGACTAAAGAAGGGCCGCTGCAATATTCCACTGCCTCCCTCTGACTTTTATTTAATTGGTTCAAATATGTTTCCACCCAGAATTGATCTATCAGGACAAGTCGATATAAACGTGGAAAGAGCAGGCAAGCCCGCCTTTCCACGTAATTTTTTACAAAGGTAGAAAAGATTTGGATATTATGGAAGGATGTCTACATCTTCAGCAGTTTGTCAAACCGCCGGATTAAGTCGTGGAGATCTTCAGGCGTTTTGGAACTGCCTTGTTCAGTGGTGAGCCAGTCGCTTGCATAAGATTTACGCGCTTCTTCCAACACTCTTTTCCAATTGACATCGCCTTCGGTCAGCTTGGCGTTGAACCCGGCCCAACGTCCTTTTTCATCCGCTGTTTTTTTGCTGAATTCCTTAATATGAATCCGTCCGATACGGTTTCCCAGTATCCGGATCCATTGTTCGGGCCAACCGTATACGAGGATGTTTCCACAATCGAAATAGAAACGTACGTAGGGACTATTGAACTGGTCTATATACTTACATGCTTCGATCGGACTTAATAGAAAATTATTCCATACGTTCTCGATGCAAATTCTCACCCCGAGCCTTTCGGCAACGGGAATCAGTTTCTTTATTTCTTCAGTGGAACGATCCCAACATTCGTCGTAAGTGATGAATTCATTCACTATACCGGGGACAAGCAGGACGGCGTCCGTACCATAGGCTTTCGCATCTTCCAAAGCGATGATTGCCCCGTTCACTCCTTCCTGCCGGGTAGCGGCATCGGGAGAAGAAAGCGGTTTGTCCCAATGCGTAGAGCAGCAAACGCCGGAAGCGACCAGCCCGGTTTCCTTCAGGGCGTCGATTACTTCTTGGCGGTTCATGTGGCTGCTCGGCTCGATTCCATCGTATCCAACCGCCCGGATGATCTTGCATTTATTCAATACGGTGCCTTCCATACTGACGGTTCCCCACATGATTGATTTGCGGAAAGCATCTGCCGTGCCGTTCGCGATAACCGGATTGCTCAATGCCGCCTTACTCTCCGAAGCTTTTCCATGCAACGAAGGCAGGGAAAGCGCTCCGGCGGTCAGGAGGGTGTTTTTTATAAAGTTACGTCGTTTCATCTGATTATATTTTAGGTAACTGGGGAGCTTCGCCCGCGACCGGTATCTCTTCCTTGATTCCCGGAACAGGCCCGAAGGCGTAGGTCTCCGGCCCAAGTTTCATTGTGGAAGCCATGATCTGGTCCCAGGTGACGAATTTACCGGTATAAGCTGATTCGCGCCCCATGATGGCCATCAGGGTGGATTGCACGTGTTGCTCGACGTCATTGATCGGCTTGTTAGTGCGGATCGCGGTCACCAAGCGGATCAGCTCCTGTACGTACGGATCCGGCACCGCCATCGACTGGTCTGCATCTTCCGGTTTTGGATATGGATACTTCCACGCCACGCTGCCGTCAAGATTGAAAATCGTATCGAAACAGTTGGTATATCCCTTTGTCCCATATATCATTACATTATGTGTATAATCGCAGCCGCCGATCTGGCGGGAAGTACAATGGGCGCGATGTCCGTTTTCATAGACATATTCAATGCTGAAGAAATCGTACATGTCGCCTGTAACCCGACGTTGGCGTCCTCCCGTCGCTTCTGCACGAACGGGATGTTTGTCTCCCATGAACCAGGTCATCATATCGATCTCATGGATGAATTGCTCGACTACCAAGTCGCCGGAAGTCCAGCAGAAATTCACCCAGTCGCGCAGCATATATTCCATATCGTTCCATTCCGGACGGCGTTGCACGAACCACAAAGCGCCTCCCAGGCGGGTAACGTGTGCCGAAACGATTTCGCCGATGGCTCCTCCAGCTACGCGCCTGAAAGTTTCTATACAATCCTTTTGCGAACGCCGGATGGTACCGCTGATAACCGACAGCCCGAGTTGGGCGGCTCGTTTCCCCAACATCAGCATCTGCCTGGCTCCCACCGGATCCACGGCGCAGGGCTTCTCTATAAAACAATGTTTATTCTTTCCTATGGCGTATTCGAAATGGGAGGGACGGAAGACGGGAGGCGTACAGAGAAGCACCACGTCTACTCCGGAATCGACAACTTTCTTGTAAGCGTCGAAGCCGATGAAGCAGTTTTCGTCCGCGACCTTTTGTCCTTTTTCTTCCAGCGTTTTCCGGCAAGCATCCAGTTTATCCTGGAATACATCGCCAAGCGCTGTTACCTGCAGGCCGCTGCCCGCATCCAGAAAATTACAGGCCGCACCGGTTCCCCGGCCGCCGCATCCGACTAATCCTGCTTTTAATGGTTTTCCTTCCGGTGCGGTTTTCAGAATTTCAGGGACAGATACGTCCTTTGATTTTGTTTCTTTAGAAGAGTTCGTACATCCGGTCAGAAAGGAGGGAACGGACAAGGTTCCGATTGCTCCCAGCGCCGAATTCTTAAAAAAATTACGTCTGGTTAATTTAAGACTTTCTTTCATGCTTGTGTATATTATAATAATAGGATTAAAATCAGAATTTTGCAATAGTACAAATTTAAAGCTTTTAATTTATGTCTCAATGAAATAATTCCGAAATCTCGATAAAAATCCGAGAGATATCCGGCAACTGATTTCTTTTATTCAATTAACCGGATTTTACCGGTGAAATTTAAATAAAGGATTCATTGCATTATTTTTTTTCGACTATTAAAAAAGAATAACTACCTTTGCAGCAAATATAACAAAAGAAGTTCCTTCAAACAATGATCAATCGAATTTTAATCCGTATTAAGGTTTTGCAGATTTTATTCGCGTACTATCAAAACGGAAGCAGAGATTTGCAAGCGGCAGAAAAGGAATTGCAGCTTAGCCTACGCAAGTCTTATGATTTGTACTACTATTTTCTTCTCTTGATTACTGATATAACTTATTTACAAGAACTTATTGTCGATAATCGGCGTAATAAATACATTCCGAAAGAATCGGAACTGAATCCGAACATACGTCTGATCGAGAATCGTTTTGCAAAACAGTTGAAAGAAAACAAGACGTTGAAAACGTATCTTCTGAACGAAAACATCTCATGGAATGGCGAAGATGATTTTCTTAGATCGATATTGGAACTTATCATAAAGTCCGATATTTACGATGAATATATCAAAAATCCGGATGATTCTTATGAAACCGACCGGGAGTTCTGGCGTTTGGTCTTCAAACGGTTGATTTGTGGAAATGAAAATATTGAAGAATATTTGGAAGATAGATGTATCTATTGGAACGACGATATCGAAATCATCGAAACATTCGTCATTAAAACGATCAAGAAGTTCGATGAATCGAAGGGAGCCGCCCAATCTCTTTTGCCGATGTTTAAGGATCGTGAAGACGAAGAATTCGCCATTGCTCTTTTCCGCCAATCCGTATTGAATGAAGCGAATTACCGGGATTTGATAGAGAAACATATGAAAAACTGGGAGACGGAACGTATCGCCAATATGGATTTGATTATCATGCAGGTGGCTTTGGCGGAATTACTTAATTTCCCCTCGATCCCGACAAACGTCACATTGAACGAATATATCGACGCAGCGAAGTTTTACAGTACGCCTAAAAGCGGAACATTTATAAACGGAATTTTGGATTCGGTGGTAAAGGATCTAAAAAAAGAAAAGATTCTATTGAAGGATTAAGAATAATCCTTATTTTTGTAAGTGACTGTTAGATATTTACAATACAAACTAATTATAAATAAAAGAGTATGATGCTATTAAATGTTTTGCTCCAAGCTGCCGGCGGACAATCGCAATGGTCCGGAATTTTCATGATGGTTGTTATCATCGCGATTTTCTATTTTTTTATGATCCGTCCCCAACAAAAAAAACAAAAGGAAATACAAAAAGCGCGTGAAGCATTGAAAGTAGGAGATGCCGTAATTACTTCCGGTGGTATCTACGGGAAAATCAAAGAAGTGGGTGATACTTTTATGATACTTGAAATAGCCGACGGCGTTAAGATTCGCATCGATAAAACTTCCGTATTTGCAACAGGCCAAGGCCCTCAGCAAAAATAAGAAAACCAAATGCCACGGCTTGAACATAAAAACATGCCTTTCAAGTCTGTAATGAAAAAGGTAAAGGCTTCTTTCCGAGAATTTCATTGGAGGGAAGCTTTTACCTTTTGTGCGTTTGTCCTTTTAGCCTCCGGCTTCTGGCTAATGCAGAGCTTGAAGCAGGAATATGAAATCGAATTGTCGGTTCCGATCCGTTACCGGAATATTCCGCCCAGTATCCATTTCTCGGAAGACCGGCCGGAAAAGCTAATTATCAAAGTAAAGGATAGAGGGAATGTGCTGCTTAATTACTCCCTGGGACGTACTCTGGCTCCGATAGAGATCAATATGAAGAACCTGCCTTTGGATCAAAAGGAAAAAGTCCTGGTCAGCAAGCAAAATATAGAGGCGGATCTTCTGAAGCAATTGATTTCGACCACATCATTGATCAGTTTTGCACCTCGTGAGATCCGGGTAAGCTACGGAAAGTTAATAAGTAGGGAGGTTCCCGTCGTTTTTGCCGGGAAAGTGCAGCCTGATGCGGGCTTTCAGGTTTCGGACAGCATTCGCATTACACCGGCGACTGTAAAGGTCTATGCCAGCCAGGGGGCTTTCGATTCCATATCAGTCCTTAAAACAGCCTATGCCGAATGGAAGACGAACCAGAGGATCGTGCAAAAGGTAAAGGTCATCGCTCCTAAAGGGGCCAATGTCGAGCCGGCAGAAGTGACGGTTACGATCCCTGTGGAAGAATATACGGAAAAGACACTTTCCATCCCTATTATTTGCCCGGATCTTCCGTCTCAATACACCGTACGGACTTTTCCTTCAAATGTGAATGTGGTTTGCAATATTCCGATGTCCCGTTTCAAATATCTGTCCGATGTAGACTTCGGTGTGAGTATTTCATTTAAAGATCTGAAGGATAATAAGAGCGGGCTTGTCGACCTGACCTTGTTTAAAAAGCCCGACTGGGTGACGGACGTCACGCTTTCTCCGAACCAGATTGAATTTTTACTTGAACAAAAGACCTCTCCCCAACCGGAGAAAGCCGGCGATGAAACAGCTCCCCAGGAATAAGCGAATCGGCATTACCGGAGGTATAGGTAGCGGAAAATCCGTTCTGGCTTCCCTGTTAGAGGTCTATGGAATTCCCGTTTACATTGCGGATGTCGAAAGCAAGCGCCTGACAAACGAATCCCCCATAATCCGTGAGGGGTTGACAGACCTCTTTGGAGAATCCTTATATACGGACGCAGGATTGGATAAAAGAAAACTGGCCTCTTTTATTTTTACACAGCCGGATAACCTTAAGAAGGTGAACGCCATCATACATCCGGTGGTGGGAGATCATTTCCGCCGGTGGGTGGACGGACAGGAAACGCCTTATTGCGCCATGGAATCGGCGATCTTATTCGAATCGGGTTTCGACCGTTGTGTAGATACGACTTTGATGGTATATGCTCCGCTGGAGCTTCGCATTGCACGCGTACAAGAGCGGGACCAGTTTAGCCGGGAAGAGATTTTAAAACGGATCCGGAATCAACTTTCCGACGAAATAAAGAAAGAACGTGCCGATTATGTTATCTACAATGACGGCCATCGGGCTTTGATCCCGCAAGTGGAGGCCTTCCTTGCTACGCTCGGGCTTTGATTTTTTCTATTTTTTTTCTTTTATCTTATTGATAGTAAGTTTCGAAGTAATGAAGCGGTTTTGCCTTTTAGGTTTATTTCAGCTGGGAGTTGTTGCTTTGCGGAGATTTATATTACATTTGTACCCTTGAATTTTATAAATAAATAAAGAAAATAAAAGTGTTATGTTGAAGACAATCTTGTCTATTTCGGGAAAACCCGGGTTATACAAATTAGTTTCACAGGGTAAGAACATGTTGATTGTAGAGTCTTTAGTTAATGGAAAACGGATGCCTGCGTATGCAAAGGATAAGATCACCTCTTTGGGCGATATTGCCATGTATACGACTGACGGCGAGGTTCCTTTGGCTGATATTCTGACTGTGATGAGAGAGAAGGAGAATGGAGAGAAAGCTTCTGTGGAAGCTTCCGCCCAACCGGATGTACTGCGTGATTATTTTGCCGGCATTCAGCCGAATTTTGATCGTAGCCGGGTTTATCCAAGCAATATAAGCAAGTTGATCACGTGGTACAATCTTCTGATTGGAGCCGGAATTACAGAATATAAAACGGCCAACGAAGAGAAAGCGGCTCCTTCCGCCGAAGAGAAATAGGAAGAAATAGCACTATTATCATACAAATAGCCGGTCGTCCGCTTTAAATGCGATGATCGGCTATTTTATTATCGGAGGATGTGAATGTAAAACACCCTTATTTATCTCTATCCAGATTCATGATCTTCAAGGTAAAGATACTGTTGGGCAACTCAAATGCCTCTTTTATACAACGTGTCAAAGCATACATCACATCTTCGTATTCGCCAAACACATGCGTAGACATACTGTTCGGTTTCACCGTAATCTTATCTTCTTTCTTCAGATCCGCAATAAATGCCTTTACCGGAGCTTTGAATTCCTCTTTGAGGGGATAATAACTAATTTCAACAGAGACTTTCATATTCCTTTTTTCTTATTAACCTATTCCGCTCCGGTTTTGTTCATCCGGCATCAGAAAAGGGGATGGTCTACTTTTTCATCCGAGAGGGCAAGTCTGATCACTTCCGTGATGTCATCGACATAATGGAAGGTCAGCCCGGACAGATAGTCGGGATTGATGTCATCGATATCTTTCTTGTTGTCTTTGCACAGAATCAGATTCGTGATGCCGGCGCGTTTTGCTGCCAGTATCTTTTCCTTGATGCCACCGACCGGCAAAACTTTTCCGCGTAGCGTAATTTCCCCCGTCATCGCCAAGTTCTTGTTTACTTTCCTTTGCGTGAAGGAAGAAACCAGAGAGGTAACCATTGTAACTCCTGCACTGGGGCCATCTTTCGGAATAGCCCCTTCCGGTACGTGGATGTGGACGTTCCAATTCTCAAATAACTCTTCGTTGATCCCGAATTGGTCAGCGTGGGAATGGACGTATTCCAATGCCAGAATGGCGGACTCTTTCATGACATCCCCCAGATTACCCGTGATTGTCAGCTTCGATCCTTTTCCTTTACTCAGGCTGGATTCGACAAACAGGATCTCTCCGCCAACCGTAGTCCAGGCCAATCCGGTTACGACGCCGGCATAGTCATTACCCTGATATTTATCACGTGTATATTCCACTTGTCCCAAATAGTCGACCAGATCCGCCGGTTTGATTGTCACCGGCGTGAATGACGATTCGTCGGTAGCCAACTTTCGTGCTACCTTTCTCATGATTTTCGCTATTTTCTTATCCAATTCACGGACACCGCTTTCACGGGTGTAAGATTCTACGATGGCTTGTAACGTCTTCCTGGGTATCGAAATCTGTTTTCTGGAAATACCATGAGCTTCTATTTGTTTAGGAACCAGGTGATGGGTGGCTATTTCCACCTTCTCTTCCAGAATGTAGCCGTTCACTTCGATTAACTCCATCCGATCCAACAACGGCTGGGCGATCGTATTCAGGTCGTTTGCCGTGGCGATGAACATCACCTTGCTCAGGTCATAATCAATGTCCAGATAATTGTCATGGAAAGCATTGTTCTGCTCCGGATCAAGCACTTCCAATAGAGCGGAAGAGGGATCTCCCTTAAAATCGTTGCTGACCTTGTCGATTTCATCGAGAACAAATACCGGATTCGAAGTGCCGGCTTTCTGTATGTTCTGGATAATACGTCCCGGCATCGCGCCGATATAAGTACGGCGATGGCCGCGGATCTCCGCTTCATCGTGCAATCCGCCTAATGAAACCCTCACATACTTACGGTTTAATGCCTTGGCAATCGATTTCCCCAAAGATGTCTTACCGACTCCCGGAGGGCCGTATAGGCAGATGATCGGGGCCCGCAGGTCGTTTTTCAGTTTCAATACGGCCAGGTGTTCGATGATACGTTCTTTTACCTTTTCCAGTCCATAATGGTCATGATCCAGTACTTTCTGCGCATGCGTCAGATTGAAATTGTCTTTGCTGTATTCTTCCCACGGCAGATTGATGATCGTTTGCACATATTGTGTCTGCATGGAATAGTCCGGAGACTGGGGATGCAGGCGCTCCAGCTTGCTGAGCTCCTTCTCAAATGTTTCGGCAACGGCGGCCGGCCATTTCTTTTTCTTCGCCTTTTCACGGAGTTCCTTTATTTCCAAATCATTGATATTGCCTCCCAATTCCTCTTGGATGGCCTTCATCTGTTGTTGGAGGAAATATTCCTTTTGTTGCTTATTGATATCTTCTTGTGTCTTAAGTTGGATAGATGCCTTCAACTCAAGCAACTGATACTCCCGGTTCAGGATGAATAGCAGCCGGTAGGCACGGTCTTTCAGGTCGCCGATCGACAGCAGCTCTTGCTTTTCGGAGGCGCTCGTCAGGATATTGCAACACGAGAAATTGATCAGATAGATCACGTTCTGGTTATTACGTATCGAAAAAACCAGATCGCGCGGAGGGTCGGAGATTGCGTGAAGCATCTTGATCGTCAGATCCTTGATCGTGGAGATCAAGGCCTCGAATTCACGATCGCTTTTACCCGGCATGGTCTCCGTCATTTGCGTGATCCTCGCTTTCAGATAAGGTTCCGTAGCGGTGACTTCGTTCAGCAGGAAGCGCCTCTTCCCCTGTAAGATGGCGGTGGTTGTACCGTCCGGCATTTCGAGGATGCGGATCACCTCCGCTATGACGCCGATGTTGAAAAGATCTTCCTGTTCAGGTTCTTCCGTATCTTTTTCTTTCTGGCAAACTACGGCAATGAGTTTTTTCTTTTGTACGGCCTCTTTGATCAACCGCAAGGATTTGGGCCGCCCTACCATGACCGGCATGGCTACGCCCGGAAAGAGAACCATATTGCGGAGCGGAAGCAAAGGAATTTCACTTCCCAATTTTTCCAAACCGTCGGAGAAATCGTCATCGATATCACATTCGGTCAGGATGGGGACTACCATTCCTATGTTGTCGTCCATGTCGTCATAAGTATCTTCGGGAAGCATTCTAAGCTTGTTTTTTTTCATTGCGTATGTATATTCTTGTATTTATTGATAGCTTGGACAAAATATGTGCCAAAGTTACAGCTTTTATGTCAAAAACCGTTTACTTTTGCAAGATCGTATGGCGAATTCGTATTTTCAGTTTAAACAATTTCTGATTCTGCAAGACCGGTGCGCCATGAAAGTGGGAACGGATGGTGTTTTGCTCGGAGCATGGACAGAGGCCGCAGGAGCCGCCCGTATCTTGGATATCGGCACCGGTACGGGGTTAATCGCTTTAATGTTAGCCCAGAAAAACTCCCATGCCCAAATCGACGCCATCGACATTGACGCTGATGCCTGCGAACAGGCTGCCGGTAATGCGCTCGGCTCTCCCTTTGCCGGCCGGATCCGGGTGCATTCCCTTTCCCTTTCCGAATATGCCGAAACGAATAACAAGCGTTACGATTTAATCGTTTCGAACCCTCCTTATTTTGTCCGTTCCCTGAAAAGCCCGGAAGAAAAAAGGAGTCTGGCGCGACATAACGACAGCCTGTCTTTATCCGACCTGATACGCCTCGGACGTTCGATGCTCACGGAAGAGGGGAAAATCTCACTGATCCTGCCGCCTGCGCTTTATGAGGAATTGTTGCTATTGCTTCCCGCCCATGTGCTGTCGATCCGGCGCCTGACCGAAGTGGCCCCCGTTCCCGGAGCCGTCCCCAAGCGTTATCTCGTGGAACTTTCCCCAAAGCAGGCGGATGATCCGGTTGAAACGAACCGGTTGGTGATAGAGGAGAAAAGGCATCAGTATACACCGGAATATATCCGGCTGACCAAAGACTTCTACCTGAACATGTAATCAGGGGCGGGTATAGATGAAAGTCGAAATTACTTTTTCGATCTTTACCTGGTCCGGATTGGGAACGTCTATATCTTCCAGTGTGTCCGCATCGTATTCGCTCGTGTTGTCCGATACCAAAGTCAACGTCTTCCCGGAAATCATATAATTATATCCATCGAAATCATCTTCGCCAGGAACAATTTCCGTGTAGATAATCAGCGAATCGCCGGTAAGGTCGTATGTAAATTCAAATTCGAAGGAATCATTCATTTCCTTGACCTCAGCCAAGGAAGTTCCCGTCCCGTCCTGCCGGAAGGTAAGGGTACCCATCGGAGCGTTTACAATATCATCCTTGATAATGCCCGTAGCGGTAGGATCGCTTGTTTTTATATCCACTTTGGTTTTTACATACTTCCATGTACCTAATAGCGGATTATCCTCCGAATAGGCGGATATCTGACTATTAGCCTGTGTAAAAAGGTATAACAGGAAAAGCGAAAGCATAAATTTAGCCATGGCTGATTCATTTAAACGGATCAAATAATTGGGTGCAAAAGAAGTTAAAAACCTTTTCTTTACAAAATATTTTACCTCTTTTTATTAAGTAACTTTAGAAATTATTTTCTTTACCCCTCCGCTCTTTATAACTTGATGATAATCAATTGGAATATTTGCTGACGGATGGCCTTTCTTTCGACCCGTTACGATTCCAATGTCCGTTCATGTCGGCTGGGAATGCCTCTTATACGATCGGGTATATCCTTCTTAAGGAAAAGTAATACCCGATAGAGTTACTCGGTACAGGCGATTGCCTGTTTGTGTATTGGGAAACTAATATTCTCTGGCTGGGAAAAGATCTTTCTCTGGTCAGTAAAAGATCTTTTCCCGCCCAGAGAAAGATCTTATTACGGCGGGTGAAAATTGACTTGTCAGTACTTTACGAGGCAAACGAATTTACCCATTTGTTCGGCGGAGTGTCTTCACTCCGTAGTGTTGGAAGTAAAGCTCCCGCTTTGCCTATCCTTAAAAAAGGAGAATCATTGCGAGGCGGGAGCCTCGCTTTTATCACCGACGGAAGCGGGAGCTTCCGCCGAACATAACAGGAGTTTAAAAGCAAAACGATTATAGGTGTAGACTATATCCGCTTGCTTCCGTCGAACATAACAGGGGTTTAAATGCAAAATCATTATAGGTGTAGGGCAATTCAAGCTCCAAGGTGCCGTTTCGTTCCGAGTTTAAATGCAAAATCATTATAGGTGTAGGCTATATCCGCTTGCTACCGTCGAACATAACAGGGGTTTAAATGCAAAATGATTATAGGTGTAGACTATATTCGCTTGCTTCCGCCGAACATAACAGGAGTTTAAAAGCAAAACGATTATAGGTGTAGACTATATCCGCTTGCTTCCGCCGAACATAACAGGGGTTTAAATGCAAAATGATTATAGGTGTAGACTATATTCGCTTGCTTCCGCTGAACATAACAGGAGTTTGCCTGAGTACTTTATCTAAAAATCAGTAACTATCATAACAATTTGTATTCTTTATGGGTTCCAATTTTCTTTGAAATCTAATTCCAGTTGGAAGGCATCCCCTAACTTGGGGAGGTCGTTGTTTTTGATAGTGAGGCCGATCAGGCGGACTTTGGGGGTGAGCGAAATATCTGCCAGCAGTTCTGTACCGTTTTTATATAACGAATCGTAGTCCGTGACGGGGAACTGGAAAGAGCGGCTGCGGGTGATCGTACGGAAGTCGGCATACTTGATTTTCAATGTAACTGTTCGTCCCTGGAAAGAATGTTTGTTAATTCGCCGGATGACATCCTCCGCAATTTCCTTGAGTTGCTCCTTCAGGACGTCAATGGAATCATAATCTTCCGCAAAGGTCGTTTCGGCGCCGATCGACTTATGGATCCGGTTCGGTTCTACCTGCCGGTCGTCAATGCCCCGGGCATGCTGGTAGTAAATCATGCCTGCCTTGCCGAACCAGGCGGCGAGCTCTTCTATCGAATGCTGCTTCAGGTCGAACCCATTGTGGATGCCCAGTTGATGCATTCTTTCGGCCGTCACTTTTCCGATGCCGAAAAAGCGTTCGATCGGAAGCTGCTCGAGAAACGGTTCCGCATTCCGCGGCTTGATCACGAAGAGTCCGTCCGGTTTCTTGACATCAGACGCGATCTTTGCCAGAAACTTATTGAAAGAGACGCCCGCCGAAGCGGTCAGCCCGGTTTCTTTATAAATACGTCCCCGGATTTCTTCGGCGATGCGGGTAGCTACTTGCATCTGTTTATGGTTGACCGTTACGTCCAAAAATGCTTCATCCAGGGACAAGGGTTCGACCAGGTCGGTGTAATCGAAGAAAATCTGCCGGATCTGCCTGGAAACGGATTTATAGACCTCAAAGTGTGCCGGGACAAAAAGAAGATGCGGACATTTCCGGAGAGCCGTCACCGACGGCATTGCCGAATGGATGCCATAACGGCGCGCTTCGTAACTGGCGGTGGCAACGACACCCCGCGCGCCGGGATAACCGACAGCGAGCGGCTTACCCCGGTATTCGGGATGATCCCGCTGCTCGATCGAAGCGTAAAACGCATCCATGTCGATATGTATGATCTTTCTCATTCGTTCCGCCCGAAAAACAAATTATCCTGCAAGAAAATAAAAATTTCCCACAGGACAATTTACGAATAGCTATTTTATTTTTTCCGCTTATTTATCGAATATAGAGCGGGCGATTCCGAGTTCTAATCCGCGAAGTTCCGCTAAGCCTCTCAGGCGGCCGATGCAGGAATATCCGGGGTTCGTCTTCTTTTTCAAATCGTCGATCATCTGGTGCCCATGGTCGGGACGGAAAGGAATGGAGCATTGGCGGCGTTGTTGCAGTTCAAGGAAAGCCTTCATGACTCCGTATATATCCACGTCGCCTTCCAGATGGTTGGCTTCATAGAAGTTACCCTCGTCATCCCGTTGCGTGCTCCGCAGATGAACAAAGTTCACCCGGTCGCCGAAGCGTCTCATGATTCCCGCCAGGTCGTTATCGCTCCGCACACCGAAAGAGCCGGTGCAAAGGCAAAGCCCGTTGCTTTCGTTCGGGACGGCTTCAACCAGTTTCCGGAAGTCATCCTCCGTACTGAGAATGCGCGGCAAGCCGAGGATAGGGTAGGGAGGATCGTCCGGATGGATCACCAGGTGAACGCCTGCCTCGTCCGCTACCGGAGCTATTTCGCGAAGGAAATAGATCAGGTTGGCGCGAAGCTTCTCGGCGTCGATGTCTTTATAGCGGTCCAGAGCTTCCTGGAATTGTTCGATGGTAAAGCTCTCTTCCGATCCGGGAAGCCCGGCTATCATGTTGCGCGTTAACTGATGGCGTTCCGCTTCGCTCATGCCGTCGAACCGTGCTTTGGCTTTCTCCTTTTCAGCCTCGGTGTATTCTTTTTCCGCACCGGGGCGCTTCAGAATAAACAGATCGAATGCGACAAAGGCGGCGCGTTCGAAACGAAGCGCCTTGGAGCCGTCGGGCAGGGTATAGGCCAAATCCGTACGAGTCCAGTCCAATACCGGCATAAAGTTGTAGGTAACGATCTTAATGTCGCAAGCGCCCAAGTTACGCAGGCTTTCTTTGTAATTCTCAATATAACGTTGGAAATCTCCCGTTTGCGTTTTGATATGTTCATGTACCGGCACGCTTTCGACAACGCTCCAGCGGAGCCCGGCATCTTCAATCAATGCCTTGTGCTTTTTGATCTCTTCTACGGTCCAGACTTCCCCGTTGGGGATATGATGCAGGGCGCTCACTATACCGGTGGCTCCCGCTTGGCGGATATCCCACAGGCTTACCGGGTCTTTCGGCCCGTACCAACGCCACGTTTGTTCGGATAGATACATATAGTTTCTTTATTTTATGGTTATTAAATGGAAAAGGCGTCAAAACCTCCGTCGATAGGAGTGATGGTGCCGGTTACGAATGCGGAAGCATCGCTTGCCAACCATTGGATGGTGCCCAGGAGTTCTTCCGGTTGTCCCAAACGGGCAAAAGGCGTATGGGCGATAACCGTTTTGCAGCGATCGGTCGGAGTCCCATCCGGGTTGCTCATCAGCGTGCGGTTTTGTTCCGTCAGGAAGAATCCCGGGGCAATCGCGTTGACACGCAAGCCTTCACCGAATTTGCGGGCCAATTCCCCTGCCATATATTGCGTAAAGCTGTTGATTGCCGATTTGGCGCATCCGTAGCCGACGACACGGGTCAGCGGGCGTAAAGCCGATTCGGAAGATATATTGATGATACTTCCTTTCTTTTGTTTGACCATCGCATCGGCGAAGACCATAGTCGGCAAAACCGTACCGAAGAGGTTCAGGTCGACTACTTTCCGGAAAGCTTCGATGTCCAGGTCAAAGATGGTTTTATCCGGCGGAATTGTCGCCCCGGCCATATTCCCTCCGGCAAGGTTGATCAATACGTCGATACGGCCGTAGGCACTTATAATTGCTTTCCTGTTTTCTTCGAGCAATTCTTTCTTCAACACATCGGTCGTAAGGAAGAGCGCTTCTCCGCCGTCGTCCTTGATTTCTTTAACGAGTTCTTCGCCTCGTTCGGCATTCCTGTCCAACACGACTACCCGTGCACCTTCGCCGGCCAGATACTTGGCCATGCTGCTCCCTAAGATTCCGCATCCTCCGGTCAGAAGGATTACCTTTTCTTTGATACTAAATAAATTTGACATTTCTTAATTAGATTATATGTAATTATTATAATAATGTACGTTTTCCTTCATCAGGATATCCATCGGCATATAATTGATTCCATCCACTTTCTCTTTCAGGACCAAATGCCGGAATAAGGCTTTCACGCTGTTCAGTCCCTGTACTTCCGGCCGTTGGGAGATCAGATGACTTACGAAACCGCTGTCCAGGCAGGGTATATTGGCGTCTACGATATCGTATCCGATCATTTTGAAATGCTTCAGCGAAGGATGCGACTGAAAATACCGGGATAGAAAATGTACCCTTGAGTTGAAGATAATCCCCGCCTGTACTTGCGGATGCATTTCGAAAAAGCGATCTAAGATCTGATCGTTTTTCTCTTCATCGTGGGAATCGAGATGAACGGTAAATATATGGCCTTTGTGGTTATGTTCGACAAGGTATTGCTGGAAGCCCGCCCTCCGGTTTGTGATCTGGGTCGATACCGTGTTCTGGTTAATATGGAAGATCAGGATATCATCCGCCGGTTTTGTCTGTTCGGATAGCAATCGTCCTGCAATAAAGCCGGAGATGAATGAATCCGTCCCGTAATAAGCCAGGCTGTTTGTATTCTCTATATAAGAATCGATCATGACGTAAGGGATCTCCCTCCGGTCGAGTTCCTCCATGAGCCGTATACAACTGTTTCTGAAAAGCGTGGCAATGATGACTCCCTCGTAGGTGTCTTCTTTAATCTCATCGATCAGCCGGTCAAAGCTGCCGTTGTCATATTGGTCGAAATATTTCCTGATGACTTCGATGTTGTAGTAGTGCAGTTCGCTTTCCGCCTTGTCAATGCCACTGCAGACCTGCGACCAATAATCTCCCGCTTCAAAGGAAGGCGTAAGTGTCAGAAAGCGATAGTTTTTTTTTAGGGCAAGCGACCGGGCAATCATATTCGGTTGGTAATCGATTTCCTTAAGGACTTTTTCTACTTTTTTCTGAGCCTCTTCGGACACTCTGCCTCTTTTATGCAAAATCCGGTCGACTGTACCCGTCGATACGCCGGACAGCTTCGCTATATCTTTGATTCTATAGTGTTTCATTTTTAATTATTGAGGTTAACCGTTTATCGACACAATTAATTTATATTATCTTGTGTTCGCACACAACAAATGTATAAAAGTATTTTGAATCGACACCAAAAGAAAGGAAGTAATCCGGGAAAGATATATTTTTTAACAAAGAAGCCGTTCACTTTTATTGTGAATGGCTTCTGAAGTTATGAATGATTTCAGTTTTCCGCTTTCGCCAGGAAGGTTCCTTCTTCTTCCAATATCGATGCGGCAGGAGCATTCAACTTGCGGAATACATAACATGAAGCCATAAAAATTAAAGGTATGGCAACAAAAACACCGATGCCTAATGCTATAATTCCCAAGATCACAATTCCGATGCCTACCAGTAAAAGGAGAAACAAGGGGAAGACTTGTCCTTTTGTGATTGTCCAGCTCTTCTTCAGAGAATCCAGGATACCGGTATTTTCCTCCACGATAAAGTAAAAGGCAAATTGGAGCCGGAGCCCCAGGTAGATGCCGGGAATAATCAGCAAGCAGAGCCCGATAACCATGATGAGAGAGTAAAGTATGGATGTAATCATGCCTTTAAGGATCTTTCCGGATTGTTGCCCGTAGGCTGAAAATTGCGGCTCTTCCCCGTCTAAAGCCTGAAACAGGTTTTTGATGTAACCCAGATAGA
Organism: Parabacteroides sp. Marseille-P3160; assembly: GCF_900162725.1. Classification (GTDB taxonomy): domain Bacteria; phylum Bacteroidota; class Bacteroidia; order Bacteroidales; family Tannerellaceae; genus Marseille-P3160. The sequence continues at coordinate 2,894,390 of NZ_LT799418.1, read as the reverse complement.
AAAGGGTGGTGAAAGCGAAGGAGACAAAGTACATGACACCGCCGGTAATTCCTTTGGGAGCTCCTACTTCATTAGTCGGAGTAAATATATTCAATAGAAAATAGATGATAGTATATCCGACCAACAACCCGACTAATATCCAAATTTGCTCTTTTAAGCTTTTCCAAGCTGCTTTAAGTGCCTCAGAAATGACTATTTGTTGCTTCATTTTTGTGATTGTTAAAGATTTAAAACGGATATAAAAGTAATTGTTTTTGTTTTTCCGGCAAACTTTTATGCAATAAAAAAGGAGATTCTTTGCAGAACCTCCTTCATTTATTTAATCTATCGGTTTAGAGAGCATTGATCTCCTTCAAAACATTGTTTGTCTTGCGGGTTGCATCTGCACTCTTGGCAAACAATTCTTTTTCGGCATCATTCAGGTCCAAAGAAATGATCTTTTCGATACCGTTTTTACCTAATACAACCGGTACGCCGATGCAGATATCGGATTGTCCGTATTCTCCTTCCAGATAAACGGAGCAAGGAATTACTTTTTTCTGGTTGTGGATGATGGATTCAACGACATAAGCTCCCGCCGCTCCCGGAGCATACCAAGCGGAAGTTCCCAGCAGGCCGGTCAGGGTGGCGCCGCCTACCATCGTTGCTTTCACTACCTCGTCCAGTTTCTCGGCGCTCAACAATTGGCTTACCGGAACACCTTTGTAGGTTGCCAGGCGAGCCAGAGGAATCATGGTCGTATCTCCATGGCCGCCGATTACGATACCTTCTACTTCGTTTGCGTTAGCTCCCAAAGCCTGAGACAGGTAATATTTGAAACGTGAGCTGTCCAATGCGCCGCCCATACCGATGATCCGGTTCTTAGGCAAGCCCAATGACTTTAATGAAAGGTAGGTCATGGTATCCATCGGATTGGAAATCACGATCAGGATAACATTGGGAGAATATTTCAAGATGTTCTGTGCGACACTCTTTACGATTCCTGCATTTACACCGATTAATTCTTCACGCGTCATACCGGGCTTACGGGGAATACCGGAGGTAATTACTGCTACATCGGAGTTTGCCGTAGCTGCATAATCGTTTGTTGTACCGATAAGAGTCGTATCAAAACCTAACAACTGGGCTGTTTGCATGATATCCATTGCTTTTCCTTCGGAAACGCCTTCTTTGACATCCAATACGACGACTTCGTCTGCAACCTCATTGAATGTAAGAACATTTGCTAATGTAGCGCCTACGTTACCGGCGCCTACTACTGTTACTTTAGACATGATCTTTTTAATTTATAATGTTTTACCTTGAAATAATCTTTTATTCCTTAAAACCTCCACAAAATTACTACGTATTCTTTAATAAAGAAATATTTCCGTATATAATTTTGCCAATCATTCTTAAAAATCGATGAGAGACTGTTTAAATTTTATCGGATCCCTTTTTCATGCCGGATATAGAAATGGATTGGGATATTCTGATGTTTGCCGGTTTTCTACTCAACGTACAAAACCAGCCCCTTGAGGTATTCTCCCTCCGGGTGATAGATGTTGACCGGATGGTCGGCAGGTTGCGTCAGTTGGTGCAACACACGTACCTTGCGCCCGGCTTGTGCGGCGGCACTGAAAATCGTCAGCCGGAAATTCTCTTTGCTTACGACCTGTGAGCAGGAGAAAGTAAAGAGAATGCCTCCCGGTTTTATTTTCTCAAAAGCGATTGCATTCAGTTTGCGGTATCCCTGCAGGGCGTTTCTCAATACATTCCGGTGCTTGGCGAAAGCCGGAGGATCGAGGATGATCAGATCGTAATTGCTCCCCATTTTCTCCAGATATTTGAATGCGTCTTCGGCAAAGGCTTGATGCCGGGGATCGTCGGGAAAGTTCAGGGCTACATTTTGGTTGGTCAGGGCGATTGCTTTGGCCGAACTATCTACCGAATGAACGACCTTGGCTCCTCCGCGCATGGCATAGAAGGAGAATCCTCCGGTGTAACAGAACATATTAAGCACCGAACGGCCTTTGGCATAAGCCTGAAGGAGCGCACGGTTCTCCCGTTGGTCGACAAAAAAGCCGGTTTTCTGTCCTTTGCGCCAGTCCACATAGAACTTTAGCCCATGTTCCGTCGCAATGCCCTCTCCGCCATTTTCTCCGTACAGATAACCGTCTTCGTTTCCCAGATCGGCTTTGAAGGGCAATGTGCTGTCCGATTTATAATAAATGGCTTTCAATGTGCCACCGAGTATGCGTATCATCGATTCGGCAATTTCCTTCCGTGAGAGGTGCATGCCTATGGAATGAGCTTGCATGACTGCGGTCTGATCATAGATATCGACCACCAGTCCCGGCAAATTATCCCCTTCTCCATGGATCAACCGGTAGGTGTTGCCGTCACTTGCGCCGACCAGCCCGATGGCTTTCCGAAGTGCGTAGGCTGCTTCAATCCGCTGATCCCAAAAGGCGCTGTCGATTATGGTAGGCTCGAAGGATAAGATCCGGATCGCAATGCTCCCGATCTGATAATGCCCGACGCCGAGGAATTGCTGGTTCGCGCCGATTATTTCGACGATCTCTCCTTCTTCCGGTTCTGCGGAACATGAGGCGATGGCGCCGGAGAAAATCCACGGATGAAAGCGGAGAATGGACTCTTCCTTCTTCGGTTTTAGATATATCTTTTTATAATTCATTGGGGTAAATTCAGGAACTTATAGATTCGCAAGCAGGCCCAGGCATCCAACGCAGCATACTTCTGCTGCGCTTCGGTAAGGAAACCGGATTCCCAATTGCTCAGACGAGCTCTTTTTGATATTTTCTTTTTAAACAGGATTGCATAGATCTTTTGAAGACTGGCGTCGTCGATGCCGTATTGGCTGACATAATTCTGAAGATCCAGGAAATTGACCGGTTCTATGTTGGTACGCTTGCGCAATGCATTGAAGTCATCCCTAAGCGAAAGCCCGATCTTCTTGACGGACATGTCTTTCAGGAAAAATTCCAGCTCTTTCGGCATACCGAGCAAGTTTAAGCGGAAAAGATAGCAAATCTCTTCCGTCGAGAGTTGGATTAATGCCACCTGATGGGTTTTTCCTTTGGCAAAGGTCGGACGGGTTTCCGTATCGAATCCCACTTCCTTACTGTCGGTAAGCACCTTGATAGCGTCCGGAACCTGGTTCTCACGTTCGACGACAATAATCTGCCCGGGAAATTCTTCTATCGGCAGGGAAGCAATCTCTTCTTTCTTTATGGTGTTGATATAGTGCATTAGGCTAATTCTTCCTCATTGGTTTTCAACTCGAATTTTTCGTCGTAGCGGATCGAATGCAAGGCTTTTAAGGCGTTCAAAAGTTTTTGCCCCCAATATTGACGGAAATTCTCCAGACACGAGGCCATTGCTTCTTCCATCGCCTCGTCATATCCCTGGCGGAAAATAGAAACAAAATTACCGATATCCTGATACAAATCCGCTATATCTTCCGAAATGAAGGCGGCGATAGGACTGTCACTGTATTTCATATCCGATTGGAAAGTGTCCAGATAGGTATCCTTTTCTTCAAGAAGGGTTGCAATACGCTCTCTTACTTGGTTATACATCTCTTCCGTTATATAAAGTTCGGGAAAAGCCTCCCGGTTCAGGGGATAAACTTCCGGTAAAAGCGTTGCCTTCAGATATAAAAGAGGAAGCAATTTAACGGTCTTATCAACGAAAGTGAATTGATTTAAAGAGGGAAGTGTCTCGACAAAAGAGCAAAACTCCAATGCTACAGTCACAAATTCGATTGTATTTTTGTTATATATCGGACTCTCTTCCTTTTCCATTTTAAGTTAAGAATTTGTAGAACACTATTTTTCGTTTCGTTTGCAAAAGTAAGAAATTTATTGCTTTGTTGTTGTATAACCGACGTAAATGCGGTGGATCAAATGGCAGAATATCCGGTAAGGTTTAGTTAAAAAAGATGAAAGTTATGTTTTATAGCATATTTTTGAAAAACTTGTTGTATATTTGCAGTGAATTAAAGGAGAAGAGTCTCCGGATTTAGATTAATAGGTTATTTAAAATTAGGTTATCATGACAAAAACGAATGAAATGAATCGTCATTTAGCTAAACTGCGTTATTCGCTTGGTCGGTACCAGGCTGCAGGTAACGGGTTTATGTGTCAACAACTCAGTACGCAAATACGTCGTATGATTGCTGGCGATTTGAATTTAAGTTCTGCAAAGAACTGATTTTTGTGAAGTATTTATCCTATCGGGTCATTTGGACTGCGATAGGGATCTAAAGAGGTTAGGCTCTTACGTCAATGAGGTTGCGTAAGCGCCTTTTTTGTTGCCCTAAAGTCAAAAAAAATAGAGTCAAAATATTTTGACCCTATCTTATTTCTATCCTTCGCGTAAGGAGGAACCCAGTTTACATCAGAAACCTCCGATCCAGCGTACGTAAGCAAAGTCCATACGGTGGGGCAGCTTATCGTTTTTCGGGTAAACACGTACCCCGAGTTTCAGCCGGCCGGCTTCAACCGGAGTCGTCTTGATTTCAAAATATAGTTTGGAACCTTCTTCTTTTACCAACGCAAACGGTTCGGCAATAATAAATTCGGTCTGATTATTATCCGGATTCTCTTTTGTATAAACCAGATCGATTCCCAGCATCGCCTTCAATTCTTTTCGGTCGATTACGATATCGGCTTTATATTCTTTACCTACGACGGCCGAGGAAAATAATTCGTTGTCATACGTAAAGGACTCCACTTGGAAACTGTCCCAATGGGTGACCACTTCTTCTTTCCAGGCAGTGATATCCTTAGCCTCCGCATAATTATTCTCTTTCAGAAGGGTGGAACGCGTTGCCAGCTTATTATAGAAACGATTCAGATAGTCGTCGAGCATGCGTTTCATCGTGTAGTCCGGCGCTATTTCCGAAATGGAGCTTTTGATGTACTGGATCCATTCGGGAGAATATCCCTTGCTGTTCTTGGCATAGTAAGCCGGGATGATCTCGTCTTCCAGCGTATGATAAATCGTAGCGGCATCCAACTGATCCTGATACTGCTGGTTTTCATAAGTCCGTTTGTCCGTTAAAGCCCAGCCGGCACCTTCGCGGTAACCTTCATACCACCATCCGTCCAGAACGGAAAAATTAAGCACTCCGTTCATTTCCGCCTTCTCACCGGAAGTTCCGGAAGCTTCCAACGGGCGGGTAGGGGTGTTCAGCCAGATATCCACGCCGGAGATTAAACGCCGTGCCAACCGCATATCGTAATTCTCAAGGAAAAAGATCTTACCGGAGAATTCAGGCCGGCGGGAAATCTCAACTATATGCTTGATCAATCCTTGTCCGCCTCCGTCCGCCGGATGCGCTTTCCCTGTATAAACAAACTGGATAGGATATTTTTCGTTATTGACTATTTTGGATAAGCGATCTAAATCGGTAAACAATAGGTGCGCCCGTTTGTAAGTAGCAAACCGGCGGCCGAAACCGACCAGCAGGGCGTTCGGATTAATCTTTTCCAACAGGCTGACCACCTGGGAAGGATTTCCCTGATTCTTCAACCAGTTTCCTCTGTATTGGTCTTTGATATAGTCGATCAGTTTATTCTTCAACATCTTGCGGATGTTCCAGATCTCTTCGTCCGGCACTCGCTGGATAGCCGACCAGATCTTTTTATTCGATTGGTCATTAAGAAAGTTCTTGTCGAAAATCCGGTTGTAATATTTCTTCCATTCGGTCGCTGTCCAGGTCGGCATATGGACGCCGTTGGTTACGTAGCCTACATGTAGTTCTTGGGGGAAGTATCCTTTCCATACGGGGGCGAACATCTCTTGGGATACCCTGCCGTGCAATTTGCTTACGCCGTTCGCTTCCTGGCAGGTATTCAAGGCAAAAGTACTCATGGAGAATTTTTCGTTCGTACCGGGGTTGGCGCGTCCCATATCGATGAAGTCCTGCCAACTGATACCCAATTTAGCGGGGAATTCGCCCATGTATTTGCCGAACAGGCTTTCTTCAAAGTAATCATGTCCTGCAGGTACCGGCGTATGAACGGTATATAGGGCGGAGGCGCGAACGACTTCCAATGCCTGGTTGAAAGTTAAACTTTCTTTCTGAATATAGTTCACAAGCCGTTGCACATTAATCAAAGCGGCATGTCCTTCGTTGCAATGATAGACTTGTTTCTGGATCCCCAGCTTATCGAGCAGGAGGATGCCTCCAATGCCCAGCAGATATTCCTGTTTCATCCGGTTCTCCCAGTCCCCTCCATAGAGCTGGTGGGTGATGGAGCGATCCCATTCGCTGTTGGAAGGGATATCGGTATCCATTAAATATAAAGGAACCCGCCCTACCTTTACAACCCATACGTTTGCGTAGACAATCCGTCCCGGATAAGGGACTTCCAGAATCATCGGCGTTCCATCGGGCGTTAAGACCTGCGTCAGCGGAAGGGTACTGAAATCCTGCGGTTCGTAATTGGCGATCTGCTGTCCGTCCATGGACAGAGTTTGGGTAAAATAGCCGTAGCGGTAAAGGAAGCCGACGGCTACAAGATCCATATGGCTGTCGCTGGCTTCTTTCAGGTAATCGCCGGCCAGTACGCCCAGGCCCCCGGAATAGATCTTTAATACATTGGTCAGGCCATATTCCATGCTGAAATAAGCAATGGATGGTTTGGTCTTATCCGGCGCTTCGTTTATGTATGATTTGAACAGTTTATATACTACATCGATTTCCGCCATCAATTCTTCATCGGCCAGAATTTCCTCAATGCGTTTATGTGTCAGGTTTTGTAAGAGAAGAACAGGATTACCTTCGGTCGATTTCCATAAATCAGGATCCAACTTACCGAACAATTTTGCCCCTTCGTAATTCCATACCCACCAGAGGTTGGTGGCTATTTCCTGAAGTCGTTCTAATTGAGGTGGAAGTTTGGAATGGGAATAAACGACTTTCCACGTAGGTTCGTTTGTGTTATTAACCTTAATTTTCATAATTATAATCTGTTATTTTTTGTCTTTTTCCGTATGAGTATTGTCGTCTAATGATACAAATATAAAAATCTTTTCATGAAACGACGACTGTTTCTCGTTTATTTCTTTTCCTTGTGTTCGAGAGTGCTGTGTCGAAGGCTTGGTAATAGTAAAGGATAAATTCTTTCCATTCGGCTTTGGAGGCCAGGTCGAAACAGCGCTTTCTTATCTGTCCGGCTTGTGCCTGGTCTTTGCTCAAGGAAAGCAGATCCTTTGTAATATGATTGACCACATCGAAATAGTTGAAGTCGGTACGGTCGATGACAGATACGCCGTCATCGATATTATAGCCGGAAACGATACTTTTTGCCCACAGACCGAATCCGGATAAGTCGGTTGTAATTGTCGGAATGCCGAAGGCAATACTTTCCAGCGGGGTATAGCCCCAAGGTTCGTAGTAGGAAGGAAATACGGTCGCATCCATTCCGATCAGCAAGTCATAATAGGACTTGTTGAAAAGACCGTCTTCCCCGTTGAGATAACAGGGGACGAAGATGATTTTGAGCCGGTCTGTCGATGTATTGGTGAAGCCCAGTTGGCGGATATAGTTGATGATTCGGTCTTCCTCCATCCGGTTCAGCCAGTGCGTAGCGAACGGCATCTGCAGGGGATGATCCTGGCGTATATCTTTATTTATCAACTCATTCAGGTCTGATCGGGCAGCTTTAACCCATCCCGGAACCATGAGGAACGCTACGGCGTCCCGTTCCAGTTCTCCGCCCGTACGAAGGGCGTTCATCGAGGAGATAAAGACATCGATGCCCTTATTCCTGTATTCATAGCGGCCTCCGGTTGCAATCAGGAAAGTATCCGGAGAGAGCGTACAGCCGCAAAGTTTCTCCGCCACATTAATTAATGTATCCCTTGCTTCCCGGCGTTTGGTTTCATACTCTTTGCCGACGGGTACAAAATTAGGTTCGAAGCCGTTCGGGGTTACCAACGCCTCTTTCTCCAGCAGTTGCTTGCATTCATAGGCGGTAATTTCGCTTACTGTCGTGAAGCAATCCACGTGGCGGGCGGCCTGTTTCTCTACGGAATGTTTGGCTTCCATATGGAGTTCCTTTGCCATCTGGTCGCCGTTATATTCATTCATGTAAGCATATAAGGGTTTTCCGTTGCCGGCGATGGAGCGTCCGATGGAAGTCGCGTGTGTCGTAAAGACCGTTGCGATCCCGGGAAGATGTTTCTTCACATAAAGGGCTCCCATGCCGAGCATCCATTCATTGAAGTGGGCTATTACCTTCTTCTTTTGCAACCGGTAGTGGTTGTGGAAGCTTTCGATGGCCTTGCCGACGGCATAGGCAAAAAGGCAGGAATCGTCGTAATCGCCGTATGCTTTCGAAGAATCCACTCCGAAAGATTCCCACATTGAATAATAGAGTGCATTCTTTTTATTCAAAAAGAGTTTGTAATCAACCAGAAGTACGGGAGGTGTTCCGGGAACTTTCCAGCGTCCGATCCTTATTTTCAAATGTTCTTCTTTAACAAGCGCATCCCGCCAGGAAGTAAAAAGCGTCATGTCTTCCGTGAAATCGGCCGGCATATGACCTAAGTCGGGACCAATGAAAATTACTTTGTCGGTGAATTTCTCCTGCAGGGTGTACGCTTTGGTAGAGAGTACGGTATAAATTCCGCCTACCTTGTTGCAGACTTCCCAACTACTTTCAAAAATATATTCAGGCGTTATCATATGGCTTGTTAAAATATATAGGCCCTCATTCTCATCTCATTAAATAAACGGGGCCAGGAAACGGAGGTCAAAGATATCTTATTTTTTTTGTTAATTCGTTAAACAATCTATAATTAACCCTTAAATATTATTTAATGGCGAAAGAAGCACATTGTCAATTTGACAGCCATTGTGTAGTCTCGGCAAACAATGCTATCTTTGCACATTGACAAAATTAGAAATATGGCAAATAAAAGACTTTTAAAGAAAGAAATAAGCGCAATATCAGACGCTTTGTTTGCGGAAGCGCTGTTTTCTATCTTGCAAAGACCCGAATCGGATAAGGAAAAAGGAGAACAATTACTGTCGCGGATTGTCCGCCTGAACGAGGAATTTGTACGCAGGGCGCACCGTCCGTCAGGTAACGGGAACCGCTCAATAGTAAAGCAATACTACCGCAAGTTGGTTGACGACCTGGTTGTTGAGGTAGAATCGATAGCCGGGGAAATCAATGAACTTAGTGGAATAAAAGAAGCGGAAGCATGAGCCGGATTCTTGCAAAAACGATCCTCCGCCTTTTCGGTTGGAGGATAGGTTCGGTGGGGGATGACGTGAAAAAGTGTGTGATTTGTGTGGCTCCCCATACGAGTAACTGGGACTTTATTATCGGAAAATTTTTCTATTGGGCGATCGGCAGGAAAGCTAATTTCCTGATAAAGAAAGAATGGTATTTTTTTCCATTCAACCTTCTTTTTCATATGATTGGAGGTATTCCTGTAGATCGTGGGCAACGCACCTCCACCACCCAACAGATGGTCGAGGAATTCGGCAAACGTAATTATTTCCAGTTGGCCATTACCCCTGAAGGAACACGTAAGAAGACGGATGACTGGAAACGAGGATTCTATTTCATTGCCCTGGAAGCCAATGTGCCCATCCTGTTGGCTTATATCGACTATGATCTTAAGGAGGTGGGTTTTATGGGAACCTTTTATCCGACGGGTGATGCCGAAGCGGATATCCAGGAAATACGCGCCCGTTACCAGCATAAGACCGGACGCCATCCGGAAAACTTTACCAATGAATAAGCGCCATCGGTTCCTGATTTCATGTTTTTATACCAATGTATGGTGATGACGAATAGATGTTTACCATATATCGATCTGTTCCCGCGCCGTCTGGTAGTCGGAGATAAGTTCGTTCATGACTTCGGCTACCGTCTGTTGCCGGCGGAAAAGGGCGGCGATCTGCCCGATTTCCAATTCTCCTTCTTCCAGATCGCCTTCAAAAATTCCTTTTTTGGCGCGTCCTCTGCCCAACAGTTCCCTTAATTCCTCCGGCGAGGCTCCACGCGCTTCCGCTTCTTCCACGGCCGTTTTGAAACCGCCTTTTGCCAGGCGGGCAGGAGTGAGTTTCTTCAGCAGTAGCTTGGTATCGCCCTCCTCCAAGTCCAGGCAATGCTGCTTGAATGCCGGATGGGCGGAACTTTCTTCGGTTAAGGCAAAGCGGGTACCGATCTGTACGCCCTCCGCACCCAAAGCGAAGGCCGCCAGCATCTGGGCGCCGGTACCGACTCCTCCGGCCGCCAAGAGCGGCAGAGAGGTGGAGCGCCGTACGGCCGGGATCAGACAAAAGGTTGTCGTTTCTTCCCGCCCGTTATGGCCACCGGCTTCAAAACCTTCGGCGACAATGGCGTCGACTCCGGCTTCCTCGCATTTAAGGGCGAATTTGGAACTACTTACCACATGGACCACTTTGATGTCCCGCTCTTTCAGGTAACCTGTCCAGTTTTTCGGATTCCCGGCTGAAGTAAAAACGATTTTTACCCGTTCATCCACCAAGAGTTGCATGATATCTTCTATCTGAGGGTACATTAAAGGCACATTTACACCGAACGGTCGGTCGGTTGCCGCCTTGCATTTACAGATGTGTTCCTGTAGGATTTCGGGACGCATCGAGCCGGCGCCTATAAGCCCGAGACCGCCTGCATTACTGACCGCCGCCGCCAATCTCCATCCACTGCACCATACCATGCCTCCTTGAATGATAGGATACTTAATTCCGAATAATTGACAGATTCTATTCATGTTCTGGTATTTTTATTTTTAAAACGAAGACAAGATACACGTTTTTACGATATTTTGTATCTTTGTTGCTTGAAAAACAGATACAGATGAGCAAAGGAGCCAAAAGTTTACTCTTTTATATAGTGATGATTCTAATCTTCGGCTCATTAATGTATGTAGTCGTTTTAAAAGGTGAAAGTCACGAGGCTACAGATGAAATCGCACCAGTTCAGAATGCTCCTTCTAATTTAATAGAAGGATTTCCTTTTTTTTGCCAGTCTTTATTAGAAAATATTGAATCCCCATTGGGCGTTTTGCTCCTGCAGATTGTCGTTATCTTGATAACTTGCCGCATCGTCGGATGGGTATTTCATAAAATGGGGCAACCGACCGTAATCGGAGAGATTCTGGCTGGGATATTACTCGGCCCCTCAGTACTCGGCCATCTGTCACCGGATCTTTCCGCTCTTTTATTTCCGAAAGAATCCTTATCGAACCTGACGCTTTTAAGCCAGTTCGGGCTGATTCTTTTTATGTATACCGTCGGAATGGAATTGAATCTCTCCGAAGTTAAAAAACGACTTCAACAGACCATTGTGATCAGTCATACCAGCATTATCATACCCTTTGCCCTGGGAATGGTGCTGGCTTATTTTTTCTACGACGAATATTCTTATAAAACCACCCCTTTTCCTTCTTTCGCCCTTTTTATTGGAATTGCCATGAGCATTACCGCTTTTCCGGTCCTGGCACGGATCATTCAAGAACGGAAACTGACACGTACGCATCTGGGGACTATTTCTTTGGCCAGTGCGGCCAACGATGATATCACGGCCTGGTGTCTTCTGGCTGTTGTCGTGGCTTTCGCCCAGGCGGGTAATGTTCTTAGTTCCCTCTATAATATCCTGTTCTCCATTCTTTATGTGTTGGCCATGCTCTATTTGGTTCGTCCGATTCTCCGGGCGGTCGGACATTTGTATCATAACAAGGAGGTGGTGAACAAATCGTTGGTGGCCTTTATGTTCTTGGTTCTGATCCTTTCCGCTTACCTGACGGAGATGCTCGGCCTGCATGCTTTGTTCGGAGCTTTCTTTGCCGGAATAGTCATGCCGGCAAACATCAAATTCCGGAAAATAATGACTGAAAAAGTCGAAGACGTATCCTTGGCCTTATTCCTCCCGTTATTTTTCGCTTCCAGTGGTTTACGTACGGAAATCGGACTGCTGAATACCCCTGAACTATGGATGATGTGCGGAATTCTTATTCTGGTTGCCATCATTGGTAAATTCGGCGGAGGATACATCTCTGCACGCTATGTCGGGGAAACGCGGAAAGATAGCCTTTATTTGGGGACGTTAATGAATACCCGCGGTCTGATGGAATTGATCGTTCTTTCTATCGGTTATGAAATGCATATTCTGCCTCCCTCCATCTTTGCCATGTTGGTTCTTATGACCTTGGTGACCACTTTTATGACGACTCCGCTTATTTCCTTGATTGACTTCTGTTTCCGTACGAGTGAGAAACAGAAACAGCATCGGGAGATGGAAGCCAAAGAGTTGGCTTTCAAAGTGCTGCTTTCTTTCGGCCGGGCCAGTAGCGGGCAGATTCTCCTGGATGTCGCCCATCAGATGTTTTCGCAAAACCGCAAGCGGCTGGAATTGACCGCCCTTCATTTTACAGTGGGTGACGATGTGAACCCCCTGCAAACGGAAAATTTTGAAAAAGTGAGTTTCGGCCCGGTTCTGTACGAAGCCAAGAAACTGAATCTATTGATTTCAACCCGGTATGAAGTATCGAGCCATGCCAGTCAGGATATTTGCAACATCGTCAATAAGGAAGGCTATGACTTTCTATTGGTCGGTTCCGGTGTAGCGATGAGCGATTTGCCGACCGATGTGGAGGCTTCCCGATTTCAACGCTCTTTCGGACGTTATTTCGGAAAGCTGAAAGCTTCTTCTTTCTTATTTTCTCCCAATGCTTTGCTGCAGGATAAGACGAAACGGTTTATTGAAGAAAGTCAATGTTCCGTCGGTGTTTTTGTAAACCGTGGTTTTGTTATGGCCAACCATATTCTGGTCATCCTCGATTTACCGGAAGATTTGGTTTTACTCGATTATACAAAAGACCTGATAAAAACAACCCACGGTTCGGTCTCCCTGTTGATTCGCACCAGCTATATTTCTCCCGACGTGAAAAAGATACACCGGACAGCGAAGGAGTTCATCACTTCGATTCCCGACTCGAATATCGTACCGGATAATGAATTCACGCAAGATACTTTCAACGGTTATGATTTCATGTTAATCGGCTACAATACGTGGAATCATATCTCGGAAGAATATGGAGAATCCCTGCAGCAAATCCCTTCTACACTGATTATCAGCCATCTCGTCCAACCGGAATCCTCAATGGCAATTAAAAAGGTTAAATGATTATCCCGCTTGACTTGTACGGTAAAAAGATTGTACAAGGAGCAAGCCATGTATAAAGTGACTTCTCTTTGCGTACTGTTTGGTGTAAATATGCTGCGCAAACATGGTGCCGCGAAGACGTTCCCAAAGCGATGGGTTTTTATGAGGGGGCAATTTTATTTGTTAACTTTACTCCACTCCTCATACGGCAGAGGGTTGTGCAAAGGCACTCTCGGATAAGGGGAAAAAACGTAAATCGAAGTTAGGTTTTAGACTTTGTTAAGTATATTGATTCTATTAATTAATGTATAATCTGTACCTGATTTCAGTAAAGGTCACCATGAAAAAATTCAGTATACTGAATTTTTTCATGGATCAGACTCTCAATGGGGCATTATGCGATCATCATAAAAAGTTATTTGACGAACGAGGACTTCAATAAATAGTCGGCGCATCCCTTGACTCCTTCGAACTGGGTTTGCCCTTTGGGCATTCCTTCGATTTCCACAAAGTAGTCGGTTCGCCCATTGGCATAGAACTGCTTGAAGATCATCCCGAAATTCATCATTCCGGATTGACCGAGTACATACCGGTCCTTGATATGCAATACTTTAATACGATCTTTGTAGTTCTCAAGGTATTCTACCGGATCCTGTTGACCGATGACCGCCCAGTATACATCCATTTCGAAGAAAACGAGCGAAGGATCGGTCTGTTTAAGGAACAAATCGTAAATCTTGTCCCCTTTTTGCTGCCGTCCAAACAGCGCCTCTTTACCTCCGGGTACGACATGGGCAAATTCGAAGTCATGATTGTGGTAACCGAAATTCAGACCGGCCGCTTTTACTATTTCTCCGGCTTCATTGAAGACCTCGCAAACGAAAGCGACTTCTTCCGTATTACGGGTACTGGGTTGCCCTGGTTGAATTAAATAGGTGACACCTAATTTGGCGTGATCATCGGCCGTTTTTTTCCAATAGTCTGCAATTTGAGATTTGTTTTCCTTTGTGTATTCACGGATGGGAGGATTGACATGGGAGCTGATGATTTTCAAGCCGGCATCTTCAGTCATCTTTTTATATTCCATCATATCGATACCGTTAATTTTACCATCGCCATATCCCGCTAATTCCAGCGTGCTGTAGCCCATCTTTTTTATCTTTTTCAAACCGCCGGGTAGATCTTCATATAACTCTTTACCCAATGAATAAATCTGTAACCCGATTTTCTTTTTTGCTTTCACGACTTCAGCTGTCTGTGTGGTCGCATTTACCTTGCCGGATACGAGGCCTCCGACGGTTAGAAGGGAGGCCGCTTTAAGGAAGTTTCTTCTATTAGTCATAAGTGGATTTGATTTAATTAAACGTTCAAAGATACGAGATATTTCTGTACGTTACTTTCTGAGAAGCCAAATATTGATCTAATTTTTTTTGTTTGAGAGAATGGTATTTGGATATTATCAGGTTTTCTTGGTTCTTTCCCGATATTCCTTACCCCATTTGATCATTTCCAAAATAATATTACCGAATGTTTTGGAATCGATCTCAAAGTGGATTAATTTGATGACATTGAGCTGGGGTCTAATACTGAAAAAAAAAGCCCGCTTCTGGATTAGAAGAAGACTGTTGTTAATATTACCTTACATTTACGTTGTAAAACTAAGAAAAGTTTTAGCTAAAGACAAATATTTAGGCATTTTTTAATAAAAAAACTTTCACTGAAGAACTATATGTTTAATAAACAGAAAGTTTACTGGATGTTTTTAATGCAAAAAAATAGATTATTTACTATCTTCTTAAAAACCAATCTATATAAGACTCCCCTTAAAAATAGTAGATGAAACTGTTTAAAAAATAGTTTTCACTCCCTTCCATTTATTTCTTTCTATTCAGGATGAATGTATGATAAGTATTTTTTCCCCGCTTCTAATCCAGTAGGAAAAGCTGAACGTATTATTATGAAATGTAAAGGTACTATATATGAATGATTTAATCTAATTGAAGTAAACAGATTAAAATAAATCTGAGATGTTGAATGTTAACTGTAAATAGAAAAATCAGATATGATTTGTATGATTATATATGCTTTTAACGAACCTGAATAACAAATTATTTTAACTATTGTGTATGAATCACCATCATCCATTAAAAGGAATCTCACATTCCTCTTCTTTTTCGAGAAAAACAGTTCTATTTTGTTTTGAGAGTGATAAAAAAATTCATCCTCCAAATTATAAGAACATGTAGAAGCAGTATCTTATGATGAACCATCCGCTATTGTGATGGCAATGGTTTATTTATGATTTTGGAGCTTTATTAAAATAACGTATATTTTAATGAGGTTCAATGAAAACCATTATGAGTAATTAAATCTCGCGTAGTAGCCGATTTTATTTAATTATCAATAATACCCTCTGTCTTTTTAGTACATATTATACTATTCTTAATGAAAAGAATAAACGATTAACCGTCTTAAAATCTATCGAATGAAAAAAATTATTATCTGGAATACAATGAGAAATACAGGCTTCTTACTGTTTGTGTGTATGTCTGTTATGATGTCTTGTGGGAAAAATGATGAAGCAAATGAGGGAGATAATAGAGTATATGATCCCTCCCAACCCATAGAACTCACAAGTTTTTATCCTGATTCAGGCAAATATCTGGAAAAGATAATGCTAACAGGAGAAAATTTTGGTACCGATCTGGAGCAAATCCGAGTGTATTTTAATAGTAAAAAAGCAGCGGTAATTGGTTCTACGGGTACCCGCATGTATGTTTTGGCTCCGAGATTGCCCGGCGATACATGCACAATATCGGTGGCTATTGGAAGCGATTCCGTGGTTTATAACAAGACATTTCTGTACCATACATCAGTTACCGTTACTACTATTGCAGGAAATGGAAATGGCTCAGGATATCAGGATGGAGATCTCGCCAGTTCTGTTTTACAACCTCGTTATCTCTGTGTAGACAATGAGAATAATATTTTTGTTCTGACAAGATCCAGCAGTGATGCGGATATGAATGTTGCAAGAATTGATGAAGAAGAGAATCTTCTCATAACAATAGCGAAAGATGTGGTAGGCAATGCGCCTTGTGCAGATGCAGAAACTGGTGTAGTAACCTTTCCCACCGAAGCAACGATTGGTTCTTTTTATACCCTTAATCCGAAAGAACTTTGGGCGCCTCGCTTCAGAGAAATGAAATGGCCCGCTACAGGGGATATACCTGATGCCGGATGGAAACATAGTATGGTGGTAAATCCTACTGACGGCTATGTTTATACACGCTATTATTATGGTCATATAGTGAAAATGAATCCAAAGACTTATGAAGTGGAAACCATCTATAAAACAGAACAAGGAGATAGTTATGGATTAACCTTTAATCCTTTAAAACCGAATATCCTTTACATCGCATTTTGGAGTAATTCCGGTGTGAATGCAAATAGCATTTGCAGCATTGATGTATCAAATCCGAGTAATTCGTTTAAAAAATTAAGTGGATCAACAAGCGGAGGACATCGGGATGGAGCACTGGAAGTTGCACAATTTCGTGAGCCGTCACAAATATTTTGTGATGCGGACGGCAACATCTATGTTGCAGATAGCGGAAACCATTGTATTCGTAGGATAACGCCGGAAGGAATGGTGGAAACGACGTTGGGTATGCCTGGTACTGCAGGATGGAAAGACGGTGGGAAGGAAGAAGCTTTGTTTAACACACCACGGGGAATTGGTATTAGTAAAGATGGATCGGTTTATGTTGCTGATTGGGGAAACTCTCGTGTTCGAAAATTATCCATTAATTAAAATTCGAGGCAAGCAATATTACAAATAAACGGACAGTAAAAAACAACTTAAATCATATTAAATGAAACACATAGTATTTATATTATGGCTACTATTATCCGTAAGCCTTGCTCTTTCGGCTCAAGAGAAAAAAACCACTTTTGTTATGGCAGGAACTGTTTATGATGAGATGGATACTCCTTTGCCGGGGGCTACTATTTATTTAAGGGATAAAATTAGCATTGGAACAACGACAGATGTCGACGGTAAATTTACTATTAAAGCATCTCGTGGAGATATGATTGTCTTCTCTTTTGTGGGTTACGAAAAAATAGAATATTTGGTTACGGAAGAGAAAAAAGATCTTAAAATAAAGTTTACTCAGACAGCTCAGAAATTGGATGAGGTGGTCGTTGTTGGCTTGGGAAGCCAACGGAAAATATCTACGGTCGCTGCCGTTACGAGTGTAGACGTTAAGGACTTACAGCAGCCGGCTGCATCTGTTGCAAATCTTTTAGGAGGTCGTGTAGCAGGTGTGATTTCTATGCAAGCAAGTGGTGAACCGGGGAAAAATATCTCCGAGTTCTGGGTCCGGGGTATTGGTACATTTGGAGCAAATTCGAGTGCCTTAGTCCTTATTGATGGATTGGAAGGAGATATCAATTCTTTAGATCCGGCTGATATAGAAAGCTTTTCGGTATTGAAAGATGCATCGGCAACAGCCGTGTATGGGGTAAGAGGTGCAAATGGTGTCGTTCTGGTTACAACAAAAAGAGGTGAAGCGGGTAAATTGAACATCATAGGGCGTGCTAATTTTACGCTTTCGCATCTTAACAGAATACCCAAATATTTACGTGCCTATGATTATGCCAAGTTGGCGAATGAAGCAAGAGAGGCTCGTGGGGAAACCCCTGTATATTCTGATGTCGAAATGGATATCATTAAAGATGGATTAGATCCGGATCTTTACCCTGACGTCAGTTGGCAGGATGAAGTACTTCGTGATGTTTCTTTCAAACAGACTTACTATGTAAGTGCCCGTGGCGGTGCCCAAGTGGCAAGATATTTTCTCAGTTTAGGAGGAAGTAATGAAACGGCTGCTTATAAATATGATAAGAATAGTGTTTATTCTGCAAATGTCGGATATAATACCTATAATTACAGGGCTAATATTGATCTGGAATTATCGCCGACTACCACGCTTTATTTCGGGACGGACGGTTATTTATCAGTACAAAATAATCCAGGTGTCGCAAACACAGATTATATCTGGTATGCCCAATCAAATCTTAATCCTTTATTACTTCCTATTATGTATTCCAATGGACAATTACCAGCATCCTCAACGACTGCTTCTCTTCGATCTCCTTTGGTAATGATTAATCATATGGGGAGACGGACAGATCAGGAATATAAAGGCAAGTTCACATTATCCCTTGAACAAAATCTATCAATGTTTCTGGACGGACTAAAAATAAGGGCGCAGGGAGCTTATGATTTGAATAGTAATTTTTCGGAAGGTCGTTATATTCAACCGGCCCTTTATCAAGCTGTAGGTCGGGATCAGGCAGGAAAACTTATTACAATACAGCGGGTACAGGAAGGTACGGTTTCATATTCTAAGTCAACAGATCAATACCGGAAATATCATTTTGAAAGCACCTTGAATTATGATAAGGTTTTTGCCAAAGACCATCGTGTTTCCGGGCTGGTTTATTATTATATAAGTGATCAAAAACTTGCAAGTGATGGAGTTAACAATTTAAGTGCTATTCCAATCCGTTATCAGGGAGTTTCCAGCCGATTGACATACGGATTCAGGGATACCTATATGATCGATTATAATTTTGGTTATACGGGGTCTGAGAATTTTCAACCCGGCAGACAGTATGGTTTTTTCCCTTCAGTCGCTTTAGGTTGGGTACCGTCTAACTATTCTTTTGTAAAAAAGCACTTCCCCATTATTAGCTTTTTAAAGATCAGGGGATCCTATGGATCTGTCGGTAATGACCGTATCACTTCCAGTCGTTTCCCTTATCTGACTATGGTGAATCGTTATAATTCAAGTCCCTGGGGCTCTACTCCCGTGGAGAGTATTAGCGAGTCGACCGTCGGGGCTGATAATTTGGAATGGGAGAAGGCTATTAAGGCCGACTTGGGAATTGAAGGACGTCTTTTAAATGATAAAATATCTTTTGTGGTAGACTTTTTCAAAGATAAGCGCGATGGTATTTTTATGCAGCGTGTCCAGGTTCCGGATTATGCCGGTTTGGTTTCCATGCCGTATGGAAATGTCGGAAAGATGGAAAGTTATGGTGCCGACGGAAACATATCGTATACACAAGAAATATCCGAAGATATGAGTTTTACGATCAGAGGCAATTTTACTTATTCCAAAAATAATGTACAAAACTGGGAAGAGGCCAATCCTAAATATCCTTATCAGGAGGCAGCCGGCTATCCATATGGAACGATACGCGGCTATCAGTCTATCGGACTTTTCAAAGATTGGGACGATGTGAATAACAGTCCTGCTCAATTCGGGACGGTAATGCCGGGAGATATTAAATACCGGGATGTAAATGGCGACGGTAAAATCGATACAGATGATAGGGTACCGCTATCATACAGTACTTATCCTCTATTGATGTATGGATTCGGCGGAGAGTTCAGATACAAAGATTTTACGATAGGTATTCTTTTCAAAGGAACGGGGAAAACTGACTTTTTCCATGTAGGTTATGGTGGAAATGGAACCGGATATGTACCGTTTTATAATGGAGTACAAGGAAATGTATTGACGATTGCAAACGATCCGGTCAATCGGTGGATTCCTAAGGACTATGCAGAAAAGCATGGAATAGATTTGAAATATGCGGAAAATCCAAATGCCCGCTTTCCCAGGCTAACGTATGGCTATAATGAGAATAATTCACAGCTCTCTGATTTCTGGAAGGGGGATGCCCGTTATTTACGCTTACAGGAAGTAACTGTTAACTATAACTGGAAGAACAGGTTTTTGAAAAAGATGAATATACAATCTGTTGATATTCAATTGGTGGGGAATAATCTCCTGCTGTGGGATAAAGTAAAGTTATTTGATCCTGAACAAGCTTATAGGAACGGAGAGGTTTATCCGATACCGAGTACCTATACTTTGCAGTTGTACATTAATTTATAATTATAATAAATAAGATTCAGATGAATATAATAAAATTAGATAATAAGAAACATAGGGATGGTTGTATGGCTTTAGCCAATGATACCAGTCTCATGCGTGACGATTTCTGTAAAGAAAAATCTTTCCGGTTTGGCTCTTTAATGCTTATCTCTTTATTATGGTTGTTGTTATCATCCTGCCAAGACTTTCTTAGCGTGGATAATTATTTCAGTGATGAGTTGAAACTTGATTCGGTATTTGCAGAAACAAGGTATGTAAAAGCTTATATGTGGGGCGCGGCGTCAATGTTTCCCGATGAAGGACAAATATTGCAGAATAATTATACTCCGGGGCCTTTAGCTACCGATGAAGCTTTTACAGGGTTTTTAACAGTGTATGCATATAATGGAATGCGATTTGTGTTGGGTGAAATAACAGCTGCGAATTTATACTCATTTAACACATGGGGAAACCTATATAAAATAATACGTAAATGCAACACCATTTTGGCTCGTATCGATGAGGCAAAAGATATGACAACCAAAGAGCGCTTCGAGATAATTGGGTATACCCGTTTTTTAAGAGCGTATGCCTATTATAATATTTTAGTTGATTTTGGATCTCCGATTTTATTAGGTGACAAAATAATGGAGTCGAATGCTTCGCTTGCTGATTATGACTGTATCCGTAGTACCTATGATGAGGCCGTAGAATATATTTGCAGTGAGTTAGAAGGAGCTGCCGAAAATTTACCGTCAAGTGTATCATTAATGGAATTCGGTCTCCCCACAAAAGGGGCCGCTTATGGGTTAATTGCACGAATAAGGCTGATTCATGCGAGTCCATTGTATAACGGAGGAGATGCAGCACGAGCTTATTTCGGAAACTGGAAACGCTCGACGGACGGTGCTCAGTATGTTTCCCAGAATTATGATGAGAAACGATGGGCGTTGGCGGCTGCAGCAGCCAAACGCGTAATGGATATGCAAGCTTCCGGATCTGTAATGTATAAGCTTCACACAGTGGATGCGGATTCTGATACGCCGGCTCTTCCCGGGGACGTAACTTCGGATCCGGATTATTATAAGGAGTGGCCTACCGGAGCTGCAGGCATAGATCCGTACAGGTCTTATTCTGAAATGTTTACGGGAGAATCGGTCATTCCTTCCAATCCTGAATATGTATGGGGCCGTAAAAGTGCGGCTGTAACAACAAATACACAGATGTCTTTTCCGCAAAAATTAGATGGATTTAATGGAATGTGTGTTACACAAAAGGTGGTGGACGCTTATTCGATGATAGATGGAAGTTCGATTAATAATTCCAGTGAAGCTTATCCATATACCGAAACTGGTTTTACGAATGATGTGAAAACCTTTTCCGGATATCGCTTGAATGCGGGTGTGAGCAATATGTATGCAAACCGGGAAATGCGTTTTTATGCATCGATTGGCTTTAGTGAATGTTATTGGCCGATGAGTTCCTCTACATCATCGGGTTATTATAATCAAACGATTGCTTATTATTTTGATTCTCCAAACGGGAAAGGTAGTGTAAGCAGTCCGAATGATTATCCGATAACCGGATATGTGATCAAGAAATATATCCATCCATCGGATGCATGGGGCGGAACAAATGCAAGAAGAATGGATAAAGGGTTCCCTATTATCCGATATGCTGAAATTCTACTTTCTTATGCTGAAGCACTTAATAACTTAACAACTACTCATACCATTGAAATAGATGGACAGCAGCAGGTATTCGAACGGGATATGAATGAAATAAAAAAAGCTTTTAATCAAGTTCGCCACCGTGCAGGACTTCCCGGATTATCAGGAAATGAAGATGCAAAAACGGTTCAGTCATTGATCGAAAAAGAACGTATGGTAGAATTTCTTTTTGAAAATCGCCGTTACTATGATGTCCGGAGATGGGGTATTTATGAAAAAGAGGAAAGCGAATCTATCAAAGGTATGAATGTGGAAGGTACCAAAGATGTTTTTTATACGAGAGTTGCTCCTAATACCTCCAGAATCGGAGCGAGAATTGTGAATAAGCGATTGGCTCTATTGCCTATTCCACTTAATGAAGTCAGACTATTGCCGTCTTTGGATCAGAATCCCGGGTGGGGAGATTAATATAACATAAATATCTATTCGTATGAAATATAAACAGATAAAAGAGGGTAGAAATCAGAGGCATTTATTCCCTTGTTCTCGGTTAATAAAAGTTGTAGGATTGGTTGCAATCTTGCTTTTAGGAGTTATCGCTTGTAATGATGATGAAGTCTTTGAGAAAGAGCAATACAAAAATGTATTCGCATTGATCAGTGAAAGTGATAATGTTTCAAGGAAATTTCATAAACTTGGAGAAGAATCTACCGGCTATGTTGCAGCATCCCTTGGAGGAACCGATCCTACAACAAAGGATATTATAGTAAGTTTAGTTGAAGATGAATCACTGATTGATGATTTTAATAAGACTAATTATGATGTGGATGTATCTAAATATGTACGTCCTATGCCCAAAAGTAAATATGATATTGCAAGTTATCAGTTTTCTATTCCTGCGGGAGAAATTAGCGGTAGATTACCGATTAAGATTAGACCTGATGGCTTATCGCCCGACTCAGCCTATTTTATTGCGTTACGTGTGGACTCATATTCATCATATGAAGTTAATCCGGATAAAAGTTATACTTTGTATAGGATAAGGATTAAAAACGGATGGGCGCAGGGAGATGGCACTACCATTTATACAATGAGGGGAAAACTTAAAATCGGATCTGCTTCAGAGATTGAAATGCCTGGAACGAAGGTTATGCATCCGCTAACTAAAAACCGAGTGCGCATTATGGCAGGTAATGAAACGTATGAATCAAACATAAGCGTATTCAATAAATCTGCTATTATATTAGAAATTGGCGATGATAATAAAGTAACTATCTATCCATATAAGAATATTGAAGTTACCCAGATTGATGGAGATAAAGATTTCCCCAATATCTTTAAAATAGAAGACGATGGATATAGGACCTACAAAACTTTCCTTCTCAGATACAATTATAAAATAGGGAATACGAGCTATGAGATGAAGGAGGAATTGAGGCTTGAATATGATGCGGATGAGGAGGAAGAGGAAGAAATGTAGCATAAGGCTGTTGAAAGGAAATATAGTTATGAGAAACAATAGATTATTTATTAAGAACACACATAAAGCGTAATGAAAACAAGATTTATTAAATATACTTTGTTCCTTTTGTTGTCTGCATGTATATCAGGATGTGACGATTACAATAGGACAGCCGTAGAAAAAGCTATTTACGTAAACAAAGAATCCTTGGTTTTATTTGTCGGTGAGCAAATAAAGCTTACGGCGAGTCCTACAGATGGAACATATCAATATCAATGGACAAGTGAAGATCCTTCGGTAGCAACTGTAACTGCTGAAGGCCTAATTGAAGCTGTTGGTGAGGGGTTTACAAATATTGTGATAAGCAGCGGCGATATTAAAACGAAAGTGGAAGTAACGTCAATTATCCGGATCCCTTTGGAAGATGTACAATTGAGCGAAACTTCTCTTGAATTACAACCGGGAAGTAGTAAGACGATTATCGTGAATTATATTCCTGATAATGCCAATGATATCGCTGAATATAAATGGTCTTCTGAAGATGAGGAAATTGCTGTTGTAAATGAAGGTGGTGAAATTATAGCCATGGCAGAGGGTAATACCAATATTGTATATCAAATAGGAGATATTGTAAAAAAAATATCGGTATTTGTAGCTTATACCCGTCCGTTTAACGGGCCTCATATACTTTCTTCTGCTCAGCCATGTACTATTCAAGCAGCTGACTTTGATTTTGGAGGTGAGGGTTATGCTTTTCATGATATTGATGAGAGCAATGCTATAGGAAATGATAATTACCGGAAAGGTAGAGGTGATTCTCAAAGTTATGCAGTTGAAATAGAAGGAGAAGGAACGGATATCGGTTATACTAATACTGGTGAATGGCTTCAATATACTGTAGATGTGGAAGATGAAGGTGATTACCTGGTTGATATCAGCTTGTCTGCTGCAGGGGATAACGGAAAAATCCATTTAGAGGTTGACGGTATAGACGTAACGGGAACCATAACTATTCCTAATAATGGAAGCTGGAACGATTGGAGGTGGTATCCTTCACCTGGTATTGTCATGAATCTGACATCAGGAAGGCATAAAATAAAATATTATTTTGAAGGTAGTGATCATAACCTTAAAGCCTTGCGATTTATAAAGAAATAATATATACATGCTTCATCATTGGGATTTAAGTCGAATCTGTATGATTTTACTGCAACAAATTTATCAGCCATTTCTTCGGAAGGAAGGGAGGATATTTCAGGATTGAGGTTCGCATTTAGGGTTCCTTGAAATATTCAAATTCATTCCTTTTTATTTCAAGGAACCTCCTGATATCCTTTGTCCTCTCTTCCTTTCGGGATTAACGGTGAAAGGAATAACCATTATACAAAACATTTAAAGTGAATAGTATAAAAACAGAATCGAGTCTTCCGACTGACTCCGTTAATAGTTTGTTTATTCATTTAACTATCTGATATTTGATATCTTTCAGTGAACCCTATTTAGGAACTTTAATTCAACGATTGCTCGTTATCAATAGACAAGGTATAACAGGATATTCTATACAAAAACGACGTGATCGATGCGGAATGAGCAAAGAGGGCGTTTCGTTACTCGATATTAGTATTGGAGCTGAAAGCATCGGACTGTTTACTTTCGCGAAAAAACTTATGCAAAGCTTTACATAAACTCTTAAAAAAGATAAAGCAAAACTTTCAATTTCGTTACTTTTACGGAGAAATTGAAACAGCTGTTTTTCATTGGCTATCTATCAGTTACGGGACAGCAGGCGAGTTTGGAATTTGAAATGTAAGCAATATTGGTTGTTATACAATAAATAAAGGACAAATGAAAAAACTTGTATTTTTAGTTTTTGTTGCGCTATCCTTTCAAGGATTCGCTCAAGAAAAGCACATCTTGGAAAAACCTAAAGTTGATGCAAGAGTAGAACTGTTAAGTATCGTTTTTAGACTTGCCGGCAATGAAGAGTATAATTCAACACAGTTTAAATTTTACACAGACAGGATAGAAAATCACTTTAGCTCATACAAAAATCACGAACTTATTCAGTTTGTGAAGAAAATGAAAAATGAAAACAGTGTTTCTTATGATGCTGTAATGTCTATGGCAATTCATATTGACAACAATCTAAATCCTTTAACAGACTTTACGGAAAATATACCGGATACAAGATGGGGAAAGAATAATGCAAATGAGTTTGTAAATCTTTTGAAGAAATTTTATCAAGATGCAGAATGCGACGTATTTTTTAAGAATAATGAAGATTTATACAAAGAAATATCCGCTAAATTCCTTCCTGTTTATGAAAATTTGGATTTAAATTGGTATAGCTCTTTTTATGGGAAAGAACCTACCGAGAAATTCACTATTGTGATAGGTTTGGGTAATGGAAGTAATTCGTATGGGCCTTCTTACAACAATTCAAATGGGAAAAAGGAAGTATATGCTATAATAGGAACTTTGAGAGTAGATAGTTTAGGTATGGCCGAATTTAAAATAAATGAATATTTCCCGACTTTGCTTCATGAATTCAATCATTCATTTGTCAATTATTTATTAGAGAAAAATAAAGAGGCTTTCAGAAACAGCGGAGAAAAGATTTATGAAGCGGTGAAATATGAAATGAATAATCAGGCTTATGGAAATTGGGAAATAATGCTGAATGAAGCATTGGTAAGAGCATCCGTAATCAAGTATTTTAAAGACCACAACTTTGACAAATCAGAGATTGACAAGAAGATAAATGAAGAATCAAATAATGGCTTTCTATGGATAAAAGGTCTTGTTGCTGAATTGGAAAATTACGATGCACATCGGGAAATTTACCCGACCTTGGAAAGTTATATGCCAAAACTTGTTGAGGCATACGGAACATACGCAGAAAAAATTATACAATTTGATGCTAAAAGACCAAAAGTTGAATCCATAAAAGAATTAAAAAATGGTGACGCAAACGTGGATGCAACAATAAAAACTATAACCGTAAATTTTGACAGACCCTTATCGGGAAAAGGATATTCTGTTTTTCTTGGTAAAAAAGGGAAACAAGCCTTTCCCGTTGTTAAAAAGATATATTATTCCGATGACAATAAATCTGTTATAATGGAAGTACAATTAGAAACAGATAAGGAGTATCAGTTTGTATTAACAGGCAATAGCTTCAAAACTCCGGAAGGCATCGGACTGAAAAGTTACGAAGTAAACTTTAAAACGACAAAATAACCGAACTGCCAACAAGCGGCTTGCCAAAAGTGCGGGTGTATGTCCGATAATTATCAATGAATTCCAAACAACCTGCTATATTTGTATCTCTATTTTGATTGGAAAATGACGAATGGTTGGAATCCGTGGCATGGTTGCCACAAATTAAGTGAAGGTTGCCAGAATTGCTATGTCTATCGTGGTGATGCCAAACGAGGTATTGACAGTACTCTTGTAACACAGACCAAAAGCTTTAACTTACCAATTCAGAAAAAACGCAACGGGGAATATAAAATTACCTCCGGGATAGAAGTTGCAACTTGTTTTACTTCTGATTTTTTTGTGGAAGATGCCGATGAGTGGCGTATTGAAGCATGGCGAATGATACGGGAACGTTATGACCTGGACTTTTTTATGATAACCAAACGTATTGACCGTTTCTTTGTCAATTTACCCGAAGATTGGGGCAATGGCTATGAAAATGTCACGATATGCTGTACCGTAGAAAATCAAGATAGGGCAGATTACAGATTACCGCTTTATCAATTAGCACCTATAAAGCATAAAATCATTATTTGCGAACCGATTTTGGAAGAAATAGATTTACAACCTTATATCGGCCCGTGGATAGAAGAGATTATTGTGGGTGGAGAATCGGGAAACAATGCCCGTGTATGTAATTATGATTGGGTATTGAAGATTAGAAACCTTTGTGTCGAAAATAACATTCCTTTCGGATTTAAACAAACGGGAGCCAGGTTTATGAAAGACAATCACCTTTATTATATCAGACGGCAGTTTCAGCATTCCCAGGCTCGTAAAGCCGGAATTAATTACAAACTGTAATTTTTATCGGGCATAAAAAAATAGTTATTCAAACAGTATCATTGAAAAAAATGAATCAGAAAAAATAATAGCTCCCCGAACTAAATCAGTGAAACTGGTAGAATAATCAAAGATTTGTATAAAAACCACGCCTTCTTACACTAACTTCATACGATATAATTAAACTTCTATTAAATGAAATAGAGAACAATTAAATAAAATAGATAACAGTGTAAACTAAAAATATTATACTTAATATTGCATGCGTTTTTTAAACCTGTTATAAATAACATATCTAAAAATAAACTTCATGCAAGAACCAGTCGGCCGCAGAATGGCTAAAATAGGACAAAGGCTTCAGGCAATACTTCAGGGATATTTGAAAAATCTTGATATTAACCGTTCGTTTTATCCCTTGTTACTTATCGAAGCTGGTAACGGAATTACACAACAAGAACTTGCCTACCAATTGATGTGCGACAAAGTTCAGGTAGTCAGAATCATTGATTATTTATCGTCGAATGGATATGTGAAACGGATACAGAATCAAACGGATAAACGAAAATACGAATTAACCATAACCGAGAAAGCCCGGCTAGCCTTGCCTGAAATAAAAACAGCTATGATAAATACGACTTCAATAGCGTTGAATTGTTTGAGTGAAAGCCAGATTAATGAGTTATATAATATACTTTCAATATTAGAGTCAAATCTTTTGCCGCATAAAAGTTAAAAAATCAAATGAAAAGAAAATCAACTATCTGGATCTCAATAGTCTTTATATTATTAGTTGCTTTCTTTCTGAGGTTGGGTTTCTCAAAGGCATCCGATGAGGAAAATAAAAGGGAGCCAAAGGAAAAAAAGCAGAAAAAAGTAGATGGATTTATTGCTAAACCATCATTGCTTATCACCGAGATAACCGTTTCCGGTTCTTTGCTTGCTTTAGAGGAAGTCGAATTAAAAAATGAAGTTGCAGGGAGAGTGGTTATGATTAATTTGCCGGAGGGAAAGCCAGTAAAGGAAGGAACTTTGCTGGTTAAACTTTTTGATGACGACCTTCAGGCAACATTGAAGAAATTAGAGGTTCAGCTTGCTATCCAACAAAAAATTTATGAACGTCAGACCGAATTGCTTAAAGTGAATGGAATCACTCTAAATGATTATGAGCAGACCGGGTTGCAACTAAGTTCTCTAAAAGCGGATATAGAGGTAGAAAAGACTTTGATACGAAAAACTGAAGTTCGTGCACCCTTTGACGGTGTAATAGGATTAAGAAGTATCAGCGTGGGTGCCATTATTAGTCCATCCACTTTATTAGCCACTATACGGACCGAAGATAAAATTAAACTTGATTTCAGTGTTCCGGAAAAATACGGACCGATGATTAAAACAGGCATGAAAATCAAATTCAGTACCACTGATGTCGAAAAACAATTCAATGCTACAGTCATCGCCACCGAAGAAGGTGTTGATGCTTCCACTCGTAATTTGAAGATCAGAGCCTTGGTTAATACGAAATCTCCGGATTTGCTTCCCGGTTCATTTAGTAATGTATCGGTTCGACTCAATGAAAATCCGGATGCCCTTTTAATTCCTATACAATCGATAATACCTCAGGAAGATACTAAGACAGTGATTGTTGCCAGAGGAGGTAAAGCTCATTTTGTGGAAATTAAAACAGGAATCCGCCAAGCTTCAAGCATAGAAGTTATCGAAGGTATCCAGTCCGGTGATACAATTGTTACCTCTGGCTTACAATTTCTGAAAGAAGGTAGCCAATTACTGTTTTCTTCTGTAAAAAAATAAATTATGACCATTTCAGATATTGCATTAAAACGTCCTGTTGGTTCCATTGTGCTAAGCCTTATTATTATTTTAATGGGAGTGGTAGGGTTTAATTTTTTGACTGTCAGACTCTATCCGGCCATTGATCCGCCTATTATTACAGTACAGACAAATTATACGGGAGCAAACGATGAAATTATAGAATCACAAATAACCGAACCTCTTGAGAAATCGATAAACGGCATTGAAGGTGTGAAATCTATTTCATCCCAATCCGCTACCGGAACAAGTAATATTACCGTTGAATTTGAGTTAGGTGCCGATCTGGAGAAAGCAGCGAATGATGTTCGTGATAAAGTCTCACAGGCCATGAGAAACCTGCCTCAGGATATTGATGCTCCGCCAACGGTAACTAAAGCGGATGCAAACAGCGATCCGATTATTATGTTGATGGTGGAAAGTGAAACGATGGATGTCGTCGAAATGAGCGATTATGCCGAGACTGTGCTTCAGGAGAAGTTGCAAACGATTCCCGGTATCAGTTCCGTAGCCATTTACGGGCAGCAACGTCCAGCCATGCGTTTATGGTTTAATTCGGCAAAAATGTCGGCCTTTAACGTTACACCTGCCGATATAGATGCTGCATTGCAAAAAGAAAATGTGGAAATGCCGGGTGGAAAGATTAGAGGGAATGCTACCGAACTCACTGTAAAAACTTTCGGAAGACTGGTTACCGAGGATGATTTTAATAATTTGATAATTAGGCAAACCGACAATCAGGTTATCCGGTTAAGCGATATTGGCGAAGCGATACTCGGTTCACAAAACGAAGAATCGGGTGGGGCCATAAATGGAAATGTAGGAGTATCGTTGGCTTTAATCCCTTTGCCTGGAGCGAATGATATTCAAATTTCGACTGAATTCAATAAACGGTTGGCGCAAATCAGGCAGAGTGCCCCTAAAGGGATAGAGTTGAATGTGGGACGTGATAAATCGGTCTTTGTCAAACAATCCGTGAAGGATGTACTCGAAACGCTGTTAATTGCTATTTCTCTGGTTGTTCTTATTATCTTTCTTTTTTTCCGGAACTGGATAATAGCTTTGCGTCCGCTGATTGATATTCCGGTTTCGCTAATAGGGACATTCTTTATTATGTACCTTTTCGGATTCTCCATCAATGTGCTTTCGCTATTGGGTATTGTCTTGGCCACAGGATTGGTAGTAGATGATGGGATTGTAGTGACTGAAAATATATTTAAACGGATAGAACAGGGAATGGATAAATTTCGTGCGGCGATGGAAGGAACCCGTGAAATATTCTTTGCCGTTATTTCCACTTCACTTACGCTGGCTATTGTTTTTATCCCTGTCATTTTTTTACAAGGTTTTACCGGACGTTTATTCCGTGAGTTCGGTATAGTCGTAGCAAGTGCCGTACTGATTTCATCATTGGTTTCACTAACCCTGACACCCGTTTTGAATGTCATTTTGGGCGGTTCGGCATCGCATCATTCCAAATTTTATTTGGCAAGCGAACCGTTTTTTTTAGGTATGGAGAAAAAATACAGACGCTATCTTAGTTTTTTTATTCAGAATAAGTGGATATCCTTTTCAATTTTGGGATTGTGTATTGTGATAATCGTTTGCTTATCGGCAAATCTGAAATCGGAATTAGCACCGCTCGAAGATCATAGTTATATCCGCACCAATATTACAGCGCCGGAAGGTACGGAATACAGTACAACCAAGAATATCGTTGACCGATTAGCTAGAATTAATCTGGACAGGGTTCCGGAAGCTAAATATACCATGTCCCGTTATGCGGGAGGTTCGTCGGCAAGCTCGACAAATACGGGTTCCTTAACTATTTTTCTTTCCGATCCTTCGGAACGTAAAGCAAGTCAACAGGCTATATTTAAAAAACTGTCCGGAATTTATGATTCCGTCCCCGATGCGCGGGTTATCGCCAGTCAGGAACCGACCATCGCCACTTCTAATTCCAGAGGATTGCCGGTACAATTTGTATTGCAGAATCTTGATTTTGAAAAAATCAGGACAGTCTTACCTAAATTTATGGAGGAAGCGCAAAATAGTCCGGTCTTCAGCAATATTGATGTCGACTTAAAATTTAATAAACCGGAAGTCGATATTACAGTGGACCGTTTGAAAGCGACCAGCCTGGGAGTCAATGAAAGTGATGTATCCAATGCACTGAATTTAGCATATAGCGGTAGTCGATATGATTATTTTTTACGTAATAACAGACAGTATTATGTTGTCGGGCAGATGGAACGCAGCGGCAGGAATATTCCGGCCGATATTTCATCTATGTATGTTCGTTCCAACAACGGAGCTTTGGTTCAGTTAGACAATCTGGTCAAAATAAATGAAAATAGTTCGCCTCCGATTTTATACCATTTCAACCGCTATAAATCGGCTACTGTTTCGGCCAATTTGGCTGAGGGCAAGACGCTGGGTGAAGGAATTGCCGAAATGCAGCAAATTGGCAGTAGATTGCTCGATCCTACATTTACTACAGCATTATCGGGGCCTTCACGGGATTTTGCCGAAAGTAATTCGAATATCTCGTTTGCTCTTATTTTAGCTTTGTTGCTTATTTATTTGATTTTGGCAGCTCAGTTCGAAAGTTTCCGTGATCCGTTCATTATCATGTTCACTGTGCCTATGGCGATAGCGGGAGCTATGCTGTCTCTTTGGATATTCGGACAAACGTTGAATATATTCTCTGAAATCGGTATGATTTTACTGATAGGTATTGTGACTAAAAACGGTATTTTGATTGTGGAATTTGCCAATCAGAAGCGTAAAATGGGTATGAACAAAAAAGTGGCTGCTTTTGAATCGGCATCAGCCCGTTTCCGTCCTATTTTAATGACTTCGCTAGCAACTATTTTTGGCGCATTGCCTATCGCATTGGCATTAGGTGCCGGTTCTACCAGTCGTATTCCATTGGGAATCGTAGTAGTAGGGGGATTACTATTTTCGTTATTGCTAACCTTATTTGTTATTCCGATTATTTATATCGCCATGTCAAGTAATAATAAAATTGGTACGGAATGAAATTCATTAAAATGATAAGCGTGATGAAAGTATGTGCTTTATTCTTGCTGTTTTCTCTTTTTTCAATGGTTAATGCTCAAAAATTATTAACTCCTGAGGATGCAATCAAGATCGCATTAAAGAATAATTTTGATATTCTTGTTGCTGGAAACGACGCCACGATAGCCAAGGTGAATAATACGGCTGGAAATGCAGGAATGATGCCGACAATTGCTTTTACAGGTACAGCTGGTTATGAATTGAATGATACCAAACAAAAACTTGCTTCGGATACCAGAAATGATCATCCATCGTTATCTACCACTGCTTTTAGTACCGGCGTTGAATTGAATTGGACATTATTCGACGGTGGAAAAATGTTTGTTACCAGAAGTAAATTAAATGAGATGCAGACTCTTGGCGAGATTCAATTCAGAGATCAGGTATTGCAAACTTATTTCGATGTAATTGCCGCTTATTATGATGTGGTGAGACAGAAACAACAGTTGGCTTCCATCAACGAATCGATGAATTATAATCGCGACCGGGTCATGATCTCCCAGGCCGGCTTTAATGCCGGATCGATGTTGAAGACCGACCTTCTTCAGGCTAAAATAGATTTAAATGTTACTACTGAAAATGTAATTAATCAACAATTTGTCATTGATGCAGCATTAAAAACATTGAATCAGTTACTTGGGCAAAATGCGGAAGAACAATTTGAAATTGTAGATTCAATTCCATTGGACTATTCTCCCGATAAGGCCGACTTACTTCAAAAAATCAATAATTCAAATACCAGTATTCTTGCTTTTCAAAAGCAAATTGAGATTGCCCAGTTAGTATTGAAAGAAAACCGGGCAGCTTATCTGCCGACACTAAGCTTTAGAACCGGTTATTATGCGTCGCAGACAGTCAATTCGGCAGGTTCTGCTCTAAAAACGAGTTCTGTAGGTCCACAGGTAGGAGTGACACTTTCCATTCCTATTTATAATGCGGGAGAAAACAAACGGAAAGAACGGGTTGCCAAAATTCAGGCACAATCTGCAGAATATGATTTACATAATATAAAATTGCAAGTTAATATCCAACTACAAAATACGCTGACAGAATTTGAGAATCAACAGCAATTGCTGAAAATCGAAACTGAAAATAATGAACTGGCAAAGGAAAACATCCAAATCAGCATCGATTGGCTGAAACAAGGGCAAGCGACTTCTCTGGAAGTGCGTCAGGCTCAGAACGACTTTGTTGACTCAAATACGCGATTGATTAATTTTCGTTACAACCTGAAAGTGGCTGAAACTAAATTGAAGCAACTTGTTGCTAATTTGTAGTTTGTTGTCTTGATTATCGATAGTATATTCATGCTATATTTGTATTTCTATCTTGATAGAAAAACGACGGATGGTTGGAATCCATGGTATGGTTGCCGGGATAGATTACGAACTATAATTTATATGAATATAAAGAAATAACTCCTGACTAAGGTTCCTGTTTTTAGTGGCAGATTTGTAAGAAAGAATATCATATCTCTAATTTATCTTTACGATAAGAAGTCTATATTTGCAACATATAATCTATATTATTGTAAATTATGAAGAAGAACCATTTTGTCAGAAACATTTCTTTCCTATTATTTTGTATTCCTTTTATTGTTTGGGGACAGACTTTGCAGCATATTGAACTCAGTGGTTATCTGGGGAGGAGCGTAGATAATTGCATTGAGCATCGTGTGAAGGCACAGGATGTGGATCATCTCGTCGAACCATTCCGCCATAAGGAAGAAACCAGCCGCTGGCAGAGCGAGTTCTGGGGAAAATGGGTGCAAGGCGCCATTGCATCCTACCGTTATAATAAAGATCCGGAGTTATATAAAATTATTAGCGAAAGCGTAGAATCTTTATTGAAAACTCAGCTCCCCAACGGTTATATCGGAAATTATTCGGAAGCCGCCCAATTACAGCAATGGGACGTCTGGGGGCGCAAATATACGGCACTCGGGTTGATCGCCTATGCGGATCTTTCGGGAGATAAAAAGGCTTTGGATGCCGCCTGCCGGATGATCGACCATTTGATGACCCAGGTAGGGCCCGGAAAAGTTAATATTGTAACAACCGGCAACTATATCGGTATGGCGAGTTCCAGCATTTTAGAGCCGGTTATGTATCTGTATAACCGGACGAAAGAGGAAAAGTATTTGAATTTTGCCCAATATATTGTCGCCCAATGGGAAACTCCGGAAGGACCGCAATTAATCAGCAAAGCGATTGCCGACGTGCCGGTATCTCAACGCTTCCCGCATCCGAAGATTTGGTTCTCCAGGGAAAACGGACAGAAAGCCTATGAGATGATGTCTTGTTACGAAGGGCTGCTGGAATTATATAAAGTAACGAAGAATCCGTTGTATTTGTCGGTGGTGGAAAAAACGGTGAATCATATAATCAATGAGGAGATCAATATTGCCGGTTCGGGCAGCGCTTTTGAATGTTGGTATGGTGGAAATAACCGTCAGACTATTCCGACGTATCACATGATGGAAACTTGCGTCACTTTTACCTGGATGCAAATTTGTAACCGTCTGTTGGAATTGACCGGCAATTCGTTATATGCCGACCAGATTGAGAAGACCATTTATAACGCATTGCTGGCCTCCATGAAAAGTGACGCGTCGCAAATTGCCAAATACAGTCCCTTGGAAGGCTGGCGGCATGAAGGGGAGGAGCAATGCGGTATGCATATTAACTGCTGCAATGCAAATGGACCGCGGGCTTTCGCCTTGATTCCCGCCTTTGCCTATCAAGTGAAAGACGATGCTGTGCGGGTTAATTTGTATGCACCTTCCACGGTGGATATACAATTGGCGAATAAAAGGAAAGTACAGCTTCGGCAGCAAACCGATTATCCGGTAAAAGACCAGATTGCAATAGAGGTGAATCCCGAAAAGGCCACCGAATTTTCTCTTTTGCTTCGTATTCCGGCTTGGAGCCGGCAGGTAAGCGTTGCGGTGAATGGGGAAGCGCAAACCGGTTGCTTGCAGGGTAGCTATTATACCCTTCGCCGGAAGTGGAATCCGGGAGACCAGGTGGTTTTGACTCTTGATCTGCGTGCGCATGTAGTGGAACTCAATCAAGCGCAGGCCATTGTTCGCGGACCTATCGTACTGGCGCGGGATAGTCGTTTTGGGGATGGTGATGTGGATGAGGCGTCGGTGATTGTACAAAAAGAGGGCTATGTGGATTTACAACCCTCAGCAGCTTCCGACTTTGCCTGGATGGCGTTTACCGTTCCAATGGTTTTGGGGACGGATCTGGAAGGAAATCGTGACCCCAAGCCGATTCATTTCTGCGACTTTGCCTCGGCTGGGAATACATGGAATAAGGCAGAACGTTACCGAGTCTGGTTGCCCAAGACTTTAAATGTAATGCATAGTCCGTATAAACCGTATTGACCTTAAATGTGTCAAAAGTCATTCGTTCTTAACTGAAAAATTCATAACTATGAACGAGTACAGTCATAACTATGAACGAACGGATTCATAACTATGACTGCGTGGGTTCATAGTTATGAATTTTTTACAGGATTTTTTCTGGTACAGTCCCTTTTTTATGCTTTCCGGTATTTTTTGAAGGGGCATATTCTGAAAATTAATGGGCGCGTTTCCTGAATTCAGAGGGGGTGATGCCTTCTTTCTTTCTGAAAAAAGTCGAAAATTGGCAGGCATTTTCGAAGTAAAGCGTATAGGCAATCTCTGAAACATTCATCGAGGTAGTGGTTAATAGTTCTTTTGCCCGTAATAAACGCTGTTGTAACTGGTATTGAGCCGGTGAGACGCCGGTATACTCCTTAAACATCCGGCGGAACCAAGAATAACCTAAACCTAATTTTGCTGCTATTTCTTCTTGGGATAGAGGATGTTGGAGTGTGTTTTTCATTAGATTGCGGGCTTCGTTAATCTTGTCGACAATCATAGAATTGGCGAAAAGGCTTTTCTTCCTTTTATAATAAACAGATCCTAAAATATGTAGAACAATACTGGAAATCATCTGCTGATATCCGGTTTTTTCATTTTGGGCGTAATTGAGGATGTCTTCATACAGTCCCAGTATTGTCGTGCTTAATCCGATATGGAAAAGAGATTCTTCTTTTTGAAAAAATCCTTTCTCAACCCGTTTATCGATATGCGGTCCGCGAAACCCGACCCAATACTCTTCCCAACCGGTAGCAGGGTCGGGGTAATAACTATGCCATTCGCCGGGAAATAAGAGTAAAATGGTTCCGGCTTCTACTTTCTGATGTTTGCAGGATTGAGAGGAAAAATAACCACTTCCTTTCGTAATGTAAACTAATTGATACTCATTGAGAATACGTCCTGTTTGCGGTTTGAAATTATAGGAGTCGGGGTGGAGGGAAACAGGAGGGTAGGTCTCCTTGGGCGAGATGGTCTGATGCCCGATCGTAGTCACGACAATACCCCATTCCTCGTCGGTAGAACTAATAGTCAGATAATGTAAACGGTCGTTTGTAGTCATATTATGTCAAAAAAGAAAGCTTAAATGTCAGTTTCGTTAGCAAAGATATGAATTTTGTCACATAACTTTGTTTCCATAGTTAATAGATCTAATTCCAAATGAAACAACATCAATTTCTTGCATTTGATATCGGCGCTACCAGCGGCCGGGCTGTTTTGGGGACGCTGGAAGGTGTCAAATTTGAAATGCGTGATATCTACCGGTTTCCGAATGTCCTCATGGAACTTCACGGCAAATATTATTGGAACATTTTCAGTCTGTACGATGCGTTGAAAGAGGCGCTTCGTCTTTGCGCCAAAGAGGGTATCGAATTGACGTCGATCGGTATTGATACCTGGGGGGTCGATTTCGGTTATATCGGTAAGGACGGTACCCTGTTGGGTTTGCCGCGTGCTTACCGCGATCCTTATACTTCAGGGGCGCCGGAAGAATTTTTCAAAAAAGTTCCGCGCGAGGAAGTATACCGTCTTACCGGCGTTCAAATTATGGACTTTAATAGTTTGTATCAACTCTATCGTGCCAAAGAAGAAAACTTTGCTCCTCTGGAAGCGGCGGAGGAAATTCTTTTTATCCCGGATTTATTATCATACCTGCTCACCGGGAAAAAGGTTTGCGAATATACGGACGCTTCCACTTCCCAATTCTTGAATCCGGTTACCAAACAATTTGAATCTTCATTACTGGAAGCGGCCGGTGTGCCCCCCTCTTTGTTGCGTTCCTTGGTATTGCCCGGGACACGAGTCGGGGAATTAACGGATGCCTTGAGTCGGGAGACCGGATTAGGCAAAATACCCGTCATTGCGGTAGCCGGCCATGACACGGCTTCGGCGGTTGTCGCTGTGCCGGCTGAGGATACTCGTTTCGCTTACCTAAGCAGTGGAACCTGGAGCTTGATGGGGATTGAAACGGAAAAACCGATTATTACGGAACAAAGCTATAAGAACAACTTTACCAATGAAGGAGGAATAGAGGGAACAACTCGCTTTCTGAAGAATATCACCGGCATGTGGCTATTAGAACAATGCCGGAAAGAGTGGGAACGCGAAGGACGTTCTTACACCTATTCCCAGATTGTCCGAATG
Source organism: Parabacteroides sp. Marseille-P3160 (assembly GCF_900162725.1). Taxonomy (GTDB): domain Bacteria; phylum Bacteroidota; class Bacteroidia; order Bacteroidales; family Tannerellaceae; genus Marseille-P3160. The sequence goes on along the minus strand of NZ_LT799418.1, from coordinate 2,856,642 downwards.
GCAGAGCAGGCAACGCCGAATCGCTCGATTGTCAATCCGGACGACCCCAGCTTGGCCAACCCGCCAAGCATGACACAGGCGATAGCCGCTCTTTGTGAAAAGAGCGGGCAGCCTATTCCCGTAACCGATGAAGAATTAATCCGTTGCATTTTTGAAAGTCTGGCTAACCGTTATAAAGAGGTGTTGGGACAATTGTCCGAAATGGCACCTTTCCCGATCGATAAATTGCATGTGATCGGAGGGGGTTCGCAAAATGCCTTGCTGAATCAGTTTACCGCTGATGCAATTGGCCTTCCGGTTATAGCCGGACCTTCCGAAGCGACCGCTATCGGTAATTGTTTAGTACAGGCCAAAACGGCCGGCCTGATTGCGGATCGCTGGGAAATGCGGAAAATTGTAGCCAATGCTTTTCCTTTAAAAACATATAAACCGAATAAATAAATTAAATTGAAGTATCATGAAAAAAGAAAATCAATTAAAACAAGCGTATGAGATTGCAAAGGAACGCTATGCCGAATTAGGAGTAGATGTGGATTCGGCAATAGAAAATATGAAGAAAATATCCCTGTCCCTGCACTGTTGGCAGACCGATGATGTGGTCGGATTTGAAAACCAGGGAGGCCCTTTGACAGGTGGAATTCAGGTGACCGGCAATTATCCCGGCCGTGCCCGCAATATTGATGAAGTTCGTACCGATATTGAGAAAGTGACTTCCCTGATTGCCGGCAAACATCGTTTAAGCCTGCACGAAATATACGGAGATTTCCAGGGAAAAGTCGTAGACCGCGACGAAGTGGAACCGAAACATTTCCAAAGCTGGATGGAATGGGCAAAAGAAAAAGAATTAAAATTGGATTTCAACAGTACTTCCTTTTCTCATCCGAAAAGCGGTAACCTGACGCTTGCCAATCCGGACGACTCCATTCGTAATTTCTGGATCGAACACACCAAGCGTTGCCGTTGGATCAGTGAAGAAATGGGTAAATTCCAAAACGATCCTTCCATTATGAACCTATGGATACATGACGGAAGCAAAGAAGTACCGGCCAGTCGCCTGAAATATCGCCAAATCCTCGAACAATCGCTGGATGAGATCTTTTCTACCCCTTATGAGCATATGAAAGATTGTATCGAAGCTAAATTGTTCGGTATCGGTCTGGAGAGCTATACGGTCGGATCTTATGATTTTTATTTAGGCTATGGGGCAAAAAAGGGTAAAATCGTGACATTGGATACCGGGCATTTCCATTTAACGGAAAGTGTAGCTGATAAAATCTCCAGTCTTTTGCTCTTTACTCCGGAAATTATGCTTCACGTCAGTCGTCCGATCCGTTGGGATAGCGATCATGTGGTCATTTTGAATGATGATTTATTGGATCTTACACGTGAAATTATCCGTAGCAATGCCTTGGATCGCATACATGTCGGTCTGGATTATTTCGATGCGACGATCAACCGGATCGGTGCTTATGTCGTGGGTTGCCGGGCTACCCAGAAAGCCTTCCTACGAGCCTTGTTGGAGCCTTCGGCTACTTTACAGAAATATGAAGCAAACGATCAATATTTCGAACGTCTGGCTTTACAAGAAGAACTGAAAAGCTTGCCTTGGACGGCTGTTTGGGACCAATATTGTTTACAGAACGGCGTACCGGTGGGTGAAGACTATATTGCGGATATCAAAAAGTATGAGAAAGAAGTAACCTCTAAACGATAGTCCGATGAACATATTCATTGGTTTGCTTATCATTGCGGTCGGCAGTTTCGGACAAAGTAGTTCGTACGTGCCGATACGCAAGGTGAAGGATTGGAGTTGGGAAAGCTTCTGGCTGACGCAGGGAATCTTCGCCTGGTTAATCTTCCCTTTATTGGGTGCTTTGTTAGCCATACCGGAAGGAAGCAACCTTTTTGAGTTGTGGAACAGAGAGGGTGCCGGTATGGCCATTTTCTACGGAATGCTGTGGGGAATCGGAGGATTGACGTTCGGCCTGAGCATGCGTTATCTGGGCGTTGCTCTCGGACAGAGTCTGGCTTTAGGTACTTGTGCAGCCTTCGGTACGCTTTTCCCGGCGATTCTTGCGGGAAGAAACCTTTTTCATGGAGAGGGGTTGCTTTTGCTGATCGGCGTTTGCATTACCATTGCCGGAATTGCCATTATCGGTTATGCGGGTAGCCTCCGGTCGAAGAATATGTCGGAGGAAGAACGGAAAGCCGCCGTAAAAGAGTTTGCTTTGACAAAAGGATTGCTGGTTGCATTACTGGCCGGGGTGATGAGCGCTTGTTTCGCTTTGGGGCTTGATGCAGGCGCTTCGGTTAAGGAGGCTGCCTTGGAAGGAGGGGTAAAGCCGTTATTGGCTGGGTTGCCCGTCATCATGCTGGTGACGATCGGCGGCTTCATTACGAACGCTTGTTTTTGCATTCAACAGAATATAAAGAATAAAACGGGAAAAGACTATTTTTCGGTTTCTTCCGGCGTATTAACCAATAACCTTCTTTTCTGTGCCCTTGCCGGCGTGTTGTGGTATTCACAATTTTTCGGATTGGAAGTAGGAAAGAGTTTTCTGACCGGAAACGCCATGTTGCTGGCTTTCTCCTGGAGTATTCTGATGTCGCTGAATGTTATTTTCAGTAATGTTTGGGGAATCTTGCTAAAAGAATGGAAAGGAGCGGCCCCTAAGACAATTATAGTTCTTATCTTTGGATTGTTAGTGCTGATTGCTTCGATCATTGTCGTGGCAGTCGCTCAATAAATGAATATTATTATTATAAGAATTGAATATTAGAATGAAATCGATCTTAGAAAATCGTCCCGCTTTGGCAAAACAAGTGGGAGATGTAGCGGAAGTTGCCGGCTATCTTTGGCAAAAGGGATGGGCTGAACGAAACGGTGGAAATATTACCATCAATATTACAGAATATGTCGACGACGAAATCCGCGGGTTGAAACCAATAACCAACCCTGTGTCATTCGGTGTATACCTGCCTCATCTGAAAGGTTGTTACTTTTTCTGTAAGGGAACCAACAAGAGAATGCGCGATTTGGCCCGATGGCCGATGGAGAACGGGGCTGTCATCCGTATTCTGGATGATTGCAAAAGCTATGTTATTATCGCTGATAATCCGGTTTGTCCTACTTCCGAATTGCCGTCTCACCTGTCCATGCATAATTTCCTGATAGGAAAAGGTTCGACTTATAAGGCCGCTTTGCATACGCATCCGATCGACCTGATTGCAATGACACATAACCGCGCTTTCCTTGAAAAAGACAAATTGACTTATCTGCTCTGGAGCATGATTCCGGAGACGCGTGCATTCTGTCCGAAAGGATTGGGGATTATTCCATACAAAATGCCGAGTTCCATAGAGCTGGCGGATGCGACGATCAAGGAACTGGAAGACTATGACGTCGTGATGTGGGAAAAACACGGGATTTGCGCGGTCGGTGAAAACATTATGGAGGCGTTCGATATGGTGGATACCTTATCGAAGTCGGCGCAAATCTATTTGACGGCAAAATCAATGGGATTTGAACCGGAGGGTACTTCTCCCGAACAAATGGAAGAATTGAAGATTGCATTCAATTTGCCGAAATAAAGTATTTTCTTAATTTATTGACCTTTGCGAATTTAAAAGAGTTATATTATGAAAAAATGGATAGGCTTCATCGGATGTCTCACCTTTTTATCTATATGCTTCGGATGTGTGCCCCGTAACATGCAAATAAACGGAAAAGAGTTGGAGACTGGTTTTGTAGCCCCTCCGGATAGCATTCAGACCTCCGTTTATTGGTATTGGATTTCGGGTCATATATCCGAAGAGGGGGTAGTCAACGATCTGAAATCGATGAAAGCTGCAGGAATCAACCGGGCATTCATTGGTAATATCGGCTTGGAAGAGAAAGAATCAGGAAAAGGAAAGGTTGCCTTCAATAGTGATGAATGGTGGAAGATCCTGCATACGGCTTTAAAGACGGCGACCGAGTTGAATATCAAAATAGGAATCTTCAATTCGCCGGGTTGGAGCCAATCGGGCGGCCCATGGGTGAAGCCGAACCAGGCGATGCGCTACCTGGCTTCATCGTCTGTAACAGTAAGCGGCGGCAAACAGGTGGAATTGGACTTGCCGGCTCCGGGTGCGGATTTTCAGGATGTGAAAACAATCGCTTTTCCGTCTATTCCTGGAGGGAGCAACCTTTATAAAAATATTTTTAAGATACACTCTTCCCAATCGGTAAAGGAATTACTTCATTTATGCGACGACGATTTGGCGACCGAAACCGTTTTTCCTGCCTTGAAGGAGAATAAATTGACTTTGGATTTCGAATCCAAGGATCCGTTTACACTTCGCTCGCTGAAGATTTATCCCACTCGCGTCCCGATAAGAGCTAATGCAAAATTACAGGTAAAGAAAGACGATAATTTCGAGACGTTGGATTCTTTTCTGATAGACCGTTTCAACTTTGCGTTGAATGTCGGTTTCCAACCGGATGCGCCTATTGTTATTTCCGTCCCGGAAACAAAAGCATCGGACTTTCGTCTGCTTTTGACGGATGTAGCGCCTAACAGCGGCTTCCGCGAGGTGGAATGGTCTTCTGTTCCTTATGTGGAACGTTATCCGGAAAAAACACTGGCAAAGATGTTTCAGACGCCATTGCCTTATTGGAATGAGTACCAGTGGCGAGATCAACCGGAAGTAACGAATGATTCGCTGGTTATCGACCCCGATAAGGTGATCGATCTGACGGCCAGAGTTACCGGCGGCCATTTATCATGGAACGCTCCGGCGGGAGAATGGACTATTTTACGCATGGGAATGCGGCCGACAGGCGTGACCAATAGTCCGGCCGCTCCGGAAGCAACCGGATTGGAGATTGACAAGATGAGTAAAGAACATGTGGAATCTCATTTTGAGGCCTTTCTAGGTGAAATAATCCGTCGTATTCCGGCGGAAGACCGGGCTTGCTGGGAGGTGGTCGTACAAGACAGCTATGAGACTGGCGGACAGAATTTCACTGATGATTTTCTCGAATCTTTTACGGAACGTTATGGCTATGATCCGATTCCTTTCCTTCCTGTCTACGATGGCTTTGTCGTACAGAGCGAGGAACTGTCCGACCGTTTTCTTTGGGATATGCGAAGGTTGGTTGCCGATCGGATTGCCTATGATTATGTGGGCGGATTACGGGATGTCAGCCATAAATACGGTTTACATACCTGGCTGGAAAATTACGGGCATTGGGGATTCCCAGGGGAGTTTCTGCAATATGGCGGGCAGTCCGATGAGATTGGCGGCGAGTTCTGGAGTGAGGGAGAATTGGGAAACATAGAGAACCGGGCAGCTTCTTCATGCGGCCATATTTATGGGAAGAACAAGATTTCGGCAGAGTCGTTTACAGCCGGAGGAAATACGTTCGGCCGTTATCCGCAAATGATGAAGCAAAGGGGAGACCGTTTCTTTACCGAAGGAATTAATAATACGTTGCTCCATGTATATATCTCACAGCCCTATGAAGAAAAAGAACCGGGTGTAAATGCATGGTTTGGTAACGAATTTAATAGGAAAAATACCTGGTTTCCACAGTTAGACCTCTTTACAACTTACGTGAAACGAGTGAATTTCATGTTGCAGCAGGGGCTTAATGTAGCGGATGTCGCTTATTTCATCGGCGAGGATACTCCTAAAATGACCGGAATCACCGATCCTCCGCTTCCCAAGGGCTATCAATTCGATTATATCAATGCCGAAGTGATAGAAAGGGATTTGTTCGTGAAAAACGGACTGCTGACCCTACCTCACGGAACCCAATATAAACTGCTGGTACTTCCTGCCCTGGAAACCATGCGTCCGGAACTGCTGACGAAGATAAAAGACTTGATTGAAGCGGGGGGAGTCGTTCTGGGGCCTCCGCCGTCCCGTTCCCCAAGTATGCAAAATTATCCGCGAGCGGACGAAGAAGTCCAACGGCTGGTAAAACTCCTTTGGTCGAAACTCGACGGCACAACGGTAAAATCCGTAAAGATAGGGAAGGGTATGTTGCTCCGGGGGATGAATCTGTCCGAAGCGTTGGCTCTTGTGAACTGTGTCCCGGATTGCAAACTGGCTGCTGAAGATCCGATCTTATACGGACACCGTGATGGCGGGAAGATACAGATTTATTTCTTATCCAATCAAAGCGAGAAACCCATTACATTTACACCCGAATTCCGGGTGAAATCGATGCAACCGGAAGTCTGGGACGCTACCACCGGTAAGGTTCGTCCACTGCCCTCTTTTGAACAGACGCAGGAAGGAACTGTTGTTCCGATGAAACTGGATGCCTTGGAAAGCGCTTTTGTCGTCTTCCGTACGGCATTGAAGGATATGGGTAACTTATCGGCCCAGGCGGATGCGGAACTCAATTTTCCTACACCGCAGGTCTTGAAAGAACTGTCCGGTCCCTGGACATTGACATTCGATACTGCCAGGCGCGGGCCTGCCGAACCACTTCTTATGGATAAGTTGGTTGCAATCACCGAAAGCAAGGATTTTGATATCCGTCATTATTCGGGAAGCATAGTCTATAACTCTTCTTTCGATCTGGACAGCCTGCCGGATAAACGGTTATATCTCGATTTACATGAACTCTACGCCATGGCAAAAGTCAAGGTGAATGGAGAATATGCGGGTGGCGTCTGGACAACTCCTTATCGTCTGGACATAACCGAGCGGGTGAAGAAAGGTGTAAACAACCTCGAAATAGAGGTGGTGACCACTTGGCGGAACCGGTTGGTCGGAGACCAGCAATTACCTGAAAAAGACCGTAAAACCTGGCTTCCGGCTAATCCGTGGAAAGCGGACTCGCCTTTGCAAAAAATGGGTTTGATCGGACCGGTAACGCTTGAAACACAAACTTATTAGAAATAAAGGTACCTCTGCTTCTCCGGAGTGGAGGTACCTTTCTCTACGATATCATTTTTCAAATCATATTTTTATGAAACAGTTCTTTGTTTACCTTTCTTTCTTTTTAGCTTGTTCTCTTGCTGCACAGCAACGGGACAGTCGTATGCGTGAATATTTACCTCCCACACGGATTGTGTGGCAACAACACGAGGAACGGATAAGCAATGCCCGGGCCTTGTTTCAGCCCGGTAACGGCCAGAGTGATTTAGCCAATACGTCCATTTGTAAGATGAAAAGTTCATCGACAGAACATCCTGCCGTTCTGCTCGATTTCGGAAAAGAATTGCAAGGCGGCTTGCAGATTGTGACCGGGATGTCTCCTTCTCAGAAGCCTGTATCCGTACGGATACGCTTTGGCGAATCGGTGAGTGAAGCCATGTCCGACATCGATGGCGTGAATGGGGCAAGCAATGACCATGCCATACGCGATTTTATCCTTCCCCTTCCCTGGTTGGGCGTGGTTGAAGTGGGGAATTCCGGTTTTCGTTTCGTCCGGATCGATTTGCTCGATGATTCGACGGAATTACATTTAAAAGAGGTTCGGGCAATCTCTACTTTCAGGGACATTCCCTACCGGGGATCTTTCAAATCTAATGACGAACGGTTAAATAAAATATGGCAGACCGGAGCTTACACGGTCCATTTGAACATGCAGGAATACTTATGGGATGGCATTAAACGGGATCGTCTGGTTTGGGTAGGCGACCTGCATCCGGAAGTGATGACCGTCTCGACTGTTTTCGGATACAATGAGGTCGTGCCGAAAAGTCTCGATCTGATCCGCAACCTGACGCCTCTTCCCCAGTGGATGCACGGCATCAGTTCTTATTCGATCTGGTGGCTATTGATTCAACGGGACTGGTATTATTACCAGGGAGATTATGCCTATTTGAAAGAACAAAAACCTTATCTCACCGGATTGGTCCGCCAATTGCTCGGGAAAGTGGATAAGGGCGGGCAGGAACAATTGGACGGCAATCGCTTCCTGGACTGGCCTTCAAGTGAAAATAAACCGGCTATCCATGTCGGCCTGCAATCCTTAATGGTGTTGGCGCTTTCGGCCGGTGAAGAGCTTTGCAACCTGTTGGGAGAAACCTCTTTAGCGGATGAATGCAATAAGAAAAAAGAGTTGGCAACCCGGCAAGCGCAAAAGATATCCAAGGATATCCTTCATCCGAAAACTTCGGCAGGGCAACCCGGTTATAAGCAGGCGGCAGCTTTACTCACCCTGGCCGGTGTTATCTCACCGCAGGAAGCGAATGAGAACGTCTTGTCCATAGATGGCGCGCGCGGATTCTCCACTTTTTACGGATATTATATGCTGCGTGCCATGGCGGCGGCAGGAAACTATCAGGGAGCCCTGGATGTAATCCGCCAATATTGGGGAGCGATGCTCGATCTGGGGGCGACTACCTTTTGGGAGGATTTCAATATGGACTGGCTGCAAGATGCGGCGCGGATTGACGAACCAGTACCACCCGGAAAAGTAGATATCCACAAGAAATACGGCAATTATTGTTACAAGGGGTACCGTCATAGCTTCTGTCACGGTTGGGCATCCGGTCCTACGGCTTGGCTCAGCGAGCAGGTGCTGGGTGTCCAGGTCATTGAACCGGGCTGCCGGACGGTACGGATTACTCCTCATTTAGGCGATTTGCAATGGGTGGAAGGCGCTTTCCCGACGCCTTATGGAGAGATTAAACTTCGCCATGAAAAACAAGCGGACGGAACGGTGAAAAGCACCATTCAGGCGCCGAAAGAAATTAGAGTTCTTCAGTAAATACAATAATTCATGAAAATCAATTTTATTCTCCTCGAATTGTTTATTACAATCCTTTTATTAACGGCTTGTAGCGTGCGGAATGAAAAAGTAACGCCTACGCATCTGCGTACGGAATTTCTAACGGAACCGATTGGCATAGATAATCCGAATCCTCGTTTTACTTGGGAGTATTCCGGTGAGGAGAAAGGTTTTTCCATACGGAAAAATGAAATCCGGATCGGTACCGATCCGGATCGGATGGAAGTCTATATCCCGGGTAGTCCATTGAAACCTTTTACGAAATATTATTGGACGGTTACCGTATGGGATCAAAAAGGCCGCCGTTGTCCGACTTCGGAACCGGCGACTTTCGAAACCGGAAGAATGGATACCTCTGCCGATTCCTGGACAGTTCCCTGGATAACCGATCAGCATGATAAGGAGTTCGAACCGGCCCCGTTATTCCGCTCGACTTTCAGCCCGAAGGATTCCATCCGGGAGGCCCGTTTGTATGTCGCTTCGGCAGGTTATCATGAACTCTTCCTTAACGGCGAACGGGTAGGGGAGAATTATCTGGATCCGGGATATACCCATTTTGACAAACGGATTCTTTATGTGAGCCATGATGTGACGGATCTGGTTCAGCCCGGACAAAAAAACGCATTAGCCGCCGTATTGGGTAATGGCTGGTATAACGAGCAATCGGTAGCCGTCTGGAATTTTCATCTCGCGAGCTGGAGGCAACGTCCCCGGTTCTCATGTCAGCTCCGGGTGACTTACGCAAACGGTGAAACCGAAAAATGGGAGACCAACGACAAAGAATGGAAGACATCGACCGGACCTTATACTTATAATAATATTTATAGCGGAGACCATTATGATGCCCGCCTGGAAGAAAAGGGATGGAATATGGCCGATTTTGATGATAACCAATGGAAGCCGGCCATACTAACCCACTCTCCGGCTCCGCTTATCGTATCCCAACAGATGCCGGGAATCCGGATTACGGAAGAGATGGAACCAACGGATATGCAAAAATTCAACGACCAACTCTACGTATATTCTTTCCCCAGGAATATCGCCGGGCTATGTCGCCTGGCAGTCAAAGGTGAGAAGGGTACACGCATCACGATTAAGCATGGCGAACTGTTGAAAAAAGACGGACGATTGGAGCAAGGGAATATTAATGTTTACTATCATCCGGTAAAGCCGTATGAAATCTTTCAGACAGATGTCTTCACATTGGCCGGCACGGGAGAAGAGGAAATCTTCATGCCTTCCTTTACCTATCATGGCTTCCAGTATGTAGAGGTGGAAAGTTCGAAACCGGTTACGCTGGCGAAAGAGAGCCTGACTGCTTTGTTCATGCATACCGACCTCCCTCCGGTGGGAAACTTTTCCTGTTCTAATCCTTTGCTGAATGATATCTGGGATGCTACGATGCAGTCCTACCGGAGTAATATACATAGTATACCGACCGATTGCCCGCAACGCGAAAAAAACGGATGGACCGCCGATGCCCATATCGCAGTCGACTTGGGATTACTCGGTTTCGACGGCATCACGTTCTATGAGAAATGGATGGACGACTTCATCGATAACCAACGGAAGACGGGGGATATTTCTGGAATCATTCCTTCCAGCGGTTGGGGATTCGGCGAATGGCCGGGGCCGGTGTGGGATGCCGCCCTCTTTATTATCCCTAACGCTTTATATAATTATTACGGGGATACACTATGTATAAGGAAAATATATCCGGCCTTGGAACGTTACCTGGACTATCTCAAGACAAAGGAAAAAGAAGGTTATTTGACTTTTGGGTTGGGTGACTGGGTCTATTGGAAATCCACCACTCCGAATGAATATACATCAACCGCCTATTACTATCTGGATTATATGTTGATGGCGCGCTTTGCTTCCCTGTTGGGGAAAGACCCGTCTGTTTACCAGGAGAAAGCGGATGAATTAAAGGGATTGATCAATCAAAAGTTCTTTGATGCTGCTTCCGGGCGTTATGCCAACGGTACGCAGACTGCGCAAGCGTTGGCTCTCTATCTTGGATTGCCGCCGAAAGGAAAGGAACAGCAGGTTGCCGACTTATTGCATAAGGTGGTGGCTGATAACCAGTACTATCTCGATTTCGGACTGCTGGGAAGTAAAACGGTTCCGGCTATGCTTACCCGGTACGGCTATTTGTCCGATGTAATGAAGATGGTGACCAAGACGGATGCGCCTTCATGGGGCTATTGGGTGGAAACGAAAGGATGTACCACTTTGCCGGAAACCTGGACTCTCAGCCCGGAATTTAAGGATGCTTCCCTGAATCATGTTTTTATGGGGGATGTCTCCGCCTGGATGATGAATCAACTGGCAGGCATTAATTATGACGCCACCCGGCCCGGTTTTCGCCATATCCGTTTTACGCCTCATTTTGCTGAAGAATTGGATTGGGCAAAAGGGGAATATCATTCGGTTCGCGGACTGATAACAAGCGAATGGAAGCGGGATGGCGATTCTGTGAAACTGACGGTTCAGGTACCGGCCGATTGCACAGCGGAAATACAAATCGGAGATGAAGTAAAAAAGGTGAAATCAGGAATTTATACCTTCACCTATCATAAGTGAGATAGTTAAGTTCCGCTGGTAAAATACGAAGCGACGGCTTGCATGGGAAAATTCTCTTGCACTAAACCGTTCAAAATAACAACGGAGAATAGGATAAAAAAGAAAAAGATGAGAAAAACGGTTTTTTTATTTTTGTTTTTACTCTGTTTCTGTATACTGCAGGCAACAGATGGATGGAAAGGAATGTGGATCAACAGCGAAAATACACAAAGCCGGATAAACACCTGGCAGGGATACAGGAAAGTGACGGATATTTCCACAATACCGCCTTCGTTGAAAGCGCGTATCGCCGTCGATTCCAAATATTGGCTATGGGTGAATGACCGGTTGGTCGTTTTTGAAGGAGGATTGAAACGGGGGCCTTCCCGCGATGCAACCTACTACGATGTGGTCGAACTGGCGCCTTTCCTGAAAGCGGGAAAGAATACGATTGCTGTGCTGGTCTGGCATTTCGGTCAAAACGGATTCAGTCATTTGAATAGCGGAACGGGTGCCTTGCTGTTCGATGCTGAAGCTCCGGGTGTGAATCTTTCTTCGGACGCCGGTTGGCAGTGCTTTGTTTATGATGCTTACCAAAATACGGAAGCGCCCTTTCCGAATTATCGTTTGCCGGAGAGTAATATACGCTTTGATGCGGGAAAAGAGAAGATCGGCTGGAATCGTACGGACTATGTTGGGAACTTTCCGGCAGCGCAGGTCATTGCCGCTCCCGGACAGGCTCCTTTCGGCAAATTGGTGGAGCGGCCGATTCCGTTATGGAAAGATTATGGCTACTCCGATTATGCGGAAATACGGAAATCGGCGGCAGGTGATACGCTTTATTGTAAACTGCCTTATAATTGCCATATAACCCCTTACTTCAAAGTGAAAGCGGCTGCCGGGAAAACCATTGGAATATGGACCGACAACTATATGGGAGGGGGGACACCGAATATACGGGCGGAATATATCACCCGGGAAGGAGTTCAGGAGTACGAAAGCCTGGGTTGGATGAACGGCCATGAGGTTCGTTATATCTTGCCAGAAGGGGTGGAGGTGCTGGATCTGAAATACAGGGAAACCGGCTACGATACCGAGTTTAGCGGTTCGTTCCAATGCAACGATCCTTTTTATAATGAGTTGTGGAAACGATCGGCGAGAACATTATATGTTACGATGCGTGACACCTATATGGATTGTCCGGACCGTGAGCGGGCCCAATGGTGGGGGGATGAAGTGAACGAGCTTGGAGAGGCTTTTTATGCCCTTTCCCCTTCTTCGCATAAACTGGCGCTCAAGGGAATTCATGAACTGATGGACTGGCAGCGCCCGGACGGTACGCTTTTCGCCCCTATCCCGGCCGGGAACTGGGCGAGAGAATTGCCCTTGCAGATCCTTGCTTCCGTCGGTTGGTATGGTTTTTACACGCAATATTATTATAGCGCCGACAGCAGTTTTATCCCGGTAATATACGACCGTTTGCATCGCTACCTGCATGAGGTCTGGAAACTGAATGAGCAGGGACAGCCGGTTCAACGGAATGGCGAATGGAGTTGGGGCGATTGGGGAGAAAACATAGATCAGGGCGTCTTGACCAGCGCCTGGTATTATTTGGCTTTAAAAGCCGAACATGCGTTTGCCTTGCAACTTGGGAAGACGGCGGATGCCGATGCCCTGATAAGACAGATGCAGCGGATGAAAGAGACTTTCGATTCTTCCTTCTGGACAGGGACAGCCTTCCGGACGCCTTCCTATAAAGGCGCCGACGACGATCGCTCGCAGGCCATGGCTATCCTCTCCGGCCTGGCTTCTCCGGATAAATATCCTGCTCTGCTGAAAGTCCTTAAAAAAGAATATCATGCCAGCCCTTATATGGAGAAATATGTTTTGGAGGCGCTCTTCCAGATCGGTGAAACTGATTTCGCACTCAAACGAATGAAAGAACGCTATGGGCAGATGCTTTCCCACACCGAATATACGACACTCTTTGAAGGGTGGGGCATCGGCGAAGAAGGATTTGGAGGCGGAACGATCAATCATGCCTGGAGCGGAGGGCCCTTGACGCTACTCAGCCAGAAGGTATGCGGCGTCGAACCGACATCGCCGGGCTTCCGTACTTTTCGTGTTGCTCCACAGATGGGTTCTCTGACAAAGGTTTCCGCCCGTATAAACTCCGCCAATGGAATTATTGAGACGGAAATCACGAAAAAAGGGAAGAAGCTAACTATTCGTTTGGTGGTTCCGGAAGGAACTTCCGCCGAAGTCGTTTTCCCCAATGGAAAAGTGAAAAGGGTAGAAGCAGGCGAACATTTTCTGATGTAGTTTTCAATTGTCCGGATGAAAAAAACAGGCTTCTTAGCCGTCGGAATACTATTTTTCTATACCTTTGCATCCGGAAAGGAGAAGTGCCAGAGCGGTCGATCGGGGCGGTCTCGAAAACCGTTATACCTTTACGGGTATCTGGGGTTCGAATCCCCACTTCTCCGCTGAAAGCGAAAATAAGTGAATACTGCTTGTTTTCGCTCTTTTTGTTTTTATTACTTATTGAATTGTTTGTCTTTTTGTGTTCGATAAGAATTTACGGATGTACGAACGTACTTATTTGAAGCAGGTTTAAAGAACTTCTTCTTTTCGGCGTTCGCCTATTTGCTGTCTCCACATAGCATAATACAGTCCTTTTTGACTTAACAGCGTTTGATGGGAACCGGCCTCTACAATCTTTCCTTTTTCTAAAACAAAAATCGTATCTGCATGCATAACTGTCGACAACCTGTGCGCAATGAGAATAGAAATTCGCTCCCGGTCTTTTGAAACTGTTTTAATGGTATTGGTAACAGTCTCTTCTGTTAAAGAATCTAAAGCAGAGGTTGCTTCGTCAAAAATAAGCAGCTTCGGGTTTCTCAGTAAAGCCCTTGCTATGGATATACGTTGCTTTTCTCCTCCTGAAAGTTTCATCCCATTTTCTCCTACTACCGTATAAATACCTTTTGGCGAGCGGTCTGTGAGCTGTTTTGCAGAGGCTTTTTCTAAGGCTGCAAGCACTTCATCATCTGTTGCATCAGGTTTTACGAATAATAAATTGTCACGAATAGTCCCGGCAAAAAGTTGTGTGTCCTGCGTTACAAAACCTATTTGACGGCGCAGGGGGTTATATCTTATTTGTGAAAAAGAAACGCCGTTAAAAAATATATCTCCTCCAACAGGCTTATATAAACCTACCAACAGCTTAATTAATGTAGATTTACCTGAACCCGAAGGACCTACAAAAGCAATGGTTTCCCCGATTTTCGCCTGAAATGAAATGCCGTCTATGGCATTGAACGAGCTTTTCTGATGTCTGAAAATGACATTTTCAAAAGAAATAGCGTTTAAACTATCTATTTCAACGGCATCTTCGGGACGTTTTTCTATGGGTTTTTGCATCAGTTGTTTAAAAATCTGAATAGATGCTTCCACTTCCCGATACTGCACTATTATTGTTCCTAAATTTTGTAACGGACCAAATATGCTTGTAGAAATAAACTGCATTGCAATAAGTTCGCCTGTTGAAAGAATGTCCCTGAAAATAAGCCATAGCAAAATAAATAAAATAGATTGCTTAAGAATATTAAGTGTCGCGCTTTGAAAAAAAGAGAGCATACGAACTCTTTTTAGCTTTGCCATTTCAAGATTGTAAATGCCTTCCGTTTGTGCCTTCATCCTGCGAATTTCAGGAAAAGTAAGTCCCAGACTTTTCACCAATTCTATATTTCGTAAACTCTCGGTAATTATTCCTGAAATTTCATTGGTCTTTTTATTAATGGAGCGTTGTGTGGTTTTTATCTTTTTTGAAAGAAGTCCGGTTAACGATCCCAACAACAGGATGCCGATTAAAAATACAGGGATGAGCAACCAGCTTTTTGTGATACTGTACCAAACCAAAAAGCCTATGCCTACCATGGAAGAAAAAAGTATATTAATAAACGAATTGACAAAACGCTCCGTATCTTTTTTTATTTTTTGCAGAATAGATAGCGTCTCTCCGCTGCGGCTTTCTTCAAATTCCTGAAACGATAGTCGTAATGTTTGACGGATACCGTCGTTAAAAATCTGCATTCCAAACTTGGAAACCACTTTATTCGTTAAAAATTCCTGGAATACACTTGCAACTCTCGAAAGCAATGCAATGGCAACGGCAATGGCTAACCAGAATAAAACACCATTTATAAGTTCGCTCTCTGTTTTATTATCAACATTAGTTGCATAATCATCAATTATTTTCCCGAAAATAATTGGATCAATAAGATTTAACAACTGGGCAATGGTTGCCAAAAGAAGCGAAAAAAAGATTAACCCTTTATGCGGTTTGAGATATTTCCAAAATAATTTCACAGTATTGCAATTTTTATGATTATTTCGTTGGCTAAGCGAAAACATAATAACTGGCAAAATGGGCATTGGGTTTTATGCTGCCGCATTTTGTTCTATAATGTTCTTGCATTATGTTAAAGAGCTTCCACCCATGTGTTGGCTTTCTCTCATTGTTTTTAATTGCTTGTCTTAAAGTTCATAAGTGAAATTGTTAAACGTCTTCCCCGATTTAATTCCACCTGTCGAACTGAATAAATCCTGTCCTTCAACATTGTCAATTACCGTACTCAACTAAAGCTCGCTTACTCCGTCAGGTTTCAGATGTGTAAGCAATCTATCAAGAATCCAGTACATCAAGTGCCTCCTCGGCGGGTTTAAAAAATAAGCGAAATCAGTAATAAGATGTTCAGAACCGTTACTCCGGAAGCAATCAGATAAAGCAAAGTCTTCGTAAAAGGCGTGTTCGCATATTTACCCATAACTTTCTTAGATGAGGTAAGATGCACCTGCAGGAAGACAGTAATCGGCAGTTGAATACTCAGGATTGCCTGTGAAATAATCAATCCTTTAAACGGATTGCCAATCAGAAATATAATAATTAGTGCGATTCCAAAAGAAATCAGCACCCCTATCTTTGAATGGATATCCCCTATATTATAAGGTTCGTCGAACATTCCCGCAAAGATGGAGCCGGCAGCTATCCCGGATGTCATCGTCGAAGAGATGCCGGAAAAGAGCAAAGCAACGGCAAAAATAATGACTGCATTTTCCCCCAATAGTGGCTGAAGCAAAGAATGTGCCTGCGACAGATCATCCACGACAATCCCCTGGCGGAAGAAGGTGGCGGCTGCCAATAGGATCATTGCACTATTGATCGCCCATCCTATCAGCATCGAAAAGAAAGTATCAAAAAACTCGTATTTCAACTGCTTTTCCATTACTTTCTCGTCTTTCAAGTGCCATTGCCGGCTCTGGATTATTTCAGAGTGGAGAAACAGGTTATGAGGCATAACTACAGCACCCAATACACTCATGATAATGAGCATACTACCTTCAGGAACAGAAGGTTTCACCCACGACTCCATCGCTAAGGGCCAATCGATGTCGACCAGAAAAAGTTCGTAGATAAAGGATAATCCGATGATTGACACGAACGCAATCACATAACGCTCTACTTTCTTATATGTATTCGAGAACATAAGAACAAAGACGAAGATGGCCGTCAGAATAGCTCCGATCTTGATTGGAACGTCAAAAAGCATATTCAAGGCGATTGCACCTCCTAATATTTCCGCCAATGAGGTGGAAATGGATGCGCCGATAGCTGACCAGAGAATAAAGCGGGAAGCTGTATACGGAAGATACTTATTCGCCGCTTCCGACAGGCATAAACCCGTTACAATCCCCAGATGGGCTACGTTATGCTGGAGGATAATCAACATAATCGTCGACAGGGTTACGATCCAAAGCAAGGCATATCCGAATTCCGACCCGGCGGCAAAATTGGAGGCCCAGTTACCCGGGTCGATAAAGCCGACCGTTACTAATAATCCCGGCCCGATATAACGCAATAATTCAATTGCCTTAGACTTCTGGCCAAGATGAATCGTCTGGTATTCTTTCCGTAATTGTTTAAAAATGTTCTTCATTTTTCTTTCCCCCAAAGCCGTCAAAATCACTCCCCGCGGCTAAGCGCCTATAACTATAGCTGTTTTCTTCCCTTTCTCCACTCTTTTTCGCAAGAGGAAAGCAGTAAGTCGCTCTTTTCCATGGGAATAATAATGACAATGAATAAAACAAAAAAGAATGCGTCAAAAGTTTGTATTTGAATTTTACTTTTTCATACCTTTTGACGCACCCTCTTGGCTAGTGGTGACCCCGACAGGATTCAAACCTGTAACCTTCTGATCCGTAGTCAGATGCTCTATTCAGTTGAGCCACGGGGCCGGAAGATGTTTAGTGACCGCGACAGGATTCAAACCTGTAACCTTCTGATCCGTAGTCAGATGCTCTATTCAGTTGAGCCACGCAGCCTTCTTATCTCTTCTTAGCGTGTGCAAAGTTAGTAGATTCTTTTTTATTCACAAAAAATCCGTTTCTTTTTTCCTAAATATCGATTTAATATTTTCACTTTACCAAGGCGTATGCGGATGTGTGCTTCGAGCGGGTATTCTTGATCAGCCTTTCCCCGCTTAATTCTTTCAAGTCTTTTTGTGCCGTATAACGGGTGCAGTGATTCAAACCCATACATTCGGAGGTAATTATCGTATCCTCTCCCGAAAGATATGAAAGAATGTTTTTCTTGCGCTCCTCCGCCGGCAGATTGGTCTCTCTTTTACTCTTGGGTATGCGCTTTAGATGCATATGACGTATCTTGCTTCTCAATTCTGCCGAACATCGGAATTTGACGGTTTTTACATAGATCTCTTTATTCTCTTCCTGATCCTGCTCTGTTTGCTTCACCGGGCGAGTCCCTAAGGCAACTGAAAACAATCCCAATCCTTCCAATTCTATTTTTCTCCCCTGAAGCAACAGTAGGGACATTGTTTCCTGAAAGGCTTTTAACATGCCGCCGACATCGGCTGAACTAAACGAACTGATCTCGGATATCAACATGGACAATTCATTGATTCTGACTACTTCTCCATAAGGAACCAACCGGGCGTGATATTCTTGCCTGGGGGAACCGTTCTCCGGCTTCGGAGTTTTAAAAACATCATATTCTGCACTCATAACTTTAAGGTATTAAATTGGTTATTATTCATGGGTACTGCCTTTAGCGTACCTGTATACTGCGTTTTTCTTTTTCCACCCAATTCAGCCAGGTGTTTGACGGTAATCGAACACGTGTTCTACAGCTGTCAAACAGGTGTTTCACAGCCGTAAAACACGTGTTCTATAGCCATCAAACACTCAATTATCAATACACAAAGATACAATAGGGTAGGGCGTGTTTGTTCAAAGGCAGGCCTCTTTTTTTCGAAAGGCTCGAATTATTTAAGAGAAATAGTAAAACGAAATCTATATTTGGGTAGGGCAGGCTTTTATTTTAAAAATATAATTGTATCTTTGCACCGCATTCAGAAAAAGGAGAATGACATTCGGGGTGTAGCGCAGTCCGGTTAGCGCACCTGCTTTGGGAGCAGGGGGTCCCAAGTTCGAATCTTGGTACCCCGACAGAAAAAGTCCTAATTATTAGGTATTTAAAAGTGAAGTGATCTGCTATTATAATAGTATCAAGTCACTTTTTTTATTTAAAATGAGCAGATTCGAACGGTTTTAGAACGTTTTTTGCTGTTTTTTTGTAAAGATATTCTAAAGATGATATTTTCCCTTAATGTATTCCGCAGGCGCCATAAACCTACATCATCATTATGGCAATATTTAAAGCAGTAGTATTAAGCTCAACAAACCAATTACGGCAAGACGGTATGGCGAATATTAAAATTCGAATATACCACAACAATTCGACACAATATATATCAACCCCTCATTATATATCCAAAATTCAGATATCACCCCGGATGTTTTCTTCTGCCATATTTTCTATTTTAATGGTGAATAAAAAATAATTGTCGTGGTAAAAATAGGCGACTGGTTTATATAATATACTGATTTTAAACCTACTGGCGATGTATTACATCACATGTCATCCTGTGTCATCACCAAGAGGGAAGCATGGAAGCGCAGAAAGAACTGGAAAGAGAAAAACGGCATGGACAAACCTTGCGGTATGCCGAAAATTGGATTACGCGCAAATGCCAATAAAAAAGAAAAAAAACGATTCTATGCATCATCGTTTCGGCTTCACATGCTAAGTCCCAAGACACTCATCAATATGAATGGGGTTCAGGAGCATTTTTTACGGGGAAAAATTACAGTGGAGCGCCCATAATTTTTCTCTAAAACCCGGAGGGCCTGAACGTGGATGAAACACCATTCATATTATCTTTCCAAGAGGGACTTGACTTATGAAGCGGTCTATGAGATGATTTTGAAGTTTTGATAAGTATTATTTTATTTTTCAACTTTTCACAACGAATTATTCAGATATGAAAACATTTAAGGATCGTATTGAACAACAGATAAATGTGATTAAGAGTGGAAAAATGTTTACTTTTAAGAACCCTAAGCCAAATAGCAAAGTATTTTTAGGCCAAATAGCAAAATAAAATTCAGCCAAATAGCAAAGTTTAATTATCTATCTATCGTCAAATGAAGTAAGTTTGATAACTTTGTATCTAAATAAATCGTAAATATGGCAAAGGTTTATAAGAAGCGTCTTGCAGATAAGATACTAACTGTCTAAACTTTATATATTTGCATCAAAGATTATATAAGGGGAATTAAGAATAAAAGATATATTACAAAGCAATTAGGCATAATGGCATCTGCGTTAAGTCAGAATATCGCAGGGCGTGTAAGCCTTGACAAATTAGAGGATATTGCAAAAATATTAGGCGTACCGGTTTGTGATTTATTCCCAGAGGATAATAATTCCATCACTTGCCCTAACTGTGGTAAAAGATTGGTTATGGAAAATTTCCACATCCCACAAGATTACGAAAATATCAGAGGAAAAGAATATTATAAATAACGCCATGGAAACGAATGAACCTAAAATTATCACAAATGCCGGTATAGCTATATTAGCTCCTTATTTACCTCGTCTTTTTTCTTTGCTGTCGCTTATAGAGAAAAATGAGTTTAAAGGCGATAATGCCCGCATAAAAGCTGTATTCCTCTTGCATTATGCTGTTTGGGGAAAAGAAGAAGCGAGTGACTCAGAACTATTGATAAATAAACTATTAGTGGGGATTGGAATTAACGATCCTATATCTAAAACAATGGAAATCTGCGATTCAGAAAAAGAGACTGTCATATCGATGCTAAACGCAGTATTACAAGGTTGGGAAAAACTGAGAAACTCATCTATCACGAGTTTACGCGAATCCTTTTTAAGGAGGAATGGAAGCCTTGAAGAAATAGAAAACTCATTTAGGCTTATAGTGGAAAAAAAAGCATACGATATGCTTATCAATAGCGTTCCGTGGAATTTGGAAATAATAAAAATGCCTTGGATGAAAAAGCCTATTATGGTACAGTGGCGATAGAAATTGAGCGAATAACCGATAGTGATTTCACAAAGTGGCTTTGAGGGTAGGGGGCAAGTTCGAATCTTGGTATCCCTACAAAGCTTTAAAAGCTGATTAATAGCTTAAAACAACGCTTGGCGAGTCGATACTTATTGTGTCGGATCGCTTTTTTTATGTCAATATGGCGCTATTTATATCGATAAGAATCACTGCCCCGGGGAATTTTTCCGTCTCAGGTCCTTTCCTTCGTAGGCACAGATGGCCTTCACCCATTCATCCGTCAGGGGCTTGGATTCATGTTTGATCAGGTCGTAGGCCACCATAATGGAACGACAGCAACACTTCACTTCCCCCGTCTTGGAATCGACGACGCGTTGGGCCAACTCGAAACTCTTTGTCCCGATACTTACGACAGCCGTTTCTACGGATACATGATCCGTGCTGAATATCTGAGACATGAAATCCACAACAATATGAACCACAACGATTCCGTCTTTTTCCCAATCGACATTGGGGCAGACGGATTCGAAATATTCCGTTTTCCCTAAATCATAAAATGAAAAGTAAACTTCATTGTTTACATGGCCGAATTTATCAACATCGTTAAATCGTATCTGAAGGGGTAAGGTATGTTTAAATGCTATTTCCTCCATTTTATATTTCTTAAAATTTCTGCAAAAATACGCTATTCTTACTTATTTTACTCCGTCTTCCATTCGATAATTCTTAAAAGCTCTTTAATTGTTTCTATCGATGCACCGTTTGAAATCAAAACCCGGGCTTCGATTGTTTATTTCTTGAAGAGAGATTCTAATGAACAGGAAACAAGTATTTTTATTTATAATATTAATCGCCACGAGTTTCTCGTGTGCATATAGCCAAAAAGAAATGAAACAGGACAACGGATATAACCCGCTGACTCCCGAAGAGGAGTATGTGATCGTACATAAAGGGACGGAACGGCCCTTTACCGGCGAATATGTAAAGAACACACGCGAAGGCGTCTATGTATGCAAACGCTGTGAGGCGCCGCTTTACCGTTCCTCCGACCAGTTTGATGCACATTGCGGATGGCCTTCCTTTGACGACGAGATCGAGGGCGCGGTCAAGCGGATCCCGGATGCCGACGGACTGCGTACCGAAATTGTTTGCGCCAAGTGCGGCGCCCATCTGGGGCATGTCTTTCTTGGGGAAGGATTTACACCCAAGAATACCCGCCATTGCGTAAACTCGATCTCCATGAAGTTTATTCCGTCGGTCAACAAAACTTTGAAGAAGGCCTATATGGCTTGCGGTTGCTTCTGGGGAGCCGAATATTATTTTATGAAAGCTGCCGGCGTAAAACATACTGCTGTCGGGTTCATGGGCGGGCATGTCGAGCATCCGACTTATGAACAGGTCTGCCGGAAAAATACCGGACATCTGGAAACGACCGAAATAGAATATGACAGCACACGGATTTCCTATGAAGACTTAGTCAAGTTGTTTTTCGAAATCCATGACTTTACGCAGGCAGATGGACAAGGCCCCGACATCGGCCCCCAATATCTTTCCTGCCTCTTTTATGCCAATCCGGAAGAAAAGGCAATCGCCGAAAAATATATCGGGATCCTGGAATCGAAAGGCTACCGCGTAGCTACGATGTTGAAGCCGGTTTCCACCTTTTGGAAGGCGGAGAACTATCATCAGCAATACTACGAGCACAAAGGGGACCGTCCCTATTGCCATCGTTACCGGAAAATATTCGACTGATCGCTGAATCCGGGCCTACGGGATATTGTTTTCATTCCAGAAATTTACATTTTATGGTAAACTTCCTCAAATGGGATCCTAAACCGTTCGCCCCAGATTCCTTCGTCTCCTTTTCGTATTCCGCACGGAATAACCATGTTCACTTCGGCGCCATAAGGTAGCTTAAGTAGTTTTTTTACTTGTTTGCTGTCAAACCCTTCCAGCGGACAGGTATCATACCCTTCATTCGCCATCGCTATCATGAATGTCTGAGCTGCGAGCCCGCACGTTTTATGAACGACAACACGTATGTCTCCTTCTGAAACCTGGCGTACAATCGGGTGGAAAATACCGATAATGCTCACTATTAATTTTCTAAAAAGTCCTAAAATGCCGAAAAAACGTGCATAAAGAAACGGAATCAACTTCCCGTAATACAATTTCCTGTCTTTGATACGTTTTTCCTGTCGCTCCTTAGGGCTGTTCCGTTGAATGTTTCCTTCTTCAAATTCGAAAATAGCTTTCGCCCGTTTTCTATATAAATCCCGACGTGTGACGAAGACAACCAACTGTGAAGCTGTTGAAACAGCTGTTTGATCAAGGCACGCTGTTGCCATCTTATTCAAAAGTTCAGGGGTTGTAATATGATAAAACTCCCACAATTGCATATTCGAACTATTAGGCGCTAATGTCGCCAATTCAATGCAATGCCTGACTTTATCAGTATCTATTTGTTTTTCCTTATCATAGACCCGTACCGAACGGCGGTAATTCAAGATTTCCTCTAAATTCATATTTAATAGATTTTATAAAGTTATTTTTTTTGTGATCATTAACGTCACAGCGGCTTGGCTGTGACTGACACCAAAAATACAAAAAAAACGTCAACCAACAACGTTTACTGGATGAGCATGTTATACTATTGAGGCCTGGCCGGAAGACGGCCATCGTCATTTATTCGCTGAAGATGCAGGAAGGGCAGGTGCATGGTAAATTTGGCCACAGCCTTTGCGTAATCCAAAATCTTGTTTTATCTTTGCAGCCGTTATGCGAAAGTAGCTCAGTTGGTAGAGCATAACCTTGCCAAGGTTAGGGTCGCGGGTTCGAGTCCCGTCTTTCGCTCATATTCTGAAAGACATCAGAGAGAAGAATGGAGATAACACCTTTCAAATTAATAGTTTGGAAGGTGTTTTTTTAAATACCGATCCCAACGAATAGACAAATATACAGTCACGAAGACAGAAAAAAGTGCCTAAATCGGTACCTGTTTTCAAAAATCCGAAATAGGTGATGATTCGCAACTTAAACCGTTAATTTATATTGTTATCCGATCCTTTTTCCTACGATCACCAGGCTTCGTTCGCAGTCATCGAGACGGGCAATATCGGGGAGCAGCCCCCAGTCTTTAAATCCGAAATGATAAAAGAGTTGCAAGCTGGGAATGTTGTGCTGAAAGATAAAGCCCAGTAATGTTTTGATTCCGAACCGGGGAGCCTGGTTGATGCAATACTGCAAAACCTGTTTGCCAAAGCCTTTGCCCCGTTGTTCCGGTGCCAAATAGATGCTGACTTCCACTGTGGCGTCGTAGGCCTGACGCCCATAAAAAGATTGCAGGCTGCACCAGCCTACCATTTCTCCGGAAGCATTTTCCACAACCCATAAAGGCCGCTTCCGTGGATCATGGTCGGCAAACCACTTTTCCCGGTCGGCCACGGACACCGGCCGCAGATCGGCTGTAACCATACGCGAAGCAACGGTAGAATTATAGATATCTACAATTCCAGGCAAATCTTCGCGCTTTGCATCACGATAATTCAACTCAGGCATACCAATATCATTTATAACGGGAACAAATGTAAGAAAAGAGGATAAAAAGCGACCTTATGCCCAAGGAAAATTTCCTATAGCAACGATCGAAAATCAAAAAGTAATAGTAGTTCTCCTATGTAAATGTTTGTAAAAGATTAATTATATTTATTTTACATAATTTTATTGGAATATTATTGCTTATTTGCATGAATTATATTAAGAACTTTTTTGATCTTTGTGAGGGATAATAACATAATAAATATGAAAAAGATTTTATTTCTGGCGATATGTATTATTTACGGCTTAAAGATGGAAGCACAAAGTGCATCTGAGTCTTATACTGATTCGATCACAGATAATTTTGTGAAACAATTGAATCTTTTTCCTCAAGAAAAACTTTATCTTCAAATTGATAAACCCAACTATATTTCGGGAGAAAAAATCTGGTTCAGAGCTCATCTGGTCGATGCCTTATTGAACAAACAGGCCAATGCGAGCAGATATGTATATGCCGAACTGATAAATCCATTGGATTCGGTAATCAGCAGGGTTAAGATACGCCCCGACAGTTTAGGCTTGTTCCATGGCTATATCCCGATAGAAGAGGATGTGCCGGAAGGAATCTATACGATACGTTCCTACACCTTGTTCATGAAAAATTTAGGAGAAGACTATTTTTTCAGAAAACAAATCCTTATCACGGATCCGCTTTCCCTCAAATTCAATATGGACACGAAATTTGCTTTTGAAGGCGACGAGCATGTAACCCTCACATTAAAATTTACAGATAAAAGCAATAACTCTTTTGAACCTGGGAATGTGGAATTGCTAATGGGAATGAAGACGGCATCCCTGAAGTTTGGCAAGGATACGATTGCAAGATATTCGTTCAAGATGCCGGAGAAGGAGGGCAGTCGGATTTTGAAGATCAGCCTGCGGTATAACGGGAAGATATATAATAAATATATTTATGTGCCTTTTCCGAAAGATGATTATAATGTGTCGTTTTTCGCCGAAGGAGGAAACTTATTGGAAGGGGTTAGCAATGCCCTTACCTTCAAAGCAATCGGTTCGGACGGATTATCAGACAGCGTGACTGTGGCCATTGTGGATGACCAAGGGGAGGAGATTGTCCATTGTAAAACGACATATCAGGGTATGGGAAGTTTCCACTTGATACCGATGCCCGGCAAAAAATATTTTGCGGAATGCACAAATAGCGAAAACAGGATCAAACGCTTTGAACTTCCCCCTGCAGTAACGAATCATTGTGGGTTAAAAGTGAGCCGGGCCCAAAATAGTATTTATGTGGCGGTCAACAAATCGGCGGATTATACTAAAAAAGAGGATCTATATCTACTGGTACATACCCGCGGGGCTGTGTTATATAACAAAAAATGGGATTCATCAAAAGAATATATAATTTTCGAGAAGGATTTTTTTCCTTCCGGAATAGGTCATTTTGTCCTTTACGATTCAAATAAAAATGTAATCAGTGAACGTTTGATTTTCAATTATTATGAAAATGACATGGCCCGGACAGACTTTTCTACCGATCAGGAGAATTATGCCGCGAGACAGCATGTTCTATCTTCCATAAAGATTGCGGACGTCACTCAAGCGCCTCTTTCCGGGAATTTTTCTATTTCCGTTACGGATGACAAAGATGTGAAAATCGACGTTCGTAATACGATTATAACAGACTTGTTACTCACGTCGGAACTGAAGGGATATATAGAAAATCCTTCCTATTACTTTGGCCTGAATGTGCATTCGGCAATGTATGCCTTGGATTTATTGATGACCACCCAAGGTTGGTGCCGTTATCCCATACCTGAAGTAATGCAGGGAAAAATGGCCAGACCTTCTCTGCCCTTGGAGAGCAGCCAGACGATCAGGGGAAAGGTCGACGGTATCTTTCGGTCAATAAAAGACGGTTATGTTTCTGTTTTGGCGATGGAGGATAGTTCGGTAAACGCTCACGTTGTCCAGACCGACCAGAAAGGACTGTTTGAGTTAAAAGACATCGAATATCCGGACGGCACCCGTTTTGTTGTTCAGGCAAAGACGAATAAAGACAGAGGCAATGTATTTCTTGAATTAGATAAAACCGATCCCTATCCGCCGGTATCGCAAAGCATTCCCGTCGATTATAATTCCATCAATACTCCTTCAGCAGAATATATAGCCAAGGCTGATGAAAAATATCTTACTGAAAACGGGATCAGGGTGCACAACCTTGCCGAAGTTGAAGTTACGGCCAAACGTAATCCGGAGACCGAATCCAAATACTATTCCCCGGTTTCCTCGGGCCGGATAATCACCGCAAATGATATAGATAAAAGGCATATACATGATATGCGGTCTTTGTTGATGCAAATATCCGGGCTTATGGTCATCAATGACGGATTATCCGTCCGGGGACAAGGAGCTCCCTTGATTGTGATTGATGACGTGCCTTATGAAGGCTATGATATTTTTTCAATGGAAGTGAGCGATATCAGCGATCTTTTCCTTATCAAGGACGCTTCCGCAGGAGTGATGTTCGGTTCGCAGGCAACCAATGGCGCCCTTGTCATATCGACTAAACGGGGATTGGGAATTTATACGAAGAGCGTCAATAAAAATATCAATGACTATCGGCCCTTAGGATATCAAAAACCTATCGAATTTTATTCTCCCAAGTATGATGTAGAACCGGAGAATCCGACGCCTGATCTTCGAACAACAATCTATTGGAAGCCGGACGTAAAAGTTCCGGTAAACGGAGAAATTATGTTGGATTTCTATGCGGCTGATAGTCCGACTTCTTATTCCGTCGTCATAGAAGGAGTCTCAGACTATGGACATATCATCCACAAGGTAGCTAAAATAGAAAGGGATAAGGTAGAGTGATGTTCCGGCAAAGTTTCGTCCGTTTCTAAGAAAACATAAAAGATGTTGTTTTTAAACCTTTTTAAAAGAATATAGTCTAACATTCGTCACAAAAAACAAGAAGTGCGGATGAAAGACCTTTTTTTCTTTTTGTTATTGCTTATACCCATACCCATTTTCTCTCAAACCAATATTGAGTTTCTTGGACAGAGTCGGTATTCCATAAGAGGTATTGTGATCGACTCGGTTAACCGTGAGCCGGTAGAGATGGCTGTCGCCGGTCTATATACTATTGATAATAAATTAATAAAAGCAGTCGCTACGAACGAATCGGGCGTTTTTACATTTAATGACCTTGCTTTATCCCGATATAATCTGGCCGTTTCATTTCTGGGTTATGATACGGCTCGCGTCGCTATTCCCCCGGCGAGTCTGAAAAAGCAGACGGGAAAGCCGTTGGTGGCGGATACAATTTATTTAAAGGCGGCCGATATCATGCTTTCGGAAGTGACCATAACGATAGAACCTCCGGAACTTGTTGTCAAAGAGGATACGCTGGAGTATAATGCAGCCGCCTTTAAAGTGGCGGAAGGTGCAGTCGTGGAAGATCTTATCAAGATGTTGCCGGGAATGGAGGTCGATACGGACGGAAATATAAAGAAACCGGATGGAAAACAAGTTCGCCGCGTCTATGTGGACGGGAAAGAATTTTTCGGCGATGATCCCAAAATGGCGACGAAAAACCTGACTGCAGATATAGTGGACAAGGTACAGGTAATCGAAAAAAAGTCGGATATGGCCATTTTGACCGGTATCGACGACGGGGAAGAAGAAACCATCATCAACATTACGATAAAGAAAGGGATGAAGAAGGGTTGGATGGGAAACGTGACATCCGGATTGGGAGCATTGACCAGGGAGAACAAAGATAATGATCTGCGGTATACGGAAAGCGCGATGCTAAACCGGTTCCTGGAAAACGACCAGATTTCATTTATCGCCAATGCAAATAACATTAATAACCAAGGTTCGACCGACCGGGGGAACAATATACGTTCGGGGCGTAGCCGAAGCGGCCGGAGCGGTATTACCAGTTCCAATACGTTCGGAATAAATACGGCAAAGATTGTCAATGATAAAATGAAGTTCGGAGGAAATGTCATGTATGATTACAGCGATAGCTATGCCGAAAACGACCAGTTCCGCCAGAACCTATTGAAAGATAGCGTTTCGTATCGTAAAAGTTTATCGACCGATCGCGATTATAGCAACAATTTTTCCTTTGACGGGAAGTTGGAATACCAAATGGATTCTTCCACTCAAGTCGTGTTCAGTCCTTCTTTGTCTTATAATTATTCCAAATCCCGTTCCTCTTCTTTTCAGGTTACGATGGCTGGCGATGCGGATTCATCAAAAGTAAACGAGAGTAACTCGGAGGATTGGATGAATACAAATGGTTTTAATACACGGTTGCGCCTGGATGTTTCCCGTAAACTCTCGGCCAAAGGACGCAGAATCAGCTTGGGGGCTAACTATAGCCTTAATAAAAGTTCGGGGTCGGGGATGAATGCCTCGGAAAATATATTCTACCGTTCGCCCGACAGGAATGAAGACAGAGACCAAAAGCTGGAATCAAATCAAGACCGGTTCTCCTATAATCTGAGCCTGAGCTATGTGGAACCGGTATGGAATAATAATTTCCTTGACTTTTCATACAGTATAGATGTCAATAACACGGAAAATAGGCGGAAAACATTGGATTATGAAGAAGAAACAGAAGACTATACCTATATAGACCCCGATTATAATAAAAGTTCGAATACTAAAACGATCAACCAGAACTTTCGGACGAATTTCCGGTCTATCCGTCCGAAATATTCCTATAATATCGGACTACGGATAGCTCCTGCCCGTACCAGCAGCAAGAGTTTTGTCAAAGATTGGTATGCTTCGGGAAATGATTCAATTGTGAATGAACTGCCCGGACGGACGGCGACCAATTACGCCCCTCAATTGAATTTTACTTATCGCTTCAGCAATTCGCGTGAGTTAAGGCAAAACCTGCGTTTCCGTTATAACGGCAGTACCAGCCAACCGTCCGTCTCGCAGCTCGATCCGACAACCAACAATACGAATCCTCTGCATATACGCAACGGTAACCCTGATTTGCTTCCTGCTTTCAATCACAATATCTCTTTGGATTATGATTTCAACAACAGGGAAACATATAAAGTATTTACCGTCAATCTCAGCCATCAGTTTACACAGAATCAGATAATCAACTATACGACTTATGAGGAAAATACGGGAATCCAATATACCAAGCCCATCAATGAAAACGGAACATGGAGCAGTAATGCCACTATTAATTACTCCAAACCTTTTGATGCAAAAAAAAGGGTTCGGTTCAGTTCGCGTTCGAATTTAGGCTATAACAACAGGATTGGTTACACCACGATAGAGAAGCAGACGGAGAGGAATATTTCGAAAACGCTCAATGCCGCCCAGGATTTAAATTTGAGTTATTCGAATGATTTTTTTTACGGACAAATAAGGGGGCGCGTCCGGTATTCCAAAACATCCAACGAGGTGATTGTAAACCAGCAGGGTACGGAGTCATTCAATTATACGTTTACCTATAATACCAATTTGCAGTTGCCATACAGCTTCGCTATCGCTTCGGACATAAATTATACGGCCAACCGGGGATTGTCGTCGGGTTACAATCTAAACGAGACCATCTGGAACGCCCAGGTCAGCAAGCAATTCCTCAAACAAAACCGGGGTTCCCTCCGTTTGCAGATCAACGATATCCTACAACAACGGTTAAGCATCAGAAGAAATATTACCGCCGATTATATCGAAGACGTGAGGAATAATGCCATGACCGGCTATTTTATGGTTTCCTTTTCTTATAGATTCAATAATATAAGAGGTCCACAAAGAAACCGGTCCAGGGAGGTCGGGGATACGGACTTTGAGGATAACGGTAACACCGAAAATAGGGATAACAGAAGGTCCGGTAATAGAGGCCAATTCTAAAGAAATATTCCGGTTCTCATTTATCTATATCTTTCAATGTTCATCATTCATCGTTAAATACATTCCATTCAAAACATGGGCCATTAGTTTGTTGTTCTCCCTAATATGATTTGCTCCCAGTAAAATCGTATCCGGGTTCTGAATGTAGGCACCATTTTCTTTCAATTCTTCTTTTCCATGATATAACATATTCTTTAGAGACTCGATGGTCGTTTCCAAATGGAATTGAAACCCGATTACATTGTCTTTGAAAATAAAGGCTTGATTTCGGCAAACTTCGCTGGAGGATATCAATACGGCTCCTTCGGGAAGATCAAATGTATCGCCATGCCAATGGAAAACAACTGTCCTTTGTTTTGGAATCCCCTTAAAAGCAGTATAAAAGACTTTGTCCGGAGTAAATTCCACCGGAAACCAACCGATCTCTTTCATTTGATTTGCTTTTATTCTTGCACCCAGAACCGAGGCAATGAGTTGGGAGCCCAGACAGATTCCAAGAACTGGCTTGTTTTGCTCTATGGCTTGTTTGATAAAACTCTTTTCTGTTATGAGCCAAGGATATGTCGTCTCCTCATAAATATTCATCGGGCCCCCCATAACGATGAGCCAGTCTATCTCCTCCACATTAGGAGGTAATTCTCCTTTATAAAATTGAGTAGACGATAACTGATGTTTATTTTCCGAAGCCCATGTTTCAATATAACCTAACCCTTCAAATGGAACATGCTGAAAATAATGAATTCTTAAACTTTTCATCAAAAATCAAAGTTTTTATTTTTAGTTGAAAGGAAATCACTACGAGCGCTCGGTTTTAATTAAGACCAGCTATGGTCTTTCAAAATGCCTTTTTCGAAGGCTTCGAACTCACGGTCGGAACAGAGACACTCCGTCAGCGTCTGACGGATCTTCGCTTCATCCATGTTCTGGCCGATAAAGACCAGTTCGATGATACGGTCTCCGTATTTTTTGTCCCAACGGCTCATAATATATTCCTCATTCGCCTGGAAGGCGGGATGCTGGTTACGGTCGATCAAGGGTAGGGATACCCACCAACTCCCTATTTTGTCGACAGCGATGGATGCTCCGGCCTGGCTTAACAACAGGACTTCATCCGGGCGGCTGGCAATCCAGAAGAATCCTTTGCTTCGGATGATCCCTTTGTCCCAGTCATTGGAGATGTAATCGTTAAACCGTTTGGGATGAAACGGACGGCGGGCGCGAAAAACAAACGAACCGATGCCGTATTCGCTATCTTCGTCGTGATGATGGTGGTGGTGATCGTGATCATGTCCACAGGTACATTCTTCACCTTCATCATGGCGGCAGCCTTCTTCGTGCTCATGTTCATGTTCGTGATGATGGGCGGAGTGTTCTTCCTTATCTTCGGTTTCTTTTTTCGCTAATTCCTTTTGCCATCCGGCGCCTTCGGCCGCTTTGATAAAATCGAACAGGCCGGTATTGAGAAGTTCCTTCGGATCCACTTTCCCGTGATCCGCCAGGATTATTTTCGCTTCGGGGTTCAGGCGCCCCAATATACGACGGGCGGACTCCAACTGGTAAGGCGTAACTAAGTCGATCTTGTTGATTACAATTACATTCGCAAACTCGATTTGTTCGACCATCAGATCGACTACCGTCCGGTTGCCGTTGACGGGGGTCAGGACTTCCTCTGTGACTTCCTTTTCGCCGAACCATTTGAGGAAATTGAATGCATCTACAACCGTGACCATCGTATCCAACCGGGTAATCTGCGCCAGATTACTACCGGCGTTGTCATAGGCGTAAACAAAAGACTGTGCAATGGGTAACGGCTCGCCGATGCCGGATCCTTCGATCAGTAAATAATCGAAACTCCCGTCTTTCGCTAATTCTTCCACCTGTTTTAACAGGTCATCATTGATCGTACAGCAAATACAGCCGTTGGTGAGTTCTACCAAATTACCCGCCGATTTTGAAACTCCTCCCTGTTTCTCAACCAACTGGGCATCGATATTCACTTCTCCCATATCATTGACGATTACAGCGACTTTCAAATTCTCTTTATTATTTAATATGTGATTCAATAGGGTCGTCTTTCCTGCGCCCAAGAATCCGCTAAGTATTGTTACCGGAATTTTCTTTGCCATCTCTTTTATATTTAATAATTCGAGCAAAGGTAAGCAGCATCCGAAAGAGAAAAAAATATACGAGGGTTTTTTCCTGTGAAAGAGTATTATGAGATATGAAAATTCGATTAATTAAATTTTAGAGCTGGAAATGCAAGTAGAGGTTAACAAAACATTGTAAATTTGCATCGCACTGACACTGATTTTTACGTTGAAAAACAAAACGGATAGAATGAAAGAAAAAAAGGAAATTATTCAGTTGAATATAAATGGTACCGATCGCCCGGGGGTAACGGCGGCACTGACGGATATACTGGCTCGCAACAATGCTGTCATCCTCGACATCGGACAATCCGGAATCCATAAGAATCTGACACTTGGTATTTTATTCCAATGCACGGAAGCCAATTCCGGCAACACCTTGAAGGACTTGCTTTTTAAAAGTTATGAGTTGAACGTGAATATCCGTTTTCATCCGATATCCGAAGAGGAATATACCCAATGGGTGGGGATGCAAGGTAAAAACCGTTATATCATCACGATCGTCGGACGGATGGTGACAGCCAAACAGATTGCGGGTGTCACGGGTATTGTCGCCCAACAGGNCGACAGCGATGGATGCTCCGGCCTGGCTTAACAACAGGACTTCATCCGGGCGGCTGGCAATCCAGAAGAATCCTTTGCTTCGGATGATCCCTTTGTCCCAGTCATTGGAGATGTAATCGTTAAACCGTTTGGGATGAAACGGACGGCGGGCGCGAAAAACAAACGAACCGATGCCGTATTCGCTATCTTCGTCGTGATGATGGTGGTGGTGATCGTGATCATGTCCACAGGTACATTCTTCACCTTCATCATGGCGGCAGCCTTCTTCGTGCTCATGTTCATGTTCGTGATGATGGGCGGAGTGTTCTTCCTTATCTTCGGTTTCTTTTTTCGCTAATTCCTTTTGCCATCCGGCGCCTTCGGCCGCTTTGATAAAATCGAACAGGCCGGTATTGAGAAGTTCCTTCGGATCCACTTTCCCGTGATCCGCCAGGATTATTTTCGCTTCGGGGTTCAGGCGCCCCAATATACGACGGGCGGACTCCAACTGGTAAGGCGTAACTAAGTCGATCTTGTTGATTACAATTACATTCGCAAACTCGATTTGTTCGACCATCAGATCGACTACCGTCCGGTTGCCGTTGACGGGGGTCAGGACTTCCTCTGTGACTTCCTTTTCGCCGAACCATTTGAGGAAATTGAATGCATCTACAACCGTGACCATCGTATCCAACCGGGTAATCTGCGCCAGATTACTACCGGCGTTGTCATAGGCGTAAACAAAAGACTGTGCAATGGGTAACGGCTCGCCGATGCCGGATCCTTCGATCAGTAAATAATCGAAACTCCCGTCTTTCGCTAATTCTTCCACCTGTTTTAACAGGTCATCATTGATCGTACAGCAAATACAGCCGTTGGTGAGTTCTACCAAATTACCCGCCGATTTTGAAACTCCTCCCTGTTTCTCAACCAACTGGGCATCGATATTCACTTCTCCCATATCATTGACGATTACAGCGACTTTCAAATTCTCTTTATTATTTAATATGTGATTCAATAGGGTCGTCTTTCCTGCGCCCAAGAATCCGCTAAGTATTGTTACCG
Source organism: Parabacteroides sp. Marseille-P3160 (assembly GCF_900162725.1). Classification (GTDB taxonomy): domain Bacteria; phylum Bacteroidota; class Bacteroidia; order Bacteroidales; family Tannerellaceae; genus Marseille-P3160. The sequence goes on along the minus strand of NZ_LT799418.1, from coordinate 2,822,683 downwards.
GAATTTTCTTTGCCATCTCTTTTATATTTAATAATTCGAGCAAAGGTAAGCAGCATCCGAAAGAGAAAAAAATATACGAGGGTTTTTTCCTGTGAAAGAGTATTATGAGATATGAAAATTCGATTAATTAAATTTTAGAGCTGGAAATGCAAGTAGAGGTTAACAAAACATTGTAAATTTGCATCGCACTGACACTGATTTTTACGTTGAAAAACAAAACGGATAGAATGAAAGAAAAAAAGGAAATTATTCAGTTGAATATAAATGGTACCGATCGCCCGGGGGTAACGGCGGCACTGACGGATATACTGGCTCGCAACAATGCTGTCATCCTCGACATCGGACAATCCGGAATCCATAAGAATCTGACACTTGGTATTTTATTCCAATGCACGGAAGCCAATTCCGGCAACACCTTGAAGGACTTGCTTTTTAAAAGTTATGAGTTGAACGTGAATATCCGTTTTCATCCGATATCCGAAGAGGAATATACCCAATGGGTGGGGATGCAAGGTAAAAACCGTTATATCATCACGATCGTCGGACGGATGGTGACAGCCAAACAGATTGCGGGTGTCACGGGTATTGTCGCCCAACAGGGCATGAATATAGACGATATCCGCAGGCTGACCGGCCGGATTCCTCTGGATGAAAATGAACGTACGCCGAAAGCAAGCGTGGAATTTTCAGTGCGGGGCAATCCCATGAATAAGGAGCAGATGCAAGCCGATTTCATGAAGCTGACCTCCGAACTGGAAATTGACATCTCGTTTCAGGAGGACAGCATGTATCGCCGGATGCGCCGCCTGATTTGTTTTGATATGGATTCGACGCTGATTGAAACAGAGGTCATCGACGAGTTGGCGATGCGCGCCGGAGTAGGAGAGCAGGTGAAGGCGATTACGGAACAGGCGATGCGGGGCGAAATTGATTTTTGTGAAAGTTTTCATCAGCGTTGTGCTTTGCTGAAAGGGCTGGACATTTCGATATTGCAGGAAATCGCCGAAAATCTTCCGATCACCGACGGTGTAGACAGGCTGATGCATGTCCTGAAGAAAGTCGGATTTAAGATTGCCATCCTTTCGGGCGGGTTTACTTATTTCGGCAATTACCTGAAGCAAAAGTATCATATCGATTATGTCTATGCAAATGAACTGGAAGTGGAAGACGGTAAACTGACCGGGCGTTATACAGGGGATATTGTCGACGGGAAGCGCAAGGCGGAACTTCTTCGGCTGATTGCCCAAGTTGAAAATGTGGACATCCGCCAAACGGTGGCTGTCGGCGACGGCGCCAACGACCTGCCGATGCTGGCGGTTGCCGGCTTAGGGATCGCTTTCCATGCCAAGCCGAAAGTGAAGGAAAGCGCCAAACAATCCATTTCTACCATAGGCTTGGACGGGATTCTCTATTTCCTCGGTTATAAAGATTCTTTTCTGGATTAACGATTGTCCGGATTGTTTCTGAGAGGATATTGTCAATATTTATAAATTTATAACACTGTTGAATAAATTCGGAATATATTTTATATATAACATCCTGCTCTTTCTCTGCATCTTCTCTTGCCATATCCCATTATGGGGACAAGAGAAAGCAAAACCGAAGAACGGGGATGGAATAACCACTTTTTTAATGCGCTATAACCGTTCCGGTGACGACTATCAACGGCAATTTATAGAATTGAACAAAACGAAACTCGGGAAAAACAATTCGCTACTTATGGGAGTAACTTATACGCTTCCGCCGTTAAAAAAAAGGACAAAAGATACCGACGCCGCAAAACCGGTGGAAAATAGGCAAGTTGCAGGAACTTTCCAAACAGAACCTTTATTCGGTAAAAAACGGGCCCGCTACGAAATCAAATCCACCGAATTGAAAGGAGCTACCTTTTACGTTTGCAGCGGGCATGGCGGTCCCGATCCCGGAGCGATCGGAACGATGGACGGACATAGCCTGCACGAAGACGAGTATGCTTATGATATCGCCTTGCGGCTGGCTTATAATTTGAAGACAAGGGGAGCCAACGTTTATATAGTGGTACAAGACGCTGTAGATGGCATCCGGGACGAGCGGATTTTGGAAAACAGCAAACGGGAAACATGTATGGGAGAAGCGATTCCTCTGGGACAGGTAGCCAGGTTGCAACAACGTACTTCGAAAATCAATGCGCTGGACAAGAAAGAGGGGAAGGGATATTCCCGGGGAATTTTTATCCATATAGACAGCCGGAGCAAGAGCAGTCAAACGGATGTCTTTTTTTATCATTCTTCCAAATCCGGCAGTAAACAATTAGCCAATACAATGGTTAGTACGTTTGCGCGGAAATACGATCGCCACCAACCCGGACGCGGATTCACAGGTACGGTGAGTAAACGTAATTTATATGTCTTGAATCATTCGGAACCGGCTTCTGTTTTCATAGAGCTTGGGAACATCAGAAATTCATTCGACCAGCGGCGTTTAGTGATCGCGGACAATCGCCAGGCCTTAGCCAACTGGATGTGTGAAGCCTTAATAACGGACTATAATCATTATAAAAAGAAGAAATAAAATAATTCCGGTATCGGAATTTCTACCTGCTGCCTTTTAATTCATCCTTATGGTAGCCCCATAATTTCATTCCATGGCATATCCGGATATTTTTTCAAATATGTCGGGTCTGTAGAGGAAATCACTTTTACACTTTCGCCAATAAATATCAATTGCATGCATACTCCACCTAAAATGAACATTCCATGAGAAGTTTTTAGAAAATCATCCGACGATTTTATTTGCTTTGTTTGATCTAAGATAAGAACAATAGCCTCTTCGATTCTAAGTAAAAGGGAACGTATCCGACTTTCTTTATACATAAATCAGATCTCTATTAAGTTCATCTCCGAAAAACGTATCGGATAATTGATCTCTCAAACGGACTACATCTACTTTACAGCCGAATAACTTTTCCAAGTCTGTTTTTATGCGGATACGCAAAAATAAATCGGCCTTCCCCTCGTATGCTATATCCAAATCACTTCCTTCAGTCTGTTCGCCACGAGCGACAGATCCGAATATCCCCATACGAGTGATACCGTAACGGGAAACGTTTGCCCGCATATATTCACGCAGCAATGATTGATATTCTGATGTCGACTTCATATTCTTTTCACTTCGATAAAATATCCAAATTATCCGCACGGTCTAAACTTTCAATATCCCGGACTATTCGTTTTATTTTCGTTGTCGTAGCCATTATCTTATTGTTTAAAATACCGAAAACAAAAATACACGTAAGTACGTGCATATCCAAATAAATAGAATAGAAAAATCTTACTCGTTTTTTTATCACACCAAGGTAAAATAATACATTGAGTACATGGAAATACAGCATCGGATTCGCCGAATGATGCCGGTGGATAGGGAAATTTATGGATTTATGGATACAGGAGGATAAATAACAACCTCTTTTGGAGTGTACCTATTAAGCCAATATCTTGATTTGTGTAATATAGCCGGTCTGCCGGATGGCGTTAAAAAGGTTGGTGTAGGAAGACATCGCCTTGACATTGACCTTATAGGTCAGTACCGATGTATTCTCCACATAATTGTGTTCGTATGACGAACTGACGATATAGACCTTATGCGACTCCAGAATGAGGCGGATGGCCTTCAGGTCGGGCGAGGAAGTAGAGCAACCGATCGTCAGTATTTTATTCACTCCGTCGAGGAACAGCCTGCGTTCAAATTTTTCTAAGGAGACAAGGATAATCACCATAAAAACCGTGGCGATCGTTGCCGGGATGAACATGCCGGCGCCGACAGCCAGGCCGATCACCGCAATTACCCAGATACATGCGGCTGTCGTAAGCCCGTGGATGCTTCCTTTGCTTTGGATGATGGCGCCAGCACCGAGAAAACCGATGCCGGTCAGGACTTGTGCGGCGATCCGTCCGGGATCTCCGTTCAGGAAGTTCGGATAAGTCTGCGGAATCCAGATTGATATCAGCATGGCAACCGTAGAGCCCATGCAAATAAGCGTAAAGGTACGCAGCCCCGCTTCCCGCCGCCGTTGTTGGCGTTCCGCTCCCACAAGCGCCCCTAATGCAAAGCTGATAATCAACCGGATAAACGCCGTAGTTGGGGTAATAAGGGTACTGTCTATTTGTTCACTGATAAATTGGTAAAAATGACTGAACATTTATTTTCTTCTTTCCTGCAAAGTTAAAATTAATTTTTTAAAATAATAAACCGGGTGATTACTTGCAAAAAATAGGCTGTTCCTGCCTGCCCATGGTCGCCGGGGACGGAAGTGAACGTTACCGTTCCGCCGGCAGAGCGATGTTCCTCCGCATAATCTTTTGCATTCTGGAAATAGACCGACCGGTCTTCCATACCGTGTATCATCAGGAATTCGCATCGGTTTTTCCAGGGCTTCAGACTATTTTCCGCCAGGATCTCATCCACTTGGCGGACCGTTGGGTTCGTCTGGTCGCCCTGACGGAAAGCCTCCGTGTATAGTTCAGCCGTTTTCTCAGGAAACGCATGATCGATGTCCGGATAAAATCCGTCGAAATATTGAAAAGAATTGCCGGCATAAGGTTCCAATAGGAGGGCGGCTATGTTGAGATCCGGATAGCCGTTCTTCTTGTAGCCCCAGATGGCGTAAGGAAGGAAATAACTGGGGGAAAAGACATCCGAAGCCATCGCCAAGCCGGCAATCTGAAGCAGATTGCACGGAGTTCCCCCGATCATTAAGAGATCGACCGTATAGCCGTGGGACGCATTTGTTTCCAATTCCCTGGCCAGAGAGGCCGCCACATAGGCGCCTTGCGAATAGCCGCAAACATCCAATTCCGGACGACATACGTATCCGTTTTCTCCGGCAACCTGATCGGCCGCCATTATAAAATCGAGAGTTGTACGTACCAGGGGTTTCGCCTCGACATAAGGAGTAAAACATTGGCCGTGTGAATCGCCGAACCCCGGATAGTCAGGAATGATGACGACATATCCATCGGCCGCTACCATGGTCCAGCAAACCAAGTATTCTTTTAAAGATTGAAGCACATCATCCGACGCATATTGTATGGAAGGGGCTTCGGCATTTAACGTATAAGTAAATGGCGGAGCAATAATCTGTGGATAGCTAGTCGCCCTATCGGACGAATGCGGAAGCAAAAGGATACCCGACAGATCGATTTCATCTGCGGAACCGTCAGGGTGTCCTGATTTACAGGATACTTTGAGTGCTTGTACACGAATTTCATCTGTATTCCCATCAATAAAGCCGGTAATATCCGGCAAATTATTATTCTTCAGCAGTTCCTTTAAGTCAGCTAAATAAAAATCTTTAACAACTTTCGATTGAATGCTTTCTTCCGGCACCACTTCCGGATCATTATCATTACATGAGGGAAGTAATAGCAGCATATATATCCATAAAATGGATAAACATGCAGAAAAAAAGGTTGTCTTTTTCATATCCGATTTTATAAATGGGAATAACGGCCTTGAATATACTATAAATTTAGTAAAAGACATCATTTATAGGTATTCAAATAGTAAAAAATAAGTATTTGTAGGTATTGACAGGTACAGCGTTTTTTCGTTTTTTTGAGAAAAATCTTAAAAATATGTTAGCCATGGATTTACGTATGAAAGTGACCATTTATTGGTCTTTAATCGGTATTTGTTTAATTGCCCATTGTGCATTTTGTATCTTGGATATTGTCTATGGGAAAAGTATTGTAGCCCCCGAGGCCAATGGCCAAATACCATTAGCCGCTCATCTTATTACGACATTAACGATTACGGGAAGTTTTCTTTTTGCCGTATTGACTATGAATTTTTCTTCGAAGATATTTCAATGGATTGCTTTTATATGGAGCATACTTCTTTTGCTTCTCAATGCAGCTCATCTGGTGGAAACCATCATCGAAGACCATACTAATGTTTCGCAAATTTTAGTGGTTTTATTTGTTTTTGTAATTAATATTTTGCTCACCTTAGACCTTTGGAAGCTGCAGAAAGAGAATAAATAACTTGATAATTGACTCTAAAATATATATAGAGAGGGTTTTCCGGATTTACACGAAATCAAGTATTTATTTTTTTCTTTCAATTATATGGTATGAATATTAAATCTATCCGGTGTAAAACAAGAATTATTATTGTTTTTACACCGGATAAATTTTTTAATGGCATGTACTGCATTAAAAGCAAGGATATCGAAGTACTCTAAATTTCCTTAAGCTTTCATTTTATTTAGTTCTTTTTTTGTGGATTTGCTCCCTTTGCTTAGCTCAAATAGCCCGCTATTCTCACTTCACAAATGAAGCAAATCCACAAAAAAAGCTAAACAAATAACGAAATAATCTTTAGAGAAAAAAATGTGGAAAATTTAAACAAGCTGTTAATATATTGTATTTTTGTCCTTTCTAAAGTAATTTCTTAGGATGAAAATAATAACTTATAATGTAAACGGGCTGAGAGCGGCCATAACAAAAGGTTTTCCGGAATGGCTGGCCAAACAGGAGGCGGATGTCGTATGCCTTCAGGAAACAAAATTGCAGCCGGAACAGTTTCCTTCGGAGATTTTCGAATCGATGGGCTATCATTGCTATCTCTATTCGGCACAAAAGAGAGGGTATAGCGGAGTGGCCTTGTTCAGCAAAACGGAGCCTGATCAGGTAGTATACGGCATGGGGATTGAAAGGTATGATAATGAAGGGCGTTTCCTGCGTGCTGATTTCGGCGACTTGTCTATCGTCAGTGTCTATCATCCTTCCGGAACGAGCGGGGAGGAGAGGCAAGCCTTCAAGATGGAATGGCTGGAAGAATTCCAGTCCTATGTGGTAAAATTGCGCGAAGCACGTCCAAACCTGATACTTTGTGGGGATTACAACATCTGCCATGAACCTATCGACATTCACAATCCGAAGGGGAATGAGAAGAACAGTGGTTTCCTGCCGGAAGAGCGGGCGTGGATGACCCGTTTCCTTTCAACCGGGTTTACCGATACGTTCCGCTGCCTTCATCCTGATTTGCAGCAATACACCTGGTGGAGCTACCGTTTCAATTCCCGGGCGCAGAATAAGGGTTGGCGGATTGATTATTGCATGGTGACGAATTCGCTGAAATCCAGAGTGCAAAAGGCTTATATCTTGAATGGAGCCTGTCATTCGGACCATTGCCCGGCGGTGATAGAGATAGAATAGGCAACTCCTTAAGGGAAGAAAGTAAGGCAGTGAGAGACAAAAGATTTGAAGAGTCTGTTTCTTTTTAGAAAAAGAATACTAAATTTGCATTCTGTTTTTAGGATTTTTAGAAGAAAGCTATGATAAAGATTACATTTCCTGACCAATCGGTAAAGGAATTCCCGGAGGGAACGACCGCAATGCAAATAGCGGAAAGTATCAGTCCCCGTTTGGCGCAAGAGGTCTTGGCGGCCAGCGTAAACGGTGAAATATGGGATTTATCCCGTCCGATCCGACAGGATGCAGCGGTGAAATTATTCAAATGGGAAGATGAAGAAGGCAAGCATGCTTTCTGGCATTCCAGCGCCCATTTAATGGCGGAAGCACTACAGGAGTTGTACCCTGGCGTGAAGTTCGGTATTGGCCCGGCTATCGAAAATGGTTTTTACTACGATGTGGATTTGGGCGATACGACAATAACAGACAACGATTTTCCCGCTATCGAAGCCAAGATGGCGGAATTGGTGGCTCGTAAGGAGGAGATTGTCCGCAAAAGCATCTCCAAAGCGGATGCAATGGCCTATTTCGGCAACCGGGAAGAGATCTATAAGACCGAGCTCATCAGTGAATTGGAAGACGGACATATTACGACCTATACACAGGGGAATTTTACCGACCTTTGCCGTGGGCCCCATATTCCCAATACGTCCTATATAAAAGCAGTTAAGATACTTAGCGTTGCCGGTGCTTATTGGCGAGGGGATGAAAAGCGCAAGCAGTTGGTTCGTCTGTACGGAATCACTTTCCCGAAGAAGAAAATGCTGGACGAATATCTAACGTTGTTGGAGGAAGCCAAAAAGCGTGACCATCGTAAAATAGGGAAAGAGCTTGAGCTTTTTGCTTTTTCACAGGCTGTGGGAGCGGGGTTACCTTTATGGTTGCCGCGAGGAACCCAGTTGCGTCTTCGACTGGAAGATTTCTTGAAACGGATTCAGAAGAAATACGGCTATCAGCAAGTCATCACGCCGCATATCGGAGGTAAACAACTTTATGTTACTTCCGGTCACTATGCAAAGTATGGCAAAGATTCATTCCAACCGATCCATACTCCGCAGGAAGGGGAAGAGTTTCTATTGAAACCGATGAACTGCCCGCATCACTGCGAGATTTATAAAGTCTCTCCGCGTTCATATAAGGACCTGCCTCTCCGTTTGGCCGAATTCGGTACCGTATACCGTTACGAGCAGAGCGGTGAATTGCACGGGCTGACGCGGGTTCGCGGCTTTACGCAGGACGACGCCCATCTGTTCTGCCGTCCGGATCAGTTGAAAGACGAGTTCCTGAAAGTAATGGATATTATCTTTATTATTTTCAAGGCGTTGGATTTTGAGAACTTTGAAGCGCAAATTTCTTTGCGCGATCCGAATCACAAGGAAAAATACATCGGTTCGGATGAGAATTGGGATAAGGCGGAACGGGCGATTGTCGAAGCTTGCGAAGAGAAAGGGCTGCGCGCCCGCGTAGAACTGGGAGAAGCCGCGTTCTACGGTCCGAAACTGGACTTCATGGTGAAAGACGCTATTGGCCGCCGTTGGCAGTTGGGTACGATTCAGGTGGATTACAACCTGCCGGAGCGTTTCGAACTGGAATATACGGGTGAAGACAATAAGAAACATCGTCCGGTGATGATCCACCGCGCACCGTTCGGCTCGATCGAACGTTTCGTTGCCGTATTGATTGAGCACACCGGGGGTAAATTCCCGCTCTGGCTCACGCCGGATCAGGTGGCTATAATGCCTATCAGCGAGAAGTTTAATGAGTATGCCTACAAGATAAAGGAAACGTTGGAAGAAGACGACATCCGTGTTATTGTGGATGACCGGAACGAGAAGATAGGCCGTAAAATCAGGGATAACGAATTGAAACGAATCCCTTATATGTTGATAGTGGGAGAGAAAGAAGCTGAAAATGGTGAAGTTTCCGTAAGAAAACAGGGCGAAGGTGATAAAGGTTCCATGAAAATTGCTACCTTTGCGACACTTTTGACAACAGAAGTGAATGAATTAATGAACCATTGGCAGAAAAGCCAAGCTTGATTTTTGATTAACAAGTAATTTGTAGAAACAGGAGGAAGATAATTTTTTTTGAATGAAGAATGACAGTCTGAAGGATCAGTACAGAATTAATGAATTTATTCGAGTACGCGAAGTTCGCTTAGTTGGTGACAATATAGAACAAGGTGTTTATCCTATCGCCCAGGCGTTACGAATAGCAGAAGATCTGGGGTTGGATCTTGTGGAAATTTCACCAAATGCTGCCCCCCCCGTTTGTAGAATTACCGATTATCAAAAGTTTCTTTATCAACAAAAGAAACGCCAAAAAGAGCAGAAAGCAAAATCTGTCAAGGTGATTGTTAAGGAGATCCGCTTCGGGCCTCAGACGGATGACCATGATTACAACTTTAAGTTGAAGCATGCAAAAGGATTCCTGGAAGAGGGAGCGAAAGTGAAGGCCTATGTGTTTTTCAAAGGCCGTTCCATTCTTTTCAAAGAGCAGGGAGAGGTTTTATTGCTTCGTTTTGCAAACGACTTGGAAGAATATGGTAAAGTAGAGCAATTGCCTGTTTTGGAAGGTAAACGTATGATTATTATGTTGACTCCTAAAAAGGCAGGATCGGCTCCTGCGAAACCCGCGGCTCCGAAAGCAGCTCCCAAGTTAATAAAGAAGGTAGTTACTCGCCGGAACCCGGAAGAAGAGAAGAAGGAGCAAAAAGAAGATACGGAGGAATAAGAAAGACCGGTCTTTTATTGACCGGCCCAAATTAATAATTAATAAATAACAGAAGAGATGCCAAAGATGAAGACTAATTCCGGTGCCAAAAAGAGGTTTGCCCTTACCGGAACCGGTAAAATCAAGAGAAAACATGCTTTTAAGAGTCACATTCTAACGAAGAAAACGAAAAAGCAAAAGAGGAACTTGACACATATCGGCTTAATTGCGAATGTGGATGTAAGTAATGTGAAAAAATTGCTTGCTCTAAAGTAATTGTTAAAAGTAAGTTTTTTAAAAGATTTTTATTAACCGAATGGTTTAGCCAAAAAGATCATCGCAAAGATGGCGCTAACATTCAAAAATGATTTAAATTATGCCAAGATCAGTAAATCATGTTGCTTCGAGAGCAAAGAGAAAAAGAATTCTTAAGTTAACGAGAGGTTATTACGGAGCTCGCAAGAATGTCTGGACCGTAGCAAAGAATACATGGGAAAAAGGTTTGACCTATGCATTCCGTGACCGCCGCAATAAAAAACGTAGCTTCCGCGCTTTATGGATCCAACGTATCAATGCGGCCGCCCGCCTGGAAGGCCTTTCTTATTCCCGCCTGATGGGAGGTTTGCGCAATGCAGGAATCGAAATTAACCGTAAGGTGTTAGCCGATTTAGCGATGAATCATCCGGAAGCATTTAAAGCGGTAGTCGCAAAAATAAAATAAGATTTTAAGGACATGAATGGGAGAGGGGACTTCTTAATGAAATTCCCTCTTTTTTTATCGTTTTTTCTTTGTATAACTTGTACAATCTAAAATAAAGTCTTATATTTGTCATAAGACAATGAGTTAAGCCGCACTTGTTCGATTGGGAAACTCATCAGAAAATATCAATTCCGAGGCATAGCTCTTGTTACTAATGGCGGGCCGCAACTCTTCGGAGGTTGCTTTTCGGCACAGCGGATTACAAAGGTGGCAAAGCACTCAAAACCTGTCATACGGAGTTTGTTCACATCTACGGTGCGGCTTTATTATACAAGAGGCTACCTAATAATTTTAGGTAGCCTCTTTTGTGTTCGGCCCATATGGCATCCACCCCCTCTATCGGATCTCTATCCCGGATGGTTTTAATGGCATAAAAGAAATAGGAGGAAAATGCTTTCATTTTCCTCCTATTGATGCCGATATACTTGCGTATATCTTTTGTTCTATACTTATTTGCCTGGTTATCCGTTCATGGAGGCAAGAAATTCCGCATTGTCGACGGTATTCTCCATTTGCTTCTTAACAAATTCCATAGCTTCCATTGAATTCATGTCGGCCAGATATTTACGCAGGATCCACATGCGGTTAACAGTACTTCCGTCTTGCAGTAAATCATCCCGGCGTGTGCTGGAAGCTGTAATGTCAACAGCCGGATAAACCCGCTTGTTGGATAGCTTACGATCCAACTGAAGTTCCATATTACCGGTACCCTTAAATTCTTCAAAGATCACATCGTCCATTTTGGATCCGGTTTCCGTCAATGCGGTCGCAAGGATCGTCAGGCTACCGCCGTTTTCAATGTTACGGGCTGCTCCGAAGAACCGTTTCGGTTTCTGCAGTGCATTCGCATCTACACCTCCCGACAAGACTTTACCGGAAGCGGGCTGGACGGTATTATAGGCGCGGGCTAACCGCGTAATGGAATCAAGCAGAATAACGACGTCATGACCGCATTCTACCATTCTCTTTGCTTTATTCAATACAATTTCCGCAATCTTGACATGCCGTTCCGCCGGTTCGTCGAATGTGGAAGCAATGACTTCCGCATCTACGCTACGCGCCATATCGGTAACCTCTTCCGGGCGTTCATCGATCAGAAGAACGATCATATATACTTCCGGATGATTGGTCGCAATGGCATTTGCAATATCTTTCAGCAACATCGTTTTACCGGTCTTCGGCTGGGCAACGATCAATCCGCGCTGTCCTTTGCCGATCGGGGAGAAAAGATCTACTACGCGAACCGCAATGTTATCAAAAACTTTCGGCGAGCGGCGGGCTGTTAGCATAAACTTTTCATTCGGGAAAAGAGGAGTCAGATGATCGAAAGGAACCCGGTCGCGTACTTCTTCCGGCGTACGTCCGTTGATTTTGTCTACTTTGACGAGCGGGAAGTATTTTTCACCTTCTTTCGGAGGGCGGATCGCTCCTTCCACCACATCGCCGGTCTTTAGTCCGAAGAGTTTGATTTGCGACTGGGATACGTAGATGTCATCCGGTGAAGTCAGGTAGTTATAATCGGAAGAACGGAGGAATCCGTATCCGTCCTGTATCATTTCCAAAACGCCAGTGCCGATAAGGATTCCGTCGAAGTCATATTGCTTTTCCTGCGAAGCCGGATTAGAGTTCCTGTTGACGTTCTGATTATTACTCGGACGGTTGTTCTGGCGGGGAGGAGCGGAAGGAGCAGGGTTTTCCTGGGCCGCACGTTCCGGTTTCACCGAAGCCGTATGCAACGGAAGAACCTGGTCGAGTACGGAAGGAGTATCATTGCTATGTTTGAACACCAGCCTTCTGGGCTCGTTCGTATTTGTAGCCTCCGTCTTTTCTTTTTCTTCCGTATTATCGGATTGCTCTTCTGCGATGTCCGCTACTTCTACTGGTTGAGATTCCTTGACTTCGACTTTCTTCTCCACTTTGATAACCTGAGCTTTTACCGGTTCCTGTTTGACTGGAAGCGGAGCCGTTTCGGTTTTTTCTACTTTTTCCGTCTTATCTTCCGCAACAATCGCTTGCTGGGGCTCTGGTTGGGGCAGGGTAGTAGTCGTCGCTACCGGATTGTCTTTCCTGTTAATCCTTGTTTTCCTTCGAGGGGCCACTTTCTTTGTTACCGCCGCAGGTTCGGGAATCTTTTCTTCCACTATGGCAGAGGTAGGAACAGCAGGGGTTACCGTTGCCGGTTTGGGCGAGGCCACTTCTTCTTTAGGCGTTTCTTTCTTTCCTACCGCTTTGGGAGTGCGTCGAGTTCTCGTCTTCTTTTCTGTCTTTTGGGCTTCCTTTACCTTTTCTTTTTCCGCTTGGATACCGGCATAAGAAATCGCTTGTTCATCCAAAATCTTGTAGATTAATTCTTCTTTTTTGAATGACTTTACTTTTTTAACGCCTAATTCTTCAGCAATGGTTTGTAGTTCTGGCAGAAGCTTCTCGTTAAGCTCTAAAATGTTATATTTTTGCATATTGAAAGTAAATAATAAATACGTTTGAAGAGATATACTGCTACGCTTGTAATCGCAATAAATGCTTATTCGTATTTATTTCGTTAACAATAAAATTAAATTTTCATGTAAATAATTAACCGGATCGTTTATCTAATTTGACTTATTAGCAACTTATCAGCGGAGTAAGTTGTGCAAATGTAAGCATCTTTTTTCAGAAAAAAATATTTTACCTCGAAAAAAATGCAATGAGCACTGATTTTGTTGATTTTGTGATTCTAAACCGGTTGTCCGTCCGCTCACCGACAATCCAGATAATGTCCGTCCCGCTGCATAATAACCAGGTCTGCTCTTTTTGAAACCGGCTGAATTTATGATCGGTAAAATAATTGCTTAATTTCTTGCGTCCCTTCATTCCGAAAGGAATAAACCAATCACCCGGTTGCCATTTGCGCAAATAGAGAGGAAAGGAGAGCTGCTCCTTGTCAAAAAAGGCGTAATCCGGTGATTCAGTTATGGCAAAATCAGGATCGGAGATTTCGACCAGCCTGAATGATATGTGGATAGGATGGACGCACGGTTGATCTATTTGCAAAAAGTACTTGCCTGAATCTTTCCTTTCATTAGCAGAAAGCATTAAGAAATCGCGATCTTTCAACAGGACGTGCGATTCACCCGACGAATAAAAGATTTTACCGGGCTCCGCATCGAGGGCTTCATAGACAGAGTCGATTGTGGATGGCGTAAAGCCATAAGGATTTAACCACTCATATAGAATTGTCTTCGGAGAAGGATAACATAGAAGCGCATCGATTAAAAGCTTTCCATCAATGTCGACAGATTTATTTATAGCATTCTCAATCGAATACCGGAACAAAGCTTCCGTTTCCGTCAAATGATCGGCAGTCCGGGCAATTGCCTTTTTTACGGAAGGATTGATCTCTTCCAATAAAGGTAGTACCCGGAGACGGATGAAATTCCGCGTATATTCGTCGGAAGAATTCGTGCTGTCGGTTACATACGTCAGTTGGTTTTCTTTCAGATAGGAGAGGATCTCATCCCGGCCGATACAAAGCAGGGGACGGACAATGAAACCGTTTTTCGGCCGGATGCCGCATAACCCGCGGATTCCGCTTCCCCGGCATAGATTGAGTAGAAATGTTTCCGCACTGTCATCGCGGTGGTGGGCGACGGCAATCGCCTGCGCCTGGTGCTCCGATCGGATCTCTTCGAACCAGGCATAGCGGAGGTCGCGGGCTGCCATCTCAATCGATATATGGCGATCGTGGGCATATTCCTCTGTTTGGAAATCCGTCCGGAGAAAAGGGACATTCAACTTTCGGGCCGTTTCGGCTGCAAACCGTTCATCCCCGTCCGATTCTTCTCCCCGCAGGTGAAAATTGCAATGGGCGGCCAGGCAGGAATATCCTAATCGCACGAGCAGATGCAGCAAGGCGACGGAATCGGCCCCTCCGCTCAAACCGACAACAACCAATCCTTCAGGATTGAGCAGTCGATGCTCTTTAATATATTTACGAATTTGCCCGGTCATCATTATAAAAAAATAGGAATACGGTCGAATCGTATTCCTATATATAATATTATGAAAGATCTGTTATTTACCGATTTCGTCCGCAATCTCCTGGTCAACCATAATTCTTCCGCAATACTCGCAGACGATGATCTTCTTGTGGAGTTTGATATCCATTTGCTTCTGAGGCGGAATCTTATTGAAACAACCGCCGCAGGCATCCCGTTGGATACAGACCACAGCCAAGCCGTTACGCGCTCCTTTGCGGATGCGTTTGAATGCCGTCAGCAAACGGGGTTCGATTGTGTCCTCTACTTTCTTTGCTTTTTCGCGCAGCTTTTCTTCTTCCTGTTTTGTTTCGGAAACGATTTCGTCTAATTCGCTTTTTTTCTGTACCAAGTCCGCTTTTCGGCCTTCCAGCAATTCCTTGCAATGGATGATCTCTTCCTTCTTGGTTACAATGGCTTCCGTAAACTCTTTGATTTTCTTATCAGCAAACTCCACTTCCAGGCCTTGGAATTCTATTTCTTTGGACAGATTGTCGAATTCCCGATTGTTCCGCACATTATCTAACTGTGTCTTGTATTTTTCAACTAAGCCGGTGGATTCCTTAATCTTGGCCTTTTGCGTAACCACCGCATTCTCGTAGTCCTTGATCTCGGTCTGATAGTTTTGGTAGCGGGTTTCCAATCCTGCTACTTCATCTTCCAAATCCTGAACTTCCAACGGAAGTTCGCCGCGAAGCGTCTTGATCTTATCGATATCAGTTACGATTGTCTGAAGCCGATAAAGCGAACGGAGCTTTTCTTCTACTGTATATTCTTTTTCAACTGCTTTTTTCTCTTTAGCCATCTTATAAATATTTAACCGGGTTTGAATTAACACTCGATAGTTGGACTGCAAAGTTAGGGAATTTTTTCAATATAATAGTATATAGGATTTCTTTTGTACATATCTCGCTCTCATAATGACCGATAACGGCCAGCAGGATTTTGTCTTCCACATCATAGAAATCGTTATACTTCGCCTCGCCGGTGATAAAGATATCCGCACCGTAAGCGATGGCGTCTTTGATCAGGAAGGCCCCGCTGCCTCCACATAAGGCTACTTCCTTGATTTTACGTCCGGTAAGCGGGGAATGCTTGACGCAACCGACATGGAACAAATCCTTGATCCGTTGCAGGAAAGTGAGCTCGTCTTCCCATTCGGGCAGCTCCCCGGCGATGCCTGAGCCGGCCTGGCTCCAGGTGTTTGCCAACGGATAGAAGTCGAATGCCGGTTCTTCGTAGGGATGAACCGAAAGGATCGCACGCGTCACCGCCGTTTTCAGATAGGACGGAAGGATCGTTTCGATACGTATCTCATTCTCGAAATGCAATTCGCCGATCGCTCCCCGGAAAGGATGGCAATCTGCGGACGCCCGGAAACTCCCTTCTCCCGCCAGATTGAAACTACTGGAGTCATAATTGCCGATATGCCCCGCGCCGGCATTGAACAGGGCGTTCCGTACCAGTTCGGCATAGTCGGCCGGTACGAAAACCACCAGCTTGAGCAGGTTGTCTTTTAACGGGCTTAGAATCCGGACATTCTGTAATCCGATCAGTTCCGCCAGCTTGAAGTTAACCCCGCCCGACGCATTATCCAGATTCGTATGAGCCGCATAAATCACCAGGTCGTATTTGCAAGCTTTCATCAGACAGCGTTCGATGTAATTTGCTCCCGTGAGCGACTTGAAAGGTCTGAAAGCCAGGGGATGATGGGATAAAATCAGATTACATTCACATTCGATCGCCTCGTCTATCACTTCCTCCGTGACGTCAAGGCAAACCAGCGCTCCCGTCGCCGGCTGATTTACGTCGCCGACCTGAAGGCCTGAATTATCGAAGCTCTCTTGCAAGGGCAGGGGAGCATAGGCTTCAATCTCTTTTAGTATATCCTTAACCCGAATCATCCTAAATGCGCTTTTTAATCCTTCGTATCTATGATCAGTTTCAATTCCTTTAGTTGTTCGTCATCAATAACGGAGGGTGCATCCAGCATGACATCCCTCCCCGAATTGTTTTTCGGGAAAGCGATGCAGTCGCGGATCGAATCCAAGCCGGCAAAGAGGGAAACCCAGCGGTCCAGTCCGTAAGCCAATCCGCCGTGAGGCGGCGCGCCGTATTTGAAGGCGTTCATCAGGAAGCCGAACCGTTCCTGGGCTCTTTCTTCCGTGAATCCGAGCAGGCGGAACATCTTATCCTGCAAAGCGCTGTCATGGATACGGATGGATCCTCCGCCGACTTCCACTCCGTTGATCACCATATCGTAGGCGTTGGCGCGAACCGCTCCCGGATCAGTGTCCAACAGAGGAATATCCTCCGGTTTGGGCGAGGTGAACGGGTGGTGCATGGCGTAATAACGCTGCGTTTCTTCGTCCCATTCAAACAAAGGGAAGTCGACGACCCAGAGGCAGGCAAATTTGTTTTTATCGCGTAATCCCAATTGGTTTCCCATCTCAAGACGCAATTCGTTCAATTGCTTGCGCGTCTTCATGGCGTCGTCTCCGGAAAGGATCAGGATGGCGTCTCCCGGTTTAGCATCAAACGCTGCCTTCAGTTCCTGCAGCGTTTCCTGTGAATAGAACTTATCGACGCTCGATTTCACGTTCCCGTCCAGCTCTATCCGGGCATATACCAACCCCTTGGCGCCTACCTGCGGACGCTTCACGAAATCCGTCAGGGCATCCATCTGCTTGCGTGTATAGCTTCCTGCGCCTTCCGCACAGATACCGCCGATGTATGCGGCTTCGTCAAAGACCGGGAATCCGTGTCCTTTCAGGAAATCCAGCTCGACGAATTTCATTCCGAAGCGAAGGTCCGGTTTATCCGAGCCATATTGCCTCATGGCATCCTGCCAGGTCATGCGGACAAAGGGCGCATTGTCTTCAATCCCCCGGATTGTCTTGAACAGGTGTTTGGCCATTCCTTCGAACAGGCTCAGGATGTCCTCCTGCTCGACAAAGCTCATTTCACAGTCGATCTGTGTAAATTCCGGCTGGCGGTCAGCGCGCAGGTCTTCGTCGCGGAAACATTTAACTATCTGAAAATAACGATCGAATCCGGAAACCATCAACAATTGTTTCAGCGTTTGCGGAGACTGGGGCAAGGCGTAGAATTGCCCCGGATTCATGCGGGAAGGGACGACAAAATCGCGGGCACCTTCGGGTGTCGAATTAACCAGCACCGGCGTTTCCACTTCCAGGAATCCCTGTTCGCTCAAATAGCGCCGTACTTCAAAAGCCATGCGGTGACGAAGTTCGAGATTGGCGCGAACCACATTCCGGCGCAAGTCCAGGTAACGGTATTTCATGCGCAGATCGTCACCACCGTCCGTTTCATCCTCGATGGTAAAAGGAGGAGTAAGGGCGGAATTCAGGATGTTAAGCCCGGAGACGATGATTTCTATCTCGCCGGTCGGAAGATGCAGGTTCTTGCTGGAACGCTCTTCAACGACCCCGGTGGCCTGGATTACATATTCACGCCCAAGTTTGTTCGCTTTCTCACAAAGGGCGGCGTCCACTGCTTCGTTGAAGACCAACTGCGTGATCCCGTAACGATCCCGGAGGTCGACGAAAGTCATACCCCCCATCTTACGGATCCTTTGTACCCAACCCGCCAGGGTTACCTCTTGCCCTTTATTTGTCAGGCGTAACTCTCCACATGTTTTTGTTCTGTACATTTTATTTTGTATGTTTGAATTTACTTTATACTCTTTTTTATGGCGCAAATCAAATGCAAATATACAAGATTGTTCTTGTTTATCCCTCCAAATCATCATAAATAAAGTCCGTACAGGGAGGGAATTTCCAACGCGAACCGTTAGGATAATTCCCGCTTTTATTCTATTTTTGTGACTCTTACGAAGATCTGATGAAAAAGTCTTTTATAGCTTATGCCTTACTGGTCAGCAGTCTTTTCATTCCGCTGTCCTTTCTGATTCCCCATCACCATCATAGTGACGGGACTTTCTGCTTCAGCCTTTCGCTGGTGGAAGAGGCGGAGCATGAGGCGGAAGGGCATCATGAATCTTCACAATGTCCCTGCTCCGGGCAAAACCAGGCTGTTTATACGATCATTCAGACCCATCTGTCCGGAAGCATCTGGCTATATCCTATCCCTTTGGAAAAGTTTTATTCTTATGCGCCTCCGGTCTTTTTGCTTTCTAAGCAAGCGCTTCAGTGGAGGCAGCTCCATTATATAGAGTTTTTGCATGGGGTATGGATAGCCAGAGCTACAGGCTTGCGAGCCCCTCCTGTATCGTTATTATAACCTTTTCATTCCGGCTTCTTATCGAACGGCTCTTAAGTATCGTTCGAAGACTTTGTGCGGAGGAATCTCTTCTACCGGAATGTTTGGGACAGACTTGTGCATCTTTACGATCGCACCCCTTTTAATCTAAATTAATAGCGATACACTCTTAATATTTATGAAAAAAATCTGTTTATTATCAATTGCATGCGCCTATCTGTTTGCCGGTTGTGCAGGAAAGTCCACCCACGAAGGACACGACTGCGATTCGGAACGGGAAGCGCATACGGAGGAACATACGCATGATCACGAGGCAACATCCAAGCATTCCTCCGAAATAACTTTCTCTCCTGAAAAGGCGAAGGCGGCCGGACTACAGACCGAGGAGATCCGCCCGGGTGATTTCACGCAAGTGATCAAAACAACCGGACGTATCCTGGCGGCACAGGGAGAGGAGACCACTCTGGTCGCCACCCTCTCCGGAGTGGTATCGCTGGGAAAGGCTCCTTTTGTCGAAGGGGCGGCGGTTCGTCGGGGGCAGACTGTTTTGAGCCTCTCTTCCCGCAATCTGCCGGAAGGAGATCAAGTGCTCCGGATCCGGTCGGCCTACGAAGCCGCCGAAAAGGAATATGAACGGGCGAAAGCCTTGCTCCCCGATAAAATAGTGTCGGAAAAGGAGTTCAACCAGGCGAAGCTAAATTATGAAAATGCCCGGGCGGCGTTTGACGCCGTCAACGGAAAGCAGACGGCCTCCGGCATGGCTGTCGCTTCACCGCTGTCGGGTTATCTGAAAAACCTGCAGGTAAAAGACGGGGATTATGTATCTGTAGGACAATCGCTGGCAACGGTTTCGCGTAGCAACCGCCTGGTTTTGCAGGCGGAAGTCTCCGAAAAATACTATTCCAGCCTGCCGGCTATCCGTTCGGCTAATTTCAAGACGCCATATGATGACAAAGTCTATTCGTTGGGCGAGTTGGGAGGGCGGCTGCTTTCATATGGGAAAGCCTCGGATAACCAATCGTTTTATATCCCGGTAACTTTTGAGTTCGATAATAAGGGCGCCCTCATTCCCGGATCGTATGTAGAAGTGTATTTGCTGGCGGCTCCGGTTCCGAATGTCCTCAGTGTGCCGGTTTCCGCTCTGACGGAGGCACAGGGAATTTATTACGTGTTTACGCAACAGGACCAGGATTGCTATTTGAAAAAAGAAGTCATAATTGGTGACGGTAACGGCGTTTCCATCCGGATTCTTTCCGGGTTGGAGGCGGGTGATGTCGTGGTTACGCAGGCGGTCACTCAATTGAAGTTGGCTTCCGCCTCCGGTTCCATTCCGGCTCATACGCACCATCATTAAAGGGAAGGGAATATGCTGGACAAAATTATTTACTATTCGCTGCACAACCGAATGGTGGTGCTGATTTTTTCCCTGCTCCTGACACTGGCGGGACTTTATACGGCCTGGCACATGGAAGTGGATGTTTTTCCCGACCTAAACGCTCCGACGGTCGTGATCATGACGGAAGCCAAAGGACTGGCGCCCGAAGAAGTAGAACAGTTAGTTACTTTCCCGATTGAAACGGCGGTCAACGGCGCCATGGGAGTCCGTCGGGTACGTTCTTCTTCGACTACCGGCTTTTCAGCCGTTTGGGTGGAATTTGATTGGGGTACGGATATCTATCGCGCCCGCCAGATCGTGTCGGAGAAGTTGGCGGTCGTGGGGGAAAGCCTTCCCGGGAATGTCGGTAAACCGACTTTGGGGCCGCAGTCTTCCATCATGGGAGAAATCCTGATTATCGGGCTGACCGCCGACACGACTTCACTGCTCGACTTGCGGACGATTGCAGACTGGACGATCCGTCCCCGCCTGCTTTCCACCGGCGGGGTAGCGCAGGCAGCCGTCATCGGGGGGGACATCAAGGAATACCAGATTTTGCTTGACCAGGGACGCATGAAGCATTACGGCATCGGATTGGACGAAGTCCTGGCCGTCTGTCGGAACATGAACCGGAATGCTAATGGAGGCGTACTTTATGAATTCGGCAGCGAGTTCATCATCCGGGGAATTCTTTCCACTTCCAAAGCAGAGGAAATCGGAAAAGGGATGATCAAGACGATAGACGGTGCGGCGGTAACGCTTTCCGACATCGCGACCATCCGCATAGGTGCCAAAAGCCCGAAACTCGGATTAGCTTCTGAAAAGGGCAAGCCTGCTGTCTTGTTGACCGTTACCAAGCAACCCGGAACGAGTACAGTCGATCTGACCGACCGTCTGGACGTTACTATCGCCGACTTACAGAAGAACCTGCCTCCGGATGTCAGGGTATCGACCGATGCCTTTCGCCAAAGTCGATTCATCGATTCATCCATCAATAATATTAAAAATTGTTTGATCGAGGGTAGCTTCTTTGTCCTCGTGATTCTCCTGCTGTTTCTGATGAATGTGCGGACGACGGCTATCTCATTAGTAGCCATGCCTCTCTCTTTGCTGGTCTCCGTACTTGTTTTGAAATGGATGGGTCTGACGATCAATACGATGAGTTTGGGAGGAATGGCGATCGCCATCGGTTCGTTGGTCGACGATGCGATTGTGGACGTCGAGAATGTCTACCGGAAAATACGGGAAAACCGGAAATTGCCCGCAGAGGAACAGCGTCCGGTCTTGCAG
>NZ_LT799418.1:2796447-2799838 GCF_900162725.1 Parabacteroides sp. Marseille-P3160 | reverse complement strand
CTGGACGATCCGTCCCCGCCTGCTTTCCACCGGCGGGGTAGCGCAGGCAGCCGTCATCGGGGGGGACATCAAGGAATACCAGATTTTGCTTGACCAGGGACGCATGAAGCATTACGGCATCGGATTGGACGAAGTCCTGGCCGTCTGTCGGAACATGAACCGGAATGCTAATGGAGGCGTACTTTATGAATTCGGCAGCGAGTTCATCATCCGGGGAATTCTTTCCACTTCCAAAGCAGAGGAAATCGGAAAAGGGATGATCAAGACGATAGACGGTGCGGCGGTAACGCTTTCCGACATCGCGACCATCCGCATAGGTGCCAAAAGCCCGAAACTCGGATTAGCTTCTGAAAAGGGCAAGCCTGCTGTCTTGTTGACCGTTACCAAGCAACCCGGAACGAGTACAGTCGATCTGACCGACCGTCTGGACGTTACTATCGCCGACTTACAGAAGAACCTGCCTCCGGATGTCAGGGTATCGACCGATGCCTTTCGCCAAAGTCGATTCATCGATTCATCCATCAATAATATTAAAAATTGTTTGATCGAGGGTAGCTTCTTTGTCCTCGTGATTCTCCTGCTGTTTCTGATGAATGTGCGGACGACGGCTATCTCATTAGTAGCCATGCCTCTCTCTTTGCTGGTCTCCGTACTTGTTTTGAAATGGATGGGTCTGACGATCAATACGATGAGTTTGGGAGGAATGGCGATCGCCATCGGTTCGTTGGTCGACGATGCGATTGTGGACGTCGAGAATGTCTACCGGAAAATACGGGAAAACCGGAAATTGCCCGCAGAGGAACAGCGTCCGGTCTTGCAGGTCGTGCATGACGCCTCCTGTGAAGTGCGGATGCCGATCTTCAATTCTACCTTGATTATTGTGGTCAGCTTTATTCCTCTTTTCTTTTTAAGTGGAATGGAGGGGCGTATGTTAATGCCTCTGGGAATCGCCTTTATCATTTCCTTGTTTGCTTCGACCATCGTGGCGTTGACTCTGACGCCGGTACTCTGCAGCTACCTGTTGAGTTTTGGGAGGGGACAGACGGTTGAAAAAGAGTCGATTGTCGTATGCTATTTAAAGCAATACTACGCCCGAGCTTTGCAGGTGGTGCTGAATCATAAAAAGATAGTACTGGGCAGTACGTTTACCTTGTTTGCCATCGCTGTCGGCTTGTCTTTCACTTTGGGAAGAAACTTCCTGCCGCCATTCAACGAAGGTTCTTTTACTATTAATGTAAGCGCCCTTCCGGGAATCTCGTTGGAGGAATCGGACCGGATCGGGAGGTTGGCTGAGAATTTATTGCTGCAGGTACCCGAAATAAAGACTGTTGCCCGTAAAACCGGACGTGCCGAACTGGATGAACATGCCCTCGGGGTGAATGAATCTGAAATGGAAGCGCCTTTTGAACTGAAAGGCCGGAGTCGGGAAGAAGTTATGGACGATGTCCGCGAGAAACTATCCGTCATTAGCGGCGCCAATGTGGAGATCGGACAGCCCATTTCCCATAGGCTGGATGCCATGCTGTCGGGCACGGAGGCGAATATTGCCATCAAGCTTTTCGGTACGGACCTGAACCGCCTCTTTACGATTGGAAACCAGATCAAGGACGCCATCTCCGGAATCGACGGAGTAGTCGACCTGAAAGTTGAGCAACAGGTCGAACGCCCTCAACTAACCATCACGCCCAGGCGCGAACTATTGGCCAAATACGGTATTCCACTGCCTGAATTTGAAGAATATATCCAAGTAATGCTTTCCGGAGAAAGCGTGGGCCAAGTCTATGAAGACGGCAAATATTTCGACCTGACGCTTAAGGTGTCGGATGATAGCCGGGGAACGATGGAACAGATAAGTAACCTGATGATCGATGCCGGCGGTGAGAAGATTCCTCTCAGTTACGTAGCGGATATCCGCTCGACTACCGGCCCGAATACGATTAACAGGGAGAATGTACAGCGAAAGATCGTTATCAGTTCCAACGTTTCCGGCCGTGATCTGCGCGGAGTTGTCGATGACATTCAGAAGAAGGTCGCGTCTTCCGTCACGCTTCCCGAAGGCTACCATCTGGAATATGGCGGGCAGTTCGAAAGTGAGCAATCTGCGAGCCGCACCTTGCTGCTTACTTCGGCAATGGCTTTGTTGGTTATCTTCTTCCTGCTGCTTATCCAGTTCAGGAACGCCAGGGAAAGCGGGATTGTCTTGCTGAACCTGCCGTTGGCTTTAATCGGAGGGGTTCTGATCCTATGGCTGACTTCCGGTGAACTGAGTATTCCGGCAATCATCGGCTTTATCTCTCTCTTTGGAATCGCTACCCGGAACGGGATGTTGCTGATCAGTCATTACCAACAGCTCCGCAGCGAAGGGCTCGGACTGCAAGCTGCCGTTCTGCAAGGATCGCTGGATCGTTTGAATCCAATCCTGATGACAGCGCTTTGCTCGGCCTTGGCCCTGATCCCTTTGGCAGTCAAAGGCGATTTGCCAGGCAACGAGATCCAGAGCCCGATGGCGGTCGTCATTCTGGGCGGCCTGCTGACTTCTACTTTCCTGAACGGGTTTATTATCCCTATTGTATATTTATTAATGAATAAAAATCAGCAAGAATGAAACAGATAAGCAAATGCCTGCTGGCAGGGCTTGTTTTATGCTGCAATCCCCTGCAAGCGCAACAAGACATGGCGGGAGTGCTGAAGAGCATCGAGCGAAATAACCGGGAGTTGCAGGCGAACCGGGAATGGACGGTTGCCCAAAAACTGGACGCCCAGGCCGGAAACAACCTCGAAGATCCCTCTGTCTCTTACACCCATCAATATGGCAATAAGGAAGGGCTGGGCATCCAAGGGGAATTGATTGCCTCGCAAGCCTTCGATTTTCCTTCCCTCTATGTTCAGCGGAACCAATGGGCGAAGATCAAATCGGAAGAGTTGGACTACCGGCAAACGGAAAAACGGCAGGAGATCCTCATGGAAGCCCAACTGATCTGCCTGGATCTGGTGCAATTGAACCGGAAGCGGCAATTGTTGGAAGAACGCCGGGAAAATGCCGAGCAATTGTCGGCCTTATATGCCCAGCGGTTGGAGAAAGGAGACGCAAACATTCTGGAAACCAATAAAATAAGATTGGAATTATTGAATATCAAGACCGAAGCTCGCCTGACTGAAGCGGAACGCACCGCTAAGCTGCAAGCGTTGGCAGCCCTCAACGGAGGGGAGGCGATCTCCTTTACGGATACGGCTTACCGGCAGGCGCCCGAACTGCTCTCTTTTGAAGAATTGAAAGCGGAAGCCCTTGCCGCGACGACTTCCCTGAAGGCACTCGAGCAGGCGCAACTGGCCGCGCAGCGTTATGTCGGCGTCAGCAAAGCCCAAGGTTTGCCTGGATTCGAGGTAGGTT
>NZ_LT799418.1:2768911-2796415 GCF_900162725.1 Parabacteroides sp. Marseille-P3160 | reverse complement strand
AAGCTTTTCGGTACGGACCTGAACCGCCTCTTTACGATTGGAAACCAGATCAAGGACGCCATCTCCGGAATCGACGGAGTAGTCGACCTGAAAGTTGAGCAACAGGTCGAACGCCCTCAACTAACCATCACGCCCAGGCGCGAACTATTGGCCAAATACGGTATTCCACTGCCTGAATTTGAAGAATATATCCAAGTAATGCTTTCCGGAGAAAGCGTGGGCCAAGTCTATGAAGACGGCAAATATTTCGACCTGACGCTTAAGGTGTCGGATGATAGCCGGGGAACGATGGAACAGATAAGTAACCTGATGATCGATGCCGGCGGTGAGAAGATTCCTCTCAGTTACGTAGCGGATATCCGCTCGACTACCGGCCCGAATACGATTAACAGGGAGAATGTACAGCGAAAGATCGTTATCAGTTCCAACGTTTCCGGCCGTGATCTGCGCGGAGTTGTCGATGACATTCAGAAGAAGGTCGCGTCTTCCGTCACGCTTCCCGAAGGCTACCATCTGGAATATGGCGGGCAGTTCGAAAGTGAGCAATCTGCGAGCCGCACCTTGCTGCTTACTTCGGCAATGGCTTTGTTGGTTATCTTCTTCCTGCTGCTTATCCAGTTCAGGAACGCCAGGGAAAGCGGGATTGTCTTGCTGAACCTGCCGTTGGCTTTAATCGGAGGGGTTCTGATCCTATGGCTGACTTCCGGTGAACTGAGTATTCCGGCAATCATCGGCTTTATCTCTCTCTTTGGAATCGCTACCCGGAACGGGATGTTGCTGATCAGTCATTACCAACAGCTCCGCAGCGAAGGGCTCGGACTGCAAGCTGCCGTTCTGCAAGGATCGCTGGATCGTTTGAATCCAATCCTGATGACAGCGCTTTGCTCGGCCTTGGCCCTGATCCCTTTGGCAGTCAAAGGCGATTTGCCAGGCAACGAGATCCAGAGCCCGATGGCGGTCGTCATTCTGGGCGGCCTGCTGACTTCTACTTTCCTGAACGGGTTTATTATCCCTATTGTATATTTATTAATGAATAAAAATCAGCAAGAATGAAACAGATAAGCAAATGCCTGCTGGCAGGGCTTGTTTTATGCTGCAATCCCCTGCAAGCGCAACAAGACATGGCGGGAGTGCTGAAGAGCATCGAGCGAAATAACCGGGAGTTGCAGGCGAACCGGGAATGGACGGTTGCCCAAAAACTGGACGCCCAGGCCGGAAACAACCTCGAAGATCCCTCTGTCTCTTACACCCATCAATATGGCAATAAGGAAGGGCTGGGCATCCAAGGGGAATTGATTGCCTCGCAAGCCTTCGATTTTCCTTCCCTCTATGTTCAGCGGAACCAATGGGCGAAGATCAAATCGGAAGAGTTGGACTACCGGCAAACGGAAAAACGGCAGGAGATCCTCATGGAAGCCCAACTGATCTGCCTGGATCTGGTGCAATTGAACCGGAAGCGGCAATTGTTGGAAGAACGCCGGGAAAATGCCGAGCAATTGTCGGCCTTATATGCCCAGCGGTTGGAGAAAGGAGACGCAAACATTCTGGAAACCAATAAAATAAGATTGGAATTATTGAATATCAAGACCGAAGCTCGCCTGACTGAAGCGGAACGCACCGCTAAGCTGCAAGCGTTGGCAGCCCTCAACGGAGGGGAGGCGATCTCCTTTACGGATACGGCTTACCGGCAGGCGCCCGAACTGCTCTCTTTTGAAGAATTGAAAGCGGAAGCCCTTGCCGCGACGACTTCCCTGAAGGCACTCGAGCAGGCGCAACTGGCCGCGCAGCGTTATGTCGGCGTCAGCAAAGCCCAAGGTTTGCCTGGATTCGAGGTAGGTTACCGTTTGAATACGGCGGTCGGAGGGGAGCGGTTCAACGGTTTCCTGGTAGGTATCCGTGTGCCGTTGTTTTCGAACCGGAACCGGGTGAAGCAGGCGAAAGCGCAAAGCCTTTATACGGAACTTCAATTGGAAACGGCATCCACCGCGTTGGAACGAAAGTTGCAGGGCCTTTATCTGCAATCGCTCGCATTGAAAAAGTCAGTGGACGAATACCGGGATGAACTGGGAAGCCGGGATAATACGGATTTGCTGAACAAAGCGTTACATATGGGGCAAATTTCAATGATCGAATACTTTGTCAATATAATGACTTATTACCAAAGTATCGACAACTATCTGCAGCTTCAGAACCAATACCAAAAAGTGATGGCGGAGTTATACCGCTTCCGTTTATGACCAAGAAGGTGTGTCAAAAGAGCCGTAAAGGAATTCATAGGGGCGAATTGCATTCGCCCCTACATATCCCACAATGGGCTTTTGACGCACCTTCCTTTCCTACCTGACTTTTATCGTTTGATTAATACGGAACGGCTTTCGGATGATCTTTCAGACGACCTTTCGGAGCGTCCTCCCGAACGGTTGCTATTTCCTTTTGGCGCTTCCTTCCGTTCATTCGAGCGGGGTTGCGGGACGGATTTCCGAGTTTCCTCATTCCGGTTGCTACGGTTGGAACGTACGTCCGGCGTTTCCTTTGTGTTGTTTTTATCCGCTTCGCGGTTTCGGAGATTGTTTTCCCGGCGTTCGGGACGAACATCAACCTTTTCATTCTCTCTTCTCCATTCGTTCCGGTTACGATCCTCGCTTCTGGATTGATTCCGGTTGGACTCTACTACCCGGTTCGGACGGAAATCATTCTTGTTGCTATACCAATTATATTGATTTCTACGGCTTTCAGCATACCGGCGATCCCTGCTGTCGCGTATGACAATCTGATGGCGACCACGATATGTGCTAAAATGGGTCTGGTGGTAATGATTATACCTCCAAGGCATCGGTTCGTTGATTACCACTTTAAAGAGACGGTATAAGTCGTATCTCCGGTAGTCATAGGGCAAATAGTTGGCATAGACCCAATATCCCCGCGGATCGAGAAAATAAAACAAACGTTGGTTTACATTATAGTAGCAATTTATATCCGGGAAATAGTAATAATCCACATAATCATAGCCTACAGGCCCCCAAGCCGGTTGCATTCCGATATTGATGCTCACTTGGAAAGATTGGGCTTCGGCGCGTTGGTTGAAGGAAGCGATTCCTAACATTCCTGCAACTAATAAAATAATCATCTTTTTCATAAAGGGTAAGTCTTAATGGTGAATACTTCCGTTTATTTCTCTCTTTGTCTCTTAGATGGGAAACCCGTACCAAGGATTAATGCGCCGGCCGTCCTGTTGAGTTTAATTAACATTTCCGAAGAGGAGGGGAAAAAAGGGAGTCTTTGTTGAGACTCCCTGATCGTTTAAATCAATAAATTCAGTTTAACAGAGAAGATATTTGTTGCGGATCCACATGGGTTGCTACGATGACTCCATTGCCGTCAATAAGGAAACTCCCGAGTCCTTTGTGAAGGCCGAAAGCCTTGTAAAGTGGGGATTCTTTCCCTTTTCTCTCATTGAATTGGTTGGATAAATCCAAATTATCCATTTTTACAGTTTCAGTAAATACGGAAGCCCTTTCATCCATTGAAACGGAATACATTTCAATGCGGTTCGAATCCATTTTACTTACATAGTTCCAGAGTAACACATTCTTCGCACGGGACTCCGCATCGTAGGCGGCCCAGAAGTTCAGAAGCGTGTAACGTCCGGAACGGTTTAGGTAATTAATCCCACGATCAACACCTAACGACTCTATTCTCGGGGCAAGATCTCCGGGGTGATACCCTTGGGAGAGACTTGTTTTCGGGGTGCCGGCAGAAAGGAATAAAAGTAGCACGCACCCTACTTCGAGAACACAAGTTCTAATTCTCATAATGTCATTTTTTTGTTAAACATAATCGGATAAGAACAAACCGTTGCCAGAAGTTTGCTTTTTCCCGAATCCTGATTTTCAGGAGAAAAAAGAAGCGTTTATTCCTTCTCCAAGGAGTGAAAACGCTTTTTATATGGCGGCAAAGATACAAGGATTTCAATTACTTATATCAATTCCGCAGTTTTTTTTCTTCTTTTTAAATGAAATGTGACATTTTTGAGCCTTATTTATTCTTTTTATTTTCCAGCGGAGGAAGGGGCATATCCATCTTGATAAACTCGTCGTAAACGACTTTCGGATGGTCTTTCGGGGAAGTCAGCTCCGTCTCTTTCTCGAAATTATCCCGGCGGAATGTTTTCAGTTTCATGTTCTCCTTGCTGTACTGTTGCAAGGTATGCGGCTCATTTCCCAAAAGCGAACTGTTCAGGACGGTAGAGCCCAAGATGCTCTTTTTCGGTGTGAGCACCGGCAGCAGGTTTTGTTCCAGCAATCCGCGGTAAGCGCCTACGTATTCGCACCACACCGCATCGCCCAACTTATAAATACGATAGGAATAATTCGACCATGCCGTCTGGATACGGATTTCGTCCTTGAAGATTTCTACCGAAGCGGCCGAATCGAAGTAGGGATCTTTAATCGTCAGTTTCTTATAATCATCCCGTTCTTCTTTAATCAGTGTCAGCCATTTTTCCGAATGCAGTAACCCTGCCGTTATTTCAGGTAAATTTTCCTTGATTTCAAATTGTATCCGCATGTTACTCGCCTGCCGGTCAGGACTTATTTTAAGGTAGCCAGGTTCTGTGTTAAAGCTTTATATCATAACACTTTTAAAGCCTGAATTGTTCAGCCGGACCCCATAAAAATGCGACAGTTTCCATGTCATTCTTTCTACCTCCGGTTCCGCAGTTACTATCGAAAAATAGATGAGGGTAGCACCAGAAGGATCATACGAAATACCCGGATGTATCTTTCATCGAATGCAATTAAGTGTTTGATGGCTATCGAACACGTGTTTCACAGCCGTAAAACACGTGTTCGACGGCTGTGAAACACGTGTTCGACAGCTGTAAAACACCCAATCGAAAGTACCGCCAACAGATCGGCATAAGCATCATACGCCAATTTCTTGCAGATCGGTGATCCTTAATGTCTTACCGAAATTAACCGGATCCTTCGATTTTCTCCTCAACCAGGTCTATCTTCGCTGCTTGAAGCAACGTTTTACCTATATCTAATTAAAAGCATAAATTATAACGGATTTGGTTTTAATTCAGGAATGGAATGTCCCGATTGTTAAGAAATGAATAATGCATGATTCGTGTTTTCAAAACAAACCGTCCTTCTCTGTTGTTTTTATATTGAAATTAAGAAAAGGTATCCTTTATCCAAGAGGTCTTTCAAAATGGGTACTTACTGAAAACATAACTTTGAAGATGCAAATTGCATACTAATCCAACCAGCTTGCATTCATCTTCTTTTTGGGACGTAAAAAATAAAATTGAATAGTCGAATGGATAGTCATTTATTCTCAAAAACAAAAATCGAATCCCTTGATTTGGCGAATCGCATCGTGATCCCGCCTATGTGCCAATATTCGGCCGCCAACGGGCAAGCGACGGAATGGCATTTGATGCATTATGGTACGTTATCTCTTTCGGGAGCGGGACTGCTGATTGTGGAAGCGACCGCCGTGGCTCCGGAGGGAAGAATCTCATACGCCGACTTGGGTATCTGGGACGATAAATCCGCCTTTGCCTTGTCTAAAGTGGTCGATTTTATCCGTCTTCATTCTCCGATTCCCCTGGCATTGCAAATATCGCATGCCGGGCGGAAAGCGTCGACCGACCTCTCCTGGAAATCGAACAACTTCATCCATCCGTCAGCACCTAACGGATGGCAGACAATAGCCCCGTCGGCTATTCCTTTGTCCACCGGAGGAACAATACCCCGGGAACTGACAATTCCCGAAATCGACCAGATCGTCCTTCAATTTGTCCGGGCGGCGCAAAGAGCCGTTGCGATCGGATTTAACGCTATAGAACTTCATGGAGCGCATGGCTACCTGCTA
Source organism: Parabacteroides sp. Marseille-P3160 (assembly GCF_900162725.1). Lineage (GTDB taxonomy): Bacteria > Bacteroidota > Bacteroidia > Bacteroidales > Tannerellaceae > Marseille-P3160. The sequence goes on along the minus strand of NZ_LT799418.1, from coordinate 2,790,535 downwards.
AGCCAGTTTCTTTCGCCCATAACGAATAAGCGGAAAGATGCTTACGGGGGAAGCCTGGAAAACCGCATGAGGTTGGTCTTGGAGGTCTTTGATGCGGTAAAGGCAGGCATACCCTCCGATGTGCCGGTCGGAATCCGGATTTCAGCTACCGACTGGATTGAAGGCGGCTGGGATCTGGCGCAAAGCATTGAATTGGCAAAGCTTCTGGAAAAAAGGGGATGCGCCTATATCCATGTCTCCGGAGGGGGAGTGGACGGAGGATTACAGAGAATGCCCGAACTGCGACCGGGATATCAACTTCCTTATGCGGAGGCGATTAAAAAAGCTGTCCGGATACCCGTCATAGGGGTGGGACTGATCACCGTGCCTCAGGAAGCGGAGGATGCGATTTCTTCCGGGAAGGCGGATCTTATAGCTGTCGGACGCGGATTCCTTTACGACCCGAGATGGGCATGGCATGCCGCTGCCGCACTGGGAGCAAAGGTGGCTGTCCCGCCTCAATATTCCCGGTGCGAGCCTCACACATTGAAAGGGTTGTTCTGTAATGAGTAAAGAAAAAAATCAATTTAGAATATAAATTATAGGTAATTATGGGAAAAAAAGTTGCAAATCAATTAATAGAAACAGTAAAACAGGCGGGAATCAAACATATTTATGCGGTGACCGGAGATAGCCTGAATGAAGTGAATGAAGCGGTAAGGCAAGACGGAGAGGTAAAATGGGTGCATGTCAGGCATGAAGAAACCGGAGCTTATGCCGCCCTGGCTGAAGCCGAATTAAATGGAATCGGCTGTTGCGCCGGAAGTAGCGGCCCCGGGCATGTACATCTTATCAATGGCTTGTATGATGCCCAGAGAGCGAATGCTTCAGTATTGGCTATTGCTTCCACTTGTCCTTCCTATGAATTCGGCATGTCCTATTTTCAGGAAACCAATACGATCAAGCTTTTTGACGATTGTAGCGGTTACAACCAAATAGCAAATACGCCCCAACAATTCCCCCGTATGTTACAAGCGGCGCTCCAACATGCCATCTCAAAAAAAGAGGTGGCAGTCATCGGTTTGCCGGGAGATCTTGCAGCTCAGAATGCCGATGAAAGTATGACGGCTGCCCAAGCGCTTTTCTCCGATTCGGTTTATCGTCCCCGGGAAAAAGAATTAAAGGAATTAGCCGGGCTGATAAATTCTGCGGAAAAGATTACCCTCTACTGTGGAATCGGAACAAGGGAAGCGCATGAAGAGGTCATAAAGCTTTCTGAAATGATCAAGGCGCCGGTGGGATATAGCTTCAGGGGCAAGATGGTCGTTCAGCATGGTAATCCTAATGAAGTCGGTATGACGGGGCTGCTGGGGCTTCCGTCGGCCTACACGGCGATGCATGAGGCCGATCTGTTGATCTTGCTGGGAACGGATTTTCCTTACCAATATTTTATGCCGACCAAGTGTAAAATCGTACAAATAGACGCAAGGCCGGAAAGGATCGGACGCCGGGCCAAAGTAGATATGGCCTTGGGCGGTAATATCAAAGATACGCTTTCGGCCTTGATTCCATTCCTTGAAACGAAAGCGGATGACAGCTTTCTACGGAAACAACTGAAAATATATGAAAAAGTGAAAGAATATCTGGCCAGTACGGCAGCCCATCCGGGAGAAACCGATCTGATCGCTCCCGAATATGTCGCGTCGGTGATCGACCGTTTGGCGGCCGACAATGCAATTTTCACGGTTGACACAGGCATGTGTTGTGTCTGGGGAGCGAGGTATCTGCAGGCCACGGGTAAACGGGAAATGTTAGGATCGTTTAACCACGGTTCCATGGCGAATGCTATGCCGATGGCCATCGGGGCGGCTTTGGCACGTCCGGAACAACCGGTCATCGCTTTCTGTGGCGATGGCGGATTATCCATGATGATGGGTGACCTGGCAACGATTGTACAATATAAATTACCGGTTAAAATTATCGTATTCAATAATCGTTCGTTGGGTATGGTAAAATTGGAAATGCAAGTGGCCGGTTTGCCGGACAGTGAGACAGCCATGTTAAATCCTGATTTTGCCGCTGTGGCCCGTGCTATGGGAATGGAAGCCTATACTGTGAACGAACCCCAAGAGGTGGAAGAAACGCTGGCTAAAGCATTAAATTCTCCTTCCCCGGTTTTAGTTTCCATCCAAACGGATCCGAATGCATTGGCCATGCCTCCTAAAATTGAATTTGCACAGATGAAAGGATTTGTAGAATCCATGATTAAACTGATTCTCCAAGGGCGTATAGAGGATGTTTTGGACACGGCTAAGGCAAATATGAAACATTTAAAAGGAATCATATAAAAACATTAAGCGATAATTGTTCAAAATTATGTTCCTTTGTACCTATCTTAATAGGTATGAAATATGAGAAGTTTGGCATCTGACAATAACTCGGGCGTTCACCCTTCAGTTATTGAGGCTTTAATCAAAGCAAATCAAGATCATGCGGTCGGTTATGGGAATGACGACTGGACACATGAAGCGGTAGAAAAAATAAAAGAAACATTTTCGGCGAACTGCGCTCCTTTTTTTACATTTAATGGAACGGGAAGCAATACGATCGCCCTTCAGTTGGTGACCCGCCCTTATCAATCCATTCTTTGTACGGATGCGGCGCATATTTATGTGGACGAATGTGGAGCGCCGACCAAAGCGACCGGCTGTCCGCTTGTTACGATCCCTACGCCGGACGGGAAACTGAATCCGGAACTGATCCGCCATCATTTGCATGGGATCGGAGACCAGCATCATTCCCAACCGGGGGCTATCTACCTCTCCGAAAGTACGGAATACGGAACGATTTATACGCCCGACGAACTGAAGGCTATCACGGCTTTCGCCCACGAAAACGGACTATATGTCCATATGGACGGCGCGCGTTTGGCAAATGCGGCTGCGGCATTAGGATACCCGCTGAAAGCGTTGACCGTCGACTGCGGCATCGATGTGCTTAGCTTCGGCGGAACAAAAAACGGGTTGATGATAGGGGAATGCGTCATCGTTTTCCGCCAAGAATTGATCGAATCCGCCCGTTTTGTCCGCAAACAATCGGCCCAATTGGCTTCCAAGATGCGTTATTTATCCTGCCAGTTTACCGCCTATCTAACGGATGACCTTTGGCTCAAAAACGCACAGCACGCCAACCGGATGGCCCAACGGCTCTATGAAGGAATGAAAGACCTTCCGGATATTCATTTCACACAGAAAGTGGAAAGTAACGAGTTGTTTTTCACGATGCCCCGCCTGTTGATCGACCGGTTATTGGAACATTTCTTCTTTTATGTGTTCAATGAAGAAACCAACGAAGCCCGGTTAGTTACTTCTTTCGATACGACGGAAGAGGATATTTCCACTTTTTTACATGTGCTAAAGGCTTAATAAAAAAGAAAAGAAAAGGGTAATATTTGCTTTTCCGCTCAAGAATGGCTAATATCGCATTGTTATATAGTTTTTTAGTGATGTCATGAAGGAAAAAGAGTTGATTATTGATTTGTCGAATCGTCTGGCTACTCCGGAAAAAGAGGTGGAAGAGATGTTATCCGCCTTTAAAGAAGTATTGAATGAAAGCTTGGCAAACAACGATCCGGTCATGATCCAGGGATTGGGAGTCTTTGAAGTCAAAAAGAAAGCGGAACGCATCTCCGTCAATCCGACAAATGGCAAGCGCTATCTGGTTCCGCCCAAGTTGGTTCCCGTATTTAAGCCCAGCACTACATTGAAGGAAAAATATAAAACCTTTGACAACGATGAATAACCGCATTACCTTACAAGATATAACCAAAGCGATTGCCAGGAAAACGGGAAAGAAACATCGGGAAGTAGAACTGTTTCTGAAAAATCTGCTTACCATTCTGATGGAGGATATCGAGACGGAAGGATCGATCGAGATCAAGGGATTGGGCATATTCAAGCTGGTACGCATTGAAGAGCGGGAAAGCATCCATGTAAATACGGGCGAGCGTTTTTTAATTCCGGTACACTACCGGTATAGCTTCCTACCTGACAAACAGTTGAAAGAAAGCGTGAATAAGCCTTTTTCTTTTTTTGAATCCGTAGAACTGGATGAGAAGGTTTCGCTGACGGACTTGGAAGAAGATGCTTCTCCGGAGGAAGGAGAAGAAGAAACGGAAGAAGAAGGGAACGGAACGGTTCCGGAACCTTCCGGAGCTATGGCATCGGTTTCCGAAACGCCGGCAGAACCGGAGCCGGAAATAGAAGAAGTCGAAAAGATTGCAGATACTGAACCGATTGCTATTCCTTTCGTAAAAGAGACTGAAACTCCGGCGGCAGCCAATCAGGAAACCAAGGAGGAAGCGGAAGAAGAGTTTGAAGATACAGGAAATACAGGGAATACAGGGAATACGGGTTTAAAGCAAGTCATACGCTTTGTTGCCTTTGTAATCTTGGTTGGGTTTCTGTTCTTGGGATACCGGTATTTGAAAGAACATGGACCGGAGGTACTGCAAGAGAACAGCCAAACAGCCGCCGTTCCTGCCCCGGCGGTAGCGCCTGACACGACTGAAATTAAATCCGATACGGTTGAAAGGAAGGAGGCTGTGGATTCATCAAAAACAAGTACGGACAAATCGGCGGAGAATCAGTTCACCCAAACGGAACCGGAAGTAATAGCCAAAAAGAAAATCAAAGAAGGGGACCGTTTAACGTCTATCGCCCGGGAATATTATGGGAATAAAGTCTTTTGGGTTTATATTTACCGGTATAACCAAACGAAAATCAGTAATCCTGATCGGATACCCATTGGGACAGAGTTACTTATTCCTGCTCCTTCTGTTTTTGGGATCGATTCCCAAGATCAAGGATCGTTGGCCAAAGCCAGGGCGTTGCAGACAGAAATACTCCGGAAATAACACCGTGAATGTGTAATTCCTTAAATCATCCGGGAGGAAATAGGATAGTTAGTAATATTTAACGGCTAAAGTAGAAAATACGGATTTAACATTTCTAATTTTGTGCTGCCATAAAAGAATGAGATAGAAAAATAACATATAATTAATGAATCTATGAGTCAAACAGTCGATATTCGTGAGTTGAACGAGCGGATAGAAAGTAAAAGTTCATTTGTAAATATGATTACTATGGGTATGAACCAGGTGATCGTAGGTCAAAAGCATTTGATTGAGTCTTTATTGATTGGCCTGCTGTCCGATGGGCATATCCTTCTGGAGGGAGTACCGGGGTTGGCAAAGACATTGGCCATTAAAACGTTGGCATCGTTGATCGACGCCAAGTACAACCGGATTCAATTTACGCCGGATTTATTGCCGGCCGATGTGATCGGAACCATGATTTACAGTCAGAAGAACGAGGAATTTCTGGTGAAGAAAGGCCCGATTTTCGCGAACTTCGTGTTGGCGGATGAAATTAACCGTGCGCCGGCGAAGGTACAGAGCGCCCTGCTTGAAGCGATGCAAGAACGTCAAGTTACAATTGCCGAACACACCTACGAATTGCCCAAACCATTCCTGGTAATGGCTACCCAGAACCCGATCGAGCAGGAGGGGACTTATCCGCTTCCGGAAGCACAGGTCGACCGTTTCATGTTGAAGGTAGTGATCAATTATCCGAAAAGAGACGAAGAAAAATTAGTGATCCGGCAAAATATCTCCGCTCCGCGGGAAGAAACCAAGCCTATTTTGACAAAAGAAGAGATTCTGGAAGCCCGCAACATAGTACGCGAAGTTTATCTGGATGAAAAGATTGAACGCTATATTGTGGACATCGTGTTCGCTACCCGTTTCCCGCAAGAATACGGATTGAATAATCTGAGCAACATGATATCCTTCGGAGCTTCTCCGCGTGCCTCCATCAACCTGGCGTTGGCCGCCCGTGCGTATGCATTTATCAAACGCAGGGGGTACGTCATTCCGGAAGATATACGGGCGGTTTGCCATGACGTTATGCGCCATCGTATCGGCTTGAGTTATGAAGCGGAAGCCAATAACCTGACATCAGAAGAAATAATCAGTGAAATATTGAATAAGGTCGAAGTACCTTGAGAATCGATTCTATGGAAACAAGTGAGCTGCTTAAAAAAGTTCGAAAGATTGAAATCAAAACCCGCGGATTGTCGCGTAACATTTTCGCCGGGCAATATCATTCCGCCTTTAAGGGACGGGGGATGGCTTTCAGCGAAGTGCGGGAATACCAATTCGGTGACGACATCCGTGATATAGACTGGAATGTGACAGCCCGCTATAACCGTCCCTACGTGAAGATTTTTGAAGAGGAACGGGAGCTTACGGTGATGTTGATGATCGACGTTTCAGGCAGTAAAGATTTCGGTTCGGCCCGTGTCATGAAAAAGGAGATCATGACGGAAGTGGCGGCTACGTTGGCTTTTTCGGCTATCCAGAATAATGACAAGATCGGCGTGATTTTCTTTTCCGACCGGATTGAAAAATTCATTCCGCCGCAGAAAGGGAAAAAGCACATCCTCTACATTATCCGCGAACTGCTCGACTTCGAGCCCCAAAATAAACAGACCGATATCAGTCAGGCACTAAAATATCTGACAAATGCCATCAAAAAACGTTGTACGACCTTCCTTATTTCCGATTTTATCGATCATAAATCGTACAAAGACGCATTGACGATAGCGAATCGTAAGCATGACGTCGTTGCCATACAGGTTTATGACCACAGGGAAACGGAATTGCCGGCCATCGGCCTGATGAAGATTAAAGATGCGGAAAGCGGCGCCGAACGATGGATCGACAGTTCGTCAGCCCACGTACGGAAAGCTTATCACGATTGGTGGACCAAGCGGCAGTCCGAGATGGCTGATGCATTTAAAAAGAGCAGGGTGGATTCGGTATCTATTCAAACGGAAGACGATTATGTAAGGGCATTAATCTCTCTTTTTGATCAACGTAATTATGTAAATAAATGAAAGGGATAAATATAAACAGCTTGTTGTGGGGATTTATTCTATCGGTTTTTCTTTTTGGAGGGAAGGCGGCCGCACAGAAAACGCTGATAGACGTATCGATTGATTCGGCGGCGATCTTAATCGGAGAACAGACTGTCCTGCATGTTTCGGTAACAACGGATAAAGGGAAAAAGGTTTTACTGACCATTCCGCCGGATACCTTAATGACAGGCGTAGAGGTCTTGTCCTTATCCGCACCCGACACGACGGAAACGGATAACAACCGGTTGATCATCAAGCAGGATATCCTGATTACGTCTTTCGACTCTGCGCTATATCTATTGCCTCCTTTGAAGGTGATCGACCAGGCGGATACGATTTATTCGAAGCAGGTGGCGCTGAAGGTATCTACCCTGCCGGTTCAAGCGGATGCTCCGGATAAATTCTACGATATTAAAGGAGTTTGGCAGCCTCCGTTCGTACTTGCCGATTATTATCCGCTTATTTTCGGCGTTTTGCTGACGCTGTTCCTTATTTGCGTGATTGGTTATATTCTGCAACGGATCCGAAACAAGAAATCGCTGTTGCCTCTTAAAAAAGAAGAACCCAAACTTCCGCCGCATGAGCAGGCTATTAAGGAACTGGAAGAGATAAAGCAGCGGAAACTATGGCAACAGGGGCGTAGTAAAGAATATTATACGGCGATTACAGACACATTGCGTAAATATCTGATAGAACGCTTTGACATAAATGCGCTGGAGATGACTTCCGGAGAAATTATGAATACTCTTCAATCGGAACCGGAAGCGGCTCCTGTATATAATAATCTGAAACAGATTTTACTGTTATCTGATTTCGTGAAGTTTGCAAAAATGAATCCTCTTCCCGATGAAAACGATTTAAGCATGGCAAACGCTTATGAGTTTGTAGAGCGGACCAAACGGATTGAGGCACCTCCGGCTGAAAAGCCCGAACAAACGGAAAAGGAGAAAACGGCAGAAGAATCTAAATTAAAAGAGTAATTGACATGATATTTGCAAATCCTATCTATTTATATCTGCTTCTATTGCTCATCCCTTTGATCGGGTGGTATATATGGAAGCTTCGGAAAAATCAGGCCAGCTTGCAGGTATCTGATACGGCTGCTTTTGATGCGCCGGAAGCTAAATCCTGGAAAGTCTATCTGAGGCATCTGCCGTTTGTTCTGCGTATGATCGCCATTGCGTTGGTTATCGTTATTCTGGCAAGGCCGCAATCGACGGATAATTGGTCGAGTTCGACGACTGAGGGGATAGATATTGTAATGGCTATGGATATTTCGACCAGTATGCTGGCGGAAGATCTGAAGCCGAACCGATTGGAGGCGGCGAAGAACGTCGCAGCTGCATTTATCAACGGCCGCCCGAATGATAATATAGGGTTGGTTATTTTTGCCGGCGAAAGTTTCACGCAATGTCCGTTGACAACTGACCATGCCGTTCTTCTGAATTTGTTTAAGGACATTCAAAGCGGAATGATTGAAGACGGGACAGCGATCGGCTTAGGGCTGGCCAATGCCGTAAGCCGTATTAAAGACAGCCAAGCAAGGTCAAAAGTGATTATCCTGTTGACGGACGGTGTAAATAACAGGGGAGAGATCGCGCCGGTTATGGCGGCGGAAATAGCAAAAACATTCGGCGTCAGGGTTTATACGATTGGCGTGGGAACGCAAGGTGAAGCTCCTTATCCGTTTCCTACTGCTTTCGGTATCAAATACCAGAACATACCGGTAGAGATTGATGAATCGACATTGAAACAGATCGCTACCACAACAGGCGGCCAATATTTCCGTGCAACGGATAACTCCAGCTTAAAAGAAATCTATTCGGAAATTGACCAGTTGGAAAAGACGAAGATCAGCGTACAAGAGTTTAGTAAGAAACAGGAAGAATATAAAAACTGGGCATTGTTGGTTTTTGCACTCTTACTGGTTGAGATTTTGTTGAGAAATACATTATTAAGAAATATTCCATAAAAAAATAGCCTATGTTTCGTTTTGCGCATCCGGAATTTTTATACTTACTTTTCATCCTTCCCGTCTTGCTTTTATTTTATATATCAGCAATTATCGGGAAGAGAAAAGCGCTGAAGAAATACGGCAATCCGGAGATTGTTAAACAATTGATGCCGGAGGTTTCTCCCAAGCGGCAGCATTTGAAATTCTGGCTTCTTACGGGAGCCATCACTTTGGTGATTTTTATTATTGCCGGGCCTCAATTCGGTTCGAAGGTGGAGACGGTAAAAAAACAAGGAGTCGAAATTATGGTTTGCCTGGATGTTTCCAATTCCATGCTGTCCGAAGATATCTCTCCGAATCGTCTGGAAAAGGCAAAACAAATGTTGAGCCGCCTGGTCGAGGGATTCAGGGATGATAAGGTGGGGCTTATTGTTTTTGCCGGTGACGCTTTCACCCAGTTGCCTATTACGTCCGACTATATCTCCGCCAAGATGTTTATGTCCTCTATTAATCCATCTATGGTATCCGTACAGGGTACGGCTATCGGATCGGCGCTTCATTTGGCTACCCGTTCTTTTACGCCCAATGAAACTTCGGGAAAAACTATCATCGTGATAACGGACGGTGAGAATCATGAAGATGATGCGATTAAAGCGGCAGAGGAGGCCATAGAAAAGAATATAACGGTGAATGTGGTCGGAATCGGATTGCCGAAAGGAGCTCCTATTCCTTTGGACGGAAGTAATAACTTCATGAAAGACCAAGCGGGGAATGTAGTAATCACCCAATTGAACGAGACGATGTGTAAGGAAATCGCAACGGCTGGCAAGGGAATGTATGTGCGTGCAGATAATACGAATTCCGCATTAAAAGCCCTTCAGGGGGAAATAGATAAAATGACAAAGGCAGAACTTGAAAGCAAGGTCTATTCGGAATATGACGAACAATTCCAGCTTTTGGCATGGATTGTTCTGGTCGTTCTTATCTTCGAGTTCCTCTTGCTGGATCGTAAGAACAGAATCTTTAGAAAAGTAAAATTATTTTCAGAATAAAATAGTATTGAAGATATGAAAGGGATGCATAAATCAATAATCGGATTGATATTTCTACTTATTTGTTCCACTACCGTTTTTGGGCAGAAGGCGGAGCGAAAGAATATTCGGGAAGGGAATAAATTGTACATCAATAAAAAATTCACCGAATCGGAAATTGCATACCGGAAAAGCATAGAAGTTAATCCGCGCTCGGTAGAAGGAGCTTATAATTTGGGCAATGCCCTTTACCAACAGGGTAAATTCCCAGAGGCTGCCGAACAATACCAACTGGTTGCCTCCCAAGGCAAGCGTTTACTTGAAGAGAAAGCGGAAAACAGAGAGCGTTTGGCACAGGTTTTCCATAATTTGGGAAACATTGGTATGAAGAATAAAGACTATGCAAAGAGTGTAGAAGCATATAGGCAATCGCTGCGCCTAAATTCCAGGGATGATGAAACCCGGTATAATCTTGCCTTGGCTCAGAAATTACTGCAAAACCAGCAACAGGAGCAGGATAAAAGCCAGGACGATAAAAACAAAGATCAGGAGAAAGATCAGAACAAAGACGATAAACAAGAACAGGAACAGCAGCAGCAACAAGATGATAAAAAAGAAAATAAGACCCAACAGGAGCAGCAGCAACAAGAACAGATGAGTAAGGATAATGCTCAACAAATGCTGGATGCATTCTTACAGGATGAAAAGAATACGCAAGAAAAGGTAAAGAAGGCACAAGCAAAGCAACAGCAAAGCCGGAAGACCGATAAACAATGGTAATTTGTTAAATTTGCAAACAGAAATAAATAATATAATGAGAAGATTAATCATTTTATTTATACTAGCACTTTCGACAGGAGCCTACATAAATGCAGATGAAGTCAGCTTTACAGCTTCAGCGCCCAGCGCTGTCGTAACGGGAGAGCAATTCCGTCTGTCGTATACTCTGAATGCCGAAGGAACCGATATCCGTATTCCTGAATTGCCGGATTTCGAAGTATTGATGGGGCCCTCTACCTCCACAGCCTATAGTTCTACTTTTATCAATGGAAAAACGTCAAGTGAAACAACGGTAACCTTTACCTATATCCTGATGCCAAAGAAAGAAGGTACGTTTAATATCGGGCCGGGGAGCATCAAGGTAAAAGGGCGGAACTATACGTCGAATGCACTTGTAATCAAAGTGCTTCCACCGGATAAATCCGGGAATTCCGGTTCACAAGGCAGTGGGAGGGGAGGAAGCGCTTCATCTTCCGGCTCAGTTTCCAGCAATGATGTTTTTGTACGGATGATTGTTTCCAAGCAAAATGTATATGAACAGGAAGGTTTTCTGGTTACATTCAAATTGTATTCAATAGATGGTCAGGTTGTTCCTCAAAACTTTAAATTTCCTGAATTTGACGGATTTTTAGTACAGGAAATAGAATTACCACAAGAGAAACAATGGTCGTTGGAAAATTATAATGGTAGAAATTATCAGTCGGTTGTTCTAAGGCAATGCGTCTTATACCCGCAGCGTTCCGGTAATATTCGTATTGAAAGCGGGCGATTTGATGCCATAATAAGGATACGTACGGAACAGAAGGCGCGAAGCCTTTTTGATGATTTCTTCGGCACCTACCAGGATGTGAAAAAGGTTTTGACAACTACACCGGTCACCATCGATGTAAAACCGCTTCCTGCAGGGAAACCGGCTTCTTTCTCCGGAGCGGTCGGGATTTATTCCATGACATCTACTATAAATACGACCAATCTTAAAACGAATGAAGCCGTTACGCTTAAATTGGCAATCACCGGAAGCGGAAACATAAAATTACTGAAGAATCCGGAAGTCGTATTCCCCAATGATTTTGAGGTTTATGATCCTAAGGTGGATAATAAAATCTCAACAACAGCAGCAGGTACCCAGGGCTCAAAGACGATTGAGTATACGGCAATTCCGCGTTATGCCGGAGATTTTGAAATACCACCCGTCAGCTTTTCCTATTTTGATATAAAATCAGGTACCTATAAAACGATTACGACTCAATCTTATAAGCTACACGTAGAAAAAGGAGTCGGTGGAGAAGGAGGGGGACCTATTGTTTCGAACTTTAGTGATAAGGAACGTGTAAAGTTTTTAGGCAAAGACATTCGTTATCTGAAGGTAAAGGGATTTTCTTTTGTGCCCAATAACGAAATATTTTTCGGTTCATTCATCTATCTGTTCTCTTACATTCTTATCACGATTCTATTTATCGTTTTCTTCATTATTTATAGAAAACAAGTGAAAGAAAATGCAAATATCGCTTTGGTCAGAACCCGGAAGGCGAATAAGATCGCATTGAAACGTTTGAAAAAAGCAGATCAATTATTGCAAGAGAATAAGAAAGAGGAATTTTATGAAGAGATTCTTCGCGCTCTTTGGGGATATTTGAGTGATAAACTGAATATGCCTCAATCCGAACTGACAAAGGATAATATAGAAAATGAGCTGACGAAGTCCGGAATCAACGAAACCTTGATTCATGAATTTATGGATATCCTGAACACCTGTGAATTTGCGCGCTATGCACCCAACCAGGCATCGGATGCGATGGGGAATCTGTTCAAACAAACGGTTGATGCGATTGATAAGATGGAGAATACAATTAAAAAGTAAAAGCGATGAAAACAAATATAGGGAAGATTCTTATTTTACTATTTATCCAATGTCTGTTTTTCCCTGTTTTCGCACAGGAAGAACAAATAAAAGAGGCGGAGAGCGCTTATGCCAAAGAGGATTATTCAAAAGCTATCTCGATTTATGAAGATCTTTTGAAAACCTATGGGAATTCCGCCGAGATTTATTATAATTTGGGAAATGCCTATTACAAAACGAATCAGATTGCTTCTGCTATTTTGAATTATGAACGCGCCTTATTGATGAATCCTGGAGACGGGGATGTGCGTTTCAATATAGAATTAGCCAAACAGAAAACGACTGATAAAATTGAACCGGTAGATGAATTTATATTTGCAAAATGGTTCAAATCGATTCAAAACCTGGTGAGTGCGGATACGTGGGCAACCATCGGAATTATTTGTTTCCTGTCATTTATCGGCTGCCTGATCCTGTTCTTTTTCTCTAAATGGATGCGTTTGAAAAAGGTCGGTTTTTATTTAGGTATCGCCTTTATTCTTCTGACGGTCTTCGCCAATGTCTTTGGCGCGAACCAGAAAAAAGCATTATCCGAGCGGAGGGGGGCTATTATCTTTACTCCGACGGTTACGGTTAAGAGTTCTCCAGATGCCAGTGGGACGGACTTGTTTATCCTCCATGAAGGAACTAAGGTTTTCATAAAAAGTTCTTTAGGAGAGTGGAAAGAAATCGAGCTGGAAGATGGAAATATAGGTTGGATACCTAAAAAAGACGTCGTTATAATTTAAGACTTAATGGCAGAAAAAATATTGGATTATGAAAGAGAGGTCTTTCTTTGGCTGAACGGGAGTGACTCTCCTTATTTCGATCATTTTATGTGGTTATATACCAATAAAATAGTTTGGTTTCCGTTAGCCTTATTTTTCATCTTCCTGCTGATTTACAAAAAGAATTGGAAAGAATGGTGCCTGGTGCTCTTTTCCCTTTTTTTGGTTTTTCTGCTCTGCGACCAGTTTGCATCCGGAGTTTGCAAGCCTTTGTTTGCGCGGTTCCGGCCGACATTTCATCCGGATTTTAAAAACCAGGTAGATATTGTCTTCGGTTACCGGGGAGGACGATACGGTTTTATATCAAGCCACGCCGCCAATGCTTTTGGTTTTGCGGCCTTTACTTCTTTGCTCTTTCGTGATAGGCGGTATACTGTCGCCATTTTTATCTGGAGTACAATTATGGCTTATACGCGGATTTATCTCGGCGTACATTTTATAACTGATGTTATTCCCGGAGCCGTTTTCGGCATTTTGTTCGGCTATTTGGTTTATTTATTCTATCGTTATTCCCGGAAAAAGCTAATAGGTTACGAAGGTGGAACCGCCCTTTATTCCAAAACCCGCATAGACTATATACTTATAGGCATGGGTATTACGCTCATTGCTTTAATTTCATTCAACGCAGCTATCATATCCGTATTAAGATGAGCTCTATTTCATGTATGTCGTAAAGCATGTTTTATTTGATAGAGATTGTTTGTCTCTTATTTATATATTTATTAAGTTAGGGGCATCTAAAAATTAACTATTTAGTAACAATCTAAAATAAATTAGCCATGACAAAGACGATCACTTTTAATGAGCTTCGTAGAATTAAAGACCGATTACCGGACGGAAGTACTCATCGCATAGCCGATGAATTAGGGCTCACAGTTGAAACCGTTCGTAATTATTTTGGAGGGCAAAATTTCAAAGAAGGTAAAAGTTGTGGAGTACACATCGAGCCGGGGCCCGATGGGGGATTGGTAGTGCTTGATGATACAACTATTTTAGAACGTGCGCTGGACATACTTGGCAAGGAAAGCAAAGTATATGAAGGCGCAAAAGCATAATTAAGCTGCACTCGACGTTTTATTTTCAGCTAAAAGATAATCCCGATTAATACAGAGTAGTTAGTCGGGATTTTCTTTTATTAACAGTTAAGTGAACGATAACCAGTCGTAATTTGTTATATTAATACAATATAAAACTATAATACAATGGAAGAGAAACTCGTAACCTTAGCAATTTATACCTTTGAGAAAGCACAGATCCTAAAAACGATATTGGAATCTGAAGGTATAGAGGTTTATATTCATAATGTAAACCAAATACAGCCGGTCATATCGGCTGGTGTTCGCGTAAGAATAAAGGAGAGTGATCTGCCTCATGCACTGAGAGTCCTGGAAGATAGCAAATGGCTGAGTGATGAAAATGTCGTATCCGCCAAGTCTAAAGAAAAGGAAAATCCTAAACGTATCTTAATTCCGATAGACTTTTCGGATTATTCCATGAAAGCTTGTGAAATCGGATTCAATTATGCCAAAGAGGTCGGTGCCGAAGTAATGTTGCTGCATGCTTATTTCAGTCCTTATTTTCCTTCTGCAATGCCCTTGGTTAATGTTGATTACGATATACAAAGCAAGGAGTCCGTTACCAATATTCTGGCAAGAGTCAAAAAAGAGATGCTCCAGATTTGTGAACAGATCAACAATAAAATGGCTTCCGGTGAACTTCCGAAAATAAAATATGATACGATTTTACGGGAAGGTTTACCAGAAGAAGAAGTCATTGAATACAGCGAGGAATATAATCCTATGCTAATTGTGATGGGAACCCGCGGAAAGAGTCAGAAAGATATTGACATGATCGGCAGCGTTACCGGCGAAGTCATCGAAATGTCTAAAAAGCCGATCTTAGCCATTCCAGAGAATACTTCTTTTAAAAATCTGGCAAATGTAAACCATCTGGCTTTTGCAACATCCATGAATCAGAGGGATTTAGTCGTTTTTGATGAGTTCGTTGAACTTATAAAACCCTATAAACATCTACAGATCCATATATTCAATATTTCGACCACACGGAACGAATGGAATGAAATCCGTTTGGCAGGAATCAGCGAGTATTTCAAAAAGCAATATCCGGAATTGAACATATCGCATACCGTATTAGATGACGGTGATTTATTATTGGCCGTAGAAAAGTTCGTACGCGATAAAAATATTGATTTAATTGCATTAAGTACTTATAAGCGAAGTCTGTTTGCACGTATGTTTAATCCCAGTAAAGCACGGAAAATGTTGTTCCATACTAATACCGCTTTATTGACGATTCATCATTAAATGAAATCAAATACTTTGTTTTATAATGAGAATTATGTTTAATAGAAAATAGGGAAAAGTAAAGGGGGCTTCCGAAGAAGCCCCCTTTTTCCAAATCATAGCTCTGGTTTTGGTTAAATAGCTATTGAATGATTTAGATTTTTATTGATTAATTAGAGCTTCGATTTTTTCCAATTGAGGACCCATATTCAAATTGTAATAAATACCTCTCAATGCGGTCAAACAATCTCTATCATCCGGTTTGATCTTGTGTACTTTTTCAAAATAAGGAAGTGCTTTCTTAAATAAGTCTTTAGCTCGAGTCGATTCCTCTTGGTATTTTGCACTGTCGGTAATAGAATTAGCTTCGCCTAGCTTGGTAACACCCTGGTTAAAATAGACACGGCCTAAATCAGCAATAAAGTCTGTATTTTCCGGATCCAATTCATTGGCCTTTATATAATTCTTCTCTGCATTAGGTATATCTTTCAAGCCTGTTTCATAGACTTTACCTAAAACATCGTAAAGAAGCGCATTGGACGGTTCCTTTTGGATGGCTGTATTCAGATAATCGATTGCTTTGTCATTCTGGTTTGAATAAATGTAAATATTTATTAAACTCATTAAATAATACTTCTCTTCAGGAAATTTAGTCAATCCTTCCTGAAGCACCTTTTCTAATCCTACCGTATCTTTCGCTTGTTCATATTCGTAGCAAAGATATTGATATACATCATTTTGTCTGTATGGAAGTTCTTTCGCTTTACTGAGTTCCTCTATAGCCAGTTCACGATTGCCCATCTGGGTTGCTGCAACAGCAGCATAAAATTGAACCTGCATGTAGTTTGAATCTTTTTCTGCAATCTTCTCACCCTGGAAAATCGAATTATTGGAGATCTGCAGGTATTGGTCAAAGAAATTATGCGCTTTCGTATAATCCTTTTGATCAAAATAGTAAGCTCCGCCATTGATGTAATATACATGGTTGGCACTCAGTATACTCTTGATATCCTTCGTATACTTGGGTTTCATTTTCCCCTTTTCATTCGGTTTCTGGTCCAATTCATACGCCTTCAAGAAATAGGGATAAATCTGAATCAACGCTTCATACATAACCGGCTCATTCGGTTTCTGGCCTAATACCTGTTTTGCATTTTCGCTACTAAACTGCTTATCTTCAATGGAACCTGCGACAAACCAAGTCTGTGCATCGTCTTTTGTTTCCGCATTATCCAACGCACCCTTGATCAGAGTGCGAGCTTCATTAAAATCAGGAGTTGAGCCTTTCACTATTCGTTCTGCATCTTTGACCGCCTTTTTCTGAGCGAACGATGCTGTTACTGCCAAACATAAGGCAACCGTAAAAAGTATTCGTTTCATTGCGATTGAAATTTTTGTTAATATTGTCTGTTTAATAAATTAATTTATTCTTCGGGGTTTTCTTCCTTGTTCTCCTCCGGATTTTCAGGATTGATTGCCTCTTCTTCATCCAAATCCGACATCACTTTACAAACTGAGGCAATTTCGTCATTACGTTTTTCCAAATTAATTAGGCGGACGCCTTGCGTCGCACGCCCGATAATATGCAAATCCGCTACTTTCATACGGATGGTGATCCCCGATTTATTAATGATCATCAGGTCGTTTTCATCTGTTACCGTTTTAATGCCGACTAATTTACCTGTTTTTTCGGTTATATTCAAAGTTTTTACGCCTTTTCCTCCTCGATTAGTAATCCGGTAATCATCAATGCTAGACCGTTTACCATAACCTTGCTCCGAAACGACCAAAATAGTTTCTTTTTCCTTGTCTTTAACGCAAACCATTCCAACAACTTCATCCTCCGGATCGTCATCCAAACGCATTCCGATGACTCCTGCTGCCGTACGCCCCATCACACGCACCGCGTTTTCATGGAACCGGATTGCCCGCCCGTTGCGGTTTGCAATCAAGACCTCATTGTTACCATTCGTTAGGCGCACCTGGATCAAACCGTCATCTTCATGCAAAGTAATTGCGTTTACACCGTTCTGGCGTGGACGGGAATAGGCCTCCAGCAATGTCTTTTTAATAACACCTTTCTTAGTACAAAACAATAAATAATGAGAATTGATGAACTCTACATCACTTGTTAAGTTTTTTATACGAATAAATGCATTGACGCTATCTCCTGACTCAATATTTAACAGATTTTGAATAGCCCTTCCCTTGGTGTTCTTGGCTCCTTCCGGTATTTCAAAGACCTTCAGCCAATAACATTTTCCCCTTGCGGTAAAGAACAACATCGTGGCATGCATGGAGGCCGGATAGATATATTCAACAAAATCTTCATCTCTCGTTTCGGAGCCTTTCGCCCCTACTCCGCCCCGCGCCTGGGCGCGAAACTCGCTTAAAGGCGTGCGTTTGATGTAGCCTAAATGGGAAATCGTGATAATCATTTCGTCATCGGCATAGAAATCTTCCGGATTCAATTCTTCCGAAGCGTAAACAATATCTGTCTTACGTTCATCGCCGTATTTATCCTTGATCTCCGCCAATTCGTCCTTAATGACCTGCATGCAAATATCTTCATTTTCCAGAATTTCTTTCAAACGGGCGATCAACTTCTCTATTTCTTCATACTCGGCCCGCAACTTCTCCTGTTCCAGTCCGGTTAACTGGCGGAGACGCATTTCAACAATGGCGCGGGATTGGATCTCTGACAATTGGAAGCGTTCCATCAAACGATTGATAGCATCCTGCGGGTTGGCTGAAGATTTGATGATGGCGATTACTTCGTCGATATTGTCGGACGCGATGATCAACCCCTCCAGGATATGCGCCCTCTCTTCCGCTTTCTTCAACTCGAACCTTGTCCGGCGGGTAACCACTTCCTTGCGGTGTTCCACGAACAACTGGATCATATCCTTCAGATTCAATTGGCGGGGACGGCCGTTGACTAATGCAATATTATTAACGCTGAATGAAGATTGCAGAGCCGTCAGTTTATAAAGCTTATTCAAGACGACATTCGAATTGAAGTCCCGTTTCACGTCTACCACAATACGCATTCCACTGCGGTCCGATTCGTCGTTTACATTAGAAATACCGTCAATTCGTTTCTCATTCACCAGATCGGCTATATATTTAATGAGTTCCGCCTTGTTTACCAAATAAGGGATTTCAGTGATTATGATCTTTTCATGGCTATGATCTGCTTCGATCTCGGCCTTACCCCTGAGGATGATACGTCCCCTACCCGTCTCAAAAGCCTCTTTTACGCCGGCATAACCATAAATAGTCGCTCCCGTAGGGAAATCCGGTGCTTTTACATAGTGCATCAGCCCTTCAACATCGATCTCTCCCTTCGCATCGATATACGCAAGGCAGGCGTCGATGACTTCGCTCATATTATGGGGAGGCATATTAGTCGCCATCCCTACCGCAATACCGGACGCCCCGTTAACCAGCAGATTGGGGATCCGCGTCGGCAAGACGGTCGGTTCTTTCAATGTATCATCAAAGTTCAGTTGGAAATCGACGGTATCTTTATCTATGTCCCGAAGCATCTCTTCGGCTAATTTACTCAACCTCGCTTCCGTGTAACGCATAGCAGCCGGACTGTCGCCATCGACCGATCCGAAGTTTCCCTGCCCATCCACCAAAGGATAGCGTAACGACCACTTTTGCGCCATACGTACCATTGCATAATACACGGACGAATCTCCGTGCGGATGGTATTTACCTAATACCTCACCAACAATTCTTGCAGATTTTTTATAAGGTTTGTCGGATGTATTTCCTAATTCGTTCATACCGAATAATACCCGCCTATGAACCGGTTTAAATCCATCCCTAACATCCGGAAGAGCTCTCGAAACGATGACCGACATTGAATAATCAATGTAGGCCGATTTCATCTCTTCTTCGATGTTAATCTTAATAATTCTGTCTTGATCAACCATTTAGTTCTAAATTTATTACTCTCTATTTTTTTTTACCTGAAAAATTGCACTAATTTACTGCTTTTCGCCCTATTACGAAAGTAAAACGGGCAAAAAAGCGTTTCCACAGATTTATCTTTTTGAAAATAAACTCCGGGATTTGAAAAATGCAGAAAGGGCTATTAATGCTTTATTCATCATTGATATGCCCTTTTGTTTTTGTCTGTCAATCAGATACTAAAAACCGTTTAAGATTCATTCCGTTTGGAAAGTGCAATCCTTTCCGACCTATATCCTCCCCATTGGCAATGATTGATCATAGAAAATGGACGGAAAAGAAAAACGTATCCTTGCTGTTTCGTTTTTTCCAAAATAATCATATATACGATGCGGGATTCATGGGATTTTAAAGATATTCACGTACATTTGTAGCAAAACATTTTAAGCATATTCTAATGAAAACGCAAATTTGTTCGTATTCGATTGTCGTCATGCTTTGTTTAGGTTTATGCATGACCGGTTGCAAGAGAAACGGATCTAAAAAGACTCAGGAGAATGAGGTAACTTTTGACTCGATTACTGTGGATAAAACTGTTCATTTACTTGACAGTTTACAAAATCCGAATTGCAACCTGAAAATAAAATTCACCTATCCTACCCAAATACCGGATGAAAAGCTGCTAAAAAGTGTTCAACAGCAATTTATTGTCAAATGCTTTGGCGAGGCGTACGGCTCATTATCTCCGCAGGAGGCCATAGTTAAGTATACGAACGACTACCTAAGCGAATATAAGGCATTGGAGGACGATTTCAAGAAAGAATTGGAAGCAGCAGAAGGACCCATCAATTCATGGTTTTCCTACTATGAATACTCCGAAAACGAAATCGTATATAACCGTAACAACCTGTTGAGCTATGTAGTTCGCGTCGAAAATTACACCGGAGGAGCGCATGGCTCCCATACTTTGACTAACCAGACGATCGATCTGAAAACCGGTAAACCTCTTGCCGAGGAGGATATTTTCATCGAAGATTACCAGGATGAGTTGGCGAAGATACTGGTGGAGGAAATCGCCTCACAGAATAGCAAAACGGATGCAAAGGAGCTGGAAAACATCGGATTCTTCAGTATTGACGAGATTTATTCGAATAAAAATTTTTATGTCGATGAGAAAGGCTTAGTCTATACATTTAATGAGTATGAGATTGCGGCCTATGCCGTGGGGGCGATCACGGTACAGCTTCCTTTCGAACGGATCAGTCATCTTTTGCGCAAAGAAAGTCCCATTGCATCCCTTGCTTTTTAAAGATGGAAGTCATTCGCCGTTACTATCCGGGGTTGAGCGAAACGCAGCTCGCCCAATTTGCCGCCTTATATGATTTGTATGCCGATTGGAATACGAAGATTAACGTCATATCCAGGAAAGATATAGAGAACCTGTATGTTCACCATGTACTTCACTCCCTTTCGATAGAGAAAATGATCCGTTTCAAGAGCGGTTCCCAAATTTTGGACGTGGGGACGGGAGGAGGTTTTCCGGGTATCCCCTTGGCCATATTCTTCCCGGGTGTTCAGTTTCACTTGATCGACAGTATCAGCAAAAAGATAAAAGTGGTCCAAGAGGTTGTAAATGCCCTAGGGTTGAAGAATGTGACAATGGCGCAATGCCGGATGGAGGAAGAAAAGCAGCTCTATGACTTTGCTGTCAGTCGGGCGGTCATGCCTTTGCCCGAATTGGTGAAGTTGGTTCGTAAAAACATTAAAAAAGAACAACAAAATGCATTACCCAACGGTTTAATTTGTTTAAAGGGAGGTGAATTACAGCATGAACTGCTCCCCTTCCGTAATCGGGTAGTTTCTCTCAATTTGAAGGACTATTATAAAGAAGCATTTTTCGAAACAAAAAAAATAGTGTACCTGCCGCTATGATCAAAATAAAGAAGTTTACATTCAATTACTTTTCCGAAAACACCTATCTGCTATACGATGAGACCGGAGAGGCGGTTTT
>NZ_LT799418.1:2636098-2767024 GCF_900162725.1 Parabacteroides sp. Marseille-P3160 | reverse complement strand
AAACAAAAAAAATAGTGTACCTGCCGCTATGATCAAAATAAAGAAGTTTACATTCAATTACTTTTCCGAAAACACCTATCTGCTATACGATGAGACCGGAGAGGCGGTTTTGATCGATAGCGGATGCCTGTTTCCAGCTGAAGAACAGCAGCTTCAACTATTTATTACCCAAAATAAGCTTACCCCGGTTCATTTGCTCTGCACGCATTTGCATGTGGATCATATCTTCGGAAATGCATTCATCCATAAGACATACGACTTGAAGCCGGAAGCGCACCACTTCGAAGAAGAGCAATTGCCGGCTTCGGAAGAGCAGGCCCGCGCCTTCGGAATGCAACTTCCCGTCATGGCCGTTCCCGTCGGCACATATCTGGAACCGGGAGATATTGTTTCTTTCGGAAATTCTTCCCTCAAGTGCCTGTTTGTGCCCGGACATTCTCCCGGAAGCTTGGCTTTCTATAGCGAGCCGGACGGTTTTGTCATTGCCGGCGACGCATTATTCCGGGGCAGCATCGGGAGGACCGATTTATGGGGAGGCAGCACGGAGACGTTGATCTCTTCCATCCAGGAGCAACTTCTCACCTTACCGGACCGGACAGTCGTATATCCGGGACATGGGCCGGAGACTACAATCGGGGAAGAAAAGAAAAACAATCCTTATTTATACTGATATTTTATATTTAATATTATATTGTAGAGAATAGACATAAGCACAAAAGTAATGGACACAACAAAATTTGCAAACCGGCATATTGGTATCTCAGAGGGGGATCTTCCTGAAATGCTGCAGGCTATTGGAGTGAAATCATTAGACGAACTGATCGATCAGGTCATTCCATCCGATATCCGACTCCAGCATCCTTTGATGCTACCGGAGGCAATGAGCGAACACGAATTTGCCACCCATATTTCCGAATTGGCCTCTAAAAATGAAGTCTATAAATCCTATATAGGAATGGGTTGGTACGATACTGTTTGCCCTGCCGTTATCTATCGTAATGTATTCGAGAATCCGGTCTGGTACACTTCTTACACTCCTTATCAGGCAGAAATCTCACAAGGACGCCTGGAGGCTCTGATTAATTTCCAGACGGTGGTTTCCGAACTGACGGGCTTGCCTCTCGCCAATTGCTCCCTGTTGGATGAAGCGACGGCGGCTGCGGAAGCAGCTTCAATGCTTCATGCAACGCGCAGTCGGGAACAAATCAAGGCAGGGGCCAATACGTTTTTTGTCGATCGGAAAGTATTCGAATCGACCCGGGCGGTGCTTCATACCCGTCTCCTTCCCCAGGGAATTGAGATTGTAACAGGCGATTACCGGTCTTTCGAGTTTAACGGGCAGATCTTCGGAGCACTTGTCCAATACCCGAATAGCGACGGTTCGATTGAAGATTATAGGGATTTTGTCACCCGGGCCCATGGGCAGAATGTACGCGTAGTCGTTGCGGCCGACCTTTTAAGCCTGGCCCTGTTGACACCTCCGGGAGAATGGGGAGCGGACGTTGCGTTGGGAAGTACTCAACGCCTGGGTATTCCCTTGTTTTATGGTGGCCCTTCTGCAGCTTATTTCAGCACAAAGGAAGAGTATAAGCGGGCGATTCCGGGCCGGATCATCGGCCTTTCCAAAGATGTCTACGGGCATAATGCCTTCCGGATGGCCTTACAAACCCGTGAACAACATATAAAGAGGGAAAAAGCGACTTCCAATATCTGTACGGCACAGGCTTTATTAGCCACCATGGCCGGATTCTATGCCGTTTATCACGGTGCCGACGGGCTGAAAGACATTGCCTCCCGCATCCATTCGTATGCCGGTTTTTTGTCACACGAATTGGAACGTCTGGGTTATCGGCAGCTTAATAAAAATTATTTCGATACATTGAAAATAGATCTGCTTCCGGCTGTTTCAATAGAAGCGCTGCGGACGATCGCCTTGGAATGTGGGGTCAATCTCCGCTATTACAAAGAAGGGCAAGTCGGCATCAGCCTTGATGAAACAACCCAGTTGACAGATATAGGCGCCTTGTTATATATTTTTTCCGGGGCAGCCGGAGTCGAATATCTTTTGGATAAATCCCCTGAATCGGAGATTTATTTTGATAAGGCATTTTTGAGAACTTCGGATTTCCTGCAGGAAAGCACATTCAAGCTTTATCATTCCGAAACGGAACTGATGCGTTACATCAAACGCCTGGAGCGCCGGGATATTTCCCTGGCGCACTCCATGATTTCCTTAGGTTCATGTACAATGAAGCTGAATGCTGCTTCGGAACTGCTGCCTTTAGGACTCTCCGGTTTCCAGAATATTCACCCCTATGCACCGGAAGACCAGGTGGAAGGCTATGCCGAATTAATAGGTAACCTGTCTTCTTATCTGGCGGAGATAACCGGCCTGAAGGGAGTCAGCCTGCAACCCAACTCCGGGGCAGCCGGCGAATATGCGGGACTTCGTGTCATCCGTTCCTATCTGGAAAGCATAGGGGAAGGCCACCGGAATACTGTATTGCTCCCCTCTTCGGCGCATGGCACCAATCCGGCTTCCGCCGTACAATGCGGATATGAAACCGTTACGGTGAAATGTGATGAACAAGGAAATATCGATTTGGAAGATTTCCGGGCGAAAGCCGAAGCCAACAAGGAGCATCTTGCAGCTACCATGATTACCTATCCTTCGACCCACGGTATCTTTGAAACGGATATCAGGGAAATGTGCCAAATCATTCATGACTATGGCGCACAATTCTATATGGATGGAGCGAATATGAACGCACAGACCGGACTGACCAATCCCGGAAAGATCGGAGCGGATGTCTGCCATCTGAATTTGCATAAAACCTTCGCTTCTCCGCACGGAGGAGGCGGCCCGGGCGTAGGGCCCATCTGCGTGGCTCCCCACCTGATACCTTTCCTGCCGTCCCACCCGGTTCTGTTCGGCAATGACCGGAACACGGTTTCTGCAGCGCCTTTCGGTAGCGCCGGGATTCTTCCGATCGCTTACGCCTATATCCGGATGCTTGGAACGGAAGGACTGACCTTGGCTACCAAGATCGCGATATTGAACGCCAACTATCTGGCGGCCAAGTTGAAGGAAGCATACGGCATTGTTTATACCGGAGCGACCGGACGCGTAGGCCACGAATTGATCTTGGAATTCCGTCCGATTAAGGAACGCTCTGGAATAGATGAAGGAGATATCGCCAAACGGCTGATGGATTTCGGCTATCATGCTCCGACGCTATCCTTCCCGGTACACGGTACGCTGATGATCGAACCGACGGAAAGTGAAAGCAAAAGAGAGTTGGACCGCTTTGTCGAAACCATGCTTTGCATCCGGGAAGAGATTAGGGAGGTGGAAAAAGGAAAGGCTGCAAAAGAAGATAATGTATTAAAAAATGCTCCTCACCCGGAGTATGAAATCACTTCGGACGAATGGAAACATCCGTACTCCCGGAGTAAAGCCGCCTATCCGCTGGATTGGTTGCATGAGAGCAAGTTCTGGATAAATGTGGCGCGTGTAGATAATGCTTATGGCGACCGTAATTTGATTCCAACTATTTGCGGCTGCGAATAATAATTAAATAATAGGACAAAACCATTCATTGGGATTCCTTTTGATAACTGTAAAATTTGTATATTTGTAAATCCAAGTAAACATAATTAGCATGGCAAACGAAGAATTAGTAAATCTTATCAGAAATAAGGCGAATGTGTGGCTCGGTAAGAATTATGATGCCGAGACCCGTGAAGAAGTGAAAAGAATGTTGGAAAACGAAGATCCGACAGAACTCATAGAATCTTTCTACAAAGACCTGGAATTCGGTACGGGCGGCTTACGCGGCATTATGGGCGTAGGATCCAATCGAATGAATAAATATACGGTCGGAGCCGCTACGCAAGGGTTATCCAACTATCTTAAAAAAGAATTTGCCGACTTGGAACAAATCAAGGTTGTTATCGGTCATGATTGCCGGAACAACAGTCGGAAGTTTGCGGAGATATCAGCGGATATCTTTTCGGCTAATGGCATTAAAGTCTATTTATTCGAAAATCTTCGTCCGACTCCCGAAGTTTCTTACACGATTCGCAAATTAGGATGCCAAAGCGGTGTTATCCTGACCGCTTCTCACAATCCGAAGGAATACAACGGATATAAAGCTTATTGGGATGACGGGGCCCAAATGATTAATCCTCACGATAAAAACACGATTGCAGAGGTTAACAAAATCAAGAATGCCGGTAACATCAATTTTAAGGGGAATAAGGAGCTGATAGAGATCATAGGCTCCGAAATCGATAAACAATATATCCATGATTTAACGACCATCTCCCTTTCTCCAGAAGCAATTGCCAGGCATAAGGACATGAAGATCGTTTATACGCCAATTCATGGTACCGGAGTCCATATTATTCCCGAATCATTGGCCGCCTTTGGCTTTAAGAATATCATCCATGTTCCCGAACAGGATGTGGTCAGCGGAGATTTTCCTACGGTCATTTCGCCGAATCCGGAAGAGCCGGCCGCTTTGGCACTGGCTGTGGCAAAAGCCAAAGAAACCGACGCCGAACTGGTATTGGCTTCCGATCCGGATGGCGACCGTGTCGGAGCAGCCATCAAAGATGACAAGGGAGAATGGATTTTGGTGAATGGAAACCAGACTGCTATCCTTTTCGTTTATTACCTGATCACCCGTTGGAAGGAATTAGGCAAACTGAAAGGCAAGGAATACATTGTAAAAACAATTGTAACCACCGAAACAATCCGTACAATAGCTGAAAAGAACGGGGTGGAACTATACGATGTATATACCGGATTCAAATGGATCGCCAATGTGATGAGAGCCAATGAAGGGAAGAAAAGCTATATAGGCGGAGGCGAAGAAAGCTACGGCTTCTTATGTGAAGACTTTGTTCGTGACAAGGATGCCGTATCCGCTTGTTGTATCTTGGCGGAAATTGCTGCATGGGCAAAAGACCAGGGGCTTTCCCTTTATGACGTTCTGCAAAAGATTTATCTGGAATACGGCTATTCCAAAGAAGTAGGTATCTCGGTGGTGAAGAAAGGAAAGAGCGGAGCGGAAGAAATCGAAGCGATGATGAAGCGTTTCCGGGAAAATCCCCCGACGGAGATCGCAGGTTCGAAAGTGACCCTCCTCTACGATTATGTTTCGTTGAAGGGCTATAGTTATATCGATAACGAAACGATAACGCTGGATATGCCTACGACTTCCAATGTCTTGCAATACTATACGGAAGATAATACGAAGGTATCTATCCGCCCCTCCGGAACCGAACCTAAGATCAAGTTCTACTGTGAAGTGCATTACAAGGTAAGTACTCCGGAAGAATTGGAGAAAGCCAAAATTCAGGCGGAAGAAAAGATTGAACAGATCAAACAATCTTTAGGAATATAAACAATCTTGAATCGTCCCCACAGCAAATGTGGGGACGATTTATATCAATTATTTGGATGATTTTAAAATCCATCTTGATTTTTATTCTTGCCGGCATTTGTGAAATAGGAGGCGGTTATCTGATCTGGCAAACAGTCAGAGAAGGAAAATCGTTATGGTATGGCATTTTGGGAGGAATCATAATGGTTCTTTATGGACTTGTTGCAACTCTCCAAGCCTCGGATTTTGCAAAAGTATACGCAACTTACGGAGGTTTTTTTATTGTGTTATCGCTACTCTGGGCCTTTATATTTGATAAATATACGCCTACCAAGTATGATATTATCGGGGCCTTGATCGCTTTGCTTGGTGTTTGTATTATCTATTACTCCCCTCGATCATAAAAAAAAAGATCCGTCAGAACTATTAACGGACCTCTTTTTCGTGAACTGTGCTGGACTCGAACCAGCGACCCCTACCCTGTCAAGGTAATGCTCTAAACCAACTGAGCTAACAATTCAACTTAGGTGGTGCAAAGATAGACGAATTTTATCAATCTGCAATACCCTTTTGCTTTTTCATGATCGAAAGGATTTATACAAAAAATGAAAAGAGGCACCCTTTTGAGATGCCTCTTTCACTTATTAAACAATAAAAATCAATCAAATAAAAACAAAAAGTATTTACTTCTGCCCATGAGAACCGCTTAGAAATGCAACCAGCATCCAAACAGTTTTTTCTTGTTCTTGCAGATAGTCGCTCAACAAATTGACTGTCGCTTCGTCTCCATATTCGGATGCCGTAGCTAAAAGCGTACGTTCTTCCTTGATCAGGTAACTATATGTATCAAGGATGCTTTTTACTGCCTCTTCTCCGTAAGTAACGCCGGAAATTTCTTTGATCTTAGCTATTTTAAGATATTCGCTGAACTTGTTTTCAGGAGTTCCGCCCAACATTAGGATACGTTCGGCCAGTTCGTCGACTTTTTCTGCCGCATCATTATAGAACTCTTCAAATTTACTGTGCAGTGTAAAAAAACCATGTCCTTTTATTTCCCAGTGAAAACCACGGAGGTTGGTGTAATAAACTTGGAAATCAGCTAAAAGTTGTGCTAAACCTTTTACTACTTTTTCAGCGCCTGCTGCATCCAAATGAATAAAATCCAATGTTTTTGCCATAATATTAACTATTTAAATTGTACTACATTTCTATTCATCACAAATATACTAATCTACATTTACCTGTCAAACTGATAATATCAATGTATTCATCAATATTGTCTATTCATTCAATGCCGTTCCATATATTGGAAATGTTGTTACTTTCCCTCATATGCATTGTATAAACAAGTATACAAGAGTCTTTGTTTTTTAAAATAAATTAAATAATGTATCAAAGAGGCAAAGCCTCTGATCAAACACAATATTGGGTGTGAATGAACTGAAATAATTGCAGAATAATTGTATATTTGTTCCTAAATATCTTGGTATTTTTCAATTTAATTATAAATAAAGATTAAGCAAATTAGTAAATGGGAAGAGTACTCGTTATTGGAGCCGGTGGGGTAAGCACCGTTGCTGTCAAAAAGATGGCGATGAATGCGGATGTGTTCACAGAAATCATGTTAGCCAGCCGTACAAAAAGTAAATGTGACAAGATTGCCGCCGACATTAAAAACATACAGATACAAACAAGACAGGTGGATGCCGACAAGGTGGACGAACTCGTTTCTTTGTTCCGGTCCTTCCAACCGGATCTGGTAGTCAACCTGGCTCTGCCTTACCAGGATTTGTCGATCATGGACGCGTGCCTGCAATACGGTGTCAGCTATCTGGATACGGCAAACTATGAACCGTTGGACCAGGCTAAATATGAATATAGTTGGCAATGGGCTTATCAGGAGAAATTCAGGGAAGCAGGGCTGACGGCAATTCTGGGATGCGGTTTCGACCCGGGTGTGACGGGCGTCTATACCGCCTACGCCGCGAAGCATCATTTTGACGAGATACAATACCTCGACATTGTGGATTGCAACGCCGGAGACCACCATAAGGCTTTCGCAACCAATTTCAATCCGGAAATCAATATCCGCGAGATTACCCAGCGGGGAAAATATTACGAGGATGGCGTATGGAAAGAAACCGACCCCCTGTCGGTTCATCAACCCATTCATTACCCGGAAGTCGGCCCACGGGAATCCTACCTGATGTATCATGAGGAGCTGGAAAGCCTGGTCAAAAACTTTCCGACGATCCGCCGCGCGCGTTTCTGGATGACATTCGGACAAGAATACCTGACACATTTGCGTGTCATGCAGAATATCGGAATGACCAGCATCAAACCTGTACTATATAAAGGCGTGGAAATCGTGCCGATACAGTTTCTGAAAGCCGTTCTGCCCGATCCGGGCGAGCTGGGAGAGAATTATACCGGCGAAACATCCATAGGTTGCAGGATCCGCGGCCTGAAGGACGAAAAGGAACTGACTTATTATGTATATAATAATTGCAGTCATCAGGCGGCCTATAAAGAAACCGGAGCCCAAGGTGTCAGTTACACGACCGGAGTGCCGGCAATGATCGGCGCCAAGTTGTTTCTTCAGGGTGTATGGAAGAAGCCCGGAGTCTATAACACGGAAGAATTCAATCCGGATCCGTTCATGAAAGAGTTGAATGAACAAGGATTGCCTTGGCACGAACAGTTCAATATTAACATAGAATTATAACGAAAAATCAGATGGCAATACAAGTTGGAGATAAGGTTCCTGATCTGTTAGGTCTGGATCAGGACGGTAAAGAAGTCAAACGTAGCGACTATAAAGGTAAAAAGATTGCTTTATACTTTTATCCGAAGGATAATACAAGCGGATGTACGGCCGAAGCCTGCAGCCTGAGAGACGGTTATCCGGCCCTGAAAGCCGCCGGGTACGAGGTGATCGGGGTGAGCAAAGACAGCGCTAGGTCGCATCGCGGCTTTATAGAGAAGCAACAACTACCCTTCCGTTTAATCGCGGATACGGATACCGCCCTTCAGCAATTGTTTGGAGTATGGGCTGAGAAAAAGTTATACGGGCGCGCCTATATGGGAACCCTCCGCACCACTTTTATCATTAACGAAGAGGGCATTGTGGAAAAAATCATTGGTCCGAAAGAAGTAAAGACAAGCGATCATGCGAACCAAATCCTGAATAAATAAAATTATGGCAAAAGAAGAAAAAGAAGAAAAAAACGAATTGATTGATTTCGATAAAGGAACCAAGCAAGCTGTAAATACAGACAAATTAAAAGCCTTGCGCGCTGCGACGGAGAAGATAGAGAAAAGTTACGGGAAAGGATCCATAATGAAGTTGGGTGACGAATCCATCATAGATATAGAGGTCATTCCGACCGGTTCGATCGCCTTGAATGCGGCTTTGGGAGTCGGTGGTTATCCAAGGGGCCGCGTGATCGAGATCTATGGCCCGGAATCGTCCGGTAAAACGACCTTAGCCATTCATGCCATTGCCGAAGCGCAGAAACAGGGTGGAATCGCTGCATTCATCGATGCGGAACATGCCTTCGACCGCTTCTATGCGGAGAAGTTAGGCGTGGATATCGAAAACCTGTGGATTTCCCAACCAGATAGCGGAGAGCAGGCGCTGGAAATTGCGGAGCAGCTGATCCGTTCTTCCGCAGTCGATATCGTGGTGATCGACTCGGTAGCCGCCCTGACGCCAAAAGCGGAACTGGAAGGAGACATGGGCGACAGCAAAATGGGATTGCAGGCGCGCTTGATGTCGCAGGCTTTGCGGAAACTGACGGCAGCAATCAGCAAGACAAACACGACTTGTATCTTTATCAATCAGCTGCGTGACAAGATCGGCGTCATGTTTGGGAATCCCGAAACGACGACCGGAGGAAACGCTTTGAAATTCTATGCTTCCGTCCGCCTGGACATCCGTAAAATCGGCGCATTGAAGGACGGAGACGAGGTGAAAGGAAACCAAGTGCGGGTGAAGGTAGTGAAGAATAAGGTGGCTCCTCCTTTCCGCAAGGCCGAATTCGATCTCATGTTCGGTGAAGGGATATCCCATTCCGGAGAAATTGTCGATTTGGGCTCCGATCTGAATATCATCAAGAAAAGCGGTTCCTGGTACAGCTATAATGACACAAAATTAGGGCAAGGACGCGACGCAGCCAAACAATGTATCAATGATAACCCCGAACTGGCCGAAGAACTGGAAGGATTGATATTCGAAGCATTAAAGAGATGAACCGGGAAAAGTATCGTTTGCTTTGTCAGACCGAAGAAGGCCTCTCTCTCTTTTCACGTGACTGGTGGCTGGATATTGTGTGTGGCGAAGCAAATTGGGATGCTTTATTCATAGAAGAGAAGGGGAATGTACAGGCCGTACTTCCCTACTATACACCTCATAAGGGAATCATTTCGATGCCTCCCTATACACAAACGATGGGACCCTGGTATGCGCCGGAAGCGGCCGATGCAAAGTATACGACCGTTCTGGGATATCGCCAGATGTTGTGTAAAAAGATGCTTGAATCGTTAAAAAAATATCCGCATTTTCTTCAGAACTTCAATTACGAAATAACCGACTGGCTTCCTTTCTACTGGGAGGGATACCGGCAGACAACGCGGTATACTTATATTCTACGGAATATTACGGATTCATCGGCATTATGGAAACAAATGAGTCCCCATACGCGGCGCAATATCAATAAAGCCGGAAAGCAATATAAAATAACAGTCCGGACGGATATGTCTGCTGAGGACTTCCTGCGTATCCAATCGCTGACATTCAAGCGGCAGCATAAGCGCAACAAGCAGGATCCGGATGTCCTCCGCCGTTTGATCCGGGTAGCCCGGGAGCGCAACCAAGGCGAACTTTTCGGCGGATATGATGAGAAAGGGCGGCTGCATGCGGCGGTATTTATTGTCTGGCAGAAGAGTTCAGCTTATTATATTGCAGGCGGCGGTGATCCTGAATTCAGGGCTTCCGGTGCACATAGTCTGGTGATGTGGGAAGCTATCCGAAGGGTGTCGGAATATACTGATACCTTCGACTTCGAAGGTTCTATGCTACCCGGTGTCGAACGTTTCTTCCGGGAATTCGGAGGCATTCAAACCCCATTCCATACAATAACCAAGGGTAAGATCAGTTTATTATATAGAGTTTGGCTTAAATTGGAAAAACGGTTATGGAAGAAACGATTCGCTACCTGATTCGCTACCTGATTCGCAGTGAAGTTCCGGAAGAAATATATAAAAGTATAGGCTATACGTCCGAGGAAGAAAAGTTCGGCTTATACAAAGTCGTGATTGTGGCATCCCCGTTTTTTTCGGATGGAACTTATGGAAAAACGTCCTCTCTGCCGACTCTTCCTTTGCCCGAACTGGAGGGAGTCCCGGTTTTATTCGGAGAGCCCCGTATCGAACAGCGCGGAGACACTTGGATTATCTATGCCGACCTGGTTGCCGGCGCTTATTTCCTCATGACACGTTATGAAGAAATGGTGCGCCCGGAGGTGCATGACGAGCACGGACGTTTCCCCGGGAAAGAATCCCTTCCTTACCGGGCTGGATTTATAAAACGTCCGCTCGTGGATCTATACGGCCTTATCCTCCGGAAAATTTTGCGGAAAGCCGGCTTTCCGATCGAAAAAGTAGACCAACATTTCCATAACTTTTATTTGACGCATGATGTAGACGTCCCTTTCAAATACCGTACCTGGCGAAGCGTCCTGCGTGCCTTGATTAAAAATAGAAACCTTAAGGAAGCATGGGATGTAAAAACAGGCAAATTATCCTGGGATCCGTATTATAAATTCCCGGAGATGTTTTACAAATTCGAATACTTCAAGGCGCGTGTCCCGTTTCCTTGTCATTGCATTATGTTTTTCCGATCCGGCGGACATACCAAACACGACAGGCCGCATTATTCTTTCAAGTCGAAGGATATGCGCACTCTGTTGAAATTCTGCGAAGAGATGGGCGTAGAAATGGGACTGCATGCCAGTTATGAGGCAGGTGGCGATCCTTCGTTGATAGCTAAGGAAAGAGAGCGCCTGTGCGACATCTTGGGTAAAGAGATCCGATGGAATCGCCACCATTTCTTACGCTCCCGCCGTCCGGAGGATATGGAAGCGTTGATCAGCGCGGGGATCACTGAAGATTTCACGATGGGGTACGCCGATATAGCTGGTTTCCGGCTGGGAACTTCGCGGGAAGTACGTTGGATCAATCCGCATACCCGCCAGTTGACACCCTTGGTACTTCATCCGTTGCTTATTATGGATTGTACGCTTTCGGAACGCAAATATATGCACCTGAAATTCTCGGAGGCGCTTCTTTATAGCATAGAACTGTTACATGAAACAATAAGCGTCGGAGGCGAGCCTACCCTGTTGTGGCATAACACATCCCTTGAAAGCGATTGGTGTTCTGACTACAATTATATCGGATGGCTGTATAATGTGCTGGTAAAAGAGATGGTAGAGTTTGAAGCCTTTGATGATTATCTTAATTTAGAATGAAGATCGTTACAATAGTCGGTGCGCGTCCCCAGTTTGTCAAAGCGGCCATGGTCAGCCGCGCTATTACCCGCCGGAACCGGGAAAATCAGGATCCCCTCGAAGAACTTATCCTGCATACCGGGCAGCATTACGACGCCAATATGAGCGGACTGTTTTTTGAAGAGATGAAGATTCCGCTCCCGGTCTGGCAGCTGCATTGCGGTAATGGAAGCCATGCAGTCATGACGGCCCGGATGATGGTGGAAATCGAAAAGATTTTAACGGAAAGCCTTCCTGATTATGTCCTGACCTATGGTGACACCAATTCCACATTGGCAGGTGCCCTGACAGCGGCGAAGCTGCACCTGCCTGTCGCCCATGTCGAAGCCGGCCTACGCAGTTTCAATAAGGAGATGCCGGAAGAAATCAACCGGATTCTGACAGATCATGTATCGAGCCTTCTTTTTTGTCCTACTTTCGCTGCAGTAGATCATTTAAAGGATGAAGGTATTGAAAAGGGAGTTTTCCATGTGGGCGATGTCATGCAGGATGCTGCGATCCTTTTCGGAGAACAGTCCGAACGCACATCCACGATTCTAAGAGATTTGCAACTGCAGCGCAAGCAATTTTACCTGTGCACCTTGCACCGGGCGGAGAACACGGATCGAAAAGAGCGGATGACACAGATTTTCGACGCCTTACTCGAAATCGCGACTCCGGCATGTCCGGTCGTCTTGCCGCTGCACCCACGGACGAAGCATTGCCTGGAGGAATATTGCTTGCTCCCGCTGATTCGTCAAAACCCCGGAGTAAAGTTGGTCGATCCGCTGTCGTTTTTAGATATGATTATGTTGGAGAAACAGGCGCTCACGATATTAACGGATTCGGGGGGAGTACAGAAAGAAGCCTATTTCCACCGTACTCCCTGCATTACCCTTCGTGAAGAGACGGAATGGACGGAAACAATAGATGCCGGCTGGAACCAATTGGCCGGTTATAAAACCGCACACATCCTTCAATGCCTGAATCAATCTCCCGGACAAAAAGAGATCAAAGAATACGGAACAGGCAATGCCGCCGACCGAATTGTGGATCAATTAATGCATGAATTTAATCGGCCATGAGGGAATTATTAATACTCTGCGATCAGTTTCCGCCGGCTTTCGGGCCGCGAATGGGGTATTTATGCAAATACCTGAAAGGTTCCGGATGGCGGCCTGTGGTAGTGACGGAACATCTTCCGGACCATATGTTTACATTCCTTACCGGTTTCGCCGAAGTGACGGAAGTCCGGTATTATAAAACGAAGCGAAAATGGTTGAAACGGCTGGAATGGTTGTTGGTCTTTATACTGGAGATCCTATGCGATTACAAGAACCGGAAGATGGCAAAGGCAGCTCTCCGCCTCGTTCCATCGCATTCCTTCGAGCTCATTCTTTGTAGTACTTACCGTACATTCCCTTTGCCGGCCGCACAAAAAGTCGCGTCCAAGACGGGCCTTCCCCTCATTATCGACCTGAGGGATATCATCGAGCAATATACCGGCAATGAATTCATTGCCCATCCGTTGCCCAAACTTTTCGGATTGGAACGCCTTATTGCCCGTCTATTCCGGGCAAAGAATCTTCATTCCAGGAATAAAGCACTGCGTGCAGCCGACCGTATCACGACCGTTTCACCTTGGCATGTGGAAATGCTGAAGCCTTATAATCCGAATGTCAACCTGATTTATAACGGGTATGATCCTGAACTCTTCTTTCCGGAATCTATCAAGACCGAACAATTCCTATTGACTTATACCGGCCGGATTCTCAGTACGGCCATGCGTAATCCGGAATTACTCTTCGAAGCGGTTGCACAACTCTCGAAAGAGGAAACGATTTCCCCGCTGACTTTCCGCATACGCTGGTACGTCGATGTCGCCTCCCGCCAGATCATCGAACAAGAATCAAAGCAGTACGACATTCGCGAATATATGGATTTCTTCGGCTATGTACCCGCTTCCGAGATCCCGGAAATACTCAACCAAAGCTCCATGCTGTTGATTTTGACAAATAAAGCAGTTGGAGACGGTCCCAAGGGCATCATGACGACCAAATTCTTCGAATCCCTGGCTGTCGCGAAACCGATCCTTTGTGTACGGGGAGACGAAGGATGCCTGGAAGAAGCGATCCAGGAGGCCCGGGCGGGACTTTCCGCCCACCGGACTGAAGAGGTCGTGCCTTTCATCCGGCATTTTTACGAGCAATGGCGGAAGACGGGAGAAACCCGGATGCCCGTCGACCATGAAGTCGTCCAAAGCTATTCCCGCAAGAACCAGGCTGAACAATTTATCCGGATATTTAACGAACTTACTCATTCATAAAATGGAAAAGCATCTGCATATCATCGCCCTTAATGTCCCATGGCCGGCTAATTACGGGGGCGTAATCGACATCTTCTATAAATTAAGAGCCTTGCATGCAGAAGGGATAAAGATTTTGCTTCATTGTTTTGTCTATGACCGTCCCCCTTCGGAAGAGCTAAATAAGTATTGTGAACAAGTCTTCTATTATAAAAGGAAGACCGGGCTCCTTTCCAACCTGAACCTTCTCCCCTACAATGTGTATAGCCGCAAAGATCCGGCCTTGATAGGGAACTTGTTAAAAGACACTTATCCGATCCTCTTTGAAGGACTGCATTCCTGCTATTACCTGTCCG
Source organism: Parabacteroides sp. Marseille-P3160 (assembly GCF_900162725.1). Lineage (GTDB taxonomy): Bacteria > Bacteroidota > Bacteroidia > Bacteroidales > Tannerellaceae > Marseille-P3160. The sequence continues at coordinate 2,752,425 of NZ_LT799418.1, read as the reverse complement.
ACCCACGGCTGAAAAACCGTTTCAAGGTTTTCCGCGAAAGCAATATTGAACATGATTATTACCGTGAATTAGGAAAAGCGGAGTCCAATCCTGTCAAAAAGTGCTTTTATTACCTGGAAGCATTCCGCTTCAGACTCTATCAGAAGAAACTGGCGGCAGCCGACCTGATGCTTGTCGTCTCTATGAAGGATACGGCCTATCTGAAGCGGGAATTTCCCCGGAACCACATCGAATTCCTTCCCAGTTTTCATAATGACGACCGCATTACGGCCCGTACCGGTAAAGGCGATTTCATCCTTTACCATGCCAAACTTTCGGTCAAGGAAAATGAGAAGGCGGCCGATTATCTGATCCGCCATGTCTTCAGCCGGCTGGAATATCCCTGTGTAATCGCCGGGATGGATCCTCCTCCCGTCCTCATAAAAGCGGCAGCCCCCTACCCTAACATCCGTATCGAGGCGAATCCATCGCAGGAACGGATGGAATACCTGATTCATGAGGCGCAGATCCATCTTCTCGTTACCTTTCAGGATACGGGGCTGAAACTCAAACTGCTGAATAGTCTGTTTGCCGGACGGTTTACCATCGCCAACCAGATGATGGTTACCGGAAGCGGACTGGGGTCGCTTTGCCACTTGGCGGATACGGAAGATGAAATGGTGGCTGCCTGTCGGGAACTAATGTCCCGCAGCCTGACGGAGACCGATCTCGCCGCCCGCACTTCCCTTCTTTTTCCCACCTATTCCAACAGGGAACAGGCGGGAAAATTGGCCGCCTTTATTTTTACGAATATTGAAAGAACGGAAGGAACCGAAAACTGATATCCTTCTAAACACAAAAAGAGAGCAGAATTTCCCAACCCTGCTCCCCTGAATTAATTTTGAAAAAGTGTGTTTATAAAAAAGTAATGTGTTCTTATTTCAATTCTTTTGCGGCAACCAACTCTTCCGCTTTCTTTGCAGAGAAGATGTGTATTCCTTCTTTGTCTCCTTCTTTATAAAAGTTGGCCGAAACGAAATCACCGTTTTTATCTAACTGGTAAATTATTCTTTCCGTAGGAACATCGAATTCCTTTTTACGGTCGTTCCAAGTCGAATAGGAAACATCCATTGTTCCGGTTCTATTATTATACTCCCGGTCGATGCTGGACTGAGGAATCCACTTCTCCTTCTTATCGTCCCAACGGTAGGTTACCTTACGCGTCAAACGTCCGTCCGCATCATAGGAGAAATCGTTTTTTAACTGTTTCACATAATTTCCGTCATCTCCTATGACATATTTCATGGATTCAACTACTTTCCCGTTCACTTCCTTCTTGTCAAAGAAGAAATTTTCCGCATTTACGGATATTGCACTTGTCATTGTGAACGCTAAAACTGCGATTAACATTTTAATTCCTCTCGTTTTCATATTCGTTTTTTTATTGATTGAGATATTGTTTTTCTTATCACACCACAAACATAAGAATAAATATGGTACTATGCAACACATAGTACTAATATTTTATATATTCTTTGCATTGGAATGTTCTAAGCATAATACAATAGTCTATTTTTCATGTATTTAATCATTAAAACAAAAAGTAAATAAAAGAATAAAATGCGCATTTCTACATTCTTTGTACTATTATTAAGACGAAATAAAATGAGAATCGTTGCAAAATCGTTCTGTCATTTATACAAAAAATATTAAAACTAAGATTCGATGAGAAAGGAGGATTGATAATAATAAACAATAAAGTATAAACGATGAACAATAAACGATGAACGGTTTTAAACAAATGACTTACAAAAACTGAAAGTGTGTCAAAGTGAAGTGACCCCCCGAAAGTTTTTTGTCTAACTTTTTGGGGGCAGTACAAAGGCCTATGGAGAGGATGTGCAGGTGCGCATCACATCTGAAAGAGAATAATGATTAATAATTATTAACCAAGGAAAGGCATGTCAAAAGACCATAGGCGTGACTTGCCGGTTGCAAGAAATTGGTGGATGATGCTTAGGTTTTGGTTTTCGGTAAATCCGATTGAGTGTTTGACAGTAGTGAAACAGGTGTTCTACGGCTGTGAAACACGTGTTTGACGGCTGTAGAACACGTGTTCTATAGCCGTCAAACACTCAATTGCGTGGATAAGGAAAACGCATTTAAACTCCAGTTATGTTCGGTGTGGGGGGTAAGGGAAAAAGTTAATATAAGATATATATAGAAATACCTTTTAATTGCTTTATTCATAATGGTTTGATAGGTTTTTTGTTGTTTTGAATATGGACAGTCAAATTGTTAATACACTTGAATTAAAGGTGCATTTTCATGCCCTTTTGAGGGTAATAACGGGTCTATATTTTAATTTGAGGTTAATTTTTTGCTCAAAATAGTCTTATTTTAGATATGAATGTGTACATCAAGGATGCATATTGATGGCGCATTAAAGAGGTATCTACTATCTTATAGGATTATCTAATCCTTTGTTTTTAAAATATGCTTAACCGCATTTTCCATTAGAGGGTTATTAGTGGCTGCTAAAACTATAATTTCATGTATTGTCGGAATATATTTCTGATATTCATCATATACTTTTTTGTATTTTTCAATAATTTCATTCTCGCTTAAATCCATTGTTGTGATTGGATTACGCCCTTTACTTTTTAATAAAGATTCTATACTTTTTGATTCAAGTTCTCTCTTCATCCCTTCTCCTAAAAGGTTGAAAAAATTAGCAGCCAATGTGAGTTCTTCTGAAATGTTTTGAAACAAATCAACACTGAAATTAGTGTTATGTTCTATATTATATCGACTAATGGCGTATTTAGCAAGTGTATTTGCAATATCCACCATATTTATAATTCCTTCTTTATATAGAGGCTCAATATCTACTATTGAGTTATATCCTCTATTCTGATTGGACATATTGTTGACGTTTTTTGTGTACATATCTAAATTAGAATCAAAAGAAGGTAATTCGTCTTGAGATGGCGAGTAATACCAATCGGCAGGTACACCAATAGAAATTAATGAGTTGACGACTGTTGAACTTGCATTCTTCTCACCTCTCTCTATGGCAGAGTAATAAGATTGCTTTATTCCGAGCAAGTCTGAAAATTCCTTTTGTGTCATTTTCAAATGTTCTCTCACCTTTTTAAACTTAGCACCTTTTGCGTTATTTTTTGTGTCCATATTATTGCTTATATCAATATTAGCGTTATATTTGCGCATGAATAAACTATATATAACGCAAATATAAACAAAATCGTTATGGAAAGAACTGAATTGAGAAAAATGCTTTATAGAGGATGCCTCAAAGAAGTTGCTATTGAAGCTGGTGTTACAACCGTTTCAGTCTCCAGGTTTTTCAAAGGAGAGTTTGATAGCATAAAAATAGAATTAGCGGCTCTTAAAGTAGCTAAAAAATATAACGACCAAAAAAAAGAGCTGGAAAAGGGCTTATGGAATTATGCAAAATGAAATAATAAACAATAATAATGGATTATTTATTAGCCATTTGTATATTATAAAGGCTTTTAATATAAATAGGAACAGAGTATATAAATGGATAGAGAGAGGAGTTAATCACATTCCTTTGAATGGAAAAATCTACATAGAATATAATTCTATTCCCAATAATACACGGCGTAAACTCCCCTCTAAAGAAAATCTAATAGCCTTAACAAAGGAGCAGGAATTTAACGAGACAACACAGCAATACTATCGTCAATTAGAGAGAGCGTATCTAAAACAGTATTCTTCTTATTTGCCAGTATATAAGGATTTAAATATAGATTTAGAAAAGGCCATAGACTATGCCCGGCACCATGCCGTATGGGCTGAAATCCTGAATATTCACGGAGATAAAGGCGTACGACCCCAACTGCGTAACCTATGGGAAGCCTACAACCGCCTTTACCCCAGAAAATATGCTTACAACCGAATGAACCCATGTATCAATACATGTAAGAAAGAAGGGATTCAGAGACTCTTGGTACATCAATACAAGATTGATGGGTCTCATAATAAATATGATGAAATTTATACTTATTGGGTTGCTGAGTTACTTCGCAGCGGAAAAAAATACAGCCGTGCGTATATTCATAAGTTTATTTGTGAACTGGCTCGTGAAAACAAGAAAAAAGAACCCTCCCTTTCATCAATAAAAAATTGGGTTCGTCAACTTATGCCAGTTGTTGCTTCCGATCGCTATGGAAGTGATGCTTATAACTACGGTAAATTGCCTTATACATCAATGGAGAGAGCGACGGAATCGGATATCCAATGGCAGGTAGATGGATGGGATTTGCCTTTCTATATGGAAGGATTCCGGCGGCTTACTCTTTTCTGGGTGATAGATGCCTGTAGTGGTAAAGTGGTCGGTTATCAGATCGCACCATCTGAAAACACAGAAACGATATTGAAAGGTCTTGAAAATACTGTTGAAAACACATCCGTTTTGCCTTTGGAGATCGTTTCTGACTGTCACTCATTCAACAAAACAAGCGAGGCCGATTATTTTAAGGATATGCTCGAAAAAACAGCCGGAACGCAATGGACGGCTTCAAGTAACCCACGTTATAAATCATTGGTTGAGAGAAGTTTTAAAACCTTTGGTGAACAATACTGTAAAGATATGCCGGGCTATATCGGGGAAGGTGTAAAAACTAAAAATCCGGACGGCCGTACCTCTCAGGAATTACTGGATCAGTATCAGAAAGCCGGGAACTGGCTGACAGAAGAACATATCCGAATGATAGCCATCAAATGTATCACAGAGTATAACAACGCCAAAGGGAAAGACGGTTTAACCCGGAATGAAAGGTATGAGGCCAAGAAAAGCAAAAACGCAATTAAGATTGACATGCTCGACCGTTTACGTCTGTTTACCCGGACAGCAAAATATAAAGTAAGCCGGGGACAAATCAATATTATTCGTGAAGGCGTACTGTATGAGTTCCAATTAAGAGCATCCCTGTTCAATCAATGGAATGACAAATACGTGCATGTACGTTATGTTGATTTTGATGAAATCTACCTGTTTGAGGTTGAGAATGACCGGTATATAGGAACTGTTCCACGTAAACAAAAGATACACGGGGCATTAGCCGACCAGACGGAAGAGGACAAAGAAAAATTATTCAAGCATAAAGGCCGTTTAAACGGTATTAAAACCGGGAATAAAAAGACTTTCGAAGGCATTGCGAAAGATGCTTTTTCGAGGGATAAGGATGCCGCCTATTCCATCAACCCAAAGTTGAATAATAAGGACTTAATAAAAGAATTTGAGCGTGACGGGGAACTACGCCGGGAGTTGGAGAGACAGGGGGTTTCACTTGAAAATGTAACCAGTTTTCCGAAAGTAAAAGAGGTTAAAACCTATGACCCTGAAGAGGCGGACAGGAAAGCGGTTAAACGCCGTGAATCCCCGATGCTGGCAACAGAAGAGGAAGTAAGAAACTTTGATATTAATAAATACCTGGAGGAAGAATAAACCCGGTGTTACCGTTAATAACACCGGGTAAAGCTTTCCCATTAAAAACGTGAGCATTTATGAGAAATGAATTGACAAATTTACCTGAAAAGGTTGAGATTAAAAAGGCCGTGAACCTGTATTGCAAAGAAAAAACGATCAGTAAAGCTGAATTTGCTGTAAAATCCGGTATCAGTGATGCGACTTTGTCCAATCTTGAGGCGGAGCGCTGGGATAAGTTATCTAATCCTATGCTGATGAGAATCTGGAATTTCTGTAATCGGAATATGGTAGATGATCTATTCTCCACGACAGATTTTGTATCAACATTTAAAATCTGCGATAAAGCAAGAAAGTATCATTTTATGATCGGATTGACTGCTGATACCGGAATGGGCAAGACGACGGCTATCAGCGCATACAGTCGCCGAAAAAACGTTTTTTATGTCTGCTATGACAAAACGATGAATCCCCGGCAGTTCTTCCTGGCCTTGCTTCGTGAGTTGGCCTATCCCTTTGAAAGCAATTTGAATGAAATGATCAACCGGGCGGCAGATGAACTGAATAAGTTGGAAAATCCTTTGGTTATCATTGATGAAGCTGGGAAACTAAATCAGACAATGATCCTGTATCTGCATGTACTCCGGGATAAGGTTTCCGGTAATTGTGGTATAGTGCTGGCCGGGATGCCTTATTTCAAAGATAATATGGTAAAGATGGCGGCTAAGGAAAAAGAGGGCTACGCAGAGTTTTTACGCCGGATCAACCTTTGGCATTCATACGTAGGCCTACAGCCAAAGGAAATAGAGGAAATATGTAAGACACACGGGATCACTGATCCTGAACGTATAAAGGACTTGAAACGTAAACGCCGTTTCGGAGACCTGATGAATGAGATTTATTTGGAAAAAGTAATGAAGGAGGAAATTTGATCATGGAACATAAAGGAGTTGTCTTTAGTAAGAATGGAGTACTTGAAACATTTACTATAACTGTAAATGGCGGCAGTGTTGAATATTTAGATACAATAGATGTCTTATTACAGGCCTTGCATTCCGCCGTGGAAGGATTACAGGATGATAAAGAACGCTATTATATATGCAATATAATCAGGGCTATGCTACCATCAGATGAGCAAGTTGAGCTAATCCGGCAAAATTGTTTAAAATCCGAAACGAAATGAATATGAAAAGAAGCGATCTGAAGCCTACGTTATTCTTAATCCTGGCGATTATAGGAGTACCTATAATGATATTTTCTGTAATTCTGGAAGTTTTGGCGAAATGTATCAGAGCGTTGTCATACGTAATTGTGTCCGATACAGTTAGAGCTAAACGAGAAATTGATGATTTGCTGTATAATTTAATAGATTGACAAATAAAAATGAGACCGATAACATCCGCACAATTAAAGATTATCCATATGCTTTTAGGTCAATTAGATCTTATGGCCCGTAAGCCGGAAATTGTATACAGCTTCACCGATGGGCGAACGGAAAGTAGCCGGGAGATGACTTTAATAGAAGCAAAGTCCCTGATTGAATACCTGAAAGGATCACAGGAAAAGACAACCATTATACGGCGTATATGGCATTTGGCCTATGAATCCGGAATTATTGTACCCGGCGATCATGACGAAAGGTCTATGAATGCCGCCAAACTGGATAGTTTCTGTAAACAGTATGGAACGGTAAAGAAAGCCATCTCCATGCAATCCCTGAAGGAGCTCAAACGCACAGTAAAGCAGTTTGAAGCTATGTATCACAAAAGAAAAGACAAACAAGAGACTTTAGATCAGATAGAAGCATTAAAAGGATATATAAACATTTTCATAAAGCATGAAGACTATGAACGGGCGGCAGAGGCGAAAAAGTTTCTTGACAAACTTACAGAAGAAATCGCACCGAAGCGAAAGAAGGCCGCTAAGGCCGTTTGATTTATCCAAACAAGGCAGACCTCCGCCCGGATAATGATAATTGATTAGAAACGAGTTCAAACAGTGTTTAAACAGTACAAAGATAAAGAGATGAATAATGAAACTAAAAAGAGAACCGTTCGGCTATTTGGAAGTATAGGTAATGATATTGATGGTAGTCGGTTTGCTAATGATCTGGCTGAATTAGACGGAAAAGTAGATCAGATTGATCTACATATCAACAGTCCGGGCGGCAGTGTTGATCAAGGTTATTCCATTGTATCGGTTATGTTATCAATGAAATCAAACGTTGATGTATATATAGTAGGAATAGCTGCCAGCATGGCCGCTGTTATTGCTGTATGCGGAAACCGGGTTAAAATGTATGATTATTCAAAACTAATGATACATGATCCGTATTTTGAAGGAACTGCTTATGAAAAGCTAACGGATAAACAAAAAAAGAGTTTAGACAATATAACGGACAGCTTAAGAACGATTCTTTCCAGACGTGGAAAAACGAAAGAAGAAATAGCAATGTTAATGCGGGAAGAAACTTGGTTTTCTGCGCAGGAGGCTAAAGCTGCCGGATTAATTGATGAAGTCATATCTACTAAGCGCAAAAATGAATTTTCAGGATTATCCAGTGATGATATATATAGTCGTATATCCGCTGAATATCCTTTTAACAAATCAAAAAACAACAATATGGATTTACTAACAGAACTGGCCTCTTTGCTGGGATTAAACAATCCGACAGAGGAAGAAATTATTCAGGCGGTAAAAAAACTTATAGATGGTCAACCGTCCGAAGGTGTGGAAGAAAAATTAGGCAGTGCCCTACGACGAGGCATTATCAATCAAGATTCTTATGCTGATTTATTGGAGATGGGAAACAAAACGCCGGATTCTCTAAATATTTATTTAAGTAAACTTGAAAAGGAATATGAATCCAAATTAAACGAGAAAGTAGATAACTACTTTAAAGAAATCAGATCGAAATTGTATTATGTCAATTACAAGGATAAAGAGGAACTTAAGATACTGGCAAAAAACAACTTTGATTTATTTGTCCGACTAACAAATATCCTGCCCGACAGGAAACCTCTTTCAGAAGAAATTAAAGACACAGAAAAGTCTGGGAAAAACAGCTCCGTTTGGACTTTGGATGATTACCGGAAATATGCACCGGAAGAATTAAAAAAGAATCCTCAACTTTATGAGAGGTTGATAAATAAAGAGATTAAATAACATTTACAAACAATTAAAAAATCATTTAAAATGGAAACTTTACACAAGCAAGTCTGGATCAAACAAATATTAGAGGGTTTCTACCCGGACAGCTCATTTCTAAAATATACGCTTAACTTATCCAGTTTGGTAGAAAATGATGTTATAAATTTGGCAGAAGCCGGCGTTGATCCTAATGTCTTAATAAACAATACTACCTATCCTATAGGAATAATCCAGAGGGTGGATACGCCAATCTCTATTGAATTAGACAAGTTTGAAACAGAGAACACACTGGTTCGTAGGCCCGAAGTTATAGAATACTCATACGATCAGTTAGAAAGCGTCATCAAGGGTCATCGGGCGGCACTAAGATCAAAAACAGCAGAAAAGGCCGCACATGCATTCGCCCCCGGTAATGACACAATATTCACTCCGGTAATAAAAACGACAGGGGATGCGTTCCAAGGAAGGAAGAGGCTTATTTTTGAAGATATTATCGAACTCAAAAACAGATACGATATAGCCGAAATCCCATTAGAGAAACGTTATTTGGTTTTAGCCCCGCAACATGTTTCTGATTTGCTTTTACAAGACGTTAAGATGTTTAAGGATATTACCAACCTAAAGGATGGGAAGCCTTACAATTTTGCCGGATTTAACATGTTGCAGTTTTCCCGGATGCCCGTATATGAAATAGTTGAAGGAAGCTATAAAAAAGTCGCTTTTGGGGCAACGACAACCTCTACCTGCTTTTGTTCATTTTCCTTCCACGCAGATGAAGTGATGAAGGCTGATGGGGAATTATATATGTATGTTACGCGCGATGATCCTAAGGAACGTGGTACAATTATCGGTTTTGATAAGCGATTCATTGCCGTACCATTAAGAAACAAAGGTTTAGGAGCTATCGTTTCGGATAACGCCTAAGTATCTCACCACATATATGCTGACAGTTTGGAGAGAGGTTGATAATATTGACCTCTCTCTTTTGCTTGCATCTGTTGTAAGCATACCTTTGTGAAAAATAAATGGCAAATGGCTTTTGATAACGTAAATGTATTAAGGAGGATTATTGAAGTACAATCTATTGTATTGGAAAATAAGAAAAGGGGAAGAACCCAGAAATGGGTATATAATAACCTGATCAAAGATCAATTTTTCATTTCATTTTCAACCTTTAACCGGTATTTATCTTTAAACGCCAAAAGACTGATGAAAGAAAAGCAATTAAAGTGTAGGTAGATATTTACGTTATCCAGAGGAACCCTTAATTGCTTTTCGAATCAACTCAAAATATGATGCAAAAAAATATTGCATCGTTACGACAAAGGTAATCAAAGATTTATTTCAACCCAAAATCAAATAATAATTAGACGTAACCTTATTAACAAACCTGATTGCCCAATCTTAACTGTTTCGTTTGCCGCTTACATCGGCGGAAGCTCCAGCTTCCGTCGGTGATAAAAGCGAGGCTCCCGCCTCGCAATGATTCTTTTTTTTAAATGATAGGCAAAGCAAGAGCTTTGCTTCCAACACGACTTCATTTGTTCTGCCCCCTACTCCGTGTAAAATAAAAGGAGAAATTATATACCCTTCATATGGTATATGGATATACCTTATTTATGGGATTTCGGATTTATGATAAATAACTACTTTTGCAGCTACGGGAGTTTTCCGTAAAACATAAACCAAAATAGGATGTGATATGGGTATATCCATCAGGGAAGAAAACAGTAAACACCAGATTGATGAAAAAAGGAATCCTTTTATTAATGAGCGTACTTACGCTCCTGACTTCTTGCTCAAATAAGGGAAAACAGGAACAGGCCCCGGTGGGCGACGGATTGACCGGGGAAATACAATTATCCGGCGCATTTGCCTTATATCCGATGATTGTCAAATGGGCCGAAGAGTTTAAAAAATTGCATCCCCAGGTAAAAATCGATATTTCGGGAGGCGGAGCCGGAAAGGGAATGACTGATGCCTTGGCCGGCGTTGTCGATCTCGGCATGGTTTCACGCGAAATCTATCCGGAAGAAGTGGGAAAAGGCGCATTTGCCATACCCGTTGTAAAAGATGCGGTGGTCATAACAATCAATGCAAAGAACCCGGAAATCGAAGCGATCCGTAAAACCGGGCTGAAGCAGGAAGTTGCCCAACGCCTCTGGAACGAGGAAATCAAGACTTGGGGCGAACTGCTGGGAACGGGCAGCAATATCCCCGTACATGTTTTCACACGCTCGGATGCCTGTGGCGCGGCGGAAACTTTTGCCAAATGGCTCGGAAAAAAGCAGGAGAATCTGAAGGCGACGGCGGTTTACGGCGACCCGGGCGTATCGGGAGCCGTGCAGAAAGACCGTGTCGGCGTAGGCTTCAACAACATCGCCTATGCTTACGACCAGCAGAAAAAAGTTCCTTTTGAGAATCTGGATATCTTTCCAATAGACTTTAATGAAAATGGACAGGTAGACCCGGAAGAGAACTTTTACCAGAATACCGATTCGCTGATTCAGGCCATCAAGGACGGCCGTTACCGTTCGCCGCTGGCGCGCGAATTATATGTTGTATCCAAAGGAAAACCGGCAAAACCGGAAGTCATTGAATTCCTGCGTTACATCCTTTCCGAAGGGCAACAATATGCCGGGGAGACAGGATATATCTCCCTTCCGGCGGAGACGCTAAAAACCGAGACAGAACGGCTCAACCCTTAATCCCATCTTGACAAATGTCCATAAACCTACTTAAATTCAGAGTCCTCAAGGACAAGTCTGCCAGAGGGATCATGCTTATCCTGACAGGATTGTCCTTGTTTATCCTCGTCGCCATGGGCGCCGGGTTATATTGGAAATCCACGACCATCCTGTCCGACCAGTCACTATGGAAACTTTTATCCAGTTCGGAATGGAGCCCGATGAAAGGAGAGTTCGGCTTTTTCTCATTCATTGCCGGTTCGATCTATGTGACGGTATTGTCGGTATTGATCGCCCTACCCATATCGCTCCTCACAGCACTTTATGTGACGGAAAACGCGAAAGCGTGGGTAAAGAAACTCCTGTTTCCCGTACTCGACATTCTGGCAGGCATACCGCCGGTCGTTTACGGCGTATGGGGAACATTGGTGATTGTTCCCTGGATTGCCGACTCTGTGGGGCCGAAGTTTGTAGAGTATACGAACGGATATACGGTGCTGGCCGGTGGAATCGTGCTCAGCATTATGATTATTCCCCTACTCGTCAGCCTGTTTGTCGAGATATTCTCCACGGTTTCGAAAGACTATAAAGATGCGTCCGCCTCTTTGGGGGCGACACGCTGGCAGACCTCCCGGTTCATCGTTTTACGCAAAGCTTTGCCGGGGATCATCGCAGCTATTGTACTGGCTATCTCCCGCGCCTTTGGCGAAACGCTGGCCGTTCTGATGGTTTGCGGAAATGTGATCAACATTCCCCGCAACCTTTTTGAAGGTTGCTATCCCCTTCCGGCGCTGATTGCCAACAATTACGGGGAAATGCTTTCCTTGCCGCTCTATGAATCGGCTTTGATGTTTGCCGCGCTGGTTTTATTCGTCATCATTTTTATCTTTAATCTCCTCTCGCGGATTCTCCTGCAGGAGGTTGAAAAACAATTCAAACTATGAAATTCAAGTTTATCGAGGAAAAATTCTTCCATTTTCTCATGTTGGCGGCTACGTTATGCGTATTTGCCTTCTTCGGAAGCATCCTGTGGACAATCATAACCAATGGGATGAAGGCGATGAATTGGGAAATGATTTCGCAGGTACCCGGCGGAGGATTTTATTTAGGCAAGGATGGAGGCATACTGAATGCAATCGTCGGTTCCCTCTATATCGTCGGAGGATCAACGGTTTTGGGACTACTGATCAGCATCCCGGTCGTTTTTTTCATGAATGTATATTTAAAGAAGAAATCGAAACTGGCCTATCTGACGCGGCTCTCCTTCGATGTTCTTTTCGGCATCCCCTCGATCGTTTACGGGGCGTTTGCCTTTACCATCATGATTTTCTTCGGATTGAAAACCTCCCTGTTGGGCGGTATTATTGTCGTGACTTTTCTGATCATTCCGATTTTTATCCGGTCGATGGATGAAGTGGCGCAGTCGGTTTCCAAAGACCTGCTGGATGCCACCTATTCCCTGGGAGCGACCAAACTGGAAACGGGCAAAGTGATCATCCGCCAGATCGCGCCGGGTATTGCTACGGCGACCCTACTGTCCATCGGACGTGCGATCGGGGATGCGGCAGGAGTCATGTTCACCGCCGGATTTACCGACAGTATCCCGACATCTCTGACCCAACCGGCCGCCACGCTCCCCCTTTCCGTATTCTTCCAGCTGAGCAGTCCGATACCGGAAGTGCGCGAACGTGCCTATGCAGCCGCTTTATTGCTTACCATTATCGTATTAATAATAAGCATTATAAGCCGGTTTATCATGCATAAATTCTCTAAGAACAAAATAAAATAGGAATTATTCGTTTCTTTTATAGGGGTAAATATACCCTTTTTATGGTATTGGCGGTCTTTATAAGAGAGGCTAACTTTACAGGCGTAAACAGAATTCATACATGAACCAACAAATTGATCGAATATCGCCGCTTCGTGTGATAAGTCGTAAAAGTAAATTATCTTTGCTGCAGGTAAAAGAGGCATTTTCTTTTTTTCCCAATTTGGATTATCAGCTTGAGGCGATCGAATCATATGGAGATAAGCATAAGCATATTTCGCTAATGAGCAGGATTTCACCCGATTTCTTTACTCGCGAATTAGACCTCGCCGTGATCGGGGGAAGGGCGGATGTGGCCGTACATTCGGCGAAAGACCTTCCCTACCCATTACCGGCGGAACTGGAGCTCGTGGCCTTGCTTGAAGCGTTCGACAAGACGGATGCATTAGTCAGCCGGGACTCTATCCCCCTGCTCCAACTGCCGGCCGGTTCCCGCATAGGCACCAGTTCGGCTACCCGGAAGGCCGAAGTCCTGNGGAATCGTGCTCAGCATTATGATTATTCCCCTACTCGTCAGCCTGTTTGTCGAGATATTCTCCACGGTTTCGAAAGACTATAAAGATGCGTCCGCCTCTTTGGGGGCGACACGCTGGCAGACCTCCCGGTTCATCGTTTTACGCAAAGCTTTGCCGGGGATCATCGCAGCTATTGTACTGGCTATCTCCCGCGCCTTTGGCGAAACGCTGGCCGTTCTGATGGTTTGCGGAAATGTGATCAACATTCCCCGCAACCTTTTTGAAGGTTGCTATCCCCTTCCGGCGCTGATTGCCAACAATTACGGGGAAATGCTTTCCTTGCCGCTCTATGAATCGGCTTTGATGTTTGCCGCGCTGGTTTTATTCGTCATCATTTTTATCTTTAATCTCCTCTCGCGGATTCTCCTGCAGGAGGTTGAAAAACAATTCAAACTATGAAATTCAAGTTTATCGAGGAAAAATTCTTCCATTTTCTCATGTTGGCGGCTACGTTATGCGTATTTGCCTTCTTCGGAAGCATCCTGTGGACAATCATAACCAATGGGATGAAGGCGATGAATTGGGAAATGATTTCGCAGGTACCCGGCGGAGGATTTTATTTAGGCAAGGATGGAGGCATACTGAATGCAATCGTCGGTTCCCTCTATATCGTCGGAGGATCAACGGTTTTGGGACTACTGATCAGCATCCCGGTCGTTTTTTTCATGAATGTATATTTAAAGAAGAAATCGAAACTGGCCTATCTGACGCGGCTCTCCTTCGATGTTCTTTTCGGCATCCCCTCGATCGTTTACGGGGCGTTTGCCTTTACCATCATGATTTTCTTCGGATTGAAAACCTCCCTGTTGGGCGGTATTATTGTCGTGACTTTTCTGATCATTCCGATTTTTATCCGGTCGATGGATGAAGTGGCGCAGTCGGTTTCCAAAGACCTGCTGGATGCCACCTATTCCCTGGGAGCGACCAAACTGGAAACGGGCAAAGTGATCATCCGCCAGATCGCGCCGGGTATTGCTACGGCGACCCTACTGTCCATCGGACGTGCGATCGGGGATGCGGCAGGAGTCATGTTCACCGCCGGATTTACCGACAGTATCCCGACATCTCTGACCCAACCGGCCGCCACGCTCCCCCTTTCCGTATTCTTCCAGCTGAGCAGTCCGATACCGGAAGTGCGCGAACGTGCCTATGCAGCCGCTTTATTGCTTACCATTATCGTATTAATAATAAGCATTATAAGCCGGTTTATCATGCATAAATTCTCTAAGAACAAAATAAAATAGGAATTATTCGTTTCTTTTATAGGGGTAAATATACCCTTTTTATGGTATTGGCGGTCTTTATAAGAGAGGCTAACTTTACAGGCGTAAACAGAATTCATACATGAACCAACAAATTGATCGAATATCGCCGCTTCGTGTGATAAGTCGTAAAAGTAAATTATCTTTGCTGCAGGTAAAAGAGGCATTTTCTTTTTTTCCCAATTTGGATTATCAGCTTGAGGCGATCGAATCATATGGAGATAAGCATAAGCATATTTCGCTAATGAGCAGGATTTCACCCGATTTCTTTACTCGCGAATTAGACCTCGCCGTGATCGGGGGAAGGGCGGATGTGGCCGTACATTCGGCGAAAGACCTTCCCTACCCATTACCGGCGGAACTGGAGCTCGTGGCCTTGCTTGAAGCGTTCGACAAGACGGATGCATTAGTCAGCCGGGACTCTATCCCCCTGCTCCAACTGCCGGCCGGTTCCCGCATAGGCACCAGTTCGGCTACCCGGAAGGCCGAAGTCCTGAAACTCCGGCCGGATTTGACAATCATCGCCATCCGTGGAACGATAGAGGAACGTATCGCACAGGTGGACAACGGTTCCATCGATTCGTTAATTGTGGCCACCTGCGCATTGAAACGGCTTCATCTGACCGACCGGATCACTGAAATACTCCCCTTCAAAACCCATCCGCTGCAAGGAAACCTGGCCGTTATTGCAAGAAAAGGAAGTCCCGTAGCGCCCTATTTCCAGCAGAAGGATATCCGCCGGAAATACGGGAAGGTCATCCTGGTCGGTTTCGGCCCGGGAAATCCGGATTTGCTGACGATTGCGGGAGACAAAGCGCTGGCAGCGGCGGATATCATCTTTTATGACGATTTGCTGGATAAGGAGGCCTTGCATAAATACAAAGGAGAGAAAATCTATGTCGGCAAACGAAAAGACGTGCATAGCCGGTCGCAGGACGAAATAAACGAATTACTCTACGGGGCGGCTGTTTCCGGAAAACAAACAGTACGCCTGAAAGGCGGCGATCCCATGATTTTCGCCCATGGGCGGGAAGAGATCGATTACCTGAAAAGCCGCTTTGTCGAAGTAGAAGTAATACCCGGCATTTCTTCGGGGATCGCACTGGCGGCTTATACGCAGATCCCTTTGACACACCGGGGAGTAGCCTCCTCCGTCGCTTTCGTAACCGGGCATTCCGCCGCCAAACTCCAAACACCGGACGCGGACACGCTGGTTTATTACATGGGAGGCGCCAACGTCGCCTCGATTGCCCGCCGGTTGATCGCCGAAGGTTGGAAGGATACGACTCCGGTTGCTTTGGTTCATAAGGTTTCGCTCCCGGAACAGAAAACGTTCTTCTCTAACCTGAAGGAGCTGACGCATTCGGTCTTCACTTATCCGACCCCTCTGCTGGTCATTGTCGGTGAAGTCGTTTCGTTTGAGAACCGGCAGCCTCAAAACGTACTGGTAACGAGTACGAGCAAGGGTGAATACGAATCCCAACCCAATGTCGTCCATACGCCGCTGATCCAAATAGAAAAGATCCACCCGAACGAACCGCTCCGGGCTGTGTTAGACCGGCTTGATTCCATCGATTGGATCATTTTTACCAGCCGGTACGGCGTTTCCTGCTTTATGGAAGAGCTGAAAGAATATGCTGTGGATATCCGTTCCCTTTCCCATGTGAAATTTGCTTCCGTGGGGCCGGTGACGACGCAGGCGCTGGCCTCCTATTATCTTTATCCGGCAGTAGAATCGACCTCTGAATCTGCGGAAGGGCTGCTCTCCTATTTCGAACAGGAGAAACTGACCGCCCAGCGGATCCTGCTTCCCCGTTCGAAAATCGGGTTGAAACAGTTATCCGGGAAACTAACCCAAATGGGAAATCAGGTTTACGATATTCCCGTTTATACGAATACGGTAAATAGAAAAGCGGAAATCAAAGATCTATCGTCATTTCAGAAAATCGTATTCTCCTCTCCTTCCGGCATCGATGCTTTCACCCGTTTATATGGGAAGCTACCGGAAGGAATCCAATTCATCGTAAAAGGTAAAACGACTGAACAGTCATTAATCAAACATATCAAATGAAACGTTTCAGACCATATAGGGCTACACAGGAAATCAGAGACCAGTATGCAGATATCCATCTGTCGGTTGCGGATTTTATCTATCCCTATTTTGTTGTTGAAGGGACGGGAGTAAAAGAAGAAATTCCATCTATGAAAGGAATTTATCGTTTTTCCGTCGATTTATTACTTGAAGATATACGGGAGTTGCTTTCCGTAGGTGTGAATAAAATTTTGCTTTTCGGCGTTATACCTGCCGAAGAGAAAGATGAAAAAGGTAGCGCCGGCTTTGCAGCGGACAATATCGTCAGCCGGGCGGTACGCGCCATTAAGAAATCATTTCCCGAAGTGATCGTGTTTACCGACGTATGCCTTTGCGAATATACTTCGCATGGACATTGCGGATTGTTGCACAACCATGATGTAGATAACGACAGCACGCTTCCGCTATTGGCGGAGATGGCTTACCAGCATGCCGTTGCCGGAGCGGATTTTGTCGCTCCGTCGGCAATGATGGACGGGCAGGTGGAAGCCATCCGCAAACGCCTGGATAAAGAAAAGTTATCGACAAAAATTCTCGCCTATTCAGCTAAATACGCCTCCGCTTTCTATGGACCTTTCCGTGATGCGGCCGGTTCGGCGCCGTCTTTCGGTGACCGGAAGGCCTACCAGATGGATTTCCGTACCAAAGACCAGGGATTGGAAGAAATTGCGGCGGATATAGAAGAAGGAGCGGACTGGATTATGGTAAAGCCGGCTTTAGCTTACCTGGATATTATCCAGCGGGCATCGGTACGGTTTCCGGACTATCCGTTGGTTTCTTATCAGGTCTCCGGCGAATATGCCATGCTGAAAACCGGAGCCCAGGCAGGCTTTTTCGATGAAGATCGTATTTTCTTCGAAAGCCTGACCTCCATTAAGCGTGCCGGGGCGCAATATATTATTACTTATTACGCGAAAGAATTCGGAAAGAAAACGTCAAAATAAAACGAAATGAGTCAAAAATTAACACATCTGAAAGAGCTGGAATCAGAATCCATTTATGTGATCCGGGAGGTAGCCGCGCAATTCGAGAAGCCGGTTTTACTTTTCTCAGGCGGTAAAGATTCGATCGTGATGGCTCATCTGGCCTATAAGGCATTCTATCCGGCGGCGATTCCTTTTCCTTTTTTACATATCGATACGGGGCATAACTTTGAGGAGACCATCGCCTTTCGCGACGAATTGGTGGAAAGGTTGAACATCAAGCTCCTGGTAGGTTCCGTGCAGGAATCCATCGATTCGGGAAGAGCCGTGGAAGAACACGGATACAATGCCAGCCGCAACAAGTTGCAAACCGTTACTCTTTTGGATGCATTGGCCAAATATAAGTTCGACGCTGCTCTGGGTGGTGCGCGGAGGGATGAAGAAAAGGCGCGCGCCAAGGAACGATTCTTTTCCCACCGGGATGAATTCGGCCAATGGGATCCCAAAAACCAACGGCCGGAGCTATGGAACATCTTCAACGGGAAAAAGGATCTGGGTGAGCATTTCCGCGTTTTTCCGCTCAGTAATTGGACAGAGATGGATATATGGCAGTATATTCTGCTGGAAAATATCGAATTGCCCAGCCTTTATTATACGCATGAACGCGAGGTTTTCGAACGCGACGGAGTATGGTTGGCGGCCTATCCTTTTATGAAACTGAAATCGGACGAAAAAGTGATTAGGAAACGGGTTCGCTGCCGGACAATCGGGGATATTTCCTGTACGGGATTAACCGTTTCGGAGGCGCACAGCATAGAAGATATCATTGATGAAATCGCCTCTTCCCGCGTTACGGAACGTGGAGGACGCGCTGATGACAAGCGTTCGGAAGCGGCCATGGAAGACCGTAAAAAAGCAGGTTATTTTTAATTAATCAGTAGAAAAGAATATGAGTGGATATTTAGATATGGAACTGCTTCGGTTTACGACGGCAGGAAGTGTAGACGACGGAAAAAGCACGTTGATTGGACGGTTGTTATATGACAGCAAATCGATTTTCGAGGACCAACTGGAAGCGGTGAAGGCAGCGAGCGAACGTTTGGGCAATGAAGAAATCAACCTGGCCTTGTTGACCGACGGGCTGAGAGCCGAACGGGAACAGGGGATCACCATCGATGTGGCTTACCGTTATTTTGCCACCCCAAAACGGAAATTTATTATTGCCGACACCCCGGGACATATTGAATACACCCGGAATATGGTAACCGGCGCTTCCACGGCTGATGCGGCTGTCATCCTGATCGATGCCCGCAACGGAGTGATCGAACAGACCAAAAGGCATTCATACATCGCCTCCCTGCTGCAGATTCCTTATGTAATCGTGGCGGTCAATAAAATGGACTTAGTCGGCTTTTCGGAAGAAGTCTTTGAGAAAATTAAAGCCGAATACCAGCAATTGATTGACATATTGCATTTGAAAAATATATATTTCCTACCGATTTCAGCGCGGGACGGCGATAACGTGGTAACCAAATCGGAGAATACACCCTGGTATAAAGGAGAACCGCTGTTGCAATTGCTGGAAACGATTCCGGTGAAAGAAGAGATCGACGAGTTGCCCGCCCGTTTTCCTGTACAGTATGTGATCCGCCCCCAAAGTGACGAGTTTCACGACTACCGGGCGTATGCCGGACGCATAGCCGCCGGAAAATACACTGTAGGCGATGCCGTTACCATATTGCCTTCGCTGACACAATCGACTATCGCTGCAATCGACGAAGCGGACAAATCATTGGAGGAAGCTTCGGCTCCCCAATCCGTAGCCATCCGGTTGGCGGACAACGTAGATGTCAGCCGGGGGGATATGATTGTGAAAAGCGATAATCTGCCCCGGATCGATTCCAATATCTCATTGATGATTTGCTGGTTGAATCATCGCCCTTTAAGCATCGGAGGAAAGTATGTAATCCGCCATACGACGGACGAAGTGTTCGGTATCGTCAAGGATGTTTATTTCAAAGTGAATATAAACACATTGGAAAATATCAAGGATGACAAGACGGTGCAGATGAATGACATTGCACATATCCTGATCAAGACATCCAAACCTCTCAAATACGACCTGTATGCCGACAACCGCATAACAGGCAGTTTAGTCATCATCGACGAAGGTACTCATGAAACGGTTGGCGCCGGAATGATCGTCGATTCGTTATTAGAACAAACATTTGTCATCTGAAACCGCATGGACGAGTCATCTTTGAAAGAACAAATAAACCAATTAAACGAGACCTTCAACAAGCAATCACCGGAGGCAGTGCTATCCTATTTCCTGAAGGAGCATAAGGGGCGCGTAGCTCTTGCTTCCAGCTTAGGACTGGAAGACCAAGTGCTGACGGATATGATTCTCAATCTCGATCCGTCCGCACGGATCTTTACGATCGATACCGGCCGGCTGTTTCCCGAAACTTATTCGCTGATCGATAAGACGAACATGCGTTATAATACAAAAATAGAAGTTTTCTGTCCGGATTACAGGAATGTCGAGCCCTTCGTGAAGAAATACGGGGTGAATAGCTTTTATGAAAGCGTAGAAAGACGCAAGGAATGCTGCCGGGTAAGGAAGATAGAGCCGCTATTGCGCGCTTTATCCTCTTTGGACGCCTGGATTTGCGGATTACGCCAGGAACAATCGGTTACCCGTGTCGGCGAACAGATCGTCGAATGGGATAAAGCCAACGGATTGATTAAGGTAAACCCGTTGGTTTTTTGGACGGAACAGCAAGTGTGGGATTACATCAAGGAACGGAATGTTCCTTATAATAAATTGCATGACCGCGGTTTTCCGAGCATTGGCTGCCAACCCTGTACCCGCGCCGTTGCGGAAGGAGAAGATATTCGCGCCGGAAGGTGGTGGTGGGAAGATCCCAAATATAAAGAATGCGGTTTACACCGCCGTTAAAAGAGTTCTCCAATGAAAGAAAAACTTCAGTTTCTGCCTATATCCATCAATGTCACCGATCAGAAGATCCTGATTATCGGAGGCGGAAAGGTAGCTTATCATAAGGCAACTATCCTGAACCGTTTTGTAGACCGGGCGACAGTCGTATCGCCGGATTTCCATGAGGGGTTCGAAGCTTTGCCCTTTACGCTCATCCGAAAGAAGTACGAACCGGAGGACCTGAGCGGCGCATTCTTAGTTTATATCTGTACGGAAAACGAACCACTGAATGCGGAAATTAAACAGGCCTGTCGCGAGCGGGGCATTCTGGCCAGTGTTTGCGATAATCCGGTGCTCTGCGACTTCATTTCGCCGGCTATCCATAAAAAAGGACAGATGACAATTGCCGTTTCGTCAAACGCACAGGATGTTTACCGTTCCATCGAGGTACGGAACCAAATTAAAGAACTGATTGACCAAGGACTTTTAAATATATAAAAAATGATTTCATTTCAATCGATTAATCATACCGATTATTCGCTCGAAGAACGGGAACAATACTTTCGAAACCTGCGATTGGACCCGGAACAACCCCATGTTTTTCTTCAAACTTGTAACCGGATTGAAGTTTATTGGGGCGAAGGAGAAATTCCCGATGAAGTCGCCCGTCATCTTTACCGGGTTGCTTCCGGATTGGAATCCAGCCTGATCGGTGAGCGGGCGATCCAGGGACAACTAAAAAACGCTTATCAGGACGCTTGTGTCCGGTACAAACTATCCTCTTCCCTTAACCGTCTTTTCCAAACAGCGATTCATGCCGGAAAACGAGTACGCACGGAGACCAAAATATCCGAGGGGGCCATCTCCCATAGCCAGGCGACCGTAGATATCCTCTGCAATAAAAATATAGACCTGGAAAAGTCGGTGGTAACGATCATCGGAGTCAATAAGTTGACTGAAGATATCCTTAAATTCCTGAAAACAAGGAAGAGCGAAGGCATTTTCCTGGCCAACCGGAATTTTCCGAAAGTACAGGCGCTGGCGGAGAAATATGACTTTAAAGCCCTGCCTTTGAAAGATAAAAAACGATTTCTGGAATTTACCGATGTCTTGATCTGTGCCACTTCCGCCCCCCACTCTATTGTTCATGCCGATGAAATCGCCCCGGATAAGCAAATGCTTATTTTCGACTTATCCTTTCCCTGCGACGTCGATAAAGAGATCGGACTACGGGATACGATCGAGCTTTATAACCTGGAGGCAATTGAAAAAAGCGTACAGCTTCATCTTCAGCAACGCCATGATGAGATTGCCGGAGCAGAAAGTATTATCGAAGAGGAACTGGAAAAATTATACCAATGGTATGCCTTTTGTAAAAAGCTGCCTCATCTGATTGATAGAATATGAAAAGAGAATTATCCATACAAGCATTTAAGACAGCCTCCCAATACATTCCGGGGGGAGTCAACAGTCCGGTCCGTGCATTGAGATCGGTCGGAGAAACACCGCTTTTCATCCAACGGGCCAACAAATCCAAAGTGACGGATATCGATGGTAATGAATTCATTGACTTCTGCCAATCCTGGGGCGTTTTCATCCTGGGACATTCCCATCCCCAAGTAAAAAAAGCGGTGAAAAAGGCGGTCGGGAACGGAACGAGCTACGGAATTCCGACCGTACAGGAAACTACCTTGGCCCAACTCGTCAATCGTTTTTTCCCCAGCATGGAAAAGGTACGTTTTGTCAGTTCAGGAACCGAAGCCGTCATGAGCGCGATCCGTCTGGCCCGGGGGTATACCGGGAGGAATATCATCATCAAATTCGACGGATGTTATCATGGGCATGCTGACCATCTTCTGGTATCGGCCGGTTCGGGAGTCGCCAATCTGAATGCTTCGTCTTCATCCGGCGTACCTGTCGATTTCACGAAGTACACCATCAGCATACCCTATAATGATGAGGCTGCCGTACGCGCTGTTTTTGAGAAGGAAGGAGACGGCATTGCCGCCGTGATAATCGAACCGGTAGCCGCTAATATGGGAATCGTTTTGCCGAATGACGGTTTCCTGTCTTTTCTGCGCGATATTACCCACAGGTACGGTTCTTTATTGATATTTGACGAAGTCATCACCGGTTTTCGCGTATCCCTGGGTGGAGCGCAAGGACGTTTCGGAGTGGCTCCGGATTTAACAACACTCGGTAAAATCGTCGGGGGCGGATTCCCTGCGGCAGCTTTCGGCGGGCGAAACGATATCATGGCATTGCTTGCACCGGAGGGCCCCGTCTATCAGGCCGGTACGCTTTCGGGGAATCCGATTGCCATGACTGCCGGTATCGAAACGATCAAACTGCTTTCCGAACCTTCCTTTTATGAGGATCTGGAGAAAAAATCGAACGATTTCATCGAAGAGTTGCAGTTCGTTATCAGCGGAAAAGAAATGCAGTTGAATCATATCGGCTCGTTGTTTACCCTCTTTTTCAATCCGAATGAAGTCCATTCGTTTGAAGACGCCAAGCAATCCGATCAGGAACGATTTGCACGTTTTTTCCGCAAATTACTGGCCAGGAACATCTATATCTCTCCTTCGCAATTCGAGGCAAACTTTATCTCGGCGGCACATTCCCGGAAAGATCTGGATTATTTCCTGAAAGCTGTGAAGAAGAGCCTTTGAAAATGAATGGGATGAAACGATTATCAGGCAAAAATATACCCTCCATAGGGTATTTGCGCTATAAACGACTTCCTCTACTTTTGCAGAAAGACTAAACAGATTCAAACCGATAGAAGCATATGTCAGCAGTTCATTCTATTCTTGACCAGGCTTTCCGGTCGATTCCTTTCATTCATGTGAAGAAGGAATTGGCGACGGATCCGGACAATAACGAGCGTATACTTATTCCTGACCATAAAGGAAATTCGAGTATTAAGATCAGTCACCTGAACGTAAGGATAAAAGATAATCATATACTTAAAGATATCAATCTGGAAATACCGGATCGAAAAATCACCTGTATCATAGGGCCTTCGGGATGTGGAAAATCGACACTTCTTAAAACGATCAACCGCTTGATTGATGATGTGGACAATGTGAAAGTAGACGGGAGAATATGGGTAGACGGTGAAGATATTTATGACCGGAAAGTAGAAATCACCCACATTCGTAAAAAATTAGGCCTGCTCTCCCAGCGTCCCACTCCTCTACCCATGTCGATCTATGACAATATCACGTACGGATGTAAAATACACGGCGTCAGGAATAAGAAAAGATTGGGGCAGATTGTAGAATTCAACCTGAAAGCCGCCGGTTTGTGGGAGGAAGTCAAAGACCGCTTGCATACGCCCGCTTCCAGTTTGTCGATCGGACAGCAGCAGCGTCTCTGTTTGGCCCGCGGCCTGGCCGTGGAGCCCCAATTTATTCTGGGAGATGAAGCGACATCGGCTTTGGATCCGATTTCCAGCCGTCATATCGAAGATATGTTCCTCAAGTTAAAAGAGAAATACGGAATTATTCTCGTCACGCATACGTTACGCCAGGCCTTACGGATCGCAGACCACGTGGTTTTTGTCTATTTGGGTGAAATCATCGAAACAGGTTCTGCCGACCAGGTTTTCAATAATCCTAAAAACGAATTAACAAAACAATATCTGTCCGGGGTATTCAGCTAAATGAAGAAGCCGGACCTATAAACCAATAATATGTATATTCTACCGGAGACACTGTCTCAAGATATTACCAAATTCAGCGAATTAGCGGAACAGTTTGAACAGGGGAAAGTAGAACCTGTAAAGTTTAAGATTACCCGGGTGCCGATGGGCGTCTACGAACAGCGGAAAGACGGGGTTTATATGGTGCGTATCCGTACCACAGGCGGAGTCATCTATCCGAAACAACTCCTAAGACTGATTGAAATAGGACAGACTCATCATTCCAACCTGCTTCATATTACGACCCGACAAGAAATCCAAATCCAAAATCTGGAACTGAAGGAAGTCGAGCCGATCCTACTCGAACTGAAAGAGATCGGATTGGCGACAAAAGGCGGCGGAGGAAATACGGTCCGTAATATTCTGGTCTCGATCCATAGTGGAATCAGCAGTAAGGACGTCTTCGACCTTACTCCACACGCAATGGCAATTACGAGCAAACTCATCGCCGAACCCGATTCGTTTACGCTTCCCCGTAAACTGAAATTGGCATTTTCCACGAATGAAGAAGATACCGATTATGCCGGTGTGAACGATCTTGGTTTTATTGCTAAGATAAAGGATGGCCAACGGGGATACAAAGTTTACCTGGGAGGTTCTGTGGCTTCGAATCCAACAGTCGGATGGCTTTTGTCCGAATTTATTCCCGAAAAGGATTTGTTTGCGTTGGCAGAAGCAACCAAACAGTTTTTTTCCCAATACGGTAACCGGAAGAACAAGCACAAAGCGCGCCTGCGTTATATATTCTACCGCTTGGGAAAAGAAGAAACGCTTCGGCTTTTCAATCAATTCTTAGAGGAAGCAAGAAAGACGACGCCTCCTTTCATCCCGGAAGAAAAAGAAGAAACAGCAAAAAGCAGTTCCTATACACCGTTGGCCCGGTCTCAGGGCCCGGCTTATGATTTATGGAAGGAGCGATACGTAACCCCGCAGGTGCAACCCGGCCAGAGCAGCGTCCTGATACCGTTCATCCACGGCAATATTCCTCTCGACCAGCCGGAGGAGGTGGAAGCTGTCCGCGCACTACTCACTTTTGTTTCCCGGTTTGGAGAAGATACCGTTCGTTTCTCTACGATGCAGAATGTACATCTCCGGAATATCCCGAATGAGGCGCTGCCCGACGTATATAGCTATGCGGAAAAGCTTCTTGTCAATGTAGACCAGCCGGTATTGATCAACAATATCGTCTCTTGTACCGGAGCCAGCACCTGCCGTTTGGGTATCGGATTATCCAAAGGGCTGGCGGCGGCGATCCGCCGTGCATTGGCTAAGAGTTCGTTGGATCTGGATAAGCTCGCCGGCTTCAGGATCCATATTTCCGGTTGTCCCAACTCTTGTGGACAACAAGCATGGGCGGACCTGGGATTCTCCGGGAAAGTGCTTCGTAACAACCGGATTTATCCGGGTTATCAGATCTATGCCGGAGCAAATCGCGGCAAGACGCCGCAACTGGCTGAGATTATAGGCGACCTGAACGCCCATGACATTCCTGAGTTCGTCGTTGCCTTATTGGGGGATTATATTGGTAAACTTCAGGCTTACGCTACCTTCCGGGCCTATTTGGATGCCGAAGGAAAAGACTTCATAAGGAAATACCTGGCCGGCCATAAAGAGATCCCCGCCTTTGAAGAAGATAAAAACTATTATTTCGACTGGGGAGCGGAGACGCTGTTCAGTATCGCTGACCGGGGGGTAGGCGAATGCTCCGCAGGCCTGTTCGATATGATCGATCTGGACTTGAAAACGATCAACAAGGATCGAAAAGCCCTGGAAACGGAACAAGATCCGAAAAAGACCAATGAGTTGTTATATGAAGTGACCTTTGCCGCCTCGCGTATGTTACTGATCACTCGCGGAGCCGAACCGAAGACGACGAATGAGACGTTCGACCTCTTCCTCTCCCACTTTATAGAGGCCGGATTGGTAAGCGCTTCTTTCCGTCCGGTTGTAGAGTTAGCCCGGGACAATAAAACGTTCGATTTTTCGACCCGTAAAGACGAGATTTATAAATTGGCGGACACGGTAATCGATCTTTACCAAAATATGGATGATTCACTTCAATTTAAAAATATTCTGGCCGTTGAGCAGGCTCCGGAAACCGTAAAAACGGAAACGGCGGCAGAGCCTATCCAAACGGGTGCCTCCGAGGCAAACAAGTTTAAGGATTTACGCGGTGTCGCCTGCCCGATGAATTTTGTACAAACCAAGATTCTCCTTTCCGGAATGCAGTCCGGAGAAATACTGGAAATTCTTTTAGACGACGGCCAGCCGATAGCCAATGTTCCGGGTTCTGTACGCAGTGAAGGTCACGAAGTACTGGAACAAACGTCCGTCGACGATTATTGGAAAGTCGTTATCAAGAAAAAATAAGCAATAAAAGTTGAATAACTCCTAAGAAAAAGGAGGATGTGTAAAAGGAAATCCTGCAAAAATTGATAACTATGATTGCGTTCATTCATAGTTATGATTACGGTTGTTCATAGTTATGACTGCGTTCACTCATAGTTATCAATTTTTTAAGTAGATACGCGATGATTTTAACGCATCCTCTTTTTTTATCTCCCAGTACGGATCTTTTCTAAATTGTATTTTAACGATTAGAGGATTCCTTTATGGATTTCCCTATTTTATATCCTTCGCCGTAAATCCCTTCGATCCGGAGGTAAGGGGAAGAAACCAATACCTCCCTCAACGAATGGATGGTGTGATCCAGCGTACTGTTCAACTCATGCCGGTCTTCCTTCCAAACCGAATTCAACAATGTATTACGGCGCACCGTATATCCGTATCGATCCAATAAGATCTCGAATACCTGCGCCTCTTTCTCACGCAGCTTTAATTCCCGGCCGTCTATCCATACCTGCTGCTTATGCTTCACGATCTCATGCCTGCCAATCCGGTAATGCTTTAGGGCCGGCATCGACAGAAGTGTCCTTATCTGAGCCAATACGGCTTGCGGAGCCACAGGCTTCCTCATGTAACCGATTGCCCCTGATTCATAGCCCCTGACTTCGCTCCCAACGGAAAGCTCGCTACCCGTCATCAATAAGATCGGCGTTTGAAAATCGTATTTCCGGATCTCTTCGATGATCTCGAAACCGGATTTATGGGGTAAGACAATGTCCATCAAAAGTAGGGAGGGCATTTCTTTCTTATAGATCGGGATTACTTCCGCTCCGTCAGCCGTATGAACCACCGAAAGCCCGTTGTCTTCAAAGAATTCTTTCAATGGAATGGCCAATCCCAAATCATCCTCGACCAGTAAAATTTTAGGTTTCAACATAAGCCGTCCAAGGTATTTCTATTATAAATTCACTCCCTTCGCCCAACCGGCTTTTCACCCGTATCGTGCCGTCATGACCTTTTACAATTAATTTTACATAGGTAAGGCCCAGTCCGAATCCGGGTTTCTGCTGTACCTCCTTATGGTTGCTCCGGTAGTATCTCTCAAATATATGATTTTTATCAATCCAACTCATCCCTACTCCTTTGTCTTTAACCGAAATTAACAAGCGCCCCTTGCGTTCAAATACATGAACCGTAACATTGGCTTTTCCTTCGGAATATTTAATCGCATTTTCCACCAGATTATCCATTACATTGGCAAAGTGCACGGGATCGATATAGAAAGATTTTCTTTTCACTTCCAGTAGGATCTGCAGGTCGGCTTTATCATTCTCGGTTCCGGTATATTTTGTTTTCAGCGCACTGAAGAAATCCCGGATATTGACCTCCGATTTATTTAACTGAAGCTCCGCTTTTTCACTCTTGCTGATTTGCTGGATTTGTTCCGTGTAAGAGGTTAATTTATTTAATTCCTGGCATATATTCTTTGAATATCGATCCGTTTTATTCTTATCTTTTTTATATATGGGAATCAAATTGGCCAACGTAACGGCAACGGATATAGGTCGTTTAAACTCATGCGTCATGGCATTTACAGAACTCTGCCGCATTTTTTCAATTTTTTTCTGTTCGGATATGATATAAAATAGATAAAAAATACAACAAAGCGTTATCAGAATAAGGCTTCCGGACAAAATCAATTGAATCGTCATATCCCGAAGTATAGCGTTCGACGGAACTTCGGCGTAGGCACGGATACCTTGTGAATTATTGATATCGATAGGGATTTCCCGGGTCGAAACGTATGAGCCGCTTAAGGATTTCGGTTTATCGCTCCGGATAATCCGGTTGTCCTTCAAATCAATATATTCCATATACGTATTCCCAATCTGATATCTACTATTGCCAATTTCCTGCCGGAAAAGGGTATCCAACTTTGCTATATCTATAGGAAGGAGGTCTTTTATTAAAAATTGGGCTAATTTTAAGGTAGAGTACTTATCATATCGATCGATATTTACCCAGAAAACGGTATCTGCTGACGTAATTTTTTTTCGTATATATCGACTGGTATCCTGAACATCGTAGGGTGCGAAACTGATTACTCCACCTAATTGTTCATTCCTTCCGGAAATTTCCATATAAACGGCATTTGCCAATGAATTTTCAATTGTCCAGACAAATTCCTGTTTGTATGATTCATACATATAATAAATCCAGACTCCTTGTCCGAGCATAATACTTAAAAGGACAAAGAGAACAAGTCGCCATAAGGATTTCATGCGGATTTTCATTTCCTTGGAATTAGTGTTTCACAAAGTTATTTTTTTCGTGTAAGAATTGAGCAAGAATTGAGTCTTTTTATCCTTCCCTTCCTTACATTTTTTTTGCTTGTTTTGCAAAATAACCATCATAAAAACAGAATAATATGAAAAAGATTTTTTTGACTTGCATCTCTTTAGTAATCCTTACAACAACTTTTAGTACGGATTTGAACTCAGCCGGCAGGCCTACGGGGGGAGTGATCGATAACATTGAAGCGCTAAGCAACGGAGAAAACCCAGTGCATTTATGTCTTTATATAGGAAGTCTTGATTGTCCGACAAGTTCTATTAAAGTAATGTATATTGTTGAATAATACAGTTAATACCTATTTGCTTATCTTTTTATTGGTATTGTTTTCCTGTCAAGAGGAGAATAATACCGATAAAATGATCGAGTTCCCAAAGGTCGTAGCACTCGTAGCAACAGAATTGAGAACAGAAGGAGTTTATATGCGCTATCCTTTCCGTATAAGGATCATGGACTCTTGTTTATATGCAATGGATTTGCACGCCAGCGAATATTTTTGTCATCGACTGGACTATCCTTCCATGAAGTATCAACGTTCGCTCATGAGATTTGGAAGAGCCCCCGGAGAGTACTCGGATGCTGAAAATATCAGGATCGACCGGCACCGACGGCTCTGGACGTTGGATGCAAATAAAAGGCAATTAATGGCGTTTACTCCCGGAACTGATACGCTGCTTTGTGAGATCAAACTTTCGGAAGAACTGATCCGCCCACTCGATTTTGACTTTTACGATGACTCCACCTTTATTATACCAGACTATAGCGGCCAGCATCGTATCTGCCTGGTAAACCGGGAAGGGGAAATCGTAAAAAGACTGTTTTCCGTTCCGACGCGGAAGTCTCACAAGGCGGATATTCCTTTGGCACAAGCCTGGAGAGGTTTTATTGATTACAATCCGACCAACCATCTGTTGGCAATAGCCACTCAATTGGGGGAAGTGATCGAACTTTATAATTTAAAGGAGAATAAATTGCTTAAGGTGATTTACGGAAAAAGCGGCGAACCGGTCTACAATACCAAGGAAGGATATGCTATACCCGACGGAATCATGGGCTATAGTGACGTCTCGGTCGGACGAAAACATATCTACGCCCTCTTTTGGGGACATACGTTCAAAGACATGAAAAAGGGATTGATTAAGAAAGAAGGCGGGCGCATCCTCCGTGTTTTCGACCTGAAAGGGAATCCGGTCTGCCAATATCTTCTGGATCGTCATGTCACCTGCTTTACGGTCAACGAACAAACCCATATCTTCACGGCTCTTGATGTCAACAGCAACCAGCCGATTGTGGAATACAAGCTCGAATAGTAATGTAAAAATAATTGATTTAAATTATGAATATGAAAAGGTTAATTCTATTTATCCTGACCGGAATATTCTGTCTTTCCTGCCAGGACGAAAAAAGAACAAAGAGTGAAAACATCGTGAAGGAATGGATAGGAAAAACCATCCTCCTGCCTTCCGATGTGGAATTGTATCATCCCGAAGGGGACAGTGTCGCTCCACAACCGCCGGATTCCCGTTACAAAATCTTCCTCTACACCGATTCGACCGGTTGCACAAGCTGCAAATTGAAGCCGTATCTTTGGAGTCAATTTATCGAAGAAATAGATTCGCTGATGCCCGGACAGGTAGAGTTTATCTTCTATTTTCATCCGAAAGACCGGAGAGAGCTGACCTTTTTACTGAAACGGGATGGCTTCCGTTATCCGGTATTCATAGACGATGAAAATAAAATTGATAAACAGAACCACTTTCCTTCCGAAATGGAGTACCAATGTTTTTTACTGGACAGAGAAAACCATGTGCTTTCCATAGGCAATCCCACACTAAACCCCAAAATCGGCGATTTGTACAAACGGATTATAGGCGGGGATGATGCTGCAAAAGGAGCTCCGCTCACAACGGTAGAGGTTGGGAAGCCCCATTTGGAAATAGAAAATTTAAAGAAAGGACAAGAATCGTCTGCCGTCTTCACGCTGACCAATACCGGTCAGCAGCCCTTAGTCATAGCCCGGGTGGACGCTTACTGCGGATGTACGGTACCTCTCTGGGACAAGCAGCCGATTTCCCCGCAGCGTTGGACAGAAATAAAGGTAAAAGTAACGCCGGAGCAGCCGGGATTCTTCGAGAAGACCGTCACGGTCTATTGTAACACAAAAGAGCAGTCGGTCGTATTAAAAATCAGCGGAATGGTCGATCAATAAAAGAGATCGAGATTAAGTAAGAATTGAGTAAGAATTGAGTAAGAATTGAACCCCAATTTTGGGACCTATTACCCATTTATTATTTGTTTATTTACTAAAAATTACTAAGGGAAAAAGGGGCGGAACATTGTCTATACTGGAACCTGAGACAATACCTCCCGCCCCCGCTCCCTCCTAAAAGAAAGGAGGTTTGCCTGGCAAAAGTAGAAATTAAATTTTGAAATCAGTTGATTTCGTTCCGTTGAAAGGATAAAGACGGGACAAAAGGAATTAAATTATTAATTATCAAATTTGTTTATTATGAAAAAGAAAATTTTCGGCGGTCTCGCCGTTTTAGCAATAGCTGCTATGGCAGCATTTAATGTGAACCTCAGTGCACAAGAGGAAAATCTTTCAACCATTAGTTTAGCTAATGTGGAAGCATTAGCTGGTGGAGAAGGTGAAGATTTTTTATGTACCTATTCATATGCAGATTACTGCATTTATGGAGATATTTATGTGATTAATGTCAGACGTGTTTGATACTTAAACTTGTAGGGAAATGGTTATCCATTTCCCTACATTTCAAAATCAATGATTTTATTCTAAAACTTTATGATAAGTAAAATTTTATTCCATACGATCTAATCGAAAATGGTATAAGATAGAAAACAACTAATTTAACATTTATATGAAAATCAAGCTAAAACTTCTTTTATTCCTTTTGTTGTATTTTATTACATCTTGTAAAGATAGGCCTATTAGTTCTATTACAGAGCTTTTCAACGCTCCCCAATCTATAAAACACCAGACCGTCGAGATCTCTAATTTCTCGACAAATGTATTAAATCCTGTAGCCTCTTTAGTACACGGAAACTTACTCATCTTATTAGATGTTCAATCTCCTATTTCATTTTCAGCAGTGGATCTAAAACAGGGCCGATATATAAAAAGTTGGGGAAAACGAGGAGAAGGACCAGGAGAAATAATTGGTATAATGGATTTCTATAGTAACTATACAGAAAAAGGTATTAATTATTGGGATGCCATGCTCAAAAGACTTTATTTTTGTTCGTATGACAGCCTGTTATTTGAATCAGAAATAATCAATGTCAATCTTATCGAAAACATAAAAAACAAAGAATTATTCAATCATTTCTTTCCTAATGTATTACAAATTAGGGAATCGCTTTTTTTAGGTATAGGGGATAGTGGGGACAAACGCTTTTCAATAATTAATACTGAACAAAACACAATAACCCAAACTGGCGATTATCCGCTTCAAGATAAAATTTCAGGAGTCCAGCCTTTTGTAAAAGCTTCGGCTTATAATGGCTTTATACGCTTCAATGCAGGAAAAAAGAGAATTGCATACATTTCTAGAAATAGTGAAATGTTTGAGATATTCGATATTAGTACAACAGAGTTGAAGTTATTCTATGGAAATTACACAACAATACCTAAATATCAACAAATCTCATCTAATATGGGCATAACGGTAAAAACAGATTATTATACAAATGGAAGAAACATATGCGTGTCAACAACAGATGACTATATCTTCATCTTAGGTAAACCACATAATGTTAATATTGATAAGGAAAATGTACAAAAAGCAACGGATACAGTGAATCAAGTTTTTATGTTCGATTGGGATGGAAGGCCAATCGCTCATTATCTCTTAGACTGCAATCTAACTTCTATCTCAGCAACAGAGGATTCCAAACGTTTATACGGGATACTAAATGAGGAGGAAGCTCGCATTGTTTATTTTGATTTGTAAAAAACATAGGAATGATAATCCTATAATGAAATATAATTTGAAACGATTGCTACGGCAGCTATCGTCAATAATCTCGATCGCATACTATATTACTATACTAGGATAAACTAAAAAAGATCATGAAACATCATTCGACTTATTTCTTGCTGATTTTGGTTCCGTTTCTTTTCTCCTGCAATCAGAAAAGAACAAATGACAGCCCGCCGAAGCATCCTACGGGGGCTTATATCTTGGAGGAGATGAAAGATTCTACGCTCACGATTGATAATGCTATCGATCCTATCAGGAAATTAATGTTTCCTTTCCGGGACAGGGACGGAAGAGAGTATCTTACGTTCCAAAATATCGATGCAAATGAAATAATATTTTATGACATGCATGACGGAGCTTGGCTGTTTACGATTCCCTTCAATACGGAAGAAGAGAATTGGGTCGGAACATTCAAGGGATATTCGATCGTTAGCCTTGACAGCATCTTTCTTTGCCGTGAAGGGGAGTCGGCAATTATCCGGACGGATACTTCCGGGAGGATTGCCGGGAAATACAATTATCAGGCAGACGATAGGAACCGTCCATTGTTGCCGTGCTATTCCTTTTCTTTCATTAACACCCCTTTGCAGTTTTTCGACGGTAAAATTTATCTTACGCAACAGGCTCCTAATAGAAGACTGGGTAAGAACCCTGTAGCCGCGACAATCGATATTGAAACAGATAAAGTCGAAATACTTCCTTTCAACAATCCCATTTCGGAAAAAATACAACAAGCGGATTCCCTGGTCGGCATAGAGTTTGCATTCAGCCGCTGTTTCGACCGGACGAATTTTATTTATTCCTTCTATTTTGATGAAAACATCTATGTCACTTCACCTGATCATTCCAATGTAAAAAAGATTGCTTGCAAAAGCCGGTATATCGACAGCCTGCAGGTCATAGACGGGCGGAACCTAAGAGATGAAGAGGCTCTCAGGAAAATGAATGAAGCGCCTATGTATGGAAATCTGATCTACGATCCGTATAGGGACTTCTATTATCGAATCGCCTACCCTCCTACCCGGATGGCCTCGGGTGAAAAACAGGAAAAGACTTGGAAGTATGGCAGGAAACGGTTTTCAGTGATAATCATGGATAAGAATTTCCACCAAATCGGGGAGACTTTATTCCCGGAATATGAATATGTCTCCACCCTCCTGTTTGTCAGTAGGAAAGGTCTGTATATCGGGATCCATCCCCAAAGTCCACGCTCGGTTCCGGGCAAGATCGTATTTAACTGTTTTCAGGTCGTACCTGAAATGATCTGAAAGAATAAGAGTGCATAAGTATAAAAAATAAAACTCAATATGAAATCTTATAATTTATATTTATCTATTCTCATGGTAATGTTTTTCCTTCTCTCTTGTAAAAAAAGAGCAGATCAAAACATTTCTCTAAAATTTGCAGAAACTATGGTAAGTGAAGAATTACCTATCGATTTTATGTTGGGTAAACCATACCAATTAAAAATATCAGATAGTCTCTTGTTAATTGCAGACCACGTCGATGAGAAAGCCATTACAATTTACAATTATAAAAATAATAAATATCTGAAAGAAGTTATAAACATCGGACAAGGACCTAGCGAAATAATTCTGCCTATTCAGTTGACTATTAGAGAAAAAGATACAATCGGAATTTTAGAACGCCAAAAAGGGTTGTACTCTACATTTCTCATTTCCGATATATTAACCAACACCGTACAATGCTTAAATCAAATTAATTTTGGAAATATTGATCGGATTACCGAAACCAATAATGGATATATTAGCGCTGGGTTTTACGAAGAGGGGTCTATAGGAATTCATAATATACGAGGAGAATTAATCAATGTTATAAATATTTATCCCGATTACCTAAATAAGATAAACGATATATCAATAAAATACCGTTATGGGCAAGGCTCTATCGCTTTTAATAAGGAATCTGATATTTTTGCCTTTGCAGGGTATTTTATAGGAGAAATAAAATTTTATTCTCTAAATGATTCGAATAAATTAGAGATAAGGAATTATTATAATCTATCTCTATCGTCTGATCTTCAAAGAAGGATAAATGCAAGTACAAATACTACTATAGAAAGAACAGATATAGAATACTTTACAGATATATACACAACAGATCACTATTTCTATGTTTTATATAGTGGAAAAAGTATGGATGAGAGAGAGAAAGCCAGAGAAAGTCATATTCTCCTTTTTAATTCTGCGGGCAAATACGTCAAATGTTATAAATCAGACAGGAAATTATACAAGATTTGTGTAAGCCCTGATGACAAACACTTATATGCATTATCCCTATCTGATGAATTAGATTATATATTGGTACAATTGAATCTTTCATGAAACATAAGAAATCGTATATATAGATTGAATAATAAATTTATAAAATGTTTTTAGATAGTGAATAACGAATGTTTCGTATATTTGTTTCGTCTCACTTCTTATTCTCTTTATTTCTAATTAAAAAAAGAGAAGTAAAATTTGAAAAGCCGGGGAAGAACTTTAAAACGGAAATAGAAGAATGAAAAAAGGTCTCGGATCATGGAAAACAGAAAATATTCAGCTATAATTTGAAATGATTCCTTAAAATACAAAGCTGCTTGTTTTCTGATTAAAAATATACCTTACTATTATTCTATAATGGAGAGGAACTAAAGGTAAAAGTAATGCTGAAGTAGCTGGGATTCTTCAAGAAGACCGTCACGGTCTATTGTAACACAAAAGAGCAGTCGGTCGTATTAAAAATCAGCGGAATGGTCGATCAATGAAAGAGATCGAGATTAAGTAAGAATTGAGTAAGAATTGAATCCCAATTTTGGAACCTATTACCCATTTATTATTTGTTTATTTACTAAAAATTACTAAGGGAAAAAGGGGCGGAACATTGTCTATACTGGAACCTGAGACAATACCTCCCGCCCCCGCTTTCTCCTAAAAAGAAATGAGAATGCCCGGCAAAAGAGAACATTAAACGATAAATGATGAATGATAAACTATGAATAACATGTGCATGAAAAAGCAAAATATTGGCGGTCTCGCCGTTTTAGCAATCACCGCAGTAGCAGCATTTAATATAAGCCTAAATTCACAAGAGAATAAACTATCCGCCATCTCTATGGCAAATATTGAAGCTTTAGCACAAAGTGAAGAACCAGGTATTACATGTAGCCGTTCTTGTTCCGATGGAATAGGACAATGTTGGACATGGGATGGTATGATGGGTTGCAGGTTTGAAGGCTACATGTGGCTTTCTTGCAGATGTTGAGATTAATTATTCATTCGCAGGGAGAGTATTCTTCTTACACAAAACTATAATTCATGAAAAAACTATTTTCTCTATTAATAATTATCTTCTTTTCTTCTTGCCAGGGGGAAAAAATGAAGAAGCTTTACAGATCATTAAAGCTTCTTTGAATGAAGTAAATATATCTATTTCGGATCTATTCGAAAGCGCCCGTGTCGTTCCTCTGGAGACAACGGATAACTCGCTGATTATGTCTCTAAAGAAAATTATTTACTATAATAATCAATTATACATCTTTGATGATAAATTGTCTGGAGTTTTTATTTTTGACAAGAACGGGAAATTTATAAATAAAATAGTGAGAGTCGGACAAGGAGAGGGAGA
The DNA here is from genome assembly GCF_900162725.1 of Parabacteroides sp. Marseille-P3160. Classification (GTDB taxonomy): domain Bacteria; phylum Bacteroidota; class Bacteroidia; order Bacteroidales; family Tannerellaceae; genus Marseille-P3160. The sequence goes on along the minus strand of NZ_LT799418.1, from coordinate 2,715,540 downwards.
ATATACTTTAATCTATGATTTTGTTATTAATGAGGCGGAAAATCAAATCGAAATGCTATCACCTTTCGGAGCAATCTACTGTTATGATTTGGAAGGCGCTTTCCTAAAAAAATACAACCTCCCCTCTCCTCCTCCCAACTACCAAAGAATGGAATTCTTGGATGCCAAACATATTATAACATGGTCTCATGTTACCTCCGACGAGAATGGGCTAAGTATCTTATCAAGGACAACTAACAGCACTATCAATAGTTTCTGGAAAAACGATATGATTATGAATATGCTCACGAATAATGTCTTTTATAAATACAATGACGATCTTTATTTTAACATCTGCCTATCCGGCAAAATTTATAAAATTACACTGGGCGGTTATGCTTTAGCTTATGAATGGAATTTGGGAAAAGATGATTTGAATATAGGGAAATATAAATTAGTTTCAAGAAAAGATATCGCAACGAATGAAGACATAAATAGGTTGAGGCGATTATTAGAGAAAGGAGAAATGCCTTTCTATTTCTTCAAGCAAGGTCAAACAGATAGATATTACTACACTCAATTATTTTTCAACTTAAAAACGATGAAGAATCTGTTTTACGATAAGAAAACAGGGAAAAGCTTTTTCTTTGAAAAAACAAAAGAAGGAATCGGAATTGATCCCTTGCTTATTTCTAATGACTATCTGATCAGCGAAATCAAGCAATCCGATATTCAGTACCTTGCCAATAGTAAGATCATAACAAAAGAGGACCGGAAGAAACTGATAGTCCATAATAGAGAAGAAGAAAATCCAATACTTGTATTATATAAATGATAAAAACAGCATTTTTTCATAAAAAAGAAATGATATGAAAAGAAAATATTTATTTGTAAATAATTTATTGTGCATAGTCTTTTTTTTTATTGCTTGGGGTTGCTCTCATAATACCCAAACTGAAAAACATCAGGGTAAGCGGGATAAGGTTATTCATGTCCGGGAGCAAGTCAAAACAATAAGAATAAATGAAGAAGATGTTATGATTGGTTCCGTTTCACGATTATATTTAATCGACAATTATTTATTGATTAGCTCTAAATCAATAGATAATAAACTCATTCATATTTTTGACAGAAATAACTTCAAGTTCATTACAAGTATATGTGATTTTGGGCAAGCCCCAGGTGAGATTACAAATATCGGGCACATCGCGATAAACGAATCTAATCGATCATTTTATGTTTCAGATCACGGAAAACAGAGGATATTTAGTTATGACTTAGATAGTGTTTTAAATAATCCTTCCTATTTGCCCCAGGTAAAAATGGTAATGAATAAATCACAATTTCCCAGTAAATATAAATATATAAACGATACTCTATCTATAGGTTTGGTTATAGAACCAATAGGAACAGGTGATTATAAACAATCCATTGCAAGATGGAATATGAATACTGAAAAATTAGAACCAATGAAGTATGAACATCCGGATATAAAGAAAAAGCGTGTTGTCTTTGATGTATCTGAGGATTATGATATTTATGTTGAGTGTTATTCCTATTATGATTTAATGACCATTTGTAATTTAAACGGAGAATTGAAGTATACTATCTATGGACCTAATTGGGAGAGCAATCCCATAAAAAGAACTTATCATTATAATAAAGTTTCATTCTGTAAAGATAAAATATTGGCAATTTATTCAGGAAAGGAAGATCGACACCCTGATGATTATTATCCAACTATATTTTTTGTTTTTGACATCAATGGCAACTATATTAAAACGATAGATGTAGGATATAAGATAAGCGATTATTGTTACGATGAAAAAAACAATAGAATCATATTGAGTGTGAAAGATGAAATCCAGTTCGCTTATTTTTCTCTCGACGGAATAATCTAATTGTCGTTCATACAAAAAACTAATACCTCTTTCCTCCGATCTTGGCAAAAACAGATTCCATTTTATCTATTTATCAGAGTAAAAGGGATTCACTTTATTATTATATTTTTAATTAAAACATAATTAAAATTAGATGAAATATCTTTGTTTTTTATTACTCTCTTTTTCTTTATTCCTGGCCTGTTCCAAACCCTCCGAATTGGAACAGGCATTGGAGATCGCCGGAGATAACCGTAAAGAACTTGAAAAAGTATTGGAACGTTATCGTATAAATCCGGTAGATTCTTTAAAATACAAGGCAGCCTGTTTTCTGATAGAAAATATGCCGGGATATTATTATTATGAAGGAGAATATTTGGAAAAATATGCGGAGTATTTTAAACTGTTGGGTGAAAGTTCAAGCCAACCTGTAGAAATTCTGGATTCCTTATCGAATGTATATGGGCCTTTCAATCGTTCATACCTCGAAATGAAACAAGATATTGAAGAGATCGATTCGGCCTATCTATGTGAGAATATTGATTTGGCTTTTAAGGTATGGATGGAAAAGCCGTGGTGCAAAGATGTTTCTTTTGAAGATTTCTGTGAAAATATTTTACCTTATCGAATAGGAAACGAAAAATTAACCTATTGGAGAAAAAATTATTTAGAAGAATACAGTCCGTTTATTGAAAATTTAGATATAAAAGATCCTATTGAGGTCTCTATAATTTTAAGGCATAGGATCTTAGAGGAAATGTGGCCAAAAAAATTCACAACGAAAAACCCTCCCGGCTATCCGAGTTTGGATGCTTACACAGCAAAAAACTTAACTGGTTCTTGCGATAATATGAATCAGTTTGTAGTTTTTTTGTTAAGATCTGTGGGTATCCCTTGCTCAATAGACTATATGCCTATCAGGGGAGATCAGAACATCGGTCATTCCTGGGTTTCTTTAAAAAATAACAAGCATGAATATTATACAATCGATTATTTGGGAGATGCCGCTTATATCTCGGGTACGGAACTAAATCATCGTTCAATAAAATCCAAAGTATATCGCAAAACTTTTTCAAGAAATTCCATCGATTATAATAGACTTTCAAGAAAAACAGAATCAATCCCGGCTACATATACCAAATACAACTACCGATTTTATGATGTTACTCCTTTATATTCTAATGGATTGATGGACTTATCTATTCCCAAAAGCATGATCTATAAAGATAAATTTATTTCTAACGCCGTTTTTTATTTGTGTACGCCATGTAGATTAAGCTGGGTACCTGTTGCTTGGACCGATATTTATAAAAAAGGGGCAATCCTGTTCAAAGATGTTGAAGCCGGATGTACCTTCCGGGTGGCGCAATATGAGAATAATCAATTCACCTATATAACGGATCCGTTCACGATGCATAACCAAACAAAAGAAATAAAAGTATATACGCAAGGAATAAAGGCTGATACATTGGTTTTGTACTCAAAATATTCATTGGAAAGTGAGAATGAATTCAGGGATCGAATGATAGGAGGCGTATTTGAAGGCGCTGATAATCCAACCTTTGAAAATCCAGACACACTCCATATAATTAAGAACAGACCGTATCGTTTGTTTCATAATGTCGATGTCTTTTCAGACAAAGCCTATCGGTATGTACGATATAAAGGCCCTAAGCTTAGTAATTGCAATGTATCGGAGATCCAATTTTTCTCTGATACTCTTCTCTTAAAAGGAAAAGTTATTGGGACACCCGGATGTTGGCAAAACGACGGGTCACATGAATATACCAATGCTTTTGACGGAACAACGGAAACGTCCTTTGATCACAACACTTCGGATGATGGATGGACGGGCATGGACCTTGGACAACCTTTTATGATAAGTCAAATCATTTATTCTCCCCGAAATAATGATAATTATATCAAAAGGGGAAATAAATATGAATTATTTATAAGTGATCGGGAGGGTTGGAAGTCATTGGGTTATCAAATAGCTTCTGCCGACTCTTTAAGATATGAGAATGCGTTCGATGGCGGTTTATTTTATCTAAAGAACCATACGGGAGGAAATCAGGAACGTCCATTTACAATGGAAAAAGGAAAATCGATTTTCTTATAAAAAGAGGAGAATACACGATTTATTGACAAGGAACTTCAGACATTATTTTGTTTTAATGAAAATGGGCAATATTTATTTAAGGTATCACAAAGAAGGACAAGGACCTCAGGAATATACATATATGGAAGATTTTAATATTGATCCCTCCAGCATAGAAATATTAATTTGGGTGCTTTTTGGTGAAATACTAAGTTCCTGTTTAGATGGAAGTTTCATCAGAAAAGTACAACTACCCAATGATATAATAGCATATAATGAAGTTCATGTATTGAATCAAGATACCTTATTATTCGTATTGATGGGAGATTTATTTACAATTAGTATATGCTCATGCTCACATACTACTCCAGATCAGGTTAGTTATAAAGACTTAGCATCTAAAAAAATAAGTCTGATAGAAAAAAAATATATTGGATTAAATATCGAGAACCAATTTGTCTTTTTCGGAAAGGATTCACTAAATCGCATATCATTAAAAAAATAGCACAGAATAAATGTCTTTGGTCATAGCCCGTGTGGACGTTTCCTGCGGCTGTACGGTACCTCTCTGGGACAAGCAGCCGATTTCCCCGCAACGTTGGACAGAAATATAGGTAAAGGTTTCGCCGGAACAGACTGGATTCTTCGAGAAGACCGTCACGGTCTATTGTAACACAAAAGAGCAGTCGGTCGTATTAAAAAAAAATCAGCGGGATGGTCGATCAATGAAAGAGATCGAGATTAAGTAAGGATTGAGCAAGAATTGATTTTATTTTTTTAGATCTATTACCCATTTATTATTTGTTTATTTACTAAAAATTACTAAGGGAAAAGGGGCGGAACATTGTCAACGCTGCAAACCGAGACAATACCTCTCGCCCCCGCTGCCTCCTAAAAAGAAAGGAGGTTTGCCTGGCAAAAGTAGAAATTAAATTTTGAAATCCTGTTGGATTTCGTTCCGTTGAAACGATAAATACGGAACCAAAGGAATTATTAATTATCAAATTTATTTAGTCATGAAAAAGAAAATTTTTGACGGTATCGTCATATTGGCAATAGCTGCAGTAGCCACATTTAATATAAATTTAAGCTCACAGGAAAATAAGTTGTCTGGCATTGCTTTGGCAAATATCGAAGCATTAGCCTCTGGTGAATGGACCGGAGATGGCTGGACCTGTTTTATAAATAGTTATGATGATTATTCCTCTGGCTTGTTTTTTACTTATATACGTTGTTTTGATTGTTATACCAGCAGCGCTGTAAGTGTTTGGAATCCAAGTATCTGTAGACATTAACGTGATAGCATTATATCTTTCTGATAGGAAAGGTATATTGTTGGGATTAATAAATTTGCAGCATGTTTGTTCCATGATTCTATTAAAGAAAGAATAGCATGCTGCAAAATGAAGATGCTACATTTAACAAACCTATTTTGTCAATAAGCGAAAAGATAGTGGATTTTTCAAAAGGGCAAATTCTTATATTAATTGAGATTGAACCAATGGGCAAGAAATAATAAGATTTAATTATGACACGGATTAAAAAAAAATGGATTTATATTTTTGTTGGCGTTGATATTGGGTGGATGTTCCGATAGCAAAGAGGGTACAATTGTTGTTTCGAAATTTGAGAAGAGCGGAGAATTAATCGCAAAAGTACAAAAAATGCCTGCTCCTATCTTCTTGCCTCGAGCAATGCTTATTGCAAATGATAAATTATATGTATATAAAGAAAAGGAAGCCGAGTTGTTTGCCGTTTTCAATCTTCCCGATTGTACATATATGGGTGATGGAGGCAATCGTGGTCAGGGGCCAGATGATTTTGGACTTTTAGACACACGCAGTTTCCATGTCTTGAAGAATGGCTTTAACGTATTGGAGTCAGGAAGCAATATCCTCAAAACCGTCATATTTGAAAACAATCGTTTATCGGTAGTGAACTCAGAGAGAATTTTTGATGATTATGCTCCAAACAATGGGTTTTATCATTTAGCAGACAGCATGTATTTAACCTTGGGTAATATCGGGGAATCGAATGAATATTGCCTTTTCAACAAGAAGAAAAAATTAATTGTAAAGATTGGAGAGTATCCTCAATGGGTTCCGGTAACGACAGATAATCCGATGGCTCCTCCTGTTTTTGTTACCTACATTAAAACTTGCGTTGTCCATCCGAATGGCAGAAAGTTTTCAGCCTTTTATGGCAGATTTAAACGTTGGAGGATATATGATTACTCTGCGAACTTACTGCATGATATTGATGTCCGGGTAAAACCTTATGCCACAAACTTTGAGGAAGAAGTAAAAAATCAACCGGTATATTATATCGGTCAACCACAGACAATCAGAAATTATATTTATGTCCTTTGTGCAAATAGCAAAGGCAACGATCCGGATGCTCCCGTCGCTTCTGAATTACAAGTATGGGATTGGGAAGGAAGGCCTATTGCCACTTATCGATTTGATAGAAAAATATCTTTAATGGCGATAAGCGAGAAGTATAACAAAATATATGCGCTCAACAATTCTATTGAGGATGAATTTTACATTTACGATATCCCCCTACTTAAAAACTAAGCTATCATGAAAAGCAAACAATACATTCTTCTTTCGATTCTTCTTTTTTTTATTTTTTCCTTTACAAATGATAACGGCAATAACAAAAAGAGAAAAATAATTAATTCTTTATATTCTATTGAATTACCTTTACAGTGGGAACCCATGAAAGGAATGCCGGGAGATGGAACCATCCCGGGTGAGCGGGAGATAAAGTTCTTTCATTTATATTATCTGGCTTGGTCCACTCCCATAAGAAGTCTCGAAGATCGTTTTCATACTATAAGTTTAGACATACAAAGTTATCAAAGAACGGACGGCAATCCTCTTTCTGTAAAAGACGTGGAAGAATTAAGCCTCTCTAAATTGAACTCGCCCAATATTGCAATACTAAAAAAAATCGATCTAAAAGGAAAAGCCAGGCAAAGAAGATTAGTTCTGATAAAAAACAGCAAAGAAATGGATGGAAGCATCGTAAAGTACCGTGATTTCTATTTAATGCAAAAGAATAGGAATATTGTTCATTGTGTAAATGTCTGTTTAAGGGAAAAGCAATACCATGTTTCAGGAACGCCATCAATAATAGAAGATATACTGGATTCATTTTCAATAGTTGTCAAAACAGAAGGAAGAAAAAACATTGAATGAAACATTATTTCCCGAATACGAGTATATATCAACCTTCCTATTTGTCAACCAGAAAGGATTATATATAGCCCTACGCTTAAATGAAATCAACATCTATGTAAGCCCTGATGACAAATACTTATATGCATTACTCCGATCTGATGAATTAGATATATATTGGTACAATTGAATCTTTCATGAAACATTGAAGATTCTATTCGTTTAGATTTTCAAGGATTAGATAACAATACAAATCAGCATATAACTTGGTTTGAGTCTCAAATAAACGAAAATGATAAAATAACAATCAAAGTAATTAACGTAAATCAAGTTGCAGAGGTAATTAAATTAGAACCCAACGAAAGAAACTTATTAAAAAATAAATTAATAGAATATAGAGGGATAAAAAACTATTTGGAAAAGGAAGGATTAATAGAAAAAGAAAAATAACATGCTGGGATTTGAACTGAAAATTAGAGATAAAATTTTGTATTTACCTTTTGAAGCTAGCTTTATTATATCACGAAAGAGTACAAGTGAAGAAGAGGATATGTACATAAATGTAGGGCTTTACGACCCGCTGACAAATAATATAGTTAACTGGGTAAAAGAAAATTTATATTTGAATGATTCGATTGAAATAACGCTAAAACAGATAGAAAAAACTTCTGCACCTTTGAAAATTTTCGATTTCCACGAATATTTTGGAACAACAAAAGAAGAAGCAGACAAAAAAACTCTTGAAAGATTCTTAATCCTCAAAGAAGAATTAAAAAACGAAGGATTAATCTAGCAAAACCCCTATCTTTAGAAATAAAGCAAAGATAGGGGATTTTAAATAGACATAATGATATATATAAATCAAGTAAAGAACGTTAAACCTGTTGAAGGAAGGAATATATATCCATATAATATTCCTTCAATAGCAAATTTAAGGGAGTTGGAGTTTCGTAAAAGTGTAACCTTTATCATAGGAGAAAACGGTTCGGGTAAATCTACTTTGATTGAAGCTATTGCGATAAATTCAGGATTGAATCCTGAAGGTGGAACTCGCAATTTTAATTTTAATACACAAGAATCTCATTCCTGTTTATTTAACGATTTAAGGTTGGTAAGATCAGCGTATCGAGAAAAGGATGGCTTCTTTCTTAGAACAGAAAGTTTTTACAATGTGGCTACTGAAATCGATAAGGTTTTTCAACTTGATAAATACAAACGTGATTTGTATTATGGTGGTTCACTACATGAATGCTCACATGGCGAAAGTTTTTTAGCATTAGTTAAAAATAGATTTTCAGGAAAGGGGTTGTATATCTTTGATGAGCCGGAATCAGCCTTGTCAATTAACAGCCAACTAACGCTATTAGTTATGATGAAGAATTTAGTTGATAAAGATTCACAATTTATAATTGCAACTCATTCACCAATATTAATGGCTTATCCTGATGCTGACATTTATTGTGTTACAGATCAGGGACTACAATTGGCAGCCTACGAAAAAACAGAACAGTATATGTTGATGAAATACTTTATAAATAATCACAAAAAAATGATTGCCGACTTAGGATTGCTCTAAGGTTTATATGTTGTGAATGATATATATACTCGCCTAAATCAACCATCTATGACCAAATGACAAATATCAGTGGATGATTCAGGGAATTTATTGATAAATTAAGAATTTAATCTTTCAATTTATGAATCATTCAATCAAATGCATGTAGTACATGATTCTATTTTAATTTATAGTGCCATACCTGATGAGTTTTCTATAAAAAAATATGATCTGTTTAATCATAGGGAAATTGATAAAATCAAAATAAAAACGGATGATCACAAGGAATCTTTTTTTTATTCAGATCGAGGTTTAGTTGCTGCGAATGATTCCTTTATCGTTTATTCTTATGTATTCAAAAAACAGATCGATATTTATAACATCAGTGATTTGAAATTGAAAAAGCGAATTATAGGAAAGTCTCAATTGGAAGGTATTGCAGTCGGTGATTTTGAGAACAGTATATATCAATACATATCAATTATAGCAAAAGAAAAATATTTCTATGCCCTATATCAGGGAAATAAAGCGGAAAATAATCATGATTGCATAATAGAAGTATATGATTACGATGGAAATCCTATTATAAAATATGACTTTGATATCATACCTTTTCTTTTTGAAGTCGATGAGAAGAACCAATTTATATATGGTTTCAATAATAATTATGAGAATTTTCTACTAATATATAAGCTGAACTAACTGGAAGATTGTTGGGCAACAGCCACGTCCTCATTCCGTCGTGTTGGAAGCAAAGATCCTGCTTTGACTATCAAAAAAGGAGAATCATTGCGAGGCGGGAGCCTCGCTTTTATCGCCGGCGAAAGCTCCAGCTTCCGCCGAACATAACAGGAGTTTAAATGCGAGTTTGCTCTGTGGTGGTAATGACGTGAAAGAGCAGTCGCTCGCATTAAAAGTAAGCGGGATGGTTGAATAAATGTAGGGGTTGAAAGCGTGTAAGAATTGAGTAAGAATTGAGTTGATTTTTTCCACCTATTACCCGTTTATTATTTGTTTATTTGTTACTAAGGGAAAAAAAGATAAATGTTTAGTAGCTATTTAAATTTTACTCGTTCATTTGCTTAGCTCTGTTTTTAGGAGAGTTGATTCATTTGTGAAGTGAGGAAGCGGGCTATTTGAACTGAGCAAAGGGAGCAAATACACAAAAACAGGACAAACAAATAACGAAATTGTCTTTCTTAAAATGCTTTTGGAAATTTAAACAGTTACTTAATATGGTGAATCATAGAATAGGCCATTCCATTTACCCGAACAAAAAACAATAAAAATGAATGGACAAAAACAGACTGGAAAATACGTAAAAGCAGTGAAGATCCTGAAATATTTCGGCTGCTATCTTTTGTTGGGGATAGGTACGGTTTTGTTTGTGATACTGCTCAGGATCTTCCTCATTGCTTCCTTTAAGATACCTTCGGCTTCTATGGAACCTACTATATTGCCGGGAGATTTTATCCTTGTCAATAAATTGATTCCGGGGCCGCGGATATTAACGAGCCTGAATTTGAAAGATGGCGTCAAGACAAAGCGTCTGAAAGGCTATCGTCCGATCCGGAGAAACGATATCCTGGTTTTCAACTTCCCTTATGCTGGTTCCTGGGATAAAATCAAGATGAATCTCGGACAGTATTATGTGAAACGTTGTGTCGCTATTCCCGGAGATACGTTCTATATTCAAAATGGTTTTTACAAAGTCGCCGGCTGTTCGGAGACCTTAGGTTCATATGCTAACCAAGCGGCTCTTTCGGAACTCAAAGAAGAAGAATTGCAGAAAATAGGAGGCATATACCATACCTTTCCTTATGATACGATCCGCTATTCCTGGAATATAAAAAACTTCGGACCGCTGTACATTCCCCGGCAAAATGACCTCCTGCCGGTCGATAGCGCAACGATCCGGCTTTATAAAAACCTGATCGAATATGAAACGAAAAAAGAGATCACCTTCGCGGGAGGAACCGTCCTTTTAGACGGGAAACAGATCGACCGCTATCTTTTCCGGCAGAATTACTATTTCATGTGTGGCGATTGGGTGCCGGACTCACGCGACTCCCGTTACTGGGGGCTATTACCCGAAGACCATATCATCGGGAAAGCTTTTCTTATATGGAAATCCTGGGATCCGGATTCCGGGAAATTCAGGTTCAATCGATTTTTTAAGACAATGAAATAAGATGAAAAAACTACTATTAACACTCAATATTCTCTGCCTGGTACCCTTTATCATGGTATTAAGTACGGTTTTGGTAATCGCCCCCGACTTGCCGAACGGGGTAGTTTCCGGTAAATATTTCTGGTTTTACCTCTCCATGGGACTTAGCCTGGTTGCAATGGTCGTTTCTTATGCGATAAACCATAAGAAAGTCCGGTTTTCGCCGGTCGATTTCCTGTTGACGCTTTTTTATTTATTCAGTATGGCCAATAATTACTTTTTGTGGAGAACATATCCTTTCAATTTCTCTACCAGGATGATTTTATTCTCCCTGCTATTTGTCCTTTATTTTCTATTCCGTCTTTTCCTGTCCCAAAGCAAAAGGAATGCCTATGTATTGACTTTATGCTTCCTGGCGACCGGATTGATAGAGATCGTCTGGGGATTGGGGCAGTTGTATGGCTTCAGCCATTCGCAGCACAACCTTTTCAAGACAACAGGGTCGTTATTCAATCCGGGGCCCTACGCCGGATACCTGGCTGTCGTTGCTCCCGTTGCACTCTTTTATATCCTTAGGGAATGGCATTTATTTAAAGGGAAATTCAACCGTCACTATCTTCCGTTTTATATTCGTACGAGCATCGCTTCGGCCGTTTTGCTCGGGACGTTTCTCATTCTTCCCGCCACCCAGAGCCGGGCGGCATGGATCGCTGCGTTCGTCGGCTGCCTGGCGGCGCTTCTTCTTTACTATATACAAATTAAATACACTCCGGAAAGCGCCTGGGCTTTTATCCAAAGGCATAAACTGAAAATCCTTGGGATTACAACTGTTTTGCTGCTCGCGGGAGCAGCCGGCTTATCCGGCATCTATCATTTAAAGGAGGATTCAGCCGACGGCAGGGCTTTGATATGGAAAATATCGATGAAAGTCACTGACAAGTATTCTTTTGGATGCGGCATAGGCCGTTTTGCCGGCACTTACGGAGAGGAACAGATTCGATATTTCCAATCGGGACAGGCAAGCGAGCGGGAGAAGCAGCTCGCAGGGAATCCGGAGTATGCTTTCAACGAATACCTGCATATCTATATCGAACACGGCTTATTTCCGTCCATTGCCTTTTTCATTATGATCATCTGGGCCGTGTGCGCAGGAATCAAGAGGAGGCGGGGCGCTGCTGTGGGAGGACTCCTGGCATTGCTGGTTTTTGCTTTCTTTTCCTATCCCTTCAATCTGTTGCCTTTTGTGATTGCGTTTGTTTTCCTGATGGCCTTAGGTATTTCACAGGAACATGACATTACTTATTTCCAGGATTTGGAGCGCTTTTATCTCCATCCGTTCCAGACGCGCAGGCGCCTGAATACGGCGGGAGTTCTCTTCCTATTGATTCTCTTTACAGGAATGACAGCTTTCTGCCTCTACAACCGGTATCCGACCTATCGAGCCTATAAAGAGTGGAACCAGGCAAGGGCGTTGTATCATGCCCATGCGTTTAAAAAGAGTTTTAAAATATACGAGAGACTGCACCCCTATCTTCAGGATCAAGTTGATTTCCTGTTTGAAGAAGGGCAAAGTTTGTCGAAGACCGGCCGTTACGAAGGGAGTAACCGGATATTCATTGAATGCACCCGGATCAGTTGCGATCCGATGATCTATAATATGATAGGAAAAAATTACCAGGCAATGGGGAAATACAGAGAAGCGGAAGCGTCTTATTATAATGCCATGAATCTTGTGCCCCACCGTCTATATCCTTATTATCTATTGGCCAAGATGTATATGCAAACAGAAAACCGGGAGAAGGCGCAGCAAATGGCTGCAGAAGTACTCGGGAAAGAGGTGAAAGTCGATTCCCCGGCCGTAAAGGAAATGAAAGATGAAATGAGAAAATATTTGGAAGAAACGAGAAATACCATTCTATTTTGATAAAAAAGGATTCCTTTATATTTAAATTCAGTATCTTTGGAAGATCGATACTTGCATACTGTAAGTATAATTAAGCCTTTGTCTTATGGGAAGAAAACTGAGAAAAGGAATCAGTATCTCTTTTTTTTCGCTGGCCCTGCTGTTATTGGCAGGAGTTGCAGTGAACTGGATTTTGATTGCCCGTATCGAAAATGCTTTAAGAAAAGAGTTAAGTCAAACGATTATTAAAGCGACCGATGGTTTTTACCAGTTTACCTATAAGGATCTTTCCGTCGGTTTCTGGGACGGCGAATTGAAAATCAATAAGATCGAATTAAAGCCGGATACTGCTGTTTATCAACGATGGGCGGAACATGACAGTTTGCCCGAGACTTATCTTAATCTTTCCATTGATTATATACATTTCAAAGGAGTAAACCTTGCCTGGAAATTTAACTTTGTAAAGCTCAACTTTGAGTTGTTTGAAATCCACCGTCCGACTATTGAAATTCATTATACCCGGGATCCGGGTATGGTTGAGGAGAAGGATAAGGAATACGAGTTTAAGACGCTCTATGAGATGTTACCTCCTTTTATACATGAAGTGAGTGTAGAAACAATGAATTTGAATCATGCAAACATAACTTGCATCACTTCCGATTCGATCAGCTCAACTCGTTATAGTTTGGAAAATGCGGCCTTCCATGCGTATTCTTTCCGTTTGGACTCTTTATCGTCGAAGTCCGGCAAACTATTATATTGCGATAACTTTGATTTCTCCGCCACACAACCGCAAGTACTATTGTCTAATGATCTCTTTTCGCTGAATACCCAAAGTATACAGTTGAGTACGGTTGATTCAATAATCATGATTGTCGGCGCGAAATTAGTACCACAAACGGATTCGTTGACCTATAAATTGGCGAAAAGCTATATCAAATCAGCCGTAGATACAATTGCTGTCCGTGGCATTGCATTTACCCGGATCAATTCTAAAAGTCATCTGGAAGCTCGATTGTTTGCGATTTCCTCTCCGGAAGTAGAAATATATACGGTTGTAAACAAGAATGCGGACAAGTTGGAAAAACAGAAGAATGAAAGAGAGGCGGATGAGGCAACGGAAGACAATCGTCCTTTTTCATTATATAGAATGTTTTCCCCGATCCTGAGTTCGATCCTGATTCATTCGGTTCGGTTAGATCAGGCTAAATTTCAATATTCGATAGAGAAAAAGACCGGCACAGATGTATATCAGATGAAACGCCTGGATCTCTTGGTACAAAACTTCCTTATAGACTCCTTATCGGAAAAGAACAAACAGTTTCTATATGCCGAGAGTTTTGGTGTGTTGATTGATCAATTCAATGGAACTATGCCGTCCAAAAACCATGTGATCAGTTTTGACCGGCTTGAGCTTCATACGGGCGGGCAGAACTTCCGGGTGGATAATATCAAATTATCTCCTTTCTCGACCCATACCTCCTATGATTATTTAGATGCTTCTATTACTTCCATCCAGGCCAAAGGACTATCTTATGAACAGGGTATCACTGTAAATCAACTGACCATAACAAGGCCGCAAGTCTCGTATTATCGAATTTCCGATGGAAAGAAACAGGTGAAAACCACATCTGTTGCCGGAAATAAACAAAATGTCATCGATTTGCTCTCTCCTTTTTTAAATCATCTGCTCATTCGTGAAATAAATCTGAGCAAGGGCTATTTCTCTCATCATGATTTAAAGTCGGGAGAAAATGAAGAGTTGAAGAACCTCAATTTCTATGCCACTGATTTCCTAATGAATGAAGAGACAATCAATCGTTCTTTATTATTACCTTTTCATTTTGGAAAGGCTGAGGTTAAGAACTTTGATAATTGGTTTTTTAAAGGTAAATACCATTTGTTATTCAGCGATTTAAAGCTGACAAATACGGGGAAGGATATACAATTGAAAGATGTCTCCTTTTCTTCACCCGATCCAGATGTCTCTTTTTCGATCCTCACTCCGCAAATAGAGGTGAAAGGGTTTGATTATGAACAATATTTTAATACGGGAATAGTCTCTGTCGATGCTTTTAAATTAATAAAAGCAACGGTCAACCGGGCAAAACCGGGGGAAGGGCAGGACAGTTTGCATGCTTCCGTAGATCATTTACTCCTGAATTCATTTTTCATGTCTGATTCAATGCATGAAGTAAAGTTAAAGCAGATGGTTCTCTCTGACTTTGCCTTTTTACATAAACAAAATGAATCCAGGCAAAGCCTTCATCTAAAGGAATTTCGTTTGGACGATGTCTCCTGGTCGAAAGAGCTTCTTTCGTTAGGTCTATTGAATATAATCAGTCCGTCGGTTAGTTTGTCATTGGCAAATAAAGACAGCATCCCCACTGACTCTATATCTGTAAAGAAAGATCTCTATGATCGATTGAAAAACTATGCCGGGCAAATGAAGGTTGCGGATCTGGAAATAGCGGATATTAACTTGGATTATACGAATACCCGAAATGGAGATAATCGGAAACAAGCGATCCATCAGGCCTCTTTCGGCCTCGAAGGACTGGCTGTTAATAATGAAACGAAAAAGCTGGCTTTCACTAATATCCATTTGAATATGCAACAACTGAGCCTTCCGGTTGATAGTGGTATGTTCACGTTGGAAATTGGAGGCATTGATTTAACAAAACATACGAACGAATTGACCATCGATCGGATTCATTTGAAAGCTTTATATCCTAAAATGGAGTTTTCCTATAAACATCCCCGGAACAAGGACTGGTTTGATGTGACGGTAGGACAGGTGAAACTATCTGGAATTGATTATCCGGCCTCTTTCGCAAACCATAAATTACAGGCGAAAAGCCTTCTGATAAAAGATGTCCAGCTGGATAATTTAAAGAATCAACAGATTATTGTCCCCCATCTATCCCAACCGATGATCTATGAAGGTTTGCAGAAACTTCCGTTGAAGTTAAATATAGCGGATGTGAATGTGCAAAACTTTAATGTCGTCTACGAGGAATTGCCTAAGGAAGGAGTACGTACCGGAAAAATCCTGTTCAGCAACCTGAACGGACATATTTCCAACTTTACGAATGTGGCCTCAACACCCGGTCAATTCCTAAAACTGGATATTGACGGTATCTTTATGGATAGCGGTTTCTTTACGGCAGTTTGGCAAATTCCGATCGATCGGTCACATGATCAATTTCTGTTGGATGCACATATGCCCGCCTTTGATTTGCGAGAATTAAATCAGATTTTTATTCCATTGGCATCGGCGGAAGTAAAAAGCGGCCTTCTGAAAAACATGACTTTTGCCATGGATGCGTCCAGTATAAGAGGAAACATTCGTATGCTCCTTTTATACAATGATTTAAATGTCAATTTCCTTAAGAACTCAAATAAAGATACGCCTAACAAATTTATTTCCTCTTTGGCAAATCGTGTCGTTCGAGATAATAATCCTTCAAATGAGACTTCAAAACCCCGGGAACCCGATTTGTATATAGAACGGGATCCTTATCATTCTACCTTCAATTACTTTTGGCAATTATTGCGCCCTCCCCTGGTTGAAACCGTGGGCATCCCCAAATCAACGCAAGACTTTGGAAAAGGTGTTTCTTCTTTTTTTCAGAAGGTCAAGAAGTTTTTCCGATTCGGAAAGGAAGAAAATGAACAAACACAGCCGATGCCGGAAAGCTTCAAACAATAGTCACTAACTTATCAGTTACTCAATAGAGCATTCTGAATTTTGTTTCTGATAATAGACAAATTGAATTTTCAGTAGTGACACTTTAGCTTTCTCTGGAGGGTCTCGAAGATCTTCGAATCACTAGGAAAAGATCTTCGACCAGTGGGGAAAAATCAGGTTGGCAGGCATAAAACACCCTGGTTGGCTTAATTTTTCCATTGTTCAAAAACTCTGCTATAAAATAAAGATAACAGCTATTTTTATAGTTTCATTTTTTTATGTTCTTATGTCTTTCTCCCCAGTCTCCTAATTGTTCCAATATAGGGATTAATTCTTTGCCAATAGGAGTTAATTCATATTCAACTTTTGGAGGTACTTGAGCATAAACAGTTCCTTTTATTAAATTATTTTCTTTCATTTTTCGTAACTGTAATGTCAGCATTCTTTCCGTTATATTGGGAATGCTCTTTTTAAATTCACCAAAACGCATTACTCCTTCTGCTAATTGACAACAGATAATTAACGTCCATTGTCCTCCAATAATATTTGCGGCATAGTATTGGTCGCATTTGGTTGAAAGGATATTTTTGTTTTCAAAATTTGTTGATGTCTCTTTTATTTTTCCCATTACTTACATTTTTGTTAGTATCATACAATCAGGAGTAAATATACATCAAATGAGGTAAAATATCTATTTTTGAATTATCCTTTAATTTGTTCGACAATGATTAAGCTTGTTTTTTATTTCCAGATACATTATAATTTATTTATTTTCAAAATATTACAAAAATGAGAACAGCATTAATAACAGGTACAAGTTCAGGTTTAGGAAAATCATTAACGGATTTTTTTGCTGATAATAATTGGTATGTCATTGCGACAAGTAGGAATCCCAAAGGCAGTTGGAAAAACAATAAAAACGTTTTGGAAATATAACTGGATTTATCGGACAGAAAAAAAATGCAACGAACATTAGAATCTGTCTTTGAAAAAGTTAAACAGATTGATTTAATTGTAAATAATGCAGGAAAGGCAATAATGGGGTCATTGGAAAATACGACAGAAGAAAGTATTAAAGAAGTATTTGATGTGAATGTACTTGGAGCAATCAGGATGATTCAAATAGCAATTTCCTGTTTCCGTAAACAAGGCTATGGGAAAATCATTAACATCAGTTCTTTGATAGGATTAAGTGTAGATATTCCGCTCGCATCCATATATGCCATGTCAAAATTTGCAGTTGAGGGTTTAACGGAAGGTCTTTATTATGAATTAAAAGCCCAAAATATTGACATTCATTTAGTCGAACCGGGAGGTTTTAAATCTTCATTGGGTACAAACGCCTTATTCTTTCCTTCTAAAAAAGACTCGGTATATGCAGAAATCAATGAACATTTAGACGCTTATTTAGACAGTAAATCTACGGACATCAATAGTCCACATACAAATATAGAGGATGTTGTCAGCACAGTTTACAAGTTGGCAACAGGTGAAATTAATTCGTTCAGGAATCCAGTAGGTCGTGATTCGGAAGAAATCCTGAATTTACGTTCTAATAAATCAATTGAAGAATATTTAAAAATAGTCAGTAGTCGTTTTATAAAATAAGCATAATGAAATAAAGAATATGTTTTATTTCCGGTGTACGACAGAGCGGAAACGCTCCGCCGCATACCGGAAAGATTAGTTCAAGGCTCCGCGTATCCGGTCTTCAAAGGCAGATAGAGCAGCTTTAGCTCCTTCTCCCATGGCAATGACGATTTGCTTATAAGGAACCGTACTTACATCACCTGCAGCATAAATTCCCGGAACATTCGTACGTCCATGGGAATCGACTACAATTTCTCCCG
Organism: Parabacteroides sp. Marseille-P3160; assembly: GCF_900162725.1. GTDB lineage: Bacteria > Bacteroidota > Bacteroidia > Bacteroidales > Tannerellaceae > Marseille-P3160. The sequence continues at coordinate 2,697,232 of NZ_LT799418.1, read as the reverse complement.
GGCGAGTCGTTTCGACCAACCCTTTCACAACTCCGCTATTGGGAGACAATCCAATTTGTACAAAAATACCGTCCAGTTCGATCACCCGCTCTTTATCCGTTGCCCGGTCTTTAATGCGTATCGCCGTAACCTTATCTCCATTCCCCAGTATTTCCGAAGTCTGTGAATTAACGAAAATCTCCACATTGGATAAGCTTTTCGCTTTTTCTTGTAATACCTGGTCCGCTTTTAACGAATCCATAAATTCCAGTACCGTTACTTTCGAACAGATCCCCGCCAGATCGATGGCCGCTTCAATGCCGGAGTTCCCCCCTCCTACCACAGCCACCTTTTTATCCTTGTAAAAAGGTCCGTCGCAATGAGGGCAAAAAGCGACCCCCCGGCCGATATATTCCGATTCTCCAGCCACATTCAAACGCCTCCAACTGGCCCCGGTAGCGATAATTAATGCCGGAGCAATAAATTGCTCGCCCCCAGTGGTTGTCAGCACTTTTTCTTTGTCCCGGTTCTCCACTTTCTCTATTTTACGATGTTCCCAAAGATCAATAGGATAAGCATTCATGTGAGTCTTTAAATGATCTGCCAATTCTTTACCGACAGTATACGGCACGGAGATAAGATTCTCAATGCCCAACGTTTCCGTAACCTGTCCGCCGATTTTCTCGGCTACAACAGCAACTTTCAAACCTTTACGGGCGGAATAGATCGCGGCCGAGGCCCCTGCAGGACCACCTCCGAGTACAACAACGTCGTAATTACGCACCACCGCCTCTACTTTTTCCTCATCGATGCCATATATTTCCTCCAATTTATTCAAAAGTTCTCCGAACTCTCCACGTCCTGAGTGGATCAGCTTTCCTTGGGTGAAAACAGCGGGTACTCCCTGGATCTTCAAGGCCTCTACCTCCGGTTGGTTGATCGCCCCGTCTACCGTCTCATGCTTAATATTCGGATTTAACGTAGTCATCGCATTCAATGCTTGTACCACATCAGGGCAGTTGGTGCACGTCAGCGAAACATATGTCGTCAGACGGATATCGCCTTTCAATGCTTTCACCCGCTTACAGATGCTTTCATCCGGAAAGTTTTTACCCTTGCCGTCGGCATTTAAAACGGCTAACAGTAAGGAGCTGAATTCATGCCCGTTAGGAACCGCCCGAAAACGGATGCCGGTGGGTTCGCCGTTTTTCAATAAAGTAAAAGCGAGCCCTTCCCCTTCCGTCACCCGGCAGGATAATTTATCGGAACAGGCCGACACATCATTTAAAAGCTCCAGTAACTCCGAACGGCTTTCATGTGATGGAGATACAGTTATGTCAAAGGTATATTCGCCATCCAAATTAGCGAATATACCTTTTAATTGTTCTTTTAATGCAGAATCCAACATGGCTTAAATCTTACCTACCAAATCGATGCTGGGTTTCAAAGTAGCTTCTCCTTTTTTCCATTTTGCCGGGCAAACCTCCCCTTCATGGGTAGCTACGAATTGGGCGGCTTCTACTTTACGCAACAATTCGGAAGCATCACGTCCGATGCCATTGTCATGTATCTCAACCACCTTAATGGCTCCTTCCGGATTAAAGAGGAAAGTACCGCGGTAAGCAACCCCTTCCTGTTCAATATATACTCTAAAAGCCCGGCTCAATGCTCCGGTAGGATCAGCTAACATCGGATATTGAATCTTATGCACGCTCTCGGAGGCATCATGCCATGCTTTATGCACGAACTGAGTGTCGGTGCTTACGGAATAAACCTCTACGCCCAAAGCCTTAAACTCTTCATATTTTTCGGCCATATCTTCCAATTCGGTAGGGCATACGAATGTAAAATCAGAAGGATAAAAGAAGAATATCCCCCACTTACCCTTAACATCTTTGTCTGTAATTGTTTTGAATTTTCCTTGATAGAAAGCCTGAACACTGAATTCAGGAATTTGAGAATTGATAATCGGTTCCATACGCTTAATAAGTTAATTTGTGTTTTATATATGATTTGTATTTAGTAACTATTTAAACTTTTCGTATGACAAATATATATCGATACTATTTATTATAAGCATTATTGCGATCGGTTATATCTATCAATTCATAGAAAACATCAAAATCATATAGGTATTTAACTTCCCAATGCACCGAAATATGCAAATTATATTAATCTTTGAAATAAAAACATGTAAACAATCTTTGTCCGTTGTTTTTTTGTTAAATTTAGACAGATAAACACATACTTTAAATCTATTCTATTCTCATGATAAAAAAAGCATATTTTTACTCTATCGCATTGATTTTTATAACCTTCTGCATATTCTTCCCAATATTAGGAAATGATTTCCTCTATATTGCATGTTATATCGGTTGTTAAATTATAGTTTTAAAAACATTAAATTATGGTTACAAATCGCCCCATTCTTTATATTGTCTATATTTTTCGGAATACTAACCATGTGGTCGCAAGCCGATGTTGGACCGGAGTATTGGGCTAGTAAACTTTCTTTATCCTTTAAATCACCTAACGATAATACAAATAACAATGGTAATGAGAATAATAATATTATTTGCTTTTATAATAATAGCATTAAATGGATGTAATAACGATGAGAGAATCAAAGAAGGCGAGATTATTAAGTCCAGTAATTATGAAATCATAAAGCCCAATATTTCTTTTGATAATAAAATAAATATTCTACCATATATTGATTCTATTAAGTATGTAACTCTCGAATTAACGGATGAGTCAATAATTGGTAATATTCAGAAACTTATTGTTTATAATGACCGCATTTATATTTTAGATACACAAAGTTCTTCCTTATTCGTTTTTGATATAAAAGGAAAATATCTATTTAAAATAGACAAAATTGGATCCGGTCCAGGAGAGTATACACAACTTGATTTTTTTGATATTGACTATAAAAACAATCATATTATTCTAACGGATTTAATGACCTATTGGGCCATAAGATATGATATGAATGGTCAGTACTTATACAGGAAAAAAATACCTGTATGGATAGAAGGCATAACTCCTTTACCTAATAAAGGTATGGTTGCCTATGCTAATTATCGAAACAATAAGGAAACATTAAAACAGGAATGCAATTTGCTGTATCTTGACTCTTTGATGCAAATCCGTAAAGTCTATTTTCCATATAATTCCGATCTTTATAAGCCAAATGGCATTTCTTTTACGACACCTCAAACAGGTTGTTTTTATACATATAATGATTCCACTTTCTTTTTCACTCCATATAACAATGAAATATGTAAAATCTCGGAAAACGAACTAATATTAAAATATTCTTTTGATTTTGGAGAGAAAAAATTCAACACAAATCTTCTGGAACAACCTGAAAAGCTAAAAGAATATATGCGCAGAGGAGAATTTTATACTCTTACACAAGTCTTTGAAAATGATCAAATTTTATTTTTTTCAATTAGTGAACCGGCTTTCCCTTTTACTTTTAGGGGGTATTATTCTAAATCTAATAAGAATACTTTATGTTCCGTTTTTTATACAATAGGGGATAACGAACTATTCGACGGGAGTGCAAATATATTATCTACGTATAACTCTTGGTTCATCGCAGAATACAACATAAGTTCTCTGATAGGTTGGAGCAATAATATCGATAAAAAGAAAATAATTTTTGATAATATATTCTTAAAGGAGAGAAAACAAATAGCAGAAAGTCTTTCGCCAGAGGACAATCCAGTATTAATGTTTTACAAATTTAAATCAATCTGAAATGAAAGACAATATCGATAAATATATCATCATATTTATTTTTATAGCATCGTATATAATGCCTTTGCTAATAATGAATTGGGGAAATATGAATCACCTTGTTTTTTTTATTCTACATTCTAACATGAGAATCTCTAATATCTCTATACCAGATCAATCTCTTCCAATTTTATTATTATGATACAGGTTCAGCGGAGAGTAGATCTATTATTAAAAGAAGATGATAATGACGTGATCGTTCTCTTTAAAGTAAAAGAATTATGAATAAGAAAACAATATTTATTGTTTCGATAATTATTTCCCTGAATTTAAATTTATAAAGACAAGAAAGGTCCGCATTAACTATTGTTGACAAAAACATATTAGGGTAAACCCTTTTTTTATTGTTCCTCTAATAAAATCGTTAATCTAATGCCATGGAGGAAAAAATAGAAAGAGCTATATATTCTGTAAAAAAATGCGAGAGTTACTTAAATTGAAATCCAGTTACAAATTCATTACCTATTAAAAGGCCATCATCTAAAGGTTAAATAATAGAAATGGCATTAATATTAAAAATAAAATATTGGTACATGAAAAAACTATATTTAATACTTTGCATTTCCATTTTATACTCTTGTTCTTCAGATAATAAAGATCAAAAATATTCTGATGGACTAACTTCCTATTTTTACGTAGTCGATCTTGATAAAGCAACAAAACAAGATACGATCAAACTTTCGTCTTATTTTAGGAATGTTAAGACCATTCTCTTGGAAACCAATAAAGAATCTTTATTCGGCCATATCGATGGCGTGCAAATTTGGAAAGATAAGATATTTATTTTAGATAAACAATACATAAAAGGAGTACTGGTTTTTAATAAAGATGGCCGTTTTATCAGACGAATAGGTTCTATTGGCCAAGCTCCGGGGGAGTATATAGCCACTTCCGATTTTACCATTGATGAAAATAAAGAAGGAATATACCTGATGGACCCAGAGTCGAGAAGAATTAATAAATATAAAATAGAAACAGGAGAATATATCAATGCAATCGGAATAAAAGAAAAGGGAATTAGCATACAACATATTCAATATGAAGACGGTAAATTATTTGGAGATGCTTTCTATGATAAAGAAACCGATAAAAGATATATGCTGAGAGAAATAGATTTACAAACTGGGTTATCTTTAGAGAAATACTTAAATGTATCAATTTATAATTGTGATTATAATGCATTTACGTTTAAAAATGAAAGTTTTTTCTATTGTAGAAACCAAGGTAGTCCAAAATATACACAATTTTTTATGGATACAGTTATGACAATTGATAAGGGTAAAATCAGACCATACTTGGTAATAAAATCTAAAGAATGGGTTACAAAAGATATTATAAAAAAAGTAAGAGAGAACAATTCTGATTTTTTGGAAAGCCCCTATTTCTTTGAACATTCTATAGCTCACGATGTATCGAACTTAATGGAATTCGGAGATTTTATTTATTTTAAATATTATAAAAAAGGGATTCCAACGTATGTTCTTTATAATAAAAAAACGGGAGAAACTCAATGTACAAACTTTTTGATCAATGACTTATTATACTCTATTAATTTTAGACTTCAAAATATCGGGTGTTCTTATGAAAATAAGATTTATGGTTATGTTGATAATCAACAAATTCCTATGTTTCTTGATGGAATACCCTATTTAGTTCCGGACTTAGACAAAATAGATAAAATACGCACATTAACACCAGACTCCAACCCAATTATTTTTTATTATGAATGTAAAAAATAAGTTTAAGGGTACGGAAGAAAATAAAAATGAAAAAGGATTGCATAAATTACGAATAATCCGTAATTTTCATGCCTTATTGTAACCTTTTAAAACTACCGAAGATGAAAACAGGCTGTTATTTTATGTTATGTTCGCTGATTACTCTCTGTTCCTGTTCGGGAAAGCAAAGTTCAGGACAACAAACGGATCAAAACGATACGGCCCGGATGGCACAGGAGTTAAAGATACCGGAACTCGAGGGTGGAGATATCTTTTACAAAGACAAGGATCCTTTCGGTCCGGATATCGAACTAAAGGGGGAACAAGTCATTGCGGATACTGTTATCTTCCAGATTAATCAAGCAGAAGCACTGATCAAAGGCGACCAACTGCTGCTGAAAACCGGCAGGTCGCTCATGTTATTCCGCCTACCGGAGATGAAATTTCTCGGATACAAGGGTAGATTTGGGGACGGTCCGGATGAGTTTCGATCTCCCCGTTTGGTAGAAACACCCGATACGACTTTGCTTTGCTATCTGTTTGAGAGCACTAACCAGAAATTGTATAAGGTTGACCGGCAAGGGGAAATCAGCTCCTATCCATATGCTTTTACAAAAGCACAAAGCCGTATGTACAGTGATAAAGACATCAAGAATATCGCTGATGCTGATTTTATCTATGCCGAAACCAGTTCGACAGGAAAAAGTATTTTCCGGACACATAATACCGGAGATTCAATCGGCACAAAGCTTGTTTTCGATCTGGGATTGAACCCTAAAATAAAATCGTGGACGGCCTATATCGGTGATTTTGCCGTCAATCCTTCCCAAAACAGGATGGTATATGCTTACAAGTATTTTAAACTCCTGAAATTTATGGATATGGATGCCCGGGCTGTAAGAACGATCGATTTCGAACGGGAAAAGTATGACGAAAACACGATATATAAGGTAGACGGCATGGATCAGAACGTAACGCATTATTGGGGGGTATGCCCGCAGGAGAAATATGTCTATTTTTTGTATAGCGGACGAACGCCCGCCGAAGTCTGGAAGGAAAATAATCAAAAGAAACATTATATCTATGTAGAACAGTATGATTGGAACGGCAATCCGATCCATAGGTATAAATTGGATCAATGGGGATATTTTACAGTCGACGAAAAAAATAAAAAACTGTACCTGTTATCCACAAACCATGACGATCCTTTCTTTGTATACCCAATACCCGAATAGGTATAATGTCTGTAGATAACAATTTTGAGTACATCATTAGGGGCTCCTTGGGATACTTCTTTTTTCATGGGATACTCCTTTTTTTCTTTTCTTTGTATGAAAAGAGGAACGAATGAAAGTTCTAAGTTAACCTTAAATATAGAATATAAATGAAACAAAGAAAGTTATACTTCATCTTGTTATTACAATTTGTAATAACTTTCTCTTTGCCGGCACAGCATAAAGCGTCCTTAACGCTTACGACATTGCCGGATAAGGAATTTATGTATTGGTTTTCTGGTACGGAGTATTTATCGGATTATGAGCAGGGGTTTGCCAGAAGTACCGCAGCAAAAACGGATCGTACGGGTCTCTTTTTTATGAAGTTTTCTATCGGTAAATCCGTCACCCTGAATATAGCAAAGATGAATCAAACGATAATGACCGTCCTGCCCCTGCATTTCACCCCCGGCAGCCGGGACACGGTTGCTATCTCGGAAGAATGCATCACTTTCCGGGGAACGAATGCAGACTATAATCGTTGTTTGCAGAAAACGGAGCAATACCTGGATTATTGCAACCAATTAATTATAAGAAAACCAGGTAATGATCTGCTTCTTCAAACAAATTCATTGCCGGAGTTTATAAAGCTGTTGGATGGGAAAAAGACGGAAGCCGAAAAGAAAATAAAAGGATCCGGTCTCGAGGCCGCTTTTGTTGATGAGCAGCTTACCCATCTGGATTTGGGAAGCCGTTTGGCATTTATGTATAAAATATTGTTCTATGTGCCGGACTCGTTGCAAACCGCCGATTGGAAAAAAGCTTTGGAAAATTGGATGGATAAGTCGGTCGATACGCCCTATTTCTCATCCTTCCGTGAGGTTTCTTTTCTGTTGGACGCTCTTTTAGCACTGGATTATAAATTGGAAAACGGGAATCTCGAAAACATCAGAAAAGCCTCTTTCGATAGTTTTGAAAGACTGGCTAAATATCTGAACGGTAAAAATCTGGAATATGCCTGGGCATCGTTGATCAATGAGGATATTTGTTATAAAACCTATGATCCGATCGTTCCGGAGCTTTATGATTTGCTGAAGGAACGCTTCCCCGGGAATACCTATCAGTCGTTTCTGGAAGCCGGAATTGAGGAGAATCACCGTTTTAATGCTGCCATGATAGCGGATGCCTCCGATAGCGATTATCACATCCTTCCATGCGATTCTTCTTTTCACTCTTTAGCGGATGCCATGAAATCGTTAAAAGGGAAAGTGATATATGTAGATCTTTGGGCAACATGGTGCGGCTCTTGCCTCAATGAATTTCCTTATTTGCCTCGGATAAAGGAAAAGGTCAAAGACTTGGGTATTGCTTTCCTTTATATCTCTACGGACAAACCGGAAAATAAGGAAAGATGGGAAAAGTCGATCCGACACTACAAATTGAAAGGCTACCATCTGTTGGCAAGTCCGGCGCTATCTAAGGCTATTTATAAAGAGTTCGGTAACTATATTCCTCATTATTTGATCATTGATAAAGCGGGTAATATCGTGGAGCGTAATGCCCCAGCATTAAAACAGACCGATACCCTATATGAAAAACTTGCCCGATGGAGTAAATGAACGAATAAAACGAATGCTATTCTGACTATAATCATAAAATAGTATTTTTATGATTTCATTAAATATGAGAGTTAATAGATTAATAGGATTCCTTTTCTTATGCCTGCTTTGTTTTCAAGTTTCGGGACAAAGTACAGACAGTATTATCGGTAAGTTAACTCATTATATCCATGCTATTGATAACTTTTCCCAATATATACCCCGGGAAAAGGTTTATTTACATTTTGATAATACGGGTTATTACCAAGGAGACAATATCTGGTTCAAATGCTACATTGTGGCTTCCGGATTATATAAAGCTACCGAATTAAGCAAAACTTTGTATGTAGAATTGTTGAATCCGGGAGGGGAAATGATTGACAAGCGAATATTAAAAATAGAAAAGGGGCAATGCCATGGTGATTTTTCCTTGAATTCACTTCCGTTTTATTCGGGTTTTTATGAAGTCCGGGCCTATACCAAGTATATGTTGAATTTTAGGGAAGACGCTATCTTTTCGAGATTGTTGCCTGTTTTCGACAAGCCTAAGCAAGAAGGTCGCTTTGAAGAAAAAAACATGCGAAGATACGGTACTGGTGGTTATCCGATGAAGCGGGAAAAACCTCAAAAGGAGAAAAAAGTAAATTTGCAATTCTTTCCGGAAGGAGGGAATTTGGTTCAGGGCATTGAATCGAAGGTCGCCTTTGAAGCAACGGATGCCTATGGCAATCCTATAGAAATAACCGGAGCTATTGTTAATGAAGCAGGAGAAGAGATAACTCCCCTCTCTGTTCTGCATGAAGGACGAGGAGTTTTAACTTATCTGCCCGGCAATGAGAAACAAAAAGCTGTAGTTTACTATAAAGATAAGAAATACAAGTTCGATATGCCTGTCGCCTTGCCACAGGGATTTGTCCTGAGAGTCGATAATTTATCGTATGCAGACAGTATCGAAATAGCCGCATGCAAGAACAAGCATACGCCAGGTGATATGCTTGGCATGGCAGTATTAAGCAGAGGGCGACGACAAAATTTTTATGTTGTCGACGTCACCGGTGACGAGGACGTTCGTTTTAAAATTGATAAAACACAATTACCTCCGGGAGTCTCCCAAATTGTGCTGTTCAATAGCAAAGGAGAGATTCTCTGTGACCGATTGATATTTGCCGGGCAGAATGAGTTTTTAGAGATTAAAGCAAGAACGGAGAAAGAGACGTATGAACCTTACGAATTGGTTGATATGGAATTTTCCGTCACGGATAAAGCGAAGAATCCGGTTCAAACGACATTTTCATTATCGGTGAAAGACGGTATGAATGAATTGGAATATGGGCATAATATTCTGACAGACCTGTTGTTGATGTCGGAAATTAAGGGTTATGTTCGCAATCCCTCTTATTATTTCGAGGCGAACGACCATACACATCGTACTGCACTCGATCTGTTACTGATGGTGCAAGGTTGGCGTCGTTATTTATGGGATCAAATGAGGGGGAAAGAAGCCTTTGAATTAAAATACGGACCTGAACAAGGGATAGAAACACAGGGACAAGTGGTTTCTTTTGTAAAAAAAGTGCCTAAACCCAATGTGGATGTATCTTTAGCCTTATTTAAGAAAGGAGATGAAAAGACAGCCAGTTATATTGAATCGATGGTGACAGATAGTCTTGGACGATTCTCTTTCATTTCGGATGTATATGGGAAATGGGATATGATATTGGCCGTAATGGAAAAAGGGAAGAAAAAGGATTACAGAATCATCTTAGACAGACTTTTTACTCCTATGCCAAAAAGATACCGGTATAATGAAATGCAAATAAATATGGCCGAAGCCTGGAAAGAAGAAGCTGCGGAAACAGAAATACTTGAAGACCTTGACACGATTTCTTCCATTAATGAAGATTCTTTGATAAAAGTAGGTATTGACAAGAAAATTCATCGGTTAAAAGAAGTGGTAGTCAGTGCTAAAAAAAGAAGTAGAGAAAAAGACATTTATAATAATAGATCGAAATCGATTGCCTATTATGATGTTCAGTCGGAATTAGACGACATTAAAGACCGTGGTAAATATATTGGCGATGACATACATGATTTTCTGAAAACTATCAATAGATATTTTTCCGTTATATGGGATAGAGGGGAACAGTATGTATTATATAAAGGAAAACTTCCGCTTTTTGTTATTAATTATGAACGGACGGATATTAAAGGGTCGGACAAATATAAGATAATAAGGGTCGGAGCCATCAAATCAATCTATATTAACGAAGAATTATCAGTCATGTGCCGATATGCCGATCCGCTTCTTTCTCCGTTTCAGGTAGACAAATTATATGGCTGTGCGGTATTTATTGAAACTTATCCTGAGGGTATGATACCGACAGAGGCAGGCAAAGGAGTAAGAAAAACCAAACTGGAAGGATACAGCTTACAAAAAGAATTTTACAGTCCGAACTATTCCGAACTTTCACCGGAACCGGATTATCGTCGTACATTATATTGGAATCCTTCAGTAAGTACCGATAAAGAGGGATATGCAAAAATCCGATTCTATAATAACAGCAGATGTCGTAAATTTAGTATCGATGCCGAATCGATTACTTCTGACGGAAGGATCGGTTTGTTTAATAGTATACCATCGACTCTATGAATATTGAACGATGGACAAAAATAAAAAAGAATTACAACCATGGCCTAAGTTAATTCCAGAGCCTTTAGTAGTACGAATTCTTTATAAAATAAAAAAGGAAAAAGAATTGTGTATATTACGAATAATCCGTAATTTTCACGCGCCTATTACAGGCTTATGAAAGCTATGAGAAATGTAAGTTAAAATAAATAAGTGCTTCCCTAAGCAAAAAAGTAAGAATTGAGTAAGAATTGAGTAAGAATTAGATGTGGTAAATCCTATTTCCTTTCCTTACTTTTACTCTGTTTTTAGAAGACAAGATGAAATAACCGGTTTGAATTGAATTATATATGAATTACCCGATGAAAACAGCTACGATTATTGCCTGCGCACTAGTATCCTGTGCCGTTTGTTCCTGCTCTTCTTCCAAAGAGAAAGGGGGGAAAGAAGAAAATGTATCTACCGTCTTGCCGGACGAACCCAACAGGGTAAAGGCCAAACGGCTGGTCTACTCGGATTTCCATCACGAATTGATCTCCAACGGTACCCTGTCGGCGCTTCAAAGGGCAGAACTAAAGTTCGAATCGACCGAAACGATCGCCGCCGTCTATGTAAAAAACGGGACACATGTCGCCAAAGGGCAGAAGATTGCCGCACTGGATGAATTCAAATTGAAAAATACCCTCGCCCAGGCGAAGGATAACCTGGAAAAAGCCCGGCTGGAGCTACAGGATGTATTGATCAGTCAGGGTTACAGCCTGAAGGATTCAGCCAGGGTACCGGCTGAGGTGATGAATATCGCCAAAATAAGAAGCAATTATAACAGTAGCCTGGCGCAATATGAATTGGCTTCCTACCAGTTGGAGAAGGCAGTGCTCTATGCCCCTTTCGAAGGAATAGTAGCCAATCTATCTTCCAAAGCATACAATCCCGCCTCTACAACCGATGCTTTCTGTACGGTTATGGGAGGAAATCAAGTGGAAGTGAATTTCAAAATTCTGGAAAACGAACTGCCGTTGATTAACAATGGAGACAAAGTTTCCATCCTTCCCTACTCCATCAGCGACCGCACCATTGAGGGGCGTATCACGGAGATTAATCCGGCGGTAGATAAAACCGGAATGGTCAGCGTGAAAGCCTTCCTAACAGGTGGAAACAGGGAAAAACTGTATGACGGCATGAATGTAAAAGTTAAGGTTCAGCGGCTGATTCCGAAGCAACTGATATTGCCCAAGGAGGCGCTGGTGTTACGAAGTAATAAGAAGGTCGTTTTCACGGCGAAAGACGGAAAAGCGATCTGGAACTATGTACAAACCGGTATGGAAAACTCAACGGATTATGTAGTCACCGAAGGGCTTTCCGAAGGAGACAGCGTTATCTACGAAGGGAATATCAACCTGGCGCATGAAACGCCGGTAATCGTTGTAAACTAAATAGGAATGACGAGAAATGATTAATTTTTTGATTCATCGTCCGGTTGCTGTACTGATGGCGTTCACGGCCTTTTTCATATTGGGAATAATCACTTACCTGAACATCCCGGTATCGCTTTTGCCGGATATTGCCATACCTGAAATTTCCATCCGGATCTCGGGGAAGAATACCTCGGCCAGGGAACTTGAAAATACGGTCGTCGCTCCGATCCGCCGTCAGCTCCTCCAAGTGGGAAAGCTCCGGGATATGCAAAGCGAGACAAGGGACGGAAGCGCCATCGTCCACCTGAGTTTTGAGTATGGTACCAATACGGATCTGGCCTTTATTGAGGTGAATGAAAAAATCGATGCGGCGATGGACCAACTTCCGCGTGAGATCGACCGGCCACAGGTAGTCAAAGCCAGTGCGACTGATATCCCTGTCTTTAACCTCAACCTGACACTAAAAAACGAGGCCGCTTACCAGAGGAATGACGATGAAGAGGAGTTTATGGATTTGAGCGAAGCGGCTGAATCCGTGATTAAACGGAGGATCGAGCAGTTACCCCAGGTAGCGATGGTGGATATGACCGGACTGGTACATAAGCAAATCGTTGTCATTCCGGATCAAAACCTACTGGAAACGACCGGCATCACCCAGAGTGAAATCGGATCGATTTTACAAAACAATAATATCGAACCGGGAAAGATGACGGTCAAAGACGGTTATTACGAATATAGCATCGCTTTTTCCACCGTCCTGCGCTCTATCGAAGACATACAAAACATATACATCCGCAAAAACGAACGCATCTTCCAATTGAAAGACCTGGCCGTCGTCAAGCTCGTTCCGGAAACGGAAACCGGTTTCGCCTTCTATAACGGTAAGCGTGCAATCAGTATGGGAATCATCAAGCAGGCGGATGAAAACATGAAAAACATGCAATCCGCCCTCGATGGAGTCATAAATGATCTGAAAAAAAGTTTCCCGGAGGTTGAATTCAATATCTCCCAAAGCCAGACGCAATTACTCGATTATACCATCTCCAATTTGCAACAGAATCTTATATTGGCTTTTCTTTTCGTCTGCCTGGTCTCCTTCTTTTTCTTGAACGACGTTAAGTCGCCTTTCATCATCGGCTTAAGCATGTTCGTGTCATTGATCATCAGTCTTCTGTTCTTCTACCTTTGCCACGTTTCGTTAAATGTCGTTTCACTGACCGGCTTAATCCTGGCGCTCGGAAATATGATCGACAGCTCGATCGTCGTCACGGATAATATAAGTCAGTACCGGAAGCGGGGACTCAGTATCGACAATGCCTGCGTAAAGGGTACGAACGAGGTGATCGCCCCGATGCTCAGCTCGTCGTTAACCTCCATTTCGGTATTCTTCCCGTTGATATTCCTCAGTGGAATTGCGGGTGCTATTTTCAGCGACCAGGCCTTTTCCGTCCTCGTCGGCTTGATGGTCTCTTACCTGACCGGTATTATGCTCCTGCCCGTTCTTTACAAAATATTTTATTCCCTCAAGACACCGGGTTTTCTTTCCAAACTAAGCCTTCTCAAAGAAAAAATCCATTCCGAATCTTCTTCCCGGGAGTCGATTCTTCAGAAGGGTTATCACTGGGGAATCGGCTGGATATTCCGCCATAAAACGCTGACCACTGTGATCATGATCGTCGTTCTACCCTTATGTGTCGGATCATTTTCCTGGATACGAAAAGAGAAAATGCCGGATATTAGTCAGAACGAACTATTGGTTTATATCGAATGGAACGAAAATATTCATATTGGGGAAAACCGGAACCGCTCCGAGGCTTTTATTGAAAGTATCCGTCCGAAGATTGTTGAAAACAATGTACTGGTCGGAGAGCAACAATATGTTCTAAACCGCGAACGGCAACGAAGCATTTCCGAGACTGAAATCTATCTGAAAGTACCCCAGCCCAAAGATCTTAAGGGAATCAAACAGACGATCGAAACTTATTTCCAAAAGAATTATCCGGGAGCCTCCGTATCGTTCGCTCCGACAGGGACGCTCTTTGAAAAAATATTCGTCACCGGGGAAGCCGATCTGACGGCCGAATATTATACCAAGAACCCGAACGTGGCGGTTACTCCGGAAGCTATCAAAGGAATTGCCGCCGGATTGAGACAGCAAACCGGCTTTACCTCTTCCATCCCTTCGTTCCAGAAGCAACTGGATCTCCGGATCGACCGGGAGAAACTGTTGCTTTATCATGTTTCCTACGACGAAGTATACCAGGCTTTACAGGCCGGTTTCAGAGCAAATGAAGTTACGACCCTTCGTTCATTTCAGCAATACCTGCCGATCATGCTCGGTAGCGAAGCCTCCAAGGTGAAAGAGGTAATCGACAATACTTTTGTTTACACCTCGAATGAGGAGCAGGGAAGAAAGATACAGGTTCCGCTCAGCGCCTTTGTAAGCCTTTCTCCTTCGGAAGATTTGAAAAGCATTGTTGCCGGGCGCAACGGGGAATACATTCCGTTCCATTTCTACGAAACCGGCAATCCGGAAAAAATAGTCGAAACGGTGAAAGCCGGCAATAAAGAAGAGGAAGATTGGGAAGTAGATTTTTCAGGATCGTTTTTCTCCAATAAAAAGATGCTGGGTGAATTGTTGGTTATCCTGTTCGTTTCGATCCTGCTCATGTATTTCATCCTGGCAGCCCAATTCGAGAGCTTTATTCAGCCGCTCATCGTCCTGTTGGAAATACCGATCGATATCACCGCTGCACTTCTGCTTCTGATGGCGTTGGGTCATAGTCTGAATCTGATGTCCGCTATCGGAATCGTAGTCACCTGCGGTATCATCATCAATGATAGTATCCTGAAAGTAGATGTCATGAACCAACTTCGCAAAAGCGGAATGCCGCTGATGGAAGCTATCCATGAAGCGGGACGGCGACGGTTAAACGCCATTCTTATGACTAGTCTGACATCCGTTGTTTGTATGGTACCGTTATTGTTCGGTCATGACCTGGGCTCTGAACTGGAAAAACCGCTGGCACTCGCCACCATCGGAGGAATGGCCATCGGAACCCCTGTGAGCCTGTTTGTAGTTCCGTTGGTTTACTGGTGGATCTACCGGAAAAAAGAAATTATCAACAAGATTGAACCCGAAGAAAAAAAGAACGACTATGAGAAATAAACTACTCCTTGCTTGCCTGCTTTTAACAGGAGCCAGTCAATTACCGGGTCAGACGGTAAAGACTTTAGACCTGGGTGAATGTATCAATCTGGCGATCGATAGTTCCCTTCAGGCTTTCAGGGCCAAAAACCTATACCAGTCGAGTTATTGGGAATACCGCAGCTATAAAGCGGGTCGTCTGCCCTCGCTCACGCTCAATATGACGCCGATCCAATATTACCGTGATTTTACGCGGAGATATGATTCCGAAAACAACATGGATGTCTATCGCCGGCAGCAGTCGCTTTACTCCTACGGCAATTTAGCCATTAAGCAGAATTTCGATTTGACGGGTGGTACCTTCTTCATTGATACCGAGCTGGGTTATATGCGTAATTTCGGAGACAACACTTATACCCAATACAACACTGTCCCCATCCGGGTCGGTTATAGCCAATCCCTCTTCGGTTTCAACAGTTTCAAATGGGAAAAGAAAATAGAACCCCTCAAATACGAAAAAGCGAAAAAACAATTCATTTATTCCCGGGAAGAGATTTCCGAATCGGTGATTCAATATTTCTTCGCCCTGGCCATGGCGCAAGCCGAATATGATATGGCCAGGGAAAATGTAGCCTCATCCGACACTCTGTACCGTATCGGACAGGAACGGCACAAGATCGCTGCTATCTCACAGGGCGACCTGCTCACGTTGAAACTGGATGCGGTGAATGCGCAGAATACATTAAAGAATACTGATATCGAACTGAAAAGGGCCATGTTCAGCCTTGTCTCTTTCCTGAACATGGATAAGGAAACGCAAATCCGCCTCAAACTGCCCGACCGTCCTCGTGACCTGACGCTCGAAGCCGGAACGGCGCTGGATTATGCACGGGAGAATAATCCGGATTTCTTAGCTAATAAACAAGAAATTCTGGAAGCGGAACAAGAGGTAGACCGGACGAAGAAAAGCTCCAATTTCGACGCCAGTTTCTCGGTTAGCGTCGGGTTCAACCAGGCGGCCGACCAACTCTCCAACGCCTATAAGAACCCGCTGCAGCAGGACGTCGTCAGTATCGGTCTGACCATCCCTCTGGTCGACTGGGGAGTACGGAAAGGAAAGGCGAACATGGCCAAGAACAATCTGAACGTGACCAAAATCTCCGTGCAACAAAAAGAACTGACACTCGAACAGGAGGTTGTCATGACGGTTAACGACTTCAATATTCAGCAGGATCTGATCGCCAGCGCCGAAGAAGCCATGGAATTGGCCAATAAAGCCTATGAGATTACCAAGCAGCGGTTTATCATCGGAAAAGCGGATATCAGCAGCCTGACCCTTTCCCTGAACCGGCAGAAAGAGGCGCAGAAAAACTATATCTCATCCCTTAAAAACTACTGGTTAAGTTACTTTCAGATCCGGAAGCTGACCTTGTTTGATTTTGAGCAAAGACTTCCCCTCTCCTCCTTGTTCGACCGACAGATAAATATCATAGAATGAGTGAAAAGAAACACATATCCTCTTTTTCCGTTATCCTGGCTTTTGTATGTCTCACGCTCGTCGGATTGGCCATGATACCCAAGCTTTCGGTAAAGCTCGCTCCTTCACAATCTTTGCCGCAGGTCAACGTCAATTTCTCCGTGTACGGCAGTTCCCCCCGTATGGTGGAGATGGAGGTCACTTCCAAGCTGGAGGCGATGTTCAACCGGATGAGCGGCGTACAGGAAATTACTTCCAACTCCGGTAGTGGCTGGGGACAAATCACGATCCGCTTCGACAAACATCGTGACATGGAGACAGCCCGTTTCGAAGTCTCTACCCTCATTCGCCAACTATGGCCTCTACTTCCATCCAACGTCTCCTACCCCACGCTCTCCCTGAACCGGACAGATGACAAAGCCAACCGACCTTTCCTGAGTTATACGATCAACGCTCCGACCGCTCCGTTGCTGATACAGCAATACACCGAAAAACAGATCAAGCCCAAACTTTCTCAGATCGAAGGAATATACCGGGCTACAGTCAGCGGAGCCACTCCGATGGAGTGGCAGTTGGTCTATGACTATAAGCAATTAGTCACTACCGGCGTTCGGCTCCAAGATATCCAGACTGCGATAAGCAAAGCCTTGGATAAAGATTTTCTGGGAATTGCTTCGCTCGAATCGGAACAAGGGGGAAAACAGTGGATCCGTCTGGTTTTAACGCCTGAAGAAGAGCAGCAAGGATTCTCTTTCGAAAAAATCGAAGTGAAGAACCTCGAAGGAAGAAACATCGCACTGAAGGATCTGGTACGGATCAACCGGGTCGAATCACAACCCCAAAGCTATTATCGGATCAACGGACTCAATTCGATCTACCTCTCTCTTTACGCCGACGAACAGGTGAATCAACTCAACTTGAGCCGGAAGATTAAGGATAAGCTTATGGAAATCGAATCAAACTTGCCGGCAGGATACGAGATACACCTCAGTTATGATGCGACCGAATACATCCAAACGGAACTGAACAAGATCTATTTCCGGAGCGCCCTGACACTGGCGATCCTGCTCCTGTTCGTTTTAATCACCTACCGGAACTGGAGGTATACCTTGCTCATTATCCTTTCTCTTTTTATCACCTTGAGTACGGCCATTATCTTTTATTACCTGCTAAGACTGGAAATGCAACTCTATTCTTTAGCCGGCATCACGATTTCGCTGACACTGATCATAGACAATACCATTGTAGTCTCCGACCAAATCATCCGCCGGAAGAACAATAAGGCGTTTCTCGCCATACTTACCGCTACGACCACAACAATTGTCTCCCTTTCCGTTATTTTCTTTCTTGAAGAAAAGCTGCGGCTTAATTTACAGGACTTCGCTCTCGTGATTATGATCAATCTGGCCATTTCCCTCTTTGTGGCCCTGTTCCTGGTGCCGGCCTTGTTGGAAAAATTACGGATCACCGGCAACCGTCCGAAGCGGGAGAAAAGAAATCGTCTGCCCCGCCGCTGGAAAATATTCGTACAGGAAAAAATAAACGGCAAACGGTTCATTGCCCGTTTAGACCGGGCCTATGCTTCTCTCTGCCGTTTCATGTACCGTTGGAGAGCTCTCTTCCTGATTTTACTCATACTGGCTTTCGGGCTGCCCGTTTTTCTATTGCCGGACAAATTGCAGGAGGAGAATCGATGGGAGGCGTTTTACAATAAAACACTGGGTAGTGCGACCTATAAGGAAAACATCAAGCCGTATGTAGACAAGTTGTTGGGAGGGACACTCCGCCTTTTTGCCCAAAAAGTACATGAAGGTTCTTATTTTGCCGATCGGGAGGAAACTTCCCTCTTTGTAACGGCCAGTCTTCCCAGCAATGCGACTATCTCACAGATGAACGACCTGATCAAACGTATGGAAAGCTATATCAGCCAATTCCCGGAGGTCAAACAATTTCAAACGAATATTTATAACGCCAGACAAGCCAACATTTCGATTCATTTCACTAAAGAACATCAACGAAGCAGTTTTCCCTATTTACTGAAATCCAAATTGATCAGCCGTTCTCTGGAATTGGGGGGCGGAAGTTGGGGAGTCTATGGCTTGGGAGACGGATTCAGCAACGATGTACGGGAAAATGCCGGTTCCTACCGCGTAACCATGTACGGTCCCAATTACGACGAACTATCCCTCTGGGCCGAACGGTTCAAGTCTCGCCTGCTACAACACCGGCGGATCAAAGAGGTGCTCATCAATTCCGAGTTCAGTTGGTATAAGGACGACTACGAAGAGTTCAAATTCGACCTGGACAAGGAACGATTAGCGCAGGAAAACATACAGCCCTACCAACTCTACGAAGCGATTCGCACGGCTTTCGGACAAAACATCTATGCCGGTGAGTTGCCTGTCAGGGAAGGAATGGAAGGTATTTATCTCTATTCACGCCAATCCCGCGAATATGATATCTGGAACCTATACAACATTCCGCTGAGAATCAATGAACGGGAATATAAACTTTCTGAACTGGCGGAGATCCGGAAAGTGCAAGCCCCGCAGAAGGTCGCGAAGGTAAACCAGCAGTACAGGCTTTGCCTGCAATATGAATATATCGGAGCGAACGAACAGGGAGAAAAAGTACTGGACAGGAATATCGAAGAATTCAGTAAGACCCTGCCTATGGGTTATACCATCGAAAAAGATAAGAACCGCTATTTCTGGTGGGGCGAAAAGGACAAAAAGCAATACCTGCTCCTGCCCCTTATTTTCGTTATTATTTACTTTACGACCAGCATTCTTTTCAACTCTTTAAGACAGCCGTTCCATATCATGTCCGTGATTCCGATTTCCTTTATCGGCATTTTCCTCACCTTCTATTTGTTCGATCTCACCTTTGACCAGGGAGGATTTGCCTCGTTTATTCTCCTTTCGGGTATCACGATCAATGCCAATATTTACGTGTTGGACGAATACAACAACATCCGGAGGAAATATAAGGGCAGGATCTCTCCCCTCAAAGCATACCTGAAAGCCTGGAATGCCAAACTCAGTCCGATCTTCCTGACGATTACCTCCACGATCCTGGGCTTCACGCCTTTCCTGTTGGGAGAATACAAAGAAGCCTTCTGGTTCCCGTTGGCGGCCGGCACTATCGGCGGGCTGATTGTCTCCTTTATTGCCACTTTCCTCTTCCTTCCCCTTTTCATGGGCGTCGGGAAAACCGTTATTAAGAAAAAAGATCCTGCGTAGAAGCAAACGCAGGATCGATATCTTTCTATAAACTCCTTCCAATCCGTAGTAGGAATTGGAGGAGTCTGGACGGCTTTTTATTTCAATTTAATGATTTCACTGCCGGCCAGGAGGAAGGCGCCGGTTCCGTAAACTTCCCAACTATCGGCGTCAAAGTTCTTACGCGGATCCGCCCCTACCGGCTGAACCCAACCAACACGGCCTTCTTCATTGACACAGTTTACCAAACTGACCCAAGCTTTTTTTACCGCCGGAAGATAGGTTTTCTTATCTAATAGTTTGTTGTTGATGCCCCAGGCCAATGCATAGCAGAAGAAACCCGAACCACTGACTTCCCCGCCCGGATAGGATGCCGGGTCCAACAAACTGGCTCTCCACAAGCCATCCTCCTGTTGTAGGGAAAGGATGCGCGCCGCCATCTCCTTATACAGGTTTTCATAGAACGGACGATTCGGATATTTTTTTGGCAGTTCCTGTAAAACGCGGACAAGGCCGCCCATTACCCATCCGTTCCCACGCGACCAGAATATTTTCTTCCCATTCGCTTCATAACGGTCTTTGCCGTCATTCTTGATGACATAACCCAAATCGCGGGCAAACAATTTTTCTTCCTTATCATACAGCAAATCGTATGATTCCTTAAAATATTGGTCGTTATATTTGAAATAAGTCGGATCGTTTAGAGTAACGCCCAATTTCACCAAGGTCGGAGGGCCCATAAACAGAGCGTCGCACCACCACCATTTGATGACTTCAATTCCCCGCGTAGGATAGGGATTGGCGAAAAGTTTCTTCACCGTATCGATGGTCGGCTGGATCATTTTTCGGTCTTTTTCGATCCGGTACAAGTCAATATAAGTCTGGCCTATCACAATATCGTCGGCATGGTACCAGCGATGGTAAGGACGCCAATGGACAGAATCTTCGCCCATATCCATCATCGCCTTGTAAATAGCTGGGGACTTAGTCGTTTCCCATGCGGCGAACATTCCGGCATAGAAGGCGCCGTTCGTCCAGTCGTTCTGGACATGTTTCGGATGGAGAATCTGCCATTCCGCAGCCTTATTCATTACATTTTTAATGTATTCTTTTTTGAAATACTCCTTCTCCGGCGATTGTCCGGATGCGAAAATTGCCGTCAGAAGCATAAATGCAAATAAAACTTGTTTTCTCATAGGTATTAAATTGTGATGATTATATATTTATGAATCCTTATAATGTATCGGAGTAATAGGCTTTGGGAAGCGACCGGCAGTTGTATTGCGACGCCATTACCTCCCCATAGGCTCCGGCGGAGCGGAGTGCGACGAAATCACCGCGACGGGTTGCATTTAATTCGACTTCTTTCCCGAACACATCCGATGACTCGCAGATCGGGCCGACCACATCATAGGTATCGACAGCCCCTTCGCTGGAAAGATTTTCAATGCGATGGTAGGCATCATACATGGCCGGACGGATCAGTTCGGTAAACCCGGCGTCGAGGATAACAAACTTCTTCACCTCTCCCTCTTTCACGTAGAGTACCCGCGAAATGAGCGAACCGCATTGCGCGACAATGGAACGGCCGGGTTCAAAATGTACTTGCTGTCCGGGGCGCACTTTCAGCAGTTTATGAAAAACGGCGAAGTAATTTTCGAAAGCAGGGATCTCCAGATGATTGGGGTGATAATAATCAATACCCAGGCCCCCCCCGAAGTTCAGGTTTTCGATTTTTACGCCGCGGTTTTCCAGGTCATCCTGCAGTTCATTGCAACGGATGCAAAGATTCTGAAAGGTCGAAAGATCCGTTATCTGGGAACCGATATGGAAATGAAGGCCGGTCAGCGTGACGTTTTTCATCTTCACTAATTCATCGATCACCTCATTCAGCATGCTGAGGTTGATTCCGAACTTATTTTCCTTCCTTCCGGTCGTTATCTTTATATGGGTATGGGCGTCTACGTTCGGATTGACACGCAAAGCAACGGTCGCCACCTTCCCCTTTTGGGCTGCCAGTTCGTTGATAATACGCAGTTCTTCTTTGGATTCGACATTGAAACAAAAGATATCCTTATCCAAGCCGAGATTAATTTCCCAATCCGCTTTTCCGACGCCGGCAAAGACGACTTTCCGGGCAGGGAACCCGGCATCCAAAGCGGCTTGGATCTCACCTCCGCTTACACAGTCTGCGCCCAGGCCATACGAGGCGATCAGCGAAAGAATGCGCGGGTTGGCATTCGCTTTCACGGCATAATGCACATGATAACCAAAAGCCGAAGACTCTTTGCATACGACATCCAATGTTCTCTTCAAAAGTGCTACATCGTAGTAATAAAACGGAGTAGCTAAATCTTTGAATTTATCTAAGGGGAAAGTTCCTTTTAGCATTATTTTCTTGTATTTGGTATGACAGAAAAGAAGGGTAAGTCCTACCGGGCCCACCCTCCGTCTTATTTGTTTGAATTATTTCTTATCGTTGAACAAATGATTGCTCAATGCCTGCAAAGCCCGTTTCTTGTCGGTAGCCTTCACAAGCAAGCTGACGTTGTAGTTGCTTCCTCCATAGGAGATCATGCGTACCGGAATATCTTTCAGGGCATAAATGATTTTAGCTTCAAAGCCTACATTATCCCATTCCAGATCCCCGACCACACAAACAATAACCAAGCCGTCATCTACGGTAACCGTTCCGTATTTTTTCAGATCGTCTATAATTTCCTCGAGACGTTTGCGGTTGTCGATGGTGACCGAGACGCCTACTTCCGAAGTCGTTACCATATCGATCGGTGTTTGATGTTTTTCAAAAATCTCAAACACTTTGCGGAGGAAACCGGTAGCCAGCAGCATCCGCCCACTCTTTATTTTGATCGAGATAATATTATCCTTAGCGGCCACGGCTTTGATTTTCCCCTTTTCGGTTTCATTGGAAATCAGCGTTCCGGGAGCTTCCGGCTGCATGGTATTCAATAGCCGGACCGGGATATTGTTCAATTTGGCCGGCAGGATACAGGTAGGGTGCAATATTTTGGCACCGAAATAAGCCAACTCGGCCGCTTCGTCAAAATTAAGATGGCGTACCGGCGAGGTATGTTCGACAATCCGCGGATCATTATTATGCATTCCGTCGATATCCGTCCAGATCTGTATTTCGGAAGCATGTATAGCCGCACCGACCAGTGAAGCGGTATAGTCGCTTCCTCCCCGTTGTAGGTTATCTATTTCACTGTAGGCGTTCCGGCAGATGTATCCTTGCGTAACAAACAAGTCTGCAGCCGGATGCTCTTCAAGCAATAAATTCAACCGTTCTTTGATGAAAGACAAATCGGGCTCCGCATTCTTATCCGTACGCATATAATCGAGCGCCGGGATAAGTATCGAATTCACTCCCGTTTCATTCAGATAGAGGTTCATCAGTCCCGTTGAAATAAGTTCGCCCTGCGCAAGGATTACTTTTTCTTCGAAGAGGGTAAAAAGGTCTTTGGTATAGGAACGAATCAGATCGAAATGAGACTGAATCAGCTTTTTCCCTTTTTGTTTATATTCGGCGGTAGCATATAATTCATCTACGATACCCATGTATTTCAGGGCGAGTTTGTTGATCACTTCATTGGCTCCATCCGGATTCTTCTTGTAAAGATAGTCCGAAATTTCAACCAATGAGTTGGTTGTGCCCGACATTGCCGACAAGACCACAATTTTGCGTTCGTCACTACAAATCAGCTTCGCTACGTCCTTCATCCTTTGCGCAGATCCCACAGAAGTACCGCCAAACTTTAAAACTTTCATCTTCAAATTTATTTCTTTTATTTTCTAATTCTTCTTCTATGCAAATGTATAGGAAATTCGGTAAATACAACCGATTTATCAGTCGGAATTTACATTGGCTGACGATTCTTCCCCTATTTCTATCAAACGGTCGTCTTCGCATTTGACGATCCGCGCCGGATAATTATGCACCATCGGATAATTATGAGTCGTCATAATCACAGCCGTTCCTTTTTTACAAATATCATGAAGGAGCTGAACGATCTGTCCGCCCGTCTCCGGATCCAGATTCCCGGTCGGTTCGTCTGCCAGAATCAATTCGGGATCATTCAACAATGCGCGTGCGATCACGATACGCTGCTGTTCGCCTCCCGACAATTCATGCGGTAATTTATATCCTTTGTTTTGCATGCCCACCTGGTGAAGGACTTGCTCGATCCGGTCTTCTATTTCATCTTTATTCTTCCATCCGGTTGCTTTTAGTACGAACTCCAGGTTCTTCATGGCCGAACGATCTATCAGCAATTGGAAATCTTGAAAGACAATACCCAACTTACGACGCAGATAAGGGATCTCCCGCCTTTTCAATTTACACAGATTGTATTCCATAATCCAGGCTTTTCCCTGGCTTAAGGGGATCTCTCCGTATAACGATTTCAGCAGGCTGCTTTTTCCTGAGCCCACTTTCCCTATTACATAAACGAATTCCCCTTTATGAATGGTCAAAGATGCCTGTTGCAGGATTACGTTCTCATCGCGTGAAATCTCTACATCTTTCAGTTCGAGCAATGTATTCTCTTCCATCATGCAATTTATTCTTTATGACGCCTCCGGAGTTCACGGGCCAGATCCTCGAGGCGCAAGCCCTTGCTGGTAAGGAGTACGATCAGGTGATAGATCAGGTCGGAAGCTTCGTAGATAAAACCATCTTCCGTCCCGTTCGTTGCTTCGATTACGGTTTCGACGGCTTCCTCGCCGACTTTTTGCGCCATCCGGTTTACGCCACGGGTGAAAAGGGAAGTAGTATAGGATCCCTCCGGCATTTCCTGCCGGCGTTTATCGATGAAATCCTGCAAATATTTGAGGAAATAGATGTCTTCATTGTTCTTTTCCCCGAAACAAGTATCGGATCCGGTGTGACAAACGGGGCCGTTCGGATGCGCTTTTACCAGGATGGTATCCTGGTCGCAATCGATCAGAATGTGCACGACGTCCAGCGTATGCCCGCTTGTTTCGCCCTTCATCCATAAACGTTGTTTCGTACGGCTGTAAAATGTAACCTTTCCTGTCTGTACGGTTTTTTGATAGGCTTCCTCGTTCATAAAGCCCAGCATCAACACTTTTTCCGTATTTTCATCTTGTACAATGGCAGGAATCAACCCTCCTAATTTTTCAAAATCCAATTTCATAATTATTCTATATTTCTATACCTATAATCTGACAGTAACCCCTTCATCGGAAAGATACCGTTTCAGTTCTGGAATCCGGATCTCACCGAAATGAAAGACAGATGCCGCCAAGGCTGCATCGGCTTTTCCGATCTGAAAAGCATCCCGGAAATGTTCTTTCTCTCCGGCCCCCCCGGAAGCTATTACCGGAATATGGAGACGGTCCGCGAGCGTTGCCAGGGCCTCATTTGCATAACCGGTCTTTACGCCGTCATGGCTCATGCTGGTAAACAGTATCTCCCCGGCTCCACGTTGTTCGGCTTCTTCTGCCCATTGGAATAACTTCTTCCCCGTTGGGATGCGTCCTCCATTCAGGTAGCAGATCCATTCTTCTTTCTCCCATTTGGCATCGATTGCCACGACACAGACCTGGCTTCCGAAGTTTGCGGCGATTTCATCGATCAGTTCCGGTGTCCGCAAAGCGGCGGAATTGACGGATATCTTGTCGGCTCCCGCGCCCAGCAGCCGGTCTACATCCTTTAATTCATTGATTCCTCCTCCTACGGTGAAGGGTATATTGATATGCGCCGCCACTTTCTTCACTAATTCCGTGAATGTTTTCCTTCCTTCATGAGAGGCGGTAATGTCAAGGTAAACCAATTCATCCGCCCCCTGTTCGCTGTACAATGCCCCCAGTTCCACCGGATCGCCGGCGTCTCTGAAATTGATAAAATTGACGCCTTTGACGGTCTTGCCGTCTTTTATATCCAAGCAGGGAACGATTCTTTTGGCCAACATCTTATTCTTCCATTTTATCAGTGAAGCGAACCAATTCCTTCAACGATATTTTCCCTTCATAAATAGCCTTTCCAAAGATCACCGCCGGGATCCCGGCTTCTTCGAGCGATTCGATATCGCCAATCGAGCCGACTCCTCCGCTGGCAATCAGGTAAAGATCCGGAAACGCCTCGCGAATCTCCTTATACAAATCGATGGAAGGGCCTTCCAACATGCCATCCTTGCCGATATCCGTGCAGATAGACTTTGTTATGCCTTTTTTTATATAACTGTCGATAAAAGGAATCAGTTCTTGCTCTGTCGTATCTTTCCAACCGTTAATCGCAATCTTCCGGTCTCGGACATCCGCCCCCAGAATGATCTTTTCACCGCCGAACTTCCCGATCCAGGCAGAAAAAAGTTCAGGTTCCTTAATGGCAATGCTTCCGCCGGTAACCATCGCCGCACCACTTTCAAAGGAAATCAGCAGGTCTTCATCGTGCTTCAGCCCTCCGCCGAAATCTATGACCAGGGAGGTACGGGAAGCTAATTTTTCCAGTGTCCTGTAGTTGACGATCCGACCCAAACGGGCTCCGTCGAGGTCGACGACATGCAAGCGGCGGATTCCGTGATCCTCAAAAGCTTTGGCGACATCCAACGGATCTTCGTTATATACTTTCCGGGTTTCATAATCGCCCTGCGTCAACCGGACACATTTCCCGTCAATCAAATCAATAGCCGGAATTATTTCTATCATGCGTTCCTTATATTAAGAAAATTCGTCAATATACGTTCCCCTACGCTCCCACTCTTTTCCGGATGAAATTGGGTAGCGTAGAAATTATCCTTATGCAACGCCGCCGAAAACGGAAGAATATAATCCGTCGTCGCAGCGGTATATTCATTCAATGGGACATAGTAGCTGTGAACGAAATAAACAAACCGGTTTTCCAGTGTCCCGTCAAACAGGGGGGTACTTACGCCCGTCAGGTTATTCCATCCCATATGAGGTACTTTATCTTCATGCCTTTCGGGAAGGAAACGCTTGACAGGAACGTCGAAAACCCCCAGGCATTCGGTGCCTCCCTCTTCGGAATTGCGGCAGAGCAACTGCATCCCGATGCAAATGCCCAGGACCGGCTGCTTCAAATCCCGGATAAGCCGATCCATCCGATGTTCCCGCAGGTATTGCATGGTCATGCTGGCCTCACCCTGTCCCGGGAAAATCACCCTATCGGCTGCTTGTATTTTCTCCTTATCCGATGTAATTTCGGGAGTAATACCCAATCGTTTCAATGCATAATCAACGGAGTAGATATTACCCGCATTGTATTTAATAATGACAACATTCATTATTAGTCGCTCTGTTTGTTATTCTGCACAAAAGTAACAAATATTATGACATCTCACATGATAAGGGCTATAGAGTGATAAAAAATTGAAGTCACGGAAACGAAGGAGGAAGGATGAAGTATGAGCGGGTTTGGGCGAAACAGCTTACAAAAAAGGTACATTGGGAAAGTCGTAGGGCTCCCTCTTAATTCTCTTTTTGACATGATGCGTGGAAAATTGGCAGATGATGCTTGAGGTTGTCTGTGTTGGGTACATCGTGTTGGGTGTTTTACGGCTATGAAACACGTGTTTCATGGCTATAAAACACCTGTTTCACATCCGTAAAACACGTGTTTCACATCTGTAGAACACCTGTTCGATAGTCATCAAACACTTAATCGTGTGTAGTTTAATGATTTCAGTTGACTACATCTTCTCTAACTTGTAAGTTAGGCTGACTTGTTTATTACTTAGTTATGAATCACGTTAACTCGTTTTGTTCAGTAAAAAAAATACAGAGAGTGTACATCTGTATGAAAATCAGTACAAAGGAGCACCTTTTACTTATGATTCAGTAGAATTAGGGCGAATTGGATTAACTTTTATTACTTGAAGGATAAGCTTTTTTACCCATTTTCTTGTCTACTTATCAGAAATCTTCCTTTTATTTTGTAAAAAAGGAAGAATTAAGGTATTTATATCTATGAGATCATTTATAATGGGATGTTTCCTGCTTTTTTCACTAGTCTCATCCATCTATGCTGAAAATGGAAATATAACAGGAAAAGTAATAGATTCCCAAAACAAACAGAATATAGAGTATGCGAACATACGGGTTTTGAATGCACAGACAAAGGATTTTGTATTTGGTTCCGTAACAGATCAGAATGGAATATTCAATATAGGAAATTTAAAAATCGGTAGTTACGTCGTACAAATCAGTATGATTGGATATAAGACTGTGGAGAAGGCTTTCTCGATAAACAGTAGCAATGCGACGGTTGATTTCCGTACTATCCCCCTCTCCGAAGACCGGCAGATGCTTTCGGAAGTGGTGGTCATCGGGCAACAGCCCCAGATGCGATTCGAAATCGATAAAAAGGTCTATAATGTAGGGCAAAACCTGTCCGCCATCGGAGGTTCGGCCAGCGATATCCTCGGCAATATCCCGTCCGTCAACGTCGATGCGGAAGGGACAATCTCCCTACGGGGCAATCCGAGCGTTACGATCTGGATCAACGGTAAGGCCTCCGGACTAACCTCCGACAACAGCGCCCAGATCATGGAGCAACTGCCGTCGGAAAGCATCGAGCGTGTCGAGATCATTACCAATCCTTCGGCAAAATACAATCCCGAAGGGACGGCGGGGATTATTAATATCATTCTCAAACAGGACCGGAAGACCGGTTATTACGGAAGCGTACAAACCCGGGTCGACACCCATGGAGGCTATAATTTAGGCGGTAATCTGAATTACAGCAATAATAAGTTCGACACCTACCTGAACCTGAGCCACCGGGTCAGGAAAGGGAAAGGAAAAGGTTACACATACCGTAACAACCTGGACGATGCGGGTAACACTGTTTCTTTCCTGAACCAGCAGAGAAGGGATAAGGAAAAGGAATGGCCTTATTTTGCGCGGGCGGGCATTACCTATCATCTGACCGGTAAAGATCATTTAGGGTTCAACTTTTTCGGAATGCTGGACAACGAAAAAGAAGATGACATGATGGATTATACTAGCGATGTCCCCGGCTCCTACCAGACGAGTTTCCGTTTATCGGAAGACAGGAACACGATGAAAATCGGCCACTTCGAACTGAATTACAAACGTCAGTTCCATGAGAAAAGCACGCTGGATCTGTCCGTTTCCCGCCAATATTTCGAAAGGGAAGCAACCCCGGCATACAACCAGCGTTCGGAATATGCAGACGGAAGCATTGTCAATTCCTACCAACGCCAATTGAACGATAACAGTTCGCGTTCCTGGGAGATACAGGCTGATTATCTGAATGAATTCGGTGAAGGAAATAAAGTCGAACTCGGCTACAAAGGAGATCTGGCGCGGAGGGAAAGTCCGGTTGAAACTTATTCCGGAAGTACGGAACAGACGGCCACTTTTGATGAAAACCTCTACAACCTGTTCAATTATGACCAAGATGTCCATGCGCTTTACGCAACATTTTCCAAACGCATTCATAATTTCGGCATCCAGTTGGGCGCACGTGGCGAATACACCCGCATGAATACCCAATCGCTTGCTTATGGAGAGAGCGAGGACGAAATCGATCCGTACAAGAAAAACTATTTCAGTTTCTACCCGAGCGTTTTCCTCTCTTATGCCTTGCCCAATGAAAATGAGTTGCAACTCAACTATACCCGGCGGGTTTCACGCCCTAACGGCCGCCAATTGAATTCCTTCATGGATATCATGGATTCGACGAATATTTCCTATGGAAATCCCTATCTAAAGCCGCAATACGCCAATGCTTTCGAACTGAATTACATAAAAAACTGGGAGAACCATACCTTATCCCTATCGGCCTTCTACCGGACGACGGACGATGTCATCCAGCGCATCAGCTATCTTGAAGATAATATCATCAAGACGACGTATGAGAACATAGCCAAGACACACGCGACCGGTACGGAATTCATCCTGAAAAACCGTTTCTTCCAATCCTTGGACCTGACAACAACAATGAGCATGTATTATAACAAGCTGGAAGGTTTCACTTATCTTCCCCAAGGTGTCGAGCAGCCGATCGTGGAGGAAGACAACGATAACTTTTCATGGAACGGAAGGATCATTGCGAATATGACATTACCCTATAAAATTTCTTTCCAGGCAACGGGAAATTTCAATTCCAAACAAATTACAGCCCAGGGATACCAGAAAGCAAGCGGCTCGCTGGACCTGGGAATCCGGAAATCTTTTCTCGATAATGCCCTGAGTTTTGCCGTAAGTGCCCGGGATGTATTGAACAGCCGGAAAAGAGTCAGCATTACTTCCGGCAACGGATTCTGGCAGGAAAACTCGTTCCAGAGAATCGGGCGGAGAATCGGATTCACTCTCACCTATTCTTTCGGGAACATGGGACAGAAAAGCAAATCCGTCGATGAGATGAATTCTGATGAATTATAAGAAGAAAAAACAGGAAGGGAGGCTCAATGCCCCCCCCCTTTATTGGATCGTAAGTTTTAATCCCTGCAAATCACGGTCGTCGGAAGAACTCCCCAACAATACCGTGTATTCTCCCGGACGGACTTCAAAAGTCTGAGTCCGGTCATTAAACGAACGGAAGGATTCCGGCTTCAGTTCAATGGACACCTCAGCCGATTCTCCGGCTTTGACCGGCACCCGTCTGAAAGCCTTCAAGGCTTTTAGCGGCCCCTCCGGATCATTCGGGTTCTTCAGGTAAACTTGTGCCACCTCTTCCCCATCCATCGCGCCTTTATTTTCTATCTTAAACATCAAGGTGACAGGCTGATCTTTTTCTATGCTTACAGCGGACAGCTTGGCATCTTTATAAGTATACGTGGAATAACTCAATCCGTAGCCGAAAGGATAAAGCGGCTTCTGAGTCATATAACGATAGGTACGCCCTTTCATGGAGTAATCCTCAAAGTCGGGCAATTGGTCGGCCGAACGATAGAAGGTTACCNGGATCTGTCCGTTTCCCGCCAATATTTCGAAAGGGAAGCAACCCCGGCATACAACCAGCGTTCGGAATATGCAGACGGAAGCATTGTCAATTCCTACCAACGCCAATTGAACGATAACAGTTCGCGTTCCTGGGAGATACAGGCTGATTATCTGAATGAATTCGGTGAAGGAAATAAAGTCGAACTCGGCTACAAAGGAGATCTGGCGCGGAGGGAAAGTCCGGTTGAAACTTATTCCGGAAGTACGGAACAGACGGCCACTTTTGATGAAAACCTCTACAACCTGTTCAATTATGACCAAGATGTCCATGCGCTTTACGCAACATTTTCCAAACGCATTCATAATTTCGGCATCCAGTTGGGCGCACGTGGCGAATACACCCGCATGAATACCCAATCGCTTGCTTATGGAGAGAGCGAGGACGAAATCGATCCGTACAAGAAAAACTATTTCAGTTTCTACCCGAGCGTTTTCCTCTCTTATGCCTTGCCCAATGAAAATGAGTTGCAACTCAACTATACCCGGCGGGTTTCACGCCCTAACGGCCGCCAATTGAATTCCTTCATGGATATCATGGATTCGACGAATATTTCCTATGGAAATCCCTATCTAAAGCCGCAATACGCCAATGCTTTCGAACTGAATTACATAAAAAACTGGGAGAACCATACCTTATCCCTATCGGCCTTCTACCGGACGACGGACGATGTCATCCAGCGCATCAGCTATCTTGAAGATAATATCATCAAGACGACGTATGAGAACATAGCCAAGACACACGCGACCGGTACGGAATTCATCCTGAAAAACCGTTTCTTCCAATCCTTGGACCTGACAACAACAATGAGCATGTATTATAACAAGCTGGAAGGTTTCACTTATCTTCCCCAAGGTGTCGAGCAGCCGATCGTGGAGGAAGACAACGATAACTTTTCATGGAACGGAAGGATCATTGCGAATATGACATTACCCTATAAAATTTCTTTCCAGGCAACGGGAAATTTCAATTCCAAACAAATTACAGCCCAGGGATACCAGAAAGCAAGCGGCTCGCTGGACCTGGGAATCCGGAAATCTTTTCTCGATAATGCCCTGAGTTTTGCCGTAAGTGCCCGGGATGTATTGAACAGCCGGAAAAGAGTCAGCATTACTTCCGGCAACGGATTCTGGCAGGAAAACTCGTTCCAGAGAATCGGGCGGAGAATCGGATTCACTCTCACCTATTCTTTCGGGAACATGGGACAGAAAAGCAAATCCGTCGATGAGATGAATTCTGATGAATTATAAGAAGAAAAAACAGGAAGGGAGGCTCAATGCCCCCCCCCTTTATTGGATCGTAAGTTTTAATCCCTGCAAATCACGGTCGTCGGAAGAACTCCCCAACAATACCGTGTATTCTCCCGGACGGACTTCAAAAGTCTGAGTCCGGTCATTAAACGAACGGAAGGATTCCGGCTTCAGTTCAATGGACACCTCAGCCGATTCTCCGGCTTTGACCGGCACCCGTCTGAAAGCCTTCAAGGCTTTTAGCGGCCCCTCCGGATCATTCGGGTTCTTCAGGTAAACTTGTGCCACCTCTTCCCCATCCATCGCGCCTTTATTTTCTATCTTAAACATCAAGGTGACAGGCTGATCTTTTTCTATGCTTACAGCGGACAGCTTGGCATCTTTATAAGTATACGTGGAATAACTCAATCCGTAGCCGAAAGGATAAAGCGGCTTCTGAGTCATATAACGATAGGTACGCCCTTTCATGGAGTAATCCTCAAAGTCGGGCAATTGGTCGGCCGAACGATAGAAGGTTACCGGCAAACGGCCGGCCGGATTATAGTCGCCGAACAAAATATCTGCCACGGCGGTTCCTCCCTCCTGCCCGCCATACCAGGCGTTCAGGATGGCATCCGCATGTTCCTGCTCCCAACCGATTGCCAGGGGGCTACCGGTACAACAGACGTACACAAGTGGCTTGCCGGTGGCTTCCAGGGATTTAATCATTTCATGCTGCACTTTCGGCACTTCTATATTCAAACGGTCTCCTTTCCTGAATCCTTCGGCGTCAACCGGCATTTCCTCCCCTTCCAGGCGCGGGGAGATACCGCCGGCAAAGATAATCACATCCGCATCCTTCACCTGGGCAACCGTTCCGGCATAATCAACGGCGGAGCGGGCGCCGATAGTAAAGTTCAGATCGGCACTTCCGGTCTTTTGCAAGTATTCTATCTTCAACGGATATTTCCGCCCTTCTTCTACCTTCAGTTTGTATTTCCGGCTTCCGGTATATTCACTGGTCCACATTTCAGCCGCTTTTTCTTCTCCGACATAAAGACGGAAGCCATCATTCCCGGAAATATCGAACTCGACTTCCCCGGTTAGGGGCGCTTCAAACGTGCCGGTAAAGCGCGCTGAGAAATGAGTCAGGTTCACTTTCGGAGCGAACTGGGTATTGCCCCCCGTCGTATAATGAAGGCTCTGCACTGTCCCCGTATGGACAGGCTCGCCCTCGAACGATTCATTGTTGTAAAATTCAGCGGCAAAGCCTGTACCGGAAGGATTCGTGACGGAAGCCCCCAAGTCCTTGATCATAAAATCATCAGTATGATTACAGCCCAAAACGTAAACCACCTCGGCATCGGGAACTTTCTTCCGGATACCTTCGAGGATCGTGACGGTATGGGTAGGGAAACCGTTGTAATTTGCCCAGAGCATGGTCGAATCCGCTGCATTCGGCCCGACTACGGCTATCTTACGGATCCCTTTTGAGAGCGGAAGCGTCCGGTCCGCGTTCTTTAAAAGCACCATGCTTTTGCGGGCCATCTTCAACGCCTGTGCGATGTGTTCGGGACTCTCCACGACATCGTAAGGGATTTTGGAATAAGGTACCCGTTCGTCCGGATCGAACATTCCCAACTCAAAACGCCCTCTCAATAGGCGGCGAAGGGATACGTTCAATTCGGACTCTTTGATCGTTCCTTTTTTGACGGCTTCCAGCAAACTCCGGTAACTACCCCCGCACTCCAGATCCGTTCCGCTGCGCACGGCATCCACCGAAGCACTTTCCCGGTCCGGATGCGTCTCGTGCCGGGGCGTGTTTTCATCCTTCTGCCAGAAGTCATCAATCGCCCCGCAGTCGGAAAGAATAATATCATCATATCCCCAGGCATTCCGGAGAATATCAACCAGGAGTTTATCGCTTCCGCAACAGGGTTTGCCTTCGTACCGGTTGTAGGCGCACATAACCTCCTGTACATGTCCCTTCTTAACCAAGGCTTCGAACGCAGGCAGATAGGTTTCCCATAAGTCACGCGGCGAAACTTCCACGTCGAACGAGTGCCGGTTCCATTCCGGCCCGCTATGCACAGCATAATGCTTGGCGCAGGCATGGGTCTTGAAATAATTCGGGTCATCGCCCTGTAAACCTTTCACAACAGCAAGTCCCATTCTTTCTGTCAGGTAAGGATCTTCTCCATATGTCTCCATTCCCCGTCCCCAGCGCGGATCCCGGAAAATATTGATATTCGGCGTCCAGAAGGTCAATCCCTTATAGCGATCATATTCCTTCAGTTTTTGGTAATGATGATATTTTGCGCGCGCTTCATCGCCCACCATCGAAAAAGTCGTATACAAATCCGCGTCGTCGAAAGTAGCCGCCAAGGCGATTGCCTGCGGGAAAACCGTTGCTTTCCCTGCACGAGCCACTCCGTGCAGCGCCTCATTCCACCAGTCGTAAGGAGGTATTCCTAACCGTTCGACGGAGGGTGTCTGATTCATCATCTGCCCGACTTTTTCCTCCAGGGTCAGCCGTTTCAGCAAATCTTCAATCCGTTCTTCGGTCGGAAGATCCGGATTCCGGAATGGATACTCATATGTTTTCCGGCTACAGCCCGCTAAAACCAATATGAGTAGGAAGCAAAGACAAAATGAAAGCTTTTTCATACTCTATGGAGAATTAAGATTAATCACTCAATAAGTCGGGACGCAGGCGGGCGGTCCGTTCCTGCGCCTGTTGTAGCCGCCA
Organism: Parabacteroides sp. Marseille-P3160; assembly: GCF_900162725.1. Classification (GTDB taxonomy): domain Bacteria; phylum Bacteroidota; class Bacteroidia; order Bacteroidales; family Tannerellaceae; genus Marseille-P3160. The sequence continues at coordinate 2,662,082 of NZ_LT799418.1, read as the reverse complement.
TTCTTCAATCTTAAGCGTATGGCCGGACAACAGGATATCCGGTACCTTCCAACCTTTGTATTCAGCGGGGCGCGTATAGACCGGCGGCGCCAGCAGGCCGTCCTGGAAGGAATCGGAAAGAGCGCTCTGCTCGTCGCCAATGGCTCCCGGCAGAAGACGGACTACCGCATCGGCGATTACCGCCGCCGCCAACTCTCCGCCGGTAAGGACATAATCGCCGATCGAAATCTCTTTCGTGATCAGATGCTCCCGGATCCGGTAATCGATTCCCTTGTAATGCCCGCACAACAAGATCAGGTTGCCCAACATCGACAAACGGTTGGCCATCGGTTGGTCGAACCTCTCCCCGTCCGGGGAAGTGAAGATCACTTCATCGTATGTCCGTTCCTCTTTCAGGGCGGAGATCGCCCGGTCGATAGGTTCGATCTGCATCACCATGCCCGCTTCGCCGCCAAAGGGATAATCATCTACGCGTCTCCATTTATCCGTACTGTAGTCACGCAGGTTATGCAGATAGATTTCGGCAAGCCCCTTCTCCTGTGCCCGCTTCAGAATGGAACAATTCAATGCCCCTTCGATCATCTCCGGCAAAACGGTCAATATATCAATTCGCATCATTCTTCAGTCAGAAAGACAACATTTCCGGGGTTACCGGCGTAAACGCTTCGGCATCCGACCTGCGGATGTTCACGCTTCCATTGTTCCAGTTAGACGGCCAACCACCGATGATATGCCCGAGGAAGACAACTTTAATCTCGTGCAATCCCTTGGCTAAAGCGACGGAACGATCATTCCGGGAGAATCGTTTCACTTCTCCCTTGTTGCTGATCAATAGTTTGCCGTCGATCCAGACTTCTTCCAAGTCGGAAGAAAAATAATACACGCCGTCTTCCGGTATAGTTACATATCCCGAAGCGATGGCGGCATATTGCTTGACTCCGCGCATGGAGGACGTGGATTTCACAATCTGTGTAATCTCGCCTAAGCTTTTGAGAGTGGATTCCTTCCAATCGGTCACGTTTGCCAACTTGGACGATTCGAGGAACATTCCGTCGGCGACCTGTAATTTCAATCCCGGTTTCTTCGAGGTGACTTCCTTGGCCGGAGCCAGTGTTTGTTTCTCTACGGTGATGGCGCGGACCGGACTCATTTTCCCGGAAGGAAGAACCGATCGGATTTTCAATACGCCGGATTCGGTCATTTCTATCGGCGATTCATAAATTGCCGACTTCGGGGTAGGCTCCGTTCCGTCTATCGTATAAACGACTTTTACCGGACGAACCGTTTTGAATGCCAGGGTTGCCTTGTCTGTAAAAGCGACAAAGTTGCAGGATCCGTTCGGTTGCTCGGGTTGTGGAATATGATAGTTTATCTTGTGCCCGTCCAAACGAACAAGTGCATTGTCGATGCGGCGTTCGAAATCTTTGTAATCTTTCTTATCCAAAGCCGTCCAGGCAATTTCGGACAGGGCCAGGATACGCGGAAAGATACGGTATTCCATGATATCCGTATTATATATATATTCCGTCCATATATTACATTGCACTCCTTTAATGAAATGCCCTTTACCGGCTGTAGCCAGCGTATCCGGCACCGGATTATAGGCATAGACTTTCTCCAGGGGAGCATAGCCGCCGATGGCAACTGGTTCTGTTCTATAATCGGACTGGAACTGGTCCAGGTACATGCCGTTTCCGCCAGGTGTCATGATCGCATCGTGATTCATCGAGGCCGCTGCAATTCCGCCTTCTTCGCCACGCCATGACATGACGGTTGCAGACGGGGCCAAGCCGCCTTCCAGGATTTCATCCCAGCCGATCATCTTCTTGCCGTATTTAGTCAACACTTTTTCAATCCGTTGGACAAAATAACTTTGCAATTCGTGCTCGTCTTTCAGATGGTTTTCCCGCATCCTTTTCTGGCAAAGCGGACACTTCTCCCAACTGATTTTCGGACATTCGTCCCCTCCGATATGGAAATATTCGCCCGGGAACAAAGGAATGACTTCGGCAATCACATCTTCCAGAAACTTGAAAACTTCCTCTTTTCCGGCGCAAAGCACCACGTCTTCCACTCCCCACACAATCCGAGGAGTAATCGAGTCACCGGTACAGGATAGTTCCGGATAAGCGGCGATGGCTGCCAGTTCATGCCCCGGCAGTTCGATTTCGGGAATTACGTTGATGAAGCGTTCCGCGGCATAAGCTACAACCTCCTTGATCTGTTCTTGGGTATAATAGCCTCCGTACTCATTTCCCTCGCCCTCAATACGTTTCGAGCCGACTTCCGTCAGTTTGGGATATTTCTTAATCTCGATCCGCCAACCCTGGTCATCCGTCAAGTGCCAATGGAAGGTGTTGATCTTAAACAGGGCAAGTACATCCAACTGTTTCTTGATATTCTCTACCGGAATGAAATGGCGGCAAGGGTCGAGCATCATGCCGCGGTATTCGAACCTCGGCTCGTCTTTTAATGCGACGGAAGGCGCCTTCCAAGCAATGCCCTTCACCACCTCGGGACTTTCTATCTCCGCCGGAAGTAATTGTAGGAAGGACTGCATTCCGTAGAAAAGTCCTTGTGGCGTTTTAGCGCGAACCGACACTTTCTCCGGGGTTACGTCCAGTGTGTATCCTTCCTTGTTCAACTCCAAAGCCTGATCTATGACCAAAGAAATAACACCGGACGGTTTCTCTTCATCCGTTATACCTAATTTATATCCTGTCGAAGCCTGGATCTTTGCCGCGATAAAGCCGGCGATCGTTTTTGTTTCCGGCGTCGGGGCGTAGAAAACGGTATTCTTTTTCAACGTAAAAAAACCTTCGTTCTGTACCAAGCTCACCGGTTTCGGGATGATATTGATTCCCTGATTATAACTCTTCTCTTCTTCCGGAACATTGTTACAGGCCGTCATAGCGGCCAGTAACAAAGAGACTCCTATTGTTTTAATTCTTTTTTCATGCATAACTATTGCGGCTTATATTCTTTATCCCATAGTGTGGTTTACCAGGCAAAAAGAGGATACCCGTTCATCGTACTGTTTACTTTTTGCCGAACGGCCACGATTGTCTTCTCGTCTTCCGGATGCGAAAGAACGGTATCAATCAATTCTACGATTTCGCCCATCAACGGCTCCTTGGCCCCACGGGTAGAGATAGCCGGAGTCCCAACACGAATGCCGGAAGTAAGGAAAGGAGAACGGCTGTCAAAAGGCACCATATTCTTATTAACAGTAATGTCGGCAGCCACCAAAACTTTTTCAGCCACCTTACCGGTCAAATCGGGAAATTTAGGGCGCAGGTCGATCAACATGCTATGGTTGTCGGTACCTCCGGAGATAATTTTATATCCTTTATCGATGAAAGCCTGCGCCATAGCGGCGGCGTTCTTTTTCACTTGGGTCTGGTAGGTCTTGTATTCGGGCTCCAGCGCTTCGGCAAAGGAAACGGCTTTCGCAGCGATCACGTGCTCCAGCGGGCCTCCCTGGATACCCGGGAATACAGCGGAATCCAGTAGTTGGGACATCTTTTTGATTTCTCCCTTTGGTGTTGTCTTTCCCCATGGATTATCGAAGTCTTTGCCTAAAAGGATGACTCCGCCACGCGGGCCGCGTAATGTTTTATGAGTAGTAGAAGTGACGATATGGGCATATTCCAGCGGATTGTTCAGCAATCCGGCGGCGATTAACCCGGCAGGATGAGCCATGTCGATCATCAGGATGGCACCGATCTTGTCTGCAATCTCGCGCATCCGTTTGTAATCCCAGTCTCGCGAATAGGCCGAACCGCCTCCGATAATGACTTTCGGGTGCTCCCGCAAAGCGACCTCTTCCATTTGATCATAATCCACACGCCCGGTTTCCTCTTTTACGTTATAGGCAACAGCACGATATAAGATACCGGAACTGTTAACAGGAGAACCGTGCGAAAGATGTCCTCCATGCGAAAGGTTCAAGCCGAGGAACGTATCGCCCGGATTCATGACAGCCAGCAAAACGGCAGCGTTAGCTTGGGCACCGGAATGCGGTTGTACATTTGACCATTCGGCATTAAACAGCTTCTTCAGGCGTTCGATAGCCCACGATTCGCTTTCGTCCACCACTTCACAACCTCCGTAATAGCGCTTACCCGGATATCCTTCCGCATATTTATTGGTCAGGCAACTCCCCATCGCCTGCATAACCTGGTCGCTCACAAAATTCTCCGAAGCTATCAACTCAATACCTTTCAGTTGACGTTGTCTTTCTCTTTCGATAATGTCAAAAATGATGTCGTCTCTTTTCATTCCTTTAAATTGATCTTATTTATATAGTAAAGTATACTTGCAAAAAGCATAAGGTGTTTGCAAATTTACCTTTTTTTTGATATCACACGATGATTCCGCTTAAAAAATAGCGCTTCCCGGCGAAAACGAACCAAAGGAGGAAAGGCCTTTTATGCTATTATTCGTTAATCGCCAAGAAAGAAGAAACTAAAAAAACTATATTTGCAAACTGACAAAATCGATAAGATAGATCCATGAATGAAACAGAAGCTAAGATAAAGGCGCTCCGTGAGGAATTGGAGCTTTATAATTACCAGTATTACGTTCTAAATACCCCCACAATTTCCGACCGGGATTTCGATTTCAAGCTAAAAGAGCTGGAGGCGTTGGAGAAAGCGCATCCCGAATACGCCGACCCTTGTTCGCCGACCCGACGCGTTGGCAGCGACCTCTCCAAAGATTTTGAACAGGTGACCCATCAGTATCCCATGCTTTCTCTGGGGAATACATATTCGAAAGAGGAAGTCAGGGATTTCTACGAACGGACGGCCCGCTTGTTGAACGAGCCTTTTGAGATTGTCGCCGAATTGAAATATGATGGTACTTCCATCTCCTTACTCTACGAGAAGGGAAGGTTGGTTCGCGCCATAACCCGGGGAGACGGCACACGTGGAGACGACGTGACGGTTAATGTCAGGACAATCCGATCCATTCCGCTGAAATTAAGGGGGAATGATTATCCTGAATCCATCGAGATACGGGGGGAAATCCTGCTTCCTTGGGCTGAATTCGACCGCTTGAACAAGGAACGGGAAGAACAGGAGGAGCCGCTTTTCGCCAACCCGCGGAATGCGGCGTCGGGAACATTGAAACAGCAGAATCCGGCCATTGTAGCCTCCCGCAAGCTAGACGCCTATTTCTATTATATTTTAGGAAAGGAACTGCCGGCTGATACGCATTACGATAATCTTCAAAAGGCGCGCAGCTGGGGAATAAAAATATCGTCCTTCATCCGCAAATGCATGACGTTGAGTGAGATCTTCAATTACATCGACCATTGGGATACGGAACGAAAAAAACTTCCGGTCGCTACCGACGGAATCGTACTGAAGGTGAACTCTCTCCGCCAGCAAAAGTTTCTGGGATTCACTGCTAAAAGCCCTCGCTGGGCCATTGCCTATAAATTCCAGGCCGAACAGGCTGTCACCCGCCTCAACCGGGTGACTTACCAGGTCGGGCGTACCGGCGTCGTTACTCCGGTTGCTAATCTGGATCCGGTCTTATTGGCCGGAACGACCGTAAAGCGCGCCTCTCTGCATAATGCCGACATCATCGAAAGCCTGGATCTGCATATTGGAGATAAGGTCTTCGTGGAAAAAGGCGGCGAGATCATTCCGAAAATAGTCGGAGTAGATACCGAAGCCCGCCCCATGTTGCTCGGCGAGAAAGTCCGGTTCATCCGGAATTGTCCCGAATGCGGAACGCCCTTGATCCGGCCGGAAGGGGAAGCGGCCTACTATTGCCCGAACGAATTGGGTTGTCCGCCTCAGATTAAGGGTAAGATCGAACATTTTGTTACCCGCAAGGCGATGAATATCAATATCGGGCCGGAAACGGTCGAAGATTTGTACAATGCCGGTTACGTCAAAGATGCCGCCGACCTTTATACGCTCAAAGCCGCCGACCTGCTCCGCTTGGAACGCTGGGCGGAAAAAAGCGCCCAAAACCTTATCACCAGCCTGGAAGAATCCCGGAAAGTTCCTTTCGAACGGGTGCTTTACGGTTTGGGAATCCGATATGTGGGCGAAACGGTCGCCAAACGGCTTGCCAAGGCTTTCCCGTCGATGGAAAAGCTGGAAGAGGCGAGTTTCGAATTACTGGTCGACGTGGACGAGGTGGGTGAACGGATTGCCCGCAGCGTGCTAAACTATTTCGCTGACGAACGGAACCGGGATCTGGTTTACCGGCTGAAAGAGGCGGGACTCTCGATGTCGGTTGCCGAAGAAACCCTGGCTGCACATACCGACAAACTGAAAGGCGCAACCATTGTCATCAGCGGTACTTTTGCGAAACATTCCCGAGAGGAATATAAAGCGATGATCGAACAGAACGGAGGAAAAAACAGCGGCTCCGTATCCGCTAAAACCGACTACATCCTGGCCGGGGAAAATATGGGGCCTGCGAAATTAGAGAAGGCGGAGAAATTAGGCATTAAGATTATTAATGAAGAAGACTTCTTAAATCTATTGGCAAAATGATACTCACTCCTTATTTTATAAAGAAAGAAATTCGAAAGAACAGCAAGGGAATACCCGAACGGGTACATTGTTACCGCTCACTGGATCAAATCAGAACCGTACTTTTACTATTCGACGCCCCAAAGCTGAATGAAATCCAACCCTGTATCCGGCAATTGGAAGAGCGGAACATAAAAGTAACATCCTGTGCATATACAAGAGAAAAGATCTCCGGTTGGCCTCCTTCCATCCTTCTAATTTATGAAAAGCAGGATGTCAACCGGTTGGGCTTTCCTTCCCCCAACTTGGAAAAACAGTTCCGGCAAATTCCGGCAGATTTATTAATCGACTTGACAGGCCTCCAATCGCATAGCATGCATCTGCTAATGCTAAAGCATCCGAGCCATTTTAAAGTCGGGACCAAACCGGCGGAAGGAGAGCAGTTGCATGACCTCTCCATTACGATGACAGATAAAAACGACATCAGCTACTTATTTGAACAGATTTTATTTTATTTGCAGTCGATCCGTTCAGAATAATATTATTTACGTACTTTTGTATTTGTAATAGAGGAATTATTTTTCCATGGCGAATATAGATTTAAGAGGAATGGGTGTAGCATTGATTACACCTTTCAAAGAAGATGAGAGTGTCGATTATGAGGCTTTGGTAAGATTAGTAGAGTTCCAGATCCAAAATGGAATCGATTACCTGGTAGTTTTAGGGACTACAGCCGAAACGCCGACTCTGACTGAAGAGGAGAAAAAAGAGATACTGCGTGTTGTCACGATGCAAGTACGCCGTCGAGTCCCGATCGTTTTAGGATTGGGAGGAAATTGTACGCGCCAGATTGTCGAAAAACTGCACAAGGATGATTTCAGCAATATCAATGCCATCCTGTCGGTTGTTCCTTATTACAACAAACCCTCGCAAGAAGGCATTTATCAACACTATAAAGCCATATCCGAGGCGACCGACCTGCCGGTCGTCCTATATAATGTGCCGGGACGTACCGGCGTTAATATGACAGCGGCAACCACTCTTCGCCTGGCGCGCGAATTTCCCAACATCGTAGCGGTCAAGGAGGCCTCCGGCAACATCACCCAGATGGATGATATCATAAAGAACAAGCCGGCCAATTTCAATGTGATTTCCGGTGACGATGGAATCACTTTTCCTTTAATTACGTTAGGTGCTATCGGAGTCATATCCGTCATCGGGAATGCCCTGCCGAAAGAATTCAGCAGGATGGTACGCCTCGCTTTGGCAGGGGATTATGAGAATAGCCGTACCATTCACCACGGCTTCACCGAACTTTTCGAGCTTCTATTTGTCGACGGCAACCCGGCCGGAGTAAAAAGCATGTTGAGCATGATGGGCTACATTCAAAACAAGCTGCGTCTCCCTCTGGTGCCTACCCGGATTACCACTTATGAGAAAATACGTGAAGTTCTCCGACGCCTCAGCATCAAATGCTGACAAATAATAGACCGTCCTTCTCACATTATTTTAATAAAGATCTTTTCGCCCTCTAACAAAATTGGTGTCAGGTTCATCTCACTGGAGAGATCTGCCTGACACCAACCTATATTTGCTTTAAATCCGAATGGCGAACATCTCAACGATCTACATCGTGCTCATCATTCATCATTATTTCTCATATTTGCTCGACACCACTTCCATCTTCATACTCTCTTTGTCTCTCCGGATCTTTACTGCAGAAGGAGACATTAAGTTCGTCATAGAAGTCGTTTGCGTTATATTATTCACCGTTCCGGTTTCCCGGGTCACAGGCACAACAACCAGACGAAGGTCTTCATCCGGGCTATTCTTTATATGAACTTTCAGGATATTGGATATATTTCCGAAATTATACTTCCGCGTCGAAGTTGTATACGTTATCGGGATAGCCAGGCTATTCACATCCGTATATCCTTTCTGGAAAAAGAAACTTAGGGAATCCTCCGGCATCAAGACGACGGTAGGAGGAGCCAAAAGCGGAAATTGAGTCTCTTCCTGCGGCATCGCCATCAATGAAAAAGACATATTGTTGATTACCCGGCCTTCCACCAAAGGAGCAATCTCCTTAGCCGGAATAACCAGCTTGGTCACCGCGCCGGCCGGCGTCTTCATGTAGACATAATCCGGATCGTTGACCAGTTTATCAAGCCCCATGTTCCTTACCCTGTTCAACTGGATGACTTCAGGGGTTGCATAAAATACTTCCTGAGTTTTTTTGATAACGACGGAATCCGCGACTCCCGAACTGGAGACAAGCGTGTCCCGGTAATGATAATAAATTGCGAAGGAAGAAGAATAAACATTCAGCATATTGCCTGATCCGAATGTGTTTGTAACGTAAATACCCGGGAAAAAGGCATTAAAAGCCGCCTGATTCTTAAAAGATGCCGGGTTATGGATCGTTTCATCATAAATCCGCTGTCCCAGAGATTTGTCCATCCGGATTCGTACATGAGGAGTGTAATAAAGGGAATCGGTCGTATCCGTAATCCCCCGGATCGAATCGGAAATACTTGCGTCATAGGCTGTATAGGTCTTAGCTCCGAGCGGTATGGAACGATCGCAGAATTTGCTCGGATCCACATTCGTATAATAGTTCTTTTCCAGGGCGGAGTTGACTTGGTAAACCTGTGCCCGCATCGGAGTCAGGGAATCTCCTACAGAACCGGAATAGACAATAAAAAAGTCGACCGAATCGATCTTACCGTCGACCGGCGTTTTTGCAAACTGATATTCATCCATGCAATAGAACTGACAGATATAATCCGCTTTCAGGTATCCGTAGGTAGGATCATAGATTTCCCCTAAAAGGCCTACCGTCGTCTTGGCATAAATCGAATCCAGCAAAACGGTCGATGCCTCTACTTGGAATGTATCCGTATAAACGCCTATCTCATCCTCTCCGGGTTGAATCGAACCTCCAACCAGATTTAAATCATCCTTACAGGCGCTAATCCACAAAATAGATAAAAGCGCTAATCCTAAAATAAAAGGCTTTGTATTCATCATTCGTTATTTGTTAGAATCCATCACTAAATCATAGAATTCATTGAAAGCGTCCACATACGTTTCCGGCGACTGATAGTCTAATTTGGGACACTTTTCATAAGCGGAAAAGTAAGAAGCCAGCTCCTTGTTGATTACCTGGCTTCCCTGGATGATACCATCGGAAAACTGCATGGCCAGTTTAGATAAGGCAACGAAATCAGTTCCTTCGCTCAAACAGGATAGGTCCTTAGCCGTCGCTCCGTCCAATTTCAGCTTTTTTACAAAAGATTCGCTAAACGGCTTTTTGAAATCATCGTCATAAATGGAATAAACCAGCTTCGTATCTTTGAAGCAAGGATCGTCGGCATACATTCTTCGGATATATAACGGGGTCAAAGCGGTAATCCATCCATGACAATGGATTAGGTCAGGTATCCAACGCAGTTTCTTTATGGTCTCAAGCACACCGCGGATATAGAATATCGAACGATCTTCATTATCGTCAAACTCTTCCCCCTTTTCATTCCAAAGCGTAGCCTTACGTTGAAAGAAGTCATCATTGTCAATAAAATAGACCTGCATCCGCGCAGATTGAATGGAAGCCACTTTGATGATCAGCGGATGATCCGTGTCATCTATGATTAAATTCATCCCGGAGAGACGGATTACCTCATGCAGTTGGTTACGGCGTTCGTTGATATTCCCATATTTAGGCATAAAAGTCCTGATTTCACGACCATGTTCTTGAATGCCTTGGGGAAGGTTTCTACATATTGTTGCAATTTCTGATTCTGGAAGGTAAGGCGTAATCTCTTGGGTAATAAATAAAATTCTTTTTGCATCCATTCGATAAAAAAGTTTATAAAGTCGAATACAAAGATAGTAAAAAAAAATGGTTAATAATCAAAGACATTTCGTGAATGATTCTTCAGCACCTTTTAAATAAACGTAAAACCCGCTGAAAAAGGAAAAGAGCTTTTCTTTTTTATCCCATAATTATTTATTTGCTTTGCACTCGAAAACGAACCTCAAATAGAATGAAAACAATTCAATCCATACAAGCGCTCAAATCGCTTTTGGATACGCTGCGCAAAGAGCGGAAGACGATCGGACTGGTTCCGACCATGGGAGCCTTACATCCGGGGCATCTCAGTTTAGTCAAACAAAGCAGGGCTGAAAACGATGTGACCGTCGTCAGCATTTTCGTCAATCCGACCCAATTTAACAACCAACAGGATCTTCAGACCTATCCCCGTACGCTGGAGGCCGATTGCCGTTTACTGGAAGCCGCCGGCTGCGACCTGGTTTTCGCACCGTCCGAAACTGAAATGTATCCGGAGAAGGATATCCGTGTATTCGACCTCGGAGCGGTAGCGAAAGTGATGGAAGGCAAATTCCGTCCGGGACACTTTAACGGTGTGGCACAGGTAGTCAGCAAGCTGTTTTATATCGTAGAACCCGACCGGGCCTATTTCGGAGAAAAAGACTTCCAGCAGATCGCGGTCATCCGCCGGATGGTGCAACTATTGAATCTCCCTGTCGAAATCCGCACCTGCCCCATTATCCGCGAAAAAGACGGACTGGCACTCAGCAGCCGTAATACGCGCCTGACCGCCGGGCAGCGTCAAATTGCCCCCCGGATTGCTGCCACATTAAAAGAAAGCGTTACCTTTGCAAAAGGAAAATCCGTCAAGGAGGTAATAGACTTCGTCGTCGACACCCTGAATAGACAACCCGGACTGGAGGTGGAATATTACGAGATTGTTGACGGCAGTACACTGCAACCCATCGAAAAATGGGAGGAAAGTACGGAACCGGTCGGCTGTATAGCCATATATTGCGGGGATGTACGATTGATCGATAATATAAAATATAAAAGAATTACAACCTGAAAGGTCATGTTTATAGAAATTGTAAAATCAAAAATTCATCGCGTCACGGTCACCGAAGCCAATCTGAATTATATTGGCAGCATTACCATCGATGAAGAGCTGATGGATGCCGCTAACCTGATTGCTAACGAGAAAGTACATATCGTAAATAACAATAATGGCGAACGTTTCGAGACTTATGTAATCAAAGGAGAACGGGGAAGCGGAGTGATCTGTCTCAACGGCGCAGCCGCCCGAAAGGCACAACCGGGCGATATCATCATTATTATGTCATATGCACAGATGGACTTCGAAGAAGCCAAGCGTTTTAAACCGGCTGTGATATTTCCGGACACAAGAACCAACAAATTGATTTGAGCCGACTTTCTTTCTGAAAATAAAACGAAAAGGCCTGTCGATCGAAGTCAGGCCTTTTTTGTAATAATCACACAAGGCATGTATACAAACAAACAGATCTGGAACGTCAGTTATCCTATTTTTCTAAGCCTTCTAGCACAAAACATCATTAATATCACCAATACAGCATTCCTCGGACGCGTAGGGGAAGTCGAACTGGGCGCCTCCGCCTTGGGAGGACTCTATTATATCTGCGCCTTCACGATTGCCTTCGGTTTCAGTATAGGCTCCCAAATTGTCATTGCCCGCCGGAACGGGGAAGGTAACTACCAAGCGGTAGGGCCGGTGATGATCCAGGGAATCTTTTTCCTGTTAATCCTGGCGGCTTTTATTTTCTCGATTTCCCGTCTCTACGGACATCAGATTATGGGCCTTATGATTTCTTCCGACGCCATTCTTCACAAAACGGTGGAATACCTGGATATTCGGGTCTTCGGATTCTTTTTCTCATTTGTCAACGTGATGTTCCGTTCTTTATTCGTCGGAATTACGCGAACCAAGGTTTTGACCTTAAACGCCATAGTGATGGCCATTACGAATATCATCCTGGACTACCTGCTTATCTTCGGGAATGCAGGCTTGCCGGAGATGGGCATTCAGGGAGCGGCGATAGCTTCGGTAGCAGCCGAAGCGGTTTCCATCCTTTTCTTTGTACTTTATACCTACTTCACTGTAGATCGTCGAAAGTATGCATTGAACAAAATCCGTTCGTTCAGTTTCAAACTGCTCCGGCATGTATTGGGTATCTCCATTTTTACCATGTTCCAATATTTTATATCGATGAGCACCTTCTTTCTGTTTTTCATTGCCGTGGAGCATATCGGGCAGCGGGAATTGGCTATCGCCAATATCGTACGCAGCGTATATATCGTTCTCTTTATCCCGATCAATGCCCTGTCGACGACAACCAATTCCTTCGTCAGCAACGCTATCGGAGCCGGAAAAATTAACGAAGTACTGCCGACTATCCGGAAAATCGCAAAGATATCATTCCTCATTATGAGCTTTTGCGCAATAGCCATCACACTTTTCCCCCAGTTGGTCTTGTCGGTATACACGAACGATCCCTCCCTCCTCGCCGACTCGGTACCCTCCATTTATGTTATCGCTATCGCCATCATACTGAGTTCTGTCGGCAGCATCTTTTTCAGCGGAATATCCGGCACAGGCAATACACGTTCTGCTTTCATACTGGAATTATTGACGCTAAGTATCTATTGTACACATTTATATATTTTCGCTATCCACATGAAGCAGCCGGTAGAGATCTGTTTTACCACCGAGATCGTTTACTTTGGCATTTTACTGATAACAAGCGCCTTGTATCTAAAATATGCCGATTGGCAAAAGAAAAAGATTTGATAGAGAATCTTTTATGAATTAGTGCTGTTGCATTAACTTAAAATATCTATCTGTAATATGCAGATAGAATCGATCTTTGATTTTTTGAAATTATTTGTCTGTGCTTGAAAGTCCGCAAGGGAAAACTTTATCATTTAGGCATCATCGTTTGTCTCAGACAAAGAAACGCCTTCGTAAGAGTGTATAAGCATATTCCAAGGCATTAGCATCGGATATTATTATTTTTTTGTCTTTCCTTATTGCATCTTCCAAAATATTTGTACCTTTGCACGCAGAAAAGAAAAAGCGGGATGTAGCACAGTTGGCTAGCGCGCCACGTTCGGGACGTGGAGGTCGGACGTTCGAATCGTCTCATCCCGACCAAAGGCTGAATCGAAAGGTTCGGCCTTTATCATTCATAGGGCATGATATAGAGAGAATGTTATCACCTGTTAGGAACAATCATCACCGGAAGAGGCGAATGTAAAACGATAAATTGTGCGACACTTCCCATTACCCAAAGGGAAAGTCCGCCTTTTCCGTTCATACCCGTAACAATCAAATCAGCCTCCCAGTTTGCCGCAATTTTAAGAATCGTTTCTTTTGGCAGACCTTCAGGCATAAATTTCAAAGTCTCCTTTTTTTGATTATTAAGTAATATTAATTGATCTAATGCCTCTTGCGCTTCCTTTTTCAACACCAATAATGCTTCGTCCGGCATAATTCCCGTATCAGGATTACCAATCGCTTTTGATTTATCCACGACAAAGATTAGGGCAGCTTCAGCTTGAAGCTGTGCAGCTAACTCAAAACCCTTTCGTGAAACATTCATTGAATTTTCCCTATTGTCTACAGCAATCAGGATTTTTTTATAACTCATTGTATTATTAATTTAGATAGTATGTTCCCAACCCATAACATTATAAATCCCAGCACGATACTGGCACTTATATAAAAAGCTAAAGTCCAGTAGTTACCTGTTTCAAACAAGTTCAAATTCTCCGCAGAGAACGTTGAAAAGGTAGTATATCCGCCACAAAAACCGACTATCAGCAATAGTCGAAGTTCATCATTAAATGATGTAAATCGGGAAAACAGGCCCATCAAGAATCCGATAATGAGGCAACCCGAAATATTTATCAGAAATGTACCCAAAGGAAAAGTATGTGGAAAATGCCTTGTAATCCATAAAGAACCAAGATAACGAAGTACACTCCCGAGACTTCCCCCTAAAGCGACTAATACCATACGTTTAAACATGCTTTACCTATTATTTTTGAATGTTTTCTTTCCTGCAAAAATAGAATTATTTGCAAGAGCATGTTCAATTCGCAAAAACCGGTTGAATTTCTCGACGCGTTCTCCCCGACATCCACTTCCTGTCTTTATATGTCCGGCATTCAGACCTACCGTTAAATCGGCTATGAAAGTGTCCACCGTTTCACCGCTACGATGGGAAACAAAACAATTATATCCATGAGTCCTGGCAAGCTCTATCGTCTCCAATGTTTCCGTGACTGTCCCAATTTGATTCAGTTTAATAAGAATAGAATTTGCGATCTTTTCATCAATCCCTTTCTGTAATATTTCCTTATTTGTACAAAAGAGATCATCACCGACCAATTCTATCTTATCTCCTAACTCTCGGGTAAGATTTTGCCAGCCTGACCAGTCATTTTCTGCCAATCCGTCTTCAAGCAAGACAATCGGGTATTGCCGGATCCAATTTTCCCACATTTCTATCATTTCGTCGCTGGACAGAGATTTTCCCGAACTTTTATACAACTTATATTTGCCATTATCCCATAATTCGCTGGTCGCCGGATCAAGGCAGATGCTTATGTCCGTACCAGGCTTATAGCCTGCTTGGGTTATGCCTTCAAGTATTATTTCTATCGCTTCTTCATTCGATTTCAAATTGGGGGCAAAACCTCCTTCATCTCCGACACCTGTACTATAACCTTTTCCATTCAAAACTGATTTCAGCGAATGAAACGTTTCTTCTCCCATGCGTATGGCTTCTTTGAAAGATGACGCATTATGAGGAGCAATCATAAACTCCTGAAAATCCACATTGTTGTCGGCATGCTTTCCACCATTGATTACATTCATACAAGGAACAGGAAGTACATAGGCATTACTTCCGCCTAAATATTGGTACAAGGGAGTTTTTGTACTCAACGCCTTGGCACGGGCATAAGCCATTGAAACGGCAAGAATCGCATTAGCGCCAAGTTTTGATTTATTCGGCGTCCCATCCAAATCTATCATAAGAGAATCAAGTTCGCGTTGGCTGATAAAACTTTTACCGATAATTTCTTTTGCAATAATCGTGTTTACATTCTTTACAGCCATTAATACCCCTTTCCCCTTATAACGTTTTTTATCGCCGTCGCGAAGTTCAGTGGCTTCTCTTTCTCCTGTTGACGCTCCGCTAGGAACCATTGCACAAGCTTGCGTTCCGTCTTCCAATGTTAAATCGGCTTCTACCGTAGGATTTCCTCTTGAATCTAGAATCTCAAGAGCTTCAACTTTTGTAATCTTCATAATCTGAATTGTTTAATTAATATATTATGTAACATGTAAAGGGGCTGCACCAAAAGAAGATCCTGTCAAAAATCATAACTATGAATGCGCGCAATCATAACTATGAATCCACTTGTTCATAACTATGACTGCACTTACTCACTACTATCATTTTTTCAGTTAATAAACGATGACTTTTGACGCACCCTTGTATATCATCATTTTTGCTTTCGGATATTATTCGACGGATTGGATAGCCTATAGATACAAAATTCCTACTCATAATCATTATAGATTAAAATAAGTAGGAACTATCAGCTACTTTATTAGCGGTTTATAACAGGGAAGTCCCATTCCCTTTATTGAATTTCACACGACAAAGATAAAAAACATTTCCGGCCAAATGAAAAATCAATTAAATAATATCATAAAAAGGAGAAAGAGTACATTTTGCTGTAAAGACCTAAAGGGAATATGCTATTTATAAAAGCATTTTCTCAATCATCCTTTACCGATCGATATAAGTTTAAGAAAAATATTACACATTTCTTTTTATCTTTGAAAACGCAATTAAATAAAGAAATGAATGAAAAAAATAAATTTTATCTTTCTTATATTACTGTTTCTTTCCTCCTGTATCCAAGAAGAGCCTAAAAACCCGGAAGCGGATATCTTGTCTTTCTTGGTACCGGAATGGAATATAAACTACGGGGAGAATTATTTTTCGGGACTTACGGGAAACGATTTGGACATTTCCGTCTTTGCCGCCCAAACAAGCATTACAAATACGAAAATTGTTCCCCAAATAACGATCACTCCCGGAGCGACGATCACTCCTTCACCTACAGTTGAACAGGATTTTAAAGAACCCATCACATACACCGTTACCTCGGAAAACGGTAAAACAATACGCCGGTATACATTCTCCGTGATCTATAGATTACAGGCAGAATACGACTTTGAGCATTGGGAAACCAACCAGACGGCAAATAAGGGGTATGAAACACCGGTCGAATATATCGATGGAACCAAACAGACAATCTGGGATTCGGGAAATCCGGGAGTGGCCATCTATATGAATGGCAATGCAGCTGATTTCCCCACCCATTCGACGACTGTTATGACAGCCGAAGGCCAATATGCAGCGGAATTGATTACCAAGCAAGGACCGGGAAATATTCTCGGCATCCAATATATTCCTATCGTATCGGGTTCGTTGTTCATCGGAAAATTGATTCCGCTTAATGCATTGAATAATCCCCTTACCGCCACTCAATTCGGTACGACTTACACTTTCAGTGAAATGCCGGAACGATTGACCGGATATTATTATTACCGCCCGGGAACAGGGGATTATATTTATGTGAATCCGAACGACAAATTCTCGTCTCTTTCCGACCCGAATAAAAAGGATATGTGCTCGCTTTATGCGATCTTATATGAGACAGACAACGACTATAAATTTACACTGGACGGAACGAATATCACGAGTGATCCAAGCATCGTCTCTATGGCCGTTTTACCGGATGAATTACGGAAAGGCTCTCCCGGAACAGGCTTGTATGCTTTCGATATTCCGTTTGAACTGAAGGTCGACCCCTCCACTGTTGACCTGGAAAATAAACATTACAAAATTGCAATTGTCTTTGCCGCCAGTTACGATGGAGACAAATATGCCGGAACCCCGGGAAGCAGGCTTGTCGTAGACAATGTAAAACTAATTATCCAACCGAATCTGAAAAAATGAAAACGACCTATCCAATTATATTATTTATTGCCTGCTGGATGACGATCCCATATATGAAAGCTCAGGAGCAGTCTTCTGAAAAGAGGGAATATCATCTTTTGGTAGGACTGAATATCGGAGGCACGACTCCGATTCCCCTTCCCCGGGAGATAAGGAAAATAAATTCGTACCAGCCTGGACTGCAACCGGTTTTGGCCCTGCGCGCCACACATTGGCTTGGGAGTTATCCGGGATGGGGCATAACCTCCGGACTTTATATTGATTATAAAGGATTTGAAGAAGAATCCGAGGTAAAATATTGGTATACGAACTTGCAGGTAGGGGAAGGAGAAGCAGCCGGGACTTATTCGGGAACGTTCTCCGGAAAAAATAAGTCAAAGGTGAAAAACGGTTATTTTACCATTCCGCTCATGGCTTCTTACCGCCCATTTGATGGATGGACCTTTCATTTGGGAGGCTACTTCTCCTGGATGCATACGTCTAAATTCGAGGGAACCGCTTCGGATGGATATATCCGCAACGGAGGTCCCAACGGAAGTAAGACGATCATCGAATCGGCAACCTTCGATTTCAGCGACAAAGAGAAAGATATCGATGCTGGTTTGTTGGCTGCCGCAGACTGGAACTTCTACCGACGCCTTTCGCTGACCTGCCAGCTGAACTATGGCCTGATTCCGGTTTTCCCCTCTGATTTTAAAGGTGTTTCCTATTCGATGTACAATATCTATTTCACGATTGGATTTTCATACAAACTATAAGAGACAATGAATTACAAAAATTGGGTATTTTGCTGCGTCACCTTATTTTACAGTATGGTAACGCAGGCACAAAACAACTTTGACGCCTTTTTCGAGAAAAAAAGCTTGCGAGTTGATTTCGCATTGAGCGGTAATGTGGAAGAACAGTCTGCCGCACTCCGGCAATTGCGGGAAGAGCCGGTATGGGGCGGCCCGGTAAAAAATCTGATCGACAAGTTCATATACGGCAGCAACTACATTAACCTCTATGACAAGCAGAGTGGCCGGTTAATTTACTCAAGGGGTTTCAATACGCTCTTTGATGAATGGATAACAACCGACCAGGCGAAGAACGAAACCCAGTCCTGGGATAATTCCGTTTCTGTCCCTTTCCCAAAAAGAACAATCATTCTGGAAATCACGGCAAGAGAACGAAAAACAAATAAATTTCATCCTTTGCTGCGGATGGATGTCGATCCCGGCAGTATTTTTATCGATAAAGGGAAATTAAAGGAGAATAAAATTGCAAGAATCCAACATAAGGGAGATCCGGCTGAAAAAGTCGACCTTGTCTTTATCGGTGAAGGCTATACAGCCTCCGAGCAAGAAAAATTTGAAGCGGACGCCCGGCGTTTTACCGAATTGCTTTTCAAGACAGATCCCTATGGCAGCCGGCGGGATGATTTTAATGTATGGGCGGTAGGTGTTGTTTCCGAAGAATCCGGTACGGACTCCTCCGGGAAAGGAATCTTCAAAAACACAGCATTAAATTCCGGTTACTATACCTTCGGCATCGATCGTTATCTGACCACTCCGGATATGAGATCCATCAGGAACGCCGTCTGGAACATTCCCTGCGATGCCATCTTTATCCTTGTCAACGTCCAAACCTACGGAGGGGGCGGGATGTATAATTTTTATGCTATCGGAACCGCCGATAACGAAAAAACGGCTCACGTCTTCGTCCATGAGTTCGGGCATAGCTTTGCCGGCCTAGCAGATGAATATTTCTCTTCGGAAGTTGCTTATAATGATTTCTATCCGCTCAATATGGAGCCGTGGGAGCCCAATATCACAACCCTGATCGATTTCGACAGCAAATGGAAAGACTTGCTACCGGCCGGCACCCCCATCCCGACTCCATTGACGGATGCCTATAAGGATAAAGCAGGTGTCTTCGAAGGAGGAGGATATGTGTCCAAAGGAGTCTACCGCCCGATGGATCATTGCATGATGAGGGATTATCATCCGTTCTGTCCCGCCTGCCAGAGAGCGATCCTCCGGATGATTGATTACTTATGTGATAAAGACTATTAAGGTCTTATTGCTGCAAGGAGCGGACAGCATGCAAATCATTACACAAATATGATGTTCGATTCAACGAAATTGAGTACTTTTGCAGAAAAATATAAAATCCTCCAAACATTTTAAAATATGGCAATCTATTTAGATGATGTATCAAGAACTTTTGGTGAATATCTCCTGATTCCAGGATTGACAACTAAGCAATGTGTACCTTCCAACGTCTCATTAAAGACACCGCTCGTAAAATATCGGATCACAGAAAAGCCTGCAATAGAACTTAATATACCTTTTGTTTCGGCGATCATGCAATCGGTTTCCGGCCCTGAACTGGCTATCGAGCTGGCACGAAACGGAGGATTATCTTTCATCTTCGGTTCCCAGCCGATCGACTCCCAAGCGGAGATGGTACGAAAAGTAAAGAAGTTTAAGGCGGGATTTGTTATAAGCGATTCAAACTTAACGCCTGAGCATACATTGACCGATGTAGTCACCTTAGTGAAAAAGACGGGACACTCTACGATCGGAATTACAGATGACGGTAGCGCCAACGGAAAATTACTCGGTGTTGTCACCAGCCGGGATTACCGGGCAGAAAGAGAAGCGGGAGATATGAAAGTAAAGGAATTCATGACACCGTTTTCCAAATTGATTGTCGGTGATTTGGGTATAAGCCTGAGCGAGGCCAACCAAATTATCTGGGATCACAAACTGAATTCATTGCCGATCATCGACTCGGATCAACGATTGGTTTATTTCGTTTTCCGTAAAGACTATGACAGTCATCGCAATAATCCGGCTGAATTGTCCGACAGTACCAAAAAACTGCTGGTAGGTGCCGGAATCAACACGCGGGACTACAAAGAACGTGTACCGGCATTGGTAGAGGCCGGAGTCGATGTCTTATGTATCGACTCTTCGGATGGCTATTCCGAATGGCAATCCGATACGATCCTCTGGATCAAAGAACAATACGGCGACCTATTGAAAGTAGGAGCCGGTAATATTGTCGACGAGGAAGGCTTTGAATATCTGGTGAATGCCGGAGCCGATTTCATCAAAGTGGGTATCGGAGGCGGTTCTATCTGCATCACCCGCGAACAAAAAGGAATCGGACGAGGACAGGCGACCGCATTGATCGACGTTGCTCATGCACGTGATAAATATAAGGAGAAAACAGGCCTCTACATTCCTATCTGTAGTGATGGCGGGTTGGTACATGATTACCATATGATGTTGGCATTGGCTATGGGAGCCGATTTCCTGATGATGGGACGTTATTTTGCCCGCTTTGACGAATCTCCGACAAAGAAATTAAAGATCGGCAATAATTATGTCAAAGAATACTGGGGCGAAGGTTCCAATCGTGCCCAAAACTGGCAACGCTATGACATGGGAGGAACGGAATCACTGAAGTTTGAAGAAGGGGTAGACAGCTACGTTCCCTATGCCGGCAAGATGAACGATAACCTGTCCATAACTTTAGGCAAACTCAAAGCGACTATGTGTAGTGTGGGGGCAATTACAATCCCCGAACTTCAGAAAAATGCGAAAGTGACATTGGTTTCCTCCACCAGTATTGTCGAAGGAGGCGCTCACGATGTCATCTTAAAAGAACAAAAATAAAAGAAGGAAAAAAGGAAAGGCGACTTATAAAAATAAGCCGCTTTTTCATTTTATAAGCAAATAACGATCATAACAAAAAGACAAGCATCTTCCGAACGTGAGTTTGAATGTTGTTATGTCTCAAAATTTCAAACCTATTTATCTATGGAGCAAAACAAAGCCCTGTGCGATCGACCGAACGCTAGGAGGGTTGTAGATTTAATTCTGGATGTCAGTGTCTTACTTATTGAATCCGGAGCCCATTGCGGAAGGATCAGCCGAAATGTGAAACGCCTGGCTGACACGCTGGAGTTTAAAGTAGAGTTATTCATTTCTTTTTCAGGAATCTGCGCAACCGTAATTGATAATTATAATCCGGATAATACATACAGCCGTATCCGGAATGTCAGCAAACAAGGTATTCATTATTCAATTGTTACAGAAATCAGTTTACTTACATGGGATGCTTACGAAAAGCATGCAAGCATCGATGAAATCGAATGGAAAGTCCGATTGGCTCGTCAGGCCCCGAAACATAATATATGGATGATCCGTCTTTTCATCGCTTTGGCATCCGGCAGTTTATGTCTTTTGGCCGGAGGAGATTGGGTAGACGGAACTTTTGGCTTTTTTGCCGGACTATTAGGATTAGTTACCCGGCAAATCGTATTGAAAAAGGGCTTCAACCAAATGCTTTCCATCGCATTAGGTTCTTTTGTAGCCACTTGCGTTACGAGCCTGGATATGATAACCCAACTAGGAGCTTCTCCCGAAAAAGCGGTGGCTACCGGCGTTTTATTTTTGATTCCGGGAGTGCCTTTGATCAACTGTGTCATCGATTTGATACAGGGCTTTTTTACAGCGGCAATCGCACGCGGCGCTTATGGGGGATTCATATTGCTTAGCATTGCTATCGGGATGTTTTTCAGTATGACACTTTTCGGATTACATAACTTTTAAAAGATAAGATAAGATGACTATTTTTCAAATACTATCGGATGTGTTTTTCGCCTTTTTCGTGGCTGTCGGTTTTGCCATGATTTTTGAAACGCCCAAACGAGCGCTTCCCATCGCCGGGATATTAGGGGGAATCGGGCATTGTATCCGCAGTCTGATGGTCGTTTATGGATGTGAGCTCGTACCTTCGACTTTTTGTGGAGCGGTAACAATTGGGATATTAGGTATTTTCTGTGCACACTTAATCCATACGCCGCCCGTTGTTTTTACCTTACCGGCCTGTATTACGATGATTCCGGGACTCTATGCATATCGTACTATTCTCGGGCTTATCCAGATTTTCAACGAAGGCCCGGATGTCGAACAAAGCCATTCCTTACACGAAACTGCTTATAATTTCATCCTGACGTCCAGCCTGCTTTTCTGTCTGGCTATCGGAATATGCATCGCAATGCTACTATTCAGGAAGAAAAGCGTCAAAAATATGCGATTCAAACAGTTGAAAGGAATAAAGAAATTCAGATTGAAGTTATTCTAATAAAAAAAGATCCCATTAAGAATTGCTACTTAATGGGATCTTTTTTTATTAGAATATTCCGTAACCTTCGTTATTTTCCACTCGGATTGAAGTTATATCCATATCCTGTACGATTGATTATATAATCGCCATATCTCCCTATTTTTTTGCGAAGGCGGGTGATATGTACATCGACTGTCCGGTCTAATACGACCCCGTTTCCTTCCCATGCTTTTCCTAAAATCTCGGTCCGGGAAAAGGTCTTGCCTTCATTTTGCATAAGCAAGACAAGAATATTAAATTCCGTTTTTGTCAGATCAATAACTTCCCCATCGGCGGTTACAATTTTGGAATCCAGATTAATGGTTAATCCTTCAACCGTTAACTCTTTATTGACCGGCAATTCATTCTGTTGTTCAGCCCTTTTCAGAACGCTCTTGACCCTTGCTATTACTTCCTTTATGGAAAAGGGTTTGGAGATATAATCATCCCCCCCGATAGAAAAACCGGTAAGCATATCGTTTTCGGTATCTTTGGCCGTCAGAAAGATGACCGGAATATTATTTCCCTGCTTCCGAAGAAGGTCCGCCATCTTGAAACCGGACATTCCGCCCATCATTATATCTAATAGAATGAGGCGATGGGTGGGCCTTAGAATCTCCAGCGCACTTTCCGCCGAATCAGCCAAATCAATCTTAAATCCTTCATGCTCCAAGTTGAATTGAAGGATTTCGCGAATATCCGATTCGTCATCTACAATCAGAATAGAGACGTCATTATTCTTTGTTTCCATGCCTGATGTCCTTCCCTTCTGTTAGATAAACAGTTGATTCCGCAATATTCGTTGCACTATCACCGACACGTTCCAAATTATGGGCGATTGAATTCACATTGATAATCTGGATGATTTCCTTTTTAGTCAACTCTTTGGAAGCATAGATATCTTGCAGCAGAATACCGCTTCTATGAAACAAAGCATCGACCTTGTCATCTTCTTCGATAACCTGGTAAGCCGTATAGCTATCTTCATTGGAAAAAGAAATGATTGCTTTACGTAACATTTCGCTGACATACTGCAACATATCCTGCAAAAGTTTCTTAATCGGTACAAAGTCCGAAGAAGACAAATCCGTTTCCCGAAGAAAATAAATTACATTTAACAGCATATCTCCGACACGCTCCAGATTGGTCGTGATATCCTGATAGGTAATGATTTTCCGGAGATCGGATGCCTTCGGAGTAAATTTAAATACAGTAAAAACGACCTCTTCCCGTATTTTAATTTCCAACCGATCGATTATTATCTCATTGGATTCCGCATCTTCATACAGAGCGGCGTTCGCATTGTCCGTCAATACTTTCGTCACAATCTGTAACTGTAACAATGCCGTTTTTGACAATAACTCGAAATCATGTAATAAGATTTCAAGTTGTTTTTGTTTCATATTAATTGCCATAGCTCCCTCCCTTTTCTCTTTTTATCCGAATTGACCTGTCAAATAATCCTCCGTCCGTTTGTCCTTCGGCTTTGTAAACATCTGTTTCGTATTATCATATTCTATTAATTCTCCTAAGTACATGAACATGGAATTATCCGACAGACGCGCCGCCTGTGACATATTATGAGTAACAATCACAATGGTGTATTGTTCTTTTAACTCCAAGATTAATTCTTCAATGCGATTGGTCGAAATCGGGTCTAATGCCGAGGTCGGTTCGTCCATCAACAAAAGTTCCGGTCTAAGGGCAATTGTCCGGGCGATGCATAGGCGTTGTTGCTGTCCGCCTGAAAGGAATGTCCCTTTCTTACCTATTGCATCTTTCACTTCACTCCAAAGTCCGACGCGTTGCAGGCTGCTTTCCACAAGTTCTTCTTTTTCCGATTTTGAAAGTTTAATATTATTCAGCATGTAACCGGAAAGTACATTCTCGCCAATGCTCATGGTCGGGAATGGATTCGGACGTTGAAAAACCATTCCGGCCAAACGGCGAACCTTCATCGGATTCATCTCAAAGATATTCTGTCCTTTCAAAAGGATCTCACCGGTAGTTGTGATACTTGGATAGAGCTCATGCAAGCGGTTGATTGCCCGCAGCAAGGTGCTTTTACCACAACCTGAAGGTCCCATAATTGCAGTAACGGTATTCGGCAGAATGTCTGCACTTACTTCGTTTACCGCATTCTTTCCAGGCGTGTAAGAAACCGACACGTCTTTTAGCTGAAGAATATAATCCTGTGATGACGGATTTTCTATTATATCTATTGTATTTTCCATCTACTGGCTACACTTTTTGCAAATATATTAACACCTAAGACAAAGAAAAGAAGTAAAAGAGAAGACGACCAAACTAAATCCGCTAAATTCGGATCATTATAGAATTCCCAGATCAAGAGGGAAATGGCACTGGTCGGTTGCGTCACATCCCAATTCACCATAGCGGCTCCTAAAGCTGTTACCAACAAGGGCGCCGTTTCTCCCGTCACTCTCGATATGGCAAGCAACGAACCGGTAAAGAGTCCCCCAAAAGCAGAAGGGAGGAGAATACGCAAAATAACGGACATATAAGAACCGCCTAATGCCAGTCCGGCCTCTTTTAATGACAGGGGAAGCATTTTCAAACTCTCTTCCGTCGAACGGATAACCATAGGCAACATCATGATCGCCAAGGAAATGCTACCTGCCAAGGCCGAATAACCATGCATAGGCTTTACAACCCAAGAATATACGATTATACCGATTACAATTGAAGGAATACCCTGCATAAGATCCGTAAGGCTGCGGATAAACTTTGCAAACCTCCGCTCTCCGTTCTCTGCTAAATAGATTCCTACAAGAATCCCCAAAGGTATGGCGATCATAATAGCTATGGACAGTATCAAAACGGTTCCTGTCAATCCGTTTAATATTCCACCGGGAATCAACTCATGATTCATTCGGGCTATCATGGCTTCCATCGTTGTCGGAGCAATTTCCGTAAAAAGGTTAAGATTTAGTTGCTTATATCCTTTCCGAAGCAATTCGGACAAAATAAGGAATAACGGAACCATCGTAACCGATGTTAGCAGGCAAATGCATCCGAACACGATCTTATCTTTGGCCAATCTGTAGCGGGCGCTGGTTTTATAGGTCTTTTTCATCGGCTTACCAATTTCATGATATATTTCGCTATAAAATTTATTGACGCTGTAATCAAAAACAACAATAAACCGATAGCCATCAAGGAACTGAGTTTTAAGCCGCTCGCCTCTCCGAACTGATTGGCTATAATACTGGCCATTGTATTCCCTGTATCGCCTATACTAAGTGCAATATTATTAGTGTTACCGATCAGCATCGTCACCGCCATCGTCTCTCCCAAAGCACGTCCGAAAGCAAGTACATAAGATGCAAATATGCCCGAACTCGCAACCGGAAGATTAACGGTTGTTATAACTTCCAGATTGGTCGCTCCCAAGC
>NZ_LT799418.1:2628598-2631098 GCF_900162725.1 Parabacteroides sp. Marseille-P3160 | reverse complement strand
TCAAAGGTTATTTGCACCTCCCCCAGGCTTTTCGCAGCTTATCACGTCCTTCTTCGCCTCCGAGAGCCAAGGCATCCACCGTCTGCCCTTCTCTTACTTTCTTTTTTTCTTCTTTCTTTGCTTCCCTTGCCGTACAAGCGCATTCAAACCGGGGAACCTTCCGCATGCCTTCCCATCCCTTTTAGGGGGAAGGGGAAAAACATCCCGAGGGGCTCCGCCTGGTGCGGATGAACGGCTCAAAAGCAAATTCGACTTCTTCGTCTTTTACTTTATTGCTTTATTGTCCAATATGTCAATGATCTCTTTCTTTTTGTGGAGAATAACGGATTCGAACCGTTGACCCTCTGCGTGCAAAGCAGATGCTCTAGCCAGCTGAGCTAATCCCCCTTCCATAACTAATGGACCGGATAATCCACTATTCTACGGCGTAGTCCCAGGCAGAGTTGAACTGCCGACCTCTACATTATCAGTGTAGCGCTCTAACCAACTGAGCTATAGGACTGTCAACTTTTATCTAACCCGGGAGCAGACTCCCAGCTTCTTTCGTTTCTCTTCTTTCTTTTCCAATCATATAAATAAACAAGCAGTGCAGTACAAGCTATCTTCCTTCTCCTTAGGGGACAGGCCACGGCCTTTTCCCTCCTGTGAAGTATTGCTGTTTCCTTTTTTTTTTAAACCGGCCACCATTCGTACCTTTTTGTCGTTCATCCTCTTCTTTTTCGTAAAGAAAAGACTTCACGGAACTTCGAGTCTCCAGAAAGGAGGTGTTCCAGCCGCACCTTCCGGTACGGCTACCTTGTTACGACTTAGCCCCAGTCACCGGTTTTACCCTAGGACGATCCTTTGACGGTTACGTACTTCAGGTACCCCCGGCTCCCATGGCTTGACGGGCGGTGTGTACAAGGCCCGGGAACGTATTCACCGCGCCATGGCTGATGCGCGATTACTAGCGAATCCAGCTTCACGGAGTCGAGTTGCAGACTCCGATCCGAACTGAGAGAGGGTTTTGAGATTGGCATCCTGTCGCCAGGTAGCGCCCCTTTGTCCCCCCCATTGTAACACGTGTGTCGCCCCGGATGTAAGGGCCGTGCTGATTTGACGTCATCCCAACCTTCCTCACAGCTTACGCCGGCAGTCTTGTCAGAGTCCTCAGCTTTACCTGCTAGCAACTGACAATCAGGGTTGCGCTCGTTATGGCACTTAAGCCGACACCTCACGGCACGAGCTGACGACAACCATGCAGCACCTCGCAATAGGCTATTGCTAGCTACAACCTTTCAATCGTATTCCTAATGCGTTCAAACCCGGGTAAGGTTCCTCGCGTATCATCGAATTAAACCACATGTTCCTCCGCTTGTGCGGGCCCCCGTCAATTCCTTTGAGTTTCACCGTTGCCGGCGTACTCCCCAGGTGGATTACTTAACGCTTTCGCTGTAGGACTTACACTATATCGCAAATCCCTAGTAATCATCGTTTACGGCGTGGACTACCAGGGTATCTAATCCTGTTTGATTCCCACGCTTTCGTGCTTCAGTGTCAGTGATGGTTTTGTAAGCTGCCTTCGCAATCGGAGTTCTGCGTGATATCTATGCATTTCACCGCTACAACACGCATTCCGCCTACAGCAAACATACTCAAGGTGACCAGTTTCAACGGCAATTTTATGGTTGAGCCACAAACTTTCACCGCTGACTTAATTACCCACCTACGCACCCTTTAAACCCAATAAATCCGGATAACGCTCGCATCCTCCGTATTACCGCGGCTGCTGGCACGGAGTTAGCCGATGCTTATTCATAAGGTACATACAAAACGGGACGCGTCCCGCACTTTATTCCCTTATAAAA
The DNA here is from genome assembly GCF_900162725.1 of Parabacteroides sp. Marseille-P3160. Lineage (GTDB taxonomy): Bacteria > Bacteroidota > Bacteroidia > Bacteroidales > Tannerellaceae > Marseille-P3160. Next base: position 2,629,251 of record NZ_LT799418.1, on the reverse strand, counting down.
GAAGTTTACAACCCATAGGGCAGTCATCCTTCACGCGACTTGGCTGGTTCAGGCTCTCGCCCATTGACCAATATTCCTCACTGCTGCCTCCCGTAGGAGTCTGGTCCGTGTCTCAGTACCAGTGTGGGGGACCTTCCTCTCAGAACCCCTATCCATCGATGGCTTGGTGGGCCGTTACCCCGACCAACTACCTAATGGAACGCATGCCTATCTGTCAGCGATAAATCCTTTAACAAATAACCCCAGGCGGGGTCCCTGTTTTATGGGGTATTAGACCGACTTTCGCCGGATTATCCCCCTCTGACAGGTAAGTTGCATACGCGTTACTCACCCGTGCGCCGGTCGCCACCAGGATATTGCTATCCCGTGATGCCCCTCGACTTGCATGTGTTAAGCCTGTCGCTAGCGTTCATCCTGAGCCAGGATCAAACTCTTCGTTGTCAAAATTGTTTTCTTTTTATTTCCTTGGCTCAAAATCCCGTTCTTTATTGTCTTTTCCTTACTTACCTTTTTTGGATGATTGACGGTACAAATTATTGGCTGGTTTTTTTAAAAAAAAAGAGAGAGAATACCTTTCAGGGAAAAGTGATTGACTAATCCCTCTTTTAAAGGAAGACCTCTTTTTTATCCTGCCCTTCTTCTTTTCGTCACCG
>NZ_LT799418.1:2472628-2625128 GCF_900162725.1 Parabacteroides sp. Marseille-P3160 | reverse complement strand
GATTCTTCTCCTCTCGGACGCGGACCTTAGCACCCGCGCCCTCACTCCTTGTCTTTAACTCACGTGCATTCGGAGTTTATCTGGACTTGATAGGCGGTGAAGCCCTCGCATCCAATCAGTCGCTCTACCTCACGTGAGAAACAACAAAGGCTGCACCTAAATGCATTTCGGGGAGTACGAGCTATCTCCAAGTTTGATTAGCCTTTCACCCCTACCCTCAGTTCATTGGAACACTTTTCAACGTATAACCATTCGGCCCTCCAGGTGGTGTTACCCAACCTTCAGCCTGACCAAGGGTAGATCACTTGGTTTCGCGTCTACCACCTGCGACTCGATGGCGCCCTGTTCAGACTCGCTTTCGCTTCGGCTACGGGACTCGATGACCCTTAACCTTGCCGCAGACGGTAACTCGTAGGTTCATTATGCAAAAGGCACGCCGTCACATCTCTTGAGAAATGCTCCGACCGCTTGTAGGCAGACGGGTTCAGGGTCTATTTCACTCCTCTATGCGAGGTGCTTTTCACCTTTCCCTCACGGTACTGGTTCACTATCGGTCTCTCGGGAGTATTTAGCCTTGCGGGATGGGCCCCGCGGATTCACACAGGATTTCACGTGTCCCGCGCTACTCAGGAGTCATCTCGGAGGGAAGCTGCAAGTCGTGTAAGGGGCTGTCACCCGCTATGGCCCCACTTTCCAATGGGTTCCACTTTACAACTTTCCTCTCCTTTCTTTGATGATCCTACAACCCCGTATCTGCCGAAACAGATGCGGTTTGGGCTAATACGCGTTCGCTCGCCGCTACTTGCGCAATCACTTTTGTTTTCTTCTCCTATGGGTACTTAGATGTTTCAGTTCCCCACGTTCGCCCACAGACATGCTGTGTGCCGTGCCTAAGCACGGCGGGTTGCCCCATTCGGATATCCGGGGATCAAAGGTTATTTGCACCTCCCCCAGGCTTTTCGCAGCTTATCACGTCCTTCTTCGCCTCCGAGAGCCAAGGCATCCACCGTCTGCCCTTCTCTTACTTTCTTTTTTTCTTCTTTATTTGCTTCCCTTGCCGTACAAACGCATTCAAACCGGGGGACCTTCCGCATGCCTTCCCATCCCTTTTAGGGGGAAGGGGAAAAACATCCCGAGGGGCTCCGCCTGGTGCGGATGAACGGCTCAAAAGCAAATTCGACTTCTTCGTCTTTTACTTTATTGCTTTATTGTCCAATATGTCAATGATCTCTTTCTTTTTGTGGAGAATAACGGATTCGAACCGTTGACCCTCTGCGTGCAAAGCAGATGCTCTAGCCAGCTGAGCTAATCCCCCTTCCATAACTAATGGACCGGATAATCCACTATTCTACGGCGTAGTCCCAGGCAGAGTTGAACTGCCGACCTCTACATTATCAGTGTAGCGCTCTAACCAACTGAGCTATAGGACTGTCAACTTTTATCTAACCCGGGAGCAGACTCCCAGCTTCTTTCGTTTCTCTTCTTTCTTTTCCAATCATATAAATAAACAAGCAGTGCAGTACAAGCTATCTTCCTTCTCCTTAGGGGACAGGCCACGGCCTTTTCCCTCCTGTGAAGTATTGCTGTTTCCTTTTTTTTTAATACCGGCCACCATTCGTACCTTTTTGTCGTTCATCCTCTTCTTTTTCGTAAAGAAAAGACTTCACGGAACTTCGAGTCTCCAGAAAGGAGGTGTTCCAGCCGCACCTTCCGGTACGGCTACCTTGTTACGACTTAGCCCCAGTCACCGGTTTTACCCTAGGACGATCCTTTGACGGTTACGTACTTCAGGTACCCCCGGCTCCCATGGCTTGACGGGCGGTGTGTACAAGGCCCGGGAACGTATTCACCGCGCCATGGCTGATGCGCGATTACTAGCGAATCCAGCTTCACGGAGTCGAGTTGCAGACTCCGATCCGAACTGAGAGAGGGTTTTGAGATTGGCATCCTGTCGCCAGGTAGCGCCCCTTTGTCCCCCCCATTGTAACACGTGTGTCGCCCCGGATGTAAGGGCCGTGCTGATTTGACGTCATCCCAACCTTCCTCACAGCTTACGCCGGCAGTCTTGTCAGAGTCCTCAGCTTTACCTGCTAGCAACTGACAATCAGGGTTGCGCTCGTTATGGCACTTAAGCCGACACCTCACGGCACGAGCTGACGACAACCATGCAGCACCTCGCAATAGGCTATTGCTAGCTACAACCTTTCAATCGTATTCCTAATGCGTTCAAACCCGGGTAAGGTTCCTCGCGTATCATCGAATTAAACCACATGTTCCTCCGCTTGTGCGGGCCCCCGTCAATTCCTTTGAGTTTCACCGTTGCCGGCGTACTCCCCAGGTGGATTACTTAACGCTTTCGCTGTAGGACTTACACTATATCGCAAATCCCTAGTAATCATCGTTTACGGCGTGGACTACCAGGGTATCTAATCCTGTTTGATTCCCACGCTTTCGTGCTTCAGTGTCAGTGATGGTTTTGTAAGCTGCCTTCGCAATCGGAGTTCTGCGTGATATCTATGCATTTCACCGCTACAACACGCATTCCGCCTACAGCAAACATACTCAAGGTGACCAGTTTCAACGGCAATTTTATGGTTGAGCCACAAACTTTCACCGCTGACTTAATTACCCACCTACGCACCCTTTAAACCCAATAAATCCGGATAACGCTCGCATCCTCCGTATTACCGCGGCTGCTGGCACGGAGTTAGCCGATGCTTATTCATAAGGTACATACAAAACGGGACGCGTCCCGCACTTTATTCCCTTATAAAAGAAGTTTACAACCCATAGGGCAGTCATCCTTCACGCGACTTGGCTGGTTCAGGCTCTCGCCCATTGACCAATATTCCTCACTGCTGCCTCCCGTAGGAGTCTGGTCCGTGTCTCAGTACCAGTGTGGGGGACCTTCCTCTCAGAACCCCTATCCATCGATGGCTTGGTGGGCCGTTACCCCGACCAACTACCTAATGGAACGCATGCCTATCTGTCAGCGATAAATCCTTTAACAAATAACCCCAGGTGGGGTCCCTGTTTTATGGGGTATTAGACCGACTTTCGCCGGATTATCCCCCTCTGACAGGTAAGTTGCATACGCGTTACTCACCCGTGCGCCGGTCGCCACCAGAATATTGCTATCCCGTGATGCCCCTCGACTTGCATGTGTTAAGCCTGTCGCTAGCGTTCATCCTGAGCCAGGATCAAACTCTTCGTTGTCAAAATTGTTTTCTTTTTATTTCCTTGGCTCAAAATCCCGTTCTTTACTGTCTTTTCCTTACTTACCTTTTTTGGATGATTGACGGTACAAATTATTGGCTGGTTTTTTTAAAAAAAAAGAGAGAGAATACCTTTCAGGGAAAAGTGATTGACTAATCCCTCTTTTAAAGGAAGACCTCTTTTTTATCCTGCCCTTCTTCTTTTCGTCACCGGAAAGAAGAATGGGCAAAACCCTTGTACTACATCTTGTTTTATGATCAGTCTTTCAATGAACTCTTTTGCTTGCGTCCGGCTGGTTATTGTCGAACGTGGGTGCAAAAGTAAACCTTCTTTTTGGCTTGTACAAATCTTTTTACCGGTTTTTTTGAGCTTTTTTTACAGGGAAAAGATAAAGGGATGGGATAGAATGGAATAGAGAGGGGGGCCCTGCATAATTAAACGCTCTTTCTAAACGGGGGAATGGCTGTTTTTCTTCCGCCAGAGGCAAGGGGAAAAAGCGGAAAAACGGCGGAAAAACAGCCTTCGACTGCATCAAAGACATGGGAATAAACTGATTATGGGTAATTTACATATCCAGCGGAATCATTCGGCCAATCCGATGCCGTATTTTCAGGTACTCCATGTTTTATTTTACCACGGTGGGCCTGGTGGCTCACCATGATGGGCCACCAGGTCAACCTTGGTGTGTCTGCAGGCCCACCACGGTGTAATAAAAAAACAAGTACGGGGAAATGGGGAAAGGCATTGGCCCATTTGTGCGGCGGAAGCTCCGGCTTTCGCCGGATATATGGCGACAGAATATAAACGAGGAGGAACAATGGATGATAAATGGGGACGGAATCAGTTGCAAAAGGTAGATGACCGGAGTTCTCATGCTTTTTTACAGATGACCGGAACGGAATAGAAAATAAAAAGATACATTTGCAAGAATAATTGTCACTCTTTTATTGAATTTTGTAACTTGAAAAACATGTACTGGCAGAAAGAACTCGAAACGATTTCCCGGAACGATCTGGATAAATTGCAATTAGAACGATTGAAAAACACCGTTAACCAAGCGAAAAACTCACCTTTTTACGCTTCCATATTCAAAGAATATTCATTTTCGGCAGACAAAATCCGATCGATTGAAGACCTATGGAAATTGCCCTTTACGACGAAAGAGGACTTGCGCTCCCAATATCCTTTTGGCATGGCAGCTATCCCTTTGCAAAAATGCGTACGTATCCATTCTTCCAGCGGAACGACGGGCAACCCGACCGTGGTGCTGCATTCGGCAAAAGATCTCGAGGAGTGGGCAAACCAGGTGGCACGCTGCATGTATATGGTAGGGATTCGCGACACGGATGTCTTTCAGAATACTTCAGGTTACGGAATGTTTACCGGCGGACTGGGCTTTCAATACGGAGCGGAAAAACTGGGCGCTTTGACTGTCCCTGCCGCTGCCGGAAACACGAAACGCCAGATTAAATTCATCTGTGATTTCGGGACTACCTGCCTGCATATCATTCCCAGTTATGCCACACGCCTGGCGGAAGTTTTTTACGAAATGGGACTGGATCCGCGCAAAGACACCAAACTCCGTACGATCTGTATCGGGGCGGAACCCCATTCGGAGGAACAACGCAAACGCATCGAAGAACTATTAGGCGTAAAAGCCTATAACTGCTTCGGAATGTCGGAGATGAACGGTCCGGGCGTCGCTTTCGAATGCCCGGAACAAAACGGATTGCATATCTGGGAAGATTACGTCATCGCTGAAATCATCGATCCGGAAACGTTGGAGCCGGTACCCGAAGGAGAAGTGGGAGAACTTGTTCTGACGACATTGAACCGGGAAGCAATGCCCCTGATACGCTATCGCACCCGGGACTTGACCCGTTTTCTGCCGGGAGATTGCCCTTGCGGACGGACGCACCGGAGAATCGACCGCTTCAAAGGACGCAGTGACGACATGATTATCCTCAAAGGAGTGAATCTCTTCCCTATACAGATCGAAACGATCCTGATGAAATTCAAGGAACTGGGCAGCAATTATTTGATTACAATCGATACGGTTGGAAACAGCGACGAGATGCTGATCGAAGTAGAGTTGAGCGATCTGTTTACAGACGATTACAGCACGCTGCAACGGCTGACGAAAGAGATTGTCCGCCAACTGAAAGACGAACTGCTGCTCACGCCCCATATCAAACTACTGGCTAAAGGCTCCCTTCCCACCTCGGACGGAAAGGTTGTGAGAGTGAAGGATTTACGTAAACTATCTTGAACTATTTACCTTAAAAGAACTATATTCTATGACAATCAATCAGATTTCCATTTTTCTGGAGAATAAATATGGTAAGTTATGCGAAATATTATCACTCCTTGCAGACGAAAACATACGGATTATTGCGGCAACGGTAGCCGACACATCGGAATACGGGATCTTACGCCTCATCGTCAGCGAACCGGAAAAAGCCTATCAGTTGTTGAAAAAGCATAACGTCAGCGCCAATCTGACGGAGGTATTGGCGATTGTGACCGATCCGCAAGCGGGAAGCTTCGCCGGGACTCTCTGCTGTTTTACAAAAGCCGGATTGAGTATCGAGTATATGTATTGTTTTTCCACGAAAGATAAATCTATTCTGATTCTGCGAACGAGCAATCAGGAAGACGGTCGTGAAGTCGTCCGCCGTCAGAAATTAGCCTATATTGTGGAAAACGACTTGACAACTCTCTAATTATTAATTGTAAATCTTCCCACCCATATTTGGAATTAACGATCCCTGTATCTGGTTAGCCTATGTATGGGGCTTTGTCATTTATTAACAAGGAAAGATGTCTTGATCAACACTTACCCCTGGTTTTCTATTGACCCGATACTCTTTGCTTTACCGTTCTCAATAATCACAAAAATCGTCACCAGCCGGCTCACACCGACTCGCGCGATAATAAAATAAGGGATATGTATTAGCGTTTATTATGTGTTTAAAAACACAATTTAATACTTTTCTTTTGGTTAGTATATATCACAACCCTATATTTGCACTGTGGTTTTTCATAATAGTATTAGATTTAAGGTTAACAAATTGGTTAGGGGGTGTCGGGAGACATCCTTTAATGTTTTATAGAGGTTCCTCCTCCTAAGTTTTCTTCCAATATTTGTTGTAATAGTCAGTTCCTCTTTACGTATATTATAAGTCTCAAAAAGTGTAGGACATCCCTAAGCCGGCCGATTCAGAACTTACCATAGGCACAATAACCACAGTCTTATTCTTCTCTTTTATTCTTAAAATACGGTGCCACACGGGTAGAAGCATATAACTTATTTCTGCACTAAACACGCCTACTCCAGCACCTGCGACTACATCGCTCACCCAATGTTTTTTATTCAGCACACGTATTGTTCCTGTTGCGACAGCGACTCCATAACCTGCAATACCAATCCAGGGAGACGTATCTTTATATTCTTTAAACAATATATGTGCCCCGACAAATGCCGTGGCGGTATGACCCGATGGAAATGAATGCCGGTTGGAACCATCGGGACGTTCCACGTTTGTTGTGGTTTTCATCGTTTGCACTGTTATGCCCATTACCAGATAGGATGTCGTTATCACAAGTGTCCTGTCCCGAAAATTGTGTTTTGCTTTTATCCCGGCAAAATCCAACCCATAGACAGCAATAGCAGGAGCATACTGTGTATAATCGTCAAAAGGAATATGCTTTAACACATGTTCCCCCACTTCATGATTGGTACTTTCATCAAGCTCTTTTAAAGACTTATTTACCCGGGCTAAAGCACCGTAAGAAATTAATGCAGCAGGAATAACAAACGGAGAATAAGACGAATTAAATACAGTCTTTTTCCCGGGTCTTTCAAAATTGAACGTCATTTTCTCATTCTCTAATAAGAAAACATTATTTTCAATATTCTTATAATCCGGGATAACCGGCTTCTTCTTCATCTGGTTTTGGTCGCTTCTTAAAGAGTCCGGAATCAAGGGCAGCGATTGCATTTGGAACTTTACCCGAATCGTATCTTCTTGTTGTGCGTAAGAAAAGACCGTCGTTATAAATAAAAAGACGAAACCAAAAGCTAATTTCATTGTGATAATTTAAAATTAAAAAAAACATCTCAGACAGCGAGAAAAGTTCCCACGGAACAAGGAGGTTGGTTTACCTGTATCACCTTTCTTCTTTTTATTGATAATGCACAAACAATAAAGACAGTATACCACAAAACCTATCGTGATTCCTGATATAGCACCTGCGACTATATCGGATACAAAATGAACACCAAGATATATACGAGAATAAGACACAACCAATGCCCACAAAAAAATTGTGTAGTTATAGAGTTTCTTCCGAAGCAGCAAAGCGGTCAGAGTTGCAAAACCAAAAGAATTTGTAGCATGTCCTGATATAAATCCGTATTTTCCACCGACATATCCATATAAAGTTCTGACATGTTCTTCTATTCCAGGATAATGAGTCGGACGAAAACGTGAAAAATAGGGTTTACAAACAGCCGATGAAAATTGGTCGCAAAGAACAAACATTAGGGTGATAGCAATCAAAACCGGGAGCCATTCTCTCCAGCTTTTCTTATAAAATAAATTGACAATCAAAAATATAACTATCGGAATCCAAACAATAGCTCCTGAAAACAGCCACATAGCGCAATCGAAAAAACAACTATGAGAACCGTTTATAAGAAAAAACAGATTCTCTTCATAGGGCAAAATTTTTTCAAGCATAACCTTGTATTGATAAATTGGGCTCAAATATAGATAGTGATTTTGCAGAAATTTTGAATTTAGTATCAACACATTTTCGCAAACCAAGGATCTTCTTCAACAACCACTCAGATACTCATATACACGAGATTTGTATCGTTTTATAAAATTCAAAATTTCTACAAAATGGATTACGATCTTTACTCTTTCAAACCGGAATATACGATGGGAATCAAAGAAAAAATATATAATCAAGGCCTCAAGGCCATTTATGAGAATTATTATGAAATACAGATGGTAAACTTAGGACTCAAATATAAATTTTAACCGGCTATTGGATAGAAAGATGTGGAAATATTATGCTATATTATCAGCTGTATTTGCAGCATTTACAGCTATCTTTGCAAAAATAGGAATCAATAATATTGATTCTAATCTGGCGACGGCAATACGTACATGCGTTATTTTATTTATCACTTGGGGAATTGTTATTACAGGCAATGGGTTGGATGGAGTAAAAGAACTGACAAAAACGAATTGGACATTTCTACTTTTATCGGGAATCTCAACAGGTTTATCATGGTTATTTTATTTTAAAGCACTGCAATTGGGTGACGCTTCGAAAGTAGCTCCTATCGATAAATTGAGTGTAGTCATCACGATATTTCTGTCTTTTATCATACTCAAAGAACCTGTAAGTTGGAAAGTATTAGTAGGCGTTTCCTTGATTGCAGGCGGTTCGATAGTTATTCTTACTGACAAATAAAAAAAATTAGAATGAAAATATTAATAGTAGAAGACGAACGCGAATTATCCGACAATATGGTTACATACCTATCGTCTGACAATTACTCGTGTGAACAGGCTTTTAATTTTCAGGGAGCAATCGAAAAAATAGCTTTATATCAGTATGATTGTATCCTATTAGATCTAAATCTACCGGGAGGTGACGGTTTGAAGATACTGGAAGAGATAAGAAAACAAGACATAGAAAGCGGCATCATCATCATTTCTGCCCGCGGATCATTGGATGACAAAATCACCGGACTGAAAATCGGTGCGGACGATTATCTGGCAAAACCTTTTCCTCTTCCCGAACTAAGTGTCCGAATTTATGCTTTGATGCGAAGGCAACAATTCTCACATACGAATATTCTAAAGTCAAATAATGTAGAAATCGATCTTTTAGCAAAAACCATTACGGTTGAAAATAAATCTGTTATACTAACAAAGACAGAATATGAGTTGTTATTATTCCTGATAGGTAATAAAAACAGGGTGGTATCCAAGAATGCCATTGCCGAACACCTGTCGGGCGACATGGCGGATATGCTTGACAGCCATAATTTTGTATATGCACATATCAAAAATCTGAAATCGAAATTGGGAGAAGCCGGTTGTGCCAATAGCATTAAAACGATATATGGAACAGGTTATAAATGGATAGAATGAGAAGTCTGCTAATTAAAAATCTCTCTCTTTTTTTAATCTACACAGTAGCTATCCTGGTGTGTAGTATGCCTTTGTTCTATTTTATAATGAAATATTTTTATGCCGAGGATTTAGATGAATTGATTGAGTATCGAAGCTATGATTTTATTAAAGACCATTTATCCATATTTACAATTTCCGAAATCGAATATTGGAATCACTTCAATGAAGATATGCAAATTTTACCCATGGATCAGTCTTGTCCATTGGATAAAGTTGTTCAGAGACCATTTTATAATGCAGCAGAGGGTTTTGAAGTCGATTATAGAGTCTATTATACAAAAATTAAAATTGAAAATCAACCCTATATCCTCATGTCCCGCATAGCCATGATCGAGCCGAAAGATTTGCTTCAAACACTTGTTTTTCAATATGGCATTTTATTCATTATACTCATCATTGCATTCACCATCATCCAACGGGTTATATCCCAAAAGTTATGGAGGCCGTTTTATAAAAGTCTGGGCAAAATAGAAAATTTCAATCTGGAACAGGGGATTGTTCCAGAATTTGAAAAAACAGACACGATTGAATTTGCGCGACTCAATGAGAATTTAGACAAACTCATTAAAAACAATTTAAAAACTTATGTACAACAAAAAGAATTTATAGAAAATGCCTCACATGAGTTGCAGACTCCATTAGCCGTATTTCAATCGCAATTGGATCTTTTGCTTCAAGACACGGACTTAACCGAGTCGCAGGTTAAAGTCGTCCAATCTCTTTACACAGTTTCGTCGCGCTTGAGACGTTTGAATAAAAACTTGTTGCTATTGGCAAAAATAGATAATTATCAATTTAAGGAAACGCAGGAAATAGATTTTAATCAGGTTTTGAAAACTCAGCTGTCGTATTTAAAAGATTTGGCTGAAGACTATGGAATAACGGTTTTGATAGATAGTAAGAATCCGCTTCACGTAACGGCCAACAAAACATTATTGGAAAGCCTAATAAACAACCTTGTTGTCAATGCGATAAGTCACAATAAAAATAATGGTTCCATTTCAATTGAAGTAAAAGACAGAACTTTTTTGATAAGTAATACGGGCGAAAAAACACCGTTGGACAAAGACAAAGTTTTTAGGCGATTCAGCCGGACCTCCGAAAAAAAGAAGGGCAACGGATTGGGATTATCCATCACTTATCAGATATGCAAACTGCATGGATGGAAGATTGAATACGAGTATCCGGATGAAGGATTACACCGGTTTATCGTTCGGTTTGATTGATACTTGATAAAATCCGCCCTGCGACGCAATCGCAAGACGGATTTAATGCTGTTTAGCCCTATTTGTTTATTTAGATTCGACAGGTATTCTCATCCGATAGAAAGAGCGCCATACGAATATCAGTCCCAAAATCAGGAAAGGAATGGCAATAAAGATGGAATAGTCGGAATCGGGATTGCTTTTCATTTCGATACAGATCTCCGTAGCTAGCAAACCGAACAAGGTAGAGAACTTGATAATCGGGTTCAAGGAGACGGAAGTCGTATCCTTGAACGGATCTCCTACGGTGTCACCAATCACGGCCGCTTCGTGCAAAGGTGTATTCTTTTCTTTCAGATCTACCTCAACCACCTTTTTAGCATTATCCCAGCTACCGCCTCCGTTCGCCATATAAATAGCCTGGAAAAGCCCGAAGACGGCAATCGAAACCAGATAAGCAACGAAGAAGTTCGGATCCATAAAGGCAAAAGCCAATGTAAGGGAAATCAATACGATAAAGATATTCCACATCCCCTTCTGGGCATATTGGGTACAAATCTTCACTACCGATTTGGAGTCTTCTATATCGGCCTCCTTCTTGTCCATATCAAAATTCTTTTTGATAAACTCTACAGCCCGGTAGGCTCCGGTCGTTACAGCTTGCATGGAAGCCCCGCTAAACCAAAAGATCACCGCACCACCGCAAATCAAGCCGAGGATTACCGGTGCATCCGTCAGCGACAAATGCAACAGGCCGACTTTTTCCAAAAGCAAGATAATCGAGAAGATCATTGTAGTCGCCCCGACAACCGCCGTACCGATCAGCACAGGCTTTGCCGTCGCCTTAAAGGTATTCCCCGCCGAGTCGTTCGCTTCCAGATAATGCTTACCTGTTTCGAAATCGGGAGTAAAACCGAAATCTCTCTTTATCTCCGAAGAAATTTCCGGAATCTGTTCTATCTGGGAAAGTTCGAAGACCGATTGGGCATTGTCCGTCACCGGACCATAGCTATCCACCGCAATGGTTACCGGTCCCATGCAGAGAAAGCCGAAAGCAACCAAGCCGAAAGCAAAGATGGAAGCGTGAGGTCCTAAAATAGCCTCCAACCCCATTCCTGCTGTAAAATAAGCAATTGTCATCAAACCGACAATCAACAAACCGGTCCAGAAAGCGCTGAAATTACCGGCAACAATACCGGAAAGGATATTCAACGAAGCCCCGCCTTCACGGGAGGCCGTCACAATCTCTTGCACATGTGCTGATTTCGAGCTTGTAAAAGCCTTGGTAAATTCAGGAATAAGGACAGCCGCCAGCGTACCGCAACCGATAATAATCGCCAGCTTCCACCAGAGGGTCGTATCCGGCAAGTCTCCGAGCAGTAAATGACTCATAAAGAAGGAAGCGGAAATACACAAGACCGCTGCAATCCAAATCAGACGCATCAGCGGAGCCTCGAAATCAAAGATTTTCTTCCCTTCGTAAAGCTTCTTGGAAATCGCCTGGTTGATAAAAAAAGAGCAACCCGACAAGAAGTCCATTAGGAAACGCATACCGAAAATCCAGACAATCAGTTTTGCTTGCATGTGAGGATCGGAGACCGCCAAAGTAATAAAAGTGATCAAGGCTACTCCAGTTACACCGTAAGTTTCAAATCCATCCGCCGTCGGGCCGACGCTATCGCCTGCATTGTCACCTGTACAATCTGCAATCACACCCGGATTCCGGGGATCGTCTTCCTTTACCTTAAAGACCACTTTCATCAAGTCCGACCCGATGTCCGCAATCTTTGTAAAGATACCTCCGGCAATACGCAAGGCACTTGCACCTAAGGATTCACCAATCGCAAAACCCAAGAAGCAAATCCCGACAATTTCACGCGGCACAAACAAAAGGATGAAAACCATCATCACTAACTCCAGGGAGATCAGGAATAATCCTACACTCATTCCGGCACGCATCGGAATGCTTACCACCTCCCAGGGTTTTCCTTTAAGGGAAGCGAATGCCGTCCGCGCATTGGCATAGGTATTTACCCGGATGCCATACCAGGCAACCGAATAAGAACCGGCCATTCCAACGATCGAGAACACAAGCACCTGAAGCACAACACCCACCGACTGCCCCACCAATCCGAAGAAATAGAGGCAAAGCACCGCCGCTATAATGATAAAAAGCATAATCAAAAAACGTCCCTGCTGCAATAAATAAGTGCGGCAAGTAGCATAAATCGTACTCGCAACCTTCAGCATGGAATCATGTGCCGGCAATTTCTTAATTTGCGAAAAAAGGAATAAACTGAAGCCCAAGGTTCCTAAAATAATCAATGCTCCATAAAACAAAAAATCCCACGAAGTCACTGCACCACCGAAGATGTGAAAAGTTCCCTGATGAAGATCAGGGATTGCCAGGTCTGCTTCACTCGCCTGCATTCCCAGGCAACTCATCAAGAGCAAACTCATCAAAAAGGAGAAACGTTTAAGTTTTTTCATGATAAAAAATATTATAAATTAACTATTAATACAGATATAATAAGGTTTTAAAAAACACTCATCTTGTTACCTTCTACCCCTAATTTAAATAAAAAACGGTCAAATGTATAAAACATATCTATAGCCAGACTCTCATAAGATATGCTATATATCAGCTTTTTTCTTCTTTTATATTAAAAAAGGAAAAAGAGAGCTTATTAAAGTCTCCCTTCAAAATAGCAAAAAGGCTGCTGACAGCCTCTATTAATGCCTGAAATCACCTATGTGCAAAGATATTTTTCGAAAAAACCGGCGGAAACATGTATATAAGACACAATATTACTATCTTCGTGCCCTCAACTTATTGAATTCGGATTACTAACAATGAATTGAATTCTTATGAAAATTATTTATTTCATTTTTGTAGATGCAATTTTAACATTACTCTATTTCTTCGGTTGGATTATTTACCGGATTATCAGTATTCCAAGGAAACAATTGGATAAAATCTACAAATATTAAAGGGTCCATTATTCACTGGATAGTTCAATCGTCGCCCCTTTCACTCCGGGTGAAGTCGCTTTGAACAGAATGCGACCGACCATAGTATCTTCAGATTGGATAATTGCCGTCAACTGACCGCTGAATAGCTTCATTTGGGGAGCCTGGAAAGATTCCAAGCTGATGCTATTCCCGTTACAGATCGCACGGAAAGTACCGGCGCCTTCGACTTTACATTCTATCTGATTGGTCGCATCCGGGCATAGATTCCCTTTTTTATCTACTACTTGAACATTAATAAAAGACAAATCTTTTCCGTCTGCAGCCAGTTTTTTACGGTCAGCCGTCAACACCAGATGATGAGGCTTGCCGGCTGTATGAACCTGTTCCTTCGCCACCGCTTTTCCGGTAGAATCATAGGCCACCACTTCCACGGTTCCCGGCTCATATTTCGTATCCAGCCACATCAGACGATAGCGCTTCTGCCGCTCAAAGGCGGCATTGGCCGTTGGCATAGCCGAACTGTCAGCCCGTATGCTCAAGTCTTTCGTCCGTTTGCCTTGGCTCTTTCCGTTGATAAATAATTCCGCCGTCGGATAATTGGTATAAACAAATACCGGAGTCACTTCACCCTCACGACCAGGCCAAGTCCAATGCGGCAGGATATGCAAAGTTTCCTGTTCCCTGTTCCAATGGCTACGATATAAATAATACCGGTCTTTCGGGATGCCGGCAAGATCGATAATACCGAAAAGCGAACTGTGGCTCGGCCATTTGTCATAATAAGGCGTCGGCTCGCCGAGATAGTCAAAGCCGGTCCAGACAAACTCCCCGATCGTATAAGGCAAGTCTTCCTGCAGAATAAAATCATCATCCGGCAAATTAGACCAACTGCAATGCTCGACATCATAACCGGTACTCTGGTGATCGTCATACATCGCCATCGCTTTCCGTTCGACCGGAAATTTATAGACGCCGCGGGTACTGACCGTCGAAGCCGTTTCGCTTCCCAAGACAATAGCCTGGGGCAGTTTCTCGTAGGTAGATGGATAATGCGAAAGGTTATAATTCAAGCCGGCCACATCAAGAACGGCTGCATATTGGTTCTCAATCGCCTGCCCGACCATATTCATGCCGGAGGTTACCGGACGCGTCGGGTCTTCCCGGTGGCAAATATCCTGCAGGAAGCGGGCTAGTTTTTGTCCGCCCGGACGTCCCTGATCCGGCACTTCATTGCCAATACACCACATGACGACGCTCGGATTACTCCGGTAATGACGCACCAGATTTACCATATCCTTTTCCGCCCATTCATCAAAATAAAGATTATATCCATTTTTCAT
Source organism: Parabacteroides sp. Marseille-P3160 (assembly GCF_900162725.1). Classification (GTDB taxonomy): domain Bacteria; phylum Bacteroidota; class Bacteroidia; order Bacteroidales; family Tannerellaceae; genus Marseille-P3160. The sequence goes on along the minus strand of NZ_LT799418.1, from coordinate 2,610,179 downwards.
TTTCGGCGTTTTCCACTCGTCAAAGCTCTCCGCCATGACCATCATCCCCATTTCGTCGCAGGCACGAACCAGTTCCGGCGCCGGCATATTGTGCGACGTACGGATGGCATTACAACCCATCTCTTTCAAGAGGCGGATCTGTCGGCGGATAGCCGCATCATTGACAGCTGCTCCCAACGGACCTAAATCATGATGATTGCAGACACCCCTGAATTTTATCTTTTCACCGTTCAGGAAAAATCCTTTGTCCGGTATAATTTCGACCGAACGAATGCCGAAGGGGGTATTACATTCATCTTTCAACGTTTCTCCCTCATACAACCGGGAGACTGCGGTATATAGTTCAGGAGTATCGGGCGACCAAAGATGAGGATCGTTGATAATCGCTTCCTGTATAAATACGGAATCATGAGGAAAGAGCTTTGTCGCCATCTTCAAAATGGATTCGCCGTAGGGATTCCTGATTTCGGTTTCCAAACGATACCGGTCGAGGGAACTGCCTTTAGGACAAGCCAGCTCGGTTTGTAGTTTTACCCGCGCATGATCTTTTTTTACGACCGGCGTAGTGACATAAGTTCCCCAAAGCGGAATGTGCGCCCCTTCGGTTACAATCACATGTACATTGCGATACAAGCCGGCTCCCGGATACCAGCGGGAAGACTCCGGATAATTCTCCAGGCGTACCGCCAGCGTATTTTTCTGTCCCGCCGCCAGGTAAGGAGTTATATCAAAATAAAAAGAGTTGTAACCGTACGGCCAGTTGCCTACCTTCTTTCCGTTCAGATAGACGACGGCATTGCTCATCGCACCGTCGAACAACAACGTAACCGCCTTGCCTTCGGCATACTGGGGAAGCTCGAATTGTGTACGATACCAACCGACACCAACAAAAGGAAGCCCTCCGGTCCGTCCGGCATGCTCCATCGCCTCCTTTTGCCCGTCTTGGGTAATGGCCACGTCTTGTTTATCGTTGCTGAAACTGAAGGGTCCGTAAATCGCCCAGTCATGAGGAACCCTGACCGATTGCCATTGGCCGTCGTCATATTCCGGGTTGCTGAAAGCAGGCTGATCTTCACGCGTAAATTTCCAGCCTTTTTCCAATAAAAACTCTGTATGCACCTGTGCATTTAACGAGAAAGCAAGTGAGAAAATGAAAATCAGAGGGTATATTAAAAGTTTTCTCATGGTTTATCTTATTTTGAGGTTAAATCGTCTTTTATCGCACATTCCGCACAAATATACAGAATATAAAACAGAATTCCTATTAAGATTATGCTATATCAAGTCATTTGGAAAGAGAGGATAAGAGATCGATTTATCCCGGTCAATCCTATGGATTATTCAAAATATCTTCATAGCTTTGCTATCACAATTTAAATTAACCCATCATGAAAAAGACACGGATTGTTTCTATTAGTTTGATTATTTTACTGATGTCAATAACAATGAATGCACAAAAAGTAATTAAAATATGGGAGGGTAATCCTCCGACCGACAATGGGATTACGACGCCGGAAAAGACCGACGCCACATATTGGATAACGAGTGTCACTTCCCCCGAATTAACTATTTACCTGCCGGAAAAAGGGAAAGCAAACGGTAAGGGAGTCGTCATTTGTCCGGGAGGAGGATACGCAGGATTGGCCTCCAACCACGAAGGCACCCAATTAGCCCAATGGCTCAATACACAAGGTATCGCTGGCTTTGTCCTGAAATACCGGATGCCAAACAAGCACAAGGAAGTACCATTGGATGATGCGCAACAGGCCATCCGCTACGTACGGGAGCATGCCGGGGAATTAGGCGTCAACCCGAACCAGATCGGAATTGCCGGCTCTTCGGCGGGAGGCCATCTGGCAGCCACCGCTTCCACACATTTCTCCACCACCGGGACGAGTACCCGTCCCGATTTTTCTATCTTGTTTTATCCGGTCATTACGATGGAGAGAGCAACTCATGGCGGTTCCAAGGCTAATTTATTGGGAGACAAACCGACCGAAGAAGATATTTACACCTTTTCGAATGAAAAGCAGGTGAATGTAAACACACCTCCGGCAATCCTTTTACTCAGTGACGATGACAAGACCGTTCCTCCGGTAAACAGCACCCTTTATTACGAGGCACTGAAAGCAAATAATATCCCTGCTACTTTATATGTCTTCCCTGAAGGCGGACACGGCTGGGGGATGAAGGAAGATTTCAAGTACCATAAACAAATGCTCGAGTTATTGTCTACCTGGCTAAAAAAATTCTGAAACGTCATTGCCTTGATCCTTTAATGCCATAACTTTTCCGAAGCAAAGTAAGAACCGGATAAAACCGACTTTTGTTATTATTATATAGAACGCTCACTCATATAGTAATTTCAAATAATAAAAAGGAAATGACCATGGACAACTTAATTAAAAAATTAGAAGAAGAAGCAGGGCTTACAGAAGAACAAGCGGTTAAAGCTGTTGTTACGATCAAAAACTTCATGGACAAAGAGGGGTTGAAAATCGACTGGGGCAAGTTCTTCAACCAAAAAGTGGATCAGTACAGCGATAAAGCCAAGGAGTTATTTAATCAGTTGATTGATAAAACCGACAATCTGATGGACAAGGCTAGAGAAGGAATCAAAGATCTGGGCTCTAAATCCGGACATTTCTTTGGATAAGATACCGACATTTCTTCTGGCGCCGGATTCTTTCAAAGGCTCCATGACGGCAGACGAAGTCTGCAAAGCGATGGAGAAAGGAATCCGGCAAGTTTTTCCATCAGCCGTCTGTTATAAAATACCTATGGCGGATGGCGGCGAAGGGACGGCACAATCTTTAACGAAGGCAACCGGAGGCACTTTCTATCCAGTCGAGGTTACAGGCCCATTGGGGAAACCGGCCAAAGCGTTTTACGGATTGTTGGGCGACAAGCGAACAGCCGTCATCGAAATGGCATCCGCCGCCGGACTTCAACTGGTGGAGCCTCACACCCTAAATCCACTATATACGACAACATATGGCGTCGGGCAACTATTGGAGAGATGCTTGGACAAAGGTATCTCGCGGGTGATTCTCGGCATAGGCGGCAGTGCTACCAATGACGGAGGAGCGGGCTTTGCACAGGCCATAGGCATTCGTCTTCTGGACGCAGAAGGGTGCGAACTTCCTTTCGGCGGCGAGGCCTTAAGCCGGCTCACGCGGATCGATCTCTCCGGGATTGACCGGCGGATCGATAAAATTACGCTGGAAGTAGCCTGCGATGTGACCAATCCGCTTTGCGGCCCCTCTGGCGCATCGGTGGTCTTCGGCCCCCAGAAAGGGGCAACTCCCGAAATGGTACGGCAACTCGACCAGGCGCTGTCCCATTATGCACAGGTTATCGAATCGCAAATAGGCATTGCCGTAGCGAAACGACCCGGAACCGGTGCGGCAGGTGGCTTGGGTTTCGCCCTCCTGGCTTTTACGCCGGCCCGGCTCTCTCCCGGCGTCGAACTGATGATCCGCTATACCGGATTGCAACAATACGTTGACAAAGCTGACTATATATTTACGGGTGAAGGGCGTATCGATTCGCAAACGCTTTACGGTAAAACCCCTTTCGGTGTCGCGCAAGCAGCAAAAGAAAAGGGAAAGCCGCTGATAGCCATTGCCGGACAGGTAGGGGAAGACATCGAACCTTTATACAGTCACGGATTTACCGCTATCCATTCCATACTTCCCCACCCGATGCCTCTTGAAGAAGCACTCCGCAATGGCCCTCGGTATGTCGAACAAGCAATGGCCGCCATCGTTCGTTATCTGCCTTGATACCCGCCGTTTCCTTCAGAACAAAGGAGCAAAGAGACGCATCACCGATTCGATCATCTTTTTCCACCAGGGACGCTGCTCCCACTCATCGAGCAGAATTTCGCTGCATCCCTTCATGTCTTCCAGGAAAACAGCCTTGTTTTTCCGGGCAATCTCCGTGTCGTAAAGATAACAATTGATTTCGAAATTGGATTCGAAACTCCGGAAGTCCATATTCGCCGAGCCGATGACGGACAGATAATCGTCCGAAACAATCGTCTTTGCATGGATAAAATCCTGTTGATGTTCATAAATCTTCAGCCCGGCGCGCAGCAATTCTGCATAATAGGATTTCGCCGCCGGATCCACATAAGAAGAGTCGGATTTACGGGAAACCATCAGACGCACATCCACTCCGGCCAATGCAGCCGAGATGAGGGCCTGGAAAAGAGAATCGGTCGGCAAAAAATAAGGAGTCTGTATATATAGATAGTGCTTTGCCAGGATGACCAGGCGCACCGTTGCCTGCAACAAATTCGGCCAGGCTGAATCGGGCCCGCCCGGTACAATCTGCAAAAGATTATTCGAGTAATTCGGGCAGTAAGGAAAATAGGAAACGTAATTATCTACCTTTTTCTCTCCTGAAGAATACCAGTCCAGCAGGAAATTAGCCTGCAACCCGTAAACGCCTTTTCCCTCGATGCGGAGATGAGTGTCCCGCCAGATCGGACTCATGGCGTAAGTATCCCCGACATTCATCCCTCCGATATAGCCGATTTTCCCGTCGATCACCACCACTTTCCGGTGATTCCGGTAATTCACCTTGCTACGGAGCCAAGGTAAAAAGACTTTCAGGAAAGGGGAAACGATCACACCCGCCCGTCTCATCTCTTTATAGAAACTGGGCGGTACACGTGTATTCGCTACGTTATCATACAGGAAACGTACTTCTACCCCTTCGGCCGCCTTTCTCATCAAAGCCTCCTTTATCTTCTTTCCCGTCATATCATTCTGAAAAATAAAATACTCCATATGGATATGATGACTCGCCTTTTCAATATCCTCCAGCAGAAGTTCAAATTTCCGGTGTCCGTGCGTAATCACCTCGACCCGGCTCCCCTGTAAAAGCAAGGCATTACTGTTTCTTTCCAACAAAACGGACAACGTTTCGTAATTCGGCTGTACCTTCGGAGGATGTTTATCGAATAATCCTTCAAAAGAAATATCCTTCGATAATTTTTTGTAATTAATGGATACCGCCTTTTTCTTCCGGTTGTTTTGTCCGAAGAAGTAGAAAAACACAATACCCACTGCCGGTAGGAAAACCAACACCAACACCCATGCCAGTGTACGGATCGGATTCCGGTTTTCCGAGACGACAACCAACAGCGTGCCGATGACAGTTACTACATAAACTATCCAGAGAATAAACTCCGGTATTGAGACGGAATTCGATAGAAAAGGGATATTCATTGCCTATTTAAATCTTATTAATGCAATAATACAAATAAAAATCGAACTGCTTTCCCAGACCCAAATAAAAAGTGGTCCGGAGGGAATGAAAATAACAGGTTGTGCCTCTGTTATTTTATTCCCGCCTAACCTAATTTTCCGGTCATTCAGACCGGAACGTTACATACTGTTGCTAAATNCCCGATGCCTCTTGAAGAAGCACTCCGCAATGGCCCTCGGTATGTCGAACAAGCAATGGCCGCCATCGTTCGTTATCTGCCTTGATACCCGCCGTTTCCTTCAGAACAAAGGAGCAAAGAGACGCATCACCGATTCGATCATCTTTTTCCACCAGGGACGCTGCTCCCACTCATCGAGCAGAATTTCGCTGCATCCCTTCATGTCTTCCAGGAAAACAGCCTTGTTTTTCCGGGCAATCTCCGTGTCGTAAAGATAACAATTGATTTCGAAATTGGATTCGAAACTCCGGAAGTCCATATTCGCCGAGCCGATGACGGACAGATAATCGTCCGAAACAATCGTCTTTGCATGGATAAAATCCTGTTGATGTTCATAAATCTTCAGCCCGGCGCGCAGCAATTCTGCATAATAGGATTTCGCCGCCGGATCCACATAAGAAGAGTCGGATTTACGGGAAACCATCAGACGCACATCCACTCCGGCCAATGCAGCCGAGATGAGGGCCTGGAAAAGAGAATCGGTCGGCAAAAAATAAGGAGTCTGTATATATAGATAGTGCTTTGCCAGGATGACCAGGCGCACCGTTGCCTGCAACAAATTCGGCCAGGCTGAATCGGGCCCGCCCGGTACAATCTGCAAAAGATTATTCGAGTAATTCGGGCAGTAAGGAAAATAGGAAACGTAATTATCTACCTTTTTCTCTCCTGAAGAATACCAGTCCAGCAGGAAATTAGCCTGCAACCCGTAAACGCCTTTTCCCTCGATGCGGAGATGAGTGTCCCGCCAGATCGGACTCATGGCGTAAGTATCCCCGACATTCATCCCTCCGATATAGCCGATTTTCCCGTCGATCACCACCACTTTCCGGTGATTCCGGTAATTCACCTTGCTACGGAGCCAAGGTAAAAAGACTTTCAGGAAAGGGGAAACGATCACACCCGCCCGTCTCATCTCTTTATAGAAACTGGGCGGTACACGTGTATTCGCTACGTTATCATACAGGAAACGTACTTCTACCCCTTCGGCCGCCTTTCTCATCAAAGCCTCCTTTATCTTCTTTCCCGTCATATCATTCTGAAAAATAAAATACTCCATATGGATATGATGACTCGCCTTTTCAATATCCTCCAGCAGAAGTTCAAATTTCCGGTGTCCGTGCGTAATCACCTCGACCCGGCTCCCCTGTAAAAGCAAGGCATTACTGTTTCTTTCCAACAAAACGGACAACGTTTCGTAATTCGGCTGTACCTTCGGAGGATGTTTATCGAATAATCCTTCAAAAGAAATATCCTTCGATAATTTTTTGTAATTAATGGATACCGCCTTTTTCTTCCGGTTGTTTTGTCCGAAGAAGTAGAAAAACACAATACCCACTGCCGGTAGGAAAACCAACACCAACACCCATGCCAGTGTACGGATCGGATTCCGGTTTTCCGAGACGACAACCAACAGCGTGCCGATGACAGTTACTACATAAACTATCCAGAGAATAAACTCCGGTATTGAGACGGAATTCGATAGAAAAGGGATATTCATTGCCTATTTAAATCTTATTAATGCAATAATACAAATAAAAATCGAACTGCTTTCCCAGACCCAAATAAAAAGTGGTCCGGAGGGAATGAAAATAACAGGTTGTGCCTCTGTTATTTTATTCCCGCCTAACCTAATTTTCCGGTCATTCAGACCGGAACGTTACATACTGTTGCTAAATTTATTAACTTTGTGCCTTGAAAAAGAATAATCAGAACATGGAAACAGTATTAAGCGGAATCCGCCCCACAGGAAACCTGCATTTGGGAAACTATTTCGGTGCAGTAAAAAGTTTTCTTAAAATGCAGTACGAATATAATTGCTACTTCTTTATTGCCGACTGGCATTCGCTGACGACTCATCCTCACCCGGAAAATATCCGCAAAAGCGTTAAAACCATACTTTCGGAATACTTGGCCTGCGGATTGGATCCTGAGAAGGCGACTATATACACTCAAAGCGACGTACCGGAAGTGTTGGAACTTTATCTCTATCTGAATATGAACGCCTACCTCGGTGAATTGGAACGGGTAACGACCTTTAAAGACAAAGTGCGCCTGCAACCGAATAATGTCAATGCCGGGCTACTAACCTATCCTTCCCTCATGGCTGCTGATATTCTTGTCCACCGCGCCTTGAAAGTGCCGGTAGGAAAAGACCAGGAGCAAAACATGGAGATGGCGCGTAAATATGCCCGACGTTTCAATACCATCTATGGAGTGGAATTTTTCCCGGAGCCGGCCTCTTTCCATTTTTCGGAGAAGGCCGTGAAAGTTCCCGGCCTGGATGGTTCCGGCAAAATGGGGAAAAGCGAAGGTAACGCTATCTATCTGAGAGATGACGAGCAAACCATTAAAAAGAAGGTGATGAAAGCGGTGACCGATTCGGGGCCAACGGTTCCGAATAGCGAAAAACCGGAAGTCATCCAGAACCTCTTCACCATGATGGAGATTGTCTCTTCCAAGGAAACCTACGATTATTTCAACGAAAAATATAATTCCTGCGAGATACGCTATGGCGATATGAAAAAACAGTTGGCGGCGGATATCAATGCCTTCTGTGCCCCGGTACGGGAACGCATTACGGAATTTGAATCCGATAACGCTTATCTCGATAAAGTCGCGAAGGAGGGAGCGGAGAAATCTCGTGCGAACGCGTTCAAGACCATCAACGAAGTACGCGAGATTATTGGTTTCAAGCCTTATGCAAAATAAGGAAAGACACGGGAAAGATCAAAAAAATAGGGCGGTTACCGGAACCACCCTATTTTTTTTTGAAAACTATATTATAATATGTGTATTAAGCTAACGTAATGTCTTTATCCAAATAGACGTCCTGAATGGCATGGATCAACTCGACGCCATCTTTCATTGGTTTCTGGAAGGCCTTACGTCCGCAGATCAACCCGATTCCTCCGGCACGCTTGTTAACGACTGCTGTGTAAACTGCATCCGCCAAGTCGCTCGCACCGTGGGATTCGCCACCCGAATTAATCAGGCCGACACGTCCCATGTAACCGTTGGCCACCTGGTAACGGCAAAGATCTATCGGATGTTCGGAAGTTAATTTGTCATACATGCCGGGATTCGTCTTGCCGAACTTAATCGCTGTGAAACCGCCGTTATTTGTCGGAAGTTTCTGTTTTACAATATCCGCTTTTATTGTCACGCCGATATGATTGGCTTGACCTGTCAGGTCGGCTGCACTATGATAATCTACACCGTCTTTCTTGAATGCACTATTGCGGAGGTAGCACCAAAGGATAGTAGCCATTCCCAATTCATGCGCATATTCAAAGGCTTCCGCTACCTCTACGATCTGGTTACGGCTTTCTTCCGAGCCGAAATAAATTGTAGCGCCGACTGCGGCTGCTCCCAGGTTCCAGGCTTCTTCGATCGTTCCGAACGGAATCTGATTGTAGGAAGTCGGATAGGTCAACAACTCATTGTGATTAATCTTTACTACGAACGGAATTTTATGTGCATACTTGCGCGCAACGGAAGCCAGCACGCCATAGGTTGTAGCTACCGCATTGCAATTGGCTTCAATCGCCAGCTTTATAATATTTTCCGGGTCAAAATACAAAGGATTAGGAGCAAAGGAAGCTCCGGCCGTATGTTCAATTCCCTGATCGACAGGAAGGATGGACAGATAACCCGTGTTTGCCAGACGCCCGTGTCCGAAAAGGCGTTGCAAATTATTTAATGTCGGAATGTTGCGATCGGTATCAATCCATAGTTTATCGATAACATCCGGACCGGTAGCGTGAATCAATGATTTATCAATCGTTTTGCTCACATGACTCAGGAGATATTCGCTTTTATCTCCCAACAATTGCGTAATCTTGGAATTTGCCATAACTTTTATAAATTAATGTATTGATAAAACAATACTTTCATCTGATTAGTTCGTTTTTTTACTTTTGTTATCATTATAGGAAGAGTATAATCCTATCTTTTCTCCGTTTTCTATCAAAAACTCCGGTCTTTTTCTTTTATTTATAAATTTACCAGAAAAATGCATCAAACATTTGTACATCCCAAAAACATTTGTATATTTGCTCTCATAAAATTCAATTATTTGAATTTTTTCATAGTTAAGGTTTTGGTTAGGATGGTACCTCTTGAGAAAGTCGTACCATCTGCTTTTTTATCCCCGCCTTTCTTCCTGGGCTTTCACCTTCTCTTTTTATAAAGTAAAACATCTTTTTCTTGAAACATGCCGAATGGATTCATTATTCTGCTTATTTTTGCAGAGATATAGAAGAATTCTATCTATGGCAAAACAAAATACGACGACAAAGCCGAAATCCGGCCGTGTCAAGGAACCGGGAACGGTAAAACTTTTCCTTACCAGTGAGAGAACTCATTTCGTAATCGGGTTGATTATTTGTATCTGTACAATCTACATCGGATTGGCTCTCATCTCTTTCTTTTTTACCGGAGGAGCCGACCAAAGTAAAATAGAGAATGTCCCCCTGGGCGATCTGTTGATGAACAAGGGTACTGTAGAAAACTGGACGGGAGTTCGCGGAGCCTATCTTTCGGATCTGTTGATGAACCGCTGGTTCGGTATCTCCTCGTTTATCATCTTGTTTTTCCTTGGAGTTGTAGGCACCCGGTTAATGAAACTATCCAAAATACCCTTGCTTAAATCTTTTCTTTTCAGTGCGGCGCTTATCATCTGGGGTTCCCTCTTCTTCGCCTTCTTTTTTATAAAGGGTTACGAAGATACCTTTATTTACTTAGGCGGGCAACATGGCTATTTCCTGAGTGAATTCCTAATTAAAAATATCGGTATCCCCGGAACAGTTCTTGTTTTACTGGGCAGTTTCCTGATTATCACTATCTGCGCAAGTAAAAAGACGGTACCCATCCTGCAACGCTTCTTTTCATTTCGCTGGCTCAGGTTCAATTCCCGGGAAAAGGTACAGACAGAGGAAGAGGAAGAGGAAAAAAACATTCCGGACGATGCCGGTGACGTAAAGAGAACGAATGTTCCGGCCTCGGAAGAGGAAGACGAAGAATTTACGGTTATCCTCCCGGAAGAAGAAGAAAGTTATGAGACAGAGGATCTTCTGCCGGATAAAAACGAAACAATCAGTGAGAAACAAGAAGAAGACGGAGTCGAGTTCTCCATCGAGGTACCGGCGGACGATGACAAATACGATGCTTCCCAGCTGGGAGTCTACGATCCGCGCCTGGACTTGTCCCACTTTCATTTCCCGACGCTCGAGTTGCTGAAGAAATACGACCAGAGCGAACATCAGGTCGATATGGAAGAGCAATCCAACAATCAGAAACGCATTAAGCAGACGCTGGAAAACTTCGGCATCAGCATCGCCTCGATCAAAGCGACCGTAGGGCCGACGATCACTCTGTACGAAGTCATCCCCGACGCCGGTGTCCGTATTTCGAAGATACGGAATCTGGAAGACGACATCGCCCTTAGCCTTTCGGCGCTTGGTATCCGTATCATCGCACCAATGCCTGGAAAGGGAACGATCGGTATCGAAGTGCCGAACAAGGATCCGCAAATCGTATCAATGCAATCGGTCATCGCCTCCCGCAGGTTTATGGAATGTAAATACGACCTGCCGGTAGCCTTGGGGAAAACGATTACAAATGAGATCTTCATGTTCGATCTCTGCAAGATGCCCCACCTGTTGGTGGCCGGCGCTACTGGACAGGGAAAATCGGTCGGACTGAATGCAATCATTACATCCCTGCTGTACAAAAAGCACCCGGCCGAATTGAAGTTCGTGCTGGTAGACCCAAAGATGGTCGAATTCAGCATTTATGCGGAAATCGAACGCCATTACCTGGCGAAACTTCCGGGAGAGGACAAGGCGATCATTACCGATTTTACGAAAGTGATCCAAACGTTGAATTCCCTCTGCAAGGAAATGGACGACCGGTATGATTTGCTGATGAAAGCGCATACCCGCAACATAAAAGAATATAACACGAAGTTCATCAGCCGTCATTTGAATCCGGAAAAAGGACATAAATACATGCCGTATATCGTAGTCATCATCGATGAGTTCGGCGATCTGATCATGACGGCAGGGAAAGAAATCGAATTGCCGATTGCACGTATCGCCCAAAAGGCGCGCGCCGTCGGGATTCACATGGTGATCGCGACACAACGGCCGTCTACCAATATCATTACCGGAACGATCAAGGCCAACTTCCCCGCGCGGGTAGCCTTTCGGGTATCCTCTATGATCGACTCCCGCACCATTCTGGATTCTCCGGGAGCCAACCAGTTAATCGGACGCGGCGACCTGCTCTTTTCACAGGGTAACGACATGACACGCGTCCAGTGCGCTTTTGTCGACACGCCGGAAGTGGAAAAGATCGCTTCCTTCATCGGTGAGCAACCCGGCTATCCGACAGCTTTCGAACTGCCGGAATATGTCGGGGAGAATGACGGGGAGAAAATGCCCGGCAGCGTGGATCTCTCCGAGCGGGATCCGCTGTTCAATGAGGCGGCGCGGCTGATCGTGATTCAGCAGCAAGGCTCTACTTCCTTGATCCAGCGCAAATTTTCGATCGGTTACAATCGCGCCGGACGGCTGATGGATCAACTGGAGGCCGCCCAGGTCGTAGGGCCTTATGAGGGAAGCAAGGCCCGGCAGGTCTTGATACAGGACGAATATACCTTGGAACAGAAACTTAATTCTTTAAAATAGGAAAGATGAAACAATTAGTTATAGCTTTATTCATAGGCCTTTTTATTTATCCGGCGACAGCGCAAAATGCCGATGGCATTTTAGACAAAGCGGCGCAAGCCTATGAACAGTCCAACGGGATCAAGGCGACCTTCAGCATGCATGCCCGTTCGGACAAACAAAAAATCTCCGAGAGCTTCGAAGGAACCATCAGTATGAAGGGGAATAAATTCCATTATTCCACCCCGGATATGCAAGTCTGGTTCGACGGAAAGACGCAATGGACTTATATGGAGCGGACGGATGAAGTGAATGTCACTACTCCTACGGGAGAAGAATTGCAGCAGATCAATCCGATGCTGATCTTAAAATCCTATAAGAATGGGTACAAAGCCACATACAAAGGACAAAGTACGGCGCCGAACGGAAAAGCGGCCTATGACATCGTTTTAACGCCGAAAAGCGGAAAGGATATTGAGAAAATCGAACTGCAAATAGAAAAAAACAATAACCTGCCTACCAGTGTCATTATCAACGCAAAAAACGGACTACAAAGCACAATCCGCATCAATAAGATCCAGACCGGCATAAACCAAGCCGACGCGACATTTGTTTTTAGGGAAAATAACTACCCCAACGCGGAAATTATTGATTTACGATAAAACAAACAAGTGAAAAACTTATGAGCAACACAACTAACGAGAAAGTACGTTTACTAATTCTTGGTTCTGGACCGGCCGGATATACAGCCGCCATCTATGCTTCCCGTGCGAATCTTTCTCCTGTCCTTTATGAAGGTATCCAACCGGGTGGCCAATTGACAACAACCACCGAAGTGGAAAATTTCCCCGGTTATCCCAATGGAATTACCGGTCCGGAATTAATGGAAGACCTGAAGAAGCAGGCCGAACGTTTCGGCGCAGACATCCGTACCGGCATTGCGACGGCAACCGATCTGTCAACCGCTCCCTACAAGGTGACTATTGACGAAGAGAAAGTCATTGAAGCCGAAACATTAATCATTGCAACCGGAGCTACAGCCAAATACCTGGGCCTACCGGACGAACAGAAATATGCAGGTATGGGAGTTTCCGCCTGTGCTACATGCGACGGTTTCTTCTACCGGAAAAAAATAGTAGCCGTAGTGGGCGGTGGAGATACCGCTTGCGAAGAAGCCCTTTACCTGGCCGGACTGGCAAAACAGGTCTACCTGATTGTGCGGAAGCCTTTCCTTCGCGCCTCTAAAGTGATGCAGCAACGTGTATTCGACGCTCCGAACATTACCGTTTTATTCGAGCATAACACCCTCGGCCTTTTCGGCGATAACGGAGTGGAAGGCGTTCACCTGGTTAAACGAAAAGGAACACCGGACGAAGAAAAAGTGGATCTTGCGATCGACGGATTTTTCCTGGCCATCGGACATACCCCGAATTCCAAGATATTCAAACCCTGGATGGAAACCGACGAGGTAGGATATATCAAGACGGTGCCGGGTACCCCCCGCACGAATATTCCCGGTGTTTTTGCCGCCGGCGACATCGCTGATCCGCATTACCGGCAGGCTATAACAGCGGCAGGCAGCGGTTGTGCAGCCGCACTCGAAGCCGAGCGTTATTTATCCGAACATAAGAAATAAGAGGAAAGGGGTGGAGGCTGAAAAGACCGTCGCCTCTTTCTATTATATATATTCATCCCAAAATAAACTTTTTATGAAACTCAAATCAATCTCTTTCCTGCTTGCCTTGCTGCTGACCCTCCCTGTGATTGCACAGGATAAAGCGCAAGTAATAGCTCATCGCGGTTATTGGAAATGTGAAGGCTCTGCCCAAAATTCGATCCGTTCGTTGGAACGGGCGGAAGAAATCAAAGTATACGGCTCCGAATTCGATGTACATTTGACATCGGATAATGTCCCGGTTATTTTTCACGACGATAAGGTTAACAACCTGGTTATTCAAGAAACTCCCTATTCTACATTAAAAGATATCAAATTGGCCAACGGCGAATCCATCCCGACCCTCCGGGAATATCTGGAAGCGGCCAAACATACCCGGCATATCAAATTGATCTTCGAATTAAAGGCCCATGCCACCCCGGAACGTAACCGGGAAGCAGCTCGTATTTCGGTGGATTTGATCCGGGAAAAGAAGCTGCAAGACCGCACGGAATATATCTCATTCAACCTGGATGCGACCAAGGAGTTTGTACGCCTTGAGCCGAAGGCTGCCGTCTATTACCTTAACGGGGAATTATCTCCGAAGGAAGTAAAAGCATTGGGCATTACGGGGATCGACTACAGCGTCAAAGTAATGCAACAGCAACCGCAATGGTTCAAAGAGGCGAAAGAACTCGGTTTAAAAGTCAATGTCTGGACGGTAAACGATCCGGCTGTCGCTAAAGAGATGATTAAGCAAGGCGCCGACTTCATCACGACTGATATCCCGGAAGAAATACAACAACTGATCAAACCTTGAGAACCGTCGGGGAATGAGGAAATACGGATTAATTCTTTTACTGCTGGTCTTTTGGGGAAATGGAGCGTTCGCTTTTAGCTATCCCAAGCAGGAAATTCGCGCCATATGGCTGACCACTATTTACGGATTAGACTGGCCGTCCTTTCCGGCCATAAACGAAGCGTCACGGATCAGGCAGCAAGAAGAAATCTGTAATTTATTGGACCGGTTTCAGGAAGCACATTTCAATATGATTTTCCTGCAGGTTCGTTTGCGGGGGGATGTGATTTATCATTCTTCGATTGAATCCGTTTCCAAAGTATTCTCCGGCAAATACGGCGTCCTGCCCGGATACGACCCTCTGGCATTCGTGATCGAGGAATGCCATAAGCGGGGGATGGAATGCCACGCCTGGTTTGTGACCTTTCCGGTAGGAAATGACAAAATTGTAAAGGAACAGGGAAAACAGTCGGTCGTTCACCGATACCCCAAACTATGCAAACGACATAACGGGGAATGGTATCTGGATCCGGGTATACCCGGAACAACGGATTATATCTTCTCTTTAGTAAGGGAACTTGTCACGAATTATGATATCGATGGCATCCAATTCGATTACATCCGCTATCCGGAAGAGGCGAAAAAATTTCCGGACTCCAGGGTTTACCGCCAATATGGGAATCAGCAGAACCTGGCGGACTGGAGGCGCGAAAATATCAACCGGATGGTCGAACGGATCTATGACTGGATCAAGCAGGTAAAACCCTGGGTACAGGTCAGCAGTTCTCCCTTGGGAAAATACAGCCGCATCGAACAAGTGCCCAATGCGGGCTGGACGGCTTATGAGAGCGTCTTCCAGGATCCTAAAAAGTGGATGCAAAGCGGAAAACATGACATGATCGTCCCCATGATGTATTATCTTCATAAAGATTATTTCCCCTTCGTCGATAACTGGACCGGAAACGCTTATGGACGGATCTTTGTCTCCGGCCTGGGCGCATACCGCCTATTAAAGGAGGAAGGCGACTGGGCATTGACCGATATCACCGATCAGATCGATTATACCCGCGCTTATGGAGGAAAAGGCTGCGCCTTCTTCCGGGGGAAAATGATCGCCGATAACTGCAAAGGTTTGTATGATGAGTTAAAAAACAACTATTACAAATATCCCGCACAACTTCCGCCGCTCACCTGGCTGAATGATAGCGTCCCTTCAACGCCGGAAGAAGTCAAGGTGACCCGTGAAGAAGGCCACCTGAGATTATTTTGGGCGCCGTCGCAGGTAATGAGCCAGCCTTTGACATATACGGTCTATTATTCGCAAAGCGACAGCGTCCGCACCGACCTGGCCGAATCGATACTGGCGACCGGTGTCCGGGATACCCTACTCTATCTTCCCGTACCCGATTCCTTGGAAACCGGGTTTACGTTCCGGGTAAGCGCCTCTACCCGCTACCACATCGAAAGCAAGCCATCCAAAGAAACCTATTATTACGTTTCCAAGTTTATAAAATAAAAACTTAATGTTCCGTAAGTAATAGTAAAACTTATTTCAAGCTCCCGACCATATCTTCCGGTTTCACCCAGGCATCGAACTGCTCTGCGGTAAGGAAGCCCGAAAGGACGGCTTCTTCACGTAAAGTCGTTCCGTTCTTATGGGCAGCTTTGGCTATTTTAGCCGCTTTCTCGTAACCAATATGGGGATTGAGCGCCGTTACCAACATCAAAGAATTGTTGACCAGCTCTTTGATCCGCTTCCGGTTCGGCTCGATTCCCACGACGCAATGTTCCGTAAAGGAAGTGGCTGCATCCCCCAGTAATTGGGCGGATTGCAGGAAGTTAGCGGCAATCACAGGTTTAAAGACATTTAGTTCATAGTTTCCGTTGGCGCCGGCAAAAGAGATAGCTGTCTGGTTGCCGAAGACCTGGGTACAAACCATCGTAACCGCCTCGTTCTGTGTCGGATTCACCTTTCCAGGCATGATGGAAGAGCCCGGCTCGTTCTCCGGCAAATGCAATTCGCCGATACCGGAACGGGGGCCTGATCCCAGCAAACGGATATCCTGGGCGATCTTGAACAGGGCGGCCGCCAATTGATTCAATGCTCCGTGCGTTCCCACAATCGCATCGTTGGAGGCCAGCGCTTCGAACTTATTCGGAGCCGTCACGAACGGAAACCCGGTAAACTTCGCGATATATTCCGCGACCTTTACGTCGTATCCCTTCGGCGTATTCAGTCCGGTGCCTACCGCGGTCCCTCCCAAAGCCAGTTCGGAAAGATGTCCCAAGGTTGCCCGGATAGCTTCTACGGCATACTTCAGTTGGGCGGCATATCCTGAAAACTCCTGTCCCAACGTCAATGGAGTCGCGTCCTGAAGATGAGTACGACCGATCTTCACAATATCCTTAAAAGCTTCCGACTTATCGGCCAGCGCCTTTTGCAATGTCTCCACAGCAGGAAGCGTATGTTCTACCACCTTCCGGTAAGCAGCAATATGCAGGGCTGTCGGAAATGTATCGTTCGATGACTGCGATTTATTTACATCGTCATTCGGATGCACCGGACTCTTCTCCCCCAGCTTCCCTCCGGTGAGTACCAGCACTCGATTGGAAATCACTTCATTCACATTCATATTCGATTGTGTCCCGGAGCCAGTCTGCCAGATAACAAGCGGGAACTGATCGTCCAGCTTTCCTGCAATAATCTCGTCGCAGGCCGTCGCAATCCAATCGCGCTTCTCTGCGGATAACACGCCCAAATCAGCATTGGCATAGGCAGCCGCCTTCTTCAGATACCCAAAGGCATAAATAATTTCTTTCGGCATGGAAGCCGCCGGACCGATCTTAAAGTTATTACGCGAGCGCTCGGTCTGTGCCCCCCAGTATTTGTCGGCAGGTACTTGCACCTCTCCCATAGTGTCTCTCTCAATACGATATTCCATACGATTTTTTATTTATAAAAGATTTTAGTGGAGGTAAAGTTCATTATAAATGATCAAACAGGCAATACCTATTTATAGCGATTTTTCGAGTCATAAAATAGCGGTTTAATAAACTCCATACACTGATTTTAATACAGATATACATTCTATGTAATTCTTCACTACACGCAAGTAGGTGTTTGACGGTAGTCGAACACGTGTTTCACAGCCATAGAACACGTGTTTGACAGCTATAGAACACCTGTTCTATAGCTGTCAAACACTCAACCGGATTTACCGAACAAGGAATTCGCATTTATCCCTTTGTTCGGAGGAGTGTCCTTACTCCGTCGTGTTGTAAGAAGGTGTGCCAAAAGGGCCGTAAGGGAATTCCGTAGGGGTGAATTGAATTCGCCCGTATCATGGAATCATATATATAATACGTTGATTTTGATTAAATTGTATAGGATCGAGCAAATGCAATTCGCCCCTACACACCCCACCATGGGCTTTTGACACATTCACCCTCCTATCCTTAAAAAAGGATGATCATTGCGAGGCGGGAGCCTCGCTTTTATCACCGACGGAAGCTGGAGCTTCCGCCGAACATAATAGGAGTTTAAATGAGTTTACTCTGATTTACCGAAGATAAATCGCCTCGGGCATCATCCACCGATTTCCTGCGTGCCTCGGCAGAAAAAGGGCGTACTCTAAGAAGAAAATATATTTAACGGTTAATTAAAATAAATAACGTTAGGATTCATTCGTTTATTTTTATATTTGCCAATAATAAGATAAACATCGATGAGACAAATCACATTTACTTCAGGACTTTGCTTGCTCCTCGCCTGTCTTTCAATCAGCCGGGCGGAAGCAGACCCCAATCCGGCAGGCAGGGGCATCGACATCCCGCATCTGGCCATGGTGGACCGGGTAGTCAACCAGGCAATCCAAGACCGGGAAATCCCGGGAGCAGTCGTAGCGGTCGTCAAAAACGACCGGTTGGTTTATTGTAAAGCGTATGGAAATAAGGAGGTATATCCCGACACAATACCGATGACGGAAGAAACCGTCTTCGACCTGGCTTCGGTCAGTAAATCCATTTCGACCGCCGTGTCGGTCATGATCCTACTGGATCGCGGAAGATTGCGGCTGATGGACGACGTTGCGCTTTATATCCCCGGCTACCAGCCATGGAGAGACAGCTTGCAAACAGAGAGGGAGCCGATCCGTATCATTCATCTGCTGACGCATACTTCCGGGCTTCCCTCCTATGCTCCGGTGGACTCTTTGCAGAAAAAATACACCTTGCCTAACCCGGACGGATTAATCGATTACATCTCGACCGTCAGCCGGAGGACACGCCCGGGTACGGATTTCAATTACAGTTGCCTTAACTTCATCACCCTTCAACGCATTGTGGAGACCATCAGTGGGGAAACATTGCAGGACTTTGCACAGAAAAATATTTTCCGCCCGTTGGGAATGAAGCATACCGACTATAATCCGCAAGGCGAAACATTGGAATGGGCGGCCCCGACGGAAAAGCAGGCGGACGGCAGCGTATTGCACGGAAAAGTACATGATCCGCTGGCAAGGTTAGTAAACGGAGGAATCTCCGGAAATGCCGGCGTATTCTCAAACGCCGAAGACCTATCCCGGTTGGTCGCCATGTTGATGAACGGTGGAAAGTACAAAGGGACACGCATCCTGAGCCAGGCGGCGGTAAGAGCCATGCGCACCATACCCCGCGGATTCGAATCTTTCGGCCGTTCCCTGGGATGGGACGTCTGTTCACCATATGCATCCAACAACGGAGACCTTTTCGGTTGGAACACCTACGGGCATACAGGGTATACAGGCCCTTCCATCAGCATCGATCCCGACACAAAAACAGCCGTCATCTTCCTGACTAACCGGGTACATCCGGCGGACAAAGGAGGGGTAAATCGCTTGCGGGCGCTGATTGCCAATATTGTGGCTGCATCCGTAGAAGAATGACCTGGCTTTTTTCGCAAAAAAGAAACCGTATGAAAAAAGTAGTTTTCCTCTTTCTCTTTATTATCAGCGCCTTTATCTTGGGCGCCCAGGATTTTCGCTTTGCACTTCTGACAGACTTGCATGTGAGAAGCAATGACACGTCTGCCTTTTATGATCTGAAACGCTCCGTCGAAGAAATCAACCGGACACCCGGCCTGAGTTTCGTTCTGGTTACCGGAGACTTGACCGAAGAGGGCGACCGGAGCTCCCTTCTCCGCGTAAAAGCCGAGCTCGACCGCCTGAAAGTAAAGTATTATGCACTTTCGGGGAATCATGAAACGAAATGGAGCGAATCAGGAGCAACAGACTTCGGACATATTTTCGGCTCCGAACGCTTCGACTTCGAACAGGACGGCATCCGCTTTCTCGGCTTCGGAACCGGTCCGGTGATCCGGATGATGGACGGCCACGTGGCGCCCCAGGATATCCGTTGGCTGAAAGAAACCCTGGCGGAAAAACCGGAACAGCCGGTGGTCCTGGTCACCCATTACCCTCTCCTGCCCGGAGATGTGGATAACTGGTACGAGGTGACGGACGCTGTCCGGAAATATAAGATCAAGGCCGTCCTCGGAGGGCACTATCACAGCAACCGGCTATTCTTTTACGATGGCATCCCGGGTTTCATCAATCGCTCCAATTTACGTAATGAGCCTGATAACCTCAGCGGGTATTCCCTATACGAAATAACGCCGGATTCAATCCTTGTCTCTGAAAAAAGGATTGGGCAGGAGCCTATCCGCTGGGGCGGCTATTCTCTGAAGCATACTTATTATACGGAAGATAACGCGTCCTATCCCCGCCCGGACTATTCGGACAACCGAACTTATCCGAAAGTCCGGGAAATCTGGAGCACAAAGACGGAGAATGCACTCTACGCCTCTCCCATCGTTTATAACAAAGCGGTCTATATCGGTGATGATGCCGGCATTTTCGCCTGCTATTCGCTTAAAGACGGCCGGGAACGCTGGCGCTTTTCTTCGGGCAACCGGATCGTGGGAACGGCGGCAGCAGAAGACCAGACCGTCGTTTTCGGTTCGGCCGATAAACTGATCTATGCGCTGGATACCCGTTCGGGTAAGCTGAAGTGGAAATTTGAAGCGAAAGAACCTGTCCTCGGAGCCGCAACCATTCATAAAGGAGTTGTATATATCGGAGCCAGTGACGGGACTTTCCGTGCTCTCGACCTGAAAACCGGCAAGCTGAAATGGGAATACGCGGGTATCAAGGGATACATAGAAACACGCCCGCTGGTTTATGACGGAAAAGTGATCTTCGGCGCTTGGGACAACCGGATGTATGCCCTGAATCTTGAAGACGGCCGGTTATGCTGGCAATGGGACGGAGGATTGACGCGGATGCATTTCTCTCCGGCCGCCGTCTGGCCGGTAGCCGCCCGCGGAAAGGTATTCTTCACTGCACCGGACCGGGTGATGACGGCACTGGACGCCCAGACCGGCGAAGCCCTCTGGCGCACGAAAGAATCGATGGTACGCGAAACGATCGGCTTGTCCGCCGACTCTTCCCGCATCTACAGTAAAACAATGCAGGACAGCGTGGTCTGTTACTCTACAGAGAGTACGGAAGCCCGGCGGATCTGGAGCGTCAACGTCGGTTACGGTTACGACCATGCCGCCTCCATGCCGGTAGAAAAAGACGGAACCGTATTCGGAAGTACCAAAAACGGCGTCATCTTCGCCCTCGAAGGAAAGACCGGCCGGCTTCTATGGAAGCATAAAGTAGGTAATTCGCTTATCGGAACGGTCGTCCCCCTTAACGGACAAGAATGTATCTATGTCAGCAGCGAAGGGATAGTCGGACGCCTTCGGCAGGAAAAATAAGGGAGGAAAACGGAAAAGTGTAACAAATGATACCGTTTCCTCTCCTACACATGGGATAGCTTTGCCTCAATTAATAAAAGAAGCACCATGAGTATGTTTTGTTATCAATGCCAAGAGACAGCCAAAGGAACAGGTTGTACATTAGTCGGCGTCTGCGGGAAAACGGCGGAAGTTTCCGACATTCAAGATTTATTATTGTTTGTCACACGCGGTATCGCCGTATACAACCAGGCGCTGCGGAAACAGGGAAATCCGTCGAAAGAAGCGGATAAGTTTGTGATCGACGCTTTATTTATAAGCATTACCAATGCGAATTTCGATTTTGAAGCAATCCGCCAAAAGGTGGTCGAAGGACTTGCCCTTAAAAATAGATTAGCAGAGGCATCCGGCCTATCCGCCTCCTCTCTCCCGGACGAATGTACGTGGAACGGAGCAGAATCAACGTTCATGCAAAAAGCAAAAGAGGTCGGCGTCTTGCGTACCCCCGATGAAGATATCCGTTCGCTCAAAGAATTGGTTCATTACGGGCTGAAAGGGATGGCGGCCTATACCGAACACGCCTATAACCTGGACCGGACCGACGATGCCCTCTATCTATTCATGCAACGGGCGCTGGCGGAAATTACCCGTACAGACATTTCCGCCGATGAATTGGTGGCTTTAGCTTTGGAAACCGGCAAATACGGCGTTGAGGCAATGGCCTTGCTGGATGCGGCCAACACAGGACGCTTCGGTAATCCGGAAGTGACGGAAGTAAATATCGGAGCCGGGAAAAACCCGGGGATCCTGATCAGCGGACATGACCTGCGCGACATCGAAGAGCTCTTACAGCAAACAGAAGGTACAGGCGTAGATATCTATACGCATAGCGAAATGCTTCCCGCCCATTACTATCCGCAATTAAAGAAATACAAGCATCTATTCGGTAATTACGGTGGCGCCTGGTGGCAACAGAAGCAAGACTTCGAGACGTTTAACGGCCCGATTCTTTTCACTACCAACTGCATTGTCCCTCCAAACAAAAATGCCTCTTACTCCCACCGTATCTTCACCACCGGAGCCGCCGGCTTGACCGGAGCGCGCCATATCCCGGAACGGAAAGACGGAATGCCGAAGGATTTTTCCGAAATCATTGCTATGGCTAAAACCTCGCAACCACCGGTAGAGATCGAATCCGGCAAGATCATCGGAGGTTTTGCGCATGCACAGGTATTAGCCTTGGCGGACAAAGTGGTAGAAGCAGTCAAATCCGGCGCAATTCGTAAATTCTTTGTGATGGCCGGATGCGACGGCCGGATGAAAGACCGTAACTATTATACGGAATTTGCAAAGGCTTTACCGGACGATACGGTCATCCTCACCGCCGGATGCGCCAAATATCGTTATAACAAACTACCATTGGGGAGCATTGGAGGCATTCCACGGGTACTGGATGCGGGACAATGTAACGACAGTTACTCACTTGCCGTCATAGCCCTCAAACTGAAAGAGGTATTCGGGTTGGAAGACATCAACCAGTTACCGATCGCCTTTAATATCGCCTGGTATGAGCAGAAAGCAGTTATAGTGTTATTATCTCTTCTCCATTTAGGGGTTAAAAATATCCATTTAGGGCCGACCCTTCCCGGATTTTTATCCCCGAATGTAGCCAAAGTCCTGGTCGACCACTTCGGCATTGGAGGCATTTCCACCGTAGAGCAAGACCTGGAAATGTTTATGGCCGGGTAATTGTCCAGCCATCCGGCTCGTCCCGTCCCCGCCAAGAGGCGGCCATACTTTCTTTTTCAACCATCTCCTCCTTTCAATTCTCTATGCAAAAGCAGAGATATCGATCAAGAGGAGATGGTTTTTGCTTTCTAAATAATACCCTAAACAGATTTAAAATATACCGTAAATGCGGTATATTATATTCACAAAATCTCTTTCATCTTTGTAGCATCAACAATAAGTTGATGTTTTTAACTAATATTACAGCAATGAAAAATTCATCATCAATTATCACTCTATTGCACAAATGGCTTTATGATATTCCGACACATACCTTACCCCCTACTCCATTCCATCTTTCCTATATACGAATTCATATTCTACTTCGGCAGATGTAGAGAGACAAAGCACTAAAATATGATAACCGGATGAAACAAATGGAAAAGTTATTCTACATCGGCATTCCTTGTATTTTTGCGAATTGTTATTCTGAAAGTACATCAATAGATAAAACGGAAACAAAGGAACAGCGTCCCAATATTGTAATCATTTATACGGATGATATGGGCATAGGCGATCTGTCTTGTTATAACAGCGGTTGGGTTACAACTCCCAATATAGATCGTTTGGCTGCCAATGGGCTTAAATTCAATCATTATTACACAGCATCTCCTGTGAGTTCTCCTTCGCGTGTATCTCTAACCACAGGAATGTTTCCCACTGAGTGGGGAGTGAATACCTTTCTACATGAAAGAGCCGGAAATGCAGAATGTGAGCAGGTTGATTATCTGGATCCGTCAGCTCCTTCCATGGCTAAAGTGCTGAAAGATGCAGGTTATTCAACCGCTCATATAGGCAAGTGGCATATGGGTGGTGGACGTGATGTAAACGATGCACCACAGATACCCCTTTATGGTTTCGATGAATATGTGTCGACTTATGAAAGTCCGGATCCTGACAAACTAATAACTGCATCCGATTGGATTTGGAGCAAGCAGGACAGCATCAAGCGTTGGGAACGCACCGGATATTTCGTTGATAAAGCCTTAGATTTCTTGTCACGCCATAAGAATAATCCTTGTTTTGTAAATCTTTGGCCAGATGATATGCACGACCCTTGGATTCCACAGGAGGAATTTTTCGATGAAAAAGCAAGCTGGACAAGCCGATCTAATTTTGTTGCTGTACTTAAAGAATATGACAGGCAGATAGGGCGTTTTATAGATGGGTTGGAAAAATTAGGAATATTAAAAAACACGTTGATTATCTTTACAAGTGATAACGGGGCTTTGCCAACATTCGACCAAATCCGTACAAACGGCTTGAGAGGTTCAAAAGTCAGTCTATATGAAGGAGGAATAAGAATGCCTTTCATCATCAGTTGGCCCGCGAAGATAAAAGAAGGTGAAATAGAAGATGAAAGCGTGGTTTGTTCAGTAGACATTCTACCTTCCCTTTGTGCAATTACCGGTGCAAAGATGCCGGAAGGATTCAATTATAGCGGTGAAGATATGAGCAAGTCGTTATTAGGTATCAAAGCGCAGCATCGTAAAAAAGACCTTGTATGGGATTTTGGTCGTAATCGATTCTTTGGTCGTCCACCGCAGGTACATCATCAGAGCCCACATCTAAGCATACGCCGGGGTGATTGGAAAGTATTGGTAAATGCTGACGGAACCAATCTTGAGTTATATAACATCAAAAAAGATCCGAACGAAACTACGAATATGGCTAAGAAACAACCGAAAATAGCGTCAGAGATGTCGGAGAAAGTGATTAAATGGTATTTTACGAAACGTAAAATAAGATATACCATAAATAGATTATAAATATACCATAAATAAGGTATATCATGTTAATTTAAACTACCACATCTTTGCAATATCAATTAATAGGTTAATTTTTTTAATTATTAGTCAACATGGAATATTTATTCTCCCTCATTACTCTATTGCAGAAATGGCTGTACTATTTGTTTATTATTTTAGTTTTTATTATCTCTCGAAGAGTTATTAATGCAAGGCTATGTAATAGTTGTTGTTATCATTAAAATTCGAAAAAATAATAAGCAATCATTTCTATCCTTCCGGATGAGATAAATTTCAAAATAATTCTTATAAATTTTCTTAAGAAAAAAAATGAATTTATTCTTCTGACTTTTTAGAAAGGACCATTTGAAAAAGCAGAAGCATCGTTGTTCGGAAGAAAATACAATACATAAGAGAACAAATAAAAGAAAAGGTGCCCTCTCTACCGACTGCAATTGGATTCGAGGACACCCTGACTTTAATAAATTAAAATCATGGTAAAAATATTATTTTTTTCCCGAGGAATCAAATTATCGATGATATCCTTTATGGTATTATTAATATTTCTCTCCCCGCTTTCTATTTTTGCTCAACAATCCGGCACCAAAATAGAAGGAAAAGTCGTTGATGCAAGAACAAACGAGCCCGTCCCTGGAGTGAACATCATCTTGAAAGACGAAAAAACCGGAACCGCGACGGACATCGACGGGAAATTCACTGTTTATGCTAAGTCATTACCTACCGAACTTAGTGTTAATTTTTTAGGTTTTCGTAATGAATCAGTAGAGATTTATGAATATACGGAGCCTCTCCTCATTAGTCTCAAAGAAGACCTGAACCTATTAAATGAGGTTGTCGTTATCGGGTATGGAACTCAAAAAAGGAGCGATTTTACAGGGTCGCTGTCTTCTGTTTCGACAAAGGAATTGACGCAACTTCCTATTAGTTCATTCGATAATGCCCTCCAGGGAAGGGCTGCCGGTGTTCAGGTAACGCAGACTTCAGGACAGCCGGGTGCTGCTGTCAGCATACGGATACGGGGAGGAAATTCAATAAATGGAGGTAATGAACCACTCTATGTTATAGATGGTTTCCCGGTTTACAACTCAAACAGCGACGCGAGTTCAGGGACTATTAGCGGAGCCAGTATCAATGCTTTGTCTACGATTAACCTTGGTGACATCGAATCGATAGATGTGCTGAAAGATGCATCTGCTACAGCTATATACGGAGCCCGCGGAGCAAACGGGGTTGTATTAATCACGACAAAAAAAGGAAAAGCGGGCAGTAATACGATAACTTATGATGCCTATTTAGGAAATCAGTGGATCGGGAAAAAGATTCCTCTTCTGTCTGCACAAGAATTTGCCTCACTAAAAAATGACGCCGTTACAACCTCTAACGATGTTGTAAGGTTTACAGGAAAAGGGACAATCCGTGAACTTCCTTTCTCCCAATCCGATATCGATGCATTGGCCAATGTGGATTATGATTGGCAGAATGCTGCGTTCAGGGAGGCATTGACTCAGAACCACCAGCTTTCATTTACAGGTGGAGACGACAAGACGCGCTATGCTTTATCTACAAACTATTATAAGCAGGAAGGGATTATCATCCATTCGGATTTTGAGCGTATTTCTGCAAGAGTTAATCTGGACCGGAAAATATCAAAGGATCTGACAATTGGAGAAAACCTGATAATTAGCCAAATAAAAGCTAATGAAGCTCCAACTGGCATTATAAATACGGTATTAGCTGTCCGCCCCGATTTTCCGATTTATAATGAAGATGGCTCTTTTACACTTAAGCAGCCAGGTGAAGCCGCATTAGGAAATCCGATTGCGACATTAACTTTACAAAAAAACTTTGCCCGTACTTTCCGGGTATTGGGGAATGCATATGCGGAATATAAATTCATGAATGACTTTAAGGCAAAAGTCAGTTTTGGTATAGACCAGATTCATAGTAATGAATACCAGTATATTCCGATATCTTTATATGAAGGGCAGTCTGTCAGCGGAGGAGGACAGCAGGGAAATAAGGTTGTACGTTCATGGTTAAACGAGAACACGTTAAATTATAACAAACAGTTGGGCGACCATTCCTATGATGCGCTGATCGGCTATACGCAGCAGCAGTACAAAGCCGATGGAAGAAATGCTTCGCAGGGAGGGTTTACAAGCGATGCGACGCAAGACTATGATTTAGGAGCCGGAGCGATAAATAAGGCGGCCTCATCTTCTTATTCAGCTTGGCAGTTAGTCTCATATCTCGGACGTGTCAACTATAACTATAAAGAAAAGTATTTCGTGACATTTACCGGACGGAGCGACGGTTCTTCCAGGTTCGGTAAAAACAATAAATGGGGATACTTTCCTTCCGGCGCTCTTGCCTGGAATATTAATAAGGAAAATTTCCTGAAAGGGGTTACCCCGATATCGGCACTCAAACTACGGTTAAGTGCGGGAATCACAGGAAATCAGGAAATAGGTGTATATCAGTCTTTGTCTAATATTGCAACCTTTAAATATATTCTGGGTGACCAAGTAGTTATCGGCGGCGCTCCAGGACGAATTGCGAATGATGATTTGACTTGGGAAAAAACAACACAGTATACGGGTGCTTTTGACTTGGCCCTATTTGAAGACCGTATTAATTTGTCCGCTGATTTTTATTATAAGAAAACGACGGATTTGCTCTTGAGCGTATCCATTCCGGCAACTTCCGGGCATTTGACGGCGCTTCAGAATTATGGTTCTGTTGAGAATAAAGGTATAGAGCTTACCTTGAATACGATTAATACAAAAGGTCTTTTTAATTGGAATACGAATATCGTATTCTCAACAAATAAAAATAAGATTTTAAGTTTAGGGGAAGGCATTGATTATATCATTTCAGACCCATCCATAGCTAAAGTTGGAGAAGCGGTCGGTTCTTTTTATGTTCTTAAGACGGATGGAGTTTTCAAATCGACGGATGATATAGCAAACCTGCCTAAAAACAAAGCAAATACTTTGCCGGGCTATCAGCGTTATATTGATGTTAATCAGGATGGTGCGATTACACAGGCAGGCGATCGTACGATCGTAGGAAATGCACAGCCGAAGTTTATTTTTGGAATCACGAATAATTTTTCATATAAAATATTTGATTTGAGTTTCTTATTGCAAGGTTCCTATGGCAATAAACTGTATAACTATACAGCTGCTTATCTGAACCTGGGTACGGGATATACAAATGCAACGACACGATTGCTTAACCGGTGGACACCAAGCAATGAAAATACAGATGTTCAGCGCGCAATTGAGGATCCGGCAGTTCTTCCATCAGATATCTATATTGAAGACGGTTCTTATATAAGGTTAAAAAATATAACTTTTGGAGTCACAATTCCTGAAAGACTGATGAAAGCAGTCAAGATAAAACAACTGCGCCTTTATGTTTCTGCTCAAAACCTAATTACGTTAACAGATTATACAGGTTATGATCCGGAAGCTAGCCGGAATGAACAAACGACATTAACCCAAGGCTATGATAATGCTGTATATCCTATCAGTAAAACAGTATTAGGTGGTTTAAGCATTACATTTTAATTCTATTCAGTTATCATTTGAATTGGCAACAAGGGTGTTTGAAGAAATATTATACTCTTATAAAAATACCTGCTTGCCATAAACTAAAAAAATATGGATACAATAATACAAAAAAAACAATTGGAGAAAAGGTTATTCAGTCCCTTTTACTATTTATTATTTATGGGGGGATTATTTGCCCTTCTACCGTCATGTACTTCTTTAGATGAAGATGCCAGAAGTTTTGTTTCATCTGAAGGCTACTACAAAACAGTAGCTGACGCAAAAGCTGCGGTTACGGCAGTCTACTATGGACTTAATTATAGCGGTTCGCAAACGCCATATAATATTCTTTTCGTCACGGGGCAAGAATTTATGGCGGATGATATAAAGATGGGGCCGGGAGCAACAAATGCCGATGTGAAAGCGCAATCGACATTAGACCATTCTCCTTCGACATTACGTGTCAAGGAAATCTGGCAACAGCATTATATAGCAATTAATAAAGCGAATATAGCGATTGATAAAATACCTTTAATTCCTTTCACTACCGCTGCTGAGGAGGCGCTTTTAAAGCAATATGTTCTGGAAGCAAAGTTTTTGAGAGGTTTATATTATTTTAATTTGGTTCGTTTGTATGGTAGTGTTCCTCTAGTTCTGCATGAAACGACTACTTTGGACCAAAACACTCTTTTAGTATCCCGGACAAGTGCAGAAGAGGTATATGATCAGGTAATCCAGGATTTTACAGATGCAGCGGCCGGGCTTCCCTGGTACTTTGATCAAAACGGTTCGGATGCCGGTCGTGCAAATGCTGCAGCAGCAGAAGCTTTCTTGTCATTAGCTTATTTAACATTGGCGAATGTGAGTTTGGATGATAACCAGCGGGCTTATAATATTTCAGTGATAAAAAACAGGGAAGAGTTGCTTAAAAAAGCAATAGATCATTCCAATAACATTATAAAGCGTTCCGATCGGTATTATGATCTTTTTGAGGATTATGCTGAAGTATTTAATAAAGCGACTAAAAATGGAAAGGAGCATTTGTTCTCAGCGCAGTTCAATTCTTCCACATTAGCGAATGGAAATGGTTTCGGAAACCGTACGGCTCCTTTGGGGATTAAGGCATTAAATGGAACTTTTGCAGATGAACCGACTCCTGATTTGATTAAGCATTTTTCGGATAATGATAAAAGAAAAGCTGTTTCATTGACAACTTCTTATACTATCGGCGGCGTCACTTATACAATCGATCCTAAACAAAATGATGGAAATAGCTATGCTAGTTACAAATATTATGATAGTGACGTACCTACAATGCTTGGACAATCAGGGATTAACGTACCTATTATTCGCTATGCGGAAGTATTGCTGAATAATGCAGAAGCAAATAATGAACTTTATGGACCGAATGAAGAAGCTTATCAAAACTATAATTTGATTCGGAAGCGGGCAGGATTACCTGAATTTAAAATTGGAAGTTTGACAAAAGACCAATTCCGTGATTCCATTTATCTGGATCGTCGCTTGGAACTTAACTTTGAATATCATCGTTGGTTCGACCTTATCCGCCAAATTAATAAGGACGGTGATCATATTATGGTTAAAACATTAAATGATTTTGGTAAACCGAGTGCAAACGATAAACACTACTTATATCCTATTCCACAGGTTGAAATAGATATTAATTCAAAGTTGGTACAGAATCCCGGTTGGTAATTGTACGGCAGCATTCGATCTTGGAAGAACTGCATTTTCTAAGGACTATCAATTTATCAATTATTCTCACTCTTTCAGTTTTCTAACATAATCCGGATAAAATTAAAACAATTAAAATATGAATACACTCAATTTGAAACAGACAAAAATACTTCCACTGACGCTTGTCGGAAGCATTACATTTGGCACAAATATATGGGCCCAAAATCAACAACCTTTCCAAGGGAAAATCGGCAAAACCTATGAAGAATCGACAGAAGCTTGGACAAGAAATCCGAAAGCCCCTGAAAACGCGCCAAACGTAGTATGGATATTAATCGATGATGTGGGTTTTGGAGCAGCCAGTGTTTTCGGTGGATTAATTCAAACGCCTAATTTGGAAAATCTGGCGAATCAAGGTTTGCGTTATACCAATTTTCATACCTGCGCAATTAGCGCACCTACCCGTGCCGCTCTGCTAACAGGACGTAACTCGCATGCCGTACATATGGGAGGATTCGGACATGTAGCTATGTCAGCCGGATTCCCAGGATGGGACGGACGCATTCCGGCGGAAGCCGGTACAATAGCCGAAATTTTACGTGAGAATGGATATAATACGTTTGCCGTAGGTAAATATGGGATTGTTCCTGATGCCGACGTTACAGATGCCGGTCCTTTCGATCGTTGGCCTTCAGGTAAAGGATTTGACCATTTCTTTGGTTTTCTCGGATCGGCAACCGACCAATATAAACCCGATTTGGTAGAAGACAATGCTCATGTATCTCCTGACGGCCGTCACTTAAGTGAACAAATAACAGACAAGGCAATCAACTTTATCTCCCGTCAGAAAAAAGCGGCTCCTAATAAACCCTTCTTTCTATATTATGCACCTGGGGCGACCCATTCACCTCATCAAGTGGCAAAAGAATGGAGAGATAAATATAAAGGTCAATTTGATGAAGGCTGGGACGTATATCGAGAAAAGGTACTTGCACGTCAGAAAAAACTGGGAATCATTCCTGCTAATGCTAAACTACCTCCCCGTGACCCACGGTTAGAAGCTTGGAATACACTCTCGAACAATCAAAAACAACTATACGTACGTTTTTTTGAAAATTATGCCGGTTATTTAGAGTATACTGATTATGAAATAGGACGTCTGGTTAACTATCTAAGACAGTCGGGAGAACTTAATAATACAGCAATTTTTGTAATTATCGGTGATAATGGAGCGAGTAAGGAGGGCAATTTTGACGGAATAGTAACACGACTATCGGCCGGAAAAACAAGAAAGGAAGTCATTGAATATAATTTCCATAATATTGATCAAATCGGTACACCTGAATCGAATGTAAACTATCCTTTAGCTTGGGCGCAAGCGGCGAATACTCCTTTCCGTAACTGGAAGCAAGACGCACATAGCGAAGGAGGTACACATAATCCTCTGATCATTTATTATCCGAAAGGTATTAAGGAAAAAGGTGGCATTCGTAACCAATATGGACATGTCATTGATTTATTACCCACCACTACTGAATTGATTGGTATCAAGCAACCGGAGTATATCCGAAGTGTCAAGCAGGACCCGATTCACGGCGTTTCCTTATTCTATTCACTGAATGATGCAAAAGCCGTTTCTAAACATACATTGCAACATTATTATATTTTTGGATCCCGTTCGATTTATAAAGACGGATGGAAAGCCGCAACAGCACATCGGCCGGACAATATCGACAGGGGAAATTCTTCTACACCTACAAATGAAACGGAAACTCCGGATCCCAAACGATTTGAAAATGACATCTGGGAACTTTATGATATCAACAATGATTTTAACGAGTTAACTAATTTGGCGGATAAATATCCGGACAAATTGAAAGAGCTCAAAGAATTGTTTGATCAACAAGCTGAGAGATATAATCTCTATCCTTTGATTGATCGGTATGATCTCCAAACCAGTTTACAACGCAGAAGGCAAGAAACCATAAATAAATAATTTTCCAAATCTAATCATATAAATGCAAGAATAATGAAAAAGGTAATTTATAATAGAAATATAGGATTGATCTCTTCTGCACTGTTGCTTGGAGTCACATCTGACAAAGCAATACCTTCCGGTGAGGTGACGTTTGAAGCAGATGTAATTTACAGTGGAGAAGAGGATTTTAATAAAACTATCTCTCTTTATATTAACGGAGAAAAAGTAGGAACGAAAGAAATTGGAAGCATTACCAATGCCGGAGGGAATCTCCTTCAGGCAGGACGTAATTTCGGAACGCCTGTATCTCCGTCTTATAAATCCCCCTATATTTTTACCGGGAATCTCAAAAAAGTAACTGTTGATATCCTATAAAAAATTAATATGGAGGGAAATAGGTTTATTGCAAGAGAAATCAATATTTCATTTGCAATAAATTCAGCAGTAAAAGCTTGAAAGATTCCGTTTCCACTAAAATAGCAAATATATTATGGAAAGTAAAATTAGAAGTACATTATTCATTGGAGGAGCTGTCTTGTCTACTCCCGGCCTGCTTTTTTCACAAGAAAAAATCCGTCCGAATATTATTTTAATTATGTCGGACGATATGGGTTATTCCGATATTGAAAAGTATGGAGGTGTTATTCATACTCCGAACTTGAACAAACTAGCGGAAGAAGGGGTTAGCTTCCGACAGTTTTATAATACCGCAAGAAGTTGTCCGACAAGAGCAAGTTTACTCACTGGATTACATCCACATCAGGCAGGTATCGGACATATGATGAACGATAGGGGAAAAGAGGGCTATCGAGGCGATTTGAGTTCAAATAGCGTAACGATTGCAGAAGTATTAAAATCGGCAGGCTATAAAAATTATGCAGTTGGCAAATGGCATGTAACCAGCTATATAAGAGAAGGCGAATCAAAGCATAATTGGCCCCTGCAAAGAGGTTTTGACAAATATTACGGTATCTTGTCAGGTGCCGCAAGCTATTACGATCCGGGTTCATTGTGTCGTGATAATACGTTAATTTCTCCGTTTGCAGATAAAGAATACCATTATCCGCAAACAAACGAGGAAGATTATTATTTGACAGAGGCATTAGGTGACAATGCAGTGAAATTTATTAAAGAACATGAACAGAAAAATAGCAATAACCCGTTTTTCATGTATGTAACCTTTACGGCTGCACATTGGCCGATGCAAGTTCCCGAGCGCTATATAAAGCCTTACTACGGCAAATTTGACAAAGGCTGGGACCAATTGAGAAAAGAAAAATACCAAAACCAATTAAAAGAAGGTATAATTGACTCCAAATGGGTACTATCGGAAGATAGTACAGTTACTCCTTGGGACAGAGTGGAAGATAAAAAATTTGAGACACGCTGTATGGAAGTCTATGCTGGTATGATTTCCTGTTTAGATCATAATATTGGGAAAATCGTAGAGGAATTACGCCGAACCGGACAGTTAGATAATACGGTAATTCTTTTTTTACAAGATAATGGAGCCTGTGCTGAAACTGTCGGTCGGGAACGGCCTTTATATTACAATCCAATACCGGAAGGCAAAACACTTGGACCCATGCAACCGGATGAATTGCAAACTAGCGGACAACCTTGGCAAACGCGTGAAGGTCAATTAGTAAGAAGAGGTTATGGGGTTTTACCCGGCGGACCGGATACATACATTGCTTATGGCAAAGGATGGGCATATTATAGCAATACTCCTTTCAGGGAATACAAACATTGGGTACACGAAGGGGGCATTTCCACTCCTTTAATCATCCGATGGACAAACGGAATTAAAAGCAAAGGAGCAATTCGTCAAACACCCGGACAATTGCCGGATATCTTAGCAACATTGGTAGATATTTCCGGAGCCGTTTACCCCAAAATATACAACGGAAATAATATCATACCATTACAGGGAGTAAGCTTGAAACCTGCATTTGAAGAAGAGGTGAAAAGCGACCGTTACTTGTTCTGGGAACATGAAAACAATAAAGCAATCCGTCAGGGAAGGTGGAAATTAGTTTACAAGTTTACAAAAGAAGATAAATATATAAATGTTGACGAACCAACACCATATAACAAATGGGAGTTGTATGACATAGAAAACGACAGGACGGAAATAAAAAATCTTGCCTCAAAATACCCGGAAAAAGTAAAACAGTTAGCCGACAAATGGGAACGCATTGCTTGGAAAAGTCTTGTAAAACCTTATCCGGAGAAAAAATATTTTTAAACGATGAAACAAATTTATTTATTTGCAATACTTATTTGCAGTCCAATGTGCCCGATCTTGGCTCAGAACAAATCATTAACGATAAAAGAGTTCGCCGAAAAATTGGATAAGGCCGTCCATCCTCAAATATTGGATGCGCGTTCACCGGAAGAATTTACACAGAATCGTATTAAAGGAGCAATCAATGTCAATTTAGCGGACAGCATAGCATTGAAGAATATAGTTGATAAATTGAAACCCCACTATCCGACTTTCACGTATTCTATCAATACGGGCCGTAGTACAATATTGGCAAAGAAATTATTAGACCAAGGATTTAAGGAAGTCTATGCTCTACCGGGCGGACTTGCTAACTGGGTAGGTTCCGGTTATCCGCTCGAAACTTCCAAAGGTTCGGGGTTGACCACCGAACAATTCAAACAACTCACCCAATCCGACAAATTAGTATTGATTGATTTTGGTTCCAAATATTGTGGCGGATGCCGCCGATTGATTCCCGTGTTGGATTCATTGAAAAATGAAAATCAAAAAGGGTTAAAAATAGTACGGCTTGAGCTGGATGAGAATCCCGGATTGATTAAAGAACAAAAAATTGAAGTTCTACCGACACTTCTATTATTTAAACAAGGCAAACCGGTATGGAAAAATAAAGGTTTTATCACCGCATCTGCTTTATTTCAAAAAATTCAAGAACATATAGAATAATAAGCATATATAATAAAAATAGAACGGTATCTGTAAATATTAATTATAAGATGAAAAAGTTACATTTAACAGAAGACTGGGCGGCTACACTTACCGGTTTGTTGTTTGTTTTGATTAGTTTGGGGGCGTTTGCTTTGTCACAGTATACTCCGGAATTCGCTACTTTCGGATGGAAGAATGGGGAGGAACTGATAGCTTTGTTTTCTGCCGAAAACCTCTATAACTTACTACTGGTTTTTATCATAAGCTATGTGCTCTTGGTCTTGGCCTACTTCTTTCAGGGAAAACCAATAAAAGAGACATTCGGTTATGTCGGAGTCTTTTTATTGACGGCCGCCGCCTCTCTATTGGGTGGAAATAAAATGGCAAACGATTGGGGACTGGAAACGGTTATATTCAGTTTAGCCATAGGGTTGCTAATTAATAATCTTTGGGGGACTCCCCAATGGATAAGGAAAGCATTATCATCCGAATTATATATCAAAATCGGATTGATCTTCTTAGGCTCTACTATCCTTTTCCAGAATTTACTGAAGTCCGGCGCATTGGGATTGATCCAGTCGGTGGTGGTGGTTTTCAGTATATGGTATTTTTCTTTCTGGTTATGCAAGCGATTTAAAATAGATAAAGAGTTGTCCATAATGCTTTCGAGTGCCGTCTCCATATGCGGTGTGTCGGCAGCAATAGCCAGTGCAGGAGCCATCAAGGGCGATTCAAAAAAGCTATCCTACGTCGTTTCGCTCGTGCTGATCGTTGCCGTGCCGATGATTATCATTATGCCGATCTTAGCCAAGTTGATAGGGTTAAACGAAACCATTGCCGGAGCATGGATTGGCGGAACTATCGATACAACCGGCGCCGTTGTCGCAACCGGTGCATTATACGGGGAGGAAGCGTTGAGAATTAGTACAATCGTGAAATTTTCGCAAAATGTATTACTGGGTATCGCTGCATTTTTCATTGCGCTTTATTGGAATTACAGTAAAAAAGAGAAGACAGATGCTTCGGGAGAGAGACCCGGTCTGCAATTAATGTGGGAACGTTTCCCGAAGTTTGTATTGGGCTTCATTCTGGTATCGTTACTATTCTCCTTTTTTTTCGCTGGCGAAGGATATAAACCGGTTACCGATTCATTGAAAAAGTTCCAAAATCTCTGGTTTACTTTAGGTTTTGTTTCGATCGGTCTGGAAACAAATTTCAAGGCCTTAATTAATGCAGAAAATAAAAAGGCCGGATTTGTCTTTCTTGGAGCGCAACTATTCAATATTCTTTTTACGCTTCTGGTGGCTTATGTGGTTTTTGGGATCCGATGGGAAACAATCTTCAAATGACGCAAAAACGTATTATTCGACAAATAAAACTTGACAATATTAATTATAAGACAAAACAGCATGAAAATAATATTTTCATTTTTACTTTTAATATCGAGTGCCTTTCTTAGCGCACAACAAATACCTGACAAGGATTTTGAACCGTCCATTGCCAATCCGGCCTATTTAACGCAATCCGGCTCTGTAATCTTATTGGATGAAGCCCATTATAATTTTCATACGGCGGAAGGGAGATACTTCATATTTACTAAGATCTTGAAAAAAGACGGATACCAAGTTATATCGAATGCCAATGCATTTACACCGGAACGATTGAAAAGTGCCAAAATACTTGTCATAGCGAATGCCCTTAACAAGATAAACAGTGATGAAAGCGGCAATGAAACGCCATGGCAACTACCAACCCCGTCAGCATTTACAGTTGACGAAATCAAGTATGTAAATGAATGGGTTAAATCAGGCGGTTCATTGTTTCTCATTGCCGACCATATGCCATTCCCGGGAGCGGCTTATGATTTGGCCAAATCCTTTGGTTTTATTTTATATAATGGATTTGCATCAGAAATTAAGCCAGATCAAACAAGTAATCAAAGATTAAAATTTGATGCATTCACAAAGGAGAACAAAACATTGGCCATACACCCTATCACAACCGGGAGAAATAGTAAAGAACAAGTGGAACAAGTTGCAACATTTGGCGGACAAGCATTTGAAATACCTTCCGAAGCAATTTCATTGCTCACTTTTAATGAAAATTATAGAGTATTACTTCCTGATACCGCATGGGTTTTTAGCGAACACACAAAAACCATTCCTGCAAAAGGGTTATCACAAGGCGCTATACTTCAATATGGCAAAGGGCGTATAGCAATGTTTGGAGAGGCCGCCATGTTTTCCGCTCAACTACAAGGTAAAAACAGACTACAAATGGGGTTAAACTCACCTGATGCCAAACAAAATGTGCAATTTTTATTGAACCTGGTTCATTGGTTAGACCATTATGATAAAAAATAGTCGATATGCCCCCGAAAGTGACATTGCAATTGCTGAGTTGAAAAGATCATTCAAAATAAATAATAGGATTCAAGAAAAATGAACCAGATGGAAGAGTTTGTTTTTAGCCAAAATCCGAATTTCTTTTTTGTGAACTTCTATCAGACCCTCGTCCTGCATGCGACGCAGTTCGCGGGCCAACGATGGGCGGGAAACTCCAAAATATTGCGCCAATGCGGCTTGGGAGTACTCTGTCCGGACTATAGTCTCCTCTCCCTGCACTAAACTTAAGAGATAGGAGGCTATCTTCTGACGGATTGTACGGAAAGATATTAAATATAGTTTCCGGGATAAAGCCGACGCAAAATAGGCACATAAATCCAGGTAATTTTTCAGTAAGGCTTCATTCATCCGCAACATTTTCAAAACAGAAGATTTGGAAATAACCAGCGCTACGCCTTCCTCCCGTGTCGTTACCTGAACCGGAAAACGGTTATTTTCTCCAAAAAGATAGAGAATTGCCAAAGGACTAGGAGCCTCAATATCCTCGACCTTTACCACTTTCCCGGCAGGAGAAGTCATTTCGGCTGTAATGCTTCCTTTTACCAATATAATAAGCCGGTTGCATAGCTCGTCTTGTTTTGCCAAGACTTCCCCTTTATGAAAAGGAACTTCCTCTGCATCTACCGCAAGTAATACTTCCTGTAATTGAGTCTCTTCAACCCCTCTAAACAAGACACACTTAGCTATCTCTTTTATATTCATTTTCCTTTTCTTATTTTACAAACGCACACAAAATAATTATTTTATCGGTATTTTCAATCTCTTCGTCGATTTATTTTCCTGGAAGAGATAATTTAATCTAAATTTGGAACCGAAAGTTGATAACTTAAAATGAAATCATTATGAAACAGTTATTCTTTACTTTAGCTATCATTTCTTGTATGAGCCTGTCGGCGCAACCGCCTCAGAGAGGAAGTTACGGAAGAGGAGGCGGAAATCGTCCTCCTATGGAGAGAAGACTGAAGCCTTCCGAATTAAGGGTGGGTATCCTCACCCTGCCGGAAATTCCCGGCTTGGATGACAAACAGCGGGAAAAATTAACCAAGACTCTATCAAAAGAGCAAAAGGATATCAATAAAATCAATGAAGAACGGGAAAACATACGGATCCAGATAGAGAATCCCTCCCTCAAGGCAAATGCAAAGGCGAACGGCGAAAAACTATTGGTCAAGTTAGACGAGAAAGTTGAGAAAACAAGGATAAAATATGACAAAAAATACCGGTCTATCCTGACGGAAGAGCAATATCAAATCCTCACCCAACACTGGAAGGAGATCGAATTCCGCAAACCTCCGCGGCAAGAGAGTTTCCCAAGGGCTCCCCGTCAGGCTCCCGCCCCAGGTCAAGAAAGGGATTAACGCACTTCTTTCTTCTTGATGAATAAACAAAGGCCGAGAAAAGTAAGGGTGGCGTTCATGATCAGAAGTTCATAGCTGAACCGGTAACCATTAAACCAGGCTTCCGAGTTTTTGTCTATGATCAAGCAGAGTATAGGGGAAAGAAGGGCGACAAATGGAATATATTTATCGTAAACCTGTTTTTTCGTAAAAATACCGAAGATAAACAATCCGAGAATCGGGCCGTAAGTATAGCTGGCCAACACATAGACTGCATCGATAACCGATGTATTGTTCAACAAGTTGATAATGATGATAATGATTCCCATCACGACGGCCATCGCTACATGTACCCGTTTACGGGTATCCGCTACCTTACGGTCTGTTTCTTTTTTTATATTCAGAATATCAACGGTAAAAGAAGTGGTCAAAGCCGTCAAGGCGGAACCCGCTGCCGCATAAGCTGCGGAAACAAGGCCGACAATAAAAAGAATGCTGACGATTGCAGGGAAGTAATCGCCGGTAGCGATCGCCGGGAACAGTTCGTCACTTTTCCCGGGAAACGGTATATTTTCACGCATGGCGAAAGTATAGAGTAAAACACCCAGCATTAAAAACAAGAGAATGACAAACAGTTGCATTACTCCGCTGATGACCATGTTTTTTTGGGAATCCTTATAGCTTTTGCAACTTAACGTCTTTTGCATCATGTCCTGGTCCAATCCGGTCGTTGCAATAACTGTAAAAATACCGGCGAGAAACTGTTTGAAAAAATACCGGCGGTCATTGATATCATCAAAAAAGAAAATCCGGGACATCTTGCTTTCCTGAATCGTGGACAGCATCCCCGAGAAGTTCAACCCCAGGTCTTTGGATATATAATAGATACAAGCGCCTACCGAAACCACCAGGCAAAACGTTTTCAGCGAATCGGTCCACACAACCGATTTGACTCCTCCTTTAAAAGTATAAAGCCAAACCACCCCTACCGTAAAGACTACATTTACCCAAAACGGCAAATGGAAAGGCTCGAAAACCAATAGTTGAAAGACAATACAGATAAGAAGAAGTCGGACAGCGGCTCCCAACATCTTCGAGATAAAAAAGAACCAGGCGCCGGTCTTATAGGTGGAAACACCAAAACGGCTTTCCAGATATTCATAGATGGAAGTCAGATTCATCTTATAGAAAAGCGGAATCAGAACAAAAGCAATAATAAATTGGCCGACCATAAAGCCAAGCACCATCTGCAAGTAGGCAAAACTATTACTTTCCACCATTCCGGGAACCGAGACAAATGTTACGCCGGATATCGCAGACCCGATCATGGCGATCGTCACCAGATACCAAGGGGATTTACGATTTCCCGTAAAGAAACTCTGGTTATCCGCCTTTCGACCGGTTAAATACGAGATCACAAACAGCAGAACAAAATAGGACAAAATTGTCAGAAGTATCAGTAGTGGTGTCATTTGTATATTATCTTAGATATGCAGACGACAAATCTACACAAAAAGAGTCGATTTCAATATCCCCGCGTAAGGAAATAACACATTATTCGTCCCCAATATAGTTAAATAAACAAAAAATTAGTACACCAATCACAATCCCCCTTTTCCTCCTCTGAAAGAAATATCGCTCCGTTTACCGGTAAAACTCCTTGCGCTTCATTCTCACAAGGGTTCCGAAAGAGGCCAGACGCTTCATATCTATCCGTTTCGAATTGCCGACAACGATATAAACCGGTTGACTCCCTTGCATATATATTTGATGGAAACGTACGATATCCTCTATACCCAATGTTTCAAGATTGTTAAACAAAGTCTTATTCGGATCGTTGGCATAGCCATCCCGCTTATACCCTGCAATGCGGGTCGAGATCTCACGCAGTGTCGGATAACCGTTGCTGATCTGATTCAGGATAGATTGTTTTACCGCTTCGATTTTATCCGGCTGCTCCGGCAAATGCCGGAGTAGGGAATCCAGGACAATCATGGCATCCACCGTCTTGTCATTTTGCGTAGACAGGAGCGACACAAAACTGACGGGTTGATCTTTATAGCGCACCGGAGGCAATTGGAATCCCCCGTATGTATAGTAAGCATACGAACGGAATTCTCTTATCTCCTGAAACATAATACTGCTCATGCCACCGCCGAAATAGACGGAAAAGAGTTTGGAGGCATGACGAGTCTCCTCATCAAAAGGTCCTCCAAGGAAATAGCCGTAAACAATGCTTTGGGATATATCCCGCATATCATAAAAGAAAACCATCGGTTTCTTGTAATCGATCGCGGTGCGGTAAAAAGGAGAACGGGAACTGACCGTTATCTGTTCCAACGGCAGATATTCTTTTATCCGCTCGCTCACTTCCAACTCACTTAAAGTACCGCAATAATGTACGCTGCACTCCACCCGCTGGACTTCGGCAAAAAGGCGAAGCAACTCTTCTCCCGTCAGTTCTTTTATATCCGACAAAGATAGTTTCCTCAGATAGCGGGACTGATCACCATACTGCACACGTTCGAACAGAGCAGCCGCCACCTCGTTACTGGATTTGAAGAAAGCCTTTTCCGTCACTTTTGCATTATCAACCAATACACGCAGGCGTTCTCTATCCACTTTGGCATGGTTGAAAAAGTCCTGGACAACCTCCATGGTTTCCTTGAAATTCTTATCGAAGCCACTAACTTTAACCGTAAAGTTATTGTCATCGACATCGAACATCAGCGTGCTGCCTAACGTCTGCAAATGACTCCGGAACTCTTCGTACGTATAACGGTCGGTTCCCAGATAAGGGAGATAGATAGCCAACTGGGATAAGAGCGGACGTTCCAGGCAGCCGACGCCATAGGAAAAATTCAGCGTAAAGATATCGTTCACCGAATTATACTTCGTGTAAAGAGTTACCTTATCCGCCAATTGTATTGTTTTTACGTCCTTTTCGAAGTCGACAAAGCGCGGAACGACTTCACGCACCGGTAACTTCTCCAACTCTTTGGCATACTCAGACGTTGCGTCCGTATGCTTAGGAACAATGGGCGCAAAGTTCGGTTTTGGCAAATATTCCTTCTTATATTTTCCAGTCTTCTTCCGGACATATAAATAATTAGCTCCAAAATATTTATTTGCAACACGCATGACATCCTCTTTCGTCAGCTTGCTGATATTATCCAGTTCCTTCATATAATCATTCCAACTCTTCCCTTGGGAGAAGAGGCGTATCATGACCTGGGAACGGGAATTGATATCTTCCAATCCGGTCATATGCTGGCGAAGCTGTTCCAACTTCAAACTATTGAATGTATCTTCCGTAAAATCGCCTTCCTTAACCCTTTCGATCTCATGCCAAACCAGCTTTTCGGCGTTGCGGTAAGACTGGACAACCAACTGGGGTACGACAAACACCGCCAGGATACCGGCGTCATTCAGGCTCTCATTGATGGACATAGCCGTCATCACCTTTCGTTCGACCGTCAGTTTATCCAGATACCCCGTCCCGTTGGTATTGTTCAATATCCCCACAGCGATATTCAAGGCCGCCTGGTCGGGATGAT
This sequence comes from Parabacteroides sp. Marseille-P3160, assembly GCF_900162725.1. Taxonomy (GTDB): domain Bacteria; phylum Bacteroidota; class Bacteroidia; order Bacteroidales; family Tannerellaceae; genus Marseille-P3160. Next base: position 2,567,804 of record NZ_LT799418.1, on the reverse strand, counting down.
CTGAAGGCACCCCGCGAAAGCCGAAAGCAAAAGCCTTGATCAGAGGAATTGGAAATTTAGCTACAGCCCTTTCCCTTCCCTTAAATGGAGGAGGAGGAGCAATTACGGAACGGGGAGCTTCTCCCTGCGGAATGCGCGAGAAAGTCCCTTCCAACAAAGGAAGTGTCGTTGCGGTATCGAAATCACCGCTTAGGATCAGCCCCATATTCGAAGCTACATAATATTCTTCAAAAAACTTCCGCATTTCCGACAAGCGCGGATTCTTCAGGTTCTCCGTACTCCCGATGATCGGATAAGCGTACGGATGAGGATAAAAATAGCGCTCTGTCAGTTTTTCGATCGCCTGCCCGCCGATATAATCTCCGGTCATGTTCTTCTCTTCATAAACTGTTTCTAATTCGCTCTGGAACATTCGGAAAATAGGATTTAGCAGGCGTTCGCTGTTTATTTCCACCCATTGGGCAATATATTGGGGGGAGAAGGTATTATAATAAACAGTATAGTCATATGACGTCCCCGCATTAATTTTGCTCCCTCCGTATTTGGAAACCAATTTATCGAATTCATTGGGAATCACATATTCAGCGGCTTTGACGCTCAACCGGTTTATTTCGTATTGGATGAACATCCGCCTTTTCTTATCTTTTGTCTGTCGAAGATCGTCGTATTTACGGGCGATTGAATCCAGGAATACCTTTTCCGCGGCATAATCTATTGTTCCGATTTTGTCCGTACCCTTGAACATCATATGTTCGAAATAGTGGGCGATGCCAGTGTTCGGGCAGTCCTTAGCTCCCGCCTTTACCACTACGGCACCGAAAACCTTCGGCTGGCTATGGTCTTCATTCAACCAGACTGTCAAACCGTTACTCAATTTATACTCATTCACATGAAGTGTCCCTAGAGTTTGAGAAGATGCAATATTTAGAGAAAGAGCCGCAGTCATCACCACATTTACATATTTCATTTTAACTTCTATCGAAAAGTGCAATGAGATACATTCTCATCCGTTATCTCCAGAGGAGAAAGTTCTCTCTGTTATATAAACCTTTGAAGGGACTTATTGTTCAGCTTCTTTTTTGAAAACTTTCAAACGGGATGCGAGCCAGGGCAATCGGCAAAATAAACTTGCTCCCCAACTTCGAAATAACGAAATCCGAAATGAACATCTCACAGATCTGTCCGAGCGGCAGCATGAGCAAAACGGCTCTCCACGTCGTATTATCCAGTTTCAAAGCAGTTTTGATATATGGTATCTGGCTGGCCAAAGAGGAAAAACACAATCCCAAATAAAAATAATTGATAAAAACTGCCAATCGAATCCGTTTTAGAGAAGACGCACTCTCACTCATTATCTTTGCATCCTATTAAAAACCGCTGCAAAATTGCAAAAAAGAATTCAAACGATGGCCTCTTTCCGAAGAGTTATTATTTTTAATTTAGATGAAGCCAAAAGCAGGTTAACCTACTTTTAGCTACCGATTTTGCATAAACAGCTTCTTATATTCAGAAGGGACCAATCCGGTTCTATGTTTAAATACCTTATTGAAATGGCAAATTGTATTAAAACCACATTCAATGCTGATCTGTGAAATATCGTAGGAAGTGCTGAGGAGCAATTTGCAGGCATAGCCTATCCGGAGTTCTTGTACATAATTGACATATGATTTTCCAGTTTTCTGCTTGAAATAACGGCAGAAGGCCGAGGTATTCATAAACATGATCGAAGCGACGTTATCTAACCTTAGATTCTCCGTGTAATGGTAATTCAGATAAGAAAGCAGCTTTTCGATCCGACTGTCGGAAACCTCCGATAGTTTATCACTAAAGCGGGGACTGCACAAAAGACGCTTCGGATGGAACTTCGCCATCTTATCCAATAAAAACAGCAGTCCGACAATCCGATCAAAGCCTTTGGCGGCAGGCAATTCTTCTATGAAAGGGATTATTTCCTTATTTTCGGGATACGGAAAATGAATGCCCCTCCCCGCCTTCTCCAACAAGGTCTTTATATGAATAAAGTCCGCATAATGACCGATTGCCCACGACATGAAATCGGCGGAGAATTGAATGACGGCTCCTTTCACCCTCAGCTCCGGATCCCCCTTGTAAAAGAGTTCGTTACTTCTCATATAATGAGGTAAATTACTTCCTATCAAGATCAGATCTCCCGCCTGGTAGTACTCCATGTTATCCCCGACAAATCTTTCGCCAAAGCTTTCCTTCACATAGATAATTTCATATTCCCGGTGAAAATGCCAAGGATAAGTAAAATAGTCATAGTCATAGAATCTTGCTATAATGGGATTTTGCTCATTAATAGCAAGTTGCTCATTCATCATGGGAACTTCCATCTCTTTTATTTTTAGATGTTGAAAAACATATTATCATGATTCAGTATGCAAATATAATTATAAGTTATGCTAAAATAGTATATACTATAAAAATAAAAAGACTTTTAATTTGCAATATATTAATATAACACATCACAAATTGTTAAAGAAACGCATTATGATTAGAGTTAAGTCATAACATCTTAGAAGACTATTTAATATATCAGGAAAGATAAAAGTAAACACAATATCAAAGAGAGAAATGCTATTAACCTTATTGTCTAATACAAATTTTAAATCTATGCTAAAAAAAAGATTTTCAACTCCCTCTTATCTATCTATACTGCTTATAGCGGCCTCGCTCATAACTGAAGCGAAAGGACAAAATTACGTAGTAACTGGAACTGTAAAAGATATAGAAGGTCATTCGTTAATTGGTGTAAATGTAATCGAAAAAGAAACCACGCGGGGAACTTTAACTGATCTGGATGGAAAATACTCGTTGGAAACGTCGGGGAGAAATATTGTATTAACTTTCTCTTATATTGGCTATACTCCCCAGGAGATCTCTATCGGAAATAAGAAAGAAATAGATATTATCTTACATGAAGATGTCCAAAAACTGGAAGAAGTAGTCGTAATCGGATATGGTACAGCAAGAAAAAAAGATCTAACAGGTTCCATCTCTTCTATTCGAACAGAAAAATTAGAAGCGGAGGCTCCCCGTTCTGTACAAGATTTACTTCGTGCAAATGCTGCAGGTATGATTGTTGGAATGGCAAATAGCGCTAAAGGAGATGCGACTTTATTGATCCGTGGAGACGGAACACTGAAAGCAGATAGCGGCCCGTTATATGTAGTAGATGGAGTAATTTTTGATGGCACTTTCGCAGATATCAATCCGAACGATATTTCATCCATCGATATCTTAAAAGATGCAAGCTCTGCAGCCGTTTATGGAGCAAAAGCCGCTAATGGTGTCATTTTACTTACTACAAAAAAAGGACAGTCAGGAAAACCACGTATTACATTTAATGCCAATATGGGCTTTGTGGAAAATTCGAATATGCCCCGGGTGATGAATGCTCCCGAATTTCTAGACTATCGCTATGACTATGAAATCGGAAAAAGAGCCAGCGATTATCTGGCTAAATATCCGCAAATGTTTGTTGACCCAAGAAAACTAGAAGGCGTCAATCAATTGGATTGGTACAATTATGATCAAAAAACGCCTGTTACATCCGTGACAGAAGAACAATTATTACGCACTTGGCTAAGTCGCTTAGAGTTAAAAACTCCGGAAACTGAGAATTATCTGACCAATAAGATTACAGATTGGCAGGGCTTAGTTTTTCAAACAGGTTTTCAACAAGATTACACAGCAAGCATATCGAACCGGAGCGATAATCTATCTTATTACTGGTCTTTGAATTATGTAGATCGGAAAGGTATTATAGTAGGCAATCGTTTCCAAAATATTCGTTCCCGATTAAATGTGGAATCAAAGATCACAGATTTTTTGAAAGTCGGTTTAAATGCTAATTTCGCAGATCGTAACGAAGGTTTTTTGCAGGCAGACTGGGAAAAATCCGCTGTTATCTCCCCTTATGGCTCAGATAATAGAGATGATCCCAATAGTATTTATCAACGCTTACCGACAGGAGATCCAACCCCGGTAAATCCATTCTATGATAATCAATATCGGGATCGTAGAAATCGATACAATACATTTAATGCAAGTATTTATGCAATAGTATCTCTCCCGTACGGTTTCGAATACCAAGTTAATTATACCCCCTCTTATATATGGCACGAATATTTCAATCATGAATCTTCACAAAATCAGGAATGGAAAGCTAAGGGAGGAAATTCGGAACGACAACATGAAAAAACTTTTAATTGGCAAGTGGATAACATTATCCGTTGGAAAAAAGAATACAATGATATTCATAAATTTGAAGTGACATTATTGCAAAATGCTGAAAAAGGCCAATATTGGCAAACTATAGCGAAAACATCTAATTATAGTCCGTCGGATATACTTGGATATCATCGTTTACAAGCAGGTACGGTTCCTTTAGTTTCAAGCAATGATACTTATAAGACCGGAGATGCTTTGATGGGAAGGATCTACTATTCATTACATGACAAATATATGCTGACAGCCTCCATACGTCGCGATGGCTATTCTGCATTCGGATTGAAGAATCCACGGGCGACCTTTCCGGCTGTTGCTCTCGGTTGGGTATTTACTTCGGAAGATTTTATGAGAAAGACAGATAGTTGGTTGAATTACGGTAAGTTACGTCTATCTTGGGGGAAAAATGGAAATAGAGATTTGGCTGATCAATATACGGCATTATCCGATATGACCTCCGGCTTGCACCCCTATATTGACCAGAATGGCAATATCTATCTTTCTTCTTATCTATATGTAAATCGGATGGCAAATTCTGGTCTAAAATGGGAAAGCAAGGCAGCCTATAACCTCGGGTTGGATTTTTCTTTGTTCAAGGATATTTTGTCTGGGTCGGTTGAGGTTTATACGGCAACAACACATGACTTACTGGTCGACCGTGCTTTACCTGAAATTATAGGGTTTAACAGTGTAGCTGCCAATTTGGGAGAACTTCAAAATAAAGGTTTTGAAGTGACTCTTAATGCCAATATAATGAAAAGGGAAAACTTTGAATGGAGTGGTTCCGCCAATTTTTCGTTGAACCGTCGTGAGATTAAGAAGTTATACGGGGATATGGTGGACGTAAAGGACTCCGATGGAAATGTAATCGGCCAGAAAGAGGCAGACGATATAAAGAACCAATGGTTTATCGGACAGGATCCCGACCGCATATGGGATTACGAACGGATTGGCGTATGGCAACTGGGAGAAGAAGACGAAGCTGCAAAATATGGTTGCCAACCTGGTGATTTCAAATATAAGGATCAGAACAGAGACGGTGTGATGACCGATAATGACAAGGTGTTCCAGAAATATAAAACTCCACGTTTCCGTTGGACTTTTCGTAATGACTTCCGCCTATTTAAGGATTTTGATTTATCTTTCCTTCTATATTCATATTGGGGATATTATAATACATTCAATCGGGCAGCGAATAATTCCAATTTTCCAGATCGTTGTTCAGGTTATGCTTTACCTCGCTGGACACCGAATAATCCTATTAATGACTATGCCCGTGTCGGTTCTAAAAATATTGGGAATAATTATGTCAATCGCTCATTTATACGTCTCGATAACATTACAGCTTCTTACAATGTTCCTCCTAAATTCTTGAAAAAATTCTTTGTTCAGAATATGCGATTAACATTAAGTGTGCGTAATGCTGCAATGTGGGCCCCCGAATGGGATTTTGGAGATCCGGAGTCAGGAGCGGATCCTACTCCTCGTACATATAACCTTAGTGTAAACTTCACTCTTTAATAAAAGAAGATATTATGAAAGCAAATCAAAATACAATCAAACTATTGACATTCTCTATGTTATTACCTCTGTTATGTGCATGTGGAGAAAGTTGGTTGGATCCGAAACCTTTGTCTTTTTATGAACCTGGCGTTGCCCTATCGAATACCGCGGGATTGTATTCGGCATTAAGTACCTGTGAACGTAATNGTACGGTTTCGAATACCAAGTTAATTATACCCCCTCTTATATATGGCACGAATATTTCAATCATGAATCTTCACAAAATCAGGAATGGAAAGCTAAGGGAGGAAATTCGGAACGACAACATGAAAAAACTTTTAATTGGCAAGTGGATAACATTATCCGTTGGAAAAAAGAATACAATGATATTCATAAATTTGAAGTGACATTATTGCAAAATGCTGAAAAAGGCCAATATTGGCAAACTATAGCGAAAACATCTAATTATAGTCCGTCGGATATACTTGGATATCATCGTTTACAAGCAGGTACGGTTCCTTTAGTTTCAAGCAATGATACTTATAAGACCGGAGATGCTTTGATGGGAAGGATCTACTATTCATTACATGACAAATATATGCTGACAGCCTCCATACGTCGCGATGGCTATTCTGCATTCGGATTGAAGAATCCACGGGCGACCTTTCCGGCTGTTGCTCTCGGTTGGGTATTTACTTCGGAAGATTTTATGAGAAAGACAGATAGTTGGTTGAATTACGGTAAGTTACGTCTATCTTGGGGGAAAAATGGAAATAGAGATTTGGCTGATCAATATACGGCATTATCCGATATGACCTCCGGCTTGCACCCCTATATTGACCAGAATGGCAATATCTATCTTTCTTCTTATCTATATGTAAATCGGATGGCAAATTCTGGTCTAAAATGGGAAAGCAAGGCAGCCTATAACCTCGGGTTGGATTTTTCTTTGTTCAAGGATATTTTGTCTGGGTCGGTTGAGGTTTATACGGCAACAACACATGACTTACTGGTCGACCGTGCTTTACCTGAAATTATAGGGTTTAACAGTGTAGCTGCCAATTTGGGAGAACTTCAAAATAAAGGTTTTGAAGTGACTCTTAATGCCAATATAATGAAAAGGGAAAACTTTGAATGGAGTGGTTCCGCCAATTTTTCGTTGAACCGTCGTGAGATTAAGAAGTTATACGGGGATATGGTGGACGTAAAGGACTCCGATGGAAATGTAATCGGCCAGAAAGAGGCAGACGATATAAAGAACCAATGGTTTATCGGACAGGATCCCGACCGCATATGGGATTACGAACGGATTGGCGTATGGCAACTGGGAGAAGAAGACGAAGCTGCAAAATATGGTTGCCAACCTGGTGATTTCAAATATAAGGATCAGAACAGAGACGGTGTGATGACCGATAATGACAAGGTGTTCCAGAAATATAAAACTCCACGTTTCCGTTGGACTTTTCGTAATGACTTCCGCCTATTTAAGGATTTTGATTTATCTTTCCTTCTATATTCATATTGGGGATATTATAATACATTCAATCGGGCAGCGAATAATTCCAATTTTCCAGATCGTTGTTCAGGTTATGCTTTACCTCGCTGGACACCGAATAATCCTATTAATGACTATGCCCGTGTCGGTTCTAAAAATATTGGGAATAATTATGTCAATCGCTCATTTATACGTCTCGATAACATTACAGCTTCTTACAATGTTCCTCCTAAATTCTTGAAAAAATTCTTTGTTCAGAATATGCGATTAACATTAAGTGTGCGTAATGCTGCAATGTGGGCCCCCGAATGGGATTTTGGAGATCCGGAGTCAGGAGCGGATCCTACTCCTCGTACATATAACCTTAGTGTAAACTTCACTCTTTAATAAAAGAAGATATTATGAAAGCAAATCAAAATACAATCAAACTATTGACATTCTCTATGTTATTACCTCTGTTATGTGCATGTGGAGAAAGTTGGTTGGATCCGAAACCTTTGTCTTTTTATGAACCTGGCGTTGCCCTATCGAATACCGCGGGATTGTATTCGGCATTAAGTACCTGTGAACGTAATATGCGCCATGAGTATTTTGGGGATGGTGCTCCTATCCTGACGGAAATGATTCAATCGGAAGTAGCGGTCGAAGGTACAACTGATAAAGCCGGGCCACAAATGAACATGGATATTTCCCTTTTGCCTGATGCTAGCCTGAATGATGTAAATTATACAAAAGTAGGGTGGTATTGGTATGAAGGTTATAAGGGAATCAAATATGCCAATACCACTATCTCTCGCATTAATGATGCGACATTCAAAGATGAAGCGGAAAAGAATGCCGTTTTGGGAGCTGCCTATTTCCAACGGGCTTACCGTTATTTCAAATTGACCCACCAGTTTGGGGATATTCCTTATATGGATTGGGAAATTTCCGAACCCAAATATGATTTTTATTCCTATGACCGTTGGTCAATCTTGGAACGGATGAGGAAAGATATGGAATTTGCCTATCAATGGGTACCCGACAAAGTGGATCGGGGTAGGACTTCAAAAGGAGCATGCGGTATTCTTCTAATGAAACTTTGTATGGTGCTGGGTGATTTTGACCGGGCGATCGAGGTGGGAAAAGAAGTGGTTGCAGCCCATCCTTTGATGACGAAACGTTTTACTGCAAACCAAAGTAAGGCGAGAACGAATCTGATGCATGACCTGCACAGTGTGGAAGCAAAACTGGACATAAGCAATACGGAAGGGCTGATGTATGTCGTGTCTTATCCGGAAGTAGACGGTTCTGATCGTATTCAGACCATGCGTAATGGAGTCCCTTTATGGAGTAGTGGAAATATCAAGACCCCCGACGGACAAACCGGAACAAGTATTACGATTGCATCGGGCGAAACCGATCCTGAAATGGATTTGAACAAGACCTACGGACGTGGTATCGGCCGTTTACGCCCGACCTGGTACTTTACGAATGAGATTTGGCGTGCAGATAAGGAAGCGAATGATTTACGGGGTATCTTCAACCGGGATAGCTGGCGTAAAATGGAGGATTTGCTCTACAATAACCCGAGCCTGAAGAGCTCCGGCAATCAGTGGTACGGAAAGAATTTCGTAAAAAGCCCCTCCATGTCTGTGGAGGACACAATCCGTCTATGGTTTTCGTGGCCTCATTATAAATTGTTTGTTCCCGATCCTTTGCAGACGCAATGGGCAGGTGGCGAAACCCCTTGGTACATTTACCGGTCGGCCGAAGTTTATTTGTTGATTGCCGAATGTTATTATTGGAAAGACCAACCCCAATTGGCTGCAGAAGCATTGAATGTCGTCCGTAACCGTGCGGGAGCATCTCCTCTTACGGCTGCCGATATCAATATCGGCGAAATCTTGGATGAACGTGCCCGTGAACTTTATTATGAGGAGAATCGGCATCTTGAATTGGTCCGTATATCCTATATTTATGCGCGAACGGGGAAACCCTGTGAAATATTCGGCGGACGTGTATATAAACTGGATAATTTATCCGGTCCAGGCGGAACCAATTCGAATGTAAAGCAAGAAGGGTATAATTTCTGGTATGACCGTGTCAATGCCCGTAGTAATTTTTATAACAAGGGAGTAATACATAAATGGGCGGAATACAAGATTAGCGTGCATCACATTCTTTGGCCGATACCGGCAAGTGCGATCAATACGAACACGAAAGGAATAATCAACCAGAACATCGGTTATCCGGGTGCGGAGAAGAATGTTACTCCTTTGAAGGTGCCGGAGGAAGGTACGGTCTTAGGACCTCAGTAAAATGTATTACCTAAAATCAAATATAAAAATGGAAATATCAAGAAGAAATTTTATTAAAAAAGCTGTCACTACAGGTTGTGGATTGATAGTAGCCCCCGCTATCGTTCCGCCTTCCGTTTTTGGGAAAAACGCACCTTCCAATCGAATCAATATTGGAGCAATTGGAACCGGACGTATTTCCCGGGACCATGATATGCCGGGTGTTTGGAAATATGACGATGTGCGGATAATAGCGGTAGCAGACCTTGATGCTCATCGAGTAGCCGAAGCTAAGGAATTAGTAGAAGGTTACTATACTAAAAAATCAGGAAAACCTTACAGAGGAATTACTACGTATGAAAACTATATGGATTTACTGGCCAATAAAGATATTGACGCTGTATTAATCAGTACACCTGACCATTGGCATGCTAAAAATACCATTGATGCGGTTCGAGCAGGTAAAGATGTTTATCTGCAAAAGCCAAGTTCTCTGACAATTGAGGAAGGAAGAAAAATGAGTGATGCTGTAAATGCATCCGGGCGTATCCTTCAAATCGGTAGTCAACAACGATCAATGGAACAATTTCGCTTCGCTTGTGAATTAGTTCGTAACGGACGCATCGGGCAATTAAAGATGATTGAGGTCCGCTTGCCGGGCGACCCCGCTGGAGGAAATGCTGAAGAAATGCCCATTCCAAAGGGATTTAACTATGATATGTGGTTGGGACAGACACCATATGTTCCCTATACAATTGACCGCGTTCATCCGCAAAAAGGGTATGGACGTCCGGGCTGGTTACGTTGTGACCAATTTGGTGCAGGTATGATTACCGGATGGGGAGCACATCATTTCGATATTGCACACTGGGCTATGAATACGGAATACACAGGCCCAATTGAAGTATCCGGACATGCTGAATTCCCAACTTCTGGGCTTTGGAATGTCCATGGTACATTTGAAACGAGCATGTTGTATGAGAATGGCGTTATTGTAACTGGGGTAACTGAAAGTAAAGAAAAGCCAAACGGGGTGTTATTCACCGGTACAAACGGATGGATATTTGTTAGCCGAGGCAATTATAGTGCCTCGGCAAACGACCCGAGCACCAGTAAATCAAAAGCGCTTATAGCTTCCGATTCCAAAATTTTATCTCCATTAACAGAAAATGATCCGGTACGGCTTTATCAAAGTACTGATCATCATGGCAATTGGTTGGAAAGTGTGCGAACTCGTAAGTTAAATATTGCCCCGGCGGAAGTGGCACATCGTTCATGTACTGTTTGTCTCATTCAGTATATTGCAATGAAATTGAACCGGAAACTATACTGGGATCCTGTTTTGGAACGTTTCAAGAACGATGATGAAGCAAATACTATGATTTCACGTCCGTACAGGCCGCCTTATAATTTTTAATATGATAAAGATGAAAAAAGCTTCGTTAGTTGTCTCGTTTTTATGTTTGTTATCTTTAAGCATAAACGCAGGAAATAAAAAAAGCATAATTGTTNGAAATCTTGGATGAACGTGCCCGTGAACTTTATTATGAGGAGAATCGGCATCTTGAATTGGTCCGTATATCCTATATTTATGCGCGAACGGGGAAACCCTGTGAAATATTCGGCGGACGTGTATATAAACTGGATAATTTATCCGGTCCAGGCGGAACCAATTCGAATGTAAAGCAAGAAGGGTATAATTTCTGGTATGACCGTGTCAATGCCCGTAGTAATTTTTATAACAAGGGAGTAATACATAAATGGGCGGAATACAAGATTAGCGTGCATCACATTCTTTGGCCGATACCGGCAAGTGCGATCAATACGAACACGAAAGGAATAATCAACCAGAACATCGGTTATCCGGGTGCGGAGAAGAATGTTACTCCTTTGAAGGTGCCGGAGGAAGGTACGGTCTTAGGACCTCAGTAAAATGTATTACCTAAAATCAAATATAAAAATGGAAATATCAAGAAGAAATTTTATTAAAAAAGCTGTCACTACAGGTTGTGGATTGATAGTAGCCCCCGCTATCGTTCCGCCTTCCGTTTTTGGGAAAAACGCACCTTCCAATCGAATCAATATTGGAGCAATTGGAACCGGACGTATTTCCCGGGACCATGATATGCCGGGTGTTTGGAAATATGACGATGTGCGGATAATAGCGGTAGCAGACCTTGATGCTCATCGAGTAGCCGAAGCTAAGGAATTAGTAGAAGGTTACTATACTAAAAAATCAGGAAAACCTTACAGAGGAATTACTACGTATGAAAACTATATGGATTTACTGGCCAATAAAGATATTGACGCTGTATTAATCAGTACACCTGACCATTGGCATGCTAAAAATACCATTGATGCGGTTCGAGCAGGTAAAGATGTTTATCTGCAAAAGCCAAGTTCTCTGACAATTGAGGAAGGAAGAAAAATGAGTGATGCTGTAAATGCATCCGGGCGTATCCTTCAAATCGGTAGTCAACAACGATCAATGGAACAATTTCGCTTCGCTTGTGAATTAGTTCGTAACGGACGCATCGGGCAATTAAAGATGATTGAGGTCCGCTTGCCGGGCGACCCCGCTGGAGGAAATGCTGAAGAAATGCCCATTCCAAAGGGATTTAACTATGATATGTGGTTGGGACAGACACCATATGTTCCCTATACAATTGACCGCGTTCATCCGCAAAAAGGGTATGGACGTCCGGGCTGGTTACGTTGTGACCAATTTGGTGCAGGTATGATTACCGGATGGGGAGCACATCATTTCGATATTGCACACTGGGCTATGAATACGGAATACACAGGCCCAATTGAAGTATCCGGACATGCTGAATTCCCAACTTCTGGGCTTTGGAATGTCCATGGTACATTTGAAACGAGCATGTTGTATGAGAATGGCGTTATTGTAACTGGGGTAACTGAAAGTAAAGAAAAGCCAAACGGGGTGTTATTCACCGGTACAAACGGATGGATATTTGTTAGCCGAGGCAATTATAGTGCCTCGGCAAACGACCCGAGCACCAGTAAATCAAAAGCGCTTATAGCTTCCGATTCCAAAATTTTATCTCCATTAACAGAAAATGATCCGGTACGGCTTTATCAAAGTACTGATCATCATGGCAATTGGTTGGAAAGTGTGCGAACTCGTAAGTTAAATATTGCCCCGGCGGAAGTGGCACATCGTTCATGTACTGTTTGTCTCATTCAGTATATTGCAATGAAATTGAACCGGAAACTATACTGGGATCCTGTTTTGGAACGTTTCAAGAACGATGATGAAGCAAATACTATGATTTCACGTCCGTACAGGCCGCCTTATAATTTTTAATATGATAAAGATGAAAAAAGCTTCGTTAGTTGTCTCGTTTTTATGTTTGTTATCTTTAAGCATAAACGCAGGAAATAAAAAAAGCATAATTGTTAGCGCCGGTGAATATGACAGAGATAATACAGTCATTTCAGCAGAGATCTCAGTTTGGTCCTTAGACAATAAGACAGATATCATTTTATTGGAAAAGCGGAACGGAAAACAAAAAAAAGTTCCAGTTCAAATTTATATCGATGACATGGGACGTACCTTTTTATATTGGATATTGGATGGCCAAACAAAAGCAGGGGAATCACGAACTTTCATCGCTGAAACAAAGAAAAAAAAGATGCAAAGAAAAAATCCAATGGATGTCGAGGATACTCATAAAGCATTAATACTTAAGAGGAATGGAAAAAACATCTTACAATACAACTACGTATGGATGGATCCTCCGGAGGGAGTCGATAAATCGTTTGGAAGAAGCGGGTTTATCCATCCGGCTTATACCCCTTCAGGTTATATCCTGACACGGATTCAACCAAAAGATCATTATCACCATTATGGCATATGGAATCCATGGACACACGTCTTATATGATGGCACAATGTATGATCTCTGGAATCTCGGTGATAAGAAAGGGACAGTACGTGCGCGGAAAATAGAAAAAATATATAAAGGAGAGGTATTTTCTGGGTATGAAGCAAGCTTAGATCACTATATCTTTTCGACAGTTGGAGAAAAAATTATAATGGATGAATTATGGAATGTAAAGGCATGGAATACACCAGGAGGTTTCTTATGGGATTTCGAATCAACCCTTCACCCTTCGACTGTCTTACCTATTATATTGAAAGAATATCGGTATGCCGGGTTTAGTTTTCGTGCGACCGAAGATTGGACTAAAGACAATTGTGAAATGTTGACATCAGAAGGATATGAACGCCCGGAGATCGATGGAACAACCGCTCGTTGGATTTATGTTAATGGTAATACGAAGCAAGGGCGTTCCGGATTATTGTTCTTATCCAATCCCCATAATTACAACTCTCCGGAACCGCTTCGTATATGGAATGAAAAGGCAAATGGAGGACGTGGAGATGCGTTTATCAATTTTGCACCAACCAAAAATAAAGACTGGACACTGCTTCCCGGTAAACAGTATAAATTACGTTACCGGGTCTTAACTTATGACGGTACTATGACAAAAGAACATGCAGAACAATTGTGGAAAGATTATGCTTATCCACCCCAAGTTAAAGAAACAAAATAGACATTTGAAATGAAAAGGAATATAAAAAAAACACTTTCGTATATTATTATCTGTTTATCAATTTGCCGGATGAATGCACAAGAACAAATGCTCTCCGCCACCTTGGTTGGAGACCGCATTGATGTTTTAATAGGAAGTACTTTCTTTACCAGTTACCATTTTGCGGAAAATGAAAAATATCCTTATTTTTATCCAATAAATGCACCAATATCTGGAAGCAGCATCACTTCTATGAGAAATGGAGAATACCCGCATCATAGTTCTTTATTCTTTGGCTGTGACAAGGTTAACGGAGGGAATTATTGGCAAGAAGGCCTGGAGCGTGGACGGATCATCTCAATCGGTGCCCGGATTATTGAAGCAAAAGGGCCTAAAGTCATAATTGAAGACGAGTGCATCTGGAAGCGTCCGGATGCACCTTCGCCCATTATTGACCGCCGGTTGATTACGATATCGGCTCCAGATAAGAACCTTTATTTGATTGACTTTGAAATCAATATGGAAATGTTGATGGATGTGACTATCTTAAAAACCAACCATTCTCTCTTCAGTGCGCGCATAGATGCGGATTTAAGTGTAAAACAAGGAGGGAAAATGATTAATGCCGAGGGACAAGAAGATGAGAAAGGAACTTTCGGTGTATCATCTCCTTGGATTGATTGCTATGGAAACCGGAAAACCGGAACTGAAGGTATTGCTATTTTGCAACATCCTTCTAATAAAGGGTATCCTTCCAAATGGTTTACACGTAACTATGGATTTATTTCACCTACACCTATGTATTGGCCGGATGATGAATCAACTCACTTGAAGAAAGGAGAAAAAATAAAACTTCGTTATCGTGTATTAGTTCATGCTGGAACAACAAAGGAAGCTAATATTTCTGCTCTTTTTGAGAAATATAAACATGAATAAATATAATAGACTAAAAAGTTTTGTCTGAAATAGAGCCGGGTGTAAAAAGATAGTGAAAGGATAATGGATTTTATATAAAATATTTTGATTATGAGAAAAAATGGTCTATTAATTATGATTGGTAGCGCTTTACTCTTTAATATTTCCTGTATATCAAAGAGTAAAGAAGCAGATTCCAATAAAGAAGAAGTACGATTAATAACGCTTAATCCAGGGCATTTTCATGCGGCACTCATACAAAAAGTCTCCTATCCGGGAGTTAGTAAAGACGTTTATGTATACGCACCAGAGGGAGAAGATATAAAAGAACACCTAAAAAAAATAGAAAGCTTCAATGCACGGACAGATTCACCTACGCAGTGGAATGAGATTGTTTATATTGGTCCGGACTTTCTCGAAAAGATGATTGCAGAAAAGAAGGGGAATTTAATGATAACAGCTGGTAATAACGGCAAAAAAACAGATTATATCCTGGCAACATTAAAAGCAGGAATTAATGTTTTATCCGACAAACCAATGGCAATTAACTCAAAGGATTTCGAAACTTTACAAACCTGCTTCAAGACAGCTCAGCAAAACAATTTGCTTCTTTATGATATTATGACAGAGCGTTTTGAAATTACAACAGTGCTTCAAAAAGAGATATCGCTTATTCCGGAAATCTATGGAAAACAGGAAAAAGGAACGCCGCAAGATCCGAGCATTTACATAAAAAGTGTGCATTACTTTTTAAAGGAAGTGGCAGGTAGCCCATTAATACGGCCAGCTTGGTTCTTTGATATAGAACAAGAAGGAGAAGGTATTGTAGACGTGGCAACACATCTGGTTGATTTAATACAATGGGAATGCTTTCCGGGTGTCATTATTGATTATAATAAAGACATTAAGATACTTGATGCTAATCACTGGAGTACGCCGATTTCGCTTAACGAATATAAGAGAGTGACGAATACAAAGCAGTTTCCTGATTTTCTAACTAAATATATATCACATGATACTTTGCATATTTATGCTAATGGAGATATTCTTTATAAAATAAAAGATATTCACGCTAAGGTATCTGTCCTGTGGAATTATTCTTCAAAAAGGGGAGGCGATCTTCACTTTTCTGTCATGAAAGGCAGCAAGGCCTTGTTAATCATTCAACCGACCGAAGGGATGGGTAATCATCCAGAATTATGTATTAAGGCTAACCTTAAAGTCGATGTCGCTAAGTATGCAAAAAAAATAGAGCAGGCCTTTCAGGTAATCGCAGATAAATATCCGGGAGTAACTCTCAAAGAAAAAGAGAAAGGTTTATGGCAGGTCGAAATTCCAGATAAATATTTTAACGGGCATGAATCTCATTTCGAACAAGTGACAGAAAAATTCCTCGATTACTTGAAGAATCAAACAATGCCCGCATGGGAAATTCCCAATATGATTGCGAAATATTATGTGACTACAAAAGCGTTGGAGTTAGCAAAAAAAAAGAGTGTTACCGGGAACGAATGACCTTACACTATTCTTTCAACCCAAAAGACTCACACTTATAACATAGAATTAGTCACTTAATTATAGTAAAGAGAAGAGGACAAAAACAATGAAAAAAACGTGGAGATGGTTCGGTAAGAAAGACAAGATCACGCTTGACATGCTCCGGCAGATCGGAGTCGAAGGAATCGTTACGGCCTTACACGAAATTCCGAATGGGCAGGTTTGGCCGCCAGATGCCATCAACGAGATGAAAACTTACATCGAGTTACACGGACTCCGTTGGTCGGTTGTGGAAAGCCTTCCGGTAAGCGAATCCATTAAATATGCCGGGCCGGATCGTGACTGTTTAATCGATAATTATATAATAAGTTTGGAAAATTTAGGTAAAGCCGGAATAAAAACAATCTGTTATAATTTCATGCCGGTATTGGACTGGGTGCGTACTGACATAGAGCATAAATGGGTGGACGGTTCCTCTTCTCTTTATTTTGACAAGATTAAATTTGCTTATTTCGATATCCATCTCCTTGAAAGAAAAAATGCCATACAGGATTATTCTCCTGAAGAGCTGGCCAAAGTAGAAGAACTAAACAAGACCATTACAACGACGGAAAGAGATGAGTTGATCGACACCCTGATTGTAAAAACGCAGGGATTTGTCAATGGAAACATTACCTCAAAAGAGCAGCAACCGATAGTCAAGTTTAAAAAACTGCTTGCCCTATACGATGGAATTGGGCGGGAAGAACTCCGGGAAAACCTAACATATTTTCTGGAAAAGATAATGCCTATATGTGAATTATATGGCATCAGCATGTGCATACACCCTGATGACCCTCCAATGCAGTTGCTTGGCCTTCCTCGCATCGTAACGAATGAGGAAGATATCTGTTGGTTGCTGAAAGCAGTTGATCATCCGTGCAACGGACTGACCTTCTGTGCCGGTTCATTAAGCGCCGGATTACAGAACAATGTGCCTGCATTGGCACGTAAATTCGCTTCGCGAACCAAATTCGTACATCTGAGAAGCACTCACATTTTACCTAATGGAGATTTCGTAGAGGCAAATCATTTGAAAGGAAGAGGACATTTAATTGAGGTAGTCCGGATATTCGAAAAGGAAAACCCAGCATTACCAATGCGTGTGGATCATGGCAAGATGATGCTGGATGATGAAAATAAAGGATACAACCCCGGTTATTCTTTCCATGGGCGCATGTTGGCCCTTGGACAAATAGAAGGTGTTATTGCTACGGTCCGGGACGAATTAAAAAACAAACAAAAGAAAATAAGATCAAACAAAAGAAACCAATGAATGAATTATTTAGTGTAAAAGACCAAATCATTTTAATCACCGGAGGGTATGGAGTTTTAGGTTCAAATGTAGCCAAGTACTTAGCTACACAAGGCGCAACCTCCATTATTATCGGTCGTTCCGAACAAAAAGGACAAGCTCTTATGAAAACAATCGAATCATCGGGAGGCAAAGCCGATTTTTTCCAATCTGATGTCCTGGATGTAAAATCTTTATCTAAAAATAATGATGCGATCATAATGAAATACGGCAGAATAGATGCTTTGGTCAATGTCGCCGGAGGAAATGTAAAAGGGGCTACATTGACTCCCGAACAAAGCATTTTCGATATGAAACTCGCCGACTGGGATAAGGTAGTGGATTTGAATCTCAATGGAACGGTATATCCGACACTGATTTTCGGTAAAACAATGGCCACTCGAGGAAAAGGTTCCGTCGTCAATATCACTTCAATGGCTACTTATTCCGCCATCACACGCGTATTGGGCTACTCGGTTGCCAAAACCGGAATTTCAAGCTTTACCCAATGGATGGCAATGGAAATGGCACTGAAATTCGGAGACAAGATAAGAGTAAATGCCATTGCTCCCGGATTCTTTATCGGAGAACAAAATAAAGGAGTGCTTGTTAATCCCGACGGTTCGCTGAGTGAAAGAAGCCGGAAAATACTAACCAAAACACCGATGAAGCGCTTCGGCAACATTTCCGAACTAAATGGTGCCGTCCAGTTTCTTTGCAGTGAAGCCGCCAGTTTCATCACCGGAGCAATCATCCCCGTAGACGGAGGATTCAGTTCTTTCAGCGGGATATAAACCTATCAGAACCAGCTTTCCAACCGGACATTGGCTTCCATCTGCTTCTCTGTCTCATCGGGGAGAAACGGGAAGAAATCAATGCCGGTCACTTTTTCCACACTGTCGATTGGAACAGCCAACGCCTGTAAGGAAGTCTTTCCATATCCCCTGTTTTCAAAAAGGAAGCCGATACCGGAACGTTCCTTATCCCTTGTCGTACAAATCACTTTATAAAATTGGCGAGGAATGCCGATCCTATTTTTTCCCAATCGCTTCAAGTCGGGTTCGATGACCGGTCCGGTAACTATATACAAGCTCCCCTGCTCCACCGCCCACTGGCGGCTTAATTCTTCCAGATCTTTCCAAAGGCCCTGGTTCAATTTCGGTTTCTGGGGACAAATATTGCTAAAATAAAAAGATTCGCGCATGGCCTTGGCCGACCATTTCATATCCCCGGCAGGGGCCAAATGCCCCCGGTCGTATCCCGTACCTGAATAATCTTCTTGTAAGGCTGTAGCGCCTTCCACATCCGGATCTGGAACAAATTTATTGGAACGCTCCACTGTGTTTTTGCGCACCTCTTCACCCGTCAGCTCATATGCTACCCAGTTGGCGATCCGGTAATCCGAATTATAGGAAACCGTATATCCTTCATGTTCGATAATCTGTTCCCTTTGGCCGTTTTGCAATATTGGTATTTCCAGCGCCAAACCATCTCCTGAAAGCGCTTCCGACGGAGAACCGCCCGCTAACGGATCAGTCGCCAGACTCTTCTCTATGAAAAAGGAAGAGGTGTCAGGTTTCGACCTCCCGGAGGCATAATTGAATATATAAAGGACTAATAAAACACAAGCGACGAGGATCACTGCCCAGATAAAAAGATTACGTAAACTAATCCATAAGGGAGAAGCCGCCCGCTTCTTCCGATGGATTGTGCGCCGGGACCTACGCCGTACCGGAGATTTCGGGACAGCCTGCCCGCGTGTTCTGCTTATTTTCTTTGCCATTCCGACCGATTTAACTAATCTCTCGCAAAATTAGGAAAAAAAACAATCCGCCGTTAACGTAAAAAGGGCGCAACTGAACGAGAAAAACTGTTAACCGAATCCGTCCAGTCAGTTAGTCGACTGAAACGATTCGGTCGAGTGATTGATTTGTTCATTTCTTCCGCTTTGAAATAAAGAATGTTTAATTACTTTTGTAACCCGGTAGTGTGATTATTCCGATTATCTAATATACCATAAATAATAATATGAGTTTTAAAATTATTGTATTAGCCAAACAGGTTCCGGACACGCGTAATGTCGGCAAAGATGCCATGAAAGCGGACGGAACCGTTAACCGCGGGGCGTTGCCCGCTATCTTCAATCCAGAAGATCTCAACGCGCTCGAACAGGCGCTCACGCTGAAGGACCGTTATCCGGGTACGACTATCACGCTATTAACCATGGGGCCCGGACGTGCGGCCGAAATTATTCGTGAAGGTTTGTATCGCGGAGCGGACGGAGGATATCTATTAACTGACCGGGCTTTTGCCGGCGCCGACACATTGGCGACTTCCTACGCCTTGTCCATGGCAATCCGGAAGATCGGAGCATTCGACTTGATTCTCAGCGGACGCCAGGCCATTGACGGAGATACTGCACAGGTAGGCCCGCAGGTCGCTGAGAAACTGGGGCTTTCCCAAATCACTTATGCGGAAGAAATCCTGGATATGACGGAAAAGAGCATCACGGTCAAGCGCCGTCTCGAAAGAGGCATCGAAATCGTAACCGGCCCGCTGCCGATCCTCGTAACCGTTAACGGAAGTGCATCTGAATGCCGTCCCCGCAATGCAAAACTGGTACAAAAATACAAGCATGCAAAAACGGTCACGGAAAAGCAGGAAGCAGCAGCTGATTATACGGAACTATTCAGCCACCGCCCCTACCTCAATCTGGAGGAATGGAGCGTAGCAGATGTGCAGGCAGATGTGGAACAATGTGGCCTCTCCGGTTCTCCTACAAAGGTGAAGAAGATCGAAAATGTCATCTTCCAGGCCAAGGAAAACCTGACACTTCAGCCGACTGACGAGGCGATCGATCAATTAATGAAAGAGTTAATAGCAAACCATACGATTGGCTAATAAATAAAAACAGAATGAACAATTTATTTGTATACTGCGAAATAGAAGACGGCATTGTATCGGATGTCAGTCTGGAATTGCTGACCAAAGGACGTTCCCTGGCCAATACGCTGGGGTGCAACCTCGAAGCCATAGCGGCCGGCTCTCCGTTGGACAAGGTGGCCGCACAGGTTTTCCCCTACGGAGTAGACGTACTGCATTTGTTTGAAGACAAAAGGCTTTCCCCCTATACTTCCCTTCCCCACACTTCCGTCCTGGTCAACCTGTTCAAAGCCGAAAAGCCTCAGATCGCCCTTATGGGAGCAACCAGCATCGGACGGGACTTGGGACCGCGGGTATCTTCCGCTTTAGGCAGCGGATTGACGGCCGACTGTACCTCGCTGGAAATCGGCGACCATGATGAAAAGAAAATCAACAAAGTCTATAAAGACCTGCTCTATCAGATCCGCCCCGCTTTCGGCGGTAATATTGTGGCCACCATTATCAATCCGGAGCACCGCCCTCAGATGGCTACCGTGCGGGAAGGGGTGATGAAAAAGGCTGTTCTGGATCCGAACTACAAAGGAGAAATCAAGACATACGACGTCAATCAATACGTGGACGAAACGGACTTTATCGTAAAAGTGATCGACCGCCAGATCCAAAAGAGCAAGATTAATATCAAAAGTTCCCCGATCGTCATCTCAGGCGGTTATGGAGTCGGTTCCAAAGAGAACTTCCAACTGTTATACGAGCTGGCCGGAGTGATCGGTGCCGAAGTCGGCGCATCGCGCGCGGCAGTCGATGCCGGATTTGCAGAGCACGAACGCCAGATAGGACAGACCGGCGTCACGGTTCGGCCTAAGCTTTATATCGCCTGCGGTATTTCAGGTCAGATCCAACACATTGCCGGAATGCAAGAAAGTTCGATCGTGATTTCCATTAATAACGATCCGAACGCTCCGATCAACACCATTGCCGACTATGTCATCAACGGTACGGTGGAGGAAGTGCTTCCCAAGATGATTAAGTATTACAAACAAAACACAAAGTAAGATGGGTAATTTTTATTTAGATACTCCCGGATTAAAGCATCACCTGCACCACCCGCTCATGAAGCGGATTGTGGAACTGAAAGAACGCGGTTATGCGGATAAAGACAAATACGACTATGCTCCCGTCGATTTTGAAGACGCAATGGACAGCTACGAGAAGGTACTAGAAATTGTCGGTGAGATTTGTGAAAACATCATCGCTCCCAATGCGGAAGATGTCGATAAAGAAGGCCCTACGGTATCGAACGGGCGCGTAACCTACGCTTCCGGTACGCAACGGAACCTGGAGGCCGTCCGTAAGGCCGGCTTGATGGGCATTTCGATGCCACGCCGTTACAACGGATTGAACTTTCCGGTCGTACCCTACATTATGGCCGCCGATATGGTCTCCCGTGCCGACGCCGGATTCGAAAATCTGTGGGGACTACAGGATTGCGCCGAAACGCTCTATGAATTCGGCAACGAAGAGCAACGGCAAAAATATATTCCGCGCGTATGCGAAGGCTCCACCATGTCGATGGACCTGACCGAACCGGATGCCGGTTCGGACCTGCAGTCCGTCATGCTAAAGGCTACCTATTCCGAAAAAGACCAATGCTGGCTCCTGAACGGAGTGAAACGATTCATTACGAACGGCGACTCGGACATCCACCTCGTATTGGCTCGTTCGGAAGAGGGGACAAGAGATGCACGCGGTCTTTCCATGTTTATCTATGACAAGCGGAACGGGGGAGTTAACGTACGCCGAATCGAAAATAAAATGGGAATCAAGGGCTCCCCAACTTGCGAGCTCGTCTTCCGGAATGCCAAAGCCGAACTTTGCGGGGAACGTAAGTTAGGCTTGATCAAATATGTCATGGCGTTGATGAACGGAGCCCGGCTCGGAATTATGGCGCAAGCCGTTGGATTGAGCGAAGCCGCTTACCACGAAGGATATGCCTACGCAATTGAGCGGAAGCAATTCGGCAAACCCATCATCGAATTCCCGGCCGTCTATGAAATGATCGCCTTAATGCGCGCAAAGGCGGATGCTTCCCGGAGCATGCTTTATGAAACCGCCCGCTTTGTAGATATCTACAAAGCGCTTGAAGATATCTCCAAAGATCGTAAACTGACACAGGAAGAGCGGACGGAAATGAAGAAATATGCCAAACTGGCTGATGCCTACACCCCTATGGGTAAAGGAATGACCACCGAGTTTGCCAACCAGAACACCTACGATGCCATACAGATCCATGGTGGTTCCGGCTTCATGAAGGACTATGCTTGTGAACGTCTCTACCGGGATGCGCGGATCACGAACATCTATGAAGGGACAACGCAGCTGCAGGTAGTTGCCGCTATCCGACACGTAACGACCGGCACGTATCTGGCACAGATTCGGGAATATGAAGCCGCCAACTACAAACCGGAACTGGAGGACCTGAAGAACAAACTGATCGCCATGACTGCCGTCTACGAGTTGGTTTACACGCAGGTTGCCGAATATAAAGATCAGGAATACATGGACTTCCACGCACGCCGCCTGGTGGAAACTGCCGCCCATTGTATTTTAGGGTATTTATTGCTGCAGGATGCCAATACAGATGAGAGCTTCCGCCGTTCCGCTGAAGTGTACATCAACTACGGGCAAGCGGAAGTAAACAAAATTGAATCTTTCATCAAAAACTTCGACCGCGAAGACTTGGGATACTACAAACAGGTATAAAATAATTATAAAGCCGTGCCCCAGTATGGAGCACGGCTTTTTTAAAATGAAAGCCGTGGGATTCACATCCGACGGCTTTCTTCACTAACCCTTAACTTTAACCAATGAAAAACAATAATCAAACTCTATTATTTTATTTTAATACAGCTAATGCTTTTTCGTAATCCGGCTCCTGTGTTATTTCGGGAACTAACTCCGTATAAACAATCTTGCCCTTTTCATCAACTACGACTACACTCCGTGTCAACAGCCCTTTCAACGGCCCATCCGTCAACAATAATCCGTAGGCATCTTCAAAAGAAGAATTACGGAAAGCCGAAACCGATGTCACGTTTGTAATGCCTTCTGCCGTGCAGAAACGTCCGCTGGCAAAGGGAAGGTCTTTCGAGATCGCCAATACAACCGTATTATCCAATGAAGAGGCTTCTTTATTAAAGCGGCGTACGGAAGCGGCGCATACAGAAGTGTCCAAACTCGGGAAAATATTCAATACAACCCGTTTTCCCTTTAATTCCGATAGGGAAATTTCGGATAAATCACCTTTTACTCCCTTAAAATCGGGAGCTACCGACCCTACTGCGGGCAAATTCCCGTTGGTATGAACATCTGTTCCTTTAAATTTTATCGTAGCCATTATTTATATTCTATTTGTTCTTTATAAGTAAAACAAGGAGCAGAAAAGATTGTTTGAAGTTAAATGAAGTTTAACATCTTTTATAGGCAGAAGAATTTGGGAGAACTCTATCTTTGACAAAAAGTATGTAAAAATGGATTATTTTATACTTGCGATTCTCCTCATCATCCTGATTCTTCAAATTATCTTCCGTCCGAAAAACAATAAGACAAGTTATGAATTGAAACAAGCGATCGACAATTTGCAACATTCTCTGGAACGGATTGAAAAAGGGCTCAAGGAAGATTTCCGTATTAATCGCGAAGAAAGCCGGGCTATGACGAAGGATAACCGTGAAGAATTGTCCCGCACTCTCCGCTCTTTCCAAGAATCCTTCGAACGTTCTGTCCAATCGATGAACGAACTCCAACGGTTGAATTTCCGGAGTATGGATGAAAAGCAGCGGATGCTGATCGAACATACAGAAAAGCGGCTGGAGGAAATCCGGGCCACCGTTGACGAAAAGTTGCAGAAAACACTGAACGAACGGATCGGACAGTCTTTCCGCCTGGTCACCGAACAGTTGGAGAACGTACAGAAAGGTTTGGGCGAAATGCAAAACCTTGCACAGGATGTAGGCGGATTGAAACGGGTGCTGAGCAATGTGAAGACGCGCGGAAATATCGGGGAAATCCAATTGGGTATGTTGCTGGAACAACTGCTTGCCCCGGAACAGTATGAGACGAATGTCCGGACAAAAGCGGGAGGCAGCGACTTCGTCGAATTTGCCGTCAAACTGCCCGGAAGGGAAAACACGAACGACTTTGTCTACCTGCCGATTGACGCCAAATTCCCGAAAGACATATATGAACAATTGCAAGACGCCTATGATGCGGGCAATCCACCAGCCATCGATGCCGCCGGCCGCCAGTTAGAAAATACCATCAAAAAGATGGCAAAGGATATCTCCGACAAATATCTGAACCCGCCGGCGACTACCGATTTCGGTATCCTCTTCCTTCCCTTCGAAAGCATTTATGCCGAAGTCATTCGCCGTTCCTCTCTACTGGAAGAGCTGCAACGTACCTATAAAGTTGTCGTAACAGGCCCCACCACCCTGGCAGCGATCTTGAACAGCCTTCAAATGGGGTTCCGCACACTGGCCATCCAAAAACATTCGGGCGAAGTCTGGCGGATACTGGGCGCCGTGAAGAAAGAGTTCGAGAAAGTGGGCGGTATGCTAGAGAAAGCGCAAAAGAATCTGCAGATCGCCAGCGGACAAATAGATGAAGTATTAGGCACACGCACACGGGCTATCCAGCGCAAACTGAAAGATGTCGACTCGCTGAATGACCTCGAGGCACGCTCTATGATGCCAGAAATCGGTGATATCGAAGAAGATACGGATCAAAGTATTAACAAATAATTGCTCATAGATCCAAGAAAGCCTTCCCGTGGTATTCAATCCGAAAACCCGTATCGGGAAAAGGAAATAGAATGCCGATATTAATAATTAAAGCCGAAATACCACAAGGGAATGATATTCTTATAACCGTACTCGATATCGTCTTTCACGACACATGCGTTTTCAAGATTCAATATTTGTTTTTGCCCCTTGCCTTTTCCGCCCACTTCAAATGTGTTACCTTCAATTTCGAAATCCGCCTCTGGGGATAAAGTCACCATATTGGCAACCCGCATTTGCGAAAGAAAGGTACAGCTTGATGTGTTGCAGCAGCATAGTTGTTTTCTCCACACCACGGGAACCTACCATCCCTACCATCTGCGCCGACCAGTCGATGTCGTCATACAGGTAACGAACGTACGATGTATCCGTCAATTGGAGTAACCTCCGGAAGAGTTCAAAGAATTATTCCATCTGAATTCAAACTTAAAATTGAGAATAAAGGTATAAAAAGCACTGTTTTATTTTTGCAATGTGATTTTATATTTTTCAATTGGCTTTCCATAAAAAAAAGCCGACAATCTTAGAGGGCCAGTATAATTTACCAAACATACGAAAAAGAGGAACTTGCAACCCCTCCTTCCTATTTCCGTATCTCAATATATTCCGAAGGCCTGACCTTCTGTAAATAAAAAGATTATGGAAATCCATATGAAGATGCCTCCTATTGCTTGAAAAATGCATGGAAACACTCCAAAGTATGTCTGATAAAATATTAGCTAATATTCTTATAATTAGCATATTGGTGCGAATAGCGAATCAACCGCAGGATTTCCCCTACTCTCTCTCGGTCAATGAAAAGAAGAAATAAGATAATGAAATTGTCATAGTTCAAAGAGGCCATCTCAATGTCAGATGGCCTCTTTTTTGCTTAAAAAGTACAGCTAGCAGTTACAGAAAATATTGATTTTCTTCTTTCAGTCGCTTCCTTAAATAATGGACATCAATCTTATGCACATCATTATCAGATTGTTTAATTGCATGTTGGGCAGCCATACCTGCAGCTTCACCTGTAACCAGGCAAGGTGGCATAACCCGCAAACTGCCAAATGCTTCTTCATCCGTAGAAATACATCTTCCGGCAGTTAATACATTTTTCAGTCCTTTGGGAGTCAGGCATCGGTACGGAATCCCATGGGATTCTCCCTTCTTATAATGAATTGATTTGTGCCCGGCTTTATGCACATCAAGATAATAACTATTCCGACCAATTTCATCTTCAAAAGTTCTTCGCTGAAGCCAATCATCTACGGTAAAAATATAATCACCTTCAATTCGCCGGCTATCTCGCACACCTAACAAACTTCCGGTTTTGACAATAAAAGCACTTCCGAATGTTTTAGGTTGTAGATCCTTCATGGCCTGAAGATACTGTTGAGCAATATTTCTTCCTTTAATCATTGCCTCAGATACAGCCCAAGGGTCTGTACTATCCATATTCACAATATGCCCTGCATTAAACTGAACAACATTCGGACCTATTAAATTATTACAGAAATGAGAATCAATCAAAGGATATTTACCTGATTTAACAGCTTCATGTATCGGACTATTGGCATTACCTCCATGGAGCGTTGGTCCGTTTACATAGTTATAGGTATCAACATTAGCAAAAGAGAAACAGAGCGTGGAACTCTGAACAACTCCGTTCTCATCTCCTTTTTTAAATGTAGCACCTGCCCATGCAGCCAAATCACCATCTCCGGTGGCATCAATATAAACTTTCGCTTTAAATGCGGTTAACCCGGATTTATTAGCAATGACCAAAGCATCTACCGTATCATTAGCTTTCATTTTGACGGAAGCTAAGCGTGAGAAAAAAAGAACTTTTACTCCTGCTTCCGTAACCATCTGATCATAAACAGTCATTAAATATTCGGGATTTATACTTACCCAGTCTAAGCGGTCTTTTTTCTCATGGGCAACACCCTTTTTTGACTCTATGAAAATTTTCTCTGCCAAACCTCGGTAAATTATTTTTTCTCCATCGGAGAAAGGACACCACGCTGGAATCATACCTGTAGTTCCCATTCCTCCCAGTTGACCCATTCCTTCAATCAGTAACGTTTTTGCACCTTCCCTTGCAGCAGAGATTGCGGCAGTACAACCACCCGGCCCTCCACCAACTACAATAACGTCCCATCCATCCTCTACCTTAATTGAGGATTTTGGAAGAGTATATCCACTAGTCTTATTAATAGCAGGAAGACTTGATACAGTAGATACTAATCCTAAAGCACCCATGTTTTTTATAAAATTCCTTCTTCTCATAAATTCAAACTGTTTTTTACCATCCCGGATTTTGTTCCATTAATTTATTTGCATCTAATTCTGTAATAGGAATAGGAAGGAGATAGTGTTTCTCTTCAATTACAGACCCGATTGTTGGATTCTGTTTCATCATGGCTTCTTTCAATTTATTTGTTCGTAGCAAGTCAAACCGACGTTGTCCTTCAAATGCAAATTCTTTCCGGCGTTCTAATAAAATGACGTCTAAAAAAACATCTTTGGTCAATCCGAAAGGGATATCAATCTCGGAAGTTTCATTCATATCTTTCCCAAAACCTCTCCTCCTTACCGTATTTAGTAAGTTGTATGCTTCCTTATCTCCCGGATTTATCGCATTAAGTGCCTCCGCCCGCATCAAAAGTATATCTGAATAACGTATTATAGGATAATTATTCTCACTACTACCTACGCTGGCATCGACTGATAAATCCTGATATTTATTTACATAACAAGGAAAGATTATGCTTGCCGGAATATTAGTATATTCACTCCTATTATATAACTTAATATTTACATTTTTCCTTAAATCCCCTGTTTCATAACAATCGTAATGATCTTTCGTTACGGGATTGTCCCCATATCCAGTCCATCCGTTAATTTTCAAAAAAGGTGGACGAAAATAACCACTATAATAACTTCCACTGACAGTAGGTGTATTTCTCTTATATTGAATTTCAAAGATGGATTCTTTCCCATTTTCTTTTTCTACATCAAAGTTATCTGCATAATTATTCCAAAGGCTATATCCCATAGACATTACCTCTTCTGTTTTTTCAATCACTTTTTGATAATTTTTCTGCGTCAAGTAGACTTTTGCTAAAAGTCCTTTAGCTGCACCTTTAGTCGCTCTTCCCAAATAATCCGCCGGAATATCTTTTTTATCAGGAAGTGATGTTTCTGCATCTGACAAGTCATTGATAATTTGCGTATAACATTCTTCCAAGGTATTTCTCGAAACATCTAATCCCTCAAGACTTACAGTCTCTTTTAGGATTAAAGGTACTCCTCCATAAATTCGAACCAAATTAAAATAAGCAAGTCCCCGTAAAAATTTTGCTTCTCCTATAATTCTTTTTTGAGAAGACTCCGATATCATTTCCAAGCTCATTTTCTGAACATTCTCTATTGTAAAATTAGCCCGATTAATGGTGGAATAATGTCTATTCCAAACAGCATAGACCAAATTAGTACTTTCATTAAACTGGAACTTATCCAATGCATTCTTGTCCAAATTTTGGGTACTACGGCCTTCTCCCCACTCGGCATCATCGGTACCCTGAGACTGCAATACTTCCGAAAATTGGTTGTATATATCATTATGCTGAAACCCGGCATAGACACCAATAACTGCAGCATCGGCATCGGCCGTCGATTGGAAAAAAGTTTCCGGATTTAAATTAGATTCCGGTGCCAAATCCATATCGACACAAGAGACAAAGGCTATTAATATTAAAATTACATATATCATTTTTTTCATACTAGTAGAAATTAAAAGTTAATATTTAAACCAAACATCACAGATTTAGCAAGAGGATAAGAAAATGAATCATACCCTGCCCCCAAATTATCTTGGCCATATCTACTAACTTCAGGGTTAATGCCTGAATAATTTGTAATTGTAAAAAAGTTCTGTAAAGAAGCATACAGTCTAAATGTGGAAATATATTTAGCCGCAGACAAAAACTTAGATGGCACATTATATCCCAATGTGATATTTTGAAATCTCAAATACGAGCCATCCTCAATATATTGGCTAGAAACTCTCATCGTAGTCTTTGATCTTAACATTCTCGGGAGATTTCCTGTTTGATATTCCGGCGTCCATCAGTTAATTGTAGCTGCAGACATATTTCCAACACCTTGCATATTTTCCAACAGCACCCTTGTTCCATTATATATATCATTTCCATAATTAAAGATCACGTTGACGTTCAAATCAAAATTTTTATAGGAAAAATCATTGGTAAAACCTCCAAAAAATTCAGGTTGAGCATTCCCTATGGTTGTTCTGTCCAAATCATTGATCGTATTATCCGGAACGCCATCCGGTCCACTTAGATCTTTATATTTAATATCTCCCGGAGCAGCATTAGGCTGTGCAGAAGAAGCAATATCATCAGAAGTACTAAAAAGGCCATCGAAAACATATCCGTAAAATGTACCTAAAGGTTTGCCAACCTGAATAATTCTACCTAATTGGATACCAGAATCCTCATGCGAGGGTTGAGCAGGAAAAATAGAAGGTAGTCCTCCTAAATTCAGTACTTTGTTCTTATTAAAAGTTATATTGAAATTAGTAGTCCAGACAAACTCTTTAGCTAAAGGAGTCGCATTAACAGACAATTCTATTCCCTTATTCTCTACTTGACCAATATTTTTTAGTCCTGTGGTAAAACCTGATGAAGATGGAATCGTAACATTCAACAACAAATCGCTCGTTTTCTTATAATATAAATCAAAAACAAAGTTCAATCGATTATTAAAAAAGCCAATATCTACTCCTCCATTATATTGGGCCGTCGACTCCCATTTTAAATTAGTATTTGCGACCTGAGAAGGATAATATCCTGTTATCTTTTTCCCATTTACAGGATAACCTAACGATCCAAGTAAACTAAATGCCGGATAAGTCCCAATACCATCTTGATTACCTGTAATCCCCAAGCTAATACGAGGTTTCAGATTGCTGAAAATACTCCATTCTTTAACAAAAGGCTCTTCTGAAGCTCTCCATGACAAGGCTGCTGAAGGGAAATGCCCCCATCTGTTATTTTTCCCAAAACGAGACGACCCATCTGCCCGAAAAGACATTGTCAATAAATATTTAGAGTCAAAAGTGTAATTAACACGTCCCAAATAGGAATTTAAAGCCCACTTAATGACAGAAGAAGATGGAGCTGAATAGGTTGTTCCAGACGCAAGATTATTCATTTCCAAGATATCATTCAAATAACCGTACGAACCGGCAGAAAGAGCATTATCATTAGATGACTGTTGTGTAAAACCGATTAACCCCGTAAGATTGTGTTTTCCCCACGTATTTGTGTAGGTAAGAATGTTTTCATTAATCCACATAAGTGAATTATTTGAATTTTTAGTTGCGGTACCTCCTTGCACACGTCCGCTTTGGACCGTATTAGGGTTATAAATGTCGCTCGTTGTATATATTATATCAATACCGAATGATGAACGTAACTTTAAATTTTTAAGAAGAGCCCACTCGGCAAAGACATTATTTAAAGTTCGAAACTGAGATCTCCTGTCTACTCTATCTTTTATTATAGCTACAGGATTGTCAAACACAGCATCCGCACCATATTGATAAGTATACTCTCCGTCACTATCTATTACTGGCACATTAGGGGGAACTCCCAAACGATTCCCAAGAGTAGCAAGCCCGCTTCTATTGTTATCGACTTTTGTCATAGTCAGATTAAGGCCTAAGTTGATACTGGATGAAACCTTATGATTTAAGTTTGTCCTAAAAGAGTACTTTTTCATATCAGTCGATTTAATAATACCTTCCTGATCAAAATAATTGAATGAAGTCAGAAAAGTCGTATTTTCATTTCCTCCGGAAAGAGAAAGTTGATAATTTTGTACTAAAGCATTCTCATTTGCAGTCAACTTTTGCCAATCCGTTGTTGCAGGAGTTACACTTTCATCATAAAGTGGTTGTCCACCCGCATTAACAAGGGCCTCATTCGATAAACGTTCAAATGTGGGAGCATCTAAAAGTTTGTATTCTTTAGCTGTATTCTGAATATTTAGATAAGATTCGAAGGAAACAGTCGTTTTACCGCTTTTCCCACTTTTCGTCGTAATGATGATAACTCCATTGGCTCCTCTGGATCCATAGATAGCTGTTGAAGAAGCATCTTTCAAGACTTCTATAGATGCAATATCAGAAGTAGGGATAGAATTCAAAGGATTCAAAGCCGTCTGATTATTATCTGTGCTCGGATAAACAGGAACTCCATCAATGATATACAGCGGTTCATTTCCTCCGGAAATAGAATTACCTCCACGGATCCGAACAGACGAACCAGAGCCAGGCATACCTGAGCTTTGTACCATATAAAGCCCTGCACTTCGTCCTTGCAACATCTGATCAACAGATTTAACAGAAACTCCTTTTATTTTATTAACTTCTATGCTGCTTATAGAACCTGTCAAATCACTTTTCTTCACCGTACCATAACCAATAACGACTACTTCATCTAAAGTTCTCAGATCTTCCTGCAGTGTTACAGAAAAAGAAAATTGATTAAATACTGATACTTCCTGGGGATTATATCCGATGTAAGAAACAGCAATGATGGCATCTTCGGGTACTTCCATGTGGAAGCGTCCGTCCATATCAGTAATGATTCCGTTAGTAGTACCCTTTTCCACGACATTTGCGCCGATAATGGGCTCTCCGTTGACATCCTTTACAACCCCTGTAATTTTCTTTCGGGCTTGTTGCTTAACTTCAGAACTGTTTTTTCTAGAGAGTACAATATTGACGCCTTCCACAGAATAGGTCAAATCCGTATTTTTTAAAAGTTCATTCAGAACCTCCCGTACTGGTCTGTTATTCGCTTTAACAGAAACCTTTTGTTCCAAATCGACATTCAGGTTTGAGATAAAGAGATAGTCCGTTTGGTGTTCAATTTCCTCTAAAACCTCTTTAAGAATAGCTTTCGATTTACTCAAATTTACCCGTGCATTTTGAGAGGTCGCATTTTCAGCAAAAACAAAGCTGGTAAATAATAGTAATAGACAAATTGTTAATCTCATAATTCTAACTATATGGAGACTACCATTGCTTTTAGGCAATGCCATCCCCGACATAAAAATGTTTTTCATATCTTTGTATTGACTTTTAGTGAATAAGTATGTTTTTATAAATGTACTTTTCCGAATCGGTAGATGTTAGCGCATTTACCGATTCCCTTTTACGACTGAATTAGATTATTTCATAGGCATTCGTATTTATTCGGTTAATTAATATAGATTACGTTGGAATCTTTTTTACGTTCATATGTAAAATGAAAATCATTTTGTAAGACACGTAAAGCATGATCAATACCGTCAGCAATCCGCAGTTTTCCCTGATATCCTAAATTCTTTACTTGATGATTACGTATAATAATCTCCAAATCATAATATTTTTCAAACAGATGCATTATTTCATCAAACGAATTATTCTCGAGAATAATCAATCCATCTTTCCAACGAGAACTATTCGTATTGGCCGGTTTTATTTGGAACACTTTGCCGGTTAGCTCTGCAGCTTCTCCAGGATTCAGGTAAACACAGTCAGACTTCTCTTCATCGGCATAAATTTTCACTTTTCCTGTAAACAAAGAGACTTTAAATGCTGTCTTTTTTGCATAAGCCTCCACATTGAAGGTGGTTCCTAAAACTTCGATGCTGCGATTACCTGTTTTTACAATAAATGCTTTTTTATCATCTTTTACCACCTCAAAATAGGCTTCCCCGTCTAATTCTACCGTCCGTTTCTTTCCTGAGAACAAATTGGGATAAGAAAGGGTCGTATTCGAGTTTAGCCAAACTAAAGAACCATCCGGTAAAGTGACAGAGGTGCGGCTTCCGGCAGGTACATTGATATGTTGGAAAGAGTCATCCGAATTATTAGAATGGTAAAGATTAAACAGATAGCTACTGCCAATCAGAAGAAGAACGGCTGCAACCGCTTTAGATAGAGTCCAGAGAAACCTCTTTTTACTATTTTGCCGCTGGATTTGGATTTCATTTTCATCAATAAAAAGAGAGGCATCAAAACGTATCCGTTCATTGATGAATTGTTTTTCATTTTTCTCATCCTCCTCCAACCATTGGCGGATTCTTTCTTTCTCTTCTCCGGAACACTCTCCTTGAAAATAACGAATTAACATATAACGATCCATACCCTTGCTCTTAATTTAGAAAATCGGAATCTCAAATTAGGTTCTATAATAAGAGCAACTGAAGCTATGAAAATCCTAACCTTTTTTAGAATATTTTTTCCAATAAAATCAGAAGCAAGGGCAAATAATCTTTTAAATCATTATATAACAAATCATTGGCTTTATTGATATGGTAATCGATTTTTTGTAAAGAAACGTTCATCTCGGCTGCAATTTCCTTACGTGATTTGTTTTGAAACCGGTTTTGGATAAAGATCTCTTGTGTTTTCCGAGGTAATTTTTTCAGAGAAGAAGATATAATATCCATAATATCTTTGGTAAATATCTTTGAATAGTCAACATCTTCAAGCGTCATGATACGGGCCTTGATTTCCCATTCATATAACTCAACATATCGTTTACTATAATCATTCTCCACTCGCAAGTGTTTCAAATAATTCAAAGATTTATTCCGGATAGTCAATAATAGATACCCTAAGACATCTGTATCCAAAGGGATATTCTCTTTGTTTTCCCAATAATATAGGATCGCATCATGAGTCATATCTTCAGCTATCTGTTGATTATTTACATAATAAAAAGCATAACGGACAAACCTTTTATAATACGTATTATAAAACTGTCCGAAATTTAATTCTGGGTTAACATCAAGAGACATGCTATATAGTATTAGAATTATATTACACGTTATCACTATCAAACAAAATTAAATATAAATTCCCAATACTATTGATTTTAATAAAATAAATCATCCGTTTATAAATTACCAAGCAGGAATTACTTCTATCATCTGTCCATCCTACACATAGTCATCTGCCTGATTATAAGTAACAATATCTGTTCTAGCTGTGTATCAATAACCAACTGAATGGTTTGACACATGTCCGGAATCTTCCCAGGGTATTCAATCCAAAAACCCGTACCGGGAAAAGGAAACAGGATGCTGATATTAATAATTAAAGCCGAAATGCCACAAGGGAATGATATTCTTATAACCGTACTCGATATCGTCTTTCACGACATATGCGTTTTCAAGATCCAATATTTGTTTTTGCCCCTTACCTTTTCCGCCCACTTCAAATGTGTTACCTTCAATTTCGAAATCCGCCTTTGGGGGTAAAGTCACCGTATTGGCAACCCGCATTTGCGAAAGAAAGAATGTCTCACGGATGTTGCCTGTATTTGGGTTGCCTTCCGCCAACGCATAAACCAGGTTCGTATTGTCAAGATACATTTTTTCCACTTTACCCAGCAGGCGGACTCCACCCGTATTGTTACGCAACATGGAAACGATTCCCGCCCGTTCGAGATAATACAGGAAGTCCGTGATTTGATTGCGGTGCACGTCTATCATTTGCCCGATTTTGGTAAAATTGGGTTTGAACGGCACACTTTGGGAGATAATATAGAGCAATTGGCGGATTTTCTTTGCTGAAGCCACATTCATGCCTGCATATACCGGTATATCATTCTCTACGGTCAGGTTGACAATATTCCGCAAGCGTTGGTCGTATCCGGGATCGTTGAAAAACGGGTAATACCCCTTCATCAAATATTCGCGGAACAAAGGCAGCGGATGTTCCACGTCGGGAAGTTCCACCCTGTTCATCAGGATGTCCTGCAAAGAATAAGCCGGCAACTTCGTACTGCGTGACAGGTTCAGATATTCCCGGAAAGAAAGCCCCGGCATGAAATGACTCAATACCCGGCGGCTCAGGTCGGCATTCCCCTTATAGATATCAAGAATGGAAGAACCAGTAAAGACAACCTGAAGGTCGGGGTAATAGTCATACATCATTTTCAGTTCTTTCGCCCATTCGGAATACTTATGTACTTCATCGATGAAAAGATGTTTGCCACCGTTCTTGTAGAAAGAGGAAGCGAGGTCGAAGAGCCTGTGTTCCGCAAAATAAAGGTCGTCGGCATTGACAAAAAGCGTATCATCGGGGGAGAGGTACAGCTTGATGTGTTGCAGCAGCATAGTTGTTTTCCCCACACCACGGGGACCTACTATCCCTACCATCCGCGCCGACCAGTCGATGTCGTCATGCAGGTAACGAACGTACGATGTATCCGTCAATTGGAGTAACCTCCGGAAGAGTTCAAACAATTGTTCCATCTGAATTCAAATTTAGAATTGAGAGTAAAGATATAAAAACGCCAAATAAAAACAGCGTTTTTTGCAAAAAACGCTGTTTTATTTTTGCAATCATGGTGATTTTATCTTTTCAATTGACTTTCCATGAGAAAAAGCCAACAATCTTAGAGAGTCAGCATAATTTACCAAACATACGAAAAAGAGGAGCTTGCAACCCCTCCCTTTGTTTTGTGTTGCAGGTTAACATTGCACTTGCAAGCATTATAAGAATAATTTTCTTCATGTTTATTTATTTGATAAATTCTGATGAATAACCAATAGTCTGATTATTTGGAATCCTATATTCCGACATCGGTAATATTAAAAAAGAGAAACCTTCGAATTATTAAAATTCTATCAACAGTTTCCGATGGTTTCCGATTAGCAAATATTTTGTTCGAAACAACAAGTTTTTATTTCAGATAGGGTTTCCCATCTCTCCAGAAAACCTCGACTTTTGAAATATACCAAGTCTTCCCATGATCATTATTTCCCTGATAGAATAAATAAGTACGCCCGTCCAAATCCGTAAAAAGATGCGGGTGACCGGATTCACTTGAATTCCACTCACCGGGCTTCCCATTATGCAAAAACGGTTCTTCGGACAATCTCGTCCAATGGATACCGTCCTTACTTTCAGCGACTCCTATTTGCTGGGGAGCATTATTGTAAGCCCCTGCATAAAACATATACAATGTATCCCCCTTCCGGGCAATGGAAGCGCCTTCCACACATTCGCCTTCCCAAGGATAAATCGGATAAAGAATAGAAGAATCGGCGACTTGCGTCCAATCACCCCGGCTAAAATCAGTAGACAACGGAGCCGTAGCGACTCCCTGCATCTGTATCTTAAAGTCCTTATCCCGCGTAGCAAAATAGAGAAAATAACGCCCTTTAAACTCACAAACCTCCGCATCGATCGCACGTCCGCATGTCCAATCGCCCGTAGGATGGAAAATGGGATTCGTCGGATTACGCTCAAAATGGATGCCATCCGAAGATACTGCATGGCAAATAGCATCTTTAGGTCCATTTCCATAAGTTTGATAAAATAAATGCACTTTCCCGTCCTTCACAAGGGCCCCGGGAGCGCAAAGTCCCTTTCGTTCATAATCAGCGCCCGGGGCAGGAGTGATCTCTCCTACCTTCGCCCAGTTCGTCAGATCCCGGCTCTCGGCAATCCCGATATTCCAACCGGAAGCAGGATCGTCTTTCAACGGAGGAATAGAATAATACATCAGATACCTTCCTTTGAAATTCACCACATGCGGATCTTTTGAAAAAGGAACCCCTATACGGGAAGTATCGCCGAACATCATCCGGGAAGACTGTCCAATCAATGAAGGCGAAATAACAAGACCTATAGACAACAATAAAAGCACGTATATTCTTTTTTTTAAATCATTAGAAGTTTTCATTATTTATATTTTTCATATTTACCTTCCACTACCTATTTCACTGCTTCCCAATAACCTAATCCGTACAATAAAAAGGTTCTCTTTTCTTCCATTTTTACAATGATAAACAAAGATACTTAAATTATAAAATGGAAATGAACCTGAAAAACATTTTATATAACAACAAATCATTTTTCAATAAGTAAAACCGGATTCTCATTTATATTATAATCAATTAAATGATAATGTCTATCTTTGGATGGAGTTCTCATAAAAGATCCATTACCCCGTAAATCGCTGATAATAGGATTAAGTGAACATCCAACATTTGGTCTCAAAAATAAAACACATCTATTATTTTTGATAACATACCCTATTTGAAACGAAAGATTGTCCTTGTTAGGGCCAATAATATTACTGTTAATTAAAGTCACTTTATTTCCATTAAACTTCAGGTCCAATTCAACCGAACATTCATCCGAAAGATCAAGTCTTAACATACTAAGTGAAGAAGAAGCTATTAACGCACCCAAGGCATGCCATTCTACATCAAAATAATTCTGACTCATAAAAACCAAATCATCATTCACCTTATTCCTTATTCCCTGCAAGAGAGAAGCGTCATAAGGGTTCAACAGGTAAGGCCTTTTTACCACATTATTTATAAAAGTAAAATCTTCCTTCGTATCATCGCTTATAATTAAGGGATTAACATCAAATATCTCATAGCCTACCTTCGTCGTTTCAAATATTGAGTTGGATATTCTAACCTGAAAAGGTACCGTAGACTCATTATCTTTATGAATAAAAGAACTTCCGAAATTTTCTAAATATGAAAAATGAATATTTTTATCTATTATGAGAGTAGGGCTTTTGTCAGACGATACAACAATTGACTTGTCTACTGTATCGAAATATATTTCATGCAGGATAAAAAAGCCACTACTTTCAATTCTAATTCCTTCAGTAGAGAGGAAATTATTTGAATTAAGGTTAAGTCCTCCTGTTGTAACTTGAGCAAGTATATGAACATTATTCAAAATATGACCTGCAGATTTAGTAACTATAGCATACTTCGTACCATAGATAAATGTATTGGAGATTTTTATATCATGGCAAGAGTGATCAATATATATCCCATAAACTTCTTCATTAGATGATATACCTTGTATTGTTACATTATCTATTTTCGTATCGGAGCTGCCGGTTCCTTTAAAATCATCAGTTACATGAATCCTGATATGGGTTTTATGACCTTTAAACAAGCTGATAGATCTTAATGAGACCAACTGCTTTAAACCATTAACAATTATTCCATTGTCTGCATTGGAACAATCAAACATACCACCTTCAATATAAGAAAAACGTCTATAGCTCCTATCCGGAGTACTCATCTCAGAATAACCTATTTTCAACAAAGCTTCTAGTTGTTTATCGCTTTTGATTAATGCATTTTTATCAAAGATTATATTGACATTTTTGGTATAATCATAAGGTAATATTATCGCTTCGGAAAGGTTATAAGTCCCTGCAGGGAAATAGAGCGTCTTACCAAAAGATTTTCTAACTAGATTATTTAATTCTGGTCCAATAATCGAACCATCATTTTTTACTCCAAATTTTACTACAGAAATAATAGTATTTGTTTTATCGTCATTCTGTGCATACAACAAAAACAATAAAGGAGCAAAATATAAAACGAATATGCAATAATATATTTTTTTTACCATACTATATAATTTTTCCCAATCAAAGCCTGATCGGATAACTAATTAAAAAATAAGCAGATTATTATATAAGAAATTTACGTTTGAGGCATTAAACGCACTTTTATCAAAGTCCTTTCTTTAGCTCCAAGAGTAAAAGTAAAACCGACTCGCAAAGTTCCATCATTGCGTTCATCATAATAATATTCCGGTTCATTAGACCATATATGCATTTTTATATTTTTAGGAGCATCAACAATAAGATGTAAAATTTTTCCATTCTGTGACAATTCAATAATATTTTCCTTCAATACTTTTGCAGAAGCAGGAGTACACATTGTCCATTGTATAAAAAGATGATGCCTTTTGAAAAACATACAAATACATTTTCTCCAGGCATCACCTCATATTTTCTAATTATTCCATCCTGTTGTTTGAATAATATTTGAATTCATTTCACACTCAGTAGCAGGTATTGGCCATGTAGCAACGTAATCACCTAAATATAAATAGGAATAAACCAATGTACCCCATACTTCTTTTAATCCGCCACTTTCAGTAAATTTCTTTTCTTTCCATGTACCCCACCTTATTTCATCAAAATAAGTAACGCCTTCAGCCGCAAATTCCCATCTTCTTTCATTTTGAATACGTTCTCTTAAATTGGCTTGATCAGCAACAAGAGTATAGGAATTACTATTTAGTAAGGCAACGCCTGCTCTCTGTCGAACCAGATTCACATATTGAATAGCTTCACTGGTCTTTCCTTCCTCATTCAAAGCTTCTGCTAAGCCAAGAAGAACATCCGCATAACGAATAATTGGAATATCAATTGGCGAACGATCGCGTGCTGGCATTTCGGAAATACCTTCTGCAACAAATTTTCTAAACAGATAATGGTATTTAGTATTTGTATCCGAGCGCAAATCATACGGTTCAGCAGCATCAGATCCTCTATACGGCCATCTTAAGGTATAAATATGTTCCACTCCGGAAGGTGCTCCTAAATAAGTAGAATACGGTGTAATAATAGTTGCTGCCAAACGAGGGTCACGTCCATTATAAGCAGCTAAAATACGTTCTTCATTTCCTCCTGATAAATATTTATCCATATCAGAACCATAAACTTTCATTTTTGTGATTTCACTTTCTGATAGACCATCTCTTAAGAAATATACTGATCGAGCAACAGGTGTCATTTCATTATAACCAGGAATCAGATTATTCCAATCAAACGGTCTCCCGTCTTTCCATTCATAAGTATCAACAAAATCCGTGCTGGGATAATAGTCATTCCAGCAAGACCCAAATGTAGTTCTTGATCCCATTTTGAAACTCAAGTTATTCCCATATCCCGACTGATCTGTACATTGGACCGAAAAGATCATTTCCTTAGACTGTTCATTTTCTTCTTTAAACAGAGCCTTGTAATCCCCTTCAAAAAGAGAAAATCCGAAGTCGCCTACACGTTTAAAATCATCGGTTGCCTTACTGTAATTCTTTTGCCATAAATACACTTTACCTCTTAATGCATAGGCTGCACCTTTGGTAATACGTCCAAAACTTGAATTGCCCGATTCATAACGTTCAGGAAGATTCGCTTCATTTACACAATCTGTCAAATCAGAAAGTACACTTTCCCATATTTTTTCCTCGGTTTCACGTCCTTTTGTACATTCATCCAATTCTACCGGTTCAAGATAGAGAGGTACTCCCCTATATAACATGTTCAATTTATAATAAAAAAATGCACGCAAAAATTTACATTCTGCAATCAATCTTTTCTTCTTTCCCTCATCCATATTGGGAACATCCGACAGATGAGCAATAGCATCGTTTGCCCTATGTATACCTTCATAGTGTTGTTTCCAACAATCTGAATACATCGTCGAACTAGGGGTTGCATTTCCTATCAAATTCGGCCATGTGGAACTCCAATTACCTCTCGAATCTGTAGAGGTTGCCATACAATCATAATCATTTGGATTAAAGGCTACATATTCATAATGTAACGCATTATATACTCCTAAAACACCCATGTCCGCTAAACTTTCCGAGGTCCACATACTACCTGAACTTACAGAGTCATACGGTATCGTATCTAATAAATCTCCACGACAGCTATTTAGGGAGATCAATGAAATTATGATCCAACAGATATTTATTAATCGTTTCATCTTACAAGTTTTAATTAAAATGTGATATTGGCACCAAATGAAATTTGTTTAATCGAGGTATACCCTGGAGATGCTCCTAATTCCGGATCTTGTCCGGGGAAAGACGTTATTGTAAATAAATTCTCTCCAGAAAAATAAAGTCGTATAGACTGCGTAAGGACTCTTTTAGCAATAACTGAAGGAAGTGTATAACCTACTGTTAAATTCTTCAATTTCAAATAATCCCCGCTATATAAAAATAAACTACTTTGTTGTGCATTTTGTGACGAACTCTCATTACAGGTCAAACGCGGATATTTTGCATACAGATTTGTTCTTTCATCATTTGGATTGGCCGGATCATAAAAATAATGATTATAGGCCACGTCTTTCATTAGTCCATACCCAATACGCGTTCCGGTAGAATTATATCCAACTACTGGTCCCCAAAGTAAATCAAAGCCAGCAGCTCCGGCCCAATTCATAGAGACATCTATATTCTTATAGCTTGCGCCCATTTGCAAACCGAAATTAAACTTGGGGAGACTGGATGAGCCCATAAAATTGCTATCATATGAGTTTCCATAAATGCCATCGCCATTTGAATCCGCATAAATATAATCTCCATACCAAATTTTACTTTTATTGATTGTTTGATTCGGATAAAAATTATAACCTGCAGCAACCATTGCAGTTAACCAACTCATATCTTCTTCTGTTCGTATCATACCATCTTTAGGACCTCCAGCAATATTAACTGAACCATCCGCATTAAAATGAGATCCATTCCCGCTATATGGCTTTAATAAATAATATTCATTCATCGTTTTTCCTTCTACTACACGTGTCGCACTTCCTGTAGAAACATCACCAATATTTGTTTTGTAGGTTTTTTCTCCATTTTCGCCAACAACCCAACCTGCCTCATAAGTACCTTTATACTTTGAAACCTCATTCTTGTTATAAGCTAAATTCCCTTTTATAAAATAATCAACAGCTCCCTTTCTGTCACTCCAACCTATTGTAGTTTCAATTCCTCTATTTTTCACTTCCGCTATATTTTTGTATGGCGCAGTTTTAACACCCATTGTTAAATAAATAGAAGGTTGATATAATATTCCATCAGTAAGCTTGTGATAAGCATCTAATTCTACAGTTAATCTATTATGTAACATTAACATGTCTAACCCTATATTCGTAATGGCTGTGGATTCCCACTGAAGTAGAGAATTCGCAATAGAATTAGCTGCTAATGCAGAAACGGCTGTTCCTCCCAAGGAATAATTAACGGAATTGTATGTTGCCTGATAAGCATAATTTCCAACACTGTTATTTCCTAATTTTCCCCATGAAGCACGCAGTTTTAAATTATCTAGCCAAGAACGGCTTCCATCCATAAATGCTTCTTCAGAAATACGCCATGCACCTGAGAAAGAAGGGAAAACGCCAAAGCGATTAGACTTATCAAAGCGAGAAGAACCGTCATATCTCAAATTTGCTTCAAATAAGTAACGTTGCTTGTATGCATAATTTAATCTGCCAAAAAACGAACGGGTAGAATAATCAGATGCACTACCACCAATCGAAACCATTTCTGTAGCTGCATTAGGGACTGTAAGAGAAGGATCGATCAGTCCTTTCTTGGTAGCATTATTGCTATACGAGTAGTAATAAAATTCTTCGTGACCCGCTAATGCCTCAAACGAATGATCCTCATTTAATAATTTACTATAATTTACTAAATTTTGAATTGTCCAAGACCAATTTCCATTTGTGGAAAAAGAAGTGGTTAAATTCGCAGGNGGAGATCAATGAAATTATGATCCAACAGATATTTATTAATCGTTTCATCTTACAAGTTTTAATTAAAATGTGATATTGGCACCAAATGAAATTTGTTTAATCGAGGTATACCCTGGAGATGCTCCTAATTCCGGATCTTGTCCGGGGAAAGACGTTATTGTAAATAAATTCTCTCCAGAAAAATAAAGTCGTATAGACTGCGTAAGGACTCTTTTAGCAATAACTGAAGGAAGTGTATAACCTACTGTTAAATTCTTCAATTTCAAATAATCCCCGCTATATAAAAATAAACTACTTTGTTGTGCATTTTGTGACGAACTCTCATTACAGGTCAAACGCGGATATTTTGCATACAGATTTGTTCTTTCATCATTTGGATTGGCCGGATCATAAAAATAATGATTATAGGCCACGTCTTTCATTAGTCCATACCCAATACGCGTTCCGGTAGAATTATATCCAACTACTGGTCCCCAAAGTAAATCAAAGCCAGCAGCTCCGGCCCAATTCATAGAGACATCTATATTCTTATAGCTTGCGCCCATTTGCAAACCGAAATTAAACTTGGGGAGACTGGATGAGCCCATAAAATTGCTATCATATGAGTTTCCATAAATGCCATCGCCATTTGAATCCGCATAAATATAATCTCCATACCAAATTTTACTTTTATTGATTGTTTGATTCGGATAAAAATTATAACCTGCAGCAACCATTGCAGTTAACCAACTCATATCTTCTTCTGTTCGTATCATACCATCTTTAGGACCTCCAGCAATATTAACTGAACCATCCGCATTAAAATGAGATCCATTCCCGCTATATGGCTTTAATAAATAATATTCATTCATCGTTTTTCCTTCTACTAC
The DNA here is from genome assembly GCF_900162725.1 of Parabacteroides sp. Marseille-P3160. Classification (GTDB taxonomy): domain Bacteria; phylum Bacteroidota; class Bacteroidia; order Bacteroidales; family Tannerellaceae; genus Marseille-P3160. The sequence continues at coordinate 2,523,979 of NZ_LT799418.1, read as the reverse complement.
ACGTGTCGCACTTCCTGTAGAAACATCACCAATATTTGTTTTGTAGGTTTTTTCTCCATTTTCGCCAACAACCCAACCTGCCTCATAAGTACCTTTATACTTTGAAACCTCATTCTTGTTATAAGCTAAATTCCCTTTTATAAAATAATCAACAGCTCCCTTTCTGTCACTCCAACCTATTGTAGTTTCAATTCCTCTATTTTTCACTTCCGCTATATTTTTGTATGGCGCAGTTTTAACACCCATTGTTAAATAAATAGAAGGTTGATATAATATTCCATCAGTAAGCTTGTGATAAGCATCTAATTCTACAGTTAATCTATTATGTAACATTAACATGTCTAACCCTATATTCGTAATGGCTGTGGATTCCCACTGAAGTAGAGAATTCGCAATAGAATTAGCTGCTAATGCAGAAACGGCTGTTCCTCCCAAGGAATAATTAACGGAATTGTATGTTGCCTGATAAGCATAATTTCCAACACTGTTATTTCCTAATTTTCCCCATGAAGCACGCAGTTTTAAATTATCTAGCCAAGAACGGCTTCCATCCATAAATGCTTCTTCAGAAATACGCCATGCACCTGAGAAAGAAGGGAAAACGCCAAAGCGATTAGACTTATCAAAGCGAGAAGAACCGTCATATCTCAAATTTGCTTCAAATAAGTAACGTTGCTTGTATGCATAATTTAATCTGCCAAAAAACGAACGGGTAGAATAATCAGATGCACTACCACCAATCGAAACCATTTCTGTAGCTGCATTAGGGACTGTAAGAGAAGGATCGATCAGTCCTTTCTTGGTAGCATTATTGCTATACGAGTAGTAATAAAATTCTTCGTGACCCGCTAATGCCTCAAACGAATGATCCTCATTTAATAATTTACTATAATTTACTAAATTTTGAATTGTCCAAGACCAATTTCCATTTGTGGAAAAAGAAGTGGTTAAATTCGCAGGAAGAGTTGCAGGGCTTTTTACAGTTCCATCACTAAAACTCACCCGATCAGCGGGAGTAGACCAACTCCTCTTTTCAATCCATTGGCGGTTATAATTTAAATTAAAGCTATAAGTAAAATCATTCAAGAATTTCATCTTGGAATACAAGGTTGTATTTATTTGAGAATTTTGATTTGTCCCATTGGCCGTATTAAGCACATATAAAAGATTATTTGCAGTCGCACTCTCTTCTGATGCTTCAGGCCAACCGTATACTCCATTATATATAGGGGTCACCCCCGGAGTCGTCAGGTTAAGATAATTATTTGCTCCTGAGAAATCTCCGGGTTCTTTATCTTGTAGAGAAGCATAAGTTCTGTTCCCTATATTTAACCAGTCTGTCACTTTCACATCAACATTCGATCGGAAAGAATATCTTTTGATTCCAGTTTTATCAACTAATCCTGGATTATCCAAATAGCCTGCAGAGACTAAGAATGAAACTTTGTTAGTACTCCCATTTAAGGATATGTTGTGTTCATTCATCAAATTACTTTTGAACAATACTTTCTGCCAATCAGTATTAGGATACGCTATATAATTCGGATAGCCGAATTCATTAATGCCATTACTATCCTTTTCTTTTTCACGCCATAAATCAATTGTAGTTTGCTGGAAATTGATAGCTTGTCCTATATTAGTTAGAGACTCGTTCATCCATTCCATGTAATCTGCATAATTAGTTACTTGGTCAATTAAATTAGTAGGGCTTGAGAAAGATAATCTAGCGCTATAAGAGACATTTATTTTATCTTGGTTCCCTTTTTTAGTCGTAACAAGCACTACTCCATTTGCTGCGCGCGAACCGTAAATTGCTGATGATGCCGCATCTTTTAAGATGGAAATACTTTCTACATCCGTTGGATTTACTGCATCTAAAGACCCTTCTATCCCATCAACAATAATTAGAGGATCGCTATTATTTAAAGTCCCGACCCCCCGAACTCGAATAGTAGCGCCATCACTTCCCGGATTTCCAGATGACTGGCGAACTTGCACTCCTGCACTTAACCCAGATAGTGCAGAAGAAATATTTGTAATGGGTCTGGACAAAGCTTGTTTGTCAAAATTAATAATAGCGATCGAACCCGTTAGATTGACCTTTTTCTGTGTTCCATATCCAACAACGACAACTTCCTCCAAAGCCTTCGTATTTTCCGATAGAATAATTTCAATCTCATTTTTTTCTTTGGTTGAAACTTCTTGCATATTATATCCAATATAAGTCACAGCCAAAATAGCATTGGAAGAAACTTCCAATTGGAAGCGTCCCTCTATATCCGTGATTATTCCATTGGTTGTGCCTTTTTCTACTACATTCGCTCCGATGATAGGCTCTCCTTTGTCGTCTTTCACAACTCCGGTAATCCTTCTCCTCGAAGATAGAACATTGACTTGCTTTCGGATAATAATATGCCCGTTGGCAAATGTGGCCACACTGTTTGTTCCTGTCAAAAGCTGGTCTATCACATTTTTCACATTCGATCTTTTCGGAATATTTTGCAAAACTTGCGAATCGTTTATTTCCGATACATTGTAATCTATGAACAGTCCGGTTTGTTGCTCGATTTGCTTGAAGGCGGATTTTAAGGTTAAATTATTTCCCGACAATTGCACCGGCTGTTGTTGGGCGGATAATAACGAACTGATGAACAAAAAAATCCCCATATAAATAAGTAACGGGCGGGGTTTTCCCGTTTTTACGTGTATTAGATCCATAAAGTTTTTATCTTTGTATGTTTGATAATTGAATATTTATTATTTATCAACGTATTACGTTGCTTTACTCAAAAAAAGTATCATTCGATTTCAAATGCCGGGAAGAGGGATTTTAGCAGTTTCTTATCTTTCCGGCTTTCTTTTGTACATGGTTTTCGCCCTCCTCTGCTTTAGTTTATAAATACGACATTATCTTTTACTTTATAATTCAATCCGACTAACTGTTGCAAGATGTTTAAGACATCAATCAAGGATTCTCCAGGAGCAAATTTGACATTATAATAAGCTCCCGCATATTTCTGCGCATTGTAGTGGATCACAATATTAAACTTCCGTTCCAAAGAGGCCATCAATTGGCTAAACGAGGTGTTTTCAAATATCAAATAACCGCTGCGCTCCATACCGTATAAGGCGGCATCAACCGTTTGTATCTTGACGGTCTGATCCTGGCGGGAGTAAAGCAATTGGTCGTTAGGTCTCAGAATGGATGAGGAAGGCGATGCTCCTTTCGTATCGACCCGGACACTCCCCTCTTCCAAAGTCGTCTTCGTATACAAACCGTTCGGATAGGATTCGACGGTAAAAAGCGTACCTAAGGCCTCCACGTCTAAGTGAGTTGTTTTTACAATGAATGGTTGCTCTTTGTTTTTTTGCACTTTGAAGGAGGCTTCCCCGTTCAGGTAAACCGTACGGGTGTCCATATGCGTAAAATCTTTCGGATAGACAAGCAGCGAACCGGCGTCCACCCAAACCTGCGAACCGTCAGGTAAAGTTAACAGCTTGCTTTCCCCGTAGGGAACAAACAACTCTGCCATCTCTACGGGTCGCGCCGGTTTCAAACGATCCGTCAGCCAGAAAGTTGTGCCGGCCGTCAACAGCATCAATGCCGCCACAGCGGTATATTTCATCCATCGGCGATACAAAGGAAGGGTACGTCCTTGAACGGATTCGCTCTGCAACTGTTTTTGTAAGGCGTTCCAATCGGCATAAGTCGTATCGGTCACTTCCTTAGGGGATTGCTCCCATAGTTCTTGCAAGGCTTCCGTTTTTTCTTCTTTTTCATCATCTGCACGTAGCCAACGGGCAAACAGGATTCGTCCGTACCGAGAAAAATGTTTTCCGAAATAAAGTCCTATGATTCGTTTGATATTGTTGTGTTCCTCCATAAAATATCCGCTCTTTATAAAGGAGTCGGTGAATCTCCCGTTTACACACAATCCGGAATGCAAATTATTTAATATTATCCCGTTTCAACCGGGAAAAAGCGATCCGGGGCAGGGGAAGAACTAAGCAAACTCTCCTTCAGAATTGAGTGCTATGAAATGTTTCGTTCACAGTACTCATTAAACAAATTCACAGTACTCATTGGAAGAATCCATAGCACTCAATACCCCGAATAAGCAAAAAGCGAAACCCAATCACCTACAATTAGTGATTCGTACCTTCAAACAAATCATGATCTTCCTTAGCCTGGGAACCTTTAATATTGAAATTATTGAAAGTATAATTAAGAGTCAACGTAATAAGCGGATAATCCGGACGGATACGGGTAATCGATTGCAAATCGGAAGTAATGATCTTGCTTACGTAGCGGGCGGAATTGAAAGCATCACGCAAAGACAGGGTAGCTGACAATTTCCGCTTCAGCAATTGTTGTCTCACGGCAAAATTAGCATACCAGAAAGCATCCGTACGTCCTTGCGTCGTAACGGAAGGGCCGACAAAATTGGCATCGAGCTGTACACGGGTATATTTAAACAGATCGAAAGAGTTATTCAGCATAAGGTCGTAATTCGTACTCTTCTCATTTTCGCCGGTTGCTTTGTACTGGTTCTTTACTTTATAATGATACAAATTGCCGTTCAGATTGGCATTCCACCAGCGCGCAAGCTGCACCTGTCCGCTCAATTCGAGACCGGTGGAATAATCATGCCCCACATTCGCCATCGAGTCAAGCGTCACCCCTGCCTGGTAGGGAATGCGCAAACGTTCGATTTTATCTTTGCGGCTCCGGTGGAAAACCGTGGCGGTGACCGTATGTTCCCCTATATTCTTTTTATAATTCAATTCATAGGAGTGAATGTATTCGGAACGTATATCCGGATTACCGATCTCTGCCGTATAGTAGTCACGGTAAGTGATATAAGGTTCCATATAGAATAACTGCGGCCGGGTAATACGGCGCGAATAAGATGCCAGCAGCTTATGATCGCCCGGAAACGTATACCCCAGATGTACGGAAGGGAAAAGTTCGAACTTATTATACGTACGGTCTTTCCCGGAGATGGAACTGCGAAGCACCCGATGGGTATGTTCGCCGCGCAGTCCGGCCTGAAAATCAAAGGAGCGGAAACTCTCTCCCCAAATCGCATAGACGGAATGGATCCCATGTTGAAAATAAAAGGTATTATAGATATCTTCGCGCCAGTAGAACTCCTGTTTTGCAGGATCCCAGAATTGCATGCTGTAGTCTCCGTCTTCCAAGTAAGAAAAATATTGGTATCCCCCTTCCATACGCCCGGTTTTACTATAAGGATAGATATAGTCGAGGTTGCCGCGTACAGTCCATCGATGTTCGTCCTCCCAGGCACGATGCCCCTGTTCACGCTCGTTAAGCCTGTTAAACAGGTCGCTCTGAAAGTACTCCATGGCATTTCCTCCGTATTTCAGGTAAAAACTACCGGTCAGTTGGTGCCCTTTGTCATTAAATTTATGGTCGAAGCCGACGGATCCTTGAAAAAAGGTTTCATGCAGGTCATAATCGTCGCGGCTGACATAATCGCCCGACTCGAATAACTGTCCGCCCGACATACGTTTCTCGGTATAACCCAGGTTTCCCTTCCGGGTACGTCCTCCGTAACCGCCTTCCAGGTCGGCATTGAATGTCGTATGTGATATCGAATACATCCATCCTGTTTTCAATGAATAATTAAAATTATTGCTCTTTCGCGGACCGGTAGAATGGGAAGTAGTGGCCGTGTCGGACACAATCGTTGTCTTCTCCTGATCGAAATCGCTTTTACGCAAACGATCACTCCAAACTCCGCCGACATACCAGCGAGACGCCTTCTTCTGCCGGGTAAGGAGAAAATCGACGCCACGCGACCCAACGGTGCTCCCCGTCAGGTTAACCATCCCGCTAAATCCTTGCGGCGTGTGTTTTTTGGTAATAATATTGATAATACCGACATCTCCGCCGGTATCGTGACGCGCAGAAGGTGTGGTAATGATCTCGATATTTTCGATTTGCCCGGCAGGTATTTGCTCTAAGGCCTGTGAGCCGGTGAACAGGCTCGGCTTCCCGTCTATATACACCGCAAAGCCACTGCTACCCCTGAATGTCACCTCCCCTTCGGCATCCACCCGTATAGAAGGCGTATTTTCCAGGATATCGACAGCTGATCCTCCACCGGCCAATAAATTGGAAGACGCCTCTATCACCTTTTTATCCAGTTTATAAATGATCTGTTTCTTTTGTGCGACGACTTCCACTTCCTTAAGTCCTACTTCCAGCGGTTTCAGGGCAATTACTCCCAGGTCGGTTACCGAATTGCCCGGGCCGGTCACGACATTCATCCGATTGTAGATATCATATCCAACCAACCGTATCAGCAAATTATACTTACCGTCTTGCAGATCGGTAATCTGAAAACTCCCGTCCTCTTTGGAAAAAACATGGCTGACCGGATCAGATTTTCCCTCATGATAAAGAAGTACATCCGCAAAATCGACCGGCTTATTACTCTGAGCATTAATTATTTTCCCTTTGATCCGAAACGCCGGATTTGCCGCGATTGAAAGACTAAGACATAAGAAGATTAACAGGAAAAATCCATTTCTTTTTTCCATTTTTACTCACCATCAATGATTATTTGTTAACAATTTGCGAAGATATGTATTCATTCGGACATAATATCCCATCTTTTAAAGATTATTTAATCTTATCTGAAAATACTTTTTCTTCGGCGTATAAACGGCCGATCGTTCGAAAAACAAAGTAAAACCGGCTTCAAAATCGAGTGCACTGCTTTTTTCATTTCAGTGCACTGAATGGATAAATCGAGTATACTCGATTTTAAGGCTTTGCCAACACTTTGTTAATGCATTGATAATAAGACAATAAACAGATAGAGCATTTTGCGGAGAATGGAGAGCGCGGAGGTCAGGTGGTTTTCCACCGTTCGTTTGCTAATGCCCAGACGGGTCGCGATCTCGCTATTGGAAAGCCCTTCTTCCCGGCTCATCCGATAAATCCGGGCGCGCTGCGGAGACATATGTTCGACCGTCCGGTCTACGATTGCTTGTAGTTCACGGGCAAACAAAGCTTCTTCTTCGGATTTGGAAAGAGATGCTTCCAGCAAAAATTCGTAGGTATATTTTTCCGAAACGACCCTGCGGTCAAAATAATCACAGACGGTATAACGCGCCATTTGGAAAAGATAAGAAGAAAAAGATTTTATCTCCTTCAACTTTTCGCGGTTATTCCACAAGGAAAGGAATAAATCTTGCGCCATATCGCGGCTGATTTCCGAGTCATGGGTCAAACCGACAAGGAAATAAACCAACCGGGGATGGTATTCAAGAAACAGCACTTCGAAGGCTTTCATGTTTCCGGCGGCAATCTCTTGCAAGATATTTTTTTCTTCCGGGTCTTTCATAACGGGTGCGAAATAGAGAAAAAAAATCAGAAAAAGCAAAAATAATGAAATAATATTCTTCTTCGGCAAAATAGAAATCTTTCTATTATCCGGGGAAAAAATATTGTCATTAGGGCATTAAAAGCCTGAAATACCAGGGAAGGATCTTAAACATTTTTCTTTAGGGTGAAAAAGAACTCCGTCCCTTCTCCGGGCTTGCTCTTGGCAGATATATGGCCTTTGTGGAAAGCAACGGCATTCTTTACGATCGAAAGCCCCAGTCCGGTACCTCCCTCCTTTCGGCTTCGGCCTTTGTCTACCCGGTAAAAGCGCTCGAAGATACGGTTCAGATGCTCTTCGGCAAAACCGACACCATTGTCTGCAAAGCGGAAATAGTAGTATTGGTCTGCCTCGCGATAGCAATTGATCGTAATCTTGATGCCTTCCCCCGCATAAGCAATGGAATTGTCGAAAAGATTCCGGAAGATAGAATAGAGTAGCGAATAGTTACCATAAACTTTCGGATCGCCCGGCAAAGAATAGTCTACAACAATATTTTTATTTTTAATTTGGATGGAACACTCGTTAATAATTTCATGAATCAACTTTGTAATACTTACTTCGGCCAGATCAAACATATCTTTCGCCTCATCCAGCCGGTTCAATACTGAAATATCCCGCAGCAACCCGGCCAGACGGGTACTTTGCGAATAACAACGTTCCAGGAAGAAATGCATTTTCTCCGGAGACAAATCCGGTGTGGAAAGAATCGTTTCCAAGTATCCCAGGATACTGCTTACCGGCGTTTTCAACTCATGCGATACGTTTTGGGTCAGTTCCCTTTTCATGCGCGTTTCCTCCTCCTGGCGGGAGATATCGTTGATTGATAGCTCGTAACTATTATCTAAAAAAAGAATACATTCTACCTGGAAAATCTTTCCGCTCTTCTCAACGGTTACGGATTCGCGCAACACTTTCTCCCTTCTCGACAATTGGGCGATATGCGTTCTCAAGAACGTACGGATCGGCTCCAGCTCCGGAGTCTGCAAGGTATCCTCGATCTGCCGTATCTGGGCATCCGAAATAATATTGATCAACTGAAGGAACAGGATATTGGAGTATAATTCCTTTCCGTCGGCGGTAAACATTGCGAAACCGTCTTGCGAATATTGGAAATGTTTATTGAATTTTTCGCGCTCCATCGACAACTCTCTCTTTGTCTCCAATTCCCGGTGGTATATTTTGATGATATTCTGCGCGATATCTCCCAACTCGTCGTTGGGAAAAGAATAATTGGCCGACTCGACCACATCATTATTCTCTACATTATTCTCGACGTCTAAAGCAAACGAACTGAGTTTGGAAAGCGTCCGTCCGATATTGGCTGAAAAATGCAGTAAGACAAAGAAAAAAAGGGTAGTCATCAGGATCAGGAAATAAAGATATTCCTTCCGAACAGTCCAGATGTTTGAGATATACCGATCGTATGGCAAGGCTGTACGATAAACAAAATCGTCGAACCTATCGGCCGAATAAAAGTATTTTATACCGTTCGAGGTGGACGTGCGGACGGCGGAACCTTCGCCTTCCTGGCGCGCTTTTCGCACCTCGCTCCGGCTATAATGATTCTCGAAGTCTTCTTTATCGGAAATATTATCATAGACTACGTTTCCTTCGGAATCGATTATTGTCACACGTAAATCTTTCTGGGGAATCTCTTCCAGAAAGAGCGACACGGTCCTTTCTATATTGCCGGTACGGATTATTTGCTCATGAAGCTGATAGTTATAGTTACTCAGGATCCCCCCCAACTTATCCTGTGACAATTCATACTCGCGCTGATAATGAAAAAGCAAAAAGCAAACGATGAATCCCAGGAACATCGTAAAAATGGACCAGAACAAGCGTTGGCTGAAGCGTATCTTCCGTCTGATTTTATTATTCGTATTTGCCATCCGGTTCTTTTTTCTCAATCAATAGATTTGTCTATCGCTGCCGGCTCCCGATTAGATGGGAATGCCGGTAGCGGATGACAAGCGTTTAAACAGGCTATGCAATCAAGGATTAACGGCTGGACAAACATAGGTCACAACCGTTTTCTTGCTGAAAGTCGTATCCCGCATACCTGTCGTTTCTTCCTTGTATTGCTTGAAATGAGGCGTTTCCATATGTGCCTTGTGTGAAGGCGTATCTTTCCAACGCTCAAATAAGAACAGTTCGGTACTGTCGGTCAGCGACCGAAACGTCTCATACTCGATTACTCCCGGTTCTTGCAAAGTACCCTGCCGGCATTTTTCGAAAGCCGCAAGGTAAGCGGACAACGATTCCGGTTTTATTTTCATCGGAATGTTCATCACGATTTGCATGGAATCCTTACTTATCCCGCAACATCCGTCGCCGGCAGCTTTTTCGGCAGCCGGTTGATTGCAACCGGACAATAGTATCAGGCCGCAAGCTAAAGAAAACAACATTTTTTTCATACCAATCAAATTTGTGTCAATAATTTCCACAAATATACAGACTTCTTGCTTTTAAAACTTGTCGCAGGCAAAAGTTTTATTTATATAGTACCAATTTCTATTCCGTTTTCACACTGTTGACCGGGTTGGAGTTGGCAGCCCGCCAGCTTTGCCAAAAGACAGTCACAAAAGAAATCACAAGGCAAATGCCCCCCGACGCGATGAAAAAGAGCGGACTCAAGTCAATCCGGTAATCATAATCCGACAACCATTTTCGCATCAGGTACCAGACAAGCGGCGTCGCGATGACAAAAGCGATGACGACATAGTTCAGGAAAGTAAAAACCAGCCGCTTCAGTATTTGTGCATTGGTGGAACCGAATACTTTCCGCACCCCTATTTCCCGCCGGCGTTGCTGGATGAAATAGGTAGATATCGCCAGTAATCCCAAGAGAGAGAGCAATAGGGCAATACCGGCAAAAAGCGATACGATAGTTGAAGTTTTCCGCTGTACTTCAAAGGATTCCTGAATCTGCTGGTCTATGTATTTCCCGGTAAATTCCAAACGTGTCAGCCGTTCATACACCGACTTGATTTCATCATACGCCACATAAGGGTCTCCCTGCACCTCAACTAACAGATTCCAGGTTGGAACATCTTCCGTTTTATGGATCTGGAATATAACGGGGCTTTGGGATTCCGCAATATTCCTTAATTTAAAATCACGGATCACTCCGGCTATCGGGATCTCCTCTTTATAGAATTTAAAGGAAGGGGCATCTTCCTTGATACCCAGTTCACGTAAAGCTTGTTCACTCAAGTACCACAGCCGATCGGAAGAAAGATGATTCTCTCTCAGTTTTTTAATACCCAACATATCGAAGCCTACACTATCCGTAACAATTGTCTGGAAACTAATTACGCGATCTTCATACGTAACCGTATTGTTATTGCCTCGTGTAAAAGGAGTTCCCGCACAAGGCGCTATCCGTTTGACGGAAGCCAACTGCCGGAGTTCATTAGAAAGGGTCTTAACCTGACTTTTTTCTATTTCGATAGAGATGTCCATCAGATTCGTAGTATTATAGCCCAGAGGAGCTTTGATCAAATGACGAACCTGTGAGACCATAATCAGGGAAGCTGCTACCAAGGCGATAGTGATTATATTCTGAAAAACAATGAAGAACTTGCTGAATACCATTTTCGTCTTTGTCCGAAAGCCTCCCCTGACTACCTCGATGGGCTTCGTTCTCGAAATGATAATCGCCGGCAATAATCCGGAGATGAACCCGATCAAGAAAATCAGGCAAAGGGTAATTCCGACGGAAACCGGTGTGATAAAATCATTCAGATAAATTTGCTTTGCCAACAAGTTTCCGGCGAACGGTGCGCAAAGATATGCCATAAACAAACCGATACCAAACGAAAGAAAACACAAAAGCATGGATTCCAGAATCAGTTTTCCGAACAAATCGCTTCGGGAAGAACCCAACAGTCGGCGCGTTGCCATCTCCTTCGCTCGGAACCCGGTCTGTGCGACGGTCAGGTTGATATAATTAATAATCGCAAAAATCAGGATCAATAAACCGACAGATAGTAAGATAGAAACTAATTTCTTATCACCCTGCTGCAAGAACAAAGCAGGCATATCCGAAAAATAAATATCTTTCAGAGGAGTCAACACCACTTTATTAAGTACTCCGTTTTTATAAATCCAGGCAATCTCTTTAAAGAAAGAAAGCATATCACCCGTTTTAGTCTGTATGTCGGCTCCCTCTTTGGCTAAAAGAAAGAGAATGCAACTTCCAAAGTTACTAAAACGTTCACTATCCATACTGGAATTGAAATATTTGATATTATCGATCCGGACAAGAATATCGGAGGTCGGTATCGTCGAGTTTTTAATATCCTTCATGACGCCGCTTACGGTAACCAGGACGGAATCGTTTACTCTGATCATTTGCCCTAAGGGGTCACTGCTGTGAAAAGCTTTACGCGCAAACGTCTCCGAAATAACCGCATTACCTTTCGATATCAGGACATTCTTCTGATTACCTTGCAACAATTGGAAAGAAAACAGATCGAAAAAGGTGGAGTCCACAAACAGCAAATCGGCATTAAAGTTCTCTTCCTTAATCAGCACCGGGGCATGTTCCCAAGTAGTGACCGGACAGACCTTCTCCACTTCGGGATAACGTTCCTGAATCCGGTAAGCCAATCGGAAAGGCCCGAAATGTTCTTCCTCATTCCCCAGTACATAAATCCGGTCTGCTTTCTTCTGGAAACTGTCGGTTGAAAGTTCCTGTATCGTATAAGTCGCGATCAAGATCACAAACATCAATGAAATGGATAAACCGAAAACATCGATTACCGTATAGAGCTTGTTCCGGCTTAAGAATTTGAAATACGATTTGAAATTGAATAAGTTTTTCATTACTATTTTTTGTTTTATTCCGTTTTGATACTATTCACCGGATTCTCGTTCGCCGTCCGCCAGCATTGGAAAGAAACGATAGTGACAGTGATCAAGGCAACGACTAAAAAAGCGAGCACAAAGACCCAAGCATACAACGGAGTCTTATACGCAAAATTTTCCAGCCAGCGACGAACCGCCCAATAGGCAACGGGTGAGGCAACTACAAAACAGGCTGTTAGAATAATAAAATACCTTTTGCAAAACATCGCAAGGATTTGCTGTGTTGTTGAACCAAGTACCTTCCGGATACCGATTTCCTTCCGCCGGTATTGGCTTTCGAAAACAACCAGCCCGAATACGCCTACGATAGAGATAAAAATAGCCAATAAGCTAAAAAGAGTGATCAGTGAAGTGATTCTCTTTTCTTTCACGTACGTATTATTCAACACTTCATCATAAAAACGGATATTGAACGGATAATCCGGATCGAACGTTTTCAAGGTTGCTTTCACATGCGTCATGGCGGCATGCAAATCCGCTCCGGCTTCCACTTTTACATAAGCATAATCCGGTATGCTTCCTCCAAAATTATCCCATTTATCTGTCCCCCAGACAAAAAAAGCCATGGGAGCTACTTCCGTTCGGAAGGAGGCAAACTTGATATCCGGTACGATGCCGACAATCTGGCTACTGTCAAAACTTTCCCCGACCGCTATTCCATATTTTTTGCGGGCGGCTTCATTAAAAATATAAGCGCCGTCCCGCGTAAGTTGATCTTCTTCCCGGAAATCCCGTCCGTCGATTACCGATATCCCCAGGACTTTCAGGAAATTAGGCTCCACCGGAAGGCATTGGAACTGAATATTCTGATCCCGGTAGCGTCTCCCCCAAGTCATATATTGATCTTGGCTTGAAAGCAAGTGTTCCCCATAAGTTATACCTTTCACGCCGGCCAATGATTTCACTTGGTTCGTAAAAGATTCTCTGGCATCCAAAACTTTATTGCTAAGATCCGTAACGATTATTGCCTCTTTATCGTATCCCAATGACGTATGTTGCATATAGCTATTTTGAAGATACATAAACATGGCACTGATAATCAGTGTAAATGAAGCGAAAAATTGGATACTGATCAGTGAATTCCTAAGTTGTTTTCCTTTGGGAGATAAGCCGAAGCTGCCTTTCAGCACCAATGCGGGCGGAAAAGAAGTAACATAATACGACGGATACAACCCCGCCAGTAATCCCAATACAATGGACAAAATACCGGTCAATCCCAACAGGAACGGAGAAGCCGACAAATTCAGGTCGGCATCTACCAAACCGGCTACCGGAGAAACGGATAGTCCATATACCAATCCGAGAGATAACAGAAAGGCAATCATACTAATCCCCATCGCTTCCGCCAGTAAAGCCCGGCGCAAGGCCGAATCGCTGCCGCCCAAAACCTTTTGAGTATTAATGCTTTTGATACGTACGGGCGTCAATGCCATATTAAAATTAGTAAAATTGATCCCGGCAACGAAAAGGATCACAATGGCAATGGCAAAGAGGATGAAAACCGTTTGCCGGCTTGCTTTCGGAGTAAAATCATACAAGACATCCGTAGTGAAATGCAATTGGGTTAAAGGTGTTAAGCGGATATCCGTCCGGGCTGTTTCCCAATTGCTTTTTTCTCCAAAAAGCGACTGGGAATCAAAATGCGCCTTAAAGTTCTCCACCAAATCTTCTGCCGACTCCGGAGAATCGGTACGGATATAATAACAATAATTCCAGTTCTTCCAATCATGAAGGTTTTCCTGCTTATCGAGACAAGCATAGATCACATTCGAGACAGAAGAATTTTTTGGAAAATCTTTATAAACCCCTTCGATTATCAGCGTCCTATCCTTGTCATCCTTTACTACCAATCGTTTTCCGAGAGCCGGCTCTTCTCCGAAAAATTTATGCGCCAGGCTTTCGGGAATAAGCGCCGCTTCAGGATCGTCTAAAACCCTCGCTTTTCCCTCCTCCATCTCAAAATGGAAAATATCGACAAAAGAAGGAGTGACATACCCGAACGATTCCTTATAATAATGGATCGTATGGTTGCGCTCCACCGAAAAGAAATCCTCCGAAGATGATGCAGATTGGATTGCCCCGGCCTTGATGTGGGGAGAAGATTTTGTAAATGCATCCGAAAAAGGCCGGGAAGTTACCGCTACGGGAGTTCCATCCATCATATATTCCACCCTATAGATGCAGTCTGCCCTTTGATGACAACGGTCGAAATTACGGTCGAAACTGACTTGCATCAGGATGACAATAAAGGCGGCAAAAGCAATCGAGAGCCCCAAAACATTCAACAGGATCGCCAACTTGAAGCGACGAAATACGCTCAGGAAATTTCGTATAACGGTTCTCATTTGAAATTCTTTTTATTCCGTTTTAATACTGTTCACAGGGTTCTCATTGGCTGTCCGCCAGCTTTGGAAAGAGACAGTGGCTACGGTAATGAGGGCGACAAGCAGAAAAGCAAGGACAAAGACCCAAGCATATAGCGGCGTCTTATACGCAAAACTTTCCAGCCAGCGACGGACGGCATAGTAGGCTACCGGGGCGGCTATTACAAAACAAATCATAAGAATAACAAGATACCGCTTGCAAAACATCAGGAGGATTTGCCGGGTCGTCGAACCCAACACTTTCCGGATGCCAATTTCTTTCCTCCGGTACTGGCTTTCGAAGACAACGAGTCCGAAGACGCCGACGATGGAAATAAAGATGGCCACCAGACTGAAAAGAGTGATCTGGGAAGTCAATTTTCCTTCTTTCACATACGTATTGTTCAACACTTCATCATAGAAACGGACAAGGAAAGTATATTCCGGATCGATAGTTGTAAGCGTTGCCTTTACATGTGCCATTGCAGCATATAAATCACTGCCCGCTTTTACTCTGATATAGGCATAGTGAGGTTGAGATCCCCAATTCTGCGTACCCCAGACATAAAAAGCCATAGGCGTGACTTCCGTGCGGAAAGAAGCGAATTTGACATCCGGCATAACGCCGGCAATCAACATGCTGTCAATAGACTCTCCCACAACCAGTTCGTATTTCTTCTTCGCCGTTTCGTTAAAGATAAAAGCCCCCTGCCGGGAAAGTTTATCTTCCTCCCGGAAATTACGGCCTTCAATCACCGGTATTCCCAATACAGTCAGAAAATTAGGATCTACCGGCAAGCACTGGAAATTGATATCCTTATCTCTATACCTTCGCCCCCAACCCATATATTGGTCTGCGCTGGAAAGCAATTGCTCCCCGTAAGTAACTCCGTCGATGCCGGAAAACGATTTTAATTGATTCGAAAAGGCGTCTTTACTTTTCAGCACCTTGCTATTCAGGTCCGTAATAACAAGTGCGTCTTTATCGTATCCTAACGACGTATGCTGCATATAATGATTCTGGAGATACATGAACAGGGCTCCGATAATCAGGGCGAAAGAAGCGAAGAACTGAATGCCGATTAATGTATTTCTCATTTGTTTTCCTTTCGGTGTCAAGCCGAAGCTGCCTTTCAACACCAGAGCCGGCTGGAAAGAAGTAATGTAGTAAGAAGGATATAATCCTGCCAGGAATCCGACGAAGAGAGACAATACGCCGGTCGCACCGGCTAAGAACGGATGAGCGGACAAGGATATGTCGGCATCCACCAAACCGGCTATAGGAGAGAGTGATGAGAAATAGACGATCCCGAGAGAAAACAGATAAGCGACCACACTAATCGCCACCGCTTCCCCCAAAAGAGCTAACCGCAAGGTGGAATCGGCACTGCCCAATACCTTTTGCGTGTTGATGCTTTTGATACGCATCGGAGTCAACGCCATAGTAAAGTTGGTAAAATTAATTCCTCCTATTATCAGGATAATAATAGAAATAGCAAAAAGTACGGCCACCGTCTGCCGGCTCGACTTCGGCGTACCGTCATATGTTACATCCGTCGTATAATGCAATTCCGTCAAAGGAGTCAGGCGCGGACCGGTATCCGAGATCTCCCAACTTCCTTTTTCCCCTAAAAGTTGTTTGGGGTCAAAATTCTTTTTAAAATTAGCAATCAACTCGGCGGGTAATGCCCCGGAATCAGTTTTAATGAAAAAATGATAATTCCAATTTCCCCAGTTCTGTACATTTTCCTTGGGATCAATGCTTTCAATAATTGTATTTTCAATGGAAGAATTTATAGGGAAGTCAGTATAAACACCCCCTACTTTCAGATTTCCTTTCTCCAGCATTAATAATTTGCCGACCGCCGGCTCCGTTCCGAATAGTTTTTGTGATAAACTGGCCGGTATAAGTACCGTTTTAGGCTCTTCCAATGATTTAGCCGTACCTCCCTCCATCTTAAAATCAAAGATATCGATAACGGAGGGAGTCATCTGCCTGTAGAGTTCCCTGTAATTAAATTTAGTGCCTTGCCGTTCAACCGAAAAAAACAGATCATTGGAAAAAGGATTCAATATAGCTCCCGCCTTGATATGCGGAGAGGATTTTGTAAACGCATCAGCGAACGGACGGGAGATGACCGCCTGATAGCTACCTTCATAGCCAAACTCCACCCGGTAAATGCAGTCTGCATCCTTATGGAAACGGTCGAAATCCCGGTCATAATCGACTTGCATCAGGATAATCATGAATGCCGCGAAAGCGACAGACAGTCCCAATAGATTCAATACGGTCGCCAACTTGAAGCGACGTAGTACACTAAAAAAATTCCGTATAATTGTTTTCATCTGAATACTTGTTAAAAATAACTTTCGGCCTTCACAGGTGGAAAGTCGGTCATTACTAAAAGTGTGTAATCTGCAATTCTCAAATGAACTCGCTTACGGAGGTTACAATCTGCCCGTCGAACAGATTGACGACACGATGGGCAAACGAAGCGTCATGTTTGGAGTGTGTAACCATCACGATCGTCGTTCCCTCTTTATTCAATTCCGTTAATAAAGACATCACTTCGGCACCGTTCTTGCTGTCCAGGTTACCGGTCGGCTCATCTGCCAGAATCATTTTCGGATTGGAGACAATGGCACGGCAGATCGCCACCCGTTGTTGCTGACCTCCGGATAACTGTTGCGGAAAATGCTTCTCCCGATGGCTGATATTCATCCGTTTCAGGATTTGATGAACCTTCTCTTTCCGTTCCGACGCTTTGATGTTCAAATAGGTAAGTGGCAGTTCGACATTTTCAAAGACATTCAACTCGTCGATCAGGTTGAAACTCTGGAAGACAAAGCCGATATTTCCTTTGCGCACCTGTGTCCTCTCTTTTTCTTTCAGATGCCCTACTTCCTTCTCGTCCAGATAATAATCACCGGCCGTCGGATTGTCCAATAACCCCAATATATTCAACAGGGTTGATTTACCGCAACCGGACGGCCCCATGATGGCCACAAACTCGCCGTTTTTCACTTCCATCGACACCTTGTTCAATGCGATCGTTTCCACTTCTTCGGTACGGAAAAACTTACTTAATCCTTCAATTTTAATCATGACTCTCGTTATTTAATTTGTTACTTATTCATTTTGTTTATTCATTCGCTTTCAAACTCTCCACCGGATTCTGGTTGGCCGCCCGGTAACAATCCAGACTGACGACCGACAAGACAAGGGCGACAACCGCCACTGCACAAGCGATAAAAAGAAAAGGCGTCAGTTCACTTTTTTCGGCAAACTGCTCCTGCCATTTGACTGCCGTAAAGTAAGCCCCTACTCCTCCAAGTATCACGGCCGGAATGGCAATACGGATGATGTCGATTATAAACAGACGCAGAATTTTTTGTATTGTTGCGCCATTCACCCGGCGAATCGCAATCTCTTTCCGTCGACGATTGATTTCGTCGTTAGTATATCCTATCAAACCGATCAGGGAGATAATCAAGGTTGCTATCCCTCCGATCATCACGGCATCCTGAAATTTACGCGCTCCTTCGTAAAGATTGATCATCTCCGTTTTATAAGGTGTAACTACAATATCTTTATCCGGCAACACTTTCCCGAACGTCTCTGTCACCTCCCGGATCAACTCCGGAGTGATCTCCTGTAATTTGACCAGGATATTAAACGCCGGTTCCTTGGTAAAGAATAAGGCGGTCGGACGAGGATCGGCGTCAGCCAGGGA
The DNA here is from genome assembly GCF_900162725.1 of Parabacteroides sp. Marseille-P3160. Classification (GTDB taxonomy): domain Bacteria; phylum Bacteroidota; class Bacteroidia; order Bacteroidales; family Tannerellaceae; genus Marseille-P3160. Next base: position 2,505,592 of record NZ_LT799418.1, on the reverse strand, counting down.
AGAGATCTGAATATCGCGATAAACTCCGGCGACTGTCATACTGCCATGTTCGCTCATAATGATGGTTTTGCCGACAATACCGTCTTTCCAATTCACTAATTGACAAACTTTTTCGGCAAAAGCCTGACTAACCAAAACCTGCTCTTCGGTAGAAGTCTCGTTATTGAATCCGTTTCCTTCCACGATCGGTATTTCCATCAAAGGCAAATAGTCGCCATCGGCATAATACATGTCCGCATAATTAAACAGCTCGCGATCGTTTCCGGGAACAGAGACATTATTTCCCGACATATGTGTAAAAGGCAGCTCCCAACAACTGGCTACCGCTTTTACCTTCGGATTCCGCCGAAGTTCCTCCATCACCCGCGTCCGGTCTTCCGCTTTTGTACCACTTAGATCACAATACAGCAGATTCTCGTAATTATACCCCGGGTCATCGTGAATCATCATCTGGTATTGACGTCCGATGATAACCAGCAAAGTCACCAGAAAAGTCGTCGCCACAAACTGGATAAAAAGCAAACCGAGCTTCCAGTTCCGGCGGGATTCCTTCAATGTCCGGAAAGCGGCAGCTACCGGAATCCGGGAAAACAAATGGGCGGGTACCAATCCGGCCACCAGATAAACCAACAAACAGATGCCGGCAAGCAACAGAGCCGAATCAGGGGTGAATAAAGCGGTAACCGACGCCCCCACCATTTTCTTAATAGTCGACTGAAAAAGAAAAATTAAAAATCCGGCCGCCAGCAACGATAACAACAAATGCACGCTCGTTTCCGACAGCATCAGCGAACGAATTTCCTTTTCCGAAGCGCCGTAACATTTATAAACGGCCATTTCCTTGGAACGACTCACCAAGGTGGAAATCACCACAAGGACATAATTCATCACGGCCGTAAACAACAAAGCAAAAGCAAGCAAAGACAATAAAACGGACATCCGCTTTGTCCCCGGATCATTCGAATGCAACTTCTCCAACGGCAAGAGCGAATAACTAAGTTCTATTCCCGCTTTCTTGATTTCCTCCATCGGCTGATGCCGTTCCTGCATCTGACGGATTGCCGGGGCAATTTTTTCAGGTGTTACACCGGGTAACAATTTCACAAACCCTTTGTAACGATCATTACCTACCCAGTTATCCCGGCCATCCCAGAAAAAGTTCTCGATCGAAGCCAGCGAAAGAACCACATCGTAATGAATATGGGAATTTTCAGGAACATCCTCAAAAACTCCTCCGATTGTAATCACTTTTCCCGGATAATTGTCCAACTGTATCGTTTGCCCTATTATATTCGCCGCGCCTCCCATCTTTTGGGCTATAGAGGTAGAAATCAAGGCATACAGCGGGCGGGACAGTACTTCCCCGGCATTTCCTATTTGCATCGGACGAGGCAAAACCTCAAAAAAATGTTCATCCGCCATAATAAAATCGGCCGTATATTTTTTCTTGTCTATCGTATAGAAAACAGCATCCTCTTCTACAAAAGTAGTAAAGCGTGTAGCCGCTTCTACCTCCGGGATATCTGTTTTCATTCCCGGAGCGATCGCTCCGGACACTTGCCCGTATTCTTTGGGAGGATCATTTTCCCGATTAATATTGGATTGAATCATATAGACTCGATCACCATCGGGGTAAAAATTGTCATAAGTTTGTTCGAAATAAACCTTGGCAATCAATACCAGCCCTAAAGCTAAGCCGACTGCCAGCGATTGAATTTTGATACCGTTATGTCTCCCTTTCTTGAAGAGGGAACGGAAAGCCAATATAAAATCTTTTTTCATCGTTTCAATCTTGTTTTAATACATCCACCGGATTCACGGACAAGGCTCTCAGTGTCACACCGGAGGTTGCCAGTACAGCTGTTATCCCCTGAATGAGTACAGGCACTACAAAAATGGTCCAGTTTAAATTAATCACATTATCATACGATTTGAACAATTCGTGCGCGATAAGATAGGTAACCGGAGCGGCCAGAATACCGGCAAAGACAACCCATTTAATCACGTCTACCGAAAGTAACCTGAAGACATCGCTGCGAGTGGCTCCGTTAATGCGCCTCAGGCCGATTTCCTTTGTACGGCGTATCGTAGCATACAAGTGCATAGCCATCAATCCCATCATCGCAATAAAGACGGAAAGCAGGGAAGCGATCAGTATGATCTTTACATAAATCTTTAGTTCTTTAAACTTATTCGCGTAAACATCTTCGCTCCAAACGGAATTGACTGTAAAGTCCGGATCGAATTTACGAAAGACTCCCTGTATATACCGCTCCGCTTCCATCCGACTCAGCCTATCACTTATTTTTATGTAGATTAAAGACGGATAACTTACCCTCGACAAAATAAGAGGTTCGATCTTATTGAGCGGGTTCCCATAATAAAAATCTTTTACGACCCCTATTATCTCTATTCTACCTCTATAGTAAATCGTTTTGCCGACTACAGGCGGTTCCAGTTCCAGTTTCTTGACAGCGGCCTCATTCAATATCAATTGGCGTATGCTATCGTGCGTCGTCTCTTTATAAAATGCTCCTTCAGCCAATTGGAATCCCATCAATTCGCAAAGCCCGGGAAGTATGCGGTACTCATTGATCGCCAGCGTCGCTTCGTCCGTTTCGAACTTTTTGATGCCTTGCCCGCTACAGCCCCCGCCGATCTGGTGATGCGCTCCGCTGACCATTTTGATATCCGGATTTGCAAGCAATTCCTGTTTTACAGCAGAATAACTCCTGGCGATCTTATTGTTTCCATAAACAGTCACCACATTCTCCGGCGAATATCCTAAAGGTAAATGCTGCAAATGCGCAATTTGCTGGTAAATGATCAGAATAAAAGAGATCAGGATAATGGAAATAAACGACTGAAGCACCACTACGATCACATTCAGCCTACGCTTTGAAAAACGCACTTGCTTATGCAGTATGGCTAACGGGTTAAAATGACTCAGGTAAAACGATGGATAAAACGCTGACAAAACAATGGTAAGAATAAATAAAACGAGACCTCCGAGAATGAATAACGGATTAAGAAGTTGTTTCATCTCAATCTCCCGGTTTATTAATTCCGAAAAATAAGGCGCTAATACCGCAGCAAGTAAGAAACCTACTACAAAGGCAATCGCGACAACAAGGGTTATTTCTGAGAAAAACTGCCGGACAATATCCGTCACCTGCGCCCCGGAGGTTTTACGTATGCCGATTTCTTTCATACGGGTTTCGCTTTGGGCCATAAACAGATTAATAAAATTCGTAACGGCAAGTATCAGAATAAAGATGGCAAGCGTCGTTAGCAGCCAGACAAAATGCATGCTACTCGATTTGCCCCAAGGATTTCCGGCTTCGGATTTAAGATAAATGTCGGTCAGTATCTCGGTCTTGCCGGTTATTACTGCATTAAATTGTTTTCCGAAAGGTTCGATAAGGGCGGCATACTCCTTTTCTATCGCAGCCCTGGTCTCGTCCAGTGAAACATTGGGACGAATAAGGTAATAGGTATAAAATTCCAATCCGGCATTATTAATCCAATCCATTTTTTTTATGTTAGCCAAGGCATCAAAAGTGAGGTGTGTATTATACGGATAGGCCTTGACAACAGCCGACACCACAAAAGTATCGCTTTCCGTACGCAATTCCTTACCCATCGCCTCATGCACGTCACCAAACATCGCCTTTGCCTTTTCTTCGGTCAGCACGATCGAACGCAGGTCGGCCAATGCCGTCCGCGGAGTTCCCTCGACAAACTTCATTCTAAACACATCGAAATAGTCGGCATCCGCCATAAAGAAACGGATATTTGTATAATGTTCAGTACCATTTATAAATTCCTCCGTCCCCATATTATAAAGCTGTACGGCAGCTTCCACTCCGGGCACCTTCTCCGGAAGCTGCGTATAGGCTCCCCTTAAATTAATCGGCAGATAACCGGAACCATTATTCAAGAAAAAGTCGCTGGTCATTAAACGGACAATGCGTTCATTATTAGGTATATGTTTATCATAGCTCAGTTCGTTAACGACAAACAGGATCAATAAGATTGAAACAGCCAATCCAATAGATAAACCGATAATGTTTATCCATAAAAAAAGACTTGTTTTCTTATATAACCGGAAAATATTCATAATATCTTTATTGAAGGATTAATATTTCATTGTCCTTGTAACTTTCATATCCTGATATGATTACCCGTTCGCCCGGTTCCAGTCCGTCTAACACTTCATAATATTGCGGATTCTGGCGGCCGATCTTGATTTTACGCCGATAGGCTTTTTTGCCGTCTTTATCCAGCACAAAGATCCAGTTGCCGCCTGTATTCTGGAAGAATGTACCGCGCGGGATCAGAATGCTCTCCGTCGGTTGCCCCAGTTCCAGGTTGATGTAATAGGTCTGTCCGCTGCGGATATTGCCCGGCCGCTCGCCGACAAAGACAAAATCGGTACGGAACTTGCCGTCCCGGACTTCCGGGAATACTTTCCGGACTTTCAATTGATAATTCGCCCCCTGTCGTTCGAACGTGGCCGGTAGCCCCGACTTTACCCGGTCGATATAATGCTCATCCAACAAAGCTTCGATCTTAAAATCGGACAAGTCGTTGATCTGGCCGATTTTTTGTCCCTGCGATATGTTCTGCCCCAAAACCACATCCAACAGACCCAGTTCGCCGTCAATCTGGGAACGGATATTCAGATGCTCTTTCCGCTCACGGATTAAAAGTACATTGCGGCGCATATTGTCCAAATTATCTTCCAACTGATCCATCTGTACGGAACGATAGATGGAATCCTGCCGTAGACGTTCAATCACCAACTGCTGTTTTTGTTTGGCCAAATCATAATCCTCCTTTGCCTGAAGGTATTCTTCTTTCGCTATCAGATTTTCTTTATATAGTTGTTCCTGTTGTTGATAAGTTCTGAATTTACGGGTGACATCCAGATCTAATTGTAGTTTTTCCGTCCGGTTATTCAATTTATCCTGTTCCATAGTGACTTGCGTATTCCGGAGGAAGTTCTGTTTTTCCGCCAGTTCGGCTTCCGCATTCAGGATTTGCAGATCCATATTCGAATTGCTCAACCGGACAATCACATCCCCTTTTTTTACCGTGGCTCCTTCTTCAACTAATCGCTCTTCAACGATCCCTCCCTCCTGAGGACTGAGTTGAATGATCGAGATCGGTTGTACCTGTCCATCGACGCGGATAAAATCGTTGAACATCTCCTTTGTCACATTTCCGATGCTCAGGTTGCGCGCCTCAACCTTCAAGGTGGAGGCATGATTTCCGAAGATAATCCAAAGGACTAAAAGGAGAAATACGCCGCCGCCGATGAGGTAGGGAATATGTTTCTTTTGAATCCCCTTCTTTTTTTCTAATTGAATATCCATCTTTATCTCTTGTGTTTAATTAATTTACGTTTTTATTTTCATTCACCGGTTCAATCAAAGGAAGTCCTTTATAGTAATCGACCAGTTTACATTTGACCAGATACATCAGCCGGCGTTGCAACAGATTAGCTTGCGACAAAAGCAATGTATTGGCGCTCGTCTGCAAGTCCAGCGAACTCATCACCCCCTCCTCGAATTTACGGTAAGTGATCTGATAAGCCAGTTCGTTTGCTTTCACCTGCTTATCCATCTGGATTACCTCCTTGGCAAAGCCGTCGCGATCCAAGACAGCTTGTTCGACGGCAGTCTGCAATTGGCGTAGCGTTTCCGTCTGCATCTCCTGCGCAATCCGCACCTGATTGCGCGCCCGGCGTACATTCGTCCGGCGGTATAGGCCGTCGAACAGGGGAATATTCAGCGTAAAGGAGAGATATTCGCCCCGGTTGTTTTTAAATTGATCCTTGAAGACAGGCGCCTCACTCTCTCCCGACAGCATCCGGAAATAATTGGTTGATATGCCGGCCGAAAGGGATATGGTCGGAAAGGAATATCCTTTGTAAATCAGATGTTGCAGCCGGGCCTGCTTCAAATCCAATGCCGCCTTGACAGCCGTCGGATTAGTCTCCGCCGCCTGTGCATAAATGGCGTCTACCGATTCGGGAACCAGCAGTTCTTCCACTTCGCGGATCACGGTGTCCACCTCGATTGTCTGATCTGCAGGTAAATTCATATAATTCTTTAACGAAAGAAGGGCGGTCTGGTGCAGGTTTTGTTGGTGAGTCAGGTTGTAATCGTCGGCCGCCACCTGTGCGTCGAGTTGGGAAACATCGGCCTTGCTTTTCTGCCCCAACTCTTCCTGCCGGCGCACCTTGTATAACGCCCGGTTGCTTTCCGCCAGTTTCTCACCCGCCAGCTTCACCATTCCCTGATAATAAAGGACATCAATAAATGCCTGCATGGTATTCAGGGCGATATCGTCTTCCGTTTTCCGTTTCTCCTGCAGCCCGATCGAGCGGTTGACCCGCGCCGAACGCAAGGTATTGATCAGCACGCCGCCGTCGAAAACCGGCAGGGAGGCGCTCACCGAATAAGCATTATTAAAGGTAGAAGTATTGGAATAGGTATTGGTCTCCGGATCGATGGAACGTCCCCAGTTATAAGCTGCGCCGACCGAGGTGCCGACTGAAGGAAACAACGAAGCGATAGCCGACTGGTATTCGGCCTTATAAGTATCATTCGTATACCTTTGTTGCCTGCTTTTCGGACTGTTTTCAACCGCATAACGCATGCAGTTGTCCAGCGTCCATACCTTTTCCTGTGCGCACACAGTCACCGCTAATCCGGCGGAAATAAGAATGGTGTATGCTAATTTTTTCATCTTCTTGTCGTTTTTCTACCCATTACCATGCAAATGACATGCCTAAAATGATACTATGATAAAAATCAAGCCGATAACATAAACAACGACCAGCCCGTCTGTCCAAAAATTGGACAACGCTGTCCAATTTTTGGACAATAAAAGAAAGGATCGGAAACGTTCTATGCACCGGAAGGGAACCCTAAGAATGGCCTTCCTTGTTTCAAAAAATTGTAGTCAACTATAAATTATTACTTATGACAAAATAAGTCAATGTGATTTATAACTAAATAATAAACACGTCAACCTAACTTACAAGTTAGAGAAAATGTAGTCAAGTAAAATCATTAAATTACACTCAACTTAGTGTTTGATGGCTATAGAACACGTGTTTGACGGCTATAGAACACGTGTTTCACAGATATAGAACACGTGTTTCACAGCCGTCAAACACTAAACATGATTTACCAAACACAGACAACCTCAAGCATCATCCACAAACTTCCCGCGGCTCAGATCTATTCATTATTCATCAGCCTATCGGATGTTAATTTCTAGTAATTTTACTTTTTAAAGTGGATTCGACAAATTGTTTATATACAAGGTAGAAAAGTGCTTTTAATCTATGGTTTACTCTATTCCCCTTCTTCTCAAGAAGCAGAATATGTTAACTGTTATTAGGATGGAACTCCAAAATTAATCAAATTTTAAACAACAAACAAAAATTAAGGCATTTTTTTCAGCAGCATAATTTCCTTATTTTCTTCTATGTTTCCATAGAGAGGAAATATTTTATCTTAATTGATACAACTTTATGAATATTGGGTTGCAACAATCGACATCATGCTTTTCGGGTATGTGAAATCCCATTTTCTTATATTCCGCTTCTTGAGAAGAAGGAGGATAAAGTAACCATTAAAGGGTAACCTTAAATCAAGAAAATGCGCAAGCGTGCGTCATTAGTATAATTATCAAATTTATTATTATGAAGAAAAAACGAATTGCCTTAATGAAAAGGGTTTTGGGTTTAACCCTTTGCTTTTTTTGTATAGCCGGAACGACCGTTCCTCTATACGGGGAAAACCTAACAGGTGAAATAAGCCAACAAACCCGAAAAGTATCCGGAAAAGTTACGGATTCAAGTGGGGAGCCACTTCTTGGAGTAAACGTTATTGTCAAAGGTACGACCAACGGTACCATTACGGACCTGAACGGTGGGTATTCGCTAAATGTCGAAGCGGATGCCATCCTGACCTTCTCATATATCGGTTATGTAGCACAATCATTACCGGTAACAAGCAATATCATGAATGTAGAGATGAAAGAAGACCTTCAACGGCTCGATGAAGTTGTAGTCGTAGGTTATGGAACACAACAAAAAAAAGACATCACCGGATCTGTAGCTGTTGTCGACACCAAAGACCTATTGAAGACAACCGGTTCATCTGCTGCACAGCAATTACAGGGAAAGGCGGCCGGCGTATACATCGGCCAGTCAGGCTCACCCGGTTCAGCCACTATGGTACGTATACGGGGTATTAATACCGTAAACGACAACGGCCCCCTCTATGTGATAGATGGCGTTTCGACACGGAACCAAAATCTTAGTACATTAAACCCGAACGATATTGAAAGTATGCAGGTACTGAAAGATGCCTCTTCCGCTGCTATATACGGAGCCCAGGCAGCAAACGGTGTCATTCTGATTACGACAAAGAAAGGAACCGCTTCCGGACAGCCCAAAATAACATATGACGGCTATGTCGGATTTCAAAAAACAGGAAAAAGGTATGATGTGCTGAACTCGGAAGACAGGCTTAACCTGGAATGGGAAGCTAAAAAAAATAATTATTCCATCTTAGGAGTATCTAACAATCCGTCGCATGTACAGTTCGGCACAGGACCCACACCTGTCATCCCAAATTTACTGACTCAGGCAGGCTCCAACGGGCGTCAGGACATTGATCCCAATGCATATAGCTATCCGGATAATACGATGGCCGAGTTTTCCGATACTGATTGGTGGGAAGAAATAGATCGTGCAGCCTTGATGCAAAATCATCAGATATCTGTTGCAGGAGGTACCGATAAAGGGCAATATAACTTAAGTGCAAATTATTTCCATCAGGATGGTACATTGAGAGACACTTATTACAGAAGATATCAGGTACGGGCTAATACCTCATTCAATATTCGCCCCTGGCTTCGCGTTGGTGAAAATATCACGTATGCATTTACAAAAGATAATGGTTTAACCTCAAGCTCCGCTGAAGATAATATGTATTCATGGAGTTATCGTGCCTCACCATGGGTTCCGGTTTATGATATAGCTGGCAACTATGCCGGATCCAAAATGGCAGGAACCGGTAACTTTCAGAATCCGGTAGCTATACTAAACAGAAATAAGGACAATTATTGGACGAATAACCGTCTTTTTGGAAACTTATGGGCAGAAGTAGACTTATATAAAGGATTGACATTCAAGACTAATTTCGGGCTCGATTATAGGAATAACTATTCTTATGCCATGTCCAAGAAAAATCTTGAATTTTCAGAAACGACGGGGCAAAACTCTTTTGAAGAAAACTCCGGATATAACTACCGGTGGGTATGGACGAATACGGCAACCTATGATGTCGCTTTTAATGACGTACATAAATTAAAAGTATTGGTAGGCACCGAAGCAATCCGCGATGGCCTTGGACGTTCGATGAGAGCTAAAAGATTTAACTATTTATTCGAAGATAACAAAGATACATGGACCATTGATATGGGAGAAAGCAACGACCAACGTGAAAATGCCTCTTCCTATAACGGCGAATTTGCATTATTCGGTATTTTTGGCCGGGCTGACTATTCCTTCAAGGACAAATACCTGTTTACCGGGATTATCCGCCGGGACGGTGTTTCCCGATTTTCCAAGTCGAACCGCTATGGGACCTTCCCTTCCGTTTCGGCCGGTTGGCGTATCTCCGAAGAAGCTTTTATGGAAAATACAAAAGATTGGTTGGACGATCTGAAGCTGAGGTTCGGTTACGGACAGACCGGTAATTCGGAACTTCCGCGTGCGACAAATTATGCCTCCACTTATACAACGAATCCCAGAAGGACCGATTATGATTTATCGGGTTCCAATACTTCGTTACAAAGCGGATATCGCTTGGGTACGTACGGAAACGACAATACAAAATGGGAGTCGACAGATATGTATAATATAGGAGTCGATGCCACCTTTTTAGATAACAAGTTCAATGTCGGTATCGAATGGTATTACAAAAAGACATCGGATATGCTTGTCGAAGCCTCATATTCCGCCCTGGCAGGCGAAGCCGGAAAGCCTTACATCAATTATGGAGATATTAAAAATACGGGTATTGATTTCAATTTGAACTACCGCGATTCCCGGGGAGACTGGTCGTGGGATATCGGACTGAATGTTTCTCATTACAAAAATGAAATTTTAAAATTATCCGAATCGGATGATGCCTCCATCTGGGGAAGCGGAGCCCGTATATCCGGTGCAATCACCCGGACAACAAAAGGGCATCCGATCTCTGAATTTTACGGATATCAGATAGACGGCTTTTACGAAACTGTGGAAGATGTTTTCAATTGCATGCCGTTAGGTAGTACCATTACGACAAACGAAGAAGCGCAAAGATTCATCGGGAAATTCAAGTTCAAAGATACGGACAATGATAAGACATTGACTTCCGATGACCGTACATTCATCGGTTCTCCGCATCCGGATCTTATACTAGGGCTGAATACAACCGTGACTTGGAAAAATTGGGATCTGACTACTTTCTGGTATTCAACCATCGGCAACGATATATTCAATAATACAAAATATTTTACTGATTTCTGGTTGTTTGAAGGGAACCGCTCTTCACGCATGAAAGATCTTTCCTGGACAGCAGGAGCAGACAACAGCAAAGCAATACTTCCTATCCTTGACTATGGGGATGGATACTCAGGTACAAATTCCAATTCTTATTATGTAGAAGACGGATCTTTTCTACGTTTGAAAAACCTGGTCTTGGGATATACATTTCCTAATCAATGGCTCAAGAAAGCAACCATCAGTAGCTTAAGGATCTATTTACAAGCCGAAAACTTATTTACGATCACGGGGTATGACGGACTTGATCCGGAACTAACCGCTGCAGATACGGGTGCAGGCAACGGAGCCGACTTGAGAAGAGGCCTTGATATGGGAGGTTGGCCGACTACCCGCCATTTCTTATTCGGCGTTAACTTTTCCTTTTAATCGAACAATTTCAATTTTAAATATAAAAAGCGATGAAACATAAATATATAATAATCAGCATAGTGTCCCTGATACTTCTGATTTTACAGTCGTGCGGAGACAGTTTCCTCAGTAAAAATCCTCAGGGAAGCATCAGTCAGGAAGCGTTGGAGAATCTGACGGGAATCGAATTATTGGTAACCGATGCGTATGCTTCCCTGGCAGCCCGTACGGACAACTATGAGCCTTATCAGGCCTCTCCCTTCAACTGGACGTTCGGAGGAATCTACGGAGGCGATGCCAATAAAGGTTCCGATCCCGGAGACCAGTCGGTAGTCAACGAAATTGAAAGATATAATATATTATCCACCAATATATATTTGTCGTCCAAATGGGGATGGGCATACAATGCGGTCAAACGGGTGAACATTGCCCTGCAAACCATAGCTAAGGTGGAAGGTATTGACGATGCGACGCTTACTTCCAGATTAGGCGAGTTAAAGTTTTTGAGAGCTCTATTTTATTTCGAAGCGGTCAGGGTTTTCGGCTCCTATATACCCTGGGTGGATGAAACCAATACGGAGAATGATCCTAAGGTACATAACGACATAGATATATATCCGAATATTTTGGATGATATCAATGAAGCAATAGAAAACCTACCTAATACCCAATCCGAAGTGGGAAGAGCAAATGTATGGGCGGCATACGCATTAAAAGCCAAAATATTAATGCATAAAGGTGACTTGGCAGCAGCAAAACCCATCTTAAAAGAAATCCTTGAGAACGGCGTTACTTCTAACGGGTTACATTATGCATTGGAAGAGGATCTGAATGCAAACTTTAATGCCTTAACCGAAAACGGCAAAGAATCTATTTTCGCTGTACAATATGCAGCCAAATTAGACATGGGAAATGCGGCATTTTGCCTCAATTATCCACATAACTCCGGCCCGGGAGGTTGTTGTGGCTTTTATCAGCCATCGTTCGAATTGGTAAATTCCTTCCAGGTAGATGCAAATGGTTTACCATACCTGAACGGAGAATACCGGACAAAACCGACAGTCTCTAGAAGAGGGGGCAATAATGAAGCGGTAGGAGTAAACGACAATACCATACCGGTTGATCCCCGTTTGGATTTTGCAGTGGGGCGTTATGGAATTCCATATAAAGATTGGGGATATCCTGCAGATGACTGGGTTCGAAATCCCGTAAACGGAGGTATCTTCATGCCCAAGAAGCATGTATTCAGTAAAGCTGAAAAAGAAGCCGGAATGACCACCTTTTTCGATGGTTGGGCTCCGGGATCAGCCATGAATATGGAATATTTAAGTGTTAGGGACATGATATTATTATATGCCGAATGTTTGGCGAACGACGGGGAATTAGTCGCGGCTATGGAGCAAGTGAATAAAATCCGTACCCGTGCCTCATTAGACGTGAACATAATAAAACTGGGAAACGGTGCGCCTGCTGCTAATTATAAGATCGCAACTTATCCTTCCAGTCACGCCGCCTTCAGCAACAAAGATCTCTGTATCAAAGCTATTCGAATGGAACGTAAATTAGAACTTGCCATGGAGAGCGAACGCTGGTTCGATTTAGTTCGTTGGGGAGGTGATTATATGGCCAGTGAATTGAAAGCATATATTGATTATGAAAAACAATACATCAGTAAATTTGCCGGCGCCTCTTATCTGCCAGCCTCTAAAACCATGTTCCCAATACCTGACGATCAAATCCTGATCATGGGAAATGATGAGAACGGCAAACCATATCTGGTACAACAGGAACCTTGGAAATAAAAAGCTAAAAGATTATCGGGGATGCGTCGGAAACCGGACGCATCTCCGGTATCAATTATTCTTATTCGTTATAAAATGAACAGATATCCTTTTCTTATTCTTTGTTTTCTCCTTTTCTTCATTAATTCCGGATGCAGAAGAGATGTGGGTGATTTTGTTTTTAGCTGCAGCATAGAAAGCGTAACGAACTACAAAATTGTAATTACAATAAAAAGTGATCGGACGTATGCCATCGAAGAATTCCATTACTTTTTTGATAACGCATCGAAAAAGAAAGATCCGAAGAATTCAAAGGGAATATTAACAGCCAAAGAGTTTGATCAAATCAAAACTTTAATAGAAAAAAGTAACCTCTTTCATCTGAAAGATGCTTACGGATTTGATAATCCCAAATTAGAAACAAGCGCTATCTTATATCAGGTTTACCTGAAATCTGCCGATAAAGAGAAGTTTATTTCCATGAAAGAAGTCAATGCCGATCAATTACCCCCGTCATTTATTCAGTTGGTTAAAACCGTAAATGATTTCATGTCCCATGCAAAGGCAATATCCAAGCAGGAAAGTATTTAGCAGGAACCTCCTTCTCAGGAGTTTTTACGGTAGCTCAATACCGCCCAGAGACTGCAGAAAAGGGCAAAGGCCGCCAAGACGAGCAGGTGTGGGAGGAGATCGGAGAGGGAACTTCCTTTGAGGTAAATCATACGCATGACCTCGACAAAATAACGCAAGGGATTGATGGCCGTTATCGCTTGCGCCCAATCCGGCATACTGGTGATCGGAGTGAAAAGCCCGCTCATCAAAACAAAGATCAGGGTAAAAAACCACATTACAAACATGGCTTGTTGCAAAGTATTGGAATGGTTGGATATGACCAACCCCAGACCGGATACGCTCAGGACATAAATAGCTGCGAATAGATAGAGAACCGCCAGGTTTCCCTTCGGTACCAACCCGTATCCGCCCGCTGCAATCAGGATACAAATCGTCAGCACCACAAATCCGGTTACCCAGTAGGGAATCAGCTTGGCCAGTATAAAAACAAACTTATTGACCGGAGTGACATTGATCTGCTCGATCGTTCCTGTCTCCTTTTCCCCGACAATATTGAGTGCAGGCAAAAAGCCCCCGAGAATGGTGAGAAGCATAACCACTAATGCCGGAATCATAAAAACTTTATAGTCCAAATGCGGATTGAAACGCCCTTGGGAGGCAAGGGTAATCACCGGCGCAATCTTGCCGCCGGCCTGTAATCCGGCTTCTTTCCGCAATTCGACGGCATAATCGTTCAGGATGGAGGACAAATAATAAGAGCCCAACCCTCCTTTCATGCTATTGACGGCATTCGCCGAAACCATCACCTTTGCCGCTCCTTCGCGAACTAAGTTTGTTTCAAATCCGGGTTCAATATTCAGAATAATATCCGCCTTGCCGGATTCCACCGCCTGCAAGGCTTCTTCATCGGAAGCGGAAACATCCGCCAACCGGAAATATCCCGAAGCCACTGCCTTCCGGATTAAACGGCCGGAAAAAGTGGAGTGGTCATTATCGACTACACTCAGGCGCAAGTCGCGGATTTCCTGATTGGCCGCCCAAGGAAGAACCAACAAGATCATCACCGGCATAAACAGGATCAATCGCGGAATGAAGGCATTGCGCAAAAGCTGCTTAAATTCTTTTTCCAACAGGAAACGTAACATAATATTTAATTAATAATTAATTATTTAGTCTGATTTTAAACATCTTAAGGCTGATTGTAACCAAGGCGGCCGCCATAGCGGTCAGTACGGATAATTCCAGCCAGACCGCCCTGAGGTCAAGCCCCTGGATCATTATCTTACGAACTGCCGCAATATACCACCGTGCCGGAATCAGAGCAGAAAACCATTGAAGCAACGGCGGCATGCTTTCGATCGGAAAAATCATTCCCGACAGCATCATAACCGGCGTCATCAGTCCGGCACCGGAAACCAGCATCGCAGCGACCTGTGTCTCCACGGCCGAGGAGATCATCAATCCCAAAGCCAAAGCTACAAGGATAAAAAGGATAGAGATTACAGCAAGGCCGAAGAAACTTCCGGCAATCGGGACATGCAAAACAAAGACCGAAAGCAGGAGGATCGTCCCCATATTAAAAATAGAGATGACCAGATAAGGTACCGCCTTCGCCAGAATAAGATAAATCGGAGGCATGGGGGAAGCAAGAAGAACCTCCATCGTTCCCGTCTCTTTTTCCCGTACGATCGCAATGGAAGTCATCATCGCACAAATCAACATGACAATCAACCCCATTACGCCGGGAACAAAACTATAAGCGCTCTTGATCTGCGGATTATATAACATACGTGTCTCAAGGAGGATGCGGTAGGGAATGCCCTGCCGTTCCGTCAACTCTTGTTGGTAAGAACCGATGATGGAGGAGGCATATCCGGTCAGGGTTGTCGATTGGTTCGGATCTGTCGCATCGGCAAGAAGCTGGACGGAAGCCTCGCCGGTATGTTGCAGCTTCTCCTGAAAACGATCGCCGAAAACCACGACCAATTGAGCCTCTCCTCTCCTGAAAATTTCATCTATCGTGTCAGGGGAATCTAATATCCGGACAATTGTAAAATAACGGCTGGCCTCCAATCGTTCCGTCAGTTGGCGGGTCGCCGCATCTTTTGACGGATCGAAGATAGCGATCCGCACATTATTGACCTCGGTCGTAATAGCAAAACCGAAAAGGATAATCTGAACGACAGGCATCACCAATAAGATCATCATGGTTCGCACATCGCGAAAGATATGGAAAAACTCCTTTTGTATAAAAGCGGCAAATTGTTTCATTTTAATCGACTTTACGAACCGCCTTGCGGGCCAGTTGTTGAAAAACATCCTCCATATTGGCGGCCCGGAATTGCTGTCGCAGGGCGGCCGGGCTATCCAGCGCTTCGATTCGCCCGTCCACCATAATCGAAATACGTCCGCAATATTCGGCTTCGTCCATGTAATGAGTGGTGACGAAAACGGTAATTCCCCGGTTAGCCGCCTGGTAAATCAACTCCCAGAATTGACGGCGGGTAACTGGGTCGACCCCTCCGGTAGGCTCGTCCAGAAAGACAATCTTCGGCTCATGGAAGATAGAAACGGAAAAGGCCAATTTCTGTTTCCAACCCAACGGAAGCTTTCGAACCATTGTGTTCCGTTCGTCGGCAAAACCTAATTCCTTCAAGATCGTCTCCGTCTTCTCCCCGATCTGCCGGGAAGACATTCCATAAATTCCTCCGAAGAGCCGCATGTTTTCCCAAACTTTCAGGTCTTCGTAAAGCGAAAACTTCTGGCTCATGTATCCGATATGCTTTTTTATCTCTTCCGATTGCCGGTAAATATCGAATCCTGCGACCGTCCCCTTTCCCGAGGTCGGACGGCTCAAACCGCAAAGTATCCGCATGGCTGTTGTTTTACCGGCGCCGTTCGCCCCGAGGAAACCGAAAATCTCTCCCGCTCCCACTTCAAAGGAAATATGATCTACGGCAGTAAAGTCGCCGAAACGTTTGGTCAGTTTTTCCGTATAAATTACCGCTTCTCTCATAAGGTATCCGTTTGAGCAATTTGCATATAATAATCTTCAATTGTCGGAACGAGCGTCCTGAGCATAATCTCCCTGTGCCCCCGTTCTTGCAGATAGCGCTCCAACTTCTCTTCTGCAAAATCCGCCTTTACGGTAATATGGTGAAATTCACCGAAAGTAAAGCAGGTCTTTACCTCCGGATATGCCCGGAGATCGGTCAGTAACGGATACATACGGTTACTCCTTACCCCCCAGAGGCTTTCGGTGAACTGCTCCGTCATTCGTCGGGGCGTATCGATTTGCAAGAGCTTCCCTTCACGGATCAGGGCAATCCGGTCACAACGCGTCGCCTCATCCATATAAGGAGTCGAGACAAGAATCGTAATTCCCTGCTCTTTCAAATGCCGCAATATTCCCCAAAATTCCTTGCGCGAAACCGGATCGACTCCGGTAGTCGGCTCGTCAAGGAAAAGAATAGAGGGCTTATGAATAAGGGCGCAACTCAATGCCAGTTTCTGTTTCATTCCTCCGGACAGTTTGCCGGCGCGGCGTTTCCGGAACGGTTCGATCTGCTGATAGATTTCCCTCACCAGATCATAGTTCGCCTCCACCGTCGTATGGAAGACCGTCGCAAAGAACTTTAGATTTTCCTCTACCGTCAGGTCGGGATAAAGCGAAAATTTGCCTGGCATATAGCCTATGCGGTTCCGGATCGCCCGGTAATCCTTTACGACATCCAGGCCGTCGACCGCTGCCTCTCCGTTATCAGCCAGCAAAAGCGTAGTCAGGATGCGGAAAAGCGTAGTCTTCCCCGCCCCATCCGGCCCGATGAGACCGAAAATTTCACCCCGGCGTACGTCAAAGCTGATTGAATCGAGCGCCCGTAGGTTCCCGTAAGACTTACTGATATTTCGTAACTGAACAGCAGGCATCACAGCGTTCTTTTATTGAAATTTCACTTCTCCGTACATTCCTTGTTTCAGATAACCGTCGTTCGAGACAGCAATCTTAACGGCATAGACGAGATTGGCACGTTCGTCGCGAGTCTGGATCGTCTTGGGAGTAAATTCGGCCTGATCCGCAATCCATGTCACCTTTCCGGTATATTCGCGGCGATCCTTCTTTCCCGAATCCCCGTAGACCTTTACCTCCTGCCCGATCTTGATTTCTGTCAGTTGATCAGCCGTGATGTAAGCGCGAAGATACAGATGAGCGATGTCCGCCACTTTGAAAAGCGGTTTGCCCACCGTTGCCAATTCTCCCTCTTCGACATACTTGGCAAGCACGGTGCCGGTAATCGGAGAAACAATAACCGATTTGGCAATCTGGTCTTCCAGTTGCGCAACCTGCAAGTCTAACGAAGCGACTTCTCCGGAGAGGCTGCTGTTGGCATTCTGCAGGCTTTCCTTTTGCGCCGCCAACTGTTTCCCGGCAATCTGCCGTTCGGCCCGGAGGTCATCCAGTTGCTTCTGGTTGGCGGCATCCGCCTTCACCAGGTTCTCGAAACGTTCCTGTTCCCTTTCCAAGCGGGCAATCTGCTCCTGAAGGGCGGCAACCTGCCGGGGAATACTCTGATAACGGCTTTGAAGCGCCTCTTTGCTGGCAAGCAACTGCTGCTTCCGGAGGGTAAGCTGCACGGTATCGATGAAACCTATCGACGACCCCGGCAAAACAGTATCCCCTTCTTGTAAATTCAGTCTCATGATTTTTCCATTTGACTCTCCTGAAACAATCACTTCGGTTGCCTCAAAAACGCCGGACGCATCATAGTCTCCATTTCCATTGCCGCAAGCAAAAAAACAAAACGCCAGGCTGATTCCCAAAACGATTTTTATTGTCTTCATATAAGGCTTAATTATTCGTTGTATATTTTTTGTTGTACATAGAAAGCAGATATTCCATTTCATGTTGGATTTTCTCCTGGCGCGCCAAGCTTTCATCGGTCACTTTCTCCATCCAATCCGTTATTGTCATCATCCCATTGGCCACTTTCGCCTCTGCCGATCGTTTCACATTTTCCCGGAGGCGGATGATTTCATCATCGTATTCCAGCAGGTCCTTGTTCTTGCGTATTTCCTGCTGTTGCCGGCTCAACTCCATTTCCGTATTAAAAAGGAAGGTTTCCCTTTGCACCCAAGTGTTCTGAAGGGATGTCTCGATAAGCCGCCGTTCGTTCTTGCTCGTATAAAGGCTTCCGAAGTTCCATGACAAGCGGATCCCCCCTATGGCATAGGGGGAAAAGTCACGATCCAGCATATTCAACCCCGGACGACCGTATCCTCCGGTGATGAAAAGTCCGAATTTGGGCATATAACCGACCTTGACGCTTTCCCGCTGTATGTTCAGCAGTTGCTGCTGCGCTTCGAAAAAAGACAATTCCGGGCGATGAATTTCATCTGAAGTCAACAAGGGTTCTTCCGGTTTTACCAAGGTTACCTCACCGGTTGACTGCTGTCCGGTCAGATGAGCCAGCATTTCGACATAGGCCGTCCGCCCGGAGACAAGTTGCGTCTCCTGTTGAATGGCTTTCAATTGCTCCACGCGCACCGCATCGAGATCCGCTGCATTCGCCATCCCATTACGGAAAAGACTGTTGACACGCTCGTAGTTCCGCTGCAGTTCCTCCTGCAACAACTTATTCTGTTCCCGCTTGGCATCGAGCAGCAAAATACCGAAATAAAGCTGATTGACACGGTCGTTAAGCGCATAAAGTTCTACTTCCAATTGTTGCTTGCTGAGATAGGCCGACGCTTGTTCTATTTTTTTCTTTGAATGGGTAACGCCGCCATCCCAAAGCGATTGGCTCACGTCCAGCGTCAAGCCGTATTGATCCTTGTTCATTTCCCTGACACCCGGAATATCGACAGGGATCCGGGTTACATCCGTCTGATAGGATGCTTTGCCCGACAAGGAGACCTGTGGAAGATAAGCCTTTCCGGCATTGGAAAGTGTATATTCACTAGACTTCCGGATCAGGTCATATTGCCGTACCTGCGGATAATTCGCCAAAGCCTTTTCCCGGCAGGAATCCAACGTCCATTGCGCCCCGGCCGGACAAAAACATCCTCCCATAAGCGCTAATGTAAAGATTAATTTCATTTTCATTCCTTTTACTTACTTTTGTGTTTAACAATCATGTTAATGCACGGGCAAAAAAATATCAAGCCTTTAAACCATTAATAATAAAGGCCGCATTACTTTCTTTACGCAACTTCAAAATCCGTCGGATCACATCTTGATCCAAGTTTAATTCGCTGATCAGCGGATGAGCTAAAAAAGTAATCACATTCAACGAAATAATATTCAATATAAGTTCAAGCGGCTCTATAGGACGAATCGTCCCTTTAGCCGCTTCCTCTTTCATTTCTATTCCCAGCCGGCTTAAGATCCCAAAGGCAATCGGGAAAACCCGTTCCTTAAGTTGCTTACGGCGTTCGGGAGCATTAATGACTTCCGAATAGATAAAAAATAAAAGCCTCGGATTGGCTGCCACAAAATCAAAATGCGTTTCGACGGCAATCCGTATTTTATCGAAGAAGGGAACTTCCTGGCTGAATACTTTGGAAAGAGAAGTGGCCAGTAGCTCTATTTTCCTCTGGAAGACGATGTTGAACAAATTCTCTTTCGTCCGGAAATAATAGTGTAGCATGGCATGGTTAATCCCGGCCCGACTGGCAATCTCGGTTGTCTTGGCTCCGACAAAACCCTTTTCCAAAAACACCTCTTCGGCTGCTTTCAGGATCGCTTGTTCCGTATTTCTGTTTTCTTCCTTTTCCATCAATCAAACAACAAACAAGTTTAACAACCTTGTTAACACTGCAAATATAAGAATCTTTTTCATACAGGCATCCTTTCCGTATAAAAAACGATAAATTATATGAATAAGGAGATTTGCGTTTCCAGGACTTCATTTCCTTTTTTTACCTACTTTTGTATACGGATAACGAATATAAAGAATAGAAGAATGACACAAATACAACTTTATCTGGAAGGGCTTCCCCAAAAGACGAAAGACAAATTCACGCCGCTGTTCCACGACATCGAAACGTTCTATCAGGCCATTTACCTGATTGTGCGCAACGAACATGTCATCGAACAGGAAAAACCGGAACAGACGGATGAACGGCTGAAACGAATCCGGGAGATACGAAACAAAATAGAGAAAACCGTCTCCGGTTTCGGGATCGACGGAAAAGAGATCATGGCGGATATCGCCGGCGATTATTTTGATGACTACGTGAAATATCATGTAAAAGCGCCGGAAATCGAGGATGACGTTTTCTTAGGGATTGTCAGAAATATAGATAAACTGTAAGGAGAACGGCTCCTGCAAATCATACGAATGAAATTAAAACTGCAACTCCTTCTCGGACTCTTCCTGCTGATAGGCTGCAAACCGGAGATGCCGGTTACTTCAATCATTACGATCGAAGGCGACGGCGTCATGACGGAAGTCAACCCCATGCTATACGGGGTAACGCTGGAGGAAATCAACCACGGCATCGACGGCGGGCTTTACGGCGAACTGATTCAAAACCGTAGTTTCGAAGACGGTATCCTCCCGATTCATTGCGCTTACGACCGGAGACGGAACGAGCTGATCACGCCGAACGGTTGGGCAATGCCTTTCCTTCCCCCGGATTCGATCCCGGGATGGCGCGCATTGACGCCCGGAACACTCCTATGGGTCGACCCCAATCAGTCGCCGAGCGAGCAAAACAAACGCTCCCTGCTCATAAAGACTGATGAAATCGGTGGAGGAATCGTCGCGGAGGGCTACGGAGGCATCGCCTTGAAGAAGGGAGAGGCCTACAACTTGTCACTTTACATCAAAAGCGTTGCCCCCCGGAGCCAGTCGCTGGTCGTCTCCCTGCGAGACTCCTCGGCCAAGACGTTGCTCAGCGACGAATTCCAACTCACTCCGATGGCGGACTGGAAACGGATCCGCCACACCTTCACTGCTACGGCAAATGCCGATCATGCCGTACTGGTCATCTCCTCCGAAACTCCCTCCGCCGTTTGGCTGGATATGGTATCGCTTTTCCCGCAAAAGACCTTTATGAACCGTTCGAACGGTTTGCGGGCCGACCTGGCCAAGGCGATCGCCGATTTAAAGCCGGCCTTCATCCGTTTTCCGGGAGGAAGTTTTGTGGAAGGTTATAATCTGGGTACCTATCCGACTTTCGGAGAGACCGTAGGGAGTCTCCTTGACCGAAAGCATTTCTGGACCATCTGGGAATACGGGACAACCAACGGGATGGGCTTCCATGAATACCTTCAGTTCTGCGAAGATCTGAAAGCGGAGCCGGTATATGTCGTCAACATGGGAATCACCAATCAGGATCGCCGTCCGCGTTACGAAGATATCACGAAAATGGACGAACTGATCCAGGATGCGCTCCATGCCATCGCCTATGCCAACGCCCCGGTAGATTCCATCTACGGAACGATGCGTGCCCGGAACGGACATCCCGAACCATTCGGACTGAAATATATCGAAATAGGAAGCGACAATTACGGTTACGAATACAACCGGCGTTTCTACCTTTTCCGCCAAGCCATCGCCGAAGCTCATCCGGATATTACCATCATCAGCAGCGCACAGACCCTGCAAAGCGTCCGTACCGACTGGGTAGACCGGCACTATAAAGGAAGCGAAAACTTCTTCCTCTCGAGCATCCAGCAATATGCGCCGGAACATTATCCCCGCCGGGCTCCGGTGCGGTTCATCGGCGAATTCGGTTCATCCCTGACGCCCGAAAGCGGTAGCCTGCAGGCTGCTCTCGCTGAAGCCTGCTTCCTTGTCGGCGTGGAACAGAACCCGAACAGTGTAAAAGCGATAGCCTACGCCCCCCTGCTAGCCAATAAAAATTTCAAAAGCCACGGCGTGGCACCGATCCAATTCAACACCTCCAAGGTTGTATATACGCCCTCTTACTACCTTTTGCAAATGTTCGGGAACAACCGCGGGGAATGGTTGCTGAAAGCCGACACGAAGACCTATTCCAAACCTTTGGTTCATGCCGGAAGAGCCGGCGTCGAGCTCTTCGACAACAGCTACGAAATCACGAAAGTCAGCCTGGATGACCGGGCGGTGACGGCAGGCTCCGTCCGGAACGGAGGATGGGTAATCGACAACGGCCGGCTAATACCCGACGCCAACCGTTGGAATTATCTATTGCTGGGCAAAGACACGACTGCTTACAATTATATTCTTTCGGCGCAGATCCGCCGTACCAAAGGCAGCGGGGGAATCTTGTTTCGCCTACGCGACATTGGGCGTCCGGAAGGACAAAACGACTTCATCGGGTGGAATATCGGAACCGGTGCCAGCGAACTGTTTCGTCAAGCAGGCCCGGTGAAAGACACCTTGTGTTCTCCTCTTGACTTTACGATAGAAAATCACCGGTGGTATAGCCTGCGGATGGAATGTAAGGACGACCGGATCCGCTGTTTCATTGACAACCACTTGGTTCATGAAGTTACCCTCCCCCCGATTCCCTCCCTGGCATCGGTAGCGACGCTGGATTCCACGAACCACAAGTTGATTATAAAAGTAGTCAATACGACCTTACATGAAGAGCGGACAGCCTTGAACATACACGGCCTGAGCGTCAAAAACGAAGCGACAGTTATCCAGATGGCCGGTGAGCCGGAAGCGAGAAACAGTTTTGATAAACCGGCAGCTATCGTTCCGGAGGAGAGGCAAATCACCTTTTCCATACAACGCCCGATTATCTATGTATTCCCGGCACAGTCCGTCACCATTCTCAAACTGATGATAAATAATTGAGAAAGGTCAGAAATCCACGACCAGGCGCACGTTCAGCTGGCGGCCGGTCAGGTAGTTCGGCACAGCGTATTGCTGGTTTCGGATATCCGTCACCCAATAGTAGGAACTGACATTCTTCATATCGAAGAGATTGAATAGGTCGACCCCCAGCCAGATATTCTTGAAATAATGGAAAAAAGGGCGATCCAGGATAGCATCCCGCCCTCCTGCCAACTGGTAGGAAAAGCCGACGTCCACCCGCTTGTAGGGAGTCATACGATGATATCCGTCCTCATACCCTGTCCGCGGAGCCGTCACCGGCAGACCACCGGAAAGCATTCCCCTTAAATTCACCATGAACCGCTTATTCCCGGGGAAATACTCCTGATAAAAGGCGGAGATATTGTATTCCTGACTATTAGGCATCGGCACAGTTATCTGGTCACGGATGGTCTGCCGGGCCTTCATCAACGAAAAGTTAATCCAGGAATCCGTTCCCGGAACAAACTCGCCAAAAAGCTTCACGTCCATTCCGACAGCGTACCCCTTGGCGCTGTTCTCTCCATAATAACGGATCTTGACATTATCCACGGTATAGGGATTGAGATTATCCAATTTCTTATAATACAATTCGGTCGTCAGTTTAAAGTTACGGTCGAGCACTTTGAAAGCATAATCGCCCCCCAGAATAAAATGGATGGAGCGCTGGGACTTCAGTTCGCTGTTCAACCGGATGGAACTATTGCCGTCCGCGTCCTGTTCTTCTTTCCTCAATTCCTTATAGAAAGGAGGCTGGTAATAAACGCCGCTTGCCAAGCGGAAAGTAAAATTCTGGTCAAAGTTCGGAATAAAGCCTACGGAAGCCCGAGGACTAAAGATAAACTCCTTGTTATAATCCCAGTAACTCCCGCGAACACCTCCGATAACCGTAAACAGCCCCTGCGCGGTACGGAACTTGAAGACATCTTGCACATAAGCGGAGAAGCGGGTGCTGTTCAGTTCGTTGTTCGAATAAAGGTTGGCAATCACATTTACCTCCGACCCGGTATGGGGCAATAGATAGCCGGCCGAATCGCGGCTCTCCCATTCGTTGATCCGGTCGCTGACCTGCTCAAATTGCATGTTCGCTCCCCATTTCAGCGTATGGT
The DNA here is from genome assembly GCF_900162725.1 of Parabacteroides sp. Marseille-P3160. Classification (GTDB taxonomy): domain Bacteria; phylum Bacteroidota; class Bacteroidia; order Bacteroidales; family Tannerellaceae; genus Marseille-P3160. The sequence goes on along the minus strand of NZ_LT799418.1, from coordinate 2,481,336 downwards.
AGTCATTCAGCGCCGCCAACCCGTAGTGCCCCACCTGAATAATATTCGACTGCAGCCGGTTGCGTGCATGTTCGTGATATCCGGCGATGGACTTGGTAATGTCGGATTCCCCGCTACCGCCGTTTTCCTCATCCAGTCCCGCTTCGCTCAGCCGGTAACGCCCGTTGATGTCGTAGGTCTCCTCTTCCTTGCTAGTGAACCCGGAGAATTGCAAGCCGACTTCAGACTTTTCGGACGGCCGGTGCTTCAACGTCAATGCCCCGTAAAGCGTTTCGAACTTATCCCGCTCCTTTCCGTCAAAAAATACGACAAACTTCTTTGCATCGCTCAACGTCCCGAAATTGGTTTCCCGGCTATGAGGAATAAACTTATAAGCATTGACCGAAAGATTACCGAGGAAATTCACCTCCCATTGCGGTGCAAACTGATAGGTCATATAGGTCTGCCCATCGACAAAATTAGGGTCGTATTCAGCATCGGTATCCATCGTTCCCAGCAGTGAACGGTTGGTTTTGTAGCGGATGCCGGTAACCTGCGTAAATTTCCCGCTCGAACTGCCGAAATAAGCGTTTGCTCCGAGCAGGCTGACGGATGCCGATCCCTCCGACTCCTTCGGTTTCTTATAGGTAATGTCCAACACCGAACTCATCTTATCTCCGTAACGCGCCTCGAAGCCGCCGGCTGAAAACTGTACCGATTCCGTCAGGTTCGGATTGATAAAACTAAGCCCTTCCTGCTGCCCGGAACGGATCAACAAGGGACGATAGACCTCCAACCCGTTGACATATACAATATTTTCATCATAACTTCCCCCGCGCACCGAATATTGAGAACTCAACTCATTGCTGCTCGAAACGCCGGCCTGCGTCACCACCAGGCTTTCAATATTCCCTCCCGAAGGATCCGGAAGGAGTTTCATCTTGTCCGCATCAATCGTCTCCATCGTAGTCGTCTGCCTCCGGGTGGTTGTCACGGCCACCTCTCCTAGCAAAAGGGATGTATGATTCATCTTAACATTCAACCGTACATTTGCCGTAACCTGCGGCAGGATACGTTCGGCCTTGTTATAACCCAGACAGGAAAAAATCAATGAAACAGAATCGCCGGGAGCGGTTTTCAGGGAATAGAACCCTTTTTCATTTGTCATCGTGGCGTTTACGGTACCTTGGATCCGCACGGTTACCAGTTCCAACGGACTCCCGTCGGCATCATGGACAAAGCCCGATATCTCCGCCTTTTTCTCCTGCGCCCCTGCCGGAAAACGGAAAACGAGTAATAATAGTAGTGCTGCAACCGCACGTATCTTCATAATTCGCATCTTTAATTTACTTTCTTAAACGTAGAAAATGCCGGAAGCGTATATTCTGTTGCAAAATTAGTATTCATGAAAGAGGATTCGTAACGCCCTCCGTCTCCCTTTTCGTCATTCATCAACTAGCAAACAAATACAAGAAGGTATATCAAAAACCTTACGCCCTTTTTGACATATCTACTACTTTTTCGGAATGCAAAAAACATTGCTATTCGGGTATTTACCTATCCTCTTTGTCTGTGTGCACTTTTTCCAGGCATCTATGCACTCCTCAAGGCTCCACTGTTTCGGTTCCTGCTAAGTAAAAAAAGAAAGAGCCTCCACTCTTAATGGCAAGGCTCTTCCAAGGTAAAAATCAATAATGGTTTTGCATTACATTTTTTATTGATGTCTTATTTTATTGGGTGTACGTGAATATATAAGAGCTTCTCCAAAATAAATATTTTTTTCAAATCCATTTCGAGTAATTTCCTAACAAGTTTTTTCCAAATGTTTGACAAACCTGTCAGGCTTTATCTACCTGACAGGTATAGATGTTCCTTTTTTACTGATATCTATTTGTATCCCACCAAACACGGACATTCATGCTTTTAGGATCAGAATTCTGACTGTTATTCAAAGATGGATCAGAGGCATTCGGATTAAGATTAATTTCATCATCCAAATAGCGAAGTCTCTTCACAAATTGTCCCTGCGGTACGGTGGAACTATTGTTTATCTCAATCGTTCGGAGTCCCTGATGCGTTCCGTCATATAACGGATAGCCCGTACGGCGGAATTCCGCCCAAGCTTCAATCGAATTCGGATAAAAGCCAATCCATTTTTGCGTCATGATTTTACGGAAATTATCTTCCGTATCCGTACCCCAGGCAACATAACCGCTATTAATATAAGCATTATCATTCTGGGTTGTATAATAAGACGCATCTACTACGCTACGCGTTTCGGCAAAAGACGCCAGGATACCATTTTCGTAATTGGTTCTGGCTACTCCTGCCCCGCTATAACCAAATAAGGCAGCCTCAGCTTTCAAAAAACAAACCTCAGCATAATTAAAAATAATCATTGGCAACACAACAACTGATGAGCCGCCATTAAAATCAGAAGCCGTACTACCAGATGCAACACTACCTTTTTCAGCTAAGTTCCAACCGGGAAAACCACGTAACCCCCAGATACAAGAATTATTTTCAACAGCATATTGATTCACAAAGGTATTTCGCCCATTGGGTACGCCTTGCCATTCCACAACAGGAATGGATTTATTTATATCTTGATATTCGTTGCCATATTGCCAAGCCTGTGTTTTACTGAACCACATAGAAATACGAGGGTCAACCACAGAGCTCTCCTTCAACATCATATCGATCATTGTCTTGCTGGCGCGGAATTCGTTCCAGAAAGCAATGATATAAAGCGAATGACCGTTATTAGTAAACGCCTGTGCAATACCGGCATTATCCGCATTACTCTCCATTAATGAAGCTTTCAAAGCGGCCTCAGCTTCTGTCTTGGATTTGTCAGGATCAATATAGCGCAAACGCATTGCATAACGCAGACGGCAAGCATTTGCTAACTTAATCCATCTAGACACATCGCCTCCATATATAATATCATTGGATCCAGGGTCTGTTTGCCCGGTATTGCTCGATAACAGTTCGGAAGCTTCCGTCAATTCCTTGAAAATATCATAATAGATATCTTTTTGAGAATCATATTTAGGAGTAATTTCACCCGTAGCGGCATTGAAATAAGGTACATCACCAAACATATCCGTTGTGCGGGCTGCCCCCATCGCAGATATAATACGCATCATCTGATAGATATTACTGTATTCCGGATATTTTTCAAGCATAACTTTGGTTTCATGCAATGGCTTAGCTAAATAGGTATAATAAGATTTCCAAAAGCCATCATTTGCCCAACTGTCGTTCCATTCGTAGTTACTGGTCGAAAAATAAGTTGCCGTATTTGAAATATACTGTACATAATCATTCGTATAGAGGTTATTGCCCACTTGATATTCCCAGGACCGGCAATTAAAGCCATATTCCTCCATCTTAGTCAATAACAAAGAAGGAGTTACTTCTGTTGCTGCCAAAGGGTTTGTATTCATACTCTCAAAGTCCCCTGTACAACTTACGATCATTATTGCCATAATGCAAGCAAGACCCATATTTTTAATATAACGTTTCATGATCTTAAACTTATTTAAAATTTAACATTAAGCGAAAAACCGAAAGTACGCGTAGGAGGCAATGCTGCATATTCAAAAGCCTGAGCATAATCTTCACGAGAGAAAGTAAATTCAGGATTAATCGGAGCTTTCTTATAAATATAAAACAAATCCCGCCCTACCGCTGAAATCTTAACACTTGAAATAGGCAGATGAGTCAACCATGCTTTGGGTAAAGAATAGCCAAGCGATAATTCGCGCATTTTTATATATGTTTTACTATAAATATATTCTTCACCTATTCCATAAGAACCTCCTATTCCATGATAATATTCTTCCGTTCCGATTTTTGTCGAATTAACTCCACCATTTTCGTTAACTCCTTTTAAAACAAGATATCCGGTAGGGAATTCCGTTGAAATATTTTCACGGTTAGCTGTTCTTTCGGAATTTCCGTAATAGTCAGCATATGCACTAGTTGCAGAGAGAAATTGTCCTCCGTAATTAATATCAAGTAAAGCATTGAAAGAGATTCCTTTCCATACAAGTAAAGAACCGATCGATCCATTCCAATCCGGTGTCATGTTCCCGATCACTTGATTTGATTCGGTTAGCGGCAATCCGGTTGCTTCATTTATAATAATATTACCTGCCGCATCTCGTTTATAGGCGGTAGAGACAATATCTCCATAACGGCCTCCTTCATTGACAACGACTTTTCCTATACGAGTCTCGCCTATAACAAATTGAGTCATGCCGTTCTTTGCGTCAAGTTCAACGCATTCAGTACGGTTTTTCCCCCAATTTAGAGTAATATTCCAGCTGAGATCTTTTGTTTGAATCGGAGTTCCTGTCAACATAATTTCCCATCCTTTACTTGACATCTTACCAGCATTGATCAATTTTGTTGAATAACCGGAAGAACCAGGTGTAGTAACAGATAAGATTTGATTAATTGTATTTGATGTATAATAAGTTATATCCAATCCTAAACGATTCCCAAACATCTGGAATTCCGTCCCGAATTCCCAAGACTTAGTACTTTCAGGTTTTAGATCCGCTAAAGGATAAGTAGAAGAAGAGGTCGCATTAATAATTGTCCCGTTCGTTTTATCAAGTGCATACGTATTTGTTAATCTGTAAGGGCTGGTATCATTACCGACTTGCGCCCATGACCCGCGTACTTTCCAGAAAGAGATTTGCTTAGGAAGCTGAAGCATTTCAGTTAATATACCGGATAGTCCAACGGATGGGTAAAAATAGGACCAGTTATCAGATGGCAAGGTAGAAGACCAATCATTACGAGCCGTAAAATCCAAATAGGCCATATTCTTGTAGCCAAAGCTAGCATTACCCAACAAGGAATTAACTCGTTTTTTATAATAACCTTCCCATGTAGTCTGATTATTTCCATTCGCCAGAGCACTCATCCCCATTAAAGTGAAATAGCCGGAAGAACCACCTACTGCACTGTACTTCCTGCTCGTCGTAGCCGTACCAAAATTTGCCAGCACACCAAAGTCTCCAAAATGTTTGTCAAAGTTAAGCATTAAGTCAGCATTGAATTCCTCGTAACTGGCCATTGATTTCGAATAATTTGTACTGGTAATCGTATATGCATAAGCTGTTGCCGATTTGGATTCGTCATTATACCAATCGACGCCTACACGGCCGGTCAACCTTAAATAATCTGTAATTTTTCCTACAGCCTGCACTTTTCCGATTAAGCGGTTACGCAACTCTGTACTTCCGTTTTCCGGCATGACCAATGCATAAGGATTATATATGGAAATACTTGTACCCGACCAGTTCATCGTATTTCCATTCATAATAAAATCTTTCAAATCTTGCAGTCGGACGCTACGAGGCATAAATACCAATGATTGCATGACTCCATATTCTCCCAGGCGAGGACGGTTGAGCGTTTTTTGACGCATATAATTCACCTTGGCGCTTAAATCTATGTATTTGCTACTCCATTGAGAATTCATATCGTAATATTGACGATTCAGGGAATGATTAGGAGTAATACCCTGATTACGAGTATCAGTAAACGAAATACGTGAATTTATTTTATCAGTACCTCCTGAAACAACCACGGAATTTGTATAATTTGCCCCCGTACGATAAAAATCATCAATATAATTTTTTTGCGGTAACATAGCATAATCAGCCGCATTCTCATCATTATATAACGTTTTACGCCAGTTCTCAATCATTTGCCCCTCCATCTTCGGACCCCAAGAGCCTTGAGAAGAATTGAATTGTCCTTGTGATCCCTGTCCATACGTATTTTGATAATTGAACGGATCATAGGCTTTAGAGATCGTCAGGTTTCCGTTGTATTCTATTTTCATATCTCCGGTGGCTCCTTTTTTTGTAGTGACAATAATAGCTCCATTTTGCGCACGTGAACCATATAAAGCTGCAGCATTCGCACCTTTTAAAACCGAAATGGATTCTATATCTTCCGGGTTAATCTGTGAAGCGCTTCCTTCCGTATCACGGCCGCCCCATTGGCTTGCAACTTCACCTGTATTATCACTAATAGGTATGCCGTCTACGACCCATAACGGCTGGTTGTTTCCGCTTAAAGAGGTTGTTCCTCGTAAGACGACACGAGTAGAACCACCGACACCCGTTGCAGATTGACTAATTTGTATGCCTGACACTTTACCTTGCAGCATATTTGCTATGCTTTCGGAACGATTTTCCACCATCCCGTCTGTCTTAATCTCTTGCATAGCGTATCCCAGCGCTTTCTTCTCACGTCTAATACCTAAAGCCGTAACAACTACCTCATCCAATGCTCTCGTATCTTCCAACAAGACGACATTTAAATATGTCCGTCCATTAAGAGAGATCTCCTGGGGTTTGAATCCCAAGTACGAAAATTCAATCACGGCGTTTGCATTCGGAATAGCCAAGCTGAATTCCCCTTCTACATCTGTTACTGTAGAATGTACCATCGTAGCATCGGGTATTCTAACAATTACATTCACACCAATTAAAGATTCGCCGTTCGAATTTTCCACTTTCCCTTTGACTTGTATTTGCGCCTCGATATTGGCACTGCATATCACCAAAGCACAAAAACTCAAGACGAATATGATACCGTTTCGTTTCTTCCTTGAAAAGGAATGATTTTGCTCTTTTTCCATAAATCAATTTTATTTAAGCAGAATTTATTTGTTGTTAATTTGTCTTTTGGCAACTATATCTGCCAATCGACGATATAGCTCTTTATCGGAAGGATTCTCAGAATAGTACAATTTATAGAATGCATCTCCACCCTGATAATAAGCTATATTCATTGTATCTAATGCGCCATATTTATTAAAAACATTTATATAGTCATTTAATCGATACGCCCATCCCTGTTTGGCTAATGCCCTCTCATCAAACTCAATTTCAAGGTTCATTCCATTATCGATCGCCGTTTGACAGGCCTCTTCTATTTGAGAAATAGGTATATCCTCTTTGAAGAAGTAATTCGGTTGATAATACGCCTTATCAAATCCCAATTCCTGCCATTTTTTATATCCATCAGATTTAAAGTAAGGAATCCAGTAGAAATTATAACCCTTTTGGTGTATATAGTCACTAACCTCTCCCGCTAAATCCCGGCTATTAGTTGCCTCTTCGGCAATCCAATAAAAACCAACCAAATCCAAATATTGAGGTGAAGCTTTCCGATATAGAGCCTCGGCATAATCGATATACCATTTACAAGCTTTAAATCTATCTTCTTTGAGTGAAAAATCCATTGACATATGGTGAATTTCCCCCCAATCCTTTTGATTGGGAATAGGCTCGGGAAGACATAATACCACTTTCTTTTTCTCTGTAACCTCCATCTTTGTTCCTTCAACTACTTTTTTAATCTGATCATTGAGTGCCATTACTGCATTTCCTTCTCGAAAGTAATTATCCAACAAAGCTTTCCACTCTACCTGACGCGCCCCTTGTTTCTCATAATAGGAGGCAAAACATCTTCCTTTTCCATCTTTAAATTCGAGGAAGAGAAATCCGTCGAACAACCATTTATCTTTCCCATTTTGCTCTCTGTAAGAAACATACGGAGCAAAATGTTCGGCCGTCCAATGAATATTCCGATGAACACCTCCATCGTAAATTAAAACCATATCCTTAGGATGATTTCCTATTTGAGAAATCTTTTTCTTATGATTATCCTTATTATTAGAACGATCTAATTTATCCTGGGACACGCACGAAGCGAATATGAAAAGCATCGCCAATGCGAAAGCAAATGCTTGTATTCTTTTAAAAGTCATTATTAAGTTATTATTTCTACTTTTTTATTTGATTCCTCCATACTAATCACACACAGTACATATTCTTTGAGTATCAACACTTTTACCTGTTTTCAATTTCTTCCGATCCGTGTTTCCGATTAATGTCTTCCAGTGTTTTCCAGCACTGGTACAACCCTCTCGGCACATGGAAACATCCTTTCCATTTGCCTCCTTTAAGCGTTAATAAAACTTCCCCCCTGCGATTCAAATAACCGAACCATTCGGGGTACTCCGGATCTTTAAAATGTGTCCAGACATAATCATGCACTTTTTCAAACCATTCCAGACATTCTTTCGAACCGGTAAGTTGATACCCTTTTAATAAAGAAATCAAGGTTTCAATGTGAACCCACCATAATTTCTGATCCCATTCTAATTGCTGGAGCGGATAGCCTTTCCTATCCATAAAATAAAAAATACCTCCGTATTCTTTATCCCAACCGTAATTAACCATACGCAGCGTAATATTTACCGCTTTTTCTATCAAATCGGGACGATTCAAACGCTTGCCCAGATCCATAATAAACCACATGGCCTCAATGGAATGCCCGGGATTGACAACACGCCCGTCAAAAGAATCGGACAGTTGCCCGTCCGTAGTTACATTTTCAATGATAATACCGTCCAGCTCCGGCCGGTAAAACATATCCATCACTTCATGAATGCAAGTCTCCATCAGACTTAACAAATATTCTTCACTTAACAAATGCTCTATTTCAAGCCCGAGATTACACAGGATCATCGGTAAGGCGAAGTTTTTAAGATCCCGTGTACCCGGATAAACTTTATTCCACTTTCCTTTGGGATTATCCACCTTCGACAATATGATATCGAAAGTCCTGCGGGCAATATCTGCATATTCCTGACTTCCGGTAGCGACGCTTAATTGCGCGAACGCCATCGT
>NZ_LT799418.1:2469174-2470425 GCF_900162725.1 Parabacteroides sp. Marseille-P3160 | reverse complement strand
GCAAAAGTGTAGGAGAAGATATTATAGGGCTCAATCAGTGGATCCCCCTTCCGGTCCAATGAAAAATACCAATTAAGGCAGCCGTCATGACCGTGCTTTTTTAGGAATTCCGCTCCTTGTATCGCACAGTCCAACCATTCCTGCCTTTTCTCCACCTTGTTATAAAGCATGGCAAACATCCAAACCTCACGACCCTGAAGCCAGATGAATTTATCCGTATCATAAACCGATCCGTCTCTTTCAAGGCAGGTAAAATACCCTCCCTCTTCTTTATCCTGGGAATTTTGAAGCCAAAAGGGAAGTACATTCTCCAGCAATTCTGATTTATATTGCTCTTCTAATTTTTTGAAATCCATGTCTTTTATGATTATATAGTGTTTCGTGTTTTATGAAATTTATTTCTCCCAATACTTCTCTATCTCCTCCAACGTTTTTCCTGTCGTTTCGGGCATCAGTTTCCATACAATCAGCATATATGGAATGCACATAAGGGCAAAGAGAATAAACGTCCCCTGCGGATGGAGATTTTCCAATAGCCAGGGAGTTAATTGCCCTATCAAATAGGTACCAATCCAAAGTGAAAGTCCTGCGATAGACATCGCCAGTCCACGAACCCTAATCGGATACATTTCCGATAACAAGACGAAAATAACGGCGGAGATAGAACCCGCACAGAAGAAGATATATAAGAGGAAGAATATTAACAGGAAAATATTCGAAATCCCTAATCCGGTGCCCAAAATGAAGTAAAAGGCGATCAACAGCAGCGAGAGGATCATCCCGGACACGCCAAAATAGACTAACTTTTTGCGTCCGATCTTATCGATAAAGAACATGGCGAGAATCGTGGTCAGTACATTTACCAAACCGACAATAACCTGATAAAATAAGGAATCGCTGCCTGAAAGCCCACTGCTCTCGAAAATGGACGGGCCATAGTAAAGAACGGCATTGACACCCATAAACTGTCCTAATATAGCTATTGCCGCCCCGATAAGTACAGCCTTTCGGATACCGGGTTTAAAAAGCTCCCGCCAATGTACCCTTGGTTGGTTTCCTATAGCACTTTTGGTTTCATTCATTTCCAATGCACCTTTTTCATTCGACCCGTAGATATGATTCAAAATAGGCAATGCTTTTCCTTCATTCGCTTTCAGAATGAGCCATCTGGGACTTTCAGGAATAAAAAACAGTACGATTAGAAACAAGATCGAAGGTATAGCTGCCATCCCCAACATGCTTCGCCAAACT
>NZ_LT799418.1:2397433-2468648 GCF_900162725.1 Parabacteroides sp. Marseille-P3160 | reverse complement strand
CTTGCCCAGATCCATAATAAACCACATGGCCTCAATGGAATGCCCGGGATTGACAACACGCCCGTCAAAAGAATCGGACAGTTGCCCGTCCGTAGTTACATTTTCAATGATAATACCGTCCAGCTCCGGCCGGTAAAACATATCCATCACTTCATGAATGCAAGTCTCCATCAGACTTAACAAATATTCTTCACTTAACAAATGCTCTATTTCAAGCCCGAGATTACACAGGATCATCGGTAAGGCGAAGTTTTTAAGATCCCGTGTACCCGGATAAACTTTATTCCACTTTCCTTTGGGATTATCCACCTTCGACAATATGATATCGAAAGTCCTGCGGGCAATATCTGCATATTCCTGACTTCCGGTAGCGACGCTTACTTGCGCGAACGCCATCGTTGCAAAAGTGTAGGAGAAGATATTATAGGGCTCAATCAGTGGATCCCCCTTCCGGTCCAATGAAAAATACCAATTAAGGCAGCCGTCATGACCGTGCTTTTTTAGGAATTCCGCTCCTTGTATCGCACAGTCCAACCATTCCTGCCTTTTCTCCACCTTGTTATAAAGCATGGCAAACATCCAAACCTCACGACCCTGAAGCCAGATGAATTTATCCGTATCATAAACCGATCCGTCTCTTTCAAGGCAGGTAAAATACCCTCCCTCTTCTTTATCCTGGGAATTTTGAAGCCAAAAGGGAAGTACATTCTCCAGCAATTCTGATTTATATTGCTCTTCTAATTTTTTGAAATCCATGTCTTTTATGATTATATAGTGTTTCGTGTTTTATGAAATTTATTTCTCCCAATACTTCTCTATCTCCTCCAACGTTTTTCCTGTCGTTTCGGGCATCAGTTTCCATACAATCAGCATATATGGAATGCACATAAGGGCAAAGAGAATAAACGTCCCCTGCGGATGGAGATTTTCCAATAGCCAGGGAGTTAATTGCCCTATCAAATAGGTACCAATCCAAAGTGAAAGCCCTGCGATAGACATCGCCAGTCCACGAACCCTAATCGGATACATTTCCGATAACAAGACGAAAATAACGGCGGAGATAGAACCCGCACAGAAGAAGATATATAAGAGGAAGAATATTAACAGGAAAATATTCGAAATCCCTAATCCGGTGCCCAAAATGAAGTAAAAGGCGATCAACAGCAGCGAGAGGATCATCCCGGACACGCCAAAATAGACTAACTTTTTGCGTCCGATCTTATCGATAAAGAACATGGCGAGAATCGTGGTCAGTACATTTACCAAACCGACAATAACCTGATAAAATAAGGAATCGCTGCCTGAAAGCCCACTGCTCTCGAAAATGGACGGGCCATAGTAAAGAACGGCATTGACACCCATAAACTGTCCTAATATAGCTATTGCCGCCCCGATAAGTACAGCCTTTCGGATACCGGGTTTAAAAAGCTCCCGCCAATGTACCCTTGGTTGGTTTCCTATAGCACTTTTGGTTTCATTCATTTCCAATGCACCTTTTTCATTCGACCCGTAGATATGATTCAAAATAGGCAATGCTTTTCCTTCATTCGCTTTCAGAATGAGCCATCTGGGACTTTCAGGAATAAAAAACAGTACGATTAGAAACAAGATCGAAGGTATAGCTGCCATCCCCAACATGCTTCGCCAAACTTCCGTATGGAAAATTTTAAACAGAAGAGGGCTTGACAGCCCGGCAGAACCGCCTTCCGAATATTGGAGCAATCCGAAATTAACCAGGTATGCACCTAAAAAACCAATCGTCACCGCCAGTTGATAGAGGGAAACCAAACGCCCGCGATATTGAGCTACCGAAATTTCCGAAATGTAGAGAGGCGAAATAATAGATACCACACCGATGCCAAGGCCGCCAATAATCCTCGCAAGAACCAAGGTGTTGAAATCGGTAGAAACCGCACAACCGATCGCAGAAACAGAAAACAAGACCGCTGCGATAAATAATGTGTTTTTTCGTCCCAAATAGTCACCCAGAACTCCGGCGCACATAACACCCATGATCGATCCGACAAGTGCGCATCCAACATACCATCCCTGGGAGATGACATCAAGAGAAAACTGCACGGAAACCCTGGCTATGGTCCCCGAAATAACCGCCGTATCATATCCGAAAAGAAAACCGCCTAATGCTGCGACAATAGATAAGAAACTAATATACCTTATATTTACAGTTGAATTCATCGTTGGATCTGTTTATCGGATGTTAAAATATTCTTTATACCTGTCAAACAGATGTCCAGCTTGCAGATATGCCGATTGAGGGCTCATAAAATGAGAAAACTCGAACGTAATGGCCTTGTCATAACCGGCTCTTTTGGCAGCCTCCAGTTTTAAGCGAAGTTTATCAAATTTAATCGGAAGAAACTTAATCGGCATATCCCGGTCAAAGGTTTCTGCGTTTGTCCAACATTGCAAGCCGTATTTATCCGCTAATTTTTTATTAACTTCAAAAAAGGCATCCAATTCGTCATAATCTATATGGCCGTCCTGAAAAGCGCAGGCATCGACGGCGCCTTTGATGCCGTCAAATATTTCGCCCCATTCTTTTTCATGTTCTTGTACCGAAACGGAATCGTTTTTCGAAAGTTGTCCCGAAGCTGCCATTACAGCTTTTTTGCCATCAATCCATGGCGATATAAAAGTGGGTAATCCGCCCGAAACATCCTTACATTGCTTCCCCATTTTATAAAAGGCATCGATTGCCCCCTTCGTTTGGCGGCTTATTTCACCACTGATATACCATCCTCCAAAACTTTTGTATTTATCCCCATATTTTTCCCAGACTTCATCTATCACATATTTATTCGCTTCAATTTCAGTAGATAAATTTCCGGTATCCCAATATTCTCCCGAATCATAAAGGCCGAAATAAAACTTCATTTGATGCTTCTGGGCTAACCTCAGAAAAAGGTCCAACAAATCAACCGAAGGCATATAACATCCCCTTTTCAATAAATAGTCCGATGGGTAGGTTATGAATTTGCGATATCCGGAACGAATCATAATGACCGTATCTATACCAATACTTTTCATATGCGTAAAATCGGCGTCCCATTCCTTTTCCCCCCAATTCTGATGAGGTATGTCATGGGAAATCTCATCCAGAAAAGTCCCGCTAATACGCAAACCATTATTTTGCGGCACGATCAACTTACCTTCCTCCGAAACCATTGACAATTCATGGGCGTTTTCAGCCCAGGCCGGCATGGCCATTGCCGAAACTCCGGTAATTAAAGTTTTTTTCAAAAAATCACGGCGATCATTCTTCTTCATGCCAATATTATTTTACATTATTACACAAAACAAAACGATAAAACATCAATAATTTACCATAAAAACAAATACTCAATCATTATGTTACAAGAACACGAATTATACTTAAAAAATATCATCAGCAAATATAATTATATTTTTTCATATAAATCAACTTATAAATAAATTATTTTATTATATTCTTTAAAATTCAACAAATATCAACCTATCATACTTAAAATATCATTTTTTTTTATCAAACAAGTTATAACTCCCTGTTTATTAAGGCTGCCTATTCTGTGAAAAGCATCCGTCTAATAAATAAAAATATATAATTAAAAAGAAGAGGCATCTTATCATTATATTTTCTTTTAAATTTGCTTTATTATTATGAATTTATCAATCTAATAACCGGATAAAACGATGAATAAAATATTACTGCAGGAAATAGAAAAGGGAACTAAAAACGCCATGATAAAGAAAAAAATAATAAACTACTATATTAAAAATGTAAGTTCCACAATCACCGAACTGTCGAAAGAAATAGATTTGAGCATACCTACCGTAACAAAACTAATTACGGAAATGTGTGAAGAAAACTATATCGATGATTACGGAAAACTTGAAACAACAGGAGGGCGTTACCCCAACCTTTATGGATTAAATCCAAAATCGGGATATTTTATAGGTGTAGATATCAAGCAGTTTTCCATTAATATAGGAATAATCAATTTTAAAGGCGAAATGGTCGACATAGAAATGGGAATCCCATACCTATTGGAAAATACTCATAAGGCGCTGGATAATTTATGTGAGATTATATCCCGGTTTATAGAAAAACAAACCGTAGATAAAAAGAAAATATTAAATATCGACATAAATATTTCAGGAAGAGTCAATCCCGAATCTGGTTACAGCTATAGCATCTTTTATTTCAATGAAATACCACTCAGTGATATTCTCTTTGAAAAATTAAGATATAAAGTCACCATCGATAACGATACCCGGGCAATGACCTACGGAGAATATATAGCCGGTTGTGTAACGAATGAAAAAGACATTATTTTCGTTAATTTAAGTTGGGGTTTAGCTATTGGAATTATTATAGACGGGAAAATATATACGGGAAAATCCGGATTCTCCGGAGAATTCGGACATGTCAAGACCTATGACAATGAAATCTTATGCCACTGTGGAAAAAAAGGATGCCTTGAGACCGAAGCTTCAGGAAGCGCGATGCACAGAAGACTGTACGAACTAGTAAAAGAAGGCGCCTCTTCCCTTCTTTCCAAAAGAATATTAAACGGTGAAAAAATCACATTGGATGATATTATAGAAGCGGTAAACAAAGAGGATGTCCTTTGCATCGATTTGGTAGAAGAAATCGGTCAGAAATTAGGAAGCCAAATCGCCGGACTTATCAATATCTTTAACCCGGAAATGGTTATCATAGGAGGTACCGTTTCCGCAACAGGAGATTATATTATGCAACCAATCAAAACAGCCATAAAAAAATATTCATTGAACCTTGTAAATAAAGATTCCAATATCGTTCTGTCCAAGCTCAAAGATAAAGCCGGAGTTATCGGCGCATGTATGCTTGCCCGCTCAAAAGTTTTTGAGGATAACTGAATCATACCGGGATTTAGTGCGCACACACATTGACATCTCATTTTTATCCATATCTTTGCATCGTTTTTTTTAAGCCCCTTGATCATGAAAAAGTCAACTGAGTCAGCGCAAAGTTCGCTTGTAAAAAAACAGGCGATAGATTACTCGTTTATCATAGTCGGTGCTTTCCTGCAAGCGCTCAGCTATGTATTATTCCTTGCCCCCTATAAGATCGTCCCAGGCGG
Organism: Parabacteroides sp. Marseille-P3160; assembly: GCF_900162725.1. Classification (GTDB taxonomy): domain Bacteria; phylum Bacteroidota; class Bacteroidia; order Bacteroidales; family Tannerellaceae; genus Marseille-P3160. Next base: position 2,463,525 of record NZ_LT799418.1, on the reverse strand, counting down.
AGTATACGGTATCTCCATTGTGCTCCACTACATAACCAAAGGCGTTTTCCCCTGGTTTCCCGAAGGACTGCCTATCGGAACGACAGCCTTGTTTTTCAATGTCCCTCTGCTGATTCTGGCGATCAAGAAGTTAGGATTGGCTTCCGGTCCGAGGACAGTCGTCACCTTTTTGCTCATCTCCTTCCTTACCGATTCTTTGTCTCTGTTTTTCGGAGACCAACCTTTGGTTGCGAACGATACCTTCCTCGCCTGCTTCTACGGCGGAAGCATCTTGGGACTGGGAGTCGCCTGTATTTTCAAGGCGCAAAGTACAAGCGCCGGAACAGACGTACTCGCCCGGATTCTGGCAAAGAACACAAATATGAAAGTAGGGAATATGATTATCATCGTCGATTCCTGTGTTGTCTTTATCGGACTATTGGCTTTCCAAGATTGGGCCGTGCCTCTCTACTCCTGGTTCACCATCTTCGTATTCGGGAAAGTCGTCGAAATGTTCCAGGTCGAGAACCCCAAACGTGCCGTCTTTGTTGTTTCCCGTAAAAGAGAAGAGCTGAAGGACCTGTTGGTAAACAAAATGGGCAAACGGGGGACCTTCCTTCACGGACAAGGGATGTACGAAGGGAAAGAAACAGAGATCATTTTCACCATCCTGGAACGCAAAGATTTTCGTATTTTCAAAGACAATGTAAACAAAATAGATCCGAATGCTTTTATTTCAACCACACATGCAAGCAACGATTCGGCGCGACCGGGCATTTAAGTCCGGTTTTTATTTGCATAATAGTGCCATAAAGACTACTTTTGCCTCACTTTTTACAACAGAAATAACCCAATTAAAAAGAAGAAGATGCCTACGATCTCACAACGCGGAATTAACATGCCTGCATCACCGATCAGGAAGTTAGTACCGCTCGCTAACAACGCTAAAGCAAAAGGACTTAAGGTATATCACCTTAATATCGGACAACCTGACCTGGCGACTCCGGAAGTCGCGATCGAGGCGGCGCGTCACTTGGATCGTAGCGTATTGGAATATAGCCCGAGCGAAGGGATCCGCAGTTTTCGTGAGAAACTGGTAAAATACTATCGGAAATTTCGTATCAATGTCGATATCGACGACATCATCATCACGACCGGAGGATCCGAAGCGGTTTCCTTTTCATTCATGGCTTGTCTTGATCCCGGAGACGAAATCATCATTCCGGAACCGGCCTACGCCAACTATATGGCATTCGCCATCTCAAGCGGTGCGATTATCAAGACTATCCCCTCCTCTATCGATCAGGGATTCGTCTTGCCGTCGGTCGACCGGTTCGAGGCACTGATCACGCCCCGCACAAAAGCCCTTATGATTTGCAACCCGAACAACCCGACCGGTTACCTCTATACACAAAAAGAGATGAATCAGTTGCGGGACATCGTGAAGAAATACGACTTATTCCTTTTTTCCGACGAAGTATATCGCGAATTCTGCTATACGGGTGCCCCGTATATTTCTGCTTTCCATCTCGAAGGTATCGAAAATAATGTCGTTCTGGTCGATTCCGTATCCAAACGATACAGTGAGTGTGGAATCCGTATCGGTGCGCTGATCACAAAGAACACACAGGTAAAGGAAAACGTAATGAAATGGTGCCAGGCGCGCCTGAGTCCGCCGTTAATCGGTCAGATCGTCGCCGAAGCCTCTTTGGATGCTTCCGAAGAATATATGCTGGAAGTATATAACGAATACCTGGAGCGCCGTAATTTTCTGGTAGACGGCATCAACCGGATTCCGGGATGTTACTCGCCGATACCAATGGGCGCGTTCTATACCGTGGCCAGATTACCGGTCGATAACGCGGAAACCTTCTGTGCATGGTGCCTCAGTGATTTTGAATACGAAGGACAAACGGTTATGATGGCCCCCGCCTCCGGTTTTTATACAACTCCGGGATACGGAGATGACGAAGTGCGCCTGGCTTATGTCCTCAAGAAAGAAGACCTGAGAAAAGCGCTGTTAGTCCTTTCCAAAGCATTGGAAGCCTATCCGGGCCGGATAATGGGCCAAGATAAATGAATTTAGAACTATTCATAGCAAGACGAATCTACTTCAGTAAAAGTGACGGAAGCCGCAAAGCCGCGCCTCCGGCCGTACGGATAGCCATCATCGGCATCGCTTTGGGCCTGGCCGTAATGATCCTTTCCGTAGCGATCGTTATCGGCTTCAAGAAAGAAGTCCGCAACAAAGTAATCGGATTCGGCTCACATATCCAGATCACCAACCTGGATAGCAATTCGTCCTACGAATCCACCCCGATAACACTCAGCGACAGCTTGATAACTATGCTCGGAAACTTTCCCGGCATCCGGCATGTCGAGCCTTTTGCCACCAAATGGGGTATTCTGAAGACCGAGACTGATTTCCAAGGCATGGTGCTGAAGGGAGTAGACGAAAACTACGATTGGAGTTTCTTCCGCAACAACTTAAAAGAGGGGGATGTATTTATCGTAAAACCCGACAGCACGACGACCGAAGTGTTGGTGTCGCAAGCCATGGCCAACCTGGTCGGCCTGAAGAGCGGCGACTCCTTCCTCGCCTACTTCATACAGGAAGATATCCGCGTCCGTAAATTCCGGATCAGCGGAATCTATGATACCGGCTTTTTAGATTATGACAAATTGTTTGTCATTGCCGACATCAAACAGATCCGCCGGCTCAACCAATGGGATAAGGAGGAGGCCAGCGGGGTGGAACTCCTTGTCGACGATTACAATCATCTGGACCAGACCGCCGAATCACTCTATTTCGCCCTGACGGACAAACAGGACCGCAAGGGAAACGGTTACTACGTCCGTTCTATCAAGGAACTGAATCCGATGATCTTCAACTGGCTGGACGCCCTCGACACCAACGTGGTCATGATCCTACTTCTTATCTTTGCCGTCGCGGGATTCACCATGATCTCCGGGCTACTGATCATCATTCTCGAACGGACGAACATGATCGGCATTTTAAAGGCATTAGGGCAAAACAATAAAAGTATCCGGAAGATCTTCCTTTACATCTCCTTCTTTCTTATCGGGAAAGGAATGTTATGGGGAAATATAATCGGGATCGGCATCTGTGTCATACAGGCGCATTTCCATCTGCTGCCGCTGAATCCGGCCGTTTATTACGTTGATGCCGTGCCCGTCGATCTCAGTATTGTCTCCCTTATCCTTCTGAATATAGGAACGCTGGCCGCATCCATGATGATGATGCTCGGTCCGTCCTACATGATCACCAAGATCGATCCGGCCAAGAGCATCCGATTTGAATAAGGGAAGAAGGAGACACCTCCCCCTTCAGCGTTCCAAATAAAATGTATAATCGTTTTTCCCCCAGAAAAGGCGATAGATCGAAATGTATCCGTTATAAAGCGGAAGGATAATTTCCAAAAAAGGAATCCATCCCGTCACCGGTTTCTGGCAAAGCATCCGTGAAGATTGGTGGAACGTATAAAGCACAAAAACCAAGCGCAACGCGAATAAAACACCTGCCACGACTGCCGTTAACCAGTTCAGAAAACAACCCGCCACGATCGACAGAACGACGGAAATGTAAAAAAGCAACCGCGTCCAAACCTCCAATCGGTAGAAAAAAAGCGAAAACCCGCGATAATACTTCCGCGTAGCCGCCCGGGAAACTTTCCGCTCCTTCCATACGCGGTATCTTTCGTAAGGTGCCCTCTGTATAATACTCTCCGGGGTGTAGATCGTCTTCGTATTCTTCCGGTTACCCGACTCATTGACAAACAAGTCGTCTTCGCCGGACTGGAGCCCCAAGGTCTTGGAAAATCCCTTCTTCTTGAAAAACAACTCTTTCCGATAAGACAAGTTCCCTCCTTCCCCCATATATGGACGGCTTTTCAAAGCAGAAGAAAGATATTGCAGGCCGACCAGCAAATTATCATAAATCGCCAATTTTGAGAAAAACCCCTTACGTGATTCCAAAGCGCAGAACCCAAGGACTATTTCCGTCTCCGCGTCGTATCGGGCGGCCATAGACGATACCCAGTGGTCACTCAACGGGGCGCAGTTGGCTTCCGTAAAGAGCAGTAACTCATGCTTGGCCGCCTTGACGCCGATGGTCAGCGCCAACTTCTTACGACTCATATATTTGGCATCCATCGGAATATAGGTATGATACAGGTTCTTATGTACGGTTTCCAGTTCCTTCAGCACCTCGTCGCTTTCATCCGTCGACCCGTCATTAATAACAATCACTTCATATTCCGGATGATCCTGCTTCAACAACAAAGGCAAAAAGCGCTTCAGGTTCTCCGACTCATTCTTTGCATAGACAATCACGGATACCGGCGGAAGTACCCTCTCCTTTCCGACAGAAGCAGCATCCTCTCCTTCCCGCCGAAGCCGGCGGAACGGCCGTGCATAGGGCACCCGGTAATAATATAATTGGATAAGGAACAAGGCGGCAGCCGCACCCATCAGTATTTGTTCTGCCAGTTGAAATGAGAGTAACGTTTCAATCATAAGACGGTTCATTTTTAATCCTGCAAATTTACAGATTGTTCAGGGTAAACCCTATTTTTGGCCAAAATATTCCTTCTCTTTTTCGTCATCCAGGCAACAAGATTCCGATCGGTGCAGGGGGACATCGAACAAAATATTATATTTTCATACATCTCCCTCCAATTTATCATTATCTTTACCTTTCTAAAACACAGACATGAACGAAATCAGATGAAGCAGACTCTAATACTGATGTTTTTACTATGGATTAATTCCAATATCTTCTTTCCCATTCATGCGGAAGACTCCTTATATGTCCAATTGAACCAGGCGTTGGCTAACAAAGAACGTTACCTGTCCATAAAAGAACAAAGAATACAGCAACTAAAACAAATCCAGGGGTTGAAGAATCTATCGTTGGAACAAACTTACGACTTGAACGAGAGCCTGCACAATGAATACAAAAAATACAAGGCGGACTCTTCGGTGCATTATATCAAGGAAAACATACGGATTGCGGAATTAATGCATCAAACGGATCGGATCACCGAGTCCAAAATCTATTTGGCTAACGCCTACTCTACCAAAGGAATGTATATTGAATCGAAAGATATTCTGGACAGTATCGACCAAAGTAAACTCCCCCTTAAACTGCAGGCGTTTTACTATACGGTTTACTGCTCTTTCTACAGCCACTACGGGCAGAGCAACGGCGATGATCTCTATTTCAAAAAGAGTGAGGAATACAGGGATTCGGTCTTAGCCATCCTCGAACCCGAATCACAGGAATACCGGATAGAACTGGCAATACGATTTGTATATAACGGGAATATCGAGAAAACAGAAAGACAATTACTAACCTTGCTTTCCCAAACGTCCGAAAGTGACTCGAACCATGCCCTGATTTACTATCTGCTCGGAGAGTTATATAAAAGAATAAATAAGGAAGATTTGCAAATCAAATACTATACGCTATCGGCCATTATGGATATCCGCAACTGCATCAAGGACAATGCCTCCCAGCAAAGCCTGGCACTCGTTTACTTCAAAAGGGGGGATATTTCCAAGGCATACACCCTAATGAAGTCGGCCATGGAAGACGCTCTCTTTTGCAACGTCAGATATAGAGCCATGGAAGGGATGAGCTACTATCCTATCATCAATGCCTCCTACCAGGAAAAAGAAGAAAGACAAAAGGAAGAACTACAGTTCTACCTCATATTAATCAGCATATTAAGTACGGCACTCATCATCGGCATCCTCTATATCTATATTCAGGTTAAACGATTGGCGAGAGTAAAAAGGGAATTGAAGCGCACGAACAAGGATTTGAACCGTTTAAACAGCGACTTGCAGGACGCTAATAAAAATCTCATGGAAGCCAACCTTATCAAAGAGGAATATATCGCCCATTTTTTCGACCTGTGCTCCAACTACATCGACAAGATGGAAAACTACCGTAAGGCGCTGATCAAAAAAGCATCCAACAACCAGGTGGAAGAATTATATGCGATGCTTCGATCTACTGCCTCCATAGATAATGAGGTGGATGAATTATATAAAAACTTTGATATCATTTTCCTCAGCCTCTACCCTTCTTTCATCGAGGAATTCAATTCCCTGCTTCTCCCGGAAGAGCATATCATCCCGAAACAAGGGGAGCTTCTCAACACCGAATTACGCATTTTCGCATTAATTCGGTTGGGCATTAAAGACAGTGTAAAAATCGCCAGTTTCCTGCGTTATTCGCTCCGTACGGTTTATAACTACCGTACGAAAGTCCGGAACAAATCGGCCGTCCCCCGCGACGAGTTCGAAAGCCATGTGGAAAAAATCGGAACCTTGCGGAAAAACCAGTAACGGACAAACAAAAAAGATTACTTTTTTCGGCTCCCACATTTGTATTATTGCCTGACTAAATGCTATTTACGTTTTTAGCAAGGTACCTTTTTTGTGCATCTTTCCCAAGATACCAGATAGAATCCTAATTTTATCAAAAGAAAAAGAGTTAACCTATTCAGTTAATCTTTATTTAGTAACCATTAATTTAAAATTATGAAACATTATTTTGTTTACACCTTATGTTTGTGTCTGGCTTTTATAGGCAATATACCTATCTATGCTCAGGACAATGTTATTGAGGTGAGCGGAATCGTCTCAGATGCCTCAACGGGAGAGCCTCTTATCGGGGTTTCCATCACGCAAAAGGAAAATCCGGCCAATGGTACGATTACGGACATGGACGGACACTATTCTCTACAGTTTGCCAAAGGTTCCACTGTCACATTTTCCTATATAGGATATCAAACGGTTGAAGTCAAGGCGGAAAGCAGCAAACTGGATATTAAGCTTTCGGAAGCGGATAAGTTATTGGATGAAGTGGTAGTCATAGGGTACGGATCCGTTAAACGGAAAGATGTGACCACCGCCATTTCCAGTGTCTCTACCAAGGATATCGAGTTAAGGCCTATCATATCGGCAGGCCAGGCGATCCAAGGTAAGGCGGCAGGAGTTTCGGTCATACAACCCAACGGCGCTCCCGGTGGGGAAGTATCCATCCGTGTACGTGGAACCACCTCATTCAACGGAAGTAACGATCCTTTGTATATAGTGGACGGTGTGCCGGTAGATAATATAAAGTTCCTTACCCCTAATGATATAGCGAGTATACAAATATTGAAAGACGCCTCTTCCGCCGCCATCTATGGTTCCCGTGCAGCAAACGGCGTGATTTTAATCACGACAAAGGCCGGAGAAAAAGGAAATGCGAAAATAAGCTTTAATGCCCAATTAAGCTTAAATAGAGTATCGGAGAAAATAAAACCATTAAACACAGCACAATACAAGGAACTGCAAGATGAAATAGGTTTCATCTCCTTGCCCGACGGATTGAAAGACGAAACCAATTGGTTTGATGAAGCTTACGACACAGGAGTAGCCCAAAGTTATCAAGTCTCTATTTCCGACGGAACCGACAAACTGAAATATCTGGTTTCCGGAGGTTATCTGGATGAAAAAGGGGTATTAAACACGGCTTTTTATAAACGGTATAATTTCCGGGCAAACGTAGAAAACCAAGTAAGAAAATGGCTTACCATCAGTGGGAATGTTACCTATGCCGACTATACACAAAACGGAATCATTAGCGGTACCGGTGCAAACCGGGGCGGCGTTGTCCTTTCTGTCATCAATACTCCGACCTATGCTCCGGTATGGGATCCTGAAAATCCGGGCCAGTACTATAATAACTTCTACGGTATAGGGAATATTACCAACCCTCGTGAAAACATGGCGCGTGGAGAAAATAACCAGGACAAGGAGAATCGCTTGATCGCTTCAGGTAGCGCATTAATTACCTTTATACCGGAATTAACGCTCAAATCTACCTTTACGTTGGATCGTAGAAACGCAATTAACACCAAATTCCTGGATCCGATTAAGACGGCCGCCGGACGGGATAATTACGGTACCGCTTCCGACGAGCGGAATATGAATACGGTTTTGACTTTCGATAATGTATTGACATATGCCAAGTCTTTCGAAAAACATGGTATCGAAGCGATGGCCGGTTCTTCATGGACTGATTCGGACTATAGGAATAGCTGGATCAACGGCTCCCATTTCCGGGACGGAAGTATCCAGACGCTCAATGCAGCAAATAAAATTGCATGGGATAATACGGGTAGCGGCGGTTCCGAATGGGGCATCATGTCTTATTTCGGACGGGTAGCTTATAATTATGACAGCAAGTATTTGCTGACGGTGAATGTACGTGCCGACGGTTCGTCCAGAATACATCCGGATCATCGCTGGGGAACATTTCCTTCAGCCTCTGCTGCCTGGCGTATTTCTTCGGAAGAATTTATGAAAGGATTGGATTGGTTGGATGACTTAAAACTCAGGGCCGGATGGGGACAAACCGGTAACCAGTCGGGACTGAATGATTACGCCTATTTACAACGGTATAATATTAATCGTATTGACTGGACGAAACCGGAGAATGTAAATGCTGTACCTTCCATTACTCCGGCCAATCTCCGTACCCCCGATTTGAAATGGGAAACAACGACCCAAACCAATGTGGGTATCGACTTTACGGCCTTCAAAAGCAGATTATCTGTTACCCTCGATTATTATTATAAAAGTACGAAAGATATGTTGATGAACGTAACCCTGCCTTCCGGCGCCGCCATCGCGAATACGATTGCACGTAACGAAGGGGAAATGACCAATAAGGGATTTGAAGTCTCGGTTAATTCGAGGAACCTGGAAGGGGTATTCAGTTGGAATACGGATTTCAATATTTCTTTCAATAAAAACAAACTTACGAAACTGGAACTGACTCCGATCTATACAGGCGGTAGGACCAGTGATTTTGTTAATGAAGATGTGGTACGCAACGAAGCCGGACGTCCATTGAGCGGCTTCTTCGGATACATCAGCGACGGAGTCGATCCGGAGACCGGAGAATTAATCTATCGCGATATCAATGGGGATGGCAAGATTTCGTCGACCGACCGTACCTATATCGGCGATCCGAATCCAGATTTCACATATGGTCTGACAAATACGTTCTCATGGAAAAATCTGACGCTAAGCGTTTTCATCCAAGGATCCTACGGCAATGACATATTCAATGCCTCCCGCATGGAAACAGAAGGGATGTACGACGGAAAGAACCAATCGACACGCGTACTGGAACGTTGGAGAGTACCGGGGCAGATAACGGATGTTCCCAAGGCCGGATTTGATATGAAAAACTCAAGTTATTTCGTCGAAGACGGTAGCTATCTGAGAGTAAAGGATCTCTCTTTATCTTATAACGTTAAGGCAAATTTCTTACAGAAACTGGGCGTATCCCGCCTTCAGCCCTATTTTACGGCAACGAACCTCCTTACCTGGACAAAGTACAAAGGGATGGATCCGGAGGTAAACCAATGGGGAAACAGTGGGGCTATTCAAGGCATAGACTGGGGAACCTATCCTCACAGCAAGTCTTTCGTATTCGGTGTTAATGTTGAATTCTAACAAATAAAATCATGAAACTAACATATATATTCAGAGGCTTTATCGGATGCTTATTACTAAGCCTGGCCTCTTGTTCTTTAGACTATGAGCCGATAGATACTTACTCCGATATCACGCAGGGAGAAAGTGAAACGGGTGAAAAAATTGTTTTTAGAAACAAGGCGGATGTAGAAAGTCACATGAAGACAATCTATAATCAGATGAGAGACCGCCAGGAACACTGGTATGTAGATCTTCTGTTGATTGCCGATTCTCATTCCGACAATGCATATGCAGGAACAACCGGAGCCGAAGTCGTTCCGTTTGAGAACAATTCAATTGAAGGTTCCAATTCAGTCATCAAAAGGGACTGGGACAGGTACCTGGAGGATGTAGCCAGAGCCAATAAATTGATTGTAAATGTAGATTCCGTAAAGGATGACTCCTTTACCACGGCTGAACGTGAAAGTTATAAAGCGCAGGCCAAAATATTCAGGGCAATGGTTTTGTTCGACATGGTCCGCCTGTGGGGAAACATTCCGGTCATCACTACTGAAGCCGATGATATTACTTCGGAAAACATAGAAGAAGTCTATCCCCAATACTTCCCGAAACAAAGTACGGCGGAAGAGGCTTACAAACAAATCGAGCAGGATTTGCTGGATGCGCTGGCAGCCGCTCCGAACAACAATCCGAATGACAAAACGTTATTCACCAAGTCCGTTGCCCGCACCCTGTTAGCCAAGGTGTATGCGGAAAAACCGCTACGCGATTATGATAAAGTGATTAAATATTGTGATGAGGTAACGACCGATGGTTTTGATTTGGTGGCCGACTTTAGCGACTTATTCGGCATGAACGCAAACAATACCGACGCAAAAATGCGGAATACGAAGGAGTCGATCCTGGAGGCTCAGTTTACCTCCGGAAACGGAAACTGGTGCTCCTGGATGTTCGGACGGGATATTATCAACTGGAACAGTAATTTTACATGGGCAAAATGGGTTACTCCTTCACGTGACCTGATTAAGGCTTATACAAATGAAGGTGATAAAATCCGTTATGAACAATCAATCGTTTATTATGCTTGTACGTGGAGCAATTACTATCCGTCGGATAACTATCCGTTCATGTATAAATGCCGTTCGGCAAACAGCAGCATCATCAAATTCAGATATGCCGACGTTCTCCTTTTGAAAGCGGAAGCGTTGATCATGAAAGGAAGCCCGGATTTGAGTGCCGCCGCCGGCATCATCGACAAAATACGCCAACGCGCCGGACTGACTCAATTGCCATCGTCCGTCCGAAGCAACAAACAGGAGATGGAAGAGGCACTCTTGAAAGAACGTCGTCTGGAATTAGCCTTTGAAGGACAACGCTGGTTCGATTTGGTTCGCCTCGACAAGGTAGAAGAAGTCATGAATGCCGTTTATGCAAAAGATACGGGAAGAAAAACACAGCTCTATCCGTTCAGCACAGATTCTTACCTGCTTCCGATTCCACAGGGTGCAATCGACCAGAATCCTAATTTAGTGCAGAATCCTGGTTATTAATTTCATAATAGAAAAAAAATGAAGATAAAGCGAATTGCATTTATGTCGTGCTTCCTGCTGTCTGCCTTGACAGCCTGCGGGAAAGATAACCCCGGCGGAGGAGAAGAGAATCCGGATCCTCCGCAAACAGGGACAGATGTGACCGTATTTGTGACAAGCAATACACGATCCTATGATTTTACAAAACAGGAGATTGGATTTAGCGACACGCCGAACATGGCTCCCAGCACCATTACGCTCGTTCCTTCGACCCGTTATCAAATAATGGATGGCTTCGGTTCTGCCATTACAGGTTCAACCTGTTTTAATCTGCTACAGATGACGAAAGAAAACCGGACCAAGTTTCTGAAAGAGACTTTTTCGGATACGGATGGAATGGGACAAAGCTATGTCCGGATTTCCATCGGCTGCTCGGATTTCTCATTGAGCGAATACACCTGTTGTGATGTCCCTGGAATAGAGAATTTTGCTTTGCAAAAGGAGGAAAAGGAATATGTTATTCCCATTCTGAAAGAGATCCTGGCCATTAATCCGAAACTGAAAGTTTTGGGTTCGCCGTGGACTTGTCCCCGCTGGATGAAGGTGAATAACCTGAAAGATTTACAACCTTACGACTCATGGACGGGCGGACAGCTCAATCCGGCTTACTATCAGGATTATGGAGCCTATTTTGTCAAATGGATCCGGGCAATGCAGGATAATGGAATCGGGATTGAGGCGATTACGCCGCAAAACGAGCCCTTGAACCGCGGTAACTCGGCATCCTTGTATATGGGTTGGGAAGAGCAACGGGATTTTGTAAAGATGGCTTTAGGCCCGAAACTAAAAGAAGCGGGCTTGGCTACAAAAATCTATTTGTTCGATCACAATTACAATTACGACAATATCAGCGACCAGAACGATTATCCGATAAAAATCTATGAGGATGAAGCAGCCGCCCAGTTCGCCACTGGTGCCGCGTTTCATAATTATGGAGGAAACAGGGAGGAACTTTTGGATATCCAGGCAAAAAAGCCGGATAAAGAATTGATTTTTACGGAAACCTCCATTGGTACCTGGAACGACGGGCATAACCTGTCTGTCCGGCTCATGGATGACATGGAAGAAGTGGCTTTAGGCACTATCAACAACTGGTGCAAGGCTGTAATCGTATGGAACCTGATGCTGGATTCGGATCGGGGCCCCAACCGCGAGGGAGGGTGTCAAACCTGTTACGGTGCCGTGGATATCGACAATTCGGATTTCAAAACGATTACCAAAAATTCGCATTACTATATTATCGGCCATTTATCCTCAGTCATTAAGCCCGGCGCCACTCGTATAGGGACAAAGGGTTATACGTCAAACGGGGTAACTTATTCCGCCTTTGAAAATACAGACGGAACTTACGCTTTCGTTTTATTAAATAATACAAATGAAGTAAAGAAAATCGTTTTAAGTGATGACAATAATCATTTCAGCTATGATATTCCCCTTAAATCGGTCGTTTCTTTTCGTTGGAAAAAATAAAAAGACATGAAAAAACAAATCTATTTATTATGCATGATTTTGTCGGGAGTTCTCCTCTTTAATGCATGTTCGGACGATGACGATGAAAGCAATCCGGGCAACCCGACGATCGAGGTTAAAAACCAGATAGCAACCGCCCAATTCGGAGATAGTCTAAGCTTCAATATAGGCGCCTCCGATCCGGAAGTACCTCTTTCCACCTTAAAAGCGAGACTTTATTTCGGTGAAGAGATGGTTTCCGAAACGGTGATCCGTACAAAAACAAACGGGGATTACAACGGGAAGATATTCATTCCGTACTATAAAGACATACCGAACGGAACAGCGACTTTGAAGTTTGTCCTGCAGAATATTCATCTAACGATCAAAGAGGAAACGATTAACTTGCCGGTTACCCGGCCTGATTATCCATATCTGACACTTGTTGCGGGTGAACAGGAATACCGCATGGAGCGTACGGGATTATACCAATATGAAGCAAAAAAATCTTTCCCGGTAAAGGTATCGGGTTATATCAAAGCGCCGGCAGCGGGGAATGCGGGAAATGAAATAACATTCGGATGGGCGGACAATGCGATCACCCAGGGAGTGACCGCCAATATTCCTTTCTCCAACTCGTCCGCCGGAGAATATGCGATCACATTTAATACGCTTACTTACGAAGCTTCTCCTTTCATCATCGCTTACGCGATCAATGATGTCATACTCGAAAGAATCGACGATAACAATTATAAGGCGGATCTGGAACTGACCAAAGGACAGGAAATGACCATCACCGGTATCGACAATATATCAGACTGGTGGATCGATCCGGACTTCTTCAGTGTCGGCACAGATGGAAAAGTAACCTTCGTCCCGATTAGCGGCAAATACCGTATCACAGCCAATTTCGAGAAAGAATACTTCAAAGTAGAAGCGATGACGGGAAATAATTTCGTTACTTTGCAGGACGACGGGTCAGGCGTTGTATGGATTATCGGTGATAATATCGGCAAACCGTCAGTCGCAACCAACGTAGTCGGCTGGGAACCGAACAATGCGATTTGTATGGCTCCTATCGGAGATAAGAAATATCAGGTGACGCTTATAGCAGGAAAGAGCGTATCGGCGGAGAGTATTAATTTCAAGTTCTTCCATCAGAAAGGATGGGGAGGGGAATTCGGGGCTTCCACCCTGACTACGGATAGTGACCTTATTTTTGTCGGTGACGGGAATAACGGTAGAGACTCCGGAAATCTGGGTATTGTCGAAGGGAAAACCCTTACGCTAGACGCCACTTATGTATTCACGCTGGATGTTTCAAAAGGAAAGGGTGAGGCAAAGTTAACAGTAGAACAAAAATAGGAAATTAGTAACCATAAGACGGGCAGTTCTCAAACTGCCCGTCTTTTAAAAGGAAAAGGAAAAGGAAGTAAACCCTATGCAAAAGACAATTAAAAGTTTTATAGCGATATTGCTGGCCGGTTCTCCGGTTTGCCTGTCCGCTCAGTCATCCGTTCCCGTCTATCTGGACGAGACAAAACCGATAGAACAACGAGTAGAAGACGCACTCTCCAGAATGACGCTGGAAGAAAAAGTAGCCATGTGCCACGCCCAGTCCAAATTCAGTTCGCGGGGAATTCCCCGTTTGGGAATACCGGACAACTGGATGAGCGACGGACCTCACGGGATCCGTGCGGAAGTATTCTGGGACGAATGGGATCAGGCGGGATGGACCAACGATTCCTGCACTGCATTTCCGGCCCTGACCTGCCTGGCGGCTTCCTGGAATCCGGAAATGTCGGCGCTCTACGGCAAATCGATTGGAGAAGAGGCGCGTTACCGGAACAAGAATGTGTTGCTTGGCCCCGGTGTAAACATTTACCGTACGCCGCTGAACGGCCGTAATTTCGAATATATGGGTGAAGATCCCTATTTGTCTTCCCGCATGGTCATACCCTATATACAAGGGGTACAGTCCAATGGAGTAGCCGCCTGCGTCAAACATTTCGCCCTGAATAACCAGGAAACCAATCGCCACACGGTCAACGTCAACATCGATGACCGCACGCTCTATGAAATTTATCTGCCCGCATTCAAGGCGGCCGTTCAAGAAGGAAAAGCCTGGGCGATCATGGGCGCTTATAATAAATACAAAGGCCAATGGTGCGGCCAGAACCAATACCTGCTGAATGATATTCTCCGCGGGGAATGGGGATTTGATGGAGTAGTCGTTTCGGACTGGGGAGGCATAAACAATACCCGGCAGGCCATATACAACGGACTGGATATGGAATTCGGCTCCTGGACGGACGGCCTGAGCGAAGGTACCAGCGATGCATACTCCAATTACTATCTGGCAACTCCTTTCCTCAAACTGCTAAAATCGGGGGAAGTAAAGGAGGAAGAGGTAGATAAGAAAGTACGCAACATTCTCCGGTTGGTTTTCCGCACGACAATGAATACCAAACGTCCCTGGGGTTCATTCGGCACTCCCGAACATGGAGCCGCCGGACGCAAGATAGCCGAGGAAGGCATCGTTCTTTTAAAGAACGAACAGAATCTGCTTCCCATCGACTTAACGAAGGCCAAAAAGATCCTGGTCGTAGGCGAAAATGCCGTCAAAGTGATGACTATCGGCGGGGGAAGTTCTTCCCTGAAAGCCAAGTACGAAATCTCTCCACAGGAAGGAATCAAACAACGCATCGGAAACCAGGCGGAAGTTCTTTTCGCCCGCGGTTATGCCGGGGAAAAGTCTAAGGCGCAGGACGGATTGCAAGTCGGCCAGGATTTAACGGATAACCGTTCGGAGGACGAACTGATTGCCGAAGCCTGCAACCTGGCCAAAGACGCCGACTATGTCCTGTTCATCGGAGGGTTAAACAAAAACGACGGGCAGGATAGTGAGGGCAACGACCGATCCGGCTTGGGATTGCCGTACAATCAGGATAAAGTGATCGGTGCATTGGCAAAGACGAACAAAAATCTCGTTGTCATCAATATCTCCGGAAATGCCGTCGCAATGCCCTGGGTGAATGAAGTTCCCGCAATCGTGCAAGCCTGGTATCTGGGTTCGGAAGCGGGTCATGCCATCGCCTCCATCCTGACCGGCGATGTCAATCCTTCGGGAAAACTGCCTTTTACCTTCCCTGTCAGGTTGGAAGATAACGGAGCTCACAAGCTGGGCGATTACCCAGGGAAGGAAGAAGAAACCTACCGGGAAGGCATCTTTGTCGGATACCGTTGGATCGACAAGGAGAAAATCAAACCCCTTTTCAGCTTCGGACACGGATTGAGTTATACGACCTTCACTTACGGCAAGGTAACGGCCGATAAGAAAGAAATGACTCCGGAACAAACCCTTTCACTCCGTGTGAAAGTGAAAAACACGGGGAACCGGAAAGGAGCCGAAACGGTTCAGCTCTATATCCATGATGACAAATCATCCTTGCCGCGTCCGGTAAAGGAACTGAAAGGATTCAAGAAAGTATTCCTGGAACCCGGAGAAGAACAAGAGGTCGTCTTCACCGTTGACAAAAAAGCGCTGAGTTTCTTCGATCCGGCCAAACATGACTGGATTGCCGAGCCCGGCACATTTGAAGCCTGGGTCGGAGCATCCTCAACAGACATAAAGAGTAAAATAACTTTCAAATTAAATAGTCTTTAAGGTTATCAGATTCAGTTAATAACCAAAATCCTTAACTATAAAAAAATCAAACCATTAATAGTGAATATTGAATTTTCCGGACAGGTAAGTCCAAGGAAAGAGGGTGAACATCATTCGATGCACCCTCTTTTTATTTTCCACCCTTGCCCTACTCCACATATCACTCAATCCTGGCATCAAGAGAATATCAAAAATTAGGGAAATAATAATAGGTTATTCATCCGTTTTATTAATAAACAACTTATTATGAAAGTTCAGTACCCCATTTTCATAGAAGGGAAAATCCAATAAATATAATTGTACAATCTTATCTTAGTGCGAATCGGGATACGAGTAGACCATATAGCCGAGCCCATTCCAATAAACGCATACCCATTTGTTCGGCGGAGTGCTCTCACTCCATCGTGTTGGAATTGCCTATCCTTAAAAAGGATAAGCATTGCGAGGCGGGAGCTTCGCTTTTATCACCGAAGGAAGCTAGAGCTTCCGCCGAACATAACTGGTAGTTTGCCCTGTTCACCGAACTCAATTTAGTGTTTGATGGCTATAGAACACGTGTTTCACAGCCGTAAAACACGTGTTCGACAGCTGTGAAACACGTGTTCGACAGCTGTAAAACACCCAATCAGATGAGATAAAAATGACAGAGAAGTATGTATCTGAATGAAAGTCAATATACAGGTATTCCGTTTTCCCGCTGTTGACCGGAAAAGGGCGAAAAAAAGAGGGCGCTCGCTGTTCGGCGGCACCCTCTTCTTCTATTTTATAAAAATAGAATCTTTATTCCCGGGAAGGCAGGACTTCTTCTTCTTCATCCTCGTCATCCTCTTCTTCTTTCGGCGCTTTCTTGACAAACAAGGCGCTTAATTCAAATAATCCGTATAATGGTAAGAATACGATCGACAGGGTGAACGGATCGCTGCTCGGCGTAATCAAAGCCGCAGCAACCAATAACCCGACAATGGCATGGCGCCTGTATTTGTGAAAGAAGGAACGGTTCAAGAGCCCTAATTTGGACAATAGCCAAGATACCAAAGGCATCTCAAAAACGATGCCCATAATAAAAATCAGCATCAGGAAATTATCCATGTATGAATCGAGGGATACTTGTTCGACAATCGCTGCACTCAGTTGAAAGGTAATCAGGAACCGCAGGGTCATAGGAAATACCAAAAAATAACCCACGGCGCATCCCGTAAAAAACATCACCGTTCCAAAGACGAAGACCCAACGGACGTTCTTCTTCTCATTCTCGTATAAAGCAGGACTGACAAACCGCCAGACTTCAAACATCAGATAAGGAAAAGCCAAGACTAAGGCGAACCAAAAGGAAGAGGTCATGTAAGTAAAAAATTGCGACGCCAATTTAATATTGACTACATCGACATGAAAATTATCGTCGCAGAAATCCGGAATGAAAGAAAAATGCGAACTAATGTTACACATCAACCTATATATGACAAAATCCGAGGAACACGGCGCCATAATCACTTTATCGAAGAGATAAGGCATAACCGCTAATCCGAGAATCGTAAATATAAAAAGCGCCAGTATAACACGAAATAAAGTCCAACGAAGTTCTTCCAGGTGATCCCAGAATGACATTTCTTTCTCCTGCATCGCCCCTTATTTCTTATCCGAATCCGTATCGTCTACTTTAATATCGTCTTCCAGCCCTTTTACTCCGTCTTTAAAATTCTTCACTCCTTTACCTATTCCTTTCATTAATTCGGGAATTTTCTTTCCACCGAACAAGAGAAGTACAATGATAGCAATAATGATTATCTCACCAGTGCCTAAATTTCCGATAAATAGTAATTGATCCATGTTTTTTTAGTATAAAATTACAGTTTAATATATGTATCCTGTAGGCAAAGATACGATTTGAAATAATACCCACTTCTATATATCCTAAAATTATTACTTTTGCAGAATATAAAAATAATAAAAATAGATTATCAAAAAATGAAGGCGTATGTATTCCCCGGTCAGGGCGCACAGTTTGTCGGTATGGGAAAAGACCTGTATGACAACAGTTCTCTGGCTAAAGAGCTTTTTGAAAAAGCAAATGATATTCTCGGATTCCGTATCACAGACCTGATGTTTGCCGGTACGGACGAAGATTTAAAACAAACAAAAGTCACCCAACCCGCAGTTTTCTTGCATTCCGTTATCTTACAAAAGACGTTAGGTACGGATTTCCAACCCGATATGGTAGCCGGGCATTCCCTCGGAGAATTTTCCGCATTGGTTACCTCCGGCGCCTTATCATTCGAAGACGGCCTGAAACTGGTTTCCAAAAGGGCGCAGGCCATGCAGAAGGCTTGTGAGGCACAGCCCTCCACAATGGCGGCAGTATTGGCTTTGCCGGATGAAACTGTTGAAAAAGTCTGCGCCGGAATTACGGATGAGATCGTCGTTTGCGCCAACTATAACTGTCCGGGACAAATCGTCATATCCGGGACGGAACGCGGCATCGAACTGGCTTGCGAACAATTGCTGGCCGCCGGAGCCAAACGGGCATTGAAACTAAAGGTAGGCGGAGCGTTCCACTCCCCGCTGATGGAGCCAGCCCGCGCCGAACTGGCCGCTGCTATCGAAAACACAACCTTCAACCGGCCGGTATGTCCGGTCTACCAGAACGTCAATGCAAAGCCGGAAACCGATCCGGAGAGCATACAGAAGAACTTGATCGCCCAGTTGACCGCTCCGGTGAAATGGACGCAAACCGTACAGAATATGATTGCCGACGGAGCGGACCACTTCATTGAATTAGGGCCGGGCGCCGTATTGCAGGGCTTGATAAAGAAAGTAAATAAGGACGTTCTGACCGAAGGGAAACAGTAACGCATCCTGCCGAAAGGCCGCAAGCTCTTTTAAAAGTAAGTTTGCGGCCTTCTTCCCACGTGTGCTTGACTACCACGATATAAAAAACAAGAAAAATGAATAAAAACAATTCCGCATTAGTCTGCTTTTCCGGCGGGCAAGATTCGACAACCTGCCTGTTCTGGGCAAAGGAACAGTTCACCGAAGTAGAATCCGTCTGTTTTACCTACGGACAGAAACATGCAATCGAAATTGAAATCGCCCGAAAGATAGCACAGGAAGCGAACGTTCCTTTCCAAGTGCTCGACCTTTCGTTGCTTAGTCAGATTACCGGCAGTTCATTGACGGATTCCAGCATACCCATGGATGAGGTACAGCCGGCCGGCGGTTATCCGAACACCTTTGTTCCGGGACGAAACATGCTTTTCCTCACCTTTGCCGCCGTCCTGGCGAGAAGCAAAGGTATTTTCAATCTGGTCACCGGCGTTTCCCAGACAGACTACAGCGGTTATCCGGACTGCCGGGACACTTTCATCCGTTCCTTGAATGTGACGTTGAACCTGGCTATGGACGAACAATTTGTCATCCATACCCCGCTGATGCGCCGGGACAAGGCGGAGACATGGGAATTGGCCGACGAACTGGGCGTATTCGACCTCGTCCGTACCCAAACGCTGACTTGCTACAACGGCATTCCAGCGGACGGTTGCGGCCACTGCCCCGCCTGCAAACTTCGCGCCGAAGGACTGAAGCGTTATCTGAGCAGAAGAAAAACATCCAATAAGGTTACACATTAAATAGATTCGCCATGGAAGAGCCGAACAAATTGCAGCATTTAGGAAAACCGACGGTTTACTATTCCGACTATGCTCCGCAGGTCTTGGAGACCTTTGCCAATAAACATCCCGAAAATGATTATTGGGTGCATTTCGATTGCCCCGAATTTACAAGCCTTTGCCCGATTACCGGCCAGCCGGATTTCGCCACCATCTACATCGATTACATCCCGGACCTGCGGATGGTAGAAAGCAAAAGCCTGAAACTCTATCTTTTCAGCTTCCGCAACCACGGGGCCTTTCACGAAGACTGCGTGAACATCATCATGAAAGACCTAATCCGGTTGATGGAGCCCAAATACATCGAAGTCAAAGGCGTCTTTACCCCCCGGGGAGGAATCAGTATCCATCCGTACAGCAATTACGGCCGTCCGGGAACAAAATTCGAATCACTGGCTGAAAACCGGTTATTTAATTACCGCCCCGAGAACAATATATACAAATGATTCCATACCTTTACGGCATTATATTAACTTTTAAAAGACAAATATGAATAAGAAAAATCAATGGATAAAGGTAGCGTTTGCCTTTATCATTTGCACCGTAAGCACCTCTCTGCAAGCTCAAAAAGAGTATCCAAAGCCGGGACAAATGAAACCGGACATGTCGGAATTCTGGACGCCACAACCCCCGGTAGTCACTCCGGGAGATATCCGCACCTTTAGCGCTCCCTCGGATGCAATCGTACTTTTCGACGGGAAAGACTTGTCCGCCTGGGAGAACACAAAAGGCGAACCGGCAGACTGGACCGTAAAAGGCGGCGTTTTTACCGTCAAGAAATCAGCCGGAGATATCCGGACCAAACAAAAATTCGAGAATTTCCAACTCCATATCGAATGGCAGATTCCTGAAAACATCACCGGCTCAAGCCAGGCACGGGGAAACAGTGGGATTTTCCTGCAAGGAATGTACGAGATCCAGGTATTGGACAATTATCAGAACGAAACCTATGCCAACGGACAAGCCGGAAGTGTATATAAGCAGGCGACTCCTTTAGCTAACGCCATGCGCAAACCGGGTGAATGGAATGTATACGATATCATTTATTCCGCTCCCGTATTCAAAGAAGACGGCACTTACCGCATTCCTCCGCGCGTCACCTTGATTCAAAACGGAATCGTTTTGCAGAACAACACGACGATCCTCGGCACTACGGAATATATCGGCTTCCCGAGAGTAGTGAAACATGGCGCCGGCCCTATCATTTTGCAGAGCCACGGCGACCCCAGCGAGCCCATCAGTTTCCGCAATATCTGGATTCGGGAACTCTAAAGTCAAAACATTTTGCTCCTATTGCCGAGGAATATTAAAAGACTCCCTGATACAAAAGTCCGGATTTTCCCAAGTCCGGACTTTTTTGCCTTTCCCTAAGATATCCGATAGATCCAGAAAAAAAAAACTGTTTCTTATAAAAAGTGATTCAAGAATCGGGAAATTATATAAAAAAATCACGTAAATTCGCAATCATAATGATTAGCAGGATAAAAAGGGAGAGTCGGACAAGAATCAGCATTGCATGGTTGTTGCTTATAACGCTCATGCCACTCGGTGTAGTCAAATGCACCCACCATCATGATTCTGCTTCTCATCAGTCAAGCTGCCAACATCATTCCGATGGAGAAGGCAACTCTCAGGATTCCTGCCTTATTTGCCATTTTACCTTATCTCCCTTTATTCAATCCGATCCTTTTCACATTGTATTTATAGCGGAACTCCTTCCTTACGAGGTTCCGGTTTACTTGAGTAGAGCGACATTCCATGTTTCCTATTTCCATGGTTTGCGTGCACCTCCCGTCATTGCCTGATACATATTTATCTTAGTAACTTTTTAAATTTTCCGAAAGCATTTTAAGAAAGACAATTTCGTTATTTGTTTGTCCTGTTTTTGTGTATTTGCTCCCTTTGCTCAGCTCAAATAGCCCGCTATTTTCGCTTTACAAATGTATCAACTACCCTAAAAACAGAGCTAAATAAATGAATGAGCAAAATTTAAACAGTTACTTAATGTTCTCTGTATATATCATATAAGAGACGATTCCGTATATCGGAAATAAAAACATTTATTAAATAAAGTCAGGATTCAAATATCTTATTTGGATCTTGAACATCATAAATATATAATAATGAAAACTATATATATCATTATCTTATTTGTCTTCTCCGTGGGAACTATATTTGCAAATTCTCCGGCCGGAAGCAAATCATTGAGCGGAAAGGTCACAGACAAAATAGATGGAAATGCACTCATCGGGGTAAACCTATATTTTCCCGAATTAAAAACAGGGGCCATCACCGATGAGCAAGGCAATTACAAGATAACCGGTCTACCCGCTATAAAAACAATTCTGCAGGTAAGTTATCTGGGACACCAAACTATTGTACAAACAGTGGATTTGAAAACGACCGAGACGCTTGATTTTATATTAAAAGAATCCAATGCTACCATGAATGAAGTGGTAATTACCGCATTGACAGGAAATTCCCTGAAAAAGCAAACCCCATCTCCGGTTTCTTATGTATCCCAAAGAGAGTTGAAGCAACAATCATCTACCAATATTATAGATGCGGTAGCCAAACAACCCGGCGTATCGCAAATAACAACAGGCAGCAGCATTTCCAAACCGGTGATCCGTGGATTAGGCTATAACAGGGTAGTTGTTGTTAATGATGGCATACGCCAGGAAGGACAACAATGGGGAGATGAACATGGGATTGAAATTGATGCACAGAGTGTCTACGCCGTTGAAATATTGAAAGATCCCGGCAGCTTGATTTACGGCTCGGATGCCATGGCCGGTGTCCTCAATTTCATCTCGGAGCCGATCTTGCCTCCGGGTTCGATAAAAGCCAATGTAGCTACGGAATACCAAACAAATAATGGGTTGTTTAACTATTCTCTGAATACTGCAGGCAATCAAAACGGCTTTGTATGGAACTGGAGGTATAGCGATAAAATGGCACACTCCTATAAAAATAAATATGACGGATATGTTTACAATTCAGGTTTCATGGAGAAAGCGGTATCCGGTTTGTTAGGCATAAACCGAAATTGGGGATATTCACATCTTACGCTCGACTACTATCATCTTACTCCGGGAATAATAGAAGGAGACCGGGATGAAGAGACCGGCAAATTCCTCAAGCCGGTTATTGTAGACGGAGAGGAAGGAGAGGCAATCGCAACGGATAAAGACAGTAAATCATATAGCCATCAGATGCCTTATCAGCAAATCTATCATTATAAGGCCGTATCCAACAGCAATATAATCATAGGAAAAGGGAGCCTTCGGACTATCATCGGTTATCAACAAAACCGTCGCCAGGAATTTGAAGAGATTGCATCTCCTGATGATTACGGGCTTTATTTCCAGTTACATACCATAAACTACGACGTACGCTATTCACTACCTTATATTAACGGTTACAAAATAGTAACAGGAGTGAACGGAATGTATCAGAAGTCCCTTAATAAAGGGACCGAATTCCTTATTCCCGAATATAATCTGTTTGACCTTGGCGCATTCGTTTTGGTAAGCCGGAATTTTAATAGGCTGGATGTAAGCGGCGGCATACGCCTCGATCGTCGCAATACACATGGCGAGCCGTTATATTTAAATGAAGACGAGGAGGTCGTGGATCAGAATGAGGCCGGAGCAGAAGAAAAATTCACCAACTTTTCCCGTCATTTCTTCGGAATCAGCGGTAGTTTAGGATTGGCTTATCAGTTAACCGATTCATGGTATACCAAATTGAATCTGTCAAGAGGCTTCAGGGCGCCCAATATCAGTGAACTCGCATCGAACGGCGTACACGAAGGTACGGTACGGTATGAGAAAGGAAATACGGAATTAAAAGCCGAGAACAGTTGGCAAATCGATTGGGAAGTAGGATATTCCTCTCCATGGGTGTCGGGAGAACTTTCGCTATTTGCCAATCGGATCAATAATTATATTTTCTCTCATAAACTGCTCGGCGATAATGGGGACGATTTGCTGACTGAAGGCTATCGAACATACCAGTTCGTATCGGGTGATGCCCGTATATTAGGAGGAGAAGCAAGCATTGACATACATCCGGTAGAACGGTTGCATTTTCAGAACACATTCTCGTATGTAAATTCAGTTCAGTCCGATCAACCTGATTCCAGTAAATATCTTCCTTTTACGCCTGCGCCTAAATGGATTTCCGATCTCCGGTATGATCTTATACGACATGGCAAAATACTGAATAACACCTATATATCATTAGGTATAGAACATAATATGAGGCAAGATCATGTCTATTCCGCATTCGGAACTGAAACAGTAACGCCGTCGTATACCTTGCTTAATGCCTCGTTCGGTACGGATTTTGTCCACAAAGGACATACCTTGGCCTCTTTATACTTTACAGCCAACAATCTGACAAACAAAGCTTATCAGAACCATTTGAGCCGGTTGAAATACACCGACGAAAATCTGGTAACCGGAAGGCCAGGTATCTTTAATATGGGGCGTAATTTCGGGATCAAACTGATTGTTCCGCTTAGTTTCTAAAATAATAATAAAAGAGGGTATAAAAAATTCTTCCGTTTTTAGACAAAGTCCGGGCTTAGGGAAGCCCGGACTTTTTTTCTTCTCCGGCAGAAGGGTGACGCTCTCCCTCTCTCCCCATGCTCGTTTATTCGTATTTCTTTGCCAAACCTCCCTCAGAGGTCTCCTTGTATAAGCTGGGCAGATCATTGCCGGTCTGCCGCATAACTTCAACTACCTGATCGAAACTTACCCGATGTTTCCCGTCCGAAAATGTGGCAAAAGTATTGGCATCCAACGCCCGGGCGGCGGCAAAAGCATTTCGCTCAATACAGGGAATCTGTACCAAGCCGTCCACCGGGTCGCAGGTTAGTCCCAGATGATGCTCCAATCCCATTTCCGCCGCATACTCGATTTGTGCCGGCGTCCCGCCGAAAAGCTGACAGGCGGCCGCGGCCGCCATCGCACAGGCAACGCCGACTTCTCCCTGGCAACCCACGTCAGCACCCGAAATAGAGGCGTTGGTACGTACTACATTGCCGAACAAACCGGCAGTCGCCAAGGCGCGCAAGATGCGGGAGTCGCGAAATTCACGGCTTTCCCTTAAATGATATAAGACCGCAGGAATCACTCCGCAGGAACCGCAGGTAGGCGCCGTCACAATTCGTCCGCCGGCAGCATTCTCCTCCGATACGGCCAAAGCATAGGCATAAACCAGTCCCCGGCTTTTTACACTGGCGGTATATCCCTTGGCCCGGATCATATAATCGGAGGCTTTCCGGCGAAGATTCAAACTTCCGGGAAGTACGCCCTCCGCTTCCAAACCGCGTTTGATAGCATCCTGCATGACCTGCCAGACTTCCGCCAGATAGTCCCATATTTCTTCCCCCTCACATAAAGAAACGTATTCCCAATAGGCATGGCCTGTTTCGTAGCACCATTGCTCGATCTCCCGGATAGTATGCATCGCATAGACCTCCTTTGCCTCCTGTTCGTTGAATGATTCGTTGGCTAAAGTGCCGCCGCCGATACTGAAAACCGTCCATGATTCCTTTTTATTTCCTTTGCCATCGAACGATTCGAAAAGCATGCCGTTCGGGTGGAAGGGCAGTACAATCTGAGGCTCCCACAATATTTCAGTCTGGGCAACCGGTTCCAGCACGGCAAGGATAGCCCGATTGGTCAAGTGCCCTTTTCCCGTCGCAGCCAAGCTGCCGTAAAGGGTTACCCGAAACCGTGCAGCATCCGAATTACGTTCCAAAAACATCAATGCAGCCCGGCGAGGCCCCATTGTATGGCTGCTCGAAGGACCCTGTCCGATCCGAAAGACCTGTTTAATTGATTCCATATATATAATATACCTAAAACCGAATTGAGAAAAAGAGACCTTCCGGTTTCCTTATACAAAACTACACAATAAAAGTCACAAAATCGATGAATAGCTACCTTTTCAATAGTCTGTCTATCCGCGCTACGGATCCGGTTTTTACACAAACAGTCGCTCCTAATTGTTCAATATATAAGAGAAGATAATCCTTTCTGATTTTCCGGATTTTCCCCGAAACATGTTTCATCACCCCGGCAAGGATTTCCACTTCATCCCCCGAGCATAAAGGCTGTTCGGCCGCTTGTTCCAGAAAGGCCTGGATCGTATCGATCTCCTTCTGGCGGAGGACTGCCGGTTTATCACAATAAAAGACAATCCGTACTACCCCCGGTATCTTTAGGTAGGTCCGCAATTCCGTATCCGTCGTTCTGACAAACAGATAGGAATTATAGAGAGGGATATCCACCATCTTGACCCGGTCCGACCAGACACGGGGAGTCCGGTGCAAGGGCAAAAAGCATTCCCCCCCCCCCATCTCGATCCGTTCTTTCACTTTCTTTTCCGCCCGTGGAGCCGTATATAAGACAAACCATTCCGTTTGTTGTTTTAGAGACATATTTTTGTTATTTTGTAAAAAAAATAAAGCTTTCATTCACAGAAGCCAAAAATAAGAGTTTTTTTTGTAATATTGCACTTTAGTGTTAACGCGCACAGAGTATATTATTATATAATTCGACCAAAAATCCATGAAAAGAAGAAATTTTATTCAAAAAACGGCACTCTCCGTTGCCGGATTCGGCTTAGCACCCCTCATCGGCAATTCCTATCAATCGGTATACGGCGCCACCGCTCCGAGCAATAAGGTAAAAGTAGCCCTGATCGGTTGCCGGGGCATGGGATATTCCGATTTGAGCACTTTTCTGAAGTATCCGGAAGTAGAATGCATCGCCCTTTGTGACGTCGACGACGAATGGCTCAACAAACGGGCGGCAGACGTAGAAAAGGCCACCGGGAAAAAAGTGAAAAATCTCTACAAAGACTGGCGAAAAGTAATTGAGAACAAAGACGTGGACGTAGTCATTATCGGAACCCCCGACCATTGGCATTGCCTTCCGACCATCTACGCTTGCCAGGCGGGCAAAGACGTATACGTAGAGAAACCATTGTCCAATACGATCGAAGAATGCGAACTGATGCTCAAGGCCGCCCGCAAATACGACCGGGTTGTCCAGGTTGGCCAATGGCAGCGCAGCGATCCGCATTGGAACGAGGCCGCCGCCTTTATCCGTGAAGGAAACATCGGACGGGTACGTACCGTAAAAGTATGGGCCTACCAGTCGGGCAAACCGACGCTGCCCGTCAAGCCGGATTCCCCGGTACCTCCCGGTGTAGACTATGACATGTGGCTGGGCCCGGCTCCCAAGCGTCCGTTCAATATCTACCGTTTCCACTACAATTTCCGTTTCTTCTGGGATTATGCCGGGGGATTGATGTCGGACTGGGGCGTCCACCTGCTGGACTATGCTTTGGAAGGCATGGGCGTCGGACTTCCGTCCAAGGTCTTTTCCGGAGGCGGCAAATTCGCCTATCCGAATGATGCAATGGAGACACCGGATACATTGATGGCCATTTATGCCTATGACGATTTTAATATTGTCTGGGATCATGCCTGCGGCATCGACCACGGATTGTTCGACCGCCGGGAAGCGCTGGCGTTCTATGGAGAAAACGGAACCCTGGTACTCGACCGGGGAGGCTGGGAAGTCATTCCCGAATATTCCGGCAAAGAGGCGCGCATGGAGGCTGTCCCTCTGAAGAAAGGCGAAGGAAAGGGATTATACAATCATGTCGGTAACTTCCTTGATTGCATGAAAAGCCGTAACCGGCCGGCCGCCGACATCGAAATCGGTTCGCGCGTAGCCATCCTCTCCCATCTGGCGAACATCTCTTGCCGGGTAGGCCGGGAAGTACGCTGGGATGAGGCGAACCACCTGTTTGTCAATGATCCGGAAGCAACTGCTTTATCGAAGGCCGTCTACCGGGCGCCTTGGAAACTACCGCAGTTCTAAGTAAAAAACAAAGCGATTTTGTCATTTATTTGGCGGAAAATAAGTTTCTTTGTATTCATCTTAAAATCCGTTTCAGGATTGATGAATACAAAGAAACGCTTTTTAGTACCTATATATCAACCCTAAAGTACGTAATATGAGTTTAAACAGACGCGACTTTATAAAAAAAGGAAGTATGGCCATGATAGGAAGCTTGGCGGTCCCCTCCTTCTTGGGAAGCTGGACCGGAAGCAAAGAAGACAAGGCGGCCGCCATCTCTTTTGCACTCGATTATTTCGGCATTAATGAAACCGATTTAAAAAAAGTTCTGGCCGCAGCATTGGAAAAAGGAGGCGACTATGCCGACCTGTTTTTCGAACACAGTTATTATAATAACATCGGACTACAGGACGGATCCGTTAACCGCGCCTCTTCGAGCATCGATTTCGGAATGGGAGTAAGGGTATTGGCCGGCAACCAGACCGGCTATGCCTATGTAGAGGATGTAGCGCTGCCCGAAATGCTGAAAGCCGCCCATACGGCGGCAAGGATCGCTACCGGAACTTCCGGAAAAGCAGCGGTCAATCTAACCGAATTGCCGGGCTCGAACCATTTCTATGCGGTAAAGACCGCTTGGGACGAGCTGTCGGTCAAAGAGAAAACACCCTACCTGCAAAAGCTCAACGACCGGATCTTCGCATTGGACAACCGGGTAACCAAAGTTTCCGCCGGATTGGGTGATACGACTTCGCATATCTTCTTCTGCAATTCGGAGGGACAAATGTTTTACGATTACCGCCCGATGGTTACGCTCTACGCCCAATGTATCATGACGGAAAACGATAAGATCGAGAACTCCTTCGCCTCCCGTTCTTTCCGTATGGGAGCGGAATTCCTGACCGACGAGCGGATGGAAGAAGTGGCCCAGGAAGCTGTCCGGAAGACGGCGCTTCTTTTCCAGGCCATCAAGCCGAAAGGCGGCGAAATGCCGGTAGTGATGGGAGCCGGAGGCTCCGGCATCCTGTTGCATGAAGCCATAGGCCACACCTTCGAAGCAGACTTCAACAGAAAAAACACTTCCATCTTCGCCGACAAGCTGAACAAGAAAGTCTGCGACGAACATATCAACGTGCTGGACGACGGAACAATCCCTTTCAACCGCGGTTCGGTGAATATAGACGACGAGGGCGTCGAAGGGCAGAAGACTTACATCGTACGCGAAGGCATATTGACCAGCTACCTGCACGACCGCATCAGTGCCAAGCATTACGGTGTCCGCCCGACAGGCAACGGCCGGCGCGAATCGTTCCGCATGATGCCGATCCCCCGGATGCGCGCAACCTATATGGAGAATGGCAACTATACCGAAGAAGAGATCATCTCCACGGTAAAACACGGCATCTACGCTGCCAATTTCACGAATGGGCAAGTGCAGATCGGCGCCGGTGACTTTACCTTCTTCGTCAAGGACGGTTACCTGATCGAAAACGGTAAACTGACGCAACCCATCAAAGATATCAACATCATCGGCAACGGCCCGAAGGCGTTGGCGGACATCACCATGGTGGGTAACAATTACAAGATGGATAACGGCACCTGGACGTGCGGAAAAGACGGGCAATCCTGCCCCGTCACCTGCGGGATGCCGTCGGCCTTAGTCAGTAAATTAACGGTAGGAGGAGAAAACGAATGATATCAGCAGAGCACAAGAAATTAGCACAATGGGCGATGGAATTTGCCTTGAAAAATGGGTGCCAGGCAGCCCGCGTAAGCCTGTACAACGGTTCCAACAGTTCCTATGAAATCCGGGATAAAAAGATAGACCGCCTGCAACAGGCGTCCGAAAACGCATTGGCTATCACCCTCTATGTAGACGGAAAATACGGCAACTACTCTACCAACCGGCTTCAGAAAGTCGAACTGGAGAAGTTTATCCGGAACGGCATTGAATCGGCCCGCTTCCTGGCGGAAGACAAGGCGCGCACGCTCCCGGACGCTTCCCTTTATTACAAAGGCGGCAATCCGAACCTGGAATTATACGATGCAAAGTTCGAAACGGTACAGCCGGATAATAAAGTCAAATTGGCGATGGATGTCTGCGATGAGATTATGGGGAAAGACCCCAGGATCATCTCTGCGGAAGCTTCCTACAGCGATGGAGACAATTTCTCGTATCTGATCGCCAGCAACGGATTCGAAGGCGAAAGCCGGTCGTCCTACTATTCCCTGTATGGCGGTGTCAGCATCAAAGGCGACGGAGATGCCCGCCCGCAGGACTATTGGTATGACTCTTCGCTCTATTTCGATACATTGGAAAAGGCCGGCATCGGGCGGAAAGCGCTGGAGCGCGTCACCCGGAAACTGGGACAAAAGAAGGTCGCTTCCGGCAAGATGCCGATGATTGTCGATAACCTGAACGTCAGCCGCCTGCTCTCTCCCGTCCTCAACGCGATCACAGGTTCCGCTATCCAGCAGAAGAACTCCTTCCTGTTGGACAAGCTGAATGAAAAAGTCTTCGGCGACCTGTTCACGTTGACCGACGAACCTCATTTGCCGAAAGCCGTCGGCGCCCGTTACTTTGACGGGGAAGGCGTTGCGACCAAACGGTTGCCTATTTTCGAGAACGGCGTCCTAAAAACCTACTTTATCGACACCTATAATGCAAACAAGCTGGGCGTTCCGCAGACCATCAGTTCTCCTTCGATTGTCACCATGCCCTTGGGTACAAAGGATCTCAACGGCCTGGTCGCTTCGTTGGACAAAGGAATCCTGGTCACCGGCTTCAACGGAGGAAACAGCAATAGCACGACGGGCGATTTCTCCTTCGGAATCGAGGGCTTCCTGGTGGAGAACGGACAATTGGTGCAACCCGTTTCCGAAATGAACATTACGGGAAATTTAATTACCCTCTTCGGGAACCTGGCGGAAGTAGGCAATGATCCCCGGCTCTCATCCAGCCGCCGCATCCCCTCCCTCCTATTCAGCGATGTTAATTTCAGCGGTTTATAAAACGACAAACGAAGTAACAAATCCAAAGGAGGGCTATCCCCAAAGTAGTGATTTGTACAGAAAATTATCGAGTGCACTCGATTTTATCATTGAGTATATTCGATATCAAAAAGGAGTATACTCAATGAATTGAATGAGTATACTCCTTTTTCAGGTCGTCGCAAGGCTCTTTTTGGACATTCAGCCTCTTCTTCCGTCATCGAAACTCATTAGCAAATAAAAAATAATCAAAAATCGTATTATCTGTTAAATTTCCTCCAATAGATAACCCTTCGGGTATCGTTCTTTGGTTTTTCATATTTAAATACCCTCTCGGGTGTTTATTAAATAATATTCTTATATTTGTACCCGAAACGGTATCGAATATGAATAATCTACCATTAAACGAATATGTAAAAACCAAGCGCAAAGCACTTGGATTATCACGTGAAGAGTTCGCACAAAAAGCAGGCGTAGGGCTTCGTTTTCTGCGTGAACTGGAACAAGGGAAAGAAACCCTGAAAATGGACAAAGTAAACCAAGTTTTAAGGCTGTTCGGAATGCAAATCGGTGTTGTACCGATGGACAGGACTAATCTAATAGAGCCATGAAACAAGCCAAGATTTACATGTACAATACATTTGCAGGTATTCTGACGGAGGATGAAAACGGATATAAGTTTGAGTATGATGCGGACTATTTGACCAGCGAAAAAGTGGAACCGATCAGCTTAACTTTACCTCTAACAGACAAGCCTTATATTAGTAATGTATTGCATCCTTTCTTTGACGGACTGATACCCGAAGGATGGCTATTGGATATTGCCGAGAAGAACTGGAAAATAAGTAACCGGGATAGAATGTCTTTACTGCTTGCTTGTTGTAAAGATTGCATTGGTGCTGTTAGCGTTCAACCCTTTTAATCTTAAGTATTATGCAAAGATGTTTATATTGTTATCAGCCACTTGAAGAGGGACAGACAGACTTTCATCCCCAATGTTCAAAGAAAATATTTGGAACTGTTACCCCCCCTGTTCTTCCATACAGTAAAGCAGACATAGAATCATTGGCTTTAGAGGTTGTCCGTTCACAAATAACGATTACGGGCGTACAACCAAAACTTTCTGTCGAGTTAGAGAAGGAAAAAAGCGGAGAGAAGCGTTTTACAATAGTCGGCTTATGGGGAGGCTATATCCTGAAACCTCAAACAGAACAATATGCCAATCTTCCCGAAAATGAAGACTTAACCATGCATTTGGCAGAGTTGACAAAAATAAAAACCGTTCCTCATTCTCTAATACGTTTCAGAGACGGTTCATTGACTTATATCACAAAACGAATCGACCGGGATAAAAAAGGCGGTAAAATTCCAATGGAAGACATGTGCCAATTGACAGAGAAGCTGACAGAACAAAAATATAAGGGTTCACATGAACAAATAGCGAAAAAAATTGTAGAATATTCAGTCTATCCAGTATTGGACTTGATTAATTACTTTGAAGTTCTACTATTCTGCTATCTGACAGGAAATGCAGATATGCATTTGAAGAACTTCTCTCTTTATAAAGGAATGGGGGAATATACATTTGCTCCTGCTTATGATTTATTATCTACGAAATTGGTTATACCCGAAGATAATGAGGAACTGGCTTTGCCCTTAAACGGCAAGAAGCGGAAGCTAAAAAGAGCAGACTTTGATAATCTTCTAAAAAGCTTTAAGGTAGATGGAAAGGCAATTGAAAATGTCTATGATAAATTCAGGAAAGTATTGCCCCAATGGTATGAATTTATAGACATATCTCTTATGCCTGACAAAATGAAGGACGAATATAAACAGCTTATTCTGAATAGGTCTGCAATATTAAACACATAAAAAAGTTCCCGTTCCTTACGATGGAGTACGTTAAAAGTTCTCTTTCTGGCGGCACCACTTTTAGAGAAAGCAAAAAGAAGTAGAGGCTCTTTTTGGACATTTAGCCTCTTCCTCCGTCATACAAAGGCAAATCAACGGAAACGGCATTAAGGATTCTATAACCTTGCTTCCGAAACCAGTTGGCCATCAAACAAGTTGATGATTCGTCCGGCATAACCGGCATCATGCTGGCTGTGCGTGACCATGACGATGGTCGTTCCGTCGCCATTCAGTTCGGTCAGCAAATCCATGACCTCTTTCCCGTTGCGGGAATCCAAATTACCGGTCGGTTCATCGGCAAGGATCAGCTTCGGATTGGCCACGACCGCCCGGGCAATGGCAACCCGTTGTTGCTGTCCACCGGATAGCTGCTGCGGAAAATGCTTTTCACGATGGGTGATCTGCATCCGGTTCATCACCTCGTTTACTTTCCGTTTCCTTTCCGAGGCGGAAACGCCCAAGTAAAGCAGGGGAAGTTCGATGTTTTCAAAGACATTCAATTCATCAATCAGATTAAAACTCTGAAAAACGAAGCCGATCACACCTTTACGCAGCTTGGTACGCTGCGATTCGGTATAGGAGCTCACCTCTACTCCGTTCAGAAAGTATTTTCCTCCGGTCGGATTGTCCAGTAACCCCAGGATGTTCAGCAAGGTGGATTTTCCACAGCCTGAAGGCCCCATAATAGCCACAAATTCACCCTCTTTGATCTGTATGTTGATATTATTCAATGCCCAGGTCTCTACTTCGTCGGTGCGGAATACTTTTTGTAAATCCTCTGTCTTAATCATAACTGTAACGTATTTAAGTTTTATAAAAAAATGAATACTAATTTATTTCATGTACATCAGAAGAAATTCTCCATCTGCCATTTCATCACGCAGCGCAGCTACCTTATCCCGCTGTTCTTTAGATAGTCGTGCATCTTCGGACAAGTGTTTCAATGACGGCTCTGAACACAAGGTATATATGTACCCGTCTCCACAGGTAAGATTCTCCAGATAGATTGGGATTCCTTCGGTTATTGAGTTCTGTATCAATACCCGTCCCTTTTCTTCCGTATTTCCGGCCCGATAAAGCGCTTGCTCTATTTTGTCATAATAGTAAAGGATTGAACTACCTAATGAGAACAATAGAAACCGGTCGGTCTCCTTCAAATCCCGCGGAATCCGCTTGCCTTCCTGCTTGCCTTGCATCAGATCCTGAATCGTCGCCTGATGTGCGCCGGCATAAAAAACATAAGCAGGACAGATCCTATTCTCCGAAGTAAACCGGTAAACCGTATCATTCCCGATCTGTCTGACGGTCAACTGATCTTTCCAGTAATATAGATCCGAACTGCCCGGATTATGATAGGTAGATCCCTTAACGATCGGCAACATATTATGATTCAAAAAACGGCACAACGTATCACCTTTGGCATTCAGAGAATACATAAAAGGACTCTGCTTGTCATCGATCAATTTATAATCATAATCGATAAAAGTTTTATGTTTCGGATTTAAAAGCAAAGGTTGATGGGTCACAAGCATCCTTTTATATTCTTCCTGACGCGTTTTCAGATTATAGAAATGAACGCTAGCCTGACCTTTGGTGACGGAGGCATATAAACAAATGTCTCCGACAATTGTAAAACCTGCTAAGAGGCCATCTGCCAAATTCAGATCAATAGTTGCATCCGGCGGATTCTTTGCGGATAAGATCGTGTATTGATAAGTGCCGGCTTTGTCATAACAATACAGTCCCTGCATATTTCCGACAATCACCCAATTATCCTTCACCCGAACAGAAGGGAAGATTACCGGCGATGGAAGATTCGCCACATTGGAAATCATCACCATGCCTTGCGGAAGGAAAAAAGAAGTACCTTCGGATGCTTTCGGATGCTTTAGCTTTACATACTTAACCGTAGAAAAATAGTGACTTAAATCAAATGCTTTTGTCCGGAACTGTCCGGATACATCCAAGCTGACGGGAGGATTCGCCGGATCAACATGACGCACTTCCGGTTTTTCGGCAACCTCCAAGGTCGCGATCTCACCGTTCGTGAGCGTCTCTTCCTGCAAAGCAATTTCCTGCTTCACTTCCATCTCCAACGATTGCTTCTTTCCTCCGCCACAAGCAATCAGTAACAAGAAAACAAATAAGAATTGTATGTATTTCATTCGATTTTATTAAATTATCTCTTCATTCATTCGATTTATTCCGCAGGAAAATGTACGAGAATGGTCCAAAGTGAGCGGACCAACTTTCTGTTTCCTTTTTCTGCCGGAGTAATTTTCGCTTCTTTAATCAGACGGATCGCCTCATTATCCAATTCTTTATTTCCACATCCCCGAACTTGAATATTGGAAGCCGTGCTGTCTTTTTCAACGACACATTGGACAATCACCGTCTTCTTATCCTTCTGATCCCAATCCTTATATTTGTTATTCGTTCGGAAATATGCTTGCGCATTTTCAAGTATAGCTGTTGTTTCAACATCGGAAGCGGAAGCATAAATAGTGGTATCTTCTTCCGTCCGGAACGGTTGATTCTCCACATTTTCATCTACCACCGGCAAACTCTCTTTTTTCGGATTATGACAGGCAACGATCATAGCTAATAAAAAAAACGTCATCCACTTTTTCATGTTTTTCTATTTTAATTATTCACTTCTTAATGATTCCACAGGATTTTGCCGGGCTGTATAATAGACTTGTACGGCTATGACCAGAAAGGTGATCAACATCAGGAAGAAAGGAATCAATAGAAAGATCCACCAACTCAACGGCGTGCGATAGACGTAATCCTGCAACCATTCCGCCATCAGCAGGTAGCTGATCGGGATCGCAATGACGGAAGCAATCGCCGCTATCTTTAAGATATCCCCTGCAAAAAGCCGGATGATATCCAGAATAGTTGCACCATTGATCTTACGGATCGCGATTTCTTTCGTCCGTTTCTCAATCATAAATGAAATCATGCTGATGATTCCCAATAACGAAAGGACAAAGGAGATAATGGAAAATACCGAAAGCATACCTGCCGTACGAAGTTCCACTTCATACATCTTATTATAGTCGTCTTCTACCGTATGATACATCACCGGACGTTTGGCATAGTCGGGCTTCATTTCTTTATATTTCGCCAGGATATAATCTAACGTCTTTTGTTTGTCCTTACCGGTTGTTTTAATGAACAGACTCATACAGGATTCCGGATTAAAACTAATAATCAAAGGACTGATATTCTCTTTCAATGGTTTGAAATTAAAGTCTTTTACAACACCGATAATTTTCCCTTTCATCCCCCAGCCATAAAAGACTGTAATCCCGATCGGATTCTCCTCTCCCATCAGCTTTTTGAACGATTCGTTAATAACGATGTTAAATGATTTGGCTTCCGCGTATTGCCACCAGGTCAGTCCGGGCGGAATAAATTGTCCGTCCAGCATTTGTAAACCAAATGTACTCGCATAATTATGGTCGCAAAAGATTTGCGTAAATTCCATCTCTTTGACATCTTCTTTACACCCTTCCCAGGAGACACCGCTATATCCCCAGGAAGAGTTATAGGGAGCGCTGCCTGCGATCGTTGCCTCAAGGATATTCGGATTCTCCTGCTTGATAATCTTTATAAAATCTTCCGCCTGATACCACAACGAAGTTTCCAAGACGAGGATATTCTTCCGGTCGACTCCCGTCTCGGCGTTGAAGATGGCATGGATCTGTTTATACATCACAAAGGTACAGATCAGAACACCCACGGATAAGAAGAACTGGATACCAACCAAGACCATTCGTAATCGATCCTTCGATCCGGTCTTGGAACCACCTCTGAAGATAGTAATCGGACTAAAAGACGATAAATAAAAGGCTGCATATCCGCCGGACAAAATCGTAATCAAAAGGCAAACAAGAATCGCAATTCCAATAGATGCCCCATCAAAATCGAATACAATCTGATTCCCCATCACCTGGCTGAATTCCGGGAATAAAAGTTTCACCAGCATCAAAGCGAAGAGTACGGATACAAGCGACATGATAAACGATTCAAATAAAAAACGATCAATTAACTGCCGTTTGTTGGCTCCGGTTACCTTGCGTACGCCTACTTCTTTCATCCGGTTCATCGCACGGGCAATTGAAGTATTTACATAATTGATAATGGCTATAAAAAGAATAAGCAACACGGCCACCGAGAAAAAATAGATTTGCGATAAATTACCGTAAACAATATCGTCTGAGTTGACCGCTACTTCCTTAGGCGAATGCAAATGAATATCCCGAAGCGGCTGTAAAACCAGCGTGTTTTTAGTTTCTTTCGTCGTGGAAAGGAAATCTGCAATCTGTTTCCTTAATTCCGGACTCAGAGCCGTATGCTCTTTCAACATAACATAATGTACGCCATAGCCAATTTGGCCGGCAACATTTAAAAGGTCAAACCGGACTTGTGTATTTTTAGGAAGCTTGACCACTGCTTTAATAGTATAGCCTTCCTCAGATGCGAACGAGAGAGTTTTACCTATTGCCGACTCGTTTCCAAAAAACTTATGAGCGGCCTCTTCCGACAAGAGGCATCCTCTTTCCTGCGCCACACTCTGTGGCGATCCTTCTACGTATTCATAGTCGAACATACGCAGGAAATCTTCATTGGCATTTACGACATTCGCCATAATACCATCTCCCTCTTTTCCTTTTTCAATCAGGGGTAAACGCTCGTTGTACAGATACGTCGCCGCCTCGATTTGCGGAAACTTACTCTTCAAGTCATCCGCAATCCCCGGCCGGATCCAAAGGGAATGATGCAAGCCATCCGTCCGTTTTTCCACTTCCATCAAACGGTATGTCCGGTCGGCTTTTTGATAACAGTTTTCAAAACTCATTTCAAACTTCACCCAGAAGATGAGCAGAAAACAACAGGCTATCGCTATCGACAGTCCCAGGATATTGACGATTGAATATCCTTTGTCCCGGAGAATACTCCGGATCGCTATTTTTAGATAATGTATCAGCATAATTAGTTCCCTATTTTATTTCAAGATTAATTCCTGTTGAAAAATACTTTTGTAAATTCTCTGTTTTAATCATGATTGTAATGTTTTTATATTGTTTAAAACAAATTATTCTGATTTCAAGATTTCCGCCGGATTGACATTTGCCGCTTTTCGAACCTGGAACAGGAGTGTGAGTAAGGATATTGCCGCCGTCACAATAAAAGCAAGGACAAATAACCACCAAGACATAGGTGTTTTATAGGCAAAATCTTTCAGATAAGAATGAATGCCGAGCCATGCTAAAGGTGCCGCAATAACAAAAGCGAGGCAGAGTAATATCAAATATTTCTTCACTAATATCCGGACGATAACAGGAAAGGTCGCTCCATTGACTTTACGTATCGCAATCTCCTTATAACGTTGCTGTACATCAAATAGCGATATACTGAACAAACCCAGCGAAGAAACAAGAATCGCAATGACGGTAAAAATCGTATAAATGGTTGACACCTTTTTATCCTCTTTATACATATCATGCACTTCATCTTCCACAAACGTGTATTTAAATCCATCTCCAACCGTCTCGTCATGTAATTTCTTCAGGAATTTCAGAGCTTCTTGTTTATGTCCGGGAAGAATGGATGCGATTACAATAAGATCATCCTTCATTATACCTTGATAAAAGCCAGCGGAATAATACATAACCACAGGATATTGTTCCCGCCCCAAATGCGATACATAGAAATCGTTGACTACTCCTACCACTTTGTAAGAAAGATTACTATAATTAGGATTATCTAATCGAAGCCATATCGGATGTTCTCCCTCTAATTTGGCATCGTTAATGTCTTTTATTCCAAAATACTTACAAGCCGATTTACTTATTATCAGATTGCTCTCGGAAAGTTCTTTGCTATCGTCCCAACGCCGTCCTTCGATCAGTTTGATATCGAATAGATCCATCCATTCGTTTGAAGTGCCAAGTAGGGTTACTTTCTTCATGCCGCTATCGCCTGAACTGAATTTCATCTGATTTTCCGTACCGGGGTATATATAATTCGGACTTTGTCCGCACGTCCAACCGCTAAAGAGAGGAGATGCGGACATCTGCTGTTTGATGACTTCCCTGTCTTTATATTGAAAAGATACTTTAATAATGTCTTTTGTCTTATATCCGAGGTCTGCATTCAACATGTAATGAAGTTGTTTCATGAAAAAGGCAGAGATAATGATCATAAAAATGGTGATAGCATACTGGAGTAATAAAAAAGCCTTACGGGAAAAACCACGACCTCCTGTGTTTCCCACACTTTGCAATGATTTTATCGGCGTTGAATAGTGATAACGAATGAACTGGGAGAAAGCCGCGATCGCAGGGATAAGAAATAAAAAAGAGAGCAGAAGCGCAACATCAAATTTCAGGTCTGATACCTGATCGACTCCTAAGGCCTTACTAATATATAGACCAGCCGTTTCAGTCAGAGCTAATGCGATTATCAAGGCGACACCGATCATTGCCATACATTCAACCGTCAACTGGATGAAAATAGAGAACCCGTCCGCTCCGAATACTTTTTTCATTCCCAATTCACGTCCGCGCCTCGACAAGATAACCGAATAGATATTGATGAAATTAACGGCTCCGACAATCAATAATAAAAAACCGACACCAGTCAAAATCAGAATGTATTTATAATCCGCCGTTTTAAAAACCGTAGATACTATACCCTTGCTTAAATATACCTCAGATAGAGGATAAAGCTGGAAACGAAGGTCCATATTCCAATATTCCATGTGGAAAAAGTCTTTATACTCTTCATTTATCTTCTGATAATCAACATTCGGGAAAAGCAAAACTAAACCCACCGGATTCAACAATATCAAAGATTCCGATTGGTTGAACATAATAAGGTCGAAATCAAGACTACTTTTGGTTTGCGGTTCTTTCATCACGCCCACGATCACCAGTTCTTTATTATCTTTTTCATAATGAATTGATTTTCCGACAGCCGACTCTTTCCCGAATAGTTTTTGGGCTAAAGAAGATGTTACAATAATCTCATCGGGACGCTTGATATTGGACAGTCCTTCAGCGACGGGATAAGTCATGATATCCAGGAAATTGCTATCGCTTACCAATGCGGTTATTTCAAATTCTTTTTTCCCGGATATGATTTTTTCATTTTCGTACAAACTGAACTGAGTACTTTTTTCTATACCCGATGCCTTTGTTATATCTCTGTATGAAGTTTCTTTTCCCGGATTGAATGCCCCTTGGAATAGAGTCTTCCCGGATGGGCTATATCCGTCCAAAGTTGTTACATAGATTCGATCCGATTTTTCATGGAAACGGTCCACATTAAATTCGCTGTTCACATACCTGAAAAGAATGATGACACAAGCCAGGCTGAGAGCCAATCCCAATATATTAATTATGGTATATGACCTGAAATGCAAAACCGCACGTAACGCCAAGCCTATTATTTTCATGGTTATTTTCTTTATTTCAAGATCAGTTCCTGCACATCGCCAAAGTTATCATAACCGGAGATAATAACGCGGTCGCCGGCTTTTAATCCTTCCAGTATTTCATATTGCCGGGGATTTTGCCGGCCGATCCCGATCGGTGCCTTCACGGCCTTATTCTCATCTTTATTCAGTTTAAAGATCCACTGTCCGCCGGTCGCCTGGTAGAAATTTCCTTTATCAACCACCAAAGCATCTTCGGGTTGGCCTAATTCCACCTGAAGACGGTAACTTTTTCCGATCCGGATGTTATCCGGCGTCTGCCCGGTGAAAACCAAATCGACATCGAATTGCCGATCCTTAACCTCCGGATTGATTTTCGATATCTTTAACGGATATTTTTTCTCCTGGTAAAGGATGGAAGCCGGGAGGCCGACTGACAGCCGGTCGATATAATATTCGCTGACTTTCGTGCTGATCTTCAAGTGGTCGATCACTTTTTGCTCGCCGAGGCTGTTGCCGGCCGAAACCCGCTCGCCGGGCATTACACTGACAAAACTCAATTGTCCGTCCATCGGCGCCCGCACAATCAGGTCATCGAGGCGGTCATGACTCCGTTTAAACCGTTTTTCTTCGCGCAACAGATCGCTCCGCATCAAGTCCGTTTGGATGAGATTCGTCAACGAGTCATGCCTTAACTCCTGCAGCAACAGTTGCGTATTTTTCTGATTATAATCGTAATCGTCCGAAGCCACTTCCAGTTGGGCTTTGCTTTTGATACCTATTTTATACTCTTCCTGATCCAGGTTATATTGCTTGCTCAGCCGGTCTAATTCGTACTTCGTTTTCAAAACAGTGCGTTTCAGCTCGGAAGTTTTCCGCTCCATTTGCAACGCTTTCTCCTTATAGGACACCTGTTGTTTCTCCAATTCATCCCGTTCGTCTTCGATCGTACGCTGCAAATCGGGATTTGTGAGGATCAGGATGGTATCGCCCCGCTTTAACATGCTCCCGTCTTCCGCAACAATCCGTTCGACAATGCCACTTTCCATACTGTTCAACTTGATCGTCAATTTGGGTTGGGCCAGCCCCTCCACATCCAGGTATTCCATAAACTTATCCTGTTTCACTTCCACAATCTGTACCTGTTCCCGGTCATACCGCAAGCGGGAAGGGCCGGTAGCCAATACCAGCAAATAGATAAGAAGCGCCAGCAAAACCACACTCCCTCCGATCAGGTATTTGTATTTCCAGACCGGATGTTTCTTTTTCAAGGGTATATCCATACTCATAATCGTTTTTATTTCAATAGGGATTCGTAATCTTCCGTCAAAGGCATTCCCTTCACAAAGTCGAACAGAGTCAGGCTTCGCAGGGTATAATAAAGCGTCCAATAATTATACAACGCATTAATATAATTCCGTTTTGCCGTATCTTTCTCCGAAATGGAAGCATTCAGATCCAGGATTGTCGATTTGCCCAGGATATACAGCCGGCGCGCCACCTCGTTCCGGCGATTAGCCGTCTGATCGGTCTTAGCCGCCACATTGACTTTACTCGTTTGCAAGTTGAATTGCTTTACCACTTTCAGCACATTGAGTTCAAAGTTAGTCATATCCTGCTCCACTTGCGTATACACCATGTCCCGATTCGATTCGGCCACACGGATCCGCCCTTTCCCCCTCCCCCAGTCCAGGATGGGCAAACGCAGCCCTAATTGAATATATTGCTGGTTCAACGGATCTTTATAGGCGGAACTGACTTTATCCCCCGTTTGCGTCAATCCGACCTGTGCATAGATATCGGCCTTCAGACCGGAAAGAGACCGGGCATACGCCACATTACTCTCGCTCTCCCGTTTCCTGCGTTCCATCGTGATCCTGTCGGGACTATTGGAGAAAGCAAGGCTTAATGCCTCGTCCAGCTCCACCTGTGCAGCAGGGATCTCCGGACGGACTTCCACTTCAATGACCACCCGATCCGTCATCCCCAGGTAGGATCGCAATTCCTGCATATAATCATCCACCTCGATTTGGGCATTCATCCGGTTGCTTTCTTCCGTCAACCGGTTCACCTCCAATTGCAACATCTCATTCTCTGTGATCGTTCCGATATTATAACGCCCCTGGGCAAATATGTATAAAGTGTCCGCGTTCGCATAGTTCGTCGACGCGATACGCAAATTCGTTTGTGCCCGGGCCAGGTCAAAAAACTTAGTCACGGCCCGGGTCGAAACCAGTTCCAGTGTCTCCACATAAGATTTCTTCGCTTCTTCGAAGCGCAACGGTTCTATCTTTTTATCCCATTTCAAAGAATTGTAACCGAATAGCGCTTGCTCGTATGTCACCGTCACCGGATTGGATTTGTAAGTATGCGTCCGGCTGTCTCCGTATAAATCCAGGCGTTGCAAGCCGCTATTGACAGACAAGGAACCTCCGGTCCACGGAATATTCTGTGTAATCGAAAGAGCCCCGTCTGCCATCAATTGGTTTTGTTCCACATAGTGGGAAGAACCGTCCGATAAATTAACGACATTGATTTGGTGGTTGAAATTGGGAGTTGATGTAAACGTCAGTGAGGGCCGGTAGTTTGCCTTATAGAAACAATAGTTCCAGTAGGCAGAACGAAAGCTATGCCGTGCGACCAGCACATCCGGTGACTGCCGGCGGGCGATCTTCACAGCCGTCTCCACCGTCAGGCGCAGCGTATCGTACGACTGGCTTCGTACAACGTACGAAACCATTCCCAAAAGCAGTATCACGTATGCGATTTTTCTTCTCATCTTTTGAAGTATCTGCTATAAGGAAATCAAGAATCATGCCATTGGATTAAAGTACTAAATAATAGCAATATATAAAAATAACACCACCCATAAAATGTGCAAATACGCACACCAAGGGTGCGAAATCGCACGAATAGTAGAGATTAAGCTGATAACGGCTCAACCTCTATTTCGATTGTCTAAACAGGAAAAGCCTGTGTCTATTTTATACAATTTTCAGTAAACGCTTCCCTACTAAAATTGATTGGTTCTGAATATTTTTTATTTAGCTCATCGTTGATTTTCCGGATGCAATTCTCAAACGGGATTCCGTATATCTTTTCAAAATCGCCCATGCCGTTTTGCCACAACTGCTTGAAATTTCCTATTCCATAATTATCAATTAGATAACCTACCATATAGGCTGCTTGATTATAAAATATTTTTCTTTGAATCAAACTATCTCCTTTCTGGTAAAAATTCATGGTTGAATCAGGAGGTATAAGTTTTCCGTTTTGCAGGAAATATACATACCGTTGTTCGAAAGTATACCCATCGCAATCTTCTGTTTCAGGGGAGGATAATGTGGCCAGACCTTCTTCAAACCAAGGAGAAAAGTCATGTGTCTGTCCCCATTTGAGAAAGGCTACCATATGCATCACTTCATGCCCGAGCGCGTTATGTTTGCCTCCATGTACCGCATATATTAAATTTACATCAGGTCTTGCACCCTCGGGATAAGATTCGTAATCTTTGGGGAAAGCAGTTCCTCCAATACCTGTTCCCAAAAGATTTTTCATATCATTCCTGGTAGGAACCAATACGAAATGGATAGCGTCATCGAACGGCGGCTCATGGATTAATTCA
Source organism: Parabacteroides sp. Marseille-P3160 (assembly GCF_900162725.1). Classification (GTDB taxonomy): domain Bacteria; phylum Bacteroidota; class Bacteroidia; order Bacteroidales; family Tannerellaceae; genus Marseille-P3160. The sequence continues at coordinate 2,419,797 of NZ_LT799418.1, read as the reverse complement.
AGGCTTCGCGTAATGCACTCCTTGGTCCTTGTTATAAGTTCTTTCCGCTCGGAACGGCTCAATGTTTTCGACATGGAGAATTTAAAGTTCCCTTCCTTTTGGGTCACCATTCCTGCTAATCTCACTTGCCGATCGAGAGGATTTTCTGAAAGCCTGCCATATACAAATAACGATAGAAGTACGATTAATAGTAAAGAAAGTAATAGTATCAGTTTTTTCATAATATTTGTTGTTTGGTTGTAGTACAAAATTACATAATAGTTTTTCAGTTTATTCACAGACATGTAAAAATATTGAAACGATATTTCGGCTATTTTTGTCGAAGTACAATCAATCCTTTTTCGCTAAAATACTCCGTAAATGATAGAAAGCGGTCTTGACGTTCCCCTCAAAAAATACGATATTTTGTTGCATCTGGAATGAGAAGAATCATATGGAAGTAAAAGAATCAATTATGCATATTTTAAATTTATTAAAAAGACAAAATTTAAAAACAAAATGCTTTGATAAAGATATTCTCATGCCATTTTTGCTGGCTTATCCTGGATAAATCGGAACATAGCAGTTCTTCGTAAGCTCCCTTTTAGGTGAAAATACAGAGGTCGGAGTAAATTCGCCGTGTTCTTGAACCAGTCATTGAAATAGGTTGGGATATCTTCAGCCCTTGCTGTTTGAATATTTCTATCTTCAAGGATTTATTCTCAGTACTCTCTTTAGGAAATAAGCCTGAATTAGGAGTTGAAGTAAACGTCAGTGAAGGCCGGTAGTTTGCTTATAAAAACAATAATTCCAGTAAGCGGAACGAAAGCTATGCCGTGCAACTACTACATCCAGCGATTGCCGGCGAGCAATCTGCACAGCTGTTTCCACCGTCAAGCGCAGCGTATATCGTATGTCTGACTCCGCAGGTAAGATACCATCCCCAGAAAAAGTATCACTAATGAAATATATCTTCTCATCTTTTGACTTATTTATTAACAATAAAGCAAGAATCGCACCATTCCAACAAATGACTATATATGAGAATAATACAAAACGTAGACATATCCCAAAAGGTGCATATATGCACATATTAGGTACGGAATCGCATTGAAAGACCTTCCCTGCGGCGTAATGATTGCAATATTGTATCTTTCACTTTTTAATGATTCTGCCGGTATGATAGATAGAATTAAGATCTTTCCAGAATCATCAATACCAACTCATCTTCGTTCGTCGAATCGTACATTTCTCTTGTTTTTTGTTGCTGTGAGGTTGATAATTCAGAGAAGTAATTACTTCTGAGAATTTCTCCCAACTGTTGTTTGGTGTAGGTCGCATAAAGCGATCTCCCATTCCACCGTGCATCTGATATTTTAAGCGGGAGAGTGTCTTTAAGACTATTCTTGATAATAGAACCTTCCGGAAATGTACTCATTTGAATACGATATAAATGTTTATCTTTCTTATCGAAAAAATAATCTCTAAATTTTACTTGATTGGTCTCTACCATATGGGGCACATCCCTATCCAAAGAGTAATGGAGATATAAAAAATCATTTGTCTCCAGACAGAATCCAAAAATCAACTTGTCTTTTGTTTTGGCAGTGGCCGCATCTTTAACTGTCAGTTTTTTATTCCCTGTATCAAGGATATATACAGCTTCCAATGTTTGTGGAGACTGGACTTTGTATATCGTGTCGTTAAAAGCTTGACGTAAAAAAAGCTGATCATTATAGTAGTATGCTATATTATATTCAGGAAAAGTGAAGACCTTCTCATCAGGGTCTAATATAGGATTGAAACTGAGAAATTCCGAAACAATATTTCCTTGTATTCCATTAACAACACTCCAAATCGCTTTTCGCTGTTTAAAATCAGGGAGCGGATTGTAACTAATATATTCATTCCGATTAATCAATCTGGCTATATCAGGTCGCTTATCATAACTTGTCGTGTATTCTCCTTTTCTTCTTTTGAGGTTATAAAGATGCATTTTGTAGAGGCCATCTTCTTTCGTAGCAATCAGTGCCGTCTCTTTAAAGACAGAAAAGTCTGTAATTTCTCCTTTCATCCCATTAGCCTGTAAATAACCATGGTGTTGCTGTTTGTCAAAAGAGGGAAGTTTATCAGGTAGAGCTAAGGTATAAGAAAACTTTCCAGACAAGTCGTAAACATGATAACCCAAATAACGATCTCCTGCAATAATATCTTGATCCGAAAAAAACACTTGTGGGTTACCTATATAATCAAATGCCATACTATTTCCAAAATCCACTTCAATCGTTGTATTGGCTAAGAAAATACCCTGTCGGGAGGACAAAGGATGTTTCAGCTTTACATAACGTACTTTTTTATAATAATCAGCCAAGTCAATACCCTTTGCCTCCGTATCTTCTTTCAATAGATTAAGTTTCACCGGAGGGCTACTGGAATTTATTTCTCTTTTTCCTATACCCGAAGATTGTTTTTGAAGAGCTGGTTGTGCTTTGGCTGAGTTATATACGACTTTTGATTCTTGGAGTGAATCCTTTGGAGCGATTATTACAGCCTTTTCTTGATTTTCTACAGTAAGAGATTGTTTTTTTGATTTTCCGCAACTGATAAACGTGAGCGTACAGACTATCGGAATTAAAAAGTATACGTTTTTCATCTTATTTTAGTCTTTTGAATTATTCACTCCGTAACGATTCCACCGGATTTTGCCGAGTGGTAAAATAGACCTGGGTGGCAATAACTAAAAATATAATAAACACTAACCATAAAGGTATTAATGCAAATATCCACCAGCTCAACGGCGTACGATAAACGTAGCTCTGTAACCATTCGCCCATCAGCAGGTAACAGGCCGGAATAGCAATAACGGAGGCAATGGCGGTGATTTTCAGAATATCATTGCCGAAAAGCATAATTATATTCCGCATGCCGGCGCCGTTGATCTTACGGATAGCTATCTCTTTCGTCCGCTTCTCAATCATAAACGAGATCATGCTGATAATTCCCATCAACGATAAGATAAATGAAATAATAGAAAATACGGACAAAACTCCCGCAGTCCGCAGCTCGGCTTCATACATCTGATTATATTCATCCTGAACGGTATGATATAATATAGGACGTTTAGCCCATTTTACCTTCATTTCCTTATATTTTGATAAAATGTAATTCAAAGTATGCTGCTGATCTTTTCCCGTAGTTTTGATAAAAAGTTCGTCACTGACTTCCGGATTAAATGATATAATTAATGGAGTAATCTTGTCTTTAAGCGGTTTGAAATTAAAATCCTTCACAACACCGATAATCTTTCCTTTATATCCCTCATTGTAAGTGATTGTAATTCCTATGGGATTCTCTACACCCATTAGTTTCTTGAATGACTCATTTATGACTATATTGAATGATTTTGGTTCTGAAAACTGCCACCAGGTAAGATTCGGCGGGATAAACTCACCTTCCACCATCTTTAAACCAAAGGTGTTAGCATAATGACAATCACAGGATATTTGTGTGAACTCTATTTTCTTTATCTCCTCTTTACAGCCTTCCCAATAGATACCGCTATATCCATACTTCGCATTATAAGGGGCGCAACTGGCAATAGAGGCATCGATAATGTTCGGGTTTTCTTGTTTAATGACCTGAATAAAATCTTCCGCCTCATACCATAGCCAGGTCTCCAATACAATGATATTTTTCCGATCCACTCCGGTTTCAGCTGTAAAGATGGTATGTATTTGCTTGTAAATAAAAAATGTACAAATCAACACTCCGACCGAAAGGAAGAATTGAATGCCTATCAGCAATGCACGCAATCCTTTTTTCGAGCCTGTTTTACTTCCACCCCGAAAAATCAGAATGGGTGAAAATGACGAGAGGTAAAAGGCAGCATATCCTCCCGATAAAAATGAAATCAGGATACAAAAAAGCATAGTAATAAGAAATGATTGCCAGTTAAGATCAAACGTAAGTCGATTTCCCATCAGTTGGGTAAACGAAGGAAACAGAAATTCCACCAGCAATAATCCCAAGAGAACAGCAACGAATGAAACGAGAAACGCTTCAAATAAGAAACGTACAATCAATTGCCGTCTTGTAGCGCCGGTCACCTTTCGAACCCCCACCTCTTTAATCCGGTTCATCGCTCGGGCGACGGAAGTATTCACGTAATTGATTATCGCTACGCAAAGAATTAATAGGACAGCGAATGAAAAAAAATAAATCTGGGAAAGACTGCCATATTTCATTGTCTCCTCTTTGGATGTAATATTACGGGGAGTGTATAGATGAATCTTCTTTAATGGTTGTAATTCAAGCGTATTTTTTGTATCTCTTGTTGTAGTCAAAAAGTTGGCAAGCTGATTTCGAAATTCGGGTCTAATTCTCGTGCCTTTTTTAAGCATAATATAATGTATCCCATAATTAATCTTATCAGAAACATATAGAAGATCAAACCGGATTTGCGTATTTTTAGGAATCCTCACAACCGCCTGTATTGTATACTTAAATACTCTTCCGGTCCATTAGCCAACGTTCGTCCGATAGCAGAAGAATTACCAAAAAACTTGTGTGCAACTTCCTCAGACAATACACATCCCCTTGTAGCGACAACATTCTGCGGCGAACCTTCTATATATTCAAAGTCGAACATAGCCAGAAAATCCAGATCATTAACCTCCGTAAAGTTTAATATAATTCCATCTCCGGGCTTACCAACCTCCCAAAAAGGACTTAACATACTGAAAACAGTCGTGACTGCCTCGATTTGCGGAAAGGTATTCTTCAATCCCTTTGATATTTCAGGATGAATATTAGTTGTATGAGATAATCCATCTTCCCGTTTTTCCACTTCCATTAGGCGATAAATCCGGTCAGCATTCACAAAGCAATCCTCGTAGCTCATTTCGAACTTCACCCAGAAGATGAGCAGGAAACAACAGGCGACCGCGATCGATAAACCCAAGATATTGACTACGGAATATCCTTTATCCCGGAGAATGCTTCGAATCGCTATTTTTAAATAATGCATTAGCATAAGGCCGTCTGTTTGTATATAGTATAGTTTTTGGAATTAATTTATTCCATTGATAATATAACTATCATGCGTTATCCCGAATGAATATATAGAATTTAAAACTCATTATTTAGGGGGAAAATCCACTACTATTGTAAACCGGCTTCTTACGGCTTCACCCCTGGCATCTTTCCCGGGAATAACCTTGGCATCTTCGATTAAACGGATGGCTTCCTTATCCAGTTTTTCATTTCCGCAACTTCGGCGAGCTATAACATCCGAAGTAGTGCTATCTTTTTCTACCACACATTTTATTATAACCATTTTTCGGTTTTTTTCATCCCAATCTTTGTATTTGTTATTCGCTTTAAAGTAAGCTCCTGCATTTTCAAGGACAGGAGTAGTGTAAGGGGGTTCATCTAATGATGCATCTGCCTCGGTTACTTCCGTAGTATCTCTCTGTCCAACCGTCGCAGGCTCTTCTTCCGGCAAAGTCTGTTTTTTGTTGTTACCACAAGCTGTTATTAAAATGGCTAAAAGAATAATTACCTTTTTCATAAAAATCTGTATTAATCGGTTTATAATCATTCACTCCGTAAAGATTCCACCGGATTCTGCCGGGCTGTAATATAAACTTGTATAGATATTACAACAAAAATAACCAACAATAAGCACAACGGAATCAGTGCAAATACCCACCAGCTAAGCGAGGTACGGTATATATAGTCTTCCAGCCATTTTGACATCAACAGATAACAGATAGGAATAGCAATAACGGATGCCACTGCGGCCATTTTTAATATGCTGCCTGCAAAGAGTTTGACGATATCCCAAATTCCCGCACCGTTAATCTTACGGATCGCAATTTCTTTTGTCCGTTTCTCGATCATAAAAGAAATCATACTGATAATCCCCATCAAAGAAAGCAGGAAAGAAATCACAGCAAAAACCGACAATATCCCTGCCGTACGAAGTTCGGCCTTATACATTTTGTTATACTCACTTTCAACCGTGTGGTACATTACAGGACGATTAAATAAATCGGATTTCAACTCTTTGTATTTCTCTAAAATATAACTAAGCGTTTTTTGCTTATCCTTTCCCGTTGTTTTTATATAAACGATTTCACAAGCCTCCGGATTAAACGAAATAATTAATGGAGATATTTTCTCTTTCAACGGTTTAAAATTGAAATCTTTTACTACGCCGATTATCTTACCACGATAGATAACATTTATGCCATAAGTAACGGTAATCCCGATTGGATTCTCTACCCCTATTACTTTCTTAAAAGATTCATTGATTACTATATTAAAAGATTCGGCCTTTGAATCCTGCCACCAAGTTAAACCGGGAGGAATAAATTCACCTTGTAGCATTTTTAATCCGAAGGTGTTGGAATAGTGATGATCACAAAATATTTGAACAAAACCAATATCATTATCAGCGTCGTTACTCCCCTCCCATGAAACATTACTATACCCCCATGTTGCATTATAAGGGGGGCAATTTGCTATTGTAGCATCAATAATATTTGTATTTTCTTGTTTGATCACTTGAATGAAATTTTCCGCACCATCCCATAATCCGGTATCCAACACTATTATATTTTTCCGATCCATTCCTGTATCCGCATTAAAAATGGCATAGATCTGTTTATATATAAAAAAAGTACAGATCAGTATACCGACTGATAGAAGGGATTGAACACCAATTAATATTTTTCGTAAATTTTCTTTTGAACTCGTTTTTGATCCTCCGCGAAGAATATTCGCAATGCTAAAAGAAGAAAGGTAAAACGCGGCATAACCTCCTGATAAGAGAGTTATTATAACACAAAACACACAAGCGGTCAATATCGTTAGCCAATCGAATTTAAGTGGTACCTTATTCCCCATGATATTAGTAAACCCGGGGAAAAGTAATTGAACTAATACAAGAGCGACTAAAACGGCCAGTACAGATAGGACAAATGATTCAGATAGAAAACGTTCTATAATTCTTCGTCGGTTAGCTCCTGTTACTTTTCTAACTCCGACCTCTTTCGTTCGGTTAAGTGACCGGGCTATCGAGGTATTTACATAATTGATGATTGCTATAAAAAGAATAAGTAAGGCTGCAAAGGAAAAATAACAGATTTGGCTCAAACTGCCATAAATTTGCTCAATTTTATACATGACTTCTTCTGTAACTTCTTTGGGCGAATGCAGATGAATGTCTTTTAGCGGTTGCATGACTAATTTATTTTTTACTCCTTCAGAATTAGGAGGCATGCTATTCGCTATTTGTTTCTTTAGTTCAGGGGTTAATTTGATTCCCTCTTTTAACATAATAAAATGGGTACCGTAACGTATGTATATAGGGGCATTAATATCTAATATATCGAAACATATTTGCGTATTTTTCGGCATTTTTACTACAGCGCTAATCAAATAAAGATCATCGGACCTTTTTATCTTCTTTCCTACCGGAGATTCCTTTCCGAATATTTTTTCAGCTGCCTTTTCTGTGATAAGACATCCCTTGTTTTTCACGACACTTTGAGGAGAACCTTCTACATATTCAAACGAAAATATTCGTAAAAAATCTTCATTAGTGCTGGATAAATTGACCTTTATTCCATCACCTTCACTTCCTTCTTTTGAAACAAAAGCCTCCACACTATATAAAAAGGTAGATGCTTCTATTTGAGAAAAAGAGTTTTTCAATTCCCTAAAAATACCCGGGCGAATAAAGGTTTTATGAAATGCTCCGCTTTGCCTGTTTTCCACTTCCATCAGGCGATAAATCCGGTCAGCGTTAGAATAACAAGTCTCGTAGCTCATTTCGAACTTCACCCAGAAGATGAGCAGGAAACAACAGGCGATCGCGATCGATAAGCCCAAGATATTGACTACGGAATATCCTTTATCCCGGAGAACGCTTCGAATCGCTATTTTTAAATAATGCATTAGCATAAGGCCGTCTGTTTTTTCACTTATTTAGGAACAGAAACAAGAATCATGCCATTTATTTAAACAATTAAAAACAAATAGAATACGAAAATTCAGTCAATGCAAATAAGTGCAACTACGCACATATTAGGTGCGTAATCGCACAAAACTATCTTCTTTTTATAAAATAATATCATTACTGTCCGATAAAAAAGAAAAGGTCGAAGTTAAGCGCAAGCATAACCAAAAAAGATACGGCCAAGCAGGGCAAATGCATTTAAACTCCCATTATGTTCGGCGGAAGCTCCAGCTTCCGTCGGTGATCAAAGCGAGGCTCCCGCCTCGCAATGATTCTCCTTTTTTGATAGTCAAAGCAGGATCTTTGCTTCCAACACGACGCAGTGAGGACACTCCACCGAACAAAGGGGTAAAATGCCTTATACAGCCAAGGCGTTCAAGGAGAAGATTCGTTTATTGGATTGGCCTAACTCAAATTTGTTTTTAAGGCTATCGATTTCATTGTTATAGTATACTGATTTTAAATACAATTCACTGGCAAGTCAATTTTCACCCACCGTAAGAAGATCTTTTCCTGGCTGGGAAAAGATCTTCTACTGACCGGGAAAAGATCATCTTACGGCCAGAGAAAATTAGTTTCCTTATGCACAAAGTAAGCATCCGGTGTACTGGATTCTTGAAAAGGATTAACTCCGTCGGCATATGCTGCAGTCTGATCTGCGGCAAGGGAATCAGACCTAAGGAACTTATGGAAATTCGAGTTTGGAAATTATTCCGTACCTTAGCCGCATTGGAAAAATCAGGAAAAGAAATGGAAAAATCAGGGAAATTATTGGTCGTGGATGACAATGAGGATGTTCTTTTTGCCTTGCATGCCTTGCTTTCGTCGTATTTGGAAAAGGTGAAGGTAACGACCGATCCTGAACAGATTCCCCGCTTCATAAACGATTTCCAACCGGATGTCATCTTACTGGACATGAACTTCCAAAAAGAGGTGGCCAGCGGAAAGGAAGGCTTTTACTGGCTGGACACCATCCTGCAGATCGATCGCCAGATGGCGGTGCTCCTGATGACGGCTTATGCCGATACCGACAAGGCCGTGCAAGCCATCAAGTCCGGCGCTATCGATTTTATCCCGAAACCTTGGGAGAAAGACAAACTACTGGCAACCATCCATTCGGCGCTGAAACTGCGAAAATCGCAGAAAGAGGTGGCGCTCCTCCGGCAGCAGGTGCAGACTATCAATAACGGCAATTCCCGGGAGATCATCGGCGAGTCGGAAGAAATGCGGAAAATTTATGGAATAATCGGGAAACTGGCGGATACGGATGCCAACATCCTGCTAATGGGTGAAAACGGAACCGGCAAAGACCTGATCGCCCGGACGATCCACAACCATTCACGCCGCGCCGGAGAGGCCTTCGTCACCATCGACTTGGGCAGCATTGCCGAAAGCCTCTTTGAGAGTGAACTCTTCGGATACGAAAAAGGCGCCTTCACCGACGCCCGGAAAGAGAAGCAGGGACGGATCGAGATTGCTTCGGGAGGGACGCTCTTCCTGGACGAAATAGCCAACCTCTCCGCTCCCATGCAGGCCAAGCTACTGACAACGATAGAGAAACGGTACATCAGCCGGCTCGGATCCGTCAAAAACATTCCGATCGACGTGCGTTTCATCGCGGCGACCAATGCCGACCTCTACCAGTCGGTGGAGGACGGGACTTTCCGCCGTGATTTACTCTACCGGATGAATACGATTGAGATCCAGCTGCCTCCCCTGCGGGAGCGCGAAGGGGATATCAGCCTGCTGGCGGACCATTTCCTGAAAAGATATGCTGCCAAATATAAGAAAGAGATCCGCGGCCTATCGCCGGACGCAAGGAAAAAGCTGGAGGATTATCCCTGGCCGGGCAATGTGCGCGAATTGCAGAATGTGATCGAACGGGCGGTGGTGCTCTCATCTTCGAAAACGTTGACGGGAGACGATCTGATGCTGACCGTCAAAGAAAGCCGGAAAGCGAAAGATTCCGAAAACCTGAACCTCGAACGGGTCGAACAGGAGACCATCGAAAAAGCTTTGCAACGAAGCAAGGGAAACATGAACAGGGCTGCGGAGTTACTGGGCATCAGCCGGTTCGCCTTATACCGAAAAATAAACAGGAAATGAAGACCTATTGCAAGGGATTGGCCGTTCGCATCGCAGGGTTACTGCTGCTTTCCCTGTCGACCGGTTTTGCCGTGGCATATCAGAAATACTTCCTGGGAGGATTCCTGCTGCTTTTTCTTGCCGGGATCACGTACGATCTGGTGCGTTTCCACCGGAAGACGCTTTATTCAGTCAGGCGTTTCATCGACGCCGTCCGGTTTTCCGAATTTAATGTTTCATTTCACCCGAATGGAGAAAAGGGACTGTCGGAAGACTTGAACCGGGAGATGGAAGCAGCAATCGCCGTCTTCAACGAACGGATGCAAAGCCGGGAGGCCGAAGCCGGCTTTTATGACCTGCTGCTCAACCGGATCGACTTTGCCATCCTGGTGGTCGATCCTTCCGGCCGTATCGTATGGATAAACAAAAAAGCGGCGGATCTGGTGGGCAAGCCGCAACCCCGTCGGCTTTCCGATCCGGCGCCGGACTCGGAAGAACTATTCGCCATCCTTCGGGAAATGGCGCCCAAAGAGGTAAAAATCCTCAAACGGCAGTCCGATGGGCAGGAATACAACCTGGCAATCACCTTGGTGCCGGCCACTATCCGGGGAAAGGCCGCCCGCATCTTCAGCCTGAAAGACATCCAGGAAGTTGTCGACAAAACGGAGAGCGATGCCTGGAAAAGGATGATCCGTATCCTCACGCATGAGATGATGAATTCCATCACTCCGATCATTTCCCTGGCCGAAACCTTCTCTGAGGTCGGCCGTCCCGACGATCCGGAACTGATGTACAAGGCGATGCAAACGATCCATCGCCGGAGCCAGGGATTGATCCGCTTTATTACAAATTATCAGCAGCTTACCCGCCTCCCTCCTCCCAAGATAGAAACAGTGGCGCTGAAGGAGATGATCGACGATATCAGCCGCCTTTTGAAGGCGCAAGGCATCCTCTTTTCCTGTAAACAGGAGGCGGAGCTTATCCTCCGCATAGACCGGGAACAAATCGAGCAGGTACTGATCAATCTCCTGCGGAATGCTTGGGAAGCTTGCGCCGGACAGGCGGATCCGCAAGTCGTATTGACAGTCTCGTCTGACGAATACCAGCGCCCGCTCCTCTCCGTCACGGACAACGGCGGCGGCATTTCGCCCGACATCCTCGACAAGATCTTTATTCCGTTTTTCACCACCAAGCCTAAAGGTTCCGGCATCGGCCTCAGTCTTTGCCGCCAGATCGTAACGGCCCACGGAGGTACCCTCAGCGTAGCCTCCCGTCCCGGAGAAGGCGCCTGCTTCAGCATAAGATTGTGATAATGAATGATGAGGATTTTTATAATTATTTTACGGGGCGGACCAGGATTATGCCTTTGTAGCGTTTGACGCTGCGGACGTAGGAAGGAAGGGCGCCTTCCTGGACAATGACTTTCTTCGCGGCGGAAGAAGCATGGATAAAGGTGGCCGTTACGCCTTGCCGATAGACAAATCCAACGTGGGAAACATCCAGGCCCGGAATCGTGGTGACAAAGCAGACAATATCACCGGACTGCATTTCCGGTAAATGGGACTGAATCTCTCCGGCGGGCAGGTAATAATGAGGACGCCCATTTATTTCCTTTTCTTTTTCCGCTATTTTCCGAAGGAAAGCGGGATTGTCTTTCAATTGTCTGTAACTTCCGGGATGCGTGGACATGAAAGAAAGGGAGAGCGCCAAAGGCTTCCCTCCGGCTGCTTGGGTAATCTCTTTCACCCATCCTTTCCGTTCGTTTTCATACGCCCAATCGCTGAAATAATGCAGGCGATCGGTATAATCGCGGATAACTCCGCCGCGGTAGCGGATAGACTGTAACTGATGGCAAAAGTTTTCGAACGTAGGTTCCGGTTCTCTTAACGTGCGGGACAGGGCGAGAACGGTTTCGACGAAGGTCGTGCAGTCGAACTCCCGTAGGTTTACGGTCAGCTGTTCCGGTTCCCGCTCCAAAGTAGAGGCTACATAAGGTGCGCCAAGAAAAAAGAGTGCGGTTTCCGAAACAAGTTCCCCGACAGGTAATTCCTTCTTCGCCTGAAAAGAGCTGATATAGCGTTCGAATATACGCCTGTCTTCGTCCGCAGGATTGCTTCCTCCGGGAGAAGCGGCAGGCTGTCCCTGCATCCGGAAAGCCATGCAGAAGAACAGAAGAAGGGAAAAGAGACGGATTCTCATTGCGCCGGTCATTTTTTGATAGCCAGTAACTCCTGCAGTTTATGCATCTCATCCCGGTATTGGGCCGCTTCCATGAAATCCAACTTCTTGGAGGCTTCCTGCATCTGTTTCTTCGTCCGCTCGATCGCCTTTTCCAGTTGGGACTTATTCATATATTGGACAACCGGATCGGCAACCAGGTTGGGTTCCGGTTCCACATAGGCATAGGCTCCCGCTTCTTTCTGCTTCTCCCCGACCAGAGAAACGGTATTCTTTACGATTTGGGTCGGGGTAATGCCGTATTTCTCATTATAAGCCAGTTGCTTTTCCCGGCGGCGATTCGTTTCTTCCATCGTGATACGCATACTCTCCGTAATCTTATCGGCATAAAAAATCACTTTCCCATGTACATTACGGGCGGCACGCCCGGCCGTCTGCGTCAGCGAACGGTGCGAACGAAGGAAACCCTCCTTATCGGCATCGAGGATCGCCACGAGGGAAACTTCGGGAAGATCCAGCCCTTCACGCAGGAGATTCACCCCGACCAGCACGTCGAACAAGCCCTTCCGTAAATCGTCCATGATCTGAATCCGGTCCAGCGTCTCCACATCACTATGTATATAGTTACACCGGATTCCCATACGGAGCAAATAAGTCGTCAGTTCTTCCGCCATCCGTTTGGTCAAGGTTGTCACAAGGACACGTTCGTTGGCTGCCGTCCGTTGCGTAATTTCCTCCATCAGGTCGTCGATCTGGTTGAGCGTCGGCCGTACTTCGATTACCGGATCCAGCAGGCCCGTCGGGCGGATGACCTGGTCGACCACCACGCCTTCGCTTTTTTCCAATTCATAGTCGGCCGGAGTAGCGCTGACATAAATGGCCAGAGGAGTCATGGATTCGAACTCTTCGAAGGTCAACGGCCGGTTATCCGTCGCCGCCGGAAGGCGGAACCCGTATTCCACCAGATTCAGCTTGCGGGAACGGTCTCCGCCGTACATCGCACGGATCTGCGGAATAGTTACATGGCTCTCATCCACCACCAGAAGGAAATCCTTGGGAAAATAATCCAAAAGGCAGTAGGGCCGTTCGCCGGCCTGGCGTCCGTCGAAATAACGGGAATAATTTTCAATGCCGGAGCAATACCCCAATTCGCGAATCATCTCCAGATCGAACGTCACCCGTTCATACAAACGTTTCGCCTCGTAGGGTTTTCCTATTTCTTTCAGATAATTTACTTGCGTACCCAGATCGACATCGATCTGCCCGATTGCGGCGTTAATCCGCTCCTGTGTTGTCACAAAAAGGTTGGTCGGATAAATATTCAATTCGTCCTGTTCGTCGATTTCCACTCCGGTCAACGGATGGAAAGAAGAAATACGATCGATCTCATCGCCCCAGAATTCGATCCGGTAAGCGACTCCGTCGAAAGACTCGATCGCCGGAAAGATATCCACCGTATCCCCGTTCACACGGAAACATCCGCTGGTAAATTCCACCTTATTGTTCACATAGAGGGCGTCTACGAAACGGCGCAGCATCCGGTCGCGCTCCATCCGCATGCCCTTTTCCAAATGGATCACCTTCTCGGCAAAAGCCGTAGGATCGGCCATGCCATAGAGGCAAGAGACGGAAGAGACGACGATCACATCCCGGCGGCCCGACAATAGGGAAGCGGTCGCGCGTAAACGCAGCTTGTCGATTTCCTCATTGATGGCCAAGTCTTTTTCTATATAGGTATCGGTCGACGGCAGGTAAGCCTCCGGCTGGTAATAATCATAATAAGAAACGAAATACTCTACGGCGTTATTCGGGAAAAAGTTCTTGAATTCGCTGTATAACTGTGCAGCCAACGTCTTGTTATGGCTCAATACCAACGTCGGACGCTGTACCTTATCGATTACATTCGCAATCGTGAAAGTCTTTCCCGAGCCGGTAACGCCCAACAAGGTCTGAAAGGGTACGCCGTCTTCAATTCCACGGGAGAGCGCCTCGATGGCCTCCGGTTGGTCTCCCGTCGGTTTATACGGGGAGGATAGAGTAAAATTCATGCTTTATCGGAACCTTCCTTCGGCATAACCAGCCATAAAACCAAATAAGCCAGAACTCCGGCAAACACCGTAAAAATACTCAATAAGACGTAGCCTACGCGAACCAATGTCGGATCCCATCCGAAATAATCGGCGATGCCTGCACAGACACCTGCTATCATTTTATCATTCGAACGAGTCAATCTCTTTTGCTTTTCCATATTCATCCAATTAGTATGGGAACAAAGCTACTGAAATTCCCTAATATATACCAAATGATGAACTATAAACTACGAACGACGAACCAAAATTTCGAACATATGGCCGTACAGGGCAAACTCTTAGATTTGCCCTGTATGGCCACAAGCGATAGGGATAAAATCAATGGCTCATTTCCGTTAGTTCTATGATCCGGCTATGGGTTTTTCCCGTGGTAAAAACATCCAGTCCGACTTTCATCAAATAATCACCTGAATAAGTCTGCTGGTTGGCCGGGAGATTCGACTTCTGTCCGGGCATCAGGTTGATTTCCTCTATACGGTACTGTGCTTCGGGCGATAATCCTTGTAATCTGACCGGAAAGAGTTTCTCGCCGAAACGGGGATGAATGTCATAGGCATACAGGACAGCTTTGTCCTTTGCCGGAGCCACCTGCATGACGGAGGTATGATTCGTTTCGTATGGAGAGACCAGACGGTATAAATCACCGTCCAAAATAACAGGTTTGAGCCGTTTATAGTTGGTTACCGCTTGTTGACAGAAGGTCTGTTCTTCCGTTGATAATTCTTTCAGGCTGATATCAAAACCGAGCTTGCACATCATTGCCACATCAGTACGGAATTTAATGCTTGTATTCTTGTTCCAACTGGTCACATGAGCGTCCATAGCCTTGGAAGGGAAAATCTGGGAGAATCCCCACTGAATATATAGCCGCTCTACCGGATCGGTATTATCGCTGCACCAGAATTCGGTAAAATATTTCAAAGCCTCGTAATCACACCGGGCTCCGCCTCCGGAGCATAACATCATCGGCACTTCAGGATATTTTTCTTTTACCCGTTGAAATACTTTATAGATTCCACGCACATGGTCGATATACAATTGCTCCTGTCTTTCCTTCAGGTAAGGAGAATAGATATTGGTAATCGGGCTGTTGCAATCCCATTTGAAGAAGGCGAGTTCCGGATTTTCAGTCATCAGGCGGTCGACGATCCCAAAGACATAATCCTGCACTTTAGGATTGCTCATATCCAGCACTAACTGGTTTCGATAATAATAGGTATCCCGGTTTGGCAAACGGATCGCCCAGTCGGGATGCTTTTCCATGAGTTCGCTTTGGGGATTCACCATCTCCGGCTCAATCCAGATACCAAATTTCACACCGGCTTTTTGGGCCGATTGAATCAGGTGGGGCACTCCGTTCGGAAGTTTGCTTTTCATCACTTCCCAATCACCCAATCCGGCGCGATCGTTTACACGCGGATATTTATTGCCGAACCAACCGTCATCCAATAAGAAGAGATCGACTCCCAAATCTTTCGCCTCTTTCATCAATTCTTCCAACTTCGCCTCATTGAAATCAAAATAAGTCGTTTCCCAATTGTTGAGCAGCGTCAGGCGGTCGCCTTTTCCGTCCTTTAATTGATAGTTTCGCGCCCATTGATGAAAATTCCGGCTAGCTTTCCCAGCTCCTTCCGTACTAAGGGCAAAGATGAATTCGGGCGTTACGAAGGGTTCTCCGGGCTGTATTTCATAATTGGAAGCGTAAGGATTGATGCCAGACAGAATCCGCAGGTTGCTGACATTATCCACTTCGAAGGTAAAACGGAAATTACCCGTCCATCCAATCGTACCAACCAGCACATCCCCTTTGTTCTCTTCTACCGGTTGTCCCAATCCAATTTGGAAAAAAGGATGTGCATGCATGGCCGCCCGGGAACCGAGTTTGGTATCAATGACTTTTTTCCCAAAGAAGAGAGGCTGGGTACTCATCTGTGCTTCCTTTGCCCAATCGCTGCTGAATTCGGTCAGATAGTAAGTCGGCGCCTGAAAATAAAGCATGGATGAATAGTAACTGCTCATCGTAACAGGTTTTTTCTCTTTATGCAGAATTTCACTCCAGGTTTTAATCACATTTTCATTGGCATAGGAGATATAATGAAGGGTTACCTCCACCGGATAAACTTTGTCTTTCAGTAAAACGGTTGTTTCCGTCACATTGGCATCCAATGGCCGGGTTTGGTGAGATACATAGTTGAGGACGGTGGTAAGGTTGCCGTCGTTATGTTGGATGGAGAAGGCCGGTTCAAAATAATCTTCCGCACCGGAACCGGGATAAACTTCCCATCCGCGGGTGGAAACGCTGCCGTCTGTTCCGCCGCGTACATAGACCGGTAATTTAGCAATATCGCTTTCCTGAAGTAGCTTGGCACCTAAATAAGATTGGTATAGCCGGCCGTTCTGCGCTACTTTTAAGATCAGATCCGTCTCATGGGTAGAAATCCGAATGGTTTGCCCGTTTGCTTGATATATTCCTCCGGTTAAGCAAAAGAAGAAAAACAGAGATAGAAATTTTCTCATGATAGATTTTATTGTTTATTTTAATGTTAAAACAAATGTAATAGTTAAAATAAAGGATTCAATTCGGATGTAAAGATATGAAATTCATTCCGTATCTTTGTGCTGTTTTTGCCAAACAAAAGACATTTTGGATATACAGGATTTAGTAAAAGTCTATGCCGCTCATCCGCAAGTGGGGGCATTAAGCGCTGTGTTGGCGGACGGGACGTCCCGCAACATATTCCTCAAAGGGCTGAACGGCTCGGGGGCTGGCATCACCATTACATCTCTTTTTTTGAAAAGAGGGGGATGCTTTGTGTGTGTGTTAAACGATTTGGAAGAAGCCGGATACTTCTATCACGACCTGATGCAGCTTACGGGCGGTCATTCCATCTTCTTTTTTCCTTCCGCCTATCACCGGCATATCAAATACGGGCATACGGATGCCGCCAATGAAATCTTACGGACGGAAACGCTCAATTTCCTGCAAGAGCCGGAGCCTTCTTATCTGATCGTTACCTATCCGGACGCTTTGGCTGAACGGGTGATTACGCGGGAAGCGCTAAAGGAAAACACTTTGCAGCTTCGTGTCGGCGAAAAAATCGATAACATGTTCGTTTCGGATATGCTGGACACTTACGGATTCGAACAAGTGGACTATGTCTATGAACCGGGACAGTATGCCATGCGCGGAAGTATTCTCGACATATTCTCTTTCTCCTATGAGTTTCCCTACCGCATCGACTTCTTCGGGGATGAGGTGGAGACCATCCGCTCGTTCGATGTCGAGACACAGCTTTCGAAGGAAAAGTTGGAGCGCATCTATATCGTTCCCCGCATGGACAAAAGTAGTCTTCCGGGTGGTTCCCTTTTGGAATCTGTAGGCGGAAAGACGATACTGGCCTGCCAGGATCTGGAATGGTGCAAGGAACGGATCGCAAGCATTTGGGACGAACAACCGGTCGTCGCCGACGAAGAGTCGTTCGCTGACCAGGAGCAGATGCGGAAGAAACTGATCCGGGCGGAAGATTTTCTGCGCTCGACGCTCGACCACACCCGCATCCATTTCGGAGCAAAGCCGTTGGGCGTAGCGGATGCAACGTTGGAATTCGCCATGCATCCACAACCCCTGTTCCATAAAAACTTCGATCTGGTCAGTGATAGCTTCCGTTCCTACCTGGAGTCGAACTTCACGATTTATCTGTTGAGCGACAGCGAAAAACAGGCGGCCAGGATCACCGCCATCTTCCAGGAGCGCGGAGACGAAGGCATTACCTTCACGCCGGTCAACAAAACCATTCATTCCGGTTTTATCGACGACACACTGCGCATCTGCCTTTTTACCGACCACCAGATCTTCGGGCGGTTCCATAAATACAACCTGAAAAGCGACCGGGCGCGCAGCGGTAAAATATCACTGAGCCTTAAGGAATTGAACCAATTCGTTCCCGGCGATTACATCGTACATATCGACCATGGCGTAGGACAGTTCGGCGGCCTGGTACGCACCGAAGTCAACGGAAAAGTCCAGGAAGCGATCAAGCTGATCTACCAGAATAACGACATCATCTTCGTAAGCATCCATTCTCTTCATAAACTTGCCAAATACAAGGGAAAGGAAGGGGAACCTCCGCGGTTGAACAAACTCGGCTCCGGCGCTTGGGAAAAGATGAAAGAGCGGACGAAGAAGAAAGTCAAAGACATTGCCCGCGATCTGATCCGGCTTTATTCCCAGCGGAAAGAAGAACAAGGCTACTCCTTCAGTCCCGACAGTTTCATGCAGCACGAACTGGAAGCCAGCTTTATCTATGAAGATACGCCGGACCAGGAGAAAGCGACGGCGGAAGTCAAGGCGGATATGGAAAACGCCCGTCCGATGGATCGCCTGATCTGCGGCGATGTAGGATTCGGAAAAACGGAGGTAGCCGTTCGCGCCGCTTTCAAGGCGGTAAGCGACAACAAACAAGTGGCGGTTCTGGTACCGACGACCGTACTGGCCTTCCAGCATTACCAGACCTTCAGCGAGCGGCTGAAAGACTTTCCCTGCACGATCGATTATATCAGCCGGGCGCGCACGCCGGGAGAGATCAAGAATACGCTGGCGGCACTCGAAGAGGGCAAGGTCGATATACTGGTCGGTACCCACCGGTTAGTCAGCAAAGATGTGAAATTTAAGGACCTGGGACTGTTGATTGTCGACGAAGAACAGAAATTCGGCGTTTCCGTCAAGGAAAAACTACGCCAGATGAAAGTCAATGTCGATACTTTGACGATGACGGCCACACCGATTCCACGGACGCTCCAGTTTTCCCTGATGGGGGCACGCGACCTGAGCAGCATCACGACGCCGCCGCCCAACCGCTACCCGGTACAGACGGAAGTGGAACGCTTCAACCCGGACATTATCCGCGAAGCGATCAACTTCGAAATGAGCCGGAACGGGCAGGTCTTTTTCCTGAACAACCGCATCCAGAACATCTACGAGATCGAAGAACTGATCCATCGGGAAGTACCGGATGCCCGCATCTGCATGGGGCACGGACAAATGGATCCGGACAAACTGGAAAAGACGATCCTCGATTTCGTAAACTACGAATATGACGTCCTGATTGCCACGAGCATCATCGAAAACGGACTGGATGTCTCCAATGCCAATACCATCATTATCAACAACGCCCACCAGTTCGGGCTTTCCGAGCTCCACCAATTGCGCGGACGGGTCGGAAGAAGCAACCGAAAGGCCTTTTGCTACCTGCTCTCCCCTCCGCTCTCATCGCTGACCCCGGAAGCAAGGAGACGTCTGCAGGCAATCGAAAACTTCTCCGAACTGGGCAGCGGCATCCATATTGCCATGCAAGACCTGGACATCCGGGGAGCCGGTAACCTGCTGGGGGCCGAACAGAGCGGATTCATTGCCGACCTGGGGTATGAGACGTACCAGAAGATATTGGAAGAAGCGGTAGGCGAATTGAAAACCGAAGAATTTGCCGATCTCTACGCCGGCACGCCCGAAGAGGCAAAAGGCAGAGACGGCAGCGCCTATGTGCAGGAAACCTTTATCGAAAGTGATCTGGAATTAATGTTTCCTCCCTCCTACATCCCGAACGATTCGGAACGTGTTTCAATTTATAGAGAACTGGATTCCATTGAAAATGAACAAAAATTGAGTAGCTTTACGGCACATCTGATCGACCGTTTCGGAAAGATCCCGAAAGAAGGAATGGAATTGATCCGCGTGGTTCGCTTGCGGCGACTGGGCAAACAATTGGGTATTGAGAAGATCGTATTGAAGCAAGGAAAGATGAACCTCGTGCTCGTCTCCAATCCCGACAGCCCCTATTACCAAAGCGAAGTCTTCGGCAAACTGCTGGCCTATCTCCAGAAATATCCCCGGGTATGCAGCCTCCGGGAACAGGGGAAAAGGCGCAGC
Source organism: Parabacteroides sp. Marseille-P3160 (assembly GCF_900162725.1). GTDB lineage: Bacteria > Bacteroidota > Bacteroidia > Bacteroidales > Tannerellaceae > Marseille-P3160. Next base: position 2,399,516 of record NZ_LT799418.1, on the reverse strand, counting down.
ATCGTCATCAAAAACGTGCCGACGATCGAAGCCGCTTGTTTCTATTTACAGGAAATCGAAGAAACAAAAGATCCGACCCAAAAAGAATTAGAAAAAACAGAACATTAAATTAAACCCGTATGAAACTGAAAAACACGCTTCTCTTGTTTGCGTATCTATGCGCAATAGCGGCTATCGCCTTGCCGGCCGGTGCACAAAATGTAGTGCAGCAGGAAATAAAGGAAAACTGGACCTTCAAGCAGGTTCGCGGCAATAACTGGTATCCGGCAACCGTCCCGAGCGTCGTTCATACCGACCTGATTGCCAATAAAATAATAGAAGACCCGTTCTTCCGCCTGAATGAACGGGGAGTGCAATGGGTGGACAAAGAGGACTGGGACTATAAGACGACGCTGGACGTAGCGCCGGAAGTCTTCAACAAAGAGAATATCGAACTTTATTTCAAAGGACTCGATACCTATGCTGACGTCTATCTAAACGATAGTTTGCTTCTCCGGGCTGACAACATGTTTCGTGAATGGCGAATCAATGTTAAAAAACTGCTAAAGAAAGAAGGGAACGAACTTCGTATCCGCTTTCTTTCCCCGTTTCCTATCGACATACCAAAATTTGATGCATTGCCCTATGCACATGAAGCCGGCAACGACCAGTCCGAAAATGGCGGCGTATTCAACAAGAAAGTGAGTGTCTTTGCCCGCAAGGCAGGTTATCATTACGGTTGGGACTGGGGGCCGCGTCTTGTTACCGCCGGAATCTGGAGGCCGGCCTATCTGGTGGGATGGAATAACGCCCGCATCGAAAGCGTCCAATACATCCAGGAGAGCGTGACTGCCCAACGGGCACAGGTCAAGGTGATTGCCGAAGTTTTAGCCGACAAGGCCGGTGAAGCAACCTTGGATTTGAAAGCAGACGGCGTAAAAGAAACGTGGAAGCAAACCGTACCGGTGAAAAAAGGAACCAATTTTATTGAAACGAATCTGACAATCAGGAACCCGCGGCTTTGGTGGAGCAACGGTTTGGGCGAAGCCCACCTATACCCATTTACGGCAACCGTCACCATGAACGGACAGAGCGACAGCCGCATGGAACGTATCGGCTTGCGTGACCTGAAAGTAATCCGCGAAAAGGATGCCGCAGGCACCTCTTTCTATTTTCGCCTGAACGGCGTGAATGTATTCGCCAAAGGAGCCAATTATATTCCGCAGGATAATTTTATTCCGCGTGTCACCCCTGAAAAATATGAGAAAACCATTTTCGATGCCGTTAATGCAAATATGAATATGCTTCGCGTATGGGGCGGCGGATTCTATGAAAACGACCTATTCTATGATCTTTGCGATCAATACGGCATCTTGGTATGGCAAGACTTCATGTTCGGATGCAGCCTCTATCCGGCGGAAGGCGCCTTGCTGGAAAATATTCGTCAGGAAGCGATTGAAAACGTGAAACGATTGCGAAATCACCCGAGCATCGCCCTCTGGTGCGGAAATAATGAAAACCAAGCCGCTTGGTTCGGCTGGGGATGGAAAGGAAAATATGAAGCAATGGGTCAAGGGATTGCCGATAAACTTTGGAAACAATTCTCCGACCAATATTTTGTAGTCTTGCCCGAGGTGGTTAAAACCTATGACCCGACCCGCTTTTACTGGCCTTCCTCTCCTTTCAATGGAAATCAGAACGAGAAGCCGGAGACCGGAACACCCAATTGGAATCCGAACGGAGACGCCCATTATTGGGGAGTATGGCACGGCAAAGACTCTATTGCAAACTATAACGTGGTTCGCTCCCGTTTCTTCTCCGAATATGGCTTCCAGTCTTTTCCCGAATACCAATCCATACTTAAATATGCACCCGAAGAACGGGATCATAACATCTTTTCCGAAGTCATGATGGCGCACCAACGCGGAGGAAGTCATGCCAACGGATTGATCGAGTGGTACTTGCTCAACGAGTATCGCAAGCCGAAAGATTTTCAAAATTTCCTCTATATGGGACAGCTTTTACAGGGAGACGCCATTAAAACGGCCATGGAAGCGCATCGCCGGGATATGCCCTACTGCATGGGCTCACTCTTCTGGCAGCA
>NZ_LT799418.1:2382763-2397089 GCF_900162725.1 Parabacteroides sp. Marseille-P3160 | reverse complement strand
CATGAAGCCGGCAACGACCAGTCCGAAAATGGCGGCGTATTCAACAAGAAAGTGAGTGTCTTTGCCCGCAAGGCAGGTTATCATTACGGTTGGGACTGGGGGCCGCGTCTTGTTACCGCCGGAATCTGGAGGCCGGCCTATCTGGTGGGATGGAATAACGCCCGCATCGAAAGCGTCCAATACATCCAGGAGAGCGTGACTGCCCAACGGGCACAGGTCAAGGTGATTGCCGAAGTTTTAGCCGACAAGGCCGGTGAAGCAACCTTGGATTTGAAAGCAGACGGCGTAAAAGAAACGTGGAAGCAAACCGTACCGGTGAAAAAAGGAACCAATTTTATTGAAACGAATCTGACAATCAGGAACCCGCGGCTTTGGTGGAGCAACGGTTTGGGCGAAGCCCACCTATACCCATTTACGGCAACCGTCACCATGAACGGACAGAGCGACAGCCGCATGGAACGTATCGGCTTGCGTGACCTGAAAGTAATCCGCGAAAAGGATGCCGCAGGCACCTCTTTCTATTTTCGCCTGAACGGCGTGAATGTATTCGCCAAAGGAGCCAATTATATTCCGCAGGATAATTTTATTCCGCGTGTCACCCCTGAAAAATATGAGAAAACCATTTTCGATGCCGTTAATGCAAATATGAATATGCTTCGCGTATGGGGCGGCGGATTCTATGAAAACGACCTATTCTATGATCTTTGCGATCAATACGGCATCTTGGTATGGCAAGACTTCATGTTCGGATGCAGCCTCTATCCGGCGGAAGGCGCCTTGCTGGAAAATATTCGTCAGGAAGCGATTGAAAACGTGAAACGATTGCGAAATCACCCGAGCATCGCCCTCTGGTGCGGAAATAATGAAAACCAAGCCGCTTGGTTCGGCTGGGGATGGAAAGGAAAATATGAAGCAATGGGTCAAGGGATTGCCGATAAACTTTGGAAACAATTCTCCGACCAATATTTTGTAGTCTTGCCCGAGGTGGTTAAAACCTATGACCCGACCCGCTTTTACTGGCCTTCCTCTCCTTTCAATGGAAATCAGAACGAGAAGCCGGAGACCGGAACACCCAATTGGAATCCGAACGGAGACGCCCATTATTGGGGAGTATGGCACGGCAAAGACTCTATTGCAAACTATAACGTGGTTCGCTCCCGTTTCTTCTCCGAATATGGCTTCCAGTCTTTTCCCGAATACCAATCCATACTTAAATATGCACCCGAAGAACGGGATCATAACATCTTTTCCGAAGTCATGATGGCGCACCAACGCGGAGGAAGTCATGCCAACGGATTGATCGAGTGGTACTTGCTCAACGAGTATCGCAAGCCGAAAGATTTTCAAAATTTCCTCTATATGGGACAGCTTTTACAGGGAGACGCCATTAAAACGGCCATGGAAGCGCATCGCCGGGATATGCCCTACTGCATGGGCTCACTCTTCTGGCAGCACAATGACTGTTGGCCGGTAGCCTCCTGGTCCAGCCGCGACTATTACGGCCGCTGGAAGGCACAGCACTATTTCACCAAAAAAGCTTATGCCGAAATACTGGTCTCTCCGATTGCCAAAGACGGCAAACTGGAAGTCTATGTAGTATCCGACCGGCTGAAAGCGGTGAAGGGAACGCTGCAGGTCCGCGTCCTCGATCTCAACGGAAAGGTGGTGAACGAAGAATCCCGAAAAGTCACCTTGCCGCCCAATACAAGCAAGGTGCAGTATGCCTCTTCCGTCGAAAGCTTGTTGAAAGGCAAGGTGCCTAACGAGGTCGTCGTCAATGCCCGTTTCTTTGAAAACGGAAAGCAGGAAGCGGTATCGAACAATTATTTCCTGACACGTTTCAAGGAGATCAATTTCCCCAAGGCAAACATCCATACCCAAGCGGTTCCATCCGGTGACGGGTACGATGTAACCGTTTCGTCCGACGTCTTCGCCCGGGCAGTCTTCCTGAGTATCGAAGGGATCGATAATTTCTTTTCGGACAACTATTTCGACCTGATTCCCGGCGAGCCGGCTACGATCCACGTAACGACTTCGCTTCCGCAAGAAGAGTTTGTGAAACAACTGAAAAGCGAAAGCATCAGCGCGGCATATTGAAGTATAATATCCTATAAGGCGCTTCAAAAGGGCCGTAAGGGAATTACGTAGGGGCGAATTGCATTCGCCCCTATTATACAATTTAATAAAAAATCAACGTGTTATATATATATAGTTCCATGATGTGGGCGAATGCAATTCGCCCCTACAATTCGATACCGAAGGCGTGAAAAGGAAACGGAAAAACCGGATTTTGGAATAAATACATTTAAAACGTTAAAATAATTGTCGATTTGAAAAAAAAACCACATATTTGTTTTGTTTATCGAGTACTAAATTGAAGAGGAATATAGACGATTACTAAATCGCTGATAAGAATAAAAAAGAGAGACTAAAAGTTTAGGGCTATGGAAGGGGCAAATAACAAAAAGCAGACAGGGGCAGGTGACAAAGAGATATTGTTTTCGAAAGCAATCAAAGCCGGATCGAGAATTTATTATTTGGATGTAAAGAAAAATTTGAAAGAAGATATGTTTCTCGCCATTACGGAAAGTAAGAAGAATTATCCGAAAGACGGATCACCCATTACCTTTGAAAAGCACAAGATATTTATCTATCAGGAGGATTTTACCAAGTTCCTGGATGGGATGAATGAGGTAATCAACTACATACGCATCCATTCGGATGCAGAAGAAAGGGCTGTCGAACCTAACGACGAAGGCCCTTCAAAAGAAGAGCCTTCGGATGAAATCAAGCTGAATTTCAACTTTTGAAATCGCCGTTGTTTTCTATTTAGCGCAGTCTTCAATGATTTTAATCAGCCGGTTTCCGAGTTCTTCGGCTTCCTTCATCGTATGCGCCTCGGAATAGATCCGTATGATCGGCTCCGTATTACTCTTACGCAAATGCACCCACTTGTCTTCGAAATCGATCTTAACCCCATCGATATCCGTAATATCATAAGCAGCAAATTGCTCCTTCACTTTCAGCAGGATAGCATCTACATCGATATCCGGTGTCAGTTGGACTTTCTGTTTTGAGATGAAATACGGAGGATAGGTAGCCCGAAGTTCGCTGACTTTCAGCTTCTTTTTAGCCAGATATGTCAGGAAAAGGGCGATACCAACCAAGGCATCCCGTCCGTAATGGCTGGCGGGATAGATCACTCCCCCGTTTCCTTCCCCGCCGATGACGGCGTTCTTCTCTTTCATTTTTGCCACGACATTCACCTCTCCTACGGCTGCGGCATAATATTCGCAGCCATACTTGCGTGTTACGTCCCGCAGGGCACGGCTTGAACTCAGGTTGCTAACCGTATTACCGGGTGTTTGGCTCAATACATAGTCGCTCACGGCAACCAGCGTATATTCTTCGCCGAACATTTCTCCATTTTCACAGACAATTGCCAGGCGGTCTACGTCCGGATCGACCACAAAGCCTACATCCGCCTTAGCATGCTTCATCAAAGCCGCAATTTCGGTCAGATTTTCCGGTATCGGTTCGGGATTATGGGCAAAGTTTCCGTGAGGATTGCAATGCAGTTTAAAAATCTCCTTCACTCCCAAGGAATAAAGCAGATCCGGCAGCACAATGCCGCCGACCGAGTTCACACAATCGATTGCTACGCGGAAGTTCGCGGCACGGATTGCCTCCACATCCACCAGCTCGAGGTTAAGAACACTCTCAATATGCCGTTCCTTATATCTTGTATCGATAATAACCGTCCCGATATGATTTACATCCGCAAAAGTAAAGTCTTCGGATTCTGCAAGGGACAGGACTTCATTTCCTTCGGTAGCATTCAGGAATTCTCCCTTCTCATTCAAAAGTTTCAGGGCATTCCATTGCTTCGGATTATGGCTGGCTGTCAATATAATGCCTCCGCAAGCCTTTTCCATGGCAACAGCCAGCTCGGTGGTCGGTGTAGTGGCCAGATCGATATCGACAACATCGAACCCCATAGCGGTCAGCGTACCGATTACAACTTGTTTCACCATCAGGCCGGAAATGCGCGCATCCCTACCTACGACAATCTTGTTGGTTGTAGCCGGGGTATGTTTACGGATAAACGTAGCATAGGCAGCCACGAATTTTACGATCGACAGTGGGTTTAATCCTTCCTCCGGAGTCCCGCCGATCGTCCCGCGAATTCCTGAAATAGATTTTATTAACGTCATATCTTCTATTTGTCAAAAATAAATCTTACTCTATCATAATATAACGGTTCGTAATTAGAAATCTGATAGGCACTTCCAACTCCCGATTTAAACGGTACAATCATACGAACGACAGAACTATCTCCTACAAAAGCCAACGCGGATTCCAAACCGGGACTCAGAAAATATTGTTCAGCCTCATTACCTTGCTGTCCGACCGCAAATGCCAATCCATAGGTAAACTGAAAGTATTGGCTTCCGTTTGTAAAGAAATTGAATTTATAAGCAGTATCCAGATTGAAGAATATTTCTCCACTGAACCGGGATAAGATCTTCGTCTGCCCAAGGATTGCACGATCTCCATTTCCGGAATCCACCACATTCAGGTAGACGCCTGTAGGCAATTGGACAAACTGGTTTTCTTTGAAAACGCCGTCTGCCGGATAGTTATCCAATATTTCGAATTTTTTCTCACTAATCAAGCGCCGAATCTCCTTTTTTTCATCATTCAGGTAGTCCGTATATGATTTTGTCTTATCGCACGCTACGATGCTTATAATACACAAACCAATCATCAATATATTAAAACCCTTTTTCATCCGTTTTCAGTATTAACGATATATATTGTGACAAAAGTAACTAATATCCATTATATCTCAATATGTTTATTCAAATCTTCAAAATTATTAGGATTAAACTGCATTAATCCTTTTTCAAAAGTGTCGATGGCATCCTTCATGGTACCGTGAAATTCCCCGCCGGAAGCGTTTTTGTGCCCTCCGCCGTTAAAATAGGTTCCGGCAAACTGGTTGCAGGGAAAGTCCCCGACCGACCGCAAGGACACTTTAATATAGTCTTTGTCTTCCCGCAGGAATACTGAAAACACCGTATTTTTTATGCTGAGAGGCTGATTGACAAAATTTTCTGCATCTCCCGACACATAATTGAAGCGGGCGGCCTCTTTTCTCGTCAATGTGATCAATGCGGCATGTTGTTCGGGATACATTTTCATTTTTTCATACAAGACATAGCCGAAAAGGCGAAGTCGCCATTCGGAATAAACTTGGTAGACTTTCCTGTAGATCGCGTCCTTATCGATTCCCTTCTTGATCAGTTCGCCGATAATGACATAAATCTCCGGTTCATTGGAATGATAGGTGAAAGAGCCCGTATCAGTCATCATCCCGGTATAGATACATTCCGCGGCCTCCTTCGAAAGCAGATCGAACTGCCCCATCCGGCAAATCAGGCGGAAGACCATCTCACTTGTAGAAGACATTTCGGGATAAGACATCACAATCGAACAAAAGCCATCCGGCTCCAAATGGTGATCCACCATAATACGGACGGCATCCGCCGCCACAACGGGCGCAGCTAACGCGGCAATCCGCTTCGGGGCATTAAAGTCGAGGCAAAAGATGACCTCCGCTTCCCGAATTAATTGTTCCGCGAAGTCAGGATATTTCTCATAGATGACAATGTCCTTCGTTCCGGGCATCCATTTTAAAAATTCAGGAAAGTCATTCGGAACAATCACGGAAACCTGATCCTTTCCATATTCCGTCAGAAAATGATACAGTCCCAGCGAAGAACCGATGGCATCCCCGTCCGGAGAAAGGTGCGTCACGATCACGAAATTGTCACATTCTTCCACCTGTTTTTTGGCTTTCTGTATCTGTTCTTCTCGTATGATTTTTGTCAGCATAAAATGATCATTTGTGAAGAGGCAAAGGTAGCATTTTTCAGCATTACCGAAGTCCCAAAGCCAGAATAATTTGATAAACCAGCCACAAAAACAGAGCGCCCAAGAGGAAGAAGAGCCTTTTCACCTGCCTGTTCCGCCAATAGCAAAGAAGAAGAAAGAGGAGGAGATAGCCTCCCAGCATCGAGAGAAAATCGAAATGAAACCGCAGTGTCGCCCCCGGTACCCGGCTGAAAGATTCCACAACCCACAAAAGGCTCTTTGTCAATAACTCCGCCCCTGCCTGCAAACAACCAACCAGCGGGAACCACTCCGGTAATACGATCCAAAGCAGGGTAACCGGCAGAAGTATACCGGACAAAAACGTAATCGGCAAATTCGTAAAAAGGAAGACGGTGGAGAATTGACCAAAGTAATAGCAACAAAGGAAGAAGGTTCCGGTCTGTGCGGAAAGCGTCACGGTAATCGCCTCCCAGGGAGCTTTCAGCAGCGGATTACGCAAAGGGATCCACCGGCTTAGCCGGGGCTGGAAGTAGAGAATCGAGAACACGGCCAGATAACTCAGTTGGAAGCCGATATCCAATAAGTAAAACGGCTGGTAAACCAGCATCAGGAAAGCGGAGGCAAACAACGTATTGTAGCTGTCCGTATTCCGGCGGAGCAATCTACCGGCCAGAAAGATCGTCAGCATCACCGCCGAACGGACCGCCGGCACGGCCAATCCTGTCAGGCAGGTATATCCCCAGACGACCGCAAAGGTCAGCAGGAAATTGAGTAACCTGAAAAAAGGCCTGCGGGGCAGCAACGCAAACAAGTAAGAAACGAAACAACCCACGACTGCAACGTGAAACCCGCTAACCGATAGCAGATGAACGACACCGGCCACAATAAACTGCCGGTTCACTTCCGGATCCATTGCCTGCCGGTAGCCGGCCGTCAAGGTAGCCAATACGGAACGTTCGGCCTCCGTCAGCCGTAACCGCTCCAGTTTCCCCACCCAATGCATCTGTTGCTCCGCCGCCCACGCCTGCAATCCATTCGGAGAAGCAGGCGGAAGAAGAAGCCCTTGTTCGCGATAGGCTGTCATTTGGATAGATAAAAACAGGATTAGGCAAAGGAACGCCAGCCCCCATACCCAACGGTATTCATAGAGAAAAGAACAGCCTTCCTTTCTTTGTACCGGAAGAAACGAATAGAGCAAGACGGCGGCTACCGGAAAAAGCAATACCCAGGAAACAGTCGCCACCGGAAAGCAAAGTTGCAGGACAAAGCCTGCGATCCAGAACAAAAGAGGCCTCGCAAAAGGCCTCTTCCGTAATTCGTCCGTCATGTATCAGAGTTAAGGTCGGTATGATGTTTTTCTACAATGCTTTCAGCTTCCGGATCGCCTCGATCGGATCCGACGCCTTAAAGACATAATTTCCGGCAACCAGTACATCCGCACCGGCATCCAACAGGCGCCGTCCGGTCTGTTCGTTGACCCCTCCATCCAACTCGATCAAGGTATGCAGCCCTTTCCGCTCGATCATCTCTCTCAACCGTACCGTCTTCTCAACCGAGTGTTCGATAAAACGCTGGGCGCCGAAACCGGGATTGACTGACATAAGCAGTACCATATCCACATCCTGAATAATATCTTCCAGCAAGCAAACCGGCGTATGGGGATTCAGGGTCACCCCGGCTTTCATTCCCGCATCCTTGATTGCAGCAACCGTACGGTTCAGATGGGTGCAGGCTTCATAATGGACATTCATCAGGTAGGCGCCGGAAGCGGCTACTTCCCGGATAAATTTCTGAGGCTCGACAATCATCAGATGGACGTCCATCGGTTTTTCACAAATCTCTTTCAGCGCTTCCATCACGGGAAAGCCGAAAGAAATATTCGGCACAAAGACGCCATCCATCACATCCAGATGCAGCCAATCGGCTTCACTCCGGTTGACCATCTCCACTTCCTTTCTCAAATCGAGAAAATCAGCGGATAACAAAGAAGGGGCAATTTTATGTTTCATTGAATTGAACTAAGTTTGGAACAAAAATACATAAAAAAAGAGAATGCGTTGACGGCATCCCCTTCCTTTTGATCCTTAATTCAGTACAATCACCCTCCATTCCGAATTTAATCCGCTTTCCGAATGGCAAATACGAGCAAATTGCCGCAAAAACTCAAGCGTTTCTTCTTTAGGGCCTTCTTTTCTTTTTTTATCAATCCCTACCTTATTTTCTCTTTTCTCCATGCTTCGTGTAAATAAATACTTCATAGGCTTCATATGTTTTTTCTTTATAGATAAAACGAACCTACCAGAAACTTATTGTTCTACGAAACGCATTTTGAATGTTAAAAATGTCAGGCTAAAGATAATTCGATATTATTTTCGTAAGCCATCCGACGCATATTCAGGATCGCATAGCGCATACGTCCCAACGCCGTATTAATACTGACTCCCGTATGCTCCGCTATTTCCTTGAAACTCAGGTCTTGGTAATAACGCATTTCCAGTACTTCGCGTTGATTGTCCGGCAGGTGCTTCACCAGCTTCCGGACATCCGACATCACCTGGCGGCGTACCAGATGATCTTCAACCGTGCCGTCACAAAGCTTAATATCATTAAACAAGTCGATCTCCACCTCATCATTGGAAACCGTGTTTTCGTTCCGTTCCTGGCGAAAATAATCGATAATCAGGTTATGGGCAATGCGTGTGATCCAGGCCTTGAACTTGCCGCTTTCGGTATAACGCCCTTGGCGGATCGTCAGGATTGCCTTTACAAACGTTTCCTGAAAGATGTCTTCCGTCAGTTCGCGGTTGCGTACTATAAAATAGATATAAGAATGGATACAGTTTTTGTATCGGTTTAACAAAACATCGAAGGCGGCATTATCGCCCTTTGCATAAAGGATAACCAATTCTTCGTCGGTCATCGATTTAATTGTATTCATTACTTCTGTATTTTGGTTTAAAGAGTAATGTTATGCAATAGGCAGTTCTTTTAGATGTTAGACTTTATTTATATTCGGAAACAAAAAAACAAAAAAGTTTTGAATACTGCAATAGTTTTTAAGGTTAAATGCAAAGAAAGCCCCCAATTCCTACGTTTTATGTACGAATCGAGGGCTTTTTTGTACAAAGTTCACGAATATAATTTTTATTTGCTTTTATAGCCAGTTAAAATTTATAACCCAAAGTCAAGGCAAGCCTTGTCGTATTTGTCTTCAACGAAGCCGGCACGGATTCTACCGGAGCAATATGAGAGGCCGCATCTTCATAGAATGTGCTGGAAAAAGCATAGGCATTCTCTTTCTGCGTCCGGTAGATGCAGGTTAGGTCCATGTAGAAATTCGGGGTGAAACGATATCCCAAACCGACCGAATAAGTACTGATTGTTCCGGCATCCAACGTATAATTCGGAATGGTTCCGGCTGTCATCACTTCCACGTTCCCGTTTTTAAAGTCCGATTTCATCGGGCTTGTTTGCCAAACTCCTCCGGCACGCACTGCAAATTGGGGAGTTGGTTTATATTCCGCTCCGACACGGATCGTATGGGCCATGCCGAAATCCTGGTCGATAAAATCATTATCGGCATAATCAGAGCCTTCCCGATTGGATAAATTCATGTTTTTGTAATTCTGTATTTCGTAGTCTACGCTGATCAGGGCCTGTGTCCCGATAATACCGGCGGCACTGAAAATCCATTTATCCGGCGTACGAAGGCGGTACGGAGTATAAGTATCCGCATCATCCGGCGTATTAGCGTCAAACTTCGGCTTTTCCCATGAATGGATGTAAGTACCGGCTTCTGCGTAATAATAATCATTCAGCTTATACCATTTTGGTGAATTATAGGCGACTCCCAAACGCAGGAAATCCGTCGGGGAAACTATTGCGCCCAGATTGAAGGAATATCCTGTTCCATCCGTAGACAAATGATTATCCAGGTAAAGATGGTCCGATTGGGGAAAATCCTCATCGTAAACAGTGCTGACACTATAATCTACATCGGTCACAATGAAAGAAGCGCCGAGAAACAGGAAATTCGAAACATTCGTCGCCAAGGAAAAGGTGTAATCATCGATAGCGCCCCGTTCACGTACGTCCAAGGTGGACAAATTAGGCGAAAATGTATTCCAAACTCCGTTTGTCCTCTCTCCGAAACCGGAATGATAGACATCATCCCGTCCATATTGCGTTCCGAAATAACCTCCTTCATATCCCAATATAGGCAACCAGGGCAACCAGACAGATTCACCGCCGACGCTGGCTTTATTAAAATAGGGATCATAATTATCCGTTAATATCAGTTGGCCTTCCGGTATCCCATAATATCCGTTGGCATCTTGGAATGCATTGCTTGCCCGTGAAGCTACATAATCAGCCAATGAGGCGCCTTGCGTACCCGACATCCGGTAATTCCGGTTAAAATTTTTAATGCGATTATATGAAAAGCCGAAATTCCAACCGATAATGCCTTCATCCTTTCCCGTAGGGACATAGCCGACATAGGCGATATTGCCGAAGTCAAATTTCGTCTTATCATTATCTATTTTGGAACCATTCCAATTGGATTGTGCATTGATCATCGACAAGTTCAAGGTCGTTACCACTTCCGAACTACGATAAACTCCCAGGCCTGCGGGATTGGCCGACATCACGGAGATATCACCACCCAATGCGCCGAAAGCGCCACCCATACCCATGTAGCGTGCCGTCCCATTCAATTCTGTCTGCGAGAGCCGGTAAGCATCGATCTCTCCTTGCGCAAACGCAACACCACTACTTAGCAATAGCATACATAAGAATAAATACGATCTTTTCATATTTCATTATTTTCTAAAATTTCATCTATAAAAGTAAGGGCGCTTACCATTGCACCCTTACTTAATTCTTATCTCTCGGAAATAATTACCTACGACCTCCGCCGGAAGAACGTCCGCCGCTACTGCCGCTGCTGACACTACCGCCTCCGCTGGAACGGCCTCCACTGGATGATGGAGCGCTGATGCTGGAACTGGATCGTGTGCTGCTCGGTGCGGAGTAGCTGCTACGGCTTGAGCTGCTGCTCGGAGTGCTTCTGTTGACAGAAGAACTGTTGCTCGGTGTAACGGCACTGCTACGTCCGGTAGATACCGAAGAACGGTCGCTCGAGGTCGAGACCCGCGTACGTGAAGTATTGGAGATGCTGCTACGTCCGGTGGAAGTCCCTTCCGAAGAAACAACGCTGCTCCGCTCCGCGGATGAGTTAATACTACTGCTGCGTCCTGCGGACGAACGGCTGGTGCTGATACCGGCCGCATCCCGTCCTCTCAAAGAGGTAGTCCGTCCGGCGGAACTCCGTCCGATGGATTCGTCCCGTGAAGAACGAACGCCTGAACTTCTTCCTCCGTTTGCATAGCGGGCTCCGCTCGAACGTCCCGCATCATTCCGGTAAGCCGGACGCCCGTAATGATTATGGCCCCAGCCGCCACCCCAGTAGCCGCCGTAATATCCGCCGCCATAATATCCGCCGCCCCAGCCCCAGTACGGGTTGTAGAACCAAGGATCATAATATCCGGCATAAAAGCCTCCCCAACCCCAGCCGAAGCCGAAGTACGGACGATAGAAAGAGCTGTAATACCAATAGGGACGGTAGCCGCCATAGAACCAAGGATCGTAATATCCCCAGCTATCCCAGCCGTTCCCGATGCCTATATTGACATTCACGTTGGCATATCCGTCCGAATAGTCCGTATCGTATCCGTAAGAATAATAGCCATCACTGATATTCAGGTTCACATTGTCAGCCCCTGCAATCGTAATCGTGCTGGGGGAATGGTAGCGAACAATCCGCTCGCTGTATTCGTTATCGGAAGTACGTACCTCCGGAGCAATCGTATCTTCAACGGCCTCTTCCGGCGCTTCGAAATCATAACGCCTGTTATATTCATCTACGCTGATTTCCGGAGCGGAAGCGGAAGCTTGCGCGCTTACCGTCGATTGTTTCACCGGAGTGTCCGACTTTATCACTTTTTTCTCTTCGACTTTTTCTTTTTTTGTATTTTTGCCGGAAGAGAAATACACATCATCAAAAAATTCCTCTTGTGCCGCGACATTGAATGCCATCAGCAACATAATTAATAAAGAGGTTAGTTTAACGGTTTTCATCTTTGTTTCTCCTCTACTTTTAGTTAGTATTCATTATCCTTTTTAATTTCTTCTCTTCTTATGTTTTAGACTTCCGGTTGCCCGGAAGGTTTAATCGCTTTCCTTAATAACAATCCGGAAAAGACCTTTGTTACTCACAAATATATGGATTCCGCTCAAACGGACATTGATTTACAGAATATTTAACTACTTCAATTACCCAACTGCCTCCGTAACCGGTCTCCGCTTTTAAAATATAGATGGAATAAATCCTCCAAACGCTGCATTGAAAAAGCAGAAAAAGTAAATACTTTTCGCACATCCCCTATATACTCTGCTTGCATCGTGTCAATCCGATAAGGTGTTCTATGGCTATCGAACAGGTGTTTGACGGATATAAAACAGGTGTTTGACAGATATGAAACACGTGTTTGACGGCTGTGAAACACGTGTTCTACAGCTGTGAAACACTCAACCGGATTGCGAGAATCCCCGTCTCTGATAGCGACAATTGATAAAATGAATAGCAGCAATTCCGTTTATCGGTTTACCGGTATCGGAAACCGGAAAGCGTACCTCTCCATTGAAAGCATGCCAAAAGCCCGCAGGGAGAATGTGTAGAGGGGGCTGCCGGTCGCCCGCATGATGGGATACAGATAGAGGGCTGCTGATTTTTTTTAGTCACAAATTATCGCTATATTTGCGATTATTATTATTTAATAAGTAAAGATTATGACTCTAATTATTATTCTTGTTGTCGTCGTCCTTTTCGTCCTCTATTCCATCTCCCTCTACAACCGTTTGGTGAAGTACAAAAACAATCGGGAAAACGCGTTTGCCGACATCGACGTACAGTTGAAACAACGCCATGACCTGATTCCGCAGTTGGTAGAGGCGGTAAAGGGATATATGAAACATGAGAACCAAACGCTGATCGATCTTGCCAAAGCGCGTACGGCGGCTGTTTCCGCCAACAGTATCGACGAAAAAATTGTGGCTGAAAATAAGCTGTCTTCCGCGCTTGCCGGACTTCGCGTCACGCTGGAAGCCTATCCGGAGCTGAAGGCGAACCAGAACTTCATGCATTTGCAGGAAGAGATCTCCGACGTGGAAAACAAGCTGGCTGCCGTCCGCCGTTTCTTCAATTCGGCTACCAAGGAATATAATAATGCGGTGGAAGTCTTCCCCGCCAACCTAATCGCCGGAATGTTCGGATTCAAACGGGAACCGATGTTCGACGTCGGCGAAAACCAACGCGCCGTCCTGGACAAGGCTCCGGAGGTAAAATTCTAACAGTCATAACCGTTCATGAAATATCTCGGCATTCAGACCCAAATACGGCGGAACAATCAGCGTTCCGCCCTGTTACTCATTCTTTTCCCGGTTTTATTGGTTGCGCTGAGCTGGCTTTTCTTTTTCCTGCTGGAACTGCTGGTCGCCTCCAATTCGGAACGGCCGGATCAGGGCGTGAACATCGACGGGGTCAACTATCTGTTCCTGAATGCCCTGCCCTTTGTCGTCCTGGCTTGCGGACTATGGTTCGTCATTGCCTATTTCTCCCATACCTCGATGATCAATAAGGCGACTTCCGCCCATTCGCTGAGCCGGAAAGAGAATATGCGGGTGTATAACCTAGTGGAAAACCTCTGCATGTCGCAGGGGATGACGATGCCGAAAATAAACGTGATCGAGGATGACTCGCTGAACGCCTTCGCCAGCGGAATCAACGAAAAAACCTATACGGTCACACTCTCGCGCGGAATCATCAACAAACTGAATGACGAGGAATTGGAAGGAGTAATCGCCCACGAACTTACCCATATCCGGAACCGGGATGTACGGCTGCTGATCGTTTCGATCATCTTTGTCGGCATCTTCGCCTTCCTGACTGAAATGGCGATGCGTTCCGTACGCTACGGAGCCTTGTCCGGAGGCGGGAACAACCGGAACAAAAACAACAATAACATCATTATTATCCTGCTGATCCTCGTATTGGCAGCAATCGGCTATCTGATCAGCATGGTCATGCGGTTCGCCATCTCCCGGAACCGGGAATACATGGCCGACGCCGGAGCGGTGGAGATGACCAAACGCCCGGAGGCGCTGGCTTCGGCGCTACGGAAAATCTCCGGGGATCCTCGCATCGAGGCGGTAACCCGCGAGGACGTCGCCCAGCTGTTCATCGAAAATGCATTGGATAAAAAGCCATCCTTTTTCGGCAAACTATTTGCCACCCACCCGCCGATCGAAGAGCGGATCCGGGTATTGGAAGCCTTCTGACCGTCAGGCCCGCTCGCTGAGCTCCAGCCAA